>NZ_CP036533.1:1745000-4145000 GCF_024585265.1 Bradyrhizobium sp. WBAH42
CAAAGCGCAGATCGCGCAGATCCAGACCGACAAGAAGATGCCGGCCAAGGACAAGAAGGAAGCCCTCGACGAGCTCAACCAGGCGCTCAAGACGCCGGTGCCGCCGGTCGAGAACAAGGCAAACATCGATCTCGTCGCCAAGTATTACGACAAGCTGGTTGCCGCGCTCGGCGACGACGAGAACTGAGAGCGTCGCTCTCGTGTCCCGGACGCGGTGCGGTACGAAGTACCGCTCCGCAGAGCCGGGACCCAGAGAGCCGCGGATTCGCAGTAGCGTGAACCCCGGCTCTGCAACGCACCGTCGAAGGGACGCTGCGCTGCGTCCGGGGCACGAGCATTCTGCCCTCTAAAAAAGCCCCGAAGCCAGCTCCGGGGCTTTTGTCGTTTCGCTGCGCGCAGCGCGATGTGCTTACGTCCGCGTCCGCATCCGCATCATGAAGCTGTCGAAGCTGAGCTCCGCCACCTGTTGCCAGGCGAGCGTCTCGTTGCGGTAGGCGGTGAGGCTCGAATACATCTTGCTGAAGTGCGGATTGTTCTTGGCGAGATCGGCGTAGATCTCGCCCGCGGCATTGTAGCAGGCCTCGAGCACTTCCTGCGGGAACGGCTTCAGGATCGCCCCGGCCACCAGCAGGCGCTTCAGCGCGGGCGGATTGACGTAGTCGTACTTGCCCGTGACCCAGGTGAAGGTGTCGCGCGACGCCGTCTCGATCACGGCCTGATATTGCTTCGGCAGCGCGTTCCACTTGTCGAGGTTCATGATGTTGTGGCCCTGGCCGGTGCCTTCCCACCAGCCCGGATAGTAGTAATACTTGGCGACCTTCACGAAGCCGAGCTTCTCGTCGTCGTAAGGTCCGACCCATTCGGCCGCGTCGATCGTGCCCTTTTCCAGCGCCGGATAGATGTCGCCGCCTGCGATCTGCTGCGGCACGCCGCCCACCTTGGCGATGATCGTGCCGGCGAAGCCGCCGACGCGGAATTTCAGTCCCCTGAAATCTTCCATCGACTTGATCTCCTTCCGGAACCAGCCGCCCATCTGGGCGCCGGTCGAACCGGTCGGAATGCCGACGGCGTTGTATTCCTTCAGGAGGTCGTTGAGCATGTCGGTGCCGCCGCCGAAGTGCAGCCAGGCAATATGCGAGCGCGTGTTCAATCCGAACGGCAGCGACGTGCCGAAGGTGAACGCCGGGTTCTTGCCCCAGTAATAATACAGCGCCGTGTTGCCCATCTCGACGGTGCCGTTGGAGACGGCGTCGAGCACCTGCAGGCCTGGCACGATCTCACCGGCGGCGAACGGCTGAATCTGGAATTTGTTGTCGGTGGCTTCGGCGACGCGCTTGCAGAAATATTCGCAGCCGCCATAGAGCGTATCGAGCGCCTTGGGCCAGCTCGCCGCGAGGCGCCATCTCACTTCCGGCGACGATTGTGCGATGGCCGGCGCGGCAACGGCCGTGCTTGCGGCCAGCCCAGCCCCGGTCACTTTGAGAAAATCACGACGTTTCATGCGTATCCCTCCGTTGCGCCGATTCTTCGACAAGGGAACGATCTTGGTGTCGTCTTTGCGTCGCCGATGATCGACGTGGGTGTTTTAAAATATTTTGGCGTTTCCGAAGGCCCTTCGGGCTCTTTTTGGATTCCGCGCATTGCGGAATGGCGTCAGGATGACCGGTCGCCTTGCGATAATCAAGCGCCGTCAGTGCGCTCGCAATTGCGAAGCCGAGGTTTGACCGCCGCTTCCGGCCCGAAACGACCGGCAAAACGACCAAAGCCCCGGAGATGGTGGCATCTCCGGGGCTTCTTCGTCTTTAGTCGTGGGGGGTCTCAGCGCCTCATGTCTTGGCGCGCATCCGCGCCATGAAGCTGTCGTAGCTCAGCTCCGCAACCTGCGTCCAGGGCAGCGAGTCGTTCTTGAACGCCATCATGCTCGCATGCATCTTGCCGAAATGCGAATTGGACTTGGAGAGGTCCGCGTAGATCTCGTTGGCGGCGTTGTAGCAGGCCTCGAGCACCTCCTGCGGGAAGCCTCTGACGATTGCACCGTTCACGATCAGCCGCTTCAGCGCCGGCGCATTCACTGCATCGTATTTGCCGGTGATCCAGGTGAAGGTATCGCGCGATGCCGCGTCGATCGCCGCCTTGTAATGCTTGGGCAGCGCATTCCACTTTTCGATGTTCATGATGTTGTGGCCCTGGCTCGTGCCTTCCCACCAGCCGGGGTAGTAGTAGTATTTGGCGACCTTCACGAAACCTAGCTTCTCGTCGTCATAGGGGCCGACCCATTCGGCGGCGTCGATGGTGCCCTTCTCCAGCGCCGGATAGATGTCGCCGCCAGCGAGTTGCTGTGGCACGCAGCCGAGCTTGGAGAGGATCGTGCCGGCGAAACCGCCGATGCGCATCTTCAGGCCCCTCAAATCGTCGAGGCTCTTGATCTCCTTCCTGAACCAGCCGCCCATCTGCGCGCCGGTCGATCCGGTCGGGATGCCATAAACGTTGTGCTCCCTAAGCAGGTCGTTGACGAGATCCTGCCCACCGCCCCACAACAGCCAGGAAATCTGCTGCCGCGTGTTCAAGCCGAACGGCAGTGCGGTTGCGAAGGTGAAGGCCGGATTCTTGCCCCAGTAGTAATAGAGCGCGGTGTTGCCGATCTCGACCGTGCCGTTGGAGACGGCGTCCAGTACCTGCAGGCCTGGAACGATCTCTCCGGCCGCAAACGGCTGAATCTGGAATTTGTTGTCGGTGAGCTCGGCGACCTGCTTGCAGAAATATTCGCAGCCGCCATAGAGCGTATCGAGCGCCTTCGGCCAGCTCGTGGCGTACCGCCACTTGATCTCGGGCGAGCTTTGCGCAATCGCGGGCGCCGCCACTGCGGTGTTCGCTGCCAGGCTCGCGCCCGTTACCTTCAGGAAATCACGACGTTTCATGCGGACCCTCCGCTATGCCGATGCCTTCGACAGGGAACGAACTTGATCGTTCGTTCTTTTTGAGACTCGGCGTTGTTTTGTTTGAGGTTTGATAGCGTTTCCGAACGACCCTGATGGGCCTCTTCTTGTTGGAATCCCCACTATGATGGCATTCCGTCAGCAAGGATGACCGTTCGTCTCGCGATAATCAAGCCACCTGCCATCTCGCGCCTGCGAATGCGCGACAGACACCCGCAAGCGCGAGAGGCGAGGCGCCCGTGGCGCCGATCTCGTCCCTTACCGCTCCTTCGCGAAAGCCGTCTCCATCGCTTTTCGCACCCTGATCGTCTCGTTGTTTGCATCGAACTCGACATCGCTCCAGCGCACCACCGTGCCGTGGGCGACGTCGTGCTTCAGCTTCAAGCGATGTGCGAGCCCGATCGGCAGGGCGCCGGCCTTGAGGCTCGCGGCCGCCGGTAACAGCTTGCCCCACACCGTGTAGCCGCCTTCGCCGTCCAGCATCTCCCCGGCACGCAGATTGCGTTTGGCCACGGCCACGACGTCGCCGCGGAAGCCGTAAGGCTGCCCAGTGGCCTCGCCCCGCAGCGCCGCCGCCAGCACCGAGATGTTCAGCTCGAGCCCGATCAGATGATAGGGCTTGTACATGGCGGCGAAGCGTCCGCTGGCGTCGGTCTTCAGGCCATATTGCCGGAAGCAGTCGGCAGCATAGTCGTTCGGTGCCTCCAGCACGACATAGACGCCCCAGCGCAGGTCGCGAAACACCGGCCGGCCGTCGCGTTCGAGCGAGGAGACGACTTCGACGAGGCCTGATCGCTCCAGCACGCCGCCGCGCGAGCGCGCCCGCATGATATGCGGCAAATCGTCGACACCGCAGGGCGGAAACGACAGGCCGTCTACGGGCACGTCGAGGCCGCAGGCATTGGCAATCGCGGCCATCTCGATCGCCGACTTGGTGCCGTCGAGGAAGGAGTTGAACATCTGCGGATTCATGCCGGCCGACTGCGCTTCACCCGCGGTCAGGCCGTAATGCTGCCAGACGCCGTCGGGCGTCACGTCGTGATAGGCCGGCAGGTACTTCGTGCCCTTGCCGGCGGCAACGACGTGAAAGCCGGTGGCGCGGGCCCAATCGACCATCTCCGCGGTCAGCGCCGGCTGATCGCCATAGGCGAGCGAATAGACCACGCCGGCTTTACGCGCTTCCTCGGCGAGCAGCGGGCCCGCGAGCACGTCCGCTTCGACATTGACCATCACGATATGCTTGCCCGCCGCGATCGCGGCGCGCGCGTGGCGGATGCCGATTGCGGGATTGCCGGTCGCCTCCACCACCACGTCCATGGCACCGCCGGCGATGGCGCGCGCGCCGTCATCGGTGAAGACGGTGGCGGCGATCCGCTCGGCGTCCCAGCCGACCGTGCGGCAGGCCTCGCGCGCCCGGTCGCGGTCGATGTCGACGATGATGGGCACCTCCAGCCCCGGCGTGTGCGGCACCTGTGCGAGGAACATCGAGCCGAACTTGCCGGCGCCGATCAGCGCGACGCGAACGGGCTTGCCGGCGGACGCGCGGGCCTGGAGGAGGCGGAAGAGGTTCATGGGGGGGGTCCGTAGGTGCAACAATCAAAGCTCGTCATTCCGGGGCGCGCGAAGCGCGAGCCCGGAATCCATTCATCCACAATGTCTGCGGCCCGATGGATTCCGGGCTCGACGCTGCGCGTCGCCCCGGAATGACAGGTTACTCCGCCGCCTGCCGCGGTGCCCGTGCCAGCCGCAGCAGCGCGTCGTCGTCCACTGTCTTGATCGGCGTGAAATCGCGGTGCGCGATGTAGTCCGGCCGCGTCGGTGTGCGGATATGGTTCGAGACCGCGTTCAGCGTCAGGTATACGATCTTGCGCGGATAGGGCGTGATGTTGCCGCTGGAGCCGTGCACGAGATTACCGTGGAACATCAGCATGCCGCCCGGCTTGCCGGTGGGCGCGACGATGCCGCCCTGCTTGACGAGGCGCGTCACCGTGTCCTCGTCCAGCGTCCACAGCGGATAGGACGTAGTGGCGAGGTCATGCGAAGCCTCGAGATCGCCGGCATTCTGGCTGCGCGGCACCAGCATCAAGGCGCCGTTGATCGGCATCACCTCGTCGAGGAAGATCGCGATGTTCATCGCCCGCGGCTCCGGCATGCCGTCGTCGCGCTTCCAGGTGCCGTAATCCTGGTGCCATTGCCAGACGTCGCCAGTGAAGGCCGATTTCGCGTTGATCTTGAACTGGTGCATGTAGACGGGCTCGCCGAACAATTGCTCGACCGGCTCGATCATGCGCGGATGCGCGCCGAGGATGCGGAACGCCTCGTTGTAGAGATGCGCGGCAAAGGCCGTGCGCGGCGCGCCGCTCTTCTCGCGCCAGACTTCGGGACGGTTGGCGTCGTAGATGCCGACCGCCTCGCGCGCGAGCAGGTCGACCTCCTCTTGGGCAAACAATTCGGGCAGGAACAGCCAGCCCTCGCGGTGGAAGAACTCCAATTGCTCCTGGGACAGTCTCATGGGGTCGTCCTCCTTGCGTTGTTTTTTGTCATTCCGGGGCGCGACGAAGTCGCGAGCCCGGAATCCATTCATCTACAGTCCCTGCCGCTCAATGGATTCCGGGTTCACGCTTCGCGTGCCCCGGAATGACGGTGGCTGTCGCTACGCCGCCGCCTCGTCAGTCGCTCTCAATCTCTCCTCGGTCATTCGTCCGGCCGTCTGCGCGTGCGCCAGCGCGGCGCGTTCGGCCGCTTTGGCATTGCCGCTTAGAATGTTTCCGGCAATATCGGCATGCTCCGCCCAGGCCTTGGCCCGATAGTCGAGCTCGGAGAGCACCGTCGCCATCGAGCGCCGCATGTGCGGCCATTGCGGCGCCATGGTCTCCTCGATCACGGGATTGCCGGCGAGCTGATAGATCGCGCGGTGAAAATCGACATCGAGGGTGATGAGCTCGGATAGCATCGTGTTGTGGTCGCTGCGGCGCCCGGCGGCGAGCGCTGTCTCCAGTCGCGCGCGTCCCGCCGCGTCGCGGGCCGCGCGTGTCGCCGCAAGGCGGGCCGCCAGCGCGTCGATGGTGCCGCGCACCTCGTAGAGCTGGCGGATGCGCGCAGGATCGAGCTGGGTCACTTCAAAGCCGCGACGGCCACTCTCGGCGACCAGGCCCTGCCGGTGCAACAGATGCAGCGCATGCGATACCGGCTGGCGCGACACGCCGAGCCTGTCGGCGAGCTCGTTCTGCCGGATGCGCTGGCCGGGCTGGAGCGTGCGGTCGGAGATCGCCTCCAGGATCCGCGAATAGACCTGGTCGATCAGGTTCGGGAGCGGGTCGAGAGGAATCACGCCGTCAGCTCCAAAATGGAATACGGAATTCCGTGTTCGAAGCTACGCCCGGGACGGGCGGGGGTCAAGCACGGCTGACCGCGTCACACGCCCAATGTTAGGCCCTGCTTAAGCTATTGATATTGCTTGGGCCGTCTACTGCGCATGGGGTTGTTTCGTCGAAACGGGAGGAGCTACTTCGCCAGGAACCCGTTCACCACCTCGCCGAACTCCAGCGGTGCTTGCTCGAACATCCAATGGCCGGCGTTCGCGATCACCGCCGTCTCGGCGCCCGCGATGTGCGCGGCCAGCACGCGCCACATCACCGACAGGCTGCCGGTGGTGGCGCCGCCGCCGATCAGCAGCGTCGGCGTCCTGATGGCCTGCGCATCGCTCAGCGTGTAGGGCCGGCGCTGCTCGTTGATCTGGCCGAGGAAGGTGAGCGCGTTGTCGCGAAGTTGCTGCTTGGCCGCAGCCGGCACGCGCCGCCAGGAGCCGTCGCCTTCGATGCCTTCGTAGAAGTTCTGCAGCGCGCCCTCGAGGTCGCCGGCGCGGATCATCTCGACCGATCGCGCGGTGCGGGCCGCCAGCGGCGGATGCGCGGGCGTGCCTTCGGGCACTGGCAGGGATGCGTCGAGATCGCCGCCGGGCTCGGCCAGCACCAGCTTGCGCAGCAGATCAGGCCGCGCCTGCGCCACGCGGAAGGCGATGTGGCCGCCGCGCGAATGGCCCATCAGGTCGACGGGGCCAGGCTTGACCTGCTCGATGAAGGCGATCGTGTCCGCGACATGCTGCGCCATCTTGTAGTCGTCGCCGATCGCGTCCCAATGCTCGGGAAAGAAATGCCGCAGGCTGACCGAGATCACACGATGGGATTTCGACAACGGGCCGAGCACCGAATACCAGGTGCGAAAATCACCCAGCGTACCGTGCACGCAGACCAGCGGCGGGCCCTCACCGACTTCGAGATAGGCCATGTCGTAACCATTGACGCGAAAGCTCTGCATGGATCAGCTCGCCAGAAAATCGAGAACCACTTCGGAGAATTTCTGCGGCGCCTGCTCGAACATCGGATGTGTCGCGTTCGGGATGATCGCCGTCTTGGAATAGGGCACATGCGCCGCGAGCGCATGCAGCACTTTTGGCAACAGGCCCTTGGTCCGCGCGCCCAGGATGAACAGCGTCGGCATCTTGATCGCCTCCGCGTCCACCTTGGAGAACGGCGGGCGATTGTCGCGGACCTGGCCGATCAGCGTGTAGGCGTTGTCGCGCAAATTCTGCTTCACCATCGCCGGCAGCCGCGGCCAGGTGCCGGGGCCTTCCAGCGTGTCGACGAAGACGGCGAGCCCGCCGTCGACATCGCCGGCAGCGATCTTCTCGGCCGAGGCCGTGAAGCGCGCCAGCAGCGGCGAGGGGCCGCCGACGTAATCCGGATCAAGGCTCGCATCGAGCTCGCCCCCGGGCTCGGCCAGGATCAGCCGGCGCAAGAGATCGGGCCGCTGCTGCGCCACGCGGAAGCAGATATGCCCGCCGCGGGAATGGCCCATCAAATCGACCGGCCCGAGATCGAGCTTGTCGACGAAGGCGATGACGTCGCTGGCGTGCTGGGCGATCGAATAGGTGTCGCCGACCCCATCCCATTTTTCCGGGAAGAAGTGGCGCAGGCTGACGGCGATCACCCGATGCCGCTGCGTCAACGGGCCCAGCACGCAGCCCCAGACCCGGAAATCATTCAGCGATCCATGCACGCAGACCAGCGGCGGTCGGCCCCTGTCTTCGCCCACGTCGAGATAGGGCATGTCGTATCCGTTGACGTGAAGGCTCTGCATTATGGACTCGCGAGAGAGGATCGGAACTTCTGTGCAAGATTCCCGGAAACCGGGTGGATCGCAACTATTTCCAAGCCTAGATTTGGCGTGAGTTGAAAGTGGGGCCTGCAACGAAAGCAAGCCAGGAACCAAGCCATGAGCGACCAGCATTTTGCCCTGTTCGACACACGGATCGGCCTGTGTGCCATCGCCTGGGGTCCGCGCGGCATCAACGGCACACAATTGCCGATGGGCGGCGAGCAGAAGATCCGCACCCGCATCAGCCAGCGCCATGCCGACGCCACCGAAGCCGAGCCGACCGCCGAGGTGCGAGAGGCGATCGACCGCATGACAAGACTGCTCGCGGGCGAGCCGGATGATCTCACCGACATCCCGCTCGACCTCGACGGCGTGCCCGAGTTCAATCGCGGCGTCTACGAGATCGCCCGCGCGATCCCGCCCGGCAAGACCATCACCTATGGCGACATCGCAAAACAGCTCGGCGGCGTCCAGCTGTCGCGCGACGTTGGCCAGGCGCTCGGCCGCAACCCGTGCCCGATCGTGGTGCCCTGCCATCGCGTGCTCGCCGCCGGCAACAAGCCCGGCGGCTTCTCGGCAAACGGCGGCGTGGTGACGAAGCTGAAGATGCTCGAGATCGAAGGCGCGCTGGTGAACCACACGCCGAGCTTGTTTGATTGAGGTGGCTTGCGCTGATCTCGTAGGGTGGGCAAAGCGAAGCGTGCCCACCAAACCGATCGTAGCTTGGACAGGTGGTGGGCACGGCGCTTCGCGCCTTTGCCCACCCTACGAGACCTTAGCTAAATCTTCGCCGCCGTCTTCGGCCAGTAGCGATCGCGCAGGTGTCGCTTCACCAGCTTGCCCGTGGGCGTGCGCGGCAGCTCGGCTTCGAAATCGATCGAGCGCGGGCACTTGATGGCGGAGAGGCGGCTCTTGCAGTAGGCGATCAAATCGGCCTCAAGGGCCTTGCCGGCGCGGCGCATGTCGTGCGGCTGCACCACCGCCTTGACCTCTTCGCCCATCTCCTCGTTCGGCACGCCGAACACGGCGACGTCGGCGACCTCGGGGTGCGTGATCAGCACGTCCTCGGTCTCCTGCGGGTAGATGTTCACCCCGCCGGAGATGATCATGTAGGACTTGCGGTCGGTGAGGTAGAGAAAGCCGTCCTTGTCGAGATAGCCGACATCGCCGAGTGTGGACCATCCCCTGGCGTTGTAGGCCTTCTTCGTCTTCTCGGGATCGTTGTGATAGGTGAAGGCGGGTGCGTCGGCGAAATAGACGGTGCCGATCTCGCCGACAGGCTGCTCCTCGTCGTTCTCGTCGAGAATCTTGATCTTGCCGACCACGGCGCGGCCTACGCTGCCGCGGTGCTCCAGCCATTGCTGCGAGTTGCAGACGGTGACGCCATTGCCTTCCGAGCCGGCGTAATACTCGATCAGGATGGGTCCCCACCATTCGATCATCTTCGCCTTGACGTCGACCGGGCAGGGCGCAGCGGCGTGGATCGCGCCCTTCAGCGTGGAGACGTCGTACTTGGCGCGCACCTCGTCCGGCAGCTTCAGCATGCGCACGAACATGGTCGGCACCAGCTGGGATTGCGTCACCTTGTATTTCTCGACCAGCTTCAAGAACTCTTCGGCATCGAAGTGTTCCATGATGATGGAGGTGCCGCCGAGCACGATCGCCATCATGTTGAAGCGCAGGGGCGCCGCGTGATAGAGGGGGGCCGGTGACAGATAGGTGCTCTCCGCGTTCATGCCGCACATGTCGGCGCAGAGCACGCGCAGGAAGGCGTTCGGCACGTCGATCCTGTTGCCTTCGAATGCCTTCTTGATTCCCTTCGGGCGGCCGGTGGTGCCCGACGAATAGAGCATGTCGTAGCCGGCGACCTCATCCGCAATCGGCGTGGTCGGCTGCGCCGCGGCCTCCTTGTCGTAGGAGCGGAAGCCGGGCAGGGGGTCGTCCATCATGTAGAAGATCGGCTCGCCGGGCGTGCCCTTGATCAGGCCCTTGATCTGCTCGGCGCATTTCGGTGTGGTGATCACGACCTTGGCGCCGCAATCGGCGATGATGTAGTCGATCTCGTCCTGCTTCAGGTAGCGGCTGATCGCGGTGTAATAGAGCCCGCTCCGCTGTGCGGCCCAGCAGAGCTCCATGAAGGCGAGGCGGTTCTCCATCAACAGCGCGATGTGGTCGCCGGCCTTGAGGCCAAGCGAGCGGAACAGCTGCGCGCCCTGGTTCGAGAGCTCGTCGAGCTCCCGATAGGTGATCGCCTTGCCGGTGCCGGCCATCTGGTAGGCGATCTTGTCGGGCGTCGTCCTGGCGTGGATGGAGGGGTGGGTCATGGTCGAGATCTCGCAACAAAAAAGGTGTCATCCCGGCGAAGGCCGGGATCCATAACCACAGGCCTCGGCTGTTGAAACGAGATGGAGCTCCGGCGCAGCATAACCACAGTCTCCTGTGGTTATGGGTCCCGGATCGGCGCGCGCTTGAGGCGCGCTTGTCCGGGACGACACCGTTTGTATGGCCGCGGCCTACAGCCGTTCCACGATCGTCACGTTGGCCATGCCGCCGCCTTCGCACATGGTCTGCAGGCCATAGCGCTTGCCGCGCTGGTGCAGGGCGTGGACCAGCGTCGTCATCAGCTTGGTACCGGAGCCGCCGAGCGGGTGGCCGAGCGCGATGGCGCCGCCGTTGACGTTGAGGCTATCAGGATCGGCGCCCGTGGTCGTCAGCCATGCGGTCGGCACCGAGGCGAAGGCCTCGTTGACCTCGAACAGGTCGATGTCGCCGATCTTCATGCCGGCCTTCTCCAGCGCACGCTTGGTCGCGTGCAAGGGAGCGTCGAGCATGATCACGGGATCGCCGCCCGTCATGGTCATGTGATGGATGCGCGCGAGCGGCTTGACGCCGAGCTGCTTCAGGCCCTTCTCGTTCACCACCATGACGCCGGAGGCGCCGTCGCAGATCTGGCTGGCGCTGGCCGCGGTCAGCTTGCCGTTCTCGGCGATCAGCTTGACGCCCTTGATGCCGTCGAGCGTGACATCGAAGCGGATGCCTTCGTCGATGTGGTGGGTGTCCTTGCTGCCGTCGGCGCGGGTGATGTCGAGCGGCACGATCTCCTTCTTGAAGTGGCCTCCTTGCGTCGCCGCGATCGCGCGCTGATGGCTGTCGTAGGAATACTGGTCGAGCTCATCCTTGGAGAGGCCGTACTTCTCGGCCATCATCTCCGCGCCGGTGAACTGGCTGAACACGATGTTCGGATACTTCTTCTCGATGCCCGGGCTCTTGTAATTGCCAAAGCCGTTCTTGGCGGGAAGCTGCGACGACAGGCCCATCGGCACGCGCGTCATCGACTCCACGCCGGCGGCGATCACGACATCCATCGCACCCGACATCACCGCCTGCGCGGCGAAGTGCAACGCCTGCTGCGAGGAGCCGCACTGGCGGTCGATCGACGTGCCGGGCACGCTCTCCGGCAGCTTTGACGCCATGATCGCGTTGCGCGCGACGTTGTTGGACTGCTCGCCGACCTGCATGACGCAGCCCATGATCACGTCCTCGACCTGGGCGGGGTCG
Source organism: Bradyrhizobium sp. WBAH42 (assembly GCF_024585265.1). Classification (NCBI taxonomy): domain Bacteria; kingdom Pseudomonadati; phylum Pseudomonadota; class Alphaproteobacteria; order Hyphomicrobiales; family Nitrobacteraceae; genus Bradyrhizobium; species Bradyrhizobium sp. WBAH42. Next base: position 1,756,652 of record NZ_CP036533.1, read on the forward strand.
ACCTTGGTGCGGTCGACCAGCTCGTCCAGCACCTTCGCGGCAAGATCGGCCGGATGCCAGCCGGCGAGGCGGCCCCCCTTGCGCCCGCCGGCGGTACGCGCGGCGGCGACGATGTAAGCCTCGGCCATGTCGGTCTCTCCCTGAATTCTTGATTGGGTTTGGTTGTCGGGGACGGATTTAAGGGACCGGAGATCGTTTAGTCAATCGATCAATTAACTCTTGTGATGAGGCGCTGCTTGCGCTTATCTGCGCCCCGCTTCCAGCGGCCAAACAGGGATCTCCGTGGCTACCAGCGTTCCGAACAGGCTCCCCGCCGGGAAAAATTCCACGGCAGAGAAATTGCTAGTGGCCGCGAGCGAGCTGATGATCGAACGCTCCTCGATCGAGATCTCGCTGTCCGACATCGCGCAGAAGTCGGGCGCCAACGCCGCGCTGGTCAAATATCACTTCGGCAACAAGGACGGCCTGTTGCTGGCGCTGCTGGCGCGGGATGCCGCGACCGAGATGTCCAATCTCGAATATTTGCTGGCGCAGCCGATCACGTCGACGGCGAAGCTGAAGCTGCATATCGGCGGCATCATCCGCGCCTATCACCGGTTCCCCTATATGAACCGGCTGATCCACTATCTCTTGCACGAGACCAGCGCGAGTTCTGCCGATGAAGTCTCGAAGTTCTTCGTTGCGCCGCTGTTGGACTTCCACCGCCGCCTGCTGGCCGAGGGCGTCAGCCGCGGCGAATTCCGCCCGACCGATCCGGTGTTGTTCTACACCAGCCTGATCGGTGCCTGCGATCATCTGTTCTTCGGCCGGCACGCGATGTCCCGCGCGACCGGCGTCGGCCCGGTCACCGATGATGTCTGCCGGCAATACATCAAGCACATGGAAACGCTGATCTGCGGCGGCATCCTCACGCAAGCCGGGGAAGCTGCCGCGGCCGGATAGTCCGGCCAACACGTCACAAGTCTAGAGAAGAAACGCCCAAGGAAAGGTATCTGCGATGCAATTGAAAGACGTAGCCGTTCTCATCACCGGCGGTGGCTCGGGCCTCGGTGCCGCGACCGCTCGCGCCATGGCGGCCAAGGGCGCCAAGATCGGCGTGATCGACCAGAGCAAGGAAAACGCCGAGAAGGTCGCCACTGAGGTGAAGGGCGTGGCGCTGCATGCCGACGTCACCAGCGAGGAGCAGATCAAGGCTGCGATCGCGAAAGCAGAAGCCGCGCACGGTGTCGCGCGCGTGCTGATGAACTGCGCCGGCATCGGCGGCTCGCAGCGCATCGTCGGTCGCGACGGTGTCTATCCGCTGGAAAAGTTCGCGCGCATCATCAACGTCAATCTGATCGGCACCTTCAACTGCCTGCGTCTATTCGCCGAGCGCCTCGTCACGATCGAGCCGGTCGGCGAAGAGCGCGGCGTCATCATCAACACGGCCTCGGTTGCGGCCTACGAAGGCCAGATCGGCCAGATCGCCTATTCGGCGTCGAAGGGTGGCGTCGTCGGCCTGACGCTGCCGGCCGCGCGCGATCTCGCCAGCCAGAAGATCCGCGTCAACACCATCGCGCCCGGCCTGTTCTTCACGCCACTGCTGATGGGCTTGAACGAAGAGGCCCGCAAGAGCCTGGGCGCCCAGGTGCCGCATCCCTCGCGTCTCGGTGACGCCGCCGAATACGGCATGCTCGCGGTGCACATCGTCGAGAACCCGATGCTGAACGGCGAGACCATCCGCCTCGACGGCGCCATCCGCATGGCGCCGCGGTAACGCGCTTTCTTCCTTCTCCCCTTGTGGGAGAAGGTGGCGCGAAGCGCCGGATGAGGGGTTTCTCTCCGCGATCTCATCTGCGGAGACAGACCCCTCACCCAAGCGAGTATGTGGCTAGCGATGTACATGCCCTCTCCCACAAGGGGAGAGGGCGCAGCAATCGGCGCCGCGACCCGCGGCTAGCACGAGGCCCCATGTCCCAACCGCTGCTGATCGAGCACAACGACGGCGTCGACCGGGTGACGCTCAATCGGCCCGAGCACCTCAACGCGCTCGATCCCGCGCTGATCGATGCGCTCAACACCTATTTCCAGGGCCTGCAACGCAATCGCGACACGCGCGTCGTCGTGCTCAAGGGCGCCGGCAAGAATTTTTGTGCCGGCCTCGATCTCAAAGCAGCGGTGGCGCGCCGGGCCGGACAGCAGGAGCCGCCCGGCGTTACGGAGGCGCTGGATTCCCAGCGCCGCATCGCCGACATCGTGATGCTGATGCGGCGCTGTCCGCAGCCGATCCTTGCGCTGGTGCAGGGCGCCGCGGCCGGCGGCGGCTTTGCGCTGGCGCTGGCCTCCGACATCCGCATCGCAACGAGATCGGCGCGGATGAACTGCGCCTTCATCAAGCTCGGTCTCGGCGGCTGCGACATCGGCACCAGCTATTTCCTGCCGCGCCTCGTCGGTGTCTCCGTCGCATCCGAGCTGATCCTCACCGGGCGCTTCATCGGCGCCGAGCGCGCGCTCGCGGTCGGCCTCGTCTCGGAGGTCGTGGACGAGGACAAGCTCGATGACGCGGCCGAGCCTTATGTCGAGGCGATGATGACGGCCTCGCCCGTGGGCCTGCGGCTATCCAAGGAATGTCTCAACATGAGCGTCGATGCCGGCTCGCTCGAAGCGGCGATTGCGATGGAGGATCGCAACCAGGTCCTGTGCAGCCGCTCGGAAGAGTTTTCGGAAGGCATCAGGGCCTTCCTTGAGAAGCGAAAGCCTGTCTATATCAGGCGCTGAACGATCAAGATCCGCAAAGGACAATAATTCCGGGAGACGCAAAATGAGTGGAAGCGCGGCGGAAGTGATGACGAAGCCCGCCTTTCGCAAGGTTCAGTGGCTCGCGCGCGACATCAAGGTCGAGCGCCGCGGCGACGGCACGGTGGTGCTGAAGTCGCGCATTCCGCTGCAGCCTTACGAGAAGCACATCCCGGCCTCGCTGGCGAAATGGGCCAAGGAAGCACCCGAGCGCATCTGGCTGGCGCAGCGTGGCGGTCCGAACCGCGAATGGCGCAAGGTGTCCTATGGCGAAGCCAAGCGCATCGTGGACGCGCTGACGCAAGGCCTGCTCAATCTCGAACTCGACGGCCGGCCCGTCGCGATCCTCTCCGGCAATTCGATCGAGCATGCGCTGATGACGCAGGCTGCGATGCAGGCGCGCGTCCCGGCAGCGCCGGTGTCGCCGGCCTACTCGTTGATGAGCCACGATCACGTCAAGCTCAAATACCTGTTCGACCTGATCAAGCCGGCCGTGGTGATGGTGCAGGACGGCCCGACCTTCGAGAAGGCGCTGAAGGCGCTCGACCTCAGCGGCGTCACCGTGGTTCACGTCGCGCGGCCCTGCGAGGGCATCAAGAGCGTCAGCTTCGCCGAGCTTGCGGCCACGCCTGTTACCGCTGATGTCGAGGCCTCGATCGCGAAGATCAGGCCGCAGACCGTCGGCAAGCTGCTGTTCACGTCAGGCTCGACCGGCATGCCCAAGGCCGTCATCAACACGCAGGAGATGATGTGTGCCAACGCGGCGATGATGATGCAGGTGCGGCCGCGTGATCCCCACGGGCCGATCTCGACCATGCTGGACTGGATGCCCTGGAACCACACCATGGGCGGCAACGCGGCGTTCCACCCGATCCTGGTCGACGGCGGCACGCTCTATATCGACGACGGCCGGCCGATGCCGGGCCAGTTCGAGGAGACGCTGCGCAATTTGCGCGAGATCTCGCCGACCTATTACGCCAACGTGCCCGCCGGCTACGCCGCGCTCGCAGCCGCCATGGAGAAGGACGATGCGCTCTGCCGCTCGTTCTTCAAGAATCTCTCGATCATGGCCTATGGCGGCGCGCGCCTGCCCGACGATCTCTATGAGCGCATGCAGGCGCTGGCGGTGAAGACCACCGGCGAGCGCATCGTGTTCTATACCGGCTGGGGCTCGACCGAGACCGCGCCGACCTCGACCGGCACCTATTGGGACACCGAGCGCGTCGGCCTGATCGGCCTGCCGTTCCCCGGCGTGGATCTGAAGATGGTGCCGTGCGGCTCGAAATACGAATTGCGGCTGCGCGGCGTCAACGTCACGCCCGGCTATTTCGGTCAGCCGGAGCTGACGAAGAAGATGTTCGATGAGGAAGGTTTTTACTGCATCGGCGATGCCGGAATCTTCGTCGACGATTCCGATCCGGTGCAAGGCATCATCTTTGCCGGCCGCGTGGTGGAGGACTTCAAGCTCACCACCGGCACGTTCGTTCATGTCGGCTCGCTGCGGACCGATGCGATCGCTGCCGCAACGCCGGTCGTGCACGACGCGCTGGTCGCGGGTCAGGACCGCCCGTTCATCGGCCTCTTGGCCTGGCCGAACCTGCACGCCTGCCGCCAGCTCGTCGGCAATCCAGATCTGGGCTTTGCCGATGCGGTGAAGCATCCCGAGGTGATCGCCTGCTTCAGGCGTGGCCTGGAAGCGCATAACCGGGAGTGCGAAGGCGCCAGCAGCCGTGTCATCGCACGCGCGATGCTGATGGTCGAGCCGCCCTCGATCGACGGTAACGAGCTCACCGACAAGGGCTACATCAACCAGCGCGCCGGCCTCGAACGCCGCGCCGCGCTGGTGGAGCGGCTCTATGCGGACAAGCCGGATGAAGATGTGATCGTGCTGCGATGACGCACCGCTCTCTCAACTCGTCATTCCGGGGCGCGCGCAGCGCGAGCCCGGAATCCATCAGGCCGCATAGGCGCGGCGAAATGGATTCCGGGCTCGCCGCTACGCGGCGCCCCGGAATGACGGCATCAATACCAGCGACAAACAATAAGAGGTAAGCCGCCATGAACTTCGATTTCTCCGACGATCAAAAGCAGCTCCGCGACCAGGCGCGCAAGTTCCTCGCGGAAAAATGCTCGCCCAAGGCGGTGCGAATCGTGCTCGACGGCAAGGCGCCTTACGACAAGGAGCTGTGGAAGGGCCTCGCCGAGATGGGTTTTCTCGGCGTCGCCATTCCGGAAGAGTTCGGCGGCGCGGGTGCGGGCCATCTCGAGCTGTGCGTGATCGCGGAGGAGATGGGGCGGGCCAATGCGCCTGTGCCGTTCTCTTCGACCGTGTACCTCGCCGCCGAAGCGCTGCTGATCGCGGGCAGCGACGCGCAGAAGAAGAAATGGCTGCCCGCGATTGCTGCCGGAGAGGCGATCGGCACGCTGGCGCTGTTCGAGGGCAAGGGCAATCCGTCGCCGAAGAACGTCAAGCTGACGGCTGCGAACGGGGTGCTCAATGGTGTCAAGAAGCCGGTCGCCGACGGCGGCATCGCCGACTTCGCGGTGGTCGCCGCACGCACCGGATCGAGCGGGCGCGACAACGACATCTCGCTGTTCCTGGTCGATCTCAAGGCCGGCGGCGTCGACGTGAAGAGCCTCACCAATCTCGATCCGACCCGCGGACAGGCCGAGATCACCTTCAAGGACGCCAAAGCCGAGCCGCTGGGAGCTGCCGGCGAAGGCTGGAGCATCCTCACCCAGGTGCTCGACCGCGCCGCCGTGCTGTGCGCGTTCGAGCAGGTCGGAGGTGCTGATCGCGCCTTGGAGATGGGCCGCGACTACGCGCTGGACCGCATCGCCTTCGGTCGGCAGATCGGCTCCTTCCAGGCCGTCAAGCACATGCTCGCGGACATGTACGTGTCGGCGACGCTGGCGCGCTCCAACAGCTATTACGGCGCCTGGGCGCTCTCGACCAATGCGGCCGAGCTGCCGGAGGCTGCCGCCGCCGCGCGCATCAGCGCGACGCAGGCGTTCCAGCACTGCGCCAAGAACAACATCCAGGTTCACGGCGGCATGGGTTTTACCTGGGAGTTCGACTGCCACATGTACTACCGCCGCGCCAACGCCATGGCGCTGGGCCTCGGCAGCCTGTCCTATTGGGAAGACCAGTTGATCGACCGGATGCGGAAGAAGAACGCGGCGTGATGACAGGTGCGTAGGGTGGGTTAGCCGAGCGGATTGCGCGAAGCGCAAGTCGCTTGGCGTAACCCACCTCTTCTTCCGATTTGGAAACCAAAGAGGTGGGTTACGCCTTCGGCTAACCCACCCTACGAAATGCGAGAGAGTTGCCATGAACTTCGACGACACCCCGCAGGAAGCCGAGTTCCGCGCCACGGCGCGCGCCTGGATCAGCGCGAACGCGCCCAGGCAATACGAGGACGAGTTGCGCAAATCCTCGCTCGGCCGCACCGTGCTCAAGAACGCTGACATTCTCGAGGTCGCAAAGGCCTGGCAGAAGAAAAAGGCCGACGCCGGCTGGGCCTGCCTGCACTGGCCAAAGGAATATGGCGGCCGCGGTTCATCGCCGATCGAACGCGTGATCTGGCAGCAGGAGGAGGGGCCGTTCGGCCAGCTGTCCCGCATGTTCATCATCGGCCACGGCATGTGCGGGCCGACCATGATGGCGTTCGCGCGCGAGGAGCATAAGCGCAGCTATCTGCCGCCGCTCGCCTCCGGCGAGAAGGTCTGGTGTCAGCTGTTCTCCGAGCCCGCCGGCGGCTCGGACGTCGCGGGCTTGCGCACGCGCGCGGAGAAGGACGGCGATGACTGGGTGATCAACGGACAGAAGATCTGGACCTCCGGCGCACATTATTCCGACTACGGCATTCTGCTCACCCGTACCGATCCGACCGTGCCCAAGCACAAGGGCCTCACCATGTTCTTCCTGGACATGAAGAGCCCCGGCGTCGAGGTGCGGCCGATCAAGCAGGCGAGCGGCGCCTCGGATTTCAACGAGGTCTATTTCACGAACGTGCGCATCCCCGACCATCAGCGCCTCGGCGAGGTCGGTGACGGCTGGAACGTGTCGCTGACCACGCTGATGAACGAGCGCAGCGCGATCGGCGCGGCCGTCTCGACCGGTTTCCCGGAATTGTTCGAGTATTGCTCCAGCCTGATGCTCGACGACGGCCCGGCGATCGAGGATCGCGCGGTGCGCTCGAAGCTGGCGCACTGGGCGGTGAAGGCAAGCGGGCTGAAGTACACCAGCATGCGCGCGATCTCGGCGCTGTCGAAAGGCGAGCGGCCGGGGCCGGAAAACTCCATCGGCAAGCTGGTGGCGGGCTCCATGATCCAGGACGTTGCGACCTACGCGCTGGATCTGCAGGGCGCGGCCGGCGTCGTCAGCGGCGAGGATGGTGAGCTGGCCGGCCGTTTCCAGGCCATGCTGCTGCGTGCGCCGGGCACCCGCGTCGAGGGCGGCACCGACGAGATCATGCGCAACATCATCGCCGAGCGGGTGCTGGGGCTGCCCGGCGATATCCGTGTCGACAAGGACGTGCCGTTCAACAAGATCCCGACGAAGGGAAGAGGCTGAAATCGTAGGGTGGGCAAAGGCGCGGTACGCGCCGTGCCCACGTATTCTATCGAGGGAAGGCGGTGGGCACGCTTCGCTTTGCCCACCCTACGCACCGCGCAAGGATTGAGAGGTCCGCCATGAATTTCGACGATACCCCGCAGGAAGCAGCATTCCGCGAGACCGCGCGCAAATGGATCGAGGCCAATGCGCCTAGGGAGTTGCATGCCGAGCTGTCGAAATCCTCGCTCGGCCGCATTCGCCTTGCCAATCACGACATCGTCGATGTCGGCAAGGCCTGGCAGAAGAAGAAGTTCGAGGGCAATTGGGCCTGCCTGCACTGGCCCAAGGAGTATGGCGGCCGCGGTGCTACGCCGATCGAAAAGGTGATCTGGCAGCAGGAGGAAGGCGTTTACGGCAAGCTGACCCAGCCGTTCCAGATCGGCGAAGGCATGTGCGGCCCGACCGTGATGGCGTTCGGCAGCGAGGACGCCAAGCGCCGTTACTTGCCGAAGCTGGCTTCGGGCGAGGAGATCTGGTGCCAGCTGTTCTCCGAACCGTCCGCCGGCTCGGACGTCGCGGGCCTGCGCACGCGCGCGGAGAAGAATGGCGACAATTGGGTCGTCAACGGCCAGAAGATCTGGACCTCGGGCGCGCATTATTCCGACTATGGCCTTTTGATCGCGCGCACCGATCCGAACGTGCCCAAGCACAAGGGCCTCACCATGTTCTTCCTGGACATGAAGAGCCCCGGCGTCGAGGTGCGGCCGATCAAGCAGGCCAACGGCATGCAGGAGTTCAACGAGGTCTATTTCACCGACGTGGTGATTCCCGATAGCCAGCGGCTGGGCGCCGTCGGCGACGGCTGGAACGTATCGCTGACCACGCTGATGAACGAGCGCATGTCGATCGGCGCGCGGCTCGCGACCGGCGTGCCCGAGATGTTCGAGCTCTGCTCCAACCTGATGCTGGAGGATGGCCCGGCCATCGATGATCCGGCCGTGCGCTCGAAGCTCGCGAGCTGGGCGGCCAAGTCGAACGGGCTGAAATACACCAGCTACCGCACGATCTCGGCGCTCTCGAAAGGCGAGCGGCCGGGCCCGGAGAATTCGATCGGCAAGCTGGTCTCGGGCATGATGCTGCAGGACATCGCGACCTACGCCATGGACCTGCAGGGCGCGGCCGGTGTTCTCACCGGCAACGACGAGGAAACGGCCCAGGGCCAATTCCAGCAGATGCTGCTGTCCTCGCCCTCGATGCGCATTGCCGGCGGCACCGACGAGATCCTGCGCAACATCATCGCCGAGCGCGTGCTGGGCCTGCCGGGCGACATCCGCGTCGACAAGGACGTGCCGTACAACAAGATCCCGACCAAGGGGCGGTGATCGCGCGCCGCGCGGCTATCCCGGTTGGGCAAAGGCGCCAAGCGCCGTGCCCACCCTTGCCTGTTGCTCACTCCATCCCGATCGTCGTCAGGTCCTGGAACCAGTGCTGAGCCTGCACGAACTGCTTGATCTTCGGCGACAGCGCGTGCGGGTTGGTGTCGTGGACGACCCAGACCAGCACGGCGTCGTCGACGATCAGCGCGTGCGCCTGCGCCAGCAATTGGTCCTGCTTGGTGCTGTCGAAAGTCTGCTTGGCCTCGTCGATCAGCGCGTCGACCTTCGGATTCTTGTAGCCTCCCCAATTGACGCCGACCGGCGCGATCTGGCCGGAATGGAAGAAGCGGACGATGGCGTAGAGCGGATCCGAGGTCACATAGGCGATGTTGTTGGAGGTGATGCCGGCGTTCATCTCGTCCGCCGCGCCCTTGCGCCAATGCGTATAGAGCGTCTCCAGCTCGACCACCTTGAAGTCGATCTCGATGCCGATCTCCTTGAAGCTTTGCTGCAGGAATTCGTTCATCGGCAGCGACAGCATCTGGCCGGTGCCGCCCTGCGCGATGATGAAGGTGGTCTTCAGCGGCTTTGCTTTGGAATAGCCCGCTTCCTCCACCAGCTTCTTGGCGGCAGCGAGATCATATTTCAGCTCGAAGCTTGGCTTGCCGAACCAGGGGCTCGACGGGTCGACCTGGCCCTTGGCGGGCTTGGCAAGGCCGTTCATCAGGCCGACGACTTCGTCGCGGTTGATCGCAAGGTTCAGCGCCTTGCGCAGGCGGATGTCGGTCCAGGGCGAGCCCGGCAGCACGCTGAGGTGATAGTTCCAGACATGCGGCGTGACGTTGTCGACCAGCTTCATGCCGGCCGCCTTCAGCTGCGGCACGGCATCCGGCGCCGGCGTCTCGATCAGGTCGACTTGCCCGGCGAGCAGCGCGTTGGTGCGCGTCAGTGCTTCCGGCATCGGCACCAGCACGATCTTGTCGACCTTCGGAATGCGCTTCTTGTTCCAGTAGTCCGGATTCTTGGCTAGCTCGGCAAGCTCGCGCGGCACCAGTTTGGTCAGCTTGAATGGACCGGTTCCGGAGGGCTGGCTGGCGAACTTGTCCCAGTCCTTGCCGAGCTTTTCATATTGCGCCGGGCTCGAGACCAGGAACCACAGCATCTGATAGGGAAAGAAGGAATCGACCGTCTTGGTGGTGATCTCCACCGTGAAGTCGTCGATCTTGGCGTAGCTGGCGACGGAGGGGAGGCGGGTCTTCACCTGCGCGCTCTGCCGCTTGTCGAATTGCGGCGCCTTGTCGTTGAGCACCTTGTCGAGATTCCAGATCACCGCATCGGCGTTGAACTCGCTGCCGTCGTGAAACTTCACGCCCTTGCGTAGGGTGAACCGCCACTTCGTCTTGTCGGCATCGTCGACCTTCCATTCGGTGGCGAGGCCCGGCACCAGCTTGCCGGGGCGATCGGCAACGTCCATCTCCCAGGCCACCAGCGGATCGTAGATCGTATAGGCCGTGAACTGATAGGCGCCGGCGCCGCGATCGGGCTGGCCGGTGGTGAGCGGAATGTCCGCCATCGAGATGCCATAGCGCACAACGGTTTCGGCGCGCGCCGAGATCGCGGAAACTGCCAGCGCAAGCACGGCGAGACAGGTCGATAGACGAATACGCATGGCCCAAAGCTCCCAGGGGATTTCGGGGCCAAACTTGCAATCTTGATGCCAGAATAGGCAGCCGGGCTGCTCTGTCTTCAATCGATCACAAGGACTTGTCGTCGCAGGCGCAATTCGCAGAAAAAGTTTCTCCTTGGCATAGCCATTGCATACGATTGCATCAAAATTAATCATCGAAAGCCGAAGAAGGATCGAGGCGATGCTTATCAAGAACAAGAAGACACGGGCGGCGCTGATCGCGCTCTTGGCGCTGGGCAGTGCGGCCGCATGGCCGCGCGTGGTAGTCGCGGAAACTGTGCTGCGCATCGGCATGACCGCTGCCGATATTCCGCGCACCCTCGGCCAGCCCGATCAGGGGTTTGAGGGCAACCGCTTCACCGGCCTCACCATGTATGACGCGCTGACCAGCTGGGATCTGTCCTCGGCGGACAAGCCCAGCGTGGTGATCCCCGGCCTTGCCACCGAGTGGAAGGTCGATGATGCCGACAAGACCAAATGGACCTTCAAGCTGCGCCCCGGCGTCACCTTCCATGACGGCTCGCCGTTCAACGCCGACGCCGTGGTGTGGAACGTCGAGAAGGTGCTGAAGCAGGATGCGCCGCAATTCGACGCCAGCCAGGTCGGCGTCACGGCCTCGCGCATGCCGACTCTGGCCTCCGCGAGGAAGATCGACGACATGACCGTCGAGCTCACCACCAAGGAGCCCGACAGCTTCCTGCCGATCAACCTCACCAATTTGTTCATGGCGAGCCCGGCGAAGTGGCAGGCCTTCTACGACAAGGCCGAAGGCGCGGACGCCAAGGCGAAGTCGCAAGCCGCATGGACCGCGTTCGCCAAGGACGCCTCGGGCACCGGCCCGTGGAAGATGGCGAGCTTCACGCCGCGCGAGCGGCTCGAGCTGGTCAAGAACGCGAGCTACTGGGACAAGGCCCGCGTGCCCAAGATCGACAAGATGGTGCTCTTGCCGATGCCGGAAGCTAACGCGCGCACCGCGGCGCTGCTGTCCGGCCAGGTCGATTGGGTCGAAGCGCCGGCGCCGGACGCGCTGCCCGAGCTCAAGCAGCGCGGCTTCAAGCTCTACGCCAATGAGCAGCCGCATGTCTGGCCGTGGCAGTTCTCCCGCGTCGAGGGTTCGCCCTGGAACGACATCCGGGTGCGCAAGGCGGCGAACCTCTGCGTCGACCGCGAAGGCCTCAAGGACGGCCTGCTCGCCGGCCTGATGGTGCCGGCGTCCGGCACCTTCGAACCCGGCCATCCCTGGCGCGGCAAGCCAAGCTTCGAGATCAAGTACGACAAGGCGGCTGCGCAAAAGTTGATGCAGGAGGCCGGCTACGGTCCCAACAAGAAGCTGACCGTGAAGACGCAGACGTCTGCGTCCGGCTCGGGCCAGATGCAGCCCTTGCCGATGAACGAATACCTCCAGCAGGCGCTGGCCGAATGCTATTTCGACGTAAAGCTCGACGTCATCGAGTGGAACACGCTGTTCACCAACTGGCGTCGCGGCGCCAAGGATCCCAGTGCCAACGGCTCGCACGCGACCAACGTCACCTATGCGGCGATGGACCCGTTCTTCGCGCTGGTGCGCTTCCTGCAATCGGGCATGGCACCGCCGGTCTCGAACAATTGGGGCTTCATCAACAACCCCAAGTTCGACGAGCTGGTGAAGAAGGCGCGCCAGACCTTCGATCCCGCCGCGCGCGACGCCGCGCTCGCCGAGCTGCACGCCGCTTCCGTCGATGATGCCGCCTTCCTCTATGTGGCCCACGACGTCGGCCCACGCGCGATGAGCCCGAAGGTGACAGGCGTCGTGCAGCCGAAGAGCTGGTTCATCGACTTCTCGCCGGTGTCGATCGCGCAGTAATTCGCGCCGCGCACTCGCTGCACCCTCTCCCCTTGCGGGAGAGCGTGGCTTCGCTTTAGCGAAGCCGGGTGAGGGGTCTCTCTCCGCGGATGTCCCTTTCGCGTCGTAACGACTGTATCCGGGGATAGAACCCCTCATCCGGCGCTTCGCGCCACCTTCTCCCACAAGGGGAGAAGGGAAGAAAAGAACCAAACGTGCTCGCCTATACCGCCAGACGCATTGTCTACGTCGTCCCCATCGTCATCAGCGTCGCGCTGGTGTGCTTCCTGCTCGTGCACATCACGCCGGGCGATCCGCTGGTTGCCGTGCTGCCGGCCGATGCGTCGCAGGAGCTCGCCGCGCAGCTGCGCGCCGCCTATGGCTTCGACCGGCCGCTGCCGGTGCAGTTCGGCCTGTGGCTGCTGCGTGCCCTTCATGGCGATCTCGGCAATTCCATCGCGACGGGGCGTCCGGTGCTGGCCGAGGTCATGCGCGCGGTCGGCAACACCGTCACGCTCGCGATTGCCGCCGCCATCATCGGCTTCACCATGGGCATCCTGCTCGGCCTGATCGCCGGTTATTTCCGCGAGACCTGGGTCGACAAGGTCGCGACCTCCTTTGCCATCGCCGGCGTCTCCGTGCCGCATTACTGGCTCGGCATGCTGCTGGTCATCATCTTCTCGGTCCAGCTGAACTGGCTGCCCGCGGTCGGCGCCGGGCCCAGCGGCTCCAACTCCTGGGCCTGGGACTGGGCGCACCTCAAATATCTCGTGTTGCCGGCGATCACGACCTCGGTGATCCCGATGGGCATCGTCACCCGCACGGTGCGCGCGCTCACCGGCGATATCCTCAGCCAGGACTTCGTCGAAGCACTGCGTGCCAAGGGCCTGCGCGAAACCGGCGTGTTCCGTCACGTCATCAAGAACGCCGCGCCCACCGCGCTCGCGGTGATGGGGCTGCAGTTGGGTTATATGCTCGGCGGCTCGATCCTGATCGAGACCGTGTTCTCCTGGCCGGGCTCGGGCTTCCTGCTCAACTCCGCAATCTTCCAGCGCGACCTGCCGCTGCTGCAAGGCACGATCCTGATCCTGGCGCTGTTCTTCGTGTTCCTCAATCTCCTGGTCGACATTGCCCAAGCCGCGATCGACCCGCGCATCAAGCGGGGCTGATGGCATGAGCCCAGCTGTCGCCACGCAAACGGTGCGCTCCCTCCCCCGCCTGCGGGGGAGGGTCGGGGAGAGGGTGTCTCCGCAATCGAGAACCCCCAAGAGGCGAAAGCCCTCACCCGCGCCTGCGGCGCGACCTCTCCCGCAAGCGGGAGAGGTGCACCGCCTTCCGGGCTTGCATCGATTGAAACAATGCGCACCGGGAGCCAGCCGATGAGCGAGCTTCCGTTGTCCGCCACCGCCGATGCCGCGCTGCAGGCCGCGCCCGCCACCAAGGCGCGGGGCTATTGGGCGACCGTCGGCCGCCGCATCATGCGCGACAAGGTCAGCATGGCCTGCGCGCTGGTGCTGCTGCTGATCTTCCTCTCCGCGATCCTCGCGCCGTGGCTCGGTCTCGAAGACCCCTACAAGGGTTCGATGATCCGCCGCCTCCGCCACATCGGCACCACGGGCTATCCGCTCGGCACCGACGAGCTCGGCCGCGACATGCTGGCGCGGCTGATCTATGGCGGCCGGCTGTCGCTGGTGATCGGCATTTTGCCGGTGATCCTGGCCTTCTGCATCGGCACCTCGCTCGGCATCATTGCCGGCTATGTCGGCGGCAAGCTCAACACCGCGATCATGCGCACGGTGGACGTGTTCTACGCCTTCCCCTCGGTGCTGCTGGCGATCGCGATCTCCGGCGCGCTCGGCGCCGGCATCCTCAATTCCATCGTGGCGCTCACCATCGTGTTCGTGCCGCAGATCACCCGCGTCGCCGAGAGCGTCACCACGGGCGTGCGCAACATGGACTTCGTCGAGGCGGCGCGTGCCTCCGGCGCGGGCGCCTTCACCATCATGCGCGTGCACATCCTCGGCAACGTGCTGGGCGCGATCTTCGTCTATGCCACCAGTCTCATTTCGGTCTCGATGATCCTGGCGGCCGGCCTGTCCTTCCTCGGCCTCGGCACCAAACCGCCGGAGCCGGAATGGGGCCTGATGCTCAACACCCTGCGCACCGCGATCTACGTCAATCCTTGGGTCGCAGCCTTGCCGGGCGCGATGATCTTCGCAGTCTCGATCTGCTTCAATCTCCTTTCGGACGGCCTGCGCAGCGCCATGGACATCAGGAACTAGAGATCATGATGCGCAAGCACACTGTCGCGGCGTCCTCCGTACACCTCTCCCCGATGGGGAGAGGTGAAGGACAACGGCCATGAGCGAGACCAACGCCTCCGTCGCCATGCTGGAGCCGGTCGAGGACCGCGGCGGCGTCGCGCAGCCGCTGCTTCAGGTCAACGGCCTGACCAAGCACTTTCCGGTGCGCGGCGGCCTGTTCGCCGCAAAACGCACCGTGCGTGCCGTCGACAATGTCTCCTTCTCCGTCGCCAAGGGCGAGACGGTCGGCATCGTCGGTGAGTCCGGTTGCGGCAAGTCCACCACCGCGCGCCTCCTGATGCACCTGATGCCGCGCGATGATGGCGACATCATCTATGACGGCATGAGCGTCGGCCAGTCGCTGAGCTTGCGCGAGCTGCGCCGCGGCATGCAGATGGTGTTCCAGGACTCCTACGCCTCGCTCAATCCGCGCCTGACGATCGAGGAATCCATCGCCTTCGGCCCCAAGGTTCACGGCATGGCCGACGGCGCGGCGCGCAACCTGGCGCGCGAGCTGCTCGGCAAGGTCGGCCTGCGCCCGGAAAACTTCGCCAACCGCTACCCGCACGAGATCTCCGGCGGCCAGCGCCAGCGCGTCAACATCGCGCGAGCGCTGGCGCTGTCGCCGCGGCTGGTGATCCTGGACGAGGCCGTCTCCGCGCTCGACAAATCCGTCGAGGCGCAGGTGCTCAACCTGCTCGCCGATCTCAAGCGCGAATTCGGCCTCACCTATCTCTTCATCAGCCACGACCTCAACGTCGTCCGCTACATCTCGGACCGCGTGCTGGTGATGTATCTCGGCGAGGTCGTCGAGCTTGGCCCGGTCGACCAGGTCTGGGACAGCCCGGCGCATCCCTACACCCGGGCGCTGCTCGCCGCGATGCCGTCCTCCGATCCTGATAGCCGCACCGAGACGCCGCCGATCACGGGCGATCCGCCCAATCCGATCGATCCGCCCTCCGGCTGCCGCTTCCACACCCGTTGCCCGTTTGCGGAGCCGCTCTGCGCAAATGCGACACCAAAGCTCACCGCGCTGGATAATATGGGCCACGAGGCCGCGTGCTACATGGCGATACCGGGTTCGGGCCATAGCCGTGCCCCCAGGGGAGAAACCGCATGACGAGACCGACACCAAAAGAGATCAAGCCGATCGCGCATGTCGCCGGCGTGCCTGTTGACGACGAGATCGCGACCCGCATCTCCAATGCCATCGGCCCCGCCTTCGAAGGCTTCGCCGCCATCGCCGGCACGCTGCCGTTCGATCTGGAGCCGGCCACCTATGTGCTCGTGCAGACACAGAAGGTATCGAAATGAGCCGTGAGCCCGCTCTGATGACGCTCACCGAGGTCGCGCGCGCGATCGCGATGAAGCAGGTGTCCTCGCACGAAGCGACGCGCGCGCTGCTGCAGCGCATCGCGCAGTGGCAACCGCATCTCAACGCTTTCATGTCGATCGAGGCCGAGACGGCATTGAAAGCGGCGGATGCCGCCGATGCCGAGCTCGCCAAGGGCAATGTCCGCGGCCCCCTGCATGGCGTGCCGCTCGCGCACAAGGACATGTATTACGACGCCGGCCACGTCGCGACCTGTGGCTCGCTGATCCGCCGCGATTTCGTGCCGAACGTCACGTCGACCGCCTTGCAGCGGCTGAAGGACGCCGGCCAAATCCGGCTCGGCACGCTGCATCTCGCCGAGTTCGCCTATGGTGCGACCGGGCACAACAGCCATTATGGCCCGGTGCGCAATCCCTGGAACGTGGCGCACATCACCGGCGGCTCGTCCTCGGGCTCCGGCTCGGCGGTCGCAGCGCGCCTGACCTATGCCGCGCTCGGCTCCGACACCGGTGGCTCGATCCGCATGCCCTCGCATTTCTGTGGTGTCACGGGGCTCAAGACCACCTGGAGCCGCGTCAGCCGCGCCGGCGCCATGCCGCTGTCGCAATCGCTCGACACGGTCGGCCCGCTCGCCCGCACCGCGGAGGATTGCGCGCTGCTGCTGGCGTTGACGGCCGGCCCGGATCCGGAGGATCCGACCGCGAGCCTCGAGCCTCTCTCGGACTACGTCGCCGCGACCAAGGGATCCCTGAACGGCCTCAAGATCGGCGTGCCCGCGACCTACTATGTCGACGATCTCGACAGCGAGGTCGCGCGCGTGCTCGACGAGACCATCGCGGTGCTCAAGCGCGAGGGCGCCGACATCGTCAAGGTCGAGCTGCCGGACCAGCGGCAATTGCAGGCGGCGAGCCAGCTCGTGCTGGCCGCTGAAGCCGCCGCCTTCCACAAGCGCTGGCTGATCGAGCGTTCGCAGGATTACGGCGCGCAGACATTGATGCGCCTCCAGAACGGCCTCGCCGTTCCCGCCATCACCTATATCGAGGCGATGCGTTGGCGCGGGCCGGCGCTCGCGGCCCACAATGCCGCGACGGCAGGCGTCGATGCGGTGATCGCGCCGGCGTCCCCTGTGCCGGCGCCGACGATCGAGGAGAGCGACGTCGGCGGCGGCCCGAACGCGCCGGCGCTGTTGCAGCGGCTCACGCTGTTCACCCGCCCGGTGAACTTTCTGGGGCTGCCGTCGCTGACCATTCCATCGGGCTTCACCAAGGCCGGCCTGCCGGTCGGCATGCAGCTGATCGGCCGCTCTTTCGATGAAGCCACCCTGCTCACCATCGGCGCCGCGTTCCAGCGCGCGACCGACTATCACGACCGATTGCCGAAACTGCCGTCATGACAAACCTCGTCGAGATCTCAGGCCTCAACATCCGCTTCACCGGCGAGCGCACGGTCTATGCCGTGAACGACCTCAGCCTCTCGCTCGGCAACAGCGAGGTGCTGGGCCTGCTCGGCGAGTCCGGTTCGGGCAAGAGCGTGACCTTGCGTGCGCTGATGCGGCTGCTGCCGAAGAAGCGCACGCAGATCTCCGGCACGGTCAATGTCATGGGCCGCGATGTGCTCGCGATGAACGACGAGGAGCTGTCGTCGTTCCGCGGCCAGACTGTCTCGATGATCTTTCAGGAGCCCGCGCTCGCGCTCGATCCGGTCTACACGATCGGCGCGCAGATCGCCGAAAGCGTGATGCGCCATGAAGGCAAGAGTTTTGCGGAAGGACGCGCACGCGCGCTCGAAATGCTCGAGGTCGTGCGCATTCCCTCGGCCAGGCGGCGGTTAGACGCCTATCCGCACGAAATGTCGGGCGGCATGCGCCAGCGCGCCATGATTGCACTGGCGCTGGCCTGCCGGCCAAAGATCTTGCTCGCGGACGAGCCGACCACCGCGCTGGATGCCACCGTGCAGATCCAGATCCTGTTGCTGCTGCGCGAGCTTCAGCGCGAGTTCGGCATGTCCGTCATCTTCGTCACCCACGACATCGGCGTCGCCATCGAGATCTGCGACCGCGTCGCGGTGATGTATGCCGGCCAGATCGTGGAGCAGGGGACCCTGCGCGACATCGTCCGCTCGCCCGTGCATCCCTATGCCAAGGGCCTGCTCGCCTCCACCATACACGGCGCCAAGCGGGGCCAGCGGCTGGAGACCATCCCCGGAACGCCGCCGTCGCTGGCCGAGAAGCCGCACAATTGCTCGTTCGCTCCCCGCTGCAAGCTGGCCGAGCCGCGCTGCCTGGAGCAATTGCCGGGGAATGTGGAGGTCGGCCCGGGCCGGGTGGCCAGATGCGTCCTGGCGGAGCCGGTCACCATGGGGTCGTAGTTCGGATGAGTTGACGCGGGCGGCGCCAGCGTTCCCAGCATTCACACCCCATTCATCCCGGTTCCCGTTCCATGGCCCCCGCTCACGGAGAGGGACCTCACAGATGCACATTTCCAACGAAGGCCTGCTCGTCATCCTGTTCGTCGGCCTCGTCGCCGGCTGGCTCGCCGGCAAGATCGTGCGGGGCGCCGGGTTCGGCATTATCGGCGACATCGTGATCGGCATCTGCGGTGCGCTGGTGGCGAGCCTGCTGTTTCCAAAGCTTGGAATCCGCCTCGGCACCGGCCTGATCTCCGAGATCGTCTATTCCGCGATCGGCGCGGTCATCCTGCTGCTGGTGGTCCGGCTGGTGCGCGGCGGGGGCCGGCTCTAGCTCCGCCTTCGGCTGAGTGGAACTCGAGCCGCACCTTTCCCGGAAGCGGCTGAAAGCCTGCAAGAAAAAGCCGCAAGCCTGTGAAATTCCGGACTTGCGCGGACGGCTGTCGGGGGTAGATGTGGCCCATCAGGCCGCGGATTAAATTCGGCCGTGTCGGACGGCTGGAAAACAGATGTTAATCCGAGGCGAGTACTCCTTGAATCGCCTTTGAAATCAGGGCTTTGCCCTTTAGCCGAAAGAGATCAGACTGATGGCAGCCATCCCTGGCGTCCGCCGTTCGGAGCTCGGTGATGCCTTGCGCGCTTGTCGCACGGCCTTCATCGGCGTCGCCCTGATGAGCTGCATGATCAACCTGCTCTATCTGACCGGGTCGATCTTCATGCTGGAGGTCTACGACAGGGTGCTGCCGAGCCGCAGCATCCCGACCCTGGTCGGCCTGATCATCCTCGCCAGCTTCCTCTACATGGCGCAGGGCGTGCTCGACATGATCCGCAACCGCATCCTGGGGCGGATCGGCACCTCGCTGGACGAGGCTCTCAACAAGCGCGTGTTCGACACCATCGTGCGTCTGCCGCTGCTGGTCGGCAGCCGCAACGAGGGCCTGCAGCCGCTGCGCGATCTCGACAATGTCCGCTCCTTCCTCGGCGGCATGGGCCCGAGCGCGTTCTTCGACCTGCCCTGGCTGCCGCTCTATCTCGCCATCTGCTTTGCCTTCCACGTCATGATCGGCGTCACCGCGCTGGTCGGCGCCGTCATCCTGGTCGGGCTGACGCTGGTGACCGAGTTCATGTCCCGCCAGCCGGCGAAGGAGGCGATGGGCCTCGCCGCCCAGCGCAACGACCTCGCCCAGGCCAGCCGCCGCAACGCCGAAGTGATGGTGTCGATGGGGATGGCCGGCCGGATGAACCAGCGCTGGAGCGAGGCCAACGAAAAATACCTCGCCGGAAATCAGCGGGCGAGCGACGTCGCCGGCGGTCTCGGCGCGGTCGCAAAGGTGCTGCGCATGATGCTGCAATCGGCCGTGCTCGCGGTCGGCGCCTATCTCGTCATCCACCAGGAGGCGACCGCCGGCATCATCATCGCCGGCTCGATCCTGTCCGCCCGCGCGCTCGCGCCGGTGGATCTTGCCATCGCGCACTGGAAATCCTTCGTCGCGGCGCGGCAGAGCTGGCATCGCCTGACGCGCCTGCTGGAGCAGATGCCGGCGCAGGCGACGCCGACCCAGTTGCAGGCGCCGACCAGCCGGCTCTCGGTCGAAGGCGTCGCCATGGTGCCGCCCGGCGATCAGCGTCTCGTGGTGCAGGATGTCACCTTCGCGCTCACCGCCGGCAACGGCCTCGGCGTGATCGGCCCGAGCGGCTCCGGCAAGTCGTCGCTGATCCGCGCGCTGGTCGGGGTCTGGCAGCCGGTGCGCGGCAAGGTGCGGCTCGACGGCGCGGCGCTCGATCAATGGTCGAGCGACGCGCTCGGCCGCCACATCGGCTATCTGCCGCAGGACGTCGAATTGTTCGGCGGCACCATCGCGCAGAACATCAGCCGGTTCGATCCCGAGGCCACCTCCGAGGCGATCATCGCCGCGGCCAAGGAGGCCGGCGTGCACGAGATGATCATCAAGATGCGCGAGGGCTACAACACGCAGGTCGGCGAGCAGGGCGCCGCGCTCTCCGCGGGCCAGGCCCAGCGCGTGGCGCTGGCGCGCGCGCTCTACGGCAACCCCTTCCTGATCGTGCTCGACGAGCCCAATTCCAATCTCGACACCGAAGGCGACGAGGCGCTGACCCGCGCCGTCCGCGCGGCGCGCGAGCGCGGTGCCATCGTCGTCGTGGTGGCGCACCGGCCGATCGGCGTCGAGGCGGTCGACCAGATCCTGGTGCTGCGCGACGGCCGCATGCAGACATTCGGCCCCAAGGAGCAGGTGCTCGCCCAGGTGCTGCAGCCGCGGGTGACGCCGCCGGCCCCGATCAAGATCGTCAGCGAAGGCGGAGTGGCCAAACCATGAGCACAAAGCCATGAGCACGATGGCCATCGGCGGCACGAAGGCGGCCGCGAAGAAGACCGTACGCGACTCCATCAAGTTTCACCTGATGCTCGGCCTCGCGATCGTGGTGGTCCTGGTGGTCGGCCTCGGCGGCTGGGCCTCGACCGTCCTGATCTCGGGCGCGCTGATCGCGCCGGGCCAGATCGTGGTCGAATCCAACGTCAAGAAGGTGCAGCATCCGACCGGCGGCGTGGTCGGCGAGGTGCGCGCCCGCGACGGCGACCTGGTCAAGTCCGGCGACATCGTCGTGCGGCTCGACGACACCGTCACCAAGGCCAACCTTGCCATCGTCACCAAGAATCTCGACGCCGCGCAGGTGCGTGCGGCGCGACTGCAAGCCGAGCAGCGCGGGCTCGACCGGATCGAATTCCCGCAAACCCTCATCGAGCGTGCGAGCGATCCCGACGTCAAGGCGTTGCTCGCCGCAGAAACCAAGCTGTTCGAGGTCCGCGTCAACGGCCGCACCGGGCAGAAGGCGCAGCTTCGCGAGCGCATCACGCAGCTCAACGAGGAAATCGCCGGTCTCAGCGCCCAGGAGAAGGCCAAGGACCAGGAGATCGCGCTGGTGCAGAACGAGCTCACCGGCGTGCGCGAGCTCTACGACAAGCGTCTGGTGCAGATCTCGCGCCTGACCCAGCTCGAGCGCGACTCGGCCCGTCTCAACGGCGAGCGCGCGCAGTACATCGCCTCGCGCGCCCAGGCCAAGGGCAAGATCACCGAGACCGAGCTGCAGATCATCCAGATCGACAAGGACGTGGTCAGCGAGGTCTCCAAGGACCTGCGCGAGACCAACGACAAGATCGGCGAGCTGATCGAGCGCAAGGTCGCGGCCGAGGACCAGCTCCGCCGCGTCGACATCCGCGCGCCGCAGGACGGCATGGTGCTGCAATCGACGGTGCACACGATCGGCGGCGTCATCACCGCCGGCGATACCTTGATGCTGATCGTGCCGCAGGCCGACGATCTCCAGGTCGAGGCCAAGGTCAATCCGGTCGACATCGACAAGCTTCAGATCGGCCAGAAGACGCTGCTGCGCCTGTCCGCGTTCAACCAGCGCACCACGCCAGAGCTCAACGGCCTCGTCAGCCGCGTCTCGCCCGACGTCACCACCGACCAGCGCACCGGCCAAGGCTATTACACCATCCGCGTATCGATGCCGGCCGAGGAGCTCGCCCGTCTCGGCGACGTCAAATTGATTCCCGGCATGCCCGTGGAAGCCTTCGTCCAGACCGGCGATCGCACCATGCTGTCCTATCTGATGAAGCCGTTTCACGACCAGCTGATGCGGGCGTTCCGCGAGAAGTGACGCGCGAAAAGCGCGTCATCTTCCCCGTCTTTGCGAGCGCAGCGATGCAATCCAGACTGTCTCCGCGGTGAGATTTCTGGATTGCTTCGCTGCGCTCGCAATGACGACTTGGCCGTCAGTTTGCTATACTGCGAGGGCAAGCAGTCTGGTAGTCTCGTAGGGCGGGCAAAGGCGCAACGCGCCGTGCCCACCATCTTTCTTACGACGCGCATATTGGTGGGCACGCTTCGCTTTGCCCACCCTACGGCACCGCCTTCTTTGCTATAGTTCGACTCAAACCCAGCAACACGGCGGTCGAACCATGCAGTCCCCTCCTTCCATCGCCACCCAATCCTTCACCGAGGCGGACCTCGCCGTTGCCCGCCTCGAGGAAATCTACGAGCGCAACACGAAATTCCTGCGCGAACGTTTCGAGGCCTATGTCGGTGGCGAAGCGATCACGACGCGGGTGCGCGCCTACTATCCCTTCGTCCGTCTCACCACCGCGACGCATGCGCGGCTGGATTCGCGTCTTGCTTATGGCTTCGTCGCCGGTCCCGGCGTGCATGAAACCAGCGTGACGCGGCCGGATCTGTTCCGCAGCTATCTCACCGAGCAGATCGGCCTCTTGATCCAGAACCACGGCGTGCCCGTCGAGATCGGCGAGTCCGCCGAACCGATCCCGATCCACTTCGCCTATCGCCGCGACATCAATATCGAAGCCGCCATCACCACCAGCGAGAAGTCGCTCGTCACACGCTCGCTCCGCGATGCGTTCGACGTGCCCGATCTCGCGACGATGGATGATTCGATCGCCGACGGCACCTTCGAGCTCCAGCCGGGCGCGCCGGAGCCGCTGTCCCTGTTCCGCGCCGCCCGCGTCGATTACTCGCTGCGCCGGCTTTATCACTACACCGGCACCGATCCCGAATATTTCCAGAACTTCGTCATCTTCACCAACTATCAGTTCTATGTCGACGCATTCGCGCAAGCGTGCCAGCAGCGGCTGCAGTCCGGCGAAGCCGGGCTCGATGCTTTCGTCGCGCCCGGCAACGTGATCACGACCAGCGGCGGCGCCATCAGCGGCACCGCGCCGGCTCGCGCACCGCAGATGCCGGCCTTCCACCTGGCCGCACCCGGCTATCGCGGCATCACGCTGATCAACATCGGCACTGGTCCCTCCAATGCGCGCAACGTCACCGATCACGTCGCGGTGCTGCGGCCGCATGCCTGGTTGATGCTCGGCCATTGCGCGGGCCTGCGCAACACGCAGCGCCTCGGCGACTACGTGCTCGCGCACGGCTATGTGCGCGAGGACCATGTGCTCGACCGCGAGCTGCCGCTGTGGGTGCCGATCCCGGCGCTGGCCGAGATGCAGGTCGCGCTCGAGGAGGCGGTCGAGGACGTCACCGGTCTCGAAGGCTTCGAGCTCAAGCGCCTGATGCGCACGGGCACTGTCGCGAGCGTCGACAACCGCAACTGGGAGATCTCCGGGCGGGAGGTGATCCGCCGCCTGTCGCAGTCTCGCGCGGTCGCGCTCGACATGGAATCGGCTGCGATTGCCGCCAACGGCTACCGCTTCCGCGTGCCCTACGGCACGCTGCTGTGCGTCTCCGACAAGCCACTGCACGGCGAGATCAAGCTCGCCGGAATGGCCAGTGAATTCTACCGCCGCCGCGTCGGCCAGCATCTCGAGATCGGCCTCAAGGCGCTGGAGCGGCTCAAGCAGCAGGAATCGGAACGGCTGCATTCGCGCAAGCTCCGCAGCTTTGCGGAAGTCGCGTTTCAGTAAAGGGCAACAGAGCTGTCGTACGAACGCTGACGTCTCCGTGAACGCAGCGCCCCGGAATATTGCCGCCAAGGCAGGGTTATCACCTCGTCCGGGGTCGCTCGAAGCAGTACAGGAGACAGACATGATCACAGCAATGATCAGACTCGTCGCGCTTGGTACGTTTGCGGCAGCATCGTTGAGCCCGCCGGCCCTTGCCGCAGGAGGCGGCGGCGGCGGCGGCGGTGGCGGAGGCGGCGGCCCCGGCACGGATCCGTTTGGCAGCACCTATTCGGATCAGAGGCCGCAGCCGACCTATCCGAAGCGCCCGGGGGCCAAGTCCACACACAAAGGCAAGAAGCCGAACAACCAGTCCAGCATCGGCGATCCTGCATTCGCGGCCGGCTACCGTATGGCCTATGACACCATCTACGAGCGCAACGACTATGCTGCCGCGATCGCGCAATTGAAGTCGCTTGGCCATGACGACCATCCGAACGTCGCCAACCTGATCGGTTACTCCTATCGCAAGCTCGGCGACTACGAGCAGTCCCAAGCCTGGTACGAGCGCGCATTGAAGGCCGATCCGAACCACGTGCTGACGTGGCAATATTATGGATTGTGGCAGCTCGAGCGCGGCAATCGCGAGCAAGCGCTCTATCACCTCGGTCGAATTGCGTCGATCTGCGGAACCGATTGCCAGGAGTATAGATCGCTGGCTGCGGCACTGGATCAGCCGACAGGCTCGGCGCTCGTCTACTGAGGCTGGAGCGCAGCCGGCTCAGCGAGCCGTGCTGCTGACGGGCTTCAGATGATAGCCATGTCCTTTGGTTCCGATAGTGACAGGGCGCCAGATTTTCAGCATTGTCCCGTTCGGGGGCGCGAACGGGACAATTGGATGCCGCTGACGCGCGACAAGATCATCGGCCATGATCTGGAACGGCTGGCCTTTCGCTTCACCATGCTGAACGACGGTGAGGTCGTGCAGTGCCAGATCAGCGACGCTGCAATGGACGAACTCGCGGGCATGCAGGGCACCGAAAGCAGCGCGCGTCAGGCTCAATTCCTGTCGCTGCGCGAGACCATCGAGCGGATTGCGTCGGATCTGTACGACGAGGCGCCGCGATTTCCGGGCTATGTGGTGCGGATTTTCATGCGGCATCTGCGAAGGTAGCTGTCGCGTCATATTCGGTCGTCATCGCCCGGCTTGACCGGGCGATCCAGTACTCCGAGACGGTTGTTGTTCAATCCATGGGCCCAGCGTACTGGATGCCCCGCCTTCGCGAGGCATGAGCAGTGTTGTGGTGAGCTTGTCCTGGCTAACTTCGTCCGCACAGCCAGCGTCACCCCTCCAGCTTCCTCAACAACAACTTCAGCGCCGTCGCTGCAAACACCTGCATGTTCGCGAGCCGTTCGTTGCTATCAGTCTCTAGCGTCATCACCTCTGACGCCGGTCCCGCAACTGCCATGCAGCTGTGGCCGGCGGCATCGCCATAGCGGTTGCCGCTGGGGCCGGCGGCGCCGGTTTCGGACAGGCCCCAGTCGCAGCCAAAGCGGCTGCGCATCTGCTCGGCCAGCAATTGCGCATAGGGCTCCGACGAGGACCGAAGGCCCTTCATTCCTTCGTCCGAAATATCCATCAGCACGCGCCTGGCATCGCGGGTATAGACCACCGCGCCACCAAGGAAATAGGCGGATGCGCCGGGCACCGCGAGCAGGCTGGCCGCGATCAGGCCGCCGGCGGAGGATTCGGCAACCGCAATGGTCTGTTTGCGCGCGATCAATTTGGCCGCGACCTGTTCCGCAATGCCGACGAGCTCTTTCATTTCGCAACCCCTCATTCCTTCGCAACCGAGCTCAGCCTTCCTAGCATATGGCAGGACGCTTGGCCGAGTTGCGGGCGACGGGCAGGCCTGCTTCAATGGCGGGGACAAGAAGAGACATGCGAGGAAACGTGAGAAGGGAGACGTGATGGCATCCCTGATCGCCGGCGGCATCGATTGCGACGTGCATCCGGCCGTGCCACATCTGACCAGCCTGCTGCCGTACCTGAACGATTACTGGCGCGATCAGGTGACGACGCGCGGCATGGTCGACCTTATCTCGCAATCCTATCCGCAGAACTCGCCGATCACCGCGCGGCCGGACTGGCGCCCCGCGACCGGCAAGCCCGGCGAGAGTCTGCAGGCCATGCAACGCCACGTGCTCGATCCCTTCCAGCTCAAGCATGCCATCTGCAATCCGCTGTATGGCGTGCAGATGGTGTTCTCCGAGGACATGCAGGCGGCCTTCTGCCGCGCGCTGAACGATTGGCTGACGAAGGAATGGCTCGATCGCGACGCCCGGCTGCGTGGCTCCATCGTGATCCCCACGCAAAGCGTCGAGAAAGCCATTGCGGAGATCGAGCGCTGCGCACAGGACAAGCGCTTCGTGCAGGTGCTGATGCTGGTGATGGGCGACACGCCGCTCGGCAAGCGCGCGCTGTGGCCGATCTACGAGGCCGCGGAACGTCTGGAACTCCCGGTCGGCATCCACGCCGGTTCCGCCTATCACAATCCACCGACCGCCGTGGGCTGGGGGTCCTATCACATCGAGGATTATGTCGGGCAGGCCCAGGCGTTCCAGACCCAGCTCACCAGCCTGATCGTCGAGGGCGTGTTCGTCAAATATCCGCGGCTGAAAATGGTGATGCTGGAGTCCGGCGTGTCCTGGATCGCGCCCTATCTCTGGCGCCTGCACAAGTTCTGGCGCGGGGTGCGGATGGAGACGCCGTGGGTCGATCGCGCACCGCTGGAGATTGTGCGCAGCAACATCCGCTTCTCGTTACAGCCATTTGATGCGCCGCCGGAACCCGAGACATTAATTCGCCTGTTTGATCATATGCAGTCGGACGAATTGGTCTTATTCTCCACGGACTATCCGCACTGGCAGTTCGACGACCAGGACGCGCTGCCCGAAGGTCTGTCCCCCGATCTCGTGCGCAAGATCATGATCGACAATCCGCATGCAACCTATCCCCGCCTGAAATGAGCCCGCTGCCAAAGGAGGCAAGGCGATGAATATCCAGTTCCGCGAGAACCAAGAAGCCGCTTCCCCACTGACCGTCAAAACCGCGATCGCGGACTGCGACATCCATCCGGCACGCGCCACCCGTACCGAGCTCTATCCCTATCTCGCCAAACGCTGGCAGCATCACCTCGAAGTCTACGGCGTCCATGCCTATCAGGGCATGATGGAAGGTCCGCCCTATCCGAAGGCCCAGCCCAACGCCTCGCGCCGCGATGCCTATCCGCCGGAAGGCGGCCCGCAGGGCTCCTCGCTCGCCTTCATGCAGAAGCAATTGCTCGATCCCAACAACGTCCAGCTCGGCGTGCTCAATCCGCTCAACACCGGGCAGGGTATCCGCAATCACGAGCTCTCGGCCGCTCTGTGCTCGGCGATCAACGACTGGCAGATCGACAAATGGACCAGCAAGGACAAGCGGCTGAAAGCCTCGATCGTCGTGGGCAATGAGGACGGGCTGTCGGCCGCAGCCGAGATCCGCGAGCGCGCCGGCGACAAGAACTTCGTGCAGGTGCTGCTGCTCAGCCGCAATGTCGAGCCGCTCGGCCAGCGCCGCTATTGGCCGATCTATCAGGCTGCGGAAGAGGCCGGCCTTCCCGTCGGCGTCCACGCCTTCGGCTTCGGTGGCAACCCGATCACGCCGTCGGGCTGGCCGTCCTACTACATCGAGGAGATGGTCGGGCATTCGCAGTGCCAGCAATCGGCGCTGGCGAGCCTGGTTTTGGAGGGCGTGTTCGAGCGCTTCCCGAAACTGAAGATGGTGATGATCGAGGCCGGCTTCGGCTGGGCGCCGTCGCTGGCGTGGCGGCTCGACAAGGCCTGGCAGCGGCTCAGGAGCGAGGTGCCGCATGTAAAACGGCCGCCGTCGGAATATATCCGCGAGCAGGTGTGGTGGACGACCCAGCCGATGGAGGATCCTGAAAGCCGCGAGGATCTGTTCGACGTCATCAAATGGATCGGCTGGGACCGCCTGCTGTTCGCGACGATTATCCGCATTGGGACTATGACGAGCCCTCGCGCGTCTTGCCGGCCGGCGTCAGCGAAGCCCATCGCGAGGCGTTCTATCTCGGCAATGCAAAGAAGCTATATGGCATAAATTGATGGCGCGGCATGTGATTGCCGCGGTCGACGAGCTTCCGCCCGGCACGCGAAAATTCCTGGAGATCGACGGGCGACCGATCGCCGTCTTCAACATCAAGGGCGAATATTTCGGCCTGATGAACCGCTGCCCGCATCAGGGCGCGGCGCTGTGCGAGGGGCCACTGATCGGGCTCGCACAGTCGAGCAATCCCGGCGAGATCGAATACACCAAATTGGGTGAGATCATCCGCTGCCCCTGGCACGGCTGGGAGTTCGACATTCGCACCGGCCAGTCCTATTGCGATCCCCGCCGCTTTCGCGTCAAGGCCTATCCGGCCCATGTCGAGCCAGGCGCCAGCGTGGTGAAGGGACCGTATGTCGCCGAGACCATCCCAGTGAAAGTCGAGAGCGATTACGTGGTGGTGGAGTTGTAGGCCCCGCTCTTACCCTCCCCTGGAGGGGGAGGGTCGATCGCGCGAAGCGCGAGCGGGGTGGGGTGATCTCTCCTCACGGGCGGCGTTCGATGCGGAGGGACCGTCACCCCACCCCGGTCCGCATTCCGCTTCGCTTCATGCGCACCGACCCTCCCCCTACAGGGGAGGGTGAAGGGAGCGCCCGGAACGACGATCAACGCCCCGCCACCGGCTCCGGCACCGCATCATAGGTCGGCACCGCCTTGCCGCCGCCGCGGTATACCGTCGAGGCCGCGATGATGCCGAGCAGCGCGGCGAACATCAGCCAGAAACCGGGCGAGGCCTTGTCGCCGGTGCGTTCGATCAGCCAGGTCGAGGCGAACGGGGTGAATGTGCCGAACAAGGCGGCGGCGAGCGCGAAGGCGAGCGAGAAGCAGGTGGTGCGCACATGCGCCGGCACGATCTCGACCAGCGCGCCCAGCATGGTGCCGCTGTAGACGCCGAAATAGAACGAGAACATCATCTCGACCGCGAGCAGCTTGCCGAAGGTCGGCGCCGCCACCAGCCAGTGCAGCGCCGGATAGGCGGTGACGAGCGACAGGCCCGCGATGGCGAGCAGCACCGGCTTGCGGCCGATGCGGTCGGACAGCGCGCCGCCGACCGGATTCCAGATGAAATTGGTGACGGCGACGAGCAACGTGACCAGCAACGCGTCCTGCGTTGATAGCTTCAGCACGGTCTTGCCGAAGGTCGGCGTGTACACCGTGACGAAGTAGAACGTCGTCGTGGTCAGGATCGCGATCATCATGCCGAGGACGACGATGCGCCAGTTGGCGAGCGCGGAGGCGAACACCTCGCGCGTCGTCGGATGCTTCCTCATGGCGAGGAAGGCCGGCGTCTCCTCCAGCGTCCGCCGCAGCACGAAGATCAGGGGAATGATCAGGCAGCCGACGAAGAAGGGAATGCGCCAGCCCCAGGCGGCGACGGTGTCGGCCGGCATCACCTCGGAAAGAATGAAGCCGAGGATCGACGCCACGAAGATCGCGACCTGCTGGCTCGCCGATTGGAACGAGGTGTAGAAGCCGCGATTGCCGGGCGTTGCGATTTCCGCGAGATACACCGACACGCCGCCGAGTTCGACTCCGGCGGAGAAGCCTTGCAGCAGCCGGCCGATCAGCACGATGATCGGCGCCGCGATGCCGATGGTCGCATAGCTCGGGCAGAATGCGATCACCACGGTGCCGAAGGCCATGATGCCGAGCGTGACGATCAGGCCCTGGCGGCGGCCGATGCGGTCGATATAGGCCCCGAGCACGATGGCGCCGACCGGACGCATCAGGGCGCCGAGCCAGAACACGCCGAACGTGTTGAGCAGCGACGCCGTCTCGTTGGTGGACGGGAAGAACGCCTTGCCGATCGCGGCGGCATAGAAGCCGAACAGGAAGAAGTCGAACTGCTCGAGGAAATTGCCGCTCGTGGCGCGCAGGATCGCGCCGATGCGAGACTTGATGGCGGGCGAATTGGTTGAGGTGGCTGGTCCAGCCATGGCATTGCTCCCCTTCAAGACGTGGCCGGACCGGGAATCATCCACGGCAAGGCGACAGATTGATGCTGCGACAATCTGTCATACCCCTTCCCGCGCGAGAAGCGGCGAGTCAATCCGTTTTGCAGAGGAAGCTGCTGATTTTTCAGGCCTTATTTTGCGTTGCAGCAATCAGCCATTGTCGGAACGCGGCCAGCTTCGGCGCCTCCCGATGGCCTTCCGGCGCGACCAGGTAGAAGCCGGCGTCCGCGGGCAGTGCGATCTTGAAGGGGACAACAAGCCGGCCCTTGGCGATATCGTCCTGCACGTAGGAGGTCCGGCCCATCGCGACGCCGATGCCGTCGATCGCGGCCTGGATGGTCATGAAGATCATGTCGAAGGTGATGCCGGGGTGCCGTGCGATGTCGGCCGGCTGGCCCGCCGCGGTCAGCCATAGCCGCCAGTCGTCGCTGTTGGTGCTCGACGTGTGCAGAAGCGGATGGTTGCGCAAATCCTCGGGCCGGCGCAGCGGCTTGTCGCCGCGCAGCAGCGAGGGGCTGCACACCGGAAACAATTCGTCGGCCATCAGCCAGTCGGCACGCAGGCCCGGCCACTGGCCGCGGCCATAGCGGATCGCGGCATCGACATTGTCGCGCTGGAAGTCGACGAGGCTGGTCGAGGTGGTGATGCGCACGTCGATGCCGGGATGCTGCTCCTGGAAGTCGGTCAGCCGCGGCAGCAGCCATTTGGCCGCGAGCGAGGCCAGCGTCGACACCGTCAGCACCTTGTCGTCGTCCTTGCGCAAGAGACGGTCGGTGGCGAGGCGCAAATCGTTGAAGGCGGCGCGGACGCCCGGGAGATAGTCGCGCGCCTCCGGCGTCAACGCCAACGCCCGGTTCTGCCGGATGAACAGCCGGATGCCGAGCTCCTCCTCCAGCCTGCGGATCTGATGGCTGATCGCGGTCTGGGTCACGTTCAGCTCGCTGGCTGCGAGCGTGAAGCTGAGATGGCGTGCGGCGGCCTCGAACGCCCGCAATCCGTTCAGGGAGGGCAATCTGGCAGTCATTTGGCAGCAGGATACATGACGTTATTTCATGCGAAAAGGTACAAATTGTCGTTTGTCGCGGCGCAACAGGAGGCAGATATTAGCGGTCAACGTAGCTCCAGGAGCTGAAAATGTCTACATTGACCGACAACTCGATGACAAATCATCATGCGCACGGCGTCTTCTACCAGATCGGCGAGATCCTTCACGTCTGGCACGAACGCTACCGGACCCGGCGCGAGCTGACCAACTGGACTGCCCGCGACCTCCACGACGTCGGGCTGTCCTGGTCCGACATCGCCTACGAGGCCGATAAACCCTTCTGGCGGGCCTGATAGGCCGCCAGGCCGGCGCCGCCTGCGCACAGGGGCGCCGGCGGTCCCTTTCCGCAGGGCATGCGTCATGAGCACCCTTCGCCTCGAAGACCTCAAGCAATATTCGGACGTGCTGCGCACAAGGCACGGTGAGCGGCTCAATGTCCGCTTCGTCGAGCCGCGCGACACCGACGAGCTCCAGCACTATTTCCGCTCGCTCTCGACCCGCTCCCGCTACAACCGCTTCTTCGGCGCGATCAGCGAATTGCCGAAGGGCCTGCTGCACGATTTCCTCGAGGTCGGCGAGCGCGATCGCTTCACCGTCGTGGCGACGATGACGGTCGACGGATTCGAGACTATCGTGGCGGAAGCGCGCTATGCCTTCCATGCCGAGACCGCGGCGCTCGAGTTCGGCCTCTCGGTCGACGACCGCTGGCAGGGCCACGGCATCGCCACCGCGCTGATGAAGAACCTCGAATGCCGCGCCGCCGCGCTTCGAGCCGAGCACATGTTCGGCGACACGCTGCGCTCCAACGAGACCATGGTCTCGCTCGCGCGCAAATCCGGCTTCACGTTCGTCAACCATCCTGATGATTGGAAGCTGGTGCGCTTCGACAAGGAGATCAACCTCGCGCCGCAGGACATTCCCTGTGCGAGCTGGCGCCTCGCCGCCGTTTCCCGTCAGGCCGACAGCCCCTCAGCCTCGGCCTGACATGACTGCAGCCCGGCCTGGCCAAGCCAGAGCCGGGCATTTTTTTGTGCTTTCGCACTCTCTCTCCATTGTCATTCCGGGGCGCGCGTAGCGCGAACCCGGAATCCATTTCACCGCGCGTTTTGGAGCCCAATGGATTCCGGGCTCGATGCTGCGCATCGCCCCGGAATGACGGTCCTAATTACTTCCCCGTAAAAACCGCCTTGCGCTTCTCGATGAAGGCCTGCACCGCCTCCTTGTGATCCGCGGTCGTGGTGAGGCGGACCAGCCGTTCGGCTTCGTGGTCGCGCGCGGTTTCGAAGTCGAACAGCAGGGCCTCGTCGAGATTGTCCTTCATGTAGCGCAGCGCGAGGCGCGGGCCTCCGGCCAGCGATCTGGCCAGCGCGAACGCCT
Organism: Bradyrhizobium sp. WBAH42; assembly: GCF_024585265.1. Taxonomy (NCBI): domain Bacteria; kingdom Pseudomonadati; phylum Pseudomonadota; class Alphaproteobacteria; order Hyphomicrobiales; family Nitrobacteraceae; genus Bradyrhizobium; species Bradyrhizobium sp. WBAH42. Next base: position 1,788,882 of record NZ_CP036533.1, read on the forward strand.
CGGTCTGCAACTTGTCGTCGGGCACGACGCGGTTGACGAGCCCGATCGCTTCGGCGCGCGCGGCATCGACGCGGTCGCCGGTGAACATCAATTCGCGCGCCCGCGCGGTGCCGACCAGCCGAGTCAGCAGCCAGGCGATGCCGTAATCGCCGCTGAGCGCGACGCGGGCATAGCCGGTGGCGACGAAGGCCGATTGCGCGGCGATGCGGATGTCGCAGGCCATGGCGATGGCAAGCCCGGCGCCGACCGCGGGGCCGGGGAGCGCAGCGATGGTCGGCTTGCGCACCGACACCAGCGCGCCGGTGAGCAGCCGCTGCCGCTCCTGCAGATCGGCGATGCGACCGTCCAGCGACATCTCGAGCTTCTTGGGATCGCGATGCGCGCCCATGCCCTTGACGTTGCCGCCGGCGCAGAAGGCTTCGCCCGCGCCGGTCAGCAGCAGCGCGCCAACGTTCGGATCCTCTGCGCAGGTCCGGATCATGGTGCGCAGCGCCGGCGTCAGCGCATCCGACAGCGAATTGCGCGCCTCCGGCCGGTTCAGCGTAATGATCGCGACGCGGTCGCGGATCGTGCAGAGGAGCTCATTGGTGCCGGTATCGATGGTGGTTTCCGTGGTCATGTCGCCTCCCTCTCTATCGTCATTGCGAGCGAAGCGAAGCAATCCAGAATCCTTCTGTGGAGGCAGTCTGGATTGCTTCGTCGCTTCGCTCCTCGCAATGACGGGTGTTGTTGCTAGCTTGCTTCAAAACCTCTCCACCCAGGGCCGCAGCTCCAGCTCCCAGCTCCAGGCGCTGCGCGGCTGCTGCAGCACGTTCCAATAGCTCTGTGCGATCGCGTCGGGATCGAGCATCGAATCCGGCTTGTCCGCCGGCTCGCTTCGCGTCGCGCTCCTGATGCCGCCATCGATGACGAAATGCGCGACATGGATGCCCTGCGGCGACAATTCGCGCGCCATGCTCTGCGCAAGGCCCCGCAGCGCGAACTTGCCCATCGCGAAGGGAGCGGACTGCGCATAGCCCTTGACGCTGGCGGAGGCGCCGGTGAACAGGATCGCGCCGTGCTGGTTCGGCAGCATGCGCTTGGCCGCCTGCTGCGCCACCAGGAAGCCGCCATAGGCGCTGACCGCGATCGCCTGCGCGACGTCGGCCGGCACGAGGTCGACGAACGGCCCGCGCGTCCGGCCGGAGGCATTGTAGACGACGAGGTCGGGCGTGCCGATCTCGCGCTCGACCAGGCCGAACAGCCGCTCCACCTCGTCGGGCTCGGTGGCGTTGCAGGCATAGGCCTTCGCTCCGGTCTCGGTGCAGAGCGCGCCAAGCTTCTCGATCTTGCGTGCAGCGAGGGCGAGGCGGATGCCCTGCGCCGCAAGCAGGCGCGCCAGCGATGCGCTGAGGCCTTCGCCGGCACCGACGATGAGGGCGATCTTGTATTTCGGATGTTCCATTTGGTGATCTCTCGCAGACAGGAGCCGTTGATCTAGGCACGGTCCGTGCGGACAACCAGCCGGCGCGGCCACAATTCCGCAGGGCGAATTGCTCCCGCGCGGCGATCATGCCGCCCTGATATTTTGCGGCTTTATCGCTGTCCGCGACGGGAGCATGATCGACATCATCCAAAGCGGCAAGCGCAAAGAATTGCCGTCGGACGGAAACGAAGAGGACGATCATGCCCGGACCGGTCACAGCGCAGCCAAAAGATATCGCGGCCGCACCCTCCGGCCTGCTGGCGCCCGATACATCAGGCATGAATTTCTACCGCGCCGATCCCGCGCTGACGGACCTGCTCCGCATTCATCTGCCGGAGAATCTGTTCCGCCACATCGAGCCGCATCTCGATCGCCTCGGCGAGCTCGCCGGCGGCCATCTCGACGAATGCGCGCGGCTTGCCGACCGCCACACGCCCATCCTGCACCAGCGCGACAAGTTCGGCCGCGACGTGCAATGGATCGAATATCACCCGGCCTATCGCGAGCTGGAGAACGCCGCGTTCGGCCAGTTCGGCATCCACGCGCTCTCGATCGCCAAGGGCATCATGGGCTGGCCGGACAAATACCCTGTTGTCGCCAAGCATGCCTTCACCTTCCTGTTCAACCAGACCGAATTCGGCATGGGCTGCCCGATCAACGTCACTGACGGCTGCGCCAAGCTCCTGGCGAATTTCGGCAGCGAGGCGCTGAAGGCGAAATATCTCGACGGCCTGACCTCGACCGACATGAGCAAGCTGACGCAGGGCGGCCAGTTCATGACCGAGAAGGAAGGCGGCTCCGACGTCGGCACGCTGACCACGCGTGCGGTGCAGGAGGGCGACCATTGGCGTCTCTATGGCGAGAAATGGTTCTGCTCGAATGCCGATGCGAAAGTCGTGATGCTGCTGGCGCGGCCCGAAGGTGCCGGGCCCGGCACGCGCGGCGTCGGCCTGTTCCTGATGCCGCGCTTCCTCGACGACGGCACCCAGAACCACTACCGGATCGTGCGCCTCAAGGACAAGCTCGGCACGCGCTCGATGGCCTCGGGCGAGATCAAGCTCGAAGGTGCGATCGCCTACGCCGTCGGCAAGCTCGACCGCGGTTTCGTGCAGATGGCCGAGATGGTGAACTCCTCGAGGCTCTCCAACGGCGTCAAGTCCACCGCGCTGATGCGCCGCGCCTATCATGACGCGATGACGGTGGCGAAGAGCCGCGTCGTGTTCGGCCAGCGCATCATCGACCTGCCGCTGGGCCGGCGGCAGATGCTGAAGATCATGCTGCCGGTGGAGCAGGGCCTCTCGATGAGCTTCCTCACTGCGGACGCGCTCGACCGCGCCGAGGCCGGCAGCCAGGATGCGGCGGCGCTGCTGCGCATCCTGACCCCGACGCTGAAATTCCGCGCCACGCGGGATGCGCGAAAAGTCTGCGGCGATGCGCTCGAGATGCGCGGCGGCATCGGCTATATCGAGGAATTCGCCACCGCCCGCCTGCTGCGCGATGCGCATCTCGGCTCGGTCTGGGAAGGCACCGGCAACATCGTCGCGATCGATGCGCTGCGGCGGGCGGTCGGTCGTCACGGCGCGGAATCCGCACTCGCGGCCGATCTGCACGCCCGGCTCGACGACAGCGCCTCGGTGCCGCAGGCCTGGCGCGATCATCTGCGTGGCCTCACCGACCGCGCCGTCGGCTTCGCGCGCGAAGTCGCGGCTAAGTCCGAAAACGAGGCGGATGCGCGCCGCGCCACCAGCGTGCTCTATCACGTCGCCAGCGCAGTCGCCCTCGCCTGGGAAGCACACCGAATCCACGACATGCGCGGCGATGCGCGCCGGCTGCTGCTGTCGCGCCTCGTGATCGACCATCGCGTGACGCCGAGCGATCCGTTCCGGCTGACGGAAAATGCCGCGCAGGCGAAGATCGCCGAACTTCTGCTCGGCGATCGCGCAGCCAGCATGAGCGAGGTTGGCGAACTGGTCCTGGCGGCGTAGGCTAACTGTGGCAGCGAGCGCAGTTCACCTCTCCCCTAGGGAGAGGTCGGATCGCGTAAGCGATCCGGGTGAGGGATTACGCGCTCACGTGAGACCCGAACCCCTCACCCGGAATCGCATCTTCGATGCGCTTCCGACCTCTCCCTTCGGGAGAGGTGCAGAGTCGACGACGAGTGAAACAAAAACAACGAGGAAACACCGATGAAGGCCGCCGTCCTCTATGAAGTCAACCAGCCGCTCGTCATCGAGGACATCAGCCTGCCGAAGCCTGGCCCGCGCGAGGTGCTGATCCGCACCGCGGTCGCTGGCCTCTGCCATTCCGATCTGCACTTCATGGAAGGGCTCTATCCGCATCCGCTGCCTGCGGTGCTCGGGCACGAATCCGCCGGCGTGGTCGAGCAGGTCGGCTCCGACGTCACCTATGTCAAGCCGGGCGACCACGTCGTCACGTGTCTCTCCGTCTTCTGTGGCACCTGCGACAATTGCACCACCGGCCGCACCGTGCTCTGCACCGACGCGACGGTGAAGATGCTGCCGGGCGTCTCCAACCGCATGCAATGGTCGAAGCCGGAGAAGCTGCACCAATTTCTCAATCTCTCCTCCTTCGCCGAGCAGATGCTGGTGCACGAGAACGCCATCGTGAAGATCCGCAGGGACATGCCGCTCGATCTCGCCGCGCTGATCGGCTGCGGCGTCATCACCGGCTATGGCGCGGTGGTGAATACGGCGAAGGTGACGGCCGGCGAGACCGTCGCCGTGATCGGCTGCGGCGGCGTCGGCATGGCCGCGATCAACGGCGCGCAGATCGCCGGCGCCGGCCGTATCATCGCCATCGACACCAATCCCGCAAAACTCCAGCTCGCGACCAAGCTGGGCGCGACCGACATCATCAACCCGGCCGACGGCGATGTCGTGAAGCAGGTCCGCGACCTCACCAATGGCGGCGTGCATCATTCCTTCGAGGTGCTCGGCCGCAAGGAGACTGCCGAGCAGGCGTTCGGCATGCTCGCTTCCGGCGGCACCGCCACGATCGTCGGCATGATCCCGTTCGGCCAGAAGATCGAGCTGCACGGCTTCGACTTCCTGCGCGAGCGCAAGATCCAGGGCTCCTCGATGGGCTCGAACCATTTCCGCGTGGACATGCCGCGCCTGGTCGATTTCTACCTGCGCGGCCGGCTGCATCTGGAGGACTGGATCTCCGCCAAGCTGAAGCTGAGTGAGATCAACGAAGGCTTTGCCAACATGAAAGCCGGCAAGACGCTGCGCAGCGTGATCGTGTTCGATAATTAGCGGCCGTGACGGTGTCATCGCCCGGCTTGACCGGGCGATCCAGTACGCCGCGGCGGGACTTGTGTGAATGAACGACTGCCGCGGCGTACTGGATGCCCCGGTCAAGCCGGGGCATGACAGCGGAGAGTGTGTGGTCAGTGTGCCTTCTTCACCGCGACACGTGCGCGGACACCGCGAGCCACTTGCCGTTCTTCTTTGCCCAGCAGTCGGTGTACCGCCCGCTCGCCTGCTGACCGTCCGCCGTCGTGTAACTCGTCGCGGCGTGGATGATCGCGAAGTCGCCCATAATGCGGATCTTGACGTCGTGTGCATGCAAATTGCGGATCGCGATCGGCCGCGCCGTCTGCTCCAGGAAGGCGGCGCGGTCGACCAGCGTCTTGTCGGGATTGGAGCAATAGAACTCCGGGGCCAGGATCTCGTCGAAGCGCTTGACGTCGCAGTTCTGCACGGCGGCGACGTAGTCGCGATTGAGTGCGGTGAGCTGCTCGAGATCCTGACTCATGGTGCTTCCTCCCCCTCATTCCAGGGCGCGCGGAGCGCGAACCTGGAATCTCGATTGTTATCTTACTCCGTCATTGCGAGCGAAGCGAAGCAATCCAGAAATGTCTCCGCGGACGCAGTCTGGATTGCTTCGTCGCAAGAGCTCCTCGCAATGACGGGAAGGACTAATCACCAAATAGTGGCGGCGGCACGAAGCCGCCGAACTCCCGCTCGATCAGCTCGGCGAGCTTGAGCGGCGTCCGATCTTCTAACCACGGACCGACGATCTGCATGCCGACGGGCAGGCCGCCTTTCGACAGGCCGAGCGGAACCGCCGTCGCAGGCAAGCCCGGAAGCGTTGCGATGCCCGGCCAGGCGAGTTGGTCGGAATAGGGGTAGTCCTTGCCGTCGATGCTGATCGTTCGCAGGCGCTGCTCCGGCGAGTGATCGTGCGGAAAGGCCGGCGTCGGCATGATCGGGCAGATCACCGCGTCGAAGCTCTTGAACAATGCCCGCCATTGCGCGCGGAGGACGGCGCGGCTACCCGCATCGAGCACCCAGGCGCGGTGGCTCGCGGTGATACCGCGCAGTCGCTCGGCGCCGAGGCTCGTGTCCTCCGGCGAGAGCTGGCTTGCCCCTGCCTGCGCATCCGCCAGTTCGTCGGGAGGTAAGAACGCGCCGAGGAAGCCCAGCAGCATGCGCATGTAGAGCCGCGACGTCTCCGCGAAGTCCGGAAGCCGCGCGCTCTCGCGTGCGACGGCGACGCCGGCCTTTGCAAGGTCGGTTGCAAGCTTGTCGATCGCGCCGCGGACATCCTGGTCGCTCGGCAGCAGCGGATGGCTGTCGATCACCAGGACACGAAAATCCCGCAGCGATTGATGCCGTGCGGCAGGCAAGTCGAGCTTGTAGGCGATCCCCCCGTCGAGCGGATCGGGTCCCGCCATGACGTCGAGCAGCAAGGACAGGTCCGCCGCCGTGCGCGCCATCGGTCCGATGACGGCGAGGTCGCCCTCGCGCGGAATCGCTGGAAACGGCGGCGGGGTCTCGCCGCGCGCCGCGCAGAGATTGATGGTCGGCTTGTGGGCGAAGACGCCGCAATGAAATGCCGGCGCACGCAGGGAACCGCCGATGTCCGAGCCGGTGGCGAGCGCGCAATAGCCTGCGGCGAGGGCTGCCGCCGATCCACCGGACGAACCGCCCGGCGTGCGGCCGAGATCGTAGGGGTTGTTGGTGGTGCCGTAGATGTCGTTGTAGCTCTGCCAGTCGCCGAGCCCGACCGGCACGTTGGTCTTGCCGAGGATCACGCCGCCGGCCTGCTTGATGCGGGCCACCGCCAGCGCGTCTTCCACGGGCTTGAAGTCCTTCTGCGGCACGAATCCCCAGGTCGTCGGCAGGCCGGCGATGTTGAAGGATTCCTTGATTGTCGTGGGCAGGCCGAGCAGCGGCTTGCGCTCGCCGCGCGCCAGCGCCGCATCCGCTTCGCGCGCCGCGACGAGCGCGCGATCGAAATCGCGCACGCACACCGCGTTGATGCTGCCGTCGTGCCGGTCGATACGCGCGATCGCATCCTGCGTGAGCTCGACCGCCGAGACCTTCCTCGCATTCAATGCGGCCGACAATTCGACCGCGCTCTTGAAACTCCATTCCGATCCGGCCACGCGCTTCTCCCGCTCTGGTTGTTCGAGGATGATGCGCAGTTTGGCCCAACCTCGCAACGTCTGTTTGATCGAGATTGATATGCTGCTAGCCCTTAGCGGCACAGCCAACACCAAGTCGGTGTCATCGCCCGGCTTGACCGGGCGATCCAGTACTCCGCGGCGCCAGTTGTGTGAGTGAACTGCCGCCGCGGAGTACTGGATGCCCCGGTCAAGCCGGGGCATGACAGCGAATGTGATGCGAACTACGCCGCCCCGATCACGATCCCCACCGCCAGCACGATGGCGCCGCCGAGCACGATCTGGAACACGGCCTGGAGGAACGGCGTGTCCATGTAGCGCGAGCGGATGAAGGCGATCGCCCACAATTCGAAGAACACGACGACGCAGGCGATCGCTGTTGCAATCCAGAACGCATTGGCCCAGCTGTCGGGTACCAGATAAGGCGCGGTGTGGCCGAGCCCGCCGAGCGTCGTCATCGCGCCGCAGGTGATGCCGCGCAGCCAGGGCGAGCCGCGCCCCGTCAGCGAGCCGTCGTCGGACAGCGCTTCCGCAAACCCCATGCTGATGCCGGCCCCGATCGAGGCGGCAAGGCCGACCAGGAATGTCTGCCAGTTCTGGTGCGTGGCGAACGCCGCCGCAAACAGCGGTGCCAGCGTCGAGACCGATCCGTCCATCAAGCCGGCGAGGCCCGGCTGCACATATTGCAGCACGAACATGCGCCGGCGCGTGCGGTCCTCCTCGGCGCGCACGTCGGGCTTCAGGATCTCGTCGGTCAGCCTCGCCGCGGTGTGCTCGTGGCTCTTCTCGGCCTCGGCGAGATCGCCGAGCAGCCGGCGTACGTTGACGTCCTCGGCCTGCTCGGCGGCCTTGGCGTAGAAGCGCTCGGCCTCGAGCTCCATGGTCTCGACTTCCCGGCGGATCGTGTCGAGCGGCAGGTTCTTGGTCAGCCAGATCGGGCGGCGGCGCAGAAAGCCTTTGACGTCCTCGCGGCGGATCGGCGGCAGGTGCTGCCCGAAGCGCTGCTCGTACAATTCCAGCAGCATGTGGCGATGGCCGCGCTCCTCCTCGGCCATCTGCTCGAACAGTTTTGCCGAGTCCGGATAGCGCTCCTTCAGATCTTCGGCGAAGGTCATGTAGATGCGGCTGTCCTCCTCCTCGGAGGAGATCGCGACCGCCAGCACCTCGCGCTCAGTCAGATCGGCAAAAGTCTTCACGGCGGCCCTGTCACTATAGTTTAGAATAGTTCTAAACTATAGGGCGCTGCCGGTTGCGGGTCAAATCAGGCCGTGTGGGCTTTTGCGAGGAAGTCGAGCAGCAGCCGGCTCACCGCGGCCGGCTGCTCCTGTTGCACCCAATGGCCGGCGTCGTCGACGAGATGGCAGCCGAGCATCTTGGTGCAGCCGCGGCCCTGCATCGCCTCGAATACGCCCGGCCGCTGATAAGTGCCCCAATCCTGCTTGCCCGAGATGAAGCAGGAGGGCACGTCGATGCTGCGGCCGGCAAACAATTGCATCTCGTTGTTGAGCATGCCCGACGTGCCGTAGCGGTACCATTGCAGCCCGCCCTGAAATCCTGTGCGGCTGTATTCGGCGCTGTAATAGGTGAGGTCGCTGTCCGGCAGCCATAGGTTCGCGGCGATTGCGGCGGGCGAGGGCATCTCCTTCGCGACCGTCTCCGCCATGGTCTCGTGCAAGTCCATCACGTAATAGGTCGGCAGCTTCGCCAGCTCCTGCGCCGACCATGCTTGCAGCGGAAAGGGCTTGTTGTCGGTCCAGTCCGCGCTCTTGTGATGATAATAGGCGCGCAGGAAATCATGCACGCCTTGCGGCGCGTGCTGCATGTCGGCGTTGGCCGGACGGGTCGCGTAGTACCATTGATAGTGCTTGCGCGGCCGCGGCAGCGCGGCGAGCTCGCGATGCACGGGGTCTTCCTCCGCGGGCTTTGCCGGATTGTCGACGGTGCCGAACGGCAACGGCGGCGGTCCGCCGAACGGCGCGCTCATCAGCGTCACCGAGCGAAACACGTCGGGCCGGATCAAGGCGCACCAGGCCGCAACCGGGCTGCCGAAATCGTGCCCGGCGAGATCGACCTGCCTGTAACCGAACGCCGACACCAGGCCGAGCGCATCGCGCACGAGATTGAAGAGCGAGAACGGCGCGAGATCGTCGCCATGCTCCGCGTTCCATCCCGTCGTGCGGCCATAGCCGCGCTGGTCCGGTGCGATCACGTGGTAGCCGGCCGCGGCGAGTGTCGGCATCACCTTGCGCCAGGAGAAGGCAAGCTCGGGAAAGCCGTGCAGCAGCAGGATACAGGGCCGGCCCTTGGTCTCGAAGCCGGCCTCCAGCACATGCATCCGCAAGCCGTTGATGCCGTCGACGTAGCGCGAGCGGATCCCGGCGGGGAGGGGGATGTCGGGGAGTGCGGTCATCGTTTACTCCACTTGAGCGTCTCTTACCCTCCCCTGGGGGGAGGGTCGATCGCGCGAAGCGCGAGCGGGGTGGGGTGATCTCTCCACTCGGGCAGTATTCAACGAGGATAGACCGTCACCCCACCTCGGTTCGCATTCCGCTTCGCTGCATGCGAACCGATCCTCCCCCTCCAGGGGAGGACTGGAAGTTCGCCGTGCGAGCTCGGCTAAATCACACCGACTCACACACGAACGCGTTGCCCTTGCGCCGGATCTTCCCAACCGACGGCGAGGGAAAATGCGCCGTGCAGCACAGCGTGTCGGTGTCGCAATAGCGTTCCAGGAAGCTGCGGCGCGTTTTCGCGGCTGCGGCCGGATCGACGTCGAATTTGATCGACAGCTCCGGATAGAGCGTCTGCAGCGGCGAGTGCATGAGGTCGCCGGAGAACACCGCATCGTCCTTGCCGCGGCCCATCGTGATGGCGATATGGCCGGGCGTGTGGCCGGGTGTCGGCAGGATGCGGACGTGGTCGCCGATCTCGTGGTCGTTGCCGACGAGCTCGTGCCTGTTAGCCTCGACCACCGGCAACACGCTGTCAGCGAAAGGCGGGACCTCCGTCTTCGCATTCTGCTCGGACCAGTGATCGAATTCCTGCCTGGCGAAGATGTAACGCGCCTTGGGGAAGGTCGGCACCCAGCGGCCGTTCTGAAGCCGCGTGTTCCAGCCGACGTGGTCGACATGCAGATGTGTGCACATCACGAAGTCGATGTCGTCGACCCCGAACCCGGCGGCGCTGAGGCCGCGCAGATACGTGTCGTCGGTCTTCATGTTCCATTTCGGCCGATTGGGGCGCGGCTTGTCGTTGCCGATGCAGCTGTCGATCAGGATGGTGTGGTGCGGTGTCTTCACCACGTAGGACTGGAAGCACAGCAGCAGCACGTCCTGCTCGTCCAGCGCCTTCGCCTCGCGCATCCAGGCCCGGTTCTCGGCCAGCACGTCCGCCGTCAGTCCCGGCAGCATCTCCAGCGCCGGGACGAACGAGGTCTCCTGCTCGATGACGCGATGGATGGTGAGATCGCCGACCGAGAATTTGAGGCTCATGAGAACTCCCGAAATTTTATGCGGGCGGCGGCACCGAGATTTTCACCGAGGGCCGCTCCAGCATCTTCTGGTGGAAGGCGTCGAGCTTCGGATAGGCCTTGCGCCAGCCGCAATCGGCGAAGCGGAAGTCGGCATAGCCGAGCACGCAAACGAGGCCGATCTGCGAGATGTCGAACGGGCCGTTCAGCACGTCGGGCATGTTCTCGAAGCGCGCCATGCCGGTCCAGGCCCTGTTCCAGTGATCGTCCGACCAGGCCTGCCATTGCAGGCCTTGCGGCCGCACCATCTTCTCGTAGCGGCACAGCAGCATGGAATCGAGCATGCCGTTGATCAGCGAGTGATTGGTCTTGGCCTTCCAGCGCCGCGGGCCGTAATCCGGGATCAGGCTGCCGCCGGCCATCTCGTTGAGATATTCGACGATGACGTAGGAATCCAGGATCACGTCGCCGTCGTTGGTGATCAGCACCGGCAGCTTCTTCAGCGGCGTGATCTTCGAATAGTCCGCGTTGGCCGTGCCCGGCGCGACGCTCGCGGGCACGAGCTCGATCTTGTCGATCAGCCCGAGCTCGATCGCAGCGATGCGCACCTTGCGGGCAAAGGGCGAGGCGGGGGAGAAGGTGAGCTTCATGGGAATGTCCTGCGCGGTGACCGGCAATTGGTTTTCGTCATTGCGAGGAGCCCGCGACAAATTGCAAAGCAATTTTGCGCTGGCGACGAAGCAATCCAGAGTGTCGCCGCGGTGGGATTCTGGATTGCTTCGCTTCGCTCGCAATGCCGGGGAGAGAGCGGAGGCCTTACGCCGCGATGATCTCCTGGCGCTGCTCGCCGAGACCTTCGATGCCGAGCGTCACGACGTCGCCGACATTGAGGAAGGTCGGCGGCTTCATGCCGAGGCCGACGCCGGGAGGGGTGCCGGTGGTGATGACGTCGCCGGGCAGGAGCGTCATGAACTGCGAGACATAGGAGATGCACTTGGCCATCGAGAAGATCATGGTCTTGGTCGAGCCGGTCTGGCGGCGCTGGCCGTTGACGTCGAGCCACATCGACAGGTTCTGCACGTCCTTGATCTCGTCCTTGGTCGCGAGCCACGGCCCGAGCGGGCCGAACGTGTCGTGCGACTTGCCCTTGGTCCACTGGCCCAGGCGCTCGATCTGGAAGGCGCGCTCGGAGACGTCGTTGCAGACGCAATAGCCCGCGACGTGGTTCAGCGCGTCGGCTTCCGAGACGTATTTGGCGCGGGTGCCGATGATGGCGGCGATCTCGACCTCCCAGTCGAGCTTGGTCGAGCCGCGCGGCTTCTCGACCGGATCGTTCGGGCCCGACAGCGAGGTGTTGGCCTTCATGAAGATGATCGGCTCGCTCGGGATCTCCGCGCCGGTCTCTTTGGCATGATCGGAATAGTTGAGGCCGATCGCCACGAATTTCGAGATGCCGGTGACGGGCGCGCCGAACCGCGGCTTGCCGGACACGGCGGGCAGCGAGGCGGGATCGAGCGCCGCCAGCTTCTTCAAAGATTCCGGCGAATAGGCCTCACCCGTGAGGTCATTCACATGCACCGACAGGTCGCGCAACTGGCCGGATCTGTCGATCAGGCCGGGCTTTTCCGCCCCCTTCTCGCCATAACGAACAAGCTTCATTCTCGTTTCTCCCTGGAGATTGGACCGATCGGTTGAATAGCTTCTTGGAACAGGGCGGCAGGAAATTCAACCGCTCAAAAGCGGCGCATTGCAGCCCCCCGATTCCGGCGCTCGTAGGGTGGGCAAAGGCGCAAGGCGCCGTGCCCACCATCTCTTCCAGTTAGCCCGGACCGGTGGGCACGCTTCGCTTTGCCCACCCTACGAAGCCTATGATTGCAGCGCCACAAACCTGAACGCGTCCCCATCCCGCTTGATATGCCCGGCCGAGTAGTGCCCGCCGATCACCAGCGTCGGCGTGTCGGCGAAGCGCGAGAACACCGCGCGCCGGCTTGCCGCCGATTGCGCGGGGTTGGTATCCACCGTCGAGCACCACTCCAGATGCGCCATCTGGCACGGATGATGGGCGACGTCGCCGGTCAGAAGCGCCTGCTCGCCGTCGGATTCGATCAGGACGCTCATATGCCCCGGGCTGTGACCGGGGGTCGGAATCAGCTTGATCTCCTCGCAGAGCCGGTGGTCGCTCGGGACCAGCTCGGCCTGGCCGGCATCGACCACCGGCTTCACGGAATCGTTGAACACCGCGACCTTGTCCGGCTCGGCCGTGTCATCACGCCAATGCTCATATTCGGTCTTGCCGAAGACATAACGCGCCTTCGGGAAGGTCGGCACCCATCGGCCATCGACCAGTCGTGTATTCCAGCCGACATGGTCGACGTGAAGGTGCGTGCACAGCACGGTGTCGATGCTGTCGGGCGGAAAGCCGGCCGCAATCATCGTCTCCAGGAACGGCGAGCTGCGGTTGTTCCAGGTGGGCACGCTGCGGCCCTGCTTGTCGTTGCCGAGGCCGGTATCGACCACGATGCGGCGCGAGGGTGTCTGCACCACGAGCGAATGGATCGACATCTTCAGTCGGCCTTCTTCTGTGGCGTAATGCGGGATCAGCCAGGGCAGCTTCTGGATCTCGTCATTGGTGGCTGCCGGCAGGATGAAGCGGGTCGAGCCGACCGTCTCCATTTCGACGAATTTCGTGATCCTGACCTTGCCGACCTTCCACTGCATCCGGCGCCTCCCCGTATTCTTGCTCTTGCGCTGGAACATGCACATTTTCTGCCATCGAGCGCAATGGATCATCTGACGCGGTGCGGCGTTATCGCCGGAACCCGAGACAGACGCCGAAGGGGAAGCCATGCCAGAGCTTGCGATTTCCGCGGACAAGGTCGCCTTCATCATCGAGAAGGCGCGCGAATTCGACGTCAAGGAGGGGGCTTCTGATCCCGACTCCGGCTCGAACGCGGCCGATGACGATATGATGGACGTCCTCGACGACGACGGCTCCGATCCTGTCGTCCAGGAGCTCGGAAGCTTCATGATCGCCTTGAACGAGGACGAGCAACTCGATCTCGTCGCGCTGACCTGGCTCGGCCGCGGCGACGGCTCGATCGATGAATGGGACGATCTGCGCGCCCGCGCGGTGGAGGCGCGGCGCGAGTATGGCAGCCCGCGCCGCGAAACCGTGCACTATCTGCTCGGCGAGCCGATGCTGGGCGACCTGCTTGCGAACGGCCTCGACGAATTCGGCGTCGATTGGACCGATGAGCGCACCACCGCCGATTCCTCCGCTCCGAGCCAGCAGGATGAGGACGAGCCGACCAAGCAGCGGTGATGATCTTACCTCGCCCCGCTTGCGGGGAGAGGTCGGCGCGAAGCGCCGGGTGAGGGGGACTCTCCGCGAGTCCGACTGTCACCGTGTTTGCTGCAGCAGCCCCTCACCCCAACCCTCTCAGCGCGAGCGAAGCTCGTCGCGGCCCCGTAAGAACGGGGCGAGGGAGTACACCTGCGATGATGCGTTACAGCGTCCCCGGGAAAGCACCACCATCCAGCAGGATGTTCTGTCCGGTGATGAAGCCGGCCTTGGCGCCGCACAGGAAGGCGCAGGCATAGCCGAACTCGTCGGGCTGGCCGAAGCGGCCGGCGGGGTTGAGCTTGGCGCGCTCCGCCAGGATCTGCTCAGGGCTGACGCCGCGCTTGTCGGCCTCGGCTTTCGCGGTGCCGGTGAGTCGATCGGTCTCGAACGGGCCCGGCAACAAGCCATTGATGGTGACGTTGTTGATGACAGTCTTGCGCGACAGGCCGGCGATGAAGCCGGTGAGGCCGGCGCGTGCGCCGTTGGAGAGGCCGAGGATGTCGATCGGCGCCTTCACCGCCGCCGAGGTGATGTTGACGATGCGGCCGAACTTGCGCGCCATCATGCCGTCCACGGTCGCCTTGATCAGCTCGATCGGGGTGAGCATGTTGGCGTCGATCGCCTTGATCCAGTCGTCGCGGGTCCAGTTGCGGAAATCGCCGGGCGGCGGGCCGCCGGCATTGTTGATCAGGATGTCGGGCTCGGGGCAGGCCTTCAGCACCGCCTCGCGGCCCGCCGGCGTCGTGATGTCGCCGACGATCTCGGTGACCGTCACGTCGGGATAGGCCTTGCGGATCTCATCGGCCGTCTTCTTCAGGGCTTCGGCGCCACGCGCGGTCAGCGTGACGTGAACGCCGGCCTCCGCCAGCGAGATGGCGCAGGCGCGGCCGAGGCCCTTGCTGGATGCGCAGACGATGGCGCGGCGACCTTTGATCCCAAGATCCACTGTTTCACTCCCGTAACTATCAGGCAGGTTTTGGACGGGCCGCACTCTAGCCAAGTGCGACGCCGCTGATAAGGGAGGGGCTCGCACCAAAATGCATGGCGCGCGATCGGGTGATGCAAAAGCGGACTAGATCCGCCGCTCCTGCTTGAGGCGATCGATCGCGGCGGCGGCTTCTGGCGGCAGCGACTTGAAGCCCATCTGGCCCACGGTCGAGAACAGCGGCCGCAGATGCGAGCCGGCGAGGAAGGGCGGCTGGCGGTTCGTCGGCACGATCTGGTCGAACACCAGCACCAAGGTGGTGGCGACGAGGCCGACCCTGGCGGCGCCGAGCGCGGCGCCGCCGAGCCGGTCGCCGATGCCGGTCTCGCCGATCGTGTCGTTCAACGCAACGCGGCCGATCTGGCCGAACAGCATGCCGACGACCACGAAGATGGCGAAGAACCAGATCCAGTTTTGCAGCAGCGGGGAGTTCGGATTGCCGGCGATCTGCGGTGCGATCAGCGGCATCAGCGCCACCGCGATCGGCGCCGCGAGCAGATAGGCGAGGATGGTCATGGCGCTGCGCAGCAGCCCGGTCCTGAACCCCAAGCCGACCGCGACGGCAAGCGCGGCGTAAACGGCGAGATCGAAACTGTTCATACGCGAAAGCCCTGCCTCGACGGAACGAATGAACGCCGAGCCGATCATTCCGGTTTCAGATCGCTAAAATCGTCTGTATTGGTGGCTCCAAAGCCCAAGGGAACCGCGCAAGGAACGCGTCATGTCAGACCTGTTCGACGTCAGTAAAGAAACCATCCTCGTCACCGGTGCGAGCCAGGGGCTGGGCCGGCAATTTGCCCGCGTGCTGGCGGCGCATGGCGCGGCCGTCGCGCTGGCCGCACGGCAGACCGACAAGTTGAAGAGCCTGGAAGAGGAAATCCGCGGCAAGGGCGGCCGCGCTGCGGCGGTCGCGCTCGACGTCACCGACACCGCCTCGATCGCCAAGGCGGTCGATGCCGCCGAAGCCGCGCTCGGTCCCGTCACCGTGCTGATCAACAATGCCGGCATCGCCATCGAGAAGCTCGCGACCGAGCAGACCGAGGCGGATTGGGATGCGGTGATCGGCGCCAATCTCAAGGGCGCCTATTTCCTCGCGACCGAAGTGGCGCGCCGCATGATCGCGCGCAAGCAGCCGGGCAACATCGTCAACATCGCCTCCGTGCTCGGCACCGGCGTCTTGAAGGCGCTCTCGCCTTACGCGATCTCCAAGGCCGGCATCATCCAGGCGACGAGAGCGATGGCGCTGGAGCTCGCGGGCCAGAACATCCGCATCAACGCGCTCGCGCCCGGCTACATCGATACCGAGATGAACCACGCCTTCTGGTCGACGCCATCAGGCGAGCGCCTCGCCAAACGCATCCCGCAACGCCGCGTCGGCGCCGAATCCGATCTCGACGGCGCGATTCTGCTGCTGGCGTCGAATGCGTCGCGCTACATGACGGGGAGCGTGGTGACCGTGGACGGCGGGTTTTTGCTGAGTTGAACGTGTATTCGCCGCCCTATCCACATCGTCATTGCGAGCCAACGGGTCCGCGCGAAGCGCGGCCCGATGACAGGCTCCGCGAAGCAATCCAGAGTCTTTCCGCGGAGGGATTCTGGATTGCTTCGCTGCGCTCGCAATGACGGGAGGCGATGCTACCGCATCTCACCCTTGATCATATCCGCCGCCTTCTCCCCGATCATGATGGTCGGCGCATTGGTGTTGCCGCCGATCAGCGTCGGCATGATCGAGGCGTCGACGACGCGCAATCCTCCGACGCCATGGACCTTTAGCGTCGGGTCGACCACGGCCATCGCGTCCATGCCCATCTTGCAGGTGCCGACGGGGTGATAGACGGTATCGACCCGCGCGCGCAGAATGGCGCGGATGTCGTCGTCCGTTCTCACGTCGGACGTGAACATGTCCTTCTTCTGTAGCGCCCGCAGCGCCGGCGTCTCCATCAGACGCCGCGTCGTCTTGAAGCCGGCGACCATCCTCTCGACATCCTCTTCCTCGCCGAGGAAATTCGGATCGATCATCGGTGCTGCCAGTGGATCGGCGCTTCTCAGCCAGATGCTGCCGCGGCTCTTCGGCCTGAGCAGGCAGACATGGCATGAGAAGCCCGCCTCCTTGTGCTTCTTGCGGCCGTGGTCGTCGAGCATCGCGATGACGAAGTGGAGCTGGATGTCCGGCACGTCGAGATCGGGCCGGGTCTTCAGGAAGCCGCCGCACTCGGCGAAATTGGTGGTCATCACGCCGCGCCGCTGGCGGCGATAGCGTTGGATGCCGCGCAGCAGCGATGGCAGCCGACTGATCGAGGCGTGAACGAAGTGCGGATAGTCGGAGGCGTAGACGAACACGAAGTCCGGATGGTCCTGCAGATTACGCCCGACGCCGGGCAGGTGATGCACCACGCCGATGCCGTGCGCGGCAAGCGCATCGCCGTCGCCGATGCCCGACAGCATCAACAGCTGCGGCGACTGGAAGGCGCCGGCGGCGAGGATCACCTCGCGGCGGGCGCGCAGCTGCTTCTTTTGTCTGCCCTGCACATATTCGATGCCGACCGCGCGCCCGCCTTCGAACAGGATCTTCGTTGCCTGCGCTCCGGTCTCGACCCGCAGATTCGGCCGCTTGTCGATGTGGGGAGCCAGATAAGCGCGCGCCGCGCTCCAGCGCTCGCCGTGGCGCTGGGTCACCTGGTAGCTGCCGAGCCCTTCATGGTCCTCTTCATTGAAGTCCTCGCGGATGCGGAACTGCGCCTCGCGCGCGGCCTGATGGAAGACGTCATGGATCGGGTTGTCCGAGCGCAGCCTGTTGACGTGCAGCGGGCCACCCTTGCCGTGATATTCGCCGTCGAAATCGGCGTTGTTCTCCGACCGCTTGAAATAGGGCAGCACGTCCGCATACGACCAGCCGGCATTGCCGAGCGCGGCCCAATGGTCGTAATCCCATTTGTGGCCGCGGATGTAGACCATCGCGTTGATGGCCGAGGATCCGCCGAGGCCCTTGCCGCGCGGTTGATAGCCGATGCGGCCGTTCAAGCCCTTCTGCGGCACGGTATCGAAGGCCCAGTTGGCCGCGGCGTAGGGCAAAGCGAGCCCGAATGGCGTGGTGATCCGCCAGGTGTCGTTGCGTCCGCCCGCATCGAGCAGCGCGACGGATGTGCCCGCATCCTCCGACAGCCGCCCCGCAATTGTGCAGCCGCCCGAGCCCGCGCCCACGACGACGAAATCGAATGTGTCGGTCAATATTAGCCCCCCATTTCTCGTCATTCCGGGGCGCGCGAAGCGCGAACCCGGAATCCATTGAGCCGCATAACGTGCTGCGAAATGGATTCCGGGTTCGATGCTGCGCATCGCCCCGGAATGACCCAAGGCGTTTTCGCCCCTCATCTTGTTGCCGCAAGCTGGTCCTTTGTGGAACTTCTGGCAAGAGCGCGCGGAACGGGGCGGAAATTCGCTCATCCCCCTGTCACAAAGTCGAAAAAAACGTTCCCGCAGCCCTTTCCAAAGGCAGCCCGCCTTGATACATACCCCCCGCACCCGACGGGCATTGCCCGGGGGTCGCCTTCCAAGGAAGCCTTTGGGACGGAAGCGGCAAGCCAGCGCGACCAGCGCCGGCCTCAACCGACCGTCCCCAGGATTTAACCGAAGGCGCGCAAAGGTTTAACGCGGGGTGGAGCAGCCCGGTAGCTCGTCAGGCTCATAACCTGAAGGTCATAGGTTCAAATCCTATCCCCGCAACCAAATTCGGATTGACCGGATCCGAGACGACAACGGCCCGCTTGATGCGGGCCGTTTTTGTTTGGCGATGGGATCACCGCGCTATCTCGCCGCGGTCTGCCAGGCGAGCAGCCGCTGCTCGACCAGCGACATCGCAATCGACGTCACATATCCGGTCGCACCGAGCAGGATGACGCCGGCGAAGAGGTCGGCGGATCGGAACGCGCGTGCCGAGAGCAGGACCCAATGACCAAGACCGTCGAGGCCGGCAAGGATCTCGCAGACCACCGAGAGGATCAGCGCGACGGTCAGGCTGAGCCGCATGCCGGCGAGGATATCCGGCAATGCCGAAGGCAGGGCGATCTTGCCGATGATGGCGGCGCGCGACATCTGCAGCGAGCGGGCGACCTCATAGAGCCGCGGCTCGACGGCGGCAAAGCCGTGAATGGTTGCGAGAATGATCGGCCAGATCGCGCCGAACGCGATCACGAACAGCGCCATGCCTTGCGTCAGCCCGAGCATCGCGATCGCGACCGGGATGATCGCCGAGACCGGCAGGGGCCTTAAGAATTCCAGCGACGGCGCCACATAGGCGCGCATCGTCCTGGACGAACCGATCAGCGCGCCAAGCGCAATGCCGGCGATCGAGGCGGCGAGCCAGCCATAGGCCATGTGCTCCAGCGTGCCGATCAGCTTGCCGGCGAGATCGCCACTCGAAAAGCCGCGCACCAACGCGGCCCAGGCGCGGTCCGGACCGGGCAGGAACACCGGCGACACCAGCTTCAGATTGGCGACGAGCTGCCACGCCGCAATGAAGCTGCCTGCGACGAGGACGCTTGCGACACGCCAGAGGATCGCAGCGCGGTTCATGGATTGTCTCCGGCGAGCGCGGCGCGGCCGAACAGGCGGCGCTGCGCCGCGATCAACAGGATGTTCAGCGCGTAGCCGATCACGCCGATCCAGACCAGGTAGGCCAGCATCAGGTCGGCGCGCAGCGCCTGCTGCGCCAGCATGATGCCGGCACCGAGGCCAATCGGATTGATCGCGATCTCGACGGTGACGGCGACGATCAGGGCGATGCCGGCCGACAGGCGGAAGGCGACGAAGATTCGCGGCAGTGCGGCCGGGATCACGATCTTCGCGATCCGTTGCGGCGCGCTCAGCCGCAAGGCCCGCGACACTTCCATCAATCGCGGCTCGATGCTGCGCACCGCGCTGCGCGTCAGGATCAGCATCGGCCAGACGCAGGCGAACGCCACGATCACGATCTCCATGCGGTAGCCGAAGCCGAGCGCGATCAACGCAATAGGCAGCAGCGCGATCGAGGGAATCGGGCGGATCGCCTCGACCGTCACCTCCATCAGCCGGTCGAGGGGACGCGAAATGCCGAAGGCGATGCCGAGCGCAAGCCCGATGGCGCTGCCGATCGCAAGGCCTGCAAAGGCGGCGAACAACGTGTCGCGGGTCGCGATCGGAATCGAGAGATCGGCAAGCGCATTGGCCAGCGCCGCGAGGATTGCGCTCGGCGGCGCCAGGCTGTCGCTTTGCAGATGGGCGAGGCGTGCCCACAGCTCGAACGCCAGCATCAGCGCCAGCGGCAGCAACAAAGGCTTCGTGCGGTCGAGGCTCAATGTTCGGTCGCCTTGATGAAGTCGAACAATTGCCGGCGCAGCCGCAGGAATTCCGGATGCTCGCGGGTGGCGAGCTGGTCGCGCGGACGCGGCAGGTCGACGTCGAGCTCGATCCCGATCCGGCCCGGATGCGGCAACAGGCCGATGACGCGGTCGCCGAGATAGATCGCCTCGTCGAGATCGTGGGTCACGAAGATCACGGTAGTCTGGCTCGCCTGCGTCAGCGACAGCACCTCGTCCTGCAAGCCCTGCCGCGTCATCGCATCCAGCGCGCCGAACGGCTCGTCCATCAGCAGCGTGGTCGGCTCCTGCGCAAGGCAGCGCGCGATCTGCAGGCGTTGCTGCATGCCCCCCGACATTTCCGTCGGATATTTGTCGGCATGGCCGGGCAATCCGACCTTGCGCAGCAGCGCATCGATGCGCGCGCCGCGTTCGCGCGCCGGCACGTGCGAGGCTTCCAGCGCCAGCGAGATGTTTCCGGCTGCGGTCCGCCACGGCAACAGCGCCTTGCCGTAATCCTGGAACACGATCGCGACCTCGCGCCGCGGCGCGGTGATCTCTTCGCCGTCGAACGTCACCGCGCCGCTCGTCGGGCGATAGAGGCCTGCGGCGAGCCGCAGCGCCGTGGTCTTGCCGCAGCCGGAGGCGCCGACGATGCAGAGGAATTCGCCCGGCCGGACCTGAAGATCGAGATTCTCGATGATGGTCTTGCCGCCGAGCCGCAGCGTCGCGGCATTGAACGCGATCAGCGCTTCTTGCCGCCGCGCGGCGCGCGCCTCAATGAGCTTGGCAACGACGCTCATGATTGCTCCCCGCCCGCCTGCGGATAGACGAACTCGATGGTCGCGTGCAGATGCGCCGCGAGCATGTTTCGCGCGGCGGCCACGTCGCGGGCGAGCACGTGGTCGGCGAGCATCTGGTGACTGCGGATGAAGCCCTCGCCGCTGTCGATGGCGCTCATCATCACGCGGCGGTAGCGGTAGGCCTGGTCGTAGAGGTCCGAATGGGCGGCCAGCATGCGCCGCGAGCCGCAGGCGGCGAGCAGCGCGGTGTGAAAGCCCTTGTGCAGCCGGTCGAAATCGGCCGCGCCCTCGCGGAATTCGTTGCCGGTGCGCTCGATGTGCCGGCGCATCTGATGCAGCGCGCTGACGATGCCGGCCTCCCAGGCGACATCACCGTGGAGGATGGCGAGCCTGACCGCCTCGATCTCGATCGCCGTTCGCATGCAGGTGATGTCGGCGAGATCCTCGCGGCTGACCTCGGCGACGCGAAAGCCGCGCTGGCCGATGCCGACGATCAGGCCGCGGGACATCAGCCGCGACAGGCCTTCGCGCAAGGGGGTGGCGCCGATCTCGTAGCGCTGCACGAGGTCGATGATGCCGAGCCGCGATCCCGGCGCGAGATCTCCGGCCAGGATGTCCTGTTCGATCAGGCTTGCGGCGCGCTCGCTCAGGGTTCCGGTCTCAGCCGGCGGGCGTTCGAGAGTGCGCTCGGGAGCAGGCATCGTCGATATCCCTAGTTCAGCACCAGTTTCGCGGTGTCGAGCTTTGATTGCAGCATCTTCTGCGACGACATCACCTCGATCCACCAGCTGAGGTTTTGCGGCTTGAGGTTCGGCTCGGACTGGTTCGGCGGCGTCGCCTTGACGAGATCGAGCGGCTGCTTGGTGAATTTGGCGATCGAGGCCGAGGCCTTCTCGGGGTCGCTGTTGACGATGATTGCGGCCTCCGCGATGGCTTCGCGGAATTTCTTCACATTCGCCGCATTCTTCTCCGCCCAGTCGCGCGATGCGGCATAGAAGATGATCGGATCGGTACGGCCGAGCTCGGCGCCGTAGCGCGCGCCGACCGAGCCGAGCCCCGCATTGCTCATGCGCGTGACGAACGGCTCGGCCGTGAGCACGGCATCGACGCCGCCTGATTTGATGATGTCGGCCATGGTCGGGAAGGTGACTTCGACGAAATTGACGCTTCGGGGATCGACGCCTTTCTCGACCAGCCATTTCACGAACAGCACGTGCAGGAAGGCGTTCAGGCCGGGCGCGCCGACCTTTTTGCCGGTGAAGTCCTTGGGATCCTTGATCGTGATGCCGTTGCGGACGAACGCCGCGATCGCGGTGTTCGAGGTCGGGTTCATGACCGAGGCGCCGGCGATCGCGACCAGGTCGAGGCCGCCGTCGACGGCCTGCAGGAAGACGGTGGAGGTGGGGCCGCCGACCTGAATCGAGTTCGACAGGATCGCCGCCGGGATGTTGGAGTTGATCGCGATCGGCGTCATCTCGACGTCCAGCCCGTGCTTTCTAAAAATGCCTTCGTCGACCGCGACCATGGCCGAGGCGCAGTCGGAGGTCGCGGTGCAGCCGATCTGGATCTTGGCCTGCGCCAGCGCTGTCGCCGTCAAGGCAACCGACACCCCGACGCCGAGCGTGAGACCTGCCAAAATGCTGCTTATCTGCGTTCGCCTCACCGCGCTCTCCCCAGTTTGTATTTTTCAGGCTTGTTTATCGATATTTTATCTGATCATATATTATGAACGATAGCAAGGGGTGCCCAAGGTGAAGCTCGCAACGTTCAGATCGGCCGGTCAGGAGAAGATCGGCGCCGTCCACGCCAATGACAGCCAGGTGTTCGACCTCGCCGCCGCCGCCGCGCGGGACGGCGGGGCCGATCCGGCCTTCGCCTCGATGCTGGCGCTGATCGACGCCGGGCCTCGCGCGCTCGACTCTGCCCGGGCCCTGCTGGACAAGCACGGCCAGGACGCGACGCTGTCGGCGGCAGTCAGCGCCGTCGACATCCTCGCGCCGGTGCCGGAGCCCCGGCAGATGCGCGACGGCATGTCGTTCGCCCTGCACATCCTGCAGGCGCCGCGCGGGCAGCGGAAGCTCGCCGCACGCGCCAGGGGCGACATGGCGGAGTTGGCGCGCATCGACGCCGAGCCACTCGGCGAGCTGCCCGAGGTCTATCGCAAGCAGCCGATCTACTACATCACCAACCGCTTCAGCGTCCGCGGCACCAACACCACGGTGAAATGGCCGCGCTACAGCAAGGTCATGGACTACGAGCTCGAGTTCGGGATCATCACCAGGAACAAGGGCGCGAACATCACGCCTGCGAAGGCTGGGGATCACATCTTCGGCTACACCATCTTCAACGATTTCTCCGCGCGCGACGCCCAGCGCATCGAGATGGAGGGGCGGCTCGGCCCGGCCAAGGGCAAGAGTTTTGACGGCGGCAACGTGATGGGTCCCTGGATCGTGACGCCGGACGAGATCGGCGATCCCTATCGTTTGAAGATGGAAGCGCGCGTCAACGGCGAGACCCGCTCCAAAGGCGTCTCCGAGGGCATGCTGTTTTCCTTCGAGGAGATCATTGCCCACGTCACCCAGGACGAGACGCTGATGCCCGGTGAATTCATCGGCTCCGGCACGGTCGGCAATGGCTGCGGCCTCGAGCTCGGCTGGTTTCTCGAGCATGGCGATACGATCGAGCTCGAGGTCGAGAAGATCGGCATTTTGAAGAACCGCGTCGAGCGGCAAGAAACCTGAAGAAGACGTCTGAAGGCGCGTCTGAAGCGACCGCCTGACGGCCGCCAACGAGAACAATCAACGAGGAAGCGCCATGACGAGCAAGCTGATCGACATCTCCGTCCCCCTCCAGAACGACGTGCCGGCCGATCCGCCCGGCAATCATCCGACGATCCAGTATATCAATCACCAGCAGGGCCTGCCGCGCATGCTGCAGTTCTTCGACGGACTGAAGGCCGAGGATCTGCCTGATGGCCAGGGCTGGGCGGTGGAGCAGGTCAGCCTCTCCACCCACAACGGCACGCATCTCGATGCGCCCTGGCATTTTCACCCGACCATGAATCGCGGCGAGCGGTCCTGGACCATCGACGAGGTGCCGCTGGAATGGTGCTTCCAGCCCGGGGTGAAGCTCGACTTCCGGCACTTGCCGGACGGCTACGTCGCAACGGCCAAGGATGTCGAGGCCGAGCTCAAGCGCATCGGCCATGAGCTGAAGCCGCTCGAGATCGTCGTGGTCAACACCAGCGCCGGCGCCAAATATGGCCGGCAGGACTACGTCACGTCGGGCTGCGGCATGGGCTATGAAGCCACCATGTACCTGCTCGAGCGCGGCGTGCGCCTGACCGGCACCGACGGCTGGAGCTGGGACGCGCCGTTCGTTCACACCGCGAAGAAATACGCCGAGACGAAAGACGCCAGCCTGATCTGGGAAGGGCACAAGGCCGGCCGTCATATCGGCTATTGCCATCTCGAGAAGCTGCACAATCTCGAATCGCTGCCGCCAACCGGCTTCAAGGTGTCATGCTTCCCCGTGAAGATCGAACGAGCCTCGGCAGGATGGACAAGAGCGGTCGCGATTTTGGAGGGGTAAGTTCTCGGGCGCCTGTACGCGTCCGTAACGCTTCAAATGGCCGTCATCAGCAACGGCTATGTCCTGCCCGGCGATATCGAGAGGCGTTGGAACCAAGCCGGACAGCGATGGACCATTTGCCCGCGATGCAACATTCGCGCGTCTGGCACGCGGTCGCGGCGTCACAGGTAGGACTGGAAGATGAAGCCAGAACGGCCGCGGCTGCGCCAATGTGCCTTGTCCCGATTTGACGATCGCCCGCTTCCTGAGCACGATCCAGCTCGCATCAGCCGGAGGCTCGGAGCGCTTGCGCGAGGGGGTTGAGCAAGGCGGGTTTGCCTGAATAGGCGGTTGTCACCGCGGTGGTTGCGCCTTCCTCAATGCCAACTCTCTCGAGGCGCGCCGTGCCCCGCTGGCAGAGCGTGCGAGTCGCGCGACTTGGCGACAAGCGTGCCAATATAGTCTTCGAGAGTGGTCGTCCCGCGTTCGAAGGGCTCTGACATGGCAAAGCCGCTATCGACGCTGACTGCGGTCATTCGCGCATAAGATTCGGCCGCTGCGGCAGAGAAGCCCAGCTTTCGATAAGCCGCAATCCATTGATCGCGCGGTAGGACCTCGACCTTCACCGGACTGCCGAGCGCCGCCGCGAAGACGTCCGCTACGTCCTGCGGCGAATATCGCTCGGGCCCTTCGACATAATGTACATCATGATCGCAAGGTGGCTCCAGTAGACGGCGCGCGGCCGCTTTGCCGAGATAGGCGGGCGCGACCATCGGGATCTTCATGTCTCCCGGAATCATTGTCGGCAACACGCCTCCCGTCGCGGCACTGAGCATTTCGTCCCAGTTGCTCATGTAGTAGGCGCCTCGCTGTATGGTCGCCGGTATCGATCGCGCGGCAAGCGCCTGCTCGAAATCGTAGAGGATATTGAGATCGCCGCAGCGCTCGCCCGGCTGGGCGCCATAGGTGGATGCCGCGACGACTTTCTCGAGACCGGATCCGTCGACGGCCGCGACGATGCTCCGAACAGTAGCATGTTCCTCACGATCGGTGTCGGCCGAGACATCGGCGTTCGGGTTTAGCAGGAAAGCGCGGGTGCCCGTTCTGAACACCGCACGCAGGGCGTCGGTGTTGCGCACATCGACGACCACGGTCTGGGCGCCGCGTTTGCGCCAATCGGCTTCGTTGTTGCTGCTATGAAGCACGGCCGTGACTGGCCGACCTGCATTCAGCAACGTCGACGCCACTGCCGAGCCGACACGGCCGTTTGCTCCGATCACGATGAACATTTCTGCTCTCCATCAGGCTGAACCGGGTAAGTATTCCAGTCGCCCATGGTTCCGTCATCGAGCAAGCGGATCATAGGAAGGGCGTAAATCACAATTGCCGGAGGCACCTCGTTCCGACACCTCCTCTCAATGATTCGGCGACCGTTCGCGGCAGTGGTGCGGCCCCTCGGTGGTTGCGCATCCCCGCAACCAAGTTTGGATTTATCCGGACGCGAGACGAAATGGCTCGCATGAGCCGGGGCCATTTTTGTTTCGGGTTTTGTGACCTTATAGAGATCATCGTCCGCCAACGACCCTTGTAGATCGGATTGCGCGGCGCGCGCGGCCAATGACAGCAGAAGGCGCTCAGTACGCGAGCTTTGGATACCAGTCGGTGCCGCGCCCCTCTGGCGTGGTGTCGAGGATGGTCCAGAGCGGATCGATGTCGGGCGCGCCGCGTGGGTCCTGTTGTGGGTCGGCCATCGTGGCCCCCATCTCGCCGGACCAGAAATGCCGGATTGTGCCGTCGCGCTGCGTGAACACGCTGTAACCGGGCACGTCGGCGTCTTCGGCGCTGACGTAATCGCGGGTGTAATCGCCGGAGATGTCGGAGAAGATCTTGTGTCGTGACCAGTCACGCGCCTTCTTTGCCTCGATCAAACGCGCGATCGGCGACCGCGCGATGAAGACGAAGGCAATACGCTGCTCGACGTCGGGCAATTTGTGCTCCCACGTGCTCATGAATGAGGTGCACATCGGGCATGGCGTCTGCCGCTGCGGCCCGAACATGTAGCTGTAGATCGCAAGCGTCTGCTTGCCGTCGAACAAGTCGGAGAAATTCGCTTTGCCGTTCTCGCCCTCGAACACGTAGTTTTTCGCCACCTCGCCGCCGGGCGGCAGCGCCCGGCGCAGTTTAGCCACACGCTCGATTTGGCGACGCAGCTCGATCTCCTCGGCCAGCAGGCTTTGCCGGGCGCGGCGGTAGTCGGCGCTTTCGTTGGGAAAATGGGCCTTGTTCGTGCGAGCGAGTTCGGAAGCAGGCCTCAGGATGGAACTATCCATGGCTTAACCTCTGGTTAGGGCCGATATCTCTGAAGACGTTCGGCGACGCCTCGTTCCGACACCTCCACTCACCTATTCGGAATGTTTTCGCGATCGCAACATCGTTCGAACGACACGATATCGCGGCGGAACCCAACCTGCATCCGCGGCGTCGATGTCAGATGGCGGGATAGGATTGCTTCTTGGTTCGCCGTCGTTCGGAAAGGGCTCGTCCCATGAAGTTTGAGGATTTTGAAGCCGCCGATGTTCAGGCCGAGGACGCGCGGATTTTCATACGTCGGGGCGGTTCTGGACCGGCCATTCTCCTACTGCACGGATTTCCCCAGACGCATCTGATGTGGCGAGACGTTGCGCCGTTGCTCGCGCAAGACTTCACCGTCGTTTGTGCCGATCTTCGTGGATATGGTCGCAGCGCTTGTCCGCCCTCCAGCCCGGACCACGCGCCATATTCGAAACGGGCGATGGCAAAAGACATGGTGTCCGTCATGACAAAGCTTGGCTTCACCCGTTTCTCGGTAGCGGGCCATGATCGCGGCGGCCGCGTCGCTTATCGGCTTGCGCTCGACCATGGCGAGCGCGTGGAACGGCTCGCCGTCCTCGACGTCGTTCCGATCGCCGATGCCTGGGAACGCGCCGACAAGAAACTGGCAGTCGGCTATTGGCCTTGGTCATTGCTCGCGCAGCCTGAGCCGCTCCCCGAGCGGCTCTTGTCCGCAGCACCCGATGCCGTCGTCGACAATGCGCTCCATGGTTGGGGGTCGAGCGCAGACAGTTTCAGTTCAGCCGTACGGGCGGCCTACGTCGAGGCGTTGCGCGATGAGGCGCATGTTCATGCGATCTGCGAGGAATATCGCGCGGCGGCGACAATTGATCACGAGCACGATCTGGCCGATCGCAATTCCGGCCGTCGGATCGATTGCCCTGTTCTCGTCCTCTGGAGCGGCCGCGGACCGTTGAATTCATGGTATGCGGGCGCGGGTGGCCCCTTGGGGTTATGGCGAAACTGGGCCGGCGACGTGCAAGGAAAGCCGCTCGATGGAGGACATTTCTTCCCGGAGGAGCTTCCGCAGCAGACCGCCGACGAGTTGAACCGATTCTGCGGCATGCGCTAACGGCGCGGCCGACATGCTGCCACCGTGATTCCTTGCGGCCAAACGCAATGCTCCTGCCACGGTCGGTTCGCTTACGGTCGAGCATCACGCCAGAGCTGAATCAGCCGTTTCGCGCCACGAAAACCGCGGAAGGCTCCACCTCGATGAGGAACTCCTGTCTGGCAAGGCTTGGCACGCCAATCCAGGTTGTACACGGCGGATGATCGCCGAACGCCGCTTTGAGGGCGCAGCTGATGGCTTTGCCTTCGTGGAGGTGACTCTGCTTGATGTAGAGCCGCAACGCACCCACGTGGTCGAGTTTCGCACCAACGGATGCCAACGCAGCGCCAAGGTTTTCCAAGCTCTTGCTGAGTTGACGGCCGATGTCGCCAGCGCCGACGATGTTCTGTTCTGCGTCCCAGGCAACCTGGCCGGACACATACACAACGTCGCCAAACGGCGTGGCGACAGTCGCAACCTGCGCAAACCCGTAGCGCAGGCTATCGAAAATTCCGACAGGAGCATGCACCGACCGGCTCATGGACGCTTCCCCTGGCCAGAGCGCCAATCGGCCGCGCCATCAGTAGCGCAGAATGCCAGCAAGCGGTGAAACGCAGCAGCCCGACCCCCGGCCTGTCCGACCTCCTGCGATGATGCCACTATGCTCCTGTTTTGCCCGACGAAGCAAATCGCGGGAGACGTCATTCGGAATGGGCGGCAACGATCGCGGCCAATTCTCCTCGGCTCGCTTGGGCAAACCGGACAGGGCGAGTCAAACCACGATCCCTTGGCTTTTTCGCTCCTGAATTCCTGCCCGACCCACACCCAATCCCGCTCCCCACCTAACCCATTGATCTTGCAACCATCGTCTACTGTGCATGGGGTTGTTTTCGCAGTTTTGAGGTCGGGCTCGCCTGTTGCAGCGCAAGAGCTGGCTGCCCCACAAGTCCCTTGCGTGGCTCCCGGGGTCGGCTACCGTTGCCGGGCTAGCCAATGCGGCAGTCGACCTTTTGATTCACGTTTTTTAGCATCCGATTGTTCGGCGCCGCTCTTGGCGCGACGCCCAGCGAACGAGGCGGGGCCATGATCACACGGGACCAGTCGGCTTTGTTGGCGCCGGTCGAGCGCGATTTGCGGCTCGATCTCTTCCGCGGCATCGGCTTGTGGATGATCTTCCTCGACCACATCCCGCACGATGTCGTGGCCTGGCTGACGCTGCGCAATTTCGGCTTCAGCGATGCCGCCGAGTTCTTCGTCTTCATCTCCGGCTATCTCGTCGGCTGGATCTACGGGCCGATCGTCGCCGGCGGCTGGTTCCTCGCCGCGCTCAAGCGGCTGTGGCGCCGCGCGGCGGAGATGTACGTCGCCCACATCATGCTGTTCCTGCTGTTCACCGCGCAGATCGCCCGCACCGCGCGCCGCTTCGACAATCCGATGTACGAGCACGAGTTCAACGTGTTCAATTTCCTGGCGCATCCGGACGAGCTGATCGGGCAGGCGATCCTGTTGAAATACAAGCCGGTCAATCTCGACGTGCTGCCGCTCTACATCACGCTGGTGTTGGCCGCGCCCTTCATCGTGTGGGGCCTGGTGCGGCGGCCGAACCTGACGCTCGCCGGCTCGGTCGTGCTCTACATTCTGTCGCGCTGGTTCGACTGGAACGTGGCGTCCTATCCGCCCGGCAGCCACTGGTACTTCAATCCGTTCTGCTGGCAGCTGATGTTCGTGTTCGCGGCCTGGTGCGGCATCGGCCAGATCGACAAGATCGCCCGCTGGGTGTGGTCGAAGCCGGCGATGGCGCTGGCTGCGGCCTGGCTCGTCTTTGCGCTGCTGATCGTGATGACCTGGCACGTCCACGCGCTGGAAGCCCTGATCCCGAAATGGATGATCAAGGCGATCTACCCGATCGACAAGACCGACCTCGACATGCTGCGCTTCACTCACTTCCTGGCGCTGGCGATCTGGGTGACCTATTTCATTTCGCGCAAATGGCGGCCGCTGTACCGCGGCTGGCTGCGCCCCGTGATCCTCTGCGGCCAGCATTCGCTGCCGATCTTCTGCCTGGGCGTGTTCTTGTCGTTCTCGGCGCACTGGATCCTCACTCAGTACAACAAGGGCATCTGGGAGCAGCTTGCCGTCTCCATCGCCGGCATCGTCATCATGATTGGCGCGGCCTGGCTGCTCGACCGGGCCAAGCGGGTGCCGAACCTGTTCGTGAAGGTGACGGAGGTCGAGGAGACGGCATTGCAAAGCACGCCGGCGGCGACGGCCGCGGCAATGCCTGCGGCTCGTTGAAACATCGCGCACCCGGCTTCCATGGGGCGAAGGAGAGATTCATGTCGAGACGTGTGTTGACCATCGCCGGCGTCCTGCTGCTCTTCACCTGCGCTGCATCGGCACAGACGCCCTCGCCGGAGGCGATGGACGCGGCGCGCAAGCTCGTGGTCACCTTGAAGATCGCGGAGCCCTATCGCGCGCTATTGCCGCAGCTGTTGCTCAAGCTCCGCCCGGTGGTTGCGCAGGACCGACCGGAGATCGAGCGCGACTATGACGCGATGACGGCCGCCGGCTCCGAGATCTACGCTCCGGCCCTTGCGGCGATCACCGACCAGATCGCCGCGCTCTATGCTGCGAGTTTCAGCGTCGACGAGCTGCGCCAGATCGAGGCGTTCTATGCCCAGCCCGTGGGGCAGAAGTTCCTGGCCAAGTCGGATGCGCTGGCGCAGGCGAGCGCGCAGGTCGGCCAGGACGTCAGCCAGAAGGTCGCCGACGACCTGAAGCTGCGTCTGATCGAGACGCTCCGGCAGAAAGGGCGCAAGCCCTGAGCCTTAGCGATGTGCGGCATTCGCCCGCGTGCAATTTGACCTCGCTGACAGCGCCGACTACGCTTCCATCGAACACGAAAGCTCGCGGCACTTGTGCTGAGCGAAAATTCCACGGGGAAGAAATGACCGTCGACACCGCAGCCACCATCTCGAAAGCGCGCGAGCATTCCATCGGCGATCTGCTGCGCCGCTCCGCAGGCCGCGAGCCGAACAAGCTCGCGGTGAGCTGCGGCGACGTGAGCTGGAGCTTTGCCGAGATGGACGCGATCTGCAACCGGCTCGGCCGCGGCCTGCTCGGGCTCGGCGTGAAGAAGGGCGACCGCCTCGCCGTGCTCTCGCGCAACTCGCACGCCTTCGCGGCGCTGCGCTTCGCCGTGGCGCGGATCGGCGCCGTGCTGGTGCCGATCAACTTCATGCTCAATCCGGACGAGATCAATTTCATCCTGAAGAGCTCCGGCGCAAAGCTGCTCGCGACCGGTCCCGACTTCGTCGAGCCGGCACGCGCGGCGAGCGCGAAGGATTGCGCGGTTGAGAAGATGATCTGGCTGCCGGGCGAGGATCCCGCCACCGCGCCGGCGGGCCTCACCACCTTCGGCGATCTCTTGCATGCCGACGGCTCGTTCCTGGACGCGTCGGTCGACAGCCGCGATCTCGCGCAGATCGTCTACACCTCAGGCACGGAATCGCTGCCCAAGGGCGCGATGCTGACCCATGAAGCCGTGATGTGGCAGTATGTCAGCTGCATCATCGACGGCGGCATGAGTGCGGACGACAAGTTCCTGCACGCCCTGCCGCTCTATCACTGCGCCCAGCTGGATGTGTTCCTGGGCCCGCAGGTTTATCTCGGCGCCTCCGGCGTCATCACGGGCAAGCCGACCGCCGACAACATCCTGGCGCTGATCCAGGCGCACAGGATCAGCTCGTTCTTCGCGCCGCCGACGATCTGGATCGCGATGCTGCGCTCGCCGAACTTCGACAAGACTGATCTGTCGACCTTGCAGAAGGGCTATTACGGCGCCTCGATCATGCCGGTGGAAGTCCTGCTCGAGCTTCAGCGCCGTCTGCCCGCCGTGAAATTCTGGAATTTCTACGGCCAGACCGAGATCGCGCCGCTCGCGACCGTGCTGCGGCCGGAGGATCAGCTCCGCAAGGCCGGGTCGGCCGGCAAGCCCGTGATCAATGTCGAGACGCGGGTCGTGAATACGGCGATGGAGGACGTTAAGGTCGGCGAAGTTGGCGAGATCGTGCATCGCTCGCCGCATCTGCTCTCCGGCTATTACAACGATCCGGTCAAGACCGCGGCGGCATTCGCCGGCGGCTGGTTTCACTCCGGCGATCTCGCCACCGTCGACGAGGAAGGCCACATCACCGTGGTCGACCGCGTCAAGGACATGATCAAGACCGGCGGCGAGAATGTCGCGAGCCGCGAAGTCGAGGAGATGGTCTACAAGATTCCGGCAGTCTCCGAAGTTGCCGTGGTCGGCCTGCCCGATCCGCGCTGGATCGAGGCGGTGACCGCGATTGTCGTGGTCAAGACCGGGGAAAAACTCGACGAAGACACCGTCATCAAGCATTGCGCCGGCCAGATGGCGCATTTCAAAGTCCCCAAGCGTGTGATCTTCGTGGATAGCTTGCCGAAGAATCCGAGCGGCAAGCTGCTTAAGCGCGAGCTGCGCCAGCGCTTCGTCGGCGGCGAGACGCTCGACAAGGCGGTGCAGAAGAGCGTCGGGACCTAGCAGGCATCGTTCCGGCGCCGTCGCGGCGGAAGCGGCCTATTCGGCCTCGCTGGCCAGCTTCCTGACATCGTCGGGCGTCGCCCCGAAACGGCGGCGAAACGCGCGATGGAAGTAGGAGACGTCGTGAAATCCAGCGAGGTGCGCGATCTCGATGATCTTGCGCGAGCGCAGGCCCGGGTTCCGAAGCAGCCGCTCGGCGCGCAGCAGACGTTGCTCGAGCACGAAGCCGCTATAGGTGATGCCGGCCTTCTCGAACAGCAGCTGGATCGTGCGCGCGCTGATGCGGTGCGTGGCCGCAATGTCGGACAGCGACAGCGCGGCGCTGTCCAGCTGCGCCAGGATGTCGGCCTTGATGGCTTCGAAACGCGCCGCCGCAAGGCCGCGCAGTCGCGCCTCCTCGGCGACATCGCCGCGCGCTCCGATCATCAGCACGGCGAGGTCGAACAGGTGCTGCGAGACCGCATCGAGCTCCGCGGGGGCGAGCTTGTCGGCATGCGCGTGTGCAAGGTCGTAATACCGCAGGAACATCGACGTGATCGGGTTGGCGCCAGGAATCGCGCGTGCAATCAGGTCCTCGGCGTTCGGGCACGCGCGCAGCAGCGCCTTGCGCGGCAGCAGCGCGGTCTGGAAATTGCCATGCGTTATCTGCGTGATGCGGGCGCCCTTGATCGAGGGATCGCCAATCGTGACGTCGCCCGCGGCGATCTCCAGCGGGCGCTTGCCCATCGCCCCGCTCAAGGCCGAATTGGGCGACATCGTAACGATCAACTCATCGTTCGTCCCCAATGACACGAAAGACATCGGCGTGCCGAACGAGGCCGAGAGTCTGAGGCGGGGAAGAATGGCCGGCGCAATGGTCCGGTGAACCCGTCCTTCGCCCACCGGCACGAAATCGACGTTCGCCACCTGCCGACAGAACTGCTCGCGCCATTGTTCATAGGCTGCACCGTTCGGGTCGCCATCGAATGAGAGCTGCGGCTGGGTCATCGATCGCCGGAACGCCTATTGCCGATTCATTGCGGTTCGCACTTTCGTCGGCGCGCCGGGGATGCGGCAACTCAAAAAGCACCGGATTGCGCGAAAAACCACTCGCAACTACGCGCCGAGCCAGCGACCAGGTGCCGCAGCCTGCTTATTAGGCAGATCGAAGGCGGGCAGTTTGCGCCGCGCCCGCCGTGCGGCGCTGTGGCTCAATACTTCTTCACCGCCGCGCCGAAAGTCAGCCATAGCGCGATCGACGCGAGGCCGAAGCTGCCGAGCAGCAGGAAGGTCGGCCCATAGCCGATCCATTGCGCGATCCAGCCGCCAAGGGCGGGACTGAGGCTGGCGCCGACGCCCTGCACGGTGATCACGGCGCCCTGGCCGAGATTGATGCGGCCGGTGCCGTTGAGCGAGCGCGCGACCATGCCGGGGACGGCGACGGTCTGCAGTCCGGTGCCGATGCCGTCGAGCACCTGCATCGGCACCACGCCCCACCATCCCGTGACGAAGAAGGCGAGCACGCCGCGGACCGGCAAGAACATGAAAGACACCAGGATCACCGGCCAGTAATTGCGCTTGCTCGCGGCCTTCATCGCGATCAGCGACGTCACGGTCATCACGCCTTGTGCGATCACCACGGTGGTTGCGACGAAGCTCGGCCCGTTGGCTTGTCCCTCGGCGACCGCGGCAAGTCCGTACAGCGGCACGATCGCGGCATTGCCGAGATGGAACAGCGCGAGGGCGAGAGCCAGCACGAGCAGCGCCTTGTGCTTCAGCAGCATCGCCATCGCATCCGGCGGCGCCTTGGAATCGTCTTCCTTGCTGCCGCGCGCGGCACGGTCGTCGATCGCCTCGGCTGGAATCATCATGACGCAGGCGATGGCGATGGCACCGAACACGGCCGCCAACGCGAACACGGCGACATAGCCGAACTTGTAGCCGAGATAGCCCGACAATGCGGCGCCAACCATGTTGCCGGCATGGTTGAAGGCTTGGTTGCGGCCGTTGAGCGCATTGAAGCCCTTCTGCTTGGCGATGCCGAGCGTGATGCCCGTGACCGCCGGCACGATTGCGGCGCTCGCCAGCGATTGCGCGACTTGCGAGAACGTCACCGCCCAGAAATTTTGCGAGATCAGGATGATCGCGGATGCGAGGACGACGCAGATGCCGGGAATGACGACCCAGAGCCGCTTGTTGCGGCTGGAATCGATGAAGCCGCCGATCGGCGTGGTGATCAGCATGCCGGCGACATTGCCGATGGTCATGGCGGTGCCGATCAGCCCGCTGGCCCAGCCGCGCTCCTGGAGGAACACCCCGACGAACGGCCCGATGCCCGACTGCATGTCGGCCATGAAGAAGTTGAGCGCGAACAGGGGCCAGATGCGAGACGTTGAAGGGCGCGATGTCATCGAGACGCTGAACTTGATGCTGCCGATCGAATCGGATCTCGCATGAGGCGGGGTCGGCGGGCGCTGCGGGTGCCCGAGGCGGACCAGAACTTAACCTGCTGTCATCGCATTGGTTCCGGTTGCTCTTGCGATCCGGCGACTGCGACGTCATGTCTTGCAACGATGAATTCATGATGGATCACTGCAATGGCCCTCTGGACCTGCGCAACCTGCGGCGCTCAATTCCCGGATAGCAGAAATCCCCCTGCGGCCTGTCCGATCTGCGAGGACGAGCGCCAGTTCGTCGGCTGGAGCGGTCAGGCCTTCCTCACGCGCGAGGAGCTCGCGCGCGAGCACCGACTGGTGGTGCGCGACGATCTCGGCCTGACCGGGATCGGGATGGAGCCGAGCTTTGCCATTGGCCAGCGCGCGCTGCTGGTGCCCGACGGTGACGGCTGCGTGATGTGGGATTGCCTTCCGCTCGTGACCGACGAGGCCATCCAGCACGTCGCAGCACTCGGCGGCCTCAAGGCCATCGCGATCTCGCATCCGCATTACTATGGCGCGGCCGCCGACTGGAGCGACACGTTCGGCGGCGTGCCGGTCTATCTGCACGCCGACGATCGTCAATGGGTGACGCGCCCGCATCCGTCGATCGTGCACTGGACCGGCGAAAGCCATCGCCTCTGCGACGATGTGCTGCTGCTGCGCACCGGCGGCCACTTCGCCGGCGCCACAGTGCTGCACTATGCGCGTGGTGCGGACGGCAAGGGCGCGCTGCTCACGGGGGATATCGCGCAGGTGACGATGGACCGGCGCTTCGTCAGCTTCATGTATTCCTATCCGAACTACATGCCGCTCAATGCCGCCGCCGTGCGGGGGATTGCGTCAGCCGTCGAGCCGCTCGCCTTCGACCGGATCTACGGCGCCTGGTGGGGCCGCAATATCGCCAGCGGTGCCAAGGCGGCGTTTGCCGCGTCGGTCGCGCGCTATCTCGCAGCCATCGCCTGAGCCGGGCTGCGGATCGGATTTATCTTGCCGCTCTCAAATAACTGTACTAATGGTACATTATAAGGCGAGCAGCGCATCCGCAAAAGCCGGCATGATCGATGCATAGCGACGCCGAGAAGGCCGGTGAGCGGGAGCTGGGTGCATGACGGCGCAACGCGATTACGAGATGTTCGAGGCCGGCGACGTCACGCTCCAGTCCGGGACCGTGTTTCCCGCGCTGAAGCTCGCCTACAAGACCTATGGCACGCTGAGCGCCGCCAGGGACAACGTCATCCTCTATCCGACCTCGTTCAGCGCGCAGCACACCGACATTGAATGGCTGATCGGTCCCGATGACGTGCTCGATCCCACGCGTTACTTCGTCATCATTCCGAACCTGTTCGGCAACGGCCTGTCGTCCTCGCCCTCGAATACGCCCGGGTCCTTCCCCGAGGTGAGCTATCACGATGCCATCGCGGTCCAGCACCGCCTGCTCACCGAACGCTTCGGCATCTCGAAGCTTGCGCTGGTCTATGGCTGGTCGATGGGTGGCATGCAGGCCTATCACTGGTCGGCGCTGCATCCGGACATGGTCGCGCGCGCCGCGGTCGTCTGCGGCAGCGCCCGCTGTGCCCCCTACAACCACGTCTTCCTCGAAAGCGTGAAGGCCGCGCTCTCGACCGATCCCGCCTTCCGCGACGGCCGTTTCGTGGAAAGACCTGTCGCCGGCTATCGTGCCATGGGGCGCGTCTATGCCGGCTGGGCGATGTCGCACGGCTTCTATCGCGACGAAGTCTGGCGCGAAGCTGGCTTCACCTCACTCGAGGATTATCTCACCCGCGCCTGGGATGCGACCTTCGCGCGGCGCGATGCCAACGATCTTCTGGCGCAAATCGGCATCTGGCAGCGTGGCGACATCAGCCGCTGTGCGGCCTTCGCCGGCGATCTCGACCGCGCGCTGGCGGCGATCAAGGCCCACATGCTCCTGTTGCCTGGCGCGACCGACCGCTATTTCGACCTCCGCGATAACGAGGACGAGCTCGGCAAGCTCGTCAATGCAAAGTCAGCCGTGCTGCATCCGATCCCATCGCTGCATGGCCATCGCGCCGGCAACCCCATCAACAATCCACGCGACCAGGCCTTCATCAAGGCCGAGATCGCCGAGCTTCTCCGCAAGTAGGGTAGGCAACCGATCATGAGCGACGCAGCTATTTCGGACGCCGGCCATCGCCTGAAGCCGCTAACGCCGGCCACGCTGCGCGAATTGTCGGTTCGCTCCAACGTCAGAGGTTCGGTGCAGAGCATCAGTCATTACGGCGTGATTATGCTGATGGGCGCACTGATCTTTTTCGTTTCGTCGAGCTGGGGCGTGCTCTGGGCGCTGCCGCTGATGGTGGTGCAGGGCTATGTCGTCGCCTTCCTGTTCATGGCGGTGCACGAGACCGCGCACAAGACCGCGTTCAGGAGCCGCGGCCTCAATCTCGGCGTCGGTTATCTCTCGGCATTCATCATCGGGCTGCCTTACGAATATTACTGCCTGTTTCACTGGGACCATCATCGCTACACGCAGGATCCGGAAAGGGATCCCGAGCTGATCGTTGGCGTGAAGCCGACGTCCGACACCCAGCTTGTGCTCGCCTATGGCGGCCTGCTGCAGGTCGCCGGCCGTCTGCGGCTGATGCTGGGCCATGCGATCACCGGCAAGGTCGTCGTGCCATGGATACCCGAGAGCAAGCGCAGCACCATCGTGGCCGAGGCGCGCGTCTATGTCGCGCTCTACGCCCTGCTGCTCGCGCTCTCGCTGTGGTTCTCTTCAGCGCTGCTGCTCTGGGTCTGGATCGTGCCGCTGATCATCGGGCAGTGCTTCCTGCGGCCCTATCTCTATGCCGAGCATACCGGCTGCGACCGCACCCGCAGCGCCTTTCAGAACACCCGCACCACCTATACCGGTGCCATCGTCAAATGGTTCGCGTGGAACATGCCCTATCATGTCGAGCACCACGCTTATCCCTCGATCCCCTTTCACGCGCTGCCGAAGCTCAACGCGATCGTCGATGGCGAGATCGTCCATCGCGGCCGCGGCTACATCAGAACGACGCGCGAGACCTGGGCCTGGTTTCGCCGGCAGCGGCAGGCGGGCTAGCTCAAGGCAAAACTCCGGCCGCGATGCGACCGGAGCTTTGTCGTGAAGGCGAGATATCAGTAGATCCCGTAGGCGCAGACATTCACGACGCGCACGCGCAGGCCGTGACGGGTCTGGACCAGGCGCTCCTGGTAGCAATTGCTGACGCCGGTGTTGACATAGACGCCGCCGAAGCCCCAGCCGGGACCCCAGTGATGACCCCAGTGGTGATGATGGAAGCCACCGGCCGAAGCGGCGGTGGGCGCGAGAGCGGCAACGCCGAGCGAACCGGCGGCGATCAGACCAAGTGCAAGCTTACGAAACATCTTCATTCTCCATTCGGCGCTAGGCCAGTGTTGCGTCCCTGGCTTTCGGTCGAGACGAGACGCGATCGCGTTCATGGCAGGCGCGAAGAATCGTGTTTCAGGAATGTTTCGTCGGCTGCAGCAAAATGTGCCGCGATCAGGCTTTGCGCGCCGCGGGATAGCGCGCGGCCATCGCTTGCGTCATCTCGGCCATCTTGTCGCGGAGATCGGCGGGTTCCAGCACTTCGGCCTCCGGGCCAAGCCGCAGCAGTTCGGCCGCTGCGTGCCACGACGTCTTTCCGACCGGCACGCGCGCAATGCGCCAGCCGTCTGCGTCGGTCGTCTCCTCGAGCTGCGTGCGCGCCTTGACGTAGGGCTGGCTCAGCGCGTCGAGCAGCTTGACGCCGAACGGCGACAGCCGGACAATCGCGACATTGGGATGCATCTCGGCTTCGAGACGAAGTGTCGCAGCGCGCCAGTAAGCAGCGAGATCGAAATCGGCGGGGCGGTCGAAGCGGTCATCGAGCGCCGCGCAGTCGAGCACGCGTGCGACGCGATAGGTGCGCACGCTGCCGTCGACTTGTCCTGCGAGATACCAGCTGCCGCCCTTCAGCACGAGGCCGAGCGGTGCGACACGGCGCTGCTTCTCCGCACGCCAGCTCTGGTACCGAATCCTGATAAGCGTCCCGCGCAGCACCGCGCCGGCGATGGTGCGCAGGTGCTTCGGGTCTTCCGCTTCGCCGAACCAGCCGGGCGCGTCCAGGTGGAAACGCTCCTGCATCCGCCCGGCATCCTCGCGCAAATTCGCAGGCAGGGCCGCCATCAGCTTGTTTTGGGCGGCGATCATCGCGGCATCGAGCCCGAGCGCCGCGGCCGGGCCTGGCAACCCCGCCAGGAACAGTGCGCCGGCCTCGCTCTGCGACAGCCCGTTCAGCCGCACGCGATAGCCGTCGAGCAGGCGATAGCCGCCTTCCGCGCCACGGTCGGCGTAAACGGGAACGCCGGACGCCGCGAGCGCGTCGATGTCGCGATAGATCGTGCGCACCGACACTTCGCAGGCCTCCGCGAGTTCGGGCGCGGTGACCAGTCCCCTGGCCTGGAGGGTGGTGAGGATCGACAGCATCCGGCTCGCGCGCATGATCCCTTAAACCATACCTGACACAGGATGTCAGGTATGGTTCGCTACAAGCTGCGCCAACGCCCGCCGGCCAGATGGAGACTGCCATGACCGATCCGAACCGTATCACCCTATTCTATTCGCCCCAGACGCGTGCCACCGGCACGCGGGTGCTGCTGGAGGAGCTGGGTGCGCCCTACGATCTCGATGTCCTCAACATGAAGGCCGGCGAGCAGCGCAAGCCCGCCTATCTCGCCATCAACCCGCTCGGCAAGGTGCCTGCGGTTCGCCACGGCGAGGCGCTGGTGACCGAGCAGGTTGCGATCACCATCTATCTCGCCGATCTGTTCCCGCAGGCGGGGTTGACGCCCGCTCTGAACGATCCGCTGCGCGGGCCTTATCTGCGCTGGATCGCCTATTACGGGTCGTCGTTCGAGCCGGCCTTGATCGACAAGTTCATGCAGCGTGAGCCAGCGCCGATCACGCAATCGCCTTATGCCGATTACGATACGATGCTGGGTGCGCTCGAGGCCCAGCTGGCGAAAGGACCCTATCTGCTCGGCGAGCGCATGACGGCGGCGGACGTATTGTGGGGCGTCGCCTTCAGCTGGACCATGATGTTCGGCATCGTGCCGAAGAAGGACGTCTTCGTCCGTTATGCCGAGCGCATGACGGCCCGGCCGGCGTTCCAGCGCATCAATGCCGCCGACGCCGAGATGGCGGCGCAGCATGCCGCTGTGGCGGGCGGATGAGAGGGCGCTTCAAAACCGCGGTGCCCGCTTCTCGGCGAATGCCTTGATGCCTTCCTTGATCTCGTCGCCGCGCATGCTGTCGCGGTGGCGCCGGTCGGCGGCGGCTTCGTCGAGCTCGCCGCGGGCGAACTCGTTGATCGCGCGCTTCATGCCGCGCATCGCCTGCGGCGCGTTGCCGGCGAGGATCGCAGCGAGCTTGTCGACCTCCTCGTCCAGGAATTCCACCGGCACCATCGCCGTGAGATAGCCGATGCGCAGCATCTCCGGCGCGCTGATCTTCTGCGCGGTCAGGAACAGCTTCTTCGCATTGTCGACGCCGAGGCGGGTCACGTAGCGTTTGATCCCGCTCGGGTAATAGTGCAGCCCGAGCCGCGCCGCCGGCATGAACATTTCCGCGGTATCGACGCCGATGCGGAAATCGCAAGCGAGCGCGAGGTCGGTCGAGCCGCCATAGACGCCGCCATTGAGCCGGCAGATCGTCGGCACGCCGAGATCCTCGAGCCGGTTGACCACCGCCTCGAAGGCGGAGCCCGCGCTCTGCTGCTCGCTCGCGCTGACCGCGCGTTCCGCCACTGAATTGAGATCGTAGCCGGCGGAGAAGGCGCGCCCGGTTCCGGTCAGCACCAGCACGCGAATATCGGGATCGGCCTCGATCCGGTCGAACAGTCTGACGAGCTCGTCGAGATCCTCCGCCTGCAGCCGGTTGAGATGTTTCGGCCGGTTGAGGCGGATGGTGGCGCGGGCGCCGGTGACTTCGAGCAGCGGGCCGGTGGCTGCGTCGGCTGTGTCCGACATTCTTGTCTCCATTACTTACTTGTTTTCGCGCGCGCGCCGCTTTGCTTCCGCATCGATGGTTTCGGCGAGATCCGGATGCCGTGCCATCAGCACGCGGAAATCGACGAGGTCGAGCACCAGCAGCTGCGACACCTTCGTGGTCGAGACGTTGGCCCCGCGCTTGTTGTTGCCGAGCAGCGCCATCTCGCCGAAGAAGGCGCCTTCGCCGAGCTGCACCTTCTTGCCGGGCAGATCGACCTCGACCTCGCCGGCAGCGATGAAATACATGCAGTCGCCCTGCGCACCTTTGCGGATGATCGTGGTGCGCGCCGGCAGCTCGATGGTGCGCAGCATGTGGGTGACGTCGGCGATCGCCGCCGGTCCCAGGGTTGCGAAGAACGGCACCTTGCTGACGGATTCCCAGGTCTTGAGGAAATTGTCGCGCCGTGTCTCCGCGGCAAAGCCGGTCGCCAGGATACCGGTCCAGAGGCCGAACACGCCGAGGCCCGAGATCATCACCAGCGCTGCCACCAAGCGGCCAAGCGGGGTGACCGGCACGACGTCGCCATAGCCGGTCGTGGTCAGGGTCACCACCGCCCACCACAATGCGCTCGGGACGCTGCCGAATGTCTGCGGCTGCACGTCCCGCTCCAGGAAATATTCAGCGACGGAGGCGAGGAAGACCACCATCAGGAAGATCACGAGCACGCTGACCAACGGCCCCGATTCCAGCACCAGAACGCGGCGCAGCTGCCGCAGACCGGGAATGCCCGGCACCACCTTCAGCACCCAGAGCACGCTGAGCAACCAGGCCGTCTTCGGCTCGACGCCGAGGAGAAGCGCGGCCGGTACGGCCAGCGCCCCGATCGCATCGACGATGCCGGCGGAGGAGGAGACGTAGAGCGAAAGCCGCCCGTGCCGCGCCATATGGCGCAGTCGCACCAGCCATTCGAACACGAAATAGGCGAGGCAGGTCCAGAGCAGGGCGCCGACCCAGCCCCACGCCTCTTTGGCCCGGTTGTCCGTCAGCAGCACCATGCCGAGCACGCCGACGGTCACCGCGACATAGGCCGCCTTGGTCATGTTGCGGCCGGCCGTGGCGGCCGCGAACTGGGCCAGAGCGGAGATCAGCGGCTTGGACATGCGAAGAAGGCTATTCGGTCTCGGGGCAGGTCTCGAGGCCCCGAATGGGACGTCGGCGCCAAAGTGCCTGCCCGGGCGGAGGCCGTCAACGACGGTGCAGGTCGTTTTGCCGGCGTCGCTGCGCCGGGCCCGCCGTCGGTGCCGCCATCGCCGGCGGGGTGCTACCTGAAATGTGGCGGCTCGTCGTAGCCGCGGCGACTGCTGAAGAACAGCAGCACCATCAGCCCGACGCCGACGATGACGGAAAACCCCGCGCCCAGCGCCAGTGCCACATAGCCTTCCGTCGGGATCGGCTCACCTTCGACCGCCATTGCGGAATAGGCGAAGTAGCCGGCCGCCGCCAGCATTGCCAGAAGGAGGATGATGAGGAGTGCACGCATGCCGCGTTCTCCGGTTGCAACCGGAAACCAACGGTTGCGAATGGGCAGGGTTCCAGACGGCGTGCCGCAGAGTCGGGGACCCTGTGGCAACGCAAATCGTGGAAGTTCCTGGGTCCCGGCTCAACGCTGCACTGCCTTCGGCATTGCAGCTTGTCCGGGACACGAGAAAGGCGGGTCGTCCAATCCGGCGGTATCAGGCGCTCTGGGCGGTCTTCACCACCACGACGTTGCTGTCGTCCAGCGGAGCCGGCCCGGCATCGCGCCCCGTCTTGTCAGCCTCGCCGGCATGACGTTTCAGATAGTCGCGGCGCATGCCGATCTCGTCGCGGACGAACTCGTAGCCGAGCTTGAAGGTGTCGAGCCCGTCGGTACTGATCGTGCCGTCCCTGAGGCCGATGACGGCACCGCGCAAGATGGTCTCGAGCTCATCCTGGAGACATTCGAGCTGATCCAGCGAGTGGGCGTGCTCGATCCGCTCGCCGATGTCGAGGATGGCGGTCGAGAGCTCGCTGGCCTTCTCCGGCGCGATACGGGTGATCTTGGCGTAGATCGCGGCGAAGATCGAGCCGATGATGCTGAGCGCTGCGGCGCCCAGATACATCAGGTCGCTGTATTTATCCATGAACGACTTGGTATCGTCGTTGATGTAGTCGGCGGCGCCCCGATGCGCGATCACGAAGGCGTCCTTCTCGACCGAGGCCGGCTCGATCCTGGTGGCAAAGCCGTTGTCGAGCCCGAGCGCCGACTTGTTCTCGTAGACGATGCGCGCGAGCTCGCCGGCCGTGGTCGGGGACATCCTGGATTGCGCGACCAGCAGCCATTCGAGCCCGATCGTGTCGAGATCGTCGTCGGGAATCTGCGGGGACGTCGACACCGAGCCCGCTGTCACGGTCTCGTCGGAAATGCCGGGGAATTTGCGCGCCAGCGTCTTGGCTTCGTCGATGGCGTTCAGCGTGAAGCCGCCGCGCTTGGCGGCTTGCTCGTAGGATTTGTCCCGGATCGCCTTCGAGGCATGGACGATGGCGATCACTGCGCTGAAGCCGTTTGCCGGGGCAAACAGCTTGTCGAGCGTCGCGCCCTGCGGCGCCATCTGGATTTTCGTAGCCTCGGGACCATCGGGGACGTCGAGGATGCTGCGCACGAAGGCGAGCGAGGATTCGTTCTCGGCGACGACGGCGACTTTCTTCTTCTTCAATTCGGCGAGCGACTTGATCTTCTTGTTGCCGGGACCGAGCAGGAGCACGAGATCGTGCTCGAGGATCGCGAGTGTACGCGCCCGCAGCGGCACCTTTGCGTCCGTGCGCAGCACGGCGAGGTCGGCCTGCCTGCGGTCGAACTGCGCGAGCGCCTTGGCATTGTCGGCGTTGCTGACGATGTTGATCCGGAAGCGCGATGCGTTGTTCTTCAGGAGGGCGGCGAGCTTGGCTGCGAACAGCGCCTCGTCGCTGTTGGGACCGCCGACGGCGAAGGTCAGCGTCTCCGAATTGTGCACCAGCGTGCGGCCGGCCCAGACGGTGGCAAGCGACAGCAGCAGGGTCAGCACGACGTAGAGGAAAACCTGCTGCTGGTTGGTCTTGATCACCTTGGGACGCCGGGGCGGTGGCACGGTCGGCGATGCAGTGGGGCCTTCAGTACTCATGGCAGCACTCTGGCCTTATCGTTTGGCTGACGGCGCCTGGCTTGGAAGCGCAGCCGGCCCGGTAATTCGTAAACGCCTGAAAAAAGAACGATATTCCCGATCGCCGATGATAGCGCGAAGGGAGCGGAATGCAAATTTCGAGCCGGAGGTAACCTTACTCGAGATGTCCGCGGCGATTGGTCATCCTATCACCAGTTAGCCACACTTGGCGATTTTCCAGTTCCACCCGGCTGCATTCCGCCGCGGGAGATGTCATAAATCACGCGTCCCGGCGATTTGACCGGTCCAAGAAGAAGTTGCGCTGAACGCTCCAATTCTTCTCGTCACGTCAATGAGGCGTCAGCTTGTCGTTTCCACCCATGTCATCGGCGATTCCGGTTGAAGCGCTCATTGGCTGGATGTCGCTGCTCACCTTCAAGCACGTCATCGCCGATTTCGTTCTTCAAACCGCCTGGATGGCGCACGGCAAGGACCAGAAGCATGGCTGGGCCCTGCCGCTCCTGGTGCACTGCCTGGTCCACCTTGCCGTCGC
This sequence comes from Bradyrhizobium sp. WBAH42, assembly GCF_024585265.1. NCBI lineage: Bacteria > Pseudomonadati > Pseudomonadota > Alphaproteobacteria > Hyphomicrobiales > Nitrobacteraceae > Bradyrhizobium > Bradyrhizobium sp. WBAH42. Next base: position 1,833,386 of record NZ_CP036533.1, read on the forward strand.
GCTGCCGCTGATCGTGATCGTGGCGCCGAGATTCTGGTTCGTCGCCTTCATCGACTTCGCGATCCACATCACGATCGACCGCGCCAAGGGATTCGTCTCCGCCAATTTCGGCGTCGACCTCGCCCATCCCTGGTTCTGGACCCTGATCGGCGTCGACCAGGCGCTGCATCACCTGACCGGCTTCGGCCTCTCCATCTTCATGGCGGCGAACTGAGGCCTGCGGCCCAGTGGCCAGACGTGGATGGCCGGGACAAGCCCCGGCCATGACGCTGTGGTGGCGTTTGCGCTTCACTGCGCCACTCTGATTCACGGCAAGGGCGCAAGCACCCCGGGTGACTACCGGGCAGCGTGGTTAACCTTTCGTTAGAGAATTGCGCTGCATCTTCCCCACACGAGGGAGAACTGCAATGTTTTCAAGCCGCGATGCCTTTGAAAGCGATTTCTGCCCGGTCCGCGACGAGCTCCTTGGCGAGATGTATCGCGCCAGCGAGAGTGGCCTGCCGAGGCTGGTTGAGAGTGTTTCCCCTGACGTGCGCGCCAGGCTGGCGCTGTTCTGCTACCACCGCAGCCATTTGCACTCGCTGGCGGTCGCGATCGCAGCGAGCTGCAGCGAGCGCGACCTGATCGAGAATGGCGGCCGCGTCGGCTCGACGCTCTTCGCGCTGTCGCGCGAACGCACGGCGAAAGCTTCAACGTCGCTGTCGGGAGGGCGCAAGCCGATCACGCTGTCGACCAAGCCGCTCTCGGTGCTTGCACCGCTCGATGACGAGCTCGACGACGAGATCGAAGCGGTTCCGGCCTAAGAGATCTCGATAACGGGCAGGCCGAACTTCCGCCGCGCCATCGCGCATTCGGCGTCGCCCGGCATGCAGGTGCGGCACACCTCCGGCCGCACGTCATAGATACCGCAGGCCGTCGTCTTTCCGATCTCGCCTTGCAACGCCGCGCAGCGATCGCCCTCGCAGCGCATGCCCGATTGCCGGTCGTTGACGAGCGCCGCCGGGATCAGCGCAAGCTCCTCGTCGCTCTCGATCGAGAAGCGCGGCCAGTTCTGCGAATAGCCGCAGCAGGCACCGCAGCCCTGGCAACAGCTCGACAGCTCGGTCTCGTCCATCGTCCTCACGTGTCCTTCGGCGGACCCCAGACCAGGCTCTGCCGCCATCTCGCGCGCAGCACGTCGCGCCGCTCCGGATATTTCTCGTCGAGATAGGTCGCCTCGACCACGCGGTCGGTGCGGAAGCTGCGGAAGTCGCCGCGCAGCTCGCACCAGGCCGCCAGCAGCCGCACCGCTTCGAGATAGCCGACCGAGATCGGCCAGATCATGCGCTCGCTGGGGCGGCCCTGCTCGTCACGATAACGCAGCATGATCTTCTTGCCTTCGTGGATCTGGGTGCGGGTGCGCGCCATGTCCAGGCGGTCGGGTTCCCGGTTCCAGCTCGGCCGCGCCCGGCTCGCCGGCTCCAGCACGAAGGGGCGCAGGCGCTCCGGCACGGTGTCGGCAATCTTGGCCATCAAGTCTTCGGCCGCGCGCGCCAGCGCGGAATCGGCGTGCCCGGCGACCCATTGCGCGCCCAGCACGGCCGCCTCGATCTCGTCGGGCGTCAGCATCAAGGGCGGCAGGTCGAAACCCTTTTCCAGGATGTAACCCATGCCGGCTTCGCCGCGGATCGGCACGCGCTGGCCGATCAGGGTTGCGATGTCGCGATAGATGGTGCGCTTCGAAGTCTCGAGCTCGGCCGCGATCGCGTCCGCCGTCAACGGCTTACGCGTGCGTCTCAGCACCTGGATGATTTGAAACAGCCGGTCGGCGCGTCTCATGACAGGTCTCTTGTCGCTGCTTTTTCTAAGGTGGTGTTTTCAGAAGGCGGCGCGCGGCTGCTGACAGGATGTTGGCAGCAGGGGAGTTCTATACCGGGACAACACATCGACTGAAGAGGATTTGTCCATGATCATTCCAAACCATTTCGGCCAGGCCGGCCCGTTGTGGCGGAGCCAGCCTTTCCAGGTCCAGCCTTTCCAGGTCCAGGCACGGCAGGCTTGGGCCTTCAGCCGCCTCGTCTCGCTCGACGTCACAACAATTGTCGACCTCCGCCTTGCGCTCGCGACCGCCGCGACGCGATCGCTGGTCCATGCTGCGGACGCGCTGGTCCGCCATGTGATGGGCCGCGCCTGGCGAGGGGCCCGCTTCGCAGAAGATATCACGGCTGCTGCCACCATGGTGGCAGCAGCCGGCCGCTAGGTTCCTTCCACTCGTTCGACAGGTTCAGGAGAGCTTGCATGATCACGCTTTACGGCTTTGGCGCCGGCTTCGGCCTGCCGGAAATCAGCCCCTTCGTTACCAAGACCGAGGTGCAGCTCAAGATGGCAGGACTACCTTACCGGAAAGAGCGGGCGATGCCGCCGGCTTCGCCCAAGGGGCAGCTGCCCTTCATCGACGACGGCGGCGAGGCTGTGGCCGATTCCACGTTCATCCGGGCCCATATCGAGCGCCGCTACGGCTTCGATTTCGACGCCGGCCTCTCCCTGGCTGAGCGCGCGCAGGCCTGGGCGTTCGAGCGCATGATCGAGCATCACGTCTATTGGGCACTGGTCGGCGCGCGCTGGGTCGATCCGGTCAATTTCGCCAAGGGTCCTGCGCATTTCTTCGACGGCGCGCCCGAGCACAATCGCGAGAAGCTGCGCGAGGATGCGCAGTTCCGCGTCGCCGAGAACTATCTGCTCTCCGGTCTCGGCCGTCACGCGCCGGATGACGACGTCGATCTTGCCGTGCGTTCGCTGTTCGCGCTGTCGGTGCAGCTCGGCGACAAGGCGTACCTGATGGGCAACAGGCCCTGCGGCGTCGACGCGACCGCCTTCGGCGCGCTGGCCGGAATCCTGACGCCGTTCTTCGAATCCGCCTTGCGCGAGCGCACAGAGGGATTTCCGAACCTCACCGCCTATGTCGACCGCATGATGGACGATTATTATCCGGAGTTCGCCTGGACCCCGCTGCGGCAGGCGGCGTAGCCCCGGTGCATCGGCAGACCCGGTGTAACCTCTCCCGCTTTCGGGAGAGGTCGGCGCGAAGCGCCGGGTGAGGGCTTTCTCCTCTGGGGATTGTCTCTGCAGGCCTCGGACGGTCCCAACGCGGAGGCACCCTCTCCCCAACCCTCTCCCGCAAGCGGGAGAGGGGGCGCAGCAACGCTCGTAGCCGTAGCTCGATCCACACATGAAAAGAGCCGGCCCGTCGGGCCGGCTCTCGTTGTCTCAAATCTCGCTACGCCTACTTCACCAGCGTGTACTTGCCGTCCTTCACGGTGAGCAGGATGCGCGAGCGCTCGTCGAGGCCGTAGCGGTCCTTTTCGGTGAAGTTGTAGACGCCCTGGCTCGCCGCGAGTTCCTTCTCCGTCAGCAAGGCCTGGCGGATGGCTTCGCGGAATTCCGGCGTGCCGGGTTTTGCGGTCTTCAGCGCGGTCGGGATGATGCGCTTGAGGATCTCGAAGGCATCGTAGGAGTGACCTGCGAACTGGCTGCGGCTGTTCGGGCCATATTTGGCCTCATACGCCGAGTTGAGCGCGAGACCCGGCTTCTTGGTGGCGGCTTCATCCGGCTGGTCCTCGGGATCCATGACGGGACCGGAGGCCATCAGCACGCCCTCGGCCGCTTTGCCGGCGATGCGGATGAAGTCCATGCTGGCGGCGCCGTGGGTCTGGTAGATCAGGCCCTTGTAGCCGCGTTCGCGCAGCTCGGTCTGCGGCAGCGCGGCCGCGGTGCCGGAGGCGCCGACCAGGATGGCATCGGGATTGGCGGCGACGAGCTTGAGCACCTGACCGGTCACGGAGGTGTCGGGACGGGCGAAGCGCTCTTCGTCGACGATGGTCATGCCCATCGGCACGGCCTGCGCCTTCAAATCGTTGAACCAGAGGTCGCCGTAGGAATCGGAATAGCCGATGTAACCGAGCGTCTTCACGCCCTTGGCCTTCATGTGGTCGTACAGCACCTTGCCGACGATCGGAATCGGCTGCGGCATCGCCACCGACCACTTCATGCGCTCGGGCGTGATCGGGAACGGCGCCAGACCAAAGTGCGGGATACCGGCTTCATTGGCGACGTTGGAGACAGCAATGGTCGGCGGCGTCAGCGCCGAGCCCATGATGATGTCGGCCTTGGATTCGGTTACGAAGCGGCGGGCGTTGGTGGTGGCGGTGGTGGGATCGCCGCCGTCGTCGAGCACGATCACCTTCAGCGGCACGCCGCCGATCTCCTTCGGCACGAATTCCAGCGCGTTGCGCTCGGGAATGCCGAGTGCGGCGCCCGGGCCGGTCGTGGTGGTGGTGATGCCGATGGTGACTTCGCTGGTCTGGGCCAGCGCAGGCAATGCCGGCAGGGCCAGCGCAGCCGCAGTGATGGCAGCGGTCAAATAAAAGCGTTTCATCTATTCCTCCCTTGACGTGTTTATTTGAAAGCAGAAATCGCGGGGTAATTCAGCCCCCTCTTTTGGTGATGCGGCGATTTAGCTCCGGACTTAACTCCCCGTGAATTTGGTGACCATTTCCGCCGGGAATGGTGCGGATTTCAGCTTGTCGGGATTATCGGGATCGCGGCCGACCAGGACGCGGGTCTCGAAACCCTCGATCGCGAGCGCCTCGCCCTTGTAGACGTTGTGCTTCACCTCGAAGCTCGAGCGCTTGATGCTCTCGATTCTGGTCTCGATGGTGATCCAGTCGCCATAGGTCGAGGGGATGTAGAACTTGGCCCGCGTGTCGACCATGGGAATGCCCACCAGGCCGTATTTGCGGACCAGGTCCTGCTTGGAGAAGCCGGCGGCCTCGAACAGGGTCGAGGTCGAATCGTCGAACATCGCGAAATAGCGCGGGTAATAGACGATGTTGGCGGGGTCGCAATCGCCCCACTGGATCTGGACCTCGCGCCGGTTCACGAACATGGCTTATGCATCCACTAGCGCTGTGATAGGGCAGGGCCCCTCACCCGGCGCTGCGCGCCGACCTCTCCCAATGGGAGAGGTAAGGTCGAAGTCGCTGCTGCAATCCCGCTCATCAGTTTACTTCGGCGCCATGCGCAGCGAGCCGTCGAGGCGCACCACTTCGCCGTTCAGATAGGCGTTCTCGACCATGTGCAGCGCGAGCGCGGCGAACTCGTCGGCCTGGCCGAGCCGGCGCGGGAAGGGGATGGCGGCGGCGAGCGAGTCCTGGGCCTCCTGCGGCAGGTTCGCGAGCAGCGGCGTCAGGAACAGGCCGGGCGCAATCGTCAGCACGCGGACGCCGAACTGCGCGAGCTCGCGCGCGATCGGCAGCGTCATGCCGACGATGCCGCCCTTGGAGGCCGAATAGGCGGATTGGCCGATCTGGCCGTCATAGGCGGCAACGGAGGCGGTGTTGATGATGACGCCGCGCTCGCCGGTCGCCTGCGGCTCCAGCTTGGACATTTCGGTGGCGGCCAGACGCAGCATGTTGAAGGTGCCGATCAGGTTGACCTTGATCACCTTGTCGAAATCGGCAAGCGCCATCGGACCGTCGCGGCCGACCACGCGCTTGGCAACGCCGATGCCGGCGCAATTGACCAGCACGCGCGCCGGGCCATGGGCCTTGGTCGCCTGCGCGATCGCGGCTTCAGCGGAGGCGGCATCCGAGACGTCGCAGGTGACGGCAACGCCCTTGATCTCGGCGGCAACGGATTCCGCAAGCTTGGTGTTGAGGTCGCACACCGCGACCTTGGCGCCCTGCGCGGCCAGCTTTCTTGCGGTGGCCGCGCCAAGTCCTGATGCGCCGCCGGTGACGATGGCTGCCTGATCCTTCAACAACATGGCGTTCTCCTTTGATCGTTCTTATTAGGTGCGACCGGATCGGCCGGTCTGCTCCCTCTCCCCGTTCTTACGGGGAGAGGGTTGGGGTGAGGAGCTTGCTTCCGCGAATGCGGTGGCAGTGGGACTCGCGGCGGCTCCCCGTCACCCGAATTTGCGCTTTGCGCAAATTCGACCTCTCCCCGCAAGCGGGGAGAGGTGAAGAAAGAGCCGACTGGTTCATCCTAATTGTCATCTTAGCCGACCGATATCACACGGTTCGACGGATTGGCAGCGTAGAGCTCCTCGATCAGCTCGCCGCGATGCTCAAGCACCGCGCGCTGGTTGATCGAGCCCTTGTCGGTGACTTCGCCCTTGTCGATCGAGAGCGGCGTGTCCATCAGGATCGCGCGCGTGATCCGCGTCGAGGAACCCGTGGCCTGGCCGAGGAAACGGGTCAGGCGCTCGCGGAAAGCCTCGCGCACCAGGCGGTCGCGTGTCGCGACGACGAGATCGTCGGGCGGCAGCGTCGGGTTGATCAGGCGGCAGCCGTCGAGATCGAGCACGACCAGCGCGGAGACCTCGTCGCGGTTGATGCCGGCGATGACGACGTCGCGCACCAGCGGCGCGCAGGCCGCGGTGAGGCGCGCGCGCAGCGGGCCGACGCTGACCCAGGTGCCGCTCGCGAGCTTGAAGTCCTCGCTGACGCGGCCGTCGAAATCGAAGCCGGCATTGAAATCATCGGGATCGGCGGGCTTGAGCGCGTCGCCCATCTTGTAAAATCCTTCCTCGTCGAAGGATTTTGCGGTGATGTCGCCTTGGCGCCAATAGCCGGGCATCACGTTCGGCCCCTTGGCGCGCACTTCCAGCTTGCCGTTGTTCGGCACCAGCTTGGCGTCGTTGCCGGAGACGGGCAGGCCGACATGGCCGGAACGGCTGGTGCGCGGATTGACCGACATGAAGAACGGCGCGGTCTCGGTCGCACCGAGACCGGTCAGCATCGGCACGCGATAGCCCTTCTCCTTCGCCGCGAGCTCGTCGAGGCTGTTCCAGACGAACGGCGACAGCGCCGCGCCGGAGAAGAACATCGCATGCAGCCGGTCGAAGAACTTGGCGCGCAAGCCCTGGTCGTCGCGCAAATAGGGCAGCAGTGATTCGTAGCCCTTGGGCACGTTGAAATAGACCGTCGGCGAAATTTCCCGGAGATTGCGCACGGTCTCCTCGATGCCGCCAGGCACCGGCTTGCCGGCGTCCAGATACATCGAGCCGCCGTTGTAGAGCGTCAGGCCGATATTGTGATTACCGCCAAAGGTGTGATTCCACGGCAGCCAATCGATGATGACCGGCGGCTCGTCCTTGAGGAAGGCGAGCGTCTCGCGCAGCATCACCTGGTTGGCGCAGATCATGCGCTGGGTGTTGATGACGGCCTTGGGATGGCCGGTCGAACCCGAGGTCAGCAGGAATTTTGCGATCGTGTCGGGGCCGATCCTGGCGTGGACGTCGTCGAGATCGCCACGGATCGGCGTCGCCATGAGATCGGCGAGCAGGGTGACGTCGCGGCCCGGCACGTGCCCATAGGACGCGGCGATCTCGGTGCCGAGCGAGACGTTGGCGGCGAGCGCATCGGCGAACTTGTCGGCATCGTCGGCGAAGACCAGGCCCGGCGTCAGCAGCTTCATCAGATAGGACAGCTTGCCGTAGTCCTTCGACACCAGCGAATAGGCTGGCGACACCGGGCAGAACGGAACGCCGGCGTAGAACGCGCCAAAGGCGAGGAGCGCGTGGTCGATCGAATTGCCCGAGAGGATGACGACCGGCCGCTCCGCCGACAGGCCGCGCGCAATCAGGCTTGAAGCGATGTGCCGGCTCGCGGTGAGCAGCTCGGCATAGGTGATCTTGCGCCAGCCGCGACCACCTTCGCGCTCGGCCATGAAGACGCGGTCCGGCGTCGTCGTGGCCCAATGATGCAGGCGGTCGGTGATGCGGACCGGGTAGTCGCCGAGCGGCTGCTTTGGCCGCAAGTAAATCGTGCCGTCGTTGCGCCGCTCGATGTTGACGACGGGATCGCCGAACGAGATGGGCCGCAGCGGGAAATCGCTCGCGCCGCGCTCCATGCCGGAAGAGGATGGCTCCGCGCTCATGACTTTACGCTCATGATTTGGGCTTCACCTTCGCGGTCTTGTGCTCGAGGAATTCGCGGATCCGCCGTTTGGCCTCCTTGTCGCTCTGCGCGACGGTGGCCATCAGCGACTCCATCAACAGGCCGGTCTGCGGATTGGCCTCTGCGATCATCGGCAGCGCCTGGAGCACGGCAAAATTCGTCAGCGGGGCATTGGACGCCACCTTGGTCGCAAGCTCAAGCGCCTTCCCGAGCCCGTTGCCGGCCTCCGTCAGATATTGCGCGAAGCCGTAGGACGCGCCCTCGGTCGCGCTGTAGACGCGTCCCGTCAGCATCATGTCCATCATCCGGGCAACGCCGATCAGCCGCGGCAGCCGCACCGAGCCGCCACCGCCGACGAAAATGCCGCGCTGCCCCTCTGGCAGCGCGAAATAGGTCGAGGGCTCGGCGACGCGGATATGGGCCGCGCAGGCCAGCTCCAGCCCGCCGCCGATCACGGCGCCCCTGAGCGCTGCGATCACGGGCACGCGGCTGTACTGGATGCGGTCGAACACCCGGTGCCACATCTGGGAATGCAGCAGCCCGCCGGTGGCGTCGTGCTCGGTCAGCTCGGAGAGGTCGAGGCCTGAGGAGAAATGGTCGCCGATGCCATGGATGACGACCGCGCCGATGTCCTCGGGCAGGTTCGCAAAGCACTCGCCGATTTCCAGGATGATGCCGTCATTGAGCGCATTGCGCTTGGCCGGCCGGTTCAGACCCACGGTCAGAACCCGGTCCGCCCGCTCGATCCTCAAAAGCCCGGAGGCGCCCGCGTCCGCGGTCTCGGCGTTTCCCTGTGTCATTTGCGTCCTTGTCAGAATAGTTATGTTGTATAACGAATTTTGAGGGAGTCAAGGTGGGGGCACAGCCAGGTGGCGGGGCCCACCCTCTCCGCGAGCACCGGGGCCAGCGACAGAGCGGTGCGGGCCTACTCTTGCGCCACAAACTTGGCGAACGCGTCGCCGTAATCCGGGTGCCATCGCGACAATGGCGGGCGGTTCTCGACGATGTCGCCGGCGGCCCACAGCATGCGCTTCTCGTCGAGCGCCCGCGGCACGTCATTGTCCGGGCAGAGAATGTAGAAATCGCCGGCCTCCAGCCGCGCCAGCATGAAATCGACCGTCTGCTCCGGCGTCCAGGCGCCGGCCGGCTTCTCGGTGCGGCCCTTCGCGGTCAGGCCGGTGAAGACGAAGCCTGGGATCAGCAGGTGTGCCGTGACGCGACAGTCCTTCGTGTTGCGCAACTCGTGCTGGAGCGCCTCGGTGAACGCCTTCACGCCGGCCTTCGAGACATTGTAGGCGGGGTCGCCCGGCGGCGTGGTGATGCCCTGCTTGGAGCCGGTGTTGATGATGAGGCCGCATTTGCCGCGCGCGATCATGTTCGGCGCGAAGATGCGCGAGCCGTTGATGATGCCCCACATGTTGACGGCGATGATGCGCTGCCAATTGTCCGGCGCGTCGAACAACGTGCTGCCGGGCTGAATGCCGGCATTGTTCATGAGGACGTCGGTGCCGCCGAACCGCTCATGGACTGCGCGCTCGAGTTCCGTCACGCTCTCAATCTTGCTGACATCGACGGCCGAGGTCATCACGTTCGCGGCCGACGTAACGGATGACAGTTTTGTTGCAGCTTCTGCCAGGCGTGCCTCGTCGACATCCGCGATACACACTTTCATTCCAGCGCGCGCAAAGGCCGCAGCGGCGGCAAATCCGATGCCTGCTGCGCCACCCGTGATCACGGCAACATTGTCTTTGACGATGGCGGGATGTGACATGGATCGTCTCCGTGGAAAGCCTTCAGTCGAGCTATAGCATGGCAGCGATGCGACCCTGCACAAGTCGGCATGGGAGGTCTTCGTTCCGCGCTGCCTTTACGCTGATCAGGCACGGCTGTATCCTTTGCAGAACGATCCCGCCCAGATCGAACCAACCAATAACCGACAGGGAGTGCAGCCATGGCTGTGTCGCAGGCTATTCCGATCGCGCGCCATCCGTTCGCAAACGGGTCCTACAAGCAGATGCTGATCGACGGGAAGTGGGTCGATGCAGCCTCGGGCAAGCGCTTCGAGACCCGCAATCCCGCCACCGGCGAGCTGCTCGCAACCGTCGCCGAGGGCGACAAGGAAGACATCGATCGTGCGGTCGCGGCCGCCCGCCGCGCCTTCGAAGGTCCGTGGAGCAAGGTCAAGCCGTTCGAGCGGCAGAACTTGCTTCTGAGGCTCGCCGACCTCGTCGAGAAGAATTTCGACGAATTGTCGCAGCTCGATACGCTCGACATGGGCGCGCCGCTGAGCCGCACCCGTGCCTACCGCCTGCGCGCCGTCGGCATGCTGCGCTATTACGCCGGCCAGACCACCGCGATTCACGGCGAGACCATCGAGAACTCGCTGCCCGGCGAAATCTTCTCCTACACGCTGAAGGAACCGGTCGGCGTCGTCGGCGCGATCATCCCCTGGAATGGCCCGCTCACGGCGACGATCTGGAAGATCGGTCCTGCGATCGCGACCGGCTGCACCGTGGTGCTCAAGCCGGCCGAAGAAGCACCGCTGACCTCGCTGCGCATCGCCGAGCTTGCGATGGAAGCGGGCGTGCCGCCCGGCGTCATCAACGTCGTTCCCGGCTATGGCGAGACCGCGGGCGCGGCGCTCGCTTCGCATCACGACGTCGACAAGGTCGCCTTCACCGGCTCGCATGTCACGGGCCAGTCGATCATCCGTGCCTCGGCCGGCAACCTCAAGCGCGTCTCGCTCGAGCTCGGCGGCAAGTCGCCGGACATCGTGTTCGCCGATGCCGATCTCGACGCCGCCGTGCCGGGCGCGGCGATGGCGGTGTTCGCCAATTCGGGGCAGATCTGCAGCGCCGGCACGCGCCTGTTCGTCGAGCAGTCGATCTACGAGGAGTTCGTCGGCCGCGTCGCCGAGTTCGGCAAGAAGCTGCAGGTCGGCAACGGCCTCGATCCCAACGTGCAGATCGGCCCGCTGGTCTCCGAGCAGCAGCTCGAGCGCGTCACCGGCTATCTCGATATCGGTCAGAAGGAAGGCGCCCAGGCGCTCGCCGGCGGCGGCCGCGTCACCGAAGGCGCATTGTCGAAGGGCTTCTTCGTCTCGCCGACGGTGTTCGCGGGCGTCCAGGACAACATGCGCATCGCGCAGGAGGAGATTTTTGGCCCCGTCATCTCCGCGATCGCGTTCAAGGACATGGACGAGCTGGTCAAGCGCGCCAACAACACCACGTTCGGCCTCGGCTCCGGCCTCTGGACGCGCGACGTCAGCAAGGCCCATGCGGTGGCGAAACGCTTGCGTGCCGGCTCGGTGTGGGTCAACTGCTACCAGGCGATGGATCCGGCCGTGCCGTTCGGCGGCTACAAGATGAGCGGCTATGGCCGCGAGTCCGGCAAGCAGCACGTCGAGGAATATCTCAACGTGAAGGCCGTCTGGATCAAGACGGCGTAGCATCCATTCCTTCCCGCGTTCCACGAGGGGGAATATCTATTTTTGCAGGGGCGGCGCCTTTTCGAAGGGCCGCCCCTCGCTATATGATCCGCATCCTTCCATAGAAAGTCGGTGTCAGCATGAAATTCGAGGCGTTGTTCAAGCCGTTGCAGGTCGGTCCGTACAAGCTCGCCCATCGCGTCGCGATGGCGCCGTTGACGCGTATGCGGGCCGAGCGCGAGAGCTTTTCGCCGCGCTCGCTCAACGCCGAATATTACGGTCAGCGCGCAACGAAGGGCGGTTTGCTGGTCGCCGAAGCTTCGCCGGTGCTCTCGCACGGCCGCGGCAACCCGGCGACACCCGGCATCTATTCGGACGCGCAGATCGCCGGCTGGCGCAAGGTGGTGGATGCCGTGCATGCCAAGGGCGGCATCATCTTCCTCCAGCTCTGGCATGTCGGCCGCGTCTCGCATTCCTCCTTCCACGGCGGTGAACTTCCGGTTTCGGCCTCGGCAATCCCGATCAAGGCCGAAGGCATGAAGGCGATGACGGCGGACGGCAAGATCGCCGAGTACGAGACGCCGCGCGCGCTGGAGACCGAGGAGGTCAAGGGCATCGTCGAGGCGTTCCGGCAGGGCGCCACGAATGCGCTCGCCGCCGGCTTCGACGGCGTCGAGATCCACGGCGCCAACGGTTATCTGCTCGAGCAATTCCTGCAATCGCGCAGCAACCACCGCACCGATCAGTATGGCGGCGGAATCGAGAACCGCGCGCGCCTGCTGCTCGAGGTCACGCAGGCCGCGATCGACGTCTGGGGCGCGAACCGCGTCGCCGTGCGGCTGTCGCCCCACGGCATCGCCAATGATTCCGGCGAACCCGACCCGATGCCGCTGTACACGCATGTGGTAAAGGCGCTCGACAAGCTGGGTCTCGCCTATCTGCATTTCATCGAGCCGCGCTCCAGCGGCACCGGCCGCGCCGATGTCCACTGGGAGAACGTGCCCTCCGCCATGATGCTGTTCCGCCCGCTCTACAGCGGCATCTTGATGACGGCCGGCGGCTTCACCGGCGAGACCGCCAACGCGGCGATCGCGGAAGGCCACGCCGACATCATCGCCTTCGGTCGCATCTTCATCTCCAATCCGGATCTGCCGCGGCGCCTCGAGCATGATTATCCGATCACGCCGTACAACCGCGCGACGTTCTACGGCGGCGAGGAGAAGGGGTACACGGATTATCCGGAGCACGTGAGCTGACGCGGGCGTAATCTCTTCCGTCATTCCGGGGCGATGCGCAGCATCGAGCCCGGAATCCATTCCTCCGCCTGAACTTGTGGCTCGATGGATTCCGGGCTCGCGACTTCGTCGCGCCCCGGAATGACGATCTTGATTTCTGCGCGACCGCCACCACAATTCCGTCATTGCGAGCGCAGCGAAGCAATCCAGACTGCCTCCACGGAAAGATTCTGGATTGCTTCGCTGCGCTCGCAATGACGACGGAGAGAGACGATGGCCAAAGCCGCAGCCGCCGCAGGGATCGCCACCGGCCAATGCCTCTGCGGCAAGGTCACCTTCGAGATCGACGTGCCTGCGCGCTGGGCCTGGCATGATCATTCCGCCGCCAGCCGCCGCGCCCACGGCGCGGCCTACGCAACCTATGTCGGAAGCTGGAAGAAGCGCTTTCGCATCACCGCCGGCAAGTCCGCGCTGACCCGCTACGAGGACAAGGCGACGAAGACCGCGCGCAGCTTCTGCTCGCATTGCGGCACGCCGATCATGTACGAACGTCCGCGCGGCCCGCACATGGTCAACATCCCGCGTGCGCTGTTCAATGAGCGCACCGGCCGCCAGCCGCTCTATCACATCGCCATCGAGGAGCTGCAGGAATGGGCCTATACCGGCGAGCCCCTGGTGCCGCTGAAGGGCTTTCCCGGCGTCGTATGGCAGCGCTCGAAAAAGAAGAAGCGCCCGGGCGGCGAGGATCCGTTCGAACTCGGTCGCGAGGAGATGTAGCGCCTCTCCCGCGCAACGCAGCCATGACAGCGCTTCCTTGCGCGTCTGCCGACATCTCGGCCATCATGCCTCGTCCTTGCGGCAACGGTCCGCTCCTGGAGGAAACATGAAGAACAAGATCACCGGCCGCTCCGCCTTTCTCGCGCTGCTCAAGGACGAGGGCATCACGCATCTGTTCGGCAATCCCGGCACCACCGAGCTGTCGATCATGCATGCGCTGAAGGACCATCCCGATCTCACCTATGTGATGGCGATGCAGGAGAGCCTCGTGGTCGCGATCGCCGACGGCTACAGCCGCGCTTCGGGTAAGCTCGTCGCCTGCAACGTCCATGTCGCGCCCGGCCTCGGCAATGCGATGGGCTCGCTCTACAACGCCCAGTTCACGGGCACGCCGATGATCTTGACCGCGGGCCAGCAGGAGCAGGGCCACGGCCTGATGGAGCCGGTGCTCTATGGTCCGCTGGTGCGCATGGCGGAGCCGCTGGTGAAATGGGCGGTCGAGGTGACGCGGCTGGAGGACCTGCCGCGCATCGTGCGCCGTGCCGCCAAGGTGGCGATGACGCCACCGACCGGGCCTGTGTTCATCTCGCTGCCCGGCGACATCCTCAACAGCGAAGCCGGCATCGATCTCGGCCGCTCCACCCGCATCGATGCGCGCACGAAACCATCCGACGAGGCGCTGAAGGCCTTTGCCGCACGCCTGCTCAAGGCCGAGCGTCCTGTGATCGTCACCATGGACGAGGTGGTCAAGAGCGATGCGCTGAAGGAAGCCGCCGAACTGGCGGAGCTGCTCGGCGCTGCGGCCTATCAGTCCTCGACACCGTACGGCTCGCACTTCCTCTCGGAAAGCCCGAGCTTCGTCGGCACGCTCGCGCGCGTGCAGAAGACCGCGCGCGATACCCTCGCGCCGTACGATCTGCTGATCGCGCTCGGCGGCGATCCCTTGCGGATGTCGGTCTACAGCGAGGTCGACGCGCTGCCTGACGGCCTCGGCATCGTGCAGATCGGCCTCGTCGATTGGGAGATCGCCAAGAACTACGGTGCCGAGATCGCGCTGAAGGCCGATTTGAAGGAAACGCTGCGCGCGCTGATCCCGGTGCTGAAGGAGATGGGCGGCGCGACCCTCGCGAGCCGCGCAAGGCAGCGTCTCGCCGAGCTCGCGCCGAAGAACTGGACCGCGCGCCGCGCCGCTTTGGTCGAGCAGATCGGCAAGAGCGCCGGCCGCACGCCGATCGATCCGGACTTCCTCGTGCTGCAAATGATCGAGGCCATGCCTGACAACGCCATCCTGGTCGATGAAGGCCTCACCTCCAGCCGCCAGGTCACGGCCCTGCGGCCGCATCGCGATCGCTACGGCTATCACGGCCTCGCCTCCGGCGGCATCGGCTGGGGCCTGCCGGCCTCGGTCGGGGCCAGCATTGCCAATCCGGATCGACCCGTCGTGTGCTTCTCCGGCGATGGCAGCGCGATGTACTCGATTCAGTCGCTCTGGACTGCCGCCCACCACAAGCTGCCGCTCAACGTCGTCATCGCCAACAATGGCGGCTATCGCATCATCAAGCAGCGCCTGCTCGCCTTCCACGGCGACGACAATTACGTCGGCATGGATTTCGTCGATCCGCCGGTGGATTTCGCTGGCATGGCGAAAGCGCTCGGCTGCGAGGCGATCAAGGTCAGCGATCCCCGCGAGCTGAGGGCGACGCTGACGTCGGCGTTCAATCGGCCGGGGACGAAGCTGATCGAGGTGATGGTGGACGGGAAGGTGTAGGGCAGGCTCTGTCCCCCGTCATTGCGAGGAGCGCAGCGACGAAGCAATCCAGAATCTCTCCGCGGTGACAGTCTGGATTGCGTCGCTGCGCTCGCAATGACGAGGAGGAGGCAGCTAGCCCTTCCTCCCCACGCGATAGCCCGCCGCCGGGTGTGGCGCATCGAGCCTTGCACGCCCGCCACCGAATAGCTTCTCCCGCAACGTGCCCTTGGCATACTCGCTCTTGTACCGTCCCCGTCGCGTCAGCTCCGGCACCAGCATGTCGGCGATGTCCTCGAAGTCGCCGGGCGAGATCGCGAACGCGACGTTGAGCCCGTCGACGTCGGTCTTCTCGAACCAGTCCTCGATCTTGTCCGCGACCATCTCGGGCGTGCCGACCACGACCGGGCCGGCGCCGCCGATGCCGACATGCTCGATGACGTCGCGCACGGTCCAGACGCGGTCGGGATCGGCGCGGGTGACGTTGTCCATGGCGCTGCGGCCGGCATCGTTCTGGACGTGCCGCACCTGCTGATCGAGGTCGTAGCCGGAGAAGTCGACGCCGGTCCATCCCGACATCAGCGCCAGCGCGCCTTCGGGGCTGATGTGGCGGCGATAATCGGCGTATTTTTCCTTTGCCTCAGCTTCCGTCCGTCCGAGGATGATCGTCATCATCGAGAACATCAGGATCTCGGCCGGGTTGCGGCCGAGCGCGGCGGCCTCCTGCCGGATCGCAGAGACGCGCGGCGCAATCACCTTGGCCGACGGTCCCGACATGAACACGCACTCGGCATGCCTGGCCGCGAACTGCCGGCCCCGTGGCGAGGTGCCGGCCTGGTACAGCACCGGCGTACGCTGCGGCGAGGGCTCGCTGAGATGAATGGTGTTGTTGATGCGGTAATTCGCGCCCTCGTGATTGACGCGATGAACCTTTGCCGGATCGGTGAAGATGCCGCGCTTGCGGTCGCGCAGCACGGCATCGTCCTCCCAGCTGCCCTCCCAGAGCTTGTAGACCACATCCATATATTCGTCGGCGATGTCGTAGCGGTCGTCATGCCCGGTCTGCTTGTCCTTGCCCGCGCCGCGCGCGGCGCTGTCGAGATAGCCGGTCACGACATTCCAGCCGATCCGCCCCTCGGTGAGGTGATCGAGCGTCGACATCCGCCGCGCGAACGGGTAGGGCGGCTCGAACGACAGATTGCTGGTGACGCCGAAGCCGAGATTTTGCGTCACTGCGGCCATCGCCGACAGCAGCAGCAGCGGCTCGTTTGACGGCGTCTGCGCTGCATTGCGCAAAGCTGCGTCAGGGCTGTTGCCATAGACGTCATAGACGCCGAGCACGTCCGCCAGGAACAGCCCGTCGAAGCGGCCGCGCTCCAGCGTCTTGGCCAGATCGATCCAATAGGGCAGGCGATTATAGTCGGCGGTGCGGTCGCGCGGATGGGTCCACAGGCCCGGCGACTGGTGCGCGACGCAATTCATCGCAAAGGCGTTGAGCCTGATCTCTTTGGCCATGCTGGTCCCTCGACGCCCTGTACTGAGCGCTCTTCGAATGATAGATGTGCGCCCGAACTTGGCGAACTTCTTGCATATCGCTTGCGCTTGGCAAGGCCAAAGTCGGCGTCGCAGCTGCGCTTGGCAGGCCAATCCTAGTGAAGCAAGAACGAAATCCCAAGAGAGCTATAAGAAGACAAGAGAACTACAAGAGCAATCCAAGTCCCCGCCACTTTCGAAGGCCAACCCATGTCGGTAAGGTCCTTCGTCTCACAGCCTCGAAAAGCAAGTATGACCAGAGCCGACGCCATCGCCCGCGCCCGTGAGGATTTCAAGTCCGGCGCGTTCCTCGCTGAACTCGACCGCCGCGTCGCCTACAAGACCGAGAGCCAGAATCCGCAGCGCGGCCCCGAGCTGCGCGCCTATCTGGAGCAGGAGATGCAGCCGGCCTTCGCCGCGCTCGATTTTTCCAGCCGCATCGTCGAATCCCCGAGCGGCAAGGCGCCGTTCCTGTTCGCCGAGCACCACGAGAGCGCGTCTGCGCCGACCGTGCTGGTCTACGGCCATGGCGACGTCGTCGACGGCATGGAAGGCGAGTGGCGCGATGGCCGCGATCCCTGGCGCACCAATGTTGCGGGGACGCGCCTTTACGGCCGCGGCACCGCCGACAACAAGGGCCAGCACAGCATCAATATGGCGGCGCTCCGCGCAGTGCGCGACGCGCGCGGCGGCAAGCTCGGCTTCAACGCCAAATTCATCATCGAGATGGGCGAGGAGATCGGCTCGCCCGATCTCGGCAAGGTCTGCGATCTCCATCGCGACGCGCTCAAGGCCGATTTGTTCATGGCCTCGGACGGGCCGCGCCTCTCGGCCGATCGGCCGACGCTCTTTCTCGGCTGCCGTGGCGGCATCCGCATCCATCTCGACGTGAACTTGCGCGACGGCGGCCACCATTCCGGCAATTGGGGCGGCGTGCTCGCCAACCCCGCGACCATCCTGGTCAACGCGATCTCCACCCTGGTCGACGGCCATGGCCGTCTCCAGCTCGATGCGCTGAAGCCGCCGCGCCTCACCAACCAGATCCGCAGCTATCTTGCCGACGTCGAGGTGGTCCCGACCGCGGACGAGCCCGCACTCGCGGAGAACTGGGGCGAGGAGGGGCTTTCGGCCGCCGAACGGCTCTACGCCTGGAACACGCTGGAGGTGCTGGCGATGTCCTCAGGCAATATCGAGAAGCCGGCCAACGCTATTCCGGGCCAGGCCAACGCCGTGCTGCAACTGCGTTTCGTGGTCGGGACGAAGGTCGAGGGGCTGATCGAGGCGATCAGTGCCCACCTGGTCGGACGCGGTTTTCCGATGGTCGAGGTGCGCGCGGCGCAGAGTTTTGCTGCATCGCGCACCGATTTCGACAGCCCGTGGATCAAATGGGCCGCGGATTCGGTGCAGGAGACCACCGGCAAGGCGCCGGCCGTGCTGCCGAATTTCGGCGGTTCGCTGCCCAATGACGTGTTCTCCGAGATCCTCGGCCTCCCGACGATCTGGGTGCCGCACTCCTATCCCGGCTGCTCCCAGCATGCGCCCAATGAGCACATCCTGCTGCCATTGACCGAAGAGGCCTTGACGGTGATGGCCGGGCTGTTCTGGGATCTCGGCGAGTTGCCGGCGCCGTTAACCTGAGCCGTTAATCCAGCCGAAAGTTACATTCTAATCCGGCCCGATTTGTGCTTGCATCCGGGCCGCACCATCCGAAAGGGGAAGTAAAACGTGAAACATTTCCGTCACATCGGGCTCGCGCTCGCCGCGACCTTCGTCGTCAGCCAGGCCGGGGCCCAGGAGCTGACCGGCACGCTGAAGAACATCAAGGACACCGGCGCGATCACGCTCGGTTTCCGCGACTCCTCGATCCCGTTCTCCTATCTCGACGACAACCAGAAGCCGGTCGGGTTCGCGATGGACATCTGCTACAAGATCGTCGACGCCGTGAAGAAGGAGCTCAAGCTCGACAAGCTCGAGGTCAAGCTCAACCCGGTGACGTCGGCGACCCGTATCCCGCTGATGGCTAACGGCACCATCGATCTCGAATGCGGCTCGACCACCAACAATGCCGAGCGCCAGAAGCAGGTTGCCTTCACCAACACCCACTTCCTGACCGCGAGCCGCTACGTCTTCAAGAAGTCGAGCGGCCTGAAGTCGATCGAGGACCTCAAGGGCAAGACCGTGGTCTCGACCGCCGGCACCACCAATATCAAGCAGCTCACCGAGGCCAACGTCGCCAAGGGCCTCGGCGCCAACATCATTCCCGCCAAGGATCACGCCGAGGCCTTCCTGATGGTCGAGACCGATCGCGCGATCGCCTTCGTCATGGACGACATCCTGCTCGCGAGCCTCGTCGCCGGCTCGAAGTCGCCGGGCGATTATGAGGTCTCCAAGGACGCGTTCTCCAAGCCCGAGCCCTACGGCATCATGCTGCGCAAGGACGACGCGCCCTTCAAGAAGGTGGTCGATGCTGCGACCGCCGCGCTCTACACCTCGGGCGAGGCCGAGAAGATCTACAACAAGTGGTTCACCCAGAAGATCCCGCCGAAGGGCCTGAACCTCAACACGCCGATCTCGGCCGAGCTGAAGAACGAGTTCGCCAAGCCGACGGACTCGCCGAACCCGGACGATTACAAGTAAGATGCATCATCCGCCTCTCCCCGTTTGCGGGGGGAGGCGGTACATTCGGCCTTTTCTGGAGGGAGAATGGCCGGACATTTGCATAGGCGCCCAGGACATCCATGACGGGCGCGTTCGCGCGGGGGACACGTGAACTACAACTGGAACTGGGGAATTTTCCTCCAGCCGAATCCGATGGGGACCGGCACCTATCTCGACATGCTGCTGTCGGGTTTGGCGCTGACCCTCAAGACCGCGGCGTTGGCCTGGGTGATCGCGCTGATCACAGGATCGATCGTCGGCGTCATGCGCACGCTGCCGTCGAAAGGCGCCAATTGGTTCGGCTTCGCCTACGTCGAATTCTTCCGCAACATGCCGCTGCTGGTGCAGCTCTTCCTGTGGTTCTTCGTGCTGCCGGAGATCCTGCCGAGGGCCGCGGGCCTGTGGCTGAAGCAATTGCCGAACGCGCCGTTCTGGACGGCTGCGATCGGGGTCGGCTTCTTCATGTCGGCGCGCGTGGCCGTGCAGCTGCAGGCCGGCATCTCCTCGTTGCCGCGCGGGCAGAAGATGGCGGCGACGGCGCTCGGCCTGACCACCGTGCAGGGCTATCGCTACGTGCTGCTGCCGATGGCCTTCCGCATCATCCTGCCGCCGCTGACGTCCGAATTCCTCAACACCATCAAGAACACCGCGGTCGCCATCACCATCGGCCTGCTCGAGTTGACCGGACAGGCGCGCTCGATGCAGGAATTCTCGTTCCAGGTGTTCGAGGCCTTCACCGCCGCGACCATCCTCTATCTCCTCGTCAACGCCGTCGTCGTCACCGCCATGCGCCTCCTCGAGCGCTGGGTGGCGATCCCCGGCTACATCACGGGGAAATAAGCGATGCTCGGCAATCTCGATTTCGATGTCATCCGCCGCGCGCTGCCCTATCTGTTTTACGAGGGCATGACGTTCACACTGACGCTGACGGCTCTTGCTGCCCTCGGCGGCCTGGTCTTCGGTACGGCGCTCGCCCTGATGCGCCTGTCCGGCTTCAAGATTCTCGGCCGCATCGCCGGCATCTATGTCGACTTCATGCGCTCGCTGCCGCTGGTGCTGGTGATCTTCTGGTTCTACTTCCTGGTGCCCTATATCGGCCAGTGGCTGACCGGAGCCTCGCGGCCGATCAGCGTCGGCGCCTTCGCATCCTCGCTGATTACTTTCATCATGTTCGAGGCCGCGTATTTCTCCGAGATCATGCGCGCCGGCATCCAGTCGATCTCGCGCGGCCAGCCGGCCGCGGCCAGCGCGCTGGGGCTGACCTACGCGCAGACCATGCGCTACGTCGTGCTGCCGCAGGCCTTCCGCAACATGTTGCCGGTGCTGATCACGCAGACCATCGTGCTGTTCCAGGACACTTCGCTGGTCTACGTCCTGTCGATCACCGACTTCCTGGGCGCGGCGAGCAAGGTGGCGCAGCGCGACGGCCGCCTGGTCGAGATGTATCTGTTCGCAGCGATCGTCTACTTCACCATTTCCTGTATCGCGTCCTACGGCGTCCGTCGCCTGCAGACGCGCATCGCCATCATTCGATAGAGCGTGTCGATCATGATCGAAATCAGCCATGTCAACAAATGGTACAGCCCCACCTTCCAGGTGCTGACCGACTGCACCACCAATGTCACCAAGGGCGAGGTGGTCGTGGTCTGCGGCCCCTCGGGCTCGGGCAAGTCGACGCTGATCAAATGCGTCAATGCGCTGGAGCCGTTCCAGAGCGGCGACATCCTGGTCGACGGCACCAAGGTCAACGATCCCAAGACCAATCTGCCGAAGCTGCGCTCGCGCGTCGGCATGGTGTTCCAGCATTTCGAGCTGTTTCCGCACCTCAAGATCATCGACAATCTCTGCCTCGCGCAGGAGAAGGTACTGGGCAGGGGGCATGACAAGGCGCTGACCAAGGGGATGCAGCTGCTCGAGCGCGTCGGCTTGAAGGAGCAGGCGCAGAAATTCCCGGCGCAGCTCTCCGGCGGCCAGCAGCAGCGCGTCGCCATCGCGCGCGCGCTCGCCATGGATCCGATCGTGATGCTGTTCGACGAGCCGACCTCGGCGCTCGATCCGGAAATGGTCAGCGAGGTGCTCGACGTCATGATCGATCTCGCCCGCGAGGGCATGACCATGATGGTCGTGACCCACGAGATGGGTTTTGCCCGCAAGGTCGCCAACCGCGTGATCTTCATGGACCGCGGCGAGATCGTCGAGGACGCGGCGAAGGACGATTTCTTCGGCAAGCCCCGCAGCGACCGCGCGCAGAAGTTCTTGTCGAAGATTCTGTCGCATTAACCGGTCGTCATCCCGGGGCGCGCTTAGCGCGAGCCCGGGATCCATCGGGCGCCAGTACCGGGGTGAGATGGATTCCGGGCTCATTCGCTTTGCGAATGCCCCGGAATGACTGATCGAGGGTTTATCGGGCTCGCCAAATCTCCTATACCGATAGCCAATTCCCCCCTTTTCCCTCCCAGGAGACCTGCCTTGGACTCGATCGCCTACGTCAACGGCTCATTCGTCCCGCTCTCGGAAGCCAGGATCTCGGTGCTCGATCGCGGCTTCCTGTTCGCCGACGGCATTTACGAGGTCTCGGCCGTGCTCGACGGCAAGCTGGTCGACAATGCTTCGCATCTGGCGCGACTGGAGCGGTCCGTCGGCGAGATCAGCTTGAGGCTGCCGGAGACCATCGAGCGCATCACAGAGCTGCAGAAGGAGCTGATCGCGCGCAACAAGCTCGTGAACGGCCTCGTCTATCTCCAGGTGACGCGCGGCGCCGACAAGGGGCGCGACTTCCCGTTTCCCAAGGCTGACGTCAAGTCGAGCCTGGTGATGTTCACCTCGGAGAAGGACATCATCAACACCCCGGTGGCCAAGACCGGCATCAAAGTCATCACGGTGCCCGACATCCGCTGGGAGCGCCGCGACATCAAGAGCGTGGCGCTGCTGGCGCAAGTGCTGGCGAAGCAGGCCGCGGCCGAAGCCGGCGCCGGCGAAGCCTGGATGCTGCAGGAGGGCTATGTGACCGAGGGCGGCTCGTCCACTGCGTTCATCCTGACCAAGGACGACGTCATCGTCACCCGCAAGAACTCCAACGCCATCCTGCCCGGCTGCACCCGCAAGGCCGTGATCGCGCTTGCCGAAGAGCGCCAGCTCCGCGTCGAGGAACGTTCCTTCACGGTCGCCGAAGCGCTCGCCGCCAAGGAAGCGTTCATCACCAGCGCATCCTCCTTCGTGCAGCCGGTCGTCGCCATCGACGGCAAGACGATCGGCGACGGCAAGCCCGGTCCGACGGCGACGCGCCTTCGCGAGATCTACGTTGAGTTCGCCAAGGCGACGGCGGTTTAGGCCACACGCTCAGCTGCCGTAGGGTGGGCAAAGGCGCCCTTGCGCGGTGCCCACGTCTTCTCTCGTTTTCGCTGAAAGAATTGTGGGCACGCTTACGCTTTGCCCACCCTACGAGACCGTCTGTTACGGCCGGCTCACGCCACCGACGCCTTCACCTTCACCGGATGAACGGCGCGGAACGCGATCGCAATCCGGTTCCAGGCATTGATGGCGCCGATCAGCATGGTCAAGTTCACCGTGTCCGCCTCGGAGAATTGCGCGCGAACCTGTTCGTAGACGTCATCCGGCGCGTGCGTCTCTGAGATCAGCGTCACCGCTTCCGTCCAGGCCAGCGCCGCGCGCTCGCGGTCGGAATAAAGCGGGGATTCGCGCCAGGCATTGAGTAGATAAATGCGCTGCTCGGTCTCGCCGCGTTTGCGGGCGTCCTCGGTATGCATGTTGATGCAGAAGGCGCAGCCGTTGATCTGCGAGGCCCGGATCTTGACCAGCTCGATCAGCGATTTCTCGAGGCCCGTCGACTGGATCTGCGCTTCCAGCGCCATCAGCGCTTTGATCGTGTCAGGCGCGGCCTGGTAGTAGTTCATGCGGGGCTTCATGGTCGTTCTCCTTTTTTTGGCTGGGTCAGTGGGCTCCGCCGGCCGAGACTTGGCCGGGCGTCTTCAGGAAGAGGACGGCAACCAGGGCAACGATCAGCGCCATGCCGAGCAGATAGAACGTGTCGCTGAAGGCGAAGATAAAGGCCTGCTTCTGCACGGTATGGCCGATCGCCACATAGGCGCGATGCGCGGCGTCCGCACGGTCGAGAACACCGTGATTCACGAAATATTGTGTGAGCTGCTCGATCCGCGTGCGTGTGGCTTCTTCGAACACAGAGACCGACTGCATCAGCACGTTGGAATGATATTGCTCGCGCTTGGTCAGAACGGTCTGCAGCAGCGCGATGCCGACGGCGCCGCCGAGATTGCGCATCATGTTGAACAGGCCGGAGGCCGAGCCCGCATTCTCCGCTTCGATGCCTGCGGTTGCGACCGCCGACAGCGGCGCCATCACCAGCGCCTGGCCGATGGCGCGAACGACA
This sequence comes from Bradyrhizobium sp. WBAH42, assembly GCF_024585265.1. Lineage (NCBI taxonomy): Bacteria > Pseudomonadati > Pseudomonadota > Alphaproteobacteria > Hyphomicrobiales > Nitrobacteraceae > Bradyrhizobium > Bradyrhizobium sp. WBAH42. The sequence continues at coordinate 1,857,111 of NZ_CP036533.1, forward strand.
TTGGGCCACAGCAGCTGGTCGGCGGCATAGTCGTTGGTCATGTCGATGTTCATGAAGTTGGATGCTGCGAACAGAACGAAGCCGATGCCGATGATAATCCGCGCATCGAATTTTTGCATCAGGCGCGGCACCAGCGGGATCAGCACGAGCTGCGGCAGCCCGGTCCAGGCCAGCACCGTGCCGATCTGCTCGGCGTTGTAGCCCTGGATGCGCGACAGGTATTGCGGCAGGATGAACACGGAGCCGTAGAGCGCGATGCCGAGCAGGAAGTTCGCGAGCATGCCGAAGCCGAAATTGCGGCGCACGAGCAGGCGCAGATTGAGCAGCGGCTTCTTCACCGTGAGCTCGATGATCAGGAAGGCGGTCAGCGCAACGGCGGCGACGACCGAGAGCTTGACGATGAACGGCGAGCCGAACCAGTCGTCCTTGTTGCCTTCCTCCAGCACGGTCTGCAGTGCGGACAGGCCGATCGCCATGGTGATGATGCCGGCCCAGTCGCCCTCGCGGAGCAGCGCCAGCTTCATGGGCTTCGCCTCGAGCGCATACCAGAGCATGCCGACCATGATCGCGCCGGGCACGAGGTTGACATAGAAGATGTATTGCCAGCCGAAATTCTCGGTGAGATAGCCGCCGATGGTCGGGCCGATCGCCGGCGCGAACGTCGCCGACAGCGCGAACAGCGCAAGGCCGACCGGCTGCTTGCCGCGCGGCAGCAGCATGATGATCAGCGTGAAGGCCATCGGGATCAGCACGCCGCCGGTGAAGCCCTGGATGGCGCGCAGCACGATCATCTGCGACAGATCCTGCGCCAGCGCGCAGGCCGCGGACAGAACCAGGAACAGGATCGCGTTGGTGAGCAGATAGATGCGGATCGAGAACACCTGGGCGAGCCAGCCGGACAGCGGGATCACCACGATCTCGGCGATCAGGTAGGAGGTCGAGATCCAGCCGCCGTCATCGATGCCGGCGCCGATCGCGCCCTGGATGTCCGCGAGCGAGGCGTTGACGATCTGGATGTTCAAAACCGCCATGAAGGCGCCGAGGGTGGCGCCGATCACCGCGATCCAGGTCCTTGTGGATACAACCGGCATCGTGGGCTCAGCACCGACGGGGAGATTGGCGGAGGTGGCGTTGAGGGCCGGTTGGAGCGTGCTCATGGAAGCCTCGTCTCGGGTACTGAGACTGGATGCGTTATGCGGTTGGTTTCGATCATCGTGGAAGCTTTGGAAGGATCATCCGGGCGGATTTGACGGTCCGGCCGGAGCCTTCCGGCTTCAGTCTCCGCTTGCGTGGGGTGCGTTGTCAGCCAGACGTTTCGCGCTGTCGCGCTCGGCCAGCACCGCCTGTTTGGTGTCGACGGTCGGCACCGCGGACATGCCCGGCCGCAGCAGGCCGGTGAGGCTGTGATCGTCGAGCACGATCTTCACGGGAACGCGCTGCACGATCTTGGTGAAGTTGCCGGTGGCGTTGTCGGGCGGCAACAGCGCGAATTCGAGCCCGCTTGCCGGCGACAGGCTGTCGACATGGCCGCGCAGAATGGTGTCGCGGAAGCTATCGACGTGCAGCTCGACCGGCTGGCCCGGCCGCACATGGGTGAGCTGGGTCTCCTTGAAATTGGCGACGACATAGACGGCATCGAGCGGCACCACTGCCATCAATTGCGTGCCGGCCTGCACGTATTGGCCGACACGCAAGCTGCGGGCGCCGACCGTGCCGTCCACGGGAGCTGTGATTTCCGTATAGGACAGGTTCAGCGCGGCTTGCTGCGCGACTGCACGAGCGCGTTCGAGCTGGGCGGCAGCCTGGGCGCGCTGGGTGGTGAGCACGTCGACCTTGCGCTGCGCGGCGACGAGGCCGGACTTGGCATGCTGCAATTGCGCGCCGCTGGCGCGCAGCGCCGCATCGGTCTGCTGCGCGCGCTGGATCGTGCCGGAGCCCGACTTCATGAGGTCGTCGTAACGGGCGCGCTCCTCCTGCGCGAATTTCAAATTGGCGTCCGCAGCCGCCACATCAGCCGTGCTCTGCGCGATAATCGGCTGTTGCAGTTCGAGTTGGGCATCAATGTTGCGGACCGAGGCTTCGCCGGCAGCGACGTCGGCTTTCGCCTGGTCGAGCGCCGCCTTGAAGTCGCGGTCGTCGATCTTGGCCAGCAGCTGGCCCGACCGAACCTTCTCGTTGTCGCCGACCAGCACCTGGGCGATGTAGCCGGAGACCTTCGGCGCGACGATCGTGGAGTCCGCCTTCACATAGGCGTCGTCGGTGGATTCGAGGTACCGGCCGTTGGTCCAGTAATCGTGTCCGTAGTAGGCCATGGTTGCCGTGCCTGCGAGGAGCGCGAGCGCCAAGGCCGCGCGCCGAACCATGTTCCGGGCCGGGATAGCGGGTGGCGTCTTGGCATATTCGTGCGCGATTTCAGTTGCTTGCTGGAAGGTCTCAGTGCGGGGCATTTCGGACATTTGCGTCTCCTGTCGTCTCGCTGAGACTATCGGTCTTGCTGGCTCAGGTGATAATCAGCTAGATTCTGGAAGGATTATCCATTGAGAGTGGATAATCTGAGCCGTCACCTGGGTTCGTGATGTCTACCGGGTCAGGGGCGCGACTGCGCCAGCGCGATTGCCGTCTCTGTCGCGCGATTGCTGCCGAGGCGCACATCCCAGTGCAAGGAAAGCCATGGATCGATTGACCAGCCTCGAAGTGTTCAGCCGGGTGGTCGAGGCCGGCGGCTTCTCTGCCGCAGCCCGCAAGCTCAACATGTCGACCACCATGGTGAGCAATCACGTGCAGGCCCTGGAAGACCGGCTCGGGGTGCGGCTGCTTCACCGCACCACGCGCAAGGTCAATCTGACCGAGATCGGCAAGGCCTATTACGACCGCTGCGTCCAGATTCTCGCCGACATCGAACAGGCCGACGACATCGCAAGCGAATTGCAGTCGGTGCCGCGTGGCACGTTGCGCATTCACGTCGCCACGCACATGGTGCCGTTCGTCGCGCCGATTGCGGCGAAACTGCTGTCGACCTATCCGGAGCTCAAGATCGATCTGCGCATGGGCGAGGCCGAGGTCGACCTCATCGAGGAAGGCTATGACGTGGCCCTGCGCATGATACAGCCGCCGGATTCGAGCCTGATCGTGCGGAGCCTTGCCACCTGGCGTCACGTGCTGTGCTGCTCCCACGATTACATCGAGAAGCACGGCCGGGTGCAGAAGCTCGACGAACTCGCCGCGCACAATTGTGGTCGGCACTTGAACTATCCGTTCGGCGACGAGTGGCGTTTCCTCGATCGCAAGGGCTCGCCGGCCTCGGTGCGCATCTCTGGCAGCTTCGTCACCAACAGCGGGGAAGCATTGCGGAAGGTCGCGCTGGAGGGCGCCGCAATCTGCCTGATGGCGGGGTTCCTCATTCAGGATGATCTCGAAGCCGGCCGCCTCGTGCGCCTGTTGCCGGAATATCGGACGGTCGAGCTCTCCATGAATGCGGTCTACCCGCATCGTCATCATCTATCGGCGAAGGTGAGGACCTTCATCGACCTGCTCGTGCATCACAGCGCCGAGCAGCAGAAGCTGATCAACCCGTATTCGTAAGCGATGGCGGCAGAGCCGTAGGGTGGGCAAAGGCGCGTTAGCGCCGTGCCCACCATCTCTTCGTCATTGCGAGCGAAGCGAAGCAATCCAGAATCCCTCCGCGGAAAGATTCTGGATTGCTTCGTCGCAAGCGCTCCTCGCAATGACGAGAGGGCGAAGGGTAGGGCACGATTCCGGCAGCGCTGCGTCAACCGTAGGCCTGCATCCTTGCCGGCGGTGGTGTGTCAAGTTCAACGAGCTGCCGTTCGACCTCGGTCTTCACTTTCACGATCGCGACGTCCTTCACCGGCCCGTAGCCACGGATCTCCATTGGGCCTTTGGCAATCGCCACGAGATTTGGCAGGCGCGCCGCGTCGAGCTCGCCCAGCATCCGCTCGATCAGGCCTTCATACCAGGCGATCAGTTCACGCTCGGCGCGCCGTTCCGCGGCGTAGCCGAACGGATCGAACGGCGTTCCGCGCAACCCTTTCAGGCGCGCGAGCATGGCCAGAGGCACCTGGATCCACTGGCCGAAGGCGCGCTTGCGCGGCCGGCCCCGGGCGTCGCGCCGGGACGTCAGGAACGGCGGGGCGAGGTGATACTGGACGCTGAAGCCGTCCTCGAACTCGCGCTTCAATTCATCGAGAAAGCCACTTTGCATGTGCAGCCGCGCCACCTCGTACTCGTCCTTGTAGGCCATCAGCTTGAACAGCGCGCGCGCGACCGCATCGGTCAGCGCCTCGCTGTTCAGCTTGGCCTCGACATTGCGCACCTTTGCGACCATCGCTCGGTAGTGCGCCGCGTAGGCTTCGTTCTGATAGGCCGTGAGGAACTCGATGCGCCGGGCAATGGTCGCATCGAGCGTCTCGGCCTTTGGCGCATCCTCCGCCTTCGGCAGAAAATCCGGATCGGCAGCGGCGATCCGGCCCCAGGCAAAGGCTTGCTTGTTGCGTTCGACCGCGACGCCGTTGAGCTCAATCGCCCGCAACAAAGCCTGCAGCGAAACAGGGACAAGACCGTGCTGCCAGGCAAAGCCCAGCATGATGATGTTGGCGTAGACGGAATCGCCAAGCAGGCGCTCGGCCAGTACGTTGGCATTGATCGTGTCGAGATTGTGCTCGCCGATGACCTGATCGATTGCGCGCAGGCGGGCTGGCGCAGCGAGATCGGCGTCGCGGAAGCGGACCACGTCGCCGGTCGGCATTTCCGCGGTGTTGACTGCGGCACGGGTGCCGCGGCGATAGGTGCCTGAGGCCTTTGGCGAGGAGCTGACGACGAGATCGCAGCCGATCAGCGCATCGGCCGCGCCCTGGTCGATGCGGACCTGGTGCAGCGCCTCGGGGCTCGCGGCCAGGCGAATGTAGCTCAGCACAGGCCCGAATTTCTGCGCAAAGCCGGTGAAGTCGAGCACCGAAACGCCGCGGCGTTCCAGATGCGCGGCCATGCCGATCAGCGCGCCGACGGTGATCACGCCGGTGCCGCCGACGCCGGTCACCATGAGGTCGTAGGGCCGGTCGAGCGTTGCGGGCGCGGGCAGGGGAAGCGTTGCGGCGCGCTCGGTCGCATCGATCCGGCTCGCGCTCTTCTTGCGGCGCGTCGCGCCTTCGACCGTGACAAAGCTCGGGCAGAAGCCGTTGAGACAGGAAAAATCCTTGTTGCAGGCCGACAGATTGATCTGCCGCTTACGGCCGAACGGCGTCTCCTTCGGCTCGACGCTGAGGCAGTTGGATTCGACCGAGCAGTCGCCGCAGCCTTCGCAGACGAGATCGTTGACGTAGGCGAACCGCTTGGGATCGGCCATCTGCCCGCGCTTGCGCCGGCGCCGCTTCTCGGTGGCGCAGGTCTGCTGGTAGATCAGGACCGAGACGCGGGGAATATTGCGCAGCTCGCGCTGCACGGCATCCATCTCCTCGCGCGGATGGATGGTGACGCCGGCCGGCAGGTCGGACGGCGAGAACTGCGCGGGATTATCCGACACCAGGGCGATGCGCTCAACACCTTCGGCGCGGACGCTGTGGGCGATGGCATGGACGCTGACGGGCCCGTCGACCGGCTGGCCGCCGGTCATGGCGACCGCGTCGTTGAACAGGATCTTGTAGGTGATGTTGGCCTTGGCCGCGATCGCCTGGCGAATCGCCATCGAGCCGGAATGGTAGTAGGTGCCTTCGCCGAGATTCTGGAACACGTGCTTGTGCCCGGTGAATCGCGATGAAGCCGCCCAGTTCACGCCCTCGCCGCCCATCTGGATCAGCGAGGAGGTTTCGCGGTCCATCCAGCTCGCCATGAAATGACAGCCGATGCCGGCGAGCGCCTTCGATCCATCCGGCACTTTGGTCGAGGTGTTGTGCGGACATCCCGAGCAGAAATAGGGCGTGCGTGTCGCGCCGCTGACATTGATCGTGCGCGCGGCCTCCGGCATCAAGGCGGCGGCGCGCGCGGCGAGATTGAGGCCCGGAAACATCGGATCGAGCCGGCGCGCGAGCACGTTCGCGAGCGCGCGGGGCGACAATTCGCCGATCCAGGAGATCAGCCGTGCGCCGGTTTCGTCGTGCTTGCCGACCATGCGCTCGGGCTTGCTGCCGGGATAGTCGTAGAAGTACTCCTTGAACTGGCTCTCGATGATGCCGCGCTTCTCCTCGACCACCAGGATCTCGCGCTTGCCCTTCACGAAATCCATGGCGTCGTGCAGCGCCAGCGGCCAGACCATGCCGACCTTGTAGACGTCGATGCCGATGCGGCGGCAGGCGGCTTCATCGAGGCCCATCAGCCGCAGCGCCTCCATCAAATCGAGATGCGCCTTGCCGGTCGTGACGATGCCGTAGGTGGCGCTGGGGATGTCGTAGATGTGACGATCGATCGGATTGGCCTTGGCGAAGGCGTAGACCGCGTGCTTCTTGGCTTCCAGCCGTTCCTCGATCTGCGGACCCGGCAGATCGGGCCAGCGATAATGCAGGCCGCCCGGCGGCGGCGTGAAGTCGGGCGTGCGGAAGAGGCGCGGCGGGCGCAGCGCGACGGAGGCGCCTGATTCCACGATTTCTGAGATCGCCTTGAAGCCGACCCACATGCCGGAGAAGCGGCTCAGTGCGTAGCCATATTCGCCGAACGCCAGATATTCGTCGACGTCGGCCGGATGCAGCGTCGGCATGAACCAGCTCATGAAGGCGACGTCGGACTGATGCGGCATCGAGGAGGAGACGCAGCCATGGTCGTCGCCGGCGACCACCAGCACGCCGCCGTGCGGCGAGGAGCCATAGGCGTTGCCGTGCTTGAGCGCATCGCCGGAACGATCGACGCCCGGGCCCTTGCCGTACCAGAGCCCGAACACGCCATCGACCTCGCGGTCGGCTTGCGTCTCGACCTGCTGCGAGCCCAGCACCGCGGTTGCCGCGAGGTCCTCGTTCACGGCGGGGAGGAATTCGATGCGGTCGCGCTTGAGCTGCTGCTGGATGCGCCACAGTTCGAGATCAACGCCGCCGAGCGGCGAGCCGCGATAGCCGGAGATGAAGCCGGCGGTGTTGAGCCCGGCCGCACGATCGCGTCGCGCCTGGTCGAGCGCGATACGGACGATGGCCTGCGTGCCCGTGAGGAAGACGCGGCCCTCCTCGCGCTCGTAGCGATCGGAGAGCTCGTACGTGTCGAGTGAGGAAATGGCGTCCATGGCGGACCTCGCGCGGCATCCTGCCCAGTGATGGAAGGTTATGCCCGAGGCGTTGGTAGGTCTTACCTATTTATCCCTTCTGTTGCAGAAATTCGGTAGGATTTTGCAAGTGGGCGTTCAATCTGGTAGATCTGCTCGAACTGGAGCCTCCCATGATCGAAGAGCAGGACAGCCGCATTCTCGCCCATCTCCAGAGAGATGGCCGCGCCACCAACCAGCAACTCGCCGACGAGGTCGGCATGTCCACTTCCGCCTGCTGGCGGCGGGTGCGGGCGCTGGAGGAAAGCGGCGTCATCCAGGGCTATGCGGCGCTGGTGGCGCGCGAGCAGGCGGGCTTTGCGATGTCGGCCATCCTCCACGTCTCGCTGGAGCGGCACGATGCGAAGTTCGTCGACGAATTCGTGGCGAGGGTCACCAAGCGCCGCGAGGTGCTGGAGTGTTTTGCGACCACCGGGGACGCCGATTATCATTTGCGCGTCGTCGTCCAGGACATGGCGGCCTATAACCGCTTCCTCGACGAGTTCATGTTCCGCATCCCCGGCATCCGCTACGTCCGCAGCAACGTCGTGCTGAAGGAGATCAAGACCAGCGTGGCGCTGCCGTTTTGAGATGCGGAAAGTCCTGTGGGGTGGGCAAAGGCGCACTTGCGCCGTGCCCACGATCTCGCTCGACCTTGCGAAGGTCGGTAGGCGCGCTTCGCTTTGCCCACCCCAGGGCACCGCGATATCAATCTCCCGTAAACCAACACAGGGCGGCAAATTGGTAAACGGAACATGCCTTTCGTCGACGGTTCGGCCTCGCAGCGGTATTCCCGTCAGTTTTGTCGCGCTCGTTCGCAGCTCGTTCACTTTGATCGACGGTTTGCGCCGCGCAATAACGACCACTTAGGCGGTCGCCACCCATAAAGGCACCGGGAGAAATAGGCAGAAATGCCCGGGAGCTGAGATCGTGTCGACGACACTCGCGCGCACCTTTGCGGCGTTGAGCGCCATCAATGAAGCGATTCTCTACGCGAGATCGCCGGAGGAGCTGTACCAGAAGGTCTGCGATGCCGGGTTTTCGAGCGGGGACTTTCTGGCCGTTGCCGTGTTCCTGGTCGAGCCGGACGGCCGAAGGTTGTGCTTCGCGGCCGGCTGTGGCGATGACATTGCGCGGCTCCGCTCGATCGTGATCACGACGGAAACCGGCACGCCCGAAGGATCCGGCGTCGGCGGCGAGGCGTTTCGCCATCAGAAGCTGTGCGTCAGCAACGATTATCTGAACGATCCGCGCTCGCTGGCCTGGCGCGAGGGCGCCGCCCAGGCCCACATCGGTGCGGCCGCGGCGCTGCCGCTGCTCTGCAACGGCAAGAGTGTCGGCGTGTTGTATGTGACGCGGAGCGAGCCCAACTCGCTGAACGAGCAGATGGTGTCGCTGTTCGAGCGCATGTCGGCGAACATTTCCTACGCGCTGGACAATTTCGCGCGTGAGACCGCGCGGCAGGCCAGTGAACGGGCGACACGGCGGCTCAACCGCATGTTCGGCGCCATCAGCGCCACCAACGAAGCCATCCTGCACGCCAAGACCGAGCAGGAGCTGTATCAACTGGTATGCGACGCCTCGGTCCACAGCGGCAAGTCGCTGGCGACCATCGTGCTGCTTCGCGAGCCGGATTCGCACTGGATGAAGCCCGTCGCCGCCACCGGCCAGAACCTCGAGCTGGTCACCCAGGCGCGCTATTCGGTCGATCCGGAGAATCCCTACGGCAAGGGCATCTCGGGCGAGGTATTCCGGACGCAGAAGGCCATCGTCGAGGACGATCTCGCCAGCCGCACCAGGGGCACGCCGTGGGAGCAGGCCAACGTCAACACCGGCGTCGCCGCCTGCGTCGTCGCGCCGTTGATCAGGCACGGCGAGAGCGTCGGCGTGCTGCTGTTCTTCATCAGCCGCTCCTGGGCCAAGGACGAGGAGATCGTCGCGCTGATGCTGCGCATGGCCGAGAACGTCTCGTTCGCGATCGAGAATTTCGGCCGCGAGGCCGAGAAAGCCCGCATCGCCGCAGAAGAAGAGTGCCTGGCGCGCATGTATGCGGCGCTCAGCGCCACCAACGAGGCGATCCTGCGGGCGCGGTCGCGGGCCGAGCTGTTCGATCTCGTCTGCGAGGCGACCGCCAAGGGGGCCAAGTTCACCTTGGCCACCATCGCGCTGGTCGACCATCGCACCGGGCTGCTGCGCGTCGCCGCCTGCTATGGCCCGAACGCCGATGAGGTTCGCGAGTTCACGTTCTCCACCTCCGACCAGGTGCCCGAAGGGCGCGGCCTGACCGGCACCGCGTTTCGCACGCGCCAGCCCGCCGTCAGCAACGACGTGCTCGCCGACGACCGTATCGCGCCCTGGCACGCCAGCGCCCGCCGTACCGGCATCGCATCCTCGGCGGCATTGCCGCTGCTCAACGGCGACCGGGTCGAGGGCATCTTTCTGTTCAACTCCCCGGAGCGCGGCACCTTCACGCCGGAGCTCGTCGAGCTGCTGTGCAGGCTTCAGGCCAACGTCGCCTTCGCGCTCGAAAGCTTCGACCGCGCCGAAGAGAAGGCGCGGGCGGACAAGCAGCGCAATCGTCTCAGCGGCATGTTCGAGGCGCTGAGCGCAACCAACGAAGCCATCATGCGCGCCAAGACGCGCGAGGAGCTGTTCGAGGTGGCTTGCCAAGCGGCCGTGCTGGGCGACCTGTTCGCCGCGGCGACGATCGGCATCATCGACGAAGCAGGCGAGCTCGTCCGCGTCGTTGCGGTCAAGGGGCGCCTGCAGGAGCGCATAGCCGGACGGACCTCCGTCATTTCCGCCGACCATCCCGAGGGCCAGGGCATCATCGGCCTCTCGCTGCGCACGCGCCGGCCCAGCGTCATGAACGATTATCTGAGCGAGCCGCGGTCCGCCTATTGGCGCGCGAGGGCCATCGAGGACGGAACGCGGGCTGCGGCGTGCTTCCCGCTGCTGAGAGCGGGACGGGAACCGGTCGGCATTCTGCTCTTCCTCGCACCGGAAGAGAATACGTTCACGCCCGATCTGGTCGAGCTGCTCGGGCGCCTCGCGGAGAACGTCTCCTTCGCACTCGACAATTTCGAGCGCGCCGAGGAGAAGGCACGCACCGAAGCGCAGAAGGAGCGCCTCACCCGCATGTTCGCGGCCTTGAGCGCGACCAACGAGGCGATCATGCGCGCGAAGTCGCGTGCCGAGCTGTTCGACCTCGTCTGCCTTGCGGCATCGAACGGCGCCAAGTTCACCTCGACCACGATTGCCCTGGCCAGGCCTGGTACCGACCTGCTCGAGATCGTCGCCGCCGCCGGTCCGTCGGCCGGCACCACGCGCAATGTCCGTCTCTCGATCGATCCCGAGCGGCCGGAGGGGCGCGGCATGAGCGGCACGGCGTTCCGCACGCGCCAGCCCTGCATCAGCAACGATTATCTCAACGACGACCGCGTCCGCGTCTTCCACCCCATTGTGCGCGGGGATGGCGCGCGGTCGGGCGCCGCGTTTCCGCTCGTCACGCACGATGAGGCCGTCGGCGTCATGATCTACATGTCGACCGAGCCGGCGACCTTCACGCCAGAATTCGTCGAGCTGTTGCAGCGTCTCGCCGACAACGTCTCCTTCGCGATGGAGAATTTCGATCGCACCGACGAGAAGAACAAGGCCGACGAGCGCATCGAATACCTCGCCTCGCACGACAGCCTGACCGACCTGCCGAACCGCGAGACCTTCAACGGGCTCTTGCGCGAGGCGATCGATGCGGCGCAGCGCCATGATCACCGCTTTGCGGTGCTGTTCATCGACCTCGACCGCTTCAAGGTCATCAACGATTCGCTCGGCCACGAGGCCGGCGACCTGCTCCTGCTCCAAGTCGCGAACCGCTTGCGCGGCAGCTTGCGGGCGAGCGACGTGGTCGCGCGCCTCGGCGGCGACGAGTTCGTGGTGATCCTCGACCAGTGCGGCGAGATCGACGACGTTCAGCGCATCGCGACTGAATTGCTCGCTGCGCTCGCCGAGCCCATGGAGCTCGCCGGCCACGAGTGCCACACCACGGCCTCGATCGGCATCGCGATGTATCCGGCCAACGGCTCCGATGCGCAGACGCTGACCAAGAACGCCGACATGGCGATGTACCTCGCCAAGGAGGACGGCAAGAACGGCTATCGATTCTTCTCCAACGAGGTGAAGACGCAGTCGATCGAGCGGCTGTCGCTGGAGAGCGCGCTGCGCCGCGCGCTGGAACGCGAGCAGTTCTCGCTCAACTACCAGCCCAAGGTGGACATGGCGACTGGTCAGATCACGGGTGTCGAGGCGCTGCTGCGCTGGACCCATCCCGAGCTCGGCAACGTCTCGCCCGCACAATTCATTCCGCTCGCGGAGGAAACCGGGCTGATCGTGCCGATCGGCCGCTGGGTGCTGAAAGAGGCCTGCGCGCAAGCCATGGCCTGGCAGCGCCGCGGCCTGCTGCCGCTGTCGATGGCAGTCAACCTGTCGCCGCGGCAGTTTGCCGACGAGCATCTGTTGCAGGACGTCGACGAGGCGTTGGCGGCCTCCGGCATGTCGCCGGTGCTGCTCCAGCTCGAGGTCACCGAGAGCATGATGATGCGCAATGTCGGCCGCGCGCTCAAGGTGCTCGACTCCATCCAGAGCCGCGGCATCCGTCTCGCCATCGACGATTTCGGCACCGGCTATTCGTCGATGTCGCTGATGAAGCACTTCCCGATCGACACGATCAAGATTGACCGCTCCTTCGTGCGCGACCTGCCGCAGGATTCGGAGGATCAGGCGATCGCGCAGGCGATCATCAGCATGGGTAAGGCCCTCGGCATGACCGTCGTCGCCGAAGGCGTCGAGAATGCCGAGCAGGAGGCGTTCCTGCGCAGCCATGGCTGCGACGAGATGCAGGGCTTCCTGATCTCCAAGCCGCTGCCGGCGCGGCAGATGGCTGAGCTGCTGCGGCCGATGGTGCTGCCCGTCGCGCCGCCGCTCCAGCCGGAAGCGGCCGATGAAGACGCAGCCTCAGGGCTGAAACGCGCTGTCGTCTGACGGCTGCGGGTGCAGCTCGCGGACCTCGTGCTCTTCCCCCTCGGCCTTGCTCGGAAAATCCTGGGGGGCCGTCAGTGACGTCTGCTCGTTGAACAGTGCAAGAATGGCACGCGCGCCGTCGGCGAAGCTCGTCCCTTTGCTTACGTCCAATGCGCAGCAGCATGCTGCGCTCATCGGCTCCTGGTCGTCGACCACGGCCATGGCAGGCCCCCACCACCAGGCAGGCGCGGGCGAACGCTCGTCCTCCGGCACGACATGCCAGCGGACGAACTCCTCCATCACGCGCTCGAATTCCAGGCGGGCAGCCTGATGCATGTGGTCGATGCTCCCAGAATCGCGTCCGACGACGGGCCGACACGCCGACTTGATCGTCGCTTCGCTCGGAAAATTCGGTTCGTGCAACTGGGCCGAACCATGCAGGTCGACGTCGTCGTCGACAATGCGGAACGCGCGGCTGTCGGCGATGCGCCGGCGCGGCCGCGACAATTCATTCTAGCCGCTCGAGGGCACGGCAAGCAAGCGATTGCAGCCGCGATTGCCTAACGCGGCCTGAACGGATGCGCCTTCTGGTGCCAGGCCCAGGCCGTGCGGACGACCGTCGGCAGGTCGGAGTGACGCGGCACGAAGTTCAGCACCTTTCTCGCAGCAGAGGGATCGGCGACCAGAAAGGTGGGATCGCCGGCGCGGCGCGGCTTGACCGTGTGCGGCACCTCGCGCCCGGTCTCCTTCTTGATCGCGTCGAGGATCTCGCGCACGGAAAAACCGGAGCCGGTGCCGAGATTGAAGCTGCCGCCGGCATGGCCTTGTTCCAGAAGCTTCAAGGCCGCGACATGCGCGGCCGCAAGGTCCGTGACGTGGATGTAGTCGCGGATCGCGGTGCCGTCCGGCGTGTCGTAATCGTCGCCGAACACCGCGAAGTCGACATGGCCCTGAAGCGCCATCATTGCGCGCGGAATGAGGTGGGTCTCGTTGTCGCGCAGCTCGCCGATGCCGCCGGCCGGATCGGCGCCGCTGGCGTTGAAATAGCGCAGGCAGAACGCACCGAAGCCATAGGCCGTGCGGTAATCGGCGAGCATGCGCTCGATCATCAATTTCGATGCGCCGTAAGGATTGATCGGCGCGCAAGGAAAGTCTTCCGGCAGCGCCTTGGAATCGGCGTTGCCGTAGACGGCGCCGGTCGAGGAGAACACGATACGATGGCAGCCCGCGTTGCGCATCGCCTGCAACAGCGACAGCGTGCCCTGGACGTTGTTGATGTAATATTTCTGCGGGTCGGTCATGGACTCCCCGACGAGGCTCGCCGCCGCGAAATGCATCACCGCCGTGATCTTGTGGTCGGCGAAGGCGCGCGCCAGCGCCGCGCCGTCGAGCAGGTCGCCCGTCACCAGCGGGCCGGATACGAAGCTGCGATGACCCGTCGAGAGATTGTCATAAACGACGGGCTGATAGCCGGCGGCGGTCAATGCGCGGCAAGCATGCGAGCCAATATAGCCAGCGCCCCCGGTGACGAGGACGGTCGGTCGGTCAGTCATATCGTATTCTGCTCTTCTCTTAGCGGAGGGGGCGGTTGCGGCTGAAGAGAAGATAGAGCGCGCGGGGGTTGGTGGTCAAATAACGCCAGAGCAGACGGCGCGGCTCGAGCAAGGTGCGCCAGGCCCATTCGAGCCCGATCTTCTGCATCCATTGCGGCGCGCGGGAACGGCTCCCTGACAAGAAGTTGAATAGTCCGCCGGATGTCTTGATGACGCCAACATTGGTCAGATGCGGCGTGAACTCCTTCACGAATGCCTGTTCGTTGGGCACACCGAGCGCGACCCACAGATAATCCGGCGCCAGGGCATTGATCTCCTTGACCTTGGCACGCAGCGCGTCGCCGCGCAGATAGCCGTGGCTGCGCCCGACGATCTTGAGACGTGGATACATCTTCTGGACGTTTGCGACCGCAGCGGCGTTCTCGGGCTCGCTTGCGCCGAACATGTAGAAGGTGCGGCCTGCGGCTTCGGCCTTGCGCGCGACGACGTGGAACAGGTCCGTGGTTGCGACGCGCTCCGGCAGCGGGAACCAGGATTGCAGCTTCGAAGCTGCGACCAGCGGCTGACCGTCGGCGTTGATCAAATCAGCGGCACGGAACAGGCGCTCGGTCTGCGGCTCGGTCGAGCAGCGCGCCAGCACCTCGCCATTGGCCGAGGTCAGGAACAGCGGACGGCCGATGCGATGGTCGGGATTGGTCGCCTCGATCATGAAATCGGCGGTCTCTTCCAGGTCGAGCGCGGCCATGCGAAGTCCGCCAACGGTGATTCTCGGCACCTCGGCAGTTGCTGCCCGTCCGTCGAAGTTGACGCGGCGCTCAAGCATATTGTTTGCCTCGCTGGCGCGTTTGCATTGCAGGGGTCAGCTCGTCGAGCACGACGCCGACGAGCTTGCGCTCGGCCTGGCCGAGCGCGGTCAGGATCTCTTCCAGGCTGTCGTTGACGTCGAGGCTGGTCGGCAGCACGGCCACCAGCGCGTCGATGTCGTCGAACAGCTTGCGGCCGCCGGAAGCGAGCGGCAAGGCCGGGCCGTCGAGGACCACGAGATCATAGCCGCCGGCGGAACGGGCCTGCGCAATCGCCTTGCGGATGGCGTCGGCGGCCTTGCCGGCGTCGCCCTCCGCGGCGGGCAGCACCGAGATGCCGTTGACCGTCCTGATCTCGCGTGCGTCCTTGCTGCCGATCGAGAGCCAGCCGAGCCTGCTCGGCTCGCTCTTGCCGGGACGGATGACCTTGTTCGAGAGCGAGCGCGCCTGATGGTCAGCATCGATCATCAGCACGCGGGCGCCGTCGCGTGCGGCCGCCAGCGCGAAATTCAGCGCGGTCACGCTGCGGCCGCTGGTCCTGCCAGCACCGACCAGCGCAACGACCGGCATCGCCTTGCCGCCGGCGCGCCGCGCCACCGCCGCGCGCAGGTCGCGCCAGGCGTTGAGCAGGCTCGTCAGGGGAAAGCCCGGGCGCAGCGTCGGCCAACCCAGCCGTGTGAGATCGACGCCGCCGCCGGTGGGAAGTATGGCGCCGAGCGTGTGGATGACGTCGGCCTCCTGGAAGCGTGCGATCAGCGGCTTCTCGATCAAGGGCTGCTCGACCATCGAAGGCTGCAGCGGAGGCGCGGCAAGTTCCGGCGGAGCCGACGCAGCTTCAGATGCGCGCGGGATCTGCCGCGGCTGGGCAACTTCCGCAGGCCGCGGGAGCTCCGGTGCTCGGGATGCCTGTGGCATCGGCGAGCGCTCATGTCGGGCGGGCGTCGGCGTCGCGGGCGCGGTTGCGCCAGCGAACAGCAAATCTGCCACAACGAACCAGCTCGATGCAGCGATCGCCCCGAAAATGAAGCCGATCATCGCGAACAGGCTCATCGCCGGCGGGAACGAGCGCCGCTGCGGCACCGTCGCCTCGCCGATAACGCGGGCGGCCGAGGTGTTCAGGCTCTCCTGCTCCTCGGTCTCGCGGGAGCGCTTGAGAAAGGACTGATAGACCTCGCGGCTGGCATCGGCTTCGCGCTCGAGCTCGCGCAGCCGCACGGCGGCCTGGCTGAGCTGGACGCTTTGCCGCTTCTGTGCTTCCAGCGCGCGGTTGAGCGAGGCCTCGAAATCGCGGGCGCGCGTCAGGTCGTTCTTGGCGGACTGGGCGAAGCGGTCGATCTCCTCGTTGATGGTGCGCTTGAGGTCCTCGACCTGCTTCTCGGTCTGGCGCAGTGCCGGATGGCGCGGGCCGAGCTCGCCGGCCTGCTCCGCATATTTCTTCCGCGCATCGGCATATTGCGCGCGCAAATTCGCAATGGTCGGCGATTGCAGCGCCTCCGGAATCGCGCCCGCGTCGGCAGCTGTACGCCGGCTCGCCTCGATCTGGTCGAGCCGCGCCTGCGCATCCATCGTCGCCGCGCGGGCCGCGGAAAGCCGCTGGTTGCTGGCGGAGAGCTGCTGATCGCTGATCAGCGCATCCTGGGTGCCGACGAAATTGTTCTGGGCCTTGTAGGTCGCCAGCGCGGTCTCGGCGTTGCGCAGCCGGTCGCGCAGCTCCTTCAGGCGGCTGGAGAGATCGTTGGTGGCCCGCCGTGCCGCCGAAGCCTGCGAATTGCGGGATTCGGCGAGATAGGCATTGGTCAGCGTGTTGGCGAGCATCGCCGCCTTCGCTGGATTCGTCGACCAGACCTCGACGTCGACGATGAAGCTCTTCTCGGTCTTGCGAACGGCGATGTGCCTGTTCAGCGCCTCGAGCGCCGCAAGCTGCACCTCCTTCGTCTCTGCGGCGGACGGCGCGCGGGGCTGCAGGCCGATCAGGCCGAGCAGCGACGACATCAGGCTCGCAGCGTCACCGCCTCCGAATTCCGGGTCCTTGTCGAGACCCGCCTGCTGGATCACCTGGAGCAGCACGCTGTTGGAGGTGATCAGGCGCGCCTGGCTCTCCACCACCATGGACATGCCGGAAACGTCCTGGGCGCGCGGCGTGAGCTCGCGGTCGACGAGCTGGAGCTCGCGCGGGTCGACATAGAGCTGAGCGGTGGCGGTGTAGCGGGGCGTCACGCTCTTGCCGATGGTGACGGCAAGCGCCGCGCCGAGCAGGGCGGCCGCGGCGATCGCGACCTTCCGCCGCCAGAGCAGAGTGGCGAGCTCCAGCACGTTGAAGCCGGCCTGAGGCTTCCGCTCAGAGGCCTCCGGTCTGGCTCGATCGATCGGCTGGTTATAATCAAGCATGATCCCCAGCTTTCATTCCAAGTGCCGCGGGCTGAGGGGTTACTCTTCGCTTTACGCCACGCACCCGGGATATAGGTGCCCAATCAACGCAACAGGGAAAATTAACCATACTCATTGAGGGACTATTCACCGAAATGGCAAACAAAGCGTTTAAGCGCATGCCATCCCTCGGCGCGTCCTTATGACGCCCGCGATACCCGCCTCTTCCAGCAATTAACGGTTCGTTACCGCGCGCAGCATGGCCGCGAGCCGCCGTTCGTCCGGTGATGGGCCGCGCACGTGCCATCGCCGTCAGATCCTCCGAAGAATGACGTGATAGTCGCCGCGGCGGACGTCGGTGCCGCGCGGCAGCACGGCGTTCAGCACCGCGGCGCCGGCGTCGACCAGCGCCGCAACCAGCGGCTTGCGCCGGCGCATCTCGGGATAGCGCGGACTTTCGACCTCACGGCGGTAGATCATCTCGAGGCCGTTGGCGGCCGCGAATGCTTGGAGCCGGGGCAGCGTCACCAGCGGATGAAAGAAGGTCGGGAACGGAGGCTCGCCGGGCAGGCCGGCGTCTTTGATGCCGCGGATGTGCCGATAGAACCAGACGTGAAACCAGTGCGGCGAATATTTGGTGACGACCCCGGAGAGCGAGCGCGGATTGGGCGCGCCGATCAGGATCATCCCGCCGCGCTTGAGCGCGTCACGGAAATTCAGCAGCGCGGCGTCGACATCAGGCAGATGCTCGATCACGTTGTAGCAGATCACGAGATCGAAGGTCTCGCGGGCGAAGCGGTAAGCCTGGACGTCGCCGAGGATCGCCTCGTCGGCGTAGGTGTTGTTGCGGACCTGGTCCTCGTCGATGTCGACGACGGTGACCTTGCTGCGGCTCAGCAAGTCCGGCGGCAGAACGCTGCACGAGCCGCCGCCTGCTTCATAGATCGCGAGCTGGCCCCGCGGCAGCTCGCGGCACAGCACGTCATGGACGGCGAGCAGGCTGTCGCGGGCTTCGCCGGGGACGAGATCATGAAGCGCCTCGGCATAGGGCACGGCCGCGGGGATCGCCGTGGTTGTCGCGAAATCGATCGTGGCTGGCTTGTTCATGGATTCTGACCGCGCTTGTTCTATTCAAATTTACAGGAAAAAACGCGCCTGCCCGAAGAGCAAATCCGATGCCGCATCGTCTCACCGGTCGCAGTGCTTACGGCCCGGTTAATGCGCATGCGCATTAACTACAGCATTGTTCATGTTGGAGCGTTGTCGGCGCGTGGACCGCCAATTGCAGCATGACGCGCGGCGAACTTGGTGGTCATGTGCCGCGCGGCAGCCGTCCATTTTGGGACGCATCTGTCCCGCGGCGATGTGCCGTCGTGGGACGCGCGATCGAAGCAGGGCTTTTTCAATACATCTCGGACATCTAGACCTCATGACATTGATCCCGACAGACCTGTCTGTGGCGCGCATCTCGGATGCCG
The DNA here is from genome assembly GCF_024585265.1 of Bradyrhizobium sp. WBAH42. Classification (NCBI taxonomy): domain Bacteria; kingdom Pseudomonadati; phylum Pseudomonadota; class Alphaproteobacteria; order Hyphomicrobiales; family Nitrobacteraceae; genus Bradyrhizobium; species Bradyrhizobium sp. WBAH42. The sequence continues at coordinate 1,875,565 of NZ_CP036533.1, forward strand.
TGGGCGATCCCAACCGGGAGATCGTGGCGAGCTCTCGCGTCATCGACCTGTCGGTCGGCATCGTCGTCTGCGTTCCCTGCTTCCGTCGTCCGCAACACCTGCGCCTGACGCTGGAATCGCTGGCGAACCAGCGCACCCCGCGTTCCTTTGCCGTCGTCATGGTCGAGAACGACGCGATGCGGCGCGAAAGCACGCCGGTTGCCGCGGAGTTCCTGGCCGCTGGGAGGCTCCAGGGCGTTTGCCTCATCGAGAAGCGGCAGGGCAATTGCCAGGCGATCAATGCTGCCTTCGAGACCGCGCAGGAGCTGTTTCCCGCTGCAACCCGTTTCCTGATGGTCGACGACGACGAGATCGCATCAAGCGACTGGCTCGAGCTGATGGTGCGCACCGCGGAGGCGACCGGCGCCGATGTGGTCGGCGGGCCGGTGCTGCCTGTGTTCGACGACGACAGCAAGCCCTGGCTGTCGCGTCATCCCGCCTTCTGTCCAGCCTACGAGTACAGCGGTGCGGTGCCGCTGATCTACGGCTGCGGCAATTGCCTGATCACGCGTGCCGCATTCGAACGGTTCGACCGTCCCGCGTTCGACCTGCGCTTCAATTTTCTCGGCGGCGGTGATTGCGATTTCTTCGTGCGGTGCCGTGACGCCGGCATGCTGTTCCACTGGACGGCGGAGGCCGTCATCACCGAGACCGTGCCGCACAACCGCACCAGCCTCGGCTGGATCGCAAAACGCGGCCTGCGCATCGGTGCGATCAATTATCGTGTGCAGTACAAGGCCGCGCGAAGCGCATCGGGGCGGGTGCGGGTGTTCGCGCAGATGCTTGGACGGTTGCCGCTGTCGCTGCTTCGCGCTGCCGCCTTGTCGACGTCGTCGAAAGCCGTCGTCGCGATGCATCCGGTGATGGTTGCGTTTGGCGCCGCCCTGGCGGCCCTCGGCCTCGAGCCGAAGCCTTACGAGGCCTCGAAGATCGCGTCTTGACGCGGCGGGGACTAGATGCCGAAGCGGGCGAGGGCGACCCGGATGGCCGAGCGTGGCAGCGATCTGAGCGACCGCCGGCCGATCATCGCGAGATAAGCGAACGCCTGGCGATACCTGCCGAAGCGGACCGCCTGCATCGCCGAGTAGGTGACGAGATGAATCTCGGCGGCGAGACGCAGCCCGGCCGTCATCCGCCCGGGCAGTCGCGCCAGGATCAACCCGTCATCGAACACCCGCGCAATGGCTGGGAAGAAGTCCTTCGGCGTCCGGACTGCGGCGTTCATGGTGTTGGCCGTGTGAAGACGATAATCGAGCAGCAGCTCCGGCGCGAATTCGAACTCGCCGATCGCAGCGAGGCGGCACCAGCAATGCCAGTCCTCGCAGTATCTAAGGGACGTATCGAAGCCGCCGATGGCACGGAAAGCTTCGGCGCGTGCGAGCGCGATGCCGCCATTGACAATGAAATTGCCGGCGGCGAGCCGCGTCAGTACGTCGCCGGACGGCTTCCGGCGCCCCTTCAAGAGGCCGCGCCGACCGATCTGGCGACCTTCGCTGTCGATCGTGTTGTAGTCGCCATAGACGAGAACGGCGCGCGGCGCGCCGCGCGCCGCAGCGAGCAGCGCCGCCACCGCACCAGGACGCAGGCGATCGTCGGCATCGAGAAAGAGCAGCCACTCGCCGCTGGCCTGTCGCGCGCCGAGATTGCGCGCGGCCGATACGCCGGCGGAATCGTTGCGGATCAAGCGCAGCCGCGGGTCACGCACGCCGCGCACGATCGCAACGGTTTGGTCGGCCGAGCCATCGTCGACGACGATCACCTCGGTCACCTCGCGTTGCGCCAGTGCGCTGGCGAGGGTTTCGCCGACATAGGCCGCAGCGTTCTTGGCGGGAATGACGACCGATACCGATGTGGTCGAGCCGACCTGAAGCGGCAAGCGCGCCGGCACTGTCGCGCGTGAGGCGGCTGGCAGTTCGAGAACCTCTTCGGCGGTGATCACGCTACGGCTCGCCTTTAATGATCTGTTAACCAGGACCCGTGTGCCGCGCCGAGAAACGCTGACGATCGCCAAGTCCGGCGGCCTCGGATGATACCCGCATTGCGCTCGAACCCGTTGCCGAGAAGGCCCGCGTCTCGCCGGTTTCGTAGAATAACGTTAAGTCGCTGGCATTAAGCCTGTGGCAAATTTCAAAGAGTGCGGCAGACGGCCCGTGCGAGAATGCGCATCGGACTGCCGCGGATGGAATCCAGTGCCCGCAAACACGTTCGAACACGACCCCGATGCGATGATCCTGAACCTCTTCTATGAGGACAAGGACGACCGCTGGTTTCCCGGCGACCGGCATCTGCGGCGCATGGCCCGCCGGTTGCTGCTCGGCGAGCCACGCATGAGCGGCCAGCTGCGCGTGTTCCTCAATCTCTGTGCGGGGCTCGACCGGCTCGGCATTCGCTACCGCGTCAACGACTACGGTTATATCGCGCAACATCCCGACGAGCTCGCCTGCATCGTCGGTCGCACCTTCCTGCTCGACAAGTTCGCGTGGAAGAACCCGATCCTGCTCGGCGTTGCCGCCCACAATCATCCGCTCGACGACCCCGACTTGTTCAAGCGTCTGCCGGTGAAGAAGGTCGTGGTGCCCGGTCCCTGGTACGTCGACATGTACCGGCCATATTGGCCCGAGACCGAGGCCTGGCCTGTCGGCATCGACACGAATCTCTGGGCGCCGTCGGCTCGAGCGCAAAAGACCGTCGATGTCCTGATCTACGACAAGGTGCACTGGGACCGCGAGCGCTACGCGCCGGAGATGATCGAGCCCGTTCGCGCCCGGCTCGTCAAGGAAGGCCGCTCGTTCACGGAGCTGCGCTACGGCAGCTATAAGGAAGCGGATTATCAGGACGCGCTCGGGCATTCGCGCGCGATGATCTTCCTGTGCCAGAGCGAGAGCCAGGGCATTGCCTATCAACAGGCCTTGTCCTGCGGCGTGCCGGTGTTTGCCTGGGATCCGGGCGGACCGTGGCGCGACCCCGATTATTATCCGCACCGGGTGCAGTTCGCGCCGGTGTCCTCGGTGCCCTATTGGGACGAACGCTGCGGCGTCAAGTTCACCGACGTCGCGGGCTTCGAGGCCGGCTGGGACAAGTTCTGGGCCGGGTGCAACGCAGGCGCGTTCGATCCCCGCGGCTACATCCTGGACAATCTCACGCTGGAGCAACGGGCGCTGCAATACTACGAGATCGCGCTGGGCATCATGCGGCAGCCCGCGGTGTCGCAGACCTCCGCAACGCCCGTTGACGGAGCGTCAGAAGTGTCGAGCCAGGACCGGAAGCTTCACCGGCGTCATCAGATGTCTTGAGCCATGGACCGCAGCGCCGCCGACATGACCGACGTCGAGGCCCAATCGTTCGGCCAGACCCTGCGCGATCGCCTTGCAGGTCTCGATGCCGTGCCGCTGGCGCGCTGCCTCGTCGCGGTCGGGGCGCTGCTGCTGGTGCTGGTGACGCTCAATCCGTTCCCGGACCTGCGCAATCCCGACGTCACCATCATCGTCGGCGGACGAATGGCGCTGACCTATGTCGCCTGGGGCCTCCTGGCGGCGGTGGCAATGCTGTGTGTCGCAGCCACGGATGCGCCCGCGCTGAAGAGCCTGGTGACACCGTTGCATCTTTGCCTGCTGGGCTGGCTCGCGATCAATATCGCCTTTTCCGAGAGCCGCGGCGTCTCGATGCAGCGATTCGTGCTCACGGTCAGCGTGACGTCGCTCGCCATCGTGTTGCCGTTGCTGCCGCCGACGCAGCGCAGCTTCAATTTATGCCTCGGTGCCGCCGCACTCGTGCTGCTCACGCTGTGCTATCTCGGCGTCTTCCTCGCCCCGCAATATGCGATCCACACGGCGCGCGACGTCACCGAGCCGCAGCTCGCCGGCGACTGGCGCGGCAGCTTCGGCCACAAGAACATCGCCTCGGCCGTGATGACGATCCTGGTCTATGTCGGCTTCTACCTGTCCGCCGTCGGCTCGTTCGTGATGGGGCCCGTGATCGCCGTGCTGGCCGGCACCTTCCTGATCTTCACCGGCGGCAAGACGTCGTCGGTGCTGTGCCTCGCGATCTACGCGCTCGCATCACTGGTCTATGTCACCCCAGGCCTCTGGCTGAAGCGGATCATCTGCTTCGTGCCGCTGGTTGCGATGAACCTGTTGACCGTCGGCAGTGTCCTCAGCCCTGTGCTCGCGTCGATGACGCGGCTGCTTCCGCTCGATCCCACCTTCACCGGACGCTCCGCGATCTGGGACTTCGCGATCGCGGCCGTCGCCGAGAAGCCGATCATCGGCCACGGCTATGCGGCGTTCTGGGACGACGTCAGTGCGCGGGCCACCGCCCAGGGCGCCGAATGGGCGACGTCGGCGGCGCACAGCCACAACAGCTATCTCGATCTCGCGGTCACCATCGGCTTGCCGGGGCTGGCGCTCGTGATTCTCATCTTCGTGCTCGCCCCGCTCGGCAATTTCCAGACGGCGCAGGCTCACAGCCGCAGTGGCGCACTGGCCAAGCTGTTCCTGACGGTCTGGTTGTTCGGCCTGTATTACGGCGCCACCGAGACCTTCCTGCTCGAACGGCAGAATCCGATCTGGTTCATGTTCGCGCTGTCGGTGGCCGGCCTGCATTTCCTGGCCAGGTTTCAATGCGTCAAGCAGATCGAGCCCCGCGGATGACCTTCCTCAGCCTCGATCAGCCCGCTGATGTTGCGTCCCACGCGTCGGCCGTCGCCGTCGCCGTCCTGCGGGATTGGCGGCACGCGGCCTTGCGCCTGAGCGCGGGGCACCGCACCGCGTTTCAGCATGTCGACTGGCTCGGCGCCTGGTACGCGGCGTTTCACGACGTCGCTCCGCTGATCGCATTGATTTCCGATGATGCCACCGGCAAGGACATCGCGGTCGTGCCGATGATCAGCCATGTCAGGCGCGGCATCCGTATCGTCGAGTTCGCGGACCTCGGCGTCTCCGACAACAACGCACCGATCCTGGCGCTCGATGCCACGTTGGACGCGGGAAAGGCGGACGCGATCAACACGGCGCTGATCGGCGCGTTGCGCGCGCTGCCCGACCGTCTCGATCTGCTGCGCCTGAAGAAGATGCCGGCCCAAATCGGCGGTAAGCCCAACCCGCTGGTCGCGCTCGGCCGGATCGGATCCTCCTCGCTCAACGGCAATCTCGTGTCGATGGACGACGCCTATGACCACTATCAGGCCTCGATCAAGCGCCTGCAGATGCGGCGCTGCTGGCGGGTCTTCAGCCGTCATGCCGGCGCGCGGTTCGAGATCGCCGCCGATGTCGGGCGTGCGCACGAGCTATTGGACGTGATGGATGTCCAGCAGCAGGCGCGCATGCGAAAGCTCGGCTCGCCGTTCGTTCTCAACGACGAGACCCATGCGCGATTCTATCGCGAGGTCGTCCGCCGCGGCGTGGCGGACGGTTATGCCATGGTCTCGGCGCTGGTGTGCGACGAAGGCGTCGTCGCCACCGCGCTCGGCGTCAAGCATGGCGCGACCTATTTCCTGCTGCGCATCAGCCATGCCGGCAATCCATGGTCGAACTGCTCGCCGGGCCTGCTCGTCACCGAGCGCACCATGGCCGCACTGCATGCACAAGGCGTGCGCCGTTTCGACCTCAGCATCGGCAATCAAGCCTACAAGCGCCGTTTCCTTGCCGAGAGGGTGCCGCTGACCGACGTCAGCGTCGCGCTGTCCTGGCGCGGTCTGCCCTATGCCTGGCGCGATCACGCCGCGCAGGGCCTGCGCCGTCACCCCAGGCTCGCTGCCTTCGCCGCGCGGGCGATGGGCAAGGGCGCGCGCTGACGCGCGCCGTCTGTTTCGCCATCACCTCGGAAGACCCGCGCGGAAGGCATCCAGCAACGCGCGTCCTTGCGGCCAGTCGCCGAGCCCGCTGCCGGCATTGATGTGGCCGAGTGCGCCCGGCACGATCAGGCCGGACTGCCAGTCCTGGGCCCGCCGCCGTGTCACCTCGAACGCTCCATATGGATCATTCGTGCTCGCGATGATCAGCGCGGGAAAGCGCAACGCGCGGCGGGGGACCGGCTTGAACGCCGCGGCCTCGGCAGGAAAATGGCTGCCATCCGGATCGGGCACGGCGACCAGCAAGGCGCCCGCAATCGCGGAAGGGAAGCGCACGGCCCAGTGCGCCACCAATAGGCAGGCGAGGCTGTGTGCGACCAGGACGGGCGGCCTGGCGCAGCGCGCGACCGCGTGCTCCAGGGCCTGCTCCCAGTCGTCGAGCTCCGGCTGGTCCCAGCTCGCCGGCCGGAAGCGCGTGAAGCGCGCATCAGCGCGCTCCCATAGCGTCTGCCAGTGATTATCTCCGGAGCCGCCGAGCCCAGGCAATGTGATGATGTCGTGCATGTACGTCCCGTGATATCTGAGGTGACGCCGCAGTGTGACCGATTGCGGTCCTGCATCACATGGCAAGTCATCGGCGAAATCGACAATCTGCCGATGATCTCAAGGTGGAACGGAGAATTGAGTTGGATCGCTTCGGGAGCATCGATGCCAAGGATTTGAAGATCCTCGAGGCGCTGCAAGCCAATGCGCGCGTGCCGTTGTCCGAGCTCGGCCGGTCCGTCGGGCTGTCCCAGCCGGCCGTGTCCGAACGCGTCAAGCGGCTCGAGGAAGCCGGCATCATCGAGGGCTACGGCGCCCGCATCAACCCGCGCGCCCTCGGGCTCGGCCTGATGGCGCTGGTGCGCCTGCGCACCTCGCACGAGCACATCAAGACCTGCCTCAAACGCTTCAGCGAAATCCCTCACATCATCGAAGTCCATCGCGTCACGGGCGATGACTGTTTCGTGCTCAAGGTGCTCGTTCCGGCGCCGGAGGATCTCGAGACCATCGTGGATCGCATTGCCGGCTTTGGCGCTGTGACGACCTCGCTGGTGCTACGGAGCGAACCCATGCGGCCGATCGGCAAGGACCTCGTCAGGAGGAAGATCGAGCGGAGCTGAAGCGGCATTCCCGAATGGGAATGCCGCCCGGGTCGCATCAGCCATGCAGCTTTTTGGCGGTCTCCGCGATCTGGCGGCCCTGATAGCGCGCGCCGGCGAGCTCGTTGGCGCTGGGCTGGCGGCTGCCGTCGCCGCCGGTGATCGTGGTGGCGCCATAGGGCGCGCCGCCCGTGACCTCGTCGAGCTTCATCTGGCCGGCAAAGCCGTAGTTCATGCCGACCACGACCATGCCGAAATGCAGCAGGTTGGTGATGATCGAGAACAGCGTGGTCTCCTGCCCGCCATGCTGGGTCGCGCTCGACGTGAAGGCGCCGCCGACCTTGCCGTGCAGCGCGCCCTTGGCCCAGAGGCCGCCGGCCTGGTCGAGGAAGTTCGCCATCTGCGAGGCCATGCGGCCGAAGCGGGTGCCGGTGCCGATGACGATCGCATCGTAATTGGCGAGGTCCTCGATCTTCGCAACGGGGGCTGCCTGGTCGAGCTTGTAATAGGAGGCTTTGGCGACCTCGGCCGGCACCAGCTCGGGCACCCGCTTGATGTCGACGGTCGCGCCGGCCTCGCGCGCGCCTTCGGCGACGGCATTGGCCATCGCCTCGATGTGGCCATAGGCGGAATAATAGAGGACGAGAACTTTAGTCATGGTGGTCTCCGTTGGGGAAGAAATGAGTCGTTCGGTTCGGTGTCGTTGCCGGGCTTCACCCGGCAACCCATCGTTCTTTGAACAGCTCCTTGCGAAGGGCGATGGATGCCCGGCTCAAGGCCGGGCATGACGAGTTCATGTGGATGCGGTTTACGCGGCGTCGACGAGCACGAGCTCGGAATCTTCCAGCGCCGTGATCTTCAGCTTGGCTTCGTCGCGGATCGCAGCGCCGTCGCGGGCGTTGACCCGGACACCGTTGATCTCGACGGAGCCTGCCGCCGGCACCAGATAGAGATGCCGCGACGTCTGCGGCTCATACTCGGCGCTCTCGCCCGCTTTCAGCGTGGTGGCGAGCACCCGCGCATCGGCGCGGATCGGGAGCGCATCCGTGTCATCCTCGAAGCCGCTCGCGATGGTGACGAGCTTGCCGGAGCGATCGGCTTTCGGGAAAGGTTTTGAGCCCCAGGTCGGCTGCCCGCCGCGCTCGGTCGGCTCGATCCAGATCTGGAAGATCCGCGTCCTGGTCGGCTCGAGATTGTACTCGGAGTGGCGGATGCCGCTGCCGGCGCTCATCACCTGCACGTCGCCCGCTTCAGTGCGGCCCTGGTTGCCCAGGCTGTCCTGATGGGTGATCGCGCCCTCGCGCACATAGGTGATGATCTCCATGTTGGCGTGGGGATGGGCGGGAAAGCCGGTGTTCGGCGCGATCTCGTCGTCGTTCCACACCCGCAAGGCGCCGTGGCCCATGTTGTTCGGATCATAGTGACTGGCGAACGAGAAATGATGTTTTGCTTTTAGCCAGCCGTGATCGGCTCCGCCGAGTTTATTGAAAGGTCTGAGTTCGATCATCTTCGTAATTCCCTGGGTTGGACGAGCGGCGCTTCAGGCGCCGAACCCGCCATCGACGTTGAGCACGGTGCCGGTGACGAAGGAGGCTTCCGGGCTTGCGAGGAACACGATTCCGGCGGCGACTTCCTCGGGGCGGCCGAAGCGCTGCAGCGCGTGCTGCTTGCGCTGCGCTTCGGCGAACTCGCCGCCGTCCTTCGGATTCATGTCGGTGTCGATCGAGCCGGGCTGCACCACGTTCACGGTGATGCCGCGCGGGCCGAGGTCGCGCGCCGCGCCCTTGGTGTAGCCGACCACGGCCGCCTTGGTGGCGACGTAGTCGGCAAGGCCAGGGAACGTGGCGCGGTCGGCCAGCATCGAGCCGACGGTGACGATGCGGCCGCCTTCACCCATCAGCTGCGAGGCGGCGCGGATCGCCGCGATCACGCCGTGAACGTTGACTTGGTCCTGCCGCTCCAGCGCTTCAGTGTCGGCCTTGGCATCGTCGGTTGCGCCGCCGGCTGCGACGCCGGCATTGTTGACGAGGATGTCGAGATGGCCGAATTCCTTTGCGACGTCGTTGACGAGCCTGGTCACGTCCTTGGCCGAAGCCTGGTCGGACTTGAACGCACGCGCCCTGACGCCCTTCGCCTTCAGCTCGGTGACGACGGCCTCCGCCTTGTCGGGCGAGGCGACGTAGCTGATGGCGACATCAGCGCCTTGATCGGCGAGTGCGCGGGCAGAGGCCGCGCCGATGCCGCGCGAGCCGCCGGTGACGAGGGCAACCTTGCCGGAGAGCTTCTTGGTCATTGGATTTTCTCCATGTTCCGAATGTCTGATGGCTCTTGGATAAGCTCTCGCCTGTGGTATAGAAATAGAAACTGTTGAAACGTATTGTTTCCCAAAATGGACCACTAGGACCGGCTGCCATGGCAAAACTCCCCGACTTCGAAGCACTCGCGATCTTCGCAAAAGTCGTGGAGCTGCGGTCCTTTGCCGGGGCCGCGAGCGAGCTTGGGATGTCCAAGGCCACGGTGTCCAAGGCGGTCACGCGGCTCGAGGAGCGGCTGGGCGCCCGCCTGTTCAACCGGACCTCGCGCCGGCTCGCGCTGACCGATGCCGGCCACAAGCTGGCCGAGCGTGCGACGCGCCTCTTGGCCGACGGCGAGGCCGCCGAGAACGAGGCGCTGGCGCAGTCGGTGGCGCCGCGCGGCCTGGTGCGGCTCGCCGTCCCCATGACGTTCGGCATCAAGGCGGTGGCGCCGCTGCTGCCGGAATTTTTCGAGGCCTATCCGGAGGTCTCGGTCGACCTGCATTTGAGCGATGCGACCGTGGATCTGATCGGCGAAGGTTTCGACATGGCGGTACGAATCGCGCGGCTGCCCGACTCGTCGCTGATCGCGCGGCGGCTCTTCACCATGCCGCGCTACACGGTCGCCGCGCCGTCCTATCTCAAGCAACACGGCCGGCCGACGCACCCGATGCATCTCGCCGAGCACAAATGCTTCAGCTACGCCTATCTCTCCACGCCCAACGTCTGGCACTACACCAATTCGGCCGGCGAGCAGGCCAGCGTGCGCCCGGGCGGCCAGCTTCGCGTCAACAACGGCGAAGCCGTGATGCCGGCGCTGGTCGCGGGCCTCGGCATCGCCGAGCTGCCGGAATTCATCGTCGGTGAAGCGATCTTGTCAGGCGAGGTCGAAGTGATCCTGAAGGACTGGAAGCAGGCCGAAGGCGCCGTGCACCTCGTGACCCCGCCCGGCGGCCCGCGCCCGGCGCGCGTCGAAGCGCTCGCCGATTTCCTCGCAGCGAAGCTGCCCGGCACGTGCAAGCGGCGGCCGAAGAACGGTGTGAGAGTGCCTTGATGTTTGGTCGGGGCAGGGCGCGAAAGGCGCGCCTTTGCCTATGGAATCTCGCTAGTCTATCCTAAACCCAACTATCGTAGGGTGGGCAAAGCGAAGCGTGCCCACGTCTTTGCCCGAGGGGATCACACGAGGGGATCACAAGTGTCTCGATATCGGCGCGCGCAGGGCAGCATGTTCTTCTTCACAGTCGTGCTCGCCGATCGTTCAAACACGTTGCTCGTGGATCACGTTGATCGCCTGAGGCGAATTTATCAGACGGTCCAGCAACGCCGCCCGTTCGAAACGATCGCGATCTGTATCCTGCCCGATCATCTCCATGCAATTTGGTCGCTTCCGGACCGCGACGTCAATTTTTCGTCGCGGTGGAATCTGATCAAGGGCGGCTTTTCGCGCGGGATAGAACCGCAGGAGCGCTCGGCAAGCAAGCTGCTCAAGCGCGAGAAGGGAATCTGGCAGCGCCGCTACTGGGAGCATGCCATTCGCGACGATGCCGATCTGGAGCGCCACGTTGACTACATTCATTTCAATCCAGTGAAGCACGGCCTCGTCAAGCGCGTGCGCGATTGGTCTCTCAGCAGCTTCCATCGCTACGTCGACCAGGGCATCCTGCCAGTGGATTGGGGAGGGGATATGCGGGACATCGCAGGCCAGTTTGGCGAATGACGGTGGGCACGGCGCGCGAAGAGCGCGCCTTTGCCCACCCTACGAGATCTATCGCAAGCGCAGCCATCGTAGCGTGGGCAAAGCGAAGCGTGCCCACCATCTCGCTACGACACCTTCACGCCATGGCTCGCGACAACGCGCAGGCTCGGCTTCAGCGTCCCCTCCAATTGCGCCTTCAATTCGTGAACGCGTGGGTCGCTCGACCGCGCCGCGCACACCCCGTATTGATGGACGGATTGCGCCAGCGCGCGCCGCGCTTCCGGCGTTCGCGTCAATTCGGGCGTCGAAAGCCGCAACACGATCGCTGCGAGATTCACCAGCATCTCGTCCAAGGCGACGTCGATGGTTCCAAGATTGTGCATCACTCACTCCCTGGAAGGCCAACAATGGCTGCAGGCCGGCGTTCCTGGCCACCCTGGACATGGCTAACGCTCGGTAAACGTCTTGTTCCTGGCCGTCCCTACGTTAGGCTGGCCCGTGAACAAAGAAAATCAGGGGAGGCCCGCCATGGATCGCCGCGATCTCTTGCGCGCCGCTGCGGCATTGCCGTTGGTGCGGGCAGCCCTACCGGAGAGCGCGTTCGCGCAAGCCTATCCGGCGCGCAACATCACCATGATCGTGCCGTTCCCGGCCGGCGGACAGGCCGACCTCGCGGCGCGTCCCGTGGCACAGGCCCTGGAGCGGATCCTCGGCAAGCCCGTGATCGTCGACAACCGGGCGGGAGGCGGCGGCGGATCGGTCGGCAATGCCGCGGCCGCGCGTGCCGAGCCCGACGGTTACACACTGCTGATGACGCTGTCCTCGCTCGCGGTGCTCCCCGAGGCCGACCGGCTGTTCGACCGGCCTGTCGCGTACGAGGTCTCGCAGTTCATGCCGATCGCGCGCGTGCTCGCCGATCCGACGCTGCTCGCGGTGCCGGCCTCGGCGCCGTGGAAGACCGCGCAGGATTTCGTCGAGGATGCGAAGACGCGGCCGGGCCAGATCGCCTATGGCTCGTCCGGGCCGTACGGCACGCTGCATGTCGCGATGGAGATGTTCGCGAGCAGCGCGGGCATCAAGCTGCTGCACGTGCCGTTCCGCGGCGCGGGCCCTGCGCTGACCGCGATCCTCGGCGGCACCGTGCAGGCGATCGCCGCCGCACCGGGCACGCTGAAACCGCAGGTCGACGACGGCAGGCTGCGCGTGCTCGGCAATTGCGGCGCGCAGCGCATCGCGAGCTTCCCGGACGTGCCGACCTTCCAGGAGCTCGGCTACAAGGACGTCGAGTTTTACATCTGGGCCGGGCTCTTCGCACAGAGTTCTCTTCCTGCGCCGATCGCGACCCGCCTGCGTGAGGCGATGGCGCAGGTGATGACGAGTCCTGATGTGCTCAAGGCGTTCGAGACCTCGGGCAGCCTCGTCGCCTATCAGGACGCGCCGGCCTTCGCGCAGTTCATCGCCGCCGACAGCGCGCGTCTGATCGCGGCGGTGAGGAAGATCGGCAAGGTGGAGTAGGTTCCAGCCGCGCTTTTCACATTTTGTTGTTGGTCCAGAACAAGCCCTCGTCTCATTGATTGAAGATAATTCGAAAGACTTGGGAAGGATCTGGACATGCGAGCAGAGCGGATTGCGCTGGGTGTGGCGCTTGCGGTCGGCGGCATCGTGGCGCAGAGCGCTGCGTCCGCGCAGGAATACCGCGGCACGATGGAACAGCAGATGGCTTGCACGCCCGATGTGTGGCGGCTGTGCAGCGATCAGATTCCCGATGTGAACCGTATCGTGGCGTGTCTGCAACAGAACACCCCGCAGCTCTCCAGCGGCTGCCGTGCCGTGTTCCAGTCGAACAACCAGGCTCAACCGCAGCAGCCGGTCCCGCGCAATCGTGCCGCGCCGCCGCCGCGCTTTAACAATGCGCCGCCGCCACCTCCGTACGGGCAACCGCGTCCTTATTACGAATATGACGATTAGGCTCTGAGGAGCGCATGAGAGATGCGCGCCGGCATGCGATCGTGCCGCCTCGTTCAGCGCTCCGGCCTGCTGCCCGATTGAGGACGCGGTCCGAGCACCATCCGCAAGACGACACCGAACAGAATGGCTGCGACCGGCCAGTGAAACCAGATCCTGTTGCTGGTGAACAGATTGATCAGGATCAGGAAGGCCGACACCGTGAGAGCCGCTGCAACCGGGCGGGGCAGCCTTGCGAGCCAATCCGAGACGACATTCGACGGCACGCGCCTGTCGTCCATCCGCGGAGCCCGCGCTCGCTCTGAGGGCGTTGCACGCTCCTCGAACGGGAAGCTCCCTGGCCCGGCGGCTTGACCTCCCACTTGACCGCTCACTTGGCCACCCAGGGTCAGCCGGTAACTGGTCAGCGGAGCAATGTTCTTCATCGGGCGCTGGCCGAGGCAGTCGAAGCCAACGGCTAGTTTGTTGTGCACCTGATCGTAGACGGAGCTCGAGATCACGACGCCGCCGGGCTCGGCGAGCTCCTGCAGGCGCGATGCGATATTGACCCCGTCGCCATAGATGTCGGAGCCGTCCACCATCACGTCGCCGAGGTTGATGCCGATGCGAAACCGCATGGGGTTGGCCTGGGACGCATCCGAAGCCTGGCTGGAGATCTCCTGCTGAATCTCGACCGCGCATTGCACGGCCTCGACGACGCTGGCGAACTCGGCGATCACGGCATCGCCCCAGGTGTTCACGATCCGGCCGTCATGGCGCTCGACCAGGCGCGCGATGGCCGCGCGGTAGCGGCGGAGGGTCTCCAGCGTTCCGGTCTCGTCCGCTTCCATGAGACGAGAATAGCCGTACACGTCAGCGCACAGCACGGTGGTCAGTCGTCGTTTCACCTTGTCGTCGGTCATCGCCGCCATGCTAGCCCGCCTGACCGGCAATGCAACCAGGCATCGTTATCCGGCGCCGTCCTGCGGCCTGACCTCGCAGACGTCCACCCATTCGGCGGCGGTCAGCTCGGCCATGCGATCGGGGGTGATGCGCACCGCACTGTGGGTCGAGCCCGCCGCCGGCACCACGACATCGAACGCCTTCAGCGAGACGTCGCAATAGACCGGCAGCGGCGACTTCAGCCCGAATGGGCAGACGCCGCCGACCTCGTGCCCGGTGATCTCGGCGACTTCCTCCAGGCCCAGCATCTTCGGCTTGCCGCCGAACTGCGCCTTCACCTTCTTGTTGTCCATGCGCGAGGTGCCGCTCGCGACGATCAGGATCACGCGCTCGCCGACGCGCAAGCTCAGCGTCTTGGCGATCATTCCGGGCTCGACGCCATAGGCCTCGGCCGCCAGCGCCACGGTCGCGGAGCTGATCGGGGATTCGATGACGGAAATATCGGGGGCTTTCTCGGCGAAGAAGGCGCGAACGGATTGCAGGCTCATTCCGGGCAGCTCATTCCAATCTCACAGGCGGGCGACGACCCCTAAGCGACTCCTGGCAGCTCGGAGAGCGCGCGGACACGATGATCCGGTGCAAAGCCGAGCTCATCCATCTGGGTCCGGATCGCCCTGAACATGGTGAGCGGTGCCACGAGTTCGGTCTCGACGCAAGCCAGCGCCATGGCTTCCGGCGTCACCCGCTCGATCCAGGCGACCTTCAATCCGAACGATTTCGCCCCGGCGGCGTCCCAGGGATTTGAGGAGACGAACAGAACCTCATCAGGCGCGGTGCCGAGCACCTCGCCGATCAACTCATAGGCCTGTGGGCTCGGCTTGAAGATTTTCTTCGCGTCCACGCTGATGGTGGCATCGAGTAGGGCATCGAGGCCGGAATTGCGCACCAGCGCATCGAGCATGTCCGGGCTGCCGTTGGAGAGGATGGCGAGCTTGCGCGGTCTCAGGGCCGCAAGCGTATCCGCCGCATCCGGATAGAGATCGAGATGCAGATACTTCCCGATCACGCGCTCGAACGTCTCGTTCTCGTAGGCCAGCCCGAGCACGCGCAGCGTATAGGCGAGCGAGTCGCGCGTGACCGCGTCAAAATCCTGGTAGCGCTGCATCAGCGAGCGCAGCCAGGTGTATTCGAGCTGCTTGATGCGCCAGACCTGCGTGATGATCTCGCCATAGCCGGGAAACGCATCCTCGGTCACGTCAGCGACCGACTGGATGTCGTAGAGCGTGCCATAGGCGTCGAAGACGACGGCTTTGATGCTCATCAGCTGTCCTTCCGGGCCGTTGCGGTCACGGGCAACTTTGATCGGCAGGGTACCTCATCCCCAGCCTACCAAGGAACAACGGACGTCTGCCACTGCAACCGTGACGGACCCAAGTGCTCGCAGCCCGCTATTTACGGCGAAACGCGTCCAGCAACCCCTCTATGATCTTGCGACCGTGAATGCGGGTTTTCTTGGGGTCGGACGCCGTTGGAAGCTTGATCGACAGCTCGCAAATGACCGCGTCAAGCATGTGTCCAAGCAGATCTATATCATCGAAGACCAGCTCACCTTCGCGCTTGAGCGCCCTCAGCGTCGCCTTCAAGAGTGCCATTGGGTACTGCTCTTCGATCTCTGCGAAGCGGGCATGGCCGAGAACGACCGGCGCTTCTTGAACCACAATTCGCGCGTAATCAGGCTCGATCGAAACATCCAGATACGCATCGATGCCGGTGTAGAGCCGCTCCCAAATTTTCGACTTCCGCTTGGAGAGCTCCTGCACGCGTGCAGCGGCATCCGATTGCAGCGAAACGACGACGGCGTCGAACAGAGCCTTCTTATCCTCGAAGTGGTGATAGAACGCACCGCGCGTCACTCTCGCAGCTCTTGAAATCGCCTCGATGCCCGCGGCCTGATAGCCCTCACGGGCGAATATTTCCCGCCCCGCAGCAAGCAGCGCTTGCCGGGTGGCTTCCGCATATTCCTCACGGCGCGTCCGCTGGTCACTAGCAGCCTTGTTCATGGGTCACTTACATACCGCTTGACATGAAACATGCAAGTTGAATATTACATACTAATGGTATGTGAAATGCTGATGGTATGTCATCCTGGAGGAGGTTGCCGTGAATGGAGACCGGATGTTCGAGCTGGCGCAGGGTCTGGCTGTTGCCAAGAGCAGGCAAGACGTCGCCTCTGCACTTGCCTTTCTCGACAGGGACATGGTGCTCGAAGGACCCGCGTTCGGCACCCGCGCAAAGGGACTTGCGGAAAACGAGGCGGCGCTGGCGCGGTTTTTCAAGTCTTTCCCGGATTACAACGTCGTGCTGTCCGGCCACGCCAACGACGCCGAGACGCTGGTCTGCTGGGGAGAGGTGCGAATGACCATGACGGGAGACCGCTTTGGGGTCACTCCCAACGGAAAGCGCGCCGAACTTCCGGTCTTTATCCGCTTCACCTTCCGCAATGACCTGATTGCAAGCGAATACTTCTTCTTCGATCTCTCGGCCCTGTGCGCGCAGTCAGGCGTCTCGACCGATCAGGTCCGTCGGAAGCTCTTTGGCGAAGTTCTCTAGTCGTCTGGGGGCATCACACGTTTACGCAATGGAGAATGGCACGATGGATCCGCGCATAAAACCTGTTGCCGATATCAAAACGGTGCCGCTGTTCGACATCGTCGTTGATCTCGATCCACGTCTTTCCTTTGGCGAGACGCCCGTCGGCCGGCGGGTTCTATTCGGCGCCGCGGGGGGATCGTTCGCCGGAGAGCGCGTGCGCGGCGAAGTTCTTGCTGGCGGCGGCGACTGGGCCCTCTTCCGGCCCCACGGAGAGATGGCTCTCGACGTGCGTCTGACCTTGCGTACTGACGACAACGAACTGATCTACATGACCTATGGCGGACGCTGGATCACCCCGCCCGAACTGAAGGCCGACATGGCCGATCCGGCCAAGCGCTACACGGTCGATCCCTCACGCTACTATTTCCGAACGCAGCCGTTGTTCGAGACAGGCTCTTCCGCCTACGCCTGGATGAACGACATCGTGTGCGTCGGAACCGGATATCTCGTCGAGGGCGCGGTGGCCTACAAGATCTTTCAGGTTGTCTGACGTGACAGCAAGCGAGGGCTCGGAATCCCCTTCTCCCGACTTCAATTTGTCGCAAAGACTCGCGGCGGAGGGACTCGGGACCTGCTTTCTGCTGATGGCCGTGGTGGGCTCCGGCATTCTCGGGGCCCGGCTGGCCAGCGGCAACACGGCTGTCGCGCTCATTGCCAATGCACTTGCGACGGCGGCGGCGCTATATGCGCTGATTGAATGGTTGGGTCCTGTGTCCGGGGCTCATTTTAATCCCCTGGTGACCGCCACGCTCGTCATCAGAGGCGATTTGCCGCTTCGAACGGGAATTTCATACGTTCCCGTTCAACTCGTCGGCGCCTTGTTGGGAGTGGGTGTGGCGAATGCAATGTTTGCAGCGCCGGTCTTTTCCTTCTCGGTCAACGACCGAAGCGGCTTTTCCAATTTGTTGAGCGAGTTCGTCTCGACATTCGGACTGCTCGGAGCGGTGTGGGTTTGCTCACGGCTTCGTCCGGCATCAGTTGCTGGCGTTGTCGCCGCTTACATCGGCGGTGCCTTCTGGTTCACAGCGACCGACTTTGCCAATCCAGCGGTGACCATCGCACGCGCTTTTACCGACTCATTCGCAGGCATAAGGCCCCAGGATGTCATCGGCTTCATCGCGGCAGAGGTCATCGGCGCGGGTGCCGCGATCGTTGTGTTTCGCTGGTTGTTGCCGGCACGAACTGGTGTTTGAGGTTTGAAGCGAACACCGCCTAGTCGACTTCATCGGACTTTCCGCATCCCAAATTATTGAACCTCGACATAGCGGATGATGCTCTGGTTCTGAACGTTTGCGATCAATTCGTCTGCGCGAGACAACAGCCGATGCAGCAACGGTGAGGAATTTGCCTGGTTGTATCCCAAGGCTAAATCGACCGTTGGCGTTCCCCCGTCGAGCGCTCTGGCGACAACGTTGGGTGCCAGCATGTTCTGCGCATAGAGGGGAACCAGGCTAACTCCGCCCGTGGACGCGACCAGCGACATGGCCGAAGATATGTTTTCGCCTTCGTACTTTGCCTTGAGCGTGATTCCCGCCCTTGTTGCGTAGTCTTGAATGACGGCTTGGAGCACCGGAGAGGTTCTTGCCGAGCTGACGTAGACTTCCCGAGCGAGATCCTGCGGCCGAATCTTCTTGCGCGATGCCAAACGGTGGTCGGCCGGCAGCACGGCGATCAAGGGCTCCTTCGCCAGCGTCTTGAAGACCAGACCGGCGCTTTCCTTTTCAGGCCGTAGGAAACCGACGTCCAACTTTCCCCGCATCAATGCGAGGGCGATTTCTGGCGAAGATAGAGTACACAGCGTGACTTCGACCTCGGGTGCGTCCTCGCGGAGGATCCGCAATAGATGAGGCAGCCAAGTCACCTCCAATCCGACCAGGAAGCCCATCGACAGCACGGGTCTTTGCGGCTCGGCCGTCCGCCGAGCGCCATCCATCGCCGCCTCGACCTGCAACAGCGCCAGCCGTGCGTGATCGAGAAACACTTTTCCTGCGGCCGTCAGCGTCACGCCGCGCGCCTGGCGCTCGAATAATTGTACGCCAACTTCGTTTTCCAGATCGCGAATCTGCCGGCTCAAGGACGGCTGCGAGGTGTTCAGTCGCCGCTGGGCAGCGGTCAACAAGCTGCCTTCCTCCGCGACGGCAACGAAGTAGCGCAAGTGCCGAAGTTCCATTTGCCCTCGTATATCTCCAAGGCATAGCTCCGAGCCTACAAGGTCTTAGTCATCAACAGAAGGAGGATTTAGCTTCGCGCAGTTTCCAACCACCAAGGGACAAGAAAGAAAATGTCGACAACCTCCAAGCCCAGTATCGTGTTCTGTCACGGCCTCTGGGCCGACGGCTCATGCTTCAGCAAGGTCATCCCCACCCTGCAGGCCGACGGTCACCAAGTGATCGCCGTCCAGTACGGGCTCAATAGCTATACCGATGACGTCGCGACCGTGAAGCGCACGCTGGGGCGGGTCAACAGCCCCGCAATCCTCGTCGGTCATTCGTACGGAGGCGCCACCATCACCGGCGCGGGGACCGACGAGCGCGTCGCTGGCCTTGTTTACATCGCCGCCGTCGTTCCGGATGTTCACGAGACCGTACAGAGCGAGCTCAACAAATACCCCACGGAGATATTCTCCCAGATCGAGGTCGCAGGCGGACGCGTCTGGATCAGGCCGGAAGGTGTCAAGTACTTTGCTGGAGATCTTCCCGAGCAGGAGCAGAAGCTGGTGTGGGCGACCCACTACCCGCCCGCCGCCGACCTGCTCGAGCAGCAAGATCTCGATGAGGTCGCCTGGAAGACGAAGCCGAGTTGGTACATCCTCGCCCGCAAGGACCAGACCGTGCATCCCGATCTTCAGCGCTTTCTGGCCAAGCGCATCAACGCCACCACGATCGAGACCGACAGCAGCCATGTCACCATGCTGTCGCAGCCCGACCTCGTCATCGACGTCATCCGCAAGGCCGCAGCCGCCGTTCAAAAAGGCTGATCGAACCAGGTGTTGGCATGGACGAAGCCGCCATGGGGCGGCTTCGCCCCGGCGGCCAGGCCGTTGTGGTCACAAGAACTCCGCTTGGAGGCGTGCGCATGAACGGCAGCGCGCCACTGCTCAACACACGAGGTCGAGGTCGGATCGGCCAGGCGCTTGCATCCCTACGGGTATTTGGAATCCGTCGTCGTCTCGGAGCGGGCGGTGATCTCTCGAAGTACTACCCTGGCCGCCTGTAGGTCCGGGGTCGCAAAACCCTCCGTGAACTGGCGATAGAGTGGTGCGAGCAGGTCTTGTGCCTTGGCATACCGATCCTGTTCTCTCCACAATCCTGCGAGGCGTGTTGCTGCGCGCAACTCCCAGAGCTTGGCGCCCTGCTGGCGCGCAATTGCCGCGGCATGGCTTAACCGAGCTTGCGCGGCGCTCGCATCGGCGTTCGGCAGCCGTAGTATCAGCTCGCCCATCATCCGGTGCAGCTCGGCCTCGAACCATCGCTCGCCGGTTTCTTCCACGCGGTGCAGCGCCTCGCTAATAATATCCAGGCCCTCGTTCACTGCACCGGACCGGCCGTGGACCTCGGCAAACAGACTTCGGAAATAGGGCACGAGGAAGCCTGCTCCGGTGGCCTGCCACATCGAAAGCCCGTCTCGGATCTGCGCGAGACCGGCCCGAAGATCTCCAGCCTCGGCCAGCGTCCAACCGCGAATGATGATACCGGCTCCGAGGAAGTGTGGGGAATCCTGCTCGGCTGCCAGTGCGATCAGCGCATTCGCCCGATCGCCCGCCTCGTCGTGATTCTGGCAAAGCTGCGACAGGATGCAGCCGTACAGTAGGGCATAGCCGAGGGTGTTGCGGTGGGACAACTCCTTCGCGCCGCTCAGTGCCTCTCGGCTCCTCGCCTGAGCCTGCTCAGGATAGCCGAGGGCAAACAGTGCCCAGGATAGAACGGAAAGTCCCGCCACACTGGGATCCTGCGCGAACAGGAAGGCAAGCGACCCGTGAGCGGTCGGATCGTAGAGGGCGAGCGTCCGCTCCAAATGGGCGCGCGCAGCTGTCAACTCGCCGCGAAGCAATTCAGCGGTTCCGACGATGCGATTGCCGATGGTTTCGGCGGCAGCATCGTTCTGTGCCTGGGCGCGGCGGAGCAAATCCTCGCCTGCAGTTCGACCGGCCTCGAGCTCCGCCCGTACGACGTGAAAAACCCACTTCCCATAGAGAACGGGAAAGAGCCGCGACGTCTCGCCGAGGCGCTCGCACAGGTCTCGGGCCCGTGCGTTGGTCCGGCCGACCTCCGGTGCGGCCCAGCCCTTTGCCGCCATCAAGGCGACGCCGAGCGCGATTTGCAGCTCGAGCTCCCGCCTCCATCGTGGGGCGTCGTCGGGGAGAGCAGGAATCAAGTCGAGCCCTTTGGTCAATTGCGTGATCGCCTCTGCTGTGGCCGACCGCGCGATCTCTGCTTGTCCCGCCTTCAGCCAATAGTCGATCGCCGGTTCGGCCAATCCTGCCTCCGTGTAGTGATGGGCCAGAAGCTCGGGCTGCGTCTGCACTGTCTCCGGAAAATGCTGCTCGAGCGCGGCGGCGATCCGGGCGTGCAAGCGCTGCCGCTTCGCCCGCACCAGGGTCGCATAGGCGGCGTCCCGCACGAGTGCATGCTTGAAGCTGTAGGTCGCTTGAGGCGGCGTGCCGCGCCGGAACACGAGGCCCGAACCGACGAGGTCATCCAACCCCGCCTGCAGGTCGCTCTCCGGCAGCGCCGTCGTCCTCGCGAGCAGTTCATGAGAGAATTCCCGGCCAATCGCAGCCGCGACCTGGGCGACCTCACGAGCGGGGGCCAGCCGGTCGAGCCGGGCCAACAGCGACTCCTGGAGCGTGGTTGGGATGGCCATGGGCGGCAGCGGCCCGGCGAGCGCGTAATGGTCGCCCTCATCGCGGAGCAGGTTGGTCTCCAGCACCGTCCGCGTCAGCTCCTCGACGAACAGCGGCACGCCGTCCGTCTTGGCGACGATCTGATCGAGCACCGCAGGCGGCAGAGCCTTACCACCGCTCAGCCGCGCGACCATTGCTGCGCCCTGCCGGCGGCTCAACCGACTGAGGGTCAGCGAGGTGACGTGGGCATAGCGCGTCCAGCGCGGCACGAACTCGGGCCGGAAGGTGATGAGGACCAGCACCGGGGCGCGCTGCACCCGGTCGATCAGAAGATCGAGCAGCTCAAGGGAGGTTGGATCTGCCCAGTGCACGTCCTCGTACAGCGCCAGCACGGGCCGGCGCGTTGCGAGACCGAGCACCTGATCGACCAGAACTTCGAGCGTCCGCTCCTTCTGCCGATGCGGGCTCATGTCGAGCAGCGGGTAACGCGCATCTGTCTCCAGCGATAACAACGCCGCGAGCAGCGAAGCCACCGCGATGACGTGTTCGGTCGATAGCGCAAGCAGCGCCTCGAGTTTGTCGAGCCGGGTTGCAGCGGGATCGTCCGCAGCAAAGCCCGCTGCCCGCTCCAAAAGCCCGATCACCGGATAGAGTGGGCTGGTCTGATGGTGCGGTGAGCAGTAGTGACTCAGAGGCGTATGCGGCTCATGTTCCAGTCGCCCGCGCAGCGCCCGCACGAGGCGTGACTTACCGATGCCAGGCTCGCCTCCGAGCAGGATCACCTGGCCCTCGCCCTCTTTGGCTCGCTCCCAGTGCTCGAGCAGGAGACCGATCTCGTGGTCGCGACCGACCAGCGGCGTCAGGCCTGCGCCGTGCAACGCCTCGAACCGGCTCTCGGCGGCGCCTTCGCCGACCACACGCCACGCGCGCAGGGGATCGGGAAATCCCTTTAAGATCTGCAGGCCGAGCTCGGCGAGCTCGAACAGGCCGCCAATGAGCTCTCGGGTGCGTGTGGAGATCACCACGGTGTCGGGCTCGGCCAGGGTTTGCAGGCGCGCGGCAAGGTTCGGCGTGTCGCCGACCACCGTCTCCTCGCGCGCCGCGCCTTCGCCGATCAGCTCACCGACAACGACCGGGCCGGTCGCGATGCCGATGCGGACCGCCAGCGTCTCACCATGCGCCGATGCCAGACTATGGACCGCCGCGACCGCGGCGAGGCCGGCCCGCACCGCGCGTTCGGCCTCATCTTCGTGGGCGCGCGGATAGCCAAAATAGGCTAGGACACCGTCGCCCATGTACTTCGCGACATGCCCTTCGAACCTTCCGATCGCGCCGGCCACCGCGTTCTGATAGGTCCGCAGGACTTCGGCCATTTCCTCCGGATCGAGCCGTGCCGCGAGCGCGGTCGAGTCGACCAGGTCGACAAACATCACGGTGAGTTGGCGGCGCTCGGCCTCGGATGCAAGCGAGGCCTTCCAGGAGATAGCAGCGCTCGCGGCGTTGGCGGGAGTCCTCGCCGAAATTGAGCCGTCGCGCAGAGCGGCAATGGCGGCGAGCAGCTTGCGGCGATGACCGATCGAGACGACGCCGATCCCGATCAAATCCTCAGCCGTGAGGTCCATGAGGACCTCGGCATCGATGTCATGCTCGCGGAACGCCTGTTCATACTGTCCCAGCCCCAGACTGCACAGCCAAGCCATGACGTCCATGGGGGCCTCCCGGCTCTTGTCTCAGCACCAGGTACATCAGCCTACCGCAAAACGGTCTGAGCGAAGCGCGATAAAACGTCACGAACGACTGCGGGAAAACGGCAATTCCTGGGAGCAGGCACTCGAATAGATAACCGCGCGGTGCAACGCTCTCCAGGTCCGGTCCGGCCCTATGGGAGCAAAACCGACGAGATCCACAGACGATCTGGCCAAGAGATCCCCATGCCCGAATGCGGAATTAACTGCCGGAACGTGGGATCGGCTTCTTCGGCTCGGAGCTGGCAATGGTCTCCCGAAGCACTGCGCTGGCAGCCTGCAGATCCGGCGTCCCAAAGCCCTCGGTGAACTGGCTGTAGAGTGGACTCAGCAGGTCGTGCGCCTCACCGCACCGACCCTGTTCTTTCCACGATTGAGCGAGGCGTGTCGCCGCACGCAACTCCCACAGCTTGGCGCCCTGCTGGCGCGCGGTTGCAGCCGCAATGCCGAACCGTGCTCCCGCGGCCCTCGCATCGGCGTTAGGCAGCCGCAGCATCAGCTCGCCTGTCATCCGATGCAGCTCGGCCTCGAACCATCGCTCACCGGTTTCTTCCACTCGGTGCAGCGCCTGTGCGACCAGATCCAAGCCTTCTTCCGCCGCGCCGGAACGGCCGAGCACCTCGGCCTGAAGACCGAGGAAATAAGGCTCATAGAGCCCAGCTCCGGTGGCGCGCCACGCGGGAAGGCCCCGCAGAAGTTGCGCGAGCCCTGTCTCCAGCTCACCCGACTGAGTCAAGGCCCATCCCCGGATCACCGTGGCTGCCGCGAGAAAATGCGGAAAGTTCTGCTCCGTCGAGAGCTCGACGAGTGTCTCGGCTCGTTCCTGTGCCTCTCGCCACGCGCCGCGGTACTGCTCGAAGAAGCACGAGAACAACAGGGCGTATCCCAGCGTGTTGAGGTGAGCGAGTTCGCGGGCGGAGTCGAGCGCCTCGTGGCTCCGCGCCCGGGCCTGCTCCGGATAGCCTAGCGCAAACAATGTCCATGAGATCCCCGACAAGGCCGCAACGCGCGGATCCTGCACGTAGAGAAAGGCGAGGGAGCGATGCCGCTCCGGGTCATAGAGAGCGAGCGCCTGCTCCAAATGGCTGCGGGCAGCAGCCACCTCGCCGCGCCAGAAGGAACCGGTCCCGCTGACGCGGTGAGCCACGAGGGTTGCGGAGGTCTCTTGATGGTCCTGCACCCGGCGCAGAAACTCGTCTGCCACTTCGCGCGCCGCTGTGTGCTCGGCGCGTACGCCGTGAAATACCCATTGACCGTAGAGCACGGGCCAGAGTTGGGAAGTGGCCCCGATCTGCTCGCAGAGTTCGCGAGCCCGGGCGTTGGCGCGTCCCGCTTCGGGTGCTGCCCAGCCCTGCGTGGCCATCAGCGCCACGCCCAAGGTTATCTGGAGGTCAAGCTCGCGCCGGCTCCGATCGGCCTCGGGGACACCCTTGAGCAGATTCAAGCCGTTTCGCAACTGCGCCACCGCTTCGGTCATCGCCGAGCGAGCGATCGCTCGTTGCCCCGCCCTCAGCCAATAGTCGATCGCCGGTTCGGCCAGGCCTGCTTCCGAATAATGATGGGCCAGCAGCTCGGGCTGCGCCTGCACTGTCTCCGGAAAATGCTGCTCGAGCGCGGCGGCGATCCGGGCGTGCAAGCGCTGCCGCTTCGCGCGCACCAGCGTCGCATAGGCGGCGTCCTGCACGAGCGCGTGCTTGAAGCTGTAGGTCGCCAGGGGCGGCGTCCCGCGCCGGAACACCAGGCCCGAGCCGACGAGGTCGTCCAACGCAGCCTGTAGTTCGCTCTCTGGAAGCGCCGTCGTCCTCGCGAGCAGTTCATGAGAGAATTCCCGGCTAATCGCGGCCGCGACCTGGGCGACCTCACGGGCCGGAGCCAGCCGTTCGAGGCGGGCCAGCAGCGACTCCTGGAGCGTGGCCGGAATCGCCATCGGCGGCAGCGGTCCTGCGAGCGCGTAGTGGTCGCCCTCATCGCGGAGCAGGTTGGTCTCCAGCACCGTCCGCGTCAGCTCTTCGACGAACAGCGGCACGCCGTCCGTCTTGGCGACGATCTGATCGAGCACCGCAGGAGGTAGCGCCTTGCCACCGCTCAGCCGACCAACGATGGCCGCTCCCTGACGGCGGCTCAATCGGCTGAGGGTCAGCGCGGTGACATGGGCATAGCGTGTCCAGGAGGGCTCGAACTGGGGCCGGAAGGTGATGAGGACGAGCACGGGGGCGCCTTGCACCCGGTCGATCAGGAGATCGAGCAGCTCGAGCGAGGTCGGATCTGCCCAGTGCACGTCCTCGTACAGGGCAAGGACGGGACGGCGTGTTGCGAGGCCCAAGACCTGATCGACTAACACCTCGAGCGTCCGCTCCTTCTGCCGATGCGGGCTCAGGTCGAGCGGCGGGTAGCGCGCACCGGCCTCGAGCGACAGCAATGCCGCGAGCAGCGGGGCCACCACGGGAACATCATCGCTCGATAGCGCAAGCAGCGCCTCGAGCTTGTCGAGCCGCGTCGCGACGAGATCGTCCGCGGCAAATCCTGCCGCCCGCTCCAACAGGCCGATCACCGGATGCAGCGGACTGGTCTGATGGTGCGATGAGCAGTAGTGGCTCAGGGCCGTATGCGGCTCGTTTTCAAGTCGCTCGCGCAGCGCCCGCACGAGGCGCGACTTGCCGATACCAGGCTCGCCCGCCAGCAGCACCACCTGGCCCTCCCCCTCTTTGGCGCGCTCCCACTGCTCGAGCAGGAGACCGATCTCATGGTCGCGACCGACCAGCGGCGTCAGGCCTGCGCCGTGCAACGCCTCGAACCGGCTCTCGGCGGCGCCTTCGCCGACCACACGCCACGCGCGCAGGGGATCGGGAAATCCCTTTAAGATCTGCAGGCCGAGCTCGGCGAGCTCGAACAGGCCGCCAATGAGCTCTCGGGTGCGTGTGGAGATCACCACGGTGTCGGGCTCGGCCAGGGTTTGCAGGCGCGCGGCAAGGTTCGGCGTGTCGCCGACCACCGTCTCCTCGCGCGCCGCGCCTTCGCCGATCAGCTCACCGACAACGACCGGGCCGGTCGCGATGCCGATGCGGACCGCCAGCATCTCACCATGCGCCGATGCCAGACTATGGACCGCCGCGACCGCGGCGAGGCCGGCCCGCACCGCGCGTTCGGCCTCATCTTCGTGGGCGCGCGGATAGCCAAAATAGGCCAGGACACCGTCGCCCATGTACTTCGCGACATGCCCTTCGAACCTTCCGATCGCGCCCGTCACCGCGTTCTGATAGGTCCGCAGGACTTCGGCCATTTCCTCCGGATCGAGCCGTGCCGCGAGCGCGGTCGAGTCGACCAGGTCGACAAACATCACGGTGAGTTGGCGGCGCTCGGCCTCGGGTGCAAGCGAAGCGTTTCCGGGGGTGATGGTAGGGAGGGGCGCAATGGTAGTAGCCGACATTGAACCGGCGGGCAGAGCGGCAATGGCGGCGAGCAGCTTGCGGCGATGGCCGATCGAGACGACCCCAAGACCGATCAGATCCTCCGCCGTGAGGTCCATGAGGACCTCGGCATCGATGTCGTTCTCCCGGAACGCCTGCTCGTACTGTCCCAGCCCCAGACCGCACAGCCAGGCCCCGATATCCATGGGCTCCTCCCGGCTCTCGTCTTCAGCGCTAAGGTGCTCCAGTCTAGCTCAAGATCGCGCGCGCTGCGCGATGAAACGCCAAGATACGAACTCCGAGCAAGAACAACTTCTGGCCCAGGCCGGACTCGAGGCGAGTTGCGCCAAAGCGCTGCGATCGGGGGCGGAGCACCACGGACGAAGCCGCGCAAGCTACACGGTCGGCCGACGTCCTGGCCGCGTCCAGCCCTCCCGCTCGGCGAATACCCGGCTGACCTCCGCCATGTGCTCGGTGCCCCATGTGCAAAGCGGCACGAGAGCCTGGGCGAGGCTGTGACCCAAGGGCGTGAGGCTATAATCCACCCGCGGAGGCACCTCCTTGTAGTCGGTCCGCTTCACGAGGCCATCGGCCTCCAGCTCCTTCAGCTGCTGGATCAGCACCTTGTCGCTGACGTCGCGTATGGCGCGCCGGAGCTCGCCGTAACGGGTCGGTCCGTCCTGAGCAACGAAGTACAGGATCAGCGGCTTCCACTTGCCCGAGACGACCCGCAGGGTCGCGTCGAGGCCGCAGGTGAAGCCGGGCAAAGTCGGCGTGCAAAGTTGGACGTCTGCTTCAGCTTGCGCCGGCGGGGAGATGGGGTCTGAACGATCTGACATTTTTTTGGGTACTTACCAAAAGGTGCATACTTGTCGATAGGTGGGTACGCCGCCAGCTCAGTGCAACCTCAATGAAGGGAGCACATCATGAGCAGACTACAAGGCAAGACGGCGGTGGTGACGGGCGGCGGGACTGGCATCGGGCTCGGAGCCGCCAAACGGTTCGTCGATGAGGGCGCATTCGTCTATCTGTTCGGGCGGCGGCAGGAGCCGCTCGATGCTGCGCTCGCGCAGCTGGGGTCTTCGGCGCGCGCCGTCAGGGGATCGGTCACCGACTTGTCCGACCTCGACCGGCTGTATGCGACGGTGAAAGCCGAACGCGGCAACGTCGACGTCCTGTTCGCCAATGCCGGGACCGGCGCGTTTGCGCCGCTCGGCCAGATCACGGTCGAGCATTACGACCAGATCTTCGACGTCAACGTGAAAGGGTTGGTGTTCACCGTGCAGAAAGCCCTGCCGCTGATGCGCAGGGGATCGTCGATCATCCTGACCGGATCGAGCACGGGCGTGATGGGGACGCCGCAGTTCAGCATCTACAGCGCGACCAAGGCGGCGATCCGCAATCTCGCGCGCAGCTGGGCGCAGGACCTGCGCGGCACGGGCATCCGCGTCAACGTGCTGTCGCCAGGGCCGACCAAGACGGAGCTGGCGCTGGAGGTCGTGGGCGAGGAAGCATTCGATGCACTCGGCAACACGACGCCCATCGGGCGCGTCGGTGACCCCAGCGAGACCGGAGCAGTGGCCGCATTCCTGGCGTCCGCGGACAGCAGCTACATGACCGGCGGCGAGGTCTTCGTCGACGGCGGCTTGGCGCAGGTCTGAGGTCTCGTTCACCTCTCCCGCTTGCGGGAGAGGTCGGCGCGAAGCGCCGGGTGAGGGCTTTCTCCTCTTGGTGACTGTCCCATCTCCTCTCCCGCAAGCGCCCGCAAGCAAGCGGGAGAGGGAGTGCGCCTCCGTTGTAGGAGTCAGCCTAATCTCATCACGCTGGACTAGATCCCCAGCAGTTTCCTTGCGTTCGCCTTCAGCACCTTCGGCCGGATCTCGTCGCGGATCTCGATCTTGGCAAAATCCGACAGCCAGCGGTCCGGCGTGATCACCGGCCAGTCCGAGCCGAACAGCATCTTGTCCTGCAGAATCGAGTTGATGTAGCGCACCAGGATCGGCGGGAAATATTTCGGCGACCAGCCGGAGAGGTCGATGTAGACGTTCGGCTTGTGGGTCGCGACCGAGAGCGCCTCTTCCTGCCAGGGGAAAGAGGGGTGGGCGAGGATGATCTTGAGGTCGGGGAAATCGGCCGCGACATCGTCCATGTACATCGGGTTGGAATATTTCAGCCGCATGCCCATGCCGCCGGGCATGCCGGAGCCGACGCCGGTCTGGCCGGTGTGGAACAGCGCGATCGCGCCGCCATTGTTGATCTCTTCGTAGAGCGGATAGGCCATGCGGTCGTTGGCGTAGAAGCCCTGCATGGTCGGGTGGAATTTGAAGCCGCGCACGCCGTATTCCTCGATCAGCTTGCGCGCCTCGCGCGCGCCGAGCTTGCCCTTGTGCGGGTCGATCGAGACGAAGGGGATGAGCACGTCGAGATGGTCGGAGGCGATCTCCAGCATCTCCTCGTTCTTGTAGCGGCGGAAGCCGGTCTCGCGCTCGGCATCGACCGGGAAGATCACCGCGGCGATGTTCTTGGAGCGGTAATAGGCCGCGGTCTCCGGCACCGTCGGCGGATGCTTGTGCGGCGACTTGAAATACTCCGCCATCTGCGCCTGGAAATCGTCATAGCCGTCGTCGGGATGGGTGCCGCAGGGCTCCTCGGCATGGGTGTGGATGTCGATCGCGACGACTTTGTCGATATCAGGCAGCTGCAGCTTTGGCATGGTGTCCTCCCGACGGGTTGCCGAATTGATTATAGTATATAACGAATTTGGCAAGGCGCTGGTGGCGGCGAAAGCTCTGGCGGCGAAAGTCTTTGCCGGGCCTGACCTCCCATGCGCCGGATCGGGCCGATCTGGCCGCTTCTACTGTGCATGGGGTTGTTTTCACGGATTTGCGGGAGCGTGGGGCAGTTAACATTGACATCACCTCCCGCCATGCCTTAAGAACCGCCCCGTCCCGGGCGGCTGGTCCGCCGGCGGGGAAAATCTCATTTTGCCACATTCGCGCGTGCCGAAACGGTAGTGCCGAACACGGCCTTTCGAACGTTCAGGATTCTGCCATGAAGGTCCGTAACTCGCTGAAATCGCTGCGCGGTCGCCATCGCGCCAATCGCCTGGTCCGCCGCAAGGGCCGGGTCTATGTGATCAACAAGGTGCAGCGCCGCTTCAAGGCGCGCCAGGGCTGACCTGAGCGGCCGATCCCCGCTGGGCGCCGCTGCGCGCCCGCAAGACCACGGTCTCACACGAGTTTGACGCCGCCTTTGCTTTGCAAGGGCGGCTTTGCGCGTTTAGACTTTCAACATGGCAGTGAGATTCCGTTTCGCGCGCACCCTGTGTCTGGCCCTCGTGCTGGGAACCGCCGGCCTTGCGCCGGCCGCCCTGGCCCAGCAGGTCGAGCCGCCCGGCAAGCAGAAGAAGCTGCCTGAGGCGCCGTCAAAGCTGCCGAAGGTCGACCGCAGCAAGAATCTCGATTTCCTGTTCGGCGCGCTGAAGGCGGCGCCCGACGAGGCCAGCGCCAAGCATGTCGAGGCGCGGATCTGGGCGATCTGGCTGCAGACCCCGAGCGACACCGCCGCGCTCCTGATGTCGCGCGCCAAGACCGCGGTCGATGCCAAGAAGATCGACGTCGCGATCAAGCTGCTGGATTCCGTCATCAAGCTCAGGCCCGATTACATCGAGGCCTGGAACCGGCGGGCGACGCTCTATTACATGCAGAACGACTATGGCCGATCGCTCGCGGACATCCAGCAAGTGCTGATCCGGGAACCGCGCCATTTCGGCGCGCTCGCCGGCCTTGGCATGATCATGCAGGAGGTCGGGGACGAGAAGCGCGCGCTCGAGGCCTATCGCAAGGCGCTCGCCGTCAATCCGCACCTGGAAAAGATCCCCGATCAGGTCAAGGCGCTGACCGAGAAGGTCGAAGGCCGCGACATCTAGCTATAAGTCGATGATTTCTCGAGCGATCGCGGCCGGCGCGGATTAACCACGACCCGAGCCAAGGCGTCGCAAGGACTATTGCGGGGCCTGTTGCAGGCCTACCTGCATGGCAGGAGCGAAAGCCATGAAGCGTTTGGTGGTTGCAGCTGTATTGCTGCTCGCGTCGGGAACGGTGAGCCTCGCCGACGGACTGTTCTGGGTGGTCGGCAACCGCGCCACCGGCAAATGCGCCATCGTGACCAGCAATCCGGTCATCATCGGCGACATCTGGTTCGGCGACGGTCCCTACAAGTCCAGGGCCGATGCCAAGCTTGCCCGGTCGACGATCCGCGTCTGCCCCCCGGTCACGCCCGAGCAGGAAAAAGAAGAGGACGGGGCGAACTAGCCGGTCCTCAATGCAGGACGCTGCTGCCGCGCTCGACCAGGCCGCGGTCGGCGGCTGCGGCGTAAGCTCTTGCAAGCTCCGCCTCGAGATGCTCGTTGATCAGCAGCAGCGCCCGCACGGCACCGCGCAGGTCGCCGTTGCAGCTCGCGACGATTTCGTCGATTGCAGTGTCGTTCGATCTGAAGCTCATCAAAAATTCTCCGGTTCAAACCAGGACATATCCTGCCGGTCTTTCCCGCATCCCCTAAGCTGCGAGGAGGATCGGCGCCCATCCGCGCCTAGATGGCGGAACCGACCGTGGCGATTATATGGAAGCCGCGATGACGCCTGCATGAAGCTGGTCCGAAGCTTGCGTGCCGCTTGGAATAGCTCTGATTTCGTTGAGTTTTCTCGATCGACAATTATGCACATATCCACAGCCCCTGCATTTTCAGTGGAAGCGCTGACTGCCGGCGGCGAAACTGCCGCCCGATCAGACCCGTAACTGCCCCGTGCCCAGGATCACCCGGATTCTCTCCATGATCGTGATGTCAGTCGTGACGGCGCTGGTTCTGCTGGCGCTGCTCACGCAGGCCGGGGTCGTCGCCGTGCAGCGTGCCTTTCCGCCGCAGGGCCGCATGATCGAGGTCGATGGCGCGAGGCTTCATCTCGTCGACATCGGCCCACGCGATTCCGGTCCTCCGATCGTGATGCTGCACGGCGCGAGCTCCAATCTCGAAGCGATGCGGCGGCCGCTCGGCGATCTCCTCGCCAGGGATCACCGCGTGATTCTGATCGACCGTCCCGGCCATGGCTGGAGCCCGCGCGCGAGCCGGCAGGATTCGACGCCGCAGATCCAGGCGCGCATGATCGACGAGGCGCTTGGCAAGCTCGGGATCGATCGCGCGGTCTTCGTGGTGCATTCCTGGAGCGGCGCGCTCGGCGCGCGGATCGCGCTCGATCATCCGCACCGCGTTGCGGGTCTCGTGATGCTCGCGCCCGTCACGCATCCCTGGCGCGGGGGCGTCGGGCGCTACAACGAGATCATCGCAACGCCAGTCATCGGCCCGCTGCTCGCCTACACGATCACGCTGCCGCTCGGCTATTTCGTCACCGAAGCCGGGGCGCGCAACGTGTTCCTGCCGCAGACGATGCCGGACGGATTCGTGCAGGACTCGGCGACGCCGCTCTTGCTGCGCCCGCGCGAGTTCATCGCCAATGCCTATGATCTGGTGACGCTGAAAGAGTCGGTTGCCGCGCAAGTCGCGCGCTATGGCGAGATCAATGCGCCGGTCACGATCATCGCCGGCGAGCCCGACAAGACGGTGAGAACCAGCATCCACGCGCGCCCGTTCGCCGCGGCGGTGCCAAATGCAAAGCTGATCGTGCTGCCCGATCTCGGCCACATGGTGCAGAACGCCGTGCCGGATCTCGTGAAGGCGGAGATCGAGACGATGATCGGAAACATCGCCCCGGCGCAGGCGGCCGCCGACTAAAGCGTTTCGAGCGAAGTGGAAACCGCTTCGCGGGAAGAAAACGCGTCTAAATAAGAAAGCTAGAGCTTTCGGCTCTGATCCAATCAGAACCGAAGCTCTAGCGGCCGCCTCTTGCGCGCTTACTGCTTGGTCTTTCCGTCCTTGTCGTATTGGGCAAGGAAGGCCCAGAGATTGTTGATCTCGGTCTCGTTCTTGATGCCGGCGAACGCCATCTTGGTGCCGGGGATCTTGGCCTTGGGGTCCTTGATGTATTCCTTGAACGTGGCCTCGTCCCAGGTGATGCCGGAATTCTTGTTCGCGTCCGAGTAGCTATAGCCCTCTACCGTGCCCGACTTGCGGCCGTTGAGGCCGTTGAGCTCGGGGCCGACCTTGTTCTTGGCGCCTTCGCCGATCGCGTGGCAGGCCAGGCACTTGTTGAACGAAGTCTTGCCGGCCGCGACATCCTGCGCCATCGCGGCGGGTGCGGTGGCAATGACGGTGAGGATCGTCAGCGCGCCGAAAGTCAGTTTTGTCATAAGTGTGCTCTTCGTCTCTTCCCGGGTCAGATGGAGGGTCGTGGTTTTGGCAGGTCCATTGCAAGGGGACAAGCCGCGAAACTTTGACAGGTTTCCTGCTAGCAGACTTGCCCCAGAGAGAACTTGCGCTGCAACAAAGCAATGGGACCTTCGGAGGACCTACCCAAGGACGGCAAGACATGATTGATTTGCCGAGATAATTCCATCCGTCGGACGAGGGCTTCTTAAAATGGCCATCATGATGCCCGCCAGCGACCAGGCCGTGCTGGCGCGTCGCAGCGAAATCGTCGCCGCCTTGCGCGCCATCGTGCCGGGCGAGGGCGTGATTGATACGCCTGCCGAAATGCGGGCCTATGAATCCGACGGGCTGACCGCCTATCGGCAGCCGCCGATGGTCGTGGTGTTGCCGGATACGACCGAGCAGGTCTCGCTCATCCTGAAATATTGCGCCGCGCAGGGCATCAAGGTGGTGCCGCGCGGCTCCGGCACCTCGCTGTCCGGCGGCGCGCTGCCGCTCGAGGACGGCGTGCTGCTCGGCCTCGGCAAGTTCAAGCGCATCCGCGAGATCGATTTCGACAACCGCGTCGTCGTCACCGAGCCAGGCGTCACCAATCTCGCCATCAGCCAGGCGGTCGCGCATGCCGGCTTCTATTACGCGCCGGATCCGTCCTCCCAGATCGCCTGCTCGATCGGCGGCAACGTGGCGGAAAATTCCGGCGGCGTGCACTGCCTGAAATACGGCATGACCACCAACAACGTGCTCGGCTGCGAGATCGTGCTGATGAGCGGCGAGATCCTGCGCATCGGGGGCAAGGGGTGCGAGAATCCCGGCTATGACCTGATGGGCGTCATCACCGGCTCGGAAGGCCTGCTCGGCGTCATCACCGAGATCACGGTGCGCATCCTGCAGAAGCCGGAGACGGCGCGCGCGCTGATGGTCGGCTTCGCGCAAGTCGAGGCGGCCGGCGAATGCGTGGCGCGCATCATCGGCGCCGGCATCATCCCCGGCGGCATGGAGATGATGGACAAGCCCGCGATCCATGCCGCGGAGGCCTTCGTCCATGCCGGCTATCCGCTCGATGTCGAGGCGCTGCTCATCATCGAGCTCGACGGGCCCAAGATCGAGGTCGACGAGCTGATCACCCGGGTCGAGAGCATCGCAAGAGGCTGCGGCTCGGTGACGCTGCAGATTTCCAATTCCGAGGCCGAGCGCAACCTGTTCTGGGCCGGCCGCAAGGCCGCGTTCCCCGCGGTGGGCCGCATCTCGCCCGATTATCTCTGCATGGACGGTACGATCCCGCGCGGCGCGCTGCCGAAGGCGCTCGCGCGTATCCGCGAGCTCGGCGAAAAATACCAGCTCGGCTGCGCCAACGTGTTCCACGCCGGCGACGGCAATCTGCACCCCTTGATCCTCTACGATGCCAACAAGCCCGGCGAGATCGAGCGCGCCGAAGCCTTCGGCGCCGACATCCTGCGCGCCTGCGTCGAGTTCGGCGGCGTGCTCACCGGCGAGCACGGCGTCGGCATCGAGAAGCGCGACCTGATGCCCGACATGTTCAGCGAGATCGACCTCAACCAGCAGCAGCGCCTGAAATGCGCCTTCGACGCGCAGGGCCTGCTCAATCCCGGAAAAGTGTTTCCGACCCTGCACCGCTGCGCCGAGCTCGGCCGCATGCACGTCCACGCGGGCAAGCTGGCGTTCCCGGATTTGCCGCGGTTTTAGATCCGCGATGAACGAATTGCTTTCCTTTGTGAACTTCGATACCGGCTCAGTGGTGGATACGCTCAAGGTCAGAGACGCCAAAGACGTCGAAGAGGTGGTGCGCGCGGCGATTGCCAATGAGCAGCCGCTCGAGATCATCGGCCATGGCGGCAAGCGCGGCATCGGCCACGCGATGGCGACCAACGCCGTGCTCGACGTCTCCGCGCTCAATGCCGTCACCTCCTACGAGCCGAACGAGCTCATCATCACGCTCCAGGCCGGCGCGCCGCTTGCCGACGTGCTGGCGCTGATCGATGCCAAGAACCAGCAATTCGCCTTCGAGCCGATGGATACCGCGCCGCTGCTCGGCACGCCGGTGTCAGGCACCATCGGCGGCATGATCGCGGCCGGGCTTGCCGGGCCGCGGCGCATCCGGGCGGGCGGGGCGCGCGACCACCTGCTCGGCGCGCATGCCGTCTCCGGCTTCGGCGACAGTTTCAAGACCGGCGGCAAGGTGGTGAAGAACGTCACCGGCTACGACCTCTGCAAGCTGCTGGCGGGGTCCTGGGGCACGCTGTCGGTGATGACGGAAGTGACGCTGAAGGTGATGCCCAAGCCCGAGGCCGAGCGGACGCTGCTGCTGCGCGGGCTCGACGATGCCGCCGCCAACAAGGCCATGACCGCGGCGCTCGGCTCGCCCTTTGACGTCTCGGCCGCCGCGCATCTGCCGAAATCGGCGCTCCGGGCCAGGACCGAGCGGCTCGGCGATCTCGCAGGGGAGGGCGAGGCGCTGACGGTGCTGCGGCTCGAGGGCATCACCGCATCTGCTGCGCACCGCGCCGGCTCGCTGCGCGAATTGCTGGCGCCGTTTGGAACCGCGACGCTGATCGAGGACGCGGCATCCGCGGCGCTGTGGACCGCCATCCGCGACGTGCTGCCGTTCGCGGCCAGTGGTTCGCTCGGCGCCTGGCCAGTCTGGCGGATCGTCTGCCCGCCGGCCTCGGGCGCGGCGCTCGGCACTCAATTGGCGCGCGAGACGGGCGGCGATGTGATCTACGATTGGGGCGGCGGCCTGATCTGGGCGGCGCTCCCGCCGAAGCCGGACGCGCATGCCGCGCTCGTGCGGGCGCGCGCGAACGCGGTCGGTGGGCATGCCACGCTGATCCGGGCGACTGATGATGTCAGGCGCGACGTCGATGTGTTTCATCCGCAGGCACCGGGTATTGCCGCGCTGAGCGAGCGGGTGCGCGCCAGCTTCGATCCGAAGACCATTCTCAACCGGGGGCGGCTCACGCGGAGCGCTGGCCGATGAAGACCGAATTCTCACTCGCGCAGCTCGCCGACCCCGATATCGCGGAAGCCGACAAAATCCTGCGCGCTTGCGTCCATTGCGGCTTCTGCACCGCAACCTGCCCGACCTATGTGCTGCTCGGCGACGAGCTCGATAGCCCGCGCGGCCGCATCTATCTGATCAAGGAGATGCTGGAGAAGGACCAGGCGCCGACCGCCGATGTCGTCAAGCATATCGACCGCTGCCTGTCGTGCCTTGCCTGCATGACGACCTGCCCCTCGGGCGTGAACTACATGCACCTCGTCGACCAGGCCCGGGTCCGGATCGAGCAGCGCTACCAGCGGCCGCTGGCAGAGCGGCTGCTGCGCCAGGTGCTGGCCTTCGTCCTGCCGGACCCGCAGCGCTTTCGCATCAGCATGTGGCTGGCGCGGCTCGCCCGTCCGCTGGGCGACTTGCTGCCGACGCCCCGGCCTGCGGCGACGCCCGGCTTGATCCAGCGCATCAAGGCGATGCTGGCGCTGGCGCCGAACCGGCTGCCGCCCGCCGGACCCGCCGCGGGCAGCGTGTTCGCGGCGCTCGGCAAGAAGCGCGGGCGCGTGGCGCTGCTCCAGGGCTGCGCCCAGCAGGTGCTGGCGCCCCGCATCAACCAGGCCGCCATCAGTCTCCTGACCCGCCACGGCATCGAGGTCGTCCTTGTCAGGGACGAGCAGTGCTGTGGCGCGCTGACCCATCACCTCGGCAACGACCAGGATGCGCTGGCGCGGGCTCGCGCCAACGTCGCGGCGTGGCGCAAGGAAATGGCCGGCGAGGGGCTCGATGCCATCCTGGTGACGACCTCCGGCTGCGGCACGGTGATCAAGGATTACGGCTATCTCCTGCGCGAGGACACTGCGTTCGCGGCCGATGCGGCGAAGGTGTCGGCGCTCGCCAAGGACATCACCGAATACGTCGCCGGCCTCGAGCTCGCGACGGCGGCGAGAGCGGACGACATCGTCGTCGCCTATCACTCCGCGTGTTCGTTGCAGCATGGACAGAAAATCACAGCTCTTCCGAAAGAATTGCTTTCCAAGAATGGATTCGTGGTGAAAGATGTGCCCGAGAGCCATTTGTGTTGCGGTTCGGCGGGGACCTACAACATTCTCCAGCCCGAGCTTGCGGGCCGGTTGCGCGATCGCAAGGTCGCCAACATCGCGAGCGTCAAGCCGGACATGATTGCCGCGGGCAATATCGGCTGCATGGTGCAGATTGCCAGTGGCACGTCAGTTCCGGTCGTACACACGATTGAGCTTCTCGATTGGGCGACGGGCGGGGCGCGGCCGGCACTGAACGCGCAGGTTTGAGCTTTCAGGAGCCTGAACTGTCCTCCCGAGGTGACGACTGAAGACGCCCGATCGATCATTGTTCGGCGGCAACAGGAGGACCACGATGGCGAAAGCGAAGAAGAAGAAAAGCAAGAAGGCCAAGAAGGCCAAAAAGGCCGTAGCGGCGAAGAAGACCGCGAAGAAGGCGACGAAGAAGAAGGCAGCCAAGAAGACCGCGAAGAAGTCTGCCAAGAAGGCCGCCCCGAAGAAGGCTGCCAAGAAGACAGCAAAGAAGGCGGCGGCCAAGAAGGCTGCTCCGAAGAAGGCCGCGAAGAAGGCGGCACCGAAGAAGGCGAAGGCAGCGCCTGCTCCGAAGCCGTCGGCACCGACGGAAACCCCGGCGCCCGCCGAGACAAGCTGGGCGATGCCTTCGTCTTCTGCGGAAGCGGCGCCTGCCGAGGGACAGGGGTAGGAAGGCGACCTTTCATCGCCTTCGGACTGTCACTTCAGACTGTCGCTTCAGACTGTCACTTGGACTACAGCTTGGGACTGTAACAAGAAGGCCGCGGCATCCTGATGCTGCGGCCTTTTTGCATCGCCGCAAGCCAGCCTCGGCCGCCGTGCCCGGCCCAGCCTGATTCGTAAGCGCAGATGTCACGCCGCCGGCTTGTCCCCGGGCTTACACGGGTCTGCCGTGCCCTCTAGAGGGCAAATGATGTGATCGAGAAGCCACACCGGCTGACAACCTTTCTTAGAATCGTCAAAACGCCCAAAAAGTCGGCAGATGCCCGCGCTTTTTGCTTCACCGTTCCGATCCACCGATCCAAATTGCCGCAGTAACGCAATTTTGCAGGTAGGCCGCATGTCCCGGGGGGCTTCCGGGGGCGACTGCTGAGTAAGAACGGGTAAATGGGGACCGAAATGAAAAAAGTGGCTTTGTTGGCAACGGCGCTGGCAATTGTGACGACGGGCTCGGCTTTCGCGGCAGACTTGCGCGTAAAGGCACTGAAAGCCCCGCCGCCGCCGGCCTTCGATCCGTGGGATATCGCCTTCGGCGCCGGCATCATGAGCGATTACATCTTCCGCGGCATCACCCAGTCCAACCATAATCCGTCGGTCACGGCCTATTTCGAGCCGCGCTACAACGTCAACAAGGACCTCCAGCTCTACATCGGTACGTCTGCCTCGAGCATCTCGTTCCCGAACCGTGCTGCGGCCGAAGTCGACATCTACGGCGGTATCCGCCCGACCTTCGGCATGTTCGCCTTCGACTTCGGTGTCTGGGGCTACCTCTATCCGGGCGGAAGCTGCTTCGGCTCGCAGGGGACCTTGGCGCAGGGCAATTGCGGCAGCGACATCGATTACTCGCAGGGCGCCATCGGCCTTCCCATCAACGGCAACTTCGCCAAGAAGGACGCGAGCTTCTTCGAGGCCTATGCCAAGCTGAACGTCACCCTCAACGATCAGTGGACGGTCGGCTTCAACGAGTACTACTCGCCGAACTTCCTGAACCTCGGTGCCTGGGGCAATTACGCCTCGGTCACCGCCAAGTGGACCGCGCCAAGCACAATCTTCGGCGCCAGTGGCGTCGGCATGTACGTGTCGGGTGAGTTCGGCCGGCAGTGGCTCGGCACTTCGGACATCTTCTACGGCATCGCGGGCGATCCGGTGTATGCGAACGGCATCAAGGAGCCGAGCTACAACACCTGGAACGTTGGCGTCGGCTTCACCTACAAGGTGTTCACGCTCGATCTGCGCTACTACGACACCGATCTGAACAAGGGCGACTGCAACGCCTTCACCAGCGATCACACCGCGAAGTTCAGCAGCAGCTTCACCCCCATCAACCCGGGCGGCTTCGGCTCCAACTGGTGCAGCGCGGCTGGCGTCGCCAAGCTCTCGTTCGACCTGACGGCGATGACCAACCTGAAGTAAGTTTCTTTCCGAAACGACTTCGCGAGGGCGGCAGGGCAACCTGCCGCCCTTTTGCTTTGGGCGGCGGAGGTAGGAAGAGACGGGGCGGGCCGGCCAAGATACTACTAAGCTGCGTTAGGGGCTTGCGAACCGGCAGGACGCCGCCGCTGCCTCACACTCCGTCATTGCGAGCGCAGCGAAGCAATCCAGAGTCTTTCCGCCTAGGCAGTCTGGATTGCTTCGTCGCAAAGGCTCCTCGCAATGACGAGGCCCAAGTTGGGGCCGTCCCTCAGACCGTAAGGACAGCGGGCGAGGCCGCCTGCGCCTCAGCGCGCCGCGCTCGGCTCCGCCGCCGCCCGCTCGCCGCCGACCACGTGGATCGCGCCGTCCTTCACCAGCGTCACCTTGCGGGTGTGGAAGGCGTCGAGCGTCGAGCGGTGGCCGATCGAGACGATGGTGGCTTGCGGCAGCTTCTCCGCCAGCAGCCGGTAGAGCCGGGCTTCCGACGGCTCGTCGAGCGAGGCGGTAGCCTCGTCCAGGAACAGATAGTCCGGCGCATGCAGCAGCGCGCGCGCAAGCCCGAGACGCTGCTGCTCGCCCAGCGAGAGCATCCGGTTCCAGTGGCCGTCCTCCGCGAGCCGTTCGGCGAGATCGGGCAGCCCGACCGCGATCAGGGCGTCGCGGACCTGCGTGGCCTCGAACGCGCCGGACGCTGCCGGATAGACCACGGCATCGCGCAACATGCCGAGCGGGAAATAGGGCCGCTGTGGCAGCATCATCAGCTTGGCCTTCTCCGGGATGACAACCGTGCCGGTGCCGAACGGCCAGATGCCGGCGATGGCCCGGAACAGCGTGGACTTGCCGGAGCCGGACGGCCCGGTCACCAGCACGCGCTCCGAGGCCTGAATGGTGAAGGCCTTGGCGGCCACCAGCGGGGTGCCGTTGGGCAGGTTCACGCAGAGCTGCGCGAGATCGACATGGCGCCCGGCGACCTCCAGCGTGATGGCCGGCTCATGCGCCGGCAAATTGACGGCCGAGGCGACCGACATCTCGAAGCCATCGAGACGGGCAACGATCGAGCGCCATTCCGCCAGCGACCGGTAAGCCGTGACGAAGAACGACAGCGCACCTTGGACGCTGGAGAAGGCGGATGCGGTCTGCATCATGTCGCCGAGCTGGATCTTCTTGGCGAAGAACGCCGGCGCCACCAGCACGTAGGGAAACAGCACGGCGGCCTGCTGGTAGCTGGCCGTGAACGCGGTGAGGCGCTTGGTCCGGCTCATGATGCCGTACCAATTGGCGATCACGAAGCCGAAGCGATCGAGCAGGCGGGCACGTTCGGCGCCTTCACCCCTGAGCAGCGCGATCTGCTCGGAATTCTCGCGCACGCGGACGAGGTTGAAGCGGAAGTCGGCTTCATAACGCTGCTGCTCGAAATTGAGGTTGACC
Source organism: Bradyrhizobium sp. WBAH42 (assembly GCF_024585265.1). Lineage (NCBI taxonomy): Bacteria > Pseudomonadati > Pseudomonadota > Alphaproteobacteria > Hyphomicrobiales > Nitrobacteraceae > Bradyrhizobium > Bradyrhizobium sp. WBAH42. The sequence continues at coordinate 1,915,978 of NZ_CP036533.1, forward strand.
AGCGGCGAGCCGATCCAGTGCGTCAGCGCGGTGCCGAAGATCGCGTAGATCAGCGCGCCCCAGCACAGATAGCCGGGGATCATGACATCGGTGCCGAACAGGCGCAGCGGCGCGGCGTTGGAAAGGCCCCAAAGGATGATCACGAAGGAAAACAGCGTCACGATCGACGAGAGCAGGCCGAGCCCGATGGTCAGCGTCTGCTCGACGAAATTCTTGACGTCCTCGGTGATGCGCTGGTCCGGGTTGTCGGCCGCATCGCCCTTGAGCTGCATGCGATAGTGCGTCGAGCCCGCCAGCCACTCGCCGAGGTAATGTCGCGTCAGCCATTGCCGCCAGCGGATCTGGAGCCATTGGTTCAGGTACAGCTTGTAGACAGCCAGCGCGATATAGGTCGAGGCCAGCGCGACGAAGATCCAGATCTGCGTGACGAAAGCGTCCCAGTCGCTGTTCTGGAGCGCGCTGTAGAACCGGTTCTGCCACTGGTTCACCAGCACGTCGATCGCGACCAGCGCCAGCTCCATCGCGACCACCGCCGCGAGCAGGCCGCGGCCGGCCCATTTGTCCTCGGATCGGAAATAGGGGGCGGCGATTCGCCAGACGATCGCGAGCGTGGCGCTGATGTTCTTCACAGAGCAGGGTCTCCTCGGGGGATGTGCACAAATGCCCGGAGCCAAAGACCTGAGGCAACGGCGAAAATGGGCGCACTTAGACTAAAGTCGCAAGATCTGCAATTTGCGTTGGCTTGTCGCAGCTTGCAACCCTAGCATGGGCTTCGATGCCGCGGGGTGGGGTGCTCCGGGATTTCGCGACCTTGTGAGCGGCCGGGAACCGCTGCATTCACGAGGAATTCACGTCCAACGCGGGGGTTATCGCTCCCAGCGTCAAGCAGGACCGGCTCTCCACGCGGGCCGCCTGCCGCAAACATGCGTGGGAGAGGAAGACCATGTGGAATCAAATCTATGACCCGCTGCACAGCCCGGTGCTGTCGACGATCGCGGCGGCGGTGCCCGTCGTCACGCTGCTGGTTTTGATCGCAAGCGGTCGCGTCCAGGCGCATATCGCCGCCGTCATCGCCGTGATCGTGACCAACCTGATCACGATCTTCGTCTTCACCATGCCGGCGAACATGTCGATCCGCGCTTCGATGCTGGGGATCGTCACCGGGTTCTTCCCGATCGGCTGGATCGTTCTCAACGTCATCTTCCTCTACCAGGTCACGGTGACCACCGGGCGCTTCGAGCTGCTCAAGCGCGCGGTCGGCGGGGTCACCGAGGACCGGCGGCTGCAATTGCTGCTGATCGCGTTCTCGTTCGGCGCGTTCTTCGAAGGCGCCTCGGGCTTCGGCACGCCGGTCGCGATCACGGGCGCGGTGCTGATCGGGCTCGGCTTCTCGCCGCTCGCGGCCTCCGGCCTGTCGCTGATCGCCAACACCGCGCCGGTCGCCTATGGCGCGCTGGGCACGCCGATCCAGGGCCTCGCCTCGGTCACCGGCCTCGATCCCTACATCCTCGGCGCGATGGTCGGACGGCAATTGCCCTTCTTCTCGCTGATCGTGCCGTTCTGGGTGGTGTGGGCCTTCGCGGGCTGGCGGGGCATGAAGGACGTCTGGCCGGCGATCCTCGTCACCGGCGTGTCGTTCGCGATCCCGCAATACGTGATCTCGAACCACATCAATCCCTGGATCGTCGACATCGGCGCCTCGCTGATCTCGATGGGCGCGCTGATCCTGTTCCTGAAGGTGTGGCAGCCGAGGCAGCTCTGGCTGTCGCCGGCGCTGCGCGGCCGCGACGAATCGGCCGCCACGATGGCGGCGGCGAAACCGCTCGACAAAACCCCGCTGACGCAGAGTGAGCTTTTCAATGCGCTGCTGCCGTGGATCATCGTCTGCATCGTGATGCTGGTCTGGGGCAACGGCGCCTTCAAGGCCTGGGCGAACGCGATTTTCGTCTGGAACTATCCCGTTCCCGAGCTGCACCAGATGATCAACAAGATGCCGCCGGTCGCGCCAGGGCCGACGAAAGAGAGCGCGGTGTTCGCCTTCACCTACCTGTCCTTCACCGGCACCGGCATGCTGATCGCCGCGATCATCTCCGGCCTGTTGATGGGCGTCGGTCCCGGCAAGCTTTTGACCGAATATGGCCGCACCATCCGGCTCTGCGCGATCTCGCTGATCACGATCTCGGCGATGCTCGCGATCGGCACCTTGACGCGCCTGTCCGGCGTCGACGCCACGCTTGGTTTGGCGTTCGCCGCCACCGGCGTGCTCTATCCCTTCTTCGGCACGCTGCTCGGCTGGCTGGGCGTCGCGCTGACCGGATCGGACACCGCCTCCAACGTGCTGTTCGGCAACCTGCAGAAGATCACCTCCGAGCAGCTCGGCCTGTCGCCGATCCTGATGGGCGCAGCGAACTCCTCCGGCGGCGTGATGGGCAAGATGATCGACGCGCAGTCGATCGTGGTCGCCTCCACGGCCACCAACTGGTACGGCCATGAGGGCACCATCCTGCGCTTCGTGTTCTGGCACTCGATCGTGCTGGCGTGCCTCGTCGGCGTGCTCGTGACGTTGCAGGCCTATGTCTGGCCGTTCACGGCGCTGGTTCTGAAGTAGCGGACTGCGCCGCGTCCACAAATCCCCGCGAGGTTCGTCCCCGCGGGGATTTTTTGCACCTTCCGCGAACCTTCTCAACGGCACGGCTGTCCTATAGAAGGTGCCGCAAATCAGGTCGGTCGAGAGGTCTCATGGTTTCGCTTCTGCGCTTGCTGTGTGCGGCGGTTGCAATGCTCGCGATGTCCACGCTCGCGCGTGCCGAGGAGGGGTTTCCTTTCGGCACCGAGATGACGCTGGAGGCGTTGCCGCAAGCGGGCTCGAAGCGGATTCCGAACATCGAGATCGGGGACAATGGCGAGGTCGTGCTGGAGCTCTGGTGCAAGGGCGGCAAGGGCCAGTTCTCGGTCGCCGGCAACACCGTGATCTTCGTCCCCGGCCAGATCCAGGACCGCAACTGCCCGCCGGCGAGAGCGCAGGCCGATGACGAGCTCGTCGCCGCCCTCGCCAGCATCGAGACCTGGAAGCGCCAGGGCGACGTGCTGACGCTGATCGGCCCGAAGCCGCTGCGCTTCCGGACGACGGGGAACTGACCGCACACTCACTGTCATTCCCCGCGAAGGCGGGGAATCCAGTACGCCGCGACCTATCGATTCAATTAGTCTCGGAGTACTGGATCGCCCGCCTTCGCGGGCGATGACAGCGGAGTTCGTGACTAGCTCACTTCCACACCGACTTGTCGGCATCCCAGCGCTGGCCCTTCAGCTCCTTGACGAGCGCCTCGATCGAGCCGTTGTCGTCGGGCAGATCGCCTTCCTCGTCGGCCGAAGCGTCGTCCGACAGATTGAGCCTGGCCCCGCTGCCCTCGTCGGCCGTCGTCGTCGCCGGGCTGCCGATCCAGAGCATGAGCTTGTCGGTGGTGCCCGGCTTGTCGGGCGAGACCAGCCCTGCGACTTCGATCGTGTCGGTGAGCTCGAGCGCCGGGAAATCCTGGTTCGGCCGCTTGAACACCAGCTTGAGCTTGCCGGTGGCGGGGTTGAAGTTCTGCGAGACCGGCTTTGCCGCGAGCGTCCTGCTCAGCACGTTCGCGACCGCCGTTGCCAGCTTGCCCTTGTTGATCTTGTCGCCCTCGCGCCAGTCCGCCGCGGCGAAGCGGATGGTGCGGTCCATCTCGGTCATGCCCGCGGTCCAGCCTGCGGCGGTGACGCCGGGCATCGCCTTGAATTTCGCCAGCAGCGCGCCGGCGCGCTCCGGGTCGACCGACATGGTGATGGTCTGCTCGCCCGCGCGCAGCGCGTCGCAACCGACATTGAGGCTCGCCAGCGTCACCTCGACCTCCTGGCCCTTCAGGCTCTTCAGGAAGTCGGTCGCCGCGTCGAGCTTGACCTTGACCGCGATCGCTTCCGGCGAGACGTCGGTGAAATCCTTCGGCTGCGGCGTGATGCCGTCGTCTGAGGTCTGACTGTCCAGGAATTCCTTTTCGCTGAGATCGGAATTGTCCTGCGAGGTGACCTCGGTCACCGCCTGGCCGATCGCGATCTGGCCGCGGAATTCGAACATGTCGCCGGACTGCTTGCGCGTCAGCTTGACGCTGACCGGCGACTTCTCGCCGACGCTTTGCGTCGTTCCCGTCAGCGTCTGGCCCGCGACCTGGAGGTTGACGACGAAGCGGTCCTTGCGGTCGGAGTTCTTCGCGATGGGGTAGCAGACGTCGAGCACCGCTGCGGTCACCGTCTTGCCCTGGCGCGTCTCCTTCAGGATCACGTCGGCATTGCCGTCCATCAGCCCGTCGATCGAGGTGAAATAGCGCGTCTCGGTTCCGCCCGGCGCGGTCGCCTTCGGTGACAGCTTCATCTGGGCGGACGCCTGCGGCGGAACGGCGAGCAGGGCCGCCAGAACGGCCGTCGAACAGACCAGAAGCGCACGCATTGATGACATCCTCGCGCAACGGGCATGATCCGGAAAAGTGTGAAGCGGTTTTCCGAGAGGATCATGCCCAAACAATCGAATCGGCGCGCCACCGTAGTGGGTTTTGGCCGCTGGTTGAATCGGAAAGCGAAACAGGCAGGATCGGCAAAAAAGAAGGCCGCCCGGAGGCGGCCTTCGCAACCCTGTCACGGAACGGAGGCTTAGAAGCCGCCCATGCCGCCGCCGGGGGGCATGGCGGGCGAAGCTTCCTTCTTCGGCAGCTCGGCGACCATGGCTTCGGTGGTCACCAAGAGGCCGGCCACGGAGGAGGCGTCCTGCAGCGCGGTGCGCACCACCTTGGCGGGATCGATGATGCCCTTCTCGACCATGTCGACATAGTCCTCGTTCTGGGCGTCGAAGCCGAAGGTCTCGGACTTGTTCTCCAGGATCCTGCCGACCACGATCGAGCCTTCCACGCCGGCGTTCTCGGAGATCTGGCGGATCGGGGCTTCCAGCGCCTTCAGCACGATGTTGATGCCGGCCTGGACGTCGTCATTGGCGTTGGTGAGACGGCCGACCGCCTTCTTGGCGCGGAGCAGCGCGACGCCGCCGCCGGGGACGATGCCTTCCTGCACCGCGGCGCGGGTGGCGTTGAGCGCGTCCTCGACCCGGTCCTTCTTCTCCTTGACCTCGATCTCGGTGGCGCCGCCGACGCGGATCACCGCGACGCCGCCGGCGAGCTTGGCGAGGCGCTCCTGCAGCTTCTCGCGGTCGTAGTCCGAGGTGGTCTCCTCGATCTGGGCCTTGATCTGGCCGACGCGGGCCTCGATGTCGGGCTTCTTGCCGGCGCCGTTGACGATCGTGGTGTTCTCCTTGTCGATCACCACCTTCTTGGCACGGCCGAGCATCTTCACCGTGACGTTCTCGAGCTTGATGCCGAGCTCCTCGGAGATCAGCTGGCCGCCGGTCAGGATCGCGATGTCCTCCAGCATGGCCTTGCGGCGGTCGCCGAAGCCCGGCGCCTTGACGGCAGCGACCTTGAGGCCACCGCGCAGGCGGTTGACGACCAGGGTGGCCAGCGCCTCGCCCTCGACGTCCTCGGCGATGATGACGAGCGGCTTGCCCGACTGCACCACGGCTTCCAGCACCGGCAGCATGGCCTGCAGGCCCGAGAGCTTCTTCTCGTGCAGGAGGATGTAGGCGTCCTCGAGCTCGGCGGTCATCTTCTCGGCGTTGGTGACGAAGTAGGGGCTGAGATAGCCGCGGTCGAACTTCATGCCCTCGACGATGTCAACCTCGGTCTCGAGCGACTTGTTCTCCTCGACGGTGATGACGCCCTCGTTGCCGACCTTCTGCATCGCCTGGGCGATCATCTTGCCGATGGCGGCATCGCCGTTGGCGGAGATGGTGCCGACCTGGGCGACCTCGGAGGAGGCGGCGACCGGCTTGGCGCGCTTCTCGATGTCCTTGATGACGGCGGCCACCGCGGTGTCGATGCCGCGCTTGAGGTCCATCGGGTTCATGCCGGCGGCGACGGCCTTGGCGCCTTCGCGCACGATCGCCTGGGCCAGCACGGTCGCGGTGGTGGTGCCGTCGCCGGCGAGGTCGTTGGTCTTGGAGGCGACCTCACGCACCATCTGGGCGCCCATGTTCTCGAACTTGTCCTCGAGCTCGATCTCCTTGGCGACGGTGACGCCGTCCTTGGTGATGCGGGGGGCGCCGAAGCTCTTCTCGATGACGACGTTGCGGCCCTTCGGGCCGAGCGTCACCTTGACGGCGTTGGCGAGAACGTCGACGCCGCGCAGCATGCGATCGCGCGCGTCTCCGGAAAACTTGACGTCTTTGGCAGCCATGGTCTGCAATCCCTCGTGTTACGTGATGTGTCTTGTCTAGTCGCGGCGGAACGATGGATGCCCGGATCGCCTGGATCCGGGCATGACATTCAGCGGCCGTTCAGGCGGATGGCCTTAGGCCAGCACGCCCATGATGTCCGACTCCTTCATGATCAGGAGCTCTTCGTTGTCGATCTTGACCTCAGTGCCCGACCACTTGCCGAACAGCACGCGGTCGCCGACCTTGAGGTCGATCGGGATCAGCTTGCCGGTCTCGTCGCGGCCGCCGGGGCCGACGGCGACGACCTCGCCCTGGGACGGCTTTTCCTTGGCGGTGTCCGGAATGATGATGCCGCCCTTGGTCTTTTCCTCGGCGTCGATACGTTTGACCACGACACGGTCATGCAGCGGACGAAATTTGGATTTAGCCATGACGTTTCCCTTTGGAGGCTCGCTTCGGAAGTAGTGGGGTCGGTGGGGCGGCGCTTCCGTCCACCCTCTCGTCGAGGATCGAACGGCGCGCTTAGCAATCGGGCTTTCCGAGTGCTAATAGTGGGTCCGGAAATATGGCTTGGCCGCGATCCTGTCAAGCAAAGGTGGTTAAGCGGTTGTTGAGGCGGATATAGGATGGTGGCATTGGAAACTCGCTCGGGGCGCCGGCTTAGAGAACGACGTCATTGCTCCGGCAGCGATTTTGCGCTTGGCTGCTCGAGGGGTGCGGCCATGGTCTTGTTCGGGGGAATGCCATGATCAGTTCGGCTCACGCGCGCGCGGTTGCCAATCTGGCGGCCGCCTCTTGTCTGGCGCTGCTGCTGGGCGCCTGCGGCGGCGGCTTCAGCCTGCCGTCCCTCACGTCGTCCTCGCCGCCGCCCGAGGCCGAACCGGGCGTTGCGCCCGAAATGCCGGCCACCATCCGCGGCGACGAGATCGTCGGCCGCTGGGGCCTCGCCTCGTTCCAGAACCCGGCCGACCGCGCCCGTACCGAGAAGATGGCGCGCGAGCAATGCAAGAATCCCTACGTGATCACCGCCGGCTCCTCCGGCGGCGTGATCATGCATCTCGCCGACCAGGCGACGCCGCAGGAGCTGCGGCTGAAGGGCTCGCCGAGCGGCAAGAACTACATCGGACCGGCCGGCCCGACCCCCGGCGAGCAGGATCGCGAGATCGTCTCCTTCGACGGTCGCGTCATGATCACCCGCTTCATCGACAAGGACGCCGCTACCCGCTACGGCAACATGGTCTACGTCCGCTGCGCGCCGAGGGCGTGAGGCAGCCTTTGGCCTAACGTCTCGTCATTGCGAGCGGAGCGAAGCAATCCAGACTGCCTCCTGGGAGACAGCCTGGATTGCTTCGTCGCTTCGCTCCTCGCAATGACGAAAAACAAAAAACGCCGGCCCCAAGGCCGGCGCTTTGTTATTTCTATATCGCCCCCGTTCAGTCGAACAGCGCGTCGATGTCGTCCTGCGAGGCGTGGCCGACGTCGCCGGCGAGCTTGGGGCCGTTGAGGAGCTTCTCGTCCTCGCTGCGGCTGTCGACCGGCGCCGGCACATGGGACTTGATCGCGTCGACGCCGCCCCAGATCTCCATCATCGCATTGATGTGCTGCTCGATGAACTTCATCGTGGTCATGACCTTGCTGATGCGCTGGCCGGTCAGGTCCTGGAAGTTGCAGGCTTCGAAGATCGAGATGACGCGTTCCTGGATGTCGTCGGCAAGGCGCTTCTGCTGATCGACCGAGTCCACCTTGGACATCGCGCTGGCGGCCTGGTCGATCGATTCCGCGGCTTCGAGGATCTGCTGGGTCGCCTGCTCGGTGCCGCCGACCACCGCGCCGAGCTCGCCATTGACCTTGGCCATCTCGCCGCCGTCGAAGCTCTTGCCGTGCAGCGTCGCGATCTCGCGCTTGGTGCGGTCGATGGCGTCGTGGATGAGGTCGAGCTCCACCTTCAGCTTCTCGCACTGCTCGATCTGCGCTCGGTAGGTCTCGAGCATGGTGCGCGCTTCGGAAAGCTCGTGCGCCGTCGACGCGTCGATCGCCGCCATGGCGGCGCTGCCGGACAGCGGGGCCGCGACGATGCCCTTCGCCATCTGGGCGCGGATCGCGCGCAGCTCGGCCATGATCTCGCTATGCATCGGGATTGCCTCTTCGGTTACGTCCAAAATCGGCATCTCGCCACCGGCGATATCCTCGACGCGAAAACGCTTGCGGTGAACAGCCATCAGGATACTCCCCCCACCTCACTCACGCGTCTTTGTAGGCAGAAGCGATTTAACACGAAGTTCACAACCGGAACTGTTGTGCGGTGTCGCGCGACGCGGTGCAAAGAAGCGATTAACCATGGCCGCGCTGCGTTCATCGAAAATAAACGCTGATCGCCAAATTGCCGGCGCGCTCGCGACGTGGTGAATCGAAACGCGCTTTCCGTTTACCAAACAAAACGGCTTTTGCTTTTTATTGACCACGTCGAAGGGCGCGGATCAGCCACCGGCTCTCCACGACGCATGTGATCTAGACGAAACAGTACAGAGTACGTCGATGTTCAAGAAAATGTCTGTCGCGCTGCTCGGCAGCGCTTGCACCTTCATGGCCGGCGCGAACGATGCCAGCGCCTTCGACAACAGCGTGCCGAACGATCCGCCTGCGGTGCTCTACCAGCCGCGCGTGCCGCCGGCGCCGGTGCGCGTCGCGTCCAATTCCAACATGGGCGGCGGCTTCATCGAATTCCTGTTCGGCGATGGCCCCGGCCGCGGCCCGGCCTACGCGCCGGAGCAGCCGGTGTATCAGCAGCAGCCCGGCTATTACGACCAGCGGCGCCTGCCGCCGATGGGCGAGCCGCAGATGCAGGGCGGCTATCAGCAGGGCGCGTCTCTCCAGCAGGAGGCGGTCGATCCGCGGCAGCGTCCGTTCGATCCGAGATTCGAGAAACAGCTCGTTGACTATAGCGGCAAGGAAAGTGCCGGCACGATCGTGGTCGATACGCCGAACAAGTTCCTCTATCTCGTCGAGGGCAACGGCCGGGCACTGCGCTACGGCATCGGCGTCGGTCGTCCCGGCTTCACCTGGTCCGGCGTGAAATCGATCACCGCCAAGCGCGAATGGCCGGACTGGACGCCGCCGGCGGAAATGCTCGCGCGCCGGCCCGATCTGCCCAGGCACATGGAAGGCGGCCCGGAAAATCCGCTCGGTGCCCGCGCGATGTATCTGGGATCGACGCTCTATCGCATCCACGGCTCCAATGAGCCCTGGACCATCGGCACCAACGTCTCCTCCGGCTGCATCCGCATGCGCAACGAGGACGTCATCGACCTCTACGGCCGCGTCAATGTCGGCACCAAGGTCGTCGTGATGTGAAGGGTCATGCGATCGATGGAGCGATCGGATCCGCGTGCCGCGTCGGCTCGACCTGCGGGGCATCGAAGGGGGCGCTGCTGCCGCCGAACGCCTGCCTGAATGGTCACGTCTACTGACGTTGCCTCGATCCAGGACGAGGGACAGCGGAGCGGCGACGGCGAGTTGATGTAGCCGAATGCGGTGCGCGAGCAAAGCGCTTCAACCGCCGCACCGACAGCTCGGCCTTCCTGAGGCGCTCGTGCAGTCCCTCCAACTCGTACAATTCGGTGATGAGATGGGTTGTGACGTCGCTCAGGTTCGCGATGCGCTGTTGAAGTGGGCTCATTCTCAAAACTCCCGACTGTAGCCAAGAGAGGCAGCCACGGCGTGTGGCATAAGCAACGTGTTCTTCCAGTTGAACACCCATGTCCAAATTTGGAAATCCGGGAGTCTACGGCAGCGTGTGTCGGAGGACGATTTCGCTCTGTATGGTGAAGTCAGGCGCACGTCGTGACGTTCTGCATGGTGCTGTCCGAGAACGCATGCACTAGTCATATTATATCGAATGGCGTCTTGGCGCCTGTGGTGCAGAGCAGCGCGCGTTGAGCCCTGCTCGAAAAGAAATCGGCCGCCCGGAGGCGGCCGTTTCACATCTGTCGGTCGAATGGCCTACGCGTAATCGCTGCCGCCGTCGTCGTCGCCGCCGAAGTCGCTGTTGTCGGCCGTGTCGAAGCTATCGTCGCGATCGTCGCCGTAGTTCTGGTCGTTGTTGTCGCGGTCGTTCGACGCCTGGTCGAAGAAGCCGTGGCGGGACTCCCGGTTCGAGCCGACGTCGTCGAGGCCGGCATCGCGCGCGAGCGAGCCGCCGGACTGATCGCCGCCGCTCCAGGGGCTGCGGTCGCCGAGCGCGTTGGTGTCGCCAAAAGCCTGCTGGTGCGATCCGCCCATCATGCCGCGGATGCTCGAGAGCAGCAGGGAGCCGCCGACGACGCCCGCCGCGGCCGCCGCCGCGGTGCCCAGGAACGAGCCGCCCCCACCGCCGACCGGCGGAGCGCCATAGCCCTGACCCTGGCCATAGGCCTGTCCGTAAGGCGGAGGAGCGCCGTAGCCAGGTTGGGCCTGCTGCATCGCCTGGCCGCTGTTCCACGTCGGCCGCTGCTCACGCGGCGGCACATTCGGAACCGAGCCGCGCGAGGGGCTCGAGCCGAACAGGGTGTCGCGCATGGTGTCGAGGAAGCCGCCGGACTGCGCCTGCTCGGGCGCATGGGCCGCTTCCAGCTCCTGGATGCGGGCATTGGCGCGCTTCAGCGCTTCGTCCTGGACCAGCGTGGTCTGCACCAGCGCGTAGATGGCGCCGGGCGCCTTGCGCAGGCCGTCGGAGATCGCGGCGATCGCATCGGGATCGCGCGGTGCATTTTCCAGCTTTGAAAGCCGGTCGAAAAGGTCGTCGACGAGCTGGCGTTCCTGCGGCGTCATGATCTGTCTCCTTCGCGCAAAACCAAGCGCGAAAGGAGATGTAGGGTTCCAATATGGCCCCAACAGTGCCGGCCGGATTAAATTTCGGTATGCGACAAGCTGCCTCTGGCGCGCTTTTCGCCGTTCATCCCAGTGTCACGTTGCTGTCCGCCAGCAGGCGCGCGAAGGCGTCGCCCGCGAGATAGGCGTGCTCGCGCTCGCGGACGTCGGTCATCGGATCGAGGCCGGTGAGGACATCATCGACGAAGCCGGGATGGCACATCACGAGGCCGCCGTCGGGAAGGCCTTCCAGGAATTGCCGCATCAGCGCGCCGAAATCGGCGGCGCGCGTGAAATCATAGGCGCCGGCGAAACCGGGGTTGAAGCTGAGGCCCGCATGGCCGGCGCGGCGGCGGAATTGCGCGCTGAGACCATCGAGCACCAGGGCTTTCGGTGAGGCCAGCCGCTGCCGAAGCGGCAGGTCGCGGCCGCCCTGGCGCACCCAGGCCTTTGGCGCAGCCTCGGCCACCGCATCGACGAAGCCGTCGCGCACCTGCGGGAAGAGCTGCACATGCTGGTGACCGTCGACGAAGTCAGGGGCGCGTCCGAACGCGTCCATGAAGGCGGCCAGCTGCGCCTTCACTTCGTTGCGGATGAATTCACGGTCGAGCCGCCGCATCAGTCCGGCGCGCAGCAGCTTGGGAAAGGCGAAGAACATGTCGCCGTCCAGGGGGCGGAAATGCATGGTGAGCGGCCGGAACGGCGCCGACAGCGTCACGTGCAATCCGATCGCGCATCGCGGGCTTTGCGTTGCCGAAGCCTGAAGCGCTTCGACGTCGCCGCGCGAGATCGCGGGCCCCACCATCATCACCGAGGTGGCGTTGAGGCGGCCGCGTTCGATCAGGTCGCGGATGGCGCGGTTGACCCCCGGGCTGATGCCGTAATCGTCGGCGCAGAGCCAGATCCGCCGCGCCCTCGCGGCCACGCTCATTCGGCTGCCGTCCTGCTCGCGGCCTCATCGGCCTTGCCGGCTTCGAAATGCTTCTCGCTGTGCTCGGCGACGAAGTAGATCGGACGGGCCTTCAGCTCGGAAAGGATCTTTCCGATGTATTCGCCGACGATGCCGATCATGATGAGCTGCACGCCGCCGATCGTCATCAGGCCGACCACGAGCGAGGGATAGCCCGGGACCTGCTTGCCTGTGGTCCAGACCTCCCAGAGGATGGACAGGCCGAACAGGAAGGCACCGCCGGCGAGAATGACGCCGAACAGGCTGGCGAAGCGCAACGGCGCCACCGAGAACGACGTCAGGCCCTCGATCGAGAGGCCGAGCAGGCTCGCGGCGTTGAAGGTGGTGACGCCATGGGCGCGCGCTGCGGGCTCGTAGTCGACGCGGATCTGGCGGAAGCCGATCCAGCTGGCGAGGCCCTTGAAGAACCGGTTGCGTTCCGGCAGCTGCCTCAGCGCAGCGACCGCGCGCGGCGACAGCAGGCGGAAATCCCCGGCGTCCTCCGGAATCTTCTGGCGGGCACCCCAATTGATCAGCGCGTAAAAGCCGTGCACCGCGACCCGGCGCAGGAATGGCTCGTTGTCGCGATGCGCTTTCGCGGTGTAGACGACGTCATAGCCGTCATCGATCCAGTGCCGCACCAGCTGTTCGACGAGCGCCGGCGGATGCTGGCCGTCGCCGTCCATGAACATGACGGCGCCGAGGCGGGCATGGTCCAGGCCCGCCATCAACGCGGCCTCCTTGCCGAAATTGCGCGACAGCGACACCACCTGAACGTCGATTGCGTCGGCCGGCAATGACCGCGCGATCGACAGCGTCGCATCCTTGCTGCCGTCGTCGACATAAACGACCTCGCAAGACAGCCGATAGCGCTGCCGCAGGGTCCTGGCGAGATCGCAGATGCGCTGGTGCAGGGCCGATAGGCCCGCCGCCTCGTTATAGACGGGGATGACGATCGACAGCCCCTTCGCTGCGGCGTTGGCTGCGGTGGTCGTCATGCCGGAAACGTCAGAGCCCAGCGTCATCGATCAAGGTTCCAGAGGCGTTTAGGTCTTCTCAACAGCATATGGTAGCAGCCGTTTGCTGTCGCTACGCTGAACGGAGCTGCTCAAAACGTCGGGCTCACCGCCGCAAGAAAGCTTCGAGCTTGGCGAACAGCGGGTTCTCCCGGTCGAACACGTAGTCGAGCGAGACCACCGAGACGGTCTCGGCGCCATGCTCGCGCAGGAAGCTCGCCAGCGCGTAGAGCTGCCCCGGTGGGCAGTGCAGCGTCAGCATGCCTGACGAGGTCGGGCCGCCGAACGGCGCTTCCACGCCGAACCGGCCGTGGGCTTCGCCGAGCAGGGCGGCATCGCATTGCCGGAAGCGGGTGCGGACCTCGCGGTACTTGTTGGCCCGCGCTCGGGCTGCGATGTGGTCGAGGATGACACGCGCCGTCTCGCGCGCCTGCGGCGACCAGTCGGCCTCCTTGGCGGCCACCAGATTGGCCTGGCTGCGCAGGATCACGCCGTCGTCGAGCACCCGCAGGCCGTTGGCGGCGAGCGTCGCGCCGGTCGTGGTGATGTCGACGATCAGCTCGGCGCTGCCGGCCGCCGGCGCGCCCTCGGTGGCGCCTGCGCTTTCGACGATGCGGTAATCGGTGATGCCGTGAGCCTGGAAGAAGCCGCGGGTGAGGTTGACGAACTTGGTCGCGACCCGCATCCGCATGTGATGCTGCTCGCGGAAGCCGGTGGTGACGTCGTCGAGGTCGGCCATGGTGCGGACGTCGATCCAGGCCTGCGGCACCGCGACGACGACGTCGGCATAGCCGAAGCCGAGCCCCTCGATCAGCGACACGCGCTTGTCGGCATCGGCGATGTTCTCGCGCACGAGATCTTCGCCGGTGACGCCGAGATGGGCAAAACCGCGGGACAATTGCGAGGCGATCTCGCTCGCCGAGAGATAGGCGACCTCGACATTGTCGAGCCCTGCGATGGTGCCGCGATAGTCGCGGGCGCCGCCGGCTTTCGACAGCTTGAGGCCGGCACGGGCAAAGAAGGCCTCGGTGTTTTCCTGCAGGCGGCCCTTGGACGGAACGGCCAGAACGAATGGCGCGCTCATGACTTAAGCTTCCACCTTGCGGCCGATCCGGTTCAGCGCGTCTACCCAGACCGAGAAGCCGACCGCGGGGATCGGCTCGGTCGAGCCGAGCTGGGTCATCAGCCCGTCGTAGCGGCCGCCGGCGACCAGCGGCTCGGCGCCGTTGCCCCTGTGGTGCAGCTCGAATTCGAAGCCGGTGTAATAGTCGAGCCCGCGTCCGAACGCGGTCGAGAAGCGGGTCTGCTTCACATCGATGCCGCGCGCGGCCATGAAGCCGACCCGGCTCTCGAACTGATCGATCGCGGAAGCGAGATCGAGCTTCGCGTCCGTCGTGAGTGCGCGCAGCTCGGCGATGGCATCGTCGGGGTTGCCCGAAATCGACAGGAAGCGCTTGAGCACGGCGATCGCCTCGCGCGGCAGCGCGCCGCCCTTCAGCGTCGATTGCTCGAGGAAGCGATCGGCGATCTCGGCCGTGGTGCGGCCGCCGACATTGGTGGTGCCGGCGATCGACATCAGATCGGTGACGAAGGCGAGCGCCGCCTTGCGGTCGGAGCCGGCAAGGGCCGCCAGCACGCCCTCATATTCGCTGCGCGTCGCGGTGGTCGCGGCCGCCAGCCGCTCCAGATCCTGCTCCAGGCTGATCTTGCGGTTGAAATCCTTGACCAGGCGGCGGCGCCAGACCGGATAGAGATTGAGCGCGTCGAGCAGCGCATTGAACAAGGCAACATCGCCGGTGCGGATCTCGACATCGCGGACGCCGAAGGCGGCCGTCGCCTCCAGCGCCAGCGCCAGCATCTCGGCATCGGCCGCGGCGCGGTCCTGACGGGCGAATGATTCGATGCCGGCCTGGAGGAATTCGCTGGCCTGGCCGCTGCGGTAGCGGAACACCGGACCGAGATAGCTGAACCCCGCTGGCTGGCCGGCCCGGCCTGAGGCGAGATAGTCGCGCGCGACAGGAATGGTCAGGTCCGGGCGCAGGCAGAGCTCCTCGCCGGAGAGGTCTGTGGTCAGGTACAGGCTCTTGCGGATGTCCTCGCCGGAGAGGTCCAGGAACGGCTCGGCCGGCTGCAGGATGGCGGGCTCGGCCCTGACATAGCCGGCCTGCGCGAACGACAAGAGCAGCGTATCCGCCCAGGCGGCGGAGCCGGCAGCATTTGAGGTGGCAGTCGCGGTCATCTCAGGAGTCCATCGTCCCGGCGGAACCGGGCAGGGCAAGGGGAGGCGAATTGGCGCAGGCCTTAGCATGGCCCGACAGCGGTTTCGACCTCCAAAGGATCAATCGCTTAACGGGTGGGCAATGCGCAGGATCAGGTGCTCTTGCCGCCCCAATCGCCCAGCACCGCCTGCACCAGCGCCAGGGCGGCGACGGCGGCGGTGTCCGCCCGCATGATGCGGGGGCCAAGCGCCAGCCGCAGGATCTTGGGCTGGCGCAGCAGCAGCGCCCGCTCTTCCTCGGCAAAACCGCCCTCCGGGCCGATCAGCAGGTCGATCCCGTGCCTGGCCTCGCGCGCGCCTTGCAGGCTCTGCAGCGGATCCTGGACCTCCGCTGCCTCGTCGCAGAAGATCAGCAGGCGATCGGCGGGACGCTGGCTCAAGAAGCGCTCCAGCGGCACCGGCTCGGCCACGCTGGCGATGCTGAGGATGCCGCATTGCTCGGCCGCCTCGACCACATTGGCGCGCATCCGCTCGGTATGGACCCGTGAGGCCTGGGTGAACCGGGTCAGGACGGGCTGCAGCGCCGCGGCGCCCATCTCGATGGCCTTCTGCACCATGTAATCCAGCCGGGCATGCTTCAGCGGGGCGAACACGTAGGTGAGGTCGGCGAGCCGGTCCTGGGGCCGGGTCTGCTGGAGGATCACGAGGCCGTCCGGCCGCTTGCGGCCTTCGATGGCGGCCTGCCACTCGCCATCCCGGCCGTTGAAGGCCAGGACCTCGGCTCCGGCGCCGAGCCGCAGCACATTGCCGAGATAGTTGCTCTGGTCGCGGTCGAGCGGCACCCTGGCGTCCTGGGCCAGGGGGGCATCGACGAACAGGCGCGGGGCGCGAAAATCGTGGGAAGGCATCGCCTTGGGGGTCCGGTTACCGGCTGTTCTTAACCGAAAGGCGCCATTCCGGGGTAAATATTGCCAATCTGGTGCGTCCCAGCGCCGCGCTCTCGCCCTATTCCACGGGTTGTTAAGCGCCGGCGGGAATCGTAAAAACGCGAACACGCTGGTCACGCTTCAATTGGGAAGCCCTGAACCCCGTAAGCTCCTGCCGGAGAGACTGTCTTGATGATCCGTCATTTGATGGTTCCGCTCGCTGCCGCCATGGTCGCCATGAGTGCCGCCGGCGCTTGTGCGCAAAGCGCCTTCCCGGCGCCACTGCCCAACCAGGCTTCGAACAGCTCGCCGTTTCCGCCCGTGAACGGCTCGGCGCCCACCGCGTCGATGGGGAGCGCGCCGCAATCGTCCTTTCCCGTCAACGGCGCTGCCCCGGTCGGCGGCGGCGCCGGCGGCTTCAGCGCGGCTCCGCCAACGCAGGCCGGTCCCGGTGAGGACTGCATGAAGGCGTTCATGCCCCTGCGCGAAGAGGCCGAGAAGCGCGGCAAGCTGATCAAGGCCGCGAGCGACCGTCATGCGCAGCCGGACGAGGCCTGCAAGCTGATCCGCAACTTCAGCCAGGCCGAGTTGAAGATGATCAAGTACATCGAGGCCAATGCCTCGAAGTGCGGAATCCCGCCGCAGATCGGCGCGCAAATGAAGGACGGCCACAAGAACACCGAGGCCATGCAGACCAAGGTCTGCAACGTCGCGCAGCAGATGCAGAATCAGCCGCGCGGTCCGGCCGGTCCGTCGCTGAGCGAGGTGCTGGGCTCGGGCTCGGCGCCCGAGGCGAATGCCGGCAAGAAGGGCGGCAGCACCTTCGATACGCTCAACGGCAACGTCCTGACCCGATGATACACGTGCCGCCGATTTGAAGTTCCTACGGTGCTCGCCGCGAGATCCTCATAGGAACTTCAAATCGATAAGCGGCACGTGAATTATAATTTTCTGGCTTGTGCCCTTGTAGTTTTCGAAGTTCGTACCGGAATACGCCGCGATGGAATACGAACTTCGAAAACTGGGCACTAGCACATCCGCCCGCGTTGCCGATTCCACCGGCAACTGGGTCGATACGCTCGCGCCGCATTGGGCGCGGCCTTACCTGCGCCTGTCCCGCTTCGATCGCCCGATCGGCTCCTGGCTTCTCTTGATGCCATGCTGGTGGTCGGCGGCGCTGGCCGCCGGCATGGCGCATGACGTGCATGGCCTGCCGCTCACCATCGTGCTGTTCTTCATCGGCGCCTTCGTGATGCGCGGGGCCGGCTGCACCTGGAACGACATCACCGACCGCGACCTCGACGACAAGGTCGAGCGTACGCGCTCGCGGCCGCTGCCGTCGGGGCAGGTGACCACCAGGCAGGCGCTGGTCTTCATGGTCGCGCAGGCGCTGGTCGGTCTCGTGGTGCTGCTGCAGTTCAACCGCTTCGCGATCGCAACGGGCATCGCCTCGCTCCTGATCGTTGCGATCTATCCCTTCATGAAGCGCATCACCTGGTGGCCGCAGATCGTGCTCGGGCTCGCCTTCTCCTGGGGCGCGCTGATGGGCTTTGCCGTCACCTTCGGCCGCATCGATGTCACCGCGCTCGTGCTCTATGCCGGCGCGATTTCCTGGGTGATCGGCTATGACACGATCTATGCGCATCAGGACGCCGAGGACGATGCGCTGATCGGCATCAAGTCGACTGCGCGCCTGTTCGGTGCGCATACGCGCCAGGCGCTGGTGCTGTTCTACGGGCTCGCGGTGATGTTGATCGGCGTCGCGCTGGCATCTGGCGAAGCGCGCTGGCCGGCCTGGCTCGGGCTTGCCGCCTTCGCGGCGCATCTGGCCTTGCAGATCGTGCGGCTGAGGATCGACGATCCCGGGCTGTGCCTTCGCCTGTTCAAGTCGAACAAGCATGCGGGTCTGCTGCTGTTCGCAGGATTGCTCGCGGACGCGATGATGCGAGCGCAGCTCTCGTAGGGTGGGCAAAGGCGCTTGCGCTGTGCCCACGATCTCTCAATGATTGACAAAGCGGTGGGCACGCTTCCGCCTTCGCTCTTCGAGCTACGGCGGACAAGTCGCTTTGCCCACCCTACGGCACCATTAGTTCCTCGCGATGATCTCGCGCTCGCCCTGATGAACCGGCAGCTCGCGCGCCATGGCGGTGCGCCGGCGCATCAAGAATTTCGGGCGGCGGGCGCGGATCGCGTTGGCGCGGCGGCGGCGCGGTGCGGGCTTGCGGGCGCCCTCGTCGAGCTGCGGCAGCGCGAAGATCTCGCTCCAGATCGTCCAGGCCTGCGCGATCTCGTCCGCGTCAGTGCCGATCAGCAGCGGGATGGACAGCGAGGGATCGCGGTGCACGAGAACGAGCGTCTGCGCCTCGTCATTGCCGCGCAAGGCAACGCCGGTGAAGTCGGCGACGCGCACGTTGATCGCCATCTGCATGCCGCGCACGGCACGGCGCAGCACGACGCGCTCGCGATGAAGCTCGATCTGCCTGACATGTCCGTCGGCGCGCGGGTCATGCGCATCGAAGCGGACCGGAAGGGAAAGAGGGTCGAGCCGCAACGAGCGGCTCGACCCGGCGGGGTGGACCCCGCATGTTGCTGTTTGACGCCTCACGGCTTCGTTCTCCCCGCCGGGATTATGTTCCCGGTCGATGCGAGGACCTTAGCGCGCGGCGGTCCGAAACCGCTTAAAAAGGCTGGTTAACCCACCGTCACTGCACCTCATGATTGACAAGACCTTGGCGCGCATGATTGACGAGACGTTGCGCCGACGTCGCGAATCTGAGCTTTTGGCGGGCTGAAAATGCTTGAAGTCCGCGCTATCAGGGCACATCTGTGGGTTCCGGTCCCGAACCCCGCCCCAACAGGATTTCGTTCGTGAACTCTTCACCAAGCTCGACGCTTTCGACTACCGCCAATCGCGACCTGCTCGATCAGTCCGCACTCTCCGATCTCGCGCAGCGGCTGGTCGAGGCAGCCAGGCGCGCCGGCGCCGATGCGGCCGATGCGGTCGCGGTGCGCGGCGTCTCGCAAGGCGTCGAGGTCCGCGACGGGCGCGTGGAGGAATCCGAGCGGTCGGAGGGCGACGATGTAGGCCTGCGCGTGCTGGTCGGCCAGCGCCAGGCGGTGGTCTCGACCAACGATGTCAGCGGCGATGCCGTCACCAAGCTCGCGGAGCGCGCGGTCGCGATGGCGCGCGTCGCGCCCGACGACAAATATGTCGGCCTCGCCGATCCCGCGCTGCTCGCGCGCGACTTCCCCGATCTCGACCTGCTCGATCCCGCCGTGCCCACGACCGCCGAGCTCGAGCGTCGCGCGCTCGCGGCCGAAGCTGCGGCACTCGGCGTCAAGGGCGTGACCAAGTCCGGCGGCGCCTCGGCCTCCGCCGGCATCGGCGGCATGGTGCTCGTCACCTCGACCGGCTTCCACGGCTCCTACCTGCGCTCCAGCCAGGGCATTTCCGCCACCGCCATCTCGGGCGATGGCACCAGCATGGAGCGCGACTACGACTTCACCTCGGCGCCGCATGGCGCCGATCTGCTGTCGCCGGAGGTCGTCGGCCGTTCCGCCGGTGAGCGCACCGTGGCGCGCTACAATCCGCGCAAGGTCGAGACCTGCAAGGTGCCGGTGGTGTTCGATCCGCGCGTCGCCGGCTCGCTGGTCGGCCATCTCGTCGGCGCCATCAACGGCGCCTCGATCGCGCGCAAGACCAGCTTCCTGAAGGACAAGCTCGGCCAGCAGCTGTTCGCGAAAAACATCCGCATCATCGACGATCCCTTGCGCAAGCGCGGTCTGCGCTCGCAGACCTTCGACGCCGAAGGCGTCGCGGTGAAACGGACCGCGCTGGTCGACGACGGCGTGCTGACGACCTGGCTGCTCGATTGCGCCACCGCGCGCGAGCTCGGCCTCACCACCACCGGTCACGCCCATCGCGGCGTGTCTTCCTCGCCCTCGCCCGGGCCGTACAATCTGCATCTCGAGCCCGGCACGCCAACGCCGGCCGAGCTGATCGCCGACATCAAGCAAGGCTTCTACGTCACCGATCTGATCGGCTCCGGGGTCAACGGCGTCACCGGCGATTACAGCCGCGGCGCCTCCGGCTTCTGGATCGAGAACGGCGAGATCACCTATCCCGTCAGCGAAGTGACGATCGCCGGGCACCTGTTCGAAATCTTCAAGTCGATGCAGCCGGCGAACAATCTCGAATTCCGCTACGGTGTCAATGCGCCGACGGTGCGCATCGAGGGTTTGACGCTTGGCGGACGCTGATCGAGCTGTTGCTGCTTGGCTCACCTCTCCCGTAGGGAGAGGTCGCGCCGGAGGCGCGGGTGAGGGGACCGCTCTCTCGTGTGATCTGAGCCCCCTCACCCGATTTGCTGCGCAAATCGACCTCTCCCCGATGGGGAGAGGTGTTCTCGCCGCGCCGCGCGATTGAACCCGATGGCAGCTGCTCTCGACGACACCATCCTGACCCGCGACGCGGCGCTGCTGAAGGACACGGTGCGGGAGGCGGGCGCGCTGGCGCAGTCGATGTTCCGCACCGAGCTGCGGAAGTGGACCAAGGGCGCGTCCTCGCCGGTCTCGGAGGCCGATATCGCCGTCAACGATCTGCTCGAAGCGCGCCTGCGCGCTGCGACGCCCGATTATGGCTGGCTGTCCGAGGAGAGCGCCGACGATGCGGCGCGGCTGTCGCGGCGGCTGACCTGGATCGTCGATCCCATCGACGGCACCCGCAATTATCTCGGCGGCCACGACGAATGGTGCGTCAGCGTGGCGCTGGTTGAGGACGCTTCGCCGGTGCTTGCCGCCGTGTTCGCCCCTGCTACCGACGAGTTCTTCTTCGCAACACGCGGCCAGGGCACGACGCTCAACGACAAGCCGGTGCGCGCGACGCGCGGATCCGAGCTCGACTTCGCCCGCGTCGCCGGCCCGAAGCCGCTGGTCGAGCGGCTGAAGCCGTCCCTCGGCGAGATCAAGCTGCATCGGCGGATCGGCTCGCTGGCTCTGCGGCTGTGCAGGGTCGCCCATGGCGCGCTGGATGCGGCCTTTGCGGGCGGCAACAGCCATGATTGGGACCTTGCGGCGGCCGATTTGATCGTGCAGGAAGCGGATGGTAGGATGAGCGACCTCTCCGGAGAACCCATCCTCTATAACCGCCGGGAAGTGGCGCACGGAGTGCTGGTGGCAGCGGGACGCGATCGTCATGCGGGCATTGTCGCGCATTTTCGCAACCGTCCCTTAGCCTAAGGCGCTTTCGTCGTGCTTCTCGAACACTGCTTTGCCGGGCAGCCCGTTAGGAACAGAACTCATGCCAGATAATGCCCCGCAACAACTGCTCCATCTCGTCATCGGCGGCGAGCTCGTCGATCTCGAGCACAACACCTTCAAGAACCTGGACGAGGTCGACATCGTCGGCCTCTATCCGAACTATGCCAGCGCCCACGCCGCCTGGCGGGCCAAGGCGCAGAGCACGGTCGACAACGCGCAGATGCGCTACTTCATCGTCCACCTGCATCGGCTGCTCGATCCGAATCAAGAACCGGCGCGTTGAAAAAACTGCTTCGCAATACGCTGCGAAGCAGCTGGTTTCAGCGTGCCGTCGGGGTCCTGGCGGCCGAATATCTGCGTCTGGTCTGGCGGACCAACACCTTCACGATCGATCCGCCCGACATCTATGAACGCGTCGAGCCGCAGCTCCCTGCGATCTTCGCGTTCTGGCACGGCCAGCATTTCCTGACGCCCTTCATCAAGAACCAGAACAAGGCCTCTTATCGGGCCAAGGTACTGATCTCCCGGCACCGCGACGGCGAGTTCAATGCGATCGCCGCCGAGCGGCTCGGGATCGGCACGATCCGCGGTTCCGGCGACCATGGCGGCGCGTTTCACCGTAAAGGTGGTGTCGGCGCCTTCAAGGAAATGGTGCGGACGCTCCAAGCCGGTTGTAATGTCGCGCTGACCGCCGACGTCCCCAAGCGCTCGCGCGTGGCGGGGCTCGGCATTATCATGCTGGCACGGGAATCGGGACGGCCGATCATGCCTTTCGCGATGGCGACCAGCCGCTTCGTTCGGCTCAAGAACTGGGACCGCACCACCATCAATTTGCCATTCGGGCGGGGCGCATTGGTCGGCATCAAGGAAATCCACGTTCCCGCAGATGCCGACGCCGCCACGATGGAGACGTTGCGGCAGGAGCTGGAGGACACGTTGAACGAGGCGACCCGGCGCGCCTATGCGCAGCTCGGCCGTCCGGGACCGGAAGATGCCTAAGTCGCTGCCCGTTGCGCTGCCGATCACGCTGCGGATGTACCGGCGCCTAGCCGCCGGCCTGGTGCCGCTTGCGCCTGCGCTGATCAAGCGGCGGCTGAAGCAGGGCAAGGAGGATCCCGCGCGCGTCGGCGAGCGGCGCGGCCTGTCCCGCGACGTGCGGCCGCATGGCCCGCTGGTCTGGATTCACGGCGCCAGCGTCGGCGAGGTGCTGGCCTCGGCCGCGCTGATCGAGCGCCTGCGCGAGCTCAATCTGCGCATCCTGCTCACCTCGGGCACGGTCACCTCGGCGGCGGTCGTCGCCAAACGCTTTCCGCCCGACGTCATCCATCAATACGTGCCGTATGACTCGCCGCGCTACGTCGCGCGCTTCCTGGATCATTGGAAGCCGTCGCTGGCGCTGTTCATCGAATCCGATCTGTGGCCGAACCTGATCCTCGCCGGCGCGGCGCGGCGGGTGCCGATGGTGCTGATCAACGGACGGATGTCGCCGCGTTCGTTCCCGCGCTGGCGGCGCATGCACGGCACCATCTCGGCGCTGCTGTCGCGGTTCGACATCTGTCTTGCGCAGTCGAAGACCGACGCCGAGCGCTTTGCCGCGCTCGGCGGCCGCGACGTCGTCACGACGGGGAATCTCAAGCTCGACGTGCCGGCGCCGCCGGCCGATCCCGCCAAGCTCGAACGGCTGATGGCCATGACGCGTGGGCGTCCGATCATCGTTGCGGCCTCGACCCATCCGGGCGAGGACGAGATGCTGATCGCGGCGCATCGCAGCCTGGTCGGCTTCTTTCCGCAGCTTCTCACCGTGATCGTGCCGCGGCATCCGGATCGCGGCTCCTCGATCGCAGGCCTGGTCACCGCGTCCGGGCTGAAGCCCAGCTTGCGCTCGCGCGAGGAGCTGCCGACGGCGACGACCGACGTCTATGTCGCCGACACGATGGGCGAACTCGGCCTGTTCTATCGGCTCTCGGAAATTGTCTTCATGGGCGGATCGCTGATCCACCATGGCGGGCAGAATCCGATCGAGGCGATCAAGTTGGGCGCCGCGATCGTCCACGGTCCGCACGTGTTCAACTTTGCCGACGTCTATGAGGCGCTCGATACGAGCGGTGGGGCGCGGCAGGCCGACACGCAGGAAGCGCTGGTCAAGCAGCTCGGCCAGCTGCTGGCCGATCCCACCACGCGCGACAAGATGCAGCGCGCAGGCACGGGCGTGGTCGAGCAGCTTGGCGGTGCCCTCGATCGCACCATGACCGCGCTCGAGCCCTATCTGTTGCAGTTGCGGATCGAGATGGGGGCCGCCAATGCGTGAGCCGGCCTTTTGGTACCGGCCACGCTCCCTTCAATCGTATGCGCTATGGCCGCTCGGTGCGCTCTACGGCGCGATCACCGCACGGCGCATGCTGCGCCAGGACTTTGACGCCGGGATCCCCGTGATCTGCGTCGGCAACTACCATGTCGGCGGTGCCGGCAAGACGCCGACCGTGCTGGCGCTGACGAAGCTCCTGCGCGAGCTCGGCGAGACGCCTGTCGTGCTCAGCCGCGGCTATGGCGGGCGCCTGAAGGGTCCTGTCATGGTCGACCGCGCGCGCCACGATGCGTCCGACGTCGGCGACGAGCCCTTGATGATGTCGCGCGACGTGCCGGTGGCGGTCGCGCGCGACCGCCTCGACGGCGTCGCGCTGGCGAAGTCGCAAGGCGCGACCGTGATCCTGATGGATGACGGCTTCCAGAACCCTGCTCTGTTCAAGGACGCCTCGCTGATCGTGATCGACGGCGAGCGCGGCCTCGGCAACGGCAAGGTGTTTCCCGCGGGCCCCCTGCGCGCACCGCTCGAGGTGCAGCTCGCGCGCACCGACGCGCTGGTGCTGATCGGCGACGGCAATGCCGCCAACGATGTCGCGGCGGAGATCGCGAAGCGGAACAAGCCCGAGCTGCGTGCGCGCCTGAAGCCGGATGCGGCCTCGCTCGCGCAGCTCTCCGGCAAGCGGGTGTTCGCCTTCGCCGGCATCGGCGATCCCGAGCGCTTCTTCCGCACCCTGCGTGCGAGCGGCGTCGAGGTCGCGCGCACGCGCGCCTTCGCCGACCACCACATGTTTTCGCAGGACGAGATCGCAGCGCTCGCAGCCGACGCTCAGCGCGAGCAGCTCACGCTGGTGACCACGGAGAAGGATCTTGCACGCTTGCGCGGCCGCGAAGGCGTGCCTGACGGCATCGTGCCGTTCGCCGTCCAGCTCGAGTTCGATGACCCGGCAAAGCTGCGGCAATTGATCAGCGATCATCTGTACAGAGCGCGCGAGCGAAGGTTCAGCGCGCGCTGATCTCGCAACGTGAGGCAACGTCTCTGCCCTAGTCGCAAAACGCGAAGTGTCGTGGCTGGCGAATCTTCTTCCGCGCGTTCGGCAGTTGATGTAGCCTTGCATGAGAGCCGTCACCGGGACGTGCCGAAGTCCCGGGAATCATCGACGGCGTTGATGCCCACGGCGGGCAATGAATCTTCATCATGTCAGGTGCAGCGGCCGTAACGACCAGTTCGCAACGGCACGGAGAATTATTGCCAACAATTCAGAGGAGAACTTGCCATGCATTTTTGCCTCACCGGACAATACACGCCACGCGCTCTCAATGCCATTTTGGAGAATCCCACGACCAATCGCCAGGAGGCAGCTCGAAAGCTCATCGAAGCGGCCGGTGGAAAATTGGTCTCGATGTACAGCGTCGCGGCCGACGGCCCCGGCGTGCTCGTGATTTTCGATGTGCCTGATCCCAGCGCGGCTCCGGCCATTTCCGGCCTGACCGTGACGGCCGGTACGCTGCAGAACGTGAAGCTGGTTCGGTTGTTCACGCAGGACGAGATCAAGCAGGTCCGCCAGAACGCGGCAAAGCTGCGTCCGTCGTATTCGCCGCCGGGCAGCTGATCTCCGGACCCAAGGCGCAGCCGCCGTTGTCGGACGACGCGGCGGCTGTACTCATGTTAAAGCCGAAATCATGTCTGCGACGCGCCGAAGGGGCATGCTCACCACGCGCCGGCGGCCATCAATCCGATGATGGTCAGGCACGACATGCAGGCCACGACGACGGTGTAGCATTCGGGTGTATTCATTGCCGTCTCCCAAACTGTTGCCAATTGCTTGGTCACTGCTACGCGGGAGTGATCGCCGGTCTTGCAGCCGCTTCAATTCGGCAGGCCGTGACCGGACTTGCTGTATGCGTCCGTCGTCTCGTCGTCCACTTGCGTCGCAGGATGATAATCTGCTGCGATAGCTTCTGCGCGCTCAGCTGCGATCAGAAGCTGTTTGCGCATTTCAGCGAGACGGGCGCGGCAATATTCACGATAGAGCAGTTCGAAAATGGCGGGCATGATCACCCCCATCGATTGACTTTGGATTACAGATATTCCACCGCGAATTTTCAAGGTGATCGGTAGCCCGTCGGGTGGCTCTTCGATATGAGCCCGTTCACAGACCGCGCCAATTCCAATGCTCGATGGCTGTTTGGTTGACCTGATCGTCCGTGCGATAAAAGAACAGGGCCAATTACCTAACATGCACTATAGCAGCGCTTTGTTTCAGCAGAACTTCATCGAACAACTCTAAGGCGCCGAACCGCAACAAAAAATCCAACCACAACGCGAAACGACTCACCAACGGCTGCAACGAATGTAGAACGCAATCGACCCGCACGGCAGAGACCATTTTGCCGAGTTGTCGGCAATGCGGCGCGGGCACATCGCCCTTTTCCTTCGCGCGGCAAAACCGCCTGCCGGTGGCCTCAACTCGGAAAACATGCACGCGCGGTCAGCGTCACCGGGGACAGGTTGATGATCTGCGGAAACTCGAATGAATAGGTCGCGCTGACCTGGTTGCCGCACGCGGCCGTGGCAAAGGTGAATGTCCCCGGAGGGAGCGTGAGGCCGAAGGCCTGCTGGGCAGCGTAGGTCGTGATCGCACTGCTGCTCGGGCAGAGCGTGTTGTTGACGGTCGCGCAGCGCGCCGCCATTTCGCTGCCATGCTGGATTCCCAGCTGGGTCCAGAACAGCAGTCCGCATTCGATGATCCCGAATATGAACAGGAAGAACACGGGAGCGGTCAGCGCAAATTCCAGCGCCGAGGCGCCGCGCGTGTCTCGCCAGAGTGCGGTGAGCTTCACTGCAGCCTCGTGGTGGACTGCGCGGTGTAGGTGTATGTGGCCGCCACGATCTGATAATCGATGATCGTATAATACGTCGCCCGCGCCGAGACCGTCGTGTATGTTCCGGCCGGCGCACCGCCGGTGCAGACCGTTCCGCAGCTGGTGGCGCTGACTCCCGCACTCGTTGGACATCCGCAGAATTGGACCGGCGGAGGTGAAGCGGTGATGTTGGTCGCGCTGGTGGCGCTTGCGACCGCGTTCGCGATGCCGTTCGTGTCGAAGCCGCGCGCGATGGCGTACTGGGCTCCCGCTTGCGCGGCATTTTCGAGCTGCATCTTGCGATAGAGGGCAAGCCCGATGTCCGTGACCGAGACGACCATCAGAGACAGCAGGGGAATCAGGATGGCGAATTCGGCTGCCGCGACGCCCCGTTGATCGCCGGCAGCATTGCGCACGTGCCGCGCCAGAGAACCAAGCCATCGACGGCCGAACCTGGATGAAGAATTCTGGATTTGCATCGCTTCAAACCTCATTCGACGAGCTGCGCGGTTTGCGATCCGATCGTCGCGGTGCCGAGCGCGGTGCAATTGACCTGCAGGTTCGACGTGCCGCTGAACGTCAGCGTATCCGCGATGATCTTGGTGCAGGATGTGCTGGTGCCGTTGCCGCCGCTGAAGCTGAGATTGGCCTTTGGCAGGTAGATGGCGCCGCCGAAATTCTGCGTGCTGCCGCCGGTGAGATTGAAATTGGTCCCGGCCGGCATGTTGCGGTCGCCGTACATGACGATGCCCTTCGTGGGGCCGCTGGTCGGCCCGGTCAGATCGACGGTCGCGTTGCTGCCGATCGAGGCGGTGCCCCAGTCGCTTCCGGAGCCCGTGAACACCAGGGTGACGCCGCTGCCGGTGATGGTGGCATTTCCGGCGACGCTCAAGCTGGCCCCGTCCAGATAGTAGATGCCCGGATTGAGGTTCAGGACTGCGCCGGCATTGACCGTGATGCTGCCCATGTAGCAGCCGGGGTCGAGCGAGTTCGTCTTTCCGTTGGCGTTGACCGTGATCTTGGCATTGCTGCAGCTCGGCCGCGCCGGCGGAGAGACGTCGGCATAGGGATCGGCGACAGGCGTGATGTGCGTCTTGACCCCGTTGGTCGCCGTGATGCTGCTTGCGCCGGAGACGTCGCCGACCACGCCGACCTGGTTTGCCGCGACCGAGGCGCTGCCGGCGACATTGAGCGAGGGGCTTGCGCTCGAATTGCTGTAGAGATTGCACTTGATCAGGTTGAGCTGGTTGCCGCCGCTGACGTTGACGGCGGGGCTTGCGCTCGCGTTCAGCGCAAGCACGCAGCCCGTCCCGGAATTGGGCAGCGCGACCGAGCGCGCGGTGATTGGCACGCGATCCGAGCCGAACAAGGCCGACAGCAGCCGGCGCTGCGGTTGACTGACGATGACTTCGATGGCCTGCGCGTTCGACGCTTGATTGCCTGTTTTTGGCGGCTGGTTCACCGTGACCGTGACGTCGTTCGCCCCGTCGGTGTAACCATAATTTGCCGCAACCGCCTTGGCTTCGGACGAGGGGTCGCCGCCGACACTGGCAGCCGTCGCAGCGCTGACCGCGCCGGAATCTGCAACGCTCTGCATGTTCTTGTGCTTGTAGTACCACCAGCCCACTTCCGTTCCGAGGCCGGCGGTGCCGACCAGGACCGGCATGAGCACCGCAGAAATCAGCACGTAGCTGCCCGACTCGTCGCGGATGAACCGTTCGAGCACATGATGCTTTGAGCTCGAAGGTGCACCGAACGAACGGCTGAAAGTTCTCCGGAGGTCCATGCGTTCCTGCCCGTTGCCACTTTATCCCGAGGCAATGTGGTGCGAGGCGGCTTAAATGCGCCCCAATGGAAGCCGGACAATTTTAAACATCGGCGAACATTCAGCCGGCATTCATGGCCGCAATTCTATCGATGTAGCCGCGTCCAGGAGAGCCAGATGAAATTGCGGTCTGCAATTCTTAACCCCAGCCTCATAGGTCTGCCGGTTTTGCCCGCCACGGAGCAGTGACAGTGCGATGCCGTGCGGTGGGCAAGGCGAAGTCTCGTAGGGTGGGCAAAGGCGCAAAGCGCCGTGCCCACCATCTCTTCGCAATCGCGACGCCCAAGGTGGGCACGCTTCGCTTTGCCCACCCTACAAGAGTCATGAGAGCCGAGGGATCACGGCTGCTTCAGCGCGCCGGGAAAATGCCGCTGCAGCACCGCGGCGGGCGTGGAATAGGCTTCCTGCAGGTCCACGCTCCAGTACTTCAGCTCGTCGAGCGGGATTCGGACGTCGGTGATCGCGCAGCGCACGAAGGTGCCCGGCGAGATCACGCGGAAATCGCCGTCGAGATATTGCACCTGCGCTTCGCCATGGCCCGAGGGGCCGAACTTGTTCAGCACGGTCGAAAGTCTCCGCGGAAGGCCTCTCCATGGAAACCCGTGGAAGGCACGATGTGTTGGACGGGATGTAGCATAGATGGGGTGGCTTGTCCGCCCGTTAAACCCACCGGTTTGTGATGATTTGCCACCGTTTTCGCACAATGGAGCTCACCGTCATTCCGGGGCGATGCGCAGCATCGAACCCGGAATCTCGAGATTCCGGGTCTGGTCCTTCGGACCATCCCGGAATGACGACGAAAGAGAGACTTCGATCCGAGGGCCACTGGTTCCGGCAGCTCCTGCGGCAGAATCCGATGCGCCTGCGACTGACCGCTCTGTTCCTGACGCTCATGATGTCGGCCGCGCACGCCGCCCCGGCGCCGCAGCCGGTCGAGATTCCGCTTCCCTCCGGGGTGCTCCATGCGCAGCTCTACAAGCCCGAGGGCGCGGGGCCGTTTCCGGCCGTGATCGCGCTGCACGGCTGCGGCGGGCTCAGTGGCCATTCCGATCCGGTGCTGCCGCGCTATCGCGATTGGGCCGAGCGCCTGCTCAAGGCCGGCAATGCCGTGCTGCTGCCCGATAGCTACGGCTCGCGCGAGCTCGGCCCGCAATGCCGCGTCAAGGAGATGCACGTCAAGGCACGGCGCGAGCGCGTCGCCGATATCGCGGCCTCGCGCGCCTGGCTGATGCAGCAGCCTTTCGTGGCGCAGGACCGTGTCAGCCTGATCGGCTGGGCCAATGGTGCGAGCGCGCTGCTCTGGGCCGTGCGTCCGCAGAGCGCGGGGCGCGATCTTGGTCCGGACTTCCGCGCCGCGATCGCGTTCTATCCGGATTGCCGGATCTCGGCGGGCCTCGGCTGGAGCACGCGGGTGCCGACGCTGGTCTTGATCGGCGCCGATGACGAGGTGTCGTCGCCGCCGGCCTGCCGTCAGATGGTGGACGGCGCGCGCGGCCGCAGCGCGCTGGCGCGCATCGTGGTCTATCCCGGCGCCGATCACGATTTCGACCGCGCCACCCCGCCGCTGCACGCCGCCGCCGCGCCCGAGCACGAGGATGCCGAGGCCCGCGCCGCCTCGCAGAAGGACGTCGCGCAATGGCTGGCGCGGTGACGGCGTGCCATCGCGTCGCCGCGCCATCATTCGACCACGATGTCGATTCAACGCATCTCACATGCGCAGCCGCATCACGCTCTTCGCCTCCGCCCTGATCGTCTTCACCGTCGCGATCCTGCTGTTCGAAGCAGAGGCCGGCGCCCCGCAGCCGGAACATTGCGGTTTCTGGACCACGATCGACGCGGGCTTGTCGTGTCGGTAGGGGCGGCCGGCGCTCTCGCCACACCCGTCATGCGAGGAGCACTTGCGACGAAGCAATCCAGAGTCCCTCCGCGGAAAGACTCTGGATTGCTTCGCTGCGCTCGCAATGACGCGTTTGTGGCAAGGCGCGTTCCACACACTCGGTGTCATCGCCCGGCTTGACCGGGCGATCCAGTACGCCGGGGCGGCTGTGGGTCATCGAGAAGCCGCGGCGTACTGGATTCCCCGCTTTCGCGGGGAATGACAGCGAGGGCGGAGCACCGTCCTCCCTCCTCAGAACAAGCTGCCCTGGTCCACCGGCTTGGCCACGCGCCTCGGTGCCGGCTTCGTCTCCGCCGCCGGCTTCGGCTGCGCCGGGGCGGGCTTGGCCGCGGGCGCCACACGATCCGCATCCGCGGTCGCGCCGACGCGGCCGTCGGCGAACTCGATCTCGAGCCGCGCGCCGGGGCCGATCGTATCAGCCGCATGCAGGGGATGGCCGGCCTCGTCGCGCACCAGCGCAAAGCCGCGCGCGAGCACGCTGCGATAGGACAGCGCGGAGAGCAGCTTGCCGCTGTTCTCGACCCGCGCCTCGAGCCGGTGCAGCAGCGTGACGAGCGCGCGCTCTGCCCGCTCGGCCAGACGATGCGTGCGCTCTCGCTGGCGGAGAATCGCATTGCGCTGGGCCTGCGCATTCGCAAGCTTTGAGGCGCGCAGGCGCACCTCCAATCCCGCAAAGCGGTCGCGCCGCTGCCGCAGCAGCGAGCGCGCGGACAGACCAAGCCGCTCGCCGCACACGGTGAGGCGATGATCGGCCTGCGATATCTGACCGTGCAGCACGCGCAGGGTCAGTTTCGAGCTTGCAGCGGTGAACCTGCGGAAATGCGCGTGCGTGTTGGCCTTGAGGCAGCGGGGCAGGGAGGCGCCCGCCGAATCCAGCCGCTGCCGCGGGATCGCCAAGAGATCGCCGGCCGCCGGCAGCGCGCGCGCGGCGGCGCGCAGCTCGCTGCGGCGGCTCTCCTGGGCGCGTTGCCAATAGGCGCGGGTGCGCCGCCCGAGATCGCCGACCTCGACGAACAAGTCGCTGCGCACGGGAACGGCCATCTCGGCCGCCGCCGTCGGCGTCGGCGCGCGCTTGTCGGCGACGAAGTCGATCAGCGTGATGTCGGTCTCGTGCCCGACCGCCGAGATCAGCGGGATCATGCTCTCGGCCGCGGCGCGCACCACGATCTCCTCGTTGAACGACCAGAGATCCTCCAGCGAGCCGCCGCCGCGCGCGACGATCAAGACGTCGGGCCGCGGAATCCGGCCGCCCTCGGGCAGCGCGTTGAAGCCGCGGATCGCGGCCGCGACCTGCTCGGCCGAGCCGTCGCCCTGCACCTTGACCGGCCACACCAGCACGCGGCGGGGGAAGCGGTCCTCCAGCCGATGCAGGATGTCGCGGATGACGGCGCCGGTCGGCGAGGTCACGACGCCGATCACCTCCGGCAGCCAGGGCAGGAGCTGCTTGCGCGCCTCGTCGAACAGGCCCTCGGCCGCGAGCTTCTTCTTGCGCTCCTCCATCAGCGCCATGAGCGCGCCGATGCCGGCCGGCTCCAGCGCCTCGATCACGATCTGGTATTTCGAGGAGCCCGGATAGGTCGTCAGCTTGCCGGTGGCGATCACCTCGAGCCCCTCCTGGGGCTTGAAGCGCATCCGGCCATGCACGCCCTTCCAGATCACCGCCTCGATCTTGGCGCTCTCGTCCTTGAGCGCGAAATAGCAATGGCCGGAGGAATGGGCCCCGCGAAAGCCGGAGATCTCGCCGCGGACGCGGACATGGCCGAAGGCGTCCTCGACCGTCCGCTTCAGCGACAGGGACAGTTCGGAGACGGTGAATTCAGGCGCGTTGAGCAGTTGTTCCGCAGGCGGCATCTCAAAAACGATTCGGCATTTTGGGGTCAGGCCCGACGTTAAGGATTTTCGCAGGCCAGCGCCAATCCCCGGGTTGATCGGAAGAGTACTCTGTAGTATAGAGTTCTCTATTGATTGATGAGTTTGAGGAGTGAGCCATGGCGATCCGGTTGCTGCGCGGCGTCTTGAACGGCCTGAAATGGGCTCTGTGTGCGGTCGGCGCGGTGGCGCTGATCCTGGCTGCGATGATCGCAACGCCACTGCAGCGGCCGCCTGAGATGCGGTCGGTCTCCGACTCCACCAAGGGCATCGACTGGTCCACGCTGCCCCCGCTCGAGCGCTTTCAGGCCCGTGACGGGACCTGGATCGGCTATCGCCACTATTCGCCGAGCGGCTCCGCGACCGGCGGCGGGGCGGTCTTCATCCACGGCTCCTCCGGGTCCAGCGGCGCCGTCAACCACGCCCTGACGCATGCGATCGCCACGCGCGGGGTCGAGACCTGGGCCCTCGACATTCGCGGCCATGGCGGCTCCGGCACGCGCGGCGACATCGGCTATGAAGGCCAGCTCGAGGACGATCTCGTCGATTTCGTCGCGCACCTGCGCAAGACCGCGCCCGATCTGCCGCTGACCCTGATCGGCCATTCCGCCGGCGCCGGTTTCTCGCTGCGGGTCGCCGCGACACCGATCATGCAGGACATGTTCGTGCGCACCGTGCTGCTCGCGCCCTATCTCGGCTATGACGCGCCGACCAACCGGCCGAGCAACGGTGGTTGGGTCAGTGCCGACATTCCACGTTTCCTGGGACTGGCGGCGCTGCGCAAGCTTGGGATCGACTGCTGCTCGCAGCTTCCGGTGCTCGCCTTCGCGGTGCCGGTGAGTTCGGCGAAGTATCTCACCTCCACCTATTCCGATCGCCTGATGCGCAACTTTGCCACGCACGGCTATCGCATCGATCTTCCGGCGACGACGCGTCCGATCACGATCATCAGTGGCGCCGAGGACGAGATGATGATCTCGGACAAATATGCGGACACCGTCCACGCGGTGAAGCCGTCGGTCGACGTGAAGATCATCGACGGTGTCAACCACATGGGCATGGTCACCGTGCCCAAGGCAGTGAATGCCATTGCCGAGGACGTGGCGAGCCGCGGGGCAGGCCAGTCATGATGCGACCCGCCTGCCGCAAGGCAATCGCAGATGGAAGCGGCGTCCCCGCGGCCATCCTTCGAGACGCCCGCCTGCGGCGGGCCCTCAGGATGAGGACCGAGCTTGCGGCAGTCGCCTCAACGGGCATTGGTGCCACTGAGCCTCATCCAAAGGCAAAGCTGCCACCGAGCCTCATCCTGAGGAGACCGCCACCGGGTCCGCGCAAAGCGCGGCCCGATGACAGGCTCCGCGGTCGTCTCGAAAGCCTCATCCTGAGGAGACCGCGAAGCGGTCGTCTCGAAGGACGAGGCGCTTGCTCAGATCCCACCGCGAGTCATTTGCGATAACGGGCATAAAGAGGACGACATGATCGACAGCAGAGAGGCATCCGCAGCGCTGGCCGACATCGACGACATCGTCAAGCGCGTGAGGCAATCGCAGCTCTATGAGCTCGCGAGTCTCGCAGCGGTGTGGTGGGGCGTGCTGGTGTTCGCGGCCAATCTCGTGACCTGGCTGTGGCCGGTCTATGCGGTCTATGCGTGGACCGCCACGGATGTCGTCGGCGTCGGCGGGCTGGTGGTGCTCCGCTTGCTGAACCCGCCGCAACACACCAAGAGCACCGCGGCCAGCATCAGGATGCTCCTGGTGCTCGTGCTGTTCTTCGCCTTCGGCTATCTCTGCACCAACGTGATCGGCCATTTCGGCCCGCGCCAGCTGGGGACATTCTGGCCGCTCTATTTCATGCTGTTCTACACGCTGGCGGGCTTGTGGTTCGGCTCTGCCTTCGTGGCAATCGGCCTCGGCATTTCCGCGCTGACATTGATCGGCTTCTTCTTCATCGGTGAAGCCTTCCCGCTCTGGATGGCCTTCGTGAACGGCGGCGGCCTGATCCTCGGCGGCCTCTGGATGCGGCGGATCTAGCGGGATGGCCGAGCTCGACGACATCATCCACCAGCCGCTGCGCCTGAAGATCATGGCCGCGCTGAACGCGCTGCCCGTGTCGGCCGGCCTGGAGTTCGCCCGCCTGAAGAAGCTCACCGGCGCGACCGACGGTAATCTTGGGGCGCATATCGAGACGCTGGCGAAGGCGGGATACGTCTCGGTGGAGAAGGCGTTCGTGGGGAAGAAGCCGCAGACGACGGTGACTGCCACGGCTGCGGGGCGCGGGGCGTTTGCGCGGCATGTGGCGACGCTGCAGGAGATTATTGCGGGGAAGCAGGTTTAGGCCATTGGCAAGACCGGTAGTGTCTCAGTTTGAAATTCAGTCGACCTGAATGTCATCCGCCCCGACATCGGCATTGTTTGCTGCTGCTAGTTCCTCGATCTTTTCATGAGCGTCGCGCCAGCTTCCATCCCGCTTGCCATTGAATAGAACGCGGCGCGGACCACCAACCTGATCCCAAATCCAAACATGGAGCCAATGCGAATTGCCATCCATTCGCTGGATGCGCACTTGCAGACGAGGAAATGGGATTTCTGGGTCGTCGTAATCAGTCTTCGGCATCGCTCTCTTCCTTGCGAAGCATACCGCTAAACATTACCATATTACGGGGCCGAACTCGAATGGGACTTCCCATGCGCATGATTCTTAAGGCCAACCAGCGTCGCCTGCTTCTGAACCGCAGATCGATTGCCGTGCTTCAACGGCATCCGCGCAGCATCATGAATGGTAGAGTGGACGCCACCGGCAGCACAATCGGCATGTGGCAACAGGCCAATTCAAGCCTGCTCTGGGCCAATGTCTACATTCGAAAGCAGCTAACTGCCCTGAGGACCTAAGGCCCTGCATGTGGCGACATTGCAGGAGATCATTGCGCGGAAGCAAGTGGAGCCCTATCGGCAATATTCGTACAGTTGGTAGATACCGGCTGCGGCGCGCTTTAGCTTTGACGAACTCGACCCCCGAAGAGAGGGTCAGCCCACCTGCTTAATCCAGTCGTGGATTGCGAGCTCCACTCGACGGAATTGCATGGGCTCGTCGATGACGCCGTTATGAGCGACCACGTTGCGTAGATTGCCAAGATCAATGAACCGGTGGAGAAAGTTGATGTCTCCAATGGACGCGCGAAACAGGTCCTCGTACTTCCGGATCAACGTGGCGAGGTCTGGCCAATCCAACGAATACAGCGGACCGTAGGTTGATCGAGAAGGTATCCATTTGTTTTGAGCCTCGTTTGCGCGACGCTCTTGCTCTTTACGCTTCATTGGCGCGGAAGCTGCCTGATCCCACCAAGTATCACCGAGACTCGCCGTCAAAATCTTCTCAATGTGGCGTCGGACTGAGTTCTCCAACGAGAACAGCGCGACATGCAGCTCAGCCATTTTTCGGGCATCGGCAAGGTCACCGTCACTGATGTAGGGGCACCGCGTCAAATCAATGTCGGAAACAACGCTGTTAGCGGTCCTTTCGGCCTCGACAGTCTCGTCCGTCGCAAAGACGCCGAACAGTTCAGCTCCCCATTCAAGGCCCTTGTGGGAGAGACGAAACCGAGTACCATTCGCGCGACTTACCAACTTCGATTTGCGAAAATCGTTGTCCAGCCTCGTGCTGTTTGGCTTCGGCAGACGAGCTTCGGCGAAATAGGCACAAACCTCTGGAATTGAAGCCGACGGCTTTCGGTCTCTTTGCTCCGCCCACCAAAGGAAAGCGGCAGCTTGCTCAACCTTATCCAGGTTGGCCCTCACCACTGCTTTTGCGAAGAGATTGAAGAAATCTGCCATCGGATCAAGTTGCTCTGGTAAGTTCCGAGATGAGCTGCGCCGCTTGCTTGAGCCCCGGCGCGGTAAGGGTCCACCCCTTATCCTTCGAGCCGGTAAACTCGTTGCCGCCCTTCACGTATTTCGAGTGATTGGTGGGATCAAAGAACCCGAAGCGCTCGCACAAATCCCGCGCCTCTCTGTCATCAAACTTCGGCTCCCCAGTCACGATAAGCCGCGCCGCACCCGCGAGAAGGTAGGCGTTTCTGACACGATCTCGGTTTGCCTTTCCGGGGATCTCAGAGACGATCAGCTGACAGTCATTCCCTTCGAGGTGAAAGGTTTGCTGAAGCTCCTCCAACGACAGCCCATTTTGTCTTGTCCAAGCACGCGCGCGCGGCGAGAGGCCCGGATCGCTAACCTCCGTCTGACCTTCTGAGGTGGGTACAGCCGCCATTGCTGGCGCGTCTCCCAAAAGCACGAGCGAAGCCTGAATGACCCTTCGACGCTCTTCGGCTCCGAGAGGGGTGAGCTCCTTAACGATTGCCGCGACTACTTCCGTTACGCTCTTCGTCATCATCCGGCCCCTTACCCGACGTAGGTCCATTGCCCCTTGTCTTTGAGGCGACGCAGTTCCCTCTTTCGCACGAGACGCAACAACACCGGAGACAGCGTTGTAACTGGGTAGAAGTGACCACGTTCTTCCAGAGCATCGCGCACTGCGCTCAGCTTCTTTGGTGTTGAGAAGAAACCCCCGCCGATCAAATCAGACAGCAATAGTGCGAGAGTGGGCTTTCCCTTCGAGTTAGGCGCGCTCTTGCCGGTGCGGGCAGTGGTCTGACTGACCGACTGGGCTGTGCCTTGATCGAACAGCGCAACGAGAGCGAGTACCTCCTCGTGCGATCCTTCAATCGCCACGGTAGCCCCATGTTTGGTAGTGATCACGGCTTTGGGCATCTGTCAGTCATCCGAGTTGTTAATTAGTACAATAAACCATAAGTTCCATCCGGTCAATGTTCTCATTTGAACTGCAATTCTCGGCCAGAATGCCAAAATTGGCATCGATCTAAGTTAGTCAGATTGACTATTGTCGAGTACAACTGTCAGCCGAGGACGGCGATACCGCAGAACAGTGATGGCGCATCTGTTGAATGGCCGAACAGATTGTAGATCGTGGACGAATATTCTGGGGGATTTCGGGCAAAAGAGCTCTCTCGCGTCTTCAGCGCGCTTTGCATCGATCCGCTTCCCAGCAACCAGAAACTCTCTTTTTCTTTCCGATTTTGCTCGCTTGTGTAAGTCAATATTGACTTATCACTATATAACTCATTGGACTTGTTCATCTTATAAAAGTTATTCAATCTGAATAAGGACGAGCGCAAATGACAGCCGAAGGCGGCGATACCGCAGAACAGTGATGGCGCATCTGTTGAATGGCCGAACACATCCCATTGCTATTGCAATCCCGGCACCAAGGCGCGCGCCCCCGGAATGCCGGGGGAGTTCGCCGCCGCCCCCCTTGAGCCCCGATTCGTGCGACCTCCGCCCCCAGCAAAACCCCTCATCCTGAGCCTTCGATGCACATTCTCCTGCTCGGTTCCGGCGGTCGCGAACATGCCCTGGCGTGGAAGATCGCGGCCTCTCCCCTGGTGACCAAATTCTGGTGCGCGCCCGGCAATGCCGGCATCGCCAGGGAGGCGGAATGCGTAGGCCTCGATGTCGCCGACCATGCCGCCGTGATCGACTTCTGCAAAAAGAATGCGGTCGAGCTCGTGGTGGTCGGGCCGGAGACGCCGCTGGCGGCCGGCATCGTCGATGATCTCACCAAAGCCGGCATCAAGGCGTTCGGCCCGAGCAAGGCGGCGGCCCAGCTCGAAAGCTCCAAGGGGTTCACCAAGGCGCTGTGCACCGAGTTCGGGATTCCGACCGGTGCCTACAAGCGCTTCACCAACGCCGATGACGCGCGCGCCTATGTGCAGAGCCAGGGCGCGCCGATCGTGGTCAAGGCCGATGGCCTTGCCGCCGGCAAGGGCGTCGTGGTCGCCAAGACCGTGCGCGAAGCCGAGGACGCCATCGCCATGATGTTCGAGGGCGCCTTCGGCGAGGCCGGCGCTGAGGTCGTGATCGAGGAGTTTCTGCCGGGCCGCGAGATCAGCTTCTTTGCGCTGTGCGACGGCGAGACGGCGATCCCGCTGGCCTCCGCCCAGGACCACAAGCGCGTGTTCGACCACGACGTCGGCCCGAACACCGGCGGCATGGGCGCCTATTCGCCGACGCCGCTGGTGACGCCTGCCGTCCACGACGCGATCATGGCCAGGATCATCCTGCCGACGGTGGCAGGCATGAAGCAGCGCGGCACGCCGTTCCGCGGCGTGCTCTATGCCGGCATCATGCTGACGACGCAGGGGCCAAAGCTGTTCGAGTTCAATGTGCGCTTCGGCGATCCCGAGTGCCAGGTGCTGATGCTGCGCATGATGAGCGACATCGTGCCGGCCTTCCTGGCGGCCTGCGATGGGGAGCTGAAGCATTTCGATCTGCGCTGGCACAAGGAATCCGCGCTGACCGTGGTCATGGCCGCGAAGGGCTATCCCGGCGACTACCAGAAGGGCACGCGCATCGGCGGGCTGGAGGAGGCCGCCAAGGTCGACACCGTCGAGATCTTCCACGCCGGCACGGTTGAGAAGGACGGCGCGATCCTCGCCAATGGCGGCCGCGTGCTCAATGTCTGCGCGCTGGGGGCGAC
The DNA here is from genome assembly GCF_024585265.1 of Bradyrhizobium sp. WBAH42. NCBI lineage: Bacteria > Pseudomonadati > Pseudomonadota > Alphaproteobacteria > Hyphomicrobiales > Nitrobacteraceae > Bradyrhizobium > Bradyrhizobium sp. WBAH42. Next base: position 1,954,783 of record NZ_CP036533.1, read on the forward strand.
CGTGACGGAAGCGCAGCGCCGCGCCTATCAGGCCGTCGACCGCATCGACTGGCCGGACGGCTTCTGCCGCCGCGACATCGGCTGGCAGGCGGTGGAGGCGGAGAAGGCCAAAAATTAGCGCCTCGACGGCGCGCAAACGCGCCGACGCGTCGATCCGGAATCTCGACGTTCGCGTCACCGCGCCGCCACATCTACAATCCAGAATGTGCAATCGAATGTTGGGGTTAGTCGCCCCGACCATAATACCGGTACTGTGCATGGGGTTGTTTTCGAACTTTTGTTTGTCGAGCGCCCCCACGACCATAAGGATGCAAGAAGATGTCCGATCTCGCCGACCTCTATCCGGACTTTGCCGCCGAATGGATCGATACCTCGTTCGGCCGCATCTTCGCCCGCGTCGGCGGCAAGGGTCCGCCGCTGCTGCTCCTGCACGGCTTCTCCGAGACGCACGTGATGTGGCACCAGGTGGCGCCTGAACTGGCCGAGCACTTCACGCTGATCATCGCCGACCTGCCGGGCTACGGCTGGTCCGACATGCCCGCGAGCGATGCGCTGCACATCCCCTACAGCAAGCGCGCCATGGCCAAGGCGATGGTCGAAGTGATGGAGCGCCTCGGCCACGTGCATTTCGCGCTCGCCGGCCACGACCGCGGCGGCCGCGTCTCCTATCGCCTCGCGCTCGACCATCCCGGCCGGCTGTCGAAGCTCGCCGTGCTCGATATCCTGCCGACCTATGATTACTGGGAGCGGATGAACCGCGCCTACGCTCTGAAGATCTATCACTGGACCTTCCTGGCGCAGCCCTATCCGCTGCCGGAGACGCTGATCTCCGGCAACGGCGAGTTCTTCCTGCGCTTCAAGATGGCGAGCCAGACCAAGTCGAAGACGCTCGACGCGATCGACGAGCGCGCGCTCGAGCACTACCTCGCCCCGTTCCGCGATCCCGCCCGCGTGCACGCGATGTGCGAGGATTACCGCGCCGGCGCCTATTTCGACTACGACCTCGACAAGGCCGATTTCGAAGCCGGCAAGAAGATCACCGTGCCGATGCTTATCCTGTGGGGCAACGCCGGCATCGCCCAGGCCGCCGCAACGCCGCTCGACACGTGGAAGCAATGGGCCACGGACGTCGACGGCATGCCGGTGGATTCGGGGCACTTCCTGACGGAGGAGAATCCGGATGTGACCGCGAAGGCGTTGCGCGAGTTCTTCCTGGCCTGAGCCACCGCGTCATTGCGAGCGCAGCGAAGCAATCCAGGATGTCTCCGCGGAAAGACTCTGGATTGCTTCGTCGCTTCGCTCCTCGCAATGACGGGGAAGGGCCTACCGCCGCTCCCGAAAGAACTCCTTGAGCAGCCGCGCCGCCTCGCTCTCGCCGACGCCGGAATAGACGTCCGGCGCGTGGTGGCAGGTCGGCGAGGCAAAGAACCGCACGCCCGACTCCACCGCGCCGCCCTTGGGGTCGGCCGCGCCGTAATAGAGCCGCCTCACCCTTGCAAACGAGATCGCGCCCGCACACATGGTGCAGGGCTCCAGCGTCACGTAGAGGTCGCAGTCGACCAGGCGCTCGCTGCCGATCTTCGCGGCGGCCGCGCGCAGCGCGACGATCTCGGCATGGGCGGTCGGATCACGGTCGGTCAGCGTCCGGTTGGCGCCGGTGGCGATCACCTCGTGATCGCGAACCACCACGCAGCCGATCGGAACTTCGCCCGATTTTCCGGCATTTTCGGCCGCCAGAAGCGCCAAATCCATGAAAGAAGGGGCTTTCATGCCTCGTATCATCGCCAGAAACCTGCTACTAGCTCCGCCTTCAGCAAGAGTGGATACCGATTTTGCCTGAGCATGCGGCTCGGAACGAGCGCGCACACTGCTCGCGCCACCCCTTAAGTGAGATTAGTCATGCCTCGCGACAGCGACAAAGACAACGATTCCCGCGGCCGGCGAGGCCCGGCCAAAGGCGGCCGCAGCGGCAAGCCGCGCGGCCCTGAGAAGAAATTCGCCAAGCGCGGCTTCGAGGGCAAGGGCGCGCGCGACAGCCGCCCGCCCCGTGGCGACCGTGACAGCCGTCCATTCCGCCGCCGCGAGGAGGGCGATGCGCCGCGCCGCGATTTCAGTGACCGTCCCCGCTTCAAGCGCGACGACCGCGGCAGTGAGGGGCGCGGCGATCGCGGCTTCAAGCCGCGCGGCGATCGTCCGTTTTCCGATCGCTCTTCGCGCGATGGTGAGAAGCGGCCCTTCAAGCCGCGTGGTGATCGCCCGTCCTATGGCCGTGACGACCGTCCGCCGCGCAGGGATCGCGACGATGCCCGTCCCGCCGGCCGGTTCAGCGACAAGAAGTTCGGCGACAAGAAGCCCTACGCGCCGCGCGGCGACCGTCCAGAGCGCAAGTTCGACGGCGAACGGAAATTTTCTCGGGGTGGGCCGGATCGCGAACGCGACCGTGGGGATCGCGGGCCGCGCGAGGATCGTGGCGAACGCAGCTTCAAGCCGCGCGGAGACCGCCCGAATTTCGATCGCGGTGATCGCGCACCTCGCGGTGATCGCCCGCGCAAGAGCTTCGACAAGGATTTCGGCGGCCGCGATCGCGGCGAGGAGAAGCCCTGGCGTCAGCGTGACGACCGCCATGAGGGTGGCCGTGGCGACGACCGTCCACGTTTCTCCCGGCGCCGGGACGAGGGTGACGATCGCCCGCGTTTCTCGCGTCCGCGGGAGGAGCGCTCCGGTGACGATCGTCCGCGCTTCAACCGCTCGCGCGAGAAGCGCCCCGAAGGCCGCATGGACTGGCAGGAGCATCCGCGCAGCGAGGGCCGCTTCCGCGACCGGCCGCGCCGCGACAATGAGGACGACAGCAGAATTTTCGAGAAGCGTCCCGCCTTCGGCGGCCGCGGTGCCTACCGCGAGCGCGATCGTGATTTCGAAGGCCGGCCGCGCCGCGACGACGCGCCGAAGCCGAAGAAGGCCGGCGAGCGCATCGCCAAAGTGCTGGCCCGCGCCGGGCTTGCCTCGCGCCGCGACGCCGAGGAGATGGTCACGCAGGGCCGCGTGACCGTGAATGGCCGCGTGATCAACTCGCCCGCGCTCGACGTCACCAAGAACGACGTCGTCATGGTCGACGGCAAGCCATTGCCGGAGCGCGAGCGCACGCGCCTGTTCCTCTACCACAAGCCGCGTGGGCTGATGACGACGCATGACGATCCCGAGGGCCGTCCGACCGTGTTCGACAATCTGCCCGAAGGCCTGCCGCGGCTGATCAGCGTCGGCCGGCTCGACTTCAACACCGAGGGCCTCTTGCTGCTCACCAATGACGGTGGCCTTGCGCGCACGCTCGAGCTGCCCGACACCGGCTGGCTGCGCCGCTACCGCGTCCGCGCCCATGGCGACGTCACCCAGGCGCAGCTCGACGAGCTCAAGAACGGCATCGAGGTCGAGGGCGTCAAGTATGGTCCGATCGAGGCCACGCTGGAGCGCGACCAGGGCGCCAATGTCTGGCTGGTGTTCGCGATCCGCGAGGGCAAGAACCGCGAGGTGCGCAATGTCTGCGCCCATCTCGGGCTCGAAGTGAATCGGCTGATCCGCGTCTCCTACGGCCCGTTCCAGCTCGGCGAGATTCTGGAAGGCCAGGTCGAGGAGATCCGCGCGCGCGTGCTGCGCGAGCAGCTCGGCGACAAGGTGATCGAGAAGTCGGGTGCGCAGTTCGACGCGCCCTCGAAGTCATCCTCGCGCGCCGACGACGCACCGAGCGAGAAGAAGCCGACCAGCAAGCGCGCCGTCATCAACGACCGCAAGGGCCGTCGCGTGCTGGTTCAGCGCACCGGCAGCGAGGAGGCCCGCGAGCGCAACGAGATGGAGGCGAACGGCTACGGCCCGCCGCGGCGTCCCAAGCGCGGCTATCACGGCAAGCGCGACCTGACGCCGCGGGAGGACTAGCTTGCGCGTCGTCGGCGGCAGGTTGAAGGGGCGCAATCTCGCCTCACCGTCCTCGCGCGACATCCGCCCGACGGCGGACCGCCTGCGCGAGTCCGTGTTCAACATCCTCGTGCACGCCTATGACGATCCGATCCAGGATGCACGCGTGCTCGATCTCTTCGCCGGCACCGGCGCGCTCGGCATCGAAGCCGCGTCACGCGGCGCCAAGTTCACGCTGTTCGTCGACAACGGCGCGGAGGCGCGTGCGCTGCTCCGCAACAATGTCGAGGCCCTCGGCCTCGGCGGCGTCACCAAGGTGTACCGCCGCGATGCCACCGATCTCGGCCCCGCGCATCCCGTCGAGCCGTTCTCGCTGGCGTTCCTCGATCCGCCCTATGGCAAGGGATTTGCCGAGAAGGCGCTCGCATCCTTGCGCGACGGCGGGTGGCTGACGCCGGGCGCGCTGCTGGTGGTGGAAGAGGCCAAGGCCGCGCAGTTCGCGACGCCGGAAGGTTTTGAGGAGCTGGAGCGGCGGACTTATGACGACACGGAGTTTGTGTTTTTGCGTAGGGCGGATTAGCGAAGCGTAATCCGCCACTGTCTCTCACCGCGGACGCAGAAGAGGTGGATTACGCCTTCGGCTAATCCACCCTGTACCCTTGTGGGGTTCGTGGCGGCCTTCGGATGTAGACTGGCCGTCCGGGCCGATCCGCCGGGAGCAGCCTTGTCCACCTGTGCCTCGAGCACCGACGTAGGAACCGCGCCCCGGCGGAAGATGCTGTCCAGGATGCCGAAGGCACCGGCAAAGCCGGCGCGCAGCGTCCTGGACTGCATCGAGCACGGCGCTACCATATTGCCCTATAAGGACGTTCCCCTTGACCAAGGGTAGGAGGTCCTACGGCACCGTCACCGCCTCCCGAACAGCTTCTCCACGTCGCTCAGCTTCAGCTCGACATAGGTCGGCCGGCCGTGATTGCACTGGCCGGAGTTCGGCGTCTCCTCCATCTCGCGCAGCAGGGCGTTCATCTCCTCCGGCCGTAAGCGGCGGCCGGCGCGCACCGAGCCGTGGCAGGCCATGGTCGCCGCGACGTGCATCAGGCGACGTTCGAGCGGCAGCGCCTCGTCCCATTCGGCCATGTGCTCGGAAAGATCGCGCAAGAGGCCGCCCGCATTGGTCTTGCCGAGCAGCGACGGCGTCTCGCGCACCGCGACCGCGCCGGGGCCGAAGGATTCGATGGAAAGGCCGAACGATGCCAGCTCCTCGCTGCGCTCCAGGAGGCGCTCGACCGTGGCTTCGTCCATCTCGACGATCTCGGGAATGAGGAGAATCTGCCGCTGCACGCCGTTCGCCGCCAGCGAGGCCTTCAGCCGCTCATAGACGATGCGCTCATGCGCGGCGTGCTGATCGACAATGATCAGGCCGTCGCGCGTCTGCGAGACGATATAGGTCTCATGGATCTGGGTGCGTGCCGCGCCGAGTGGGCGATCGACGAGGTCGCTGACGGGCTGGGTCTCGATCCGCACGTCCGCGCTGGGCGCGCCGACATCGAAGGCGGCCTGCGCGCGCTCCGCGAAAGCCGGTGCGGCAGCGCCATCGAACGACGGCATTGGCGCCACGGGAGCGGATGGCGAGGTCCGCCAATCCCAGCTGGCCGGACGCTGTGGCGTGAACGCGGGCCGGAACGAGGACAGCGCACTTTCGCCGCTGTTGGCGGCGGTGCGTCGGCCCTCGCGCGCCAGCGCCTCCTTCAAACCGTGCACGATCAACGCGCGGACGAGGCCGGCATTGCGGAAGCGCACCTCGGTCTTGGCCGGATGCACGTTGGCATCGACCTCGCGCGGATCGAGCGTGACGAACAGCGCCAGCACCGGATGGCGGTCGCGCGGCAGATAGTCGGAATAGGCCGCGCGCACGGCGCCGAGAATGAGCTTGTCGCGCACCGGCCGGCCATTGACGAAGAGATATTGCCCGAGCGCGTTGGCCTTGGTTAGCGCGGGAGCTGCAGCATAGCCGGCGACCACGACGCCCTCGCGCTCGGCATGGACCTCGATGGCGTGGCTGCGGAACTCGGCGCCGAGGATGTCGCCGAGCCGGGTCAACCGTCCGGCCGCGCCGGGCAGCGCCGCAGCCCAGGTCACCGGCGCGCGCTCCTCGCCGGCGAGCGTGAAGGCGATGTCGGGCCGTGCCATCGCGAGGCGCCGCACCACTTCGCGGATCGCCTCCGCCTCGGTGCGGTCGGTCTTCAGAAACTTGAGCCGCGCCGGCGTCGCGTAGAAGAGGTCGCCAACCTCGACGCGCGTGCCATGCGCCAGCGCCGCCGGCATGATCTCGGACTTTTCGCCGCCCTCGACCGACAGCGCCCAGGCGTGGGGCTCGCTGGTATGCCGCGTGGTGATGGAGAGGCGCGCCACCGAGCCGATCGAGGGCAGGGCCTCGCCGCGAAACCCGAGGGTGCGGATATGAAGCAGGTCCTCGTCGTCGAGCTTGGAGGTGGCGTGACGCTCGACCGCGAGCCCAAGATCTTTCGCGGTCATGCCGCTGCCGTCGTCGGTGATGCCGATCCGCCGCCGCCCGCCGCCGTCGGTGAAGACGTCGATCCGGCTCGCGCCGGCATCGATGGCGTTCTCGACCAGCTCCTTGACCACGCTCGCCGGACGTTCCACCACCTCGCCGGCGGCGATGCGGTTGACGACCTGTTCTGGCAGTTGGCGGACGGGCATGAGGCTCACTCGGCGAATATTCTCAAGTCTAATGCCGCGCAGCAACAAATGCATGGGGGAGGTCGAGCTTCCCACACCCGAAATGGGGACATTTTCGGCGCGCACCGCCCGTCGGGAATGCGTGGCATGTTCCGCGCCGCCGCATATGAGGAGCACAATTCCGCGAAAGCGCCGCGAAAATCCTAAACGATCACCACACGGCGCAGCTTGCATCACACCGCGCCGTTCGAACTCTCTTTCGCGATGAACCGGTCCGGTGCAGGCGAACGGTGCAGAACGCAGCCGAACGGTTCATCGCGACATTCCAGGAGACATGGATGAAGTTGGTGAAGACCTCTGCGATCGCTTGCGCTCTCGCGGCCCTCGTTGCAACGCCCGTTCTCGCCCAAGGCACCTCGTCTGGGGCGAGGCCCGGCGGCACCATACAAAGCAAGCCCATGCAAGGCGGTGCGTCAGGCAGCGAGGATGAGGATCTCGGTGCCCAGCAGGGCGCTGCCGGCGAGAAGGTCGGCATGAAGTCGAGCAAGGGCACGAAGGGGTCCGTCGGAACCACCGGCAGTGCGACGCGCAAGGGCACGGCCGACGATTCGGCGGCGGGTGGTGCTGCCACCGGCAAGCGCTACTGACGCCAGCGTGCGAATTGGCAAACCTCCGGTCGCTTCGCGGCCGGAGGTTTTTCATTGCCTAGTCGTCGAAACCGCGCCCGCGCTTCGCCTTGATATCGCTGCGGCGTTTCTTGCCCTCGAGCCGGCGCTGCTTGGAGGCGAAGGTCGGCCGCGTCGCGCGGCGAGGCGTCGGTCGCACCATGGCCTCCTTGAGGATCTCGACGAGACGGTCGATGGCATCCTGACGGTTGCGCTCCTGGGTGCGGAAGCGCTGGGCGTGGATCACGATCACGCCGTCCTTGGTCATGCGCTGGCCGGCAATGCGGGCGAGGCGCAGCGCCGCGTCCTCGGGCAAGGTCAGCTTGCGGGTGTCGAAGCGCAGCTGCGCGGAGGTCGCGACCTTGTTGACGTTCTGCCCGCCCGGGCCGGAGGCGCGGACAAAGCCGATCTCGATGTCGTCCTCGTCGATGACGAGATCGCGGGATATCCGCAGCATGCTGGCACCATTCGTGATGTCAGGACATACCGCGGACATCTGCCTTCAGCAATGGCGCTGCCGCGACACGCAAATGGCCGGGGCGAGCCCGGCCATTCAGAAAAACGTCCAGAAAAGAGATCAGTTCGACTTCGGTGTCGCAGCCGCCGGTTGCGCAGCGGCCTGGGGGGCCCGGCCGACCACGACAGTCAGCAGCCCCTGGCCCCAGAGCCGCCTGGCGGCCGCCTTGGCATCGTCCAGGGTCACGGCGTCGACGATGGCGTTGCGCTTCTCGATATAGTCGATCGGCAGCTTGTCCTGCTGGTATTGCAGCAGCGCCTGCGCCAGCTTGGACGAGGTGTCGAGCGCCAGCATCTGCGAGCCCTTGAGGTAGGACTTGGCCTCATCGAGCTCCTTCTGCGTCGGGCCCTCCTGGGCGATGCGGCGCACCTCCTGTTCGATGGCCTCGATGGTGTCACCGGCACGATCGGCGCGGGTGCCGGTATTACCGATGAAAACCGCGGAGTGCTGCATCCAGAGCAGCGACTCGTACACCGAATAGGCCAGCCCACGCTTCTCGCGCACCTCGCGATAGAGCCGGGAGGACAGTCCGCCGCCGCCGAGGATGTGGTTGACGACATAGGCCGCCATGAAGCTGGGGTCACTGCGCTTCACGCCCGGGCCGCCGAAGGTGATCACGGTCTGCGGCACGTCGAGCGTCACGAAGGCGCGTTGCGGCGGCTTCGCGGCCTCGACGTCGGGGACCGGCGTCAGATTGGCCTTGGCCGGCAGGCTGCCGAAGGTGTGGTCGAGCAGCTTTCCGAGCGTGGTCGGATCGACGTCGCCGACGACCGCTACTTTGAGTCCATCCTTGGCGAGGACACGGCCGACATAATCCCTCATGTCCGCGACCGTGATGGTCGGCACGCTGTCGAGATTGCCGTTGCTCTGCCGGCTGTAGGGGTGATCGCCGAACGCGACCTCCAGGAATTTGCGGCTCGCCAGCGAGGTCGGATTGGTGGTCTCGCGGCGCAGGCCCGAGATGACCTGCGAGCGGATGCGTTCGACGTCGGCCGTGTCGAAATGCGGCGAGGTCAGCGCCATCCTGAGCAGGTCGAAGGCTTCGTCCTTGTTGTCGCGCAGCATGCGCAGGCTGCCGCGGAAGGTGTCGCGGGTGGCGCTGAAGGAGAGTTCGATGGCGCGGCGGTCGAGCCGTTCATGGAACGTCTTGGAATCGAGATCGCCGGAACCTTCGTCGAGGAGATCGCCGACCAGGTTGGCGACACCGGGCTTGTCCTTGGGATCCTGCGCCGAGCCGCCGGCGAAGGAATATTCCATCGCGATCAGCGGCACGGTTGCGTCCTGCACGAACCAGGCTTCGATGCCGCCCGGCGAGATCAGGTGCTGGATCTTCGCGGCGGCCTGCGACGGCGAGGCCGCAGAGAATGCGAGGACCGCGCCGGCGGCAACGGAGAATGCAACGCGTCGAAGGAAGGAATAGGTCACGAGCGCTTCTCCTCGCGCTTGGCGGTTGCAGTGTCCTTGATCAGGTAGCCCGTCACCGAGCGCTTCTTCTCGAGCCATTTCTGCGCAACGGCGCGGACCTGCTCGGCGGTGACGGCGCGGATGCGATCGGGCCAGCTCCTGATGTCCTCGATCGACAGGCCCGTGGTCAGCGCGCCGCCGTACCAGCGCGCCAGCACAGCCTGGTTGTCCTGGGCGTAGATCGCTTCGGCGATGAGCTGGGTCTTGACGCGTTCGAGATCCTCCGCACGGATCGGGTTCTGCGCCACGTTGGCAATGACGCCGTCGACCGCCTGTTCCACTTCGGCAAAGCTGACGCCGGGTTTCGGCGCAGCCGAGATCGCGAATTGGGTCGGGTCGAGCGAGATACTCGAATAGCTCGCGTTGGCGGAGACCGCGAGCGGCTTGTCGACGACGAGGGCGCGGTAGAGATAGGAATTGCTGCCGCTGCCCATCAGCTGCGCCAGCACGTCGAGGGCCGCGCTCTCGCCGGCCGCGGCCGTGGTCGCCGAGGGCACCAGATAATAGCGCCGCATGTTCGGCTGCTCGACGCGCGGGTCGGCCAGCGTGACGGTGCGCGGGGCGGCGGGCTCCGGCTCCTGCGGACGCACCCGCCGCGCCGGGATCGCGGGCTGGGCGGGAATCGAGCCGAAATTGCGCTCGACCAGCGGTCGGATTTCGGCGGCATCGACGTCGCCGGCGATCACCAGGATCGCGTTGTTCGGCGCATAGAAGCGACGATAGAAGGCGAGCGCATCTTCGCGATCGAGCTTCTCGATCTCCTGATGCCAGCCGATCACCGGACGCCCGTAGGGATGGTTGAGATAGAGCGCGGCCATGATCTGCTCGTTCAATCGCGCATCCGGATTGTTGGCGACGCGCATGTTGTACTCTTCGAGCACGACGTCGCGCTCGGGCAGCACGTTCTCGTCCTTGAGGATGAGGCCCGTCATGCGGTCGGCCTCGAACTCCATCATGGTCGGCAGCTGCTCTTTCGGCACGCGCTGATAGTAGTTGGTGTAGTCGACCGAGGTCGAAGCGTTCTCGTTGCCGCCGACGCGCAGCACGGTCTGGGAGAATTCACCGGCCGGATGCTTCGAGGTGCCCTTGAACATCAGGTGCTCGAGGAAGTGGGCGAGGCCTGACTTGCCGGGCGTCTCGTCGGCCGAGCCGACCTTGTACCAGATCATCTCGGTGACGACGGGGGTGCGGTGATCCGGGATCACCACGACCTGCATGCCGTTGGGAAGCGTGAAGCTGGCGGGTGGAGCCGATGTCACGGTGGTCTGGGCAAGGGCGGCGCCGACCGAGAGGACACTCGTCGAAAGCAGCGCGGCAAGGAGGCAGGCAGCCGATCGGTAAGAGGACATCATGATCCCTGGTTGAGGTGCCGAGCCCGGATCTCCGGCTCGGAAGGCACGGCATGCTACACCGTGCGGCGGAGGCTTCGCGTCACGAAGCAGAGAACGCTAGTCAACTCGGGAGCAGCCAGCAGCTGAAGCTGCGTGCAGTGCCGGCAGCAATTGCGCGGCTGCCCAAATGTCGGGGCGGGGCAGGAGCGTTATCGCTCCTTCTCCTTGCCGGATAGGACGTCGAAATAGGTTCGCTTCGAATCATCCGGGCCGGAGCCGTAGGCGTAGTTCGGCGACGGCGTCTGATATCCGGGCGGCGGCTCCACCAGCGATTGGCGTGGCGGCTCCGACGTAAACTGCTTCGACTCGGGCGCGTTCCCTTTGAACAGTTTAAACAGCCCGCCGGTATATCCGAGTTCGGCTGGGCTCATCGTCGGATTGGCGATGTTGGTGCCTGGTTGGGCCGGATCATTGCCGGTCTTTTCGGCGGCGGCCGTCTTGTGGGCGTTCATCTCGGCGGGCGACAGCGGCTGGGCATTTTTCCAGTACTCCGTTGCCTTGTTGCCGGACTTCTTCCGCTCGGCGACAGCCTCCTTGCGGCGCTTCTCGTCGGGGTCCTTCGGCCAGTTTGGCGCAGCCGCGGCCTCGGCTGCGGCGGGCGGCGGCAGGTCGAGCTTGGGCGGCACGACCAGCGGCGAACGCTCGCGGTATTCGATGCCGGGTTTCCCCATGCTCTTGGCGCCAAGGCCGGACATCAGGCCGTCGATGAGCTTCTCTTCGAAGGTCATGTCGTCGTCGTCATCGTCAGCAGCACGGGCGGCGCCGGTCGACATGACGAGGCCGATACCGAGCGCGACGGCGGACAATTTCAGTGCCCGCCAGACCCCCGATTGGGGGTCTCGAACCATCGAACCGCTGGTCTTCGAGCTGCGCATGACCGTACCTGTTTCAAATTGTAGCAGATTGCCGCTCGCACGCGGCTCAAACCCTTGCAAAAGCAGGGTTCCACCTGCCGGTCCGTATCGGCCGGGATCAGGGCGCTTTTGCGGCGGGTACCCCCAGGAAGGAATCATACAATAGCGCTGCCACCCCAGCAACGATGGCCACGTCCGCGAGGTTAAACACATACCAATTATAGGTATTTCCGGCGATCTCGATGTGGAACAGGGCGAAATCCACCACCGCGCCATAGGCCAGGCGGTCGATGCCATTGCCGATGGCGCCGCCGATGATCAGGCCGAGCGCGACGGTCGCGAGCACGGTGTGCGAGCGCGCCATCCAGATCGCCAGCGCAACCACGGCAATGGCCTTGACCGCCATCAGCGCGAGCTGCGCGGCCTGGCTGTCGTTCTGGAGCCAGCCGAAGCTGATGCCGATGTTCCAGGCCAGCACCAGGTCGAAGAACGGCGTCACCCGCACCGCGCCCCGACGGGCGAGGTCGAACACGTTCAGGAGCCAGAGCTTCGAGGCCTGGTCGGCCACGAGCGTGACCAAGGCCGCGAGGATGCCGGCGCGGAGCGGGGTCATGGCCGACCGGTCAGACCGCGACCCCCAATGCCTTCCATTCGCGCAGCGCCTTGGCGTCGCGCGGGGTGACATCGGGATATTCGGCGTCCTCGCCGACCATCGGCGAGATCTTCCAGGAGCGGGCGCATTTGGTGCCGACCGCCTTCTCCACCACGACCGCGACGCCCGGGACGGCATCGAGGCGGAATGCCGAGGCCGGCGCCTCGCCCTCCCGCACCTCGTAACTCGAAGTGATGCAGACTTCAGCCAGATCGATGTCGAACAAGGTCGCCAGCATGCCGCGATCGGCGACATAGATCACCGGCGATGCCTCGAGCGAGGAGCCGATGTTCTTGGCGGCGCGTTCCAGCTCGAGCGCGCCGGTGACGACGCGACGCACGTCGCGGATCGCCTCCCATTTCGCGGCGAGCTTGTCGTCGCGCAAGGCTTCGAGATCGGCGGGGAACTGCGTCAGGTGCACGGACGGCTCGGCGTCGGGCCGGTACATGCGCCACGCCTCCTCGGCAGTGAAGCTGAGGATCGGCGCCAGCCATTTCAGGATCGAGGCACACAACAGGTCGATCGTCGTCAGCGCCGCCTTGCGCGTCAGCGACGACGGCGGATCGCAATAGAGCGTATCCTTGCGGATGTCGAAATAGAATGCGGAGAGCTCGCTGTTCAGGAAGGCGGACAGGATCGCGACCACGGTCTTGTAGTCGAACTCCCGATAGGCCTTGCCGATCGCAGCGGCGCGCACCGCGAGCTCGTGCAGCATCAAGCGCTCGAGCTCCGGCATCTCGGCGGGCGCGACGGCGTCGGCCGGCTTGTAATGATGCAGCGTGCCGAGCATCCAGCGCACGGTGTTGCGCAGCTTGCGGTAGGTCTCGACGGTGTTCTTGAGGATCTCGGGGCCGATGCGCTGGTCGTCGGTGTAGTCGCAGGACGCGACCCAGAGCCTCAGGATGTCGGCGCCGGATTCCTTGATGACGGCCTGCGGCTCGATGGTGTTGCCGAGCGACTTCGACATCTTGCGGCCGTCCTCGGCCTGGGTGAAGCCGTGGGTCAGCACGATGTCGTAAGGCGCGCGGCCGCGCGTGCCGCAGCTTTCCAATAGCGAGGAATGGAACCAGCCGCGATGCTGGTCCGAGCCTTCCAGATACATCACCGTGTCGGCGCCGCCGTCGACCTTGCGCTTGATGCCGGCGAGCCCGGGAAACTGCACGGGATCTTCGAGCACGAAAGCGTGGGTCGAGCCGGAATCGAACCAGACGTCGAGAATGTCGTCGACCTTCTGCCAGTCCTCGTTCGCGCGGGGCCCGAGGAAGCGCTCGCGCGCGCCCGTCGCGTACCAGGCGTCGGCGCCTTCCTTCTCGAAGGCTTCGCCAATGCGCGCATTGACGGCCTCGTCCTGGAGGATCTCAGCGGAGCCGTCACCCTTCTCGCGCACGAACACGGCGATCGGCACGCCCCAGGCGCGCTGGCGCGAGATCACCCAGTCCGGGCGCGCCTCGATCATGCCGTTGATGCGGTTCTCGCCCGACGGCGGCACCCATTGCGTCACCGAGATCGCATGCAGCGCGCGGGCGCGCAGCGTGTCGCCGCTCTTGGCCTTGCCGCCCTGCGCAATGTCCTTATCCATCGCGATGAACCATTGCGGTGTGTTGCGGAAGATCACCGGTTTCTTGGAGCGCCAGGAGTGCGGATATTGATGCTTGAGCCGACCGCGCGCGAGCAGCATGCCTCTGTCGACGAGCGCCTTGATCACGGCCTCGTTGGCATCGCCCTTCTCGCCCTTGTCGGTGATGACGCGCTTGCCGGCAAAGCCCGGCGCATGATCGGTGTAGGCGCCGTTCTCGTCGACGGTGTAGGGGATCGCGGTGTTGATGCCGCGCGCATCGAGATCGCGCGCCTGTGCCATCCAGGCATCGAAGTCCTCGCGGCCATGGCCGGGCGCGGTGTGCACGAAGCCGGTGCCGGTGTCGTCGGTGACATGGTCGCCGGGCAGCAGCGGCACGACGAAGTCGTAGCCACCGCCAACGCCCCTCAGCGGATGGGCACACTCGATCGCGTCCATGGTGTCGCCGGGGACGTCGCGGACTTTCTCGTAAGCCGTCACCCGCGCCTGCTTGAAGACGTCTTCCGCGAGCGCATCGGCGAGGATCAGGAGGTCACCAATCTTGGCCCAATTGTCGGCGGGGGCGTCCGTCACCTTGTAGAGGCCATAGGCGATCTTCGGCGAGAACGAGATGGCGCGGTTGCCGGGCAGCGTCCAGGGCGTCGTGGTCCAGATCACGACGCTTGCGGAGGCGAGCGCACCGTGCGCGGGCGAGGTCACCGGGAACTTCACCCACACCGTATCGGAGGTGTGGTCCTCGTACTCCACCTCGGCTTCGGCCAGCGCTGTCTTCTCGACCACGCTCCACATCACCGGCTTGGAGCCGCGATACAGCGTGCCGTTGGCGGCGAACTTCATCAGCTCGCGCGCGATCTGGGCTTCGGCCGGATAGCTCATGGTGGCGTAGGGATGGTCCCAATCGCCGATGACGCCGAGGCGCTTGAACTCCTCGCGCTGCACGCCGAGCCAGTGCGTGGCATAGGCGCGGCACTCCTTGCGGAAATCGATCATCGCGGCGGAGTCGCGGAAGTCGGGCTTCTGCTTGCCCTTCTTGCGATAATGCTCCTCCTCGACCTTCCACTCGATCGGCAGGCCGTGGCAGTCCCAGCCCGGCACGTAGTTGGAATCGAAGCCGAGCATCTGCTGACTCTTGGTGACGAGATCCTTCAGGATCTTGTTCAGCGCCGTGCCGATATGGATGTTGCCGTTGGCGTAGGGCGGGCCGTCATGCAGCACGAACTTGGCGCGGCCTTTCCCATTCTGGCGCAGCTTCTCGTAGAGGCCGATCTCGTACCAGCGCTTGAGTATCTCCGGCTCGCGCTGCGGCAGGCCGGCGCGCATCGGGAATTCGGTCTGCGGCAGGAACAGGGTCTTCGAATAGTCTTTGGCTTCAGACTTTTGGGACTTTTGCGGCTTTTCGGACATGAGGCTGACTGGCTCGGAAAGGGCGCGGGAACGGATGGCGATGCGGAATCGCGGGTGAAACGACGAAATCCCGGTCTTGCGCCGAGCCTTCAGGCTCAGGCGGAAGCCGGGCCGCTAATCCCTATGATGCGCCGCGCAAACATGGGCTCTCCATAGCAGGGGGGCGGAGGAAGCGCAAAGGGCCGGCGAGTCCGGTTTCGGCTCAATCGATCGCGCCCAGCCGCGGAAACGCGTCCGGCGCGGCGGCGAGCATGGCGCGGGCGCGGGCGGAATCGTCGTCCATCTGCCGGATCAGGGCCTCTACACCATCGAATTTCAGCTCCTCGCGGATGAAGCCGATGAAGGCGCAGTCGAGCGCCAGTCCGTAGAGGTCGCCCTTGAAGTCGAACAGGAAGATTTCGAGGAGCGGAGCGCCATTGTCGAAGGTCGGGCGGCGGCCGAAGCTGGCCACCCCGTCCAGACGCTCCTGATCCTTTCCCTGGCCGCGGCCGACCCGCACCGCGTAGATGCCATGCTTGAGGCCGCAATTGGCGTCCAGGCGGATGTTGGCGGTGGGATAGCCGAGATCGCGGCCGCGCTTTTCACCGTGGATCACCTCGCCGGTGATGAACCAGGGCGCGCCCAGCATGGTCGTGGCCTCGTCGAGCTGGCCCTCGGCAAGGGCGATCCGGATCGCGCTGGAGGAGACCGGCCGTTCGTCGATATCGACATGCGCCTGCACGTCGACCTCGATGCCGAGCCGGGGCGCCTCGTTGACGAGAAGGCTGGGCGAGCCGACCCGACCCTTGCCGAAATGGAAGTCGTAGCCGACGGCAATGCCGCTGACCCCGAGACGCCCGATCAGGTCATGGTGAATGAAATCTTGCGCGCTGGTTCCGGCACGGGCCTTGTCGAAGGTCATGACCACGGCGCCGGCAAGCCCGGTGCCAGCCAGAAGCCGCAGCTTGGCCCGCTCGTCCGTCAGGCGGAATTGCGGGGTGTTGGGACTGAAAAACCGCCGCGGATGCGGCTCGAAGGTCAATGCCAGCGCAGGGCGGCCATGCGCCCTGCCCATCTCCAGGGCAGCCGCGATGACGGCGCGATGGCCGAGGTGAACGCCGTCGAAATTGCCCATGGCGACCACGGCGCCCCTTGGAATCGCGGAATCCGGCGTTGTATCGCGGATGACGGTAAAAGGCGGAGCCATCAGGGGAATTCTCGAACCGGGCAGGACCGGCCCGGACCGTGGCGCGACCGGCCGTGCGAAGTCAAGCGGCGGGGCGGGCAGACATTGAACACGATTTCAGTCCTTCGGAGCTGCCCGCAGTTAACGCGCTGTTTAAGGCCTTGGTGCTAGTGCTTGAGGCGTGGAACTGCCGGGCGCCGGCCTGGCAGGTCCGATCGTAATATTCCTTGGTTTGCGTTGGGGGAGTCGAGATGGCGGTTGATTTGTCGATGCCGGTTCTGGTGGTGGATGACTACAGCACCATGATCCGTATCATCCGGAATCTGCTGAAGCAGCTTGGCTTTGAGAACATCGATGATGCCAGCGACGGTTCGGCAGCGCTGAACAAGATGCGCGGCAAGAAGTACGGGCTCGTGATCTCCGACTGGAACATGGAGCCGATGACGGGCTACGACCTCTTGCGCGAAGTCCGCGCGGATCCGAACCTCGCCACCACGCCCTTCATCATGATCACCGCGGAATCGAAGACCGAGAACGTGATCGCGGCCAAGAAGGCCGGCGTGAACAATTACATCGTCAAGCCGTTCAACGCGGCGACGCTGAAGACCAAGATCGAGGCGGTCTTCCCGGACATGGCGAGCGCGTAAGCGCGATCGTGTCCCGGACAAGGCGCGGCACGTTAGTGACGCGACGCTGAGCCGGGACCCAGTCTATCCCACGACATCGCTTACGGCTTCTAGGCCCCGGCTCTGCAGCTCTTCGAGCTGCGTCCGGGGCACGATATTTTCTACCACTTCAATTCGCGCATCAGCGCCTTCGGCGGGTGGCCGAACAGCTCCATCACCGAATTCGGGTCGAGCTGGTCGAGGCCCTCGAACTCCTCGGCATGGATGCCACGGGTGACGAACAGGCAGTCGATGCCGAATTCGCGGGCGCCGGTTAAGTCGGTGCGGACGGAATCGCCGATCGCCAGCACCTTCTTCCGGTCGATCTGGTAGCCTTGTCGCTCCCCGGCGAGCGCCATGGCGCGCTCGTAGATCGGCCGGTGCGGCTTGCCATAGAAGATCACCTCGCCGCCGAGCTCGCGGTAGAGCTCGGCGATCGCGCCGGCGCAGTAGATCAGCCGGTCGCCGCGCTCCACCACGATGTCGGGGTTGGCGCAGACCAGCGTCAGCTTGCGCTCGCGCGCCTTCAGCATCATGCCGCGATAGTCTTCCGCCGTCTCGGTCTCGTCGTCGTAGAGGCCGGTGCAGACGATGTAATCGGCCTCCTCCAGCGGTGCGGTCGCCGCATCGAGGCCGCGGTAGATCGAGTTGTCGCGCTCGGGGCCGAGCCAGAACATCTTGCGGCCGGGATGCTCGGCGACGTAGAGCCGGGTCAGATCGCCTGAAGAGACGATCGCGTCATAGGTCTCATCGGGGACGCCGAGCTTGCGCAATTGCCGCTGCACGGAGTCGGCCGGGCGCGGCGCGTTGGTGATCAGGATCACCGTACCGCCGCGGCTGCGATAGGTGTGCAGCGCCTCGCAGGCCTCGGGGAAGGATTCCAGCCCGTTATGGACCACGCCCCAGATGTCGCTGAGCACGACCTCCACACCGCCCACGAGCTCGCGCAGGCCTTCGGCATAATGCAGCGCGGTCATGACGTGCGCGGCCGATCAGATGCGGCGCGCGAGCGCCGCGTTGCCTGTGATGCGTTGGGACGGAGGCGCAGCAGAAGTTGCGCCTGAGCTGGGTGTGGCGGAGCCATTGGATCCCTGAATGTCCTGCGCCTGGTTCGGCGAGGCCCCGCCGGTAGCAGATGCCCCTTCGGGCCGCAATGGCCGGGGCGGTGCGAACAGGAACCCTTGGCCGAACCGCACGTCATAGTCGAGCAGGTCGACCACCGCGCGCTCGCCTTCGATCCGTTCGGCGATCAGGTCGATGCCGAAGCGGCCCAGCAGGTCGGAGAGGTCGGAGGGGTGGATGTCGGAGGCGGAAGCCTGCTTGGGATCGAGCAGCAGCGCGGCCGGCACCTTGATGAAGCGGACCCCACGATCGGCCAGCTCGCGCGGCTCGATGCGCAAATCCGTGACATGGTCGATCGAGAAACGGAAGCCGCGCTGGGCCAGTGCCGCGAGGTTCTCGGTCTCGGCCGGACCGAGATTGCGGAAGGTCGACTGCTTGAACTCCAGCACCAGCGCGGGCGCCAGCGCGCGGTTGGCTTCGAGGAAATCGAGGCATTGGGCAAACGTGGTGGAGTTGCCGAGCGTGGAGGCGGCGACGTTGCAGAACACGCCGACGTCCTTGTTGCGCACCATCAGGCGCCGCAGCACCTGCACGCAGCGCAGCATCACCATGTTGTCGATGCGCCCGATCAGGCCCGAGGCTTCTGCGATGCTGATGAACTCCTCGGCCGCGATCAACTGGTCGCGCTCGTCGCGCAGGCGCGTCACCGCCTCGTAGAACCGCACCTTGCGCTGCGGCAGCGTCACCATCGGCTGCAGGAAGATATCGATGCGATTCTCGTCGACCGCATTGCGCAGCGTCGCCAGCAACTGGGTCTGGTTGCGTCCATTGGCGGCCTGAACCGGGCTGGCCGCTTGGACCTGGACCGGCGGCGGCGCCGGCCGTGGCGGGGGCTCCGGAAGCGGAGGAGGAGCGAACGGCTTCTCCTCGAAGGGGGCAGCCAGATCGATCGGCGTTTCCGGCTCGGGCCGCGTGACCGGGGCGGGTGCGGGCGCCGGCGCGTGGCCGGCGAGCAGATCCTCATGGGCCGCGACGGTGGTGGCGAGCTGCCTGACCAATCCGCCCAGTTCGTTGATCTCGCCGATGACCGACTGGATTCGGTCGGAATTGGTCGAATTCGACGAGGCGATGCGGCTCTCGATGGCAGCCAGCCGGCGGCCGAACTCGGCCACCTGGCGGGCGAGGTCGGCGGTGCCGCGCGACAGGTCGGCGATCTGGCCGCCGACGTCGCTGCGGTCGCGCAGTCGCATCGACACCGCGTTGTAGAGGATCAGGAAGGTCAGCGCGGTCAGCGCCACAATCGCCGATTCCGTTCCGCTGATGCCGGCGACCGAATAGAGCACGAGCCCGAGCGAGGCCGCGACCAGGACCATGCAGATGGCGATGAAGATCGTCGAAATGCGAATCATGCCGCGCGTTATGCCTTTAAGAGCTGACTGCTTCACCCGGGAAAACACGGGTCGCGCTCGACTCCGTCACGCCTCATGCTCCCCCAAGCATCCATGAGCCTAACATCATTGTTGATTCGAGGGGATAGTGGCTGTTTCGCAGCCCGGTCGGTCCGCGGCCGAAAGCTTTCGAGGCAGCGGCTGCGAAACCTCGCACGGCCTCTGCGGCTCCGGTGCGGAAATCAAGACGCTCTCAGCGGAAAATCATGCCGCCCTCAAGGCCAGCGAGCCGCATGCGCTCTATCGTCCCGGCGTTCAACCGCAGGAGATTGCCATGTCGACATCCGCCGCCCTCAAGCCAGCTGCCCCCCAACCCGATCTTGCCGCCGTCAAGCAGCGCCAGCACGGCGCCTGGTCGTCGGGCGACTATGCCGTGGTCGGCACCACCTTGCAGATCGTCGGGGAACAGCTCTGCGAGGCCATCGACTTGCGCGCCGGCAGCAAGGTGCTGGACGTCGCCGCCGGCAACGGCAATGCGACGCTGGCAGCGGCGCGGCGCTGGTGCGACGTCACATCCACCGACTACGTGCCGGCGCTGCTCAAGCGCGGGCGCGAGCGCGCGATGGCCGAACATCTCACCGTCGAGTTCCGCGAGGCGGATGCCGAAGCGCTGCCGTTTGCCGACGCCAGCTTCGACGTCGTGCTCTCCACTTTCGGCGTGATGTTCACCCCGGATCAGGACAAGGCCGCGTCCGAGCTCGCGCGGGTCTGCAAATCCGGCGGCAAGATCGGTCTTGCCAACTGGACGCCGCAAGGCTTCATCGGCCAGCTGTTCAAGACCATCGGCAAGCATTTGCCGCCGCCGGCGGGCGTGAAATCGCCCGCCATGTGGGGCACGACGGCACGGCTCGAGGAAATGTTCGGCGGCGTGGCCGCGGAGATCGCCGCCGAGCCGCGCATGTTCGTGTTCCGCTATCGCTCGCCGGACCATTGGCTCGACATCTTCAAGACGTTCTACGGGCCCACGCTGAAGGCGTTTGCTGCGCTCGACGCGAGCGGCCAGGCCGCGCTGACGCGCGATCTGCTGGCGCTGCTCGGGGAGTTCAACCACGCCGATGACGGCACGATCGTGGTGCACAGCGAATATCTGGAAGCCGTGATCACCAAGCGCTGACCGCGCCCGAGATGCGGTCGGGCCAGCTCCGGCCCGACCGCCACCGATCAAAATGGCGCGGTGGCGCCGACCGTGTCGGCGGAGACGGCGTCGCGGGTGCCGAGCGGCTTGGGAGACCCCTCGGTGGTGTCCTTGAGCGTCTGCCGCTCGATCTCCGAATTCAGCTCGGCGCCGAACATGATGACGATCGCCGACATCCACATCCACATCATCAGGCCGATCGCCGCGCCCAGAGAGCCGTAGGTCGCGTTGTAATTGGCGAATTCCGAGAGATACCAGGACAGCAGGGCAGAGCCTGCGATCCAGAGGATCGCGGCCATCACGGCGCCGAGGCTCAGCCATTGCCAGCGCGGCGCGTCACGGCTGGGCGCGAAGCGGTAGAGAATGGCGAGTGCGACCAGCAGGATGACGAACAGCAGCGGCCATCGTGCCAGCGCCACGATCAGCTTGCTTTCCGGCGCCATGCCGAGATGATTGAGCGCAAGCGGGAAGGCGACGACGGCTCCCACCATCAACAGCAGCGCCACGATGCCGCCGACGGTGAAGGCCAGCGAGATCATGTTCAGCTGGATGAAGCTGCGCTTCTCGCGTTCCTCATAGGCGACGTTGAGGGCGTCGAAGATCGCCTTGACGCCGGCATTGGCGCTCCAGATCGCAAGCAGCAGGCCGACCAGGAAGGTGACACCGAGCGTCGTATTGCCGTTCGACACCACGCGCGCGACCTGGTCCTCGACGATCTGGAACGAGCCCTCGGGCAGCATGGTCGCAAGCGTCTGGAGGTTGGCGCTGATCGTCGCGGGATCGGCAAACAGGGCATAGGAGGAGACGAGTGCGGTGACGGCGGGGAAGAGCGCGAGCAGGCCGAAGAAGACGACGCCGCCCGCCGTCGCGAGCAGGCGATCCTCGTCGATGCGCTGATAGGTCCGCCAGAAAATATCCTTCCAGCCCGCCCAGGGGATCTCGAACGGGCTTTTCGCCCGGCGGCCGCGGCCCGGCTGCATCGCCGCGCCGGCCGGGTGCGTTTCCGGGGAATTCGCTTCGCCCTTGCGGTGGTCTGGCGGAGGCCCGGGCCTCGCCAAGCCGGAATCCTGAAAGTAGCGCTCCGCGGTCAGCACGAACACGGCCGTCGCCGCCACCAGCAGCCAGGAGTCGATCTGTTCGGAGCGCCGCGCCAGCATCACGCCTCCAGACTGCGCCTGTTGCGTCGCCGCCGGGCGGCCGTCAGCCCGACCAGGCCGACCGCCGCGAGCATCAGGCCGAGCTGCACGGGATGGTTGGCGCGGGCCGGCCAGGTCTTGATGCCGCCGCGCTCGCCCGGTGCGAGCGGCGCGAGGGGAATCGTCGTTGCGACCTCCTTCACGGCCTCCTTGACCGTTCCACGCGGGATCCGGGGCGTGGCGACCGCCACGCGCAGACGGCTCGCGAGCGGCACCACCGGCTTGGCCTTGCGTTTCATCTGCGCCATGGCCACGCCGGCACAGACCGCAGCCAGCACCAGCAGCACTGCGGCGACCGCGCCAAATCCCCAGAATTGCCCGTAGGTGATCGCGACCCAGCGGTACAAGGCGATCAGTCCGACGAAAAACGCCGCGACAACGAACAGGCCCGCGACTGCGAACAGTCCGCCGGCCACCGCGTAAGACGTCACCTTGCCCGTGGCCTGGCTGGTCTGGTCACGCAGATAGGATTGAGCAGCGCGTTTGACGTGATTGAGCTTGAGCGCCATCCCGGCGCGCAGCAATTCGCCCGATGGCGCGAGCATGCGGACATCCTCCAAGGACTAGAAAATTCGTCGGGGGATGAACGTGGCGATATTTGACTTGTTCCGATTGAGCGTGACCGGCCGTGATGAATCAGGCGAGATCGGCGGCTGCGATCCAGAACACCTCGCCCTCGGAATCTTCGGTGTCGAGCCAGAGCAGCGGCAGTTCCGGAAAGGCCTCGTCGACCAGCTCGCGGCCGCGGCCGATCTCGCAGATCAGCCCGCCCTGCGGCGTCAGGTGATCGGGCGCATCGCGCAGGATCCGGCGCACCACGTCGAGACCGTCGGCGCCGCCATCGAAGGCGAGCTTCGGCTCGGCCCGGCACTCCGGCGGCAATGCCGCCATGCCCTCGGCATCGACGTAGGGCGGGTTGGTGATGATCAGGTCGTATCTGTTGGCGCCGAGCGGGGCGAACAGGTCGCCGCGATAGAGGCTGATCCGGTCCTCGAGCCCGTATTCGCCGACATTGCGCGCAGCGACCTCGAGCGCGCCCTTGGAGATGTCGACGGCGTCGACGGTGGCGTTCGGGAAATGATGCGCGGCGAGGATCGCAAGGCATCCCGAGCCCGTGCAGAGATCGAGCACGCGCTCGACCGCCGTCGCATCGTCGATCAGCGATCCGGCCTCGCCGTCGGCGCCGAAATGCGACTCCAGGAGCTCGCCGATGAAGGAGCGCGGAACAATGACGCGCTCGTCGACATAGAAGGGCAGGCTGCGCATGTAGATCTTGTTGACGAGATAGGCGGCCGGTTTGCGCGTCGTGACGCGCTGATGGATGAGATCGAGGAGGGTCTTGCCTTCCGCGGCGGTGACGCGCGCGTTGGCGAAGATCTCGAACTGGTCGGGAGTGAGATGCAGCGCCTCGCAGACCAGGAACGCGGCTTCCGCGACGGGATCGGTCGTGCCATGGGCGAAGGCGAGCTTCGCCTCGACGAAGCGGCTCACCGCGTAACGGACGAAGTCGAGCAGCGTGAGAAGCTCGCCGGGTCCCACCTTCGCGAGCTTCGGCGCGGCGCGGCCGCGCGCGGTCTTCTTCGTAACTTTAGCCATCAGGATTTCGTCCAGCGTGCGGCGGCTTCGTCGTCACGGGCATGGGCCTCGACCCAGCCGGTGCCGGTGGCGCTCTCTTCCTTCTTCCAGAACGGCGCGCTGGTCTTGAGATAGTCCATCAGGAACTCGGCCGCCTGGAACGCCGCCTGCCGGTGCTGCGAGGCGGTCACGACCAGCACGATGTTCTGGCCCGGCATGAAGCGGCCGACGCGGTGGATCACCGTGACGCCGTTGAGCGGCCAGCGCGAAATGGCCTCGTCGGCATGGCGCCTGATCTCTTCCTCCGCCATGCCGGGATAATGTTCGAGCGTCAGCGCCGCGACGTTGGCGCTGTCCTCGTCGGCGCGGCAGATCCCGGAGAAGCTCACGACAGCGCCGATATCGGTCCGGCTGCCGGTCAGAACCGAGATCTCGCGCGCGATGTCGAAATCGTCTTCCTGGATACGGATGGTGACGGGGCAGGTCATGAGCCTAGCCGCCGGTCATGGGCGGGAAGAACGCGACCTCGCGGGCGCCTGCAATGGCGGCGTCCTGCTTGACGTGAGCGCGGTCGATCGCGGCGCGGATCACCTTCGGCTTCTCGAACGCATGCGCATAAGCCTCGCTTTGGCCGGAGAGCCAGGCGATCAGCTCCTCGACGGTGCGCACGCTCGCGGGCGGCTCGATCGTCTCTTCGGCCTTGCCGACGCGCTCGCGCACCCAGGCGAAATACTTCACCTTCATCCCTCGTCCTCCTTGATGAGGTGATGGATGCCGGCGCGGAAATAGTCGTAACCGGTGTACATGGTGAGGATCGCCGAGGCCCACAGCAGTGCGAGGCCAATCATCGAGACCACAGGCACGACCTCGTCGCCGGCCGGTCCCGCGAGCAGGAACCCGATCGCTACCAGCTGGACCGTGGTCTTCCATTTCGCAAGCTTGGTCACGGGCACGCTGACGCGGAGCGCAGCCAGATACTCGCGCAGGCCCGAGACCAGGATCTCGCGGCACAGGATCACGATCGCGGCCCATAGCGACCAGCCGTGAATGATGCCGTCCGCGGCGAGCATCAACAGGCAGGAGGCGACCAGCAGCTTGTCGGCGATCGGATCGAGCATGCGGCCGAATGCCGATTGCTGATTCCAGATCCGCGCGTAATAGCCGTCGAGGTAATCGGTCACCCCTGCGGCGATGAAAATGGCGACCGCGAGCCAGCGCAGCCAGAGCGGCTGATCCAGAATCGACTGCGCATAGATGCATCCGACCACGACCGGGATCGCGGCGATCCGGCCGTAGGTCAGGATGTTGGGGAGGGACATCGCGCGGCTGGTGGTCCCTCGTGTCGTGGCGATGTTCATCCGTCCTACCAATACCGCTCAAGCCTGAAGGTCAACCGTTCCACTCCCAAATGGGATGCAGGATGCGACGACCATATGACCGTCGCCTCCTTTAGTTCACCCCGGCTGGGGATGGAAATACTCGAAAATCCTGCGGGCGCTCTCGGCGCTGACCCCGGGAACCTTGCCGAGATCGGCGATCGAGGCCCGCTCGATCTCTTTCAGGGTGCCGAAATGATGCAGCAAGGCACGTTTGCGTGACGGGCCGATGCCCGGAATCTCCTGCAAGCCGGCCTCGCGGATGTCCTTCTTGCGCAGCTTGCGGTGCGAGCCGATGACGAAACGGTGGGCCTCGTCGCGCAGGCGCTGGATGAAATAGAGCACGGGATCGCGCGGCTCCAGCTTGATCGCCTCGCGTTCCGGCATGAACAGGGTCTCGCGGCCGGCATCCCGGTCCGGCCCCTTGGCCACCGACATCAGCGACACCTGGGTGAGGCCGAGATTGGCGAAGATCTCGCGCACCGCGTTGAGCTGGCCGCGGCCGCCGTCGATGATGACGAGGTCGGGCCATTGCGGGAAATCGTCGTCCTTGGCCTTGGTGGCGGCGTCCTCGGGCGGGTTGATCAGGCGCTTGAAGCGGCGCTCCAGCACCTCGCGCATCATGGCGAAGTCGTCGCCGGGCGTGATCCCTTCCGACTTGATGTTGAACTTGCGGTACTGGTTCTTCACGAAGCCGTCAGGGCCCGCGACGATCATGGCACCGACCGCGTTGGTGCCCTGGATGTGGCTGTTGTCGTAGACCTCGATGCGCTTGGGCACGTACGGCAGGCTCAGCGTCGCGGCCATGGCCTCGAGCAGGCGGCTTTGCGTCGCCGTGTCCGCGAGCTTGCGGCCGAGCGCCTCGCGCGCATTGGTCAGTGCGTGGGCGACCAGCTCCTTCTTCTCGCCGCGCTTGGGCGCGGTGACCTCGACCTTGTGGCCGGCCTTGATCGACAGCGCATTGGCGAGCAGCTCGCTCTCCTCGATCTCGTGCGAGAGCAGGATGTTCTTCGGCGGCGGCTTGTCGTCGTAGAACTGGGCCAGGAAGGACCCCAGCACTTCCTCGGGCGTAAAGCTCTTCTCCGCGCGCGGAAAATAGGCGCGGTTGCCCCAGTTCTGTCCGGTGCGGAAGAAGAACACCTCGACGCAGGAGAAGCCGCCCTCCTGGTGGATGGCGAACACGTCGGCTTCCTCCACCGTGCGTGGGTTGATGCCCTGCTGCGACTGGATCGCCGACAGCGCGGCGAGGCGGTCGCGGTAGAGTGCGGCGCGCTCGAATTCGAGCTCGTTCGAGGCCTTCTCCATCTCGCCGGCGAGCTCCTGCTTCACCGCATGGCTCTTGCCGGATAGGAAGTCGCTCGCCTCGCGCACCAGCGTTGAATAGCCGCCGAAATCGATCTCGCGGGTGCAGGGTCCGGCGCAGCGGCGGATCTGGTGGAGCAGGCAGGGCCGGGTGCGGCTCTCGAAGAAGGAATCGGTGCAGGAGCGGATCAGGAACGCCCGCTGCAGCGCCGTGATGGTGCGGTTGACCGCGCCGGCAGAGGCGAACGGGCCGAAATAGCGTCCGGGCCGGGTCTGCGCACCGCGATGCTTGAGGATCTGCGGCGCCCAATGGTCGCCGGTGATCAGGATGTAGGGAAACGATTTGTCGTCGCGCAGCTGCACGTTGAAGCGCGGCCGCAGCTGCTTGATGAGGTTGGCTTCCAGCAGCAGCGCCTCGGTCTCGGTCGTGGTCGAGACGATCTCCACGGTGACGGTGGCCGCGATCATGCGCAGGATGCGGGCCGGCAGTGGCGCACTCTGGCGCGCATAACTGGACAGGCGCTTTTTGACGTTCTTGGCCTTGCCGACATAGAGCACGTCGGCGTTCGCATTGAGCATGCGATAGACGCCGGGCGAGGTCGGCGCGAGGCGGACCGCGCGCTCGATCGCCTCGTGACCGGTCGCGAGCGGGCCTTCGCCGACGGCGCCGCTCTCTTCCAGGATGTCCGGCAGCAGCGCATCGTCCTCGTCGTCGCCGCCTGCCGCCGCGGGATCGACGTCCGGCGCGGCCAGCCGCTCGGGCGGGGCCTCGCTCGCAGCAGCCTGCGGCGGCTTGCGCGCGCGGTCGTTCGGATTGTCGGAGGAATCGTGAACCATGGGGCGAATTTAGGCGCTGGGGGTGCCGATTTGAAGTTCCGGCCATGCCGCACGCAAGAGGATGGCGGCCAGTTTCCGGTAACGCTTCCTTAAGTCTGTTAAGCGGGCGGTAACCCGACTTAACAGCCCTTTAACTTAAAACTCTCGATAAATCCTACGCGAAAAGTTCTTGGTTCCGTAACCGTCCGGTTTTGCTCGCGCGGCGGCGCGGACATCGCTCGGTTGCGACAGTTGCGTTGGAGTGAGTGATGAAGAGGCTCGTTGTGGGCGCAGCCGCGTTGGTTGCAGCCGGCTGGACAGCTTCGGCAGAGGCCGCCGATCTCAATTACGGGCAGCGTGCGCCCTATACCGTCAATCAGCCGCTCAATGCCTATAGCTGGGCAGGTCCCTATCTCGGCGGCAACATCGGCTATCAATGGGGCTCGGTCGACAACAACCCCACCAAGCCGTCCGGCTTCGTCGGCGGTGTGCAGGCCGGCTACAATTTCCAGAACGGCCCGTGGGTGTTCGGTGTCGAGGGCGACATCCAGGCCGCCGGCGCCGACGACACCTTTGCGCCGTGGAAATTCTCCAACCCATGGTTCGGCACCCTGCGCGGCCGCGCCGGCTATGCGTTCAACAACGTGCTGTTCTACGGCACCGCCGGCCTCGCCTTCGGCGAGCTGCGGGCGCAGACCTTCGGCTGGACGGAGTCGCACACCACCGCCGGCTGGACCATCGGTGCCGGTGCGGAAGTCGGCCTCACGCCGAACTGGAGCGCCAAGCTCGAATATCTCTACATCGATCTGTCGACCAGCCAGTTCGCAATTACGGGCGTATCAAACGGCTATAGCGCCAGCGTTGTCCGCGCAGGCGTGAACTATCGCTTCTGACATCCAAAGAAGAAAATACCGGACCAGCCTCCCGGCCGCTCGCGGCCGGGATTTTTTTCGCGCCAGGCTCGCTAGGAGAGGATCACAAGATTGACCGCCTTTGGTCCCTTCCCCTTCTTGTCCGGTTCGACTTCGAAAGTAATACGCTGTCCTTCGGCAAGGTCCTTCAGTCCCGCCCGCTCCACAGCGGTGATGTGAACGAAGACATCGCGACCGCCGTCGTCAGGCTTGATGAAGCCGTAGCCGCGCTCGCCGTTGAAGAACTTGACCGTTCCCGTCATGGCCATCGGGAAACTCCCCCTCATTGCTCCTCCGCCGCGACGCAGACTCACGTCGCGACATGACCGGGCCATACGGAGCCCGGGAGCTGGCCATCCCTTGGACGGACCTGATCGGTCCGGCGGGATCTTTCTTAGGGCCTTCACTCCGCCGCAACCATTCGCGGAAGCGGAACGTAAAGCCAGTCACGGAAATAGCATAATACGGTTCTTCGCAGATTGACTACCGGTCCTGCATATTTTTCCCAAGAATGCCGGAGTGTTACGGCCTGACGTTAAGGCTTGGGCGCCTCCAGTCGGAATCTGGCAGCCCCGCCCTGGCCGAGCGGTATTTCCAGCTCCGGCAGAATGGTCTTGAGCTCGCCGTGCAGCGTGTAGGGCGGGTTGACGATCAGGAGCCCGGTGGAAGTGAGGGCGGCGCTGTCGGCTTGCGGCGCGACGCTGAATTCGAGGCGCAGGCATTTTCCGGTCGGCTTTGCTGCAGCTGCGAGCCGCGCCACGGTTTGCGCCAGCGTGTCGGTGGCGCGCCGGTTCTTGGCGGGATACCAGATTACGTAGATACCGGTCGGCCATTTCGCGAACGCCGCCGAGAAGACTTCGCCCAGCCGCTCGAACTCGTCCTTGGCCTCGAAGGGCGGATCGATCAACACGAGGCCGCGCCGCTCCTTCGGCGGCACGAAAGCCGGCAGCGCCACCCAGCCGTCGAGATCGACCACGCGGGCCTGCTCGTCGCGGCGCAGCGCGTCGATCAGCGCTTTCCGTGCCTTCGGCTCGAGCTCGCAGGCGACGAGCCGGTCCTGCGGCCTGAGCAGGCCGCGCGCGATCAACGGCGAGCCTGGATAGACCTTCAGCTCGCCCTTCGGATTGAAGGCGCGGACGATGTCGAGATAGGGCTTCGTCAGCGCCGCGCTCTCGTTCGACAGGCGCGCCTGCAGCAGCCGGGCAATGCCGGTCAGCCATTCGCCGCCGCGGCGCGCCTCGTCGCTGTCGAGATCATAGAGGCCGGCGCCGGCATGGGTGTCGATGACGCGGAACGCTGCCGGCTTGTCCTGCAGATAAGTGAGGATGCGCGCCAGCACGATGTGCTTGATGACATCGGCGAAGCTGCCGGCGTGGAAGGCGTGGCGGTAGTTCATGGGATAGGACTACGTTGTCTGGCGCGATCCCATCCCCTTGTCATTGCGAGCGCAGCGAAGCAATCCAGAATCTTTCCGCGAAGGCAGTCTGGATTGCTTCGTCGCAAGGGCTCCTCGCAATGACGGGGCCTAGCCGCCCCTGATCGGCGGCATCGTCACCTGGTCGCGGCGGCAGGCGCGGCGCTCGATCTCGTCGCAGGCGCGGAATTGCAGGTCCTTGCTGAGGCAGATGCGGACCTCGGACAGCCGTGTCCGGTTGCAGGTGACCGAGACGGCGGCATTGCTGAGACCCGGATTGGCCTTGATGAAGGCCTCCTCGACCTCCGCCGGCGCGACGGTCTTGGGCTGCGACAGATCGAGATACTCGGCCGGAATCTTGATCGCGGCGCGCGCCTTGCGGATCATCTCGAAATAGCTGCGGCCCTCGAGTCCGGAACAGGTGCCGTGCTTGTCCCACTCGTTGAAGATCAGGCCCGGCGCCGGCATCAGGTCGAGCATCGAGGAGACGATGTTGCGGTTCAGGCGCGGCGCCGGCCGCTGGCAGTATTCCGGAAAACCGTTCTCGTATTGCGGCCACAGCCCATGCACCACGAACGCGTAGGGCCGGCCGCCGCACTGCATCTGAGACCGGCCGCCGCGTTCGGCTGCTTCCTCGCAGAACGAGGGCGACCACGACAGCGACAGCACATAGAAATCGAACTCGCCGGGTGCGTTCTGCCGCTTGTCCTGCGCCTTCGCACCGCCGGCGAGGGTGGCCAACCCCGCGGCGAGGATCAGCGAGATCATCAGACGGGACAACGAACGCAATCTGGAGTGAAACATGGCGACGCCCCTCAACTAGACTGTGCACACAGCCTAGCAGGCGATGGGAACATTTCAAGAACAAAATTGGGGCGGCAGTCGTCGGCCGCCTGATCAGCCCGAATCAGCCGCTTCGGTCAGGGCTTGGCGGCGCGGCAGGCCGGATTGTAGGCCCAGTTGCGGTCGACGCCGACCACGCACCACTCGACGCCGTTGCCGTAGCCGGCGAAGCCGCCATCCTCAATGAGCGAGAAATGCACCTTGCGTACCTTGCCGTCGGTGAGCATGGCGTCAGCGGTGCAATAGCGGCGCGGAATGTTGTCGGACTGCCAGGGGCGGAACGCGACCTCGCGAACGGCGGAGAAGCCGGTGATCTTCAACGGGGAATTCCAGAACCCGCTTTCCTTTTCCCAGAATTGGGTGGCGATCGTCGGCAGCGCCCTGTCGCAATCGGCCACGGCGCCGTCATAGCGCGGCCCGCTCAGCCAGAAATTCAGCTCGAGCGGATTGGCGGCCCTGGCCTCGCCGAGCGACAGCGCTCCCAACATGAGGCCGAGCACGGCGGCAAAGCGGAGCGATTTCTGGGAGGGGGCGCGCATGGTCAATCCGGACAGCTGGCTCTTGCGAAGGTCGGACGGTGCCGCGAAGGTTAGGGGAGGTCAAGTGCAGCGCGGCAACACTTCGCCAGGACTTGACCAAGATGTCGCGGCCAACAGGGTTCGGTTCTTTTCACGCCCCTCCCGGCACCGTAAACTGGCGCCAGCCAATTGGAGTGACGGGAATGCGAATCATTGCGGCCGCGGGCCTTCTTGCCAGCCTGGTTGTCTCGGGCATGATGGCGAGCCAGTCGGCGCGCGCCGACATCTTTGCTCCGGTGCCGCCGTTCAAGGGCAACGACACCGGCGGCATCATCGCCTATTCGATGGCGACCCAGGTCGATGCGCGTCAGGTCGCGGTCGATCACTGCGCCCGCTACGGCAAGGTCGCGAAATTCCTGGGCGTGCAGGCCTATGAGGGCGGCTACATCTCGTTCGCCTGCCGCTGGGTGCCCTATGGCGCCGCCGATCGGCCGATCCGCACGCTCTACTGAGGCGCTGTCGTAGCGCCGCACTTCTCTCAGCCGGGAGCCTTCGACATGACGCGCAAATTCGCTTTGCTCGGCTCGACGCTCTGCCTCGCGTTGTCGGCAGGCGGCGCCAGCGCCGACGACCTGCCGGTACGCAAACCCGGTCTTTGGGAGATGAAGCTGGTCACATCAGGCTCGCCGGTGCCCGAAATGACCATGCGGCACTGCACCGACGAGACCGTCGACAAGGAGATGAGCAACAACGTCTCCCCGATGGCCAAGCAGATCTGCGCCAAGCAGGAGATCAAGAAGACTGCGACCGGCTATGTCAGCGATTCCGAGTGCAGCGTCGCCGGCGTCAGCACGACCTCGCATGCGGAGATCACCGGCGATTTCAACTCGGCCTACACGGTGAAGACGACCTCGCATGCGCAAGGCGGCGTCGCCGGCACGGCCGGGCGCGATAGCACCACGACGCTGCAAGCCAAGTGGCTCGGGGCCTGCAAGCCGGATCAGAAACCCGGCGACATCGTCATGCCCGGCGGCTTCAAGATGAACACGCGCGACATGGACAAGCTGAAGGCGCTGCTGCCGAAGTAGGCGTGCTCGGCGCGCGCGGACGGTGCGCTCCCTCGCCCCGTTCTTACGGAGAGAGGGTTGGGGTGAGGGGCCTCTCTCCGCGAACGAGATTTTTGTGAGACCGGTAACCCCCTCACCCGAATTCGATCTGCGATCGCATTCGACCTCTCCCCGCAAGCGGGGAGAGGTAAGAAAGCCTACACCGGTATCCGCACGCTCGCCCTCAATCCCCCCATCGGGCTGTCCCCCAGCGTGATGTCGCCGCCATGCGAGCGGGCGATGTCGCGGGCGATCGCGAGCCCCAGGCCGGTGCCGCCTTCGTCCTGGTTGCGGGCGTTGTCCAGCCGCAGGAACGGCTTGAACACCTCTTCGCGCAAGTGCGCGGGAATGCCCGGGCCGTCGTCATCGACGGTGACGGTCAAATAACGGTGATCGCGCTGGCCGGTGATGGCGATGTTCTTGCCGTAGCGCGCTGCGTTGGTGACGAGGTTGGCGAGGCAGCGCTTGAACGAGGCCGGCTTCACCGTCACCACGGGCAGACCGTTGAAGGCGACGGTCGCGGTATGGCCGTGGCGCTCGGCATCGCTGCGCAGCTCCTCGAGCGCCTGTGCCATGTCGGTCGGCTGCGACTGCTCGCCGGAATCGCCGCGCGCAAACGCGAGGTAATCCTCCAGCATCATCGACATCTCGTCGACGTCCTTGCGCATGCCCTCGAGCTCGGGATTGTCGCCGATCAGTGCCAGCTCGAGCTTGAAGCGGGTCAGGATGGTGCGCAGATCGTGGCTGACCCCGGCGAGCATCGCGGTGCGCTGCTCCATCGTGCGCTCGATGCGCGACTTCATTTCGAGGAAGGCGACCGCCGCGCGCCGCACCTCGCGCGCGCCGCGCGGTCTGAAGTTCGGCGCCTCGCGGCCCTTGCCGAAACTCTCGGCGGCATCGGCAAGGCGCAGGATCGGCTTGATCTGGTTGCGCAGGAACAGCACCGCCACGATCAACAGGATCGAGGACGTGCCGACCATCCAGAACAGGAAAATCTCCGAGTTCGAGGCATAGGCGGCGCTGCGCTGCGCGAACACGCGCATCACGGCATCGTCGAGCTGGATGCGGATCTCGACCAAGTTGGAGCGGCCGACCGTATCGATCCAGAACGATCGCCCGATCTGGCGGCCGAGCTGCACCGACAGCGTCTGGTCGAGCAGCGAGAAGAACGGTTTTGGTCCCGGCGGCGGCATGTCGCCGGCGGGCAGGAAATCGACGACCAGACCGAGCCGCTGCTGCGCGATGCGGCGGATCTCGTTGCGGTCCTTGTCCTGCGGATAGCCCTTGTAGACGTCGATGAGTGCGGCGATGTCCTGCACCACCGCGGCCGACAGGCGGCGCGTCACCGTGTTCCAGTGCCGCTCCATGAACACGAAGGCGACGACGGATTGCAGCACCACCATCGGCACGATCATGATGAGGAGCGCGCGGGCGTAGAGGCCGGTCGGCATCCAGCCCTTGAACGCGTTGCCCATCCAGCCATTGGCGGCGGAGACGCGGCCGGCGGCGCTCTTCAGAAGCGTCAGGCCGGTATCGATCGTGCTCATCTGGCGCGCTTCACTGGTTTATGGCGAGGCCACCAGCCGGTAGCCGATGCCGCGCACCGCCTGCAGGAACAGCGGATTGGCAGGATCGGTCTCGATCTTGCGCCGGAGGCGGTTGATCTGCACGTCGACGGCGCGCTCATTGACGCTGCCGTTGCCGGTCAGCGCGCTGCGCGGCACGGTCTCGCCCGGCGTCTCCGCGAGAATCCGCAGCATCTCGCGCTCGCGGTCGGTGAGGTGGATGACCTCCTCGCCCTGGCGCAATTCGCCGCGCTCGAGATGGTAGACATAGGGACCGAACGCGATCTTCTCGACCGCCGTGGCCTGCGGCGGCGGCGCGGCGCGCTTGAGGATGTTGTTGATGCGCAGCGCCAGCTCGCGCGGCTCGAACGGCTTTGCCACGTAATCGTCGGCACCGATCTGCAAGCCCTCGATGCGGGCTTCCGCCTCGTGGCGCGCCGTAAGCATCACGATCGGCACCGACGATGAGGTGCGAATGAAGCGGGCGAGGTCGAAGCCGGTCTCGCCGGGCATCATGACGTCGAGGATCAGGAGATCGAAATGCAGGCCCATGAGCTTCGAGCGCGCATCGCCGGCGCTCGCCGCGGTGGTGACGCGGTAGCCCTCACTCGCAAGAAAGCGCGAGAGCAGGTCGCGGATGCGGCGGTCGTCATCGACCAGCAAGAGATGCGGGGCATCATCGGCCGGTTGCACCGGCGGGCGGGCGATCGTGGCAGTGAGCGGCACGGTCACTCCTTGGCGTCTTGGTTGACGGAAGCGAAGATCGTCTCGAGCACCTTGTCCGGATCGTCGCGGTCGATCATCGCGCGCAGGAAGCGCTTGACCGTCTCGGCATCCTGGGGCCCCATCTCGGCGAGCGCCCTGGTGATCCGCGTGGTCTGCAGTCCGGCGAGCTTCTGCACCAGCGCCTCGCCCTTCGGTGTCGCGTAGAGCAGGCGCTGGCGACGGTCATTGTCGCCGGTCTTCTGCACGATATAGCCCTCGTCCAGGAGCTGCTTCAGCACCCGGCCGAGCGACTGCTTTGTGATGCGCAGGACGTCGAGCAGATCGGCGACCTTCAGCCCGGGATAGCGGTAGACGAAGTGCATGACCCGGTGATGGGCCCGGCCGAAGCCGAATGCCTCCAGCTCCTGGTCGGGATCGCCGACGAAATCGCGATAGGCGAAGAACAGCAGCTCGATGATATCCCAGCGCAAATTGCCTCCGTCGCCTGCGGCCGGCTTGGTCCCGGCGGCATCTTGAGGGGGAGTCGCGAAATTTATGTCAGGCATATTGACGTATCTTGGGTTCAATGTTACAAAAGGATCGACCCACACGAAACTTTAGATCGTTTCGCGCCGGGTGGCATCGGAGCAGGACGGCCGGAGAGAGCCGGACAGGCGGCGACGGCCGAAGCAGATCTACCGTGCGATTGTCGAGCGGCATTTCGGCAAAACATACTGGACTTCCGCCTTCCGCAAAAGCATGTCCTCGGGGACATGCTGGCCGCGGAAACCGGCCGTAACATGGCTGGTGGCGGTCCGGCCAGAAACCCAATCAAGCCAGCCGGGCCCGAACGGGCAGGCGGGCGCGAGAAACAGCGCCGCCACCGGCAGCGGGAGGCAAGGACATGAGCATGACATTCGACATCCAGCCCGCATCCAATCCGACGCCTGAGAAGGACCGTGTCGCCAAGCTGGTGGATCCCGGCTTCGGGCGGGTGTTCACCGATCACATGGCCATCGTCCGCTACAACCAGGCCAAGGGCGGCTGGTACGAGGCGAAGATCGAGGCGCGCGCCAACTTCCAGCTCGATCCCGCCGGCGCGGTCCTGCACTACGCCCAGGAGATCTTCGAAGGCCTGAAGGCCTACAAGCGCGACGACGGCGGCGTGAACCTGTTCCGCCCCGACGCCAATGCGCGGCGCTTCAAGGACTCGGCCGATCGCATGGCGATGGCGCAGCTGCCGGAAGACGTCTTCATCGAGGCGGTCGAGCAGATCGTGCGCATCGACCGCGCCTGGATGCCGGGCGGCGAGGGCAGCCTTTACTTGCGCCCGTTCATGATCGCGAGCGAGACCTTCCTCGGCGTCAAGCCGTCGTCCGAATACATTTTCGCGGTGATCGCCTCGCCGGTCGGCTCCTACTTCAAGGGTGGGCCTGCGCCGGTCTCGATCTGGGTGTCGGAGAACTACACGCGCGCCGCGATCGGCGGCACCGGCGCAGTGAAATGCGGCGGCAATTATGCCGCGAGCCTGCGCGCCCAGGCCGAGGCGATCCAGCATGGCTGTGACCAGGTTGTCTTCCTCGATGCGGTGGAGCGCCGCTACATCGAGGAGCTCGGCGGCATGAACGTGTTCTTCGTGTTCGACGACGGCTCGCTCTCGACGCCGCCGCTCGGCACCATCCTGCCCGGCATCACCCGCGACTCCATCATCGCGCTCGCCCGGGATGCGGGCAAGACGGTGCGCGAGGAGCCTTATTCGCTCGATCAGTGGCGCAAGGATGCGGCCGCAGGCAGGCTCAAGGAAGCGTTCGCCTGCGGCACCGCCGCCGTGATCTCGCCGATCGGCAAGGTGCGTTCGGTCAGCGGCGACTTCGAGATCTCGGGCGGTGCGGCCGGCCCCGTCGCCATGGGCTTGCGCAAGCAGCTCGTCGACATCCAGTACGGCCGCACCAACGATCCGCACAACTGGATCCGCAAGGTGTTTTGATCTCGTCACCCTCCCCTGAAGGGGGAGGGTCGATCGCGCGCAGCGCGAGCGGGGTGGGGTGATCTCTCAACTCGGGCAGTGTTCGATGTGGAGAGACCGTCACCCCACCCCGTCTCTCATCTTCGCTACGCTCAGATGCGAGCCGACCCTCCCCCTCCAGGGGAGGGTAAGAAGCGCAATGTTTGTGGACTCTTGCGCAGTGAACGTGCTGCTGCCGACAGGCGACAAAGCCAGGACACAACAAGCATCCTGGACATCGCAATCATGGCAAAAAAGCTCTCCCAACCCATGAAATGGGTCGTACTCGCCGCCATCACCGGCGTTTGCGTTTTCGGCATCCTGACCATCGGCCCCACGCACGAGGTCGCAGCGCAGGACCGCTCGCCGATCGTCGACGTGCGCACCGGCGATCCCGAGATGAATGCGGCGATCGCGCGAGCCCGCGCCACGCTCCCCACCTTCTGGACTTCCTATGAATCGCCAAAGCCGTCCGAGACCGGACATGCTCTGAAGGTACACTTTACGACCCGCAGGGGCGGCGAGCACGTCTGGATCGGCGAACTGAAGAAGCAGCCCGGCGGGACATATTCGGGCCTGTTCGCCAACGAGCCGCGCGATCTGCCGGGCAAACACGCAGGCGATCCGGTCAAGTTCACCGAGGCCGACATCTCGGACTGGATGTTCATGCGCAACGGCAAGATCGTCGGGGGCGAAACCATCAAGCCGCTGCTCAAATCCATGCCGAAAGCCGACGCCGACGCGCTCCGGGCGCGGATGGAGCAGCCGTAGAATGACCTTCTTCCTTCTCCCCTTGCGGGAGAAGGTGGCGCGAAGCGCCGGATGAGGGGTTGTTTCCGCGAACTCAGCATGGCGTTTGTGGATAGAGACCCCTCACCCGTCTCGCCGCTTCGCGGCGAGCCACCCTCTCCCGCAAGGGGAGGGTAAAAGCCCCCGGTTGCCGCCCCGCGCCGCGGCTGGTAAACGCCGCGCATGGCCGAGAAACCCAAAAAACCCCAGAAACTGAAGGCGCGTCTGCCGCGCGGGCTCGAGGATCGCGATCCCTCAGCGATCCGGGCGACGCGCGAGATGGTCGAGAAGATCCGCGCCGTCTACGAGCTCTACGGTTTCGAGCCGGTGGAGACGCCGGCGATGGAATACACCGACGCGCTCGGCAAATTCCTGCCCGACCAGGATCGCCCGAACGAGGGCGTGTTCTCGTTCCAGGACGACGACGAGCAGTGGATCAGCCTGCGCTACGACCTCACCGCGCCGCTCGCCCGCTACGTCGCCGAGAATTTCGATACGCTGCCGAAGCCCTATCGCAGTTACCGCGTCGGCTATGTCTTCCGCAACGAAAAGCCCGGCCCCGGCCGCTTCCGCCAGTTCATGCAGTTCGATGCCGATACGGTCGGTTCGGCGACGCCGGCGGCGGATGCCGAGATCTGCATGATGGCGGCGGATACGATGGAGGCGCTCGGCATCGCGCGCGGCCAGTACGTGGTGAAGGTGAACAACCGCAAGGTGCTCGACGGCGTTCTGGAAGCCATTGGCCTGGCGGGTGAGGAAAATGCGGCGCGCAGACTGACCGTGCTGCGCGCGATCGACAAGCTCGACAAGTTTTCCGCGGACGAAGTGCGCAAGCTGCTTGGTCCCGGACGCTGGGACGGTGGCGAGGAAGGCAAGGGCGACTTCACCAAGGGCGCCAATTTGAGCGCGGCGGAAGCCGACGTCGTTCTCGCCATCACCAAGCCGCGCGAGGATTGGAAAGAAGCAATTGCCGCGGCAGAAACCTATCTCGCCAAGAGCGAAGTCGGTCAGGCCGGTGTCAGCGAGCTGGAAGAGATTGCAAAGCTGGTCACGGCGTCGGGCTATGGCGCGGATCGCATCAAGATCGATCCCTCCGTCGTCCGCGGCCTCGAATATTACACCGGCCCCGTCTACGAGGTTGAATTGCTGCTCGACACCAAGGACGAGAAGGGCCGCCCGGTGCGCTTCGGCTCGGTCGGCGGCGGCGGGCGTTATGACGGCCTCGTCTCGCGCTTCCGCGGCGAGCCGGTGCCGGCGACCGGTTTCTCGATCGGCGTGTCGCGGCTGCAGGCCGCGCTGACGCTGCTCGGCAAGCTCGACACGCGGCCCGAATTCGGACCCGTCGTCGTTACCGTGTTCGACCGCGACCGCGTCGCCGACTATCAGAAAATGGTCGCGAGCCTGCGCACCGCCGGCATCCGCGCCGAGCTTTATCTGGGTAACCCCAAGAACATGGGCAACCAGCTCAAATATGCCGATCGTCGCAACTCACCTTGCGTCATCATCCAGGGCTCGGATGAAAAGGCGCGCGGCGAGGTGCAGGTCAAGGATCTGATCGAGGGCGCCAAGGCGGCCGCCGCGATCGCCTCCAACCAGGAATGGCGCGAGACCCGGCCGGCGCAGTTCTCGTGCAGCGAAGCCGATCTCGTCGTCAAGGTGCGCGAGGTCCTGGCCCGCCATGACGTGAGCTGGGGCTAGCTATTCGCTGACGCCGTCATGCCCGGGCTTGTCCCTGGCATCCACGTCTTGTTTGATGGCGACCGTCAATGGCCGGTGTTCGGCCGCAAGGGAGAGAAAAATGCCTGAGATCACCATCAGCATGGCCGAAGGCCGTACCGACGAGCAGAAGGCCGGCATGATGCGCGACATCACCCAGGCGCTGGTGAAGAATCTCGGCGTCGACGCCGATGCCGTCGTCATTCAGATCAACGAAGCCCCGCTCCGCCACAAGATGAAGGGCGGCAAGACGTTCGTGGAGCGCGCGGCGGCGGCGAAGAAGTAGTTTCGGCTGGAGCGGGTAGCCACAGCCGTTCGCCATGGGTCCCGGATCAGCGCGCGCTTAAGGCGCGCTTGTCCGGGACGACATCGAGCAAGCACCATGGACGCACGCGACTTCATCACGACAGGCATGAGCGCCGAGCGCACGCTGGTGGTCCCGGTGGAGCGCACTGTCGGGCATTTCGTGGCCGGCATGCCTTTTGTCTACGCGACCCCGATGATGATCCTGGAGATGGAGATGACGTCGGGCGATGCGATCCGCGCCGCGCTTCAGCCGGGCTGGGTCACTGTCGGTACCGAGGTCGACATCCGCCATCTTGCCGCCGCGCTGGTCGGCGCGACCGTGCGGACCACCGCAAAGGTGGTCGCGGTCGAGCGCCGCGTCATCCGCTTCGAGGTCGAGGCGTTCGAGGGCACGCGCAAGCTCGGCGAAGGCCGCCACGCCCGCGGGCTCGTGAATGTCGAGATGTTCAACAAGCGATTAGGGGCGTAGCGGCGAGCGCTGTGCCGTAGGGTGGGCAAAGCGGAGCGTGCCCACCACTTCAGAGGGACAATTGAAAGATGGTGGGCACGGCGCTTCGCGCCTTTGCCCACCCTACGGCACCTACGGCACCTGATTACTTCGCCAATTCCTTCGACCGCTGCGTCGCCGCGGCGATGGCGCGGATCATGAGATCGCGCAGGCCCGGCTCGCCCATCAGCACGCCGAGCGCTGCGGCCGTCGTGCCGCCGGGCGAGGTGACGTTCTGGCGCAGCGTGCTCGCGGGCTGCTCCGACTGGTGCAGCAGCTCGCCGGAGCCGGCGACGGTCTCGCGGGCGAGCTTGGTCGCCAGCGCTTCGGGCAATCCCGCTTCAACGCCGGCGCGGGCGAGCTCTTCGGCGAGCAGGAACACGTAGGCCGGGCCTGAGCCGGACACGGCGGTGACCGCATCCATCAATTCTTCGTCCTCGACCCATTCGACCGAGCCGGTGGCGCGCAGCAACGCATCCGCTACCGCGCGCTGCGCGGCGCTGACGTCGTTCGCCGCGACCGCGACGGTGATGCCGCGGCCGATAGCGGCCGGCGTGTTCGGCATCGCGCGCACCACGGCGCCGCCGCAGACCGCTTGGAGCGAGGCGATCGTGGTGCCCGCCATGATCGAGACCAGCGAGGTCTTGTCCGAGACGAACGGCTTCAGCTTGGCGCCGGCCTCGCGGAACATCTGCGGCTTCACCGCCACGACCAGCGTCTCGACAGCGCCTGCGGTCGTCACTTCAGGATTGAGCACGACGCCCTTGGCGGCCAGCGCGGAGATATCGGGCGCAATGTGCGGCTCGATCACCGCGACGCGGCGCGGATCGAGCCCGCCTGCCAGCCATCCGGTCAGCATCGCGCCGCCCATCTTGCCCGCGCCGGCGAGCAGGATGGTGCCGGTGATGTTTTGGAGGGTGCTGTTCGCCACTGTGGTCACCACAAACAAAGGTGTCGTCCCGGCGAAGGCCGGGACCCATAACCACAGGCGGTTCTAATGGATGGAGAGCAGAGCAACAAGCATCGTGCGATACGGCGAAAATCACGCGGTATGGATCCCGGATCTGCGCGCGCTTTAGGCGCGCTTGTCCGGGACGACGTTTGGGAGCGAGGCGAGCCCTACGCCTCCCCGACCGTGTCGAACATCGCCGCGTCCATGGCCTGCGCCGTCGTCTTGCCGGCCCACACCACGAACTGGAACGCGGGGAAGTAGCGCTCGCAGGCATGGATGGCGCCGGCAAGCATCACTTCGCATTGCGCGGGCGAGGCGATGAGCCCGCCCGGCAGCACCAGGGCCTGGCGGTGCATCACCATGCCGGTGTTGGTCCACAGGTCGAAATGGCCGACCCACAGCTGCTCGTTCACGGCGGCGACGAGCCGCTGCACCTCGCCGCGGCGCGCGGGTGGAATCTTCATGTCGAAGGCGCAGGCCAGATGCAGCGCCTCGATCTCGCCCATCCAGGTGAAGGAGAGCTGGTAGTCGGTCCATTGTCCCTTGGAGACAATCGTGAGTTCGTCCTCGCCGGAGCGTTCGAACGGCCAGTTGTTGCTGGCGGCGATGTCCTCGACCACCGCGAGCGGATGGTTTCTGGAATCGATAGTGCCTTCGAGCAGGGACATGCCGTCTCGACCTCTTGCCTTCTTGTTGTCTTTGATACGCACGCGGTTGGGCCCGGCACGCGCTCCCTAAACGTCGCTACGGCGTCCCCTCGGATTAGCCTATGCAATCTCCTCGGAGTCGCTGTTGCGATCCCTCGGATCAAGCGCGGGCCTGTCGCGGATCAAGTGATGTGATTTGCGGAATCTGCGCAACGGGGTCGCGAGTCCGTCCACAAGCCAGGACTCGTTCGTCCACAGCTCATCTCCGCCACAATTCTTAACGGACGAGAACAAACCGGAATCGGATTCCGCAAAAGCGCTCGCCGCAAATTCCGCCGGGCGAGGGCTGGGCCGCCGTCCGGGCATGGGACCATGCGCTTTGCCCATGCGGAACACGCTTGCCGCGACTGCCCGCCGGCGGCATATTTCCGACTAGGCCGTTCATCCCGGACGGCCGATGTTCTCAGGGCGGGGTGAAAGTCCCCACCGGCGGTAAGGGCCGAAAGGCCCAAGCCCGCGAGCGCCTTCCGTGAGGGTTATCCCGAAGGGAAGGGTCAGCAGATTCGGTGCAACTCCGAAGCCGACGGTTAAAGTCCGGATGAAAGAGAACGGTCGCTGGCAGACGCATCGAGACGATGCGGCTGTTTGTCGTTCCGTGTGCCCTGATTCTGGTCCTTAAACCGAGGAAAGCCATGAATCAGATGTTGCAAGATCCCCAAACCGAAACGTCCCAAACGCCGCCGCCGGTTCCCGTGGACCCGGCACCTGCGCATCCGCGCTTCGCCAAACCGCAGCGGGTGGCCTTCGTGCAGGCCTGCTGGCACCGCGACGTGGTCGCGGAAGCCCGCATCGCCTTCATGAAGGAGGCGGAAGCCCGTCACCTCACCCATGTCGACGTGTTCGAGGTGCCGGGCTCGTTCGAGATCCCGCTGCACGCGCAGGTCCTCGCCAAGACGCGGCGCTACACCGCGATCGTCGCGGCCGGCCTCGTCGTCGATGGCGGCATCTACCGGCACGAATTCGTCGCCGACACCGTGATCAAGGCGCTGATGGACGTGCAGCTGCGCACCGAGGTGCCGGTGTTCTCGGCCGTGCTGACGCCGCAGCAATTCCACGAGACCGAGGTGCATTACGACTTCTTCCGCAAGCACTTTGCGATTAAGGGTGTCGAGGTCGCGACCGCCTGCGCGGAGACGTTGCACGGCCTGGAGCGCCTGCGCGGCCAGGTCGCCGCGGGGATCGTGGGGTAGGCACACTGCCGTAGGGTGGGCAAAGCGCAAGCGTGCCCACCTCTTCTCGCGAGACAAAAGGGTGGGCACAACGCTTTGAGCCTTTGCCCACCCTGCGATGCGATCGCCTCTCGTCACCCCAGCGACACACCCGCCTTGGCGCGGGTGATCCCGAGCGTCAGGATGCGATGCAGGAGATCTTTGTATTTCAGCCCGTCGTGCTGAGCCGCGGTGGCGAATTCCTGGCTCTTGGCGATCTCCGGGTTGGGATTCGCTTCGATGAAATACGGCGTGCCGTCGGCGGCGAGACGAAAATCGATGCGCGCGTAACCGTCGAGGCCGAGCGCCCGGTAGATGCGTTTCGCGGCACGCTGGATGCGTGCGGTGACCTCGGGCGCAAGATCGTTCGCCGGCCCGTCGACGATGCCGACGCGTTCCTGGTACTCGGTGTCGTGCTTGGCTTTTTCGGTGGCGATGTGGCGTGACCTGCGCCCGCCCATGCTGCCGAACTTCAATTCCCAGACCGGCAGGACGCGCAGCCGGTTGTTGCCGAGCACGCCGACATAGAGCTCACGACCCTCGATGAACTGCTCGGCGATGGCGGCGGTCTCCACGCGCTCGTGGATGAAGGCGACCCGTTCCGCCAGCTTCTCGTCGGTATCGACGATCGAGGCCTGCGATATGCCAAGGGACCCGTCCATGTTCAGCGCCTTGACGATCAGCGGCAGCGCAAGATGTTTTGGCCGTTTCACCTTGCGGCGCATCGGAAAGACGGCGAAGGCCGGCGCCGCGATACGGCGGTGATGCGCGAGCGTCTTGGACAGATCCTTGCCGCGCGCCAGGATCAGGCCGCGCGGGTTGCAACCGGTGTAGGGCACCTTCATCAGCTCGAGATAGCTGGCGATGTGCTGGTCGTAGGCGACGTTGTAGTGGAACTCCTCCAGCAGCGTGAAAACCACGTGCGGCTTGAACTCCTCGATCGCTTCGCGGATCGGTCTGATTTCCTCCTGCGCACCGAGCGGGCGCACCTCGTGGCCGGCCGCACGCAAGGTGCTGACGACGTCGTATTCCGTTTTCCAGATGTTGATCTCCTGCGGCGTGTATCCGTCGGAGGAGTCCGGCGGCAGGAAGTCCGGATGCATCAGCACCAGAATACGGAGACGTCTCATAGCGCGATCCATTTGCGCCGAGACGGGCCAAACAGCGCGTGCATCGTCTTTGCGGTCACGAGGACGATGAAATCGAGAACGAGCTTCTGTTCGGGACCCACGGCACGCAAATCGAGATCGCGGCAGCGGGAGATCATCTCGTCAAGCACGGCATCGAGCGTGAGCTGGTTCTCGCCTGTCCAGCGCGCGACCAATTGCCTGATCTGGGCGCGGTGCCGCCTGATCAGGGTCGAGGCCGGCGTTGACCGATGGTGCCGCGGATCGGCTGAAAACAGCCGGGAGAGGTCGCGGTCGTAGGTCTTTGGTGGCGTGAACGCGTAGAACGCCTGCTTTTTCTTGTAGTGCTCTTCAAGTGTCTGGCTGAGCCGACCCAGCGGATCGACGCGCTCCCGCGTCGTGATCGACGGCCGCTTTCCAGCGATCTCGCTCATCAGCTCGTCGACATATTCGAGCTTCTTCAGCGCCGGCCAGCCGGCATATCGCGTTCGCCAGTTCGAGCGCGGCCGTAGCCACACCGCAAAGGTTTCGGCGAAATCTTCGTCCGGATGGCTCTGTGCGTACCAGAGCCGAAGGTGTTGAACGTAACGCCGGCTGGCGGGATTGGGCCGGTAGTAGCGCGGGTAGTGCTTCGACGATGGGCCGAACAGCTGCTGCCAGCGCCGCCGCCGCTGCAGCTGGTAACCATGCTGCAAGGCATGCCCGGCCTCGTGACGGAGGATGGCCATGCACTCGCGCCAGGTTCCGCCCTCGACGTCGAACATCATCTTCTTCTCGAGCTTCATCAGGCGCGGATGGGCGAGATAGAAGGGGATGGCGATGCCGGGCACGTCGCCCGGACTGAACCATTCGCTCGAGATCCATGTGTGCGGCCGCAGCC
The DNA here is from genome assembly GCF_024585265.1 of Bradyrhizobium sp. WBAH42. NCBI lineage: Bacteria > Pseudomonadati > Pseudomonadota > Alphaproteobacteria > Hyphomicrobiales > Nitrobacteraceae > Bradyrhizobium > Bradyrhizobium sp. WBAH42. The sequence goes on from NZ_CP036533.1 coordinate 1,998,891, forward strand.
GGATGCCGCGCTCTTCGAGTTCCTCGTAGAGCGTGCCGACGCAGTCCTCGAGCCAGGTGCCTTCGACTGTAACCCTCAGGCTGCGGAGGCGTTGCTTGAGCAACTCGTCATCCGACAGCTTCTCCCAAGCAAATTTCCGGCGTGGCATCAGGCATCCAGAGGGCAGAGATGACTCGGTATCTGGATGATGTCATGGGTCGCCGACGGCAACAACCCGCGGGGGCTGTGAGGCGGGGACCGTGGCGTTGCGGGATGGTCGTCGTTCCGGGGCGTGCGTAGCACGTGCCGGGACCCATCGATCTACGCGGACCGCAAGATGGATTCCCGGTTGGCCTCCCTCCAGGCGTCCGGAATGACGGCCGCAAAAAAATCAGTCGAACAGGCTCGACACCGATTCTTCCGCCGCCGTGCGCGCGATCGCGTCCGAGATCAAGCTGGCGATCGGCAGCGTGCGGATGTTCGGCGCCTTGGTCACCGCCTCGGTCGGCAGGATGGAGTCGGTGATCACCAGCTCCTTCAGCCTGGAGCCGGCGATGCGGGCGGCGGCGCCGCCGGAGAGCACGCCGTGGGTGATGTAGGCGTAGACGTCCTTGGCGCCCTTGGCGAGCAGCGCATCGGCCGCATTCACCAGCGTGCCGCCGGAATCGACGATGTCGTCGACGAGGATGCAGGTGTGGCCGGAGACGTCGCCGATCACGTTCATGACCTCGGATTCACCCGGGCGCTCGCGGCGCTTGTCGACGATCGCGAGCGGGGTGTTGATGCGCTTGGCGAGGCCGCGCGCCCGGGCGACGCCGCCGACGTCGGGCGAGACCACCATCGTCTTGGTCAGGTCGAACTTGTCCTTGATGTCGCGCACCATCAGCGGCGCGGCGAACAGGTTGTCGGTCGGGATGTCGAAGAAGCCCTGGATCTGGCCGGCATGCAGGTCGAGCGTCATGACTCGGTCGACGCCGGCCTGCGTGATCATGTTGGCGACGAGTTTGGCCGAGATCGGCGTGCGCGAACCGGACTTACGGTCCTGCCTGGCGTAGCCGAAATAGGGCAGCACCGCGGTGATGCGGCGCGCCGAGGAGCGGCGCAGCGCGTCGGTGATGATGAGCAATTCCATCAGATGGTCGTTGGCGGGGTACGAGGTCGACTGGATGACGAAGGCATCCGAGCCGCGGACGTTCTCCTGGATCTCGACGAAGATCTCCATGTCGGCGAAGCGCCGCACCACCGCCTTGGTCAGCGGCAGGTCGAGCCCTTGCGCGATCGCCTGGGCGAGGGCCGGATTGGAGTTGCCGGCGACGAGCTTGATGGAGCCGTTTTTGGCCGACATGGACGCTTCCTCCCGCGCTTTGCTGGATACGACCTTCAACATCAGAAAATACCCGCTGGCAGCACGGTTACGACGGGCGAGGAAATATCAGGCGGAAGGCCGCAATGGCAACCCGGGATGATACGTTTTCCCTTTGAAAATCCTGAGTCGGGCCAACGGCTTGGCCGCAAGTTGCGGCCGTGGTTTAGCGGGGGTTATTGCTCGGCATAGCCGAGCGCAGAGGCCGGCATGTCAGGCTCGGGAGCGTCCTTGACGACGCTTGCCACTGCCGGTCCCCGCAACGCCGGAGCCGCGCCTGGTGCATCCGGCGCGCCGTTGATCATGTTGGAAAGTCCGCTGAATCCGGCCTGGGCGATCTTCCGCAGCACGAGGTCGTCGGCAGCAGCCCAGGCGTCGCGACCAGCCTTGGCCGAGGTCGGTTCCTCGCCGGAGAGGCGCAGCGCGCGCTGCTGGTTGGCGTCGTAGACGTCCCAGACCCAGGCGATCACGGTCTTGCCGCGCACCACCTGGGCGGAGAGGTAACTGCGCACGCGATAGGCAGCCGTGCCCTCGCGGGAGACCACGGACAGGCTGCGCAGCTTGGATTCGCTGTCGAGCACGCCGACCATGCGGTCGAACACTTGCGGCGGTGGGCCGTCGATCGATTCGAAGGCGACCGTAGCCCCGCTGCCGGCGCTCGGCGCCATCGCATAGGAATTGGCGGCACTGCCGCCACCCCCGGCGCAGCCGCCAAGCGCAGCCGCTGCCGCCAGCAGCATGACCGCCAGCACGCGCGAACCCGCACGGCGGAAGATGAATGACGCGTCCCTCATTATGGAGGGCAGCGATATCGTTAAAATCGATTAAGGTCTAGGGCAGGCGCGACACAGGCCACTGTCATCGTGCCGGGGCATCGCCCCGGAAAAACACGCTGTTGCCCGTGTGTTCACGCTTCCAGCGCAATGGCGTGAACGTGGCGGCCGTAATCCGGCTCCTTGCGGTGCACCGAGCGGCGATAGCTGAAGAAGCGCTCGTCGGAATAGGTGTCGAGACCGAGGTCGTCGATCATCAGGATGCCGGCGGCCTCCAGCCGCTTGCGGATGAAGCCGGCGAGGTCGAACATCGCGTGGCCCTCGCGTACCGAGGGGATGAAGAACACAGCGTTCTCCGCATCCGCCTCGATGAAGCGCGCGACGAACTCGTTGCCGACCTCGTAGCTGTCCTGGCGGATCAAGGGGCCGATCGCGGCGATGATGCCGCCGCGCGTGGCGCCGAGCTTCTCCATCGCCGCGATGGTCGCTTCCAGCACGCCTGTCAGTGCGCCCTTCCACCCCGCATGCGCGCCGCCGATGACGCGCGCCTGGGGATCGACGAACAGCACCGGCCCGCAATCGGCGGTGGAGACGCCGAGCGCGATGCCGGGCGTCTTCGTCACCAGCGCGTCGCCCTTCGGCCGCGGCCCGCTCGGCCACGGTGCCTCGGCAACGAGCACGTCGGGCGAATGGATCTGGTGCAGGCTGAGGAAGCGCTCCGGCGCGACGCCGACATGCTCGGCCATGCGCCGCCGGTTCTCGGCGACCAGGGCCTGATCGTCGTTGGAGCCGAGCCCGCCGTTCAGCGCGGAATAGATCCCGCCGGAGACGCCGCCTTCGCGGGTGAAGAAGGCATGGCGGAGGCCGGGCACTGCCGACAGCAGCGACGAAGCGATCGTCATGAGGCCTCTCCTGCCTGTTCGAGATCGCTGAGGCCGGCAAGGCCCGTCAGCCGCGGCTCGGAGATGCCGAGCACCTTGAACATCGAGCCCATGCCGCCACGCCCGGTATCGGTCAGGCGCTTGAGCGCCACTGAAATGTCGGTGGCGACGTCGGGCGCAGCTTTCTGCATCAGGGCGGCGGCGCGGGTGTCGATGCCGATCCGCTTGAGGAAGTCACCTTGCGTCACCGGCCCATGCACGCGCGCGCCGACATCCTCGGCCGCGCGAGCCAGCGCCTGGAAATCGACATGGGCGGTGACGTCGGCCTGGCCCGGCGCCTTCAAGGGATCGGCGAAGGTGTGGCGTGCGATGGCCTGGAAGGTATCGCCGGCGTCGCTGCGCAGATGGCCGTAATCGATGATCAGCGCCGCGCCGTCCTGATCGCGCACGCGCGTGGCGAGCTTCATGATCTCGCCGTCGGGGCGCCACTCGAACACGGCACCGATGGGGGCGGCGCGCACCAGGGGCGGCAGCAGCACGTCGAAGCGGGGCGTCGGCTCCGGCGCCGCGCCGAACTGAAGCTTGCCGTTGGGATCGATCTCGATCACGCGCTCGTGCCAGCCGTTCTCGAGCCGGACCATCTGGTGAATCGGCAGCACGTCGAAATATTCGTTGGCGAGGATGATGCTCGGTCCTTCCGGCACCTCGTCGATGCTGTCGTGCCAGGCGATGTTGCGCACGTTGGCGAGCGTCGCGCTCTGCCGGTCGCGCAACACGGGATTGACCTCGACCATGTGGATGTGGAGCGCCTGGTAGAGCGGCGGCAGCACGCGGAGAGCGCGCAGCGCATCCGCCATCATGGTGCCGCGGCCGGGGCCGAGCTCGATCAGCCGCAAGAATTGCGGCGAGCCCATCTGCTTCCACACCGAGGCGGTCCACAACCCCAACAGCTCGCCGAACATCTGGCTGACTTCGGGCGCCGTGGTGAAATCGCCCTCGCGCCCGAGCGGATCGCGCGAGACGTAATAGCCGTAGCGCGGATGCATCAGGCACAGTTCCATGTACCGCCAGACCGGCATCGGTCCAGAGGATTTGATCAGCGCCTTGATCTCGTTGAGGAGCGGCTGGTCGGTCACGGCGGTCTTCTCGAAATCAATTAACGAATGGCCTGGACGGGCGTCGGCGCACCGCGCCTAACAGCCCATACAATAAGTATGGCGCCGACGATAAGCATCGGGATCGACAACAGCATGCCCATGGTTAATCCGCCCCAGAGAAAACCGAGCTGCGCGTCCGGCTCGCGGAAATGCTCGCCGGCGATGCGGGTCAGGCCGTAGATCAGGATGAAGCTGCCGAGGATCATGCCGGGGCGCTTCAAGGCGCCGAAGCGGATCATGATCGCGAGCACGGTGAACAGCAGGATGCCCTCCATGCCCGCTTCGTAGAGCTGGCTCGGATGGCGCGGCAGCTGTGTCGGATCGTTGGGGAAGATCATCGCCCAGGGCAGGCTCGGGTCCGTGGCGCGGCCCCACAATTCGCCGTTGATGAAATTGGCGATGCGTCCGAGCAAGAGCCCGACCGGGGCGACCGCGGTGGTGATGTCGCCGAGCGACAGGATCGAGATGCCGCCCCGATAGGCGAACCACATCACCGCGACGACGCAGCCGAGGAAGCCGCCGTGGAACGACATCCCGCCCTCCCACAATTTGAAGATCGCGGCGGGATGATCGATGAAGAAGGGCAGGTTGTAGAACAGCACGTAGCCGGTGCGGCCGCCGAGGATGATGCCGAGCGTGACCCACAGGATGAAGTCGTCGATCTGCACCAGCGACATCGGCGCCGGTCCGCCCCACAGGTGCTCCTTCTTCAGCAGCGAGCGCGCATAGAGCCAGCCGAACACGATGCCGCAGATATAGGCGAGGGCATACCAGCGGATCGCGAACGGGCCGATCTCGATCGCGATCGGCTTGAAGGCGGGAAAGTCGATCAGCAGAAACGGCATCGCGCCTTCTATGTCCAAGCGGGATCGCGGCGGTTGGGCGCCGCAGACGCCCCGTGATTCCTCTTATGCAGGGACGTTGAATACGATTGCAAGGAAACCGGCGCATGACAAGGATACCGCCGCTTCGCCCTTGAACCGGCCTCGTCGGATTGCCATTGTCTCCCGTGAGTTCGCGCAAAGTTTATCGGAGGCCAACATGACCCAGACCAGCAACCGGTTTTTCGACGAGATCGGCCGCCTGATGAACGACGCCGCCGGTGCTGCCCAGGGCGTCAAGCGCGAGTTCGATACGGTGATGCGCAGCCAGGCCGAAAAATTCCTGCGCGACATGGACCTCGTCAAGCGCGAGGAGTTCGAGGCGGTCAAGGACATGGCGCGCCTGGCGCGCGAGGAGAACGAAGCCCTGAAGGCGCGGATCGCGGCGCTGGAGGCAAAGCTGGGCGGTACCCCGACGTAAGGTCTCTCTTAACCCTCCCCTGGAGGGGGAGGGTCGGCGCGCAGCGCCGGGTGGGGTGATCTCTCCACTCGGGCACCGCCTCGATCGAGAGAGGCTAGCGCTGGGCGGGACAAATTCGATCTCGCGGCTCTGGTCCCAGCGTTTCGCAGAAGGCGCGGCGGATGTGGAATCGCCCTCGGCTGCCGGATCAGGACCGAACCGATTGGGCCCTACGGTGCCGCGCAGGAAGCCGGTCTCGATGAAAGCGGCGAGGGGGAGGATGACGCTCGCCAACGCGAGCGGCAGCATCCAATAGCTGTCCGGAAGGCGGTCCTCGAACTGCTTGTAGAGGCCCGGCAGCACGAAATAGGCAAGTAGCCACCATGCGCTCTTGTTGCGGTCATGCAGGCGCTTCACCATGATCGCGAGATCGATCCAGAGCATCAATCCGGTTGCGGCCAGCTTGAGCAGCAGCAGCGGCAAATTGTCCAGCAGCGACCATCGATAGGCCGCGGGATCGACGATCTTGAAGACGTCCTCAGCATTCAGATTGAAGGATTTGACCTCGCTGCCGAGCGCGGACATGACGCTCAGGCAGAGCAAGAGCAGCAGGATCATGCCGGACAGGACAAAGATCAGGCTGTACCAGAACTCGGCGCGGCCAATGCGGCCGTCGAAGCGGAAGAGGTACCAGGTCCAGTTCATGCGAACGGCTCCGGGCGGAACGGGACCGCCCGGAAATTGGTCGCGATGGAGGGAGGGTGGGTTCGATCCTGGCAGCGGATGGTGAATAGCCAATCGCGTAGGGCGCGCGCCCTATTCGCCACTGGCCATTCGCTACTCGCCTTGCATCAATCCCGCAGCAACTCGTTGATGCTGGTCTTGGAGCGCGTGCGCTCGTCGACGCGCTTGACGATGACGGCGCAGGCGGTGCTCGGGCCGATCTGGCCGTTCTTCATCGGCTTGCCGGGCAATGCGCCGGGCACCACCACGGAGTACTCGGGCACTTCGCCCATGAAGACCTCGCCGGTCTCGCGGTCGACGATCTTGGTCGAGGCACCCAGGAACACACCCATCGCCAGCACCGCGCCCTTGCGCACGATCACGCCTTCGGCGACCTCCGAGCGCGCGCCGATGAAGCAATCGTCCTCGATGATGACGGGCTCGGCCTGCAGCGGCTCGAGCACGCCGCCGATCCCGGCGCCGCCGGAGATGTGCACGCGCTTGCCGATCTGGGCGCAGGAGCCGACAGTGGCCCAGGTGTCGACCATCGTGCTCTCATCGACATAGGCGCCGAGATTGACGAAGGACGGCATCAAGACGACGTTCTTGGCGATGAAGGCCGAGCGGCGCACCACCGCGCCCGGCACCGCGCGAAAACCGGCATCGCGAAAGCGGTTCGGGCCCCAGCCTTCGAACTTCGAGGGCACCTTGTCCCACCAGCTTGCCTTGCCGGGGCCGCCGCCAATGACGTCCATGTCGTTGAGGCGGAACGACAGCAGCACGGCCTTCTTCAACCATTGATTGACCTTCCACTTGCCGTCAGTGCCGCGCTCGGCGACACGCGCCTCGCCCTTGTCCAGGGTCTCCAGCGCCTGGTCCACGGCTTCGCGCACCTCGCCCTTGGTCGAGGTCGAGATGCCGTCACGCGCCTCGAAGGCGCTGTTGATGGTGGATTCGAGGGCTACAAGGGACATCGTGATTTCCTCTGGGGAGCGCGTGGTTTCGCGGGAATTGGAGCGCTTTTTCGGGATTTGAAGGGGCAGAGTCAAGGCATACTCCACCGTCGTCCCGGGGCGCGCGAAGCGCGAGCCCGGGACCCATAACCACAGGAATTCGTTTGGCGAGGACTCGGAGTTATCGATCTCGGGCCACAATCACTCCTGTGGCTATGGGTCCCGGGCTCGCTTCGCGCCCCGGGACGACAGCGGTTATTGTGGTGACAACCCCGCCAAAAACCCCGCCAGATCATCCGTGACGTGGTCGACATGGGCGGCGTCGCGGCCTTCCAGCTCCCAATCCTCGCGCACCACCTCCTTGGTCCCGTCAGGGACGACCAGCACGGTGGTCATGCCGAGCCGGTAGGGGACGGTGAGGTTGCGGGCGAGATCCTCGAACATGGCGGCGCGGGTCGGATCGACCGCATGATCCCTCAGGAACTTGCGGTAGGTCTGCTCCGCCGGTTTCGGCTCGAACTCGGCGGCGATGATGTCGAACACGCCGTCGAAATGGCCGGCGAAGCCGAGCCGCGCCAGCACGGCATCGACATGGTCGACCGATCCGTTGGTCAGGATCAGTTTTCGCCCCGGCAGCTTTGCGATGGCCGTACCGAGCGCGGGGTTCGGCTCCAGCGGCGAGTGGTCGATCTTGTGGACATAGGCGAGATAGTCGTCGGCGCGAACGCCATGCAGAGTCATCATGCCGCGCATCGTGGTGCCGAAGCGCCGGTAATAGTCTTTCTGGATCGCCCGCGCTTGCTCCGGCCCGACATTCAGCCAATTGCAGACGAACTCCCCGATCCGCGCATCGACCTGCTGCCACAGATTGACGTGATGCGGATAGAGCGTGTTGTCGAGGTCGAACACCCAGGTGTCGACATGGCTGAAGCTGCGGGGTGGGCTCATCACAAGTCTCTCGCTCACGGGACGGCAAAGCGCAGCGTCTTGCCGCCGCTTGACATGTCCACGGCGCCGAAGCCGGTCGGCGCAAAGCCGCGCGCGCCGCAATCAGTCTGCTCGCTGGTTTCGAACTTGGTCTCGCGCGTGCAGAGCTGCCTGTCGCCGCCCCAGTTCAGCGGCTTGTCCTTCAGCTTCACGACGCGGTTGTCGGCGTCGACCGCTTCGGCGAAGCTGAAGATCTGCTTCGGCTGGCCGCTCACATCGGGGTGCAGGCAGGTCTTGGGATCGATGCGATACCAGCCGCGGCTCGTCACGGCCTTGCCGTCGTCGGTCGCGATCGCCGCCATCACCTTGTGCGGCGTGTCGTTGCACCAGGTCAGGCCGGTCGCGGACGGCGTCTGCACCGCATCGACCATGGTCTTGAAGAAGTTTTGCGAGCCCACGATGTCGGCCGACAATCCGCGGCTCTTCAGGAAGGCGGCCAGCGCGCTCTGCGTCTTCGGCCCGTCGACGCCGTCGATCGGCGCGGCGTCGTAACCGGCGATCACCAGGAGCCGCTGGATGCCGGCGAGGCGCGCCTGCTCGTCGTCATATTCGGAATCCTCGGCGAGATAAGCGACCAGGTTGCCGTCCGCACCTTGCGTCGGCGTCACCTGCGTGAAGGGAACCTGCGTCTGGCCGCTGCGGCACTGCCGCGCCGCCGCGATGACGAAATTGTCCTGCGCGACGCAGAGCATGTCGTTGCCGCTTTGCGGGATCGGGGACGCGCCGTAGACGCCGAGCGCGCGGGCGTTGAGCAGGATGCGGTCGGCGGTCAGCGTGCCCTGCACCACGACGCGGCAGGCGGCGGGATCGATCCTGAACCAGCCGCGCGTCGCGGTGGCGGCCTTGTCGTCGATGCCGATCGCGGCCTCGACGACATAGGACATGCGGTTGCAGATCTTGAGGTCGGCGATCGCCGGCGCGGAGGAGAAGAAGAAGGAGACGACGGCCGCGGGCAGCGTCATCAGGAAGCGGGTGAGGGGGGGGCGGCGCGGGCGACGCTCTGTCGGTTCGTCATGGCTGGGCTTGACCCGGCCATCCACGTCTTTGCCACGAGAAGAAAGGTCGTGGATGCCCGGGCCATCTGTGCGAAGACGCGCTTCGCGCTTTGGCCCGGGCATGACGGCTCTCGTGCGTGGCGTCTCTCGTCTCACTTGTGGATCAGCGTGCCCGTGCCCTGGTTGGTGAAGAGCTCGAGCAGCACCGCGTGCTGCATCTTGCCGTCGATGATGACGACGCCCTCGACGCCCTGCTCCAGGGCGTAGATGCAGGTCTCGACCTTCGGGATCATGCCGCCGGAGATGGTGCCGTCGGCGATCAGTTTTCGCGCGTCCTTCACCGACAATTGCGGGATCAGCTTCTTCGACTTGTCGAGCACGCCGGGCACGTCGGTGAGCAGCAGCAGGCGTTTTGCCTTGAGCGCGCCTGCGACGGCACCGGCAAAGGTGTCGGCGTTGATGTTGAGCGTCTGGCCCTCCTTGGAGGTCGCGAGCGGGGCCAGCACCGGGATCAGCTCGTAGCCGATCAGCTGGTTGAGCAAAGTGAGGTCGACCTTTTCGGGGTCGCCGACGAAGCCGAGGTCGACCGCCTTCTCGATATGCGAGTCCGGATCGACGATGGTGCGCGTCGTCTTGGTCGCCTTCACCATGTTGCCGTCCTTGCCGGATAGCCCCACCGCCTTGCCGCCGGCCTCGTTGATGTAGCCGACGATCTGCTTGTTGACCGAGCCGGCCAGCACCATCTCGACGATCTCGATGGTCGCGGCATCGGTGATGCGCAGGCCCGCTGCGAATTCCGAGACGATGCCGAGGCGCTTGAGCATGGTCGCGATCTGCGGCCCGCCGCCATGCACCACCACCGGGTTGATCGCGGTCTGCTCGAGCAGCACGATGTCGCGGGCAAAGTTCTTCGCGGTCTCCTCGTCGCCCATGGCATGGCCGCCATATTTGATGACGATGGTTTCCTCGTCATACTGCTGCATGTGCGGCAGCGCTTCGGACAGGATGCGGGCCTGGTCGAGCGGAGAGATGTCGGTCATGTCGCGGGTCTCGCTGGCGGGTCGAATGCTGCGCGTTCTATCCGATTGGCGGGGACAGCGCAAAGTGGTCTTACCCTCCCCTGGAGGGGGAGGGTCGATCGCGCGTAGCGCGAGCGGGGTGGGGTGATCTCTCCACACGGGCACTACTCCTATGGAGAGACTGTCACCCCACTCCGCTACGTATTTCGCTTTGCTTCATGCGTAGCGACCCTTCCCCTCCAGGGGAGGGTAAGAAAGAGCGTCACTTCCTTGCCGCCACCGCCGCCGCGCTCACCGCCAGCCAGCCCAAAATCATCACCGTTCCGCCCGTCGGCGCCGCCATCGGAAACAACGTGTGCCCGGCATATTGCCGCAAGGTGAGGTCGCCTGCGAACAGCGCGGCACCGATCGCGAAGCCGAACGCCGCCACGAGCCCAATTCCGCCGTGCAGAAGGCCGCGCGTGAGCAAGGCGATCGTCGCGAGTATGGCCGTTGCATGAAACAGCAGCATGGTGCTGGCGGAGGCAAGACGATTAGCGTCCGCGCCATGGGCGGCGGCGGCGGCCAGCGCGACGCCGGCGGCACCCATCAAGCCGGCAAGCCCGATCAGCAGGCGGTACGCCAGCATCACGCGGCCCGCTCTTCCAGGAGCTTCGCCATCGCGGCGCGCAAGCTCTCCATGCCGGTCGAGCTGCGTGACGAGGTCGCGAGCACGGTCGGGAACGCGGCCGGATGCTTGGCGAGTGCGGCCTCGGTCTCGGCGATGCGCGCCTGCAGCTCGGCGGCCTTCACCTGGTCGGCCTTGGTCAGCACGATCTGGTAGCTGACGGCGGAGCGATCGAGCGTCTTGAGCACTTCGAGATCGACGTCCTTGATCCCATGCCGCGCGTCGATCAGCACGTAGACGCGGGCGAGGCTGGCGCGGCCCAGCAGGAATTTGTGGATCAGCTCGGTCCAGGACGCGACCTGGCTCTTCGGCGCCTTGGCATAGCCGTAGCCGGGCATGTCGACGAGGCGCAGGTCGTTCTTGCCGGGGACCTCGAAGAAGATCAGCTCCTGGGTGCGGCCCGGCGTATGCGAGGTGCGTGCCAGCGCGTTGCGCCCGGTGAGCGCGTTGATCAGGCTCGACTTGCCGACATTGGAGCGTCCGGCAAAGGCGATCTCCAGCCCCGCCATCGGCGGCAGCGATTGGATCGAAGGCGAGGCCCAGATGAACTGCCAGTCGCGAGCGAACAGTTTTCGCCCGGCCTCGATCAGTCGCTCGTCGGTCTTGTCGTTCATGCGAGCGGTCTATCCTCTCGTCATGGCCGGGCTTGTCCCGGCCATCCACGTCTGGCTGTCCAGCACCCTCCTAAACGTGGATGCCCGGGACGAGCCCGGGCATGACGGTGTGGAGGCATTTGCGCCCGCAATGACGGCGCTTACGTCGCCTTCCTCGCGAACGTCGCCTTGAGATTGTCGAATAACTCCACCTTCACGCCGTTGCGGCGCATGATGTAGCTCTGCTGGACCACCGAGAGCAGGTTGTTCCAGGCCCAGTAGATCACGAGACCTGCCGGGAAGCCCGCCAGCATGAAGGTGAAGATCAGCGGCATCCAGTTGAAGATGATCTGCTGCGTCGGATCCGGCGGCGTCGGATTCAGCTTCATCTGGAACCACATCGTGATGCCCATGATGATCGGCCAGATGCCGAGCGCGAGGTAATAGCCGAACACCGGAATCGTGGTCGGGTCGAACGGGATCAGCCCGAACAGGTTGAACAGGTTGGTCGGGTCCGGCGCCGAGAGGTCCTTGATCCAGCCGTAGAACGGCGCGTGCCGCATCTCGATGGTGACGAACAGCACCTTGTAGAGCGAGAAGAACACCGGGATCTGGATCAGCACGGGAAGACAGCCGGCGACCGGATTGATCTTCTCCTTGCGGTAGATCTCCATCATCTCCTGCTGCTGCTTCACCTTGTCGTCGGGATAGCGCTCCTTGAGCGCCTGCAGCTGCGGCTGGATCGACTTCATCTTCGCCATCGAGGCGTAGGACTTGTTCGCCAGCGGGAAGAACAACAGCTTCACGATCACCGTCACCAGCAGGATCGAGATGCCGAAATTGCCGAAGAAGCGGTAGAAGAAGTCGAGGCCGAGGAACATCGGCTTGGTGAGGAAGTAAAACCAGCCCCAGTCGATCAGCAGGTCGAACTGGTTGAGGCCGAGCGCCTTGTTGTAGCCGCCGAGGCCAGCGAGCGGGAAGTTGATGCCGACCACGCCGGCTTCCTTGGCGCCTGCGAACAGCCGCGCGTTGGCCGTCGCGGTGCCGCCGATCGCGACGGTGACGGGGTCGAGCAGATAGTCGGTCTGGTAGGTATGGACCTTGCCGACCGGGTTCGACGAGAAACGTGCCTGGAGCTGGGCGTTGGTGTCGGGCAGCAGCGCGGAGGCCCAGTATTTGTCGGTGATGCCGAGCCAGCCATTGGTGGCCTTGAAGTTCACCTGCTTGGCTTCGTCGATCTTGCTGTAGGCATATTCCTGCAGCCTGTGTTCGCCGAGATAGCCGATCAGGCCCTCATGCAGGATATAGTAGCCGGAGACATGCGGCGCGCCGTGGCGCGAGATCAGCGCGAACGGATAGAGCGTGACGGGGGCGTTGCCGACATTGCTCACCTCGTCCTTGATGGTGAAGAGATAATGGTCGTCGACGGTGATGGTGCGGCGGAAGGTCAGGCCGTCGCCGTTCTCCCATTTCAGCACCACCGGTGTCGACGGCGTCAGGCTGCCGCTGCCCTCCTGCTGCCAGACGGTCTGGGCATCCGGCATCTTTGCCGTCACGCCCGTCGCCGCAACCCAGCCGAACTCGGCGTAATAGGGCTCCGCCGTGCCCGACGGCGAATAGAGGACGATCGGCGGCGATTTCGGATCGACCGTCTCGCGATATTGCACCAGCGCGATGTCGTCGATACGGCCGCCCTTCAATGAGATGCTGCCGGCGATCCGCGGCGTCTCGATCTTGACGCGCGGGCTCGCTGCAATGGCGGTCTCGCGCGGAACGACCGCTTGGGGCTGGCTCGCGGCCGGCGTTGCCGGCTGGGCCGTACCGCCCGGCTGCGGCGCGGAGCCCGGCGTCGCCGGCGCGCCGCCTGGCGTCGCCGAGGCGGTCGGCTGCGGCGTCGTCTTCTGGAGCTCGGTCTGCGCCTGCTGCTGGGCGCGCTGCTTCTCCATCTGCGGCACGTTGTAGAAATACTGCCAGGCGATCAGCACCAGGCCGGACAGAATGACGGCGAGGATGGTATTGCGATTGTCGGTCATCTCGTTTGTCTCGTCATCAATCCGGTTTGCGGCTGGTCGCTGCGGCGTGACCCGGCCTCTGGCCGCGCGCCTTGGCCGTATGCCGCGCGGGCTTCGTGAACGCTATGCGCAGATCGTCGAGCATGGTGGCGAAGTCGCGCGAGAGCGCGTCTCTTCGTCCGACCAGGACATAATCGTGGTGGGGCTGCATCGATGTCGGATCGAGCCGCTTCACCAATTCGCGCAGCCGGCGCCGGATGCGATTGCGCTCGGGGGCGTTGCCGTTCTTTTTGGTGACGGTGAAGCCGATCCTGACAGGGCCGGAATCATCGCGGCGGCGACTTTGCAGGACGAACGCGGGACTATTCACCCGCGCGCCATTGGCAACGGCGAGGAAATCCGCCCGCTGCCTCAGCCGATCCATGATGAAATCCCAAAAAGGGGGTCCGGCTCAGGCGCTCAGACGCTTGCGGCCGCGGGCGCGGCGGGCGGCGAGAACCTTGCGGCCGCCGGCAGTGGCGAGACGGGCGCGGAAGCCGTGACGGCGCTTGCGCACCAGTTTGCTGGGTTGATAAGTCCGCTTCACGGGTTTTTCTCCGCTGACCGGGCAATTTGCCTGTAGAATTGATGGTAAAGTCCGGAAGATGCGGCCCAAAACGGGCCCTTTTCGGCCCCAAGAGAGCCGCTCCCGGTGTCGCACCGGGTCATCGCGGACAATTCGCGCGGCTTATAAGGGAGCGCCTTGTTTTCGTCAACGCCGCACAAGCGCGCGATTTTGGTGAATATCGCTGTTTGTGCGAGGTTTTTAACCCTTGAGGTAGCGACTCGCGCTAACAGCGCTTACATCCCACCTTGGCAGATTAGCGATCCGTAATTTGACCGGACATCGGCCGGGTCGCATCCTCCATCAGCCAAGGTCAAGAGGGGCGAGTTTCGTGGCAGCCACAGATCGCCAGCAGATCCAGGATCTGGATCAGCCGGACCAGCCGGCGATGCGGCCCCGCGGCTCGCGCGGGCTGGGGCTGTCCGGCAAGCTGCTGCTGCTCACCGTGCCCCTGGTGATGATCGCCGCCAGCCTGCTTTACGTGCCCGCCATCGCCAATTTCTGGGTCAACCGGCTCAACGACCGCGTTGCGGCCGCCAACACCGCGGCGCTGGTGCTGGATGCGGCGCCGCTCGGCATGGTCCCCGATTCGCTGTCGCGCCAGATTCTGAAAAGCATCAACGCCCGTGCGGTCGCCATCAAGATGGGCCAGCAGCGCCGGCTGCTCGCGAGCGACAACATTCCCGCCGCCATCGAGCATGACATCGACCTGCGCGACGTGACCGCCTGGGAGGCGATCACCGGCTCGTTCCGCATGATGCTGGAGACCGGCAACCAGGCCATCCGCATCGTCGGCCCCGGCGTCGGCAATGCCCAGTTCATCGAGATCGTCACCGACGAGCTGCCGCTGCGGCAGCAGATGTACCGCTTCTCCCGCAACGTCGTCGTGGTTGCGCTGATCATCGCGGTGCTGACCGCGGGCCTCGTCTATCTCGCGCTCCATTATCTCTTCGTGCGGCCGATGCGGCGGCTGACCGCGAGCCTGGTCGGCTTCCACGAAAATCCCGAAAGCTCGGCCGGCATCATCGTGCCGAGCCAGCGCAGCGACGAGATCGGGGTCGCCGAGCGCGAATTGTCGGACATGCAGCGCGACCTGATGTCGATGCTGCATCAGAAGAGCCGGCTCGCCGCCCTCGGCCTTGCCGTCTCCAAGATCAACCACGATCTGCGCAACCTGCTCGCCTCGGCCCAGCTGCTGTCGGACCAGCTCGCCAGCGTGCCGGATCCACGCGTGCAGCGCTTTGCGCCTAAGCTCGTGCGCTCGCTCGAGCGCGCCATCGCCTTCTGCCAGTCGACATTGTCCTACGGCCGGGCCCAGGAGGCCGCGCCCGACCGCCGCATGATCCTGATCGAGCCTGTGGTGATGGAGGTGCGGGAGACCGCGGGGCTCGCCAACGAGGCCTCGATCGCCTGGGTCGCTGCGATCGAGCGCGGGCTCGCGGTCGATGCCGACCCCGACCAGCTGTTCCGCGTCTTGCTCAACCTCGTCCGCAACGCCGCCCAGGCGCTCGAAAGCCATGCGGCGGGCGAGGGGCGTGTGCAGCAGATCCGGATCACCGGGAAGCGCGAAGGCGCCGTCGCGATTCTCGAGGTTTCCGACACCGGGCCCGGCGTCCCCCCGAAGACCCGGGAGCGCCTGTTCGAGGCCTTCCAGACCTCGGGTCGCCCCGGCGGCAGCGGCCTTGGCCTTGCCATCGCCGCCGAGCTGGTCCGCGCCCACGGCGGCGACATCCACCTGGTCGAAGGCACCATCGGCGCCACCTTCCGCATCGTCATCCCCGACCGTCCCGTGGAACTGCTCTCCATCCGCAACGAGCGGCAGAGGGCTTAAGTCGGCCGGCGGCCGACTGAAGCCGTCATTCCGGGGCGCGACGAAGTCGCGAGCCCGGAATCCATAACCACCAGCTGGGGTTATGGATTCCGGGCCTGGCCCTCCGGGCCATTCCGGAATGACGACCGTGAAGTCGAGATGCGCAAAAATCTCCCCATCCCGGACCTTGCCAATCGGGACAAGAGCGGTTAGTCAGAGCGCTCTTTCGCACCCCCTTCGGCTCCGCCGGGGGGCTGCTTGCGGGCCCCGCCCGCACTGTCGCGAAAAACGCGCCCGTAGCTCAGCTGGATAGAGCATCAGACTACGAATCTGAGGGTCGGACGTTCGAATCGTTCCGGGCGCGCCAGCTTCTTCCGATGCCGGCAAAAGCAATGCAGTGTCCGGTCGCTCGTCCGAGATCGCGGATGGGGCGCGCCCTTGGAAATCAGATGAAGGTATCGCAGGCATTCAAATTCGAGGCGGCACATCGCCTGCCGAACGTGCCGGAAACGCACCGGTGCAGCCGGCTGCACGGTCATTCCTATCGGGTCGAGGTTCAGTTGGAGGGACCCGTGGACCCGCACACGGGTTTCGTCGCGGACTTCTTCGATATTGAAGAATGCTTTGCCGGCGTCCTGGAGGCCCTGGACCACAGATGCCTGAACGACGTCGAAGGACTCGGGAACCCAACCGCTGAAAATATCGCGATCTGGATATGGGACCGGTTGGGCTCGCGTCTCCACCAGCTTTCCGCAATACGAGTTTACGAAACGGCGGACTGTTGGGCCGAATATCAAGGGCGGTGACGACAACCGCAAGCTGACCCGTTCAGCACGACCAGATCAAAAAGCGACCGCTGCCGGGGCGGCCCAATGGCTCCTGACGAAGTCCCGGATGTGCTCCGGCACGGGCGTGGTGTCGATGTCGCAACGCGTCTGGATTTCTTCCGCAAGCTCTCTCGACACGTCCTTCGACCAATGACCTAGCGGATCGAAGGCGACGATGCGGACGGGGTCGTTGAAACGGCCGGCGATCAGGTTCGAGATGACGGTTTCGATGTCAGTCCGCTCGACCTCGGTTTTCCGGCCGGCTCTGCCGGGCCGTCCGGCAATGTTGTCGAAGATCAGATAGACGATCCGATCTGCCGCATTCTGATGAGCCGCGCATGGGGCGGCCATCGACGTCAATCCATTTCCAGCCATACGCGTCTCCAATGCAATAGAGCCGGTAATTTGTCCGGACGGGACCCGCCTGAATTGATCAAGCGCAATGCTATGTACACGGGCCACTACGGTCCCGCATCAGGACCAAAGTACGATCAGGACCAAAGTATGATGACGCGCGGATCGCGCTTTGTAGGATCGGACACTGCCATTCGAGGGCGAGGAAGCCGCAATCGCGCTCGATCGAGCTCGTCCTTCAGGAGATGCTAATGGTGGCCTTTGCTGCGCTTCCTGTGGCTTACCGGATCCTTGCCGCGACGTTGGGCCGGTTTTGCTTGAGCCAGGCGACGGCCTCGGGTCCATCGACGACGCACTCGAAGGTTTCCCAGGTCGGGTCCTCCAGGGATTCCGCTTGCAGTCGCTTCGCCGCATACTCGACGAGGTCGTGCAAGCCTTCGTATCCTCGTCGATGCTCGAGGGACTCTGCAATCGCCGTGCTGGTCCATCCTCGTTGGGCCAAATCGATGATGCTCGGAGCCTCAGCCTCGCTGAACCACGGCGTGGCATCGAACTCGATGCAGCGGACATTGTCGGCGGTATGGCAAGTGGCGTGGATCATTGGATTCTTCCGCTAGCATTGCATGTCTTGCACGCCCTCAGACTTTGACCAGGTCTCCCAGCAAGTTCGCCGCCACCATGAGCTTCGCGAGCGTCAGGCCGCCGGCGGCAATCTCCTCCACCGTACGGCGGATGCGCGTCGCCTCGGGATGAGCTGCAAGCCAGGTCTCCGCGGCCTGCTGACCTGATTGGCCGATGGTCAGCATGTCCGCGGCCAGGCGTCTTTCGGCAGCTGCGATCAGGTCGACGGCGCGGTCGATGGCGAGGCGCTCGAAATGATCGCTGGCCGGCACGTTGCGCGCAGCGGCGGTGATGCGGTCGAGACGGAAATTGGCCTCGGCGGCAAAGAACGTCGCGGCCGCATCACCGATGCTGCGGCCGGTGCGCTCGGCGACCGTCACGATATCAGGCGCCGAGACCAGGGCGTCGAGGTCGGCCAGATCGCCGGCGAGTCCGGTCGGGACGCCGGCATCGATCAGGTCCTGCCGGCGCTTGCTGCGCGCGGCTTGCAAGTCCGGTGGCAGGGCGCTGTCGAGCGAGGCTGCGACCTCACGGACGGCAGGACCAAACCGAGCGATCACTGCACTGAGACCGTCCTTGAAATCGACATTGCGGACATACCAGACCATGCGAGAGAGCAGGAGATCCTGGATCGCAGCGTAGAGGCCGAGCTGCAACTGTCCGTCGATGAGGGTGTCGAGCGCGTCGATCCCGTCATTGAGCCGCCTGAGCTCATAGATCGCGTCCACCGCCACCTGGGCCATGACGATGGTCGAGATATCGGCGTCGGTCTCGTCGGTCAGGCGTACGATGCAGGCCGGACCCCCGCGGTTGATCACGGCATTGACGAGACTGGTTGCGATGATCTCGCGTCGGAGGCGATGGTGCTCGACCGCGGCCGGGAATTTGTCGAGAATCTCGTGCGGAAAATACAGGGACAGTCTGCGGGCGAGATATGGATCGTCAGGCACGCCGGTTTCGAGCAGGTCACTGTAAAGCGTCAGCTTGGCATAGGCGAGCAGCACGGCAAGCTCCGGCCGTGTCAGGGCTTGGCCGCGTCGTGTGCGCTCGGCGATCGCAGCATCGTCAGGCAGGAATTCGACGGCGCGGCTGAGCAGGCTGCGTTGCTCGAGCGACTGCATCAGGCGGGTGAGGAAGCCGGTCTCGGCCATGCCCTTGCGTTCGGCGAGCGAGAGCGCCAGCGTCTGCAGATAGTTGTTGCGCAGCACCAGCGTACCGACTTCGTCGGTCATCGCGGCAAGCAGGGTGTTGCGGTCAGCCGGGCTGAGGCGTCCCTCGCGCTCGGGGCGCGCCAATGCGATCTTGATGTTGACCTCGAGGTCTGACGTATTCACGCCGGCCGAATTGTCGATCGCGTCGGTGTTGAGCTTGACGCCCTTCTGCGCCGCTTCGATGCGCCCGCGTTGGGTTACGCCGAGATTAGCGCCTTCGCCGATCACCCTGGCGCGAACGTCGGCACCGGTGATGCGGATCGCATCGTTGGCGCGGTCGCCGGCTTGATCGTCGCTCTCCGCCGACGACCGCACATAGGTGCCGATGCCGCCGAACCACAGGAGGTCCGCGCGCGCCTTCAGGATCGCCGTCATCACCTCGAACGGCGTTGCCTGCTCCTTGTCGAGATCGAGCAGGGTGCGCACTTCCGGCGCGAGCGGGATCGCCTTGAGCGAGCGCGAGAACACGCCGCCGCCCTGCGAGATCAGCGATTTGTCATAATCCTGCCAGCTCGATCGCGGCAGGTCGAACAGGCGCTTGCGCTCAGTGAAGCTGATCGCCGGGTCGGGGGAGGGATCGATGAAGATGTCGCGGTGATCGAACGCCGCAACGAGCTTCGTCGCCGGCGAGAGCAGCATTCCGTTGCCGAAGACGTCGCCGGACATGTCGCCGACGCCGACCACGGTGAAAGGCGCGGTCTGAATGTCGGTGCCGAGCTCGCGGAAGTGGCGCTTGACCGCCTCCCAGGCGCCGCGCGCCGTGATCCCCATCTTCTTGTGGTCGTAGCCCTGGCTGCCGCCGGAGGCGAAGGCGTCGCCGAGCCAATGGTTCTTCTCGGCCGAGATCGCGTTGGCGACGTCGGAGAAGGTGGCGGTGCCCTTGTCGGCGGCGACGACTAGATAAGGATCGTCGCCGTCATTCCGCACGGTCAAGTCGGGCGGCACCACGATGTCGCCGTCGAGATTGTCGGTGAGTTCGAGCAGCGAGCGCACGAAGATTCGATAGGCCTCGGTGCCCTCCGCGAGCCACGCCTCGCGATCGGAAGGCGGCGGCAAGCGCTTGGGCACGAAGCCGCCCTTGGCGCCGACCGGCACGATCACGGCGTTCTTGACTTGCTGCGCTTTCACGAGGCCGAGGATCTCGGTGCGGAAATCCTGTGGCCGATCGGACCAGCGCAAGCCACCGCGCGCAACCTTGCCGAAGCGCAGGTGAATGCCTTCGACACGCGGTGAATAGACGAAGATCTCGTAGAGCGGTCGGGGAGGGGGCAGATCCTCGATCTTGCGCGCGTCGAACTTGAAGGAGATTACCGGACGCGGATGTCCGTCCGGGCCGAGCTGCCACAAATTGGTGCGGATGGTCGACTGCACCAGATTGGTGAAACGGCGCAGGATGCGGTCTTCATCGAGCGAGGCGACGGATTTGAGCTGCTCCTCGATCTCGGCAAGGAGAGTTATCTCGCGCGCCGAACGCTCGCGATCGGTCAGGACGAGGCGTGGATCGCGGCGGGCCTGGAACAGCGCGACGAGGTTGGCTGTGATCGCGGCGTTCTTGCGCAAGGTCTCCCACATATAGTCCTGGGTGAACGGTGCGCGGATCTGGTGCAAATAGCGCGACAGCGCCCGGATGGTCGAGACTTCCCGCCAGCCCAGGGCCGTGCGCAAGATCAAGGCATTGTACCCGTCGGATTCGGCGCGATCGGTGACCACCGCCATGATCGAGGCCTCCAGGCGATGGCTGAAGTCCCGGCTGATCTCGATCGGCTGGCCGTCGCTGGTCTCGATCGTCATGTCGTGCAGCCAGACCGGCTCGGGCCTGTTGCCGGGCACGATCTGATAGGTGCGTTCGTTGACCACGCGCAGGCCGTGATTTTCGATCACCGGCACGCGGTAGGACAGCGACAGCGGCGCGGCGTCCGAAAACACCTTCAGGCCGAAGCGCCTGGGATCGTCATCCTCGAAGCGGTGAACCGAAATCGTCACCGGGCGGGCCGGTGTGAGCTTCTCGATGGTGGCGATATCGGCGATTGCCTGGTCTGCCGTGGAAGCCTCGGCATAGCCGCCGCTGAAGGCCCGAGCGTATCGATTTGCGAGCATGCGCGCCCGCATGCCGTCGGTCGACGCAGCCAGCGCGGCCTTCAGCTTGTCGGCCCAGGTCGCGGCGATGGCGCTGATCCCGGCTTCCAGCGTGGCGCGCTCGACGGCGGGAGTCTTACCTTCATAGCGTCCGATGATATAGTGGACGCGCGCCAATGCTCCTTCGGGGAAGGATACATAGGAGGCCGACAGTGTCCCCTTGTAGCTCTGCGACAGGAAGGCGCCGACGCGCATGCGCACGTCGGTGTCGTATTTATCGCGCGGAATGAATACGAGGATGGAAACGAAGCGATCGAACTTGTCGACCCGCGCCAGCGCCCGGATCCGCGGGCGCTCATAGAGGATCAGGATCTCCATGACGAAATCGAAGAGGGTATCGACGTCGATCTGGAATAGCTCGTCGCGCGGATATTCCTCGAGAATATGCTGGAGAGCCTTGCCGGAATGGCTGTTCGGGTCGAAGCCGGCGCGCTGGAGCACCCGCGATACCTTGTGGCGAACATAGGGGATCTGTCGTGCCGAGCGCGTATAGGCACCCGAGGTGAACAGGCCGACGACTCGCAATTCACCCTCGAGCCGGCCGTCGGGCGTATAGAGCTTGATGCCGACATAATCCATCCGGATGCGGCGATGAACGCGGCTGCTCACATTGGCCTTGATGACGATGAGCAGGGTCGGCTCGCGCATGAACTCGCGAATCTCGGGCGTCATCACGACCATCTCGCTGCCGCGGCGCAGGACCTTCACATCGGGATCGCGGAGGATGCCGAGGCCCTCGGCGGTCGTGATGTCGTCCGACGCGTCGCGGCCGGGCGAGAAGCGATATTCGCGCACGCCGAGAAAGGTGAAATTGTCGGCGCACAGCCATTGCAGGAACTGGTTGGCCTCGGCGACGTCGTCGATCGGAAGCGGCGGCGGATTGGACGAGAATGTCTTGACCGCGTCCTCGACGCGGTCGCGCATGGCGCGCCAGTCCGCGACGCAAGCGCGCACGTCGCTCAACGTCCTGGTGAGGCCGTCAATCAGCCTCTCGCGGTCCGCGTCGGCGTCCAGGCGGGTGATGTGGAGGTGAATCAGGCTCTCTCGCGCGCCCTTTGCCCCTTCCGGCAGTGCCTCGCCGTAGAAGCGCAGGAGCTTGCCCCCATCATCGCGCTCCACCGCGATGATGGGGTGAGCGACGAGAGTGACTTCGATGCCCTGCTCGGTGAGCTCCGCCATGGTGGAATCGAACAGGAAGGGCATGTTGTCGTTGAGGATTTCGAGCACGGAGATCTCGCGCCCGTCCGGCATCAGCGGATTGACGACGCGGATATCGGCACGCCCCGCCGTGCGCCGCTGCACATGCTCCCAGGCTTGCTCCGCGAGGAAGGCAAGCGAGGAGGCATCGCAACTGGCGAGGTCCTCGACATTGGTGAAGGCGAACAGAAGCTCGGCAAATGCCCGGGGGGCCTTGCCCGGCTGCACGCTTCCTGCTGCCTCGTGGATCAGAGTTGCCCGGGCCTTGTCGTCACGCCAAGCCATAGCGTCCTCCATCTCCCAGCCGACGAGCCGCAATTACGGTCGGGCATCGTTCTTGGAGTGCGCCTCTTCGAGCGCATCTTCTTGACCGCGATTCAATCGCTTCGGCGAAATCTTCGGTCTTGCGGCCTCGACGATATTAGCATTCCGCAGCCGTCATGGCGCGGGGAGTTGTGATCCGCGATTTGGGGGCGGAAAACCGGTGACCGATGACCATCGCGTCATTTGGTGCTCTGCAAAATGACGAGGAATTTCAATTGTGTATGAGTTCGTGATTTTATTCTGAATGGCGCGCATTTGCGATAAAGGAGTCGCATGCGCACAATCGATCGTCTGTTCTCCTGCCTCGCTCTGTTTCTTGCTGTCGCCGCGCCGGTGCTTCCCGCGCGCGCGGCTGAGACCTGCCCGTTCATCAGCGCAAAAGAGCTCGCTGCCGCGATGCCGGCGCTGAAATGGTCTCTGATCTCGAATCAGGACGGCCGCGGCTGCATCTACCAGGCCGGGCGCGGCGACACGATGATGCTGAGCGTGTTCCGCAATCCCGACAAGGACCGCGCCAGGGAATTGTACGCGACCTTCGTCAAGACGCTCGGTGAGCGAATGCCGCTGAGCGCTGTGGCCGGGATCGGCGACGAAGGCCAGGGCGGAACGAGCGCCGCCGGCGCCGAGCGCCAGGAGGCCTCGGTCCTCGTTCTGTCCGGCGACTACATTCTGCAGATCAGCGTCTATCCGATCGGCCGGCGCGCCGACGATGCGCTGCTCGGACCGATCACCGAAGCTGCGCGCGTTGCCATTGCCAATGTGGGCAAGAGCAGCGAGCGGTTCGGCAATTGCGAGTGGCTCACGGCCGCCGATGCCGACGGCTTTCTCGACAACGGCACGCTGACGGTGCAGCGGACCGGCGCGGGCAGCTGCATGATGTTCGATCGCGAGGCCAACACAATGACGGTCGCGGTGATCGCGATGTCGCGCGACACCGTCGTCGGCATGATGAAGCGCGCGGGCCCTTGCACGCATGTGGCGATCCCCGAGCTCGGCCGCGAAGCCTTCGGCGAGCATTCCTGCACCAAGGGCAACGGCAACGCCGTCACCATCTATGTCTGGAAGAACGACCGGCAGGCCTCGATCCTGTTCGCCCCCGTCAAGCCGCATCCGGAGTCTGGCTCGGTCGAGCGCCTGAAGGCGGTCGCCGCGCGGGTCTATGGGAAAATGTGACGGGGCTGGGTGACCGCCCAGCGGCCCCGGCTTTCACCGCAGGCCCTGCTCGTCGATCAGGATGCGATGGATCTCGATGCGCTCGGGCAGCTCGATCAGGAACTCCGCGTCGCGGGCGAGATGATGGACCTTGGTCGGCTCGCCCTTGGTGAAGGCGGTCATGGCCGCGATGTCGGCCCAGTAGGAGATGGTCGTGAACCACGTCTCCTCGTCGCGGTCCTCGCGCAATTGCTGCACGCCGAGCGCGGTCTTGAGCAGCGGCGGGATGCCTTCGGCTTGCAGATAGGCCTGGTAGGCGTCGGCGATGTCGCGGCGGGTACGGCCGCGCCAGATGCGGGCGATGGTCGGCTGGGTCGGCATGGCATGACTCTCCTTGCTGCCGAACGCCGCGTGGCGTGGTCTCGTTCCAGCGTCTCCATGTCACGGCCAGCGGCGGCCGCAGCTGGAACCTGGCGCTGGCCGGTCTGGCGAATCGGCGGCCGGTTCTTGACCGGCGCCGCCGCAGCATTCCCACATCATTGATCTGAAACAATGATGGTCTTCGCCACAAATGCTAGGGCGAGTCGCGAGGTCGCGTGCGAGGCTCCCCAGGCCGGTCAAGATACTCTCCGCGCGTGATGCAAATCCGAGGGCTCAATGGGACGACTGCTGAATATCGTGACGCCGCTGCACACTGCGACCAAGCGCGACTACATGGGCCGCATGAACGACGACAAGATCGGCTGCTCGCTGAAGGCGCGGGAATACGAGGCCGATTACTGGGACGGCGACCGCCGCTTCGGTTATGGCGGCTACCGCTTCATCGAGGGGCGCTGGGCCCCGGTCGCCAAGGCGCTGATCGAGACCTACGGCCTGAAGGACGGGTCCAGCGTGCTCGACGTCGGCTGCGGCAAGGGATTTCTGCTGTACGAGATGCAGAAGATCCTGCCGGGCCTGAAGGTCACCGGCTTCGATATCTCCAAGCATGGTCTTGCCAATGCGCACGAGCAGGTGAAGCCGCATCTGTTCAACTATCGCGCCCAGGACGTCTATCCCTATGGTGACGACAGTTTCGACCTCGTCATCTCGCTCGGCACCCTGCACAATCTCAGGCTCTACGAGCTCGATGCCGCGCTCAAGGAGATCGAGCGGGTCGGCAAGAACAAATACGTCATGGTCGAGGGCTACCGGAACGTCGCCGAGCTGCACAATCTCGAATGCTGGGCGCTGACGGCGGAATCCATCCTGCACACCTCGGAATGGATCTGGCTTTACGGCAAGCTCGGCTACACCGGCGATTACGAATTCATCTATTTCGAGTGACCGGGCGCGCGATCCATGGACATCAAGACCGCAAAGGCCGCGATCCTCGTCGAATCCGGCAAGCCGCTGATCGTCGACGAGTTCGATCTGCCTGACAGGCTCGAGCACGGTCAGGTGCTCGCCCATGTGCACACGTCGAGCATTTGCGGCGCACAGATCAACGAGATCGACGCCGTCAAAGGCGTCGACAAGTTCCTGCCGCACCTGTTGGGGCACGAGGCGCTGGCGACCATCGTCGAAACCGGGCCTGGCGTCGTCTCCTGCCAGCAGGGCGACACCGTCGTCATGCATTGGCGCCCGGGCAAGGGCATCCAGTCCAACACGCCGGTCTATGCCTGGCGCGGCAAGCGCCTCAACGCCGGCTGGGTCACCACCTTCAACGAATACGCCGTGGTGTCGGAAAACCGCGTCACCCCCGTTCCTGATACGATCGATCGCACCAGCGCGCCGCTGCTCGGCTGCGCGGTGACGACCGCGCTCGGCGTCGTCAACAACGATGCGCAGATCGCGATCGGCGAAGCCGTCGTCGTGTTCGGCGTCGGCGGGGTCGGCTTGAACATCGTGCAATTCGCCGCGATGGTCGGCGCCTGGCCGGTCATTGCGATCGACCGCCTCGACAACAAGCTGGCCATGGCGAAGGATTTCGGCGCCACCCACCTCATCAATTCCGAGACCGTGAAGGATGTGGCCGCCGAGGTCCGGTCCATCACGGGGGCCGACGGACCCGACAAGGTCGTCGAGACCACCGGCGTCAAGAACCTGATTGAGCTCGCCTACGAGATCACCGCCAAGAAAGGCCGCTGCATCCTCGTCGGCGTGCCCCGCGAGAAGGCCGAGATCTATACCCTGCCGTTGCACTTCGAGAAGGTGCTGAAGGGCTCGGAAGGCGGGCAATGCCAGCCTGCGCGCGATATCCCGCGCCTGGTGCGTCTCAGCGACGCCGGCAAGGTGAGCTACCGCGGCATCGTGACCCACGAATTCGCGCTCGACGACATCAATGCCGCCCTGGATCTGATGCGCAGCGGCACGTCGGGACGGATCCTCCTGAACATCAGCTGAGCGCTGCGCTCGCCGCGCACGCGCGGGTCACTAATCGATCTCCGCCTTGGTCTTCAGTCCGGGCAACACGGTGCGGACGTGCTCGGCCAGCGTCGTCGCCAACAGCGAGGGCCTCGCCTCCGAGAATTCGAGCGCGATGCCGATGGTCGGAAGCAGGGGCAGTCCGGCCGAGACGACGTGAAGATCGAACGGAACGGCGGTTCGTGTCAGGACGCTGATCGCATGACCGGACCGCGCGATCGCGATCAGGCCGGCGAGGCTGTTGCTCGCGTAGGCGACCCTGTAGCGCCGATTGACCGCGTCCATCGCGGCGCAGGCGGCCCGGTAGTCCAGGCTCATCGGCGCCGCCAGCGCCAGCGGCAGCACATCCTGCGTCAGTATTTTCGGTTCGGCCTCGTTCGCGACCCAGACGAAGCGCTCCTCGCGGATCACCTCGCGCGCTCCGGCATCGGACAGCGAGACCAGCGCCATGTCGATCTGGCGCCGCACCAGCATCGGGCGCAGCTCGGAGGTCGGTGCGCAGACCATGCGCAGCTCGACATGGGGATGCAGCGCGCAGAACCCCTTCAGCAGCGCCGGCAGGAAAGCGATCGAATAGTCCTCCGGGCAGCCGAGGCTCAGCGTCCCCTTGAGACTCGCGCCGCTCATGTCGGCGAGAATCTCGTCGTGCTGCGCCAGCAGCGTCTCGGCGTGGGCGAGCAGTTTCTCGCCGGCCGCGGTCAGCCTCATGCCGGATCCGCTGCGGTGAAACAGCGGCTGCGTGATCGTCTGTTCCAGCCGTTGCATCTGCATGCTGAGCGCGGACTGTGTCCGGCCAATCTGCGAGGCCGCCAGGCTGATCGAGCCGGTGCGGGCCACGACGACGAAATTCCTCAGAAGCGTGAGATCCAGCATCGACATCAGGAAGATTGATATCCAGATTGAATTATATCAATTAGCCTGAAGTCAAATTCTTGACTAGAGGTCAGACGTCCCAAGCGCAGGTGGCTGTCATGACCTTGAATGCCGATCCCGATTTCTGGGCGTCCGCCAACACGCATCTGACCCGCTATGGGCCGAGTTTCGAACCCGTCATCATCGAGCGTGCGGCCGGCAGTTTCGTCTACGACGCCGACGGACGCGCCATCCTCGACTTCACCTCGGGTCAGATGAGCGCCGTGCTGGGGCACACGCATCCCGACATCGTCGCCACTGTCGCACGGCAAATGGGGGCGGTCGCTCATCTCTTCAGCGGCATGCTCTCGCGTCCGGTGGTGACGCTGGCCGAGCGTCTCGCTGCGCTTGCGCCCGGTCTCGACCGCGTGCAGCTGCTGACGACAGGCGCGGAAGCCAATGAAGCGGCGATCCGGATGGCCAAGCTCGTCACCGGCAGGCACGAAATCGTCGCCTTCGCGCAAAGCTGGCACGGCATGACCGGCGCGGCGGCGTCGGCGACCTACAGCGCGGGCCGGCGCGGTTATGGGCCGGCCGCGGTCGGATCGTTCGTCATTCCCGCGCCGAACGCCTATCGGCCGCGCTTCAGGAACGTCGACGGCAGCAACGACTGGCAGACCGAGCTGGACGATGCGTTCGCACTGATCGACAGCCAGTCGACCGGTAATCTGGCGGCCTTCATCGCCGAGCCGATCCTCTCCAGCGGCGGCATTCTGGAACCGCCGCTCGGCTATCTCGCGGCCTTGAAGCAAAAATGCCAGCAGCGCGGCATGCTGCTGATCCTCGACGAAGCTCAGACCGGAATCGGCCGCACCGGGCACATGTTTGCCTTCGAGCGTGACGGCGTGGTGCCTGATATTCTCACGCTGTCGAAGACGCTCGGCGCCGGTCTGCCGCTCGCCGCCGTCATGACGACAAAGGCCATCGAGCAGACCGCGTTCGAGCGCGGCTTCCTGTTCTACACCACGCATGTCTCCGATCCCTTGCCCGCCGCGATCGGCGTCACGGTGCTCGACGTGGTCGCGCGCGACGGGTTGGTGGCGCAGGCAACCGCCAGGGGCAACAGGCTCCGGGATGGATTGCTGTCGCTGCAGCAAAAGTTCGAATGCATCGGTGACGTCAGGGGCCGCGGGCTTCTGCTCGGTCTCGAAATCGTCGTCGACCGGCAGTCTAAGACGCCGGGGTTTGAACTCGGCGCGCGGATCATGGAGGAGACCATGCGTCGCGGTCTCAGCATGAACATCGTCAAGTTGCCCAGCATGGGCGGCGTATTCCGCATCGCGCCGCCGCTCACGGTGTCCGAGGCCGAAATCGATCGCGGTCTCGAGATCATGTCGGAGGCGATCCAGGCTGCTGCGACGACGCACTGATCGGCGAAAGGCCTGACCGGATGCAGATCGCCAAGACATATGGGCGTCCGACGCTGTTCTCGCGGCACGGCATGGTCGCCGCCGCGCATCCGCTCGCGGCACAGGCCGGTGCACGAATCCTGATGCAGGGCGGCAATGCGTTCGATGCGGCCGTCGCCACGGCGGCCGCCCTCAACGTGGTCGAGCCGTTCATGTCGGGGCTTGCCGGGTTTGGACTGGCCACGATCTGGGTGGCGATCGAGCAGCGCATTCGCGTGCTCGACTTCGCTCCGCCGGTGCCCGCAAGCTTCCCGGTCGGCAGATACACCAGCAGATTCGAGCTCGAGCGCGGTCCGCAGGCGGCCTCGACGCCCGGCAATCTCGCGGGCTGGTGCGAGCTGCTCTCGCGCTATGGACGCAAATCGCTTCCAGACGTCTTTGCGCCGGCGATCACGCTGGCGCGTGACGGCTTTGCGCTCTCGGACTTCGGTGTTGATGAGATCAACGAGCAGGTGCCGCTGCTCGAACCCTGGCCGGAGCTGCACGCCGCCCTGGTCAGGAACTATCTCCCGGATGGAATGCCGGTGAAGCTTGGCAGCATCGTCGCGCAGCCTGATCTCGCGCAGACTCTTGCCGAGATCTCCGAATTGGGGCCCGAGTATCTGTATGGCGGCAAGCTCGGCCGGCGGATCGTGGACTATCTCGCCACGCTCGGCGGCAGCCTGACGCTGGACGATGTCATCGCCGTCAAGCCGCATTGGTTCGATCCCCTGACCGTGTCCTATCGCGGGCTCGAGCTTCACGTCCCGGCGCAGCAATGCGGCGGCTTCCAGTTCGCCCTGACCCTCAAGATCCTTGAAGGCTTTGACCTCGGGCGTCTGCCGAAGGACGGCGCCGATCATCTCGATACGGTCTATCGCGCGATCCGCCTCGCCGCCGGCGAGCGCATCGCCCACGGCAATCTGGGACCGGATCAAGCCGCTGGAGCAATGTCCGACGCGACGATCGCGCGGCTTCGCCAGCGTGTGAGCGACGGCCGGCCGATCACGGGCCCGACAGAGCAATGGATGCCGCAGGATCGTGCCGATCCCGGTCACACCACCTCGTTCTCGATCGCCGACGCCGAAGGCAATCTGGTCTGCATGACGCAAAGTCTCGGCAGCCCGTTCGGCAGCGGCGTCGTGGTGCCGGGGACCGGCGTTTGCCTCAACAATCATCTGCATTGGGCCGACGTGCAGCCGGGAAGCCCGAACCTCGCCAGGCCGGGCGACGCGTTGCCGGTGACGATGGCACCGTCGATTGCGACGCGCGGCAGCCGTCCGGTGCTTGCGCTGGGGACGCCCGGCAGCTACGGCATCCCGCAAACCCAGGCCCAGGCTTATGTGCAGCACATCGAGTTCGGCCTTCCGCTGCAGCAAGCGATCGAGGCGCCGCGTTCACGGCTGTGGGACGGCCGCTTCATTCAGGCAGAGAACCGCATCGCGCCGGAGACCATCGCCGAACTGAAGCGCCGCGGCCACGAGATCGAGATTTTGGACACCGGATGGACCATGCTCTGCGGAGGCATGCAGGCCGTCGCGCTCGATCCGGTGACCGGCGTGATGACGGGTGCCGCCGATCCGAGGCGGGACGGGTATGTCATCGGCTTGTGAGCGGTCGCACATCGCGGCGAGCGCAGACAGCGCGTGGCTGGCCGCGTCTCGTTAACGAATCGTTCACCGCCCAAGGCCAGCCCAGCCGTAACCGCCGGTTAACCATGGATATTTACGGTGTAGCAAGCCTCTGAGCTATGACTGTCAGTTGATTTCGAGTCCAACCCATGGCGTTCGGTAGCCGGCCATCTCCGCGAAGCATCGCCCCGACGGAGCAAGCGGCTTCGTGGGAAGCGCCGCGGGCTGCGAAGGCGAAGCCTGACGGCGCCGCGCCGGACCTGACCAAGGGATCGCTGACCGTCTCCGGCACGCTGTCCTTCCTGCGCGAGAATGGCCGGCGCATTCTGACGCTGGCCCTGGCGCTGTTCGCCCTCGGCGTCGTCGCTCTGATGATCCTTCCGGTCCGCTATGCCGCGACGGCGCTGGTCGTGCTCGATCCGCGCGAGCTGCGCGTGACCTCGGATCAGGACGTGCTGCCCGGCATCGGCCAGGATGCCGCGGCGCTGCAGAGCCAGATCGAGATCGCCAAGTCCGACGGCTTCCTCCGTCCATTGATCGAGCAGCTCAAGATCGCGGACGACGAGGACGTCGCGGGCGGCTATACCGACATGACGCGCCTGCTCGAGAAATTCCGCAACCGCCTCGAGATCACCCGGCGCGGGCTCACCTACGTCATTGCGATTTCCTTCACCTCGAACCGGCCGGATCGCGCGGCTTACTATGCCAATGCCATCGCCGAGGCCTTCGTCGCCAGCCAGGGCCGCGTCCGCACCGAGGCGACGGACGAGGCGGCCGGCTGGCTCCAGGACCGGCTGAAGACGCTGAGCGAGCGCCTGCGCGCCTCGGAAGACGCCGTCGCCGCCTTCCGGCTCGAGCACAACATCGTCAATGCCGGCAAGGAATCCACCACGCAGCAATTGCGGGTGACCGACCTGACCCAGCAGGTCTCCGCCGCCCGCGCGCGCACCGAGGAGGCCAAGGCGCGCTACGAGCAGGTGCAACGCGACGTCAAGGCCAATGTCGAAGGGCCGGTGAAGCAGGATCTCCTCAGCATGCTGCGCGCGCAGCGCTCGGCCCTGAACGACCAGATCGCGCAGAAGAAGGCGGTCTATGGCGACCGCCATCCCGACCTTGCGATCTCCTACAGCCAGCTGGCGGACATCAACCGGCAGATCGAGATCGAGCGGAAGAAGAACATCGACACGGCCAAGTCCGAATACGAGGCCCAGCTGGAGCAGCAGAACGCGCTGGAAAAGCAACTCAAGGCGGTCGAGACCAAGATGCTGGTCGACGGCCAGGCGCTGGTGAAGCTGCAGGAGCTGCAGCGCGACGCCGATGCCAACCGCAACATCTACGAGCAGTTCCTGTCGCGGTTCAAGACCACCAATGAGCAGCGTCAGCTGCAGGCCTCGCAAACCAAGATCGCCTCGGTTGCGATTCCGCCGTTGCGCTCGACGCGTCCGCCGCTCGCCTTGCTGCTTGCGGCGCTGGCGATCGGCTCGCTGCTGACCTCGACCGCCGCCGTTGCGGTGACGACGAGCCTGTCCGCCGACAAGCCCGAATCCGTTCAGGCCTCTGCCTCACGTGAAGCGGAGGAGGCGCCCGGCCCGCAAGTTTCCCCTTCGGCCGCCGCTGCGCGCCCAGCCGAGGCGATGCCCCGCCTTCCTGTCTGGGCGCGCATCCCCGAGCTGGCGCCAGGCGCCGGAATCAACACGGTCTGGCAGAGACCGGTCAGCGCGTCGGCCGAGCTCGATCTCGGCCCTCATCTGCGGCCACTGCTCGAACGCATCGACCGTCTGCCGGTGCGCGGCTGCAAGGTCGCGCTGGTCTTGTCGGTCGGCAAGAGCGCCGGTGGCAACACCGTGGCGCGCTCGCTCAATCGCGCCGCCGTGAACCTGGGCATGATGAGCGTGCTGATCCGCCTCCAGGCGGAATTTGCAGGCGCCCAGCCGCCCGTGACCGAATGGCAGGACGGCTCGACCACGGCGGGACTTCAGTCGATCGACGAGCTGCTCAGTGCCGGGCGGAAGGGCGATGCGCGGCCCGAGGACGATATCCGCTCGGAGTTCGACCTGATCGTCGTCCACGCCGGCAATCTCGCCTTGCAGCCCGACGCCATTGCCCTGGCCGCCCACGCCGACCTGATCGTCCTGGTGGCGCGCGCCGGCGAGCTTGGTTCGTCCGCGATGCGCAGGGTGACCGCGGCGCTGTCGAGATACGCGGCCGTGCCAACCGGCCTCGTCGTCAATCACGTGCCCGCCGGTTCAATGGCACCTCAGCCCGACGGTGGCGCTCTGGGCCTTGCGGTGTGACGATGACAGCCTTGCGCCGCCGTCTGCTGGCTGCGGCGATGCTGGTGTCGATCGCGGCCGGCCGGCCGGTGTTCGCCGAGGATTGCGTGCCCCTGCCGTCGACGGTTTCCCCCGAGCGGCTTGCCGCGCTCTCGCGCGGCTTCAACGCCGACGGCTGGATCAACGCTGCGCCGCCGAGCCGCGCGCTGCTGCAGCAGCTGCGCAAGGCCGGCATGAGCCATGTCCGCCTGCCGGTGCCGGCGGAGCGCGTGATGCCGCGCTTTGCCGCAACGGACGAGCGCGCGGAGACCCTGCGCGTGCTCGACAGCGCGTTGAAGCAGCTGACCTCGCTCGGCTATGCCAGCTCTGTCGATCTTCATCCGGGCGAGCGCTTCAATCGCCTGCACAAGGATGATCCGGATGCGGCGATGGGTGAGATGCAGGAGGCCTGGCGCGCGCTTGCAGAGGTCATTCGATCCCATCCTGCCGATCGAATCTTCGCCGAGCTGCTCAACGAGCCCGATATCGAAGCGGACAGATGGCAGAAGGAGGTCGAGGCGCTCGCCGCCTTCGTTCGCGGGTTGCTGCCTGCCACCACGCTCATCGTCGGTCCGGTCAACTGGCAGCGCGCGGACTCGCTGCCGCGGTTTCGTCCGCTGGCGGACCCTGACGTCGTCTACGCCATCCATTTCTACGATCCGATGGTGTTCAGCCATCAGGGCCACTGGGACGCGCGCGATCCGCTGCACGACATCATGGATCTGCCTTACCCGATCAATGCGGGCGATCCCAAGGTTCAGGCGCTTCGGCAGGATTTGCAGGCGAGGGGCGCGGTCAAGGCGCTCGCCATGCTCGATACCGCGATTGCCGCCGCCAAGGACAAGCCGGGGGCCGATCGCTGGCTCGCGCCCGCGCTCGCATGGCAGCAGCAATTTTCGCGGCCGATCATCGTCAACGAGTTCGGCGTGTTGAAAGCCGGCGCCCCCAGGCAGAGCCGGTTGCGCTGGCTGGCGGAGGTCACCGCCTATGCCCGCGCACATTGCTGGGGCTGGGCGCATTGGGAACTGGCGCAGGGCTTTGGTCTCGTCGATGCCAGAACCGGCAAGCCCGATCCCGACGTGATGCGGGCGCTGCTCGGCGCGCCCGGCCGGCTTGAAAGGTCTCCCGCCGCGCGCGGTGATCGTTAACGGATCCTTACCCCTCGCGCGGCTATCGTGTCCCGGCGCGATGCCAAAGGACCATTGATGAGCGCCGGGTACTCACCGCAACGCCACAGCGTGCAGGCCGCGCCGTCGCCTCCGGCCTGGCGCGAGCTGGCCGTGACCTTCTGCGTCGCCATCGCGACGATCGGCTCTGCGCCGGTTCTGCACCTCGCCAATCCGGCTCTGGCCATCGCCGTCGAGGTCCTGATCGGCATCGCCATCGTCGTTGCGGTCCCGACCTCCGCGCCGGCCGTCGCGATCTTCGTCCTGTTCTTCCAGAACCTGTTCGTCTCCGTGCTGTCGCCGCTGGTCCCGCTGCCGTCCGATCTCGATTTCATCAAGGGCTACAATTTCCTGGTCTGCTCCGTGATGTGGCTGGCGACGTTCGCGCTTTACGTGCTCGGCCGGAGGGGTCAGTCGAGGGAAATCAATCAGATCATGCGCTGGGGCGTCTTCACCCTCGCAGTCGTCTCGCTCTATTTCGCGATTGGGTTCGTCCAGGATGGACAGCCGGCGGCGGTCTATTTGCGCAACATCGTTCTGCCGCTGTTTCTGTTTCAGCTGTCGCTCCTGACCGCGGCAACCTTTGAGGTGCGCATCACGCCGTTCCTGGTCGCGCTCGCGGTCATCCTCATGCTGTGCGGCTATGTCGAGCTCGTCTTGCGCGATGTCTGGCTGGCCGTCACCAACGGCCATACGTTCTGGGGCTTCGACGAGCTCAAGGCGACCCATTCCGGCGTCTGGGAGGCCCAGATGCGGCAGACCGGCAACGTGCCGGTCACGCTCAAGGATCGTTTCAGCTTCGACTTCCTGAACACGCCTTTGCTCGAAGGCTTCGGCCTGTCGAAGATGCTGCGCATCAACGGTCCGAACATGCACCCGATCAGCTTCGCCTACGGGATCGGCTTTCTCGCCCTGTTCCTGTTCTCGGTCGGACGCCCGCTGCTCGCCCTGGCAGCCCTGCCGCTGCTGGTCTTTTGCAGCGTGAAGGGAGCGCTCATCACCGTCGTCTTCGTGGCTGCGGGCTGGATCGGGACTCGCCTCATCGGTGCCGTGGCGACGTTGTTGCTGGGGTTCGCCGGCATGATCGCCTTTGCGATCCTGGCGATTCGCCTCGGGCTGCAGATCGGCGACTATCACGTCATCGGCTTGATGGGCGGTCTCGACGGATTCGTGCAGAGACCTTACGGCCGTGGCCTCGGCATCGGCGGCAATCTGTCGGAGAGCTATTTTTCCATCGACTGGAGCGCTGCGCAGGCCGCCGGCACGATCGACGGCGCGGTCGAAAGCGCGATCGGCGTTCTCTTGTACCAGATGGGAATCGCGGCTTTCGTGCCGCTGGCCTTCTATTTCGCGATGGCCCTCAAGGCCTGGCGCCTGTACGCCTCGTCCGGATATCTGACGCAGGGCCTTGCCGGTTTCGGCGTCCTGGTCGTTGTACTCAACGGATTGTTTCAGGAAGAGGCCCTGTTCGCGCCGCTCGCGCTGGGCCTGATGCTCTCGCTCGTCGGCCTCGTCATCGGCAGCCATGTGAGGGTGCAGACAGTTGCAAACGAGGATGCCGAGCCCGCTCGGCTCACCGGCTACCAGCCCGTCACGTAGGCCGCCGGCGCGCCAACGGTTCTGCTCGCCCCGTGCTGGGACCGCGCGTTATCCAGGAACTTCCATTTTTTCCCGGCGTTGAACAGGACCCGCACAAGCGGCCGAAGCACGCGATGAAGAATTTTTCCAACGCCGAATTTTCTCCCGAGGTGATCGAGATCATGACGACCGCGCTGGAAGCTGCCGTTGCGACCCTGCCGGACCCCGTGCATTCCTCGCACGTCAACGCGCTCGCCGAATCCATCCTGCGCACCGCCAGCGCAGGCGAGCGGAACGTTGCCGACCTGCAAAGGATCGCCCTGATGGAGCTGCAGCTGGCGCCGCGCATGTGACGAGGCGAACATGAAGACACTGATTGCCGCAATCATCGCGCTTTGTGCGACATCATCATTTGCCTCGGCAAACGGCTGGAGGGCGTACCGCATCCCGGAATCCGCAACCTCGGTCGACATTCCCACCTCGATCTTTACCGAGCCGGCCGGGAAGCCCGACGGATATGGGCAGCAGTTTCGCAGCCACGACGGCAGTGCGGACCTCACCGTTCAGGCCGTCGAGAACCAGCAAGGCCTGTCGCCGGCCGAATTCCTGGCGCGGAAGAATCCGCCGACAGGGATCATTTACAAGCGGATCACGTCGAACTTCTTCGTGGTCTCGAGCATCAAGCGCGACAAGATTTGGTACGACCGGTGCAATTTCTCGCGGGGCTATGTGCACTGCGTGCTGATCAATTATCCAGCCGCCCAGAAGCAGCGATGGGATGCCGTCGTGACCCGCATCAGCCGCAGCCTGCGTGCTGGTTGAGCCGGCTCACAAGACGGAAAAGTCACAAGACGAAAAAGAGCTGCCCGGGCACGCCGGGCAGCAGGTCGTGAGGAATAGAGCCGCGCGTATTTGCGTCTAGCGCGCGGTCGTCGATGTGGTCGACATGGTCGGCTTCGAACCCGGCGTATGCGACATCGTCTTGGTGGTCGAGCCGACTTGCTCGCCGGCCTTGACCTTGGTGCGGGTGTGCGAGCGGCTGAACGTGCCGCCTTCATGAGCCTGGGCGCGGGCGTTGGAGTTGAGCACCGGGCCGTTGCCCTTGTTCATGCTGACGCCGGTCTGCGTCTTGCCGCTGGCGGCAGCCGCGCTTCCGCCGGCGGCGATCGAGGAGCCGGTGCGGCCCGTCGCCGAGGTGGACGTGCCGCCGGTGCCGACGGTGGAGGCGGAGGTGCCGCCCGCTGCGGCCGAGCCGCCGCTGCCGCCGGTGATGCTGGTCTGCGCCAGCACTGGTGAAGTGGCGGCAAGCAGAAGCGCGACCGCCGAGGTCGTAACGAGTGTTCTCATGTTTCAATCCTCTGTTCGATGGCAACTTGTCTCAAGGCGACGAGGTCGAGATCGTGCAGCCGTTGACGGTGA
Organism: Bradyrhizobium sp. WBAH42; assembly: GCF_024585265.1. Classification (NCBI taxonomy): domain Bacteria; kingdom Pseudomonadati; phylum Pseudomonadota; class Alphaproteobacteria; order Hyphomicrobiales; family Nitrobacteraceae; genus Bradyrhizobium; species Bradyrhizobium sp. WBAH42. The sequence goes on from NZ_CP036533.1 coordinate 2,035,319, forward strand.
TGGTGCTGGCGCTGGTGGAGCCAGGTCCTCCCGCCGTCGACGAGGAGCTCGAGACGTGGCCGCCGCCCGCTTGCACGTGGACCGACGATCCGCCGGCCGAGCTCGAGCTCGACAGTGAACCGCTCGATGCGGTCGAGCCCGTCGTGCCCGAGCTCGATGCGCCGGCGGCGGTGATGCTGCCGTCTGCGTGCTTCTCCACTTTGACCTTGCAGGTCTCGCCAGAGCTCGTCTTTCCGGTCTTTTCCATGGTCTCTGCCGATGCAGCGCTCGCCGTCAGGGCGAGCACCGTGATCGCAACGATTGCCTTGTTCATTGCGGCTCCTCCTCCATAGACGAAAGGGAGCGGCGCGTGCCGCTCCCCGGGTCGGACTAGTTCTTGTCCTTCTTCCATTCGTCCTTGTTGTGGCCCTTGCCCTTCTCGAGGCCCGTGTCGCTGGCGTGGCTGCCGGACTTGCCGTCGCTCATGCCGGGCGATTTCGATGCGCCGGACTGGCCAACGGTGGAGCCGCTGCCCGCCGCAGAACCGCCGGTGCCGACGCTGGACGAGCTCTTGCCGCCGCCGGCCGATGAGCCACCGGTGCCGAGCGTCGAGGCCGAGCCGCTGCCCGAGCCACTGCCGGCCGCCGAACCACCGGTGCCAACGGTCGAAGAGCTGGTGCCGCCGCCCGCGGACGAGCCGCCGGTGCCGAGCGTCGAAGCAGAGCCCGACCCGCTGCCGCCAGCCGAAGAGCCACCGGTGCCCACCGTCGAAGAGCTGGTGCCGCCGCCGGCCGATGAGCCGCCGGTGCCGACCGTCGAGCTCGATTGCGCAACAGCGAGCGCCGTGCCGGCCAGCAGCGCGGCCGCAGCCGCAGAGAGCTTCAGGATCCTCATGTCCATTTTCCTCCAGGGTTTCCAAAATCAAATCGCCAATCAGGCACGGGATAAATTGGCAATCGCGCAAACGTTCCTTGTGCCAGACACGTTGACGTGTTGGTGTGGCCTTGAGTCAGTTCCGCGACGCGCAAAGCCATCGCGTTCATTCATCCGCCGTTCATCTGCCTGGAGAGGACGTCGTCGTCTGTCTGTTCGCCGCGAGCGTCAGACTCAATGGATTGCGGAATGCTCGGCGCGTCCGCCTCCCTGGCCTGCGCGAAGACCTGATTTCCTCGGCCGTTACGACCACGTTTACCAATCATCGCAAGCAAATCGTAGCGGCGGCTTGGTATAGCCACCGGTGACAGGTGAGAATCATGCCGCTGCTCCATGTCCCCACGATCTACGTGCTGCTGCTGGCAGTCATGGTGCTGCTCGGCGCGCTGACGCTTTTCGCGTGGCTGCAAAATCGCGCAGTTCGCGCTCTTGCCTGGTGGGGCGGCGCCGTGCTGGTCATGGCAGCCGCGCTCGGCCTGCTCTGCCTGCGCGGCGTGATCCCGGACGTCTGTTCGCTCGATCTCGCCTACGCCGTCCTGTTCACGGCCTGCGCTCTGATGCTGGAGGGGGCGCGCTGCTTCGAGGGGCGGCGGACGAGCCCGCTTCTCCTGCTCGCGGGCGCGGCGATGTGGATTGTGACCTGTCAGATCCCGGCAATGTACGAGTCCGCGACGGCGCGTGTCATCATCGTTTCGGTCGCCCTCGGCTTTTATTCGCTCGGCTGCGCCTACGTGCTGTGGACCGGCCGCGCCGAGCCGCTGCTGTCGCGCTGGCCGCTGATCGTGCTGACCGCGCTCGGCGGCGGCCTGTTTCTCGTGCGTATTCCGCTCCACGTGGCGCATCCGCTCGCCGCGGTGCCGGTCACGCGCTTCGAGGCGCTGCAATCGTTCTGGTTCGCGATCGTGAGCACGTTCACCGTGCTCTTCTTCATCGCCATCAACTATCTGTTTCTTGCGCTCACCAAGGAGCGGAGCGAGCTCGCGCACAAGCGCGCCTCGATGACGGACGCGCTGACCGGTCTCGCCAACCGCCGCGCCTTCCTGGAATCCGGCGAGCAGAGCCTGAAGTCACCTGCAAACGGGACGATCGCGTTCCTGCTGTTCGATCTCGACCTGTTCAAAGCGATCAACGACACCCATGGGCATGCGACGGGCGACCGGGTGCTGCGCTTGTTCGCACAGACGCTGTCCGCCAATCTGCCGCGAGGCGGCGTTGCGGGCCGGCTCGGCGGCGAGGAGTTCGCCGCGATCGTCAGCGGACCCGACCGGCAGGCGGCGATCGCGGTCGCCGAGCGCGTCCGCGAGAGCTTCGCGGCGATCGCGCGCGTCGTGGACGATGTCGTGATCGCAGCCACGGTCAGCGTCGGCCTCGCACATGCGGACAGCGCGCCCGGCGGCATCGAGGCGCTGTGCGAGCGCGCCGACAAGGCGCTCTACACGGCGAAGTCGCTCGGCCGCAATCGGGTCGAGAGCGCGGTGGACGAGCTCGTTCCGCTCGTGCCCGTCGTTTCTGCAGACCGTCTGATCCGGTCCACGGAGCATGCGCGAGCGGCAACAAAGCGGACGGCAGCCTGATCCTGCAATCTCCTTTGCGCGATCATCGCATTGTCATGCTCCGGTCATCTTAGCTGCATCGTCCGTTGCTCTTTTCCCGGCGCGCCAGGGCTCCGTTCCGATGACATCGGGACCGAGCTCCGGATTGTTGTTGATGCGTTTTCTTGACGCGAGCCCGACGCCGCTTCGCCCGAAGACGCTCTGGGGAGAGCTGACATGCAACTGATCAAGACGATTTCGGCGGACCGCCGCGCGATGCTCAAGGGCCTTGCGGCCGCGGCAATGGCGCCGCTTGCGGCGCCGGCCTTTGCCGCCGCGAGCCTTCCGCCGCAGCCGACCGGCTCGGCGGCCGCGATCGCCACCGACAAGTCCTATTGGGCGGCCGTGAAGGGGCTCTATGCCGTCACGCCTGAAATTGTCAATTTCGAGAACGGCTATTGGGGCATCATGGCCGAGCCCGTCAGGCGCGAGTTCATCCGCCAGTCCGACATGGTCAATTATCAGAACACCTATTACGCGCGGCTGCGTGCGGGCACGGATTTCGAGTCGGTGCGCACCAAGGTGGCGGAGGCGGTCGGCGCGCTCCCGGAGGAGATCGCGCTCACACGCGGCGCGACCGAAGCGCTTCAGCTCCTCATCGGCGGCTACAACAGGTTGAAGCCGGGCGACGGCGTGCTCTATGCCGACCTCGACTATGATTCGATGCAATACGCGATGAACGCGCTGAAGGCGCGCCGCGGCGTCGACGTGGTCAAGTTCGACGTGCCGGAGCCCGCCACCCGCCAGGCGGTGCTCGACGCCTATGCCCGCGCCATCGAGGCGAACCCGAGGACGCGGCTTCTGCTCCTGACCCATGTCAGCCATCGTACCGGCTTCGTCATGCCGGTCGCCGAGATCGCCCGCATGGCCAGGGCCAAGGGCATCGACACCATCGTCGATGCCGCCCATTCCTGGGGGCAGCTCGATGTCCGGGTGAGCGAGCTCGAGACCGATTTCGTCGGCTTCAATCTGCACAAATGGATCGGCGCGCCGCTCGGCGTCGGCTTCCTCTACATCAGGAAGGACCGCCTTTCGGCCATCGATCGCGACATGGGTGACGAGGATTTTCCGGAAAGCGACATCCGCTCGCGGGTGCATACCGGCACGGTCAATTTCGCCACGGTGCTGACCGTGCCGACGGCGCTGGCGCTGCATCAAGAGATCGGCCCGGCGGCCAAGCAGGCGCGCCTGCGCCACTTGCGCGATTATTGGGTGAGCCGCGTCCGCGGCTTCAAGGACATCGAGATCCTGACGCCGGATGAAGCCGGCTCATATGGCGCGATCACGTCCTTCCGCCTCGCCGGCAAGACCGGCAAGGCCGACAACGAGGCCATCGTTGCGAAGCTTCGGGACAGCTACAAGATCATGACGGTGCGCCGCGCCGGCGTCGCCAAAGGCCAGTGCATCCGTGTGACGCCGGCGCTCTTCACCGACGAGGCCGATCTCGACCGCCTCGTCGAGGCACTGGCCGTCATCACGGGGACGAAGACGGGGTAAGGCGGGCGGACGATTGGCAATCTCTCTCGGCCATCCTTCGAGACGCCCGCTGATGCGGGCTCCTCAGGATGAGGACTGAGTACGTGGCAACAGTTTCAATGGACGCCGATGCTGCTTAGCCTCATCCTGAGGAGGCCGCTGAAAGCGGTCGTCTCGAAGGACGAGGCGCGCGCTCAGGCCGCTCAACGATGTTATGTGCGACTGCCTGGCTCGCCGACCGCAGTCACCGCCATCCCAGGGCCGGCGCGACATGCTTCAGGATCGCCTCGATCGCATGCGCGCAATAGTCCACGCCGAGCTGGTTCGGGATCGTCAGCAGCAGCGTATCGGCTTCGGTGATCGCCTCGTCCTGCCGCAGCTGTTCGATCAGCATGTCCGGCTCGGCCGCATAACTGCGGCCGAAGATCGCGCGGGTGTGCGGGTCGATGAAGCCGATCTGGTCCTCGCTGCCGCGCTCGCCGCCGAAATAGGCGCGGTCGCGATCGTCGATCAGCGCGAAGATGCTGCGGCTGACGGAGACGCGGGGCTCGCGGTTGTGGCCGGCTTCCTTCCACGCCGCGCGGTAGGCTCGGATCTGCGCCGCCTGCTGCACGTGAAAGGCCTCGCCGGTCTCGTCGTTCTTCAGCGTCGAGCTCTGCAGGTTCATGCCGAGCTTCGCCGCCCACATTGCGGTCGCGTTCGAGCCGGCGCCCCACCAGATCCGCTCGCGCAAGCCCTGCGCATGCGGCTCCAGGCGCAGCAGCCCCGGCGGATTGGGAAACATCGGCTGCGGGTTGGGCTCGGCAAAACCTTCGCCGCGCAGGAGGTCGAGGAAGACCTCGGCATGGCGCCGCCCCATGTCGGCATCGCTCTGGCCCTCGGCCGGCCGATAGCCGAAATAGCGCCAGCCGTCGATCACCTGCTCGGGCGAGCCGCGGCTGATGCCGAGCTGCAGCCGCCCGCCGGCGATGAGATCGGCGCTGCCGGCGTCCTCCACCATGTAGAGCGGGTTCTCGTAGCGCATGTCGATCACGGCCGTGCCGATCTCGATTTGGCTCGTCCGGGCGCCGACCGCCGCAAGCAGCGGAAACGGCGAGGCCAGCTGCCGCGCGAAATGGTGGACGCGGAAATAGGCGCCGTCGGCCCCGAGCTGTTCGGCCGCGACCGCCAGCTCGATCGATTGCAGCAGCGTATCCGCCGCCGAGCGCGTCCGGGATTGCGGCGAGGGCGTCCAGTGCCCGAAGGAGAGGAATCCGATTTTTTTCATGGCTTCACCCTAGCGCATGTAGCGCCGGACTGGTGCCCTGCGTGTTGACGAAGCCGTGACTCCTCAAGCGCAGGCCACCCAGCTCCGGTCAAGAGCGCGGCGATCGCGAACTACTGCACCTCGGCGATCTTCGGTCCAGGTGACGGCATCTGCGCGTTGGTTGCCGACGGCCGGTTCGACGGCGAGGCCGGGTCCGGCGATCGGGACGCGGCGTCGGGCGGCGCTCCTTGCGATGGTCGACGGGCCGCATTCGTCGGAAGCACGATCACCTTCGCGCCGACTTTCACCCGCTCGTAGAGGTCGACGACGTCCTCGTTGGTCAGCCGGATACAGCCGGACGACACCCGCTTGCCGATCGTATCGGGCTTGTTGGTGCCGTGAATTCGATATTCGGTCTCGCCGAGATACATCGCCCGGGCACCGAGCGGATTGCCGGGCCCGCCCGCCATGAACCGCGGCAGATAAGGCTGACGCGAGACCATCTCCGCAGGCGGGCGCCAATCCGGCCATTCTGCCTTGCGCGCCACGGTCTGCTCGCCGGACCACGCGAAACCTTCGCGGCCCACACCGATGCCATAGCGCATCGCCTGCGTGTCGTTCAGGACGAGATAAAGGAACGTGTTCTTGGTATCGATGATCACCGTGCCCGGCATCTGGTGGCTGGAATAGTCGACCACCTGCCGGACCAAGGCGCCGGGAACGTCGGCGTCGGCCTTGGGCGGCTCGACCAGCGGCGCCGGAGCCGGAATCGCAGCCGGCGCGGGCGCTGCTGCAGGAGCCGGAGGTGCCACGTAGACCGGACTTGACGATGCCATCGCCTGCGGCGCCGACGGCTTCCGCACCGGTTGCACGCTCGCCGGGGGAGCCAGCAGGCCGTACCCCAACGCGGCGACGGCCACGGCGCCAATTCCAACGCGCGCGGCCATCGGCAGTGCGATCGTCTCGACCTTCCGGCGTTTGGCCCGCTTGCTCATGTCTCTTCCCAGGTCACCATGCCCCAGGAGAGGTACCCGGCAAGATTTAAGAAACTTCGAAGCACCCGTTGACGATGGTTAACGCCATCATCGGGAATTAGCACAACTCCAAGCCGATGTAGCGGCCGGAGAAGTTGAAGAAGGCGCGTGCCGCGATGGCGCCCGCGCTCGGACCGGAGCGATTTCGGTCGTGGTGGTACGCTCCGCCGCAAGCACGCGGGCGCGAAGACTTTCCAATTCGGACAACAGAGACGTGAGCTGTTCCACACGCTCATGCAGCAGCACAGCGGCGTCAGCCGCTAGGTCACGATCTTCATGCATGTCGTGTAACCCCCAAACCAAGCTTTCGAACGGGCTTGGATCATGGCCCGGCGGTGGACCAATCGGGAAAATGATGCAATCGCGACTGAAATCCGCCGACGTTGTTCCAGCATCAACATATGTGAATCGTATGTTGTTTTAGCCCAAAGTTTGCTTCGGATTGCATCAGGCGCGTGCACGGAAATGCAGCCGAGGTCCGGGTCAAGCGCCGTCCCTCGGCGAGGCACAGTACGCACGTCGGGTGGGTTGAGCCCTTACGAAACCCATCAAGCCTCGCGACAGGCGGAGGAATTGACAGGTTTCGCTGGCGCTCTACCCATCCTCCGGGCTCGCGCTCCGCGCGCGGGGCCGGAATTTCGTGAATGGAACTTCGAGGCTTCTGTTGAATGTCCGCACCGATGCCGGTGCGCGAGGCGTCGAACCAGCTACACAAAGAAATCATGCGTCGGATGGTGCTCGACGCCTGGTGTGTGATCGACTGCGCTTTGCTCCGCGCGCGACGGGCCAATCAGGTCTGCATCCGGGATCAGCGCCAGATCAGCATATCCGCCTCGGTGCGGACCATGTTCGGCCGTGTCGGCGCCGTAGCCATTCGCACGATGATCCGAATCCTTGGCCCATGGCATATCGTTCTTGAAATGGAAGGAATCTCCGGCCCTGGGCGATGCAGCCGCTTGTGCCGGACCGGCGTCATGCTCCGCTTGATCGTTGCCGCGAGCCTTTTGGCTCGGCTCGGCATGCAGCTTCGTGGAAGCGTCTGAATGGGTCTGTTGCGAGTCACGTTGCGACTGGCCGGGATTGGCGTGGCTTCCCGGTCCATCATTCTTGACATGCTGCTCGGCAGCTGCGGAACCGTCCTTCGAAGCGTGACGCAGTTGCCCAGGATTGGAGTCGTGTCCGGTTGGATCCTGCTTGTCGGCTGCTGCGCCGTTCTCTGAAGCGTGCAGGTCACTCTGCGATTGCCTGTGACTTGGATCGTGACCCGGTGGCTCGTGCTCGGCATGCGGCTTGCCTGCTGCTGCGCCGTCTTCCGAAACGTGCAGCTCGCGTTGCGATTGTTCATGATCGCGTGAGTCTGCTGCGGCCGCCTGCTCGACGCCGCCATGATCACTCAGTGCGTCGACGGCACCGGATCCGATGTGAGGGTTATCGCTGCCGCGGAAGCTGTCCTCGCGAGCGGCCGCATCGATGGTCTGGGCCTCGTCGCCTCTGGCCATGACATCGCCGCGCGCGGCCTCGAAGGCGAATGATCCATGGTGTAGGTCGGGATCGAACCAGGGCAGGTTGTCGAAGCCGTTGAGCTCTGGACTGCCGCGATCATTGAGGGCGACCAACTCGCTGCGGGCGTTTGCGTCAGCCCACGCAAAGACATCGCTCGGGCTGTCCCAAACGGTGGACGCCTGGGCGTGACGGCTGAGGAGCTCGTAGATCGAGAGGCCGACCGCCGTCATCATGAACGCGCCGGCGCTGCTCAAGCCCGGCCTTGAAGGGTTGAGTGTCGGCACTGTGATCGTGCTGCCAGCAATATCGGCTCGGGATTCGATGAGCTTGCTCGCCCGCATCGGCATGTCAGCCGACGAATGCTCCAACCGGAGGACTTTGCCGACGGCTTTGGCCGTTTTCTCCGAAGCAGCAGGCGTTTTTTGGGGGCTGATCTTGATGGTCACGACCGCGCCGGTGCCGTCGGCGGTCATGATCGTGACGTTATCGGCATCCGCATGGTCGACTGCGGTCGCGTTTGCGGATTGAATGTCGTCGAGCACGGCCCAAATCAGAGCTGCAAGCACGCCGACGCCGCCGTAAAGGCGCGACAGGGCGAACCTTGCGAGTTCCGTCCGGTTCTTTATGCCAAGCTGCGCAGATATCTCTTCGATACGCGCCTCAACTCTGGCTGGAGCGACCTTGATCTGGCGCGCAATCTGCTTGTTCGACATGCCGCTGGCGGCCAGGCGGATGATCTTGTGCTCCTGGTCCGTCAGTGCTTCGCCCAAGGCGCCATGACCGGTTCTGCGGGCTGCGGCCGGCGCCACCAGCCTCAACGACTGCAACAGGTTCTCCGGCTCTTCGCGCATCGGTATAGCAGCGCAGGCACCGGCAGCGATGGCCGCCGCGAGATCGCCACGGGCGATCGATGCGGTGTAGAAGACCAGCCGTGTGGCAAGGCTTTCGGCATTGACGGCGGCGAGCATTCCAGACGCCGTCACGTCGGAAAATCCGTCCTCGACGAGCGCGACATCCGGCGTCAACGTCCGGACGGCTTCGAGGCAATCGGCTCCATTGGTGCAGGATGCAACGATCTCGAAGTCACGCTCCGTCGCAAATAGCGACTCAAAACCCTGCAAGACGATCGGACGGCGATCTGCGATCACGAGTCGGATACGACGCATCTTGTCTAGCTCGCCTGGCTTCCCGCCTTGATTGGCTCAGCAAGGCGACCGGGTCTTGGCGGCGTCACCTTCAAGAGCAGCGCAGCAACGCGGAGCACGTCGCTTGGTTCCGCAAGGTGTGAAGCCCAGGGATGCTGGCACCGGAAGCAGCGGAAGGGGCTCGTCCATCCTGCTACTTCCAATGCTGCCATCTTGCCCCTGTTCTGCCCGACGGTGCAACGGTTTCGTAAAATGAGCAGGACGCGCAGCAATCATTCGATCAGATCGTGCTTCGCGCGAGCGGCCAGGGCCGCGGCGGGAAGCCATCCCATCTCGTCGCGCACTAAGCCGTTGATTTTGCTGCATCCGGCTCCTGTGCAGAGGGTGTTTTCGACTTTTTGTAACGGGGGTGCAAAAGTATCTGTCCGAACCCGATCTGGTCCGGCGCTCGCATTTTCATCCATTCATTTTTCGGAGACGCATCATGCAGGTTTACAATGTGGTCAAGTTCAAGGTGAAGCCCGGCGAGGAAGGCGCCTTCCTCGATGCGCACCGGGACGGCAAGGCCAAATGGCCGGGGCTGGAGCACGGCGTCATCATCAGGACCGGTGATCAGACCTTCTGCCTCATCGGCACGTGGTCCAGCCAGGATGCGCTGGTGGCGGCACGCTCCGCGATGATCAAGACCCTCGACAGCTTCAGGTCCGTGCTCGAGGACCAGGGCAATGGACGCGGTGTGACGGACGCGGTGTCGGGCGAGGTCGTGCTCGCGCTGTAGCCGGCGAGCAGCCCCGCGACGTCATCACCCGCAAACCCTTGGTCGTGAACCGCTGCGTCTTGCCGCCGGGGCGAATCGGACGCCTGGTGCCAGCGGCCTTGCCGGTGCCGGGCGCTGGTGCGCAGGGACCAACTGGTGGGACTGCGAGCCGGGGGGTTTTAGCTTCTGGCTTTCATGCCTGCGCGGCATGCCAGAATGCTCTCGTGAGTCTGCCTCACCAGTTCTCGCGCTTCCCAAATCGCCTCGTCGGCCCGTTGCAAGACATCCTCTGACGAGCGGGATGACGAAGGCAGCGGCAATTTCTTTCTGCGCAAGACGGAAGCGGTCGCGTCGGCAACATGATGAACCAGCGCGACTGTTGATCCCTTGTCATCGAGGACCGACCAATTCTTCGGGTACCAATAACGTACCTGCCATGGTCGTCCATCGGGTTGGATGTCATAGCGCTGCAGAGGCATAACGTGTCCCCGCCCTGTGTGCAGCACGGTCTCGAACGACGCGCTCAGATTGCGAACGCCATCCGCCCCCGCACAAAGTGGGTTGTCCGGAAACGCCTCGAACATGTCCAGACCTGCCAGCGTCTCCCGCGAGCGCGAGACCTCGCGAAGGTAGCTCTCGTTGGCGTCGACTATTCTCAAGTCCGGCGCAAGGACCAATATCGGAAGAGGCGAATGCTCGAACAGCCGCCGCCACACGTTCTGTGCTTCGGCCATCACAGCAGCGGGCGACCGGAAGTTCGGTTGGCGAGTGGCGATCGTCATGTCTCGACCCGTTATTCAGCGCGTCTTGCCGCTTGGCTCGGTGCCGGCAACCTTGTTTGTATCGAAAATAGGCGTTCGCAAGCCCTTTTGGAACATGGAACCGATTGCGACGCTTCTCCCGGCCTGGCGCGGGCGACCTCTCTTCTAGGGGGAAATGGTCGCTTCGGGAACTTCGGCCGTTCGATTTCACTTTCCTAACAGATTGGGAGAATGGCATGTCCTTGGACCGCAACGCCGAGGTTCAGCATCTTGCAGAGGCTGATCGTCACGTCGCCGTCGCAGAACGGTCCATCGGACATCAGCTGATCGAGATAGAGCGGCTACGCGAAGGTGGTCACAACACGGAGTTGGCGGAGCAAATGCTGGAAACTTTCCGCCGTACTCTCCAAGAGATGCAGGAGTACAGGAAGCACATCATCAGGACCATTGAGGGTATCGACGCTGGAGAGCTCTAGGTTCTGCAGGTAATCCCAGGAATACGCGCCGGGAACCTATCCGGAGCCAAGCGGCGTTTCAGGTGTTCCCGAGCCAGTGTAATGAGGTTCGACCGCTCGGATCGCGACGCTTGCAACTTTCCACTTGCCTGCCAGCGAAGGAGGCCACCAATTGAGGCGGCCTGCCTTGCTTCCTGGACAGCTCGTCCGCAATCCTGCGCTGGTGGATACAATGAAGCTGCTCGTCTAGCTTCCTTGCCTTTTCCATCGCTGCGTACAGCTCATCGACGAGCCGTTCGCTCGCTGCAATCGCCGTGTCCGCCCGCTGAAGAAGTTCGTCCTGCATCGGACTATAACGACGCACGACCTGGGCTTGTTCTGCAGAACAGTCCGCGCGAAAGCCAAGAAACGAAACTTAGGGCCGTGCCAAAGTTCTGCGGCGGTCAGCCCGCGACTATCGCCGCGCGGCGTGAAGGAAACGGTCAGCGGGCGCGCCGACGCCATCGATTTGATGACGCTCCCGTTCACGCAATTCATCGACGAGACGTTCGAGGTAGGACGGCAGTGGCGAGGCTTCGTGAAGTAAATGCTGTTGCAACCTGTCGCCCACCTCGTCGCAGATCGACCGGGCCGTCTTACGGTCGATGTGGTCCGATATTCGATTGGCTGGTTCCATATCGAGACCTTTCGATTAGGCCCCACGATTAACTTAAGTTAGTGGAATGAAAAATGTTTCGCGTAATGTCCGAAGCAGCCGATGGTTCCATCAAACGGAACAGTTGGCATCGCCGAGGCGGCGCAGCCTCATAGGCACTCAAAGCGACCCGCCTTCGCGATGTGCGCGGCAGACTTGTTGCCACCGTCAGCGCGGGGTCTGCAACCCGTCAAGTTAGTGAAGCTTCAAATTATTGGGGTGCCGCCGCCGCAGCAGTCGCCACGTATTTCGTGTAGAATTCGGCGACCCGGCCGCGCCACATGCCGACGAACGCCTCTGACGTCACGTTGTCGACCGATTTCCAGGTGCGCTTGAAGGCCGGGAGTGCATTGCCCCAGATCGCGCGTTTGCACCACCTCTCACCCTTCTCCTTGCCTTCGCTGCTGGCGCACATGGATTTCCAGGCGAGGCGAGCGGGCTTGCTGATGTGCTCGGCGGCGCCTTCCCAGCCCTGCTGATGGATCAGGTAGAGATCACTCATGTCCGGCTTGCGGCGCGTGATCCACTCGAACTGGATGCCCTCGGTAATGATCTTGTAGGCGGCTGCGACGGCGTTATCCCGCGGACTGCGAATCTGCCCGAAGCCGAACTTGCCGAACTCATAATGGCTCAGCTGAAACAGCCCGATATACGACCCGGTGCGTTGATTGGGGTTGAAACCGGATTCGATCTTGGCAACCGCCATCATGAAATTGAAATCGAGACCAAGCGCGTCGGCAGCGCGCTTGATCTCCTCAGTCGGCGTTCCGACCGGAATGTCCTTGAACGCACGCAAGACGATCTCCGCCGGTTTCTCGGCGGGCGGCAGTTCGGACCAGACGTAGTAGACCAGATAACGGAAATCTGGCGTCGACGCCGCTTTCGGAGCATCGTTGGACGCTTCGCGTTCCGGCGGCAGCGGTTGGACGACATCCTGTCCCAACGACGCCAATTTCGGTGCGACGGGTTCGTCGACGATCTCGGCTTCGGTGCGTGGCGGCCCGGAATCTGCTGACGTCACCGCGCCCAGCTCTGCGCTTTCTGCCCGAAGCGCTGCCGCAAGTCTGGCGGATGCCTCAGCGTACACCGCAGGCGTCACCATGTTCGCGGGAGCCGCCATGCGCGCAGCCGGTATGCTCGCTGCCGCTTCCGGCACGACATCCGGCAAAGTCGCGGCCGGTCTGTTACCGGCGGCCAGATAGAGTCCCGCGGATGCGACAACAGCCACGATGCAGCTGGTCTGCCAGACCTTCATTGCCCGAAGTCCAATGATGGCTTCCGTATGAAGGCTGTTGGCATGGTCCTGCGGCCTGTGGGTGAGTACTCTTGGTAGAATCTTAAGGTTTAAATGTGGTGAACGAGGGCAGGCTTTCGCCTCGCAACTCGATCTGTCCCCCTTTGGGTCACCAGCGGCCGCTGGGGGGAGAGGCTCGTGGGGTCGGCTAGGGGTCAAGCGTGTCGTTTCGGGCGGGCCTCAAGCATTTCCAGTCTGGCTTCAAGTGCGGACGTTCCGGCCGAGACCGCGGTCGTCGCCTTCGGGCCAAAAGAGGTCATCGCGGCAGCGCGATGATGAGCTCGGTAAACACACCCAGCTCGCTCTGGACATCGATGGTTCCGCCGTGTTGTTTGACAATGATGTCATGGGTCATCGACAGACCGAGCCCCGTGCCTTCGCCAGCTGGCTTGGTAGTAAAGAAGGGATTGAACATTTTTTTCTTCACCTCGATCGGAATCCCGGTGCCGTTGTCGCGGATGCGAATTTCGACCTTATCGTCAAGGTTGTTCGTGGTCGCACTCAGCACAGGCTCAAAGGTCTCGTCTCCCGCCTCGGACTTGCGCCTGGTCGCGGCATAGAAGCCGTTGGAGATCACGTTGAGCAGCGCGCGCGTGATCTCCTGCGGATATACCTCGATTTCGCCTGCGTCGGGATCGAGGTTCTGCGTGAGCGTGATGTTGAAGTCGGACTTCTCTGCGCGCGCGCCATGGTAGGCGAGATTGAGACTCTCCTGGACCAGGGCATTGATGTCGACGAGGCGGCGCTCGCCCGGTCCCTCGCGTGAGTGCAGCAGCATGTTCTTGACGATGGAATCGGCCCGCTTGCCGTGCTGCACGACCTTTTCGAGGTTGCTCTTCAAAAGCGCCGTCAGCTCGTCGACTTCGGTGCGGATCTTGTCGACGAGTTCGGCGGGCTTGAGGGCCTCGTTCAACTCCTCGGTCAACGCCGCTGAAAGGGCTGCGAAATTATTGACGAAGTTGAGCGGGTTCTTGATCTCGTGCGCAATGCCCGCGGTGAGCTGGCCGAGCGAGGCAAGCTTTTCGGTCTGCACCAGGCGGTCCTGTGCGGTGCGGAGGTCGTCGAGGGATTGCGAGAGATCGTCGGTTCGCTGCCGCAGCTCCTTGAGCAGTCGTGTGTTTTCGATGGCGATCACCGCTTGTGCCGCAAAATGTTCCAGCAACTCGACCTGCTTGTCGCTGAACTCTTGCACTTCCTTGCGGTAGACAGCAAAGCCACCGACAAGCTCGCTCTCCTTCAGCATCGGCACAATCAGAACGGTGCGGGCTGCGGCGACCTTGTAGATCAGATCGTCGGGATGCTCTGTGGCGATATCGGCAATGTGAACCAGCGCCTTGGTCTCGACGAGGCGCCCCAGCGAAGGCGCCCCATTAAACGGCGCGATGAAGTGTGGCGGCGTTTCCTGGTCGGGCGCGTACAATTGCGGCACGTTTTGCGCGGCCATTCGCGCCACCCGCCGCAACCTGTCGCCTTCGTATAGGAGCAGCGTCCCAAAACTGGCACGGCAGATGCGCACGGCATTTTCCAGCATGGCCTCGAACACCGGCCCAAGTCCGCCAGGCGAACTGGATATGACTTGTAGCACTTCCGACGTCGCGGTTTGCCGCTCCAGCGCTTCCCTCGTTTCATTGGACAATCGCGCGTTCTCGATCGCAATCACCGCCTGGTCGGCGAAGGTCTGTAGCAATTGCACGTGATGGTCGGCGAATGAACCGGTCTCGACTCGCGTCACGGTGATCAAGCCGATAGGCACCCCATTGCTCATCAGCGGCGTGAACAACATGCTGCGAAAGCCGCGCAATCGCGCCAAATCCCTGGCCAGTATGTTTGGCGAGGATTCGGTATCGACAATCTGCATTGGTTTGGCATTACGCAGCAACTCGAAGGGCGCCGAAGACGTTGTGAGATGCCGCGGGAACGAAGCTCGCAATGCTTCGTCAGCGACCGGATTTGTCGGCGTGAACGCCTCTAGGTGTTGCATGCCGTCGATATATCGAAACACTGCCGTAGAGAAACCGCCAATAAGCCTGTTGGCGCTGATCGCAATCGCCTCGAATACCGGTTGTACATCGTCGGGCGAACTTGCGATGACCTTCAATATTTGGGCCGTCGCCGCCTGCTGCTCGCGGGCCTCCTTCAGGTCTTTGCTCAGACCGGCGACCGAACGACGATTCGCTCGGCTGGCCGCTGGCGCAATGCGGCGCTTGCTCTTGGTGATCTTGCTGCCCTTGCGGGTCTTCGCCTGGCTCGTCTTGCTGCCCGTTCTTGATGGCCGCGCCATATCCGTCCCCAAAGGGTCAAGAAGGGTATCTTATCGGTCCAAACCATCATTCAGGAAGGGCCGGGATAGCCTGAATCGCATGTCACCGGGCCGGGCTGATGTCCGAGAAGGGTCATGAGCGCCGTTTTGACCAGCGGTCGAGCGCTTCCGGTTTACCTCCGACTCCGGACAACTCGCGGCTACGCCCTAATGGAAGCGATGGGCCACATTCGGACATGTGCGTCGTCAGGCTGACGAAGGTCCTTCAACAATCTTCCAATACGAGTCCTTTCGGATCACCTCGTCCGCGCGAAAAGTATAAAAGTCACATCCTCGGACCTCGATCTTTTTTCCTTCGCCTGTCGTGCCCGTCAGCGTCCATTTTGAAATGCCCGTGTTTGCCATCGTATCCACAAAATGCTCGGCGTCGCCGTAGTGAACATCCGGTAAGCCTTCAAAGCGCGTGGCGAGCCCGTCTCGTACGTTGCGTTTGCCCTCGAAGCGGGAGCCCCAAGGCTTGCTTCCCCTCGGCATCTCCAAGACACAATCGTCGGCAAAGAACTCCATGATGGAATCCAAGTCGTGCGCGTTGAACGCTTCACACAGCGCCGTCAATTTCGATCGAATGTCCATCCTTCCCTCCATCGAGTTCTCGGAAGGGATACAATAACACAAGGGCACACAGGTGAGTTGAAGGGCCGATTAGACGTCTGGTCGATGTCGCCTTCGGGTCGAAAGCGCCGTTTTACCAGCGGTCGGGCGCATCCGGTTTATCCCCGACTTCGGACAACTCGCCGCTACTTGGAAGCGGTGGGCCAGGAGGAGACATCCTGTGAGAAGTGGGTGGCGCCAAGGCATTCAGCGGAAGCGCTCGCAGATGCCCTGAAAGGAACTGGAGGGCAGGTGTCGGGACGGTTGAGCAGCGCGCCGTTTTTCAGCCGGTGCTGTTTGCAGCCTTGTGATCATCTCGATCTCGCAGTTGATCGCAGGATCGTACACGCTCGAAGCCATGCATCGGTCTTCCGTTCATGGTCGCTGGCATATGGATCGGCTCTAGGCTGTACGGAACAATCAACGATGAGATGTTCCGAAAGACTGTATTGGCATTGGGGGAATCCATTAGCATCGCATTAGCCCGCCTCCTACTTCTCGCCATGTCAGCCAAGAGCGCGCTGGAAGCCTGCCAGCCCTACAAGATGCTGCCGGCGGAGAATTATGAGGAATGGAAGGTGCTCGACCTGTCGTTCCCCCCGCGGGAGCGGGTCGTAGAGCTGCTGTCCGCGCTAGCTTTCGGGAGAAAAAGCGGGAGTTGTTCTCCCTGCCTGCCGTGCGTCAAATAACGTCCATTGATGTTGAGTAGGGCTTCGCGCACAAAGGACGTCTGCCCGAGAAAGGTCACCGTTTCTCACAGTATTAATGCGGGGTTGTTGTTCCGCGGATAGTTTGATGCAGTTTTGAACAGGCTAGCAGCCAACACGACCGGACGCGAGGCAGGCATGCGTACCTCGTGGGACCTAACCGCAATACATGCAGCGATCACCCAGGCGGCGCTCGACCCGTCCTGCTGGACGCCGGCAATGGATAAAATTGCGGCGGCTGCCGGCGCTGTCGGCGCGGCGCTGATTCCGATCAAAACAAGCGACAGGCCCCTCGGCCTTACCTTCACGGCCGGCGTCGCGGAATTGATGGACCGGTACATCAAGGAAGGCTGGTACGAGCACGACGAGCGGAGTCGAGGCATTCCCAAACTGCTCTGCACCGGGATCATGGTGGATCAGGATCATACCTCGCCGGAGGAAATGCGTCGCTCACCATTCTACAACGACCTTCTCGGCAGATGTGGTTTTCGATGGTTCGCCGGCGTGGCGTTAGATGCGGGTGAGGACAATTGGTGTCTTGCAATTCAGCGCAGTCCCAAACAGGGGCCGTTTAGCCCAGCTGAGCAACGACGGCTTGTCGCTCTTCGCGCCCCCTTGACCAGCGCCGCCACTGTAGCACGCGAACTGGGGTTCGTGCGGGCGCTCGCGATCTCCGACGCTTTCGACATGATGGAAACGGCCGCGTTGCTGATCAACCAATACGGACGCGTCGTCAGGACGAACAAGGTGGCCGACAGCAAACTCGGCGATCACCTGCGTATCGTCGACGGGCACCTGATCACAGATGATCGGAATGCCGCGAGCGCGCTCAAGCGGCTGATCGAGCGCGCGCTGGAAAACGCCGACGCGGGCGCGACCATCATGCCGCCCGTTGCCATTGCGCGGCCCGGCCGCCGGCCGATGGCGGTCTACGCGGTGCCAACGAGCGGCGGCGTGGTCCGCGACGTGTTGGCCGTCGTGCGTGCAATTGTGGTTATCCGAGATCTGGAAGAATGCTCCATGCCGCCCGAAGCGCATCTAAGGAACTTGTTCGGCCTGACTTCTGCCGAAGCCAAACTTGCGACGCGCGTGGCATCGGGCGAACACCTCGAGCACGTTGCCGATGAAATCGGTGTTGCCTACCAAACGGCGCGCAATCAGATGCAGGCGATCTTCGCGAAAACGGACACGCACCGGCAGGCGGAAATCGTGGCGCTGTTCGCGCGCTTACACTGCGCTGGCCCTCACGCCATGGACGGCGGAGAGGCTTAGCTTCAAAGGACTGCGCACAGAATTTTTCCCGCTTTGATTTGCTTCAAACGGAGGCGTTGCGCAGAACGTGTGGGCTGCTGAGGAAATTTTGCAACGCATAGTACATTTGCATCATGACTGCGGGAGAGAGCACAGCTACCAACGCAGGCAATATTGCCACCTGCTGCCCGTAAATCGGCGACGTGCCGAACTCACCGTTTCTTGTAAGCGGCAGCGCTAGTGCCATCGGCAGGCCCTTTCACTTCCGCCTTACCGGCGGCTCCATATTCGTTCCGGTCGCAGACCTCAATGGGGCGACAAATTGGATCTTGGACGCGCGGCATTGATCGCTTCGCGCAGTCTCACACGGAGAAGGCGAGACCCACAGCTTTATTAGCTGAAACCGCGGTGCTGGCCTTCATCGAATGCGCAATGCCCTGCATTGCCAAACCAAAGGAGGCGAAGATGCCAACCGAATTCCAGCAGGCGACCTACGCGACCGGATCTGGACCCTATTCGGTTGCAAGTGGAGACTTGAATGGGGACGGCAACCTGGACATCGTCACCGCAAATGCCAACAATAACACCCTGTCGGTGCTGCTCAACAATGGCAGCGGCAGCTTCCTGACACAGACGACGTATGGAACGGGACCTGGACCTATCTCCGTTGCGATCGGCGACCTGAATGGTGACAGCAAGCTGGACCTTGCTGTTGCGAATGGTAATTCGTTTAGCTCGGACAGTATCCTGCTCGGCAATGGCGACGGTACCTTCCAACCCCAGACAAGTGTCGAGGTCGGGGAATCTCACCAGGTGGTCATTGGCGACTTGAACGGGGACGGGAATCTGGATCTCGTCAACGCCAACAGCAACTCCGGTACGGTTTCGATATCGCTCGGCAACGGCAACGGGACATTTCAATTCCGGACCACTGAAGCGGTAGCGTCTGCTCCCGGGCCTATTTCGGTTGCGATCGGCGACGTGAATGGTGACGGCAAGCTGGACCTCGCCACCGCAGACTACAGTGTGAATACGGCGTCGGTGCTACTCGGCAACGGCGACGGCACTTTCCAAGCGGCGGCCAGCTATGCGGCGGGAAGCCAGCCTGGTCTAGTACAAGTCGCCGACCTGAATGGGGACGGTCGACAGGATATCGTGGTCGCAAGTCAAACCTCCAATGACCTCTCGGTGCTGCTCGGCAATGGCGACGGCACCTTTCTGCCGCAGACCAACTATGATGTCGGAGCCGGTCAAGGTTTCGTTCAGGTCGGCGATGTGAGTGGGGACGGCAAGCCGGATATCGTCGCGGTCGCAAATGGAGTGGCGGTGCTGCCCGGCAATGGTGACGGCACCTTCCAGCCGGTGACCACCTTTGCGGCGGGCTCTGGAACTTCCTCCGATGTGCTCGGCGATGTGAACGGCGACGGCAAGCTTGACATCATCGCTTCAAATTTCGGCGACAATACCGTATCTGTGCTGCTGAACACGACCAACAACGATCCGCCCGTCGTGACGGTGACCGCCACCACCAGCACCGCGACCGAAGGTAATGACGTGGTGTTCACGTTCCATCGCACCGGGAGTCTCAGCAGCTCGATGCAGTTGGACTTCGGCTACAATGGTTCGGCCACCAACGAGGTCGATTTTACGTGGGCCGGCAACAATGGTCTTCCGCCCCGATTTGAGGCCGGCTCGGACACCTACGAGCACCGCCTCACGACTTTCAGCGACGGGATGACCGAGGGATCCGAGTCCCTCGGGGTCTATCTTGTCAGCAACTACGGCTACACGGTTGGTGATCCCGGTACCGCAACAGCAACCCTCTACGACGAGGACACGACGGCGGATGAACCACCAACAGCGTCTGTGACGATCAACGACGGCGACGGCTTCATCAACGCTGGCGAGAGGTCGGCAGTTGGTTTCACGATTGTGGGCGTTGATCCTGATGCGGTTGCGATGGTGAGGTTCTCGGATGGCAATCCTCTCCACGATGTTGTTCGTGGACCTGGCGGCGATGGCTCTAGCGCGGTTGATCTGTCCGGGCTGACTGACGGCCCAATCATGGCGTCGATCTCTGTGACCGACACGGCTGGTAATACGGCTGCTGGCACCGGCGACACCTCCACGAAGGACACGACGGCGGATGCATCGCCAACAGCGTCTGTGACGATCAACGACGGCGACGGCTTCATCAACGCTGGCGAGAGGTCGGCAGTTGGTTTCACGATTGTGGGCGTTGATCCTGATGCGGTTGCGATGGTGAGGTTCTCGGATGGCAATCCTCTTCACGATGTTGTTCGTGGACCTGGCGGCGATGGCTCTAGCGCGGTTGATCTGTCCGGGCTGACTGACGGCCCAATCACGGCGTCGATCTCTGTGACCGACACGGCTGGCAATACGGCTGCTGGCACCGGCGACACCTCCACGAAGGACACGACGGCCCCGGGAACGCCGACTCTGGCCCTGACGAACGATTCCGGCAGCTTGAACAGCGACAAGGTCACCAGGGATCCTTCCATCACCTATACGGCCTCGGCCGCGGGCGACACGCTGTTGTACAAGGCCGACGGTGCGACGAGCTTCTCGACAATCGCGCCGGTGTTTTTGACCAACGGCACGGCCGATGGTCCACACACCGTCTTTGTCCAAGAGCAGGACAGTGCGGGCAACGTCAGTGCGGCTGCGAGCCTGACGTTCAGGCTTGACACCATCGCGCCGGTTGCGCCTTCGCTCAAGCTGCACACGGACAGCGGCAGCTCGAGCACCGACAAGATCACCAACTCGGGCCTCGTCGACGTAACTGGCCTCGAGACAGGAGCGAATTGGCAATACAGCACCGACAACGGCGCGCACTGGCTCAACGGCACCGGCACGAGCCTGACGCTCACGGGTGATGACCTCAAGAGCGTGATCGTCCACCAAACCGACGTGGCGGGTAACACGTCGAGCAATTCAACGGCGTTCGCCTTCACGCTCGACACGGCCCCGCCCGTGACCGCCATCGGCGATATATTGGTCACGACTTCAAAGGGAACAAACGCGACAATCAGCGGCACGTCGGAAGCAGGGAGCACGATAACGCTCTTTAAGGACGGCACTTCCGTAAGTAGTACCACCCCCATCAAAGTGGACGGCAACGGACATTGGAATTTCACGATTTCAAAATTGTCGGATGTGGTTCATACGTTTTTGGCACGCGCAGTGGACGTGGCGGGTAATCAGGGCGGATTGAGCTCAGTCGCAGTGCTCGGCAGCTCGAGCGGCGACAAGATCACGGGCGCGGGTGCTGCTGATCTCATCGAGGGCCTCGGCGGCGCAGATCAGCTCACGGGAGGAGCTGGAACGGCGGACACGTTCGTTTTTCACGCCGGCTTCGGAAAGGATACGATCACCAGCTTCGATCTCACGAAGGACGTTTTGGCATTCGATCATAACTTGTTTGCGAATGTCGACGCGATTCTGAAAGCAACCGCGGACGTAAAGGGCAATGCCGTGATCACTTACGATAGTGCCGATACGATAACTCTTGTCGGTATCACGAAGTCTGATCTAGTGAACCACGCGAGCGACTTTTACATCCTTTGATGTCGGCTTCGTGCGCGTTGAGCAAGCAGGATGCGCTCTACCGCTGTTTGACCCCGGCACAAAGGCGTGTCGGGGCCATTCAGGATCCACAGGCCGCGGATGCACGCCGCCACTATATTGTCCGCCGGCCCGAGTGCTCTTGCCGACAGGGGAGGCGCCTTCCGGTACCATCTCCGCCCACGCGCTCGACGCAAATTGCCGCCGCCACGTTACGATGACCACCGCTGCGGTCGTGACGAACAGCACCCAGGGGGCTCACGAAGGGCGCGGTCCAACGACAAACTGTCGACCTTTCGTCGTTTCCCGATTTGGTCGTGGTGTATCTCGGCATGCGCGTCAATGCGTGGACCGGGATAAGAACCTTGTTCGGCTTGGGTCCGCAGATTCAGGACGCAGTCGACAACAGGCCTGAAGGGCTTCTCCTGCATGAGAATTTCATCATGTCCTTGTTTCCATTGAGCCCGTTGCGAAATCCATCATGCTTGGCATAAGCGGGGAATTGATGGGTTTCGCTGGCGCTCTACCCATCCTCCGAGCTAGCACGGCCCATAAAGCGGAGCTTACGAAACCGCGCGTGAGCCACCAAACGCTTCCCCAAAAGCGACGAGATGAATTGCGAACTCGACAGCCTCGCGACCGCGCGCTGGTTCCGCAATCGCAAAATTCTCAGACTGCTCTTTTCGTCCCGTTAACCTACTTGCAGCCGGTTGAGGAACGGACCCACAAATCGTCGCTTCCTCTTGGACAAGAATCTTGTTGCAGAGCGTCCCTTTGCGGGCGCCGGGAATTCATGGAGGCGTGTATGCGAATGAAGCTTTTCTATGCAGCCACGGTCTGCGTTGCATTGTCCGCAGCAGCACCACTCGCGCAAGCCCAGGTGGGCGCGGGTGTTGGCGCCGGTGTTGGAGGTGTCGGTGCAGGTGCTGGTGCGGGAGTGGGTAGCGGTGGCGTCGGCGCCGGTGTTGGTGCCGGAGTTGGGGGCGTTGGCGCGGGTGCCGGCGCCGGAGTGGGCGATGGTGGCGTGGGTGCCGGCGTTGGCGCCGGAGCTGGCGGAATTGGCGCTACGGGGGGCGTGGGTGTCGGCGGAGGCGCGGCAGGAGCTGGCGCAGGTGCGAGTGTTGCAGGAGTTGGTGGGGCAGGCGCGGGAGTTGGTGTCGGTTCTAGCAGCGTAGGTACTGGGGGCCTCGGCACCGGCGGGCTTGGCACTGTTGGCATTGGTCCTGGTGCCGCGGGAGCCGTGGGCATTTCAAATAATGGCGTTGCCAATGGAAACAACAGCTCTGGATTGGCAGGCCTCAATCCTGCCAACGTCGGCACAGCCTTCGCGACATTGGAGGTCGCAGAGCAGCAGCGGGTGTTGCGTCGCTGTGCAGCTGTCCTGAAACAGCCGGATCACTACGACCGAGAAACACGGGCCGTTTGCCGTGTGATAGCCGCCAAGTGAAGTAAAGATTCCTTTGTCTTTTCGAGATTGGAGTCGACGGATAGACAAATAGAAAGAAGGCTCGGCGAGAGAACGCCGAGCCTTATCTTTAGGTCGAGCGATCTGTCTCACTGCAAGCTGACCTTCGCTCCCAACTCCTTTGGAGAACAAGACCCAGTCTCCGCGAGCACGCAAAAGCGTGGTGATAATAAGTCATGCGTCCGCCGGCTCTCGCGCTCCCGCACGCGCGGGGATTGCTCTGCCGCGAGGAGCGGACCTCCGTCAGACCCCACGTAACTTCGCAGATGGGCGGGAAGCCGACCTTGCTGACATCGCGCAACTCGCTTACCTTGCGTGATGTGATCTGCCTGACATGCGTTCGAGCCGGATGGCCCTTATGCTCCGTCAGCACACGGTGCCGCTCCTGATCCAAATTCGTCGGCGGTTTGCAAGGTGCACGCGATGGCTTGCAGGAACTCTTCGGGCGCAACACGACCACCGTCGTTATAGGCGGAGCTCGCGGCCATCCATGGCGGACCCATTATGCGTCAGGAGGTCAGAATGAAGGGCGCAGTCCAACGACAAACTATCGACCTTTCGTCGTTTCCCGATCTGGTCGTGATTTATCTCGGGATGCGCGTCAATGCGTGGACCGGGATAAGAACTTTGCTCGGCTTGGGTCCGCAGATTCAGGACGCAGTCGACAAGCGGCCTGAAGGGCTTCTCCTGCATGAGAATTTCATCATGTCCTTGTTTCCATTGCACCTTGGCATGCGACAATATTGGCGCGACTTTGATGCGCTGGAGGCGTGGTCCCGTTCGATGCCGCACCGCCAATGGTGGCAGGATTTTTTGAAGTCATCGCGCGGCACTGGCTTCTGGCATGAAACTTACTTCATGCGGGGCGGTATGGAGGCCATCTACGATGACCTGCCGACGCCCATTGGCCTCGCACAGTTCGCGCCGCTGCGGCCCGCCCGTGGGCCAATGTTCGCCGCCCGCCACAGGGCCAAATTATCCGGCCAGTTGCTTCCCTCAGTGATCGAAGAGGCCCAATTTTATGGTGGGGACGGACCCGCGTAGTTTTCGCTCTCGATTCCAGTGATGTCTCGTTTGAGGCAAGCGCGTCGGTTTAGTCCGGCCGCGATGGCTTCCGGTCAGATCCGATGGCGGATGACCCGCCAGCCTTGCAAAGGCCTGCGATACCCGCTGCCCGCTTGACCCTAGCCACACCGCGCTCGAGGTGCTCGCTATGTTGGGGTCCGGCGAAACACACTGGCGACCTTCACTCGTACAGAGCGCAAACGCCACCCTGCCAACGCACACACCTGCGAACCGCTCGGCGGGTTTGACGGATGGTCGTCCTTGCCACACATACACCGTTGACTCGCGTCCTGCCCGGACCACAGGCGGCCGCGATTTGCGTAATCTCATCATTTTCGATCGAAGGGAGCGGTGCAGGCCCCATGGCGTGCGCCGATGTTAGAACCGACAAGGTGAAGCCGAGAACAGCGATCAATCGGATCATTCGATCCTCCCTTGGCACTGGCCCCGCTCGAAAAGCTGGCAGCATGGGTCGCTGAGAGGCTTGAGATAAGTCAAGGTTCGCGTCGCGGTGCGCGTGGCTCGGGGGGACCATTGCTCCGGGGTACTCGCCCAGCCTGCCCAGATCACTCACCTGTCCCCGTGCGCTAACTGTCCTTCGATACTGGCCCGAGCGCTGCCCGCTTCGCATTGTGCGCTTCCCCGGGAGGTCGCGCACCGAGTGCCGCGCGACGATCTTGTATGAGGTTCTCGAGCCGATGTGCGGCAACGTTTAGCGTGGCCGTATCGAGGGTGGATACGTCCGCATCTGCTCTGGCGCGTTGCGCGCTCAGTACTTGGTCGATCTCAGTCTCGATCTCCAACAAATTCGCTTCGTTCTCGGCGTGCCTTATTCGTCTCCCCAATGCATAGAGCAAATCCAGCGCGGGTTCTCTCGGCTTGAGATCGCCGGATCTAAGAAACTGCCATGCCGCCGCAAGGATCGTGGCAAGCGCGCCGAGCGCCATTGGCGCCAGGAAGATGGCGTTGCTCCACTTGTCCAGGAAAGTCAGTTGACTACCGTTGTAGAACTCTGCAGCGCCGGGGTGAACGGGGAGGTAGGCGCCGGCGTCAGTATCGGGCGCCTTGAACTGCGCGAGAACCGGCAGTTCGGCCAAAACGTCTCTGCGAGCGCGTGCAATGGCTTGCGTGAAGTCGGCGATCATATCGTTGTCCAGGCTCTTCTTGCCGACGATGTAGAAAGAAGCCTTCAAAGTGGTCACGTCGTCCTCAGGAACGGGAGGAGATCCGCGTAGTGTTCCCCTTGGGATGTCGAAGCTCTCGTAAGCGCGCTCCTTCTCGGCAATTGCACCGGCATTCTCGATCGGAATCAGGACCGGTGCGCTCTTCGGAGTCTGCGGGAATAGACCTCGCACCAATGATACGTACTTCTCGCTCAGCGGCGCTACGAGAAGGACGGCACGTATTTCCTTTGTGTCGAGGGTGCGGCGAACCTGGTCGAGCGCGACACTTTTGAAAGCAACGTTGGCGCGGTCGAGGTCATATGCCTTTGTCAATACGCTGACGATCTTCTCATTAGTCTCGCCCGCAACCACCCCTATTGTTGTGCGCTTTAGGCCAGCCATGTCCTTGATCGTGGATCCCGGCGGTGCAAACAGCAGCGCAACGGCCTCGGCGAGGACGACGATGGCTTGCGCTTGTGAAAGGTCGCCGACATCACCGCGGACCACAGCAAGGTCCGTCTTGCCGGAGGAAAACGCTTCCGCGGATTCAATTGGGCCGGTCGTCTCCACCACCTTCAGCCGGACCGGCGCGTTGTTGAGGACAAGCCTGCTCGCCAGCGCCGACACGATTTTGGGGGCGTCGCCGTCCAATGACCCAACCGCGATCGACAGCGTCACCGGTTGGACGTACCAGCGATACGCGAACAGGCTTGCGCCCGCGGCCAGCAGTGCTAGCGCCAGGACGACGACGATGCGAAGCCAGATCGGCAGTTTGGCACCGTCAATGCGAATTCTCGACAGATCATCCATAGTACCCGGCTGGCCTTTCGTCCCAACGGCAGGCCTTGCAGACTTCCGAGCACCGCCGATTGGTCAAGGTTAGCTACCCGAACAGCGGGACGACTCTCCACGCCCACCCGAGTTGCATTTCTGCCACCAGGAGGCGGCTCTTGAGCCGCCCCCTCCAGCCTCATTCGCGCTCGAGTTTTACTGACAGACATGCATCAGGCCATCAGGGCCTTTGATCATGGTGCCGGGATCGCAGACAATGCCGCCGCGAGCCTTGTAGTCGGCCCATCCGCTAAAGCCATACCAGGGGCCATTCGCCGGGTAGGCCTTTTGGAGATAGTAGGGACTGGTTTCAATCGGACCGCCATAATAGGCGTTGGCCGCCAATGCGCCGCTGCCCACGTATGGCCTGCCATAGTATCCGGTACCACCCCAGTTCCAGGGTTGGGTGGCCGCAACTGCGGCGGCGGTGCCAACCGCTGCAGCGCCTACGCCGGCGCCGACGACGCCCGCCCCGTATCCATATGCAGCCCGCCGGTTTTGTCGGCGTGCAACACCCGCAACGCTCACGGGTGTCAGGGGACGACCGACCCGTGCTTGTGCGCTATCGGTAGAAAGCGAAGCGCCGCCTTGCTCGGACCAACTGAAGGAGAGCAGCATCGCACAAGTGAACGTCGAAGCTGCTAATGCAACGTTTCGTACATTCATCTGCATCATGGACCTTACTCCACCGTTTCCTGCCCCGGTCCGATGATTCAACCTCCTCTTCGAAGCGTGCGTTGCGCTAGATCAACGGTTCCTCCGCTTGTTGTGTCTCAACGAGGCACCAACGCTGACGCACCAGGGGGACTTCCAATCATTGGCTTTTCAAGAGACCCATGACCGTAGACGTTGGCCCGGGGGTGTCGGCTTTGGCAAAGCGGACATCGCCCAGGCCTAAAGTCAGTTAGCCGCGCATGTTCAGACCATCACGCGGCAGGTCTGAATCAAATTCAGTCTTCGTCGTCGGCCTGCGCACGACGTCGCTCCACGACATCACTCATGTCGTGAAGTACAAGGACCGCGATAGCCCCCATGCGCTGCCTCTGTTCGGGATTGAGGGTCTTGTAAAGTGGCTGCCACGCCTCGGCGAGCTTATCCAAATCGGCTGATCGTTGCGCCAATGCCTCCGAGCGTCGTTGCAAGAAGGCGATGGGGTCACGATTGCGGATGGTTTCGACGGCATTTTGGTCGGTCCGTCGACCCACTGTTTCCGAAATCTTTGCAACCCGGGCCTTCCGATCCTCCGCCCTGGCACGAATGGCGCTCTCGACAGGCGGCCAGAGTTTTTCCTGGTCAGGTGTCAGCTGCAACGCGGCCTTGGTCAAATCGATCCGCATATCCATCAGTGTATTTCGGTCTACTGCGTTGAGCCGTTCTGGCGTTGTAGCGGAGGTAGCTTGCGCCCTGGCAATCGACGGTGCGGCAAGAAGGAGTGCAACTGTTCCGATCACTACGATCTTCATCATCGGCGACCTCCTTGGTAAGTGGCCCCCAGGCACCGCGCAAACAATCGTCGGCAGGACGATGCCGCGTTGATTCAAATCAAGAGATCTGGAGAAAGAATTGTGGCGCACAGGTCAGGCGCGAACTCCGACATGTCCGTTCTTGCGCCCCCATTCGGACGCGCGGCCCTCAACCTTTCATCGCAGCACAGCGCGACGCGGCGTTCGTCATACGAACAACAGAAGGCCCCGGGGGAAACCCCGGGGCCAGCTGCCGGGTACCGCTCGTGGACTAGTAACGTGCTGCGACCGGGGCCGTGTAACCGCCGAAGCGATAGTTGAGCCGTAGGGTGATCATATCGACGTCCTGGCTGACCCCGCTGCCCGTAAGCGTCAAGCCTCCGGGCGTGACCACGCCGGCGAAGCTACCGTTGTCGCGCCCCATCCAGAGATGGTCGTATTCCACGCCGAACGACCAGTTCGGTGCAAAGCCATATTCCCAGCCGACACCAAGGGCACCGCCCCAGCGCGTGTGGCCAGCCGAGGCGAGGCCGACACCGGTGACGTTGTTGAAGATGTCAAAGCGATTGTGAGTGACGGCCGCGCCACCCTTCACGTAGAACAGCGACGCATTCCATGCCCAACCGAGTTGGCCCGTGAAAAGGCCGATGCCATCGGTTTTGCCCGTGGTCGAAATGAGCGGATCGACCAGGCTCACACGCGTTCTCTCAATGTCGGCCCAATCGCCCTGTGCTTCGAGGCCGAAGACGAATTGATTGGTCTGCCAGCGATAGCCGATCTGACCACCGATCAGACCACCGTTGCGATCAGCACAACCGGCCGCCACTGTCCCGGCGAGCGTCACGAAATCCACGCAGCTTTCGGCTCGTCCCCAACCGCCGTTAGCGCCGATGTAGAACCCGCTCCAGTTGTAGATCGTCACGACCGGTGCTGGTGGCGGGGCCTTGACGGCCATGTCGGCAGCCGATGCAGGGGCAGCCAGGCCCATGGATGCCACGCTGACAGCGGCTACCAGGAGTTTCCTCATGAGATTGTCTCCGTATCCCTTGTTGTTGATTGATAACGCTTGTGCACGTAATCGTGCATAAGTACTTCATAACAATCGCGAGTTTAGTCGTGACCGCCTCATGCCCATGTAATAAAATGGCAACACCAAGCGATATCCGACACGGCGCGTGCGGGTCACAGCGCTCATTCGTTGTCAGGAAGCGGCGCGGATTCGACGGAATCCTCCTGCCCTTCGGAAAGCCACTGGTGAACTTGACTGGACGGGATATGCCGCCGCGGCAGATGCGGATTGATCGTTCCCGTTGATACAATCAGTCCTTCCTCGACCTTTGAGCGCGCAAAGATCTTGGCTTCGTCTTCGGTTGCGAATGTTCTGGTTTGGCGTGGGCTTCGCCTTCTTGCGCGCAGGATGCGCGGACGACTCTCAAAAGTGACATACCAGGTTGGCGTCATCTCACGGGAACTCCGAACGCGCAGTCTCGCGAAACTGGCCAACGAGCGCACTTGGTTTGCGGCGTGCTGCCGTGGACGCGCACTTACCGGCGAACGCGCTCACGTGGACTTGCGCCCTCACGCGACTGATTCCGGCCTACGCCAATCCCGTGTGCCCGCTGCCGCTTTGATTTAGGTCAACGGTTACCCCGCACTGAATCGTTCGATTGGAAGTCGGTACTTCAGTCGCAAGGAGAAGGAGAATGATGCGACTAGGCGACGGAGCCAACATGAAAGCAGCTTCGTTAGGCCTACTCGGTCTTGGAATGCTTGGGCTTTCCGCTGAGGTGCTCGCCGCCCCGTGCTCGTCTTACTACATTTCGGAAGTCACGGTTGTATCGGCGATCGACACCGAGGCCGGGCGTGTGCAGACTTTCGTTGGATTTGGAGCATCAAGGGAGGAGGCCGAGAAGAACGCCCTGGGATCCTGCTCGCACATTCAGCTCGACCTCCAGACATGCATCGATTCAGATCGTCTCCTCGTTCGCAATGCACCTTCGGATGAGCCTCTCGGTTCGCTTCACATGAAGTACGCGAAGGCGGTGAAGCGCATCACGGGCTGCGATTAGTTCGATCGCAAATCGGTCCCAGAGTAGAGACGTCGCGCAGGGTCATGGCGATTTCCCTTTCTGCCCTGCGACGACCGTGATCAGTCGCATGACATCATCGACACTTTCCCGCACGCCCTGAAGCTTTCCACTCGCGAAACCAAGTTCGGCATTTGCGCCCGGAATTCGACGGTCGTTACTTGTGACACGTTGATGTGGATGAGCTTGCCGTTCGGTTCAGTCAGTTTGATCCAGGACATTTCGCCGCGATGTAATGTCATGATCAACTGCATGACCTCATCGACATTCTCCCGGACGCCTTGAGATTTCCCGCTTGCGAGACCTAGTTCGGCGTTAGCACCTGAAATATGCGTGTCAGATCGGACGAAGGTCACCAGCGCAATGTTGATGTGAACCGGCTTTCCACTAAGCTCGGTTAGTTCGAGAGAACCTAGCGGGTTCGACCGCTGCGCCCGGGCCGAGTGCGACCATGCTGCCGCGCCGCAGATCAAGCCAAGAAAATCCCGTCGCAGCATTCCGCGCCCCCAGGATCAGAATGCAACAATGTAGCCTGTCACGCCCAGCGACAGGAAGATATCGGAGTCGGAAGGCCTCGCCATTTTCGACAAATCCCCACCTTCCCCGCGGGCCATTTCCAGCATCCGGCATTGTCGCTTGGCCTGCCGAGGAGCAGGACAGCGCCGCGCGGTCTTCGTAGTGGAAGTAGCCTCGGCTGCCCGGTGTGCACCGATGGGACAATATTTGTGTCTGTCCTTTCGCAAGTCGCCGACATCGCAAATCGGCCTCAGGGCTTGACCTGGATCAAAGGCCGCTATGCGTCAGCAGCCTCACAATGTCAGGCGCTGATCGCAGCCGACGGCATGCGATCAAGCCTCGTGAGATCAGGAGGCGCCGATGCTGCAGTTTCCCCCTCTTACAAAACTTACATTCGCGGGTCTCGCATGCAGCGCGTTCCTGGGAATTGCGGGCGCAACGTTCAGCAGCAAGCCGGCAGGTGCGGTCGTGTACTGCACGTACGTCGGCTATCCCGCCGGTTGCGTTGCGCGCGCGGGAGTGGTGCTGAGGCCCCGACCGGCGGCTCGCGCTGCGGTCCGTCATAATGTCGGTGGCAATGCAAATGGCGGCGTCAATCGCATTGGGGCTGGTCGCTAAGGTGAAGCAGGATGGTTGAGCGCAACTCGCGCTCAGGCCGAAGATGGCAGGGTCTTACGACGAGCAACCTGCTCCCGGAAGGGCCCGGCCTTTGTCAACGTGTCGCGCATTGAGCCCGAGTAGTTTGAGGGTACGGAGCGACAGATGCCTTTGTTGGCCTATTTCCGCAACGTCGGCGCCGTGTTGCTCGCGCTGCTGTTGATCGCGGGTTTCTATCTGCCAACCTCGCCCGTCGCCCAAAGAGCGGCAGCTAGTCCGCCTGTCATACACATCCACTCGGAGCGGAAATTACCCGCGCTCGTCGTCTTCGACACAACACAGGCGAGTCTTGCGGCGCCGACACCTGCGCCATGGGACACGAACCCTCCGGCGCCGCCTGGCACTGTACCGGCCGGTCCTAATAATGATGCCAGAGTGCGCGACGCATTTGCGCGGCTGCCTCTGCCCGGGTCGCATCGCGCAGCATCGCTTGAACAGCGGAAGCGACAACCGAGCAGGAAATATGCTGGAAGACGGCATGCGGAGCCGCCGATCCTTCTGGCGGCGCGGCAAGGACCGGCTGCTTGGTTTGGCTTTAGATATTGGTGACGATCTGTCGCCGAGTCCGGTCCGCTTTGGGTCAAACGTGAAGAACTCAGGTTGAGCTAATCTGGTCCGCTCTGGTTCAATGAGCGGACTACCGACCGCCGAGGTGCAACTTCGCCGATGGGCCAGGAGCAAACGCGCCGAACACCGGGACCCGACTGGAGCCACCGTCTAAGTCAGCTATTGTCGGTTCTGAGCGTCGGAGAATTGATCGGGATCCACTCGAAATCACGCTATTGGAACGCCTACAGTTCCGGACCAGAAAGTCCGACCTCTCGCTCAGCACGCAGGACATTCCCATAGAGACTGCCGATCCATTGTCTTCCGCTCGAGGTTACATTCAAATAGCGGACGGCAGTTTGGATGTGCGGAGCGACCTTGGTCCAGTAGAACTGAGGATATTTGTACACCACGTCCGCGGGCGTGGTGTATCCGAGCGATTTGTTGAGTCCTATCTCCTCGAACTCGTAGAACAGCGCATTTGATTTCTTCATGTAGTTCGGATCGCCGAGCTGACCGATCAGGTCGGCGGCGCGAAGCAACAAACCCTCCTCTTCGTCAAGATCATCCTTGAGTTCATTCGCTGATGCGTCTGCATAAGGAAAACGAGTGTATTCGATGGCTCGAGCGACGCGAGCGGCGTCAATTTCGTCAACTGCGTCAAGACGCTCCACGGTGAATAATTTTGAGCGGTCGACATGATAGGGCGCAAGCGCTGCATCGGAGGAGCCGACTGGTAATTCAACCGTTCGGCCAGTACCATCAACCACATAGGCACCGTCCTGGTCTCCGTGAACTATTCCCCGAACGTAGCCGATGTCGTGAAGCAGGCACGCCAGGATGAAGTGAGCATAGTCGCTAGCCGTCGTTGGCCTAAGAAGGGAGCGCCCGATCAGGATGTCGTGTCCCACCAGCGTGACCAACAAGGTGTGTTCGACGTTGTGGTAGAGTGCGTCGCTGTTACCAATACATTCCAGGGCCAGCTTTGCTGCATAGGGGAGCAATTCCGGCAAGCTGGCGTGGGACGAGCCGAAGCGACCACTTGTCTCCGAGATCAGGAACGCACCGAGCGCCTGAGACGTCAGTTCTGGGATTGTTATCATGAGCAATCTCTCACTTTGATGCCGAACCTTCAGAAGGCCTTCTGCAGGTTCGGGAGGGAGAGGACGACCGAAGTAGTGTGAAGCCAAAGGATGGGTGATAGTTGACTTGGATCAACAGCAGCGACGCCGGACTACGCGTCTGCCCAGTAGCGCCTTCCGGCCCCACGCGACTTCGTAGATGGGCCACAAGCCGCGAGCACCTCGTGCGCGGTCCGGCCAGGGCAAAGCCGGCAGCGGGTATCACAGGCTCTTGCTGGGCTGCCGATGATCAAGCGGAGCGCGGCCGCTGGAACGGATTGCGCGGACGACGCGGTCGTGAGCTCGAAGACGCTGGCACTGAGCAACGGACGTGGCATCCGATCCCGGTCCTTCCGATGCTGTCATTCTGCTCCTGTTTTGCCCGACGAAGCAACCGTTTCGTAAAATCAGCAGAATGCGCAGCGGTTGTTCGAAAAGATCGTGCTCAATCAACAGGCTAAGGCGAGGTCACGCCTCATTCGATCGTGTGCCGCGCTAAGCCGTTGATTTTGCTGTCCCCGCCTACTGTGCATGGGGTTGTTTTCGAACTTTTTGTTTGCGAGCGCACGAAAGCGCAACCGAACCGCGCCTGATCCGGCCTCGCGCGCTACTTCATCACCCGCAGGCCCTTGGTCGTGAACTTCTGCGTCTTGCCGCTGGGTCGAACGGGACGCTTCGTGCCGGCGGCCTTGCCGGTGCCGGGCGGCTGGTGCGCAGGCACGAGCTGGTGCGGCTGCGAGCCGATCAGATCGCGGCGGCCCATCTCGATCAGGGCCTCGCGCAGCAGCGGCCAATTGTCGGGGTCGTGGTAGCGCAGGAACGCCTTGTGCAGGCGGCGCTGGCGCAGGCCCTTGATCGCCTCGACCTTGTCGCTGCCGCCGTGGCGCACGCCGCGCAAGGGGTTGACGCCGGTGTGGTACATCGCGGTCGCGGTCGCCATCGGCGAGGGCAGGAAGGTCTGCACCTGGTCGGCGCGATAGCGGTTCTTCTTCAGCCACAGCGCGAGGTTCATCATGTCCTCGTCGGTCGTGCCCGGATGCGCCGCGATGAAATAGGGGATCAGGTAATATTTCTTGCCGGCGCGTTCGGCCGCTTCATCGAACATCCGCTTGAACTCGTTGTAGGCGCCGATGCCCGGCTTCATCATCTTGTCGAGCGGACCGCGCTCGGTATGTTCAGGCGCGATCTTCAAGTAACCGCCGACGTGATGGGTGACGAGCTCCTTGATGTATTCGGGGCTCTCGACCGCGAGGTCGTAGCGCACGCCGGAGGCCACCATCACCTTCTTGATGCCACGGGTCTCGCGCACCTTGCGATAGAGCCGGATCAGATCGTCATGCGAGGTGTTGAGGTTCGGGCAGATCTCCGGGAAGACGCAAGACGGCCGGCGGCAGGCCGCCTCGACCTTCGGGTCCTTGCACGCCATCCGATACATGTTGGCGGTGGGGCCGCCGATGTCGGAGATGACGCCGGTGAAGCCGGGCGTCTTGTCGCGGATGCGCTCGATCTCGCGCAGGATCGAGCCCTCCGAGCGGTTCTGGATGATGCGGCCCTCGTGCTCGGTGATCGAGCAGAAGGTGCAGCCGCCGAAGCAGCCGCGCATGATCGTCACCGAGAATTTGATCATCTCCCAGGCGGGGATACGTGCCTCGCCATAGGACGGATGCGGCGCGCGCGCGTAGGGCAGATCGTAGACCGCGTCCATCTCTTCCGTGGTGAGCGGGATCGGCGGCGGATTGAGCCAGAGATCGCGGTCGCCATGGCGCTGCACCAGCGGGCGCGCATTGCCGGGATTGCTCTCTCGGTGCAGCACGCGCGAGGCGCGCGCATAGGCTTCCTTGTCCTGCTCGACCTGCTCCAGCGCCGGCAGGCGGATCACGGTTAAGCCCTTCTGGCGCGATGCGCCCTCGTCGGCGGAATCGAGATCGTCGGCGTGCAGCTCGGTGTAGCCGTCCGGGACCTTGCGGAACAGCGCCACGCCCCTGATGTCGTCGAGCGCGCGCGGCGCTTCGCCGGCGGCGAGCCGATGCGCCACCTCGACCACGGCACGCTCGGCATTGCCGTAGAGCAGCAAGTCCGCCTTGGCGTCCGCCAGCACCGAGCGGCGCACCTTGTCGGACCAGTAATCGTAATGCGCGATCCGGCGCAGCGAGGCCTCGATGCCGCCGAGCACGATCGGCACGTCCTTGAACGCCTCGCGGCAGCGTTGGGCGTAGACGACGGTCGACCGGTCCGGCCGCTTGCCGCCTTCGCCGCCCGCCGTATAGGCATCATCGCTGCGGATGCGCCGGTCCGCAGTGTAGCGGTTCACCATGGAATCCATGTTGCCGCCGGTGACGCCGAAGAACACCCTTGGCTTGCCGAGCGCCCTGAACGGCTCGGCCGAATGCCAGTCGGGCTGCGCGATGATGCCGACCCGAAAACCCTGCGCCTCCAGCAGGCGGCCGATGATGGCCATGCCGAAGCTGGGATGGTCGACATAGGCATCCCCGGTCACCAGCACGATGTCGCAGGCGTCCCAGCCGAGCGCATCCATCTCGGCGCGGCTCATCGGGAGGAACGGCGCCGGCTTGCGCGGGCGGGCCTGGGCCATCAGCGGCTTTTCGGCGGTGATCATCTGGGTGTCCATGGCGCCTACGCATAGGGCGAGGGGCGGGCGAATTCAACCGCTCGCTGTCCGATGATGCGGTTCCGGCGCCGGTTAAACCGGCCGCAGGAACCAACCGTGCCCGCGCGCATTCTGGTTACGGGTTCGACGCGGGCCCGGGTTGCGCGCGCCTCCATCGTTTCGGCGTCCGTGACGTCGCCTCTGGCGATGGGGGAATCGTGGGTACGGTCATAGAGAACTTGCTGATGCGGAAGCAGAAGCTGGTGGAGCAGCTGGAAGCGGCGCCGTCGGTGGAGGATCGCGACAGAATCGAGCATCAGCTCGAGCAGATCAACACCGCGCTGGATTTTCTGGACAGGCCGGGGTCGAAGGAGGAGCGCTAGACGCGCTCATCCACCTTCAGCGCCTTGGCGTAGACGATTCCCGAATTCGTGATGTGCGTGGTCATCAATTCGCCGAAGGCGGCGAAGTCGCCGCGTGCGAACAGATCGAGCAGCTTGCGGTGCTCGTCGAAGGAGGTGCGGGTGCGCACGTCGATCGGCGAGGTCAAGCTGGTGCGGAGCGCGGCGACGCGGCCGGAGACGAGCTGATAGGATTCGGCGAGATAGCGGTTGCCGCAATGGGCGAACAGCGCCTCGTGAAAAGCGGTGTCGGCGCGGCCATAGGCGATGTTGTCCTTTGCCGCGACGGCCGGCTCCATCGCCGCGATCGCGGCGCTCATGGTCGCAAGTGTGCCGTCGCGGTCGTGGCGGAAGGCGAGCTCGGCGGCCTTGGGCTCCAGCGCGATGCGGAAGGTGCAGAGCGCGTTGATGTCGTCCGCACTCGGCGTGAAGACGAAGCTGCCGACCTGCGGCCGGATCACGACGAGCCCCTGCGCCTGCAACTGTCCCATCGCCTCGCGCACCGGCGTGCGGCTGACGCCGAAGGAATTGGCCACCATCTCCTCGGAGATGGCCGCTCCAAGCGCAAACTCTCCGTCGATGATGGCCTGGCGCAGCCGCTGCATCACCCGCTGCGACAGCGATTTCGGCGTATCGAGCTTGAGCGATCGCATGGTGCGCTCAGATCACCTTGCCGGGATTGAGCAGGTGATCGGGGTCGAGCGCCGCCTTGAGCGTCCGCATCAGCGCGATCTCGGCCTCGCTCCTGGCATGGCCCAACCATTGCTTCTTCAAGGTGCCGATGCCGTGCTCGGCGGAGACGCTGCCGCCGAGCTCGCGGACGAGACCGTAGATGATCGCGTCCATCTCCTCCTTCGGCTGCTGCGCGACGGCAAGGCCCGCGACCCAGGAGACGAGATGCAGATTGCCGTCGCCGATATGGCCGTAATAGACGCTCTCGCAGCCATTGATGCCGGAAGCGAGCGCCGCCTTGCAGCGTGTGACGAACTCGTCCATGCGCGCCACCGCAAGGCCGATGTCGTAGGAGATGTGCGGGCCGAGCACCTGGCCGAACTCGGCGCAGATGTCGCGCACGCGCCAGAAGGCTTGCGTCTGCGCCAGCGACTGCGCCACCGCGGCATCCGCCAGCAGCCCGCGCTCCATCAGCTCCTCGAGCCAGCTCTCAAAGCGCGGCGCATCGACACTCTCGTCGGTGCCCTGCGCTTCCACCAGCACGTAGAGGCCCTGGCCTGCGGCGACCGGCGGCTTCACGCCGGCGCGCGCCGTGATCACGTCCCAATAATCCGGCCACATCACCTCGAAGGCGGACAGCAGCGGGCCGAGCCCCGAACGTGCCGCATCGAGCAGCGCGATCACGGCCGGGTAATCCTTCAGCGCGCACAGCGCGGCCATGGTCGAGCGCGGCTTCGGGAACAGCTTCAGCACGACGCGGGTTATGATGCCGAGCGTGCCTTCCGAGCCGATGAACAGATGCTTCAGATCGTAGCCGGCATTGTTCTTCATCAGCTTGTTGAGGCTGGTGATGATGGTGCCGTCGGGCAGCACCACTTCGAGGCCAAGCACCAGCTCGCGCGTCATGCCGTAGCGGATCACGCGGTTGCCGCCGGCATTGGTCGAGAGATTGCCGCCGATCGCGCAGGAGCCGCGCGAGCCGAGATCGAGCGGAAAGAAGAAGCCGGCCTCGTCCGCCGCCTTCTGGATCGTCTCCAGCGGCGTGCCCGCCTTCACCGTCATCGTCGCGGAGGCGCGATCGATCTCCTCGATGCCGGTCATGCGCTCCAGCGAGATCGCGACCCAGCCCGCTTCCGGCGAAGCGCCGCGGCACAGGCCGGTCAAGCCGCCCTGCGGCACGAACGGCAGATGCGCCTGCCGGCAGGTCGCAATCGCATCGGCAACGCCCTGCGCATCGACGGGGCGGATCACCGCCAGCGGCGTCTGCGGCAGGCTCGCGCTCCAGTCGTTGCAATTGCGCGCCGGCACATCGGTGCCAACGAGCACCGCGGCCGCGCCGAGCCTGTCGCGCAACGCGCCCAGCAATTGGTCGGGATGCTCAATGGGGCTCACCATGTTCATGCGAGACCTCCTTTAGGATTCGACTGCGCCGCATGCGCGCCGCGACGTGGAAAGGGTTTGCACCCGTCTTGTATGTAAGGTACAAGATGGAAAGTAAAGCAAAAACGAGGCTTCGCCTCGCAGAGAAGATCGTTTGGGATCAGAGGCTTAGCTGGCGGCCGCAACAAAGGGTGGTGTGATGACGGAGGCGATTCGCGGGTTCTGGGTGGCGTCGGCGACGCCGCTGGCAGCGGACGGCAGCGTGGACGCCGCAAAGCTGGCAGCACACGCCAAGCAGCTGTTCAGCAAGGGCGTTGACGGCGTCGTGCTGTTCGGCACCACCGGCGAGGGCACCTCGTTCAATGCCGCCGAACGCATCGCGACCGTTGAAGCCGTCCTCAAGGCCGGTGTGGCGCCGGAGCGCATCGGAATCGGCGGCGGCTTTCCCGCCATCAGCGACAGCATCGCGCTGACGCGCGCCGCGCTCGGGCTCGGCCTGCGCCACGTTCTGTTGCTGCCGCCCTATTTCGACCGCAGCGTCACAGCCGAAGGCATCGAGGACGCCTTCGCTGCGATCATTGACGGCGTCGGCGACGATCGCCTGCGCGCCTATCTTTATCACATCCCGCAGATCTCGGGCGTTGCGATCCCGACCCATGTCGCTGCGAACTTGCGCAAACGTTACGGCAGGGTGGTCGCCGGTCTGAAAGACTCCAGCGGCGACTTCAAGCAGTTCCAGGCGTTCCGTGCCGCCGCGCCGGAGCTTGCCATCACCGTCGGCAACGAAGCCGATATCACCCGCGCGATCGCCGCCGGCGGCGCCGGCACCATCTGCGGCATGGCCAACATTGCGCCGGAGCTGGTCAAGGCGATGGTTGACGGCAAGGACGTCGAAGCGCGCATGCAGGCGGCGATCGACATCGTGGTGAAGTCGCCGTCCTTCCTCACCACGCTGAAGGCGATCCTTGCGGCGCAGACCGGCGATGCAAGCTGGCTGCGCGTGCGACCGCCGCTCCGCGCCTTGGCCGACGGCACCGCGCTCAAGCAGAAGCTCGACGAAATGGTGGCGCCCGCCATCGCGTGAGATCGCGCTGGCGTCCCGACACGTTGCCGCGAAATTCGCGTGCAGCGTGTCGCCATCGTTGCGGGGTCAATCGGTGATTGTTGCCCCGCGCCTCACGGTGCTTAGAACGATTCAACACTAGAGCGATTCAAGCTCGGCTACGGTTCTCTTCGATTGCGGCGACTGTTACAGGCGCACACTTCAACGTTCTTGACTTGAAGTGGAATCAAAGTGCGTGCCTTCGTGGATGGCTGCGTCAGCGGCCATCGAACCCGTGCCGGCAAGAGCCGAGCAGGTCTTCTCATCGGTGTGGCCGTGCTGCTTGCCGAAAGCCCCTCCAACACCACGAGCGCTCAGGCGCAATCGGCTCTGCCGCCGGTGACGGTTGAAGCGCCGGCGCCGCGGCCGAAGCCGGCCCGTGCATCGGATCAGTCGTCGCGCCGCAACCAAGCCGTCGCGCGCCGCCAACCCAGCCGCAATCCCGCACCCGCGGTGCCGACATTGTCGGAGCGCGCCGCCGCCGAAGCCGCCGCGCAACAGGCGGCCAAGCTCGGCTATCGTGCAATGCCGAGCGCGACCACGCTGCGCAGCAGCGCCTCGCCGCTCGACACCTCGCAGTCCGTCAACGTCGTTCCGGCGCAAGTGTTGAAGGACCAGCTGCCGCGCAACATCGACGACGCTCTCGTCAATATATCCGGCATCACCCAGACCAACACGCTCGCCGGCACACAGGACGCCGTGATCCGCCGCGGCTTCGGCGACAACCGCGACGGCTCGATCATGCGCAACGGCATGCCGCTGGTGCAGGGCCGCAGCCTCAATGCCGCGGTCGAGAGCGTCGAAGTGCTGAAGGGCCCGGCCTCGCTGCTCTACGGCATCATGGATCCCGGCGGCATCGTCAACACCATCAGCAAGCGGCCCGAGCTTTATCAGCACGGCTCGGTCACGCTGCTCGGCTCGACATACGCCAACAACCGGAACGGAGCCGACGGTACGCTCGACATCACCGGTCCGATCGGCGACGGCGGTCTCGCCTATCGTTTCATCGGTTACGGCGTCAGCGAAGATTATTGGCGCAATTTCGGCCGTCACCGCGAGATGCTGGTGAATCCCTCGCTGGCCTGGTACGGCGACACCACGACGGTCCAGCTCACCTATGAGCACCGCGAGTTCATCTATCCGTTCGACCGCGGCACCGCTTTCGTCAACGGCGCGCCGCTGGCGATCCCGAAGACTCGCCGGCTCGACGAGCCCTTCAACAACATGTGGGGCACCTCCGACCTGATCCAGGGCTCGGTCGAGCAGAAGCTGGACGACAATTGGAAGGTCACGGCGGCCTACAGCTACAACACCGAGACCTACAGCGCCAATCAGCTTCGCATCACCGGCGTCAACGCCAAGACCGGCGTCGAGACCCGCAGCAACGACGGCACCAGGAACTCGCTGAGCAACGCCAGCTACGGCACCTCCTATCTGCAGGGTGACGTCTGGGTGGGTGGCTTCCGCAACGAGATCCTGTTCGGGGGCGAGGCGCTGTATCGCACGATCGACCGCCACGATTTGATCCGCCAGGCGACCCC
The DNA here is from genome assembly GCF_024585265.1 of Bradyrhizobium sp. WBAH42. NCBI lineage: Bacteria > Pseudomonadati > Pseudomonadota > Alphaproteobacteria > Hyphomicrobiales > Nitrobacteraceae > Bradyrhizobium > Bradyrhizobium sp. WBAH42. Next base: position 2,075,260 of record NZ_CP036533.1, read on the forward strand.
GAGCTTCAATTTTTACAACCCCGTTTACGGATTGATCACACCGGGAACGACCGTTTCGGCAACGGACAGCGAGCAGACCGACAAGCTCGGCACCCGTGGCTTCTTCGCCCAGGACACGTTCCACGTGACCAGCTGGCTGTCGGTGGTCGGCGGCGTGCGCTGGATGGAATACGAGCAGCTCGCAGGAAGAGGCCGGCCTGTGTTCGTCACCAACACCAATCTGTCGGGCGACAAGGTGCTGCCGCTCGGCGGCGTCATCTTCAAGCTGAACGATCAGCTGTCCTACTATGTGAGCTACACGCAGTCGCTGAAACCGACCTCGACCATCGCGCCCTTCACCGGTGCTCCCATCGGCTTCGTCGTCGACTCCACCATTCTGCCCGAAGAGGGCACCCAATGGGAGACTGGCGTCAAGTTCGATGTCAACAAGCGGCTGTCCGGCACTCTTGCGGTTTACGACATCGAGAAGAAGAACGTGCTGGTCTCCGACCCTTTTTCTAGCGGTACGGTCTTGGTACGAACGTCCGCGAAGGCGCGGTCGCGCGGCGTCGAGTTGGACGTGACCGGCAAGCTGAGCGATCAGTGGAGCATGATCGGAAGCTACGGCTATACCGATGCCCGCCTGGAGAACGATCCCATCAACGGCAACGCCAAGTTGCTGAATGCTGCGATGAACACGGCTTCGCTCTATCTCGTCTACGATTTCGGCGACAAGCTCCCCGGACGCCTGCGGCTCGGCGGCGGCGCGCACTATGTCGGTGACCGGCCGGGCGACTCCGCCAACAAGTTCTTCTTGCCGGCTTATACCGTCGCAGATGTCTTTGCGACTTACGACACTGAGATCGACAATCTGCCGGTGACCTACCAGTTCAACGTCAAGAACTTGTTCGACAAGGTCTACTATACCTCCAGCACCGGAAACGCGCTCAATGTTGCTATCGGCGACGCGCGGCGCTTCTCGCTCTCGGCAACGGTGAAGTTCTAGCGATGGCAGTGCGGCCGGGGCACATGATCAAAGCTGTCCTGCTCCAGGTCCATTCCATCGCGGGCCTGGTGCTCGCGCTGCTGCTCGCCCTGATCGCGCTAACTGGCGCGATCATGAGTTTCGAGGACGAGATCGTCGATCATCTCAACGCCGGCATCATGCACGTAGCACCGCGCGAGATGCCGGCGCTGATGCCGGACGAGCTGGTCGCGCGGCTGATGGCGGGGCAGGATTTCGGCCAAGTCTCGGGTCAAGTCTCGGGTCAGGTCTCGGCCGTCATGCTGTCGAGCGATCCGGCCGCCGCCGTGCGCATCCGCTTCGCGCGCGACGAGCAGGGCGCGCGGCCGAACTCGCTCTATGTCGATCCCTATGATGCGCGCGTGCTGGGTGCGCCGCGTGGCGAGGCGTTTTTCGCGACGGTTCGGAAGCTGCATCGCTGGCTGCTGATCCCCGGCGATGCCAAGGGCTGGGGCCGCCAGATCACCGGTGTGGCCGCGCTCGGCCTGATCGTCATGCTGGTCTCGGGTCTCGTGCTGCGCTGGCCACGTCGCGCGCGCAGCGTGAAGATGTGGCTCAAGCCCAATCTCGGTCTCAGCGGGCGCGGGCTGCATCGCTCGCTGCATGCGGTCATCGGCACCTGGGTGCTTCCGGTCTATCTGGTGATGACGCTGACGGGCCTGTGGTACTCGTTCGACTGGTACAAGGACGGCGTCGTCTGGCTGCTGTCGCGTCCAGAAGTCTCTGCTGCGAAGATGCAGCCAAAAATGTCTGCGAAGGCGCCGCGTGCGGCGGCCCGTTCCGAGCCGACCCGGCCGATCGGGTTCGACCTGGCATGGACGACGTTCCGGCGTGAGGAGGGCGACCACTTTGCCAGGGCTCTGCTGACGCTGCCGCCCAGCCCCGGCACGGTGATACGGATCCGGTCGTGGGGAAGGGATTCGGCGCTCGACACCACGCGCGACGAGTTCCGGATCGATGCCGTCACCGGTCAGGTCGCCTCCGCCGAACGTTATTCCGACAAGACGTTCGGCGAGAAGATCATCGCCAACGTGCTCGATATCCATCGCGGCGCTGTCCTGGGCTGGCCCGGCAAGCTCGCCTTCATGATTGCCGCGGCCCTGATGCCGCTGTTCTCGGTCACCGGCATTTTGCTCTATCTGTCGCGCCCCAGGCTGCGGCGCCCGGCGCAGGCGCCGCAGGGCCGGCTCGTTCCGGGCGAGTGAGCTGCTGCCGAAGAGGCTAGCCAACACCTCGACAATCGTTCAAAAGCCCGTGGCACGTCCTTGTCAGGTTCACGCCATGAAGCTTCCCACCGTTACCCCCGCCGATATCCGCCGCGCCTTGCTCTTGCGCAAAGAGATCGCGCTGCTCGATCTCCGATACGAGGCGGCCTTTGCCACCGGCCATCCGCTGTTCGCCGCAAACATGGCTGCGGACCGGATTGCAGTTGAGGCCGAGATGCGGCTGCCGCGCAAGGACGTTGCGATCGTGCTCTATGATGACGGCGAGGGGCTGGTCGTGACCGGTGCCGAGCGTCTGGCTGCACTCGGCTACACGAATGTCAGCGCACTCGACGGAGGGCTGACGGCGTGGCGCGATGCGGGCTTCGAGGTGTTCGAGGACGTCAATTCCTATGCCAAGGCCTTCGGCGAACTGGTCGAGTCGCGTCGTCACACGCCCTCGCTCAGCGCCGACGAGGTGGCAAAGCTGATCGCCGACAAGGCCAACATCGCCATTCTCGACGTCCGCCGCTTCGACGAATACGCGACCATGAACATCCCGGGCTCGGTCAGCGTCCCCGGCGCGGAGCTGGTGCTGCGGGCAGGGCAGGCCGCGCCCGATCCCGACACCACCATCATCGTCAATTGCGCCGGCCGCACCCGCTCCATCATCGGCACCCAGTCGCTGATCAATGCCGGCGTGCCCAACAAGGTGCGGGCACTGCGCAACGGCACGATCGGCTGGACGCTGGCGCGGCACGCGCTCGATCACGGCGCCGACAGGCGCGGCGCGATCGGCCCGTTCGAGGGCGGGCGGGCCAAAGCCCGCGACGTCGCCTATCGCGCCGGTGTCCGTCATATCGGCGCGAACGAGATGGCGGCGCTGGTCGCAGAGACCGATCGCACGCTGTATCGCTTCGACGTGCGCGATGCCGAGGACTATGCGGCCGGGCATCTCCAGGGCTTCCGCCACTATCCCGGCGGCCAGCTCGTGCAGGAAACCGACATGGCCGCACCGGTGCGCGGCGCGCGCATCGTCCTGACCGACGACAGATGCGTCCGCGCTGACATGACGGCGTCCTGGCTGGCGCAGATGGGCTGGGAGGTCTATGTGCTCGAGGGCGGCTATGACGGAGCGCTGGAAATCGGTCCACCGCTGGTGATGCCGAAGCCCGACCCGGCCCACCGCTACCGCCGTCCTTATGAAGGCACCGATGTGGCCGAAGCTGCGATGCAGGCCTATCTCGATTGGGAATACGGCCTCGTCGAGCAGCTCCGCCGCGACGGCACGCACGGGTTCTATGTGATTTGACCGAGATCTGGGATGCCAAGCGCACCCATCGCCTCGCCATCTTCTCCCCGTATCCAAGCCCTATTGTGCTGCGTATCGCCCGCGGTCTATGAGCTGCGGCAAAGCTGCCATTTACGGAGATTCCATGTCCGCCCCCGGCCAAAGCCCTGAGCGAAGCGCCAAGGCGCTGCTGCTCGAAGGCGTCAATGATAGCGCTGTCGATCTTTTCAGGAGCGCGGGCTTCACCAACGTCGAAAGGCTGACCAAAGCGCTGGACGGCGCGGATCTGCGGCGCGCGCTCGAGGGCGTGTCGCTGCTCGGCATCCGTTCGCGCACCCAGATCACCGATGAGGTGCTGGGGGCGGCCGACCAGCTTCTCGCTGTCGGCTGCTTCAGCGTCGGCACCAACCAGGTCGATCTTTCGGCGGCGCGCAAGCGCGGTATTCCCGTCTTCAACGCGCCGTTCTCCAATACGCGCAGCGTCGCCGAGCTCGTCATCGGCGAGATCGTGATGCTGCTGCGGCGGATCTTTCCGCGCTCGGTGTCGGCCCATGCCGGGGGCTGGGACAAGTCGGCGGCAGGCAGCCGCGAGGTGCGCGGCCGCACGCTCGGTATCGTCGGCTACGGCAATATCGGCTCGCAGCTTTCAACCTTGGCCGAAGCCATGGGCATGCGCGTGATCTATTTCGACCGCACCGACAAGCTTCGCCATGGCAACACCGAGCCGGTCGAGAAGCTGGAAGAGCTGCTGGCGCAGAGCGATGTCGTCAGCCTGCACGTGCCGGAGACGCCGGAGACCGCGGGCATGATCGGCGAGAAGGAGCTCCGGGCGATGAAATCAGGCTCGTTCCTGATCAACAACAGCCGCGGCACCGTCGTCGATCTCGATGCGCTGGCGCGTGCCTTGCGCGATGGCCATCTCGCCGGTGCCGCCGTCGACGTCTTTCCCGTCGAGCCCTCGTCGAACGCCGATCGTTTCAACAGCCCCATTCAGGGCATCGAGAACGTCATCCTCACCCCTCATATCGGCGGCTCGACCGAGGAGGCGCAGGAGCGGATCGGCGGCGAGGTCGCGCGCAAGCTGGTCGACTATTTCATCACCGGCTCGACCATGGGCGCGGTGAATTTCCCGGAAGTGCAGTTGCACTTGCGTCCCTCCGGCGCGCGCTTCAGTCATGTCCATCGCAACGTGCCGGGCATGCTGCGGCGGCTGAACGAGGTCTTCCTCCAGCGCGACATCAACATCGCCGCGCAATATCTGGAGACCGCCGGCGATCTCGGCTACGTGGTGCTCGACGCCGATCTCGGTGGTCAGGACTCGGCGGCGCTGCTCCAGCAGATCCGCGCGCTCGACGGCACGGTCGGCGCGCGGCTGGTATTCGAGCACTAGACTGCCACCACGTTCCGGTTGCATTGTGCGGCCACTGCTCCCACACTGCGGTCGAATTCGACGTGTTCCAATCAGGTCGAATTTGAGCTTCAGTTGCGTGAGTGTCCGCCATGGAACGGGACGCCGTACTGATTGATCTCGCGCTTCAGGGCGGCGGTTCGCACGGCGCCTTCTCCTGGGGGGTGCTTGACCGCCTGCTGGAGGAAAACTGGCTCAGCATCGCCGCAATCTCCGGAACCTCCGCAGGCGCGATGAATGCGGCGGTGCTGGCGGACGGCTGGACCGCCGGCGGCGCCGAGGGCGCGCGTGAGGCGCTCGACCAATACTGGCGCCGTGTTTCGAAGGCCGCGGCCTTCAGCCCGCTGCAACGCTCGCCGCTCGACCGCTTGATGGGGCGCTGGACCCTCGACACGTCGCCCTTCTACATCCTCACCGATTTGATGTCGCGCGTGCTGTCGCCCTACGATCTCAATCCGACCGGCTACAATCCGCTGCGTGCGGTGCTGGCCGAGAGCGTCGATTTCGAACGCCTCGTGCGCTCGCCGATCCAGCTGTTCATCACCGCGACGCGGGTGCGCACAGGGCGCGGCCGTATCTTCCGCAACGCGGAGATCACGGCGGATGTGCTGCTGGCATCGGCCTGCCTGCCGACCATGTTCCGCGCCATCGAGATCGACGGCGAGCCCTATTGGGACGGCGGCTTCGCCGGCAACCCGACGATCACGCCGCTGGTCCGCGAAAGCGACGCGCACGACACCATCCTCGTCCAGATCAATCCGACCGAACGGCTGGAGGCGCCGCGGACGGCCGCGGAGATCCTCAACCGGCTCAACGAAATCTCCTTCAACTCGCCGCTGATGAAGGAGCTGCGCATGATCGCGCTGCTGCGGCAGGCGGCCGATCCCGGCAGCGGCGAGGGCGCGCGCTGGGCCAAGATGCGGACGCACCGGGTCAAGAGCGACATGCTGGCGAAGTTCGGGGCGTCCTCGAAGCTCAACGCGGAGTGGGAATTCGTCTCGATGCTGCGCGCCGAAGGGCGCATGGCCGCAGACGCCTTCCTCGCCGAGCATGGTGCCGACATCGGCCGTCGTTCGACCGCCGATCTCGACGTCCTCCTGTCGGAGTGTTGAGGCATGGGTCTCCTCGGCCTTCTCGTCGGGCTCGGCCTGCTCGTCCTGTTCGCCTTCCGCGGCTGGAGCGTCCTGCTGCTCGCGCCGTTCGCCGCACTCGTTGCCGCGCTGTTCGGCGGTGAGCCGCTGCTCGCGCACCTGACCCAGGTGTTCATGGTCAACGCAGCGGGATTTCTGGCGCAGTTCTTCCCGATCTTTCTGCTTGGCGCCGTCTTCGGCAAGTTGATGGACGACAGCGGGGCGGTGACGTCCGTCGCCGGCTTCATGGCGGAGCGCCTCGGCGAACGGCGCGTGATCCTGGCGGTCGTGCTTGCCGGCGCGCTGGTCACCTATGGCGGCGTCAGCCTGTTCGTCGCGTTCTTCGTCCTCGTTCCCATGGCCCGTTCGCTGTTTCGCGCCGCTTCGATTCCGCGTCGCCTGATCCCGGCAGCGATCGTGCTGGGAACGTCGACCTTCACGATGTCGGCCCTGCCGGGCACGCCGTCGATCCAGAACGCGATCCCGATGCCGTTCTTCGGCACGACGCCGTTTGCGGCACCAGGTCTCGGCATCGTCGCCTCCCTCATCATGCTCGGCGCGGGATTGTGGTGGCTGCATCGCGCCGAAGCGTCGGCGCGCCGCACCGGAGAAGGCTACGGCGATGACGTTGAGGACTCGGCCGAGCGCGCAGCCGCCGACGAGCTCGTGCGCGAGCGCGCGACGACGGCGCGGGAGTTCGACCCGGCGGAACTGCAGCACGGTCATCGCAGCAAGCGTCCTTCGCCGGTGCTGAACGCCATCGCGCCGCTGGTCGTCGTCGTGACTGTCAATCTCTTGATGTCGCTCCTGGTGTTGCCGCGGCTCGATGTCAGCTATCTCGCCGAGCAACGCTTTGGAGATACCACGCTTGCAGCTGTTGCAGGCGTCTGGTCGGTCGCGGTTGCGCTGGCTGCCGCCATCGCCGCCACCATCGCGCTGAACTGGGCGCGCCTGCCGGCGCTGCGCCGGACCATGGACGCCGGGGCCAATGCGTCGGTCCTGCCCGCGTTCAGCGTCGCCAGCCTCGTCGGGTTCGGCGCCGTCGTCGCCTCGCTGCCGGCATTCACGATCGTGCGCGACTGGGTGCTGGCGATCGAGGGCGGACCGCTGGTCTCGCTCGCCGTCGCGACCAACATCCTGGCCGCGCTGACCGGGTCGGCGTCGGGCGGCCTCACCATCGCCCTCGACGCTCTCGGCCCGACCTATGTCGAACTTGCCGCTCGCAACGGCATCGACCTTGCGTTGATGCATCGCGTGGCGGTGATCGGCGCGGGAACGCTGGACATCCTGCCGCACAATGGTGCGGTGGTCAGCCTGCTCGCGATCTGCGGCCTGACTCACCGCGACAGCTATTTCGACATCGTCATGGTGGGCATCGTGACCTCGCTCCTGGCGCTGGTGGCCGTGATTGCTCTGGGCAGTGCGCTGGGGTCGTTCTGACGGAAAGCCGGCGTCAGCGATTGACGGACGGGCGAAGGTTGCATGCAGCCAACTTTCGAGCGCAACAGAAGAAGCCGGTTGGAAACGATGAGGCGAAACAGGGCGAAGCAATGTGCGTTGCTCGTGGGGACCGTGGCTGCGTTGAGCGGACACAGCGCGTCGGCGCTGACGCTGGCGGAGGATGCCGAGACGGTCTGCAAGGGGCTGGTCGGCGGCACTAATGCCGTGAAGATCGATGTCGCGACGTTTCAGTCGCCTTCGCCTCTTGCTGTTGCCGAGCGCGGCCCGACGCCATCGGGGCAGATCACGCCCGCCAATCCCGGCTTCTGCAAGGTGCTCGGCCATATCGACGCTGTCGATCCCAAGGCCCCGCCGATCAAATTCCAGGTAATCTGCCGATCGAATGGAACGGGCGCTCAGTGCAATATGGCGGCGGCGGCTTCAACGGCGTGCTGATCACCGGCCTCGCGCTGCCGCCGGCCTATCCGTTCGACAAGCCGTCGCCGCTCGCGCGCGGTTTTGTGACATACGGCACCGATTCGGGTCACGAGACAAAGCCGGGCGAGCTGCCGCAGCTGTTCGCATTGAACGACGAAGCCTTCGAGAATTGTGCCCATCGCGCCTACAGGAAGGTGCGCGACGCGGCCAAGGCGGTCAACACGCTGCACGCGCCTTACAAATTTCCGTTCGTGCTCGCCAACGGCCTCGACGATTATCCGGGCTGGGGCGTCTCCGGCGAGGACACGCCGGCGGCCGGCCCGACCGGCGGTTGGACCGCGTGGTGGCTCGGCACCGCGCCGCCCGCGCAGCCGCCCGCGCCCAACAACGGCATCGCCTGGATTTATGGTGCGGGCGGCATCCAATATGTGTTCGCGCGCGATCCCAAGCTCGACGTCACCACCTACAAGGTCGAGAAGGACAAGGCGCCGGGCGATCTCGAAGTGACCGAGCAGAAGGTCGAAGCCCCCGCGTTCCCTGTCGTCCGCGCGCTGCCACTGTGCCGCTGGCCGGCTTGGCCGCACTACAAGTCGGGACCGGTGACGGAGGCGTCGAGCTATTTCTGCGCGCAGTGACCCTTCACCTCTCCCCGCGAAGACGCGGAGAGGGAGACATGCTCCGCTCATCCCGCCGCCATCGCCTGCGCGCCGCCGAGCAGTCGCGCATTGAGCCGGCCGCCGGAGAACAGCATGTCATCGAGGGCTTCGTCGATATCGGCGGAAATGACGGAATTGCCGCCATCGCGCGCGAGGCTCGCTTGTGCCAGGCGCCGCATCAATTCCTTGATGAATGCGCAACTCGTGCCTTCGCTGCGCCTGGCGGCTTCGGCGACGACGGCGTCGTCGAGTGGCAGTCCCTTGCCATAGAGCCGGACCAGTTTGTTGCGGCCGGTCTCGTCGGGAAGCGGCACTTCGATGGCCTGATCTATGCGACCGGGGCGGCCCGCTAGGGCGCCTTCGAGTTGCTGAGGCCGATTTGTTGTCAGCACGAACAGGATGTCAGCGTCCTGCTTCAAGCCATCCATCTCGTTAAGTAATCGGTTGAGCAGCGGTTCTTCGCAGCCGCTCATGTTCTCGCGCTGCCGCGCGATGAGATCGACGTCTTCGATCACAACCATGGCCGGTTGCAGGAGGCGAGCGAGATTCATATAGGCGCCGAGCAGGCCGATTTGCTCCGCTGTGATGATCAGCGTCGTATGACCGGGCAGATGGGCCGCGAGATAGCGGATGGTGTGAGTCTTGCCCGTGCCGGGTGGGCCGTAGAGTAAGATACCCTTCCGGGTCGACTGTCCGAGGCGGCGCAGCACGTCCCGCGTGCCCACGAAGTTCAGGACGTTACGATCAAGTAGCCGTAACGTCTGTTCAGGCAGGATCACCTCGTCACGACTGACGGAAGGAAGCCGGTGCACTGTGATCCCGCGCGAGCGCCCACGGTAGTCGGAATCGGCATCGAGAGAGAGAATCTTGCCACGGTAGGTGCGCGCGGCCTGAACGGCGTCCTCCAGCGCGCTGAAGCACTGCTGGACAAGCGCTGAGCCTGCGGCCCCGGCCGGCGCCATGATTTCGATCCGCACGCCGACCTCGCGGCTGTATTCACGATGAATGGCCAGAAGCACCGCGTAGCGGAGACCAGCGGTTGCGCAAAGCCAAAGACCATTGTCGAGGCACTTGGCTGGTGTCGGTTCGCCGATATCGACGTCGTTGTACTGAAGCGGTGCGATCGTCGCCGCGAAACCGTCGTTCTGCATCAATCTCGACATGGATAGCGTCTCGTAGCGGCGGTCCTCGGCGATACCGAATAGCCGGACCGGAGACGCAAATAATCGGTCGATGGCGGCCTGGACGTCTGCCCGCATGTGGCCAGGAAATTGGCGTACCGTGGTCACCAGCTGACTCCGCGGCACATCGGCGAAGTGCCAATTCAAGACACCGAACGTGTAATTGAACTCCTCCGAGGGGAGGTCCCGCGATGCGCTTGCTGCTGCGAGTACGCAATCGGCGCACAGCCACACCGTGCGGTCCACCAATTGTGCTTCCGACTGCGCGATCGGTCGGCCGCAAAGCTCGCAGCAGGGCTTCGCCGTTTCGCTTGTGATCAGGAGTGGGTGGCCGGCGGCAGCGACACGACGCCTTGCAGATTCCAGCAGGGCTCCTGCGACCGGTGGTGGGTAGGGACCGCAGGCTGCCGCGCCATGCCTCTCCATGTCGGCAATCACGGAGACGGCTTCACTTTTCGACTTGCCGAAGACGCGACGCAACAGGTCAACGATGAATTCACGCGGAGTATCTTCGTCAGCATGCAGCACGAGCTGAGCCGGCACGGCCTCGACCTGAGTATCGCTCATGAAGTGTCCCCTTGAGCAACCTATAATTGATATGAACAAATAGGGAACATAAAAGGACGCGGCCGTCAAGCGTGACGGCCGCGTCGATTTGGTCGTTCGTTTTCGAGCTCTAATGCGCGCCACCTCCGCCACCCGGCGCCTTCACCCTTCGCGTCAGCAGCACCGCGATCGCGGCGAGGACCAGCACCACGCCGATCACGGCAAAGGTGTCGGAATAGCCCATCACCAGCGCCTGGCGCTTCACGGTCTTGCCGAGCGCGATGATGGCCTGCTCGCGTGCGGCGTTGGGGTCGGGGACGCCGTGGGCCATGAAATAGTCCGTCATCTGCGCGATGCGGGCGCGGACCTCCTCGCGGCCGAGCGTGACCGAATGGCCGATGATGTTGGAGTGGAACTGCTCGCGCTTGGTGACGATGGTGGCGAGCACCGCGGTGCCGATGGCGCCGCCGAGGTTGCGCATCATGTTGGAGATGCCGGAGGCAGCCGCCGCATCCTGCGCCGCGACGCTGCCGAGGCTGAGTGCCGAGAGCGGCGCGAGCGTCAGCGCCTGGCCGACCGCACGCACGATGTTGGGCATCAGGAACTGATCGCCAGAATAATCGAGCGACATCTGGATGTTCATGAAGGAGCTCGCGGCGAACAGCAGCAGGCCCACGGTCGCGACATAGCGGCCGTCGAAACGCTGCATCAGCTTCGGCACCAGCGGAATCAGCAGAAGCTGCGGCAGCCCGGTCCAGGCCAGCACGTTGCCGATCTGCTCGGCATTGTAGCCCTGCACTTGGCCGAGATAGGCGGGCAGGAGATAGACCGAGCCGAACAGTGCGAAGCCGAGGAACACCGCCGCGATGGTGCCGATGCCGAAATTCCACTGCGTCAACAGGCGCAGGCGCAGCAGCGGCTTCTCCACCATCAGCTCGTTGGCGATGAACAGCGACAGGCTGATCACGGCGATGACCGCGAGCCGCACGATGAAGGGAGAGCCGAACCAGTCGTCCTTGTTGCCTTCTTCCAGCACGGCTTGCAGCGAAGCGAGGCCGATCGCCATGGTCGCGATGCCGAACCAGTCGCCTTCGCGCAGCAAAGCGAGGTTCAGCGGTTGGCGCTCCAGCGTGAAGAACAGCGTGGTCACCATCACCGCCGTGGGCAGCACGTTGACGAAGAAAATGGTCTGCCAGCCGTAATTCTCGGTGAGATAGCCGCCGATGGTCGGCCCGATCGCCGGTGCGAAGGTCACGGCGAGCGAGAACATGGCAAGGCCGATCGGCTGCTGGCCCTTCGGCAGCTTGGTGAAGACCAGCGTGAACGCCATCGGGATCAGCACGCCGCCGAAGAAACCCTGCAGGCCGCGCATCGCGATCATCGACGGCAGATCATGGGTGAAAGCGCAAGCGACCGAGAAGGCCGCGAACAGGCTCGCGAAGCTCAGGATGATGTTGCGGAACGAGAATACCCGCGACAGATAGTCGGTCAGCGGGATGACGATGATCTCGCCGATCAGATAGGACGTCGAGATCCAGGATCCGTTGTCGGCGCCGGTACCGATGCCGCCCTCGATGTTGAGCAGCGAGGCGTTGGTGATCTGGATGTTCAGGATCGCCATGAAGGCGCCGATCATCGCCGCGAACACGGCGATCCAGATCGTGGCGCTGGCCCGATTGGGGTCGGCGGCGACGCGCTCAGGCGTCGCGGCCGGAATTGCTTGTGCTGGCGTCGATATTGAGAGGCTGTTTGACATGGCACGACCCTCCGGAAACAGGTTTTGCTTTGGGCGTCGCTGCCGTCTGAGCGGCCGGCGCTGAACGCGTTGCGATCGTCGGGATCACGGACATGCCGGGCCGCAGCGCGATTGGCGGCGCGGTCCCGGCGTCCAGCGCGATCTTCACGGGAATGCGCTGCACGATCTTGGTGAAATTGCCGGTGGCGTTGTCGGGCGGCAGCAGCGCGAACTCCTGGCCGCTGGCCGGCGCGATGGAATCGACGTGACCATGCACGACTTGGCCCGGGAAGGTGTCGATCTCGATCTCGACGCTCTGACCGGCGCGGACATGCGTGAGCTGGGTCTCCTTGAAATTGGCGACGACATAGGTGCCCGTGGCCGGCACGATCGACATCAACTGCGTGCCCGCCTGCACATACTGGCCGACGCGCAAGGTGCGGTTGCCGACGACGCCGTCGATCGGCGAGACGATCGTGGTGTAGCCGAGATTGAGCTCGGCCTGGTGCTGGACCGCGGTTGCGCGGGCGGCGGCGGCCCTGGCCTGCACGATCTCGGCCTTGAGAAGATCGACCTGCTTCTGTGCGGAGATGAGGTTGGCGTTGTCGCGCGCGATCGCGGCGTCCGCGCCGGCATCGCGCGCCTGCGCCTGCTGCGCATTCTGCACGCTGCCATAACCGGTCCTGGCGAGATCCGTGTAGCGCTTGTTCTCCTGCTGGGCGAAGGTCTTCGCGGCCGTGTCGACATCGATGGTCGCTTTCGCGGCTGCGATTACCGCCTCCTGAACCTCGAGCTGGGCCTGCTTGCTCGTCACCGTCGCGTTCGCGGCGGCGACGTCGGCCCTGGCCTGATCGAGCGCGACGCGGAAGTCGCGATCGTCGATCCGGGCCAGCACCTGGCCGGCCTTCACATGCTCGTTATCGCCGACCAGGACGCGGTCGAGATAGCCGCTGACCTTCGGCGCGATGGTGGTGTTGTCGGCCTTCACATAGGCGTCATCGGTGGAGACCAGGAAGCGCCCGACCGTCCAGTAATCGTAGCCGTACCAGCTCGCGCCGGCGAGCGCGGCGACGGCCACTCCCGCCAGCAACAGCTTGCGAAAGTTCAGCTTTCGGCGCGGGGCGGGGACCGGCGCGGCGGGCAGAATGCCTTCGGGCGGGCTGGTTGGCGCCACGATGGTTTCGCTCTTCGATGGATTGGCATGCACGGTCATGGCCGGCTCCCTGAATTAGGAAACTTGACGATTTCCAAAATAGGGCTAGCTTGAGGACTGTCAATGGAATGACAGGCATCATCTAAAAACATGGCTCAGGCAAAATCGTCATCAGAAGGCCGCCCGCGTGGGCGGCCACCAGTGCGCACCGACGACGAGACGAAGCGCATCGTCATCGAGGCGGCACGGCACGCCTTCGCAGTCGATGGCTACGCAGCAACCAGCACCGAAGAACTGGCGCGTGGCGCCGGCATCTCCACCAAGACTCTCTATCGGCTGTTTCCGAGCAAGGCAGCGCTGTTCGAAGCGATGTGCGCGGACCGGCTCGATCGGTTGCTCTCCGACGTCAATCTTCAGGCCGACAATCAGGCCGACGTCGAGACGAGTCTGGCTGCCGTGCTTGTCGCCTGTGCCGATCTCGCGCTCGATCCGGAGGTCGTGGCACTCCAGCGTATGGTACTGCAGCAATCGGCCACGTTCCCCGACCTTGCCGCGAATTTCTACAGGGATGGCATCTCCCGTACCGTGGCGGCGCTCGCGGGCTGGCTTCGCGATCAAGTCAGGAAGAAGCGCATCGCGCTCGATAACGTCGATGAAGCCGCCGGAATGATGATAGGCATGATGGTGTCGGCGCCGCAGCGCGCGGCGATCTACGCCAGCCTGGCACTGCCCTCGCGCAAGGAGATCGAGAGGCGGGCGCAGACATGCGCCGCAATTCTGCTCGACGGTTGTCGCGCCGCGTCGGCCTAACGGCCCTGATTTGACAATCGGGATCCGTTGGGCTAGATATTTCGCATGCGAAATAATGGAGCTGCAGCGAAGCACCATCGGCTGATCTATTTGTTGAACGTCGCGCAACGCCGTTTGCAGCGCTGGATGGCCGCGCAGCCTTCGAGCGAGGTGACGCCGGCGCAGGCGGGGTTGTTGTTCATCCTCGGCCGGCAGGACGGCATTCTGATGGGCGAGGCGGGTGCGGCACTCGATCTCGGGCCGGCCGGGATTTCCGGTCTCGTCGATCGCAGCGCAGCGGCGCGGCTGGTCGAGCGGCGGGCCGACCGCGAGGATGGCCGCGCCTTTCGCATCTGGTTGACGCCGAAGGGGCGCACCGCGCTGGCGCAGGCGAAGACTGGCGCGGCCGAGATCAATGCGGCGCTGACGGAGGGATTCACGGCCGCGGAGATCGACATCGTCGCGCGCTGGCTGACGAGCATTCAGGACAAGTTTCCAAGAAGTTCAGACGACTAACACGGAGCAGACCAATGACCGAGCACGTCCGGATCGAGAAAAACAACGGAATTCTCACCCTCACCCTGGCGCGTCCCGACAAGAAGAACGCGCTGACCGATGCGATGTACGGCAAGCTGGCCGACACGATCGAATCCGCCGAGCTCGACCCGTCCGCCCGCGTGATCCTGATCCGCGGCGAGGGCGACATGTTCACCGCCGGCAACGACGTCGGCGAGTTCGCGGCCGTCGCGGCCGGCAAGTCCGAAGGCAGCCGCAACGTGGTGCGCTTCATCCAGTCGCTGGCGCGCTGCACCCGGCCGCTGGTCGCGGCCGTGCAGGGCCGCGCCGTCGGCGTCGGCACCACGATGCTGCTGCATTGCGACCTCGTCGTGCTCGCCGACAACGCGCAATTGTCGACGCCCTTCGTCAGCCTCGCGCTGGTGCCGGAAGCCGCCTCCAGCCTGTTGATGCCGGCGCGCATCGGCTATGCCCGCGCCTATGAGATGTTCGCGCTCGGCGAGACCGTGCCGGCCAAGTCCGCGCTGGAATGGGGCCTCGCCAACCGCGTGTTGCCGCTGGACAAGCTCGATGCCGGTGCGCTTGCGCTGGCGCAGCGTCTCGCCCGCCAGCCGGCCGGCGCCCTCATCGCCACCAAGCGGCTGATGCGCAACGGCGAGGCGCTGGTCGCGCAGATGCAGGCCGAAGGCGAGCAGTTCGCGCAGCGCCTGCGTACCGCCGAAGCACGCGAGGCGTTTACGGCGTTTGCGGAGCGCCGCCCGCCGGATTTCACGAAGGTGGCGTGAGCCGGCTGCCCCGGACAGGGCCGGCAACTCCGGGGCGCTTATCATTTGATATAAACCTTAACGAAACTTTGGCATGTGGCCGTGCAAGGTGACCGCTCTCGGCGAGCGGGTCTTTGGGTCCATGTCCATTTTTAAGAAATCGGTAAGCACGCTTCTCCTGGTTCTGATGACGCTGCTGGCGGCCGGCGCGCTGACCAGCACGGCCATCCAGATGGTCGGGGCTCTCGGCCGCTATAGCGACAGTCTGGAGACCGAGCGGCTCGCGAATGCCGACAAGTCGATCTTCCACGGCGTGGTTGCCCTGCGCAGCAATCGCGGCGATGCCCAGAGCGCGCTGCTCGGCGAGGACGATCCGCGCGCCAAGCTCGGCGCCGCCGAGAAAGCCGAGCAGGCCGGTTTTGACGCCATCAGCGCTGCGCTCTCCACCGTCGAATTCGCGGCGCGCGACGAGCTCGCCAGCACGCTGAAGCAGCGCTGGAGTGAGGCCGCACCAAAATTCCAGTTGTTCTACGACGAGGCCAAGCTGCCGCGCGCCGAGCGCAAGCTGGAGCGCACCGCACCCTGGTACGATGCGGTCACCAAGGTGATCGAGACCGCCAATCTCGCCTCCACCGCGGTGTCGAACCGCGCCTGGATGAACGATCCTTACATCGCCCGCATGATCCAGGCCCGCCGCCTCGCCTGGCAGGTGCGCGACCGCTACGGCATCCAGTGCTCGACCCTGCGGCCGAACGTCAACGCCAGCAAGCCGCTCGACGACACCCAGAAGCAGACCGTGGCCGGATGGAACGGCGTCGTGACCGCCGGGTGGACCGGCATGGAGGAGCTCCTGGCTGCGCCTGACGTGCCGGCCGAACTCGTCAACACGGCCAAGGATGCGAGGGCCAAGACTGACGGCGCCCTCAAGCAGATCGGCGAGCTCACCAAGGGCTTCGACGGCAGCGGCCGGCCCGCGATGCCCGCCTCGGAATGGAACGCATTGTGCCAGTCCCCCTTCGCGTCCATCGTCGCGGTCGCGAGCAAGGCGCTCGACCTGTCGATCGCGCGCGCTGAGGCGGTCCAGGCCAAAGCGTTGACCAATCTCATCGTGCAATCCTTCGCGTTCCTGCTCGCGCTGGCCGTGACCCTCGCCGGCGTGTTCGTGGTGCGCAATCGCCTGATGCGGCCGGTGCGCGCCATCCTCGACGCCATCGCCCGCATCAGCGCCCGCGACTATGCGACGCCGGTGCCGCAATCGCGGCATCCCGACGAGTTCGGCACCATGGCGGCTGCGCTCGAAAGCCTGCGCGAGAGCGCGGCGACCGCGGAGCGGCTCGGCCGCGAACGCGAATCGCAGCAGGCGCTTCAGCTCGCCCGCTCCGGCACCGTCGATGCCGCCTGCCGCAGCTTCGACGATACGGTGCAGGCCGTTATCCAGAGCGTTGCGGCCTCGACGCGCGAGCTCGACGCCACCGCCAGCGGCGTGCGCTCGCTGGTCTCGGAATCGAGCAACCAGACCGCGGCGGTCTCCTCCGCCGCCGAGCAGGCCACCAACAATCTCGAGACCATTGCCGCCGCGACCGAGGAGCTCTCCGCTTCCGTGGGAGAGATCTCCGCGCAGGTGCAGTCGAGCGCGCGCGAGGCCCGCGAGGCCGTGGCCCAGGCCGAGCAGACCAATGCGACGGTCGAGATCCTCGATCAGACGGCCAGCCGCATCGGCGAGGTCGTGAAGATGATCAACGCGATCGCCGCCCAGACCAATCTGCTGGCATTGAACGCCACCATCGAGGCCGCGCGCGCGGGCGAGGCCGGCCGCGGCTTCGCCGTGGTCGCGGGCGAGGTCAAGAGCCTCGCGACGCAAACCGCGACCGCGACGGAAGAGATCTCGCGCCAGGTCGAGGAGATCCAGGGCGCGACCGGCCAGGCGGTCGCCGCGATCCGGTCGATTGGCGGGGCCATCGGTGGTATCGACGAGAAGATGACGGCGATTGCCGCCGCGGTCGAAGAGCAGCGCGCGGCGACGACGGAAATCTCGCGCAACTTCCAGCAGGCGGCCCAGGGCACCCGCGAGGTCACCGACACGATCGGCAGCGTCGCCAGGCTCAACCAGGAGACCGGCAATGCCGGGACCGTGCTGTCTGAGTCCGTCAAGAAGATGTCGGCGGATGCCGATCGTCTTCGCGTCGCCGTCGAGGGCTTCCTCGGCGCCGTGAAGAGCGCCTGATTTTCGTCCTCTTTCCATCGGGCGTCGCGCGGGCATTGCCGCAGCCCGGCACTGCGGGTACATCTGTGCCGCCTCGCTCCCGCGAGCGCAGCGACAGACGCAAGACACATCAGGGATGGAGAGTTCGATGCCGGTCACCCCACACAAGGCCCAACGCCCTTATCGCGGCGTGTTCCCGGTCGCGCCCACCATCTTCGACGAGCGCGGCGAGCTCGACCTCGAGGGCCAGCGCCGTTGCATCGACTTCATGATCGATGCCGGCTCGCACGGCATTTGCATCCTCGCCAATTTCTCCGAGCAGTTCGTGCTTACCGATGCCGAGCGCGAGACGGTGATGCACACGGTGCTGGAGCATGTGGCCGGCCGGGTTCCCGTGATCGTCACCACCACGCATTTCAGCTCGGCCGTGTGCGCGGCGCGCAGCAAACAGGCCGAGGCGGCCGGCGCCGCCATGGTGATGGTGATGCCGCCCTATCACGGCGCGACCTTCCGCGTCCCCGAGAAAGGCATCGTCGAATTCTTCAAGGTGCTCTCCGGGGCGATCAATATCCCGATCATGATCCAGGACGCGCCGGTGGCCGGCACGCCGCTGTCGGTCGAGTTGCTGGCGCGGCTGTCGCGCGAGTTTGCCAACATCCGCTATTTCAAGATCGAGGTGCCGGGCGCGGCCTCGAAACTCCGCAGCCTGATCGAGGCGGGCGGCAAGGACATCGAAGGTCCCTGGGACGGCGAGGAGGCAATCACGCTGCTCGCCGATCTCGACGCCGGCGCCACCGGCGCCATGACCGGCGGCGGTTATCCCGACGGCATCCGCCAGATCATCGATCCCTATTTCGCCGGCGATCGCGAGAAGGCGAAGGCCGCCTACGAGCGCTGGCTGCCGCTGATCAACTACGAGAACCGCCAATGCGGCCTGATCGCCTGCAAGGCCATGATGCAGGCCGGCGGCGTGATCAAGTCGGAGGCGGTGCGCCATCCGCTGCAGCCGCTGCATCCGGCAACGCGGGCGGGTCTGCTGGAACTGGCCAAGGAGCGCGACGCACTGGCGCTCAGGTGGGGGAAGTAGAGCCACATACCCCGCGGCCGTGGGGTGGGCAAAGCGAAGCGTGCCCACCACCTGTTGCCATCGCGAAAGTTGGTGGGCAGGGCGCAAGCGCGCCTTTGCCCACCCTACGAAGGCTGCGCTGGGGGAAATAGGTCTCTCCCCGTCATTGCGAGGAGCGAAGCGACGAAGCAATCCAGACTGTTTCCGCGGAGACAGTCTGGATTGCTTCGCTTCGCTCCTCGCAATGACGGGGGCGCTCATTTCGCCTGAAGGCGTCGAATTAACGCAATTCCGCCAGTTTCCGCCGGCCCGGCGATGGCATATTGTACGCCCGCCAACCGGCCCTGCGGAGAATCCCAGGCATCGCGCAACAAGACATCGCGCAACAGCTCTTCTTTTGCCACGATCCCGAGCCAGGTTGGTGCAAACCGACAGAACAGGGAGGCAGTGCCATGACGATGAGGCCGGATCCCACCTTTCACGCATCGCCCAAGCTTGCGATGGAAGCGCCTGCGGAGAACTTTGCTTACACCTTGCTGCTCAGTCCGGATTTCTCAAAGCCGGACGCTCTCGCGGTCATCGACGTCAAGCCGGGATCGCCGACCTATAGCCAGATCGTCCACACCGTCACGATGCCCAACAAGGGCGATGAGTTTCATCACTTCGGCTGGAATGCCTGCTCCTCCGCTCTGTCGCCGCTCGCCGGACACGCCTTCATCGAGCGGCGCTATCTCATCATCCCAGGGCTGCGTTCGTCGCGGATCTACGTCATCGATACCAAGCCCGATCCGACCCAAGCCAAGATCCACAAGATCATCGAGCCAGAGGAGGTCTTCAGGAAGACCGGCTACTCACGGCCGCACACGATCCATTGCGGGCCGGACGGCATTTACGTGAGCACGCTGGGCGGCGGCGGCAAGGACGGCACCAACGGACCTCCGGGCGTCTTCATCATGGATTGCGAGACGTTCGAAGTGCTTGGACGATGGGAGATCGACCGTGGCCCGCAGACGCTGCATTATGATTTCTGGTGGAATCTGCCGCGCGACTACATGGTGACGAGCGAATGGGCGTTGCCGCCGCAGTTCGAGAACGGGATCGTCCCGGAAGATCTGCTTGCGAACAAATATGGCCATCGTCTCCACTTCTGGGACCTTCGCGCCCGCCGCAACGTCCAGACCATCGACCTCGGCGCCAATCATCAGATGGCGCTGGAGGTGCGGCCGGCGCACGATCCGGTTCGCGAGTACGGGTTCGTCGGTGTGGTGGTCGACACCACCAACCTCGAAGCATCGATCTGGACCTGGTGGCGCGAGGATGGAAAATTCCATGCCGAGAAGACGGCGACGATTCCTCCTGAACCCGCGCCCAAGGAGCAGCTGCCGCCGCTGCTGCAGGGATTTGGCGCCGTGCCGCCGCTGGTGACGGACATCGACCTGTCGATGGATGACCGGTTTCTCTATGTCTCGTGCTGGGGGACGGGTGAGATGCGCCAGTACGACGTCAGCGATCCCAGAAAGCCGAAGCTTGCGGGCTCAGTCCACATCGGCGGCATCGCGCGGCGCACGCCCCATCCGAACGGCAAGGCCTTTGCGGCAGGTCCGCAGATGGTCGAGATCAGCCGCGACGGCCGGCGCGTGTACTGGACCAATTCGCTCTATTCCACCTGGGATGACCAGTTCTATCCCGACGGGGTTCCGGGCGTGGAAGTCATGGCGAATGTCGGTCGCAACGGTGGCCTCGAGCTCGACAAGAACTATTTCGTGAGTTTCCCCGACGGATATCGTGCGCACCAGATCAGGCTCGAGGGCGGCGACTGTTCGACGGACTCCTTTTGCTACCCGTCGGTCTAGATGGGACGCATGCGAGCCCGGCCCTTGGCTGGCTGTGGCTCGCGCTTGTTGCGAGCGGCCTCTACCACGGGGTCAATCCGGGAATGGGATGGCCGCTCGCCGTTTCGGCCGGGCTCATGGACAAGAGCCCGCGCGCGCTCTTCCGTGCATTGTGGGCTCTGGCGGCCGGGCATCTCCTGGCAACACTTCTCGTGTTGCTGCCGTTCGCCTTCCTGCTCGTGCTGGCCGCGTGGCAGCGTCCGATCCAGATCGGTGCGAGCCTTCTCGTCATCGGCTTTGGCGTCTATCGGCTGATCGACCGGCGTCATCCGCGCACGCTGGCACGAATTCCGCCGACGCAATTGGCGCTCTGGTCATTTGCCGTCGCCATCGCTCACGGCGCCGCCCTGATGCTCGTGCCGATCTATCTCGGGCTCTGCAAGGCCTTCGATCTCGATGCCGGCCATGAGGCGGCGGGCGCGCTGATGAAGGCAAATCTCGGGATGGCGGTGCTGGTGTCCCTGGTGCACGTTGCCGCCATGGTCGGCGCCGGCGGATGTCTGGCGTGGCTGGTCTACCGCCATCTGGGATTGAGGTTCGTCTCGCGAAGCTGGTTCAACCTGGATGCAGTCTGGGCGACCAGCCTCGTTGTGGTTGGCGCGGTGGCGCTCGCTTTCAATCTTGCGAGCTAGCGCTAAATTAGGCTGAGTATGTCTCCCCAACGTCATTGCGAGCGAAGCGAGGCAATCCAGACTTTCCCTCTGGAGAAAGTCTGGATTGCTTCGTCGCTTCGCTGCTCGCAATGACGGAGGACGTGGTGACTATCTTGCCAGAGCCCACTCGCCGATGATGCGGAAGCGCGCCTTGGCATCATCCTGCTTGAACAGCGCGATGCGGTCGACCGCTAGCGCGTCGAGCTTCAGCGCCGCAAAACGCTCCCGCAGCATCGCCAGGATCGGCCCGCGCCGTTCCGCATCCAGGCGCCCCGTCAGCGTCATGTGGAAGCGGAATTCTTCCATCACGTAGGGATAGCCCCAGCGGTCGAGATAGTCGCGCTGCCGCTCGCTGAGCTTCTCCGGCTTGCGCCGGGCGCGATCTTCCGCCGTCAGCGCGGCGCGAAATGGGTCGAACTCGCGAACGCAATCGGCGGCAAGCTGCTGCAGAGCTTCGACCGGCGCGGCCGGAATCACGGCAATGAAGCCGCTGATGGAATCCACAATTGGCGAGATCACGGGATGCGGCCGCGCCTCGGCGGCGAAGGCCGCGCAGGCAGCCTTCAGATCGGCTTCGGTCTTGCCAGGCGACAGCGCCATCGGCGCCTTCAGCGTGGCGTGAAAGCCGTATTTGCGGGGATCGGCGCTGACCTCGCGCCAGTCCGGCGCGACATGCAGCGCTTGTTGCGGAAACGGCAGCTCGTCTCCGGTATAGGCGTCATAGCCGAGCAGCTCGGCGCCGAAGCGGGAGAGGGCGCTGTCGCTGCCGGCGGCAAAATAGATCGCGTAGCGGGGGAAACCTGTCATTACCTCAGCATAACCAATTCATGCCGCAACGATAGCCTCGCGCGGCGTTGCTGCCGTGGTGAGCAGCCGCGTCGCGTCGGTGAGATGCACGAGCTTGCCGCCTGAGATCACCGCGATCAGCCGCGGCCGCAGCTCCACGCTGTCGTCGACGAGGAGAATGTCAGCGCGGCGCCCCTCCGCGAGCAGGCCGCGATCGGTGAGGCCGGTCGCGCGCGCCGGGCCGGCGGAGACCAGATCCCAGGCCTGAGCCAGCGGCACCACGCCATCGGCGGCCAGGCGGAACGCGGCGAGCAGCTGCGCGGGATAGTAATAGTCCGACGCCAGCACCGAGCAGAGCCCTTTGGCGATCATGTCGGAGGCCCTGGTCCAGCCGGTGTGGCTGCCGCCCCGCACGACGTTCGGCGCGCCATAGACGATGGCATCGCCGTGGCTGGCCGCAGCCCGCGCCGTTTCCTCGTTGATCGGAAATTCCGCGATCAAGGCGCCGAGCTCGCGAAAGTCCCGGCGCATCGTTGGGCTCGCGTCGTCATGCGAGAGCATCCGCACCTCGGCTGCGCGGGCAAAAGCGGCCAGCCGTGATACCGAAGCCGGCACCTCGGCGGCGCGCGAGACCACACGCTCGACCAGCTTGTCAAAATCCTCGCTCGACAGCCCGGTGCGCTCCACCATGCGGTTGCGCTTGCGCGGCTTGGCCATGTCGGCGACCGTGCCGTCCATGTGATCATTGAAAGCGAACAGGTCGACGCGGCCCTCGCTGAGCCATTGTGCGATCTCGGCCTCGGCATCGAGATTGTAGGTCTCGTGCCGCAGGTGGAAGCGGGTGTCGGCGGCGAATTGCGGGCGCTGCCGCTCGATCGCCTCCATCAGGCCGCGCGCATTGTCGGCGCTGCGCAGGCCCGGCTCCCAGGAGCAGGTCGTGGCGTGAAACACGGTGGTGATGCCATTGCTGATCGCCTGGCGGTCGCTGTCGGCGAGCGCAACGTCGATCGGAAAGTCGACGCCGGCGCGCGGCATCATCTGCCGCTCGAAGGCATCGCCATGCAGATCGACGATGCCGGGCAGCACCAGCAGGTCACGCGCGTCGAGCGTCAGCCGCGCCCGGCCGCGAGAGGCATCGATCGCTGCAATGTCCGTTCCGGAGACGAGAAGAGAGGTTTCGGCGAGCTCGGCGCCGATCAAGGCCCGGCCGCCTTCGATGAATATGTCTGTCACGCGACCGCGCTTCGTTTGCTGGCAGGGGAATTGGCGAGTGAGCTTGCCCGTGCTTCGTATGTCGAGAGGAAATCTTCAATCCCGAGCTTGCGGAAATCGGGCAGCGTCGCGCGCAATTTGTCGTGATCCCAGTCCCACCAGGCAAGCTTTGCAAGGCGTCCGGCGATCTCCTCCGAGAACCGCCGCCGTACGATACGGGCTGGGTTGCCGGCGACGATGGTGTAGGCCGGCACGTCCTTGGTGACGATCGCGCCGGCGGCGATCACCGCGCCGGTGCCGATGTTGCGGCCCGGCAGCACGATCGCGCCATGGCCGATCCAGACGTCATGGCCGATATGAACGTGATGCTGGCGCCGCCAGTCGAAGAACTCGAAATCGTCGCTCGCACCCTCGAAATAGGCGCTGGAGCGGTAGGTGAAGTGCGCCTGCGTGGCGCGATGCATCGGATGGTTGCCGGGATTGATCCGGGTCATCGCCGCGATCGAACAGAATTTTCCGATGGTGGTGTAGGTGATCTGCGCGTCGTTCACGACATAGGAGTAATCGCCCATCGCCACTTCATGCAGGATGGTGCGGGCGCCGACCTCGGTATAGGCGCCGAGCCTGGTCTCGTGCAGCTTGGCCGAGGGATCGACGGTCGGCTGAACCGAAAGAGCTTTGGCGGCCATGTTGCATCCGAAGTGCGAGGGCGGGCGTTTTTCTTCGAGCGGCTGGATGACGATGTCATGACAACGAGATGACAGGGGATGACGTGCGTAGGATCGCCGCATCGCAGCGCGTGTGTCACACAAGTGTTAAGCACGGGCGTTAGCGGTTGGCTCCAGCTACTCTGGAGCCCCTGTATGCTGGTGGTTGAAGGCCTGACGTGTCGCTTCGGCGCGAAAGCCGCGGTGGACGACGCTTCGTTTCAAGTTTCCCCCGGCGGCTTCGTCGGTGTGATCGGGCGATCCGGCGCCGGCAAGTCGACATTGCTGCGGACCATCAATCGCCTCGTGACGCCGACCGGGGGACGCATCCTGTTCGACGGCGTCGACGTCACCTTGCTGCGCGGCAAGGAGCTGCGGCAGTGGCGCGCCCGCTCGGCGATGATCTTCCAGCAGTTCAACCTGGTCGGTCGGCTCGACGTGCTCACCAATGTCCTGATGGGCCGTCTCGCCACGATGCCCGCCTGGCGCTCGCTGTCGCAGGCCTGGCCCGAGCAGGACAAGGCGCTGGCGATGTCGGCCCTCGAGCAGTTCGACATCGCTTCGCTCGCTGCCCAGCGGGCCGACCAGCTCTCCGGCGGCCAGCAGCAGCGCGTCGCGATCGCTCGCGCGCTGGTGCAGCAGCCCGACATCATCCTCGCCGACGAGCCGATCGCCTCGCTCGATCCGCGCAACACCAAGATCGTGATGGATGCGCTTTTGCGCATCAACAAGCATTTCGGTATCACGGTGCTCTGCAACCTGCATTCGCTCGATTTGGCCCGCACCTACTGCGACCGCCTGATCGGCATGGCCGCCGGGCGCGTGGTATTCGACGGCGCGCCGGCCGCGCTGACCGATCACGTCGCGCGCGAGCTCTACGATCTCGAAGCTGCCGACGTCGTGGGTGGCCTGCCTGTCCCGGCGCCCGAGGGCGTGCCGGCGCTCGGAACCGCCGCAGCCGCCTAAAGCCGCATCGCACCTGTTCAATTGCCAGTTTGCGTCAACCGACCCCCAACCGATGAAGAGGGTATCATGATCACTCGCAGATTAATCCTGGCCGGCGCCGCTGCGCTCGCTTTCACCGCCTCCGCCTCGGCCGACGACTGGAAGGCCAAGTATCCCGAGCTGACCTTCGCCGTCGTCCCGGCCGAGAACGCGTCGGGCGTCACCGAGCGCTGGGCACCGTTCATGACTTATCTATCGAAAGAACTCGGCGTAAAGGTCACGCTGCGCATCGCCAACGACTATGCCGCGGTGATCGAAGGCCAGCGCGCCGGCAATATCCACATCGCCAGCTACGGCTCGGCCGCGTTCGCGCGTGCCCGCCTGACCGGCGTCAAGTCCGAGGCCTTCGCCAACGACATCAACGCCGACGGCTCGACCGGCTACTATTCGGTGTTCTTCGTCAAGGCAAGCAGCGCCTACAAGAAGATCGACGACCTGAAGGGCAAGAACCTCGGCCTCGTCGACCCGAACTCGACCTCCGGCAACAACGTGCCGCGCTTCGAGCTCGACAAGATGGGCATCCACGATGCCGACGCCTATTTCGGCAAGGTCGTCTTCACCGGCAGCCACGAGAACGCGATGCTGGCGCTGGCGCAGGGCACGGTCGAAGTCGCTGCCAACCAGTGGACCAGCGACGACGATTCCACGCTGGCGCAGATGCTGACCAAGGGGATGCTGAAGAACGCCGACGGCTCGGCGATGAAGAAGGACGATTTCCGCATCATCCACAAATCGGCGCCGATCATCAACGGCCCCTATGCCTACAATTCCGACCTGCCGGAAGACGCCAAGACCGCCATTGCCAAGGCGTTCTTCGACGCGCCGGCCAAGGACAAGGCCGCGTTCGACCGTCTCTCCGACGGCCAGAAGAAGGGCTTTCATCCCGCCACCACCAAGGACTGGGATGGCACGATCGAGCTGATCAAGTTCGTCGACGCACTGCGTAAGAAGAAGGCGTCCTGAGTCTTCGGGACGATGCACCTGACTGAGCCGGGTCCCAAAGACCCGGCTCTTTCTTTGACGGGACCTGTTTCGACCCCATGACGACAGCGGTTTCCATCCTCCCCGAGCAGCAGCTCGCCGCGCTCAACGCTGCCTATCGCCAGGCGGTTTCACGCAGGCGGCTTCGTCTCCTGTTGGGAGCGGGCGTGTTTGCCGCCGCGCTGGCTCTCGCCGCGATCGGCGCCGAAGTGAATTTGCGCACGCTGTTCACCTATTTCGGCAACTTCGTCAGCTATTTCGACCGCATCCTCACGCTCGACAGCGGCCAGCGGGTCTGGACCGATGTCGGCGAGTGGTTCTGGGGCTGGCGCAAATGGCTGAAGATGCTGGGTGAGACGCTGCTGATCTCCTATGTCGGCACGCTGATCGGCGCGACCTTCGCCTTCGCCCTCAATTTCTTCGCGGCCGAGAACACCTCGCCCGCGCCCTGGCTGCGCTTTACCGTGCGGCGCCTGCTCGAATTCGCCCGCACCGTTCCCGGCATCGTCTTCGCGCTGGTCTTCGTCATCGCCTTCGGGCTCGGGCCGATGGCGGGCGTGCTGGCGATTGCGATCCACTCCACCGGCGCGCTCGGAAAACTGTTCTCGGAGATCGTCGAGAATGCCGACATGAAGCCGGTCGAGGGCATCCGCTCGACCGGGGCGAGCTGGCTCTCCTGCATGCGCTTCGCCATCGTGCCGCAGGTCACCGCCGGCTACGCCAGCTACGCGCTACTGCGCTTCGAGATCAATGTCCGCGAAGCCTCCGTCATGGGCTTCGTCGGCGCCGGCGGCATCGGCCAGGAGCTCGTCGTCGCGATCCGCAAGTTCTACTATTCGGACGTCAGCGCCATCCTGCTCACCATCATCGTCACGGTCTTCATCATCGACATCACCACCGGCTGGCTGCGCGGCCGCCTGTTCGGCAAGGAGGCGCGGACGTGACGAGGCCGCAGGAGGTCGATACGCGCGAGATGCGTGCACGCTACCCCGATGTGTTCGATCGGCCGGCCTCGGCGCGGCTCGCGACGCCCGCGATGATCGTCGCGGCGTTCGCGATTCTCATCTACGCCCTCGTCGATCTCGATTTCTCGCCGTCGCGCTTCTTCGCCGGCCTCAACCAGCTCGGCTGGATTAGCCTGATGATGATCCCGCCGGATCCCGGCTCCTCGCTGCCGGTCTATCTGAAGGCGCTCGGGGAGACGCTCTCGATCGCGCTGCTCGGCACCACGCTGGCAGCGGTGTTCGCGCTGCCGGTGAGCTTGCTGGCCGCGCGCAACATCGTGCCGTCGAACATCCTGCGCTTCCCGGTCCGTCGTTTCCTGGATTCGATCCGCGGCGTCGACACCCTGATCTGGGCGCTGGTGTGGATCAACGTCGTCGGCCTCGGCCCGTTCGCCGGCGTGCTCGCCATCGCGGTGTCGGATTTCGGCGCCTTCGGCAAGCTGTTCTCGGAGGCGATCGAGGGCGCCGACCAGAAGCAGGTCGAAGGCATCCGCGCCTCCGGCGGCAGCGCGCTGCACGAGATCCGCTTCGGCCTGCTGCCGCAGGTGCTGCCCGTGATTGCCGGACAGGTGCTCTATTTCATCGAATCCAACACGCGCTCGGCGACCATCATCGGCATCGTCGGCGCCGGCGGCATCGGCCTCCAGCTCGCCGAGCAGATCCGCGTGCTGGAATGGCAGAAAGTGTCGTTCCTGATCCTGATGATCCTGGTCGCGGTCGCCGCGATCGATTTCATCTCGGGCAAGCTGCGCTTTGCGATCATTGGGCGAAGGGCTGTGGCCTGAGCAAAGGTGCCGTAGGGTGGGCAAAGCGAAGCGTGCCCACCACCTCTCACGATCGAGAAAGATCGTGGGCACGGCGCAAGGGCGCCTTTGCCCACCCTACAGGTCCGGTGTCGTGGAGAGAGCTACGACTCCACCAAAAACTCCACCCGCTCTGCCGCAAACCGCGAGTGCTTGGTCACCAGCGGCCTGCCCGTGAGATCGTGGTCGGTGGCGTCCACCACCAGGATCGGCCGCCCCAGCGCTAGATCGAGACGTGCCGCATCGGTCGCGTCCACGATGCCCGCGGTGATTCGGGTTGCGCCGCGGCGATAGTCGCGGACGCCAAAATGCTCCAGCAGCTTCGTCATCGAGCGCGTCGCCGCGAACACGGCGCCGGCACCCGGGAACAGGTCCGCCGACAGCCAGGTCGTGGAAACGCAAATCGGCGTACGGTCGGCAAGGCGGATCGCCTCGATCCGCACCAGGGGCGCGCCGGTCTTTAGTCCCAGCTCCCGCGCGAGCTCGCGCGTCGCGACGTCATCGGTCGCCTCGATCAGCCGGCCATGCGGCTCGCGGCCATCCGCGCCGACGATCTCGGAGAAGCGCGTGCGCGAGCGCAAGGGATAAGCGAGCTTCTGTGCCTCGACATAGGTTCCGCTGCCGCGCTCCGCGCGCACCAGGCCGCGCTCGGCAAGTGCCGCGAGCGCGCGCCGTACGGTGTGGCGGTTGACGCGATAGGTTTCGGCGATCTCCATCTCGCCCGGCAATTTGTCGCCGGCCGCAAAGCGGCCGTCGGCGATGCCGCGCTCGATGCCGTCGGCAACGAGGCGCCATAGCGCGACGCCCGACGAGGCTGTGTCCTGCATGCTCATGTCGCGGGAAACCTACTCCAGAAATCACAGCATTGTCACGAAACAGTCATGGCGCGTCCTTATGAAGTTGTCTATTATCATAGACAACTTCGATGCGGCAAGTTCTGTCAAAAGGTTCGGTGGACCAGGTGACCCAGCACAACAATCAGCAAGCCCAGCGCAAGGCCGCAATGGCGGTGCTGGCGCACGCGGAGGCGGGCGAGATCGCCGCTCGCCTCCGCAACTTGGCCTCGGACCGGGCCTTGCCGGACCATCAGGACCTGCGCACGCCGGAGAACGGCCTCGTCATGCTGCGCGGGCGGGTCGGCGGCGACGGCGCGCCGTTCAATCTCGGCGAAGCCACGGTGTCGCGCGCCGCGGTGCGGCTTGCGAGCGGCGAGGTCGGGTTCGGCTACACGCTCGGCCGCGACGGTGAGAAGGCGCGGCTGATCGCGCTCTGCGATGCGCTGGTGCAGTCCCGCGATTTCGGCGGAGCGGTGGAGCGCGACGTTATCGCGCCGTTGCGCGAGCAGCTTATGGTCAGGCGCAAGCAGGCGGCGGAAGCGACCGCCGCGACGAAGGTTGATTTCTACACCATGGTGCGCGGTGAGGGGTGAGATCATGACCACGATTGCGGAACTGCCGCCGGGTTTCGCCGACAAGGTGCTGTCGGCGCAATCGACCTTTCGCTCGGTCATGGATGCCATGGCGCGGCCGGGCTCGGTTCAGCGCATCGTGCCGATGGCGGGGGCGCCTGATACGATGATGCGCGGCACCGCCGCGATCGCGCTGACGCTGTTCGATCACGACACGCCGCTCTGGCTCGATGCGCGGATGGCGGAGAGCGCGGACGTGACGAAGTGGCTCAAGTTCCACACCGGCGCGCCGGTCGTGCAGGATTCGTCCATCGCCTCGTTCGCGCTCATCGGCGACGGCGGTGCGCTGCCTTCGCTCGAGCGCTTCGCGCTCGGCACGAGCGAGTATCCGGACCGGTCGACGACCGTGATCATCCAGGTCGACAGCCTCGCCTCCGGGCGCAGCTTCGAGCTGCGCGGCCCCGGCATCGATGGTGTCGCCACGCTGCGGGCGTCGATCAAGCCTTTCGACCTGTTCGAGCGCCTGCATATGAACGAAGCGCTGTTTCCGCGCGGTATCGATGTGGTGCTGGTCGCCGATGACGCCGTGGTCGCGATCCCCCGCACCACGCGCGTCGTAAGCAAGGGAAGCTGAAAGCATGTATGTCGCAGTCAAAGGCGGCGAACGCGCCATCGAGAACGCCCATCGCTTGCTCGCGCATAAGCGGCGTGGCGACGAAAGCGTTGCGGAAATCGCCCTCGATCAGATCTCGGAGCAGCTCGGCCTTGCCGTCGATCGCGTCATGAGCGAAGGCTCGCTCTATGACCGCGAGCTCGCGGCGCTTGCGATCAAGCAGGCGCGCGGCGATTTGATCGAGGCGATCTTTCTGGTTCGCGCCTTCCGCGCCACGCTGCCGCGTTTCGGCGCCAGCGAGCCGGTCGACACCGGCGCGATGCGGGTGCAGCGGCGGGTGTCGGCGACCTTCAAGGACATCCCCGGCGGCCAGATCCTGGGGCCGACCTTCGACTACACGCACCGCCTGCTCGACCCTTCGCTCGCCGAAGGCTTTGTGCCGGAGAGGCCGGCTGCGGCCGAAGCCTCGACTGCGCCGACGCCGCGCGTGACCGACATTCTCGGCCGCGACGGGCTGATCGAATCATCGCCCGAGGCCGCGGACGGCGCCAGCGTCGGCGATCTCACCCGCGAGCCGCTGAATTTCCCCGCGGACCGCGATTTGCGTCTGCAAAACCTTGCGCGCGGTGACGAAGGCTTTCTGCTCGCGATGGGCTATTCCACCCAGCGCGGCTACGGCCGCAACCATCCCTTTGTCGGCGAGATCCGCTTCGGTGAGGTCGAGGTCGAATTTGTCGCGGAAGACGTCGGCTTCGCCGTGCCGCTCGGCGCGATCGAGCTCACCGAGTGCCAGATGGTCAACCAGTTCAAGGGCTCCGCGACCGAGGCGCCGTGCTTCACCCGCGGCTATGGCCTCGCGTTCGGCCAGAGCGAGCGCAAGACCATGTCGATGGCGCTGGTCGATCGCGCGCTGCGCGCGCGTGAGCTCGGCGAGGAGGCGCTTGCCCCCGCGCAGGACGAAGAGTTCGTGATGTCGCATTCGGACAATGTCCAGGCAACCGGCTTCGTCGAGCACCTGAAGCTGCCGCATTATGTCGATTTCCAGTCCGAGCTCGGCCTCTTGCGCAAGCTGCGCCAAGAGTTCTCTAAAGCGTTCGCCGATGCCAACACGCCCGATGCCATGAAGGAGGCCGCGGAATGAACGCGCCCGCCTACAACTTTGCCTATCTCGACGAGCAGACCAAGCGCATGATCCGCCGCGCGATCCTGAAGGCGATCGCGATCCCCGGCTATCAGGTGCCGTTCGCCAGCCGCGAAATGCCGATGCCCTACGGCTGGGGCACCGGCGGCGTGCAGGTCACCGCCGCGATCCTCGGGCCCCAGGACGTGCTGAAGGTGATCGACCAGGGTTCCGACGACACCACCAACGCGATCTCGATCCGCAAATTCTTCGCCAAGACCGCGGGCGTTGCGACGACGACGGCGACGGACGAGGCAACCGTGATCCAGACCCGCCACCGCATCCCGGAGACGGCGCTATGTGCGAACCAGGTGCTGGTCTATCAGGTGCCGATCCCCGAGCCGTTGCGCTTCCTCGAGCCGCGCGAGACCGAGACGCGGCGCATGCACGCGCTCGCCGAATACGGCCTGATGCATGTGAAGCTCTACGAGGACATCGCCCGCTTCGGCCATATCGCCACCGCCTATGCCTATCCGGTGAAGGTGAACGCGCGCTACGTGATGGACCCGTCGCCGACGCCGAAATTCGACAATCCCAAGATGGACAATAGCCCGGCACTGCAATTGTTCGGCGCCGGCCGCGAGAAACGCATCTACGCGATCCCGCCCTATACGCAGGTGGTGTCGCTCGATTTCGAGGATCACCCGTTCGAGCCCTACCGCTTCAATGCGCCCTGCGCGCTCTGCGGGGCGGAGAATTCGTATCTCGACGAGATCGTGACCGACGACAAGGGCGGGCGCATGTTCGTCTGCTCGGACACCGATTATTGCGAGGGCCGCCAGGCCGCCGGCCATCACGGCAGCCTCAGTGCCGCGCCGTACAAGGAAAAGGCGCAGGAGGCCGCGCATGGCTGATCAGAATTTGCTCGACAACGACGAGCCGCTGCTGGTCGCAACATCCCTCAGCAAGTCGTTCGGCCGCATCAATGCCTGCCGCGACGTGTCGTTCTCGCTCTATCCCGGCGAGGTGCTGGCGATCGTCGGCGAATCCGGCTCGGGCAAGTCGACGCTGCTGCAGATGCTGTCGGGCCAGCTCACGCCGACCGCGGGCCACGTGTCGTACCGGATGCGCGACGGCGTCACCCGCGATCTCGCCACGCTGGGCGAAGCCGAACGGCGCTTCCTGTTCCGCACCGACTGGGGTTTCGTGCACCAGGATCCCGCGCAGGGCCTGCGCATGGCGGTCTCCGCCGGCGCTAATGTCGGCGAGCGGCTGATGGCGGTGGGCTGGAATCATTACGGCCGCATCCGCGACACCGCCTCCGACTGGCTCACCCGCGTCGAGATCGACACAGCGCGCATCGACGATGCGCCGCGCACCTATTCCGGCGGCATGCGCCAGCGCCTCCAGATCGCCCGCAACCTCGTCACCGAGCCGCGGCTCGTGTTCATGGACGAGCCGACCGGCGGTCTCGATGTCTCCGTGCAGGCCCGCCTGCTCGACCTGTTGCGCAGCCTCGTCGCCGAGCTGAACCTCGCCGTAATCATCGTCACCCACGATCTCGCGGTGGCGCGCCTCCTGTCGCACCGCGTGATGGTGATGAAAGGCGGCCGCGTCATCGAGACCGGCCTGACCGATCAGGTGCTCGACGATCCGCGCGAGCCCTATACCCAGCTCCTCGTCTCCTCGATCCTGCCGCCATGAACTTTACGATATGAGCCCTCCAATGACCGCCATGATCGACATCACCGACGCCGGCAAGACCTTCACGATGCACCTGCAGGGCGGCATCGAGCTGCCGGTGGTGCGCGGCGTGACCTTCCAGGTCAATCCCGGCGAGTGCGTCGTGCTGTCGGGCCCATCCGGCGCCGGCAAGTCGTCGATCCTGAAGATGATCTTCGGCAATTACCGCTGCGACAGCGGCCGGATCGGCATCCGCCATCGCGGCAAGGTGGTCGATCTCGCCACCGCCGAGCCGCGTCAGGTGCTCAATATCCGCCGTTCCACCATCGGCTATGTCAGCCAGTTCCTGCGGGCCGTGCCGCGGGTTGCGACCATCGACGTCGTCGCGGAGCCGCTGATCGTGAACGGCATGAGCCGGGCCGACGCACAGGCGCGCGCCGGCGAATTGCTGCATCGCCTCAACATCCCCGAGCGACTTTGGCAGCTGCCGCCCGCGACCTTCTCCGGCGGCGAGCAGCAGCGCGTCAACATCGCGCGCGGCTTCATCTCGGATCTGCCGATCCTGCTGCTGGACGAGCCGACCGCCTCGCTGGATGCCGCCAATCGCGCCGTGGTGGTCGAGCTGGTCGCTGAAAAGAAACATCAGGGCGTCGCCATGGTCGCCATTGTCCATGACGACGAAATCCGTCATCTGATTGCCGACCGCATCGTTGACGTCACCAGCTTTGCCGCCGCGGCCTGAAGGAACGGGGAAATGAAGAAGGAATCCATGATCGCCAATGCCAGGATCGTGCTGGCTGACCGGGTGATCGAGCAGGGCTGGCTCGCGCTTGCCGACGGCCGCATTGCGGAGATCGGCGAGGGCAGGGCGCCCGCGGGCGCCGAGGATGCCGGCGGCGACTTGATCATGCCCGGCCTGATCGAGCTCCACACCGACCATCTCGAAGCGCATTACGTGCCGCGGCCAAAGGTGTTCTGGAATCCGGTCGCCGCCGTCATCTCCTATGACGGCCAGCTTGCGACCTCGGGCATCACCACCGTATTCGATTCGCTCCGGGTCTGGCGCGAGGACGGCGCCGAGGAGGTCGATGGCCGCGCCGGCGTGCTCGCCGCCGCGATCACCAATGCGCGCGAGGCCAACCTGCTGCGCGCCGATCACTTCCTGCATCTGCGCTGCGAGATCCCGATGCCGAGCGTGGTCGAGGAGGCCAAGGAGCTGATCGACCGTCCGGACGTCAAGCTGATGTCGCTGATGGACCACACGCCCGGTCAGCGCCAGTTCCGCGACGAAATCAAGCTGCGCGACTATTACCGCGGCAAGGGCGGCGGCAAGACCGATGCCGAGCTCGACGAATTGTTCGCAAAGCGTTTCGAATATCAGAGGCTCTATGCCGCGGCGAACATGCGCGAGATCGTGGCGCTGGCGCATGAGTACAACATTCCGCTGGCGAGCCACGACGATACCACCGAGGAGAACGTCGCGGACGCCGTGCGCGACCGCGTCTCGGTCGCGGAATTCCCGACTACGCTGGAGGCCGCACGCGGCCTGCATCAGGCCGGCATCGACATCCTGATGGGCGCGCCGAACGTGGTGCGCGGCGGCTCGCACTCCGGCAACATCGCCGCGGTCGATCTCGCGCGCGAAGGCCTGCTCGACATCCTGTCGTCGGATTACATCCCGTCGAGCCTTTTGATGGCCGCGCTGCAATTGCCCGAGCATGTGCCCGCGATCAGCCTTCCGGCAGCGGTTCGCACGGTGACGAAGGCGCCCGCCGAGGCGGTCGGCCTCACCGACCGCGGCGAGGTCGCGACCGGCAAGCGCGCCGATTTGATCCGCGTCCATGTCGCAGGCCACGTTCCCGTGGTCCGCAGCGTCTGGCGCGAAGGACACCGCGTGGCATGAGCGAGGCCATGACCACGGCCGAGGGCGAGACCGGTGCAATCGGCCCCGGCCGGCTCGTGCTCGTGGTCGGCCCCAGCGGCGCCGGCAAGGATACTTTGCTGCGGCTGGCGCAAGCAGTCTGCAGCGACGATCCCGACATCGTCTTCCCGCGCCGCATCGTGACGCGTGCGTCCTCGGCCGATGAAGACAATATCGCGGTCAGCCCCGACGAATTCCGCCGCGCGCGCGAGCACGGCGACTTCGCCGTGCACTGGGAGGCGCATGGGCATTCCTATGCACTGCCGCTCGAGATCAACGATGACATCCGCGCGGGCCGCACCATCGTCGTCAACGTCTCGCGCACCGTGATCGAAGCCTTGCGCCGGGCCTATGCCGAGGTCGTGGTGGTCGCGATCACAGCGCCGCCGGACGTATTGGCGCAGCGGCTTGCCGCGCGCGCCCGGAAAAGCGACGGCGACATCGGCGAGCGGCTGTCGCGCAGCGTCGACGACGCGTCGGCGCAGGCGGATGTCACCATTCTCAATGCCGGCAGCGCGGATTATCACAGCCGCCAGCTGGTGCGCGTGATCAGGAATCAAGGCTGGCAAGACGAGTTGTCGGCGCGATAGAGAGAGTGTGGGATGACGGTGATCGAAACGATCGAACAGCTGGAAGCCATCTACGGCGCCACCAATGACGCCTCGACCGTGAAAGTCGCCGACCACGTCACCCCGCTCTACCGCATCTTCATCGAGAAGGCGCCGTTCGCCGCGCTCGCCACCATCGGGCCCGAGGGAATCGACTGCTCTCCGCGCGGCGATCTGCCCGGCTTCGTCCGCATCCACGACCCCAAGACCTTGATGCTCCCCGACCGCCGCGGCAACAACCGGGTCGATTCCTTGCGCAATATCGTGCGCGACCCGCGCGTGTCGTTGATGTTCCTGATTCCCGGCTCCGGCAATGCGGTGCGGGCCAACGGCCGCGCGCATCTGTCGATCGATCCGGAGCTGCTGGCCTCGTTCAAGGTCGAGGGCAAGGCGCCGCGCAGCGTCATGGTGATGAACGTGGACGAGATCTACTTCCAATGCGCCCGCGCCATCGTCCGCGCCGACCTCTGGAATCCCGACAAGCGCGTCGATCCGAAGACGCTGCCGACGCCGGGGCAGATTCTTGCGGAGATGAGTGACAACAAGGTCGGCGGTGCGGAGTACGACCGGATCTGGCCGGAACGGGCGGCGGCAACGATGTGGTGAGTTCCTTCTTCCCCTCTCCCCTTGTGGGAGAGGGTGGCTCGCCGCGAAGCGGCGAGACGGGTGAGGGGTCTCCATCCTCACGAAGAGTGTTGCGCGCGGATAGATACCCCTCATCCGGCGCTTCGCGCCACCTTCTCCCACAAGGGGAGAAGGAAGAAGAGCCCGCCGCTCCGCTTCAATTAAACGCCATCCCGCCGCTCAGCGCGATGGTCTGTCCGGTCATGTAGGCATTGTCGATCAGCAGCATCACGGCCTTCGCCACCTCATCCGCCGTGCCGAAGCGGCCGAGGGGGATGCGGCCGACGAGCTGGAGCTGGCCGCTCATCATGTCGGTCTCGATCAGCGATGGCGCCACGGCGTTCACGGTGATGCCCTCCTTCACCAGCCGCGCCGCATAGCCGCGCGTCAGGCCCTCCATGCCTGCCTTTGACGCATTGTAGTGCGGGCCGATCGAGCCCGCACCGCGCGCGGCACCCGAGGAGATGTTGACGATGCGGCCCCATGCCCGCGCGCGCATCGATGGCAGCACCGCTTGCGTGCACAGGAAAGCGGATTTCAGGTTGACCAGGATGGTGCGGTCGAAATCATCCTCGGTGAGATCGTCGACGCCGCGCGTGATCGCAATGCCGGCATTGTTGACGAGGATGTCGATCGGCCCGAGCCCGGCCGTGACTCGCTCGACCATATCAGCCACGGCTTCGCGCTGCGAGACGTCGGCGGCGACCACGATGGCGCGGCCGCCCTGCTTGCCGATCTCGCCCGCCAGCTGCTCGGCTTGCCCGATTCTCTCGCGGCAGTTGATCGCAACCGCTGCACCTGTTTCGGCCAGCACGCGACAGACGGCCGCGCCAATTCCGCGCGAGCCGCCGGTCACGAGCGCCGTGCGCCCCTTCAGAGCATCCGCCATGCCTGGAACCTCCCATATCATTGGCGTTGGGAGCGTATCATGCCCGCTGCCCGCGCGCGTTGAACTCATCGCGAGATGAATCCGTCTGTCCGTGCTTGCGGCGGGAGAACCCGCCCAGCGCGCGCGCCGTAAATATGGATAGCCATTTCATTGACCAATCCTGCCGATCGCTCGATATTCGAGGCACCGAAACTGCTCATCGAGCCTGAAGCCGCATTATGAAAACCGATCGCCAGCGCAATCAGAACGACATGCATGCGTGCATGACGCGGCGCTGTTTCTCTGCGGCCACGGGCGCCTGTTGTTGCTGCTGACCGTTTCCTAGCAGCACCTTCCACCGAAAATCCCAAGACAGAAACGCCGAACTTCGGCGAACGAGCAGTCATGTCCCAGATCCAGTCGAACGCCTACATCATCGAAATCCACGACCGCGCCGCCGGCATCATCACGCGTGATGAGCGCGGCTTCCGCTTCTTCTCCTCCGAGCGCCTGTTCGACAGCCTCGAAGGCCGCCAGTTCCGTTCGGCCCGCGAGGCCGAGCGCGCCGCCCGTGCGGTGTTCTCCGAGCGTGGCCGTCGCGCGAGCTCGCAACTTTTCGCCAACTGATCCCACCGAAAGGACCGCGTTATGATCAATCGACGACACATTCTGGCTACGACGCTGTTGCTTGCGACGGCCCTGGCTGTACCCGCCCACGCCGAGGACAAGCCGGCGGAAATCCGCATCGGCACGCAGAAGGGTGGTTTCTTCCCGGCGGTGCGCCAGCGCCAGACTCTGGAAAACGCCTTCAAGCCGCTCGGCATCGAGATCAAGTGGAT
Source organism: Bradyrhizobium sp. WBAH42 (assembly GCF_024585265.1). NCBI lineage: Bacteria > Pseudomonadati > Pseudomonadota > Alphaproteobacteria > Hyphomicrobiales > Nitrobacteraceae > Bradyrhizobium > Bradyrhizobium sp. WBAH42. Next base: position 2,112,508 of record NZ_CP036533.1, read on the forward strand.
CGACTTCCAGTTCGGTCCGCCGCTGCTGGAGGCCATCAATGTCGGCAGCGTCGATTTCGGCTATGTCGGCGACTCCCCGCCGATCTTCGCGCAGGCCGGCGGCGCCAAGATCCGCTACGTCGCTGCGGTGAAATCCGACGGCAACACCCAGGCGATCATCGTGCCGAAGGATTCGCCGATTCGCTCGCTCGCCGATCTCAAGGGCAAGCGCGTCGCCTTCGGCAAGGGATCGAGCGCGCATAATCTGCTGGTCGCTGCGCTCGAAAAGGCCGGCCTGTCCTGGTCCGATATCACGCCGGCGCCGCTCGCCCCGGCCGATGCGACGGCAGCCTTCGTCAAGGGCTCGGTCGATGCCTGGTCGATCTGGGATCCCTATCTGGCGCTCGCCGAATTGAAGGAGAGCGCGCGCGTGATCGCCTTCGACAAGGACGTGCACAAGCCGAATGCGTTCTACATCGCCAACACGGATTTCGTCGATAAATTTCCTTCGCTGGTCGCCAAGCTCAACACCACCTTCGCGTCCGAAGGCGTCTGGGCCAACGAACACCACGAGGACGTCGCCAAAGCCCAGGCAGACGCGACCGGCGTTGACATCGAGGCCGTCAGGCGTTTCGTGGATCGCTCCAACTTCCGCGTAGTGCCGCTCGACGCCGAGGTGGTCAGGAGCCAGCAAGCGGTCGCCGATTGCTTCGCAAAGCTGGGCCTGATCCCGAAGCCGGTCAACGTCTCCGACATCGTCTGGAAATGGACGCCGGGTTCTTGAACCGGCGCGACTGATCAGCTCCGGCGGCGCGCCCTGGTGCGCGCCGCCTTCTTGGCGGCAGCGGAGCGGACCTTGGCGCCTTTGGTGCGGCTCGCCTTCCGCGCCGTGGCAGAGCGGGACGCTGCGGTTCGGCGGCTTGCGGCACGTTTGGCCTGTTTCGACAGTGCGCCGCGCGATGCCGTGGAGCGCGGCTCCTTCTTCAGGACGTTCGTGACGGCGCGCGATACTTTCGGCCTCCGCTTCGGCGTGCGTTTGCCCTGGCCGACCTCATAGGCATATTTGGCGCTGCGCCGCGTCGCCTTCTTGGTGCGTCCCTTGCTCGGTGGCGGCAGATCGACGCCGGCCCGGCGCGCCTCGGACAGGCCGATCGCGATCGCCTGCTTGGTCGAGCGCGCGCCGTGCTTGCCCTTGCGGATCCTGTCGATCTCGTCCTTGACGAATTCGCCGGCCTGCGTGCTGGCCGACTTGCCGGCGCGCTTGTCTTGCCTCGCTTTGCGAATGACTTCCTGTCTCGGCATGGTCTAGTTCCCCTTCTAGAGTGAGAGGGATGTCTGACCGCAACGCGCAAGACGGAAGATCGATCCGTTTAGTTCCGCAGCGCCGCCAGCAACTCGTCCGGCCGCTCGGCCATGATCATGTGGCCGGCGCCGGGCACCACGACGGTCTTTGCATGCGGGATCGCGGCGGCGAGCGCCTTGCCCGCCTTGGCCGGCGTCATCATGTCCTTTTCGCCCAGGATCAGCGTTGTCGGCACCTTCACGCTCGCTGCAGCAGCAAGCGCATTCGTATAGGAGTTGCAAGCCGACAGATCCCTGAACAGAACGCCCGGCTCGCATGCCCTGAGCACCGCCTGCGCGCCGCCATGCATCCACAGGCCCGGCGCCAGGCTGCCGCCGAGCTCGGCGTTGAAGCCGAGGCCCCAGATCGAGACCATGTCGTTGGCATCCTGCGAGTTGGCTTCGGCGGCCTTCAGGAGCTCCGGGCCCACCGTCATGGTCGCGGCGGTGCCGATCAGGCTCAGCGCGGAGACCTTGTCCGGATGCCGCGCCACCGTTTCCAGCGAGATCAGCGATCCCATGGAGTGGCCGATCAGATGCGCCTTCGCAGCTCCCGCCGCTTCGAGCAGCGCTGCTGTCCAGTCGGCCATCTCCGCGATGCTGCCGAGTGAAGGCCCAGTAGAGCGGCCGTGGCCGGGCAGGTCGGGCGCCAGAACGGAAAAACCGTGATGGGCGAACCAGCGCGTATGCAGCGCCCAGGTCGAATGGTCGAAGCCGGCGCCGTGGATGAAGACGACCGCGGGCAGGGATTTGTCGAAGTCGCGGCCGCCGGTTGCGACAAACACATCGGTGCCGTTGACGGAGAGCTTCATGATGTCAGGCCTTTTGCGAGATGCGCAGCGCTTGATTGAGGTCGTCGATGATGTCGCTTGCGGTCTCGATGCCGACCGAGAGCCGCACCAGCTCCTCGCCGATGCCGGCGGCCTTGAGCTGCTCGGCGTCCATCTGTTGATGCGTGGTCGAGGCCGGATGGATCACCAGCGTCTTGGCATCGCCGACATTGGCGAGATGGCTGATCATGCGCAAGCTCTCGATGAATTTGCGCCCGGCGGGGCGCCCGCCCTTGATGCCGAAGGACACGATCGAGCCGGCGCCGCGCGGCAGCAGCGTCTTTGCCAGTTGATAGTCCGTGTGATCTTCGAGCGAGGGATGCAGCACCCAGTCCACTGCCTTGTTGGCCTTCAGCGCTTCCAGCACCAGATGCGTGTTGTGTATATGCCGGTCCATGCGCACGCCGAGGGTCTCGACGCCTTGGAGCAGCTGGAACGCGTTGGTCGGCGATAGGCAGGCCCCGAAATCGCGCAGGCCCTCGGTGCGGGCGCGCATGATGAAGGCGGCCGTGCCGAACTGCTCGTCGAAGACGATGCCGTGATAACCGCCATAGGGTTCCGTCAGCACGCCGAACTTGCCCGATGCGCGCCAGTCGAAGCGGCCGCCGTCGACGATGGCGCCGCCGATCGCGATGCCATGGCCGCCGATCCATTTGGTCGCCGAATGCATGACGATGTCGGCACCCAGCTCGATCGGGCGGCTGAGATAGGGCGTGGCGAAGGTGTTGTCGATCAGAAGCGGAATCTTTGCCTCATGCGCGATCGCCGCAACCTTGGGAATGTCGAGCACCTCGAGCCCGGGATTGCCGATGGTCTCGCCGATCACGAGCTTCGTGTTCGGCTTGATCGCCGACCGGAATGCGTCGTGATCGCGCGGTTTCACGAACGTCGTGGTGATGCCGAAGCGCGGCAGCGTGTGCGCCAGCAGGTTGATGGTGCCGCCATAGAGCGAGCTCGACGCCACGATGTGGTCGCCGGCATTGAGCAGCGTCGCGATCGCCAGATGCAGCGCCGCCTGGCCGCTGGCCGTGCAGATCGCGCCGACGCCGCCTTCGAGCGCGGCGAGCCGTTCCTCCAGCACGCCGGTGGTCGGATTGGAGATGCGGGTATAGATGTGGCCGGCGCGTTCGAGATTGAACAGCGCCGCGGCGTGGTCGGAATCTTGGAACACGTAGGACGTGGTCTGGTAGATCGGCACCGCCCGAGCGCCGGTCGTGGGATCCGGATGCTGGCCCGCATGCAGGCTCAGGGTCTCGAAGGCAGGCGGTTTCGGCGCGGGCATGCGTGGCCTCGTTGGTCGGTCGGTGATGGCGGCCGTTGTGCCATAAAAGTGTGTGCCAAGTCAGCCCATTGACAGCGCGACAGCGGCAGTGCGCCCCCTCGCCCCGTTCTTACGGGGAGAGGGTTGGGGTGAGGGGCTCTCTCCTCGAAAACGGTGGCAGTTAGACTCGCGGAGAGTCCCCCTCACCCGGAATTCAAGCTTCGCTCGAATTCCGGCCTCTCCCCGCAAGCGGGGAGAGGCGAAGAAGCGGCTCGCAGCGCTAGTCCCCGATCGCCTGCTCGATGATCCGGGCTTCCCGCAGCAAGATCTCCGCGACCTCCTGCTCGCGGCGGGGGCCGAGCCGCGTGCGAACGGCGGAGACTGTCATCGCCGCGGCCGGTTGGCCGTCCGGCGTCTTGATCCAGGTCGATATCGATTTCGTCCCCTGCACCAGGCCGGTCTCTCTCAGGCCGTATCCGAGGCGCCGTGCGGCGGTGACCTCGCCGAGCACGGTCGCGACGTCGGTCCGGTAGGCCTCGAACCGCTTCTCGTTCGCCGCGACGATCCTTCGTGCCTCCTGCGCCGGCATCGCGGCGAGGATGACAACGCCCGCGCTGGAGACGCCGAGCGGCCGCCGCGCGCCGACCTCGATCGACAGCACCTGGATCGGATAGACCCCGATCCGGCGATCGACGCACAGCGTGTCGTTGCCGGTGCGCACGGTCAGGAACAGCGTGTCGCCGATCTCGGCAGACGCGCGCTGCAGCGATGGCGTTGCGGCGACCAAGAGCCGCGAGGGCCGCGGGCGTGCCAGCGCCAGCTCCGGCACCTGGTTGCCGATCGCGTAGCGGCCGCTCCTGCCATGCCGCTCGACGATGCCTTCCTCGATCAGCACGTGGACGATGCGATGCACGGTCGGGCGGGTGAGGCCCGTGGTGCGGACCACCTCGGCCAATGGCACACCGTCCTCGCGCCCCGCGGCAAGAATGCGCAGCACCGCGAGCGCGCGCCGGATCGCCTGCGCGCCTTGTCGCGGTTCCACGGCGCTGCGGGCGAGTTTCGTTGCACGTCTCTTGTCCATAATATGGACAAGAACGCCACAATTCCCTCGACAGGGCAAGCGCGCATCTGGAGATTGCCCTCCGATCGGGATGCCATGCACGAAAGTCATCGGCGCCCGATATGGAATTGGAAGCGCCGCCGGGAGGTTAACATGCGATTAATCTGGATTGCCATAGCTGCCGTTACTGCGATGCTGGCCGGGCCCGCGTTGGGCCAGCAATGGCCGGCGCGCAACGTCAAGCTGATCGTGCCCTATCCCGCCGGCGGCAACGTCGACAGCGCCGCGCGCATCGTCGCCGACAAGCTCCAGGAAAAGCTCGGCCAACCCTTCGTCATCGAGAACAAGGCCGGCGCCGGCGGCATGATCGCGGGCGAAGCCTTCGCCAAGTCGGCGCCCGACGGCTACACGCTGTTCGTCGGCGCCAACGGCCCGGTGCTGTTTGCAACCGAGATCAACAAGCGCGACGCCTATAATTGGAAGAAGGACTTTCTCCCGATCTCGACGATCTCGATGACGCCGCTGGTGCTCGAGGTCCATCCGTCGGTGCAGGCGACCACGCTCAAGGAGTTTCTCGATCTCACCAGGCGCGAGCCCGGCAAGCTGACCATGGCTTCGCCCGGCCCCGGCACCACCAACCATCTGCTCAGCGAGCTGATGCAGTCCAGCCTCGGGCTGCAATGGGTCACGGCGCATTACCGCGGCAACGCGCCGGCGATCAACGATCTCCTGGGCGGCCAGGTGCAGTTCGCGTTCGACCAGCTCACGGTCAGTCTCCAGCACATCAAGGCCGGCCTGTTCCGTCCGCTCGCCGTCACCAGCCCGCACCGATTGAAGTCGCTGCCAGATGTGCCGACCTTCGCAGAGCTCGGCTACAAGGACTTCGACGGCCAGACCTTCACCGGCCTGTTCGCGCCAGCAGGCACGCCGGCGCCCATCGTCGAGAAGCTGCACGAGACGCTGGTCGCGATTCTCAAGGACCCCGCCGTGATCGACAAGTTCGAAAAACTCGGCGGCGAAGCCACGCCGATGACGCCGGACGAATTCAAGGCCTATCTCGAGCGCGAGGACGCCAAGTGGATTCCGGTGGTGCGCAAGGCCAATATCAGGGCGGATTGATCGATGCGGATCGACCCCACCGAGCTCGGCGCCGAGCGCATCTACCGCTTGATGACCGGCATCGTGGTGCCGCGCCCGATCGCGTGGGTGACGAGCCTGTCAGCCACGGGCGTGCTCAATCTCGCCCCGTTCAGCGCCTTCACCTTCGTCTCGCAGAAGCCGCCGATGCTCGCCATCAGCGTCGGCCGCAAGGGCGCCGACTACAAGGACACCGCGCACAACATCCTCGATACCGAGGAATATGTGATCCACATCGCCGACACCCCGCTGATGCAGGCCTTGCACGACAGCTCCGTCGAGCATCCACCTGAGGTCAGCGAGGTCGAGCATCTCGGGCTCGAAACGCTCGCTAGCGAGCGCATCAAGGTGCCGCGGCTCGCCGCCGCGCCGGTCGCGATGGAGTGCCGGTTCCGGCAGTGTCTCGAATTCGGTGACGCCAAGAGCCGGCTCATCGTCGGCGAGGTCGTGCTGTTCCATTTGCGCGATGGCCTCGTCAACGACGGCAAGGTCGAGACCAGGGCGCTCGACCCGATCGCGCGCATCGGCGGCCCGCGTTACGCCCGGCTTGGCGAGATCGTGACGCTGAACACCGTGTTCCAGACTCCCAAATCGAAAGACTGAGCGCGCGCGCCTCATCGCCGGCCGCCGCCCCAAGATCATCGGAGGACATCCAATGCGACTGCTGAGCTATCTCCTGGACGGCGAGGCGCGCTATGGCGCGGCCGTGGACGGCGGCGTGGTCGATCTGACCAGGCGCATCGGCCGCGACTATTCGGACGTGAAGGCGCTGATCGCGGCCAACGCACGCGCCGACGCGCAGGATGCCGTCGCGGGACAGCAGCCGGACCATGCGCTGGACCAGCTCGTCCTGCTGCCGCCGGTGCTGGCGCCGGAGAAGCTCTGGTGCATCGGCGTCAACTACGCCGAGCGCAATGCGGAATACAAAGACAATTCGGACCTGCCCAAATACCCTAGCCTGTTCGTGCGCAGCATGTCCTCGATATCAGGCTCCGGCCAGCCGATCGAGAAGCCCAAGGTCTCGGACCAGCTCGACTATGAAGGCGAGCTGGTCATCGTGATCGGGCAGGGCGGTCGCCACATTCCGCGCGAAAAAGCGTGGTCGCACATCTTCGGCATGACGCTGTGTAACGAGGGCACGATCCGCGACTGGCTGCGCCACGGCAAGTTCAACGTCACGCAGGGCAAGAACTTCGACCGCTCCGGCAGCATCGGCCCGTGGATCGTCACCGCGGACGAGCTCGACCCGCGTGGTCCCCACGACATCACAACGCGCGTCAACGGCGAGGTGAGGCAGCAGGACACCACCGAGCGGCTGATGTTCCCGTTCGACTTCCTGATCTCCTATCTCTCGACCTTCGCGACCCTCAAGCCCGGCGACATGATCGTGACGGGCACGCCGACGGGCGCGGGCGCGCGCTTCGATCCGCCGCGCTGGCTCAAGGAGGGCGACGTCGTCGAGGTCGAGTCGAGCCGCATCGGCGTGCTGCGCAACACGGTTGCCACGGAGCAATAGATGATGCTGGATACCGCCACCATCGAACGCCTCGCCGCGCGCCTCGATGAAGCCGAGCGCACCAAATCGCTGATCCCGATGTTCACCAAGGACTATCCCGATTTCAGCATCGAGGACGCCTACGCCGTCCAGCGCGCCTGGACCAAGCTCCAGCTCGGCCGCGGCCGCATCATCAAGGGCCACAAGATCGGCCTGACCTCGAAGGCGATGCAGAACGCGGTCGGCATCAACGAGCCCGACTACGGCGTGCTGTTCGCCGACATGTTTTACGCCGATGCCACGCCTGTTCCGTTCGACCGCTTTCACGCGCCAAGAATCGAGGTCGAGCTCGCCTTCGTGCTGAAGGCGCCGCTGCGCGGACCCGATTGCACCATCTTCGACGTGCTCAACGCCACCGACTACGTCATGCCTGCGCTGGAGATTTTGGAGACGCGCATGCACCGCGTCGACCCGGAAACGGGCAAGACGCGCAAGGTCATGGACACGATCTCGGACAACGCCGCCAATGCCGCACTCGTGCTCGGCGGCCGGCCGATCCGCCCGATGGATGCGGATCTGCGCTGGATCGGCGCATTACTGTTCCGCAATGGCGAGGTCGAGGAGACCGGCCTTGCAGCCGGCGTGCTCAATCACCCCGCCAACGGTATCGCCTGGCTCGCCAACCGCCTCGCGCCCCATGACGAACATCTCAAAGCCGGCGAGGTGGTGCTGGCGGGATCGTTCACGCGTCCGGTCGACATCCGCCGCGGCGACACCTTCCATGCCGACTACGGCGCCTTCGGCTCCGTGTCATGCCAGTTCGTCTGAAACAATAACAAGCAGGGAGCGCACCATGAGTGGCCAAACGCGGCGCAAGAGCATCCACATCGGAGGCTTCAAGCACGTCAACCCGATTCCGAACGCCTGCCGCATCGGCAATCTCGTGATGTCGGGCGTCATCCTCGGCCGCGATCCCGCGACCAATGCGATGCCGGAAAGCCTGGATGCCCAATGCGCCAACATGTTCGCGCATATGAAGGCGACGGTGGAGGCCGCCGGCGGCACCGCCGACGACATCATCAAGATGACGGTGTGGCTGAAGGACCGCGCGCAGCGCGGACCCCTCAATGTCGAATGGCTAAAAATGTTTCCGGACGAGCATTCGCGCCCGGCACGCCACGCGCTGCCGATGGACAACATGGATGGCGGCGCGCTGGTGCAGTGCGACTTCACCGCCGTGATCGACTGAGGAGTTCTAGCGCATGCCGACCTATCTGCCGTTCGACCCCAACCCGCGCCGTCCGATCAAGGCGCCGCCGCCCAAGACCATCGACAGCCAGTTCCACGTGCTGGGGCCGATCGAGAAATATCCGGAACGTCCCGGCGCCGCCTATCGGATGCCGACCGCGACGTGGGAAGCGGCGCTGCGCATGCACAAGGCGCTCGGCATCGAGCGCGGCATCATCGTGCAGACCACGACCTACGGCGCCGACCATGCCGTCGTGCTCGACGGGCTCAAAGCGATGGGCCCGAACTATCGCGGCTGCGCCAATGCGCTGGTGTTCGCGGAAGCCAGCGACTCCTATCTCGCCAAGCTGCACGACGCCGGCGTGCGCGGCGCCCGCTTCAGCTTCCGCCAGGAACTCGGCGCGGTGCTGTCGGACGCCGATTTCGCCCGCGCCATCGCCCGCATCCGCGAGTTCGGCTGGTACGTCAAGATCCAGCCGGAGAAGGACGGCATCGTCTCCAGCGTCGCCAAATACGAGAACCTCGACGTGCCCGTGCTGATCGACCACATGGCGCGGCCTGACCCTGAGGCCGGCAGGAACGATCCGAACCTGCGCAAGATGCTGGAGCTGCTGGCCAAGGGCAATTTCTGGGTGATGCTTTCGCTCGGCGAGAAGACCTCGAAGGCCGGTGCGCCCTACGACGACGTGATCCCGATCGCGCGCGCCTATATCGAGGCCGCCCCCGATCGCTGCGTCTGGGCCAGCGACTGGCCGCATCCGGTCTCGGTGAAGCAGCCGCCGAACGATGCCGATCTGCTCGAGCTGATGTACCGCTACGCGCTGGATCAGGCCGAGCTGGAAAAGATTCTGGTGCACAATCCGGCCAAGCTGTTCGGCTTTGCCGACTGATCGGCTCCGGTCGCGATCGGCCATTCACGCTCAGGGCGAGATGATCCGGTCGCGCATGGCGATCATCACGGCCTGCGTGCGGGTGGCTGCGCCGAGCTTCTTGCAGCAGCTGCTGATGTGCGCCTTCACGGTGCGTACCGTAATGGTCAAGGCGTCGGCGATCTCGTCGCTGGATCGCCCGACGGCCGCGAGCGTCAGCACCTCGCGCTCACGCGAGGACAGTACGAGCTGCGGAGCCTCGGGCCGGCCGCGCAGCGCCAGCACCCGGTCGAAGGCGTAAAGCGCCATGAGGTGGAGCGCGGGGAGATCGCGCTCCGGCAGGTCGATCTCGGCGCCGCCGAACCACACCTGGCCGGTGCGGCCCGCTGGCGAGATGACCGGGATCACCACGCCATCCACCATGCCAAAGTCGCGGGCGCGTCGCACGAGCTCGACGGCGCGCGGCTCCCGTTCCGGATCGTACGGCGCTTCCCTGAACCAGCGGAACGGCTGAAGCGTTGTCCTGCAATGACGCAGCGCAGGATCGTGCCACACATACTGCGCCTCGGAATACATATCGAGAAAGCCGGCCGGCAACCGTTCGGCGAGAACCGCCTCGCGCGGCTGTTCGGTCGACAGCGGGGCGACATATGAAGTACAGAAATAGTCGAAGCCGTGCTGGCCGAGCGTGCGGCTCATCGCATCCAGAATGCTCGCGGCGTCCGGAAGCTGCCGCACCGTCTCGACGAAATCGAATGCGCGACTGCGGACCACGTCCATCGGCGGCCTACGATCAGGCTTTGAGGGATCGGCGCTACGCTACCCTTCCAGGCACCGAGTGTAGGACGCCAAGGCCGCAACTGCAATCTGCGCGAATTTGCCACGCTCGGAGGGCATCGCCGACGTCCGGCCCCGGTGTGATCACCGGGCCGGCTGCGCCGCCAGGCGGTCGCGAATCTCTGCTGCGATCTCGAACGAGCGCAGCCGCGCGGCGTGGTCGTAGATCTGCCCCGTCGTCATCAATTCGTCCGCGCCGGTCTCGGCGATCAGCGCCTTCAGCTTCGCTTCGACCATATCGGGCGAGCCGACCGCGGAGCACGACAGCGACTGGCCGACCATGGCCTTCTCAGCCGGCGACCACAGCGCCTCCATGTCGTCGACCGGCGGCGGCAACGGGCCGGGCGTGCCGCGGCGCAGGTTGATGAACTGCTGCTGCAGCGAGGAGAACATCCGCTGCGCCTCCGCGTCGCTCTCGGCCGCGAAGACGTTACGCCGACCATCGCATAGGGCTTGTCGAGCTGTGCCGAGGGCTCGAAGCGCGCGCGATATTCGCGCAGCGCCGGCATCATCATCTGCGGCGCGAAATGCGAGGCAAAGGCGAAGGGCAGGCCGAGCATCGCGGCAAGCTGCGCGCCAAACGTGCTCGATCCCAAAATCCACGGCGGCACCTTGGTCCCCATGCCGGGCACGGCGCGGATCGCCTGGTTCGGCTGCACGTCGCCGAGCAGCGCCTGCAGCTCCAGCACGTCATGCGGAAAGTTCTCGGACGTGGTGGCGAGGTCGCGCCGCAGCGCCCGCGCGGTGAACTGGTCGGTGCCCGGCGCCCGCCCGAGCCCGAGATCGATCCGTCCGGGATAGAGCGATTCCAGCGTGCCGAACTGCTCGGCGATGACCAGCGGCGAGTGGTTCGGCAGCATGATCCCGCCGGAGCCGACGCGGATCGTCTTCGTGCCCCCCGCGACGTGTCCGATCACCACCGACGTCGCCGCGCTGGCGATGCCCGTCATGTTGTGATGCTCGGCCAGCCAGAACCGCTTGAACCCCCACCTCTCCGCGTGCTGGGCCAGATCGAGCGAATTGCGGAAGGCCTGCGCCGCGTCGCCGCCTTGGCGAATGGGGGCGAGGTCGAGCACGGAGAAGGGGATCATGGGGAGGGGACCGGTGAGTGGATGCGCATTGGGCTTCACATGTAGTGCCCGTCGATGGGAATGTTAGCGCCGCCGCGCAATGGTCGACCATGTCGGTCAAGCATGGATGGATATGGATCGTATTGAAATAGCTGGCGTTTTCAGGCGTCTGGCAAGCGTCCCTGGCGTTGCCGCTGATGCGCGCTGGCAGGGCATCGGTGTGGAGCCTCAGCTCCCTCTCGCGGAGCAGGAACCTGCAGGCCAGCTACGGCACGACGGCGGTTGGGCCTGCGTGCGTCATTACGACCCGGCTCCCAGCCGCGCGGCAGGACCGCCAACTCCGGAATTGTGCGAATTGCCAGTGGCAACCAGCGCGAGTTTCATGTTTAGTGACACGTATTGTTTGAAGGCCTGTTTTGTGAACGAAGCCGCATCCTGAGACGCGATTGATTGTCGATGGAGCGGCCATCGTGAGTGAGCACCAGTAAAGCTGGGTTCGCGGAAAATGTTTTGGCAAGGCGTCCTGGCCGCAGGGCTGCGCCGCACAATAGAGAGTTGGATCATGGGTGGTCCTCCGGGCGAAGTGGCTTCTCCGGCGAGCGGCACGCCTGCCCCGGCAAGGAACGGTTTCAAGACCTGGATTGTGGGGGCGGGCTTCATCGTTGTGGCAGCCGCGACATTCGCTTTGGTGCGTTGGGCCGAGACTGGCGAGCAGCCCAAGCTCTCGGTCGCAAAGCAATGGAACGAGGCGATCCAGAAACTCGGTTTCGAGCCGGTCTATCCACCCATCGAGGACATCCAGGTCGGCGATGTCTTTGCGATGATCTCCGACGACGCGGTCAGCGATTCGGCGACGGACGAGCCGTTCGCGGGTCGCTCCATCAAATTGCTGCATCTCGATATGACCTCGGAAATCGAGGATGCTTATCGGGCCGTCTATCAATTCCCCGCCACGAATGCCCGCCCCGACCATGACGGACAGGTCTGGCCGCAGACGGTCGCCACCGACTCGCTGTTTAAGCCGCCCGCGACCCGGACCACCCTTCCGCTCGTGCTGTTTCCGCGCTTCACCATCACCAATGTGAAACGGGCAAGCGGCAGCGCCAGCGCGACGTCCCAGTTGTTGGGCGGCGGATTTGGTGCCGATGCAAGCTCGACCGAAACTGTCGAGGTCAGGTTTTCAGCCACCGAAACCTATGGTGTTCCGGCGGTGCCGGCGGAGCTTCGGCTGCTCGACTTCTGCGAAGATGACGCGACGAAAGGGTTCTGCACGCAGCAAGGGTTGCGCAAACAGCTTTCGATCCTGATCGGCAAGAGGATCGACGACAAGGTGAAGGATCGCAAGACTGGCGTTGAGCGGCCGCGCTTCTCGGTCGAGCTCGCGCTTGTCAGCCGCGTGTTCCTGGCACGCTCGATTCAAACCAGCATGGGCGAGGATGGCGGTACGCGGGGGAACGTGGGGGTGAACCAGCAGGCTGTATTGCCGGCGGCGGCCGCGCAGGCGGCCCCCGTGGCTGCAGGCGCGAGCGGCGACGGCAAGCCGCAATCCCCCGCTCCGACGCCGCAGGCTGGCCCGAACGGTGCGCCGGGCGGGGCGATCGCGTTCGAGCGCCGCGCGACGTCGAACGTGCTGTTGCCGGATACGCTGCTGCCGCGCCCGGTCGTGGTCGGTTTCAAGAGCGTTCGATTGAGGCCTGTGGAGTGAAGGATGAGCACACGCAAGACACTGATGCTGGCCAGTCTGGCGCTGATCGCGTTTCAGCTGCCTCGCGCTGAGTTGTTCAGCCGGATCGCCGAAGGCTGCACCTGCGACCGAAGCAAGATGGCGTGCAGGATCCAATGCTCCGACATTGGGTCGGGATCCGGCACGGGCGGCGGGTCGAGTACGTTCAGGATTGCTCCTGATGTCGATCGTCCAGTCCCGGAGCGGCCGATCGTCGTGCCCTCGACGATGCCGGATATCAGGAGTTCGACCGGGCAGATCAACAGGTGATCGGCTGACTGACCGATCGAGATGCCGGTGCAACTGGCGGCTTTGGCTTCGTAGTTTGGGGTGCAGGGGAATGCAGATGATGTCGAAGGGATCGACCCGGTTTTTGATCGCGGCCGTGTTGGCCTGCCTGCTTCAGACGCAGGGGACGCGGACCGCGGCGGCGCAGGCGGACCCGCGGCAAATCCTGACGGCGGTGATCCAGCAATTGCAGACAGGCACGCCGAATTGGACCTGGTACGGCCCGCAGCTCTGGCAGACGATCGCGATGCAGACGGGCAACAGCGGCGTCTACCCGCAACTGGTCCAACTCGGGCAGGTGACCAACGTCGTCCTGAACGGGCAGACCCAGCTCCCTGCGGGACCGGTCTATTCCTTGGTCGCGCAGCATCAGCAGGGCGTGTCGACCTGGCTCTTGGGCATCAGCCTCTATACCAACCGGATCGAATACGCGAACTTCAACATCGGCTCCACGCCCCAGTCCCTGCCGGCTCCACCCGTGCCGCTCCCGCAAACCGCGGCTCCAACTCCCGGAAGCGTGCCAAATCCGCCGGCGAATGCCCCGCCCCAGACAAGCGGCACCTCGGAGGCCTGCCGAAGATTTCCAAATCTCTGCTAGGGAGACATGCAGATGCTGACAAGAAGATGTTGCATCGGCTGCGGCCTTCTTCTCTTCGGCGGCATCGGCGCAGTGGCCGCCGACGCTCGCCACAATCCGGCCTATGGCTGCAGTCTGACCGCGAGCGAAGCCGGCAACATTCTCGGCAACAAGCCTGAGGGGCAGGGCGGCAGCGTGCGCGAGAGGCCGTCAATTCCCAAATCGGGCGACAAGGAATTCGACCGTGCGCTCGCAGAGACGCTGGTCCGGATTTCCGACTGTCTGAACGTCACGCCGAGCTTCGCCTATTTCGACGACTTTGACTCACCGAATGCGTTTGCATTGCGCGAGAAACGCGTGGCCGAGACCGATGGCACGGTGCTGTTCGGCCAACGGCTCCTGAAGCAATTGATGGCCGACCCCGAGGCGGGAGATGCCGCGGTCGCCGGCATCTGCGCCCACGAGTTTGGACACGTGCTGCAGTGGAAGGTGGGGGTGGACGAAATTCTCCTCGAGGGGCAGCCCACCGTCAAACGGGTGGAACTGCATGCGGATTTCCTGGCCGGCTACTTCGCAGGCGTTCGCAAGTTGCAGCAATCGAGCTTCAATGCCGCCGCGATTGCGCTGACGCAATTCAACGCGGGCGACAACATGCTCAAGCACCCGAAACACCACGGCACCCCAGAGGAACGCGGCAAAGCGATCGTCAAGGGTTATCAGACCGGACACGACGACAGGAAGTCGCTGTTGGACGCCCTCAATATCGGCGAGAAGTTCGTCAAGAACAACTTCTGACGCGGCTCCATTTGCTTTCACAACAGCGTTATTGCGACCCGGGGCGCCCTTCATCGCAACTGGGCGTCTGGCGTCTGTTGCTGTAGTCTCTTTGGTGCCACTGCACTGCTCGCCCGGAGGAACCGACATGACCACGGTCGCACTCACCCGCCGCAATCTCCTCGTCGCTGGCGCCTCCGTCCTGACGACCGGTGTCTTGGCAACCGGCGCTTCCGGCCTCCTGCTGCCGGCCCGTGCCAGCGGCCTCGCGCCGACCGAGTCGATGTCGGGCGGCGCGAACAATTACCGCAAGGGCGCGGCGATCGTGGATCGCATCGGCAAGGGCGGTTTCTGGATGAGCGGCACCGTGCGCCGCGCCGGGGACGGAGCTCCGCTGGCCGGGCAGCGCATCCAGATCTGGGCGCACACGGTCGAAGGGCAGGAGCATGAGCCGCAGAGCCACGGCGCCACGCTCACCGACAAGGACGGCAAGTTCCGGCTGGAGATGCCGCAGATCATTCCGATCTTCGGCCAGCCGCACGGTCATCTCGCCTATGACAGCGGCGAGTTCAAGACGGTCTTCCTGCGGCCGGTGATGCGGAGCGCCAAGGAGACCAGCCTCGAGGCGCACTTCGTGCTGCAGCCGGCTTGAACCCGATTTGCAGATGAAGGGATGGAGATCGGCCCGGGCGCCCCTGATCTGGGCCGCCCTCGCCTTGGCGATCGGCGTGCCGGTCGCCGCTGCCGCAGCCAGCGAGCAGCTCGCCTGGCGCGGTCCTGTCTACATCCTCGCCGGTTTCGCCGGGATCATCGCCCTCGGTCTCGTGCTCGTGCAGCCTTTGCTGATCGGCGGCTACCTGCCGGGATTGTCGGCCTATCGCAACAGGCGCGCCCATCACTGGATCGGCGGCGCGCTTGCCCTGGCGATTGTGATCCACGTCGCCGGCCTCTGGGTCACCAGCCCGCCCGATATGATCGACGCGCTGACATTCTCGTCGCCGACGCCGTTCTCCCCCTTTGGCGTGACCGCGATGTGGGCCATCTTCATCGTTGCGCTCCTGGCTCTGTTGCGAAGGCCATTGGGCTTGCGGCCGCGAACCTGGCGCATCATCCATATTCCCCTAGCCATCGTCATCGTCACGGGCAGCGTGATCCATTGTCTCCTGATCGAGGGAACGATGGAGACGATCTCCAAGGCGGCGCTGTGTGCGCTCGTCCTCGCGGCAACGGTGAAAGTCATGATTGACCTGAAGGTGTGGCGAAAGCGGCGGCTGCTGCGCAGCGAGGGCATTGCGCGACAGTAATCCGGCGGATCAGGTCAGCTTCGGGACTTCCCCCGTCCCATCTCTTGTGAGCAGAATGGCGCGCGCCAAGCATCGTCATCGGGCCGGGAGGATCTCGACATGGCAGAGCAGACCATTCACTTCGACGACGGTGCTGCCTACGAGCAGATGATGGGAATCTGGAGCCGGTTCGCCGGCGAGATATTCCTTGATTGGCTGGCACCTCCTCTCGGCTTGCGGTGGATCGACATCGGTTGCGGCAACGGCGCCTTCACCGAACTCCTGGTCGAGCGCTGCAGCCCCGTCGAGGTCCAGGGCATTGACCCCTCGGCAGAGCAGCTTGCCTTTGCGCGCACGCGACCTGCGGCGCGCGTGGCAAAGTTTCACCAGGGCGATGCGATGGCACTTCCTTTCGCGGATGGCAGCTTCGATGCGGCTGTGATGGCGTTGGTTCTCGTGTTCGTTCCGGATCCCGCCAGGGGCGTCAGCGAAATGGTGCGGGTCGTCGTCCCCGGCGGTACGGTCATGACGTATATGTGGGACATGTTGGGTGGCGGCTTTCCGCTCGACCCGATCTACGACGAGATGAAGGCGATGGGCATTCCGGCAACCCGCCCGCCACGGATGGACGCCTCTCGCATGGAAGCGTTGCGGGACCTGTGGCGAGGAGCAGGTCTCGAGGACGTGCAAACGCGAGAGATCACGGTGCAACGGACGTTTTCGGGTTTCGACGACTTCTGGGCAATCAGTCTGAAGTCCCCCGCGCTCCGGCCTGCCGTTGCCGCGATGAGGCCCGCAGACGTCGAGACGCTCATCTCGCGAATGCGTGCGGCCCTGCCGGCGCATGCGGACGGTCGCATCACCTGCAGTGCGCGCGCACACGCGATCAGGGGGCGCCGGCCCAAATAGCCCGCATTGTGCAGGACGGGTAGAGCACTTCTCGAAACGCATCATCTCCGCCACCGAACGAGCCTGATGGGTTTCGCTTCGCGCGGCAGTGGACCAGAGTCGAGAGGCGAAAATCTCTCGCCGCGTCATTGCGAGGAGCCCTTGCGACGAAGCAATCCAGACTGTTTCCGCGGGCACATTCCTGGATTGTTTCGCGGAGCCTGTCATCGGGCCGCGCTTCGCGCGGACCCGTTGGCTCGCAATGACGGAACCTGGCTGCGCCGCTTAGCTTGCCGCAGCCATCGACCGGGCGTAACCTCGCGCAATGCTCGTCACGTCCCCCGATCTGAAAGCGTTCCTGCTGGCGACGCCGTTCTTCGGTGGCCTTTCGGACGAAAGCCTTGACCTCTTGATCTCGATGCTGGTCGAGCGCGACTTCGAGGTGGGCGCGACCGTCGTGGCCGAGGGCGAGCCGGGGCGCTCGATGTTCATCGTCAAGTCCGGCCGGCTCGCGGTGAGCAAGCGGACCCATGCGGGCGGCGTCATCCCGATATCGCGTTTGGAGCCTGGGGATTTCTTCGGCGAGATGACGCTGATCGAAATGCAGAACCGCTCCGCTACGGTGGTCGCGGAGGCACCGACGGTGCTGTACGAGCTGACGGCCCAAAAGCTCTATGCCTGCTACAAGGCCGACATCCACGCCTACGTGATCGTCCTGCAGAACGTCAATCGCGAGCTGTGCCGGCGGCTGCGCCGGGCCGATGATCGCTTCGCGGCACTGCAGGTGAATGGCGACGATTGATGGTGCGCAAGAGAGAGAGCCGTCGGGAAACCATCACGTTTCGCCACCGAGATCGGCCTCGACGGGTCCTCGCATCACGACTTGTCGTGCGCGTACTTCTCCAGGACCAGCCGATTATATTCGTCCCTGACGGCCCTTCGGGAAACATGCCCCTTCCGGTCTTTGGCAATTTTCAGAAGATCAGGGTCGGTCGGTGCCTTCGATTTCCGCCGAAATCTCGCAAAGAGAGGGGTCGTCGGCTCCGACAATCTTCCAAACAGGCGGTCGAACCATCCCATTGTGTCCTCCCGGACAGGCCGCGAGCTGAAAGACTATCACCATGAAATGAGGGGTCAACGTGCCGTGTGACCGCAGCTTTTCAAAAAGGCGCGCCAGCACAGTTTGCAACCGCCGCAGGCTTGAGCGACACAGGTCAAACATCCGGCACCTCGGACGTCCGCGAAGGTGCGATCTTTGGACTGGCCAGCATCCCTTGGCCCGCCTAGAGGCGAAGCTTGGGCATGGGGCCAGTCAAGTCATTCGATCAATTCATCGGATGCGACAAGGACGGACTGTGGCACTGCAAGCCCAAACGCCTTGGCCGACTTCATGTTGATCACGAGCTCGAATTTCGTTGGCCGCAAGACCGGAAGATTGTCGGGCTTCGCGCCGTGCAGGATCTTGCCGGCATAGACGCCGAGCAGGCGATACGTATCGGAAAGACTGGCGCCGTAGCTCATCAGGCCGCCATCGGCCGGAAACTCTCGAATGTGGAAGATGCCTGGCAATTGATGCTCCGATGAGAGTGCCAATATCTGGCTTCGCCGGGAGTCGAAGAATGGATCGTTCTGCACGACCAAAGCCTTGACGCCAGCCTTGCCAAGCACGCCGAAAGCCGCGTCAAGTTCGGCATCCGTCGTCCCGGCCTGCACGACAAGTTCGCGCCCAAGGGACTTGGCCGCGTTGGCGACCGCCTGCCGGTGCTGCTCGACGACCTCACTCCCAAAGCGTGGATTGACAAGCAAGCCGATGACGCCGGCAGTGGGGACCATCGCGCAGATGAGTTCCAGGCGTTTGCCGCCCAAATCGCCTGTGAAGAAGTTCACGCCAGTTGCTACGCCCGGGCGGTTCATGCTCGTCACCAAGCCCGCGCGAACGGGATCGTCGCCAACGAGAAAGACAAGGGGGATCGCCGAGGTCGCCGATTTGGCCGCGCGGGCAGCGGGATCACCCGCTCCTACAATCAACGAAAGAGGATGGCGGACCAATTCAGCGGCGAAGGACGGCAAGCTGCCGTAGTCACCCTTCGCCCAGCGATACTCGATCTTGATATTACGGTTCTCGACGTAACCCATCTCTTCGAGGCCGCGCCTGAAAGCATTGGTGTGCGTTGCGGCTTCATCGGGCGAACGCGTGCTGAGAAAACCGATGGTCGGGAGTGTCTGTTGGGCTCGTGAAGCAGCAGGGAGCGCAGTCGCAAGTCCCAACCCTGCCATGAAGTCGCGCCTCTTCATAAGCGCCTTCTCCTCAGCCAGCGAACTGGGCGAGAGCTTACGTCGTGCCACAGGGTTGCTCAACGCTCGATTCGGGGCTCGAGCCGACTTCAAGTGATGCCCACCAACGGCCAAGGGACGACGCAAGCCGCCCGGTCGTTCACCAAGGGCGGGCGCGCTCCATCGAACATAGAACCATCAGTGCGTAGGATGGGTAGAGCACTTGCGAAACCCATCATCTTTCGTCTCCGAGCAGGGCATTGATGGGTTTCGCGCTCTACCCATCCTACGAGCTGCATGCGACGAATAAATCTGGTCTATGGCTGAGGCGCAGGAATTGGAAGGATGCTTGTTATCTTCCGTCGCCTGTTTTCACCAGCACTTGATTCATCAGGAACCGTGTCGGCTGCGTAGTCTGTCCAGGCGGTGAAATCATGAAGGTTACTGGCACATAGAGTTGCGCCACCCCCGTCTGCAATTCGATGACCTTCAGTTCGTCCAATTTCGGGTCGAGGGACCAAGTGCCTTGATACAGGGTCTCGAAGCGCTTGATTGCTGCAGCGTGACCCCAGACAGGGGCGCCACGCGTGATCCACAGGAACTGAGCCGAGTCTTGCAGAAGCTCACCAACCGCCTTGAGGTCATGAGCGTTTTGTGCGGCAACAAATCTTGTGAAAAGAGCCTTCACTTCGTCCTCGCTGCCCGCGCGAACCGCGTCAGCCGTAGTCAGGAGCAAGAATGAAGCGAAGAAAGCAAGATGACTTCGTGCACGGAAGGTCATGATCGTCCTCCCTTGATGCCGCGGCGAAATGATCCGCTCGCGATTATCAGTTGCAACAGAAAATTACCCCAACGAGGGTCGAAAGACCACGTGATTTCAGGCGGCATGGCCGGTGGTAGGATTTCCCCATCCGGTCAAAACCCGAGATCAACCGCAACGCTTCTAACCCGTCGGGCAAAACACCACCCCTCCGCGCAAACCCCCGTCAATCCCCTCCCGCAAAAATATTCCACTTTACCGAAATTCGGAATTGCGGTATTCATCGCGCATCCCGGTCCAAGGAGAGGGGCGATCGTACGTCGTCACGAACGAGGGCCAGGGTGCGGTGGACGCGGCTGCGTCGGGCACGCGTGGCGGGACCAGGGCGAGATGAACCTCGTGAGGTCCTGGCCGGTGTGCGGAACGGACGGCGCCAACATCCGGCGAAGCCTCTTGGCGGAGCCGGAAGCTGCGTACGGCAAAACCGTGTGGTCCTGACCGTCGTTGCTACGGTCAAGCCTTGCGGAGATGGTTTTGGGCTCAACCGGGCCTGGAAGCATCAATTCGCGAGGTGACGGAGGCCAGAAGGAACTCGGCTCCGGGGAGAGCAGGCATAAGCCGTCAAACCATCGCGCAGGGAAGGCCGGGTGTTTTCCGGCCCACCTGTCGTCCCGCCTGCGCATTTGCGTGTGCAAATTTTTTCGCGCGGCGGATCATGGGTGCCAGCCGGCACCCGGCCTTCCCTGCGCCCTCTTCACAGAGGAGGGTCAAGGAAAACAGCAAAACTCGGACGCTTGCGTCGCGAGAGCGCGGCTTCATGTGCGAACGCAGGAATGATCGGGCTTGCTCGCTTCGCCGTCGGTCGTGGGTCAGCGGCGGGCGGCGATCGCCGTCAGCTCCAGCTTGACGCCCGGGCCGAGATCCGCAACGCCGATCGCGGCACGCGCCGGCAGATGCTCCGCGGTGAAATAGCGCTTCCAAGCCTGGTTGAACGCGGCCTTCTCAGTGAGGTCGGCCACGTAGATCGTCACCTGCAGAACGCAGGACAGATCGGAGCCGGCCCCCTCGAGCAGGGTCTTCAACTGGCGCAGCACATCGTCGGCCTGGCCCGCCATGTCGAGCCCGGCATCTTCAGGGACGATGCCGCCGAGATAGAGCACGCCATTATGCTCGACGATCTCGTGGAGCAGTCCTTCATAGGGCAGGGAACGTGTGATCACGATGGCATCCGTGGCTGTTGCGGGCTCGCTGCCGGGCGGAGGGCTCGCGTCGATGAGGAAAGCTGGTGCTGCCAGACAGGATTGAACTGTCGACCTCTCCATTACCAATGGAGTGCTCTACCACTGAGCTACGGCAGCATGTGCTGGGACAAGAATCGGCCGCCCGAGGGGCCTACCAAGCGGGCCGATATCTGCCACAAGCCCCCCTCCTGCGCAAGCTTGCTAGCCGCGCCAATACGAGAAAATCGGGCCGATATCGGCGCCAAAATGCCCGGTTTCGCCTGAACTGACCGACTTCACGCCGATTCGGGGTCTGGTATCCCTGCCCAAGAGGTCAGTTGGCCTGGGGGCGGATTCGATCCATCTCGCGTTTCGCAAAGGGCGTATCGCGTTGCCTCTTGAGCTGCCACACTTCGATGGCATCCTGCTGCCGGTTGCTGTGATGGAGCCGCGATGGCTGACGAGACTGACAAGAGCGCGAGGCAGGCGAGGGCGTCCCGGGACGACCGGCTGAAATCGGCGCTCCGCGAAAACCTGAAGCGGCGGAAGGTGCAGGCGCGCGAACGCGCCGCAAGCACCGACCCCTCGCAGAATGAGGATGGTTCCCTAAATGAGGGGGCCGCCGGCAAGATCCGTCGTTGAAAGCCGGCGGCTGGAAATTTGGAGTGCATGCAGTGACCATGGGGCAGGACGAGACACAACGAACCGACCGTGAAGCGCAGCTGGTGCGGTTCACCCGCCCCGAGCAGACCTTTCCGGCGCTGACGCCTGCCGAGATCGAACGGATCAGACACTTCGGCGAAATCCGCACCTATGTGGACGGCGAGTTGCTGTTCGAGACCGGCAAGCCCGGGCCCGGCATGTTCGTCGTGCTCAAGGGCCATGTCGCCATCAGCCAGCGCGACGGCCTTGGTCACGTCATCCCGGTGATCGACCAGGGGCCGGGGCAATTCCTGGCCGAGCTCAGCCAGCTCTCGGGACAGCCGGCGCTGGTCGACGGCCGCGCCGAGGGCGAGGTCGAGACGCTGCTGCTGCCGCCGGACCGGCTGCGCGCGCTCTTGGTCGCCGAGGCCGACCTCGGCGAGCGCATCATGCGGGCGCTGATCCTGCGCCGGGTCAATCTGATCCAGGGCGGCGTCGGCGGTCCCGTGCTGATCGGACCGTCGAACTCCGTCGGCCTGGTGCGGCTGCAGGGCTTTCTCACCCGCAACGGCCAGCCGCATCATCTGCTCGATCCCGATCGCGAACGCGGCGGCGCCGAATTGATCGCGCGTTATTCGCCCAAGCCCGAAGACTGGCCGCTGGTCGTCACCGCCGATGGCGCGGTGCTGCGCAACCCCAATGAGACCGAGCTTGCGCGCGCCATCGGCATGATCGGCGGCGCCAAGGGCGACCGCATCTACGACGTGGCCGTCGTCGGCTGCGGACCGGCCGGGCTCGCCACCGCCGTCTATGCAGCGTCCGAAGGGCTGTCGGTCGCCGTGCTCGATACCCGCGCCTTCGGCGGCCAGGCCGGCGCCAGCGCGCGCATCGAGAACTATCTGGGCTTTCCGACCGGCATTTCCGGCCAGGCCTTGACCGCGCGTGCCTTTACCCAGGCGCAGAAGTTCGGCGCCGACATCATGATTCCCGTCACGGTGAAGTCGCTCGACTGCACGCGCAAGGACGGCGCATTTTCGGTGGCGTTGGAGGGCAGCGATCCCTTGCGCTCACGTTCGGTGGTGGTCGCGAGCGGCGCACGCTATCGCCGCCCCGACATCGCCAACCTCGACACGTTCGAGGGCCGCGGCGTCTGGTACTGGGCATCGCCCGTGGAGGCGCGGCTGTGCGCGGGCGAGGAAGTCGCCCTGGTCGGTGCGGGCAATTCGGCAGGCCAAGCGGCCGTGTTCCTGTCGGGCCACGCCAAACGCGTGCTGATGATCATCCGCGGCGGAGGCTTGGGTGCCAGCATGTCGCGCTATCTCATCGAGCGCATCGAAGCGACGCCGAACATCGAATTGATGTTCAACACCGAGATCACCGCACTCGAGGGCGACGAGGCGTCGCTGCTGCGGCGCATCCGCTGGAAGAGCCGGCTGTCGGATGACGAGGATTCCGCCGACATCCGCAATCTCTTCCTGTTCGTCGGCGCCGATCCCGCCACGTCCTGGCTCGACGGTTGCGGCGTGACGCTCGATCGCGGCGGTTTCGTCGTGACCGGCGCGCAGTCCGAGCAGAACCAGGGCAAGCTGGTGGCGCCGCTGGAGACCTCCGTGCCCGGCGTCTACGCCGTCGGCGACGTCCGCTCCGGCTCGGTCAAGCGCGTCGGCGGCGCCATCGGCGAGGGTGCGCAGGTCGTCGCCTCCCTGCACGGCTATCTCGGCGACGCCGCAAAACCGGCGCTTTAGGCAAGGACAAGAGCAAGGACAATACAAGGGAATGGCAAGCCGAATCCGGCTTGCCATCTTGCCGACAACTACAGACTATCCCCTCGTCGCGAGGCCAATCGCGCGCGGAAAAAACAAGGATTCAACGGGAGGACTAAATGGCTGAAGTCGTTGTGCTCTACAAGACCCCCAAGGATGCTGCCGCCTTCGACAAGTACTATGCCGAGACCCACATTCCGCTCGCCAAGAAGCTTCCCGGCCTGAAGAACTACGCCGTCAGCAAGGGGCCGGTCGCCTCTCCCGCGGGTCCTTCCGGAATCCATCTCGTCGCCATCCTCACGTTCGACAGCGTGGCCGACGTTCAGGCGGCCTTCGCCAGCCCGGAAGGCAAGGCGACCGGCGCTGATGTGCCGAAATTCGCCAGCGGCGGCGCCGACATCCTGATCTTCGACACCAAGGACGTGTGAGGGATCGATTCAACTTTCGTTGAATCCTGCAAGTTCGTAGCCCGGATGGCGCGAAGCGCGATCCGGGGCCGCGATTGCTTGTGGCACGATTGTCGGATTTCGCTTCGCTCCATACGGGCCACAAAACCAAACTGCCGTCGTTTGTGACAGCGCTGCAAAAAGTTCAGCCATGCGTTTTTCGATTTCGCGCGATGACGCATGGCTGCGCGCATGCATGTGACGACAACGCAGGTGGCAATCCCATGAGGATCGTAATACTACTCTCGTCACCTCAACGGAGAGTAGGAGAGATGTCATGATCTTTGGGTTGAGTCTGCCCGCCCTCACGCTGATCCATGTCATCATCAGCCTGATTGCCATCATCGCCGGGCTCGTCGTGATGTTCGGCCTGCTCGGCTCGAAGCCGATGCCGGGCCTGACCGCGATCTTCCTGCTGTTCACGATCCTCACCAGCGCCACCGGCTTCCTGTTTCCGTTCAAGGAGCTGCTGCCCTCGCACATCATCGGCATCATCTCGCTGCTGCTGCTCGCCGTCGCCTGCTTTGCGCTCTACGGCATGAAGCTCGCCGGCGTCTGGCGCCCGGTCTACATCGTGACCGCGATGATCTCGCTCTATTTCAACGTCTTCGTGCTGGTGATCCAGTCGTTCCTGAAGGTGCCCGCGCTTGCCGCGCTGGCGCCCGCCGTGCCGCCGGCGCCGCCATCGGGTCCGGTGTTCGCCGTCGTCCAGGGCATCGTGCTGGTGTTTTTCGTCGTGCTGACCATCGGCGCCTGGCGCCGCTACAAGCCCATGGCGCTTGCCTGACCGTTTGTGCGCGCCATTCGTCATTCCGGGGCATCGCGCAGCGATGAACTCAGGTGCGCAATCGCGCACATGAGAATCTCGATTTGACAATCTCCAGAATCCGGGTCCGCGCTAAACGCGCGTCCCGGAATGACTCGAGCTTAAAAGGAGCCCCCACCATGCCCACCATCACCACCAAGGACGGCGTCGAGATTTTCTACAAGGATTGGGGTTCGGGCCAGCCGATCGTGTTCAGCCATGGCTGGCCGCTGTCGTCGGACGATTGGGACGCGCAGATGATGTATTTCGTCACACGCGGCTATCGCGTCATCGCGCACGACCGCCGCGGCCACGGCCGCTCGGCGCAGGTCGCCGACGGCCACGACATGGATCATTATGCCGACGATCTCGCCGCGCTCACCGCGCATCTCGACCTCAAGAACGCCCTCCATGTCGGCCATTCCACCGGCGGCGGCGAGGTCGTGCACTACATCGCCCGCCACGGCGAGAGCCGCGTCGCGAAGGCCGCGATCCTCTCGGCGGTGCCGCCGCTGATGGTGCAGACCGCGGCCAATCCCGGCGGCCTGCCGAAGAGCGTGTTCGACGATTTCCAGGCCCAGCTCGCCGCCGGACGCTCGGCGTTCTACCGCGACATCGCCGCCGGCCCGTTCTACGGCTACAACCGCCCCGGCGCAAAACCGCTGGAAGCCGTAATCGAAAACTGGTGGCGCCAGGGCATGATGGGCGGCGCGAAAGCGCATTACGACGGCATCGTCGCGTTCTCGCAGACCGATTTCACCGAGGATCTGAAAAAGATCAACGTCCCCGTGCTGGTGATGCACGGCGACGACGACCAGATCGTGCCTTATGCGGACTCGGCGCCGCTCTCGGCCAAGCTGCTGAAGAAAGGCATCCTGAAGACGTACAAGGGTTTTCCGCATGGTATGCCGACCACGCATGCCGAGACGATCAACGCGGATCTCCTGGCGTTTTTCAAGGAGTGAGGCTTCACGGACCCTCTCCCCCTTGTTGTGGGGAAAGGGTGGCTCGCTGCGTAGCGGCGAGACGGGCGAGGGCTTAACTTGAGTGGAAATTTCGGGGCTCGCGCGCGTTGAGCCCCGTCCACTTCAGGAGAAGCGCCGGCGATGTCGCCCCAGCTCAAACTGATTGCGCTCGACGCCGACGATCTCGCCGTGATCTCGACCCATGTCCAGGACGCCCGTGTCCAGGCGTCCGACATCATCTGGCGTCAGGGCGAAAAGCGGCTTGTGGTCGGAATGAGCCGGCTGGACTGGGAGCAGACATTGGAGGGCGAGACCGAGCCGCGCCGGCTGGTCGCCGCACTGCGTTTCGACCGTGTGCTCGCCTGCAAGTCGCGCAACATCGACCTCGCCGCGCCGGACAAGGTGCTGGATCTCGTCGGCATTGAATTTCACCCCCAGGATGGCCGCGCCGAGGAGCCCGGCGGCAGCGCCCTGCTTTTGTTCGCCCAGGGCGGCGCCATTCGCCTGGACGTCGAGTGCCTGGAATGCGAGCTGACCGACCTCGGCGCCGACACGCTGGGCACGGGAGTCGAGGGGGAGGGGTGAAGCGGCCGGTATACCAGCCGAATGGGCTCCGGCCCTGGCCCGAACGGCACCTCCCGAGGGTTGACGCAGCTTCCCCGCCGCGCCATTGAGCAGGGACCTGGTGCGCCGACCCGCCCCTCAAGACCAGCCGGAAGCCAAGCGAAACATGCCCGTTCGCCTCGACCGCAGCAGCGCCGATTTTGACCAGCGATTCGCCGCCTTCCTCGCCGCCAAGCGCGAGGCTTCGGCCGATGTGGAGGCCGCCGCGCGCGCGATCGTCGACGATGTGGCCAGGCGCGGCGATGCCGCCCTGCTCGAAGCGACAGCCAAGTTCGACCGCTTGAGGCTGGATGCGTCCTCGTTGCGCGTCTCCGCCGCCGAGATCGAGGCCGCCGTGAAGGCCTGCGAGCCTGCGACGCTGGATGCGCTCAAGCTCGCGCGCGACCGCATCGAGACCTATCACCGCCGCCAGTTGCCGAAAGACGAGCGCTTCACCGATCCGCTCGGCGTCGAGCTCGGCTGGCGCTACACCGCGATCGAATCCGCCGGCCTTTATGTGCCGGGCGGCACGGCCGCCTATCCGTCATCGGTGCTGATGAACGCAGTGCCGGCGAAAGTCGCCGGCGTGTCGCGCCTCGTGATGGTGGTGCCCTCGCCGGACGGCAAGCTCAATCCGCTGGTCCTGGCGGCCGCCCATCTCGGCGGCGTCACCGAGATCTACCGTGTCGGCGGTGCGCAGGCCGTCGCTGCGCTCGCGCATGGCACCGCGACCATCGCGCCGGTCGCCAAGATCGTCGGCCCGGGCAATGCCTATGTCGCTGCCGCCAAACGGCTGGTGTTCGGCAAGGTCGGCATCGACATGATCGCCGGCCCCTCGGAGGTGCTCGTCATCGCCGACGACACCGGCAATGCCGACTGGATCGCCGCCGACCTGCTGGCGCAGGCCGAGCACGACGCCAGCGCGCAGTCGATCCTGATCACGGACTCGGCGCGCCTCGCCGCCGACGTCGGAAAGGCGGTGGAAGCGCAGCTGAAGACGCTGCCGCGTGCCGCAATTGCCAGCGCGTCCTGGGCCGATTTCGGCGCCGTCATCATGGTGAAGAACCTCACCGACGCCATCCCGATCGCTGACGCCATCGCGGCCGAGCATCTCGAGATCATGACCGTCGATCCCGACGCGCTCGCCGCGAAGATCCGCAATGCCGGCGCGGTGTTCCTCGGACCGCACACGCCCGAGGCGATCGGCGATTATGTCGGCGGCTCCAATCATGTGCTGCCGACGGCGCGCTCGGCGCGATTTTCCTCCGGCCTCTCGGTGCACGACTTCATGAAGCGCACCTCGATCCTGAAATGCGGACCCGATCAATTGCGTGCGCTGGGTCCGGCCGCGATGACGCTCGGCAAGGCGGAGGGGCTGGACGCCCATTCGCGCTCGATTGGATTGCGCCTCAATCTGTCATGACAAAGCCGCCCGAACAGGACGACTCGACCAATCGCATCGTCGGCGTCACGCTCGACGAGGACTCGATCGGCCGTTCCGGGCCCGACATCGAGCACGAGCGCGCGATCGCGATCTATGATCTGATCGAGCAGAACCTGTTCGCGCCCGAGGGTGCGGAGGGCAAGGGCCCGTTCACGCTGCATATCGGCATCACCGGCAACCGGCTGATGTTCGACATCCGCCGCGAGGACGGCACGCCTGTCGTCGCGCATCTGTTGTCGCTGACGCCGTTCCGGCGGATCGTGAAAGACTATTTCATGATCTGCGACAGTTACTACCAGGCGATCCGCACCGCGACGCCGGACAAGATCGAGGCCATCGACATGGGCCGCCGCGGCATCCATGACGAGGGATCGCGCACGCTGCAGGAGCGGCTGAAAGGCAAGGTGCGGGTCGACTTCGAGACCTCGCGCCGGCTGTTCACGCTCATTACCGTCCTTCATTGGAAGGGGTGAGCGCGCATGATCCCGAAAAGTGGGAACCGGTTTTCGGATCGGATCATGCGCAAAAACAAAAGAGCGTAAGCGATGGCTGCGCCCCCACGCGCACGCGATCCGCAATCGGTGCTGTTCGCATGTGCGATGAACAGCGTGCGCTCGCCGATGGCCGAGAGCCTGTTGCAGCACATGTTTCCGCAAGGCCTCTACGTGAAGTCGGCCGGCGCCAGGAAGGGCGATCTCGATCCCTTCGCGGTCGCCGTGATGGGCGAGCTCGGCCAGGACATCTCGGCCCACAAGCCGCAGACCTTCGAGGAGCTGGAGGATTGGGAGGGGTTGAATTTCGACCTCATCATCACGCTCTCGCCCGAGGCGCATCACAAGGCGCTGGAGCTGACGCGAACGCTCGCGGCCGAGGTCGAATACTGGCCGACGCAGGATCCCACCACCATCGAAGGCAGCCGCGACCAGAAGTTAGCTGCCTATCGCGAGGTCTGCGATCAGCTCCTGATGCGCATCCGCCGGCGCTTCGCCAAGGTCGGCGCGGCGAGCGGGTGATCTCGTGCCCCGGACGCAGTGCAGCGCGCCTTCGCGATGCGCTGCAGAGCCGGGGCCCATCTCACCGCATGTGCAAGACCGTGGGTCCCGGCTCAGCGTCGCAGCATTTCATGCCGCGCCAGCGTCCGGGACACGAGAGCGTCACAGACCGAGGGCACACGCTTGTCGGAAACCTCGAATCAGCAAAGTCCGGGTTCCCGGGTTGTGAAATCAGCCCCCTTCCGATAGGTTCCGCGCGCAATTTCACCCCTGCCTCATCCCCCAAATCACCTGATGCTCGGCCGCCCCAAATTCGTACTTGCCTCCGGTTCGCCGCGTCGGCTGTCGCTGCTCAACCAGGCCGGCATCGAGCCGGATGCGCTCCGCCCGGCCGACGTCGACGAGACGCCGAAGCGGGGTGAGCTGCCGCGCGCCTGCGCCAACCGGCTGGCCAGGGCCAAGGCCGACGCCGCGCTGAAGTCGGTGCAGCTCGACGACGAGCTGCGCGGCGCCTTCATCCTCGCCGCCGACACGGTGGTGGCGGTCGGCCGCCGCATCCTGCCCAAAGCCAATCTGGTCGACGAAGCCGCGCAGTGCCTCCGTCTCCTCTCGGGCCGCAACCATCGCGTCTACACCGCGATCTGCCTGGTCACGCCGCGCGAAGCGTTCCGCCAGCGCCTGGTCGAGACCCGCGTGCGCTTCAAGCGTCTCTCCGAGGACGACATCCAGGCCTATATCGGCTCCGGCGAATGGCGCGGCAAAGCCGGCGGCTACGCCGTGCAGGGCATCGCCGGATCCTTCGTGGTCAAGATGGTGGGGTCCTACACCAACGTGGTCGGCCTGCCGCTCTACGAAACCACCACGTTGCTCGGCGGCGAGGGTTTCCCGATCCGTTTCGGCTGGCTCAACTCCACCGCGGTGTGAGCCCCGGTGAGGCGCCGACAAAAACCTCGAAAACAACCCCATGCACAGTAGAATGGCCCGGCCGGTCCGCGCAGCGGCGTATGTGCGGCTGCGCCAGGAACCCGTTTCCCGACAGACTCTTGAACTCCGCCACCTCGAATAAGCTGCCGACACCCATGGACAACCAGGTCACCAAGCCCACGGGCTCGCTCAGAACCTGCCCGATCTGCGGCAAGCCGCAGACGCAGGCCACCCGCCCGTTCTGCTCCTCGCGCTGCCGCGACGTCGATCTGAACCGCTGGCTGAAGGGCTCCTACGTCATCCCCGGCCGCGACGACGAGGCGGACGATGTCGAATAATCAATCTATATCAATGCCTTAATGGCCTCACTGAGGCGCCCCGCACCCGCCGCAGCAATCCCGCCCGATCTTGTGCACAGAAGGGCCGCGCCCGGCGCAGCCACTTGGCGAAGCCGGGTGGACAGGCCGCTCTCGGCCCACTATAAACCGCCCGCTCGATGGGCTTTGGCCCCTCTCTTGGAGCACGCCCAGGTAGCTCAGTTGGTAGAGCATGCGACTGAAAATCGCAGTGTCGGTGGTTCGATTCCGCCCCTGGGCACCATGGCTCTGACGTCGCATATCCCCGAGATGTGGCTGCCCCTGAGGCACTACCCTCATTCGGTATACGTGGCCGGTGGCCGCTGATATGATCCTCGGACGGTAAACGGCAGCTCGCCACCATACTTTTTCTGCGATGCCGGCCTTCTGATCGGATCTCGATCCCGCTCGCGCCTTTCGCCTTGCCTCAACAAGAACGCTGAACAAATTCGTCAACGGCTGCCGCGTCCCCGCTCACATCAGGAGATGTGCCATGGCTGCATCGGACTGGCGTCTCGAAGGCGAATGGATGAAGAACTGCAGCTGCGCGTTTGGCTGCCCCTGCGATTTCAACGCACGGCCGACCCAAGGCTATTGCAAGGGATTGGTCGCCATGCGGATCGCCAAGGGACATTTCGAAGGGACCAGGCTCGATGGTCTCTGCTTTGCGATCACGGTCGATTTCCCTGGGCCGCTGCATGAGGGCAACGGGACAATCCAGCCCATCATCGACGAACGCGCCACGGCGGAGCAGCGTCAGGCGTTGTTCGATATCTTTTCCGGCAAGCATTCGGCCGAAGGCACGCTTTTCCAGATCGTCAGCATGATCGTCACCAAGATCCACGATCCGGTGTTTGTGCCGTTCGAGTTCTCCTTCGACAAGGACGGACGCATCGCAAGACTCCTCGCCAGGGGCGTGCTCGAGACCGATGTCGAGCCGATCAAGAATCCGGTGACCGGTGATCCGCATCGCATCCAGGTGGTCATGCCCGAGGGGTTCGAACATCGGGCGGCCGAGGTCGCATCCGCCAACATCCGCTCGACCGGCGCGATCCCGTTCGAGACCCGCGGTACGCATAGCTCGCTCGCCAATGTCGTGCAGACGCCGGAGGGCGTTGCGGCATGATGCGGCGCTGACACCGACACAAACCTCGGTGTCAGCTCCTCATCGCTATGGACAAGTCGATGCAGGGGCGCTCGATACTGGAACATTTGCTCCACCGCGACCGGCTGATCGTCGCGATCGGGACCGCCGCGGTGGTGGCGCTCGCCTGGGCCTACCTCGCTGCGGGCGCCGGCATGGACACCGAGATGATGGCCGACATGCCGGACATGGCGCCGATGCCGTGGACGCCATTCTATGGCGTGCTGCTGTTCGTGATGTGGTGGGTGATGATGGTCGCGATGATGGCGCCGAGCGCGGTGCCCACCGTTCTCTTGTATGCGACCGTCAAGCGCAGGCAAGAGACTGCCTCCCGCGCCGCAACCGATAGCTGGACCTTCCTCGCCGGCTATCTCGTGACCTGGGCCGGGTTCAGTCTCGCTGCCGTCCTGGTGCAAGGAGCGTTCGAACGCTTCGGGTTGCTGTCGATGGCGATGGCGAGCACCAGCGCGATCCTGGGGGGCGGCGTTCTGATTGCAGCAGGGATCTATCAGTTCACGCCGCTCAAACAGGCCTGCCTGCGCTATTGCGAGAGCCCACTGTTGTTTCTCAGCCGACATTGGCGGCCCGGCACGCGCGGCGCATTCCTGATGGGACTTCGCCACGGCAGCTACTGCGTCGGCTGCTGCTGGTTTCTGATGGTATTGCTGTTCGTCGGCGGCGTGATGAACCTCGTCTGGATCATCGGCATCGCACTCTATGTCGCCGGCGAGAAACTGCTGCCGTTCGGCCAACGACTGAGTTATGCGGCAGGCGTGCTCCTCGTCCTGTCCGGCACGATCGTCGTTGCGCGCGCGATGTGAAGAGCGGTCCAAAGACGGTTAAAATGCGCCGCTTTTGACATGCCCATGTGCCTGATTGCTCAAAACCGGCCGACCTCCGTGATGATACGGATGATTTGAGCTGAAGAATTGAGCTACGTCCAAACAGAAACTTAAGGCTGTTTCAGCTACCTTTGCGCCATGAACGGCACCCGCGCGCCGCCTTCGGCCGCGGGTGTCCCTGTGCAGTCGAGGCGGAGACAAGGCGATGCCAATACTGCGAGCGAGCGCAGTTCTGCCCTGGCGGCCGGAGCGGAGGCGCGCGTCGTGATTCCCGCAGGAACAGTCCACAAAGCCGGAAGAACGATCCTGCGGAATGGTCCGCTGCAGATCGCATTGTTCTTTCTGCCCCTGGTCTGGATCGGCTATTTCGCAATCACCGCGTCTGAGCGGATGGATGCGATCCAGCAAGCGCGGTCGCACGGCAACAGCGTCGCCGAATTGTTCGAGGAGAACACCGAGCGCATCTTCGAGCGCGTGGATCAGTCGTTGCTGGTGGTACGGGCACTCTATGCCGAGGATCCGCTGACCTTCCGCCTGAAGTTCTGGTCCGAAAAGGCCCGCATCGCCACCGGCGACGTGGTCCAGCTCGCTCTGATCGGATCGGACGGATACATGATCGAGACGACGGCGGGCTATTCCGGTCCGCCGCTCTATCTCGGTGATCGCGAGCACTTCGTTCATACCATGTCGCAGGCCGACGATCGCCTTTACGTGGCGAAGCCGGTGCTGGGCCGCGCGTCCAAAAAATGGACGATACAGCTCGCGAGAAAGCTGTTCGACCTCGCCGGGAAGCCGGTCGGCGTGGTTGTCGGCTCGATCAGCGTCGACGTCGTCGGCAGGTTCTACGACACCGCAAAACTCGGCGTCGGAGGAACGCTGATGCTCAGGAATGCGAACCACGTCGTGCTCGCTGCCCGGGGCGTGGACCAGGGCTCCGTGCTGGGACAAAGCGCGCCGAGCCGCGTCGAGAGCGAACTGGGCGACGGCTTCTATGCGCAATATTGGAACGAGAACCGGCCGAACCGCAGCGACCGGCTGATCACGGCGCGCAGGTCGCGCGCGTTTCCGCTCATCTTCACCGTCGGCGTTTCGGAGCAGGAGATTTATTCCCGCTCCGCCTTCAGGCAGAAGGTCTACCTCGGTGGCGCGCTGCTGCTTACGTTCATCATCCTCGCCGCGACGACCTTCCATTGGCGACGGCAGCAGGCGCTGGATCGCGCTCACCGCGAGCGGCGCGATTTCGCCAGCAAGTTCGAGGATGCGCTCAGGAACCTTCCCCAGGGCTTGAGCATGTTCGACGGCCGGGATCGCCTGATCGCGTTCAACGGGCAATGGCTCGAACTCTATGGCCTCGTGCCGGAAGACATTCGGATCGGCATGGACTTCCGGGAGGTGTTCGCGAAGCAGACCGCCGTGCTCGACGTCGAGACGTACCTCGTCGATTTGAAGAACCGGCTCGCTCAGTCGGAGCAGATCTCGAACACCGTGCAGTTTCCGGACGGGCGGGTCGTCTACATCTCCTACGGCCGGCGCGAGGGCGGTGGCTGGGTTGCCACGCATGAGGACATCACCGAGCGCAAGGCGTCGGCGGACCGCATCGAGCGGCTCGCGCATTACGACAGCCTGACCGGCCTTGCCAATCGCAACCTGTTCAAGGAGCGCCTCGACGAGGCGTTGGCCCGCTCGCGCCGGATCGAGCCCGCGTTCGCCGTACTCCTGCTCGATCTCGACAAGTTCAAGTCGGTCAATGATGCGCTCGGCCATCAATGCGGCGACGCGTTGCTGAAGCAGGTCGCCGACCGGATCAAGGCGCAGATCCGTGATGCCGATACGGCGGCGCGAATCGGCGGCGACGAGTTTGCCGTGATCGTGGCAGCGGGCCGGGCGGCGATGCGCGACGGCGCTGCAAGCCTGGCCGCGCGGCTGGTCCAGGCCATTGCCGAGCCCTATCACATCGACGGCCATCCCGTCGTGATCGGCTGCAGCATTGGCGTTGCGCTCGTGCCCGAGCACGGCACGCGGGTCGACGAGATCCTTCGCAATGCCGATCTTGCGCTCTACAGGTCGAAGAATGCCGGCCGAAGTTGCTTCCACGTCTATTCAGCGGAGCTCAAGGCGGAAGCGGATCAGCGCAACGTGCTCGAGATCGAGCTGCGTGAAGCGATCTGGCGCGAGGAAATCGAGCTATATTATCAGCCTGTGATCGAGCTTGGCACCGGTCAGGTCAAATCGGTCGAGGCCCTGGCGCGCTGGCATCACGCCACCAGGGGCTACATCCCTCCGGCAGAGTTCATTGCGGTTGCGGAGGCGGGGGGATTGATCGTCGAGCTCGGCCAACAGGTGCTCGCCAGAGCCTGTCGCGATGCGATGAGCATGCCGGCCGACGTCAAGGTCGCCGTCAATCTCTCCGCCCTGCAATTTGCCAGCGCCAATCTCGTCGACACCGTGACGTTTGCGTTGACGCAGAGCGGGCTTCCGCAAACCCGGCTCGAGCTCGAGATCACCGAGAGCGTATTTCTCGCCGACACCGAGGAGAACCTCAGGACGCTCCAGCGCCTCAAGGCGCTCGGCGTCTCCATCGCCCTCGACGATTTCGGCGTCGGATACTCGTCCTTGTCCTATTTGACGGCCTTTCCTTTCGACAAGGTCAAGATCGACAAATCCTTCATCGACAGGATCGATCGCTGCGAGACCGTCGCCGTGCTGAAATCCATCGTGCAGCTCGCAAAGACGCTGAAGCTGTCGATCGTCGCCGAGGGGGTCGAGTCCTCCGAACAGGTCAGGCTGCTCCAATCACTAGGCATCCCGCTCGGCCAGGGATTTCACTTCAGCAAGCCCGTGCCGGTTGCAAACCTCTCCTGGCAAGCCCCGACGGCGCGCCGGAAACGGCGGGTGGCGTGAGCTGAATTCCTCCGGCGTTTGTCATCATGGCCGGCCACTGCAGCCCCTTGGGCCCAAGAGAGCTGCTCAACTGTTGGTCCGGCGCCTCCGTCGTCCTGGCACTCCACTTGCTCAGTCATGACCCAACCCCAGGCCTCGGCGGAGAGGCCGTTTCAGGTTGAGGCAAGTGATGCAGGAAGTGTCCCGTTCTGGTGCTGCTGATGAACTCCGGCTCGACGCGTTGATCGCCGATTTATGGTGGCGCGTTCGGCTGATTAATACCGACATTCTCGAGGAGGAAGCGCGCGCCGGGGTGTTCGACCCGGTTCAACCGACCTATCCGCTTCTCGCGCTCAACCTTCGCGCGCGGCGCGACAATCTGGTCGCGACGATCGGCGTGCTCGAGCTGCGCGCGAAATCGGCGTCCGAAGCGGCCTGACGACGGCTCGCGGGCGCGCCGGCAGCTCAACGACCTGGTCAACCTGCGCGCTGCAGCGCCCGAGGCGGGCGCGGGATGCAATACGCATCATCGCATGGCTCGAATGCCTCCGGCGCTTTGCCGGTAACAGTTGAATTCAGACCGCCGCCGGCCCGTGTTATTGCTGGTCTCTGCAACTCCGCGAGGCCTCCATGCTCCCCATTCCCGCCGATATCTTCACCGAACCCGAGGACGTCTCGCCCGACGGCCTGGCCAATCTCGGCCCGCTTCGGCGTCTTGCCGGCACCTGGCAGGCGGACAAGGGCATCGACATCAATCCGAAGGCGGAAGGGCCAGAGCGCCGGACCTTCATCGAGCGCATCCGCATGGACCCGATCGATCCGCAGGCCAATGGGCCGCAGCTGTTGTACGGGCTGCGCTATCACATTCACATCAACACGCCCGAGGAAGCCATCACCTTCCACGACCAGGTCGGCTACTGGCTGTGGGAGCCGGCGACCGGGCTGATCATGCAGACGCTGGCGATCCCGCGCGGGCAGGTGCTGCTGGCCTCGGGCAAGGCCGGGCCGGATGACAGGGCGATCTCGGTCACCGCCAAGCGCGGCGACACCGCCTACGGGATCTGCTCGACCGATTTTCTGGAGCAGGCCTTCCGCACCGACGCTTATCGCTGCGACATCACTTTCAACGACGACGGCAGCTGGACCTATCTGATCCAGACCGAGTTGTTCGTGCGCGGCGCGCCGTTCAATCACCACGACACCAACACGCTCCAGCTGGTGGCGCCGCCCAGGCTCAATCCGCTGGCGGCGATCGTGCATGGTCGTGCTGCAGGCGATGGACCCGCGGCCTGAGCGCTGCCCGGAGGATTGCATGAAGCCGTATGTCATCTGCCTGATGCACTCCAGCCTCGACGGCCGCACGCATCCGAGCCGCTGGCGTCCGAAAGGCGCGGGCACGGACTGGTTCGAGAAGATCCATGAAGAGCTCGGCGGTGATGCCTGGGTGATCGGCCGCGTCACCGGATCGGAATTCGCCAAGGGCAAGCCCTATCCCGCGACGGACGCGAAATTCCCACGCGAGAGCTGGTTCGCCCGGCGCGATGCGAAGACCTACGGTGTCGTGCTCGATGCAGAGGGCAAGATCGGCTGGGGGCGCACGGAGATCGGCGGTGATCCGATCGTCGTCGTGCTGACCGAGAACGTCCCGGATTCGCATCTCGCCGGCCTCCGCGGCGAGGGCGTGTCCTACATCTTTGCCGGCAAATCTGAGATCGACCTCGCCCTGACGCTGGACATTCTCAGCCGCGAGCTCGGCGTGAAGCGTCTGCTGGTCGAGGGTGGTGGCGTCGCCAACGGCGCGTTCCTGCGCGCCGGCCTCATCGACGAATTCAATCTGATCCTCAGCCCCGCGATCGACGGCGCAAAAGGCGCCCCCTTCGTGTTCGATTCGACGGAGGCGGACGGCGACCGGCGCGCGCCGCTCACCGCGATGACGCTGGAGAGCACGCGCGAGCTCGGCGGCGGCGTTCTGCTGCTGCGCTATCTGATCCAGAACGATCCGCAAGCCGCGAGCCGGTAAGGCGCGGCCATGTCCGATCCATCCGAGCACATCGTCATCGTCGGTGCCGGCGCGGCCGGCCTGATGGCGGCGCGCGAGCTGGCGCGTGCCGGCCGCAAGGTGACGATCCTGGAGGCGCGCCAGCGCTGTGGCGGCCGCATTCATCCGCTGCCGGCCGCGGAGTTCGGCTATGCTGCCGATGGCGGCGCCGAGTTCGTTCATGGCGAGGCGCCGGTCACGCGCGCATTGCTGCGCGAGGCCGGCCTGTCGCTTCAGGAGATCGAAGGCGAGCGGTGGAGCTTTGACGGGACGAAGCTCACGCGCGAGGCGCGCGACGATCCCCATGAGGCGGAGCTTCAGGCCGTGCTGGTCGACTTGAAGGACGACCTGACGGTCGCCGACTTCCTGCGCCTGCATTTTGCAGGCGATAACTACGCGCCGATGCGCCATTCGATCGAGCGGATGGTCGAAGGCTATGACGCAGCCGATCCCGAACGCGCCTCCACGCTGGCGCTACGCGCGGAATGGATGGACGGCGGACACGCTCCGCAGGCGCGCATCGCCGGCGGCTACGGTGCGATGATCGAATGGATGGCGGCC
Source organism: Bradyrhizobium sp. WBAH42 (assembly GCF_024585265.1). NCBI lineage: Bacteria > Pseudomonadati > Pseudomonadota > Alphaproteobacteria > Hyphomicrobiales > Nitrobacteraceae > Bradyrhizobium > Bradyrhizobium sp. WBAH42. The sequence goes on from NZ_CP036533.1 coordinate 2,149,827, forward strand.
GACTGCCGCAGGCACGGCGTCACCATCCGCCTCGGCTGCGTCGCGTCGGCCATTGCGGAGGAGGGCGGCCCGGTGACCGTTCGCTGCGCCGGCGGCGATGTGCAGACCTGCGACCGCGCGATCATCACCGTGCCGCTGCCGCTGCTGCGCGACATCGCGCTGCCGGCCGGCGCGCGGGCCAAGCTTGCGGCTGCCGACGACATCGGCTTCGGCAACGTCATCAAGATCCTGCTGCGCTTCGCGCGGCCATGGTGGCGCGAGCGCATGGCAGACCTTGCCGACATGACCTTCCTGCTGTCGGATGAGGTGATCCCGGTGTGGTGGACGCGCTACCCGGACCAGCATCCCGTGCTCACGGGCTGGTTCGGCGGACCGCGCACGGCGGAGCTGGAAAGCCTCGACGCGCAAGCCCTGATCGATGCCGGGCTCGGCTCGCTGGCCACCGTCTTCGGCCTGCCGCGCGATCACATCGCGCGCGAGCTGGTGGCGTCTGCTGCGACCAATTGGGCGCATGATCGCTTCGCGCGCGGCGCCTATTCGTGGGCGACGCCGCGCACCCGCGAGGCACAGGCGATCCTCGCGCGTGCCGACGGCTTGGTGCTGTTTTCGGGTGAAGCGCTCTATCGCGGCCGCGACATGGGCACAGTCGAGGCGGCCCTGGCGAGTGGCCTGGAGACGGTGGCCGCGATCCTGCAGAAATAACAAAAGAGGCCCGCATCTCTGCGGGCCTCTCGTCTGTGTCCCTCTTACCAGCGACCGCCGCCGAAGCTGAACGTCACGCCGGGGCCTCCGCCGTAGTACCCATAGGGGCCACCGCCGTAATAGCTATGGCGCGGGTAGTAGCCGTAGCTTCTGTAATAGGGCCGATAATAGCCGTGATGGTGGTGACCGTGCCAGCGGTAGTGCCTGCGGTGCGCGCTGATGTCGGTGGATTGGCTTTCCTGCGCGGTTTGCTTGGCGCTTACGCTGCCGGCCGCGTTCGCCGATCCGCCGGCCAACGCCGCAGCACCGAGGGCGATCGCGGCAATGAGATATTTCATGTCATCACTCCAGTTGAATGTCGTGTGACAACACATGAGCATCCCGCGCGTTCCGGCCGGTGCGGGCGTCGAAACGACGCAGATATCAGTTCCGATGAACGCTCGTTAACGTTTGTGAACGATCGAAGGGGGCGCGTTCTATCGTCGCATGACGAGGCCTCGCCTGCCGATTGGTGCCCCGGACGCAGCGCAGCGTCTCTTCGACGATGCGCTGCTGAGCCGGGGCCGATTTTCCTGGTGGGCCCGCTGCATGGGTCCCGGCTCTGCGCAGAAGCGCAAGGAGCGTTGCAGCGCGTCCGGGACACGAGAGTGGGGCATACAGATTCTCGCACACACTATCACGGATGAGGATCGGGAAAGCCGTGCCGCTCGGAGAGCGCGGCGAGGATCGCGTCCTTGTCTGCGATGAAGGCGCGGTCATGATGACTGCCGGTCTGGTGCGGCGAAGTCGCCCCAGTCGCGAGCACGAGCAGCGGCAGCGATTGATTCTCCTCGCCGACCAGCGCGATCACCTCTTGCCGCGGCCGTGGCCAGGGGATCCGCTCGACGTCGAGCTTTTCGGCCAGCTGTGGAAACGAGGCCAGCACACCCTCGATCAGCGCGCAGTGCCAGCAATAGAAGCGTTGGCCCGGAAAGGCCGGATCCTCGAAGCCGGGACGCAGCAGAAACAGGTGATCACGTTTCATGGGTCGCTCCGTGGCGGCATCGCCATCGTACGCGTTGACGCCAGCGGACACGGAGCTATTTGAACGGATCCTGGATCGACGGCGACGATTGACGGATGCGGCGCACGCTGACCGGGGTGCCGTCGGAGACGAACAGGAGCTCGTATTTGCGGCCCTGGCTGTCGGTCGCCGAGCAGGTGACGTCGTTCACCTTCCTGGCGGCGAAGTTGCCGGTCTGGCGGCAGATCCCGGTCGAGGTCTGCTCGGCCGGCACCGGCAGGCCATCGACCTTGGGGCGGTCCTTGGAGTTGAGCAGCACGCGGTCGATTGGGAGTTCATAGGAATTGTCGTCGGCGCGCTTGCCGTTCTCGCCGGAGAACGACACCACATGACTGTCATCGGAGGGATCGTCGACTGCGACCGCGAAATTGACCCGGCCCGTGTCGCCATGGGCATAGGCCACCGTCTTGCAGGGCAAGGTGCGGCCTGCGACCCTGAACGTCTTGCAGTGGCCCGACATCAGCGCCAGGAGATCGATGAAGGCGTTCGGCTGCGCCGGCGGATTGTTGACCGGAATGGGCTTGGAAGTCTCAGCAAAACAAGGACTTGCCGAGACCACGAGCAACGCGGCGAGAACCAATCGGCGAAGGCGCATCGTCGGGCTCACGGGGGCCATGGCGGCGGAACAATTCCGCACCATAACTATCGAATCGCAAATTGGTTGCGATCCCGTTTGTGCTGCGAGTCCCGACTGGAATACCACCGCGTCAACCCCGACGGCGATTCGTTCAAATCGCCCGATCCATCCCAGCGGGCACATGCCATCAGGCCGGTGTTTTTTTCGTGGCGGAGCTAGCCCACCGCCGCCTGCCAGCGCTGATCGCGGAAGGAGGGGCGGCGGTGGAGGCGGGCGTCCAGCGCGGCGCGGGCGCGGGGCAGCTCGCCGCTGCGCATGAGCGCAACGATATAGGTGTCCTCGATCAGCTCGCGCTGGGCGTGGCTGCCGCCGATGCGCACGACCTCGCCGAGCACCGGCGCGAGCATCTGCACGCAGGTCCGGTAATCCTCATCGGCGAAAGCCGCGAGCGCCCGGAAGATCGCTGGCACCACCGGGCCGGCCGGCAGCTTGCCGTCAGCCAGCCGCTGCTCGATCGCCGCAAGGCGGACGGCGAGCGCTTCGCGATTCTGCATCGCGGCCGCGAACAGCGCCATGTGGACGTCGGCAAAGGACAGGCTCGATTTCGGAAACAGTTTTTGCGCGGCGGCGTCGGCTTCCAGCCACAGCGCCTTCGGCACCGCATGGCCGTACATCGACAGGCGCCACAGCAGCGAGGCACTGTCGGTGATGACGTTGAGCGGCGGCGCCTGCGTGGCAGTGGGCTGAAGCACGTCGGCATAGATCGCGAGCGCCCGCGCCGCATCGCCATGCTCGAGCGCGCCGAGCGCCTGATGCCAACGGATATGGCCGTGGAGGAGTCCGGCGCGGCCGTAAGCCGGGATCCATTCCTCGACCAGGCGATCGGCTTCCTCGATCGATCCATCCTCGAACATCGCATGCAGCACCGCATGCGCGGCATGGGCATTCGCCCGACGCAGATTGAAGCCGCGCTCGGTGACGATGCGTCCCCGCGCGACGTCGCCATTCTCCGTCATCGCCCAGCCGGACATCGTGAGGAACCACCAGTCCTCGCCGTAATGCTGCGCGACCCTCTCGCAGAGCTCGTGCCGGGCGCGGTCGTGATCGGCCATGCCGGAGAAGGCGAACAGGCCGAACGCGCCGAGCGGCAGCGACAGCACCACGGCGTCGCGGGGCCATGCGTCGATGTGCTTCAGCGTCGATGCGATCGCCTCCGGCAGCCGGCCCTCGATCGCGAGCGCCAGCGTCTCGACATGCGAGCGCTCGCGCTCGCTGCCGCGCTTCGCCACGAGCTCACGCGCGCGTGCCGCCTTCTGTCGCGCGAGATCGCCCTGCTGGTAGAAGGCATGCACGCGGCCGCGGGCGATATGGGCCAGCGCGAAATCAGGGTCGGCCGCGATCGCGCGCTCCAGCATCTCCGCCGTGCCGGTCCAGCCCGCGAGCATGAGGTCGACGCCGTCACGATAGGCGCTTGCTGCCTCGTGCGATGAGGTGGAGAGCGGCAAGCCGTAGCGGTCTTCAAGCGTCATCGAGGTCGCCGTCCTCACGCCGTCCGCGCGCGGCGGCCTTCGATCGGATAGGCCGGGTCGTTATAGCCCGGCGTCGAGGGATGGCCTGATGTCACCAGGCGGTCGATCAGCGCCTCGTCCTCCGCGGTGAAACGATAGTCGAGCGCGCTGATGTAGCCGTCCCATTGCTCCTCGGTGCGGGGACCGGCGATCACCGACGAGACGAAGGCGGAGTTGAGCACCCAGCCGACCGCGAATTGGCCGGCGGTGATGCCTTTCTTCTCGGCGTGAGCCTTGATCTCCTGGGCGAGCTGGAGCGATTCCGGCCGCCATTCCGTCTGCATCATGCGGGTGTCGTTGCGGCCGGCGCGCGTCTCCTTGTCGGGCGCCGCATCCACCTTGTACTTGCCGGTGAGCACGCCGCGCGCCAGCGGGCTGTAGGGCACGATGCCGAGGCCGTAATAGGCGCAGGCCGGAAAGTGCTCGACCTCCGGCATGCGGTTCATGGCGTTGTAATATGGCTGGCTCACCGCGGGCCGGTCGATGCCGAGGCGGTCGCAGATGTTGCAGATCTCGGCGACGCGCCAGGCACGGTAGTTGGAGACGCCGAAATAGCGCACCTTGCCTGATCGAATCAGGTCACCCATCGCGCGCACGGTCTCCTCCAGCGGCGTGGCATGATCTTCCTTGTGCAGATAGTAGATGTCGATGTGATCGGTGCCGAGCCGCATCAAGCTCTCGTCCGCCGCCTGCAGCACCCAGCGCCGCGACAGCCCGCCGCGATTGGGATCATCGCCCAATTCGCTATTCATGGGGTTTGCGAGCTTTGTGGCAAGCACCCAGGCTTGGCGGTTGCGCGCGATGGCGCGGCCGACGACCTCCTCCGAGCCGCCTTTCGAATAGGCGTCCGCGGTATCGATGAAATTGATGCCGGCGTCGTGGGCCTTATCGATGATCCGCGTTGACGTGGCTTCGTCGGTCGGCCCGCCGAACATCATGGTGCCCAGGCAAATCGGCGACACTTTCAGGCCGCTGCGGCCGAGCTGACGGTATTGCATGAGCGGGTCCTCGATATGTTATGGGCGCAGCATAGCCGCCGGGTTGCGTCATTGCGAGCGCAGCGAAGCAATCCAGAGATGCCTCCGCGGAGAGGTGCTGGATTGCGTCGTCGCAAGAGCTCCTCGCAATGACGGCGGGGGTGCGGTGTGCAGCGTTGGCGGCCTTGCTGACCGAACAGCTACCCCGGCCCCTTCAGGATCTTGAACACGCCGTTCGCCATCACGATGCAGCGATCGTCCACCGTCAACTCGGTGCTCATGAAGATCAGGCTGCGGGTCGAGCGCACCACGCGGGGGCGGGAGATCAGGATGTCGCCGATCTGGCCGGCCTCGACGAAATGGGTGTCGAGCTGCACCGTCGCCAAGTACTCCTTGCCGGAGACGTGGCGGGCCGTCATGCCGCAGGTGCGATCGGCGAACGTCATCATCACGCCGCCCTGGACCATGCCGCGGCGATTGTGGTGCTTGTCTTCGGTCGCGAGCGCGAACTCGTAATGGCCGTCGACCTTGCGCTCCCACAAGGGGCCGATCAGGTGCAGGAAGCCCGTGGTCTCCAGGATGCTCCAGCCCTCTGATTTCAGCCTTGCGGCGGCCTTGCTGGTCATGTCGTCGTCCATCCTTGCAACGCGATCTCTCCTCGTTTCATCAGATGCGGTCCTGGTGTAGTCAAGCATCATGAGAGCGTTCGACGATGCCACGAGACGGAATATCGCAGAGGCCTGCGCGGCCTTCGCGCGGCTGCCCGAGATAGCCGCGCCGTCGGCGCTGAAGCGCGCCGCGGTGGTGCTGGCGCTGACTGAATCCGACGACGGTGGCGACACCGCCTTCCTGCTCACCAGGCGCGCCTCGCACCTGCGCGCCCATCGCGGCCAATGGGCGCTGCCCGGCGGACGCTGCGATGCCGGCGAGACGCCGGTCGAGGCCGCGCTGCGCGAGCTCGACGAAGAGCTCGCGCTCGAGCTTTCAGCCGATGCGGTGCTCGGCCTGCTCGACGACTATCCGACGCGCTCGGGCTATCTGATCACGCCGGTCGTGGTCTGGGCGGCCGACAGTGCTGCGATCCGCCCGAACCCGGACGAGGTCGCCTCCGTCCATCGCATTGCGCTCGACACGATCGAGCGCGACGATGCCTTCGATTTCACCGCGATCCCCGAGAGCCGCCGCCGCGTGATCCGCTTCCATCACCAGATGAGCCTGATCCACGCCCCGACCGCGGCGCTGATCTACCAGTTCCGCGAGGTGCTGGCGGGGCGGCACACCCGCGTCACCGACCTGGAACAGCCGGTATTTGCCTGGAGGTGACGATGGTAAACGGCGCGTTAACGTGACGGTTACCGGATGCCTGCTAAGAAGGCAGCATGCATCATTCGATTCGAAACAAATTGGCGCTGGTTCCGCTCGCGCTCGTCCTGATCTCGCCCGCAGCGCGCGGCGCCGAGGCCGACGCGCTGCCGCCCGCCGTTCGCAATGCCAACGCCCAGCTGCTGTCGCAGTTTTTCGCGCAAGGCGCGGGGGCCTCGCCCGCCGTGCTCGAATATCGCCGCAAGTTCGCGGAATATCAGGCTGCGCGCGCGGCCTTCGATGCCGAGGCCGGCGCTTACTGGAGCCAGATCTCCGAGAAGCGGAAGACGCGGAACGCCAAGCGGCGCAGCGGGCAGCAGATCACGCTCGATGATTACGTTCTGGAGCATCCGCCGCTCTATACCGGGCCGAAGAAGCCGGTGAACCCGGAGCCGGAGGAAACCCCGGACCGGCCGCCCAAGAAGCCCATCCCCGTGGTCGCCGATCTGCTGCGCGCGGCGCAGGAGCACTACCAGTTCACGCCGCAGCGCCCCTCCAGCGAGCTCGAGTTCAAGCGCGCCTATGCGCGCTACGCGCTGGCCTCCGGGTTGACGCGCGAGCAGGCGGTGCGGGTCTATTCGTTCGAGACCGGCGGCACCGGCAGTTACGACGTGCAGGCGGGCATCGAGCATGGCGGCAAGCGCGCGATCTCGACCGCGATGGGCTACAACCAGCTGCTCACCACCAACAGTGTGGAGCTGCTCGCCGAGCAGGGCCATGAATTCATTCGCGCGCTGTCCGAGAAGGTGGCGCGGAGCTCGGGGCCGGCCCGCCAGGCGCTCGAGCACAAGCTCGCCGTGCTCAAGAAGATGGTGGCGCATGCGAAGTCGGTGCCCGACACCTGGTCGGAGCACGAGAAGATCGGCAACACGACGCAGGGCTGGGCCATGCATGCCATGGTGCTGGACATCGACATCGGCCCGATGCTGCAGACCCACAAGCTGCTGACATCCGTGCTGTTCGCCCGCGCCAAGGGCTTCACCCGCCCGCTGTCGGCGGCCGAGCTCGAGATGATGAACCTCACCGGCGACGGCACCGGCCTCGACATGGTGACGATGCCGCAGGCGATGCGCGAGCAGGTGCCGACCTCGAATTTCTTCCAGCGTGGCGGCTACGAGCGCAACCCGGTCGCGATCCGCCACAACACGGTGGCGAAGCTGCTGGCCGTGACGGACGAGCGCATGGACTTCAACAGCAGCAAAGCCGGCGCAAGGGAGCTGGCAGGGGCGTTTTAGGGCTCGGTGTCATCCCGGCGAAGCTGCGTAGGGTGGGCAAAGCGAAGCGTGCCCACGGCCTTCGACCAGAGTGTGCTGAGAGGTGGTGGGCACGGCGCTAGCGCGCCTTTGCCCACCCTACGGCACTTAGTTTACTGATCCGGCCCGAACTTGAACTTGCCGTCACCCTCCAGATACGGGCCGCTGCGCATGTAGAGCTGGCCGTTGTGGCCGAGGAAGAACAGCGTGCCCCTGGGCACCTTCTTGGCGCCCTTCAAGAGCTCGCCGGCATTGCTGGTACCCATTTTATAGGAATAGGTCTTGCCGTCCTTGTCATAGGCGTAGCCGGTGTCGGGCTTGAGCTCCCAGGGCATCGCTGCGGTTTGCGCCAATGCGGGCCCAGCCAATGCGCCGAGCGCGGCTGCGATTGCAAATGTCTTGATTGAAAATGCCGTCATCCCATCCTCCCAAGGTCGGGACATTCCAGGCTTGAACAAATCACGAACGATGCGTCCCGGTCAATTTGCGAAAGCGCCGCAGCGCATCACGTCTTGCCCAGCAGTTTGTGATTTTCCCTTCGTCCCCTCGCGACTATGTTCCGCTTTCCGTCTAGAACGCAACTCGACAAAAATATTGGTGGGGGTGATTCGAATGAACCTTGTCGTTAAAGCCTGCTCGGCTGCCGCGGTGCTGCTTACCGCGCTGGCGCCGGCCGCCCAAGCCGATGACTACCAGCTCAGCCACAACCAGCGGATTTCGTGCAGCCGCGGCCTTGCCCCGGGCAAGCTGAACACGGCGACCTGCAAGTCCTACACCTATCTCTTCAACACCAAGACGTCGGAATATTTCCGCTGCCAGGTCTCCTTGGCGCTGACCCGCGACAACAAGGAAGTCATCAACGTCCAGACCGACGGCGGCTGCACCAGGAAGCCGCGCATTTTCGAGACCGACGGCAAGTATGATTTCGACGCCACCGAGACCGAGCCGCCGAACACCAATTCGTTCTTCGGCCCCGGCGGCTATTCGGTCTGGGCGGCCGACGTCGGCGCGCAGAAGGTGCGCGGCTGCATCATCATCTCCACCGGCCTCGGCTCCGACATCTCCAAATGCCTGGACATGACGTTCCAGTAGCATTGCTGCTGAGGGTGTGCTCGACCATCGCCTCGTAGAAGGTGCGCTCCCTCCCCGCTTGCGGGGGAGGGCTGGGGAGAGGGTGTCTCCGCAATGGGACCCTCCCCTAGAGGAGATAGCCCTCACCCGGGCCTTCGGCGCGACCTCTCCCGCAAGCGGGAGAGCTGAAGTGCGCCACCTCACCGCACCGTCGGGTTCCAAAAAAATCAGCGGGAACGGCCCTTTGCCGCAGTCCTGTTTTGCCTTTTGGATGGGTTGACCCGCATCCCTCATCCGGCCAATTTCGCCGCCGGTTTGGGGAGAACAACAACCATGAAACGGACCATTTTCGGCGCGGCCGCGGCTCTTGCTCTGGCGGCGTCGGCACCTTGCGCGCAGGCGCAATCCTTCGTCAACGTGCTGACCGGCGGCACCTCGGGCGTCTATTACCCGCTCGGGGTCGCGATCGGAAAGATCTACGGCGACAAGATTCCCAACGTGAAGACGCAGGTGCAAGCCACCAAGGCGTCGGTCGAGAACCTGATCCTGTTGCAGCAGGGCCGCGGCGAATTGGCGTTCACGCTGGGCGATTCGCTGAAGGCCGCATGGAACGGCGAGGAGGAGGCGGGCTTCAAGACCAAGCTCGACAAGCTGCGCACGATCGGCGCGATCTATCCGAACTACATCCAGATCGTTGCGACCGCTGAATCCGGCATCAAGACGCTGGCCGACCTCAAGGGCAAGAGCCTGTCGGTCGGCGCGCCGAAGTCGGGCACCGAGCTGAACTCGCGCGCGATCCTGGCTGCTGCCGGCATGAGCTACAAGGATCTCGGCAAGGTCGAATATCTGCCCTTTGCCGAATCGGTCGATCTCATGAAGAACCGGCAGCTCAACGCCACGCTGCAATCGGCCGGGCTCGGCGTCGCCTCGCTGAAAGACCTCTCGACCTCGAGCCCGATCACCGTGGTGTCGGTGCCGAAGGAGACGGTCGACAAGATCGGCCCGCCCTTCGTTTCTGCGATCATTCCGGCCAACACCTACACCGGCCAGGACAAGGACGTGCCGACCGCGGCCGTGATCAATTATCTCGTCACGAGTTCCGCGGTGTCGGACGATCTCGCCTATCAAATGACAAAACTGATCTACGAGTCCCTGCCGGAATTGCAGAATGCGCATGCGGCCGGCAAGGAAATCAAGCTCGAGACGGCAGCCACCGGCAGCCCGGTTCCACTGCACCCTGGCGCGATCCGCTATTACAAGGAAAAGGGGCTGATCAAGTAGGATCGGCTCTCTCCGTATCGTCATGCCCGGGCTGTCCCGGGCATCCACGTTCTTAGAGGCAGCGTAACCGTGGATGGCCGGGACAAGCCCGGCCATGACGTGTGCGGGGACGGGCCTTTGCTATAACGACCTCCATCAGGGCGCGGGGAATATCGATGTCGCAGGCAGAGGCCACCGAGGGCCCTATCAAGGTCGAGTTCGACAATTTCGAGCACGGTTTTCCGGAAGGGTTCGGCCCGGGCTGGTGGGGCCAGCTCGCCTACTGGATCGGCATCGCGTTCGCGACCTTCCAGCTCTATGTCGCCGCGTTCAACTATCTGCCGAGCCAGGTGGTACGCGGCGTCCATGTCGGCTTCCTGCTCCTGCTCACCTTCGGCCTGATCGCCAACTTCACTGCGAAGAGCGATTTCGGCCGTGCGCTCGGCTGGGTGATCGGCGGCGCCGGCTTCTTCTGCGGTCTCTACCAATGGATCTTCTATGCCGACCTGGTCGCGCGCGACGGCGATCCGACCAGGCTCGATCTCGCCGTCGGCACGCTGCTCGCGGTGCTGATCTTCGAGGGCACGAGGCGACTGATGGGCGCGGCGCTGCCGCTGATGTGCGGCGCGTGTCTCCTCTATTGGTTTTTCGGGCAGTACCTGCCGTCGCCGCTGAACCATCGCGGCTATGATTTCGACCAGATCGTCACGCATCTGTCGTTCGGCACCGAAGGCTTCTACGGCGTGCCGGTCTACGTCTCGGCGACCTACATCTTCCTGTTCATCCTGTTCGGCTCGTTCCTGGAGCGCGCCGGCATGATCCAGCTGTTCACCGATGTCTCGCTCGGCCTGTTCGGCCGCACCCGCGGCGGACCTGCCAAGGTCGCGGTGTTCGCCTCGGGCATGATGGGCACCATCTCCGGCTCGGGCGTCGCCAACGTCGTCACCGTCGGCCAGTTCACGATCCCCTTGATGATCAAGTTCGGCTACCGCCGCGCCTTCGCCGCCGGCGTCGAGGCTACGGCCTCGATGGGTGGACAGATCATGCCGCCGGTGATGGGTGCGGTTGCCTTCATCATGGCCGAGACGCTCGGCGTGCAATATTCGGAGATCGTGAAAGCGGCCGCTATCCCTGCGATCCTCTATTTCGCCTCCGCGTTCTGGATGGTGCATCTGGAAGCCGGCAAGCACGGCCTCGTCGGCATGAAGCGTTCGGAGATCCCGAGCGCCTGGAAGGCGCTGGTGACGCGCTGGTACCTCGTGCTGCCGCTCGCGGCGCTGGTCTACATGCTGTTCGAGGGTTTTACGCCGCTCTACGCCGGCAGCATGGGCCTTGCGCTGACCGTGACGCTGATCCTCGGCACCGCCATCACGACGGGCGCCTCCTCGAACGTGATCCGCACCATCTTCTGGGTCGGGCTCGCGCTCGTCGTCGCGGCACTGTCGCGCGACGGCCTCCAGATCGTGCCGGTCGCTACCGTCGTGGTCGGGCTGATCGTGATCACGGCCTTCGTGCGCGGCGGCTTTGCGGCGTTGCGCGCCTGCCGCGATGCGCTCGCCGAGAGCGCGAAATCCGCCATCACCGTCGGCATGGCCTGCGCCATCGTCGGCGTCATCATCGGCATGATGTCGCAGACCGGCGTCGGCACCATCTTCGGCGGCTGGGTGATCGGTCTCGGCGAGAAGAGCCTGTTCCTGGCGCTGGTCATGACCATGTTGCTGTCGATCCTGCTCGGTACCGGCATCCCGACCATCCCGACCTACATCATCACCGCGGCGCTTGCAGCGCCTGCGCTGGCCAAGCTCGGCGTGCCCTTGATCGCGAGCCACATGTTCGCATTCTACTACGGCATCATGGCCGACCTCTCGCCGCCGGTGGCGCTCGCCGCGCTTGCGGCCGCGCCGATCGCCAAGGAGAACCCGGACAAGATCGGCTGGGAGGCGATGCGCATCGCGCTCGCCGGCTACGTCATTCCCTTCATCTTCGTCTATTCGCCGGCCTTGATGCTGCAGGCCGGCGATCCCATGGCGGCCAAGCTCGGCTTCTACGGCGCGGTGGCGCTGGCGAGCTTGAAGGCGCTGGTGGCGATCGGCCTGTTCGGCATGGTCGCGATCGGCTTCCTGTTCAAGCGGCTGACGCTGATCGAGCGCGTGGTCGCGCTCGGCGGCGCACTCTGTCTGCTCGGCGAATTCCCGTTCAGCGACACCGCCGGCTTCGTGCTCGCCGCCGCGCTCGTGCTGTGGCAATGGCGGCAGCGTCCGCCGGCAACGGTCGAGGCGGTGTGAGTCTCTGTCTTGCGACAGTTGGCGGCGTGAAGGCGCTCGCCCTGTCCGCGTTCACGCTTGTCTGGACGCATTCGATCGCGAAGGTCGAATGGCAGGAAGACTGGCGCCTCACGCCCGCCGGCCTCGAACTGGTGCAGGCCCGCGTCAAGGGCACCGGCCCCGGCATGGAGCCGCCGCCCGAGGCGCGGCTGGTCGATGGCTGGTTTCAATGGCGACCGCACCGGGCGCCGATGCCGGAGGTGGTGCTCGGCAATTCCGGCGCGGCCGGGGAATGGCGACTGTGCCATGGCGGGAAGTGCCGGACGTTGTCGGAGATTGTCGGGCATCCCGTTGGTGCTAACGTGACCAAAATGAGCATCTGCGAACAACAAGAGAAATAAGGGAGATCACGATGGATCGGCTCAAGGGCAAGGTTGCGATGGTGGTGGGGGCCGGCTCGATCGGACCCGGCTGGGGCAACGGCAAGGCGACCGCGGTGACCTTTGCGCGCGAGGGCGCGCAGGTGTTTTGCGTCGATCGCAATGCTGCCGCGGCCGAGGAGACCGCGAAGATCATCACGGGCGAAGGCGGCAAGGCGACGGCATTCACGGCCGACGTGTCGCGCGCCAGTGAGATCGAGGCGATGGTCGCGGCGTGCCTGAAGGCCTATGGCCGCATCGACGTGCTCGACAACAATGTCGGCATCGCCGAGATGGGCAGCGTGGTCGAGGTGAGCGAGGACAGCTGGGACCGCGTCTTCAGCGTCAACCTCAAGAGCGCCTATCTCGCCATGAAGCACGTCATCCCGATCATGGTGAAGCAGGGCGGCGGCTCGATCATCAACATCTCCTCGATCGCCTCGATCCGCCACATGGGCATCTCCTACGTTACCTACGGCACCTCGAAAGCGGCGATGAACCAGATGACGCGCACCACGGCGATCGAGTTCGCGCGTCATCATGTGCGCGTCAACGCGATCCTGCCCGGCCTGATGAAGACGCCGATGGTCGAGCACTCCGCCGGCCTCGCCGCCAGCTACGCCAAGGGCGATGTCGAAGCGATGTGGCGCGCGCGCGACGCGCAGGTGCCGATGGGCCACATGGGCGATGCATGGGACGTCGCCAACGCCGCGCTGTTTTTGGCGTCGGACGAGTCGAAATACGTGACGGGCATCGAGCTCGTGGTCGACGGCGGGATCACGTGCAAGGCGGGGGCGTAGCTTTCAGTCTTCGTCGCCGTCCCGGATTGGCGCTCCACTTGTCCGGGACGACGCCGAGAGCTACCGCGCCAGCGCCAGGATGCCGCCGGCGAACGAATGCCACGCCGCCGTTTCGCTGACCGGCCAGTTCAGCACCTTCACCGCCAAAAGCGCGAGCGTGCCGGTGATGTAGACCGGATGCACGCGCCCTTCGGTGCGCCAGTCGCGCACCATGGCGACGACGAGCAGAAGGGAGGCGACGACAGCCGGCGCGATCGTCACGGGCACCGGCGGCGGGCCGGGCGGTCCGGGAGGCGCGAGGAAGGTCAGGAACCAGCGCGCGATCGCGGCGTCGAGGATCGAGACCGCCGCGAGCAGCATCAGGCGCTTGTGAACCTCGGGCCTGCGCGTATTCATGATCGCCAGCACGAACACCACGGCGAAGAACGCGATTCCGCTCATCGGCACGATCGAGAAGGCGATGCCGGCGTCCTTCTGCCCGAGCGCGGCGGAATGCTGCATCACGTGGACCGAGGCGAGGAAACCGAAAATCGTCATCGCGGTCGCGAGCGACACGCCGGCAATGCCGAGCGAGCGGTGGTTGACCACGCGGCCGGAGGCCGCGAGCCAGGTCTGGAGCACGAAATACAGCGACCAGGTGAAGAACAAGAGTCCATGAAAATGAATCACCGGGCTTGCGGAGAATGTCCGGTGAGCAAGCGGCACCCAATAGGTCGGTGCGAAGCCGAGAAAGGCGGTGGCGGCGCAGGCCAGCGCCATGTGGAAATAAAAGTATCGTGCGGGCGACGCATCACGCGCGCGTACACGACGATCGTCGATCAAGGTCGTCATCAGGAGTGAGTCTGGGAAAGCGGGGTCCGGTTCAAACTCCGGGACGCTGTGTGTGACGAGGCGCACGTTGCTGAACGCACCAAACTCGCCGTCGCCCCGGATCTGCGCGCCCCTAGGGCTCGCTCGTCCGGGACGACCCCGAGTTTGTGTCGCGGAGCTGCCTCATCCGCCCGCGCTCAATTCTGCGCGATCGAGCTCCTCCTCGAGCCGGTGAAACGCATCGTCGCCGATCACCTCGGTGGCGCGCAGATCGAAGATCGCCTTGCGCGCGGCCTCGATGGCGCGGCGGCGGAGGGGATCGGCGGGAAGTTCGCCGTTGCTGATGCCGCCGTTCGGATCGGTCTCGGTCTGCATCAGGATGGCGCGATATTCGAGCCGCAGGATTTCCGCCTCCTCCGACGGATCGCTCTCGATCGCATCGAGCGCGGCGCGATAGGCGACCGCGCGGCCGCGGGCGACCTCGATACCAACGGGATCGTCGTCCTTGAGGTTGAAAGCGAGGATCAGCGGCCGCAGCGTCAGGCCCTGGATCACCAGCGAGCCCAGCACCACCGCAAAGGCGATGAAGACAATGAAGTCGCGATAGGGAAAGTTTTCCGGCAGGGCAAAGGCGGTGGCGAGCGTGACGAGACCGCGCATGCCGCACCAGGAGATGATGAGCCCGCCCTTGGGCGAGGCCATCTGCTTCGGATCTTTAGGGCGATAGAGTCCCTGCGCGATCAGCACCCGGAGACTTGTGCGATAGAACGTCACCCAGAACAGGCGCACCAGGATCACCGTCAACAGGATCCAGGCGGCGGCTACGCAATATTCCCAGCGCACGTCCGCGTCCAGCCGCGTCCAGATCGGCCGCATCTGCATGCCGATCAGCATGAAGGCGAGCACGTTGAGCACGAACACGGTCGTGTCCCACACGGCATAGGACGGTACCCGCAGCCGCGCCGGGATGCGTGCCGGCGCGGTCCGTGCGACCGTGATGGCATAGACCACGATCGTGAGGATGCCGGAGAGGCCGAGATGCTCGGCGGCGATCCACACCAGGAAAGTGGTGGCGAACTGCACGATGATGGCGCTCGGCGCCTCCGTCACCCGCTCCATGAACAGCGGAATGATGCGGCCTGCGGCCAGACCCGCGATGACGCTGCCAACCAGCGCCAGCGCCATGGTCGGCGCGACCTGGCTCCAGGTCAGATGCTCTGTGGCGACCGCGCCGACGGCGATGCGATAGATCAGCAGCGCGCTGGCGTCGTTGAGCAGGCTTTCGCCTTCCAGCACTTTGACCATGCGATGGGGCAACTTGACCTGGCTCAGGATCGCGACCGCAGCGGCCGCATCCGGCGGCGCCACGATGGCGCCGAGCGCGACCGCGGCGGCCCAGGGCATGTCGGGCATCAGCCGATGCGCGACATAGGCGACGCCCGCCGTGGTCAAGCCGACCGCGGCGACGACCAGAGTCGAGACCGGAACCCAGTTGTTGCGAAGGTCGCGCAACGACGTGTCGAAAGCGGCATCGAGTAGGACCGGTGCGACAAAAAGCGCCAAGGCCAGGTCCGGCTCCAGCGCCCAGGACGGGCTCGAGGGCACAAAGGCGATCAGCGCGCCGCCGATGGCGAGAAAGGTCGGGTAGGGCACCTTGATCCGCCGCGCCAGCGCCGATAAGCCAACGGCGCCGAGCAGCAGCGCGATGATCCATTCGAATGTCGACACGATGATCCCCGAAGCCGATCTGAGCGGTGCCACAAGCTAGCACTAATCTTGCCGTATGATGGATAGTACGGCTTCAAGGCAAGACCTCTTCAAGACAACATCTTAAGAGGATGGACGGCAAGGTTTCGACCGCAACGAGCATGCGTTTTCTCATCCACCTGTTCGGCGCCGGGCTGCTCTATGCGCTCTCGCTCGCCCCGGCCGATGCCGCGACCGGCGGCGAGCCGGTGGCCGTGACGCCGGTCGATGTCGCGCCCTGCCTCGCGGCGGCCGCAGCCGACGACATGGACAAGGCGGCCACGGCCTGCGACGCCGTGATCGACAACGAGAAGACGGTGAAGGGCGACCTGATCAAGGCGCTGATCGCGCGCGGCGCGCTCCATGCGCGGCACGATCAGGTCGACCGCGCCATCGCCGACGACAGCCGCGCTCTTCTGCTCGACCCCGGCCTTGCGGACATCTTGAACGCGCGTGGCGAGCTTTGGCTGAAGAAGGGCGACAAGCCGAAGGCGGTGCAGGATTTCGGCGCAGCGCTCAGGATCGATCCGAACCACGAGAAGGCCAAGGCCAATCACAAGGCGATGGCGCGCGAGATCGAGCGGATCGGCGCGCAGATGGCGGTCGCGGGCAAGCCCAGCTTCAATTGCGCGCGAGCGCGTCTGGCGGTGGAAAGGGCGATCTGCGGCAATCGCGAGCTCGCCGATCTCGATCGCGAGGTCTTTGCCTCCAATGCCCGTGCGATCCGTGAAGCGCGCAATGCGGCCGAGGCCAAAGCGCTCCAACGTGAGCAGGACGCGTTCATCGCGCGCCGCAACGCCGATTTCGGCCGCCCGGGGTACGACCTGAAGAAGGCGATGCAGGAGCGCTTGCAGCGGCTGAACGGGGTGGATGGGTATTGAGTCCTTCGCCTCTCCCCGCGTGCGGGGCGAGGGAGAGCAGGCACTGGCCGTCCTGCCAGGCCCGGTTTGAACCCATCCCTTGCCAGCTGCGACAACGGTGAGAACCCGACGTCACGGAGCCCTATGTCATGTGCGGCACTCACGCCTCCGCGCAAGCGCTTTCGCCTGCCAAGATCTCGCTTCGCGCCCTATTCCTCGGCGCGGCAATCAGTTTCGCTCTCGCGGCCCCCGCCGCGGCGAGCACCGAGTGCGTGCTGGGGAGCAAGGCTGACCCGGCCGAGCTGATCCCGGCATGCAGCGCCATCATCGACCAGACCGCCAATCCGGCCGCCGAACGCAGCGCGGCGCTCGTTGCGCGCGCCGACGCCAATGCACGGACCTCCGGCGGCCAGTCCCAGGCGCTGCGGGATCTGGACCGCGCCATCGCGCTCGACGGCAAGAACGCGAAGGCCTGGCGCGTGCGCGGCGACCTCCTGCGCGAGGCCGGCGGCGATCTCAACCGCGCCGCGGCGGATCTGACCAAGGCGATCGAGCTCGACCCTCGGGATGCCGAAGCTTACGAGCTGCGCGGCGTCGTCTACACCAATCAGCGCCGGCTCGACCGCGCGCTCGCCGATTACGACCAGGCGATCAAGCTGAAGCCGGACGATGCGCAAGCCTGGTCCGACCGCGGCGTGGCCTATTATCTCGGCGGCGACAACGAGAAGGCGATCAGGAATTTCGACGAGGCGCTGCGGCTCGATCCAAACCGCGCGCGCACCTACACCAATCGCGGCGCGGCCTACAAGAAGCTCGGCCAGCTCGACAAGGCGGTCGCCGACGACGGCGAGGCGATCAGGCTCGACCCGAAGGTGCCGGAATATTACGACAATCGCGGCCTGACTTATGCTGCGATGGGCGAGTACGACAAGGCGATCGCCGATTACGACCAGGCGATACGACGGGAGCAGCGCGCCAATTTCCTGACCAACCGCGGCGATTCCTACCAGTTCAAGGGCGAGCTCGGGGCGGCGCTGAGCGACTACGAGGCTGCGCTCAAGCTCGATCCGAATTTCGCGAAGACCTACAACAACCGCGCCGTGCTCTACAAGAAGATGGGCGAGCGGAAGAAGGCGCTGGCCGATTATGAGACGGCGCTGAAGCTGGACCCGGGCAACGAGAATGCGGCGAACGGCCGCCGGGTCATGATCGCCGAGATCGCGAAGTTCGGCGCCGAGCCCCCGCGTGCCCTGAATGCAGAAGCGGGCAACGGCCCGTCCTTCGATTGCGCCACTGCCAAGCGCGAGGTCGAGAAGGTGATCTGCGCCGATGCTCAGCTCGGCGTGCTCGATCGCCAGATTGCCGAGACCTATGAACGCGTGCTGAGGGCCTCCAAGGGACGTTCCGCCAGCGACCTGCGCAAGACCCAGCGCGAGTTCCTCACCACGCGCAATGCAAGCTTCCGCCGCCCCGGCTACGATCTGAAGAAGATCATGCAGGACCGCTTGCAGCGGCTGAACGCGATGGAGAGCTGAAAGCCCGTTCTTCGCCCTTGCCCTGCAAGAACGGGGACAGGGAGAAGACGCGTTCTTTTCGGCTTGAACCGCGGCCCGTTCCCGGGAAAATACCCGTCAAACAAGGCCGGCAATTGATCCTGGTCATGGCGGGACGCTCGTCCTGTCGTCAGGTCAGGGCCAGGCGAACAAAGGGAACGGGAGCGCGGGCATGAACGTCCAGGGCAAAAGCAGCTATCACGAGGTCCACGCGCGTTCGCTGGCGGATCCGGAAGGGTTCTGGGCCGAGGCAGCCAAGGACATCGACTGGATCGAGCCGGCGAAACAGATCTTCGATCCCTCGCAAGGAACCTACGGCCGCTGGTTTGCCGGAGGCGTCGTCAACACCTGCTACAACGCCCTCGACCGCCACGTCGAACGCGGACGTGCCGACCAGGTCGCGCTGATCCATGATTCGCCGCTGACGGGTTCGGTCACCAAGCTCACCTATGCCGAACTGCTGAACGAGGTCCAGGCGCTCGCCGCAATCATGCAGGATTTCGGCGTCGCCAAGGGCGACCGCGTCATCCTCTATATGCCGATGGTGCCGGAGGCGGTGGTCGCGATGCTCGCCTGCGCGCGGCTCGGTGCGGTGCACTCGGTGGTGTTCGGCGGCTTTGCCGCAAAGGAGCTTGCCACCCGCATCGACGATGCGCAGCCCAAGCTGATCCTGTCCGCCAGCTGCGGCATCGAGCCCGGCCGCATCGTGCAGTACAAGCCGCTGCTCGACGAGGCGATCAGGCTTGCCGGCAGCAAGCCGAAGGCCTGCATCGTATTGCAACGCCCGCAGCTCACCTGCGAGATGACGCCGAGCCGCGATTACGACTGGGCCAGCCTGCGCCGCAAGGCGCTGAACGACGGCAAGCGCGCGGCTTGCGTGCCCGTCGCCGCGACCGACCCGCTCTACATCCTCTACACGTCGGGCACGACCGGCGTGCCGAAGGGCGTCGTGCGCGACAATGGCGGGCATCTCGTCGCGGTGAAATGGTCGATGTTCAACCTCTATGGCGTCAAGCCGGGCGAGGTCTGGTGGTGCGGCTCCGACATCGGCTGGGTGGTCGGCCACAGCTACATCGTCTACGGCCCGCTGCTGCACGGCGCGACCACGATCATGTACGAGGGCAAGCCGGTCGGCACGCCCGACGCCGGCGCGTTCTGGCGCGTGATCTCCGAGCACAAGGCGGTCGCCTTCTTCACCGCTCCGACGGCCTTCCGCGCCATCCGCAAGGACGACCCGGAAGGGAAATTCATTCGGCAGTACGATCTCTCGAAATTCCGCACCCTGTTCCTCGCCGGCGAGCGTGCCGATCCGCCGACCGTGGAATGGGCGGAGCAGCAGCTGAAGGTGCCGGTGATCGACCATTGGTGGCAGACCGAGACCGGCTGGTGCATCGCCGGCAATCCGGTCGGCCTCGGCATGCTGCCGGTGAAGCACGGCTCGCCGACGGTGCCGATGCCGGGCTACCAGGTCGATGTCGTCGATGAAGCGGCAAAGCCGGTCGGCCCCAACACCATGGGCTCGATCGTCATCAAGCTGCCGATGCCGCCGGGCTGCCTGCCCACGCTGTGGAATCAGGACGCGCGCTTCAAGGAAGCCTACTTGAGCGAATTCCCCGGCTATTACAAAACCTCCGACGCCGGCTACAAGGACGAGGACGGCTATGTCTTCGTGATGGGCCGCACCGACGACATCATCAACGTCGCCGGCCATCGTCTCTCCACCGGCGGCATGGAGGAGATCCTGGCCTCGCATCCCGATGTCGCCGAATGCGCCGTGCTCGGCGTCAAGGACGCAATCAAGGGCGAGGTGCCGTGCGGCTTCCTGGTGCTGAAGGCGGGCGTGAAGCGCCCGCCCGCCGAGATCGAGAAGGAGATCATCGCGCTGGTGCGCGACAAGCTCGGCCCGGTCGCCGCGTTCAAGCTCGCCATCACCGTCGGCCGCCTGCCCAAGACGCGCTCCGGAAAGATCCTGCGCGGCACCATCAAGAAGATCGCCGACGGCGAATCCTGGACCATGCCGGCGACGATCGAGGATCCCAAGGCGCTCGACGAGATCGGCGAGGCGCTGAAGGGAAGGGTGTGAGGAAGTTCTGCGGTCATACGGGCGAGGCGCGAGGTCGTCCCCAACTCAACTGTCATCACCCGCGGAAGCGGGTGATCCAGTACCCCGCGGCGATTGTGTGAGCCAATGACCGCCGCGGCGTACTGGATTCCCCGCCTGCGCGGGGAATGACAGCGAGCGTGGAACGGCGCCCGGGGACTTACAATCTCCTCATTCCGCGCTAAACAGGGGCGGTCAACAAGGGACCCTCGATGCCACTTGCCGCCGCGCCACGCCTGCTGACCGCCTTAGCTCTCGCCATCGCTCTCTCCGCCTGCTCGGCGCGCTACCAGAATCCGGTGGCGATGGGCGGCGATGATGACGACGCGGTGTGCCAGAGCCGAGGCTATGCGCAAGGCTCGCCGGAATACGTGGCCTGCCGCAAGGACCGCGACGTCCAGCGCAACGCCGCCACCGCGCGCGCCGATCGCCGCCAGCGCGATCTCGGCGAGTACATGTTGAACAACCCCGTGCGCCCATGATGTGAGCTGCGGCACTACGTTGCCGCCCGCTTCGGATTCGCGCCTTCCGTGACACATCTGCAACGCCGGGGTCAAATCGCGTCGCGATGGTCCTGGTTTGATCGGCATCAAATCCTTCACCGTCCTCTTTCTGCTCTGACGCTGATGTCGCGCAACGATGCGCGGACATGGTTGAAGGGGATTGCTATGGATGGAACGATAAGAAACTTGGCGCGGATCGCGACACTCGGCGCGCTGCTCGTGGGCACGCTTGCATCAGTGCAGGCCGCAGATCTGCCGGCCTACAAGAAGGCGCCGCCGCCGGTGGAGGCGTTCAATCCGTGGATGGTGCGCCTGCGGGTGCTCGGCGTGTTGCCGGATGCGGGCGGGAGCACCGTCAATGTCGCGGGCGTGCCTTCGCTGTCGTCGCCGAATTCAGGTCTGTCGATCAGCGACCAGGTCGTCCCCGAGCTCGACATCAGCTATTTCTTCACCAAGAACATCGCGGCCGAGCTGATCCTGGGCGTGACCAGACATTCGATCAGCGGCACCGGCTCGCTCGCGAACCTGCCGATCGGCAAGACCACGCTGCTGCCGCCGACGCTGACGCTGCAATATCACTTCGACCAGTTCGGCGCGTTCAAGCCGTATGTCGGCGCGGGCGTGAACTACACCGTGTTCTTCAACAATTCCGCCGCCAACGTGCCGGCGGCCATCGTCGGACCGCCCGCGATCGTCGCCACCGCAACGAACCTGCACGTCAGCAATGCCTGGGGCGGTGCCGTCCAGTTCGGCTTCGACTACATGATCGACCGGCACTGGGGTCTCAACGTCGACGTCAAGAAGCTCTGGCTGCGCCCGAACTACAGCGCGACCGTCTCCGGCCTGCCGGTCACCGGCACAGCGCATATCGATCCCTGGCTGGTCGGCGCCGGCGTGACGTACAAGTTCTGAGGCGTTTGCGGCGTCCGTCTCGACGCTCGCGCTCTCACACGCAAAAAAAACGCGGCAGGTTTCCTTGCCGCGTTTTTCGTGCGTTCGATCGTCGAGGAGGGGGCTACTCCTCCTCTTGGTCCTGCTTCTTTCCGCCGAGCGTCTTCAGCTTGGCGAACACGGCGTCGACGTTGAGGTCGTCGCTCGATCGCTCGGCAGGCTCGAACTCGTCTTTCTTGGTGGTCTCGGACGCCGGCAGCAGGGTGGCGCCGCCATAGGCTGCGTCGATCGGCTTTTCCTTCGCCGCGCGCTGCACCTCGAAATCGAGCTCGATCTGCGAGCACAGGCCGAGGGTGACCGGGTCGATCGGGGTCAGCGACGAGGTGTTCCAGTGGGTACGGTCGCGCACGCTGGCGATCGTGCTCTTGGTGGTGCCGACCAGGCGCATGATCTGGGCGTCCTTGAGCTCCGGATGGTTGCGCAGCAGCCAGAGGATGGCGCTCGGGCGCTCATGGCGGCGCGAGACCGGGGTGTAACGCGGGCCCTTGCGCTTGGGCTGGGGCGGCAGCACCACCTTGCTCTCCTGGAGGCGGAGCCGGTAGTCCGGGTTCTTCTCGCCCTTCTCGATCTCCTCGCGGGTCAGCTGGCCGTTGGAGAGGGGATCCATGCCCTTGATGCCCTGGGCGGCGTCGCCGTCGGCGATGGCGCGCACCTCGAGGGGATGCATCTTGGTGAAATCGGCGACCTGATCGAAGGTCAGCGCGGTGTTGTCGAGCAGCCAAACGGCGGTCGCCTTGGGCATCAGAGGTGCGTTGCTCATGGCAAATCTCCTTTGTGCTTCGCCCACCCCTCTGGAGGCGAAACCGGTGGTCATCAGCGATGACAGGGAATTCGCGCTATATAAGCCCGGAGGGGGTAGCCATGCAATGGTTCTGCTATAGATAGTGCCTTGACACCGCCCGAAAGGGGGCCCAATTCCCTTTGAACCGCTGTAGGGTTCAAGCCGACAGTTTTAAGCCTAATTCCCATCCATCGACCGCCCCCGCCAGAAGGCGAAACGGGTGATTCGGTCCCGAGATCGCTCAATGTCAGCCAAACCAGACCTCAAGATCGTGCTTTGTTCTCCCCGCGGCTTTTGTGCCGGGGTGGTCCGGGCGATCGACACCGTGGAACGGGCGCTCGATAAGTACGGTGCCCCCGTCTATGTTCGCCACGAGATTGTGCACAACAAGTACGTCGTCGATGGGTTGAAGAAGAAGGGCGCCATCTTCGTCGAGGAGCTCGCCGAAATCCCCGAAAACACCACCGCCCCGGTGGTGTTCTCGGCCCACGGCGTGCCGAAGTCGGTTCCGGCCGACGCCCAGTCCCGCAACCTGTTCTCGCTGGATGCGACCTGCCCGCTCGTGACCAAGGTGCATCGCGAGGCCGCGATCCACTTCAAGCGCGGCCGCGAGATCTTCCTGATCGGCCATTCCCACCATCCCGAGGTGGTCGGCACGCTCGGCCAGCTGCCGCCCGGCGCCGTGACCCTGATCGAGACCGCCGAGGATGCCAAGACCATCACGCCGAAGGATCCCAACAACCTCGCCTTCGTGACCCAGACCACGCTGTCGATCGACGACACCGCGGAGATCGTCGCGCTGCTCAAGGAGCGCTTCCCGAACATCAACGGGCCGCACAAGGAAGACATCTGCTACGCCACCACTAACCGCCAGCTCGCGGTGAAGAAGGTGGCGCCGGTGGTGGACGCGCTCATCGTCGTCGGTGCCCCCAATTCGTCGAACTCGCAGCGCCTGCGCGAGGTTGCCGAGCGCGAGGGCTGCAAGATCGCGGTGCTGGCGCAGCGCGCCGCCGACCTCGACTGGGGCAGGTTCGGCAACATCAAGAGTCTCGGCATCACGGCGGGCGCGTCGGCGCCGGAGGTGATCGTCGAGGAGATCATGGACGCCTTCGCCGAGCGCTACACGCTGCACGTGGAGACGGTCTCGGCCGCGGAGGAGAATGAGTTCTTCCCGCTGCCGCGTCAGGTGCGCCCCGAAGCTGCCGCCGAGTAGACCTTTATGGCGGTCTACACCGACGTCGCCGCCGACGAGCTTGCGGATTTCCTGAAGCAATACGATCTCGGCGAATTGCTCTCCTACAAGGGCATCGCCGAGGGCGTCGAAAACTCCAACTTCCTGCTGCACACGAGCAAAGGCTCGTTCATCCTCACGCTCTACGAAAAGCGCGTGGCGAAGAACGATCTGCCGTTCTTCCTCGGACTGATGACGCACCTCGCCGAGCACGGCGTCAATTGTCCGCTGCCCGTGCGGGGACGCGACGGCGAGGCGTTGCGCGAGCTCGCAGGCCGGCCCGCCGCGATCATCACCTTTCTCGAAGGCGTCTGGCCGCGCAAGCCGAACGCGACCCATTGCGCCGGGGTCGGCGAGGGGCTGGCCCGGATGCATCTGGCCGGCGCCAATTTCGCGGTTCGGCGCGCCAACGCACTCTCGGTCGCCGGCTGGCGGCCGCTGTTCGATGCGGCTTCGAACCGGGCCGACGAGGTGCAGCCGGGGCTGCGCGCCTTCCTCGCCGCCGAGCTCGACCATCTCTCGAGCGGGATCTGGCCGAGCAACCTGCCCGAAGGCGTGATCCATGCCGACCTCTTCAACGACAACGTCTTCTTCCTCGGCGACAAGCTCTCGGGGATCATCGATTTCACCTTCGCCTGCTACGACATGCTGGCCTATGACGTCGCGATCTGCCTCAACGCCTGGTGCTTCGAGCCTGATCATTCCTTCAACGTCACAAAGGCGCGCGCCTTCCTCAACGCCTATGGCCGCGTGCGCCAGCTGAGCGAAGCCGAAGAGGCCGCGCTGCCGCTGTTGGCGCGCGGCGCCGCCATCCGCTTCCTGCTGACGCGGCTGGTCGACTGGCTCAACGTGCCGCCGGGCGCGCTGGTCAAGCCGAAGGACCCGCTGGAATATGTTCGCAAGCTGCGCTTCCACCAGAGTGTGACGAGCGTGCGCGACTACGGGTTGACGCCGTCGGGGCTGGTGGCGTGAGCGAGCTTCCCAATGTCACGATCTATACCGACGGCGCCTGCTCGGGAAATCCCGGGCCGGGCGGCTGGGGCGCGATCCTGAAGTTCGGCGACAAGGAGAAGGAGCTGAACGGCGGCCAGCCGCACACCACCAACAACCAGATGGAATTGATGGCGGCGATCTCGGCGCTCGAAGCGTTGAAGAGGCCGTGCACGGTCGATCTCTATACCGACAGCCAGTATGTCCGGCAGGGCATCACCGGCTGGATCTTCGGCTGGAAGCGCAACGGCTGGCGTACCGCCGACAAGAAGCCGGTGAAGAACGTCGAGCTATGGCAACGCCTCGACGCCGCGCTGAAGCAGCACGAAGTCCGCTGGCATTGGGTCAAGGGCCACGCTGGCCACCCCGAGAACGAGCGCGCCGATCAGCTCGCGCGCGACGGCATCGCCGTGGCGCGGTTGCAGCAGCGGGTGAGGAAGTAGGTGTCATTCCGGGGCGCCCGGAGGGCGAGCCCGGAATCCATTCCTCTACGCGTTGTGACGTAAGATGGATTCCGGGCTGGCGCTGCGCGCGCCCCGGAATGACCAGAGTCTCACAGCTGCCCGAGCAACGTATCTCCGCCCGACACCTCGACTTTGCCGGGCATCGCCTCGAGGTTCAGCTTCTTGACCACGCCGTCCTCAATCAGCATCGAATAGCGCTTGGAGCGGATGCCGAGGCCGTTGGCGGAGGCGTCCAGCTCCATGCCGATCGCCTTGGTGAAGTCGGCATTGCCGTCGGCGAGGAAGATCGCCTCGTCGCGCTGGTCGGTGTCGCGCTTCCAGGCGTTCATGACGAAGGCGTCGTTGACCGAGACGATGGCGATGGTGTCGACGCCCTTGTCCTTCATGGCATAGGCGTTGAGGAAGATGCTCGGCAGATGCATCTTGTGGCAGGTGCCGGTATAGGCGCCGGGCACCGCGAACAGCGCCACCTTCTTGCCCTTGAAGACGTCGTCGGTGGTCTTCACCTGCGGGCCTTCCGCCGTCATCACGCGGAATTTCGCCTCGGGCAGCTTGTCGCCAATCTGGATCGCCATCGTCGTTTCTCCATGGAAATGGGCCGGGGGCTGTTCTAGAGCATTTTACCGCCGGAGGGAAACGGCTTCACCGCGCTGTGATGAGGCGACGGTCGCAATTTTCTCGTCATTGCGAGGAGCTCTTGCGACGAAGCAATCCAGACTGTCTCTGCGGAAATAACTCTGGATTGTTTCGCTACGCTCGCAATGACGATGGGGCGCGTGGGCGCGCCCCATCGAGCCGAGAGGCGTGCCTTTAAGCCGCTTCCGCCTTCTTCTCGTCGCGGAGCTGCCGGCGCAGGATCTTGCCGACATTGGTCTTCGGCAGGTCGTTGCGGAATTCGATGTGCTTGGGCACCTTGTAGCCGGTGAGCTGCTCGTGACAGAACTTGATCACGGCTTCGGCGGTGAGGTTCGGGTCCTTCTTCACCACGAAGGCCTTCACCGCTTCCCCGGACTTGGAATCGGGGATGCCGATCACGGCGCATTCGAGCACGCCCGGATGGCTCGCGATCACTTCCTCGATCTCGTTCGGATAGACGTTGAAGCCCGAGACCAGGATCATGTCCTTCTTGCGGTCGACGATCTTGGTGTAGCCCTTCTCGTCCATCACGCCGATGTCGCCGGTGCGGAAAAAGCCGTCCGCGGTCATCACCTTGGCGGTCTCTTCCGGCCTGTTCCAGTAGCCGGACATCACCTGCGGGCCCTTGGCGCAGATCTCGCCGGCCTGGCCGAGCGGGACTTCGTTGCCGTCATCGTCGCGGATCGAGATGTAGGTCGAGGGCACCGGGATGCCGATCGTCCCGGTGAACTCGGTTGCCGTCGCCGGGTTGCAGGTCAGCGTCGGCGAGGTCTCCGACAGGCCGTAGCCTTCGGCAATGAAGCAGCCGGTGATCGCCTTCCATTGATCGGCCACGGGGCGCTGCACCGCCATGCCGCCGCCGTTGGAGATCTTCAGCTTGGAGAAGTCGAGCTTCTTGAAATCGGGATGGTGCATCAAGCCGTTGTAGAGCGTGTTCACGGCCGGGAAGCTGTTGACCTGGTATTTCGCCAGCTCCTTGACGAAGCCGGCGATATCGCGCGGGTTCGGGATCAGCAGGTTGCAGCCGCCGGCGCGCACCGCCAGCAGATAACAGGCCGTCAGCGCGAAGATGTGATAGAGCGGCAGCGCGCAGACGATCATGAGCTGCTCGACATGCGGCGGCGCATTGAGCGCCGGCTGCAGCCAGGCGTCGTTCTGCAGGACGTTCGCGACGATGTTGCGATGAAGCAGCGTGGCGCCCTTGGAGACGCCGGTGGTGCCGCCGGTATATTGCAGGAAGGCGACGTCACCCGGCGACAGCTTCGGCGTGTTGAACGTCATGCCGCGGCCGGCGGATAGCGCGTCGTTGAAGGAGACCGAGCCTGGCAGCGACCAGGCCGGGACCATCTTCTTGACCCGGCGGACGACGAGGTTGACGATCACGCCCTTGAAGCCGAGCAGGTCGCCCATGCTGGCGACGATGACGTGCTTCACCTGCGTTCTCGCGATCACCTGCTCGACGGTGTGAGCGAAGTTCTCCAACACGATGATGGCTTCGGCGCCGGAATCCTTGAGCTGGTGCTCGAGCTCGCGCGGGGTATAGAGCGGGTTGACGTTGACCACCGCGAAACCGGCGCGCAGCACGGCGGCGGTTGCGACCGGATATTGCAGCACGTTCGGCATCATGATGGCGACACGCGCGCCGCGCTGCAGCCCGCGGCCTTGCAAGTACGCGGCGAGCGCGACCGACATTTGGTCGAGGTCGCGATAGCTGAGCGACTTGTCCATGCAGATGAACGCCTTGCGGTCGGCGAACTTGGTGAAGCTCTCCTCCAGCAGGTCGACCAGCGATGCGTATTGCGTCGGCTCGATATCGGCGGGCACGCCGGGCGGATATTGCTTGAGCCAGATGCGCTCCATGGAAGACTCCCCTCATTGACCAGGGCCCGTTGTCCTCGGGCTTGCCTCGTTGCCGCCAGTATCCAGCTTGCCGGAACGGGTGGCAAGCCATCGTGGCTTAGGGCAAAGGTCGGGGTGTCGCTACTGGAATCGTCGCAAAACCGCGCTGCCGCAGGTGCGAAGCGCGGGCTGGCTCAATTCCGAGAAGGCGTTAACTGTTGTTCGCCGGCTTCGCGGCAGCGGCCGGCTTCGCAGCCTTGGGCTTGGCTGGCTTGGAGGCCTGGTCGCCGCTTGCAGGCTTCTCGGCAGGTTTGGCCGCATCGGGCTTGGCAGCAGCATGCTTGGCGCCCGCCGGCTTGGCAGCGGCCGGTTTGGCTGCGGTCTTGCCGTCGCCCTTGCCGTCAGCCTGCTTGGCGTCGGGCTTCACCGCCGCGGTCTTCGTGCCAGCCTCCTTGTTTCCCTCCTTGTGCTTGTCGGCGGCGTCTGGCTTCTTGGCGACGCGCGACTTCTTGCCACGCGGCTTGGACGCGGCCTGCTGGTCGGCATCGGCCGCGACCGCGGCGATCAGGGCCGTGCCGGTGCGGGTCGGGCCGGTATAGACCTGCACGGGCTCTGTGGCCGCGGGGGCCGAGGCCATCAGCTCGGAAGCCTTCATCAGCGGCGGCTGCAGGCCGGCCGTGAAGAAGGTGAACTGGGCGGCGCCGCCGGTGGCGGAGGCGGATCCGGTCGCGCCGCCATTGGCAGCAATCAGCGCATCGTCGTCGTCGCTGGCCGGCCGCTTGCGGTTGGGTCCGCACATCTCGTCGCGCAGGTTCGGC
The DNA here is from genome assembly GCF_024585265.1 of Bradyrhizobium sp. WBAH42. Classification (NCBI taxonomy): domain Bacteria; kingdom Pseudomonadati; phylum Pseudomonadota; class Alphaproteobacteria; order Hyphomicrobiales; family Nitrobacteraceae; genus Bradyrhizobium; species Bradyrhizobium sp. WBAH42. The sequence continues at coordinate 2,178,426 of NZ_CP036533.1, forward strand.
GGCGTGGCATCGACCGGCACGAGATTGTCGACGGTGCCGAGCGAGGGGCGCAGCCAGGTGAGGTTGTCCTGAGCGAAGCCGCGCTCCAACAGCTGCGCCGCCTTCACCGCGCGCGCCGTGCCGGAATTGGCGCCGAGCACCACCGCGATCAGCCGGCGGCCGTTGCGCGTGGCCGAGGCGACGAGGTTGTAGCCGGAGGCGCAGATGAAGCCGGTCTTGAACCCGTCGGCGCCGGGATAGCGGCCGATCAGCTTGTTGAAATTGCCGGTGACGCGCTTGCCGAAGCGGATCGCCGGGATGTGCACGAAGTACTCGTACTCCGGCAGGTCGCGCAGGAACGAGCGCGCCAAGATGCCGAGGTCGCGCGCCGAGGTGACCTGGCCTTCGGCGGGCAGGCCGTTCGGGTTGACGTAGCTCGTCTGGGTCATGCCGAGCTTCCTCGCGGTGTCGTTCATCACCGCGGAGAAGCCGTCGACCGAGCCGCCGACGCCTTCGGCGAGCACCACGGCCATGTCGTTCGCCGACTTGACCATCATCATCTTCAGCGCGTTGTCGACGGTGACCTGCGTTCCCGGGCGGAACCCCATCTTCGAGGGCGATTGCGAGGCCGCGGTTGGCGACACCGTGAGCAGCGTGTCGAGCGTCAGCCTGCCGTCCTTGACCGCCTTCAGCGTCACATAGGCTGTCATGATCTTGGTGACGGAGGCCGGATACCACGGAATGGTCGCGTTTTCGGCCTGCAACACCTTGCCGCTGTCGGCCTCGATCAGCAGGAGCGCTTCGGCGTCCGCCGCGCGCGGTGCGAGCAACGCGGCACAGGCGAGCGTCGCAGCGAACAGGTTGAACAGGGATTTGCGAAGCAGCGGGCGAAGGGCGTGCACTATCCGATTCCGGTCCTTGGAGATCCGCGCCCGAGAGGGTCGGTTCTCGTGATCTGATTGTCGGTTCTGAAATCCAGCGCCGCCGCTTGCGGCGTCGCAAACCTATACCGGCTGGTGCGTCGAGAATAGGGGCTTCGGGCGGGTATTCCGCAACGAAGTAGGCCGAATTTCGACGGGTCCTCTCGGGACTTGCTAGGGGGATTTGGCAGCTGTCGCGGCAGCCTCGGCGGCCGTCACGCTGGCCCGTGCGTTCTCCTGCACCATGAACTGGGCCTTGGCCATCTCGGCAAAATGGCCGCCTTTGGCCACGAGTTCCTCGAAAGTTCCGGTTTCGATCACGCGTCCATTCTCGAACACCAGGATCCGGGTGGCGTTGCGGATGGTGGAGAGGCGATGGGCGATCACGAAGGTGGTGCGGCCCCTCATCACTTCGTCGAGAGCGGCATTCACCTTGACCTCGGTGACGGCGTCGAGCGCGGAGGTCGCCTCGTCCAGGATCAGGATCGGCGGGTCCTTCAGCAGGGCGCGGGCGATCGACAGCCGCTGCCGTTCGCCGCCGGAGAGCATGCGGCCGCGCTCGCCGGCATTGGTCTCGAAACCGCCGCTGCGCTCGATGAATTCCAGCGCCTGCGCGCGCTCCGCCGCCTTGCGCATCTCGGCCTCGGTCGCATCCGGCTTGCCGACGCGCAAATTCTCCGCGATCGAGCGGTTGAACAGCAGTGCTTCCTGGAACACCACGCCGATGTTCCGCCGCAGCGAGGTCAGCGTGACGCCGCGCACGTCCATGCCGTCGATCTTGATGACGCCGGATTGCGGATCGAAGGCGCGATGCAGGAGCGCAATCGCGGTCGACTTGCCTGCCCCTGTCGGGCCGACCAGCGCGATGGTCTGGCCCGGCAGCGCGGTGAAGGTGAGGTCCTCGATCGCCGGCCGCTTGCCGTCATAGGAGAACGTGACGTCGTTGAACTCGACGAGGCCCGACAGCCTGCCGGCATCGATTGCGTCGGGCCGGTCGTGCACCGCGGGCACGGCGTCGAGCACATTGAAGAACTCGCGCAGGCGCGGGGCCTCCATGAACACGCTGTTGATGAAGCTCACCACCTGCTCGAGCTTCTGGATCAGCAGCGTCGCGAAGCTCACGAACATCACGATCTCGCCGACCGAGGTCAGGCCCTGGTCGTGCAGCGCGATGCCGAGGGTGAAGATCGCCAGCACCGTGATGGTGGTGGACGCGCGCGTGATCACCGTGACCAGCGCCCACCACGACAGCACCGGCATCTGCGCGGCCAGCAGCTCGTCGGCGACCGAGCGCAGTCCTTTGACCTCGGATTCGACGCGCACGAAGCTCTGCACCAGCGCGACGTTGCCGAGCGCGTCCGACGCGCGCGCGGAGAGCTCGCTGTAATGCTCCTCGACCTCCATCTGCATGCCGAAGGTCTTGCGCACAACGAAGGTGGTCAGGCCAGTGAAGACGATGCAGAGCACGAACAAGAGGATCGCCAGCCGCCAGTTCAGGTAGAGCGACAGCGGCAGCAGCACCAGGACCGAAAGGATCGCGGCAAAATGCTCACGGAAGAAGCCGAGCCACAGCCGCCACAGCGCGTCCGTGCCGTTGAGCATGACCTTCATCAGCCGGCCGGAATGGGTGCCGGAGTGGAAGGTCAACGGCAGCTGCAGGATGTGCTCGAAATAATCGGTCAGCACCGCCTGGCGCTGGCGATGCGAGAGCCGGTCGGCCTGCAAGGCCACCAGCGCGCTGCAGACGATGGTGAACAGCCCGAACGCGACCCAGGCGGCCAGGAACGGCCAGGCCGAGCTCGAGCCGGCCACGGCCTTGCCCGAGAGCACGTCGACGATCCGGCCGAACAGCACCGGCTCGGCGAACTGCGATCCCGCCAGCAGGAGGTTGGCGACCGCGAGCACCCAGCCGAGCCGCGCCTCCTTGCCGAGCAGCTCGAGAACGCGGGTGTAGAGACGGAGAATGGACATGTGGGCGAGGGACTCGGCGACGAGGGAGCCCACATTCTAAGCAGGGACCGCCGCGAGATACAGCGCAAGCTTGCAGTTTTGCTCAGTTGATCAGCCGCTCTGCCAGCGGCGGCAGGAACTGGTCGTCGAAGACGTCGCGAAAAGCCGGCCGTTTGCGGAATTTGAAGTCCTGCGCGATCTGATCGATCGAGCGCTCCAGGCGCGCCGGATCGATGCCGCCAACGCCGTTGCGCTTGACCTCCTCGGTCAGGATGTTGTCGGCAAGGACGGCGCGCAGGCGCTCCAGCTCCAGATTGCGGTCGCCGTCGTCGATGCGGCTCGCGGCCTCCTCCGCCGCCCGCGCCGGCTCCCTGGCCGTCGCTTTGATGCCCGCGATCAAGGCGCGGACGAAGCCCTTCACCGCATCCGGCTTCAACGCGGCGAAGGCGGTGTTGGCCACCACGGCAAAGCCGTAGGCTTCGCAGCCGTAGTCGGCGTAGCGCAGCACGACGAGATCGGCTTCGGGCACGCCGCGATCGCGCAGGTTCACCGCCGAGAGGTAGCTGAAGCCGGCGACGGCATCGACCTGTCCTGCGGACAGGATCGGTTCGCGCACCGCGGCGCCGATCTTGTGGAATTTGACGTGCGATGCCTTGATGCCGTTCTGCTGCGCCAGTGCCGGCCACAGCCGCATCGATAGATCGCCGTCGGCAACGCCGACGGTCTTGCCGTCGAGATCGGGCAGGACGCGGACACCACGGCTCCTGCGCGCGACGATCGCGTAAGGCGCGCGGTCGAACAGCACGAACACGGCCTTGACCGGCGGCGCATCGTCCTTGTCACGAAACCGGATCAGCTCGTTGATGTCGACGAGCGCAAGCTCGCTGTCGCCTTTGGCGATGCGTGCGAGCGCCTCCGGCGATCCGCTCGCGCTGTTGAAGGACACGTTCAGATGCTCGGCGCCGAACCTGCCGTCCTTCGCCGCAAGGAAGAACGGCGCCATGCTCGCATCGATCGGACGGTCGAAGGTGAAGTGGATGGCAGTCGAGGGGGCGCCGCTCTCGGCCGCAATGGCCTTGCGCACACTCAATGCGGCGAACGAGATTGCAAGGGCCAGCAGGCACTGAAGGGCGATCGTCTTGAATCCGGACATCGGTCGCGCCGGCCCCGCATTGTTATGGTTTCGCGACGGCTTGCAGCGCCGGCCCGCGACGAGCGTGCGCGCGCGAACATGAACGGTGGATGAGCGGGCTTGCGGCATCGTTACGCAACCCCGTTCAGCTTGTGTTGGGGTTGGGGAACCTACTTAGGGGGCGAGTGTTTGACAGACATCAGCCTGTCGTCAGGCACAATCCGAGGTCCCAAGGAGGGTCCAGATCATGTTTGACAGCTTTTCGAAGTTCGTCGGCCGCAAGGCCGTTCTTGCCACGGCCGCCGTGGTGGCCCTGACTGCCGCTGCACCCAGCGCCTCCTACGCGGGCGGCCGTCATTGGCATGGCGGTGGTGGCGGCGCCGCCGCTGCCGCGATGTTCGGCCTGGCCGCGACCGGCCTCGCGATCGCAGCCAGCCGCAATGCCTACGCCTATGATCCGGGTCCGGGTTACTATTACGAGGGCGGCCCGGTCTATTACAGCAGCCCCGGCTATGGTCCCTATTATTACGACTCGGGCAACCGCTACACCTATGGCGGCTACAAAAACCCCTGCGCCCACGGCTATTCCGGCTATAGCTGCTATTAACCGATCGGCCATACGTCATCGGCGAACAGGCCGTCGCGCTTGCCGCGGCGGCTTGTTTTTTGCTTATATTGCCGCGTGTTAACACGCCGGCCATTTGTTTCGAGTAGTTTTGAGTACCATGAGTGATTCGCTTGAGCGGCTATATCTGGCTGTGCTCGCGGCCAGAGATCTTGATCCGGCAACATCGCGCACAGCCCGGCTGTTTCAGCGTGGGCCCTCAAAAATGGCGAAGAAACTGGCCGAAGAAGCGATCGAGGTCGTCATCGATGCGGTCAATGGCGATAGTGAGGCCGTGATCCGGGAAAGCGCCGACCTGCTCTACAATCTCACCGTGCTGTGGGCTTCGGCCGGAGTCCGCCCCGAGGACGTCTGGCGGGAAATGACGCGGCGGGAGGACATGCTCGGTATTGCCGAGAAACTGCCGAAGACGCCGGCGAAATTGCCCAAAGTCGCGTCACCGCGCATGGCCTCGCGGCGGCCTATTGTCGCGCTCGACGGCCGCGCCGCGCGCAAGCGCCACTGAAAACGTCACAAATCGCCCAAAAACTGGCGATGGACAAATCCGTCCCATGGTGCTTCATCGCGGCGCCATGCTGAAACGTATCTACGACTGGTGCATCGACGCCGCCCACAAGCCCTACGCGCTCTGGATCATGGGCATCGTGTCTTTCGCCGAAAGCTCCTTCTTTCCGGTCCCGCCGGATGTGATGCTGATCCCGATGTCGCTGGCGCGCCCGCAGCGCGCCTGGGTGTATGCAACGGTCTGTACCATCACCTCGGTGATCGGCGGCGTCGTCGGCTATGCCATCGGCGCGCTGCTGTTCGACTCGGTCGGCCAGTGGCTGATCCAGGTCTACGGCCTCGGTGACAAGGTCGACGCCTTCAGGGCCTCCTATGCCGAATGGGGGGCGGTGATCATCCTGCTCAAGGGGTTGACGCCGATCCCCTACAAGCTCGTCACTATCACCTCGGGCTTTGCCGGCTACAACATCATCCTGTTCATCCTGTGCTCGATCGTCGCGCGCGGCGGGCGCTTCTTCGTCGTCGCGATCCTGCTCAACCGCTATGGCGACTGGATCCGGGTTCGGATCGAGAAGCATCTCGGTCTCTGGGTTGCGATCGGGGCCGCGGTGCTGGTGCTCGGCTTCGTCATCGCGGTCAAGCTGATCTAGGCCGGCGGCTTTGCCGCCGCGCCGGCTTCGGTTACGGTTGCCGTCATGATGGTTCGATCCGGCAATCCGGCCGCACGGTCTGGGACGCTGATGTCAGCAGCGCTGCTGCTCCTTCTCGCTGCCGGCGGAACAGCCCGGCCGCAATCCGCCCCGCCGACGCTCGGCCTTCGGGAGCAGGGGGCGCAGGCCGCCCCGCCGCCGTCGACGCCCGCTCCATCGGCGCCGGCGGCAGCTGAGGAGAATCCCGGGCTGATCAACGAAATGGGCAAGCTGTTCGACAAGCTGCCCTCGATCCTGCCGCCGATCAAAAGCCCTAGCGAAACCATGGACGACCTGTCGCGGCTGGCCAAGCCCTCGACCATGGTGTCGGGGCGCGTGATCTGCCCGGTCTCTGCGAACGGCGCACCCGACTGCAAGCAGGCGGCCGACCAGCTCTGCCAGGGCAAGGGCTACAAGGAAGGCAAGAGCCTGAACGCCGATTCCGCGGAAAAATGCTCCGTCAAGGTCCTGATCCCCGGCCGGCAACGCAAACCGGACGACTGCCGCACCGACACTTTCGTGACCAGCGCGCTGTGCCAGAACTGAAGGCCCTCGCGCGAGAACCAAGGAGCGCCCATGAGCCGTACGGAGCAGGACTTCCTCGGACAGCGCGAGATCGCCGACGACATCTATTACGGCGTCCAGACCATCCGGGGTAAGGAGAACTTCCACATCACCGGCATTCCGATGAACCAGGAGCCTTACTTCGTGAAGGCGCTCGGTTACGTCAAGAAGGCCGCCGCGATGGCCAATCGCGACCTCGGCGCGATCGACGCCAAGGTCGCAGACGCCATCATCCTCGGCTGCGACCGCGTCATCGCCGGCGACATGATGGATCAGTTCGTCACCGATTTCATCCAGGGCGGCGCCGGCACGTCGACCAACATGAACGCCAACGAGGTGATCGCGAACCTCGCGCTGGAATCGCTCGGCTTTGCCAAGGGCGACTACCAGCACGTCAGTCCGAACGATCACGTCAATTACGGCCAGTCCACCAACGACACCTATCCGACCGCCTTTCGCCTCGCCCTGATCCTGCGGCTCGAGAGCTACATGACGGCGTTGCGCCAGCTCCAGGAAGCCTTTTTCGCCAAGGGGTGCGAGTTCGACCGGGTGCTGAAGATGGGCCGCACGCATCTGCAGGATGCGGTGCCGATGTCGCTCGGCGCGGAATTCCGGGGCTGGGGCACCACGATCGGCGAGGAGGTCGACCGCATCTCGGAAGCGCGCGCGCTGCTGCGCGAGATCAATCTCGGCGCCACCGCGATCGGCACCTCCGTCACTGCGGCGGTCGGTTATCCCAAGCTCGCCGTCCGCCACCTCAGCGCGCTCACGGGCGTCGATTTCATCCTCGCCGGCGATCTCGTGGAGGCGACCTCCGACACCGGCGCCTATGTGCAGCTCTCCGGCGTGTTGAAGCGCACCGCGAGCAAGCTGACCAAGATCTGCAACGACATGCGCCTGCTCGCCTCGGGCCCGCGCGCCGGCTTCAACGAGATCAACCTGCCGCAGCTGCAGCCGGGCTCCTCGATCATGCCGGGCAAAGTCAACCCTGTGATCCCCGAGGTCGTCAATCAGACCAGCTTCCTCGTCATCGGGCTCGACACCACGGTGACGCTCGCGGCATCCGCCGGCCAGCTCCAGCTCAACGTGATGGAGCCGGTGATCTCGTTCGCGCTGTTCTTCTCGATCCGCACCATGGAGCGTGCGGTCAACAGCCTGCGCGAGAACTGCGTCGTCGGCATCACCGCCAACGAGGAGCACACCCGCAACATGGTGCTCAACTCGCTCGGCATCGTCACGGTGCTGAAGCCGCTGCTCGGCTACAAGCAATGCGCCGAGATCGCGCGCGAGGGCTACAAGAGCGGCAAGTCGCTGCACCAGATCGTGGTGGTCGAGCGCAAGCTGCTGACGCAGGAGAAGTGGGACGAGATGTTCTCGTTCGAGCGGCTGATCAATCCGGATCTGATCGGGTAGGGTGTCATCTGCAGCTCTCGCCGCGTCATTGCGAGGAGCCCTTGCGACGAAGCAATCCAGACCGTCTCCGCGGATACATTTCTGAATTGCTTCGCTTCGCTCGCAATGACGGGCGGGTAGACCTGGAAGGCTCGAATTCCGCTGCTTGGAATTGCGGTGGCCGCATCGGACACGGCGCCAAAACGCAATACTTGACAGTGGAAAGATTGCCTTGTTGGTATGGCTCCCAGCTTTCAATTCGACCGGCCAACAAAGGATCGTTCCGCAATGTCCATGCCTGCCTTGTTCAAGGGGCGCCTGTCGATCCCCGTGATCGGCTCGCCGCTCTTCATCATCTCGGTGCCCGATCTGGTGATCGCGCAGTGCAAGGCGGGGGTGGTCGGCTCGTTTCCGTCGCTGAACGCGCGGCCGCCGGAGCTGCTCGACGAATGGCTGGCGCGGATCACCGAAGAGCTCGCGGCCTACGACCGCGCCCATCCCGACAAGCCGTCGGCGCCGTTCGCGGTCAACCAGATCGTGCACAAGTCGAACAACCGGCTCGATCACGACATGCAGCTCTGCGCCAAGTACAAGGTGCCGATGATCATCTCCTCGCTCGGCGCCCGCGAGGAGCTGAACCAGGCCGTGCACGGCTGGGGCGGCATCGTCTTCCACGACGTGATCAACCAGAAATTCGCGCACAAGGCGATCGAGAAGGGGGCCGACGGCCTGATCCTGGTCGCGGCCGGCGCCGGCGGCCATGCCGGCACCATCTCGCCGCTGGCCTTCGTGGCCGAGACGCGCAAGTGGTTCGACGGACCGATCGCGCTGTCGGGTGCGATCGGCAACGGCAAGGCGATCCGCGCCGCGCGCATCTTGGGGGCCGACTTCGCCTATATCGGCTCGGCCTTCATCGCGACCAAGGAGGCCAATGCGGTCGAGAAGTACAAGGAGATGATCGCGGGCTCGAGCGCCGACGACATCGTCTATTCCAATCTCTTCACCGGCGTGCACGGCAATTATCTGAAGCCCTCGATCCTGGCCGCAGGCATGGACCCGGAAAACCTGCCGACGTCCGATCCCTCCAAGATGAACTTCGGCACCGACGCCTCAGGCGAGCGCGCCAAGCCGAAGGCCTGGAAGGAGATCTGGGGAAGCGGCCAGGGCATCGGCAGCGTCGAGGGCATCGTGCCCGCCGCCGAGCTGATCGCGCGCTTCAAGAAGGAATACGACGAAGCGATCGATCCGCCGCTGTGATCGCTCCCGGATCGAGTGCAGCATGACCGCCATCTACCGCGTCGACGGCAACAACGTCGTCACCAGCCCCGATGCGGCCGGCCCCTGGGACCGGCGCATGCAGCACGGCTCGGCACCGGCATCGCTGGTGACGTGGGCGGCTGAGCGCATCCCGACGGCGGCGCCGATGGACGTCGCGCGCGTGACCATCGATCTGATGCGCCCGGTGCCGGTGGCGCCGCTCACGATCGCGACCGAGGTCTTGCGCGAGGGCCGCAAGATCCAGCTCTGCGGAATCAAGCTGCTCGCCGATGGCGTGCAGGTGGTCGGCGCCACCGTGCTGAAGATCAGGCGCCAGGAGCTGACGCTGCCGGACGAGGTCGAGGAGCTGCCGGTCACGTTGCCCGCGCCGGAGGATTCATTGGTCGAGGACGGTCACGCCGCCACCAGCCCGTTCGTGCGATCGGTCTCGATGCGCGCCGCGCGCGGCCGCTTCGGCCAGGCCGGCGCCGGTGCGATCTGGTTTCGCGTCGATCATCCGCTGATCGAAGGCGAGGCCATCTCGCAGGCGATGCGCGCCGTGGTCGCTGCCGACTTTTCCAACGGCACCGCCTCGACGCTCGACTTTCGCGCCTGGACCTACATCAACGCCGACCTCACCGTGAGCTTTGCGCGCCAGCCGGTCGGCGAGTGGATCCTGCTCGACGGCGATTCTTGGATCGGCCCCGACGGCGCGGGCCTTGCGATGTCGCGCCTCGCCGACCGTCAGGGCTATTTCGGCCGCGCGGTGCAGAGTCTGGTGATCGAGAAGCGGTGAGCGTCACGGCGGGGCCGCGATTGCTCCTTCCGAATGAACGGCAGGCTTCCGCCGCCGCGGAAGGGATGCTCGGCATCCTGCCAGTTCACACACCGTAGAAGATCTTGATCCCCCACAGCACCACGATGATAGCCGTGATCAACGTAATCGCGGCGACCGCACTTTCCAGGGAAGCGACTCTCATTTCACTCTCCGCTTCCCCAGCCCCGTCAGCGGTCTAGTTGATTCCCTGATTCGCCGGCAATTGCGCGGGCATCGTCGCCGTAGACTCCGTTGTGCGCTGTGGTGCGGAAGCAACAACGACACCGTAGAATCCCGGAGTATTTGCTCTACCATCCGGTCCCGCCGCTCCCGAAGCCCGCGCGCAGCACCTTGTCACAAGCCGGGGACGACGCTGGCACAGAGACTGCGGGAGGACACGAAACGCCCGCGAGAGGGAGGCACGCATGCCATCGGATCGACTGCAACGCTTCCGCGATCGTCTCGCGCTGCCGCTGATCGCGGCGCCGATGTTTCTGGTCTCAGGCGTCGAGCTCATGGTCGCGGCCTGCCGCAACGGGGTGATCGGCAGCTTTCCCACGGCGAATTGCCGTGGCGCGGACCAGCTCGATGAATGGCTGACCGCGATCGAGACGCGCTTGCGCCGGTACGAAGATCAGGCCGGCCGCAGGGCCGCGCCGCTTTGTCCGAATCTGATCGTGCACCGCTCCAATGCGCGGCTGGAGCAGGATCTTGCCGTGCTGCTGCGGCACAGGCCGGAGATCGTCATCACATCGGTCGGCTCGCCCGCGCCCGTGTTGAAGCCGCTGCACGACGCCGGGGCGCTGGTGCTGGCGGACGTCGCTTCCATCCGCCATGCCGAACGCGCGGCACAAGCAGGCGCCGACGGGTTGGTGCTGCTCGCCGCGGGCGCGGGCGGGCAGACCGGCTGGCTCAACCCGTTCGCCTTCGTCCGCGCGGTGCGCGCGTTCTATGACGGCATCATCGTGCTCGCGGGCGGCATCGGCGACGGCTGCGCGCTGCACGCGGCAGAAGTGCTCGGCTGCGATCTCGCCTATATGGGCACGAAGTTCATCGCAACGCGCGAGAGCATGGCGGACGAACGTCACAAGCAGATGCTGGTCGAGAGCAGCGCCGACGACATCTTGCTCACCACCGCGTTCACGGGACTTCAGACCAGCATGCTGCGGCCGTCGATCGTGGCCGCCGGGCTCGATCCCGACGATCTGCCGGCGCGCGGCGCGATCGACATCGCCGAGGATATCGACGTCGCCGCGCGCGAAAGCCGTCCCAAGCGCTGGCGCGACGTCTGGAGCGGCGGGCATTCGACCTCTGGTGTCACCGAGGTGCTCGCGGTCGACGATCTCGTCGCGCGGACCGTCGCGGAATATCACCGGGCGGGTGGGCGGTAGCGTCGTCGCCTCTCCCACGGTGCATCGCACACGGTTAATCCCGCATGCCTCCAGTCCGCCCCACTTAACGGCGGATTAACCATCGCCAGCCAAGAATCCCCTCGTGGCCGCCAATCAGGACGAGAGGACAGGCGATGGACTTCAATTATCTCAACAGCAAGACGGCTGCGACCATGGACGAGATCCGCGTCCGCGTCGCCCACGCACTGGCCCGCCACCCGCTGTGCCGCAACGTCCGCTTCGACATCGTCAGCGTCCCCCAGACCCGCCGCGGCGGAAATTGGACGGTGACGCTGCAATCGGTCGAGCCGCGCGCAGTCTGGGAGGCCTCGGAGATCGTGGCCGACATCCAGGACGCCTATGATCTTGCGGCGGCGGCCTGATTTCGCTGGGATTTCCGGGGGATGTCGCCGTAGTCCGCGCGATTGCCGCCGCATTGGCACGGTTCAGCCTTAATTATCGCCCAGTTACCGGGCAGTGATCACGTGGACTTGAAGTCGGACGCGGAGAGACGTTTGTCCAAAGCCATCACCATCGTCGCGCTGACCTGTTTCCTCGTCCTCGGCGCCGCCACAGCCGCCATCCTCGGCCGCGACAGCGTTCCCAGCGTCAGCGCCGAGATGATCGCCGAGACGCCCCCGCCCAAGCCGCTCGCGACCAACCGCGCCGCCAAGGCCGACCGCCTGGTTCCGACGCTCGCACTGGCCTCGGCCGCGATCGAGCCGGTCCAGGTCGCCGCCGACAAGTTGGCGCAGGCACCGGTCCTGACCGAGCCGCTGCGTCAGGCCTTCGCCGCCGCCACCCCCTCCGATTTCCCGATGCCGAAGGCGAGCGCGCACGAGGCCCCTGCTACTGCCGAGGTTCCGGCCGTCGAAGTTCCGGCCAAGCCGAAGGTCGTCGCCAAGCCGCAGCCGCAAAAATCCTATTCGCTGCTGTCCGACGTGCAGATCGCGGGCATCAGGGATCGCCTGAAACTCTCCTCGTCGCAGGAATATTACTGGCCCTCGGTCGAGACCGCACTGCGCAACGTTGCCCGCAAGATGCAGGCGAACAGGCTGTCGAATCCGAATGCGCCGCCCAGCGCGCAGATCGATCCGAATTGCGACGAGGTGCAGCAGCTGAAGTCGGCCGCGATGCCATTGTTGTTCCAGCTTCGCGACGACCAGAAGGAAGAAGTGCGCAAGCTCGCCCGCCTGATCGGGCTCGAGAAGGTCGCACAGCAGATCTGATACGCGCGGTTCCTCATCGAGGAGCCGCGGCCATCAGGAACATCTGGCAATCCCCACGCGTTGCCCGCTCCAAAAGAGGGAGTGGATGAATGCGCGCCTCGACAGCCTATTTTGTCGGTGCCGGAACCATCATCGGGGCCATCGCCATTGGTCTCGGTGGCGGTATCGTGGCCGGCAACATCATGAATCCCGTGGCGTCCAAGCAGGGGCCGGACACCAGCAAGGTGGCGCAGCGCACGGCGACATCAGCTGCGGCGACGACGAACGCTCCTTCCGAGCGCGTGAACTATCTCACCGGCTCGCAAGCCTTCGGCACGATGATCGCAGCGCCGGCGCAGGCCGAAGCAAAGCCTGAAGCCGCAAAGCCCGACACGCAAGCCACGCAGGCAAATGCTGCGCCGGCGGCGCCGCAGCCCTCGCAAGCCGCCGCCGTCGAGCCGCCCAAGGAGCCGCCCAAGCCCGCCGCTGCATCGTCGCCACTGGCTGCAAAGCCTGCCGAGCAGCAAGCTTCGACCGAGCCGTCGTCCTCCTCGAACAACGCCTATGCCAAGGCGAGGGATTCCGACGTGAAGCGCGCCGCGTCCGAACGGCGCCGAGCCGAGCGTCGCGAGCGCTGGGCCGAGCGCCGCTATTATTACGAGTCCCGCGAGCCGCGCGGCATGCGCGACCGCACCGATTGGGATGACGTCGCACGCAACATCCGCGAGGATTCGGATGCGCGCGATGTCGCGAGCCGGCCGCGCGGCGGCTTCCCCCAGATCAAGCTGTTCGGGCCTGACGACGATTAGCGTCTAAGCCAGGATCGCCGCCGCGGCGCATTCGGCAATCAAGATCGTCGGCGTCTGGATATTGCCTGAGATCATGATCGGGATCACCGAGGCATCGGCGACATGCAGACCGTCGATGCCGCGCACCTGCAATCGTTTGGGATCGACGACGGCGAGGTCGTCCATGCCCATCCGGCAGGTCGAGGCGGCATGATAGAGCGTCGTGCAATGGCCGCGGATATAATCGGCGATCTCGGCATCGCTGATCGCCTCCGCGCTTGGCGTGACCTCGGTTTCGATCATCTCCTTGAGCGGTGATTGCGCGGCGATGCGTCGGTTGATGCGCACGCCTTCGATCATGGTCGCGATGTCGCTGCCGTTCGGGTCCGACGCGAAATAGCCGGGGTCGATCGCGGGGTCTTCGATCGGATCGGACGAGCGCAGCGTGATCTCGCCGCGGCTCTTCGGTCGCTGCAAGGTTGCATGCAGGGTGATGCCCGGCCTGGACGACAGGAAGCGGACATAGTCGCGGTGCGGGCTGATCGCGCCATAGAGCTGGAGATCGGGCTCGACGTCGGGGCGGCTGCGCACATGGGCGCCGGCGGCGACCCAGGGCGAGGTGCGCGGTCCGGTGCGATGCGCCTGCCACTCTGCAAGGCTCGCCGCGAGACTTTCGTCGGTCCAGGCGCCGACGCCGATCCTCTCCTTGGTGTAGAAGGTGATGGGAATGTTGATGTGGTCCTGGAGATCCTTGCCGACGCCGGGCAGCTCATGCAGGACGTCGACGCCGACCGCCCTCAATTCGTCAGCCGGGCCGACGCCTGATAGCAGGAGCTGTTGTGCCGAGCCGATGGCGCCGGAGGCGAGCACGATCTCGGTGGTGGCGAAGGCGCTCTTCAGTTCACCATTGTCGAGAAAGGCCACGCCGATCGCGCGGCCGCGCTCGATGATGATGCGCGTGACGCGTGCGCCGGTCTTCAGGACGAGATTGGGACGCGCCAGCGCCGGGTGCAGATAGGCCTTGCCGGTGCCGAAGCGCTCGCCGTCCTTGATGACGAACTGGAAGAAGCCGGCGCCTTCCTGGGTGGCGCCGTTGAAATCGGGGTTGTGCGGAAGCCCCGCGGCCTGGGCTGCCTCCAGCCATTTCAATTCGTTGGGATCGACGAAAGGGACGTCGGCAACGTGCAGCGGCCCGCTGGTGCCGTGGAAGGGATCGTCGGCGAAGCGGGCATTGTTCTCGAAGGCGATGAATTTCGGCAGCACGTCGCCCCAAGCCCAGCCTGCGCAGCCCGCCCGCGCCCACGCATCGTAATCCGACGGCAGGCCGCGGATATAAATCATCGCATTCATCGCGCCGGAGCCGCCGACCATCTTGCCGCGCGGCCAGAAGATGCGCCGTCCGCGGCAGCCTGCTTGCGGCTCGGTATGAAACCCCCAATCAACCGCCGTATTGAACATCGTCGGCCAGTCGGACGGAATGTCCGAGGCGGGCGGGGCAGCGCGACCGGCCTCCAGCACCAGAACCTTGCGATTTGGATCGGCCGACAACCGATTGGCCAGCACACAGCCGGCCGAGCCGGCGCCCACGATGATGGTGTCGTACATAGACGAGCGCTCCGCGATCATTCACGTCGCGGAGTGCTTGCAAGTTTCGTGCTTTGCGGATCGGCACAGTGCAATTCCTCCCCATCCACAAAGGGGGGATGCCGTCAGCATTGTGCCCTACGTCATGCCTGCACGGCGCAAGCCTTGGAGGTAATGCGCGCGATCCTCTTCCCGCAGCATCGGCAGCTCGCGCGTGATCCAGGCAAGCGAAACCTCGGGCTGGGTGCGGCGCAGGCCTTCCAGGGCGGATGCCGCCAGGGCCGGATCGTCGAGCATGCCGGCGGCCGCCGTCAGCACGCGGTGCGCACCGACGAAATCTCCGCGCTGGCGCATCGATTCCCGAGCCATCTGCACGGCGCCCCCGTAGTCATGGCCGACGAACCGGGCATAGGCCGCAACCCCGCAATAGATCGCCGCGAGCGGATCGCGCGGGCTCAGCCGCAGCGCGCGGCGGGCGGCGGCATCGCCGTCCTGCCAACGCCCGGCATAGCACAGCGTCACGCCGTGGAAGGCATGCGCCATCGCGAAATTCGGATTGAGCCGCAAGGCCAATTCGAATTCAGCCAGCGCGTCGTCGAAGCGGCGGCGGAACAGGTATGTGTAAGCAAGGCCGTGATGGGCCCAGGCATCCTCGCGATCGGCCTCCACCGCCGCGAGCGCCGCACGCTCGGCGACCGGCACGGTGGCAGCCATGTCGGCCCAGCCCATATGCGCGCCGAATATATGGCTGGTCGCGAGCAGGCCCAGCGCCTTGCCATAGGCGGGATCGACCGCGACGGCTTCTTCCAGCAGCTTTTGGGCGGCTGCATTGTCTTCGCGGGTGATGCGCCAATAATGTGACAGCGCGCGCATCACGAGGTCCCATGCATCCAGGCTGCCCGGCGGTTTCTGCTGGGCCCGGAAGCTTTCGGCGGCGTAGAGCTGCGGCTCGATCGCGGCGACGATCGCTTCCGTAATCTCGTCCTGCACGGCGAAGATGTCGGCGAGCTCGCGGTCGTAGCGTTCGGCCCAGAGATGGCTGCCGGTCGAGACGTCGTTGAGCTGGGCCGAGATGCGCACCCGCTCGCCACTCCGCCGCACGCTGCCTTCGACCACGTAGCGCACCCCGAGCTCCCGCGCGACCTCGTGGATGTGCACGGCGCGGCCCTTGTAGACGAAGGAGGAGTTGCGCGCGACGACGAAGAACCAGCGCAGCTTCGACAGCGCGGTGATGATGTCCTCGCTGATGCCGTCGGAGAAATAATCCTGCTCGGCCTCGCCGCTCATATTGGTGAAGGGCAGCACGGCGATCGCGGGCCGCTCGGGCAGCGCGAAGGCCGCCTGGGGCGGGCTGATACGGACCGGCCCCGGCGCGACCGCGCCGATTTGTGTCTGGACATCGCCGACGAAGCGAAAACCCTTGCGCGTGATGGTGCGGATCAGCGACTGGCTCACGCCATTGTCGCCGATCGCCTTGCGCGCCGCGTTGATCCGGCTGGTCAGGGTGGATTCGGAGACGCTGCGCCCGTGCCAGATCTTGTCGATCAGCTCGTCCTTGCTGACGACCCGGTCGCGGTTCTGCATGAGATGGACGACGAGGTCGAAAACCTGCGGTTCCACGGCAATGGGAACCTGCTCGCGGCTCAGCTCGCGCCGGTCGGTGTCGAGAAGGTGGTCCTGGAACAGAAACTGCACGTCGAAAACTCAGGCCTCATTGCGAAATCGGGCAAACAAACAAAATGAAATTTGGGTCGAAAACCGTGTGTCTGCCGAAGGGGGCGCTTGGTTCATCGCAATCGCGTGATGGCTGCCATGCCGTTTTCAGACGGGAATACAACCGCAACTGGAATGTTGCGGCCGCGGGCCGCCGAAATCTGCTTCGCCGAACACCGTCATCCTAAGGCGCCTCGGCACAATGCCCCCACAATAGATGTGGCGAAGGGTGAACGCCCTTTGCCGAATTGAGTGGCCTGCGTAAGTTACCGCTTACAGAAAACACCAACCACGAAGAAACCCCATGCCTGCTTTTCCCGCCGCCACCACCGTGCTCGACTCCCTGCTGTTTCGCGACGCCTTCGGCACGCCCGAGATGCGCGAGGTGTTCTCCGACGTCGCGACGGTCGCGCGCTATGCCGAGGTCGAGGTGGCGCTGGCGAAGGCGGAGGCGAAGTGCGGTGTGATCCCACAGGAGGCGGCCGCGGCGATCGCGGCGCGGACCGACGTCGCCGCGCTGGATTTCGATCTGCTCAGGCAGGAGACGGATGTCGTCGGCTATCCGATCCTGCCCTTGGTGCATCAGATGGTGAAGCAATGCGGCGAGGCGGGCCGCTACGTGCATTGGGGCGCCACCACGCAGGACATCATGGACACCGCCGCGGTGCTGCAACTGCGTGCCGCGCTCGAGATCGTGGAGCGCGACATCGCCGAGCTGCGCAAGATCCTCGCCGATCTGTCGAAGCGCCATCGCGACACGGCGATGGCGGGCCGTACCCATCTGCAGCAGGCGCTGCCGGTGACCTTCGGCTACAAGACCGCGATCTGGCTTGCGATGTTCGACCGCCACGCCGAGCGGCTGGCGCAGCTGAAGCCGCGCGTGCTGGTCGGCCAGTTTGCCGGCGCGGCCGGTACGCTGGCTTCGCTCGGCGACAAAGGGTTCGACGTGCAGAAGGCGCTCTGTGCCGAGCTGAAGCTCGGCGTTCCCGCCTCGACCTGGCACGTCGCGCGCGACGGCTTTGCCGAGGCCGTGAATTTCCTCGCGCTCGTCACCGGCTCGCTCGGCAAAATCGCGCTCGACATCATGATCATGGCCTCGACCGAGTTCGCCGAGGTCTACGAGCCCTTCGTCAAGGGGCGCGGCGCCTCCTCGACCATGCCGCAGAAGCGCAACCCGATCTCCTCGGAGCTGATGCTTGCGGCGTCCAAGGCGGTGCGCCAGCACGCCGGCCTGATGCTCGACGCCATGGTGCAGGATTTCGAGCGTGCCACCGGCCCCTGGCACGCGGAATGGATGGCTATCCCGGAAAGCTTCGTGCTGACCGCCGGCGCGCTGCACCAGGCGAAGTTCGCGCTCGCAGGCCTCATCGTGGACGAGGCGAAGATGAACGACAATCTCGCCATCAGCCGCGGCCTGATTGTGGCCGAAGCGGTCATGATGGGCCTCGCCCCGCAGATCGGCCGGCAGGAGGCGCATGACGTCGTCTATGACGCCTGCCGTCAGGCCAACGAGAAGGGAATGAGCCTTGCTGATGCGTTATCCGCAGATTCACGGATATCGAGCCGCATCGATCGCGCCACAATCGAGGCGCTCACCTCACCGAAAAATTACCTCGGGCTCGCGCCTGCCATGGTCGACCGGGTGCTGGCATCGGCAACGCGTTGAAAACCAAAATGCGTGAAACCGCGTATCTTTCCAAGGCCGCAAGACGCTCGCATACTTGTGTCTCGCGGTGCTAGGTTTAAATTGAGTGAGCGACTTTCGGCAGAGGGCCCGGTATGACTGACCAACGCAATACTTCCACTCCCATCGATCCCGCGAAGCTCGACCGGTTGGCCGAGGTGGCGGTGAAGGTGGGCCTGGGCTTGCGGCCGGGACAGGATCTGCTTCTGACGGCGCCCGCAATCGCGCTGCCGCTGGTGCGGCGGATCGCCGTGCATGCCTACAAGGCCGGCGCCGGCCTCGTGACGCCGATCCTGTCGGACGAGGAGATGACGCTGGCGCGCTACCGTCATGGCCACGACAACAGTTTCGATCGTGCCGCCAGCTGGCTCTACGAGGGCATGGCCAAGGCGTTCTCGGACAACACCGCACGGCTCGCCATCGTCGGCGACAACCCGATGTTGCTGTCGGGCGAAGATCCTTCCAAGGTCGCGCGCGCCAGCAAGGCCAATTCAATGGCCTACCAGCCCGCGCTGGAAAAGATCGTCAATTTCGACACCAACTGGAACATCATTGCCTATCCGAGTCCGTCCTGGGCCAAGCAGGTGTTCCCGAACGATCCGGAAGATATCGCCATCGGCAAGCTCGCGGATGCGATCTTCGCAGCGTCCCGGGTCGATCGCGAGGACGCGATCAGCAATTGGGCGAGCCACAATGCGGTGCTGCGCGAGCGCACCAACTGGCTCAACGGCCAGCGCTTCCGCGCGCTTCAGTACTCGGGTCCCGGCACCGATCTCACCATCGGCCTTGCCGACGGACACGAATGGGAAGGCGGCGCCTCGCTCTCCAAGAACGGCATCAGCTGCAACGCCAATATCCCGACCGAAGAGGTCTTCACCACGCCGCATTGCCGCCGCGTCTACGGCCATGTCGTGAGCTCGAAGCCGCTGTCCTACCAGGGCACGCTGATCGACAACATCGCGGTGCGGTTCGAGGACGGCAAGATCGTGGACGCCAAGGCCTCGCGCGGCGCCGAAGTGCTGAACAAGGTGCTCGATACCGACGAAGGTGCGCGGCGCCTCGGCGAAGTGGCCTTGGTGCCGCATTCCTCGCCGATCTCGCAGAGCGGGCTGTTGTTCTACAACACGCTGTTCGACGAGAACGCGGCCTCGCACATCGCGCTCGGCCAGTGCTATTCGAAATGCTTCGTCAACGGCGCCCAGCTGACGCCGCAGCAGATCGCGGCGCAAGGCGGCAACCAGAGCCTGATCCATATCGACTGGATGATCGGCTCGGCCGAGACCGACATCGACGGCATCTTGGCCGACGGCAGCAAGGTGCCCGTCTTCCGCAAGGGCGAATGGGCGAAGTAGCCTTCACGTCTCCCGTAGGGAGAGGTCGGATCGCATCGATAGATGCGATCCGGGTGAGGGGTTACGGTCTCACCGAACGCCGCGGCCCCTCACCCGGATTGCTGCGCAATCCGACCTCTCCCTGCTGGGGAGAGGTAAGGATCGGCCTATAGACTTCAGGAGACTCACGTGAAGCGCGCTCTCACGCCGCCGCGTTGCGCAGGGTAGGGTTGTTGTCGATGCTGAAGCGGTTGAACAGCGTCGTGAACGGGCTGCCGTCGGTGGCTCGCACGATCGCGTCGGACGCCGCCACCGCCTCGTAGAGCGCGCCGATCGGATCGTCCGCGCCCGGCAGTGCGAGCGCGCCGCGGATGTCTTCGCGGGCCTCGTTGACCTCGTCCTCGTCGTCGAGCGTCGCCTCCAGCGCATCCGCCGCGCGCCGCATTTCGGCAAGGTCACCGCCCCCGGAGAATTTGAGGATGTCGCGCCAGTCGGGGCGGGCGAGGACGAGCTGGATGAATGCTTCGAAGCTCTTCGCGATGATGCCCGCGCGGCCCTCCGATGACACATAGAGCACAGTTTGCGACGGCAGCAGCACGAACGCGCTGCCGGAGCCGTCACTGCCGACGTGCCGTGGGCCTTCGACGCCGTCGATGGTGAACCAGGGCTCCTCGTCCGGCGCGAAGAAGACATCGAGACTGCGGAGCCTGGCGACGACCTCGCTGTTGGCTGTCAGAATCTCGGGCGTGAGGGGCATCGGTGCGGCTCCTTCCAATACTTTGCGCACTTTGTCGCACCCCGGACAGGATCGGTTCATGTGTGCGAATTCGCAGAGGAAATCGTGACGTTAACCGTTTCGCAGCTGCAACTCAGGGCTGATTGTCGAGCCCCGCGTAAGAAAGAATTAAAAACCGGCAACTAGCGTCCCAGCTTCTTTCGAAAACAATCCGGGCCGAGACCCGGTCATTCATATTATATCTCCTGGGGACGCAGATGTCGCGCGCATTGATTGAAATTGGTAGTTGCAATGTCGACCTCGAGCTGCGGCCGATCGAGCCGTCCTGGATCATCGAGGGCAATCCGGTATCCCGCTCGCGCGTCCTGTCGACCAGCGCCGACGGCACCGCGCAGACGATCATCTGGCATTGCACCGAAGGCCGCTTCAACTGGTACTACGACATCGACGAGACGATCATGATCATGGAAGGATCGATCGTGCTCGAAAGCGACGGCATGCCGCCCAAGCGCTACGGCCCCGGCGACGTCATTTTCTTCCGCGATGGCGCGCATGCCAAATGGCATGTCGAAGGCCACGTCAAGAAGATCGCCTTCTGCCGCAAGACCAATCCGGTGATGATCGGTTTCCTGATCCGCGTCGTCAACAAGCTGAAGAAGATCTTCACCCCCACCGGCGAGCGCCGCCCGGCCTCGTTGATGGGCGCCGGCTAGAGCTCGCAAGCGCGTTTCAAGGACGCTTCCCAGCGGCCACGACGAAGAGGGGTCGGGATCAATGTCCCGGCCCCTCTTTTCGTCATGACGGCAGCTCGAGCCGATAGACGTCGATCGCGGTCTGCGAGAACAACGCCGTCTTTTCGGCCTCGCTCAGCTTTGAGGTGATACGCTTGAAGGCGTTGAAGATCACCTGGTAGCTGCACTGGCCCTTGTCCGGGGGGAAATTGCTTTCGAACATCGCGCGCTTCGGGCCGAACGCCTCGATGCAGGTCTCGACATAGGGCTGCCAGGCCGTGGCAAGCTGCTCGGATGTCGGCGGCCTCTCGCGCAAATGGAAGTCGTAACCAAGCAGGCACATCGCGAGACCACCGAGCTTCACCACCACGTTCTCGCATCTCGCGATCTCCCGGATCGAGGCGCGCCATTGCGCAAACACCTCCTCGCGCCGCCCTGCGAAGCGGCCGGTTCCGGCCGGGCCGCCGCAATGGTCGAGCACGATCCTGGTGTCGGGGAAGGCGCGCGCCAGCGCCGTGAGCTCGCCGATCTGCGGATGGAACAGCCAGGCATCGAAGCTGAGTTTGAGGGGCGCGAGGCAGGCAAAGCCTTTGCGGAAGGTCGAGTCCTGCAACAATCCCTTCGGCCTGTTCGCATACATGCCGGCGACGACAGGATCTTCGTCCCAGGCCGAGGAATGCCGGATGCCGCGAAAGCGGCCGTTGCCGGCGGCGATCTCGGCTTCCAGCACGCCCTTTGCGGCGTCGCCGAGCAGCAGATTGGCGTGGCTGACGATGCCGGCGCAGATCGCGGCCTTGCCGTAGCCACCGCTCGCGCTCATGGCGGCGACGCCGTTGGCGAACTCGACCTCGCCCACGGGGCGGAATGCTTCCGGCCCATGCGCGCGATACATCGAACGGCAGTCGACATAGACGGTGGCGATGACGTTGTGACCGGAGGCGATATCGGCGGCCATCTCCTCGATCAGATAGCGGTGCCCGCGATTCCACAGATGGTGATGGGGATCGACGATCGGCCGCAAGGGATCGATGATCTCCTCCCGATGCAGCGCGAGCCAGTCCTCGCGCGGATCGACAAACAGCCCGCTCGTGTTGGCGGGCACACCGCTTGCTGCCATCGGCCTTCGCTCCCTGATTTTTTGTACCCGGAGCTTAGCACCTCATTCTGACGCACAGCAGCGCGCGTTGTTCAGAGCACCATGGCGGCGGCGGAGGAGGTGCGCTCCCTCCCGCTTGCGGGGCCCGCCAGCCGGAGAGGTTGTTTGCCGCCCGATCGATCCAATCAATATCTGTTTGCCTTAGGCCTTGCGCCGTCTTGCTCTGACCTCGACCATCAACCGCCATTCCGCTGCCGTGGCTGGCTTGACCTCCCCACGCCAAAGGAAGGAGTCGCCGGTGATCTCCGTAAAGCTCCAGCGCGTCAGGTCGCCGGCTTCGGTCGTGCCTTCCTGCACGATGTCGTCGCCACGGGGACGGCCGATCTGTTGCCTGAACACGCGGCGGCCCGGATCGAACCAGGAAATCCGCCACGCATCGATGCCGGGATCGTAAACGCGCAGTGTCGTGCCATACCAATTGCCGGCGATCGGAAAGGCCGCACCGCCCGCCGGCCGGGGAATGATCCAGACGTCCTGCACCGCGCGGCCTTCGAGCACCCAGCCGAAATGGATCTCGCCCGGCGCGGTGTGGCTCGTTCCGTCCGGCCCATGGGCGGTGATCTCGGCGTCCCAGTCGCCGACGAAGCGGCCATAGAGCTGGAGCGCCGCGGCGTGTTCGGGGTTGGGTCCGTTCGCGTGCAATAGTCGCGCAAAGTCGGTCATATCGCTCTCCTGTTGCAGGGAGATCAGCATGACCCGCCAATGGCCGGCTTGGAGAAAATTGCGCTTCAGACCCCGTCGAGGATGATCACCGTCGGCTTCGTCGGCAGCGTATCCCGCGACATCCGGAACGAGCGCTCGATGCGCCGGTCGATCTCGAACTGCTGGCCGATCCGGCGCATGAAGTCGTCGAGCGGGGTGGCGAAGCGGTGCATCGGCAACACCACCGAGGCGCGCAAGCGCTTGGTGATGTCCGAGATCCCTTCGAGCGACATGGTGTAAGTGCCGTCAATCGGCACCATCACGATGTCGAGCCGTCCGATCTGGGCGAAATGGCTGTCGTCGAGCTTGTGGTGGAGATGGCCGAGATGGCCGATGCAGAGGCCGGCCGCCTCGAAGATGAAGATGGAATTGCCGTCGCGGATCATGTCCGCGCCGACATCGTCGCCGTAATAGCGGCGGATGTCGGTCGTGACGTTGCGGACAAAGGTATCGCCGATGCGCTGCGACACGATGGCCGGCTTGCCGTCGTCGCTCCAGCCGTGCAGCACGTGGGGAATGCGCTTGTCCGGGTATAAGGAGTAATGGGTGCTGTGCGCCCGATTCATGGTGACGACGTCGGGCAGGCGGCCGACCTGATAGGCGCCGCTATAATCGGTGGCGATGCGCAAGCCGCCGGGCGTGTCGATGTAGTAGGTGGAATGGCCCGCATAGGTGATCTCGACCTCGGCAGAGCCGGCGGCCGGCCGGAACGCGACCGGCATGGCCCGCGGAGCAGCATGGGCCATCGCCAGACATTCGCTGCGCTGTGGCTGCTGGGCGAGGGCAGGCGAGAGGAGCAAGCCGAAGAAGGCAAAGATCGTCAGGACCAGTCGAGGCATAACGCGATCACCCGTTGCGCATTCGGCGAGAGTGTATCGTCGAATTTGTGCGACGTCATGCGCCGCTACGGCAGCCGCGCCAATCCGCCGCTTGCCTCTACCAGCTTTACGGCCTTCTTATCGAATGAAATGAAGGTCTCGGCCCCAAGCCAATAGCCTTCATGAGCAATGATCCCATCGACAAAATCGCCGCCAGCATCGAGGAGTGCCAACCCAGCCTCAGCCAGAGGCCGGTTGACGACCACATTGGAGGCGCTGATGAAGTGCCGGATAGACGCCGCAATATTCACAGCGGAAGTTTTGTAGCCTCGCGAGAGGACCCAGGCCAACTCGCACAGTGCCGAGATCGAGATGGCTACTACGTCCGCCTTTTTGAGAACGGCTTCGGCTGCTTTGCTCTGTTCGGCATTATCCCCGACCAGAACCCGTACCAGGACATTGGTGTCTGGTGTGATCTTCATCGCTTGCCGGACCAGCCGTCAGCTATGATCTCGTTCATCTCTTCGATCGAAAGCGATCGACCGTTCGTTTTCCCTTTCAGGAAGCCGAACGCATCCGAAATCTTTCCGGTGGGCCGAACTGCCCTCACCTCAACTCGACCCCCAGGGAGCTTTTCTATCGAAATCTTGTCGCCGGGATGCACACCAAGGTGCTCCAAAAGGTCTTTCCGGAGCGTAACCTGCCCCTTCGCCGTGACGGTGAGCGTGCTCATGGGATTCCTCAATCCTTGAGATCTTCGATAAGTAAGGAAATTTCTCCTTACTTTCAAGGGGCGCCGCTCACTCCCGGCGCGGGCTGAACTTCCAAGTGATGGCAACGAGGCTTGCGGTGATCAGGCCGCTGATGAGGCCGGCGAGCGGCAGGGCGAGCAGCAGTGCGGCGCTGGCTGCCCAGCCGATCGAGGAGAAGGCCTCGGCGAAGGTCGCGAGCCGCGATGAGGTCTGCCGGCGGCGGAATTGGCTGCGCCTTGCCTGCACCCGGAACCAGAGCTGGATCGCGGTCGCCGAGGCCGCGCTGACGATGATCGCGCCGGCACTGACCGCGGCCTGGAATGGCGAGGCAAAGGCCAGTGCCGCCAGCAGCGGACCGAAGATCACGGCGATCGCGATCAGCACTACCTCGATCTTGGCGCGAATGACGGCGGACGGCATCAAGGGCGCGGTCGCGACCAGGTCGGGGGCGTCCTCGCCCGAGATCGTCAGCCAGGCGAGCCCGCCGGCGAGCTGTCCGGCCGCCATCACGATGACAGGTGTGATCAGCGTCAGCGCCGCCGAACTGTCGGCAAAGTTGCGCCAGAGCAGAAGCGCCGGCGGCACAAGATAGAGCAGCTGCATCAAGGTCTGCGAGATCAGCCATGGATCGCGCCACAGCAGCATGAATTCCTTGCGGCGCAGCGCCTGCTGGCGCGATCCGCCGCGGAACGCGCGCTCCTCGGTATGGACGCGGCCCGACGTGGCGTAGGCCGCCGCATCGATCGCCGTGTCGGCAAAGCGGTGCGAGAAGATCGCCATCACGCTGCCGAGCATCACGAGCGCGAGCGCGAGAATCAGCGACAGCGCCTCGTTGTCGCCCATCGCTGCCCGCGCCGGCCACCACCAGATGCTGTCGACGTCGGGGGCGTAGGCGGCCACGCTGCCTGAGGTCAGGATGGTGAAGCGCGAAAGCGTGCCGTAGGACATGATCGCCGCGACCTGAAGCGCGATCACGAAGCCCGCGCCGATGATCGCTGCGAGGATCTGGGCGATCAGGCGCGTCCGCGCCGGGCCGATCAGCCGGAACAGGAGAATGGTGACGGCGATCGCGATCGCCGCCGCCGACAGGCCCATCGCAATGACGACGCCGAAGGCCGCGAGCCAGCGCGCGCCGCCGCCGATCACCAGCACGTCGATGAAGGGTGTCGAGAACAGCAGCGCGAGCACGGTGACGGTCAGCGCAATCGCGGCGATGCGGACCGAGAACAGATTGGCGAGCCGCGCCGGCGAGGACATGATCAGGTCGAGATCGGCGCGGGCGTAAAATACCCGTGTCACCGATTCGATCGCCTGCGACAGCATCAAGGTCCAGGCGAGAAAGATAGTCGCCGAAATCACGATCAGCGAGGATTTGTCGAGCGGCAGCTGCAGGTCGGCGAAACGGCCGATCACCGCCCAGGCCGGCAGGTGCAGCAGCGCGGCGAAGCAGACGAGGCCGATCATTGCCGCGCGCGCCCGTTTGCGCCGCCCGCCCGTCATCATGGCGAGCCATTCGCGCCAGGCGAGCCGCAGCTCGTGGCGGGCAAACCAGGACAGCGCGGTGGCCGAGCTCATGCCGCTTCCTGAAGCGTCACCAGCGCGATGAAGAGATCTTCCAGGCTGGTGTCGGCATGGCCGTTCTGCTGGCGCAGCTCGGTAAGCGTGCCTTCGGCGACCAGGCGGCCGGAGGCGATCACGCCGATGCGGTCGGCCATGCGCTCGGCGACCTCGAGGATATGCGTGGTCATGATGACCGTGCAGCCGGCGCGGACACGCGCGCTGAGCAGGCCCTTCACATGGCGAGCGGAGACGGCATCGAGCCCGGTCAAGGGTTCATCGAGGATGATGAGGCGGGGGTCGTGCACCAGCGCCCCTGCGAGAGCGACCTTCTGGCGCATGCCCTTGGAAAAGCCCTCGCAGCGCTCGTGCCGGTGCGCCTCCAGCCCGAGCGAATCGAGCAGGTCCTCGGCGACCGGTTGCGCGATCGACGGCGCGATGCCCCAGAGGCCGGCGACGAATTCGAGATATTCGAGCGGGGTGAGCTTGTCGTAGATCATGGGCTCATCGGAGACCCACGCCATCACCTGCTTGGCGGCGACGGGATCCTGCAGCGCATCGATGCCGAAGATGGAGACGGCGCCGGCATCGGGCCTGAGCAGGCCCGCAACCATGCGCAGGGTGGTGGTCTTGCCGGCACCGTTGGGGCCGACCAGCGCGTAGAATTCGCCGGCGTGGATGGTGAGATCGAGGCTGTCGACCGCCAGACGGTCAAAACGCTTCGTTAACCCCACCACTTCCAGCGCCGAGTTGTCCGGCTTCATGACGGCCATACCATCCGGTTTGCATCGCCCGCGACCATGACCCGAAGATATTTCGGCACCGTGAATCGCACTGCCGCAAATTCCGTCAACCGGATTGGACTAAAGACAAGGCATCCGGACAAGTCACCGTTTGTTGACAGCGCGCGGGCGTTCAGGCTGAATTGATTCCGGACAAATGGCGCGAACGCGGCGAAACGACTGCGTAGCGACTGGACACAAGATGCGGCAAGGCGGCCAAAAGAACCGCCGGATGCATCGGGAGGACGCGCGTCAATGCTGGATTTCGTTCAGCAGCTGGTCAGCGGTGTTGCGCTCGGCTGCGTCTACGGCCTGATCGCGCTCGGCTTCGTGCTCGTCTACAAGGCCACCGAGGTCGTCAATTTCGCCCAGGGCGACCTGATGATGCTGGGCGGCTTCTTCGCCTTTACCTTCATCGGCATGATGGGCCTGAACTACTGGATCGGCTTTGCTGGTGCGGTGGCGGCGATGGCGCTGTTCGGCATGCTGGCCGAGCGCGTGGTGGTGCGGCCGATCCTCGGCTATCCGCAATTCTCCATCATCATGGCCACGATCGGCCTCGGCTATTTCCTGCGCTCGATTGCCGGCATGATCTGGGGCACCGACGACCTGAAGATCGAGACGCCGTTCAGCCAGGGCGTGCTGCGCATGGGTTCGCTGGTGCTCGCCTACGACAAGCTCTCGGTGATCGCGGCGACGATGATCCTGTGCACGCTGCTCTGGCTGTTCTTCAACAAGACCACGCTCGGCACCGCGATGCGCGCCAGCTCCGAGAACATGCTGGCAGCCTATTACATGGGCATTCCGGTCAAGCGCGTGGTGTCGGTCGTCTGGGCGATCAGCGCGGCGGTCGCGACCTGCGCCGGCGTGCTGCTGGCGCCGATCACCTTCATCCATTCCAATGTCGGCCTCGTGCTCGGTCTGAAGGCGTTTCCCGCCGCGGTGCTCGGCGGTTTCGGCTCGATCCCGGGCGCCGTGGTCGGCGGCGTTCTGATCGGCGTGATCGAGAGCATGGCCGGCTTTTACCTGCCCGAGGGCTGGAAGGACGTTGCGCCCTACATCGTGCTGCTCGCCGTGCTGCTGCTGAAGCCCGAGGGCCTGTTCGGCCTGCACGTCCGCAAGAAGGTCTGAACGCCATGCGCTTCCTGTTCAAGACCGACTACGAGGACGACATCAAGCTGTTCCCGCATTCGGGCTACGTCGCCACTTACGGCGTCCTGCTCGCGCTGCTGCTGATCGCGCCTTACGTGCTCTCCAGCTATCTGATGAGCCAGCTGGTCTTCGTCTGTATCTATGCGACCGTCGGCGTGGCGCTGTTGATCCTGACCGGCTTCACCGGCCAGGCCTCGCTCGGCCATGCCGCCTTCCTCGCCATCGGGGCCTACACCGCGGCCTACTTGCAGAAGTACAATGTGCCGTTCCCGGTTTATTTCCTCGCCGCCGGGCTCCTGACCGGCATCATCGGCGCGATGGTCGGCTTTCCCGCCCTGCGCCTTACCGGCATCTACCTCGTCATCGCCACCATCTCCTTTGCCCTGATCGTGGAGGAGATCCTGGCGCGATGGGAGAGCGTCACCCACGGCAACGAAGGCATGCGGGTCAAGACGCTGTCGCTGCTCGGCGTCGCCGTGCCGCGCGACAGCCCGACCTTCTATTACCTCTGCCTTGCCGTGCTGGTGCTGACCATCGTCGGCACGCTCAATCTGCTGCGCTCGCCGACGGGGCGTGCCTTCGTCGCGATCCGCGATTCCGAGACGGCGGCGCGCAGCATGGGCGTCAATGTTGCGCTCTACAAGGTGAAGTCGTTCGCGATCTCGGCCGCGATCACCGGCTTTGCCGGCGTGCTGTTCGCGCACAAGCTCTCCTTCATCTCGCCGGAGATGTTCACGCTGCAGCTCTCGATCGAGTTCATCATCGTGATCCTGATCGGCGGCACCTTCAGCCTGCACGGCGCCGTGCTGGGGGCGATCTTCATCGTGATGATCGATCCGTTCCTGACCTATCTGAAGGACGACATGCCCGGCATCATCGCCGGCATTGCCGCGACATTCGGGGCGGGCACGGCGATGGCGGGCAACATCCAGGCGAAGGTCGCGGCCTTCGCCTCGCTCAACGGCCTGAAGGGCGCGATCTACGGCGTCATCATCGTGTTGTTCGTGCTGTTCGAGCCGCTCGGCCTCTACGGCCGCTGGCTGAAGATCAAGCTCTTCTTCCAGCTGTTCCCGCTCTACAAGCGCGCCACCTTCAAGCGGCAGAAGATCTACGTGAAGTCGGAGCGCAATCGATGAGCTATTTCCGCGCCGAGAACCTGTCGCTGCATTTCGGCGGCCTCAAGGCGGTCGATGCAGTCTCGTTCGCGGTCGAGAAGGGCGAGATTCTCTCGATCATCGGGCCCAACGGCGCGGGCAAGAGCTCGATCTTCAACCTGATCTCGCGCATCTACCGGCCGACCTCGGGCCGCATCTTCTTCGAGGACCAGGACATCACGGAGCAGCCGCCCTACGACATCGCAAAGCTCGGCATCGCCCGCACCTTCCAGAACATCGAGCTGTTCGAGAATGCGAGCGTGCTATCGAACCTTCTGGTCGGCCGCCACCGCCATTCGACCACGCAGCTCTGGCAGGAGCTCTTGTTCCTGCCGAGCGTGCGGGCCAACGAGAAGGTGCACCGGCGCAGGGTCGAGCAGGTCATCGAATTCCTCGACCTAGAACCCTATCGCGACAAGCTGATCTCGGGCCTTCCTTACGGCGTGCGCAAGGTGATCGAGCTGGCGCGCGCGCTGTGCTCGGAGCCGAAGCTGATCCTGCTCGACGAGCCGTCCTCCGGCCTCAATGTCGAGGAGACCGACGACATGTCGTTCTGGATCCGCGACATGAAGAGCGAGCTCGGCGTCACCGTGCTGATGGTCGAGCACGACATGTCGCTGGTCAACCGGGTCTCCGATCGCGTCATTGCGCTGAATTACGGACGGGTGCTGGCGATGGGCTCGCCCGCCGAGGTGCAGCAGCACCCCGACGTCGTCGCCGCGTATCTCGGAGCCTGACGCATGGACGCCGCCGTGACTCCGGAAATCATCTTAAAACTCTCCAACATCGAGAGCTATTACGGGCCGATCATGGCGATCCGCGGCATTTCGCTGGAAGTGCCGCGCGGCCGCATCGTCACACTTCTCGGGGCCAACGGCGCCGGCAAGACCACGGTGCTGAAGACGATCTCCGGCATCCTCGATTCGCAGAAGGGCGCGATCGAGTTCATGGGCAAGCCGATCCAGCGCATGGAGGCCGACCGCATCGTGCGGCTCGGCCTCAGCCACGTGCCGGAGGGACGCGAGGTGTTCCCGTTCCTCTCGGTGCGCGAGAACCTGATGATGGGCGCCTATCCGCGCAAGGACCGGGACGGCGTCGCCGAGGATCTGGAGCGTGTCTACGGCTATTTCCCTCGCCTGAAGGAGCGCATCAATCAGCCGGCCGGCCAGCTCTCCGGCGGCGAGCAGCAGATGCTCGCGATCGGCCGCGCCCTGATGAACCGGCCGACGCTGCTCTTGCTCGACGAGCCCTCGCTGGGCTTGTCGCCGCTGCTGGTGAAGGAGATCTTCACCATCATCCGCCGGGTCAACGAGGAACAGGGCATGTCGATCCTGCTGGTCGAGCAGAACGCCAAGGTGGCGCTGGAAACCGCCCATTACGGCTATGTGCTCGAGATCGGCCGTATCGTGATGAACGACAGCTGCGACCGCTTGATGCATTCCCAGGACATCCAGGAATTCTACCTTGGCGCCAAGGAAGCGGGCGCTAGAGGCGAACGGCGCTGGAAAAAGAAGAAAACGTGGCGTTAGATGGATAACCCCTCCAGCGCAAAGACCGCCGGCAAGGCAGGCAGCGGGGGGTAGGCGACAAGGAGGAGAGGTGCATGGCCGGACCGGCGGTGCTGACGGTCGCTGATACGATCGCGAAGAGCTTCTTGCGCGCCGCCGAGACGCGGGGCGACAGGCCGGCGATCCGCGAGAAGAAGTTCGGCATCTGGCAGCCGACGAGCTGGCGAGAGTGGCTCGCGATCTCGAAAGAGATCGCCTACGCGCTTCGCGCCGTCGGTTTCATGCCCGGCGACGTCGCCTCCATCATCGCCAATGCCGTCCCCGAATGGGTCTACGCTGACATGGGCATATTGTGCGCCGGCGGCGTCTCCTCCGGAATCTATCCGACCGATTCTGCGTCCCAGGTCGAGTATCTCGTCAACGATTCCGCGACCCGGGTGATCTTCGCCGAGGACGAGGAGCAGCTCGACAAGATTCTCACCTGCCGCGCGCGCTGCCCGAGCTTGCAGAGGATCATCGTGTTCGACATGGAGGGCCTCAGCGGCTTCTCCGACGACATGGTGATGTCGCTCGACGAGTTTCGCGCGCTTGGCCGCAACCACATGGTCGGCCGCGAGGCGTTGTGGCAGGAGATAATCGACAGCCGTGTCGCCGGCGATCTCGCGATCCTCGTCTATACGTCCGGCACCACCGGTCCGCCCAAGGGCGCGATGCACGCCAATCGCAGCGTGACCCACCAGATGCGGCACGCCAACGACTTCATCCCGGCGCGGGAGGACGAGGATCGCCTGGTGTTCCTGCCGCTGTGCCATGTTGCCGAGCGCGTCGGCGGCTATTACATCTCGGTCGCGCTCGGCTCCGTGATGAATTTTGCCGAAAGCCCGGAAACCGTGCCGGACAATCTGCGCGAGGTGCAGCCCACCGCCTTTCTGGCGGTGCCGCGCGTCTGGGAAAAATTCTATTCCGCCATCACCATCGCGCTGAAGGATGCGACGCCGCTGCAGCAATGGGTCTATCGCCGCGCCATCGGCATCGGCTACCGCATGGTCGATTGCCGGCTCGAGGGCAGGGCGCCGCCGCTGTCGCTGCGCATCGCCAACCGCATCGCCTATGTGGTCGCGTTCCGCAACATCCGCCGCATGATCGGGCTCGACCGCTGCCGCATCGCATTCACCGGCGCAGCGCCGATCGCGCCGGAGCTGATCCGCTGGTATCTGGCACTCGGCATCGACATGCACGAGGTCTACGGCCAGACCGAGAATTGCGGGGTCGCCACCATGATGCCCGCGGACAGGATCAAGCTCGGCTCGGTCGGCACCGCGGTGCCGTGGGGCGAGGTCGCGCTGTCGCCCGACGGCGAGATCCTGATCAAGGGCGACTTCCTGTTCATGGGCTACCTGAACCAGCCGGAGAAAACCGCAGAGACGATCGATCCCCGCGGCTGGCTGCACACCGGCGACGTTGGCACCATCGACAACGAGGGCTTCGTCCGCATCACCGACCGGATGAAGGACATCATCATCACCGCCGGCGGCAAGAACATCACGCCGTCCGAGATCGAGAACCAGCTCAAGTTTTCGCCCTACATCTCGGACGCCGTCGTGATCGGCGACAAGCGGCCCTATCTCACCTGCCTCGTGATGATCGACCAGGAGAACGTCGAGAAGTTCGCCCAGGATCACGACATCCCCTTCACCAATTATGCCAGCCTGTGCCGGGCGAGGGAGATCCAGGACCTGATCGGGCGCGAGATCGAACAGGTCAACGGCAATTTTGCCCGCGTCGAGACCATCAAGAGGTTCTACCTGATCGAGCGCCAGCTCACCCCCGAGGACGAGGAGCTGACGCCGACCATGAAGCTGAAGCGCGGCTTCGTGAACAAGCGCTACGCCGCCGAGATCGAGGCGATGTATCGCGAGCGTGCGGTGGCGTGAATACCTTTCGAAAAAGCGAGGGAGCGATGGCCCCGCCCTTCGCACAATATGGGCCCAAAAGGAGAGGAGACCTCAATGTCGAAGTCGTTCCACGCGTTCGGCCTAGCTATGGGCGCTATCGCGCTCACTTGTCTGCCGGCCGTCGCGCAAACCAAGATCACCAATGAAGGCATTTCGGCAACCGAGATCGTCATCGGCACCCATCAGGACCTGTCGGGTCCGATCAAGGGCTGGGGCGTGCCGGTCTCCAACGGCATGAAGATGGCCGTCGAGGAGGTCAACGCCGCCGGCGGCATCAACGGCCGCAAGATCCGCCTGGTGGTCGAGGACAGCGGCTACGATCCGAAGAAGGCCGTGCTGGCTTCGCAGAAGCTGATCGAGCGCGACAAGATCTTCGCGATGGTGGGACCGATGGGATCGCCCACCGTGCTCGCCGCGCAGGATATCCTGCTCGACGCCGGGGTCATGCAGCTCTTCCCGCTGACGGCGGCCGAGTTCACCTTCAAGTTCGATCCCGCCAAGCCGCAGGAGCGGCTGAAGTTCAACAACCTGCTTCCTTACGTCGAGAGCACGCGCGCGGCGCTCAAATACATGATTGAGGCAAAGAATTTCAAGAAGCCCTGCATCATGCATCAGGACGACGAGTACGGAAAAAACGTGCTCGATGGTTTTAACCAGCAGCTCGCCGCCATGAAGGTGCAGCCGGCCTCGATCACGAGCTACAAGCGCGGCGCCTCCGACTTTTCGGCGCAAGTCGCCAAGATGAAGTCCGACGGCTGTGACCTCGTCGTGCTCGGCGCGGTGCTCCGTGAGCCGATCGGCACGATGAGTGAAGCGAAGAAGCTCGGTTGGGACGTCACCTTCCTCGGCGCCACGCCCGTCAACGTGCTCGAGGTGCCGGCGCTCGGCAAGGAAACGGTGGAAGGCTTGTATGCTGCTTCGAACTTCGAAATTCCCTATGAAGACACCGCAAAGGGAAAGGTGAAGGACTGGCTCGTCAACTACAAGAAGATGTTTGGCGCCGACGCCAACACCCAGGCCATCATCGGCTACAATGCAGTGATGACGTTCGCGCATTATGCCAACAAGGCTGGCAAGGATCTGACTGGCCAGAAGATGCTCGACGCGCTGGAGTCCGGCGACAAGTTCCAGGACATCTTCAATTCGCCGCCGACGGTGTTCTCGAAGACCAACCATCTCGCGACCACCGTCACCCAGGTCCAACAGGTCAAGAACGGCCGCTGGGTGCTGGTGAAGGACAATCTGATGTTTTGATCTCTTGCGGCGCGGACGGTGCACCCTCTCCCCTTGCGGGAGAGGGTGGATCGCCGCGAAGCGGCGAGCCGGGTGAGGGGTCTCTATCCTCGCGAAGGTCTTGCGTGTGGAGAGAACCCCTCATCCGGCGCGCTTGCGCGCGCCACCTTCTCCCACAAGGGGAGAAGGAAGATGTGCCGCGGTAAGAACCCTACGATCCCCCGCCTGCGGTGCCCGAGCTCACCGGGGCGAGCTCGTCTTCCCGGCAGCGCCAGCCATCGTCGGCTTTGACGAAGGCGAAGGTTCGCTGGATTCTCAGCCGGCGCGTGACGTTGAAGGCGTCTGCGGCGCGCTCCTTGTTGCCGGCTCCCGTCTGCGGACGACCCGTCGTGGGGTCCCAGCAGGTGCCGGTGCAGATGGAGGCGATCTTGCTGCACACGGTGAAGGGGGCCAGCACGGCCATCTCGATTTCGCCGGTGACCTGCGCCTCCTGGTCGCTCACCTGGCTGTCGAGCGCATAGACGCGGTTGATGCGCAGGAAATTGCCGCAGGAATTGGCCGCATGAATCCGCGCGGCGCAGAAATCGACCGCGTCGGTGTCGGGTGATCGGGCCGCGACCTGCCGGCCGAACACCTTCTTGGGATCGCCTTTCGCGGCGCGGATTTCATCGGTCTTGCGCTTCAAATGTTCGGCGAGACAGTCCTCCGCGGATTCCAGCTCATGCAGCGGCACGTTCTCCTTGCCGACCAGATTGCATTTGCGGTCGCGCTCGCGTGTCCATCGTCCATATTCGGCGAAGGCAAAGCGTGCCGCGGTCGGGTCCAATTTGCCGATCAGGCCGAGCACCAGGCCATTGAGCTCGGTTTCGGCAAGCGCCAGCGTGGGGTCGGCGCAGATCACCGCGCCCGCAGCGGTGTTGGCCGCAAGGCAGTCGAAATCCGGATCGCGAACGATCGCGGCGCGCTCCTCGGTGACCTTGAGCAGGCACGCCTTGACCTGGTCGAATTCGTCCGGGCGGATCGCGGTCTGGCCGACGATGCCGCAGCTGAGGTTGCGTTGGCGGACCCAGATCGCATTCTCCTCGATTCCAGGCAGGCGATCCGGCAGGCGGGCGAGCCGCGCCTCGATCGCGACGCTCAGCTTCTCGGCGGCGGCGGCAAGGGTCGCATCACCGCAGAACAATTGATTGCCGGGGTCGCGAATCTGCTGGCAGTTGTTCCTGGAGAACAGCGGCAGCCTGTCGGCGATCGCGCGGTCGGATTGCGCCGACGCGGACGCCGCCGGCAATGCCAGCAGCGCAAGCACAGACAGCACGATGAATCGCATTCCAGTCGCCCCCGCACGGAAGGCGCCATGCTAGCGTCTGGTCTTGCGCGGTGAAATGGGTTTGTGCGGAAGAGCAGCGGGAGGTCTGTAGCCCGCATGGTGCGCAAGCGTAATCCGGGGCCGGTGCGAGTGGCAAGAGTCCCGGATTTCGCTGCGCTCTAGCCGGGCTAGGAGGCCGATTCGATCAACGCGCCTCGGCGGCCGCCATCGAGACCTGTACCGGCTCGTCGACATATTTCAGCACGGCCGATTGGTGGAGCACGAACAGCGGCTGATAGCTCCGCGTTGCGTCGTCCCTGACCATCGCCATGCGGCGATTGTCGAGCATGAGCCATTGGCCGTCGAGCTTTGCTGCGGCAATGGCGTGCGCCTCGCCGGCCCTGACGTCGCGCACCACGACCATGCGGAGGTCTTCAGAGGCAATTCCCGCCAGCCGCAGCGCGGCCAGCTTGGCGATGGCATAGTCCTCGCAATCGCCGGCGCCGCGCGCGAAGGTCGCAAGCGGCGAGCTCCAGAGGTCGGCGCTGCCGTCGTTGGCGGCATGGATGGCGAGATTGATGGCGCGGTTGATCTCGCCGAGCCGCGCACGGCCGTCGCGGGCGCGGGCCTGATCGACGATGGCGAGCAGCTCGAGCGCCGCGGGTGAAGCGCAATTGTCCCGGTCGCCGTCGCACAGCGCGAGCTGCACCATGTCGTCGTCGAGCTTGTCCTTCAGCGCGGACCATTTCTGCTGCAGGCTGCCGGATGAGATGGCGAAGGCGAACACGCCAAACGGTTCGGCGGATTTGCGCACGAGGACGCCGGCGCCCGGCGAGAGCAGCGTGCCGGCGCGAAGCTCGGCGGCCGAGCCGAGCAGGATCAAGCCGCACATGACAAGGATTGCGCGAAAGGCGCGCGAGCGAGCAGCGGTCTCCATCTGACATCCCCTTCCCAGGCTTCGCGAGATCCCCCTCGATCTCGTCGTGCCGGGCTTTGTTGCTTTCGCGGAGATAGTGCGAGACGGGCCGTTTTGTTCTGCTTAACGCGCCCGGCAGGGGTCTCAAAACCGGGTGGCAGGCTGAATCGGACCCGCCCGAATTGCGTAAAATTTTACGATTCGACGGCTAGGAGAGCCTCGCTGCCGCGAAATGGAACCAATTGCAGGCAGAAGTTGCGACGGGCGCCGAATCTCACCTATGGCTAACGACCCGCTATTTCACGGGTTCTGTTAGTTAGGTCACAGATTTAACGCCGTATTTGCCGCAGGATGTTGCAGGGCATCACGAACAAAAGATGACGCAAGTATCTGTTCTACCAGTTTTACTTCGAATGACTTGGGGCGGCGGGAAATGCGTGCATCTAACCCTGTTTCGACTTCCGAATTCTTGGAATATGACTTCCGCTCCTCTGGGAATGCACCGCCCGGCGCAGGTTCTTACGGTCAAGTGACGCGAAATCACACAAGCAATAGATGGTTTCGCTAAGGACTTGGTAATGCTAAGCAAGCTTAGGTCGTCGATACTTACATAAATTTTAACCCTTTTTACGGTGCCCGGTTGAATTACGCTGGCAAATTTGACGCCGCGACGTCTTTGGACGGCCAGAGTTCCAACTCGCCCGTCTTTGTCCACGTCGATTCCTTTGCCGCCAAGCCCTTCATTGCCAAGGCGCATGGCCATGTGCCCGACGGTGCATTCGTCGTTCCCGACGCCAATCTGATCTTCAACGGCGAGTTCAAGCGTGCCGGGCTCGACCTCGTGCTGTCGCACGACGGTCACGAGTTCGTCGTTCACGATTATTTCAGGGGCGACAAGCGCGCCGCGATCGCTTCGCCCGACGGCGCCCACCTCGGCGGCGACGTCGTCAACGCCCTCACCGGCCACGTCCAGGTCGCCCAGGCCGCGCCCGGCGCCGGTGCGGCCCAGGTCATCGGTCACGTCACCAAGCTCGTGGGCAGCGCGACCGCCATCCGCAACGGCGTCTCGGTGATCCTGAACAACGGCGACAACGTCGAGAAGGGCGACGTGGTCTCGACCGGCGCCGATTCGACGCTCGGCATCACCTTCATCGACGGCACCGTGTTCGGCTTGTCCTCCAATGCGCGGATGGTGCTGAACGAGATGGTCTACGACCCCAACGGGTCGAACAATTCCTCGCTGCTCAGCCTGGTCGCGGGCACCATCACCTTCGTCGCCGGCGAAACCGCCAAGCACGGCGACATGAAGGTCGACACGCCGGTCGCCACCATGGGCATCCGCGGCACGGCGGTGCTGACACAGATCAACTTCGTCGTTCCCGCCGGCGGCGGCGATCCGCAGCCGCAGGCGAGCTTCCAGGTGCTGGTCGAGCCGAACGGCACGACCGGCTCCTATATCCTGTTCGACAAGGTCACGCTGCTGCCGATCGCGACGGTCAACCAGGCCGGCCAGATGATCCAGATCAGCGGCGGCAACGTCTCGGTCACCAACGCACTGATGTCGCCCGATGTGCAGAAGCTGATCACGGACGTGTTCACGCTGAAGTTCACCGACAACAACACCAACACCAAGCTGACCACGAACTACACCGACACGATCACGCCGTTCGGCCATGAGGTGGTGCTCAAGTCGGGGTCCGGTCCGATCGTCACCGCGACCTTCGTCAATCTCAATCCGCAGACGCAGGAAGGCCCAACCACGTCGACGCCGACGCCCGGCCGCATTCCCGGTCAGCCGATCGCGCAAAGCTTCGACCTCGGCGGCAACGTGAGGACGGCGTTCGCGCTGACCGAACGGGCGGACACCACCGGCGATACGCACGCCGACACGATTTCCGGATTGATCAGATTCCTCGATCAAAACCTCGGCGACCTGCCGACGGTGAGCGTGAGCCTCGCCGAGGCGCCGAACTACGTCTACAAGAGCGCCGGCCAGCAGGATGTCACCGGCTCGCTCACCGCGCTGCAGAAGCAGGACATCGCGGCGACGCAGATTCAGATCAGTGTCGTCGCCGACCCCGCCAACAACAATAACGGCTCGGCGGTCTGGACCTACACGATCCCGGACAAGGTCTTCGATTTCCTCGCGGCCGGCGAGACCCTGACGCTGACCTACATGGTCCGCGTCGACACCAATTTCTCGGTGAACCCCGAGTCCAAGTTCATCCCGATCACGATCACGATCACGGGAACGAACGACAAGCCGGTGGTCACCACCGACGTTCCCGTCATCACTTTCGAAGGCGGCACCAGCGTGCCGGGTGGCCCGCTCACCAGCGACGTTCCGACCTCGGGCACGCTGAGCTTCGATGACGTCGATCTCACCGACAAGCATACGGTGTCGGTGGCGCTGACCAGCGCGACCCTGCCCGGCGGCACCGTTCCGCCCGGTCCGCTCGCGGCATTCCAGAGCGCGATGTCGGTCGCGATCGCTGCGGGCGCCGACAGCACCGGTGACGGCACCGGCACCATCAACTGGTCACTGGCCGATCTCCCGGTCTATCTCGCCGACTTCATTCCGAAGGGCGTGGTGCTGACGCTGGTCTACACCGTCACCGTCACGGACTCGCAAGGCGCGACGGCCCAGCAGACGATCACGGTCACGATCACCGGCACCGACGCGCCCGCCGTGGTCTGGATCGCGACCGACAAGGCGGGCGCGCCCTCCGGCGGCTTCTGGAAGGACGCGGCCAATTGGGAGACCGGGACCGTCCCGACCATCGATGACGACGTCATTGTCATCACCGATCAGCTGCACGGTCTGACGCCGTCCTATCCGGTGACGATCGATGCGGCCGCCTATGCGAAATCGCTGACGATGAACGATTTCGGCGGCCCGCCGCCGAAGCTGATCAACCAGAGCTCGCTGACCATTGCCGGTGCGCTCAACATGAGCGCGGACTCGATCCTCACCAACGCCGCGACCGGCACGATGTCGGTCGGCGGCAAGGCCGAGATATTGGACACGAGCGTGCTCACCAATGCGGGCCACCTGACGCTCGCCGGCGGCGGCGATTTCGCTGCCGGTACCACGATCACCAATTCCGGCACGCTGGAGCTGTCGGGCGGCACCTTGAAGATGCTGGCCGACATCGCCAATGCCGGCGGCACGCTGAAGGCTGACGCGGGCACGACGCTGATCGTGGACAATGCGGCCGTCCACGGCGGCACGGTCACGATTCTCGGGACACTGGAACTCAACGGCGCCAGCTTGATCGAGAACGGCTCATTGACCAATTCCGGTACGGTCAACGTCGAGGGCACGGTCGAATTTGCCAACGAGACGGTCTCCAACACCTCCGCCGGCACGATCAGGGTACTGGCGAATGGCTGGTTGACGATCGACCAGGGATCCAGCGTCGCCAACGCCGGCCACGTCACGGTCGATGCCTCGGGCAAGCTGTCGATCAGCGGCGCAACCATCAGCGGCGGCATGATCGACGGTGGCGGCAACATAGACGTCACCGGCGCCAGCAGGATCGACGGCGGGGCGACATTGAGCACGAGCGCCGTCACGGTCGGAAGCGGGGTGACGCTGACGCTCGACGATGTCACCGTTGCGGGGACCGCGATCGCAAATGGCGGCACCGTCAAGATCGATGCGAGCAAGAAACTGACGCTCTCGGGCGCGAGCGTCAGCGGCGGCCAGCTCAACGTGCTCGGTACGCTGGCCTCGTCCGGCGCCAGCACCGTCACCAATGCGTCCATCACCAACAACGGCCTGATCGAGGCGATCGGCGGCGTGTTGACGCTCGCCGCCACGACCTCGGCCGCCATTGCCAATGCCGGCACCCTCCGCGCCAACGGCGCCGAGCTCGATATCGACCACCAGGCCGTCACCAACACCGGCACGCTGGCCGCGATCAACGGCGGCACACTGAAGCTGACTGCGATGACGGTGACCAACACCGGCGGCACCGTGTCGGTCGCATCGGGCTCGTCGCTCGATCTCGCCGGTTCGACCATCAGCGGCGGCACGGTGACGATCGCGGGCACGCTGGAATCGACCGGCACGAGCGCAGTCGACGGCGCCGACCTCAACAACACCGGCACGATCTCCGTGACCAGCGGCACGCTGACGATCGATCCCGGCCTGCTTCATGCCATCACCAATCTCGGGCTGATCGAGGCGGCGGGCGGGGGCATCCTCAAGCTCGCGACCGCGACCGTCAGCAATGCCGGCGGTACGATCGCGGTCGACGGCGCCTCGAAGCTCTATCTGACCGACGTCTCGATCAACGGCGGCACCCTGAGCAATGCCGGTCATCTCTACGGCGTCTCCGGCAGCAGCACGATCACGGGCGCGGTCACCAACACCGGCACGATCGAGGTGCAGGCCGGCACGCTGAACCTCGCTGGCGGCATCACCGGCGTCGGGACGCTGCTCGTCGACGACGGCGCGACACTCGCGCTGGGCGGCGCGGATGCGCAGACCGTCACTTTTGCCGGCGGTGCCAACACGCTCCGGCTCGATGCCACGAGCCATGACTTCACCGGCACTATTTCGGCCGGGGCCTCGACCGGCGGTACCTTCACCGTCACCGGTGATGCCGATATCGCCAGCGCGAGCGGCGACGCGCTCACGCTCGCTGCATCCGGCGGAACCAGCGGCAACCATGGCGACGTCATTCTGACGCCAACCGGCGCACTGACCGGCGCGGCCAACGGGCTCGTCGTCACCCAGAACGGCGCCGGCGACGTCTCGTTGACCGCAACCAAGGACATCACGGGCCTCGCCGGCAACGGCATCACGCTGCGCGACAGTGCGACCGGCTCCGGCGACATCACCGTCAACAATCTCACCGGCAAGGCGACCGGCACCGGCACGAATTCGGTCGGCGTTCTCGTCGAGAATTTGAACGCTGCCAATAGCGGCGACATCTCGATCACTCAGCTCGGCGGCGCGGCGGGCGGCGCGTATGGCATCGATGCAGCGACGCTGGGCCACGGCGACATCGACATTGACGCCGGTGGCTCGATCACCGGCGGCTTCATCTACGGCATCCGGACGCGCAGCTATGGCAGCGGCAGCCAGACCGTCACGACGGAGGCCGGCAGCATCGTTACGTCGGCCAGCTCGGGCATCGTCGCCGTCAATCGCGCGACATCGATCAACGCTGCGGCCGATAGCAGCGTCACGGTCACCAGCTACGGCACGATCAATTCGGGAAGCAGCCCGAACCTGGCCGGCAATGTTCCGGCCGGCATCGAAGCCGGCTACACCGGCGCCACCAGTGGCACCCACGCCAATACCGGCGTCAACGGCTCGGTGGTCGTCAACAACCATGGCAACATCACCGCCGCGGCCGGTTACGGCATCAACGCCTATAATTACGGGAGCGGCGACGTCTCGGTGACCAGCTTCGCCG
This sequence comes from Bradyrhizobium sp. WBAH42, assembly GCF_024585265.1. Classification (NCBI taxonomy): domain Bacteria; kingdom Pseudomonadati; phylum Pseudomonadota; class Alphaproteobacteria; order Hyphomicrobiales; family Nitrobacteraceae; genus Bradyrhizobium; species Bradyrhizobium sp. WBAH42. The sequence goes on from NZ_CP036533.1 coordinate 2,219,841, forward strand.
GCACCACGATCTCGGTGTCCGGGGCGCAGAGCATGGGAATCAACGCCGCAGCATTGAGCGGCGGCACCGGTGACGTCACGGTCACGCTCGGCGAGAATGTCACGATCTCGGGTGCGGCCAGCTATGGCATCAGGGCCCACAGCATCGACCAGGGCGACATCAGCGTCACCCTGGCGAAAGGCGACAGCATCACCTCCGGCAGCTCCGGCATCGTGGCCGTCAATTTTGCGACGGCCATTGCCGCCGGCGTTGCGAGCACGATCTCGGTCGAAGCACACGGCACGATTCATTCCGGCACCACGCTCAACAACGACGGCACCACGCCGGGCGCGATCATCGCCGGCTACAAGCCCGGCGGAAACGGCACATTCTCGAACGCGGTCAACGGCGACGTGGTCGTCAACAGCGATGCGAACATCACCGCGGCTGCCGGCTATGGCATCGAGGCGTTCACCTGGGGTGTTGGCGACATCACCGTCACGACCGGCCAGAATTCACAGATCTCCGCCGCAGGCACCGCGATCGCGGCGTTCGATCATGGCGGCGGCGACGTCAGCATCACCAATGACGGTTCGGCCTCCGGGGCGGTCGGCGTGGCTGCCCTCGCCACCGGCGCCGGCGACGTCACCATCGTCAATCATGGCGACATCGGCAGCACGAGCTTCGCCGGCATCAGCGTCACGCAGAATGGGGCCGGCGCGACCGGCTCGACGCACATCACCAATTCCGGCTCGATCTCGGCTCCCACCGGTCACGCGGCGATCTACATCCAGGAGAACGCGACCGGCACGGCGACGATCGACAATTCCGGCACGATCGGTGCTGCGGACGCATCCGGCGTGACCTCGACGACCTATGCGATCGTCGAGACCGGCGGCGCCATCACGATCAACAACTCTGGCGACATCAATGGCAACATCTCCGTCGCCACGGCCACCTTCAACAACAACGCGGGCGGCATCTGGACCGTCTCCGGCACCAGCGTGTTCGGCAGCCTGTCGTCGATCGTCAACGACGGCGATATCGACCTGCTCGATGGGGCCTCGATTGCCGGGACCGGCCTGAGCATTGCGAACTATCATGAGATCGACAGCTGGGGCACGGCGACGATCTCCGGCGCCATCACCAACGCCGGTACGATCGAGGTCAACGCCGGGACCCTGACGCTGTTCGGCTCGCTGTCCGGCGCGGGGTCGGTTACCGTCGATGCCGGCGCGCTCCTGAAGCTCGAAGGCACGGTCACGCAAACGGTCACGCTCGCCGGTGATGGCGCCGCGCTTCAGATCGATACGTCGTCCTTCGGCGGATCGATCGCGGGGCTGTCCGCGGGCGACACGATCGACCTGTCCACGATCAAGTACGGTCTCGGCACCAGTGCGGTCTATGTCGCCAATGCCGACCCTGCGACCGGAGGCGTGCTGACGGTCACCGACGCCGATGGCAACCACATCGATCTGAATCTGACCGGTGCCGACTACAGCAACGCCCATTTCGCCGGCAGCAGCGACGGCCATGGCGGCACCCTGATCACGTTCAATGCGGATGATGATGCACCGGTCTTCACCGCGGCAGAGGCCTCGCCGAGCGTGAGCTTCTCCGAGCTCGAGAGCACCACCGGCGATCCGACGCTCGATCCGGTCTCGGGTGGGACGGGCGCGATCCATTTCACCGACATCGACCTCACCGATCGTCCGACGGTGACGAACGTCGCGTATGCCTTGACTTGGCTCGACGCCGACCACACCACGCAGCTGACGCTGTCGCCGGACGAAATCACCGCGTTGGAGCAGGCGCTGACGCTCTCTGCGCCCGGCAACAAGAACAACGGCGCGATCGGCTGGAGCTATTCCATCGCCGATAGCGCGCTGGATTTCCTCGGCGAAGGCCAGACCGTGACGGTGGTCTCCACCATCACGCTGGCGGACCATCAGGGCAAGACCGATACGGCCGCGGTGACGGTCACCATCACCGGCAAAAACGACGCGCCGGTGATCACGGTCGCAAGCGGCGACAGCGCCGGCGCGACTCTGGACGAGGCCAATGCGGGGCTGGACAAGACCGGCACGCTGACCCTGTCCGACGCGGACGCCACCGATCATGTGAGCGTCGCGCGCGATCACCTCTCGGTCTATCTTGACGGTGTGTTGCAGACCGACGACGTCGGCGGGCTGTCGAACACCGATCTACTGAACTATCTGACCGTTCCGGCTGCCGATATCCTGAACGGCACCGCCACCCACGCGCAGTTCACCTGGACCTTCAACTCGCAGGGGGAGGACTTCGATTTCCTCGCCGCCGGCCAGACCCTGTCGCTGCAATACACGATCGTCCCGTCGGATGCCGATGGCGCCGGCACCAGCAGCACCGTCACGATCGACATCGTGGGCAGCAACGACGCGCCGACGCTCGATGATGCGACGCTGGCGTCCGTCGCCGGCAACGACAGCGATCCGAGCGGAGCTGCGATCAGCAGCCTGTTCACGGACAAGTTCCACGACGCCGACACCGGTGCGACATTCAAAGCCCTCGCGGTGACCTCCGACGCCGCCACCACGGCGCAGGGCGTCTGGCAGTACGAGCTCGCCGGCACGGATCAATGGGCCGATATCGGGTCGGTCAGCAACACGAACGCGCTGGTGCTGGGCCCCGATACGCTGATCCGGTTCGTGCCCGCCAACGGCTTTTCCGGGACGCCGGGCGCGCTGGGAGTCCACGCGCTCGACGACACCTATACCGGTGCCATCACGACTGATCTGTCGACCGCGACAATCGATCTTTCAGTGACCGGCACCGGCGGTGAGACTCCGGTCTCGCAGGATCTCACCACCATCGGCACGGAAGTGACTGCTCCCGCCGACGGCCCGGTGATCAACACCGAGAGCTTCCAGGTCGAGCATATCATCGAGAACAACTCCGACATCATCACCGATCTCATGGTCACCGGCTCGGCGGACCACGACTTCACCGTCACCATGTCGACGGCGCATCCAGGTCTTAGTCAGGTGGACTTCTATCCGGCCTCGGGCTCGCTCGAGGAGATCAACCTCGGTTTCGAGACCGGCGCCACCTACAATCCGACAGCGGCCAGCTCCGATCCTCAAGCCCAGCCGCCGGACATCGAGCAGATCACGCTGACTGTGACGGACCAGGCCACGGGGCTGTTCGACACCGTCCATTTCATCTTCCACGAGGCCGGCGACACCAGCCAGGCCGTTGCCCTGGAAGGCACCAGCGGCAAGGACGTCATCTTCGCGACCGATACGAACAGCACGCTGACAGGCGGGGAGGGCAAGGATCAGTTCGTGTTCGCGCCGGGCTTGTTGTATGACGACAACGGGCAACCCGTCACCGATTTCTCCCACACGATCACCGATTTCAAGGTAGGGCTCGACAAGATCGATCTGCGGCAGTTCTCCGACGTCGGCTGCAAGGGCGACCTCGCCATCGCCCAGCAGCAAAATGGCGACACCCTGATCACCTGGAATCAGGAGGTCTCGCAGCAATCCGGACTGATACAGGAGCACGAGTCGCTCCTGCTCAAGAACGTGGTCGCCGCAAATCTCCAGGCCAGCGATTTCATCTTCGGCACGCATGTCACGTGAGGACGTGCGGGTCCTATCGGCCAACAGGCGCGTAGCTTGACCGCGGCAAAAAATTCACCGTCTACCACCGTCAGGGAATAGCCAATCGCGGGCCGAGGCTCCATGATCGGTCCGCCCGGCGTGGTGCGGGGCGGGAAGTTCGGCTGGCATGAAACGTCTGAGGATCCTGCGGCGGTGGTTTGCGCGGAAGCTCGGCTTTGCGCGGCTGATGTGCCTTGCGCTGCTGGTTCTATTCGCCGTTGCGCGCCTCTGGGATCCGCCGCCGATCCAGGAATTGCGGCTGCGCACCTTCGACATGTTCCAGCTGATCGATCCCAGGCACAAGACGGCGCGGCCGGTCACCATCGTCGACATCGACGACAAGAGCCTCGCCAAGCTCGGGCAATGGCCGTGGCCGCGGACGCGGATCGCCGATCTGATCCAGAGCCTCACCAACAACGGCGCGGTGGCGATCGGCTTCGACGTGGTGTTTTCGGAGCCCGACCGACTCAATCCGGATCTGGTCGCGGGCCAGATGCGCTATCTCGACGACGCCACGCGCGCCAAGCTGCGCGGGCTGCCGACCAACGACCAGATCCTCGCCGAGGCGATCAAGCGCTCGCGGGTGGTGCTGGGCGAGACGGGTCTGCCCGATATCCTGGCCGAGCCCGACAAGTCACTTCCGCTCACGGGCGTGGCGACGGTCGGGGAGGAGGGCGCCGACCGCTTCCTGTTCGAATTTCCAGGCCTGCTGCGCAACGTGCCGGTGATCGAAATGGCGGCCGCCGGCCGCGGCCTGTTCTCGATCAGAAAGGAGCGCGACGGGTTCATCCGCCGCGTGCCGATGGTCATGCGTGCCCAAGGCAACATCATGCCATCGCTCAGCCTCGAGATCCTGCGCGTCGTCACGGGGACACCGACGCTGCTGATCAGGACCGACAAGACCGGCGTGCGGGCCGTGCGCCTCAAGGGCGTCGAGATCCCCACTGACAAGAACGGCCAGTTCTGGGTGCACTACGCCCGCAGGGATCCTTCGATTTACGTCTCCGCGGCCGACGTGCTCGACAACAGCGCGTCGCCGAGCAAGTTCGCCGGCAAGCTGGTGCTGGTCGGGACCTCCGCGGCCGGGCTCAACGACATCAAGACGACGCCGGTGTCCGCGACCATGCCGGGTGTCGAGATCCATGCCCAGGTGCTGGAGAGCGTGCTCAGCGGCGCAGTGATCTCGCAGCCGAACTACGCGCTCGGGATCGAGCTGATCACGGCGCTGGTGATCGGCCTGCTCGTCATCATCTTCACGCCGAATCTCGGCCCCGTCCGCCTGGTGCTTGCGGGTGGGGCCTTCGCCGCCATCCTGGTCGGCGTGTCCTGGTTCTTCTACGTGCAGCACCGCCAGCTCATCGACTTCACCTATCCGCTGCTGTCGACCACCGCGGTCTATCTGACGCTGATCTTCGCTAGCTTCGTGCGCGAGCAGCGCCAGCGCGTGCAGATCCGCGGGCAGTTCGCGCAATACATGTCGCCGGTGCTGGTCGAGCAGCTGGCGCAATCGCCGGAAAAGCTCGTGCTCGGCGGCGAGGAGCGCGAGATGACGATCATGTTCTCCGACGTGCGCGGCTTCACCACGATCTCGGAGAGCTACAAGCACGATCCACAAGGGCTGATCGCGCTGATGAACCGCTTCCTGACGCCGCTGACCGACGTGATCATCGAGCGCAAGGGTTACATCGACAAGTACATGGGCGACGCCATCATGGCGTTCTGGAACGCGCCGCTCGACGATGCCGAGCACGAGATCAACGCCTGCGAAGCCGCGATCCAGATGCTGGAGCAGATCGACGAGGTCAACAAGGAGCGCGAGCAGGAAGCCGCCGACGGCGGCCACGTCTACATCCCGCTCAATGTCGGGATCGGTCTCAACACCGGCATCGGCGTGGTCGGCAACATGGGCTCCGACCTGAAGAAGAACTATTCGGTGCTCGGCGACAGTGTGAACCTGGCCTCGCGCCTCGAGGGCCAGTCGAAGGCATACGGCTTCCCGATCATCGTGGGCTCGCGCACCGCGCTCGCCGCCAAGGAAAAGTTCGCGATCCTCGAGCTCGACTTCATCATGGTCAAGGGCAAGTCCGAGCCGGAAGTGATCTACGCCATCGCCGGCCGCGAGGACGTGATGCATTCGGCCGCGTTCCAGCGCCTGCGCAACATCACCATCGAGATGCTCGGTTGCTACCGTAGCCGCGACTGGCAGGGCGCGCTGGACGCGATCGAGCGCGGCCGCAAGAGCGAGGACGCCGACACGCTGGAGAAGCTGTTCAGGCTTTACGAGGCGCGGATCAAGGATTTCCAGATCGAGCCGCCGCCGGAGGGCTGGACCGGCGCCTATGCCCTGCTGACCAAGTAATGGTCGCCGTCACCGCCTCCCGCAGGGTGGGCAAAGCGAAGCACGCCTACCATATGCAGGTGCATCGAGGTAAGTATGGCCGAGGGGTACGGCGCCTGGCGCCATTGCCCAACCAGAAGAAAAAAGGGCGAGCTGAGTGATGGACGCACAAGTGAAACAAAACGACCGCATCGGTGTGCTCGAAGAGCTCCTCAACGAGCGCTACTCCGTTCGCGCCTTTCTCCCTAAGGAGGTCGATCGCGCCATCATCGAGCACGTGCTGGCGACCGCGCAGCGCACGGCGTCCTGGTGCAACAGCCAGCCCTGGCAGATCATCATCGCCAGCGGCGAGGCCAAGGAGCGCTTTCGCAAGGCGATTTACGCCGAAGCCTCGAAGGGTCTCGGCGATGATTACGACTTCACGCCACCGCGCGAATATGCCGGCGTCTATCTCGATCGCCGCCGCGAGAGCGGCTTCCAGCTCTACAACACGCTCGGCATCGCCCGCGGCGACAAGGCGGCCTACGCCAAGCAGGCGCTGGAGAACTACAATTTCTTCGGCGCGCCGCATGTCGCCATCATCCACACCAACGAGCCGCTCGGCATCTATGGTGCGATCGATTGCGGCGCCTATGTCTCCAACTTCATGCTGGCGGCGCAGGCGCTCGGGCTCGGCACCATTCCGCAGGCCGCGCTGGCGCGGCATTCCGGCCTGATCCGCCGCCATTTCAATCTACCCGGCGACCGCCGCGTCGTCTGCGGCATCTCGTTCGGCTATGCGGACCATGCGCACAAGGTCAACAGCTACCGCACCTCGCGGGCGAGCGTGGCCGAGACCGCGACCTTCGTGGATGTGTGATCGCGCGCCGTTAGCCCGATGCCATCAGCGTCGGACGCGCGCGCGAAGACGGCCGTGGAAACGGCCGTCTTCCTCTCGTCCCGGTTCGATTGACGCCGGCGGTCAGCCGCCGCTGCCGCCGATCACGGCTCGCACGGTCTCGTCTGGGCCGAAATCCTCGGCGCCGTCGACATAGAGCAGCGCGGCGAGCTTCGAGCGGGCGCGGTTGACGCGGCTCTTGATGGTGCCGACCGCGCAGCCGCAGATCGAGGCGGCGTCCTCATAGGAGAAGCCGGACGCGCCGACCAGGATCAGGGCTTCACGCTGATCCTGCGGAAGCTTGTCGAGCGCGGTGCGAAACTCCTCGAATTCGAGATGCGCATTCTGCGAAGGCTGGGTCTTCAGCGTCTTGGCATAGTTGCCTTCGGCATCCTCGACCTCGCGCCGACGCTTGCGGTAGTCGGACCGGAACAGGTTGCGCAGGATCGTGAACAGCCAGGCCGGCAGGTTGGAGCCGGGCTGGAACGAGTCGATGTTGGCGAGCGCGCGCAGCAGCGTCTCCTGGACCAAATCGTCGGCGCGGTCCGCATTGCCGCTGAGCGAGATGGCGAAGGCGCGCAGACTGGGCACGGCCGCCAAGATGTCGTTACGCAGGGAGTCCGTGAGAGGCATTAATCCCTCCCATTGTTGTTGTCGTTGGATCCGCCCTCATTTTCCACGTGGGGTGACGCTCCCGGCGCATCAAGCTTCTTGATCAGTTCTGCGAACCGATCTGGAACCCCCTGTCGTACGACATCGTCGTACATGGCGCGCAACTGGTGCCCAATCCGGGATTGAATTTCCGGAGTGAGGCCTCCCTTGCCGGGGGTCGTGCTTCTGCTGGCTTGAGACTTGAGATCTTTCATGACCTGTTCCACGTTTCCCCGAGTTAAGTGACTGTAAAATCGAGAAGTTTTCTCAACCGGGAGCCGTTCCCTGGATAGGCACAATTCCAGCTGCGCCAAAAAGTTCCCAGCTTGGCGGAACTTTTGTTGAGGTGAGGCGTAGACAGCCCAGCAGGGGAACCTGGGCCCCCCGCGTGATGCCTGACCTCAGGATTGGACCTCAAGGTTGGCCCGAAGACGAATGGAGTGGGGATGTCCCGTTCACAGGTAGTTGCTGAACACTTGCCGCTGTTGCGCCGGTACGCGCGGGCTCTGACAGGCAGCCAGGCCTCCGGTGACGCCTATGTCGCCGCCATGTTGGAAGCCATGCTGGGCGATCCCTCGGTGCTCGACGAGAGCCATGGGCCCCGGGCCGGCCTGTTCCGGCTGTTCACCCAGATCTGGAATTCGGTCTCCATCAATGACGATGCCGAGGTGACGACCCTGCCGATGCCTCCGGAACGGCGGCTGTCGAACATCACCCCGCTGCCGCGACAGGCCTTCCTGCTGCTCTCGCTCGAGGGCTTTTCCGAAGAGGAAGTCGCCTTCATTCTCGGCACCGACGTCGCCGAGACGCGCCGTCTTGCCGACGCAGCCGGACGCGAGATGGCCGCCGAGATCGCCACCGACGTGCTGATCATCGAGGACGAGACCTTCATCGCCATGGATCTCGAGAGCCTCGTTAAGAATCTCGGCCATAACGTCGTCGGCGTCGCCCGCACCCATGCCGATGCGGTGGCGCTTGCCAAGAACAGGCGACCTGGCCTGATCCTCGCCGATATCCAGCTTGCCGACGGCTCGTCGGGCCTGGACGCCGTCAACGAGCTGCTGCGCACCTTCGAAGTGCCGGTGGTGTTCATCACCGCCTACCCGGAGCGCTTCCTCACCGGCGAGCGTCCCGAGCCGGCGTTCCTGATCTCAAAGCCGTTCCAGCCCGCGATGGTGTCTGCGGTGGCGAGCCAGGCCCTGTTCTTCCAGCGCAACTCGCGCAACCGTACGCCGAAGGCGCCGGCGGCGTAACAAGGCGCTAGCGGCTTGCCTATTGGCGAGTTTGGTCCGGCGTGCCGCGAGGCACGCCGGATTTTTCATGCCGCCCGCCCGCTTGACGGGCGCTGAATTCGCCGCCCATAGCTGATGCAGCAGCTGCGCGTGCGACCACGCCAATCGGAGACGGGCCCATGGATCAGCAACTCCTCGACCGTCTCGCCATCCGCGACCTCGTCGAGAACTGGGCGGTGTGGCGCGATGCCGGCGATTGGGAGCGCTTTGCCACGGTCTGGCACGAAGAGGGCTGGATGTCCGCGACCTGGTTTCAGGGGCCGGCGCGGGATTTCATGCGCGTCAGCCAGGAGGGGTTTGCCAAGGGGGTGCGCATCCTGCATTTCCTCGGTGGCACCAGCATCGATCTCGCCGGCGAGCGGGCCATCGCGCAGACCAAGATGACGATCTCGCAGCGCGGACTCGTGCACGACGTGCTCTGCGACGTCGTTTGCACCGGACGCTTCTACGATTTCCTTGAGAAGCGGCATGACAAATCAGGTACCGGCAAATGGGGCATCGTCCGCCGCCAGCCGATCTATGAGAAGGACCGGATCGATCCGGTCGATCCCGCCGCGACGCTCCGCCTCGACCAGACAGCGCTCGCTGCACTCCCCGAAGGCTACCGCCACCTCGCCTACATGCAGGAGCTGATCGGCTACAAGGTCAAGCGCGACATGCCGGGCCTCGCCGGCGCCGAGGTCGAGAAGCTCTATAGGGAAGGGCGCGAGTGGCTCGCCGGCAAAGGCGAAGTAGACGCCAGACAAAAGTAAGGCGCGACTGGCATCACCACAGTCGCGCTTTTCGCATATATAATTGAAATTATTTAATATTTTTAAAAATTAAGCGTTGTGCCCCAACAAATGCTCGAAGAACAACCAGAAGATGGTGACATCGCTTTTCAGTGCTCATAACCTGAAGGTCATAGGTTCAAATCCTATCCCCGCAACCAAGTAAGGTGCTGTAATAGCAGCAAAAATAGAAAAGCCGCTCTGACAGGGCGGCTTTTTCACTTCCCGGAATCGCCACCGAGTCGCCACGCCGCTTCGCCAAGCAGAGTAGCCACGACCAAATCCGCTGCATAGTCGCGGTCGCCCTGCAAAACCGTCTAGGATCGGGACGGGTGGAAAGGTCATGATCGTGCGCCGGAAGCGCAAGGCCGCGGGATCGGCTCGAAAACATCGGCCTGATTGGGTGCAACGTTCGCATTGAGCCGCACCTCGATGCGTAGAAGGTCTGAGCGACGTGGTGAACGGCAGGAACTGTGTTGGCGGCTACTCGTGCGCTGGGCTGAAGGCACAAGGCGTCGCCCCTGTCTCGCGAGGGGCGGTCGTGGCTTATGACTTGCCGCTCGCCTTCGCCGACCGCCTTTTGTTGAAGGCTTCGAACTTCTCTTTGATTGTGTAAAGATATTCGGCAACCGCCTCGGCTAAATCCAACAAGTCGCCCGCGTCTTCTCGGGACACTGTTATGCTCACGTCGTGAGCGGCTTCATTCCCGACAAGACGCACTGCATCGGTCCACTCGAAGAGGCGTTTGTCTAGCTGGCCCGATTCCGAAAGTTGCTTCAGGCGCTGGGCCAAGTTCCCACCGGTCGCACCGTGCGACTCGCAGATGCCCTCCAAAACCTTCCGACACATGATTGCGCAAGCGGTATGTGCCCTGGCCTCGGTGTAGCAGGCGCGCGCTTCGGCAAAGGCCGCGCGGATCGGCTCGGGCACTGCAAATCCGAGTTGGCGATCGCTCATCAGAGGATAGAGCCTCTTCGGCTTGCTCCACGGCTCATCAGGTTCTTCCATGTACCGAGCGTCTTCGTCGTCTTGAGCGACAAGGATTGGTGATTGGCAAGACGGGCACCTTAAAAGTGACCATTTATAGGAACAGTCTGGCCCATCAATGTAGCGCTGGTAACTTCCTTCCACGACACCAGCCACAGTCGCCTCGCAGTACTCGCAGTTGGCCAACAGTGTTTCTTTGCTTTCGCCTTCAGCCACGGACCGCCCCGTCTTCATTTCAATGGTTCTGACGACCTGAAGACAGTCGTCCTGTCAAGCCGAGCGCTGTGAAATCGGTCGCGATCGGCGGGGTGATGGTGGAGGCAGGAGGTGGTCGCCGCCGTCCTGCCGGCGGGCGCCGCCGACACGACGGAGGTCGACAGCGCCGAAGGACCCGGCGCGCAGATCGGGGCGTTCGTGACTCGTGGATGATCGCGCAGGCCGGAAAGAAGAGCGCTTACGGCTGGCCTTGGAAAACACGCAGGTCCCAGCCGCTTCGGCGTTCGCCAGCTCGACCCCGCCGACTTCGGCGGCAGGAAGATATCAAGGTCGTGGCTCCAGCGACCGACGCCGTTTACCTCGAACACGACCCGGATGGGCAGACGATTGTTCATGGGCTCGCCCCTGACATCCACGGCGTGCACACGTTGGACGCACCGGAATGGCGTGTACTGTCGGTTGTCGAGGGAGTCGTTGTGCGGGATGGCAGCCAAGCGAATGGCTTCGAGCTTGAGAAGCTGGCCGAACCACGGGGACGCTCCCAAGACCTCGTAGTATTCGCCGATCCGAGTTCCGAAGTCCGGGTTAAAGAGGCTTTCTCCCTGCTGATGCGAGAGGTTCATCCAGACCTTTTGAGGCAGGGCAGCTAGGCCCGCGACCGTAGCCAGGTCGCCGTTCTCGGCGTACAGGTCTCCGCCCGCCAGCGCCAAGTCCTTGGGGAGCTGCTGCGCCGGGATCGTCGGAAAGCGTGATTGAACGGGGCACTCGATCGAGTACCGGCCTCCATCCTTGGCCCAGGTCGGCGCGCCGTTCAATACGCGGCCGTCACCGATGGAGTTGATCAAGAGATAGCGGTCACCGGGCGCAGCCTTAGAGAACTCGCTTATGTAGCCAATCAGGGTAGCAAGGTCGCCGATCACGAAGTGATCAACCCGCAGCCGCCAACTCTGCTCAGTCGCCCCTACCATCTCACCTGCGAATACGAGGTCAGGGCCAAGGGCTATGAGTTCTCCGGTTCCGAACGATGATCGAGAGGCGTTGCCGATTTCGGCGGCGCAGCGGTCTTCATGGGCGCGCTTCATCGCGCGCAGCCGCTCGACAGTGTATGTCGCGTCGTCCCGATCGATCAGCGCCCCGTGATCCGCACAGGTCCATATGCCGTTATCGATGCCGGCCCGCTGCTCCGGAGTCATGGACGCGTCGTAACGCCTCCCTCCGGGCGAGGCGGCGCAGATGTGAGCGGCAATTCCTATGTTGGCTACCGCGTCAGGGGCTTCGTCGCTTGGGCCGACGGTCGACTTGCCACACCCTTCCACCGAGCACCTATAGGCTGCACGAAGGGCGAGGGCGGTTTTGACCTTCTGCGGAAACTCGTCTCTACCTTTACTCACATCGGGCCGCCTCTCGTATCTGGTAGCCTATGTCTGCCGTCAGGCTTGGTCACCGGACAGCCCGCCCGGTGGTTGCGGGCCACTGGTTCGGCGTCTCGGGCCTAGGCGGCGACGGCCTGAAGCAGCCGTCGACCCTTGGCCCCGATCAGGTCTTGCAACTCCTGCTGCGCCAGCCTGGCGACATCCTCCCGCGTGCGAATGCCCCGCTGCCAAAGGAGCAGCAGTTCGCCCCGGTTAAGTTCAACACCCAACTCCAGCAGCGGAAGCGCACCGGCCGGGATGCCGAATTCCAGGCGCTTAAAGAAGGCCGCGTTGGCCTCTTCGTTCATGCCGACTTGCAGCACGATTGAGGTGATCCGCATGGCCGACTCCAGAAGGAACCGGCTGCCATCAGCAAAACCGCGGATGTCGCCATGGCCGACTGAGGAGAACGGGTTGACCGTGAACCGCGCCTCGATGTCGGCGCTTGGGATGCCATCGATCCAATCGGCGACAATCAGGGCGCGCTTGCATCGCGCATAGTATTCTTTGTCGCTGCCGGCTCGCGTCCGCAGCACGTTGGCAAGGTTGTAGCCGAACCGCTGACTGGCGGCTTGCTGCCACCGCGGCTCGCCTTGCCTGATTTGCGGCGTGTAGTCCTCGTCACGCTCGGGAAGCACCTCAAGCATCACGGCCAGCGCTTCCGGGGTTGGCTCCTCCGGGCGCACTCGGCGCAATACCTCCACTAGGCGCATCGCGGATTCGAGGCTCAGCGGAGACTCGCCGCATGCGCGTCCGAGCATGTTGAGGCGAATCCTGTCGCCATCCTGATCGACCAGGCCATCCGCAATCATGCGGTCAAGCAGGCGCGCGAGCGTGTCTGTCATCCGATCGCGAAAGCGTGGGTCACGAAGGTTCGCGAGGTAGCCGCCATATGTGTTCGCGACCATGTCGATGACCGCGGCGCGGGGCGCTTCACGAACTTGCGCCAGCAAGCGAACGACCCAAGTGCCGGGGGCTCCTTCATCGAAGGACGAGCGCAGCGGCTCGGGGCGGCCCTCCACATAGTTCAGCACTAGCTGATTCCTCTCCATCGCGTTGTCGGCGACCAGGATCGCTTTGCCTTCAGTTTCGTAACCGAGGCGGCCGGCGCGGCCCGCCATGTTCTTGTATTGCGCTACCGTGTAGGGCTGCGGCCCGTTTGCACTTTGGAAGGCCGTCTCCACAATGATCACCGTTGAGGCCGGCGTGTTCACGCCCGCGGCGACAGTGCTGGTTGCAACAAGCACCTGAATCCCGCCATCGGCCTGCCGAAAGCCGCGCTCCACCGCCACCCGTTCCTCGCGATTGAGATCGCCATGGTGGAAGGCGACGCCCCCTTGCAAGGCCTGCCGCAGATTTCGCGACATCGCCGAGGGATCGCCTTCGGGCAAATTGGCGATCACATTTGCCGCGGGCGGCAGCCCGAGTTCGGCGGCAAGGTAGTTTGCGGCTCCCGCCGATGATCCGCGTTGATTCCGGAATACGATGACCTTCTCGCCCTGTTGGACTAGATGGCGCACGAGCGGCACGATCACATCCTGATCTGAAGGCCTGTCGCGGCGTTGCTGGATCGCGCCGTGCCGCAGGAGTTGTTCGGTTCTCAGGCTCTCCGCTTCGCGTCGGAAGGTCCAAGCGCCTGTGCGGTCAATGGCCCCTTCAATCAGCGGAATCGGCCGCTGCGTGGTCACGAGCAGATTGCAGCCCAGCCAGCGCTCGAAGCCGTTGATGTCGCCGATCACGGCGCTCAACGCGATCACTTGCGGCGCGACCCCGCGCGCTCGCGCGCTCAAGAGGTACGTCAGGAGAAGCTCCACGACCATGCCGCGGCCGGGCTCGGTGATGAACTGCGCCTCGTCAATCACAACGAGGCCGATCTGATTGAGGATGTGGGGCGCGGCCAGCGCCATCCCGAGAAACTTCTCATAGGTGAAGAAGGCGAGGTCGTACTTGCCCCGCATCACCTCGACGACTTGGTCCTGCCAGTCGCCGCTGCACCGGGCAATGCGCAGGTGCAGTTGCTCGCCATAGAGCGCGGAGAAGTCCTCGTATTTCTCGTTCACCAGCGCCTTGTAGGGCAGCAGGAAGACGGCCTTGCGGCCCTCGCTGATAGCCTTGATAGCCGCGATCTCGCCGATGAACGTCTTGCCGGCGCTGGTTGGCGCGACAGTCAGCAGGGAATTGCCGCCAAGCACATTGTGGTCGTTGATGGCTGCGATCTGAAGGGAGTTGAGGCCGCCGGGATAGCGCTGATGCCATGCGTGCAACGTGGCGGCCGGAATCCCGTAGCCCGCAAGCTCGCCGAAGTCCCCCGTTGTGCGGATGGGCGCGTACTCGGGGAAGGCCGCGAGGTAGTTTGGGCCGCGTCGACACCCGGGCAGTGACAGTTCGCCCTCGACAAAGCCGAACATGACCGGCGTCTGCTCGTAGCCCATCCGTCCAGCGTTTGCGCGCACGGCCCGCACCACGTCGTCGACCATGCCGACAACGCTCACAGGACCGCCCGCCAGGAGCTTGTCGAGGATCGCCTTGGTGAAGAGGCCATGCCGCGTCTGGTGGTCTTCTAGCGCGGGCTGATCGGGCGCGGATGCAGCGAAGAGAACACGCCCCTGGCCCGCGACTTCGGCGAGCGGCATGCCAACGGCCCGCGGCACAACCCCGAGGTCAAGCACGCGTGCCGGCGCGCCGCCGCTGAAGCAGCAGTCGAGAAGCATCACCACCGCCCGCGCACGAGTCTGCCGAAACCGCTCCGCGATTATCTCCATGCTGATCGTGGTGGCGGGGATGTCGCTCGCGCTCGTGTCGGTTACGACCAGCCTGTGATCGGGTGTCCCGTGGCCGGCGAAACTGATCAGCACCACATCGTCCGGCCCGGCCGCATCGAGCGTGGAGTCCAACGCCCTCGTCACCTCGGCATGTGTCGCGCCGTCATCGACGATGAGCGCCGCTTGCATGTCGTCAATCGAGTCCGTCAGGACGGCCCATAACGCCTGCGCGTCGCGAACCGCGCCGTTCAGGTCACCAACAAGAGGGTCGCGGTGTCGATCAATGCCAATAAACGCCGCGCGGATCATGGCCGTACCTCGCCCGATGTGGCCTGTGGAGGCTGCTACGCCTCCGGTTTTAAAGACCTAGTCGGACGAAAACGGCACTCTCCGTATTCCAGTCTACCCGACTCGTTCCAGATTCGTTCATACCATGCGCAGCAGGGGGGCAACAGCTACGCGGGCTTCACGTGCCGTGGAATCTTCGCGTGATCACGGCGACAGAGAACATCAGCAAGGGCAACAAGCGCTCTTGAATGAGGCGTGATCGCCCAGGTAGCGGGCCAACCCGTCGCCAACCTGGACATATCCTGGGGCGGCAAGGTGGAAGCTAGTCTTGCCAGCGGGCACGAGGCGTCGAACCACGCGTCCAATTGCTCGGCCTGGGCGGGCTCAAGGCGCATCTCGCTCCCGCCCGCCATGATCGCGCGGAACTGATCCAACAGGTCTTCGCGCGCATTGGCGACGACCCTGCGGTAAGCGCATCCCACTCCTGTCCGTCTTGGGGGACCTCGCTCGCAGGCCCGATGCGTCGGATGTAGTATGAGTTCTGTTTAATGACACCGCCGTTCGGCCCGTCCCTTGTCGATCGGATGGGGACTCGATGTCCGCCTGGAACGACTATGATCGGGTAGCTGAGGCCGTCCGGCCCCACCTGAATTGAAATGTCGCAATGAATTTTGGGATCGCAGAATTTGCTGACGATGGAGTTCACCGCGTCAGTATTGAATGCGCTCAGGCTGGCGGGTCGCCCGCTGGCCGGTCCTGATCCTGTGTCGGTTTTCTCAAATCCGATTAGGACAAAGCCGCCGCCACGATTGGCAAGGGCGATGATTGCCTTCGCGAGAAGGGCTTTGTGTTCGTTGTTGTTGGTGATGTCGAACCAAGACTTAAGCTCGACATTCAGCGTTTCTCTGGGCTCGACCAGCAAGTCAGCCAGGCGGCGTTCATCGGGACTCGGTGATTTCATGGCGTGTGACCATAAGGACGGCCGAGGAGAACAACAACAGAACTTTCACGACGCTCGGCTTCTCCACGGTCCGGCAGGCGAAGAACTGGCTCGGCGAACGGCTGGACGCGACCAAGCGGTCTCAGGTTATGTTCATGGACCGAGACGACATCCTGAATCTGTTCATAATCAACAGCCTGCCGCTGCCCAGGGGCGCGCTCCAGCCGCGGGAGTTCGGACACATGGACGATGACCTCCCATTCTAGTGGGCCGCTCGGCCCGCTTAATGGACGAGTAAGGCGAAGCGCTTCTGCATCCCTCACCGCCGCGCGTGTGATATCATCCTCGAAGGTCGATCCGTCGCGGGACGCACTGTCTGATGAAATCCATCAAGCCCTGTATTTTCGTCGACTATTCCATAACACTCGATTTGCGAATCTGCCGTGTCGGCGCCCGATAGACAAGTCGCAGGTTCCGCTCATTAGAAATGTCATCGGTGAGAGGTAGCCAGGCTCGGCTGATCGCCCTTTGTTCGACCCGCCGGAGGCGCGGTCGATGGTCGGGACGCCCTTCGTCCCGACGCCTTCCGGCGCGCCCCCGCGCGTAGGAGCGGTCAAGGATCGAAGACCGCCGGAGGCGGCGGCCCAAAGGCCGTCCTTGACGGCTCCGAGCACGGTGGCACAAGGACCAGCGCTGGCCACGAGAGGCCGTCAGCCGACCCGGAATAGATTCTTGCCCTGACCGCGGACCCCAGCAGATTGCGGCTCTCCAAATCGCAAAAGGGATGTGCGACGCTGGCTCAGCGCTTGCGGTCATGGGTAACCACGAGTTCAACGCACTAGGATGGGCCGAGCCAGATGGGAGCGGAGGCTTTCTCCGGCCTCACACGGAAAAGAACGCTCACCAGCACAAGGAATTCCTGAGGCAGATCGAAGAGGGCTCAACAGCTCACGCGCAAGCGCTCGAGTGGTTTAGAACCCTCCCAGTATGGATCGATCTTCCGGGATTGCGAGTCGTCCATGCTTGTTGGAGCGAATCCGCCCAAGAAAAGCTGTCTAGCTGTCTGGACGCCGCCAATCGGTTTACTCCGGAGGGCCTGCAAGAAGCTAGTCGACGCGGCTCGATGGCCTACAGCGCTGCGGAGGTTCTGTTGAAGGGGCCAGAATTGCTTCTTCCAGATGGACGTTCGTTCTTCGACAAGGATGGTCACGAGCGCCGTGAAGTTCGCATTCGCTGGTGGGATCGTAAGGCTTTAACGTTTCGGGACGCCGCACTTGGGATGGAGGGTGAAGAGGCGAGTCTGCCTGAACTGCCGATACCGACCGCGTATCACTACTGGAAAAACAAGCCGGTTTTCTTCGGTCACTATTGGCTGCAAGGCACGCCAGCTCTCGCTAGCGACTATGCTGCCTGTCTAGATTTCAGTGTCGCAAAAGGCGGCTTCTTTGAGGCGGCCGTTCTTACATTGTTGGAGAACTGTTCGCTCGGGGAGTGTTGCGACGCGTCTAGGTCGAGGGGTACCCCGTGGGTCGGTCAAAATCCCCCGGGTATGGTCACTTGAAACTCCCCCACCTGATGTTCACCGTCAGCGCCGCTGAACAGCGGTAGCCGGTCAGGCAGGACGTTTATTTTCGGTCCCTTTAGCCAGCAAGGGGCCGGGGAGTTGAACGTCTTGAAGCCACACCTGCAAAGCACGGTATTTACGCTACTCGATCGCAACGCCAGCCAGCGCGAGATCCACAGGCTGACGGGGATCGATCGCAAGACGATCCGGCGTTACCGGGCGCTGCGGGCCGGTGCGGAGGCAAATTCCCCCGGGGAAGCGACCACCGGCCCGGTGAGCATGGACGGCCAAATTCCTCCACCCCGACCACCGGCTTCTGGGGCATCAGGAGCGACGGTCACCAGCAGCCTGGCCCGTTCGGCTTGCGAACCGCATCGGACGTGGATCGAAGAACAGGTCCGCCTGAAGCGGAATGCGCAGGCGATTTACCAGGACCTTGTCGATCATTTTGGCTTTCCGTCCAGCTACCAGAGCGTCAAGCGGTTTGTGCGCACGTTGCGACACAGCGATCCCGAGCAGTTTGATCGACTTGAGTTCCTGCCCGGCGAGGAGGCCCAGGTCGACTACGGCGAGGGCGCTCTGACGATTGATCCCAGGAGCGGCCGGTACCGCCGTCCCCGCCTGTTCGTGATGACGCTGCGCTACTCGCGGCGCAGCTTCCGGCGGGTGGTCTGGAAGTCCAGCCAACACGTCTGGGCGCAGCTCCACGAAGAGGCGTTCCGGTATTTTTTGGCGGGGTCCCCAGCTATGTCGTGCTCGACAATCTGAAGGAAGGCGTCCTCAAGCCGGATTTGTACGAGCCCGAGCTCAACCCGATTTACAGCGCGATGCTGGCTCATTACGCCGTGGTCGCCGATCCCGCGCGTGTGGCCGATCCCAATCGGAAAGGATGCGTCGAGAGTGCGATTCAACATACCCAGGGCACCGCGCTGGCCGGACGGCGCTTCGAGACACTGGAAGCCCAGAACGAGTTCTTGAGGCACTGGGAGGAGAATTGGGCCTCCAAGCGCATCCACGGCAGCACGCGTCGTCAGGTCGAGGCGATGTTCCAGGAGGAGAAGCCACACCTGCGGCCGTTGCCAGTGGCTGCCTTCCGCATCTTCACCGAGGTCGTTCGGACCGTCTGCGACGATACCACCGTGCGTGTTGATAGCAGCTATTACGCCGCGCGGCCTGCGCCCATCGGCAGTCAGGTCGTGGTGCGGATCTACGCCTCCACGATCGAGATCCGTGATCGCCACACCCATGCGCTGCTGCGTGTTCATCCCCGGATGACGCACTCCGGTTCTGTCGTCCTGCCGACCAGCGAACGGCCGTTCAATCCGTCGCGGCAAACCGCCGTGCTGCTGGCGAGCGCCGAGCGCATCGGGCCGCAGACCAGGGCGCTGTGCCAGCAAGTGTTCGACACCGAGGGGCGCCCCGGACAGCGCGCGATGTGGGGCATTGTCGGGCTGGGCCGGAAGTATCCGGCACGGCTGGTCGAGCAAGCCTGCGCGCACGCCGTCGAGAACCGCATCTACCGCTACAAGCACGTGCGTGCGACCGTCGAGCGGTTGTTCGAACAGGCGATCGCGCAGGTTGGAGCGACGCCACAGCCGGCATCGTCGCTCACCCAGGATCATCCGCTGATCCGCGCTCCAGCCGAATACGGCGATCTCTTCAGCCGTGCCGTGCGGCACGATGCCGGCGACAATGGCCGGCAGGCCGAGGCTCACGGCGACCGCACCCCTGCAACCCGCGCTCGTGGCGCCTGCGCAACCCCGGCCAGCTCCGGCGCCACGAGCGCTCCCGCGGCTTCTCACCTCACACTGGAGACCAAACCACATGATGACCATGCCGGAAATTGAGCGTTGCCTGCGACAGCTGCGCCTGTCGGGCGTTCGCGACACGCTGCAGACGCGCGTGCTGCAGGCGCAGGGCGCCAACCAGCCATTCCTCGAGACCTTCTCGCTGATCCTGCAGGACGAACTGGACCGTCGTCAGTCCCGCCTTATCGAGCGACGATACCAGCAATCCGGGCTCGACGAAAAACTGACGCTCGCCGAGTTCGACTGGACCTTCAATCCCAGATTGCCGCGCCAGACTTGCTTCCAGCTCCACACCCTGGCGTTCATTGCCGCCGGCGAAAACGCGCTGCTTGTCGGCAAACCTGGCACCGGGAAGTCCTACATCGCCAAGGCGATTGCCTATCAGGCGATCCTGCAAAGCCACAAGGTCCAGTATCTTGAGACCGACGACTTCTTCCACCGCTACGCCATGAACTCCCCGGCACAACGCGAGGTCCGGCTGCGAACCATTATCGACTACGATCTCCTCGTGCTGGACGATCTGTTCCTCGCACGCGCCATCCCTGACGACGCCGGCGCATTGCTGCAGACCCTGATCCATCAGCGCTACAAACTGCGCCGCAGCGTCATCGTTACCTCCAATCGCGTCGTGCAGGACTGGGGGACATACCTGGGGGACAACACCATGAGCACGACGATCCTCGATCGCCTGATGCATCATTGCCATCTGCTTGAGTTCGACGGACGCAGCTATCGGCTCAAAGAGGCCGCTGAAACTCTTGCCCGGGAAACAAAGGCAAACTAACAATCACCATGTCCTGCCTCGCGGGTGGAGGAATTTGACTGACCATACCCGGAGGAATTTGAAGTGACCCGCGGGGGAGGGGTAAGCCACGGGTCCTTCCGGCCTTTAGATCGCTCGCGGGTAATTCACACCCCGGCACCACGGTAGCTGAAAGCGCTGAAAAGTTAGGTTGACAAGGTTGACGAGGTTGACAGTCAGGTTGACAGGGAGGAGGTGTTCGAAAGTTTAGGTGAGGCCTTCTCAGGACCAGTCTCCCTGATTCACATGCAAAAAGCTGGGATTAGACCAAAAAGCCAACTTTCGTCGAAACCGGATCTACAACGATGATTCTGCCATCCGTTTGATTGTTCGCCGGAAGGCGCTCGCTGGCGATACCGCCCCCAAGAAAAAATCCATAATCATTGCGCGATAAGTCCGGCGGGGTACAATTGGTGAGAACGCTGTAAGCTTTCCTACCACGGATTCTCTGTCGTGGATCTTGGGGTTGAGAAAGAGCGTTTCAACTCTTTCGCATTAGCTTTGTTGACGAGGTCCGTGTAAATAGAGGACGGCGCCGGTTGCGGTACGTCGTCCCCATGTCTTTTCGGTCTCCGATTGGAGTTGTCCGTTGCTCGGCAGGAAGCTCGGAAGCAGGCAGCGAGAGAGCGTGCACCAAGCGACCGAAATTCTTCTTGATCGCCTTGTGCAATTCAAGCTCGCGTATGAAACGACCAGCTTCCTCCTTCAACGAGCAAAAGCTTCTTGGGCGAGTGTAGAAAATGAGTTCGAGGCGGGTGCTCCAACTGAAGCTACCGGGATAGTTGCCAACCGCGATAGCCTTCAGGAAGAATCACATAGGCGGTTTGAAATTCGAAGCCGCGTTGGCTCTGACACGGTATTTTCGTCGTTGAGCGATATGCCGCTAGAGCCGGCTGCCATCAGCTATGTGTTCACGCAGTTGGAGCTCTATGGAGACTTTGTAGTGTCAGTGATCAACAAAAGCTTCTTTGCTGCAAGGAATTCTCCAAAGAATTGGCATAGCAGAATTCACGGCGATACGGACATTAGAGACGCGGCAAAATTGTTGCGAATGCGGAGCGCATTGGCCGCCCCGTTCCGTATGGAGGTAGACGATATTCCAATGTTTACCGTTGCAGAGGTTATTGAACTGAAGCGCGTCAGGAATGAGTTCGCACATGAGGGACGTTCGAGCGCAAATTTCGATGTTCTATTCTCTTACGCGGCGGACCTGATTTGCCAGATACACTTCTGGGTCCTGGACGATGAGGAAATGATCATACGTTGGCCGTTTCGCGACGAGTCTGAGGAGGTCGATGATGCAAGGGAACTAAATGCCATGATCAAGGAGATGAAGCAGCGGGGTGAATGGTAGTTGCCGGCCAGTCGCTTCTCCATGATCAGCATATGAGTGCGGCGAAACTCGGCCGCTGGCAGAGTTCTTCCATAACATCTCATTTGGGAAAAGTGGCCTCGTTTATTACTGTATGCCCATACTCCGCGATCGACAAATCGTGCGAGCAGGCTTTGCGGTTTTATTGAGAGCAGGAGCCCTTTAGCTCCTATGTTGGAGGTAACAAACTAATCCGCTTCCGAAAATCGCGCAGATAGGCCCTGGCGACTGCTGAATGAGGCGAAGTTGGCGCGGCCAGTGATTGCATCTGATCCAGTATGCGACGCTGAAGTCGCTCGAGACGATCTGTTGCTCCAGCAAGTTCCGGTCGCGCAACCGTAACGTTAACCGCCGCGAGATCGCGAGACACCTCGCTGATGTCCAGAAATACGCTTTCGAGGAATCGAAGCTGCTGCAGCAGGCGCGCACGTTCCTGAACGAGGCGCAAACGATTCAGGCCGTAGACCTGAATCGAAACGGCTCCACGGATACTTACCCCTGCAGCCGCGGCGTGGTTGACAACAGCAGTAGTGTCCTCATCCGCTGCTGGCAAAACGGGGGCCGCTTGGGTTGCCCTGAGAACCGAAGCTGGATAGACGAGCCCCGCCGAACTGTCCCCGTGCACCCAATAGGCAAGGTGCTCGTCCGGTTCATCACGTGTAGGATCTAGAAGCAGCGGCTGCTCGGTAACCAAATCGTCTGGCTCATGCAAGGCTCGAGCGCCGAGCACCGGGAAGCTGTCCTGTTTCCCAGTTTGCATTGCCTCATAGAGCACGGTCAGGGTTGCGGAGACGACTGGCGCGACTTGCTTCCGGCGGCGATTGCAATCAAGGCAGCTTGGAAGAAGGTTGGCCCAGTCGGCTGCTAGCCACCAGTAACCTGGATGGTTCGGTTCGCCCTCCACTCGGCCCTTCGGTCGATAATGTTCGACGTCAACGGGCGCTTGAAAAGCGTAGCGCGATTCGCAATACGCACATTTGCCGTGAAACAGCTCTTCCAGTCGTTTCTTTACGTTTTCGGCTTTGTACGCCTGAAATGGGAATGGCTTTCGTTTCACATTTGGAGGAAGTACCTCCGCGATATGAGCGCGAACACGTTCAAGCTCCGTCCCTTTTTTGTTCCGCGCGCTTAGAGCTGCTGGCGGTGGCTTGTTTCCTCTCGGGACCTTGCGCAAGCTAATAGGACTCCAAAGCTTTCACGATAAACTCCCTCGTTTCGGCTTTGAGAGTTTCGAGCTGAGAAGATCGGAGAGTGCGTCGCCGTTTAATGTAGGTAAAGACCGCCTCCTCGACCAAACGTTGCACCTCTGACGAACCCAGCGGAAGCGCATCGGCAACCTCTCTGCGGAGACTCGTGAGCGTAATCTGTTCAGAATCGGTGAGCCTTTCACCATTCGCTTCACGTGCAATCAAGTCTCCGAGTTTAGCAAGATTGAGTTCGGCCGCCGGCGAGTCGGTGCTGAACATAGAAAAGAAGTCCGAAGTTAAGAGTTGCTCTACTGTGAGGTTCTCAACATTTGGAAGCGATAGCACGGGCTCGACAAAGACTGGGAGATCGTCTGCTTCTGCTGCCTCCGCCTTTAGGGTGCGATTGAAGACCGCTACCTCTTGATCGTGCATACCTCGTAGACACAGCGGATCGTGGGTCGTCGCAATTATCGTGGCCTTCGGAAGCACTCTCCGCAGTGCTGCCATGATTTGCATCTTCCACCGCGGGTGAAGATGAGCCTCGACTTCATCGATAAGAAGGACGGCCTCCATCTCTCCAAAGCTCTTTCGTTCTGAGCGAGGTTGAAGGGCGATCAGCCCGGCTAGAACGTCGCAGACCATCGCAAGTACGGAGCGAAAGCCGGACGAAACGACTTTCAGGGGTGTGCTGATCAGTCGTTCTTCCGGACCGCTCCCGAACTTGGTGATGATCAGGCACCGCCGATTATCAACATCGCGCTTCACGACTTCGAAGTCGCCCTCGATAATCAGAATGCGCTGGAGAGCGCGAACGACCATTGCGAATTGATCATCGGGCAAGCCGAGCAACCATTCCTCAGGGTTAGCTAGCAAGGAATCTGATTTAAAGAGCGTAACGATGTGGCCCTTTGGGGGCTTCTTCGGCGAACGGCTTGCATACTGCCTAAACGCGCCGTAAGCGAAAACAGGTGGCAGATTGTCAGTGGCGCCAAGCTCTGCAAAGTGACCGCTGATTGCCAAGGTAAGTTCGCTGCCATCTTCGAAGTTAAGACGCACACTGGCCGTTCCTGGCGAGCCTAAGCCCTCTGATCCCATTAGTGTCGGGTCCAGGATGAAGCTGATTGGTGAGCGCGCGACCGAACTTCGCGTACGGTCATCGGTCAGCGCTAATGCAACGGCCTCTAAGATCGAGCTCTTGCCGGCCGCATTCTCGCCGAGGATGAGGAGCGCTGATGCCTCTGCCTCCCGTCCCACGCTGGCGTCTTGAGTAATCGGCGCCGGGAGCGTCAATTCCAAATTCTCGAGTGCCTTGAAGTTCTTGACATGAACGCCAACTAGTCTCCGTGGTTCGCCCCGGGCAGGAGGGCGAGGCACTGTAGCTCGCTCTACAGGTCCTCGGACATCCTGCAGCGCGTCTCGGATCGCTAGCCGTCCAATGGGTGTGCTCCAGATGCGCTCTATCACGATTGCGATCTGATCGGACCGGAAGCGAAATGACTGGTCGAGCCGGCGTCCAATTCTGTCTAGAACCCTCCGGAGCAACAGATTCCAGGCGCCGCCGTATTCAAGAGACGGGAAGTCGAAGACGTTGGGAGGTATCCCACGTTCCAATTCGCTCAGAAGCAATTGAACATGAGACTCAAAGGTCGTCCCCCTGGAAGCGACAAGTTCTGGTCGATCAAGATTGAAGACCGCGATCGTCTGGGCACCCAATCGGGAGAACGCCTGAACGTCGCCAGAACGACTAAAGCTTAGGTGGTTAGCAAAGCTCCGATCCTTGCAAGGGTCGAGAAGCTGTCGACGGTCGCGATGAGGCCATCTCCAGAGGCCATAGTTCTCATTCGTGAAGGCCTCAAGTTCTGCCGTGGTTGGCAGTGGACCGCGATCCAGTCTGTCTACGGGAAACTGGTTACGGGCGGCCATCGCGCATGCGCTACAAACAGCATAGACGTTCCCCCAGTCCGTCCTGAGCCATGCATAATAAAGGTGCGCAAACTCTGACTTGGCCAGGGGTTCGGCCTCCTCTGCTGGCCTGAAAAGTCGGGCATTAAGAGGGGCACGGCTCTCGCAGAAGGCGCATTTGCCCTTGAAGAGCCGGTCGAGTGCCGAAAGGATCTCCTCTTGCGCGAGATGAAACTGCCAAGAAGGCGGCTTGGTCTGCGAGAGCCGCTGCGAACTCTCTCGCATGTGTCGCAGGAGTTCGTTCCGTTCGGCCTGCGCGGCCTTGCTTTGGAAAGGTGGCGGCGGGGGCATCAGGCCCCGGTCAATATACTGCACGTTTCCCCATCCAATTTTAACTCTCGCGAGCAATTATCTTCCATACCCGCTATACAAGCAAGGAATTGGTCTTGGGGGGCTTGTGATGAAGCGCCAAGTGGGAAAGTTGGACGCGGTGCCGTCTAAGCGGCTCTTTCTCTCAATCATTGCTGACTATGATCTAAACAAGTCGATCTGCGAACTCGTCGACAACGGGTTTGATGTTTGGACTCGCGCCGGCCGGAAAAATCCCATCAACATACGGCTTTGGCTTAATGAGGAGCAAGGTACCATCCGTGTTGAAGATGATGCCGGTGGTCTGCCTCGAAGTGAACTGCGTTTCATTGTCGGGCCGGGGCAATCCGGATCCTCATCAACCGATGAGACCATCGGGATATTCGGTGTCGGCACCAAGCGTGCCGTGGTGGCACTGGCAGAAGACATCACTATTCGAACCCGGCACGGCTCAGGCGATACATACCAGGTTGAGTTCGACGAGACATGGCTTAATGACGATGACTGGGAGCTGCCGCTCTTCAGCAGCGATAGTATTGCAGCAAGAACAACTCAGGTCGAGCTTCAGAAATTGCGTGTGAAACTCACGAACGAGTCTATCGAACTCCTTCGGAGCCATCTCGGCGCGACGTACGGGAAGTTTCTTATACTTCCTGGCGTATCGCTTCAATTGAATGGCAAGCCGGTAGGGCCGCGCTTTTTCGATGACTGGTCGTTCCCGCCCCACTATGGCCCGCGACGCTATACCGGTAAGTTGAAAACTCCGAAGAAGCGGCTTGTGGAGGTCGAGGTTCTTGCAGGACTCAGCAGTGAGTCTAGTCCGGCAGCGGGCGAGTATGGGGTCTATTTCTATTGCAATGACCGACTCGTAGCTCCCGCTATGAAGAGCTTTGACGTTGGGTTTACGCGCGGCCAAGCCGGTCTTCCGCACCCCAAGGTGTCGCTGACAAAGGTAATCGTATCGCTTCGTGGCGACGCCAGTGAAATGCCTTGGAACAGCAGCAAGTCGGACGTCAGCACGAAACACCATGTCTTTACAGCGCTGCACGATTGGCTGGTCACAGTAGTGGCAGACTACGCCCGTATATCCCGCACTTGGATGGGGGAATGGCCCGACAAGGTATTTGCATACGGCACAGGCAAGATCGTGGACGTGCCGATCGCCGATTTTCTCACGGCGCGGAAGTCCTTCCTTCCTGATGCGCCGAAGTCTCGGCCGAGACTTGCCGAGCGTATGGCCGCCAAGAACCAACGGCTGGCCAAGCGCAAGCCGTGGGTGAAGGGACTCTACGAAGGCATGGTTGCTGCGACGACTGTCGCCAAACAACCGCTCGAAAACGCAAACTGGTTCGCATTCAACTTACTTGATCTTACCCTGACGGCGGCGTTACGCGCGTACTTAGTGAATGAATTGGAGCCCGGCGCTAAAGAAAGGGAGTTGAAGACACTTTTGCCGCGCGCACCGCGGGTCCCCGCGGGCCTTAAAACCGCTGTCGCACTGCCTGACGAAGTCTGGGTGCAGATTGAGAACATAGCAAGAAGGAGGGAAGATCTCACCTACGGGCGGGCGGACCCGATGATTAGCGATACCGAACTTCGGGAGGCAGAAGATTTGGTAAAGTCAGTGCTGATAAAGCTTCACCGCATTCATTTGGACGAGTAAGTGAGGGGCTTCGGTACGCCCAAGCCCCCCGATGCCATGCTGTCACAGCACTCCAGCGTCCCATATGTTACGATCAATGTGATCAGTTGACTGTGCAAGTGCGCCACAGCAAACCGCTACCACACTTCGAACGGGGCCCTTTGGCCGGCTTCTTCCACAACAACTGATAGGCGAATGCGCGGCAACTACGGCAAATTAGTATTTCCGCTTCACTTGGCACTCCTTGCTGAACTTGCGAAGGGCCTTCATGGGAGAATTCAGGAGCCGCCAATTAGATCAACGGGCCGTCAAGGAGCTGTGTCGTAAGACGCGGGAGGCTCAATACTTGGGTCGAGAGAGTTCGGCTGGCAGTCTGTGCTGTACAGAGCCTCTATGACATTTGCGATGCAGCGTAAAATGGCCGAAGCGGTAGATTTTCGTCTTCCACTCCGGGTTGAGGTGTGGCTCTATTCAATTTCGGAGTACAGGAGGGCCCCCGAAAATGAACCTGACGCCGACGCTTCTCACGTTCTGCTACGTCAAGGATGCGTTCGATAAGAGCGGAGATCTTATGCTAGGTCTTGCTCCGCTGTTCCTTCCTATCGCCCTCAAGCTCCAGGGAAAGGAGTTTGAGCCATCCGAGTTCGTCCGTGAGGTTCAAAGCTTCTATGGCATCTCGATGCCGGAGCCGGTTGCTGAAGAGCTAGCCGTTCGTCTTCACAAGGCGGGCTATCTGCGTGCCGAAGCTGCCGGTCCGCATGTGCAAATGTTCTTCTACAAAGACGACTACAACGATATTCAAAGATCGACGACGCCTGACGTATCGGCGGTTGAAGTGGAAGTTGACGCCCTAATTAGGCACGTGCGCAACGAGTTTCGTCGAGTGTTTCCAGAGCAGGAAGAGTACGGGATCGAGGAACAAATTCTCAGTGCATTAGCAAATCTGAACTTTTCGAAGGAGCTTGGTGAGAGTCGAAACAGTGAACCGGAGCCAGCCGAAATCGAAAAGGATGGAAAAGAAGCTCAAGCCATTCGTATCATTGTAGCGGAATACATTTTCGAGGCAAAGGCAGCGGATGCCAGCCGGTTCAGCGCTCTATTGTCGATAGCGAGCGGCGCCCTTCTCGCTCAAGTCGTGACAACCATAAAAAATCCTCCTCCAAGAGGGGCGGTTGCGAGGCAACTTACGGTCTTCTTCGACACCCCGATGGTTCTTCAATACTTGGGATTTGATGGTGTTGAGAAGCAAGCGGCGGTCTCCCAAATCATCGACTCTCTGAAGCAAATCAATGCTCAATACGGAGTGTATAGGAAGAATATAGACGAAATGCAGACCCTTCTCAGGGCTGTGGTCGATTCGATAGACGCTCGCGGCTACGCCGAGATGGAAATCGGAAGACGAATAACCGCGTCTTCGCTTCTTCGGACGAGAGCCCGGGAGATCCTACAAAATCCGGATGGATCGATAAAGAAGGCGGGACTAAGGATCGTGGATCCGAGCGGGTTCAGCGAGAAGGTAAAGTCGGCAGTGCCTAGCCGGTTCGAGCTGCGGCTTACGGAAAGGATTCGCCCGATGGGAAAAGTCGCTTCTCGTGAAGTTGACGCAAGCGCTATTTGCGACACAGTTCGCCAGAGGCAAGACAATAGAGCGTCTGATTTTCTAAAGGCCTTTGCGATTTTCGTGTCTCCAAACGCGTCCTTGATCCATGTTTCCGAGCATGAGCTGCGAGAATCGGGATTATTGCTTGGTGGTGAAATCAGCTACGCGCTGACGATGGCGCAGTTCTCGGGAATTTTGTGGATTGCTATCGGCGCGGGCGGCGTTGATCTGCCCATGAAAATACTTCTCGCGAATTGCGTATCCGCGTTGGCAACCAATAATGCGATCGTCGAGAAGATGCGAGAAATCGTATCGTCTCTTGGAGAAGAGGAGGCTAGAGAATTCGAGGGAATTATTGCGAACGATCGGTGTGCTTATTACCTCACAAAGCTCACTATCGGCGGTCCGGTTCTCTTAACGAAGGAGACCGGCCTGCAAGTATTCGAGGAGCTGCGGAGGCGCGTCGTTCTTGATGCAGAAAAGATCGCCGCTGAGAAATATGCCAAGGAACTAGCCGAGAAGGACCAAGAGCATGCTCTCAGAATCGATCAGCTGTCCGCAGAGTTTGCCGAAGAGCGGGACAGGGCCCGCTCAGCGTTCGAGACCGCTCAAGCTGCGTTCTCAAGACTGGAAACCAAGTTCGAGGGACTTGAGCAAGAAGTAAAGGTAGTCTCGAATCAGAGGGAATCGGCGCAGAACACGCTAGTTGGATTGTGTAGGCAATACAGGCGAAAGGTGGAGTTTGCTTGGTCGATGACGTTCGCAACGCTTACCGGACTTCTGGGATTTGTGGCTGGTCAGGTCGGAAGCTCTGGTGGACTACCATTTTGGGTGACTGCCATTATTGGTGTCCTGTGCGGCGCGCTCGGATTTCACATAGTTCCGAACTTTATATTCGGTGGGTTTATCGAAAGGCGTGGCGAGCAGGCCTTCTTAAGGAAGGCAAGGATGCTCGGTATCGAGCCTCTGGCTCAAGGGATACTAGAAATGGAGCAAAAGAGCGTGACCCGGACGTCCAAGTAAATCACCTCTTAGAGCTCAGCCATTGGTCGACTTCTTCCATAACAATGGATATGCGACCGATCGTCTCAGCAGCCTAGGGTGTGCGCCGCAGCGCAGCCACACGATTGGAAGTTTGATCGTGCCCTGCATTTTGCTTGCGTCAACTTTCAACTAATGTTCAACTACAGATAGATGTGAAATGTGGTCACTTTAACTTTGGTTCGTATTGGCCCGCCGGATTTTCCCAGGGCGTCATTTTATTGCAGTGGACGCGCTAGATGGCTCTTTCGGAGACCGCTGATCGCGGAAAGCCAGCCCTGGCACTATCAGGTGGCGGGTTTCGCGCAACCCTCTTTCACTTGGGCTCCCTGAAGCGCTTAAACGAACTCAGATATCTCTCCAGGTTTGAGCGGATTTCAAACGTCTCTGGCGGGTCGATCGCAGCAGGGATGCTAGCGGCCGCATGGCCACGGCTGAAATTTGTTGACGGACACTGTTCAAACCTTGAAGCCGAAATCATCCAACCGCTGCGTACGTTTTGCCGACGTGAAATCGATGTCCAATCCATAGGCTGGGGCGCAATCCTGCCCGGCAAGTCGATCGGCGATGTCCTGACGGACGTCTATGACGCGCTGTTCGCAGGCGCGGGCGTTGAGAACTTGCCTGACAAGCCTCAGTTCGTTTTTAACGCCACTAATCTACAGACCGGACGTCTGGTGAGAATTCAGAAAGCACGGCTGGCGGACTATTCTATCGGGGAGGTGCCTAACCCCAAAATGCGGCTAGCGGTCGCGGTCGCGGCCTCTAGCGCCTTTCCGCCCGTGCTGTCGCCCATTATCATAGACTTGTCGGAGGCAAATTGGATGGATCGGGCGGGGACCTCGCATTTCGGGGACCTTCGCTACATGGCCCAATTGTCCCTGACAGATGGTGGGGCCTACGATAATCTTGGTCTTGAAACGGTCGACTCTTTTTCGACGATCGTAGTGAGTGACGCCGGCGCTCCATTCTCGACCACCGAAGAAGCCAGCTCACTTTGGCCAAAGCAGGCTATGCGCGCGCTCGATATTGCGACCGATCAGTCCCGCGCCCTCCGTAAGCGCCTGCTCCACGCAGAATGCCAAGCGACCGGCAGGAAGTATGCCTATGCCGGCATCGACTCCGATCCGCGGGCTTATCCGGCGTCGCGACTACTCAACAGCAACGCCGCCGTGACAGACCCGCTCGCCCGCATGCGAACCCGTCTAAATCCATTTTCCGACGAGGAGCAGGGCCGCCTGATCAACTGGGGCTGGTACGTCATGGATCTCGCAATGCGGAGCTATGTTCTGTCCGATCAGAGCGCTCCTCAAGCGTGGCCATTGCCGGAGTGGTCGCTTTAGCAGATTGGATATCCAGCACCGGCGTTGTCACGTCCTATCGGATAATGAAGCTTCGGGCCAAAGTCTTGGAGATTGGAATCTCTTATGGAACGCGACGAACAGCGCGAATACAACCGGAAATTCGTTGAGCGGTTACTCGCGCGACGACCTGCCCTGAAAGAGAAATATCAGAAAGCGATTGAAACGGAGGCGCTCACGCCACGCGTTAGAGCGGAGGCGGTCGGCGGCGGTATCGCCGATTCACCGGTCGACGTCGTCAATGAGACGATCGTTAAGGAAGAACGCCCGGTCTTGTTCATCAACAACGACTGGATCGATATGGTCAATGTTTCCCTCGATGGCGACGAGGCGAGGGACCTCGTCGCCGAGCTCAGCAGGGCCGAAGCCGTCGTCAAGCCGGTCATTCCGCTGGTCGGTCGCATCGATGTGTTCGGATTTCCAGGAAATTTGAATTTCGTCGGCACCGGGTGGTTTGTCGCTGCTGACATCGTGGTCACGAACCGCCATGTCGCCCAACTTATCGCCCAGCAGGAAGGCGCCAGATTTGTCTTTTCGCGCGGTGTTGCGGGAAAGCCGATTTCCGTCTCGCTCAACACCGTGCACGAACTTGACGACCTGGCGGCGGGCCAGGAACGTATCTTCGGCGTCAAGGAAGTGCTCTACATCGAGAAGACCACCGGTTCAAACGACATCGCATTCATCAGGGTCGATAGGAGGACAGACGGTGCCAAGCAGAGCTTCATCGCCATCAGTGAGGCCAATCTGGCCATGAATGCTTCGGTGGTGACCATCGGCTATCCGGCTAAGGCCCCAAAGCGCATCATCCCCGATCAGAGTTTGATGGAGGAGCTCTATCGTAACCAATACGATGTCAAGCGCGCGGCGCCTGGGATGATCATGGTCGCGGAACGCGGCAACTCGGCTGAGCACGACTGTACTACGTTGGGCGGCAATTCGGGTTCTGTAATCATCGATCCGAAGACCGGCAAGGCGGCCGGGTTGCATTTCGCTGGGCTTTACAAGCAGGCCAACTACGCGGTGCCGGCTTCGGTGCTCAACAGCTATATCAAGGGTGAGCGCTGGCGCGAGCCACGGATTGTGGAAACCCGGACCGCAATTCCGTCAACCGCGCCAAAGCCGCCAACGGCGATCCCGACCGCGTCATCCGAGGTCGAAGTTACCATTCCCTTGACCATCAGGATATCTCTGGGCCAGCCGGTGACGCCGGCTACGGCCGTTGCGCCACCATCGAAAACTGCCGACGCTTTGGATACCGAGAGCGCTGTGTGTCAATTCTGGGACAGCCGTCCGGATGGCGTACTGGCTGTACGGGTCGGGTTCATGGATGACGGAGATGCGATCGGCGACGCACCGTGTATCGCGGCCTCCGTCCTTCCGTCCCGGTTGCCGCAAGTTGCGGCGGCGGGCCCATCGCAGTTTCTCGGCGTTCCAATCAGGTATTTCCCCGCCAGCGTTGCCGAGCAGATCGAGGCCGCGCCCGACGTGGAATCCGTCGATTCCATCGCCTATGACGACGACGCGCGGACCGGCAAGGAGTTTTCGTTCGCCGAGGTGAACGAGGAAATGACCGTTCGCGTTCATGTCGGCCCCGAATATTCCTGGGACGAACTGCACGCGTTCCTGTCGGCGACCGAGCGTTCGCTGGTGTCAGCGATGTATGAATTCCACGCGCTTCACATCAAGGACGCACTTCAGGAGCAGCTCAAAAAGGGGGTTTCGCTCAAGCTGGTGCTGGATAACGCAACCTTCTCGAAGATGAAGCTCCCGACCGAGGAGTTCGACCGCATACCGACATTCAAGGCATGGGAGAAGTTTGACTTCGAGCGTATCGTTGCGCCGGAAGGAACGTCGGGCCTCATTTCGGACGCTTACCATATCAAGGTCACTGTGCGTGACGACAGAGCGTTCTGGCTTTCCTCGGGCAATTGGAAGCCCGAGTCGAGCCAGCCGATCGTTACCCAGCAGGAACGCGACGATGCGGGGGATGAGGATTTGCCCGGAAACCGCGAATGGCACGTCGTCATCCATCATGCAAAGTTGGCGGAACGCTTTCGCAATCACATCCTGCAGGACTTCAAGCGCTCCATCGACCTCGGCGGCGACGTGTTGCCGAGGAGCAAGATGAAGAAGGAGGTCGAAGTTCCTCTCGAGGAGACCGTGGTGCTTGAGCGCCGTGCACCGGGCAGGGTGCTCAAGCCGCTGGAAATAAAACGCAAGGTGAAGGTGAAGCCCCTGCTGACGCCCGACCAGGAGGGTGCGGTATACAGCGACGCCGTCCTCGAGCTAATCGTGTCGGCACGCAAGAGCCTGCTGTTCCAGATTCCCTATATTGGAATGCCATCGAATCCGCGGGAGGATCGCGGCTACATCGATGAACTAATCAAGGCATTGACGAAAAAGCTCAAGACGCTCGATGACGCCCGCGTCATCCTGCGCACTGGCGGCGCGAAGTTCTCCAATCCTACCCACGTCGCCTGGTACTTTAAATCGAAGGGGGTGAACATCGACGAACAGCTGCGACGGATCGACGACAGCCACACCAAAGGGATGATCGTCGATGGCAAGCGGCTGCTGATTGGAAGCCACAACTGGAGCAAGCCCGGTGTGACGCTCAACCGGGACGCTTCGCTGATCTTCAACGATGAAGAGCTCGCGGCATATTATGCTGAAGCCTTCGAGATTGATTGGGCGCGCTCAAATCCGATCACGCCGAAGCGGTTCGTCAAGGCCGAAGGCGTGGCGATACCTGGCGCTGAATTGGTTACGGAGGCGATGTTTAAGCGCGTTAGCCTGTGGGATCTGCCGACGGAGGACTAAGGAGGCATGCCGACCCCGAACGAGGTCTCGGAACGGTTTGGACGGGTGCTGAGCAGCGTTTGCAGCATTCAAACCGGTGGCAATCCGCTCGGGACCGGCTTCCTCGTCGGGCCAGACACGGTGTTGACCAATTATCATGTGGTCGAAAGGCTCATCGACGCCGGCGGTCAATTCGTCAGGCCGGCAGTTTGCGTGTTCGATTATCAGAAACTGCCGGACGGAGCGGTACAGGCAGGCACGCCTTACGCAATAACGCAATGTTTGCAGTGGAGCACCTATGGACCGGCTGAGGTTACCGATCATATCAACGATCCGATGCCGACTGACGAACAGCTCGACTATGCGCTCCTCCGTCTCAATCAGGCCGTCGGCCAGATGCAGCCGCCCGGGTTGGTGCTGCAGCGCCGGGGCTGGATCGACCTCTGGGATACGCCTTGGGATTCCGAGCCACCCGCGGCAGATGGCGCCGCGGTGCTGGCAAAAAACAGCAGGGTCTTTGTCATCCAGCATACGCTCGGCGCGCCGCAGGTATACCGAGCGAGCCAGTTTATCGGCGAGAACGCGTTGCGGACGCGGATGCGCTACGATTTAGTTACCGACGTCGGATCCTCGGGATCACCGTGTCTGACTGAAGAATATAAGCTGTTCGCCTTGCATCATTTGGGGGATTCCAGCTGGAATGCAGTTAGATCCTCGCAAGGTGTTCCGATCAAGCTGATCAGACAGCACATCGCCAAAGAACATTCGGTGTCCATTCCTAGATACGACGTGCTCACCGATGCTAGGCAACAGGCGCCATGGAGTGGGCTATTCCAGGTTCTGGGGCAGTACCCGCTGGCGAAGGCCGCGATCCGTAGTAGCCAAACCACCATCAAGACGATTACGGATCTCACCGCTGATTTGCGTCGACACAAAGCCATTCATGACGTTCTGCAGACTATTCAGGGCAATATTCCGATACTGAAGAACGCGCTGAACGAGACTGACCAGAAGAAATCCCGAGACGGCATCCGCATGGCTGCGCTGACAATGCGAAATTCTTGGCGCACCTATGCGACCGAGGCGAACGAACTCAAGGAGGCCGGCGAGGCGCGCGGACTGCGCGAGATGGAGTGGATCGACGAATTCTCCAATGCTCTGGTCACGCTGGTGGAAGCGGATGAAATTTTAGACAAGCTCGACGCGACCACCATCATCGAGAAGCACCTCCGCTTTCAGCCGTCCGAGTTGAACGGCAAGATTCGGCTGATCTTGAGAGATCTTCCTGTCGACGAACTGCTGAACGTATTCCAGGCCATGATCAATGCAATGAATCTTGGAGACAATGCGGTTAAGGCGATCGTCAGTTCCGGTCCCGACTTGCTTCGCGGCCATTGGGAGCGGCTGCGGGAAAGCGTCGCCGACCACAATTCCTGGCAGGATATCGATAACGAATTGTCGATGCTCGAAGCGCTGCCGCCCGGCTGGGAAAGCGATCCGCGTTGGTTTCAAGCCGGGTGGGGAAGGGCGTTACCGAAGACGCTGGCCCTGTGCGACGCGCATCCAGCCGAGGACTGGTCGACCGAAATGAAGCGTCACGCTGCGGTCGTTGTCGGACATATCTCAAACAAGCAATGGGATCTGGTCGCGGAGCATTTCGCCATTTTCCGAAGTGATATGAGCAATCGTTTCAGCCAGGTAGACAAATCACTTTTGTCCGGATGCGAACGGATTATTCAGTTGGGTAACCCGCTTTCCGCACTGGTGGAGGCAAGCCTGTGACAATCGTTGAGGAAGCCGCTGCCGACATTGCGTTTGGTTCCTTCGTCGAACTCCAGCAAGCAAATCTGGCTTTGCTAGAAGAAAAAGCGGGATCGGCCGGCGGTACTGCCGGCGCAGAATCGCAATCCGGAAAAGTGCGGCGGTTCATCAGACGTGCGGTTGCGACGGGCACTATTCTGAAGCGTTCCTCTGAGCGGAAGGCGGCGCAGGCTGCGATTGACTACTGGACCACAACGCAAATCCTGTCGCGGGAGTATTCCCGGGCCGAGCCAGAGACGCCAAAGGGAGCGATGGCCGACGCCACGGCGCCGCCGACCGTCCCTATCCTGGCCAATTTCGATCCCGACAGGGCTTCCGGGCCCACCGACACCGAGAGCAAAATCTCTCCGTACAAGGGGCTCGACCCATTCACGCAAGGTGACGCAGGCGACTACTTCGGCCGCGAAGACGCCGCCGAAGAACTCCAGAAGCGGGTCGAGGGAGACCAATCCGTCATCCTACTGCTTGGCCCGTCCGGAAGCGGAAAGTCTTCACTGATCAATGCCGGTTTGCTCCCGCGTCTGAGAGACAGGGGCTTCAAAGTAGTGGTGGTCAGTGCCCCCGGACGGGAACCGCTAGCCGCCATTCTGCGCGCGATCAAGCCCGGAGCCGACATGTCGACGATACGCGCGGACGAGCGCGATATCGTCAAAAGCCCAAAGAAGTTGAACGAAGTGCTCACCGCGGTAGACCCGAAGGCCGTTCTGGTCGTCGATCAGTTTGGCGAGGCGCTGGCCAGAACCGATGTGCAGCCTTCGCTGGATATCGTCGGTCAGGCGCTGGCATCGCTGGCCGGGCACCACAAATTACTGATCAGCATTCGGGAAAGCCAACGGCTTCAGTTCGAGAAGATCGCAGGGATCGGGCAGGCGGCGCGCTCACCGGCAAATTGCTTCAGCCTGCCGCCACCGTCTGTCTATGAACTGCGCAGCATGATCGAGGGGCCGGCGGAGCGCGTTGGGCTGCGATTTGGCGATGGTGTAGTTGAAGACCTCGTCCGTTCAGTGGCCGGCAATCCGGATGCGCTGCCGCTCCTGCAATTCACGTTGAACAAATTATGGGACAACAAAGACCGCGGCGAAATCACGCAGGCGGTTTACCGGAAGATTGGTTCGCCGCGCGACGCGTTGACCAGCACGGCCGAAACTGTGCTGCAGCAGTTCTCCGCATACGAGAAGGATCTGGCGCGGCGGATATTTCTCAAGCTGGTGGTGCCGGCGGGAGACAAGGACTTCGTTCGCAACAGGATCGGCCTTGATACGCTTTTGCTTGGCGAGGATTCCGGCGCGGTCGGCAGAATTCTCGATGCCTTCGAACAAGCCAAGCTGCTGCGCAGGATACCCACCGCCGACGTTGGCGGTGAGGATCGCTTCGAGGTCGCACATGAGACTTTGATCGCTTATTGGCCGACACTTGCCGCCTGGCTTGCGGACGCACGGCAGGGCAGGGAGACCGAATCCAAGTTGATCGCGACCGCGCGGCTCTGGCTCGATGGCGGGCGTGCCGACGGGTATCTCATCACGGGAGACGCCCTGGAGATGTTCAGGGATTATCGAAGCGATTCCGTAGATGTCCGGCAATTGCTGGAAGCCAGCTTCAAGGCAAAGGCCGATCGCGAAGCCGCGGCGCTCAAGAAGCGTAATTGGGATTGGAAAATAAGGATCCTGGCAGTCCTTTCATTCGTCCTGATAGTCTTGTTGTTCGGATGGACTAAATACAACCAAAAACAGGAGGAAGAGCGCCTCGTAAAGGAGGCGCTCCAATCAAAAATCCAGGAACTCACCGATAAATTGGAGGCGCTTCAGAAAGCTGCGGCCCAGGGCAAGTCGGTGGATTTCAAAGCAAGCCTTACGTCGACGCTGATTTCTGACTCTGCGGCCCAGACCGCCATCGAGCAACTGGCGCCTCCGTCGCCCAAGCCACCTGAAACGGGTCTCGCGGACAAACAGCCGGCGCTACCACAACCTGTGTTCGATTCGGCAACGGGTGACTGCATTGGCTTCATGTGGGTTGGATCAGCAAAAAACTGGAAGCTCAAGACACCCGACGGACCAGAAAAACTCAAACAGGGACCTGCCGTCACGAATGACGACATCTATCTGCGTTCCGATTTCCCGACGAACCCTCCGGAATATGCGATGGCTGTTCCATACGGAGTTGTTCCTAATTCCGCCCCGATTTCGATTCTTCAAATCAAGCCCTTCCTGCGCGATTCAGGGACGCAGTATTGGGCCAAGGTTGCTGCTCCCCGTAAGAGCTGCGCAAAGGTTAATATTCAATACTGGGGACCTGACGAAGCTTCCAACCAGCTTCGTAAGAGCCTGATGGCCGCTAGTTTCCAGCTCACTTACGCGCCGGAGAAGCTAACTGGCGCCGCCGGACTTTCGGAGATTCGATATTTCTTCAAGGAAGATGGCGATTTGGCGCGTGCTGTCGCGGACAAAGTTAAGGAAGTAAACGGCAATAAGCCGGTCACCCTGCGTCCGCTTCTAAGCTATGTCGGAACCAAACCACTGGTTCCTGGCTCACTGGAAGCCTGGGTTGACCTTTCTCCCCCGCCTTTGCCTGTAAAAAAGTGAAGCCGCGGAAGTGTGTGCGTCTGTCGAATGGAGGGCGTTATGACCATCCCATACGATCCCGACCGTTACCTGGTGCTCCGCATCGACGGTCCAATGCCGACTGGCCTAAGCAAGCTACAGAGTATGGATTCCTTACGGCCGGAGGTCGTTGAAGCAATCCGCGCTTCCCCGCCCAGGCTGACTTTAGAAGCCACTACCCTGTCAGATAAGCAGAGGGCAGAAGTGTTACGTGATCCAAGGCAAGAGGCGGCCCCGCCAATACCGATGGCGTTGATTGCTCCTGTCGACTGCACTGCGGCCCGGATAGAAAGGGCATTAAGGGCGGCCAAGGAGGCAGGTGCCTCTTGGGGCATTGGGGCGGTCCGAGCCGCGAATTACACTATAAGTGCTGCTCGGCCTAAGGAAAGAGATGTTCCAGTAGCTATCCTCGATACCGGCATTAATAAAAACCACTCCGCGTTTGTTGGAATAAAAACTTGGCACACGCAGAACTTCATCGCGCCGGGGCAAGGCGATACCGTAAACACAAACGTGACCGACGTGAAGGGACACGGGACTCATTGTGCTAGCACGATCTTTGGGCGCGATGTAGACGGTGTCCGTATTGGCGTCGCACCCGGAGTGACGACCGCCATTGTCGCCAAAGTATTAGATGATAACGGCCGCGGCTCAAACGAGGCAATTTCGAATGCGCTCCAATGGGCAAGATTAAAGGACGCGCGGATTATTTCGATGTCGATCGGGTTCGATTTTCCGGCCATTGTGGAGCGTCTCAAGGAGGCTTCCTGGTCGGAGCGGGGCGCAGTGTCAAAAGCACTTCAGTCTTATCGCGACAACGTTCGCTACTTCGATAAGTTGGTCGATTTCTTGAGCTTTGAAGGCCGTCTTCTAA
The DNA here is from genome assembly GCF_024585265.1 of Bradyrhizobium sp. WBAH42. NCBI lineage: Bacteria > Pseudomonadati > Pseudomonadota > Alphaproteobacteria > Hyphomicrobiales > Nitrobacteraceae > Bradyrhizobium > Bradyrhizobium sp. WBAH42. The sequence continues at coordinate 2,258,736 of NZ_CP036533.1, forward strand.
TCGCTGCAGCAGGAAATGACAGCCAGCGGGGCGTGGTAGGCGTGCCGGATCAATTGATCGACGTCAGCATGCCTGCTGCGACGGAAAACGTTATTTCGGTGGGCGCTCTAAGTAGGATTGATACTGAGTTCTCCGTTGCACCATTCTCTAATATCAATCCAATGCTTTCCGCGCCGGGCGTCGATATTGTGGGTGCAAACGTCAGTGGCGGGCTGATCGCAATGAGCGGGACCAGCATGGCCTGCCCCCATGTAGCCGGCCTTGCCGCGCTATGGTGGGATAAGCAACTCGTTCAGAACGGGCAAACGTCGGCCGACGACGTCAAGGCAAGCCTCCGGGCACTCGCCGAAAACGTGGGACTTCGTGTTACCGACCAGGGTAGAGGGTTGCCCGTTGCACCGGCGCCGTGAGGGCAATGTAAGCAGCCTGCGAAGGGCATGACTAGACGCATCCGGCCCCTCTAAGTCGGTGACCGAACTCCTATCAACGGATACGCCTGAAGCATGAAAAGCTCCAAGACATTAATGAAACAGCGTGCCTGTGTCTGGCGAAAATTTGCTATGACCTGCCACGCTACGCCTCTTTGGCTCAAGCTGCTGAATGGGTAAGTGAATTAGCCGTTCCATAACAGTGCATACGCGAAGATCGACACGGGGTGATCCGCGACGTTAAGCTCTAGCGTCGGACGTCGATCGGGTTTCTCGAATGCGAAGCATGGAAATGCACCGTCAGAGACACTAGGCAGGACGACGTCTCGTTCGTGCGTTGTTCGTCAGAACTACCTTTGATTATCGCGGATTCCATTCAACTGCGTGCCGAGATCATTCGTTAGAGCTTGGCCGAGAGCATCGTCAGCCCGCACCGCGGTCGAAATACGTGGCAGCGTAGGCCGCTTTAGCGGAAGAACCTTCACTTTCGGTCCGGCCGCCAAACCGAAAGCCAATTTGCCGGTGTTAACTTCGGAAGCGGCTAAGAACGCACCAGGGCCACTGAAGTGCACGAGCGTCCAAGTTGGGCCCGCTTGATTGATGGCCTTCGTTGCCGTGAAGTTTATGATACCGCTGAATTGACCGCTCGTGGGACTGGCTTCCGTCGTGAAGGCGAGCGCTGTATGCCGAGATTACCGGCTAGCTTCGTATTTGGATCTGGACAGTTATATTTGTTCGGGTTGGCTTTCCAATCAAAGTAGAGATCAAGCAGCGAGTAAATTAACGTGTAATTGATTTGATCCTGCCGGGATAGTTTTGCGGAGGGGGTAACGTTGAAGCTGATACCGGTATATGGAAACGTAAGAGACGGGGTAGCGGGTCAGGCAAATTCTTATCGACCTCAATGCGAGTATCCGAGGCCTTCAGCAGACCGCTTGGGGCGCCGCCACGGTCGGTGGGGTCCCATTTCCACTGTGTGCAAGCGCCCCGGCCTGATGGACACTAACAGGCGATAGTTCCCTGACCATCCAGGTTAGAGTTCGATGTTCGAGCGAGCCCATTCCTTGAGAGCGCTCAAGATTTGGACGTTTGGCAAATCGAATATCTCCTGACGAGGTGATATGCCGAGCGGGTCGATCTCTAAGGTTTCTTTGAACAGGAATGCAGCCACAAGATCGAGGCCCAATTGCCGAAGGCATACCGCCGACATATGGCGTCCAATCGAGCTCGCTGGAGGTCCCAACAGAGCCGCAGTGATATAAGCTTGAGCTGCGCCTTGCCAATCTTCTCGAAAGTAACGCACCTGCCCAAGCTCGGCCCAACCTTTGGAGTCATAGGGATCGACTCTTGTTACTTCGCCGGCTCTAGATTCAGCCAGCTCAAGATCCTTCAGCCATAGCGCTTCCTTGGTTCGGCTTTCCATCACAGCATGCAGGTTTTCTACGTAAAGAACCTCCTGTGCCGTCGTGGCGGGCTTCAGGTCGCGTGCGTAGCATTCCGCAAGATCCATCGTATGGACAAGCTTGCTTTTGTCGCCGGCATGTTGGGGAAGAAAACCCATACCCCGATAGAATCTGCTTTTGAACAGCTGCGTTTCAAATCTATCATCTCCATCTGCCACAGCGCCAAAGGCTCTTTCGAGCCGCTTGCTCCAATCGATGAGCTCGAGCAGCGACGCATTCGTCTTTGCCTTCTGGACAAAGACCATTGCAGATGCGTTGAACTTCACGTCCCCGGGGGTTCGATCGTTGACTGCAATACTTTCGAAGACAGACATCACTCTAGAGTCATAGCCGGAGGTTCGGTTCGAAAGATCGATCATGAATTGTGCCGAAGCCCGAGAGAAGGCGAGTTGCGCGCTGCCGAGATCAGTATCTCCTGCGACGAACTCATCCTCTCGAATTAGCTTGAGCAGTGGCTGATAAAAGCACATCGAATGGAGTAGCGAGGCCAGCCGACATTTACGTGCGATCGAGAGATCGCGCCACTGTTCAAGCTGATTACAAAGGACCTGCCAACGATCGGTCCGAAGATTGCCAGCTAGTTCGCGAGGATCGGTAAGCGCGTAATGCTCATTTGCCTGCTCAGTCAGCTGACTACGAAAGCCCGGTGCCAGTGCACGTTGAGGAGCGAATGGAGGGCTGTTTGGATTGACAATTGCTTGCCAACCAGCTTCGATCGAACCGGCATGTGCCGGTCCAATCTGCAGCGGACCAAGGTCTAGATAGGGCCGAAGTAGCCACGTCGAGAACCGTGATTCCAAGCTCGTTTTGGACGGGGGGCTAACCGAATCGCGCATTCATGAGACCGCCACAGGCAGCGCTCACATAACTGGCACTCTTCTTCTTCTTCTTTAGCCACGCATGGTAGTCTTCGTTCAATTTTTCGAACTCCGACGCAAACTCTGGTGTGCTCTTATTTCTAAGATACGTAATGCCAGGTTCAAGAACTGTATACATGTGGCAAATTGGATTGTGCTCGTAAATCTTGTCTTTGGTCTTAACTCCGCGCAGCAGGATCGCAATCACATTCCATGTTTCGATCAGAACGTGAACCGCCGCATTCTCATCGCTGCCAGGAGCGGCAGCGGCCATCGCCGCTGATCCTCCTTCTGTGTTTCTACGAAGTAGTTCTGCTCTATGGTAGTTGATGTCACTTCGCATGCTATAGATTCTAACAAAGAGCTCATTCTCGTTCATGAATTACTCCCATCAATAAAAAGTACTTAATTCTATCGTACGCCATCGAGGCTATCTCGGCAGAACCAGGCCTACAAGGTCAGACCCAAAAGCGCATCCCCATGGCACGGACTAATGAGTTAGACGCGCCACGGTGAAGTTCCGCGTCAGAGGTAAGGCCTTCTTCCTCGAAAATGCTGGCGAGGCCTTTGTGGCAGTGCGCTTCAAGCGGGAGCATCGTCAATTCACGAGCGACAGCTATGGCCTTGGCGAATCTATCTTTTGCATCTCTTAGATTTCCCCGGCGCAACTCAACCTCTCCGAGCATCCGTAGTGCATAAGCTTCGTTAGCCCGTTCTTCGTGCGTGCGGGCAAGATCGAGGGCGCGATTAGAGGCCACTAGGGCATCCACTACTCTGTCCGAAACTAGGTAAGCCTCGCTGGCATAAGTAAGCCGCAAGGAATGACGGGCGACAAACCCGCGAGATTCTGCGACCTGAATACTGCGTTCAAGTATAGGGATTCCTTCGTTAGCTCGACCGTCAAGAGAAAGCGCATATCCGAGATGAAGCGCGACGAAGGCAAATCCAACCGGACTATCAGCGAACGCGCCGGCAGCCAAAGCTCGCTCGAATGAGCGCAAGGCCCTGCGCAACTGTCCTTGCCGCAAAGCGACAACTCCGAGACCTAGATGCGCGTAACCGCAGCTGAAGGGATGATTGACACCTTCAGCAATGCGAAGTGCATCTTCGGCAATATTGTACGCTTCCGAAAATTCTCCAGTTTCGGCGAGGCCCCATGCAATGAAACTGCGAGCAAACGCCGCTGGTAAGACAAACATCCCGAAACGTTCACCAACTAGATCACCCACCAAATAATTGGCATTCCAGCCGAAGCGCTCGCGTGCTTTGACGTAGTTCCCCTGAGTGTGATGCGCCAATCCCAAGGGCAAATTTGTTACGACTTGCAACGGTAGGTCTGAAAGATGCTCCGCGACAGCGAGTGCTCGTTCTCCCGCGACGATAGACTCCTTGTATCGTCCAAGCATCCAGAACTGTTCGGTCAAATAAGACTGCACCCAACCCATTCGGTGGTCGTCGCCGATCTGCTCGGCGAGTTGCTCCGCCTCGCGTAGATAGGATGCGATGCGCGCCCGATCTCCCAGCGGTTGAAGAACATTGCGAATCTCAAAGCGGACGTCGATTGCCCTTCGCACAGTGTCGATGCTATGCGGCAGTTGAGAAAGTGCTTCCAAGGCCTTTTCGAAAAGTATCACTGCTTCCGGATAAGCCTCTCGATCTGCAGCCTTAATGCCTGCCTGTCGCAGGTAGGTCACCGCCTTTTCCGGAAGCTGGCCACGTAAAGCGTGATCGGCTAGCCGCTCAACCTGTTCATCAAGACGGCCCGCGTACTGGCTTTCTATCGCCTGCACCACGCTTTGGTGGGTTTTGCACCGTCGTTCGCTCCGTAAGCCAGCGTATGCGACATCGTGAGTGAGCGCGTGCTTAAATGAGAATTGCAGATCGGGGTAAAGCTGTGTGATGTAGAGAAATTCGGCTGTCTGCAAATAGCTAAGGATGCCGCGAAGTTCGTCCTTCGCCAAGCCAGACACCTCCTGAAGTAGGGATAGAGGGACATCATGTCCGATAACTGATGCTTCCCGGAGCACTCTCCTTTCGATCGCTGGGAGGGCGTCGATGCGCGCGGCTAGTACAGCCTGCACGGTCGGTGGTATTTCGTTTCCTGAAAACGGCTTCTTGACGGTGTAATGTTCACGCGTTCCATCGAGGACGCCGCGGTCGACTAGTGTGCGAACAAGCTCTTCAATAAAGAACGGGTTGCCACCGGCTCGGTCTCGAACGAAATTCTTAACATCTGCAAGAACCGGGTCTGATCCCAGCAACGACTGCAGGAGCGCTGATAGGTCTTCCTTTCCGAGAGGTTCAAGGCGCACGTTGCGATAATTCGGCCGGCCTCTCCATTCATCCTGAAACTCGGGGCGATAGGTTGTTAACAGCAATAAGCGTGCGTCGCGGGCGCTTACGACGAGCTCGTGGAGCAGCCCCAAAGTAAGGGAATCGTTCCAATGCAAGTCCTCAAAAACTGCGACCACGGGCTGCACCCGGTTCTCACTCAGCAGCAGTCGCGTGATCGCCTGGTAAGTGTACTGTCGGTGCTGAAGAGGATCGAGTGATTGGAATGGATGGTCGGCATCCAGGGCGTCTAACAGGTCAAGCAAAGGCGCTATGACATCCTGTAACGAAGGATCAAGCGCGAGAACCTTTCCCGTCACTTTTTCACGGATTGATCGCGCGTTGTCGCCGAGATTAATCTTGAAATAGTACCGACGGAGCAATTCGATAACCGGCAAATAGGACGCAGCGTGCCCATAGGAAGCCGAGTTGGTCTCTAGGATCAAGCAGCCCTCGGTCTGCGGGGAATGAACAAATTCGTGAATCAGGCGAGACTTTCCCATGCCTGGTTCGCCCACCACGGCCAAGACTTGACCTCGACCCGCTCGAGCTTGATCGAGGGCCTGACCAAGCTGCCGGATTTCCAGTTCGCGTCCAACGAATGGTGTGAATCCGCGCCAAGCAGACGCTTGGAATCTTGTCCGCTCCGAGCCGCCATCGGTAATCTCGTAGACCTCGACGAGGTGCTCCAGTCCCTTTACTGGCAAGGCGCCAAGGGATTTTGCTTTGACGTGTCCTTGAACGAGTTTCGCGGTCTCTGCAGTGGTTAGTATCGAGCCTGGCATTGCCATCTGTTCCATTCGGGATGCCAGATGTGCGGTCTGTCCGACTACGGTGTAATCCATGTAGAGATCATTGTTAATCGACGAGACAACGATCTCGCCCGAGTTCACGCCAACGCGAGTTGTTATCGGGAGGCCCTGACTGCGACGTACGTCTTCAGCGTAATGCTTGATACGTTGTTGCATCCTGAGTGCAGAATAGCAGGCTCGCACGGCATGATCTTCGTGAGCGAGGGGTGCTCCAAACAGAGCCATAATCCCGTCTCCCATGACTCTGTTGACCAGGCCCTCATAGTGGTGGACGGCTTCCAACATGTGATCGAGGACTGGGTCGAGAAGTCTTTGCGCTTCTTCAGGATCGCGGTCTGCAATTATCCCCAACGACCCGACGATGTCCGCAAAAAGAACAGTGACTTGCTTGCGTTCACCTTCAAGATCGTCCTTCGAAGTCAATATTCGGTCAGCAAGATGCTTTGGGGTATAGCTCTCCGGTGATAAGAACCGGTTCGTTCTGCGGCCTTCGCCGTCTAAGCCGATCGGATGTGCGCATTGGGAGCAGAACTTGGCTTCGGGCAAAATCAAGCTTCTGCAATTAGGACAAGGGCGTGCTAACGGAGCGGCGCACTCCCCGCAGAATCTCGCTCCAAGCCGGTTGTCGTATTGACACCTCAAACACTTCATGTGTGCCATCGGCTGCGCGTGGCGATCGAAAGTGATAATCTACTCCCGGTAGCAGACGTTCAACAAGCCCGTTATCGGTCTGGTATTCGCTCCGCCTCTCTTTGTTCCGCAACTTATAATAGTCGATCTATGACTTGCTGCTAATAGGAGTATTCGATGGCCCGTCCTCGGTGCTTTCAGATCCTGCTTGCAGGGCTTCTTCACTCTTTATGGGTAATCGTGGCTAGTGCGGAGGGGTTCCCGCCGCGACACCTCGAAGAATCTGCGCCTTCCAAAAATGCCGCGAAGAAGTTTGTCTCCGATCAACGTAATCTGCTTCCGAAGATCATCGGCGGGATCGACGCTAAGCCGGGGGAGTTTCCGCACCAGGTCAGCCTGATGTTTAAGAACGACGGCGGGACCCCTGGCGTAGAGCGTCATTTTTGTGGAGGCTCCATCATCTCTGATCAGTGGGTCGTTACTGCGGCACACTGCGTAGCAACCATGATAGGAGTTCAGCAATACATCTCGGTTGGGGCCGGAAGCATTGATCTCAACGAGCTCGAGGAGTTCGACCTAGACGAGATCTGGGTACATCCAAAATACAACGCGAGCTCCATGGACTACGATTTTGCTTTGCTCAAAATTCGGTCGTCGTTTGCAGAACGCGAAATTCCCGTGGTTTCGCGCGCGGACGACCAGCTCATCAACGTTGGCGATGTTGCAGTCATCACAGGCTGGGGCGTCGATGCCTCTGGAGCCATTCAACGAATTCTGAAGAAAGCCGATGTCAAAGTGATAGAGCGAACGGATTGCAACGATGCGGACTCTTATGACGGGAAAATTACGGGGAGAATGATCTGCCTCGGTCTGAAGGCAGGTGGCAAGGACGCATGTCAAGGCGATAGCGGGGGGCCGGCGCTCGCTCGCGCGCGAGGTGGTGCGAATGTTCTATTCGGCACGACGAGCTGGGGAGAAGGTTGCGCATTGCCCAAGAAATATGGGGTGTACGGCAGGCTTATCTCGGTGCGCCCTTGGCTAGATCTAGTTACCCGCGGGGAACTGGGGAGGTCAAATACAGCGAGAAGCGATAAATGAGCTTGCAATGGTGCGACAGCTGACCTGATGTGATTAAGTAGAGCTGCAGGCGCGGGGCCGAGCGTACTCGGTGCGTTTGCTGACGAATAACATGCGGTTGAGGCGGAGGAGCCAAGCTGCTCGCTCCTCAATGTCGCTCGCCGGGGTGAGCTTCTAAGCTTTCCGATCGAGATCAGGTCGAGCGCAACGGCGCATGTGCGAGCAGCGTCAGTCTTGGCACAGGTTAGGGCGCTAACGGCAACAGCGGCCCGTTCGTCGGACGCCAAATAGCAATTTGACGAGCTAGAGAGCTGTCTTGGCCGGAAAAAGTGCTTTCTTCCTTGGGCAGCCGACCGAAGAAGGAGTTGCTAGCGCTGCATTCGCAGCCGAAAGGCAAGCGGGATGTTTCCAACGATCCAGCGCCCGAAGGCTCTTAAGTTTTTCAATATATCTTCCCCGAGCGAGAGAACCTGAGCCGCGGCGGGCGAGAAACTTTCTTTCGAGATTCTCTCCCTCCGCCAAGAGAACCGCAAACCTCCGCGTGGACAGCTTCGGCAAAGCCTTTTCCAACGAGTAGCTGTGGCGAGGTGCCTGCGTATCAACCTGTCAACCGTGTCAACCCAAGAATCACCTGAACTGGCGGCGGTATTTTGGAGCGCGCTTGCGCCGTAGGGGGAGGTGGCTGGGAAGGACCCGTCAGCTTGAGGAAGAGTACATCTGTCGGAGAAGCGTCAGCTCATGATCCAAAAGCGGACGCTCGGCGCGTCACCCGTCTTGGTCTGCTAAGGGCCTTGGCTGTGTGAAAACGCTAGGACGCTTGACGGCGATAGAAGAAGTTATTCGTTCACGACCGTCTTGGCGGTCAGACTCGCAAGCGCATTCAACTTAGAGAGCGAACTGAAGAATGTAATTCTAGCGTCGTTTCGATCTTTCGCGTTTTCACACAGCCAGGGCCATTAGCGGAAGTCGCACTCATTTGACCACCTCGTCGGCACCCGCCAACAACTTCGCCCGATGGTCATTCGGGCAACCCGGCTCGCTGCAATCCCTCCTCGTATCGTTTGATGTGTTCGGCATGTCGATAGGGGCCCAGCACGTCTTTGAGATTGGAAACCCGCAGCGCGGGATACAGTTGCCGCAGCCGCGCCAACGATTTGTGTGCTTGCTCGGGCCGTCCGGCCATTGCATTGCTCGCGGCATCGATGCGCAATCCGGTTTGAAAGTCCGGATTGTCCTGCAATGCCATCGCAGCCCACGATGTTGCTTCGTCATAGTGGCCCAGGAAGAAATGTGCGTGAGCGGTCCCGCTTTGGCTAAGCATCACCCGCGGATCAAGTGGACTCAGGCGCATGGCGCGCGCGAAGCGCTCGATCGCCAATTCCGCCTCGCCGAGCCAGTTCTTTATCCAGCCGCCGTAATACCAGGCCTCGGCCAAATTGGAATTGAGCACTAGCGCGCGATCGATCAAGGCGGCGCCTGCCCGAAGATCGCGAACAACATGCGCTAATGCAAACCCGCCGACGCCGAGCACGATCGCGTCATCCTTGCCCAACTCAACCGCCCGCTGAGCGATCCTCGTCGCTTCGGCAATCTCGTTCGCCGTGCCTGAAATCCAGCCATAGATCAAGGCATAGCTGTAGCAGGCGGCGGCACGTCCGTAGGCGGACGCAAAATCCGGGTTGAGTTCGATCGCGCTATTGAACAAGCGCAACGCCTCATCGTTCGCTTGTCGGCCTGCAAACTGATAAAATCGAGGCAAACCCCGCAAATAAAGAGTATAGGCATCGAGACTCTCGGTCGGCTTGCGCTTGGCACGCTCGATCTCGGCCTTTTCCACCGCCGGCGCGATCGCCCCAACTACGCTTTCCGTCACCTGGTCTTGCAAATCGAAGACGTCGCCGAGACTACCATCAAATCGTTCCGCCCAAAGATGTGCCCCAGTAGCGGCATCGGCGAGTTGAGCCGTGATCCGCACTCGGTTGGCCGCCTTGCGAACGCTCCCTTCCAGCACATAGCGCACCCCAAGTTCGCGTCCAACCTGCTTCACGTCGACGGCGCGCCCCTTGTAGGTGAAGCTCGAATTGCGGGCGATGACGAACAGCGCCTTGAAATGAGACAGCGCGGTGATGATGTCCTCGACCATTCCATCGGCAAAGTAGTCCTGTTCCGGATCACCGCTCATGTTGGTGAACGGCAGAACAGCAATGGACGGCTTGTCGGGCAGCGGCAGCACGAAAGTGCACGTCCGGCCTTGAGGGACATCGAGAATCCGTGCCCGATAAGCATGCACTGGACGAGCTATATTTTTCAGCGGCTGGATCCCCATGTCGTCGAACGCAACGCCGAGCTTGCCCGAAACTTGTCGGTAAACGTCATCGGACACGCAGATGCCACCGGGCTCCGCAATCCCTTCCAGCCGTGCTGCGATATTCACGCCATCTCCAAAGATGTCATGGGGTTCGATGATCACGTCGCCGATATTGATTCCCACGCGGAAGAGAATGCGCTCGTCTTCCGCATCGCCTATTGTGAGTTCATGAATGCGGGTCTGAAACCGCGTGCCAGCTCGGACCGCTTCCACCGCGCTCGGAAACTCCGCCAGGAATCCGTCGCCGGTGTTCTTGACGATGCGGCCGCCGTGTTCCGTGATCGCGGGCGTGACACTCTCCGCTAGGAGTGTTGTCAGCTTGACGTAGACAGACTCTTCGTCATGATGCATGAGCCGGCTATAGCCGGCGACATCCGCCGCCAGAATGGCCGCTAGTCGCCGTTGCACGCGCTCGCTGGCCAAGACGCCCCCTCAATCAACATTACCCAAGCGTAGCAGATACACAAACATAGCAGATCGCAGCTGGCCTGGAACCCTCTTCCACAACGTCACAGTGTCCATTTCGGGTCAGGAGCGTCGCCCTCTACATTAGGCGGCTGTCCGTCAACTTCCGCTGTGCCCCAAGAGCACCCGGTGCCGGGGGCCGGGCCAAACGAATCCCGCACCCGCACCATCGCCGGATGCCTGCGGTTCTTCACCTTTACCCGATGCTTGCCACCGCGAGCTTCTAAAAATTCACTACCCGCGCGTCCGGGGGCGGGGTGGTTGGCTAGGCCTCCCCGTGGGGGACTTTCACCTTCTATTCTTTGTCAGCAAAACTGGCGCACTCCGCTCCGGGTCACAAGCGGCGGTCGTGGCAAGCGCAGCCCTACGCCCGGTTTACAGCCGATAGCCCACAAGCATCGAAATTGCCGTTCAACGGCGAGGGCCGGCCTCAGGCAGGAAGTCCACCCGTAAATTTCCCAAGTGTCGGCAATTTCGCTCACGGGTTCTGGTGCGGATCGAGCGCCGCATCATGAAAACACCAAAGCCAAAGCAGTGGGCCGAGCAGGAGGTCCGACGATTGATCACGCTGGCCAGGCAGGGATTTGGCACATCGAAGATAGCCGCCGAACTTGGCCGCCACGCCGGATCGGTGACGCGCATGGCGCGAACCTTGGGACTGCTGTTGAAGAAGTAGTCCCCGAGCGATTTTGAGCGCGGCGCTGACCTACAGCCCAAAGCCTCGGCCAATCTCCCGCCGCGAGTTGGCCATTGCAACTCGCGGATGCAGAACTCACATAGTTTGCAACAATATCATTCCGACGACCGTCACAAAGAAACCGATTGCCGTCACTGCGGCGAAGCACCGCTCTACGCTATCCATGAACGCAACCCCGGCCAAAAAAAATAGTTCAGCTTTTTTCGTGATCTACTCTGCTATTCCAACCGCTGACTCGCTCGTACCCCACGAGAAAGTTGAGACCGCCTCCGTCCAGAACAGGACCCTTTTAAAAGTGAGAGCTGTGTTTCGTCGAGGGGACTTGAGTAACCGAAAGCGCTCATGCCGCCATACCGTGCGCGGACTGCGTGGTGCTCGCATCATCTCTTGCTGGGAGCGAGAAGCCAGATGTGCACGGTTGGAAGTGATCGCGCACCGCATCGTTCGCTAAATGCTCCCAATACTCAGCTTCGGCGAGCAGTTTCCAACTTCTACGGGATGATGCGCGGCGGTCTGACGGCACAGCGATGCCATCGCGCGCAGGCGACATACAGTATCCATCTACTCCTCCCACTCTTTTTTGTTTTTTGCACCCTATTTTCTATTTTTGCGTCGGAGTCATCATAGTTATGACTCAGAACCAAATTTAACTCCACGAAGCGCGATTCGGCTTTCGTGTGCCTGCAAATCGCGCCTCGATCACAATCGGCGCAATCCAGTACATTCATTCGGCGATCAATGATCGGACCCCGCGGGCAAAGCGTTCTATCGAGCATGCCGTATTTGCACTGCAAAGGTCCGTCATGGCCGTAATCCTACGACTTGCGCACCCGTAGTGTTTGGCGCCTACTTCCGATTGTTTTTATGACGATCAGCTTTTTTAGCGAGAGGTCATGAGCGTTAAAGCCATGATGGCGACGATCCTTGAGAGCCAGCTGACTTTGCGTGGCGTGCATTCCCTCACGCCATCTGATTACGAGGAGATCGTAGAACAGTTGGTCGAACAGCTCAAAGAGCTGGAGCTTAGCTTGGCCGCTCGCGAATTCGATGGCAGGCAAGACCCGAAGTAACTTCAAAGCGAAGGCCAAGGCGTCCACTTGGTTGGTCAGCTACCGCGACTCAATGTATCCCTCGCCACTATGAAATACACATCTGCTCGCCCCTTGGCCGACCCGGGAACCGCCGCCCGAAAGCTGGTCGAGATCGCCAACGGCATTCAACCCGTGCAGGACGGACGCGTCTTCATCGAGGTGATCAACCATGTACCCTTCCTGAAACAGGGCGGCATATGGGCGAACCATTCAGCGCCGCAGTCGCGTTGGCGCAGGAGCGCGGCTGGCTGGAGGTGCATGAGAGCGGCACGTATGTGCGGCTACCGGGGCAAACAGAAGCCTCGGTTAAGTGAAGAGCCGTGTCGAATTCAGCCATTGAGCTGACCGGCAATGCAAGGGTGGCGGGCAGCCCGCTTTGATGCGCTGCGCCCCCCTCAGACCAGCCTGCCCGGCCAACTCAAATTTGATCGGTTGCTCGGGAAGATCTGCAGGGGCCGCGCCGTTCAAGATCTTTCCTGCATATGCCAAGCTGACGAGAAACATCTGTAATGCGAGGCGAGTAACTCATAAGCCCCCCATCTTTAACAAAGAGAGACCACTCGTAAACCGCAGGGACTCGCTTCTGCTCGGACAGGGCGGCAAGCTTCTCTCGCCGCGCAATGTAAAATGCGTCTGGGCTAACCAAAAGGGCAACATGCTTCCGGTCTGTGATCTCCTCGAAGGCCGTAGCAATTTGCTCGTCCGTGCTCGCCCTTAGAATATCGATCGTCCGCCGAAGTGCCCCGGCCGCTGCTTCAGCATCCGAAACGACAGCTTATGCATTAGGGTTCGTCGGATTGATCATTATGGCAATTGTACCGCCACCAGGCGTCAACTCAGCCAAGAACTCAAGTCGCTTGGCTGTCACTTGCGGCGTGTACATGCTCACGCCGGTCGCGTTTCCTCCTGGTCTGTTCAAGCTGGAAACAACGCCCACGGACACAGGATCCATGGCAATTGCAAACAGAATTGGGATCGTCTTCGTCGCGCGGCCGTCGTCGCCAAAACACCATTGGTACCGGTGGCGGCGACAATTACTCGAACACGACTTCGAATGAGGCTTGCGATCAACTCGGGAAACCGATGTACTTTCCTTCGGCAAACCGGTACTCGATCGCAACGTTCTGGCCTTCAATGAAACCTTTAGTACGAAGGCCATCCCGAAAGGCGGCGAGCAGTTCCTTGCTCTTGTCGCCTGAGTCGAAGCCAAGATAGCCGATCGTTGGGAAGTCGGCCTTCTCTGCGGATGCAATACAGGGTGAGGTGATTTCCGCCAACATGAAAAGCGTGATCAGAAATCGCAGCTTCATCGGACCCTCAATAACACGAGAGAGCAGACGATTAGTGGAATGCTTCGCGCGACGCAGATTGTCTCATGCCGCGAATTGTTGCAGCGCAAATACAACAACTAGGACCGCTCCGGGGCAAAACGCGAAGAACTCAGGTTGAGCAAATCTGGTCCGCTCTGTCTCAACGAGCGGACTACCGACCGCCGAGGCGCAACTTCGCGGATGGGCCAACAGCAGACGTGGTACAAGAACGGCGAGTCGTTAACTTAGGCGGCGCCTTCGGCGAGGGGCAGCTAAGGGCCACGAGGCGAAATCCGCAGTGCTCTCGGAATGCTCTCCGCAAATAAGTCAGTCCAACTGTCGTTTCGAGCGAGCGAGGGCGAAATCACGGATGTTGGACGTTGGTACTGCCGGAAGACCAAGCGTACAAGTGTGCCGGACAGGAGTTGTTGACCATGGCGCCACAGGGGCCAGCTCGGATCGAGCGCAGGTTATCGGCAATACTGGCGGCTGACGTGTCCGGCTATTCGCGACTAATGCACGAAGACGAAGAGGCTACGCACGCCAAACTCATGACGCTCTTCGCCGACGGTGTCGAGCCCGCAATCGCAGAATACGGTGGTCGCGTCGTGAAGAACACCGGCGACGGGTTATTGGCAGAGTTTCCAAGTGCCGTCGAAGCGGTTCGGGCAGCGATGCAATTCCAAGCGCGCGTGCGGGAACTGACCAGCGGCGACACGGAGGACAGACGTATCACTTTTCGGGTGGGCGTCAACATTGGTGATGTAATCGTCGAATCCAACGACATCTTTGGCGATGGGGTCAATATAGCGGCACGGCTCGAGAGCATCGCAGCACCCGGCGGCGTTTGCATCTCCTTAGCGGTCTACGATCAAGTGCAAGGCAAGTTCCGGTATAGCTTCACCGATTTGGGAGAGCAGAACCTTAAGAACATCGGCCGTCCGGTTCGGGCCTATGCCGTCGCACCCGATGACCCCAGCCGAACGACGAGTTCTCCGCGCGCGGTATCGATCGCACTTGGACAACCTCATCTTTCTATCGTTGTCTTGCCTTTCGCCAACCTCAGTGGCGATCCAGAGCAGGACTACTTCGTCGATGGTGTGACCGAGAGCCTGACAACGGATTTGTCGCGTATCAGCGGCTCATTTGTTATCGGCCGACATACTGCATTCACCTACAAAGGTAAGATAATCGACCTCAGGCAGATCGGTCGTGAGTTGAACGTTCGCTATGTGCTTGAAGGCTCGGTGCAGCGAAGCGGCAAACGACTTCGAGTGAACGTGCAGCTCGTGGACGCAGAGACCGGGGCACATCTTTGGGCCGATCGTTTTGACAAACCGATCACTGATTTCTTCGATATGCAGGACGAGATCGTGTCCCATCTCGCCAATGCGCTAAATGCTCAGCTGACGGAATTCGAGGCCCAGCGATCAGAACGATCTGTGCATCGCGGTTCAATGGATCTGTGTTTCCAAGGTAAAGCTTCGTGGAACAAGGGGTGGACGCCTGAACATATGGAACAAGCGCGGGCGTTTTTTGAACGGGCGCTATTCCTGGATCCTGGAAATATCGAAGCGATGGTGGGCATTGCGTTTGTCGATCTTGTGGTTGGAAGTAGTTTCTTTACCGACGAACGAACCGCGCATCTTGTGGCGGCCGAGGCCGCGCTGGGAAGGGTGCTGTCCCTCGCGCCTAATCACCCGTTTGCCCATTTAGCTTTGGGCGGCGTGCTTATGTGTAGTTGCCGAGCCGCTCAGGGCCTTGCTGAGTGCGAACGAGCATTGGCGCTCGATCGAAACATAGCTGAGGCGCACGCGCTGATCGGCTGGGCCAAGTATTTTATGGGGCGTGGAGCAGAGACCGAGACGCATGTCAGTGAAGCATTTCGTCTCTCTCCTCGCGATATCCTCAGCTTCCAATGGTCGATGATGGTCGGCTTCGCCAAGTTGCAGGTTAGCGCGGACGACGAAGCACTCGGCTGGTTCCGTCGCAGCATCGAGACCAACCGTAATCATCCCACCTCGCATTTTGGGCTGGCTGCTGCGCTCGCGCTTCTCGGTGAGCAGGAGGAGGCGTGGGCTGCCGTGCAAGCGGGGCTTGCGCTGAATCCGACGTTCACTATCAAACGCTTCAAGAGCTTTTCAGTAAGCGACAATCTGGCGTTTCTCGCAGGTGCCAAGCGCGCTGTAAAAGGGTTTCACTTGGCCGGAGTGCCGAAGGAGTGATGTCGGCTCTGGTTCTTGGCTGTGTGAAAACGCTAGGACGCTTGACCGCGATAGAAGAACTTATTCGTTCGTGACCGTCTTGGCGGTCAGACTCGCAAGCGCATTCAACTTAGAGAGCGAACTGAAGAATTTAATTCTAGCGTCGCTTCGATCTTTCGCGTTTTCACACAGCCAGGGTCAAAATGCGAAGAACTCAACTTGAGCAAATCGAGTCCGCAATGCGCCACTATCCGCCATGTCGCATCAAACCAAACCAAAGCGCGCGCACAAATCAGGGACGCTCTCGAAATCCATATCCAGTTCATATTTTTGAAGAAGCGGCCCAGCTTTTGCTCTGTCGGGCCAAATCTCGCGCAATTCGCGAAAGTAATTTTCGAAACCGCCGGGTGAAATCACTTCGATTATTTCGCACGGCGCGTCGCCTGCGTTCCAGAACGTATGCCACTGCCCTCGCGGCTTGAACACCCATGTCCCTGGTTCGGCTGTGACGACATCGTCGCCCAGCAACGCCCCGAAGGTGCCGGTCAACACATACGAATGCTCGTCTTCGCGATGGTGCCGGTGCAAGGGCGCCGCTAACGTGCGGGGCGACAACTGATGATGGATTACGGAGAAGCGGCCGCCGGTTTGAGGGCCATCGATCTTCCATTGTGTGCCAAGGCGGCCGGAGTGAAATTTCTCGCCGGCCGCAAACGGGATCAATAGTGGACCGGATGGAAATGGGGACCGATCCGAGAACTCTCGTTCCATGTTATCTCCCTTACCGTGTGTGAGGTATTCACGTTAGAGCATTTCCTGAATAATGTCTGTTGTGGGTCTTGGCTGTGAAAGCGCTAGGACGCTTGACGGCGATAGAAGAAGTTATTCGTTCACGACCGTCTTGGCGGTCAGACTCGCAAGCGCATTCAACTTAGAGAGCGAACTGAAGAATGTAATTCTAGCGTCGTTTCGATCTTTCGCGTTTTCACACAGCCAGGGTCACAAGCAGTCTTTGAGCAGAGCCGTTTAGATGTCCGCTGAGGATCAAAGAGCGGACGCATGGAAGAGGATAACGCGGGAGCTTCCTTTTCCATTTCGTAGGCGAAAAGTTGAGAAGCCATTTCCACGGGGGCCTTGCGCTCCGTTCTTGCCCTCATAGCGCTTTCGCGATCGAAAGGACCCGCAGAAAAATTGCTTAAGCACGCAAGCGGCAAATATTTCTCTTCTTCATCGCACGAATAAATTCCGATCGGTCGATAAGCGCACCAACCTAATGCGGCGTTGTTGAGCAATACAGATGCACACCGAACGCTCTCAGCGCGCGAGCCGCGGCTACCGTTTGCGTGTTCATGTGATTGATAAGAGAAACAAAAGGCGGAAATGGCCGCGGGCCACCATCACCATCCCCTATATACACGGTGACGTTTGGTCAGCATGTATTAAGTAGTTGATATATAATAGTAATAGTGCCGACCAACCTTTGGTCAGCATGGAGCGTTTGGTCAGCATGGAGATGGTCAGCATGCGCCATGCTGACCAAGGCTTGGTCAGCACTCCCCCCTTGTTTTATAGTCTTTCGTCCATGCTGACCAAAATTCCCCGTGTATATAGGTCAGCTAAGTGCGGGAGCAGACGTTCGAAGTCGTTCTCGGCGCTTCTGCTAAGGGTCTTGGCCGTGTGAAAACGCCAGGGCGCTTGACGGCGATAGAATAAGTCATTCGTTCAAGACCGTCTTAGCGGTCAACCTCACAAGCGCATTAAACTTAGAGAACAAACTGAAGAATGTCATTCTAGCCGTGTTTCGATCTTTCGCGTTTTTACACAGCCAGGGCCAACAGGAGACATCGGCGGACGTCACTTCACGTCTTCACGGTGACGAATCCTTCGCTCCACTCGTCCTTATCGACTTCCATCTCGCTAACTTGGAAGCAGTCAGGGTAGTCGCGGAAGCCCTCAAATTGAAGCTTGCGCATTTTTGCTGCTTCTGCCTCGGCAGCGCTGCTGTAGACCCCGACGAGCTTATCTTCGGTATCATTCTCATCGAGACCGTCTTCGCGCGGATAGCTGTGCCAGAGCAGAAAAACCGTACGCATTTTGGCGTGCCTCCTTGTAAAGGCCGACGAAGTTAGAGCTGGCTCCGGAAATCTGGACAGGGCGATAAGTGGAGTTTCTGCCTGATGGCGGGCAAGATTGACCCGCGAATCAGGAGAGACGATGAGCAGACGAACCCGTCGGCACCACGCACCGGCATTCAAGGCGAAGGTGGCGTTAGCCGCGATTAAGGGCGAGATGACGCTGGCCCAGCTGGCTGAGCATTTCGACGTGCACCCGAACCAGATCACGCAGTGGAAGGCCCAGCTTCAGGAAGCGGCGGCCGATGTGTTCGGTCCTGGCGGAGGCAACCGGATGAGCGAGCCCGCGGTGGACGTGAAAGCGCTGCACGCCAAGATCGGGGAGCTGATATCCCACAGGAGGCGCGCAGCGCCGCGCTCAGTTTTTTAGAAGGCGCGCTCAGCAAAGCGGGCCTGCTGAGCGCAAAGCGATGATCGATCGTGAGCACAATCTGCCGATCACCAGGCAGGCGGAAGTTTTGAAGATCAGCCGTGGCAGTGTCTATTATCTACCACGTGCCGTGCCGCCCGCCGACCTCGCAATCATGCAACGGCTCGACCGGCTGCATCTGGAGTTTCCTTTCGCCGGTTCGCGAATGTTGCGAGAGCTGCTGGCTGCCGAGGGCAGCAAGATCGGCCGCCGGCATGTCAAAACGCTGATGCGGCGGATGGGGATAGAGGCGCTCTACCGCCGGCCGCGCACCACCAAGCCCGAGCCTGGACATAAGATCTATCCATATCTGCTGCGCGGCATGGAGATCACGCGTCCGAACCAGGTCTGGGCGATGGACATCACCTACATCCCGATGGCGCGGGGCTTCGTGTACCTGGCTGTTGTCCTCGACTGGGCGACCCGTCGGGTGCTGTCGTGGCGCGTCTCGATCACGATGGAAGCCGCATTCTGCGTCGAGACGCTGGAGGATGCTCTCGCTCGCCACGGCAAGCCGGACATCTTCAACACCGACCAGGGCTCGCAGTTCACCGGCGCGGCGTTCACTGGCGTGCTCGCCAGTCACGGCATCGCCATCAGCATGGACGGCCGGGGCGCCTGGCGCGACAACGTGTTCGTCGAGCGGCTGTGGCGCAGCGTCAAATATGAGGAGGTCTATCTGCGGGCCTACGACACCGTGTCCGACGCCCGCGCCTCGATCGGCCGATACCTCGGCTTTTACAATGGCCGGCGTCCTCACTCGAGCCTTGACGGCGGCACCCCGGATCAAGCTTACTTCAACCCGCTGCCGTTCCGCGCGGCAGCTTAATTTTGGCGGAAGCTCCACTAATCGACGCGGAATTGCTGTTCAGACAACCGGGACCACCTCAGTCAGCTTATGCTTCCATTCATTCCAGCAGAATGACTAGCTTGAAATGGCCAACCTTGGCTTGCCTGTCGAGAGCTTTATCATAGAGCGCTTAGACGCGGGCGGTTGGCGGGTAACAGAGCGTCGCCCTGATCTCACGGACATCCCTGTTGCCGATTTTGTGTCGCTCCGTGATGCGGAAGAATGGGTACAATGGAAGCAGGGCGTTCCGAAGCTCAACCCTTACACTGTTGAATAGGCGACGAGGGGCGGCGTCCGCTATGGGTCCAAAAGGCGCCGCCGGTCGCAGTGCAGCGAATGTCTGCTTTGACGGTCTAGCCGAAGTCGATATCGGGGCCCGGAAGGGACCAAACGTAGGCGGAACCCTTACCAAAACCGCTGCGCTCGCTCCTAACGCCAATGCCTTCGAAGGCAGCGCGGCGGACAGTGCGCCAACTATGGCCACGTTCTTCGGCCCGGTCCTTCAATTTGTCAGACGGCTTGGGCCCGCTTGCTAGCTCGTCCTCTACGAACGTGATCGCCGCTTCGAGGGCCGAACCCTTTTCCTGCTCGCCGCCGTTGTCCATCTGCCGGAAGACCTGCCCGGCCGACATGTCCGTTTCGCCGGTCCACTTGATGCGCGGCACCTTCAGCACAAGCCCGGCTGCGGTCGTGACGGTCGTCTCTTCAATTTCATAGGTGAGTCCGGGCACCGGGGCGCCAATGTTGCTCTTGCCCTTAACGAAAAACTTGCGAGCGGTTTCCTTCCTGTCCTGCATCTCCGGCGCGACAAACCATCCACACCGCGCGATTGCAGTGAACGCCTGCGAATCGAGCATACGGGCGAGCGGAGCGTTGCCGCCGCTGTTCTTAGTAAGATGAGATAAGAATAGCACAGCGACGTCATGGCGTTCGGCGAGGTTGCCGAGAGGACTCAGGACGGAGCGGACTTCCGACGCCTTGAATGTGTCGGTCCCATTGCGCCCGCCCGCGCCCATGTAGCTGTTGATTGGGTCGATTACGACAAGTGCAACGTCGTTGCAGGTCCGAATAAGCTCCGCCAAACCGGGCAGATCGTTGGCAAGGTTGAACATGCGCTCGGGCCGGGCCTTCAAGGGTTTGACCATCATCTGCACAATCATCACCTTCGAAACTTCGGCACCTGCGGCCTTAAGGCGCGGAACGATGGTATCGCCGGCGTCGTCCTCTGCGGCCAATACGATGACTGAGCCCGGAGCCGGTTTTCCGGACTCGTCTGGCCATGCGCTGCCGGTCGTGACGCGAGCGATAAGATCGCAGGTAATCTGCGACTTGCCCTGATCAGGCGGCCCGGCGAGGAAGTTCAACTTCCCGCGCGCGATTCGGTTCGGCCACAGCCAGTTAATGGGCTCCGGTTCGACCTCGCTTGCGAGCTGATACTGAACCCCGCTATTGGTCTTATAGACTCTCGCATTCTTCCGGCAGTCTTCGACCGATTCGAAATCCCATTTAAGCGCTGGGTCAACGTCGAAGTCGTCCTCAGGCGTTGCGCGACCGAAGATGACCTTCAGGTTCTCGGCACTGATTCCGTTGTCCAACAGTCGTCGCCGCAGGGTGCCGGCGCCACGGCCGCCGGGCTTGTCGGCGGTGAACGAATCCCATCTGAATTCGTTCGTGTCGCGATGTTCCTGGCCCGCATAGCTCGGGTCTTCCTGACACCAATCTAGAAAGAATTCTTTGACGTCGTGATCGTTGTTGCTGAGCGTGTGCAGTGCCATCGCGACTTCTTCCCATTCGGTATTGCCGGGGACGACCTGCGCGGGATCTGCATCCTTGAGCATCAATTCAACGTCTTCAAGCCCGATAGTGTCGAACCCTTCGGGCGGCTCATCGCTCGGCGCCGACTCGTTTCTGGGTAGCCGCGGCAATGCCTTGTCTAGCTCTACCATCGTATACGGCGCCTCGAATTGCCGCGAAGAAATGATTCGGCTGACGAACGGATTGCCCTTCTGATGCTTGAAGCCGGGCATGCGCAACACGCGCGGCACGTCGCAAACGCTGGGGTCGCCGCCATAGGCTCTCGCGAGGCGCTGAACCATGTGCTTCGTTGCGGCGAAGTCGTTGGTAGGTTCAATCACGAAAATGCATTGGTGCTTACCCGGCGAAGTTTCGATGATCAGGTGAGGCTCTAAGCCCCGGAACCACTTTTTGGGCAGTGGTGCGGTGTCAAGATCAAGCGGCAGCGCCAAGACCTTCCTGAAGTTCGCGCACTTAGTGCCTTTGCCATCCGAGAGATTCAGAGCGTAATAGACGGCGAAGCCTTCATTGTTGAGGCGCTTCAGCTTGTCCAACAGGTTTGGAAGCGCACCACGGTAACGCAAGCGGATAGGGCCACTGGCGAGCATCTTCTTCGCGGCGCCCGTTTCGGGGATGGCTCTGAAGTCCATGACCGCGCTGGCGTCGCCGCGCAGTGTTTCGATTAGCTCCAATCCCGCCGTGAGTGTTCCGGCGCTATCACTTCTACTCACGGCTTTACCCCACCTGCTTTCAGCCCGACCAGCGTCGCGTCAAATTTCATCATTCACAAGCGCCCGCAGGAACCGCTCAGCGAGCGCATGTCGATCACCGTCATCGACCTCAAACGGCCACGTCGCGGTCTGCTCGATTAGATACGTCGCAGCTAGTCGCGGTGACGCTCGCCACACCTTTTGCTCGGTCTCGGAGCCCTCGTCATAGGCTGCGCTCATACGGCGAAGCATCGCGGAGACGAATGCGGGTGTCATGGCGTCGCCTTTTGTCCAACCTCAATGACGTAGGCGGTGCGAGCGTCTCCAAATGTGCGGGGCGGGTTCATGACGCGCCCCTGTCTTGATAGGTGTGGAAGGCATCGGCAGTGATGCGGCGGCTACGTCCCGCCTTGAAGCTCTTTAGTGTGCCAGACTTTAGAATCAGCCACAGCGTTGACATGGCGACGCCAAGCATCTCGGCGCACTGTTCGGGAGTGTAGCAACGACGCCCATCCGGAATTTCGGCGAGGACAATCTTTCGTTTAAGGGGCTTACGCATAGGAAACCGCCATCGCGCCCCTGTGGGCGTCGCGTGGTTCGCGGTTCGGGTTCTGCGCCACCAATGAGAGGGTGGCCCGACCGCACGGTCTCGCTATAGTCCAATCAACTCGGTGAAGCGGTCCGTTAGCCGCGCCTCACGTTGGGCGTCGATCAGCGGGGGCACAATAGAACTGGACGAAGCCGGAGTCCAAGGAACATTACACCGTGTCCAAATAGTCAGCCCAGTCCTGCATCAGTGGGCGGCGCTGTTCGATATATGGGCTTCTGTCATATGCCGCTTCCGATTCGGACTTGAAGACGTGCGCCAAGGCGGCTTCCGACAATCGATAGTCATACTTCGTCTGCTCAGCGCGCCACGTGCTGAAGCAGGCGCGCATTCCGTGCGCTGTACCCTCTGCAATCCGCTGTAGCGTGTGGGTCATTGCGTTGTGGCCGATCATCTGCCCGGCTTTCTCGCCTTCGAAGATCAGGTCATCGGGCTCTGCGTCGGGCGGGATAATGTTCTTCAAGAGCCTGATTGCTTGATGCGACAGCGGGACAACGTGGTCCGGTGCTTTCAGCGTTTTGCCGTTCTTATCGATAGTTTCTTTCACCTTGAGGCGTGCAACGGGAATCGTCCACGTTTTCTTCGCGAAGTCGATTTCACGCACGCGGGCGGCTCGGCATTCGGTGGGGCGGACAGCGCACAGCGTCGCCAATTCCAGTGCGCGGGCTGCCACTCGGTTTTTCGTACGCAGAGCCCGCATAACTTCAGGCAGTTCGACGTAGGGCACAGATTCGTGGTGTCTGACCGTTGGCGTGACGTTAGGCAAGAGATGTCGAAGCACACGCCAATCCGCGGGATTTGGAGCATCCGCGGTGATATAGTCCTTTGCGCGCGCGTAGTTGAAGATGGTTTCGATCCGGAAGCGCAGGTCGTTCGCGGTGCGGTTTTTGTCATGCCAGATGGGTTCCAGCACGGCGAGGACATTGGTTTTCGTGATCGCCCGGACGTCCATCTTTAGGAGCTTCGCGGCATGGCGTTCGATGCTGCTCCTAGCGTCCTTGGCGGTCTTCGGAGTGACTTCCTTCTCGTAGACGTCTTGGAACCACTCTGTCATGACCCTTTCGAAAGGCCGGCCTTCGATAGGAGCGGCGACCCGCGGCGCCCCCAACTGCCCGGCGGTGCGAAGCCGCCGTTTGGCCTCGGCCGCGTCGCGAGCTTCGACTAACGACATGCCGGCCTTGCCCGGACCGACGGCCGGGCCGATGCTGATTTCGTGGCGTTTACCTTTGTCGTGGAGGATGACGATCCAAGAGCGCGCCGTGGCGCTACGCACGTGCAGGAACAGCCCGCCGCCATCGCTATAGCGGCCGGGCTCAAGGCGTTTCATCACATCGGTCGGTTTGAGGGTGTGCAGGGCCACGGCGGCCGAACTCCGTTTCAACAGTCGCGCCCCCCTATATGCCCCAAGGCGGACGTCGGATATAGCCGGACGAGGCCGGACTTGCTCGGAGGGTAAATTTGCCGGAAAGCCCTATATCCGCAGCAAATTGGCGTCTAACCGCCTGAAATGGCTGCGAGAAAAAAGTAAGGCGCGACTGGCATCACCACAGTCGCGCCCTACGTCGCCGGCTTATGGGGCAGGGGGGAATAGCCGGCTGCTGAGACGACTCCCGTGCGCGGAAGTCGTTCCACACGTCGCGAAATATTTTGCCGGTCTGCTGCATTTTTCGCACACGGTTAAGTGATCGTAACGGCCAAGAACCCCCGGTCCTTCGGCGGAGTTGTTCCCGCGATCGCCATGGGGCGAGGGATCGACAGCCATGTCACAGATTCAAAAGGTTTTTTTGAGCGCCATCGCGATCGCCGCGACGCTCGGTGCCGTGCAATTGGCCTCCGGCCACGATCTCGCCGACCGCTGGCAGGCGGTCGCCGACATCTCCAGCCACAGCTCCAGCATCGCCCCGGGGCACAACGTCAATCGTGTCGCCAAGGCAGACCGGCTCGCCGAGATCAAGCCGGCAGCTGTGCCCACCCGGACGGTGTCGATGCGCCTGAACGACCTCGCCGATACGTCGGTGCTGCTGCGGGTCCCCGCCGTCATCGAGACCGGCAATGCCAAGTCGCCGGTGCTGCTCCAGAACCAGAAGAAGCCCCGCAACAAGCCGACGATCGCCTGTGAGCCGATGGTCAGCTCCCTGACCGAGGTCGCAAGGCTGCTCCAGCCCGGTCGCTGCGTGACCTGACCCGCGCCGCCAGGGTGGCTTGGCGGACCCAGACTTCACATCCTCTTGATCCGCCGTTGCCTCGCGCTATATCCGGGTTCCCTCCCTTTTGTTTGACCGGGTAAGCGCATGACGACGTCAGATACGGCTGTGCATACGCAGCCTTTCCAGGCCGAAGTTTCCGAACTGCTGCACCTGATGGTGCACTCCGTCTATTCGGAAACCGACATCTTCCTCCGCGAGCTCGTCTCCAACGCCTCCGATGCCTGCGACAAGCTCCGCTACGAGGCCATCGCAAGTCCCGCCCTGCTGGGCGAAGGCGACGCGCTCAAGATCCGCATCATTCCAAACAAGACGGCCAAGACGCTCACGATCGCCGACAACGGCATCGGCATGGAGCGGCAGGAGCTGATCGACCACCTCGGCACCATCGCCCGCTCCGGCACCAAGGCGTTCGTGTCCAAGCTGAAAGAGGCCAAGGACGGGCTCGGCCTGATCGGCCAGTTCGGCGTCGGCTTCTATTCCGCCTTCATGGTCGCCGACAAGATCGTCGTGATCAGCCGCCGCGCCGGCGAGAGCGATGTCTGGACCTGGAGCTCCCAGGGCGGCTCCGGCTTCGAGATCGCCCGTGCCAGCGACGAGGAGGCGGCGCGCGTGACGCGCGGCACCGAGATCGTCCTGCACCTGAAGGACGACGCCAAGAAATATCTCGAGACCTACGAGATCGAGCGCATCGTCACGGCCTATTCCGACAACATCCTGTTTCCGATCGAGCTGGTGCCCGAAGACGGCGAGCCGCGCCAGATCAATTCGGCGAGCGCGTTGTGGCAGCGCTCCAAATCCGAGCTGACGGCTGACGACTACAAGAAGGCCTATCAGCAGATCGCCTCCGCCTTTGACGATCCCGCGATGACGCTCCACTATCGCGCGGAAGGGCGCTACTCCTACGCCGTGCTGCTGTTTGCGCCCTCGACCAAGCCGTTCGACCTGTTCGAGCCGAACCGAAAGGGGCGGGTAAAGCTCTACGTCCGGCGCGTCTTCATCACCGACGATGCCGACCTGTTGCCGGGATACCTGCGCTTCATCCGCGGCGTCGTCGACAGCGAGGATCTCCCGCTCAACATTTCGCGCGAGATGCTGCAGAACAATCCGCAGCTGGCGCAGATCCGCAAAGCCGTGGCAACCCGGGTGGTGTCCGAGTTGGAAAGCCTCGCCGAGAAGGATCCGGAGAATTTTGCCAAGATCTGGGACGCCTTCGGCGCGGTGCTGAAGGAAGGCATCTACGAGGATTTCGAGCGCCGCGAAAAGCTGCTCGCGCTGTCGCGCTTCACCACCACGTCGGGCGAGAAGCGGTCGCTGAAGCAGGTGATCGGCGATTTCAAGCCGAACCAGACCGAGATCTATTATCTCGTCGGCGACAGCATCGAGCGGCTGAAGTCCAATCCGCGGCTGGAAGCTGCCACCGCGCGCGGCATCGAGGTGCTGTTGCTGTCGGATCCCGTCGATGCGTTCTGGACCTCGATGCCCTCGGAGTTCGAGGGCAAGCCGCTGAAGTCGCTGAGCCAGGGCGATCTCAACCTCGACCTGATCCCGCGTATCGACGAAAAGGACGAGCCGAAGAAGGACGAGCCGGCTGCGGACGAAGCCACCACCATCGCCGTGATCAAGGCCGCGCTCGGCGAGCGCGTCAGCGACGTCAAGGCCTCGACGCGCCTCACCAGCTCGGCCTCCTGCCTCGTCGCCGACAGCCAGGGCCCGAGCCGCGAGCTCGAGCGCATCTTGTCGCAGCAGAATCGCGGCATGAAGACCAAGCCGATCCTCGAGATCAATCTGCGCCATCCGCTGGTCACCGCGGTCACCAAGGCGCAGGCTGGCTCGACGGTCGTCGACGATCTCAGTCTGCTCCTGTTCGAACAGGCGCAGATCCTGGACGGCGAATTGCCGGAAGACCTGGCAGCGTTCGCGGCGCGGCTGAACCGGCTCGTCTTGCAGGGACTCGGCGGCTAGCGCCGCTTCGCAGCATCGTTCCGACCGGGGGCCGCCCGGGTCGTCAAACCGTTCGGCGCGCATCGGCTCTGGCGCTGCGCGTCCCACTCAACTTGACGTCAATTGGCCCGAGGAACAGTCGCGAACGACGAGATGATGTGTCATATGAAGCGACGTCACTATTCGAGGATTTCCCCATGCGCTTGTCATTCCTCACTCTTACCGCGATCTTCACGCTGCTGGGCGCAGCGGATGCCAGCGCGCAGCGATACGATCCGGCCTATCCCGTCTGCATGCACCGCTACGTCGGTGGCGGCCCTGGTGGCGGAGGCAGTGACTATTTCGACTGCTCGTTCACCTCGTTGGAACAGTGCCGCGCCACGGCCTCGGGCCTTGCCGCGACCTGCGACCTCAATCCCTATTACGCCTTCAACGAATCGCCGCCGCCGCGCCGGCGTCCCAAGAAGGTGCACTAGGTAAGTGAGCCGGGCCCAAGCCCGCGACATTCTGCATTCTTTGCTCTTTCGACCTGGTCACACGCGTCGGCGCGCTGCCGGCGGGCGCGACCTTGGCTGCGCGCTGCCGACGACGGTTAATCGCGCCCTAACCGGGTTTTACCTTGTCTCTTAACGCCTGGGTCAGGGCGTGCGGGCTAAGCTGCCGGAAACCGCAGACCGCCCGAAAGAGTGAACAATATGACCACCGGCGTCATCGAGCAGCCGAAAGCCGCGCGCGCACCGTCGGCTTCCAAGATCTGGTTGAGGGCGATCGAGCTCACCGCGCGGATCGAAACGCTGCCGGGCCGACTGTTCGCTGATGTCATCGACGATTGGGCGCAGCGCCAACCGAACCGCGTTGCGCTGGTGGCGGACGAGGCAAGCCTCGATTACGAAGGCCTGTCGAGGAGGATCAACCGCTACGCCCGCTGGGCGCGCTCGGTCGGCCTTGCCAAGGGCGACACCGTCGCGCTGATCATGCCGAACGGCATCGACTATGTCGCGGCCTGGCTCGGCATCAGCCGTGTCGGCGGCGTGGTCGCGCTGATCAACACCAAGCTCGTCGGGCCATCGCTCGCGCACTGCCTCGACGTGGCAAAGCCGTCGCATCTCATCGTTGCGCATGCGCTGACGGGGATGCTGGACAGCGCGGCGCCTCATCTGAAGACGCAGGCCAAAATCTGGACGCACGGCGATGGCCGCGGCGAGCGCGCGATCGATGACGCGCTTGCCGTTCTTGATGACGGCCCGCTCGCTACGGAGGAGCATGGCGACGTCACCATCGACGACCGTGCGTTGCTGATCTACACCTCGGGCACCACCGGCCTGCCGAAAGCAGCCAGCATCAGCCACCGCCGTATCCTCAATTGGGGCTTCTGGTTCGCCGGCCTCACCGGCGCGACGCCGCAGGATCGGCTGTACGATTGTCTGCCGCTGTTCCATTCGGTCGGCGGCATCGTGGCGCCGTGCAGCATGCTGGCCGCCGGCGGCTCGGTGGTGATTGCGGAAAAATTCTCGGCCTCGCATTTCTGGTCCGACATCGTCCAGCACGACTGCACGCTGTTTCAATATATCGGCGAGCTCTGCCGCTATCTGCTCAAGGCCGCGCCCTCGGAATACGAGAACCGGCACCGCCTGCGGCTCGCCTGCGGCAACGGCCTGCGCGGCGACATCTGGGAGGATTTCCAGGCGCGCTTCGCCATTCCGCGCGTCCTCGAATTCTACGCCGCGACCGAAGGCAATTTCTCGCTGTTCAACGTCGAGGGCCAGCCAGGCGCGATCGGCCGTATCCCGCCGCTGCTCGCGCACCGCTTTCCTGCCAGTCTCGTCAAGCTCGACCCCGATAGCGGCGCGCCGCTGCGCAATGACGAGGGCTTCTGCATCGCCTGCAGCCGCGGCGAGGCCGGCGAAGCCATCGGCCGCATCGGCACCGCGGACGAGGGCGGGGGACGGTTCGAGGGCTACACCGACGAGGGTGAGACCGAGAAGAAGATCCTGCGCGACGTCTTCGCCAAGGGCGATGCCTGGTTCCGCACCGGCGATCTGATGCGGATGGACGACAAGGGATTCTTCCATTTCGTCGATCGTATCGGCGACACGTTCCGCTGGAAGGGCGAGAATGTCGCGACCTCCGAGGTGAACGACGCGGTGCGCGATTTCAGCGGCGTGGTCGATGCCACCACCTATGGCGTCAGCGTTCCCGGCGCCGACGGCCGGGCCGGCATGAGCGCGATCGTCGTGAACGAGGGCTTTGACATCGGCGCGCTGCCCGCTCATCTGGCGCAGCGCCTGCCGGTTTACGCCCGCCCGCTTTTCATCCGCATCTCGCGCGAGCTCGATGCCACCGAGACCTTCAAGCAGAAGAAGGGCGAGCTGGCCCGCGAGGGGTTTGACCCGGCCGCGGTCTCCGATCCGTTGTTCATGCTCGATCCGACATCCGGCGGCTACGTTTCGCTGGACGAGAAGGCGTATGCGGCAATCTCGGGCGGCACGATCAGGCTGTAGAGCAACCGAAATCGAGAGATAGGTCCAATTTTATCTGAATTGTCCAAGAAGCCATTTACTTCTGTCGGGTAAACAGACCGCCATGGGGAGGCGGTCATCAAGAGCCGCCGCAACAACGAGATCGATAACAAAAGCGAGCCAGCCATGTCGGTAAGGTCAAAGGTCATTGAAGCGATCCAGCAGATCGCCAAGGAGCAGCACGTCACGCTTCCCGCCCTCTCGGACGATCTGTCCCTGCATGAGACGGGTTTCGACTCGCTCGCCTTCGCCATCCTGGTCGCGCGCCTCGAGGACGAAACCGGCGTCGACCCCTTTACCATTTCCGAGGACGCTGCGTTCCCCGCCACGGTGGGCGATTTCGTGCGGGCCTACGAAAATGTCCCCGCGTGAGATCTTTGCGCTTCGCGACCATCTCGGCGCTGAGCTGAAAGGCCGCACCATCTCCGATGCGCACGATGTCGTGTCGCTGACCGACATCCTGTCGCACACGGTTCTGGGCGGCCGGCGGCACGAATTGTCAGGCCGCGCCGTGCTGCTCAGGCTGTCGGACCAGCTCCGGTCCGGCCTTGCCATGATCGAGCTCGACGGCATCGCCCGCCGCATGCTGCTGTGTCCGCCGGACCTCAATCCGGCGTATCTCGATGCATTGATTGCGGACGCCGGGATCGATGCTGTCGTCACCGATGAGCCCGATCGCTGGGCTGCGTCCGACGTGCCGCTGATCGTCACCGCGCAATTGCCGCTTCAAGCCGCCGCGCCGGCCAGGACCGAGCGCGCCACCGAGTGGCTGATGCTGACTTCGGGCACCTCGGGCGTGCCAAAGATCGCCGGCCATACGCTGGAAGCGCTGACCGGCGCGATCGTCGCCGAAGCCCCCGCACGCGGACCTGCACCGGTCTGGGCGACGTTCTACGACATCCGCCGCTATGGTGGCCTGCAAATCTTTCTCCGCGCCATCCTCTCCGGCGGCTCGTTAGTGCTATCCGATCCCCATGAGGCGCTCGCCGATCACGTCGCGCGGCTGAAGGCGCGCAATGTCTCGCATATCTCCGGCACGCCCTCGCACTGGCGCAAGCTCCTGATGAGCGGCTCGGCCGCGCAATTCGCCCCGGCTTACGTCCGCCTCTCCGGCGAGATCGCCGACCAGGCCGTGCTCGACGGCCTGAAGGCGGGATTTCCCAATGCGTCCGTCGGCCATGCCTATGCCTCGACCGAGGCCGGCGTTGGTTTCGCCGTCAATGACGGGCTGGAAGGCTTTCCGGCCGACTATCTCGGCAACCGCAACGGCGTCGAGATGAAGGTCGTCGACGGCTCGCTGCGCATCCGCTCGGCGCGCACGGCCCATGCCTATATCGGCCGCAATGCCGCCGCGCTCACCGACGACGACGGGTTCGTCGACAGCGGTGACATCGTCGAGCTGCGCGGCGACCGCTATTATTTCGTCGGCCGCCGCGGCGGCATCATCAATATCGGCGGGCTGAAGGTCCACCCCGAGGAGATCGAGGCGGTGATCAACCGCCATCCCGACGTGCGGATGTCCCGCGCGAAGTCGCGCAAGAGCCCGATCACCGGCGGCATCGTCGTCGCGGACGTGATCCTCGCTGAGGGCACCGATCCGGCGCGCGCGAAAGAGATCCGCGACCAGATCCTCGCGCTGTGCCGCGCCCAGCTCGCATCCCACAAGGTGCCGGCGGTGCTCCGCTTCGTCGAGGCGCTCGACGTCACCCCGGCCGGAAAACTGGCGCGCACCGATGCATAACGTTCTGGTCACCGGCGGCAGCCGCGGCATCGGGCTTGCGATCGGCAAGCGCCTGATCGCGGCCGGCTTCAACGTCATCGCGGCGGCGCGGCGCGAAAGCAACGAGCTCAACGCGGCCATCGCTGCCGCCGACGGCCGCCTGCATTTCCGCGCCTGCGATCTTGCCGTAATCGATGCGATCCCGGCTTTCGCGAAGCTCGTGCGCGACGAATTCGGCCCGATCTACGGCCTCGTCAACAATGCCGGTCTCGGCACCGAAGGCCTGCTCGCCACCATGCACAATTCCGAGATCGAGGCGCTGGTGCAGCTCAACGTGCTGTCGCCGATCATCCTCACCAAATATGTGGCCCGGCAGATGATGGCTGACGGCGCCGGGCGCATCATCAACATCTCCTCGATCATCGCGACGACAGGCTATAACGGCCTGTCCGTCTACGGCGCGACCAAGGCCGCCGCGACCGGCTTCACCCGCTCGCTCGCACGCGAGGTCGGCAAGCTCGGCATCACCGTGAACGCGATCGCGCCGGGCTTCATCGACACCGAGCTGACGCACACTCTCTCCGACGAAGGCCGCAAGCGCATCGCCGGCCGCAGCGCGCTGCGCCGGTTGCCGGAGACGGACGACGTCGCGCGCATGGTGGAATACCTTCTGGGCGACGGCGGCCGTAACGTCACCGGCACCGTGTTCACCATCGATGCCGGGAACACGGCGTAAGCGGAACCCGGCTGCCACAATTGCGTTGATCGGGCGCAATGACAGCCAGCCGGATTTGGTCGTAAGATGCCCCGCAATCGATTGGGTTACGTCAATCGATCTGCCCTAGTCGAAGAGGAGCAGTCGATGGCCACTTCAAACATGACCGCTTCAAATCGGGCCCTGACGGAGCCAGTCCGTGTAAAGCCGGATGAGGTTCGCTGTCCGCCGATGTCGCATCAGAATTCCGGCGCTCACGGTCACGAGATGTATCCGCAGCAATTCGTGCGTCTCGTCGGCTGCCACGACGTCCCTGCATCCCGGCTGCGCAAGCGCGAGGACGAGCAGCTGCACTAGCCGCTCACGGCCGCTGCTTCGGCAAGTCGATTCGTTCGTGTGAAAATTCCGGCGGCCCTCAACCTCTTGGAGCCGACCGTCGATAGCCGCTCTCCCCGCGCGGTCGTTTGATGCCGATCAATGATCCCGCCGCGCCATTGCAACGCGGCCGCATCTTGTTGTCGGGGCCGGTTTCGGCCAATGATCGAAAGCGGGTGCCGGCCAGCGAACCCGGATCGATCCTGCCACGTATTTTGTTTCGCGTTCCAACCATCCGGTAATCCCGATGAGCTCAGGCGAGTCCTTCTATGGCGGCATTCCCGTCTTCCGAGGCTTCACCAGCCTGATGGATCCCGCGCTCTATGCGCCGCTGCCGGACGACTGGAGCATCGGTGTGGCCGATATCGTCGATTCGACCAAGGCGATCGCGGCGCTGCGCTACAAGGCCGTGAACATGGCGGGCGCCGCCGTGATCGCGGCGGTGACCAATGCGCTGCAGGGGCGGGAATTCCCCTTCGTGTTCGGCGGCGACGGCGCCAGCTTCGCGGTGGCGCCTGACGATGCCGAACTTGCCCGCGAGGCGCTGGCGGCGACCGCGACCTGGGTGCGGGAGGACCTCGATCTGACCATGCGCGTCGCATTGGTGCCGGTCAGCGTCATTCGCGCACAGGGCCTCGACGTGCGCGTCGCCCGGTTCGGGCCGTCGCCCAATCTGTCCTATGCGATGTTCTCGGGCGGCGGGCTCGCCTGGGCCGACGCCGCGATGAAGCGCGGCGAGTTTGCCGTCGAGGAGGCGCCCGCCGGCACGCAGCCGGACCTCTCGGGCCTGTCGTGTCGTTTCGAGGTGATGCCGGCTGCGCGCGGCCTGATCCTGTCGGTGCTGGTGATGCCGGCGCGCGGCGTCGATCCGCCGGCCTTCCGCAAGGTGATCGAGGACATCATCCATCTCGTCGAGCGCAGCCCGGAGGGCGGCCGCCCGGTGCCGCCGCAGGGGCCGCCGCTGAAATGGCCGCCGCAGGGCGTGGAATTCGAGGCCCGCACCAGGCGCGGGGGGCCGCTGCTCGCGCGCAGAGCCAGCGTGCTGGCCTATACGCTGTTCGCCTATCTCATCATGCGCTTCGACATCAAGATCGGCGGCTTCGTGCCCAGCCTCTACAAGCGCCAGGTCGTCGAGAACTCGGACTTCCGCAAATATGACGACGGCCTGCGCATGATACTGGACTGCACGCCGCAGCTCGAGCGCGCGTTGAACGATCGTCTCAAAGCCGCCGCGCGCGAAGGCATTGTGCGCTACGGCCTGCATCGGCAGGACGCCGCGATGATGACCTGCTTCACGCCGTCGGCACTGCGCAGCGATCACGTCCATTTCATCGACGGCGCGCGCGGCGGCTATGCCTCGGCGGCGACGGCGTTGAAGGCGATGATGGCAGCGGGTTAGCGGCCCGTGCGCGTCCAGGTCTCGCCGCCGCAGAGCGCGCCGACGCAGCCTTCGACCCGCAGCGCGTCCGCGCCAGTCAGGCTGATGTTGCTCGCATAGGTGCCGCCGTCGTCGGCATTGTAGATCTGGCCCGACCATTTGTTCGGTCCCGCCGGCTCCATGCCGCTGAACAAGGGCAGGCCGATCATCGGACGCCTGGCGAGCGCGGGATTGGGATTCTTGCTGTCGGTGGCGGGCTGGCCGGTCGCGGTGTCCATGGGCTCGCGCAGCCAGACGATGTGGCCGCAGATGCCGCCGCCGCATTTGCTGATCTTGACGCGCGCATCGCCCGCCTGGGTGAGCCAGGTCCCTTCGGCGTTCTGCGCATAAGCGGAAGGCGCACCGATCAGCGCAGCCAGAATGACGGTGAGAGCGGCGAATCTGAATGTCATGGAGAGGAGCCCTGGAATGGAGGCGCCTCCATAGCAGCAAATCGAGCGCGCGCAACGCCTGATGGAATCACATTCCTGCGTTCAGTTGCCCGAACATTTTGCCTGCGATCATTTGCCCCAGCGCGCGAAAGCGACCGAGGCAGCGGTCGAGAGCCCGAACACGACCATGGCGCCGCCGACCAGCGCGAACAGGGTCCAGGCCGGAGCCTGCGCGGTCATCAGTCCGATGCCGCCGATCGCGACGATCAGAAGCCGTGCCGTGGAAGCGAGCACGGGCCCGCCGACGCGTGCCGCGCCTTGCGAGGAGAAGTAGAGCGACACGCCCATGCCGAAGAACACGAAGGCTGGACCGGCCCAGTGGAAATAGCTGTGCGCGGCGGCGGTGACGCCGGGATCGCGCGTGAACAGCCCCACCCACAGCGACGGCGCGAGCGCAACGGCGAGGCCGATCAGGCCCACCGTGAGTCCTGAGGCCGCAGCCGCGGTCCAGGCCACACGCCGCGCGCGCTTCACATGTCCGGCGCCGATCGCCATGCCGACCATCGGCACCGAGGCGATGCCGAAGGCGAAGGTGATCGGGATCAGCAGAAATTCCAGCCGCGAACCGATGCCGTAGCCGGCCAGCATCTCGGTGCCGAAGGTCGCGAGGATCTTTGTGAAGATCAGGATGGTGAGCACGGTCTGAAGCGGCGACAGGCAGGCCACCGCGCCGACTTTGAGAATGTCCAGGAACATCGCGCGCTCGAAATGGAAGGCGCGGAGATTGAGCGGCAGCCGGCTGCGGCCGGACAGGAGATACCAGAGGAAGAACAGCGCGGCGCAGCTGAACGCGATCAGCTGGCCGCTGGCCACCCCCGGCATGCCGAGTTGCGGCATGCCGAACAGGCCGAGTCCCAGCGTGCCGCCGAGCACGATCTGGAGCACGCTCGCTCCGATCAGCGTCATCGAAGGCAGGCGCATGTCGCCGGTGCCGCGGATCACCGAGGCCAGCGTGTTGACGAGCCAGATCGCGACCGCGCCGGAGAACAGCACCTGTGAATAGCCGCTGGCCTCCTCGAGGACGCGCTCGCGTCCGCCGAGCAGCGCGAAGAAGGAGCGACCGAAGGCGAGCATCATCACCGTGAAGAACAGCCCGCCGCAAAGGCCGATGATGGCGGCATGCAGCGCCAGCGTCGCGGCGCGGTCGCGATCCCCTGCGCCGAGCGCGCGGCTGATCGCAGAGGAGACGCCGCCGCCCATCGCGCCGGCGCTCATCATCTGCGTCAGCATCGCGAACGGAAACACCAGCGCGATCGCGGCGAGCGGGATGGTGCCGAGCCGGCCGATATAGGAGGTCTCGGCCACCGCAACCAGCGTGCTGCCGACCATCGCGATCATGTTGGGGATCGCGAGCCGCAGCAATGTCGGCAGGATCGGCGCGGTCAGGAGGCTTGCGATGGGGGAGGCGACCGGCGCAACCGGCGGGACGGCATCTGCGGGGGCGTCGATCGTCATGTTCACCGGGCGGAATATTAAATGATGATCGACATATTATAAGAGAATGAGGCGGCCGGCGCAGCCCTGGCTCATGCAGGGCTCACCACGGCAGGCCGCATAGGTCGATCGTGCCCAGCGTCGGCGCGCGCACGATGTGGAAGACATAGGG
Organism: Bradyrhizobium sp. WBAH42; assembly: GCF_024585265.1. NCBI lineage: Bacteria > Pseudomonadati > Pseudomonadota > Alphaproteobacteria > Hyphomicrobiales > Nitrobacteraceae > Bradyrhizobium > Bradyrhizobium sp. WBAH42. The sequence goes on from NZ_CP036533.1 coordinate 2,293,923, forward strand.
CGCCATGTAGGTGAACCGGATCCGCCCTTCCGGCTGCTCGCAATAGACCTCGCCGTTGAAGGGCAGCCAGCTCCGGGCCTGGTAGAAGGTCGCGTTGTGCGGCTCGCAGACCAGCAGGGCGAAACGGACCGCCTCGTTGGCGCGGATCGTATGCACCGCTGCCTCGATAGCCGTGGTTGCATAGCCACGGCCGCGCTGGTCCTCGCGCGTGGAGACGCCGCCGATGCCGCCGACATGAACCTTCTGTCCGTTCCAGGTGATGGTGCGGAAGTAGATGCCGACGTGGCAGACGAGACCGTCCTCGGGCGTCTCGAGCAGCACGCGGAGATCGGCATTGGCCCATTTGACGTGAGCCCAGGGCTTGCCTGCGACCAACTGCGGTGCCCAGACCGCCTGAAGCAGCGGCTCCGCGATCGGCCACGAGGCGTCGCCGTTCAATATGTCGATTTCGATGCTCATGGCGTGGTCCTCCACAGCTCCGTTTCATGGCGCGCTTGTTCTGTCTTAAGCGCTTCAAAGGCAATGATATTTTACCACGGCCCGCAGGCCTGATCGACGGTGGCCGATTGCGATCAATTTGTGCATTCGGGCACGGCGCGCCCGGTCACGCCCTTTCGCAAATTCTAAGGTATTTAATGGCGGCGGAACCTTCTATAAGGGGTGACCGTTAGAACTCGTTCCCCACCAGTTGCGGACAAGAAGCCATGACCTTTACGCTGCCCCCACTTCCTTACGCCTATGACGCCCTCGGCCAGTACATGTCGAAGGAGACGCTGGAATATCACCACGACAAGCATCATCAGGCCTACGTCACCAACGGCAACAACGCGCTCAAGGGGACCGAATGGGAAGGCAAGTCCCTTGAAGAGATCGTCAAGGGCTCGTTCGGCAAGAACCCTGCGGTGTTCAACAACGCCGGCCAGCACTACAACCACATCCATTTCTGGAGCTGGATGAAGCCCAATGGCGGCGGCACCAAGCTGCCGGGCAAGATCGAGAAGAAGATCAACGAGGACCTCGGCGGTTTCGAGAAGTTCAAGACGGACTTCCAGGCGGCCGGCGTCGGCCAGTTCGGCTCCGGCTGGTGCTGGCTCCAGGTCAAGAACGGCAAGCTCGAGATCTCCAAGACCCCGAACGGCGAGAATCCGCTGGTGCACGGCGCCACCCCGATCCTCGGCTGCGACGTCTGGGAGCACTCCTACTACATCGACTATCGCAACCGCCGCCCTGATTATCTCAAGGCGTTCGTCGAGAACCTCGTGAACTGGGAATACGTGGAGTCCCTGTTCGAGAAGGCGTGACGATGTCATTCCGGGGCGCGCGAAAGCGCGAGCCCGGAATCCATTGTCCGTTCGGGTGACGCCCGATGGATTCCGGGCTCGGCGCTGACGCGCCGCCCCGGAATGACAGAAACAAAGGCGGTCGCAGGCGCGACCGCCTTTTTTGCTGTGCGGAATTGCCCTGCGCCGAGCGCGCACGGGTCTGTCATCGTACCGTTTGCATCGGGGGAACACGGCCCTTAATCAGGGCGGGCATCATCCTCGAGCGACCCAGCCCCGTTGTCAGAACCTTCCCCGAACAATCCGGCGCCTGGCGGCGACGCGGAATCCGAGCCGCGGCCGGGCCGGGTCCGCAAGCCGATCGGCTGGTCGACCATCATCATCGCAGCTCTGGTGGCGGTGAGTGCGGCACTGGTCTGGCGGCGCGACGGCACCGACGGCGTTCTGGACATACTCACCCACGATCTCTCGCTGTTCTCGGGCATCCTGCCGCGCGTGCTCGCCGGCTGCCTGCTCGGCGCCTTCATCTCGGAAATCCTGCCGCACGAGAAAGTCTCGCGCTCGCTCGGGCCGAAATCCGGGCTGATGGGCCTGCTGATCGGCACCGCCTTCGGCGCAATCCTGCCCGGCGGTCCCTTCACCGCCTATCCGGTCGCCAGCGCACTCCTCGCGGTCGGCGCCGATTTCGGCGCAACCATCGCCATGGTCGTGAGCTGGACGCTGATCGGCTATGGCCGGGCGGTCGCCTGGGAAATCCCGATCATGGGCACCGATTTCACGCTGTGGCGGATTTTGATCTCGCTGCCGCTGCCCGTGCTCGCCGGCGCGCTCGGCCGCTTCGTCTACATCAGGCTCTATCCGAAGCCCCTCGCGAAGGACGACGAGAGTTGAGCGCAGCGCTTCTGATCGACGTTCTGCTGTGGGGTTCGGTGCTCGGCGTCGGGCTGATCGCCTTTCGCCGCGGCGCGCCGGTGTTCAAGGCATCCTTGCGCGAAGGCACGATGGACTTCGTCAACATCGTGCCGCGGATTGCGCTCGGCGTGATCGGCTCCGGCTACATCGCCGCCATCATCCCGCAGGAGGTGATCACCGGCTGGCTCGGCCCGGATAGCGGCTGGCTCGGGGTTGCCACCGCCGTGGTCGCCGGCGCAGCCACGCCCGGCGGCCCCGTGGTCGGCTTCTCCATCGGCACCGTGGCGCTGAAGTCGGGCGGTGGGATGCCGCAGGTGGTCGCCTATGTCGTCGCTTGGGCGTTGTTTGCCTTCCAGCGGGTGATCTTGTGGGAGATCCCGTTCATGCCCGCCCGTTTCGTCTGGTTCCGCTGCGCCGTCTCGGTGCCGTTCCCGTTCGTGGCAGCGGCGATCGCCATGGTGATCGGCAAGCCCTGAGCCGGGATGTCGGTCCAGCCGTGGACAGGCGTAATGTTATAATATAACGTCTGCAAATGGCTCCCGCCGCGTCCCACGCCCACCAGCACGACCATGCTCATGGCCACTCCCACGGTCACGGCGACGAGCATTCGCACGGGCACGATCACACCCACGCCCATGTCCACGATGCGGCTTCGCCGCACCCCGCCCAGGCCGCGCCCTGGTCGATCCTGCGCATGACCATGGCGGGCCGTCTCGCGGCCGCGCTCGCCGTCTGTGCCGTGCTGTGGGGCATCGTCTTGCTGGCGATGAGGTGAGGATGGCAGCGCTGCATTTCCACAATGTCACGCTCGGCTACGACCGGCACCCCGCCGTGCATCATCTCAGCGGCGAGGTCGCGCCGGGTGCGCTGGTTGCGGTGATCGGTCCGAACGGCGCCGGCAAGTCGACGCTGCTGCGCGGCATCGTCGGCATCCTGAGGCCGCTCGACGGCAGCATCCATCTCGGCGGGCTCGACAGCAGGGACATCGCCTATCTGCCGCAGAGTGCGGAGATCGACCGCAGCTTCCCGATTTCGGTGTTCGATTTCGTCGGCACCGGGCTGTGGCGTGGCACGGGCCTGTTCGGCGGCATCGGCAAGGCCGCGCGCGACAAGATACTCCGCGCAATCGGAGCCGTTGGCCTCAGCGGGTTCGAGAACCGCCCGATCGGCACGCTCTCCGGCGGCCAGATGCAGCGCGTGCTGTTCGCGCGGGTGCTGCTCCAGGATGCCAGCCTGATCGTGTTGGATGAGCCCTTCAACGCCATCGACAGCAAGACCACCACCGACCTGCTTGCGCTGGTGAAGCGCTGGCACGGCGAGGGCCGCACCGTGCTCGCCGCGCTGCACGACATGGAGATGGTGCGCAACCATTTCGCCGAAACACTGGTGCTGGCGCGCGGCCCGGTCGCGTGGGGACCGACGGCGGAGGTGCTGACGCCGGAAAACCTGCTGGTCGCGATGCGGATGTGCGAGGCATTCGACGACAGCGCGGCGGCCTGCGCGGCCGATGATATCAGCTCGCGGGCGGCCTGAACTCCGATGCTCTATGACGCGCTGATCGGTCCGTTCACCGAATTCGAGTTCATGCGGCGGGCGCTGGCCGCCGTGATCGCGCTGGCGCTGGCGGGCGCGCCGATCGGGGTGTTCCTGATGCTGCGCCGGATGAGCCTCGTCGGCGACGCCATGGCGCATGCGATCCTGCCCGGCGCGGCCGTCGGTTTCCTGCTCTCCGGCCTCAATCTGTTCGCGATGACGGCCGGCGGCCTGATCGCCGGCTTTGCCGTCGCGATCCTCGCCGGTGTGGTCGCACGCTCGACCGGGCTGAAGGAGGACGCCTCGCTCGCGACCTTCTATCTCGCTTCGCTGGCGCTCGGCGTCACCATCGTCTCGATCAAGGGCACCAATATCGACTTGCTGCACGTGCTGTTCGGCAACATCCTCGCGATGGACGACCAGACCCTGCTGGTGGTCGCCTTCAACGCCACGGTGACGCTGCTGGTGCTCGCGGTGATCTACCGCCCGCTGGTGATCGAGAGCGTCGATCCCCTGTTCCTGCGCACCGTGAGCCGGGCCGGCGGCCCGGCCCATCTCGCCTTCCTCGCGCTGGTCGTCATCAACCTCGTCAACGGCTTTCAGGCGCTGGGCACGCTGCTGGCGGTGGGGCTGATGATCCTTCCCGCGGGCATCGCAAGGTTCTGGTCGCGCGATCTCACCGCGATGATCTGCATCGCCGTGGTGGCCGCTGCCGTCTCCGGCTATGCCGGCCTCGTGCTTTCGTTCCAGACCCGCGTGCCTTCAGGCCCCGCGATCATTCTGGTGGCGACGGTGCTCTACATCGTCTCCGTCCTGTTCGGCCGCGTCGGCGGCATCGTCCGGCATCTATTTCCCGGCCGGCATCTGGAAGCATGACGATGCGGCTCATCCTGCTTTGTGCACTGTTGCTGATCGCCTCGCCGCTTGAGGCCGCGGAGCGGCTCAACGTCGTTGCGAGCTTCTCGATCCTCGGCGATTTCGTTCGCAATGTCGGTGGTGACCGCATCAACCTGACGACGCTGGTCGGGCCCGACAGCGACGTCCACGTCTATGCGCCGGCTCCTAGCGATGCGAAGCGGGTCGCGGCGGCGAAGCTCGTCATCGTCAACGGGCTCGGCCTGGAGGGCTGGCTGCCGCGCCTCGTGCAATCCGCAGGCAGCAAGGCGCAGGTGGTCACCGCGAGCGCGGGCATTGCGCCGCTGAAACTCGGCTCGGCCGCGGATCCTCATGCCTGGCAGTCGGTCCCCAATGCCAAGGTCTACGTGACCGACATCGCCAATGCATTGGCCGCCGCCGTCCCGGATGACGCGGAGATCTTCCGCGCCCGGGCTAAGGCCTATCTGGAAAATCTCGAAACGCTCGATCGCGAGGTCCGCGACGCCGTTGCCAAAATCCCGGCCGATCGTCGCAAGGTGATCTCCACCCACGACGCCTTCGGCTATTTCGCTGCCGAATACGGTATCCAGTTCATCGCCCCCCTGGGCGTCTCCACGGAAACCGAGCCCAGCGCGCGGGACATTGCGGCCATCATCGGCCAGATCAAGGCCCAGAAAATCCCGGCTGTGTTCCTGGAAAATATCACCGACGATCGCCTGATCCGGCGGATCGCGGCCGAGACCGGTGCCAAGGTCGGCGGGACCCTGATTTCGGACGGTTTGACCGGCGAAAAGGGGCCCGCACCCACTTACATTGACATGGTCAGGCACAATATAAAGGCCCTGACCAGCGCGCTTGACCATTAGGGCAGGGGCCACCCCGCCTCGCGTCGCGCGAAAAAGCCTTGACGTCCGGAGTTGTTATGTCTGAAGCGACCTCCCAGAAGATTCCCGTGACCGTGCTGACCGGCTATCTCGGAGCCGGCAAGACCACGCTGCTGAACCGCATCCTGTCCGAAAACCACGGCAAGAAATACGCCGTCATCGTCAACGAGTTCGGTGAGATCGGCATCGACAACGATCTCATCATCGGCGCCGACGAGGAAGTGTTCGAGATGAACAACGGCTGCATCTGCTGCACCGTGCGCGGCGACCTCGTCCGCATCATGGACGGCCTGATGAAGCGCAAGGGCAAGTTCGACGCCATCATCGTCGAGACCACCGGTCTTGCCGATCCGGCGCCGGTCGCGCAGACCTTCTTCGTCGACGAGGACGTGCAGAAGAACGCGCGGCTCGATGCGGTCGTGACGGTCGCCGACGCCAAATGGCTGTCCGACCGGCTCAAGGACGCGCCCGAGGCGAAGAACCAGATCGCTTTTGCCGACGTCATCGTGCTGAACAAGACCGATCTCGTCAACAAGGGCGAGCTCGCCGAGGTCGAGGCGCGCATCCGCGGCATCAACCCCTATGCGAAGCTGCACCGCACCGAGCGCTGCTCGGTGGCGCTGGCCGACGTGCTCGATCGCGGTGCGTTCGATCTCGACCGCATCCTCGACATCGAGCCGGATTTCCTCGAGGCCGACGATCATGATCACGACCATGATCATCACCACCATCACGACCACGACCATCATCACCATCATCACGGTCACGGCCTGAAGCACTATCACGACGAGGACATGCAGTCGCTCTCGCTGAAGACCGACAAGCCGCTCGATCCCAACGTGTTCATGCCCTGGCTGCAGAACCTGGTGCAGGTCGAGGGCGGCAAGATCCTGCGCTCCAAGGGCATCCTCGCCTTCCACGACGACGACGACCGCTACGTCTTCCAGGGCGTCCACATGATGCTGGAGGGCAACCACCAGCGGAAGTGGAAGGATGGCGAGCCGCGCGAGAGCCGCCTCGTCTTCATCGGCCGCGAATTGCCCGAAGAGGCAATCCGCAAGGGCTTTGAGAGCTGCATCGTCTCGTGATGAAAGAGTTTACGCCGGCTCCCGATTCCGCTTCGATCGTTTCCGTCACCGACCGCGTCAAGCCTGTTGCGCTCGGCATGGCCGTGACCTCGGTGCATTTCCTGAGGGATCGCGCCGTCTTTGTCGGCGGCGAGGAGAACGTCGCATTCGTCGATGCCAATTGCGAGATCACCACGGTCGCCGTGCATGGCGGCGGCATTCTCTCGACCGCCTCCGACGGCAAGCGCATCGTGATGGGCGGCGACGACGGCAAGGTGGTCTCGCTCGACGCCAAGGGCGAGGTGACGCTGCTCGCCACCGATCCCAAGCGGCGCTGGATCGACGCGGTGGCGCTGCAGGCCGACGGCGCCTTCGCCTGGTCCGCCGGCAAGACCGCGACCGTCAAGAGCGGCAAGGCCGAGGAGAAGTCGCTCGACGTGCCCTCGACCGTCGGCGGCCTTGCCTTCGCGCCGAAGGGTCTGCGGGTCGCAATCGCGCATTACAACGGCGTGACGCTGTGGTTTCCGAACATGGCGGGATCGGCCGAATTCCTGCCCTGGGCCGGCTCGCACCACGCGGTCACCTTCAGCCCCGACAACAAGTTTCTCGTGACAGCGATGCACGAGCCGGCGCTGCACGGCTGGCGGCTTGCCGACAACAGGCACATGCGCATGACCGGCTATCCCGGCCGCGTCCGCTCGATGTCCTGGAGCGCCGGCGGCAAGGGGCTCGCGACCTCGGGCGCCGACACCGTGATCATCTGGCCGTTCGGCAGCAAGGAGGGTCCGATGGGGAAGGAGCCTGCCATGCTCGCGCCGCTGCAGGCGCGCGTCTCCGTGGTCGCCTGTCATCCCAAGAACGACATCCTCGCCGCCGGCTATAGCGACGGCACCGTGCTGATGGTCCGCATGGAGGACGGCGCGGAGATCCTGGTCCGTCGCAACGGCACGCCTCCCGTGGCCGCGCTCGCCTGGAACGCCAAAGGCACGCTGCTGGCGTTTGCCGACGAAAATGGGGACGGCGGTCTGCTCGAGCTTTAAACTGTCATCCTTCAGGCCGTAGGGTGGGCAAAGGCGCTCTTGCGCCGTGCCCACATCTCTCTCCGCAAAGCAAAAGTGGTGGGCACGTCGCGCGAAGAGCGCGCCTTTGCCCACGCTACGGCAGCTCAATTCATGCGCTTTCTGACGACCTTCCAGCTTGCCGATTTCGCCGACACGCTGATCAGCCTGACCACGGCCTTCGTGCTGGGCACCTTGATCGGCGCCGAGCGGCAGTACCGCCAACGCACCGCGGGGCTGCGCACCAACGTGCTGGTTGCGGTGGGAGCGGCCGCCTTCGTCGATCTCGCCATGCACCTGACCGGCGCCGACGGCGCGGTGCGAGTGATCTCCTACGTCGTCTCCGGCATCGGCTTCCTCGGCGCCGGTGTCATCATGAAGCAGGGCATGGACGTGCGCGGCCTCAATACGGCAGCGACGCTATGGGCCTCGGCCGCGGTCGGCTCCTGCGCCGGCGCCGACATGGTCGCGCAGGCGGCCGCGCTGACCGTGTTCGTCATCGCCGGCAACACCATGCTGCGCCCGCTGGTCAACGCCATCAACCGCATCCCGCTGAATGAGAAGGCGCTGGAGGCGACCTACTATTTCAAGCTCGCGGTGGCGGCCGACGCATTGCCCGACATGCGCGACCGCCTCGTCGACAAGCTCGAGGCGGCGAAATATGCGGTGGCCGATATCGAAGTCGCCGAGATCAGCGAGGACATTCTGGAGATCGCCGCCAGGCTGGTTGCGAGCGCGGTCGACCCGAACGAGCTGAACGCGGTCGCGACCGATCTGCAGCATCTCCCAGGCGTGCGGCATGCGACCTGGCAAGTCAGCACAACGGAGTAGCGCGGCGTTTTGGCGCGTGGGTTCCCCGCGTCTTCGGTTCCGGAACCGGCGCGCCCCAAACTCGTTGATCCCCAGGACAAAGGCGGTGATCGACATGCCCGGCCGAGATGACAAGCACAGACTGAAGCTCAACCTGACAATCGCCGGTGCGCTGTTCGCAGCAGGCGTTGTGGTGTCGGTGATGTCGCTGGCGCAAATCCGCGCCGAAAGCCGGATGCAGCTGGCACAGGCGACGCCCCCGCTCCAGGGCACCCCGTCCGACGAACAGAGCAAAGTGCCCGCGGAGGCGAAGCCCGGCGGCGACCGGCCGACCACGCCGGCCCCTGAGCCGGCACGGCCCGAGCCGCAGACGCAGGGCGCGGCAGGCGCGGCCAAACCAGCACTGCCGCCGGCCCCGGCCGAGAAGATCGCGCCGCCGATTGAGAAGAAGTAGGCGGGGAACGAGCTCTCTATACCGAGACGGTGTCATCGCCCGGCTTGACCGGGCGATCCAGTATTCCAGAGACAGCTATGGAATGCGGAGAAGCCGCGGCGTACTGGATGCCCCGGTCAAGCCGGGGCATGACAGTCGAGCGCTTGCCCCCTTACCGCACCAGAATATTCCGGAACTGCCAGGGGTCGCTGCTGTCGATATCTTCCGGGAACAGTCCGGGACGATCCGTCAGCGGAGTCCAGTCGGTATAAAAACCCTTCACCGGGCCGAGATAGGGCAGCTGAATTTCGAGCAGGCGCTCGAAATCCATCTCGTCGGCTTCGACGATGCCTTCATTGGGGTTCTCCAGCGCCCAGGCCATGCCGCCGAGCACGGCGGAGGTCACCTGCAGGCCGGTGGCGTTCTGGTAGGGCGCGAGCTCGCGCGTCTCTTCGATGGAGAGCTGCGAGCCGAACCAATAGGCATTCTTGTCATGGCCGAACAGCAGCACGCCGAGCTCGTCGATGCCGTCGACGATCTCGTTCTCGTCGAGGATGTGGTGCTTCTCCTGCATCTTCCCGGCCCGGCCGAACATTTCATGCAGCGACAGCACGGCATCGTCAGCCGGATGATAGGCATAGTGGCAGGTCGGCCGGTAGATCGCCTTGCCCGACGCATCGCGCACGGTGAAATAATCGGCGATCGAGATCGACTCGTTGTGGGTGACCAGGAAGCCATACTGGGCGCCGCGGGTCGGGCACCAGGTGCGCACGCGCGTGTTGGCGCCGGGCTGCATCAGGTAGATGGCGGCGCCGCAGCCGGCTTCATGGGTGTGCGCATTCTCGGGCATCCATTTCTCATGGGTGCCCCAGCCGAGCTCGGATGGCTGCATGCCTTCCGACAGGAAGCCTTCCACCGACCAGGTGTTGACGAAGACGTCAGGCTCCTTCGGCTTCTTCGAGCGCTGGGTGTCGCGCTCGGCGATGTGGATGCCCTTGATGCCGGCCTGCCGCATCAAATCCGCCCATTCGCCCTTGGTCTTCGGCCTGGGGGCATTGAGCTTCAGATCGGCGGCGACATTGAGCAGCGCCTGCTTGACGAAGAAGGAGACCATGCCCGGATTGGCGCCGCAGCAGGAGACGGCCGTGGTCGAGCCGGCTGGACGGGCCTTCTTGGCGGCCAGCGTCGTTTCGCGCAGCGCGTAGTTGGAGCGCGCTTCCGGGCCCTTCGAGGGATCGAAATAGAACCCGAGCCAGGGCTCGTTGACGGTGTCGATGTAGAGCGCGCCGAGCTCGTTGCAGAGCTCCATGATGTCGGTCGAGCCGGTATCGACCGAGAGATTGACGCAAAAGCCCTGGCCGCCGCCCTCGGTGAGCAGCGGGGTCAACACCTCGCGGTAATTGTCCCTGGTCAGGCCCTTCTGGATGAAGCGGACATTGTGCTTCTCGCAAAGTGCCTTGCGGCCCTCGTCCTTGGGATCGAGCACGGTGATGCGCGACTTGTCGTAGTCGAGATGCCGCTCGATCAACGGCAGCGTGCCTTTGCCGATGGAGCCGAATCCGACCATGACGATGGGGCCGGTGATCTTCGCGTAGATCTGCGAGGGAGGGCTCATGGGATGGGTTCTCCGGAAAGTGCTGGCAGTGAGGGATGGATCAGGCGCTGCGGCGCTTGTCAGATGCTGCGGCGCTTTTTAGGTGCCGCGGCGCTTGGCGGTGACTTCGATCTCGACCTTCATCTCGGGCCTGGCGAGGGCGCTGACGACCAGCAACGTCGCCGCCGGCCTGATGTCGGCGAGGACCTCGCCGCAGACGGCGAAGTGGGCGTCGATGTAGCTGGCGTCGGTCACGTAGTAGGTCGCACGGACGATATCGGCCATCTCGAAGCCGCCCTCCGTCAGTGCGGCGGCGATGGTCTTGAAGCAGTTGCGTGACTGGCTCGTGACATCTGATGGCATCGTCATCGTGGTGTAGTCATAGCCGGTGGTTCCCGCGACGAAGGCGAACTCGCCGTCGATCACGGCACGGCTGTAGCCGACGGTCTTCTCGAGCGGGGAGCCGGTGGAGATCAGGCGACGGGACATGGTCATGGGCCTCGACTGAAGGGGTGTTTCGCGGGGTTTAAAGGGCGTTTCGGGGGCCTGCGCAACCCCAAAGGAAGGGCCTCGCGCAGGCGCGGCAGGGCGTTGCCGCTCGATGCGGCCTAGGTCGTCGCTACAGGAGCGATCCCTCAGGCCGCGTGCGCCTCAGGCGCGCGAACCGACCTCCGTTTGGGCAGGGCCGCGCCGGTCGGGACAATCATCCCGGCGGCGCCATCGAGCGCACCATCGGTGAACTCGATCGCCAGCAGGCGGTCGCGCTCGAACGGGCCGGGCAGCGACAGCTCCGCGGTCTTCTCGGTCGAGAAGCCGAACCGGGCGTAATAGGGGGCATCGCCGAGCAGGATCACGGCGTCATGCCCGCGCGCCCGGGCGGCGGCCAGCGCTTGATGCATCAGCGCGGCGCCGATCCCGAGCTCGCGGCAGGCAGGGTCGACCGCCAGCGGTCCGAGGACCAGAGCGGGCCTGCCTCCGGCGCTGACATGCCACAGCCGCACGGTTCCCACGAGCTTGCCCTCGCGCATCGCCGACAGGGCAAGGCCTGCAGCGGGCGCGCGTCCGTCGCGCAGGCGCTGGCAGGTGCGGCCATGGCGGGTCTCGCCAAAGCAGGCATCGAGCAGCGTTTCGCGCGTCGCGACGTCGGTAGCACGTTCCGCGCGGATCACGAACGGAGCGGCTTTCGAGGTGAGGGCAACTTGCGGCTTCCGAGGAGCAGTCATGGCACGTCAGTCCCCGCTTGAACCGGCGTGCGCGCAGCACGCCTGTCCAAGACGTCGTCAGAAATCTAAATGGTGGATGAGGAGCCGGCGGACCGGCTCCCGGGTTCGTCAGGCCTCTAGAACCAAGAGGCGGATCAGATGTGATACGTCTTCAGCGGCGGGATGCCGTTGAACGCCACCGACGAGTAGGTCGACGTATAGGCCCCGGTGCCTTCGATCAGCACCTTGTCGCCGATCTCGAGCGTGACGGGAAGCGGATACGGGTTCTTCTCGTACAGCACGTCGGCGCTGTCGCAGGTCGGACCCGCGAGCACGCACGGCGTCATGTCCGCACCGTCATGACGGGTGCGGATGGCGTAACGGATCGACTCGTCCATGGTCTCGGCGAGACCGCCGAACTTGCCGATGTCCAGGTACACCCAGCGCACCTCGTCCTCGTCGCTCTTCTTCGAGATGAGCACGACCTCGGATTCGATGATGCCGGCGTTGCCCACCATGCCGCGGCCCGGCTCGATGATGGTCTCCGGGATCTGGTTGCCGAAGTGCTTGCGCAGCGCGCGGAAGATCGAGCGGCCGTAGGTCACGACCGGCGGCACGTCCTTCAGGTACTTGGTCGGGAAGCCGCCGCCCATGTTGACCATGGACAGGTTGATGCCGCGCTCGGCGCAGTCGCGGAACACTTGCGAGGCCATCGCCAGCGCACGGTCCCACGCCTTCACCTTGCGCTGCTGCGAGCCGACATGGAAGGAGATGCCGCACGGCTCCAGGCCCAGGCGCTTGGCGAGGTCGAGCACCTCGACCGCCATTTCCGGGTCGCAGCCGAACTTGCGCGACAGCGGCCACTCGGCGCCGGCGCAGTCATAGAGGATGCGGCAGAACACCTTCGCTCCGGGGGCGGCACGGGCGACCTTCTCGACCTCGGCGGCGCAATCGACCGCGAACAGCCGAATGCCGAGCGCGAAGGCGCGCGCGATGTCGCGCTCCTTCTTGATCGTGTTGCCGAAGGAGACGCGGTCGGGCGTCGCACCCGCGGCCAGCGCCATCTCGATCTCGGCGACCGTGGCGGTGTCGAAGCAGGAGCCCATGGAGGCGAGCAGGGACAGCACTTCCGGCGCCGGGTTCGCCTTGACGGCATAGAACACGCGGCTGTCGGGCAGCGCCTTGGCGAAGCTCTGGTAATTGTCGCGCACGACCTCGAGGTCGACGACGAGGCACGGCTCGATGTCGAGGCCTTCGTTGCGGCGGTTGCGCAGGAATTCCTGGATACGTTCGGTCATGGCACTCTCCAACGGCCCCAGCGACGGGAGCCGTATCAACATGACGTCTGATGAGAGTGCTTCGGCCGCATCGCGCGATGGAGGCGCGTCGAGGCCAAAAAACTCAAACCAGACTGTGCTGCCGTGGATTGGTTGGGAGAGTTTCCCGCCCGCTCACCTGGCAATGAAGGACAAGCCTTTTCAGTAGCCCGCGCCGGCGTTGGAATGCCGGTAGAGACCAAAAAAGCCCGATCCGTCGTTGCTTTAAGTCGCGTCCCCCGTTGAGAGCGGGGTGCGCCGGTTCGCCTCCGGCTGCCAGTCACGGTTGCAAAGAGCGAAGTCACCTTCGACATGGCATCTCTTTGAGAGAGATGCTGGGCGCTCCGGGTTTGCTTCGTCTTCCGACTTTCTGGTCTTGCGACCTCGGTCTTCCGACTTCCGCACTTCCGAAGAGCCCCTCGGCTTCTTCACCCCTTGGCGGCTGTCCGGCCTCTTGTCCGGATACCTACCGACTGACACACGACCACAGGCACGTGCGAAATTGGGCAAGTCCGCACATAAGCGTTTTGACTCTGCTTCGCAAGAATTTTTTTAGGCTGCGGACAGAATTGCCTAACATCTGCTTGCGCGCTGTTGCGCGAGCGACGCGGGAGATGAACGCGCGTTAAGTTTTCGCTGCGCTGCGCGTGTTGCCCACGCGCGAGACGCGTCAGCCGCGCTTGGTGAAGGGCTCGATGCGCTGAGCGCCGCGGATGAAGGCGGTCATCACGAGCACGCCGAGTGCGAACAGCACGGCCTGCAGGATATGGGCGCCCTGGTCGCCGAGCCCGAACAGGATCGCGAGCGCCCAGCCGCCCGCAAAGGCCGCGCCGAACACCTCCGCGCCGATCAGGATGGCGGCGCTGATGACGGTGATGACGCTGGGCCAGACGATCCGGCGGGACGATGAGGAAGGCGCGTTCATGGTTTCAGAGGGTCCTGGCTTCGAGGGCCGCAATCTCCCCGAAAAGGCGGCCGGGAGCAAGGGCAAACGGCCCAAAAAAGCCCCACGCGTGCTATAGCTGGCCGCAGCAATAGAGCCACGAAATCCGGGACTTGTGATGTCAGAACCCCGCCAATTTACGGACCCCGAGACCAATCCGCTGCTGAAGGCCTGGGTGACGCCGTTCGCGACCCCGCCTTTCGACGAGATCAAGCCGGAGCATTTCCTGCCGGCCTTCGAGCAGGCCTTCGCCGACCATTCCGCCGAGATTGCGGCGATCACCAACGATCCCGCGGCGCCCGACTTCGCCAACACCATCACGGCGCTGGAGCGCTCGGGCAAGCTCTTGAGCAAGGTCGCGGCGGTCTTCTACGACCTCGTCTCGGCGCATTCCAACCCGGCCATCCTGGAGATCGACAAGGAGGTCTCCTTGCGGATGGCGCGGCACTGGAATCCGATCATGATGAACGCCGTGCTGTTCGGCCGCATCGCCCATCTGCACGAGAACCGCGCGGGTCTCGGTCTCACGCCCGAGCAGCTCCGCCTCTTGGAGCGCACCTACACCCGCTTCCACCGCGCCGGCGCCGGCCTCTCCGAGGAGGCCAAGACCCGGATGGCCGAGATCAACGAGCGGCTGGCCCAGCTCGGCACCGGCTTCAGCCATCATCTGCTCGGCGACGAGCAGGACTGGTTCATGGAGCTCGGGGAGACCGATCGCCAGGGCCTGCCGGAGAGCTTTGTCGCCGCCGCCAAGGCTGCGGCGGAAGAGCGCGGCATGGCGGGCAAGGCCATCGTCACGCTCTCGCGCTCCTCGGTCGAGACGTTCCTGAAGAGCTCCGCCCGGCGTGACCTCCGCGAGAAGGTCTACAAGGCCTTCATCGCGCGCGGCGACAACGGCAACGCCAATGACAACAACGCGACCATTGTCGAGATCCTGAAGCTGCGCGAGGAGAGCGCCAGGCTCCTGGGCTATCCGACCTACGCCGCCTACCGGCTCGAGGATTCCATGGCCAAGACGCCGGACGCGGTGCGCAACCTGTTGGAGCGGGTCTGGAAGCCGGCCCGGGCCCGCGCGCTTGCCGACCGCGACGAGATGCAGGCGCTGATCACGGAAGAGGGCGGCAATTTCAGGCTCGCCCCCTGGGACTGGCGCTTCTACGCCGAGAAGCTCCGTCTGCAGCGCGCCAATTTCGACGATTCCGCGATCAAGCCGTATCTCGGCCTCGACAACATGATCGCCGCCGCCTTCGACTGTGCCACGCGCCTGTTCGGCGTCACCTTCGAGGAGCGCAAGGACATTCCGGTCTGGCACCCGGACGTCCGGGTCTGGGAGATGAAGGGGCCGGACGGCAAGCACAAGGCGCTGTTCTATGGCGACTACTTCGCCCGGCCATCGAAGCGCTCCGGCGCCTGGATGACCTCGCTGCGCGACCAGCAGAAGCTCGACGGCGACGTCGCGCCGCTGGTTCTCAACATCTGCAATTTCGCCAAGGGCGCGGGCGGCGAGCCGTCGCTGTTGTCGCCCGACGATGCCCGCACCCTGTTCCACGAGTTCGGCCACGGCCTGCACGGCATGCTCTCCAACGTGACCTATCCCTCGCTGTCGGGCACCTCGGTGTTCACCGATTTCGTCGAGCTGCCCTCGCAGCTCTACGAGCACTGGCAGGAGCGGCCCGAGGTGCTGCAGAAGTTCGCCCGCCACTACCAGACCGGCGAGCCGCTGCCGGACGACCTGCTGCAACGCTTCCTCGCCGCGCGGAAATTCAACCAGGGCTTTGCCACGGTCGAGTTCGTCTCGTCGGCGCTGGTGGACCTGGAATTCCACACCCAGCCGGCAGCCGCCGCGGAGGATGTCCGCGCCTTCGAAAGACGCGAGCTGGAGAAGATCGGCATGCCCGAGGAGATCGCGCTGCGTCACCGTCCGACGCAGTTCGGCCACATCTTCACCGGCGACCACTACGCTGCCGGCTATTACAGCTACATGTGGTCGGAGGTGATGGACGCCGACGCCTTCGGCGCGTTCGAGGAGGCCGGGGACATCTTCGATCCTGCCGTGGCCAAGCGTCTGCACGACGACATCTATTCGTCGGGCGGGTCGGTCGATCCGGAAGCCGCCTACGAGGCGTTCCGCGGCCGTCCGCCGGAGCCGGATGCGCTGCTCCGCCGCCGCGGCCTGCTCGACGACGCCAGGGCGGCCTGATGAGCATGCGGGCCCTGTTCGGAATGCTGTTCGCCGCCGCGATGACGCTCGCGGCGGGGGCAGCAAATGCGCATCCACATGTTTGGATCACCGCGACCAGCGAATTGCTCTATGCCGCTGACGGCAGCATCACCGGCGTGCGCCACGCCTGGACCTTCGACGACATGTTCTCGGCCTATGCCGTGCAGGGGCTCGAGAGCAAGACCAAGGGCGCCTACACGCGCGAGGAGCTCAAGCCGCTGGCGCAGACCAATGTCGAGTCGCTGAAGGAATACGCCTACTTCACCTTTGCGCGAGCCGACGGCAAGAAGGAGCGATTCCAGGAGCCGGTCGACTATTTCCTCGACTACAAGGACACGGTGCTGACCCTGCACTTCACCTTGCCGCTGAAGAACCCGGTCAAGCCCAGGCAGCTGGTGCTCGAAGTGTTCGACCGCTCCTTCTTCATCGACTTCCAGATGGCCAAGGACAGTCCGGTCAAGCTGGTCGGTGCGCCCGCGGGCTGCCAGATGAAGCTGGAGCGGCCGAACGACGGCACCGCGAGCGCCCAGAAGCTGAACGAGCAGACCTTCCTGAACGGCGAGAACTCGAATTTCGGCATGATGTTCGCCAACAAGATCACGGTGGATTGCCCTTGAAGCCAAAGCTCTCCCCGCTCGCGCGCGGGCTGCTCGCCTGCAGCGCAGTTCTTCTCGTCGTCGGTGTGGCCGATGCCGCGCTTCATGATGTCCTCGCGCAAAATCCGTTCGGCGCGCCGAAGCCGGCGCAAGCACCCGAGCCCGAGGCCAGCGGGGTCATCGGCTGGCTCTTGGCAAAACAGTCGGAATTCTATCGCCAGATGTCGGTGACCATCCGTGCCGCAAAATCCGACGGCTCGGCGGTGTGGACGCTGCTCTTCATCTCGTTCGCCTACGGCATCTTCCATGCCGCCGGTCCCGGCCATGGCAAGGCGGTGATCGCCTCCTATCTGGTCGCCAACCGCGAGACGGCGCGGCGCGGGATCGCGCTGTCCTTTGCCTCGGCCCTGATGCAGTCGCTGGTCGCGATCCTCATCGTCGGCATTTCGGCCTGGGTGCTGAATGCGACGGCCAAGACCATGTGCAAGGCGGAAGGCGTGATCGAGATCGGGAGCTACGCCCTGATCGCGCTGTTCGGCCTGCGCCTGGTCTGGGTCAAGGGCGGCGCGTTCATCCGCGCACTTCAGGCCGCCCAACCGGTGCCGGTGATGGCGGGCGTGCCGCACGACCATGGTCACGGCCATCACCATCATCACGATGCGCATGACCATCATGAGCACGATCATCATCACGACGGTCATGCCCATGCCCATCCCCATGCCCATGTCCATCACGGGCACGATCACGTCCATGACGAGCACTGCGGGCATTCCCACGGCCCCACCCCGAGCGAACTCGCCGGCCCCGGCGGCTGGCGGCGCGGCCTCGCGGCGATCCTGACCGTCGGCATCCGCCCCTGCTCGGGCGCGATCCTGGTCCTGGTGTTCGCGCTCGCCCAGGGCCTGTTCTGGGCCGGCATCGCCGCCACCTTCCTGATGGGATTGGGCACCGCGATCACGGTGGCGGCCATCGCTGTTATCGCCGTCTCCGCCAAGGACATCGCCGCCCGTCTCAGCGCCGGCCGCGACGGCGGTGGCGCGCTGTTCATGCGCGGCATCGAGTTCGGCGCCGCGGGCCTGGTCCTGCTGTTCGGCGTCGGCCTCCTGTTCGGCTACATCGCCGCCGAACGGACCACGTGTTTTTGAGGGTGCATCTGCACTTCTCGGCGCTAATTGGGCAAAGACGGTCGAGCGCCAGCTCCGTCATTGCGAGCGCAGCGAAGCAATCCAGAATGTCTCCGCGGCGGCAATCTGGATTGCTTCGTCGCAAGGGCTCCTCGCCATGACGAGCCTGAAATATCTTGGTCGGGAGACTCCATGTCGCGCGAGCAATTCTGGTTCTTCCATCCGTTCCGGGTGCGCTATTCCGAGATCGACGGCCAGGGCGTCGTCTTCAACGCGCATTATTTGACCTATTTCGATACCACCATCACCGAATATTTCCGTGCGCTGGGCTTTGACCAATATGCGGATGCGCAGACGAGCGGCATCGATTTCCACGTCGTCAAATCGCTGATCGAGTACAAGGCGCCGGTGCGGTTCGACTGGGAGCTCGACGTCGGCTCGCGCGTGGCGCGGATCGGCAATTCGAGCCTCGTCTTCGAGCTCGCCATCTTCCGGAAGGGTGGCGCCGACGCGCTGGTGACCGGCGAGATCGTGTGGGTCTACACGGACCAGAAGACCCATCGTCCGGTCACGATCCCCGCATCGATGCGGGCGCTGATCGCGACGCGCGAGCGGCACCTCTCGACGTGAAGCCGCCTCACACTGGCAGAAACCGCTTCAACGCCGGCATGAAGAAGATCCCGAGATTGATCGCAAAGCCGATGCTCCAGAGGATCGAGCGCAGCGTCGGGCGATTGCCGAGATAGGTCAGCACATAGGCGATCCGGACGATCAGGAACAGCGCCGCGAGCTCGTCGATCAGCCGCTGCGGCGATTCCCTGTATTCGGCGAGCAGCACCGCGAACGCGAAGAACGGAAACGTCTCGATGCCGTTCTGGTGCGCGCCGAGCGCGCGTTGCGAGAGGGCGTCCTCGTAGAAGGCGGGATCGCGCGGCCGGGAATTGTCGAAGCGGCGAAACCTGATCCATTTGACCGAGGCGATCGTAGACAGATAGAGCAGCAGCGCCCCGAAGACACACCATTCCGCGAGCGTCATCGTCCCTCCCCCTTGGGTGCGACCCTAGCGAACCCCGGCTCATCTTGACAAGTTCGGACCAACGCGCGACCCAACCAGCCATGAACAGCGTCGTCCCCCTCGAGACTGCGAAACCGGCCACCCGATCCGCCCTGCCGAGGGTCGGCGTGCTCCTGATCAATCTCGGAACGCCTGATACGGCCGATGCCCCCGGCGTGCGGGTCTACCTCAAGGAGTTCCTCAGCGACGCCCGCGTCATCGAGGACCAGGGCCTGATCTGGAAGCTGGTGCTGAACGGGATCATCCTGCGCAGCCGTCCCCGTACCAAGGCGCTCGACTACCAGAAGATCTGGAACAATGATCGGAACGAGTCGCCGCTGAAAACCATCACGCGGTCGCAACGCGACAAGCTCGCAGCCGCCTTGTCCGACCGCGACAACGTCGTTGTCGATTGGGCGATGCGCTACGGCAATCCGTCGATCAAGTCGGGCATCGACGCGCTGATCGCGAAAGGCTGCGAGCGCATCCTGGCCGTCCCCCTCTATCCGCAATATTCGGCCTCGACCTCGGCGACGGTCTGCGACGAAGTGTTCCGGGTGCTCGCGCAGCTGCGCAACCAGCCGACGCTGCGGATCACGCCGCCCTATTACGTGGACGAAGCCTATATCGAGGCGCTCGCCGTCTCGATCGAGGGGCATCTGGCGACGCTGTCGTTCAAGCCGGAGCTGATCGTGGCGTCATTCCACGGCATGCCGAAAGCCTATGTCGACAAGGGCGATCCCTATCAGCAGCACTGCATCGCGACGACCGAGGCGCTGCGCCGCCGGCTCGGCATGGACGAGACGAAGCTGCTGCTGACCTTCCAGTCGCGCTTCGGCAACGACGAGTGGCTGCAGCCCTATACTGACAAGACCATGGAGCGGCTCGCCAAGGAAGGCGTGCGCCGCATCGCGGTGGTGACGCCGGGCTTTTCCGCCGACTGCCTGGAGACGCTGGAGGAGATCGCGCAGGAGAACGCCGAGATCTTCAAGCACAATGGCGGCGAGCAGTTTTCCGCGATCCCCTGCCTCAACGACAGCGGACCGGGCATGGACGTGATCCGCACCCTGGTGCTGCGCGAGCTTCAGGGCTGGATCTGATGGGTGTCCCATGAACCGCCGCCGGTGCCTGGCGCTTCTTGGAATGCTCACAGCGCTGCCGGGCCCGACCCTGGCGCAGCAGCCGAACGCGATACGGCGGCTCGGCGTGCTCTCGGTCACGGCTGCCGATGATGCGATCGGCCGGACGCGCAGCATGGTCCTGGTCGAAGCGCTCGCCGGCCAGGGCTGGAAGGAGCGCGACAATCTCAAGGTTGATTGGCGCAGCGGCGGCGGCAATCGTGACCGCATCGCGCAGCTCGCCGACGAGCTGATCGCGCTCAAGCCCGACATCCTGCTTGCGGTCGGCACACCCTCGGTCGAAGAGCTGCGCCGGCGCACCACGACGATCCCGATCGTGTTCGCCGTCGTCACCGATCCCGTCAGCCAGGGCTTTGTCGAAAACCTCGCGCATCCCGGCGGCAACCTCACCGGCTTTACCGACTACGACGGTCCGCTCGCCGGCAAATGGCTGGAGATGCTGACGCAGGTCACGCCAAAGGTGTCTCGCGTTGCGATCGTCTACAATCCCGCCACCGCGCCGTTCGCGCCCCTGATGCTGCGCACCATCGAGGACGCCGGCCGCGCGCTTCATATGACGATCGAGCCCGCGCCGGTACATGACACGGCCTCGATCGCGGCGCTGGCCTCGCGCAAGGCCGATGGGCTGCTGGTCCTGCCGGATTTCTTCACCATGGCCAACCGCGCGCAGCTTCTGGCCGCCGTTGCACAGGCGCGCGTGCCCGCGGTGTTCTGGAGCCGCACCTTCGTCGACGAAGGTGGGCTGATGTCCTACAGCACCGACAGCGCCGAGCAGCTCCGCCGCGCTGCGGGCTACATCGATCGGATCCTGAAGGGCGCACGGCCGGCCGATCTCCCGGTGCAAAATCCCACCAAGTTCGAGCTTGCGGTCAACCTGAAGACGGCCAAGGCGCTTGGCGTCACGCTTGCCCCGGGCCTGCTCGCAATCGCGAACGACGTCATCGAATAGAGCCCGTCGTGACGGCGCAGGTCCTAACGTTCGCCGCTAGGTCTGCGCCCGCGCTCTTTCAAGAACCTGTCGCAAATACATATCGTGACCGTTCTCTTGCTGTGCGTCTTGTGTGGAATTGCGCCGGTACCGACGTTACTTGCGACCGCTGAACCGGTAGGATCGTGATCCCGACCAATGACAGCGCGGGAAAGGGCTTTCCCGGCGTCTTGCCCGCCTTGGAGGAGAAATGAGCGGCTTCGACATTTTCGCGATCGTTCTGGTGTTGCTCGTCATCGTCACGCTGGTCGCCGGCGTGAAGACGGTGCCGCAGGGCTATGACTGGACCATCGAGCGGTTCGGCAAATACACCCAGACGCTGAGCCCCGGGCTCAATCTGATCGTGCCCTATTTCGATCGCGTCGGGCGCAAGATCAACATGATGGAGCAGGTGATCGACATTCCCGAGCAGGAGGTGATCACCAAGGACAACGCCACCGTGACGGTGGACGGCGTCGCCTTCTTCCAGGTGTTCGATGCCGCCAAGGCGAGCTACGAGGTCGCCAACCTGAACCAGGCGATCACGGTGCTCACAATGACCAACATTCGCTCGGTGATGGGCTCGATGGACCTCGACCAGGTGCTGTCGCACCGCGATGAGATCAACGAGCGCCTGCTCCGCGTGGTCGATGCCGCGGTCTCGCCCTGGGGCGTCAAGGTCAACCGCATCGAGATCAAGGACATCGTGCCGCCCGCTGACCTCGTCGAAGCCATGGGTCGGCAGATGAAGGCCGAGCGCGTCAAGCGCGCCGACATTCTCGCCGCCGAAGGCCAGCGCCAGTCCGAGATCCTGCGCGCCGAGGGCGCCAAGCAGGGCCAGATCCTCCAGGCCGAAGGCCGCCGCGAGGCCGCCTTCCGCGACGCCGAGGCGCGCGAGCGTCTCGCCGAGGCCGAAGCCAAGGCGACTCAAGTGGTGTCGGAAGCCATCTCCAAGGGCGACGTCGCCGCGTTGAACTATTTCATCGCCGACAAATATATCAAGGCGTTCGGCCAGTTCGCCGACGCACCGAACCAGAAGATCATCATGCTGCCGGTGGAAGCCGTGAGCATGCTTGGCTCGCTCGCCGGTATCGGCGAGATCGCCAAGGCGACGTTCGGCGAGAGTGCCGCATCCGCAGCCGCTGCCGCGCGCCGCGGCGGATCGGTCCCGTCGTCGGGCCCGACCCCGCCCGCAGTGCCGCCGCAGTAACGGGGTATTTTACAGAGGTCGTGTCATGACCGACATGTTCGTATCGCTCGGCAACTGGAATTGGCTGATTTTCGGCTTCATCCTGATGGCGCTGGAGGTGCTGGCGCCGGGCATCTTCCTGTTCTGGCTCGGGCTGGCTGCGCTGCTGGTCGGCCTGATCTCGTTCGCGGCTGCCATCTCCTGGCAGATCCAGCTCGTGATGTTCGCGATCTTTGCCGCCGCTGCCGTGCCGGTCTGGCGCCACCTCGCCAAGCCGAAGCCGGATGCGAGCGCCAGCCCGTTCCTCAACAAGCGCACCGAAGCCTTGCTCGGCCGTGAGTTCACGCTGGAGAAGCCGATCATCGACGGTTCGGGCACGGTGCGGATCGGCGACACCGTCTGGCGTGTCGCAGGGCCGGATACGCCCGCCGGCACGCGGGTGAAAGTGGTGCAGGTCGACGGCGCGAATCTGACCGTGGCGGCGGCTTAACCGCCGTCATTGCGAGGAGCCCTTGCGACGAAGCAATCCAGAATCTTTCCGCGGCGGCAGTCTGGATTGCTTCGCTTCGCTCGCAATGACGAGTTTGTTGAGACGGCGTCGCCGGACTTAGGCGCCGTTCTTGTTGCGCCATTTCTCCGCAAACCTGTGCAGCGGCATGAACGTCTCGCACAACTCCCGGCCCAGCGGCGTCAGTCCGTAACCTCCACCGGCACCCAGCTCTACGAAGCCCGCCTCGCGCAGCTCGGTCAGCCGTGCCTGCAGCACCGTGGGCGAGGCCTCGTCGCAGGCGCTGCGCAGGGCGCGCGAGGTGAGGGGCTCTTCGCGCAACTCCCACAGGATCCGCAAGGCCCAGCGGCGGCCGAGCAGGTCGAGCAAAGCCATGATCGGCCGCCCGGTGCGCGAGCCGCGGACGCTGCGTGTCGTCGAGCCGGCCTGTTTCGCCATCGTCGCCTCTTGCGTTGTGCTACAAATAATGTAGCGTATTGCTACGATAAATGTAGCAATGGAAATCGCTCATGTCCCAGGCCTCACCGCGCATCGCCCCGCTCTCGCCGCCTTATCCCCCGGAAATCCAGGCGCAGTTCGACCGCATCATGCGCGGTGCGCCGCCGCTGGTGCTGTTCCGGGTGATGGCGGGCCATGGCCGGCCCTGGGACAAGTTTCGCGCCGGCGGGCTGCTTGATCCGGGGCCGCTCTCGCTGCGCCAGCGCGAGATCGTCATCGACCGCACCTGTGCGCTGAACGGATGCGAATACGAATGGGGCGTGCATGTCGCGATCTTTGCAGGGCCGGCGAAGCTCACCGCGGAGGAGGTGCATGCGACGGTGCTGGGTGATGCGGCGTCGGCCTGCTGGTCGCCGGCCGAGCGGGCGCTGATCGCAGCCGTGGACGCGCTGCATCATCGCGCGACACTTACGGACGAGGAGTTCGCGGCGCTCTCCGCGCATTACGACGAGGCGCAGATCCTGGAGATCATGCTGTTGTGCGGCTTCTATCGCACGGTGTCGTATCTGGCGAACGGGCTGCGCTTGCCGCTGGAGGAGAACGCGGCGCGGTTTCCGGCGTAGGTCTCTCCACCGTCATTGCGAGGAGCCCTTGCGACGAAGCAATCCAGACTGTCTCCGCGGAGGCAGTCTGGATTGCTTCGCTGCGCTCGCAATGACGAGGTGAGAGGGCGCAAACCCTACGCCACGCCCGCGCGCAGCAGATCGTGCAGGTGCACGATCCCCACCACCTTGTTCGCTTCCGTCACCAGCAGCGTGGTGATCTTGCGCGTGTTCAGCACCTCGATCATCTCGGTCGCGAGCATCGAGGGCGGAACGGACTTGGGCTGCTTGGTCATGATCTCGTCGACGGTCACCGTCAAAAGATCGGGCCGCATGTGGCGGCGCAGATCGCCGTCGGTGATGATGCCGACGGCCTCGCCCGCATCGTTGACGATGCAGACGCAGCCGAGCCCCTTGGCCGACATCTCGACCACGGCTTCCGACATCTCGGTGCCGAGTGGCTTGAGCGGAATCTCCGCGCCGGTGCGCATGTAGTCGCGGACGAATTTCAACATCGCGCCGAGCTTGCCGCCCGGGTGGAAATGCGCGAATTCCAGCGCCGTGAAGCCGCGTCCCTCGAGCAGCGCGATCGCTAGCGCGTCGCCGATCGCGGCCTGCATCAGCGTCGACGTGGTCGGCGCCAGATTGTGCGGGCAGGCCTCGCGCGCCTTCGGCAGCTCGATGACGAGATCGGCGGCCTGGCCGAGCGACGACGAAGCGTTCGAAGTCACCGCGATCATGGGGATCGCGAAGCGCGCCGAATAGTTCACGAGGTTCTTCATCTCCGGCTGCTCGCCGGACCAGGACAGCGCCATGATGACGTCGTCGGACGTGATCATGCCGAGGTCGCCATGACCGGCTTCGGCGGCGTGCACGAAGAAGGCGGGCGTGCCGGTCGAGGCCAGGGTCGCCGCGATCTTGCGGCCCATATGGCCCGACTTGCCGAGGCCGGTGACGATGACGCGGCCCTTGGCGTTGCGGATCAGCTCGACCGCCTTGGCGAAGGGCTCGCCCAGCGGGCCGCGCAGCGCGGCGGCGAGCGCGTTGATGCCGCCGCTCTCCGTCTCCAGGGTGCGGAGCGCGGATTCGACGCTGTCAGGAATGGTGCCGGATGATTGGGTCATCAGCGGTTTCGAGCTCGGCATGGTGTGGTCCAGGGAGGAGGGGCGTTCGCCCATTGGCGCCTGCTTAGCACGCCCCGATCAGCGAGGCGACGAGCGCCCGAGCGCCCTCAACGGGTCATTAACCATAATTGTTTTAACTCCATTAACGATGGTTCCGGCCGGCCGGCGGGGATGATCGAGAAAGTATTTGATTTCGTTGGGGTAATTCCATCGTGGGGTCGTCTCCAGGCAGGGGCCGGAGCACTGTCGCGCTTTTCCTGCGCGCCGCTTTGCCGTGCCTCGCGCTGACCACCCTCGCAAGCGGCCCGGCGGCCGCCCAGAGCCTGACGCCCGACCTGTTCAATCCCAACCGCGGCGGCTTCGCCTCGCCCGATACACTGCCGACCCGCCGCACCGCCGGCGTTCTGCAGGCGCCCTCCGACGCGTTGCCGAAACTGCCCGATCCCAATGCCGACCCGCGTCAGCGCCCGCAGACGCCGGCGAGCTCGCGTGTCGGTCAGGTCCCGACCTATGGCCTGCCCGCTGCCACCGGCGCGAGCGGCTCCGGCTACGATTCGCTCAACCGCAAGCGGCAGCAGCCCAAGCTCTATCCGGGCCAGCCGAAGCCGAAGCGCGCCGGTCCCGGTTCGCCGCCGCCACCCGCAACAACGCCGGTCACGACGCTCGGCCCACCGCGCATCGCGCCGCCGCCGTCCGAGACCGCGCACAAGGTGCCGGTGCCGGCAGCGATGGCGGGCAACGCGCCCGGCCAGCCGCTGCGCCGCCGTCTCAGGGCCGATGACGATCCGTTCGGCGCGGTCGGCGATTATGCCGGCAGCTTCCTGATCAAGGGCGGGCTCGAGCTCTCCGCCGGCTACGACAGCAATCCGACGCGCCTCAACAAGCCGGTCGGCTCGCCCGCCTATGTGGTCGCGCCCGATCTGCTCGTGGTGTCCGATTGGGAGCGCCACGCGCTGGTCGCCGATCTGCGCGGCTCGTTCTCGGGCTACACCAACGACATGCCGGCGACGATCAACGGCTTCGCCTCGCCGTCGCCGGTTGAGGCCAACCGTCCCGATTTCAACGGCCATGTCGACGGCCGGCTCGACGTCACCCGCGATTTCAAGCTGACCTCGCAGCTGCGCCTGCGGCTCGCCACCGACAATCCCGGCAGCCCCAACGTGCAGGCCGGCCTGCAGAAATATCCTGTCTACGCTGCTTACGGCACGACGCTCGGCTTCGACCAGACCTTCAACCGCTTCCAGGTCGCCGCCGGTGCCACCATCGATCGCACCGCCTACACCGATTCCAAGCTCACTGACGGTTCGACCTTCAGCAACGACGACCGCAACTTCAACCAGTACGGCGGCGTCGGCCGCTTCTCCTACGACCTCAAGCCCGGCCTGAAACCCTTCGTCGAGGTCCAGGGCGACAGGCGCGTCCACGACCAGGCCGCCGACCGCAACGGCTATCTGCGCGATTCGAACGGCGGCTATGCCAAGGTCGGCTCGTCGTTCGAGTTCTCGCGCATCCTCACCGGCGAGATCTCGGTCGGCTATTCCGCGCGCAGCTACACCGACCCGCGCCTCAGCCAGCTCTCGGGCTTCCTCACCACGGGCTCCCTGATCTGGAGCGCGAGCGGCCTCACCACGGTGAAGTTCTTCACCGACACGCAGATCTCGGAGACCACGGTCCCCGGCTCCTCCGGCGTCTTGGTGCGCACTTACTCAGCCGAAGTCGACCACGACTTCCGCCGCTGGCTCACCGCGGTCGGCAAGTTCACCTACGGC
The DNA here is from genome assembly GCF_024585265.1 of Bradyrhizobium sp. WBAH42. Lineage (NCBI taxonomy): Bacteria > Pseudomonadati > Pseudomonadota > Alphaproteobacteria > Hyphomicrobiales > Nitrobacteraceae > Bradyrhizobium > Bradyrhizobium sp. WBAH42. Next base: position 2,320,562 of record NZ_CP036533.1, read on the forward strand.
ACGCTCGACTACCAGGGCCAGAACCGCAACGACAAGACCTACTCGCTCGAAAGCAGCCTGATCTACAAGCTCAACCGCAACATCTGGGTGAGGGGCACGCTGCGCCACGACATCCTGGATTCGAACCAGCCGGGATCGAGCTCGCAGGGGACGGTGGTGATGCTGGGGGTGAGGTTGCAGAATTAGCGGAGTGGCAAGGCCTGCTTGACCGCATCGGCGCCGGTGTGGGCCGCTCTCGCCACCTACTCCGCTGTCATGCCCCGGCTTGACCGGGGCATCCAGTACGCCGCGGCCTATCGATTCAACTACAACTGTCTCTGGAATACTGGATCGCCCGGTCAAGCCGGGCGATGACACCGTTTGCTGATCTAACGGCGGAGCAAAAGCTCAGCGCGGCAGATCCGTCTTCCCCATCAAAAACGTATCGATCGACCGCGCGCACAGCCGGCCCTCGCGGATCGCCCAGACCACCAGCGACTGGCCGCGGCGCATGTCGCCGGCGGTGAACACGTTGGGGCGCGAGGTCTGGTAGTCCAGCGTGTTGGCCTTGACGTTGCCGCGCGGGTCGAGGTCGACCGCGAGCAGCTTCAAGAGGCCCTCGTGCACGGGGTGGACGAAGCCCATTGCGAGCAGGACGAGCTCGGCGTCGAGCTCGAACTCGGTGCCGGCGACCGGCTTGAACTTGTCGTCGACGCGCACGCAGTGCAGCTTCTTGACCTCGCCGTTCTCGCCCGAGAATTTCTGGGTCAGCACGGCGTATTCGCGCACCGCTCCTTCGGCCTGGCTTGAGGACGTCCGCATCTTCAGCGGCCAGTTCGGCCAGGTCAGGCCCTTGTTCTCGCGCTCAGGGGGAGCGGGCATGATCTCGAGCTGGGTCACCGAGAGCGCGCCCTGGCGCAGCGAGGTGCCGATGCAGTCCGAACCGGTGTCGCCGCCGCCGATGACGACGACGTGCCTGCCGCCCGCCAAAATCTCCTGGACGCCGCCGAGCGGCTCCTCGGAGACGCGGCGGTTCTGCTGCGGCAGGAAGTCCATGGCGTAGTGGATGCCGGCGAGCTCGCGGCCGGGGATCGGCAGGTCGCGCGGAGCCTCCGCGCCGCCGGTCAGCGCGACCGCGTCGTACTCGTTGAGCAGCTCGCGCGGATCGACATTGCCTTCAGCGCCGACATGGCTGTTGTAATGGAAGGTGACGCCTTCGGCTTCCATCTGCTTGACGCGGCGGTCGATGACACCCTTCTCCATCTTGAAGTCGGGGATGCCGTAGCGCAGCAGGCCGCCGGCCTTGGCGTACTTCTCGTAGAGGTGGACGTCGTGGCCGGCGCGCGCCAGCTGCTGCGCGCACGCCATGCCGGCCGGACCCGAGCCGATCACCGCGACCTTCTTGCCGGTCTTCTCCGCGGCCACTTCAGGCTTCAGCCAGCCATTGTCCCAGGCGCGGTCGACGATCGCGCATTCGATGGTCTTGATGGTGACGGGGTTGTCGTCGATGTTGAGCGTGCAGGAGGCTTCGCACGGCGCCGGACAAATGCGGCCCGTGAACTCCGGGAAATTGTTGGTCGAGTGCAGGTTGCGCGAGGCCTCTTCCCAATTGCCCTGGTAGACGAGATCGTTCCAGTCGGGAATCTGGTTGTTGACCGGGCAGCCCGGCGTGCCCGGCGCGACCGAGCCGGTGCCGTGGCAATAGGGAATGCCGCAGTTCATGCAGCGCGCGGCCTGGTCGCGCACCTCCTTCTCGGAGAGCGGAACGACGAATTCCTTGTAATGCTTCACGCGCTCGGCGACCGGGCTGTACTTGCGGTCGTGCCGTTCGATTTCCAGAAAACCCGTGATCTTGCCCATTAAACCCGAAGTCCCTGCCGCTTAAGTTCGTTCCGTTTCTTTCTCGTCGTCATTGCGAGGAGCTCTTGCGACGAAGCAATCCAGTCTGTTTCCGCGGAGAGTTTCTGGATTGCTTCGCTGCGCTCGCAATGACGGGATGTGATGCCCTACGCCCCGATCGCGATTTTCGGCTCGGCGTCCGCGTTGGCCGCCATTTCGCGCAGCGCGCGCCGGTACTCGACCGGCATCACCTTGCGGAATTTGGGCAGCCAATCCTTCCAATTGGCGAGGATCTCGGCGGCGCGCTTGGAGCCGGTTGCCTTGGCGTGGCGCGAGATCAAGACGTGCAGCCGCTCGACGTCGGAGGCGAGCAGGTTCTTGAACACGTCGACCCGGCCATGCGCCTCGAGGTCGCCGGCATGGTTGTAGGTGCCGGCGTTGATCAGCTCCTCCGACAGCACCGGCTCGAGCTCGACCATGCTGAGGTTGCACAGCTTGTCGAAGTCGCCGGCCTCGTCGAGCACGTAGGCGATGCCGCCGGACATGCCGGCCGCGAAGTTGCGCCCGGTCTTGCCGAGCACGACGACGATGCCGCCGGTCATGTATTCGCAGCAATGATCGCCCGCGCCCTCGACCACGGCGACCGCGCCCGAGTTGCGCACGGCAAAACGCTCGCCGGCGATGCCGCGGAAGTAGCACTCGCCCTCGATCGCGCCGTACATCACGGTGTTGCCGACGATGATGCTCTCTTCCGGCACGATGGCCGAGTTCCTCGGCGGCTTGACGATGATCTTGCCGCCCGAGAGGCCCTTGCCGACATAGTCGTTGCCTTCACCTTCGAGCTCGAAGGTGACGCCGTGGGCGAGCCAGGCACCGAAGGCCTGGCCGGCGGTGCCCTTGAGGCTGACATGGATGGTGTCGTGCGGCAGGCCGGCATGGCCGTAGATCTTGGCGACCGCGCCGGACAGCATCGCGCCGGCGGAGCGGTTGGTGCTGTTGATCGCGGCCTCGATCTTCACCGGCGCGCCGCGGTCGAGCGCAGGCGTTGCCTGCTCGATCAGCGAGCGGTCGAGCACCGCCTCCAGATGATGGTTCTGGCGCTCGGAGTGATAGATCTTCTGGCCCTTCTCTTCCTTCTGCTTGACGAACAGCTTGGAGAAATCGAGGCCCTTGGCCTTCCAATGCGCAACCAGCTTGGTCTGGTCGAGCAGCTGAACCTGGCCGACCATCTCGTTGAAGGTGCGGAAGCCGAGGCTCGCCATGATCTCGCGGACTTCTTCGGCGACGAAGAAGAAGTAGTTGATCACGTGCTCGGGTTGGCCGGTGAAGCGCTTGCGCAGCACCGGATCCTGGGTCGCGACGCCGACCGGGCAGGTGTTGAGGTGGCACTTGCGCATCATGATGCAGCCGGCCGCAATCAGCGGCGCGGTGGCGAAGCCGAACTCGTCGGCGCCCAGCAGCGCGCCGATCACGACGTCACGGCCGGTGCGGAAGCCGCCGTCGACCTGGACCACGATGCGGCTGCGCAGCCGCTCGCGCACCAGGGTCTGGTGGGTTTCGGCGAGCCCGATTTCCCACGGCGATCCGGCATGCTTGATCGAGGTCAGCGGCGAAGCGCCAGTGCCGCCCTCGAAGCCCGCGATGGTGACATGGTCGGCGCGCGCCTTGGCGACACCCGCGGCGACCGTGCCGACGCCGATCTCGGAGACCAGCTTGACCGAAACGTCGCCCGTCGGGTTGACATTCTTGAGGTCGTAGATGAGCTGCGCCAGGTCCTCGATCGAGTAGATGTCGTGGTGCGGCGGCGGCGAGATCAGGCCAACGCCCGGCGTCGAGTGTCGCACCCTGGCGATGGTGGCATCGACCTTGTGGCCGGGCAGCTGGCCGCCTTCGCCGGGCTTGGCACCCTGCGCCATCTTGATCTGCATCATGTCGGAGTTGACGAGATACTCCGTGGTGACGCCGAACCGGCCCGAGGCGACCTGCTTGATCGCCGAGCGCATGGAATCGCCGTTCGGCATCGGCTTGAAGCGGTCGGCTTCCTCGCCGCCTTCGCCGGTGTTCGACTTGCCGCCGATCCGGTTCATTGCGATCGCGAGCGTGGTGTGCGCCTCGCGCGAGATCGAGCCGAAGCTCATCGCACCCGTGGCGAAGCGCTTGACGATGTCCTTGGCCGGCTCGACCTGGTCGAGCGGTACAGGCTTGCGCTTCTCCTCCTCCGCGCTCTTGATCCGGAACAGGCCGCGCAGCGTCAGCAGGCGCTCCGACTGCTCGTTCAGGATCTTGGCGAAGGCGCGGTAGCGCTCCTGCGAATTGCCGCGCGCGGCGTGCTGCAGCAGCGACACCGACTCCGCGGTCCAGGCATGGTCTTCGCCACGGCTGCGATAGGCATATTCGCCGCCGACGTCGAGCGCGGTCTTGTAGACCTGCGCCTCACCGAACGCGTCGGCATGACGGCGCACGGCTTCCTCGGCGATCTCGGCGAGGCCGACGCCTTCGACGCGGGTATGCGTGCCGGCGAAGAACTTCGACACGAAGTCGGCCTTGAGGCCGACGGCGTCGAAGATCTGCGCGCCGCAATAGGATTGGTAGGTCGAGATGCCCATCTTGGACATCACCTTCAAAAGGCCCTTGCCGATCGACTTGATGTAGCGCTTGACGATCTCATAGTCGTCGAGCGAGCCGGGCAGGCGGTCCTTCATCGCGATGATGGTTTCGAACGCCAGGTACGGATTGATCGCTTCGGCACCGTAGCCGGCAAGGCAGGCGAAGTGATGCACTTCGCGCGGCTCGCCGGATTCGACGACGAGGCCCACCGAGGTGCGCAGTCCGACGCGGATTAGGTGATGATGCACGGCGGCGCAGGCGAGCAGTGCCGGGATCGGCACCCGGTCGGTGCCCGCCATGCGGTCGGACAGGATGATGATGTTAACTCCCTCGCGCACCGCGCTTTCGGCGCGCGCGCAGAGCTCGTCGAGCACCTGGTCCATGCCGGCCGCGCCGAGACCGGCGTGGAAGGTGGTGTCCAGCGTGCGCGACTTGAAGTGCGACTCCGCCACCTCCGAGATCGAGCGGATCTTTTCCAGGTCTGCGTCGGTCAGGATCGGCTGGCGCACTTCGAGGCGCTTGGTGGTGGCCATACCCTGCAGGTCGAACAGGTTCGGCCGCGGCCCGATGATCGAGACGAGGCTCATCACCAGCTCCTCGCGGATCGGGTCGATCGGCGGGTTGGTGACCTGCGCGAAGTTCTGCTTGAAGTAGGTGAACAGCGGCTTGGCCTTGTCCGACAGCGCCGAGATCGGCGTGTCGTTGCCCATCGAGCCCGCGGCTTCCTCGCCGGTGGCCGCCATCGGCGTCATCAGGATGGTGATGTCTTCCTGGCTGTAGCCGAATGCCTGCTGGCGATCGAGCAGCGACAGGTTCGAGCGCACGCCGGTGGTCGGCACCTTCGGCAGCTCTTCCAGCACGATCTGGGTCCGCTCCAGCCACTCCTTGTAGGGATGGCTCTTGGCGAGCTCGGCCTTGATCTCGTCGTCCGGGATCAGGCGGCCCTGCTCGAGGTCGACCAGCAGCATCTTGCCGGGCTGCAGCCGCCACTTGGTGATGATCTGGTCCTCGGGGATCGTCAGCACGCCCATCTCGGACGCCATGACGATGCGATCGTCCTTGGTGACGAGATAGCGCGCGGGCCTGAGGCCGTTGCGGTCGAGCGTGGCGCCGATCTGACGGCCGTCGGTGAAGGCGATCGCGGCGGGGCCGTCCCACGGCTCCATCAGCGCGGCATGATATTCGTAGAAGGCGCGGCGCTTCTCATCCATCAAGGGATTGCCGGCCCACGCCTCCGGAATCATCATCATCACGGCATGCGGCAGCGAGTAGCCGCCCTGCACCAGGAATTCGAGCGCGTTGTCGAAGCAGGCGGTGTCCGACTGTCCCTCGTAGGAGATCGGCCACAGCCGGTTGATGTCCTTGCCGTAGAGCTCGGAGCTCACCGAGGCCTGGCGCGCCGCCATCCAGTTGACGTTGCCGCGCAGCGTGTTGATCTCGCCGTTATGCGCGATCATGCGGTAGGGATGCGCCAGCGACCACGCCGGGAAGGTGTTGGTCGAGAAGCGCTGATGCACCAGCGCCAGCGCGCTCTCGAAATCCTTTTCGTGCAGATCGGGATAGTACTTGCCGAGCTGGTCGGCGAGGAACATGCCCTTGTAGATCACGGTGCGGCAGGACATCGAGCACGGGTAATAGCCGGCGAGGCCGCGGTCGCGGCGCTGGTAGATCGCCTGCGAGATCGACTTGCGCAGGATGTAGAGCCGGCGCTCGAACTCGTCCTCGGTCTTGGCGGTGCCGTTGCGGCCGATGAACACTTGCATGCAGGCGGGCTCGGTCGGCTTCACGGTGACGCCGAGCGAGGAATTGTCGGTCGGCACGTCGCGCCAGCCGAGCAGGGTGAGGCCCTCTTCCTTGATCTGGTCGGCGATGATGCTCTTGATGACGTTGCGCCAGGCGGTGTCGCGCGGCATGAACAGCGCGCCGATGGCGTATTCGCCGGGCTGCGGCAGCGTGAAGCCGAGCTCCCCAGCCTTGCGGCTGAAGAAGGCGTGCGGGATCTGCACCAGAATGCCGGCGCCGTCACCGGCGCGCGGGTCGGCGCCGACGGCGCCGCGATGCTCGAGGTTGCAGAGGATGCTCAGCGCGTCCGAGACGATCTCGTGCGACTTCTTGCCCTTGATGTTGGCGATGAAGCCGACGCCGCAAGAATCCTTCTCCAGGCTCGGATCATACAGGCCTTCGGCTTGGGGGCGCGAATTGTGCTCTTGAATCGGTGAGGTGATCGGATCGGTCGTTTTCGAGGCGACCGTCGCCGACAGCTCTTCTGCCACGATGTTTGCGCGCTCGAATTGCGACCCGTTCATTGTTCCTGTCCTCTCCATGCGGCAAGCTGCCTCACCGCCATCTTCGGCGCACCTTCGGCGTCCCGCGGCACCCGATCCTGGGCCACCGCTCGTCCTCTGCGAGCCGCATTTTCTTAAATTCAGGCCTAGGCGTTCTTCGTCCCCGAGAACGGCTTTGCCTGGTACCTTGCCGGCGCTCGAGAGCACCAGTTCTCGCTGCAATCCCTATGCCGGAACCGCAGGCAAAATGAGACAGTCTTCCTGTCCTAACCATCACCTTGCCAAATTTTTGTCTAGCACACAAGCGCGCGGAAGTCCCGATTCCGCAGAAGTCAATCAATCGCTTTCCAAAAGTTGCGCGGCCCCGGTTTTGAGACAAACGCGCCCTGATCCGGCCCCCGCGGCGCCGAAATCCCAAATGAAGCTTCGGATCAACCCTTCGGAAGGCGCGCCACGCCGCGAGAAGCGAAAGAGGGCGGCCACCGGAGGGCCTGACAGGAGCGTCTCGATCATGAAGTTTTTCACAAGATGTGTGGCGGCCGCCGCGCTGGCGCTGGCTGCCGGTGCGGGGCATGCCCAGGTTCCCCCGAGCGGTATTGCGAGAGGGGCCGTCATCGCGGTGTCGGATTTCGACGGGCCCTACGCCCCGCCGGAGGCCGCCCCGCCGCCGCGCTACGGTTACGGCTACGAGGAACGCGGCCCGGCGCTGGCCGTGTTGCCGCCGACCGAGGTCTACGCCGTGCTGCGCGAAAACGGCTTCTCGCCGCTCGGCATTCCGCGCCTGCGCGGCAGCGTCTACACCATCGCGGTAATCGACAGAAGCGGCGACGATGGCCGGCTGGTGATCGACGCCCGCGACGGGCGGATCATCCGCTTCATGCCGGCCACTGATGCCTATGGCATGGCGCCGGCCTATGACGACCGCGCGGTCGCGCCGTACGGCCCACAAACCGCGCTGCCGCCGCCGACCGTGATCCGCAGCGGTCCGCCGCGCCCGCCGGCGTCGATCCCGCATGTGGCAAGCCGCGCCGTGCCGCTGCCCAAGCCCGCCCCGCGGCGCGCCGAGACGCCGATCGCTGCGAAGCCGGCCGAGCCCGCTGCGCAGCAGGTGCAGGCAGTGCAGGCCCAGCCCGCGCAGCAAGCTGCCGTGGTGCAAGCCAAGCCGGCCGAGGCCGCACCGCAAGCTGCCGCGCCGACCGTGGGTCAGGCCAGGCTGGCCCCAACGATCCTGCCGACGCAGGACATGCCCGCCGCGCAGGGGCTGGACTAGGCGTCAGCAAACGGAAAGCGCCCGAGAACCCCTCGGGCGCTTTTGCATGAAATGACTGCGTGTCAGCTCCGCGGATACCCCGCCGCATCCAGGATCAGATTCGCCACCTCCTTCGGGTGCGACACCAGCGAGAGGTGGCCGGCATTGAGCTCGATCGTGGTGGCGTTGATGCGCTTGGCGAGGAAGCGCTCGAGATCGGGGTTGATGGTGTAGTCGTTCTTCGACACCGCGTACCAGCTCGGCTTGGAGCGCCAGGCCGCCTCCGAGGTGCGGCCGGCGAAGATCGAGGCCGCGGTCGGCCATTGCACGGCGTAGAGCTCCTTGGCCTGCTCCGGCTTCACGCCGTTGGCGAAGTACTTCAGGAAGGCCTCTTCCGAGAGCTTGGTGTAGCCGTCGCGCTCGACGATGCCGGCGCGCGCCGGCCCGGCCGGAAACTGCTTCGACAGCGCGACGAAATCCTCGTTCGCATCAGGCGCGCGTGCGGCGACGTAAACGAGGCCGGTGACCTTCGGGTCCGTGCCGACTTGGCTGATCACGGTGCCGCCCCAGGAATGCGCGACCAGCACGGTCGGCCCGTCCTGCTCGGCCAGCGCCCGCTTGGTCGCTTCGACGGAGTCCGCGAGCGAGGACAGCGGATTCTGCACGGCCGTCACATGCAGGCCTGCAGCCTGCAGGATCGGGATCACCTCCGACCAGCTCGAGCCGTCGGCCCAGGCACCGTGCACCAGCACGACGTTCTTCGCCTTCACCGTCTGCGGGGTCTGCGCATGAGCAAGGCTGAGGGGAGCCGCCAAAAGGCTCGCGGCGACGAAAAGGCTGCGCCAGAGTGACATGATCTTTCTCCGTCTTGTTTGGGGTCGATGCCCAAAGGACGGCGCGCGAGGCCGCAGCGTTACGCCTTCACCGTTCTGTGATGCAGTGCAAAAAAACGCCCCGGGCACCGGGGCGTTTTCGCAACCTGGAAGTCGTTTCGGTTGTTGCCTGGTTAGGCGGCCTGCGCGGCCGAGTTCTCGATCACCTGCGCCTTTGCGCCGGCGTTGATCGCGATCTGGCGCGGCTTCTTGGCCTCGGGAATCTCGCGGACGAGGTCGACGTGAAGCAGCCCGTTCTCGAGCGAGGCGTCCTTCACCTGCACGAAGTCGGCAAGCTGGAAGGCGCGCTCGAAGGCACGCGCGGCGATGCCGCGGTAGAGCACTTCGGATTTCGAGTTCTCGTTCGCGACCTTCTCGCCCTTGATCGTCAGCGTGTTTTCCTTCGCGACGATGGAGAGCTCATCCTTGGCAAAGCCCGAGACCGCAACGGTGATGCGGTAGGCATTCTCGCCGGTGCGCTCGATGTTGTAGGGGGGATAACCGGGGCTGCCGTCGGAGCTGGCCTGATCGAGCAGGTTGAAGAGGCGGTCGAAGCCGACGGTGGAACGATAGAACGGAGTGAGATCGTAGCTACGCATGGTCAAGTCCTCCATTGAGCGACTGTTGGTAACCCGCCCGCCAATCGGGCCGGGCTTTAGTCTGTGTGCAGCCTGATGTTCCGGTTCCGAAACACTGGTAGCGGCCTGCACGAAGGTGATATGGGTGGAACGAGACGGCGTTCAAGAGGGCGGGACAGGCGCCTTTTCGGCGCTTTGGCCCCTTGAATTGCAGCACTTCCCGCCCAAGCACGCCCAAATGACGCTGGTCTCGATTCCCGCCAATCCCGTCCCCGAAAACGTCGTCAGCGGCACCATCAAGACCCCTGATGGCGTCGAGCTGCGCTTTGCGCGCTGGGCGCCGCCGGCGAACCGCAAGGGTACGGTCTGCGTCTTCACCGGGCGCAGCGAGCAGATCGAGAAATATTTCGAGACCGTGCGCGACCTGCGCGACCGCGGCTTTGCGGTGGCGATGATCGACTGGCGCGGTCAGGGCCACTCGTCGCGCCGCCTGCGCGATCCGCGCAAGGGTTATGTGCGCGACTTCGCCGATTTCGAGATCGACGTCGAGACCTTCGTGCAGCAGGTGGTGCTGCCGGATTGCCCGCCGCCGTTCTTCGCGCTCGCCCACTCCATGGGCGGCACTGTGCTGCTGCGGGTGGCACATGCCGGCAAGCGCTGGTTCGACCGCATGGTGCTGTCCGCGCCGATGATCGACCTGCCCGGGCGCACCACCTCGCTGCCGGTGCGTGCGCTGCTCAAGACGATGCGCCTGCTCGGGCAGGGCGGCCGCTACGTTCCCGGCGGCAGCGACCGCCTCACCGGGCTCGAACCCTTCATCAACAACCCCTTGACCAGCGATCCCGTCCGCTATGCGCGCAATGCCGCGATCCTGGAGGAAGACCCGACGCTCGGACTGGCCTCGCCGACCGTCGCCTGGGCCGATACCGCCTTCCGGGCCATGCACACCTTCAAGCGCGTGAACTACCCCTCGCAGATCCGCCAGCCGATCCTGATGCTGGCGGCCTCCAACGACGCCGTGGTCTCGACCGCGGCGATCGAGGAATTCGCCTATCACTTGCGCGCCGGCTCCCATCTCGTGATCGCCGGCGCCAAGCACGAGATCCTCCAGGAGCAGGACCGCTACCGCGCCCAGTTCTGGGCCGCCTTCGACGCCTTCGTGCCGGGCACGCCGCTGTTCAAGTGAGGGCGGCGACGAGGGGGAGAATCCTCGTTCTCCGTCATTGCGAGGAGCTCTTGCGACGAAGCAATCCAGACTGTTTCCGCGGAGACAGTGTGGATTGCTTCGCGGAGCCTGTCATCGGGCCGCGCTTCGCGCGGACCCGTCGGCTCGCAATGACGAAGTACGGGTCGCGTTACAGCGTCTTCAGATACTCGATTAGGTCGTAGCGCTCGGCGTCGTCCTTGAAGATGCGGCCGATGACGCCGGGGCGCTTCGGCTCGCCGTCCTTGCGCTCGAAGGAATGGCCGAGCACGCTGTTGCCCTGGATAGGCTTGCCGTCGGAGCCCGTCGTAGAGAACTCCGTTTCACCGGTCTTGCAGCGCTCGTTGGCGGTGACTGCGAAACCGACGGTGTCGGGGTCATAGTCGCGGCGGCCCATGCAGAACTTCTGCGGGCGCTCGTTCTGCGGCTTCAGCAGCCAGTACAGCGACGGCACCGAGCCGTTGTGCAGGTAAGGCGCGGTGGCCCAGATGCCGTTCAAGGGCCGCGCGCGATAGCGCGGATCGGGCGCCGGATTGAGGCAGTTCTTGCGCGCGAGATTCCAGATGTGCGCCCGCTCGGCCTCCGGGATGTCCTCGTCGTCCATCCATTTGCGGGCGACCAGATCGACCACCGTCATCAGGCCGAGCGCGTAGACCATCTCGTTGGGCGAAGCGCTCGCGGTCGGGATCTGGCACTGCCACCATGTCTGCAGGTCGGCCGTGTTGACCTTCAGGAAGCCGGGAACGTCGACGGTCCGCTTGCTGAGAACGAGGGACTGCTCGGGATCGGTCTTGATCTCGTCGAGCGGGATCGTCACGGCATTCAGCACCTTGCTGTCGCCGCTCGGCTCCCAGCGCTTCGACGACCAGAAGGCCGGACTGTTGATATCAGGCAGATGGCATCCGGAGCACATCTCCGCGTAAATGGCGCGGCCGCGCTCGACCCGATCTGACTTCAGCTTCCAGGCGTCGCCGAGGATGTGCGAGGGCCATTTCGGTGCGAGCAGGCCGCCGAACTTCGGACCCGTTGTGGTATCAGCCGCCTTGAATGGATCGGGGCCTCTCAGCATGTCCTCGATCCAGCCGAGTGTCCTGATGTTGACCGAGGAGCGCCACAGCCTGTCCTCCGGATAGGCGTCGGACAGGTTGAGCAGGGCGGTCACGCCGAGGGCTTCGCCGGCGTTGCGGATCAGCGGCTGCTCGATCGAGGCGTCGTATTGGGCGAACTTGAACCACGGCACCGTCCAGATCGCGGGGTAGCTGACGGGCGCGTCCTGGGCGTGCAGGTTCTTCTCGAATCCCTTGACGCCGCTCAGCGCGAGATCCTGCGAAAACACCTGGTTGCCGATGCGGTTGAGGGCATCGAGGCGGCCGAACCCTTCCTCGGTGTCCTGCTGCTGCTTGCCGTCCCAGCTCTTCTTGGCCTCGATCGTCTTTTCGTAGTTCTTGGCCCAGTCGATCAGGAAGCTGCCGATCGCGCTGAGTCTTTGCTTCAGAGCCGCGCGTTCCGTCTTGCTGGCGTCGGGGCCGAGCACGCGATCGGCAAAACGCTGGAAGCGGAACGGGACGTACAGCGTGTAGGCGATCGACAGGCCGGTTGCGAGCTCGAGCTTCTTCAGGTCGGTCATCGCCGGGCCGCCGTCGAAGCGGACGTCGACGCCCTGATAGTGGATCTGGCCGGTATGACAGGCGGCGCAGGTCAGTCCGATCTTGTCCTCTTCGCGCCGACCCGTCGCGGGATCGACGACGCCGGTCATGCGCGCGAAGCCGACCGGCAGGCCGTCGACGTTCTCCACCGGCGTCCACCGCGTCGACCAATCCGACGCTTGCGTGGTCTCGTAGACATTGGCGTAGCCGAACCGGCGCAGCGTCGCCGTGTCGACCTGGACCGATTGCGGGCTCGGGATGAAGCCGAAGCGCTCGAGATAAGCGCTGTCCTTGATCATGCCGGGCTTCGAGAACAGGTGAAGCTGCGGCTGCTCCAGCGCCACGAACCACTCATAGGGCACCGGGAACGTCGCGGTGCCCTGGCTGGCGTGGTGGAACCAGTGCCGGTCCTTCAGCGACCAGTTCTGCTCGAGCCAATAGGCAGCCTTGGTTTCGGGCATCGCGGGCAGGGGCGGCGGCAGGAGATTCACCAGCACGCCCTTCTGGGGCAGCATGGCGCGAACCTGATTGGGAAATTCGGCGACGGCGACCAAGGCGATGAGGCCAAGGCCGATGACAACGGCCGTGAGCGCGACCGCCCAGCGAAAGCGGAGCTGACAGGACGACAGCAGCGGCTGCGACACGATCCGCTGGTTGATACGGTCGGGGAATTGGCGCTGTTCGAACAGCGTGCGCACGTCGGCCACGCTGAGATAGCGCTCTTCGCCCGGCTTGCCCTTGCCGAGGATCTTCAAGAGGACGGGCCATTCGAACTTCATCAGCAGCGGGTAGTACCAGCGTGCGGCGCTGCCGGCGCGCTTGAGGTTGTCGCGCATGAAGGTCTTGATTTCCGCGGCGTTGAGGCCGGGCTCGCTGTTGCCGGTGTTCGGGTCGGTGTAGGTCCGGCCGAAGCTCGCAAGGCGCGCGATCTCGTCCTCGTTGACCTTGCCGTCGACGCCGAGGATGCGCGAGCCGGCGCCGCGCTTGTCCAGCGGCCCGCCGCGCAGCGCGTCGAGCTGCGCGCCCGAAACGATGCTCTTGAGGATGTGCTTGATGCCGTTGGCGATCATCGCAACGCCGCGGACCTGGATGCGGGCCGAGACCTTCTTCAGCCCGGTCTCGCCGCTCGCATTGGCGATGGTCTGCGACAGCGTGTTGAGCGGGACGGTGCCGCCCTCGACGAAGCCTTCGCCGACGAGGCCGCGCAGGAACGGACAGGGATTGTTCGGCGAGACTTGAATCGAGGGGTCGAAGGGCGGTTTCGAAGCGGGGTCGTGCATGGCCCAAATCCTGAAAACAGCGAATCGAGGAAAGCAGGCGCGCCGTTAGAGCGCGGAAAGTCCTAACAAACCGACAGCACGATATACTACTTCAGCGTGTGACGAAGTGTGGCGGATTTCACTGTCCTGTCAACAACAGCGGGCTTTCGCTCAGGATTCGGCGGCCCGCTTCACGTCGCTCTGAACCAGCGTCAGCTTGCCGAGCGGCACGCCGGCCTTCAGCAGCCCCTCGCGATAATGGGCGAGGTCTTCGGGCCGCTTCCAGTGGAAGTTGCGCAAGTGCCTGTCGACGTTCAGCGTTGGATAATTTGCCATCAGCACGCGGGCGGCTTCGCTGGCCTCGTCGTTTCGCCCCAGCTGCGCCAACGCCGCGGCCCGGATCGCCAGCGCCTGCATGTGATTCGGGTTGATGTAGAGCTGCTCGCGCGCCCATGACAGCGTCGCGTCATATTGGCGCAACAGATAATGGCTGAATGCGTTCAGCGCCGCCCATTGGTAGCGCGGGTCGCTGTTGTCGCGTTGCGCGGCCATCGAGAACAGCTCGATCGCCTCGCGATGCTCGCCGATCATGAAATGGCAGATGCCGAGCACGCCGCGTGCGCCATTGTCGTAGGGATTGAGCGCGACGGCGCGCTTGGCGGCGTCCATCGCCGCCTCGTGATGCCCCTCCATCGCATGCGCCCAGGACAGGATCGAGAACGCGAAGGAGGAGCGCGGGTCGAGCCGCACGCTGGTTTCGGCGAGGTTCATCGCCTCGGCCCACATCTCGCGCGTGCCCTTGACCCAGCCGAACTGGATGCTCTGGATCTGGATCGTGGCGAGATAGGCGTGCGCGATCGACAGTTTGGGATCGAGCCCGATGGCCTCGCGGAACAGCTCGACGGCGGCCGCCAGATCCTCCTTGGTCTGCCGGTAGTAATGCGACAGCCCCTTGAGGAAGCGGTCCCAGGCGGAGACGTCGGTCGAGAGCCGCGCCGGCGCCGAAGCCTCGGCACGGACGATCTCGGTGGCGATGGCGGCGGACAGGTTGGTCGTGATCTCGTCCTGCATCGCGAACAGGTCGCCGATGTCGCGGTCGTAGCGGCCGGTCCAGAGCTGCTCGCCGGTCTCCGGCGCGATCAGTTCGGCGGTGACGCGGATCTTGGCGCCGGCGCGCCGCACCGAGCCCTGGATCAGGTAAGTCGCATCGATCTCGCGCGCGATCAGCCGCGTGCCGACGTTCTTGCCCTTGAAGGCGAATGTCGAGTTGCGGCTCAGCACCCGATAGAAGGATTGCAGCGACAGCGCATGGATCAGGTCCTCGGTGAGGCCATCGGAGAAATATTCGTCCTGGGCGTCGCTGAGATTGGCAAAGGGCAGCACGCCGACGATCGCGGTACGGTACTGCTGCGAGAGAACCGAGGCCTCCCGGAGCTCGGGAGCAAGCGCCGGCGCGCCTTCGGGTGTCCAGGTAAAGACCTCGATCGCATCCTTGATGTTCTTGAAGCGATGGTTGCCGGCATCGGTCAGCGGCACGGTGAGATGCTTGCTGGCCTCCCGATAGGCCTTGGCCGAGATCGCGAATCCGCCGGGGCTCGCCACCGATTCGAGGCGGACGGCGATGTTGACGTCGTCGCCGAACACCTCGTCCTCGTCGGCGATCACGTCGCCCATGTGGATGCCGAGCCGGAACTGCATGGCGCGATCGGCCGGCAGATGGTGGTTGCGCTCGGCCATCAGCGTCTGCATCGCGATCGCCGCCTCGGTGGCGCCGACGATCGAGGGGAATTCCAGCAGGAAGCCGTCGCCGGTGTTCTTCACGACGCGGCCGCCGTGATTGAGGATGATGGGATGGATCGCGGCGCGATGGGCCTTGAAGGCGGCATGAGTGCCGGCCTCGTCGCTGCCCATCATGCGCGAATAGCCGGCGACATCGGCGCAGACGATGGCGGCCAGACGTCTTTCCATATCCGCAAAGCTCCAAGGGGACTTGGGTGAGGAATCCGGGACCGGCCACAGCGTGGCGGTTGCCGCGAATCCCGCATTTCAAGAACCCCGCCTTTATAGAGCAGATGCGCCGGAGCGGAAGCATGATCCGCATTGCAAATTCGAGGTAAATCCTACGCAATCCCGGCGGTGGACGGGGACGGGCGAACCGACTAAGCGGAACTGGGACCGCCAGGACGGCAGCGGGGCACCTTTCATGCTGGATATTCACGAAATCGGGCTTTTCATCCTCTCGGGCGTGCTGCTCAACATCACGCCGGGACCGGATTCGGTCTATGTGATCGGCCGCAGCATGCAGATGGGCTGGCGCGGCGGCGCCGCTGCCGCCCTGGGCATCAGTTGCGGCTGCTTCGTCCATGTCGCGGGCGCGGCGATCGGGCTTTCTGCTCTGTTGGTGGCCTCGTCCACGGCCTTCTCGATCCTGAAGCTGGTCGGCGCGGCCTATCTGGTCGTCGCCGGCCTCCAGATGCTGTGGTCGCGCCCTGTGCTGGCTTCAAGCATCGATGAGCCGGTGCGCAGCTCGCTCTCGCGGGTCTTCCTCCAGGGCGTCTTCACCAATGCGCTCAATCCCAAGGTCGCGCTGTTCTTCCTGGCCTTCCTGCCGCAATTCGTCGCGGCCGATGCGCCGCACAAGCCGCTCGCCTTCCTGACGCTCGGCCTGATCTTCATCTTTACGGGGACGCTGTGGTGCCTGGTGCTCGCCGCCTTCGCCGCCAGGGCCGCGCACCGGCTGCGTCAGTCCGAGGCGGCGATTGCCTGGGTCAACCGCGCGCTCGGCGGCCTCTTCATCTATCTCGGCATCCGTGTCGCCATGCTGGAGAGCCGGTAACTCCTTCAGGCAAACTCCTTCACCAGCGCGCTGCCGGCGAGATACAGGCCGAGCAGGATCATCGCGATCAGGAACCAGTGGCGAAACGCTTCGGCCGGCATCCGCGCCCGCACCGATTGGCCGATGAACATGCCGGCAAAGGCCATGGCGAGGCCGATCGCGCCCGGCACGGCATTGGCCGGCGTCAGCAATCCGACCGCGGTCAGGTTGAAGGCGAGCGCCAGCGTGGCGGTAGTGAAGAACACGCCGAGCGCCTGCACCAGCTCGTCCTTCTCCATGCCGATCGCCTGCATGAACGGCATCGACGGGATCACTTGCACGCCGGTCGAGGCCGAGATCACGCCGGTGATGACGCCGACCACGCCGCCGACCCATTTCTCGTTCTCGGGCGCGACGCGGAAGTGGAACTTGTTCAGCCCGATCACGGCGTAGACGACCAGCAGGGCGCCGAGCACGATCGTGCCGTAGCGCGCGTGAGGTCCGGTCAGCGCGCCGGCATTGAGCCAGCAGCCGATCACGGTGCCGATCATCAGCGGCCACAGCCGCCGCAGGATGTCGCGCAAATACGGACCGACGAAGGTCTGCCAGATGTTGGTGACGATGGCGGGAACGATGACGATGGCGATGGCGCGGCCCGGCGCCATGCTCACGGCGAGCAGGCCCATGGACACCGTCGGCAGGCCGAGCCCGACCACGCCTTTGACGAATCCGGCGAGCAGGAAGACGACGGCGATGAGAATGAGCAGCGGGTCGATCATCTCAATACATTGACCGAAGCCGCGCGGGCGCACAATCTGGAGGTTACGGAGACAGCCTTCGCTATCAACGAAGGCTGGAGCATGATCCGGAAAAGTGCCAAGCGGTTTTCCGACAAGATCATACCCAACAACAAAGAAGAGACATCTCATGCGCTTCGACCTCGTCGATCTCCAGCTCTTCATCGCGGTCGCCGACCAGCGCAGCATCACGCGCGGTGCGGAGCGCTCGCATCTGGCGCTGGCCTCGGCCAGCGCGCGCATCAAGGGCCTGGAGGATGCGCTCGGCGTCGTACTGCTCAAGCGCGGGCGCCGCGGCATCGAGTTGACCGCGGCCGGCGAGAGCCTGCTCGATCATGCCAGGCTCGTGATCCATCAGATCGACGCCATGCGCGGCGATCTCGCCGGCTTTGCCAGCGGCGTGCGCGCCAGCGTGCATTTCCTCGCCAACACGTCGGGCCTGTCGGAGCATTTGCCGAAGGCGCTCGCCGGCTTCCTGCGCGAGCATCGCGACGTCGCCGTCGACATCGAGGAACGCGAGAGCACCGATATCGCGGCGGCGATCGCCGCAGGCGCTGCCGACCTCGGCTTCGCCGCCGAGCACGCGCTGCCCGAGCATATCGAGCGCTTCCCCTTCAGCGAGGATCGCCTGACGCTGGTGACCTCGAAACGCGGTCCGTTCGCCGGCCGCCGCCAGATCGACTTTCAGGAGGCGGGGGCTTGCGACTTCGTCGGCCTGACCAGCGCCACCGCGCTCCAGATGCATATTTCCAGGCACGCGGCGCGGCTCGGCATCCGCCAGCATGTCCGCGCCCGCCTGCGCGATTTCGACGCGATCTGCCAGATGGTCGCCGCCGATGTCGGCGTCGCACTCGTGCCCGAAGCCGCCGCCCGCCGCTGCGCCAAGACTATGCCGCTTGCCATGGTCCGCCTGCGCGATGCCTGGGCCAACCGCCGCCTCGTGATCTGCGCGCGCAGCTTCAAGACGCTGCCGCGGCCAGCCAAGATGCTGGTGGAGCATCTCAGGGCCGAGGCGGTGTGAGAGGACTCTTACCCTCCCCTGGAGGGGGAGGGTCGGCTCACATTGAGCGAAGCGAAAATGTGAGACGGGGTGGGGTGACGGTCTCTCCGCGACGAACGCTGTCCGAGTGGAGAGATCACCCCACCCCGCTCGCGCTTCGCGCGATCGACCCTCCCCCTCCAGGGGAGGGTAAGAGCTACTTCGCCGTCTCCACGCCGGCGTCCTTGATCACCTTCGCCCACTTCTTGGTTTCGTCGGCGATGAATTGACGAAAATGCTCCGGCTCATCGCCGATCAGCGTCGCGCCTTGCTGGCTCAGCTTTTCCTTCACCGCGGGATCCGCCATTGCCTTCGTGACGAGGCCATGCAGCGCGGCGATGATCTCCTTCGGCGTGCCCTTGGGCGCGACCATGCCGTACCAGTTCTCGATGCGCAGATCGGGAAAGCCCGCTTCCGCGGTGGTCGGGACGTCAGGCGCGGTCGGCGCACGTTCGGCCGAGCCGACGGCAATGGGGCGCAGGGCGCCCGTCTTGACCTGCGGCAGCAGCGCCGGGAGATCGAGGAACGCCATCTGCACCTGCTGCCCCAGGAGGTCGTTCACCGCAGGCGCGGCGCCGCGATAGGGCACGTGGACGATGTCGATCCTGGCCGTCAGCTTGAACAATTCACCGGCGAGATGCGGCAGGCTGCCGGCGCCGGTTGAGGCGAAGTTGAGCTTGCCCGGCTGCGCCCTGGCCAGCGCGATCAATTCGCCGGCGTCCTTTGTGGGGACGTTGGCGGCGACGACGAGCATTTCCGGCACGATCGCGACCAGCGTCACCGGGGTGAGGTCGGTGAGGGTGTCGTAGGCGACCTTCTCCATGCTCGAGCTGATCGCGAGGGCGCCGGCCGAAGTGATCGCGATGGTATAGCCGTCGGGCGGGCTCTTCGCGACGGCGTCGGTGCCGAGCACGCCGCCCTGTCCGCCGCGATTGTCGATCAGCACCGGCTGACCGCACAGTTCCGACATGCGCTGGCCGATGACCCGGGCGATGATGTCGTTGGGCCCGCCGGCGGAAAACGGCACGATCAGCTTGATCGGCTTGGTCGGAAAGTTCTGCGCCGATGCCAGCGATGGCAGCAGCAGGAACAATCCCAAGAACAATGTAACGAGCAGCCTGCTTGAGAGAATCATGCAAGCCCTCCGCTTCCCTTGCTATTGGTTCAAAAGCTTCAACGCTTCCTCGTGAACCCGCGCGTCGCCGGCCGCGATGATGCGGCCGCCGCCCTGGGCCGGCTTCCCTTCCCAGGTGGTGACGACGCCCCCGGCGCCGGTTACGATCGGGATCAGCGCCGCGATGTCGTAGGGCTTCAGCTCGGTCTCGACCACGAGGTCGACGTGGCCGGCGGCAAGCATGCAATAGGAGTAGCAGTCGCCGCCATAACGCGACAGCCGCGCGCTCCTCTCGATGCGGCCGAAGATGGCGCGGTCGCTCTCGTTCATCAGCAGCGGGCTGGTGGTGTAGGTCGTGGCCTCCGACAGTGAAGCGCAGCGGCGGACCTGGAGCCGGCGCTCGCCCGACGGCCCCTTATAATTGGCCGAACCGTTGTCGCCGGAAAAGCGCTCGCCGATGAAGGGCTGGTGCATCATGCCGAAAACCGGCGTGCCCTTGTGCAAAAGCGCGATCAGCGTGCCCCAGATCGGAAAGCCGCCGATGAAGGATTTGGTACCGTCGATGGGATCGAGCACCCAGACGTAGTCGGCGTCCTCGCGCTCGCTGCCGAATTCCTCGCCGACGATGCCGTGCTGGGGGAAGTTGGCCTTGATCAGCCGCCGCATCACCGCCTCGGCGGCGCGGTCGGCCTCGGTGACCGGGTCGAAATCCTTGGTCTTGCTCTTGTCGTCGATCGACAGCGAGGTGCGGAAGAACGGCAGGATGGTTTCGCCGGAGGCGGTGGCAAGCCGACCGATGAAGGCGGAGAAGTCGATCACCGTCACAGGCGAAATCCTCGAAGCGAAGGTTGGATGAAGCTTGCCTCCTGCCTAGCTCAATTCGCCTGCCGCGTGCAGCGCTGTCTTGATGTTGCGCCCTGGTATTTTGGATGCCGAGCACGGCTGCCCCATTCCAGTCATCTGCTGGCCAAATATCGATCACGGAGTTGAAAACTTAGTTCCGAGGTTGCCTTGTTCGTATGCAAATGACTATCAACCCATTGAATTTCCTTATCAAAGAAACTGAATCTGGGTTTCCATGGAAGCAACTGAGCCATGTGCGATTTGCATGGGAAACGGCGCAAAAGCCCTTGCACTTTGTGCGGCGCGGCCGCATATTGTTGCGGTGCGGTAGCGCTCTGCGTTACCGCTGCCCTCCTTGGGCGTTTCCTCCCTAGACTTGGGCCGCTTGCGTCATTCGCGAGCGGCCCTTTTTTCTTAGCCCCGCCGTTTTCATTTTGGGGCGCGCAAGCTTGCGAAGTGAAAGCGCACTCGCGCGCAAGGTCTCGTCGTTGGAGAGAAGCTGAGTCCTATTCCGCCGCGGCCTGGAACGGGCCGAGGTCGGCGAACGGAATCGTGGTCGCCAGCACGTCGGCGAGAACGCCGAAGTCGGAGGCCACTTGCGCAAAGCGAGCACTGCGCTCGCGCCGCCGCTCGTCCATGTAGATCGCGCGGTTGAGCTCGAGCTGCACGGCGTGCAGGCCGCTTGCGGGATTGCCGTAATGCTCGGTGATGAAGCCGCCGGCATAGGGCTTGTTGCGGCCGATCGAATAGCCGAGCCCGCTCATGGTCTCCTCGACGCGATCGGGCAAGAGCGGCGTACAGCTGGTGCCGTAGCGATCGCCGATCACGACGTCGGGCCGGCGCGGCTCGTCCCTGCTGACGCCGACCGAGGGCATCGAATGGCAGTCCACCAGCACCACCGTGCCGAACATCTGGTGCACCTTGTTGATCAGCCGGCGCAGCGCGCGATGGTAGGGCTTGTACAGCGTCTCGATGCGCCCCAGCGCATCATCAACCAGGATGCGGTCGCGATAGATTTCCTGGCCGTCGCCAACCACGCGCGGAATGGTGCCGAGGCCGCCGGCGACCCGCATCGAGCGGGTGTTGGCGAAGCTCGGCAGACGGCCCGTGAACATGCGCGGGTCGAGCTCATAGGGCTCGCGGTTGACGTCGACATAGGAGCGGGGAAAGTTGACCCGCACCGTCGGAAAGCCGCGCGCGCTCAGATGGCCGATCAGCTCGTCCATGAACGAATCTTCCGACCGCCGCAGCGTCGGCAGGTCGATCCGCGAGGCCGCCAGGAATTCCTCAGGATAGGTCGAGCCGGAATGCGGCGAGTTGAAGATGACAGGCGCACGCCATTCGGCGGGCTCGAAGATCTCGAAGGCTGGCGACATGTCGCCGTCAAACCGGGTCATCTTCTCAGGCTTCGTCCCTTCGTGCCGCACGATCCGGACAAGCTCCGGATTCAATGATTCGGCCGATCACGCGGCTCTTATGTGACGTCATTGTCCGGAATCGCAACCATTCTGCCAAGCGAAAAGATGTATTGGCCGATTGGAACAGGTCTTAACCGTGCGGGCATCGGGATGTGGACCCGCAGATCCGGCTCGATTGATTCGGAGTTCGTTACGGTCCACAAAGAGCCGGCAGCGGGGCCGCCGCAGGGTTAAGATTTTCACCCCAAATTTACCCTCCGTCGGGCTTAGTGACCTCTGCTGATATCCTCTGGGGATTCGACGTTTCCTGCCATGCCAAAGATCCTGCTCGCCGAAGACGACAACGACATGCGCCGTTTCCTGGTCAAGGCGCTGGAAAACGCCGGTTTTCAGGTCTCGTCCCACGACAACGGCATGGCCGCCTATCAGCGGCTGCGGGAAGAGCCGTTCGAGATGCTGCTGACCGACATCGTGATGCCGGAAATGGACGGCATCGAGCTGGCCCGCCGGGCCTCGGAACTCGATCCCGACATCAAAATCATGTTCATCACCGGCTTTGCCGCGGTCGCCCTGAACTCGGATTCGGACGCCCCCAAGAACGCCAAGGTGCTGTCCAAGCCCGTGCATTTGCGCGAATTGGTCAGCGAAGTGAACAAGATGCTGGCGGCCTAAATCGGCCCCGTTCCGTCCTTGCGCCGGGTCCCCTGAGCCGTTATAGGGACCCCACCGATGAAATGACCTCTAGGGCACGTAGCTCAGCGGGAGAGCACTACCTTGACATGGTAGGGGTCACAGGTTCGATCCCTGTCGTGCCCACCATCCTTCGCTCGCGATAGCAGAGTGAAGGATGCCGCGCCGAAGCCCAACGGGCGCAGGCGGGCTGCCGCCGCGAGCTCGGCTCGGCAAGCCGCGAATCTCATTGCGAAGCGTGTCCGGCGTAGCTCGAAGAGCGTAGACGGACTGGTGCGGCCTCCTCGGTATCATTGGAACATCCGTAGCTTGGATGGAGCGCAGCGCAATCCAGGGCTCTGTCCCCTTGGGCACCGCCTCGGATTACGCTTTCACTCCATACTGGCTACGATGCAGCCTTCCATGCGAGGCCGCCATGACCGTATCCGTCATCGAACAGGCAAAGATCCAGGCGCAGGTGCTGGTGCCGCTGGTCAAGGCATTGCAGGCCGAGCTCGGCGAGGCGCGCGCCAACGCGCTGGTGCGCAAGGCGCTCGGCGATCTCTATCGCCGCTTCGGCGAGGAATTCTGGAAGGCCAAGAACGAGCGCGATCTCGGCAAGGCCGTGTCCTCGGCCTTCCGCACCTATGCCCGCGACGATGCGCTCGCCTATGACCTCGTGGAGCAGACGCATGACGCGTTCGCTATCGACGTGACGCGCTGCGCCTATGCCGAGTTCTACAAGGCCCTGGGCGAGCCGGAGCTCGGTTTCCTCCTGATCTGCACCGCCGACTTTGCCACCGCGGAAGGTTTTGGTCCCGACGTCAAGCTCACGCGCACGCAGACGATCATGCAAGGCGCCTCCCATTGCGACTTCCGCTACAAGCGCGATGTGGGCGGGTCACGATGACGGCAACGATGCGGACGATCTGTCGCGCCGTGGCAATGCTGGTGCTGATGGGGCCGGTCATTGCGAGCGCAGCGAAGCAATCCAGAGTCTTTCCGCAGGCAGCAGTCTGGATTGCTTCGCTGCGCTCGCAATTGACGATGCTGATGCAGCCGGCAGATACATGCGGACCGTCACCCCCGCGCAACGGCGAAGCCGTTGTCGCTGGACGTGGCCGCTTCTTCAGCGGCCCTCGAATGGCGACGGCCTCGCCGGATCCGGGCCGTTCGTCCTTCGAGGATCTCGGCGGGATGCATTTGCATCGCGCCACTCGCGCCTCAGGATGACGGAACGTCGCGTTTGCTCCCGCGCACCGCCGCCGTGCAATGCGTGCAGGCGAGGTCTTGTCGGAGCTGGATCTGCACCGCCTTGATCCACGACTCGCCGCCTGCCATTGTCCGGTCGGCCACCACGGCAACGAGCCTGGTGCGATCGGGTTACGGCGTTCGGCGAAATGCGTCGCTGTGCCGGAGATGAAAAGAAGGCAGGCTTTCAAGATGAGCAGCATCAACAAGCCCGGCGGCAACTATCTGCCGGTGATCATCCATGATGGAATTGCCTATGTCAGCGGTCAGCTGCCCCGTCGCGGCGAGGACCTGCTGTATGCGGGCAAGGTCGGCGCTGGCGTCGATATCGCGGCCGCGCAGGAGGCTGCGGCGCTCTGCGCCGATCTCTGCATTGCGGCGATCAACCACGCAACGGGCGGCGAGGACAGGATCGTCCAGGTCTTGCAAGTCGCTGGATATGTTGCTTCAGCGCCCGGATTTACCCAGCAGTCGCAAGTCATGAACGGTGCCTCCGACCGGCTGATCGAACGTCTCGGCGATCGCGGCCGTCACACGCGGACGTCCGTCGGCGTCGCCGAGTTGCCGCGGGGAGCGCCGGTCGAGCTGAGCATGATTGCCGCCGTTCGGCCGTAGGAGGTCGTTCTATTTGACGAGATATTTGGCGACCGCCGCCTCGTCCCACGCGATCCCGTTGCCGGGCTCCTCGCTCGGCAGCGCAAAGCCGTCCTTGATCTGCAGCCGCGTTGCCAGCACCGCATCGGCCCAGTCGACATATTCCAGCCAATGCGCTGATGGCGTCACGCAGAGCAGATGCGCGCTGATCTCCGAGAACAGGTGCGACGACATCTCGATGCCGGCCGCATGGGCGAGCGATGCGGCCCGCAGCCAGCCGGTGACGCCGCCGATGCGCTGAACATCAGGCATCACGTAGTCGCAGGCCTCCGCGGCGAGGGCGCTCTGCATGGAAAACGCGCTGTCAAAGTTCTCGCCGATCTGGACCGGCGTCTGCAGCGCGTCGGCGATGCGGGCATTGCCCTCATAATCGTCATGGCGGATCGGCTCCTCGATCCAGGTGAGGCCCTCGTCGTCGAGCATCTCGCCGCGGCGGATCGCTTCGGTGACCGTCAGCGCCTGGTTGTAGTCGCACATCAGCGTGACCTCGTCGCCGACGGCCTTGCGCACCGCGCGCACGACGGCGAGGTCCTCCCGCGCATCGCTCCGGCCGACGCGGATCTTGGCGGCGTGAAACCCCTCGGCCAGCAGCTTGTGCGCTTCCTCCACCGCGGCGCCCGCCGGCATGATGCCGAGGCCCTTCGAATTGTAGGCGCGCACCGGCTTCGGTGCGCCGCCGAGCAGGCGGGCCAGCGGCAGGCCGCGTGTGCGCGCCAACGCGTCCCATGCCGCCATGTCGATGCCGGATTGCGCCAGCCGCTGCAGGCCGGCGAGGCCCAGCAGCGTGAAGCGCCGGCTCAGCTTGCGCTCGATCTCGAACGGCAGCAGCTCGTCGCCGGCGACGAGGTCTGACATTTCCGTGACCATCGCCGTCAGCGGCTTCAGGGCCGAGGGCGTGATCGAGAACAGATAGGCATGGCCTGTCGCGCCGTGGTCGGTCTCGCAGTCGATCAGCACCAGCGGCGCCTTGGCGACCGCCCCGGTCGAAGTCTGGAGCGGCAGATTCATCGGCACGATCACGGGGCGCGCGACAAAGCGCTTGATGCGGATGGTCTCGGTCATGGGTCTCTCCCGGCGGAGCGGCTGCAGGTCGGTGCCGATCTTAAGCATCCGTGATCAAACGAAAAGGCTCCGCGTGCGCTCGCTGCTGGAGACGCGCTGGCCTCGCTTAAGCCGGAATGAGGCTATTTGGCGTCAGTGCGAGTTGAAACTGCTTCCGCGCACTCCGTCCTCATCCTGAGGAGCCCGCCTAAAGCAGGCGTCTCGAAGGATGGCCGCACGGAAAAGCTCTCAAATGCGACAGCACTGCCCCTCCAGGGGAGGTCAGAGTCACCTCACCTTGCCGCACCTTCCGTGAACGCCGTCTCGATCACGTCCCCGAACTGCTGCCACGACCGGCCGTCGAACTGCACCAGCCGCATCTGCCTGATCGGCAGATAATTGTTCGGCGAGGTGCTCATCCGGATGTTGGGCAACGCCAGGGAGGGATTGACGTCCCTGAGCGAGGCCGCCTGGCGCATGATGTTCTCGCGCGAAAAATCGTCGCCGCATTGCTTCAGCACCTGCGCCAGCGCCTCGGCCGCGGCGTAGCCATAGACGGCTGCGCTATTGTTGGTGCTTTCGACCTGATGGTATTTGTCCATGAAGGCGAACCAGTCCTTCATGGCGGGATCGTTCTTCCAGGCCGGATCGCTCGGATCCTTCAGGAAGGCCGCCGAGATCACGCCGGCGGAATTCTCCAGCCCCGCGGGCGCCATCGCATTGGCGATCGAGGCGGAGGCATCGTTGACGATGAAGACCGGGCGCCAATTCATAGACGCTGCCAGCTTGATCACCTTGGATGCGGTCGAGGGCACGCCGAGGAAGACGAAGATATCGGCGCCGGCGCGCTTGAGGATCGAGACGTGCCCGTCGAGATGTTCGTCGGCAAGGTCGAAGGCGATGTCGACGAGAACGTGACGGTTGAGATCGCCAAGGCCCTCCTGGATGCCCTTGTACAGCATGCGTCCGAACTGGTCGTTCTGCCAGAGCACGACGATCTTCTTTCTGGGGTAATAGGCCTGGATGTAGTTGGCATAGATGCGCCCCTCCGACCGGAACGACGGCTGCCAGCCCATGGTCCAGGGAAACGCGTTCGGCTGGCTCAGCTCCTCGTCGCCGGTGGCAACGAACAGCTGCGGGATCTTCTTCTCGTTCAGGTACCGGCGCGTGGCGAGATTGCCCGGCGTGCCGAACGAGCCGAACATCAGGTGCACGCCGTCCGTCTCGACCAGCTTGCGCGTCAGCTCCAGCGCGGTCGCCGGATCGGAATTGTCGTCGCGGGTGATGAACCGGATCTTGCGGCCGTTGATCCCGCCGCGCGCGTTGACCATGTCGAAATAGGCCGCTTCCGCCTGGCCGATCGCGCCGAACTCCGACAGCGGCCCCGAATACGGCATGACATTGCCGATGCGGATCTCCTGGTCGCTTGCGGGTTGAACCGAGTGTTGCTGCTGCGACATCGCGCCCAGCGATGCGACGGCAATCGCGGAAACGAACAGCATCCTGCCGATGACGCGCATGTTCGATGCCCTGTGGTTGGCCCCCAAACGAGGTCGGCTCAATCCCCACCAAGGCCGCTTGATCTAGGTCAAGCGTTTGGCAATCGTGTGGCTGGGAGCGCGCTTCGATGAAAGCGGCAGGCGTGTTGCCGCAACGCGTTACGGCAACCCCCGCGCCTCGAGCTGATGCACCAGCAGCAGCGTCGGCTCCGCGAGACTGTCGCCGGAGCCATCGAGGCCGAAGGCGCTCGCGATGCCGTCGCGGCTGCGCAGCAGCGTGCTGCGCGGGCAATGGCCGGCGCCGCACAGCGTCTTCTTCAGGGTCTCGCCCTGCGCCACGAGACCGGCGGAATCGTCCGCGGCCCAGGCCAGCACGATCGGCACGTCG
This sequence comes from Bradyrhizobium sp. WBAH42, assembly GCF_024585265.1. Taxonomy (NCBI): domain Bacteria; kingdom Pseudomonadati; phylum Pseudomonadota; class Alphaproteobacteria; order Hyphomicrobiales; family Nitrobacteraceae; genus Bradyrhizobium; species Bradyrhizobium sp. WBAH42. The sequence goes on from NZ_CP036533.1 coordinate 2,347,608, forward strand.
ACATTGAGGATGCCGGGGAACACCGAGCGTTTATCGTACTGGGTGGCATCACCGCCGAGATAGGCCTTCTCGCTGTCGCTGGCGTCCTTGCCGGCGCGGTAGACCCCGGACACCAGCACCACGCCGGCGACGTCGGCGCCGGCGGTCTGCAGCTCCGGATGCGCCAGCAGGGTGGCGACGTGGAAGGCGCCGGCGCCGTAGCCGACCGCGACGATTTCGCGGGCATCGCCGTTGAAGAGATCGATATTGCCGTGGACCCAGGACAGCGCCGCCGCCACATCGGACGCGCCGGCCGGCCAGGTCGCCGCGGGTGCCAGGCGATAATTGACCCGGACCCCGATCATGCCGTTGCGCGCGGCAAAGCACATGGCCTGATCCTGGATCTGGCGCGACAGCTCCGGCGCTCCGCGGTCGCCGGTGAAGGTGTCACCCGCCACGAACACCAGCACCGGCCGCGGCGTATCGGCCTTGGTCGCGCTGGCCGCGACATCGAGCACGTTGGCCTCGCTCTCGCCATAGCGCAGGCCGCGCGAGAAGGTCACCTGCTCGCACAGCCGCGCGGTGCCGCCGGCGGTGGTGTCGGAATCGGTGAGGCCCACTTGCACGAGATCGGAGGGCGGCGGGAGCCGGCCCGGCACCGGTGCGTGCGCGGAGGCCGCGGTCATGGTCAGAAACAGGAAAAATGTCAGATAGTTCTTCATGGGTGTGGCGGCCTTGCGGGACTCGTCTTGGCTCGCAGATATGGCCCGTCTTTTCAATTCGTCTCATTAGTCCGCCGGCCTTGAGGCGAATTCGCGGCGCCTTGGCCGACACCGCGCGCAGCCGCCGTTTTATCCCGATCCGTCAAGCCGTTGTCCGGCGCCGCCGAGGCTCGCGCCGGATCTGGCGTTCTACTGTGCATGGGGTTGTTTTCGCAGTTTTTGTTTTGGACGGCCCGTCAGGCCCGCTTCATCGTCCGGAAGGTGATGGAGTAGCGAGGCGCCGCGACCGGCGGGATGCTGTGCTCCCATTGCGACCGCGCCTCGCCGTCCATCATGTAGAGCGAGCGCGGCAGGGTCGCGAGCGTGTGGCGCTCCCACTTCTTGCCCCTGCGCCGGCGGAAGCGGAAAGCGCAAGGCGAGCCCAGCGACAGGCCGAGCACCTTGTCGAAATGCGGCTTGTCGCGATGCCAGCCGATGCCGACGCCGACCTCGTATTCGGTGCACAGCACCTGCCGGACGCTGCCCTCCGGCAGCCCCGCCCAGGCCTCGACCTGGCGCGCGACCGGCCGCACCCAGTCCGGGATCGGATCGGCCTCGGCTAGAAGCTGCAGCGTGTAGTCGTAGCGATAGCCGAACGACGCCACCCGGCGGTTGCCCTCGAACGCGCCGAACTGAAAGCGCTGGAGCGGCAATGCTGCGATGCGGCCGATCAGATCCTGCTCGGTGACACGATCGATAAAATCGTCCGTGTAGCGAAGGCCGGCCGGGCCTTCCTGCGGGTCGGCGAACAAACCTAGCTGCGTCATGCCTCGCATTTCCGTGATGGAACCTCTTTGCGGCTGATGCGACTTATCTATGACGCGGGAAGAAACGTGCGAGGCTGTCATGGCAGAGAAGCATACCGCCGATCCGGTTGAGATCATGCGGGCGACCGGTCATCCTGAGCTGGAATACGCGGCCGGCTGGACCATCGCCGGTCTCGTCACCATCGGCACCATCGTCGCCGCCTGGGTCTTTGCAATCTAGGCAACCGGAAACTGGAGTTCGAAGGCGGCCCCTTCGTCGGTCGGCTTCAGCCTGATCGAGCCGCCATGGCTCGCCATTACCGCGCGCGCGATCGCCAGCCCCATGCCGGTGCCGCCCTGGTCGCGGCGGGTGGTGAAGAACGCATCAAAGATCCTGTCGCGGTTCGGCGCCGAGATCGGCTCGCCGTCATTGCTGACCGTCACGAGCACGGTCGTCCGCGCGTCGACCGCCTCCAGCCTGATCGTCCCGGCCTTGTGCCGCACCGCATTGTCGGCGATGTGTGACAGCACGATCAGCGCCTTCTCCGAGGACATGCCGATCGCCCGGTCGAGGCTGCCGCTGGCCTCGATCGCGCTTGCCGGAAACCGGTTCCTGAGATCGGCGATCACGGGCGCCAGCTCGGTGCGCTCGTTCTGCGGCAGGCTCTCGGCGCGGGCGAGCTCGCGCAATCGCTGTGCCATCGCCTCCAGCCGTTGGGTATCCGACAGGATGTTGGCGATGAAGGTCTTCTGCTCGGCCGGCGTCAGGCCCTCGGCCTTGCCTTGAACCGAATCCTGCAACAGCTCGGCCGCGCCCTTGATCGAGGTCAGCGGCGATTTCAGCTCGTGGGTGAGATGGGCCGAGAAGGTCGCGATATAGTCGGAGCGCCGCGCCAGCTGCTCGGCCATGCCGAGAAAGCTGTGCGAGAGCTGGGCGAACTCGCGCGTGCCGTAATGTTTCAGCGGCTGGAATGCCTCGCGGTCGCCGCGGCCGATTCTGGCGGCGCGGTCGATCAGCTCGCGCATCGGCAGCGTGATGGTGCGCGAGAACACGAGGCCGATCGCGATCGTGCCGAGGATGACGGCAAGGCCGGCCAGCACGAACTTGGCCCGCTCCTGGTAGAGATGGTCGAAGATGTTGCTCGGCGTCCGCGTCGTGTAGATCACCCCGGCGACGCGGTTGTTGACGATCACGGGCATCGCCGAGAACACGTGCACGCCGAGGCCGCGGCTGAAGGAATAGATCGGCGGCGGCGGCTTGTCCGGCACGCGGTTGCGTAAAGTCGCGCGGTATTGCCCGTGCAGGGCGTCCGAGACTTCCTCGATATGGGCGAGCGACTGGCCGACCTCCTGCCGCCCGGCAATCACCACGCCCTGGGGATCGAGGATGCGAAAGCCGGCCAGCGTCACCTTCTGGGTCTCGCGGATGATCGGCGTCAGCCTGGCGCCGATCTCGACATAGGCTGCTTGCGCCGGCTTGGGCGCGGGCAGCGCATCGGGCCGCCGCCGCAGGAGGTCGTTCGCGGTGAGGTCGAGCGCGGGGCGGATCGGCGTGACCTGGTCGCCGGGATCGGGCAGCACGCCCGGCGGCACCTCGGCGCCCAGCATGAGGCCGCCGTCGAGCCTTGCCGCGACCTCCTGCGCATAGATCGTCGCCAGCACGCGGCTCTGGGCGATCAGCTCGGCCTGGGTCTGGCGGATCAGCTGGTTGTCGTAGAGACGGAAGAAGAACAGGCCGACCAGCGGCAATATCCCGACCGTCGCCAGCACCGTGAAGATCACGAGGGTGAGCGAGGGCCGCCATTTGTCGGGCGCAGCGCTCATGCCTCTTTCTCGCAGCGGCCGAGCTTGAAGCCGACGCCGTGGATCGTCTCGATCACGTTGTCGCAGGAAAGCGCCGCCAGCTTGGCGCGGATGTTGCGGATGTGGCTGTCGATGGTGCGGTCGGAGACCTGGATGTTGAGCTGATAGGCCGCGCGCATCAGCTGCTCGCGGTTGAACACCGATGTCGGCCGGGTCAGGAATGCGCGCAGGATGCCGAACTCGATCGCGGTCAGCTTCAGCGGCGTGCCGGCGAAGGTTGCGACGTGCTGCTCGGGATCGATCAGCAGGCCGCCTTGCGCCAGCGCGGTGGGCCCGGCCTTGGCCTCGCCATTGCGTGGGCTGAGGCGGCGCAGGATGACATTGACCCGCGCCACCAGCTCGCGCGGGCTGAATGGCTTCGTCACGTAATCGTCGCCGCCGATCTCGAGGCCGAGGATGCGGTCGATCTCCTCATCGCGCGCCGACAGGAACAGGATCGGCACGTCGGAGCCCTTGCGGATCTCGCGGCAGACGTCGAGGCCGTCGAACTCGGGCATGCCGATGTCGAGCACGATGAGGTCGGGTCTGTCGGCGGCAAAGCGGAGAAGCGCCTCCTTGCCGTCGCGCGCCTCGATCACGTCCATGCCGGCCTTCTTCAGGGCGACGCGGATGACCTCGCGGATATGGCCCTCGTCGTCGACGATGAGAATGCGATGCGCCAAGAAACTCTCCGCTCACCCCGCCGGCTGATTGCCGGGCTGCACCTTGACCTGAGCGTCGAGCCGGCGCTGCAGCCGCCAGCTCCGGAAACCCCAGGCCCGCCAGGCGAGGTCCTGCCGTTGACTTTCTACAAGCCGATCTCGACGTCCCGCAAGACAGTAGTCGCCGCCGCGAAGCGCAATGACCTTGTCGATCGCAGGCAGCGCCTGCGGCCCGAGCGTGAGGAGGTAGTTGGCATCGATCTTCACGCCGTTCCCTCCCATTTCGCTGCTGTGCTTCAGATTATAGTCGGCAATGAATGCATCGAAGTTCACCAGCGAGACACTATAGAGCACGATCGTTAATGCGATCAGGTTGGCGCAGACGAGCCACCGGTTGGACCGGTTGAGCGCGATGCGGGCGACGATCAGGATCAGTCCTAGCGCCACCAGGCCCATCCAGATGAAGGCCGCGATGCGCCAGTAGGTCAGCATGTAGATGCCGACGTAGAGATCGAGCCGCAGAATGGAGGACGCGACCAGCAGCACGTTCTGCCCGACCCAGACATAGACCAGCGGCCGGATCTCCGTCGATTTCTCCGCCGGCCCGCCCGGGCGCATTGCCACCAGCACGAAGGCAGCAGCGAGCAGGGCGGTTACGATCAGCGGATAGGCACCGCGATGGGCGTAAGTCGCATAAGTCATGTTGTCGGGCAGCGCCACGTGCCCCCAGAGATAGATGCCGTCGAGAATGGACTGCGCCGCAAACAGCAGGTTGAACAGGATCAGCGAGCGCAGGATGGTGGAGGGGCCGAGAAACTCTGCCGAGACCATGGGCGGCAGCGGCGGTGGCACAGGGCCGTCGACCCCGGTGGTGGTGACCATCGTCTTGCGCCGCCAGCGCACATGGATGAAGGGCCAGACCAGGGCCAGCATCATGGTCCAGAACAGAACGCGCCACGTGTTGACATATTCGAGGATGACTTTGGGATTAAGCAGGGACACCCATTGCTCGATCACCGGATTGGCCGCGGCGAACAGTGCGACGAAGACGGTGCCGAGTGCCGCCGGCATCAGCCAGAGCGCGACGCCGCGGGTGAACGCCGACATGTTGAAGACCTGGGGCGCGTCGAGGAAGAACCTGAAGGGGCCAAGCAGGAGAAGATTGCGCAGCGCGCGGGCGCGGTCGGTGAGCTCGGTCGTATCAGGATTGGTCGCAAGCAACAGCGCGATCGTCAGCGACGCGACGAGGATCAGGAAGGACAGCGTGTTGAGCTCCTCCACGGCGGGGACGACGCCGAGCGTGAGGATCGCGCCGCCGATCGCCGCACGCCTGAAGTCCAGGGCCGCATGATTGAACAGCACCGACACGCAGGCGGTCGCGATCGCAAACAGCGTCAGCGACAGCCCGATCCGCTGGCCGTAGAACAGCCAGTCGGCGAGCGCGGCCAGCAGCAGCGCCATTGCAAGCTTGGCCGACAGCGCAGAAGGCCTGATAGGCTGGATGTCCGTCGTCGATGTCGAAGCCAGGCTCGTCATGTCCAGAAAGTCTCCGTGAATGGTGGCATCACGAACTCTGAACGGCGTTTGCGCAGAAGCCGCGGCCATCGTCTGCACGGTTTCAGGAGTCTTTTGCAGTTTTCGTGCAGGCGCGATTTTGGCCCTCGCGCGGCGCGAAGTGCTTTGATAGGTGCGAAGCATCATCGCTTTTCGCAAGTGACGCATCATGCAATTGCTCAACCGCATCGGTCTCATCCTGCTCTGGCTCGCCGCGCCGTTCGTTGCATTTCTGGCCGCGAACAAGAACGATCCGTATCTGCTCGTGCTGCGCGGCGCCGGAAACGTCGCTCTTGTCGTCGCAAGCATCGCAATCGTCGTTCTCTTGCTGCGCAGAGGCCGCTGGCGCACCTTGGCCGGCAAGGCGCTCGTCATGCTCTGGTGCTTGCCGCCTGTCTTGATGTCCGCCGCGCATCTGAAGTTCGAGCTGCGCAAGCACGACGTTCTCGGCGCCAGCGCCGTCGAGGCGCGGCAGCTCGGGCCCCACTTCATGGTCGGCTATTCCTCTTTTTCCGAGGTGGCGCGTCTTGCCGGGCAGGGCCTGATCGGCGGCGTCTACGTCACCCGGCACAATATCCGCGGCCGCACCATCGAGGCGCTGCGGGCCGAGATCGCGGCGCTCCAGGATCTCAGACGGGCAGCCGGCCTGCCGCCGCTGGTCGTCGCCGCCGATCAGGAAGGCGGCATCGTCGGGCATCTTGCACCGCCGCTGACGAAGGTGCCGGCGCTGGCGACGCTGACGGGGCTCGCCCCCGACGATCAGCAGGCCAAAGCCGAAGAGTTCGGCCGCATTCACGGCCGCGAGCTCGCGCAAGTCGGCGTCAACCTCAATCTCGCCCCGGTGCTCGACCTCAAGCCGCCGGCGCGGCGCAACCGTCTCGATTTCCACACCCTGATCGGCCAGCGCGCGATTGCGACCGATCCCGCCGTCGTCAGCACCATCGCGAGCGCCTATGTGCGCGGGCTGGAGGAGTCTGGCGTCGGCGCCACGCTCAAGCATTTTCCCGGCATCGGCCGCGTCCGCACCGACACGCATCATTTCAGCGCCAATCTCGACACGCCGGTGAAGGAGCTGGAGGCAGCCGACTGGCGCCCGTTCCGCGAGGTGCTGTCGCATTCGCGCAGCGCGCTCATGGTCGGCCACGTCACGCTCACCGCCGTCGATCCCGATCGCGCCGCCTCGCATTCGAAGCGCGTCGTCGATGGGATCATTCGCGGGACGTGGGGCTACCAGGGCGTGGTGATGACCGACGACCTCGTGATGGGCGCGATCTACCAGAACGACGTCTGCAAGGCCGTGGTCGAGGCGGTCAATGCCGGCGTCGATCTGTTGCTGGTCGCCTATGACGGCGCGCAGTTCTACCGGGTCTTTGCCTGCGCCCTGCAAGGATCGCGACAGGGCAGGCTCGATGCGGCGATGCTGCATGCGAGCGCGGCGCGCCTGGAGCGCGGCTTTTCGACCGCGCAGGCGCGAGCTGCCTCACGCACCGTCAGCGTCGCCCGGCGGAACTAGCCTTTTGCGAACTGGCGGTAGTCCGGCTCGCGGTGAAACCAGAATTCGTAGCCGGAGACACCCTTTTGCATGGCAACGTCGTGGATCGGCTGGTTAAGCGGAACGACGGGAACGTCGCGCATGCAGAGCGCGATGAAATCCTTCACGCACCTGTCGTATTCCGCGGTATCGGTGGTGAAGCGCGCCTTGTCGATCAGGGCGTCCATCTCCTTGTTCTTGTAGGAGGAGATGTTGAAGATCGAGTTGTTGCCGTGGAAATTCCAGTAGAAGTAATATTCGGGATAATCGAGCCAGCCGCTGAAGCGGTTGAGCGCGAGAGGCAGTTCCTTCTTGTTCAGCGTCGTGCGCCAGTTCGCGCCGGGAATTTTCTCGATCGAAGCCTTGATGCCGATCTTGGCGAGGCTCTCCTGGATCAGGATCGCGGCCGGCTCGCCGACGGTGGCGGTGCCGGTGTCGAGCGACAGCGTGGTCTCCAGGCCGGATTCGAAGCCTGCTTCCTTCAGCAGAGCCTTGGCCTTGTCGAGATCGGTGACGTAAGGAAATGGCTGCGGCCAGACCGGCTTTGAGACCTCGGCCGCGCCGCCATACATGGGAACGGCGCGCCCGAAGAAGGCGCTGGTTTGGATCTGCTCGTAGGGCATGGCCCAGGCGATGGCCTGGCGCAGCTTGACATTGTCGAACGGCGGCTTGGCGGTGTTCAGCGCGACGTACCAGAGCGCGTTCGGGATCGGCACGCCCGAGACCTTGACCTTGCCCTCCCTGATGATCTGCTCGAAATCGCGCGGCGCAAAGCCGCTGGAGATATCCGCATCGCCACGCTCCAGCATGGCGCGGCGGGTGCCGGCGGAAGGAACGTCGCGTGCGATCACGCGCTTCACCTTCGGCAGCGGCCCGCTCTTCCAGTCGTCGAAGCGCGTCAGCACGGTCTCGCTGCCCGGCTTCCAGCTCTCGATCTTGTAAGCGCCGCCGCCGGCCTCGTTGTTCTTCAGCCAGGCCAGCGCCCACGGGTCTTCCGGAGTCGCGTTCTTCTTGGCGAGCTCGGAATTGATGATGAAGGGCACGACGACGGCGACGTTGAACAGCAGCATCTTGTCCTTGCGGACATAGTCGATGCGGAAAGTGTGGTCGTCGACCACCACGAACTGTTCCGGCTTCTCCAGCGACCCCGCCGACATCTGGAAGGTCGGAAAGCCACCGACCTTCACGGCGCGGTCGAACGACCATTTGACGTCCTTGGCGGTGACAGGCGAACCGTCGTGGAATTTGGCATCCTTGCGAAGTTTGAAGGTGCAGGACATGCCGTCGGCCGCGACCTCCCAGCTCTCGGCGAGCTCGGGCGCGAGCTTCTCGCGGTCATACGACAGCGTGCCGTCCGGCAGCGTCTTGGAGGCGTAGGTGAGCAGACGGTCGTAGCAATTCCAGGACAGGCCGTTCACGGTCTGGTTGGAGCCGACGCCCTGCATGTCCAGCGAGTTCGGCCCGAGCTCCTGCACCACCAGCAGCGTCTCAGCTCGCCCCTGTGCCCAGGCGAGGCATGGAGCAAATGCTGTCATACCGGCGACACCGAGGCCTCCGAGCACGACGCTGCGGCGGTTCAAATCGAGGGGTGAAACGCTCAAGGGTACCTCCTGTCCGGAATTGTCCGGCATCGAGAGGCAAGGTGTATGCCACAGGCAGGACGTGCCAAGCCGCACCGCAAAGGCGCGAGACGGCTTGGGTTCGACCGGATACGCGCTGCGCGATCGGCTTAGGTCTGTTCGGCCTGCTCCAGCGCGGCGGGCATTTTCGCGACCGACATCAGCGATCGCGCGACCTGGTTGAGCAGGAGATCGGCATTCTCTTCCTCGGCGAGGGATTTGGAGAGCAGGGCGACGATGGCGCTGTGGCGCAGCTGCTGCGCGAGGTTGCGTGCGGTGGTATAGCCGGCCATCTCGTAATGCTCGACGCGTTGCGCCGCAGAGATCAGCGCGAGGTCCGCGGCCGCATCCTCCTTCTCTTCGCCTTCCTTCATGACCTCCTGGCCTTCCTCGATCAGGCCCATCATGCCCTTGCACGGCTTGGCGCGAGCGTTCTCGCCGAGCAGCTCGAAGCACTCGTTGATGCGCTCGACCTGATTTTCGGTCTCGGCCAGATGCTGCTCGAACAGTTCACGCAGCTGATCGAATCGGGCGGACTGCGCCATTTTCGGGAGCGCCTTTGTCAGCTGCTTCTCGGCATGGAGGATGTCGCGCAGCTCGTGAAGCAGAAGGTCGGTCAGTCCGGCCTCGTCGACGGGCGGCGAACTCTCCGCGACGATCGACGGGGCAGCGCCGGGATCGGCGGACTGAAGCGCAGGCGATTCCGTGAACACCCAGTCCTCGCCTTCGTTCCAAGGACCGCGGGTGTCGATCTCGCCGTGATCACCGCTGCCGGTGGAATCATTGAAATACTGGTTCACGAGGCCCGGCGTCGGGGCGATCCGGCCGATGCTGAAGGCCGGCTTCGACAGGCTCTCGAGCGCGCGCGCGAACGCCTTCATATGCGTGATCTCGCGCGTCATCAGGAATTGCAGTGCGTCCTTGCTGCCGGCGTCGTCGCAGAAATTGATCAGGCGCTCGTAGACGATCTTGGCACGCGCTTCGGCGGCGATGTTGCTGCGGAGATCGACGTCGAGCTCGCCGGTGATCTTGAGATAGTCGGCGGTCCAGGGATTGCCTTGCGAGTTAAACAGATTGACGCCGCCTCCGCCGGCGATCGCAATCAGCGGATCGGCCTCCGCGGCCTGGCGGTCGTTCCGCGAGGGCGCAAGATGCATCCGGGCGAGGCAACCGACGACCTCGAGATGGCTGAGCTCTTCGGTGCCGATATCCATCAAGAGGTCCTTGCGGTCTGGATCCTCGCAATTCAGTCCCTGAATCGAATATTGCATCGCAGCCGCAAGTTCGCCGTTGGCGCCGCCGAACTGCTCGAGGAGCATATTGCCGAAGCGCGGATCGGGTTCGTCGACGCGCACGGTGAACATCAGCTTCTTGACGTGGTGATACATGGAGGGACTCGCGTGCTGGAGGGAAATATGCGCGACAACGAGGCCTCCAGCCGTTCGTTCCTAAGTCTCTCCGAGCTTGAGGCTGTCGTTGCCCGGACGTCTGCCAGCGAGCGCGATGGCTTATGGTGTTACCGCGCTGCGTGCGACGGCGCGCGGAGCCGTCAGTTCCTTCCAGGTCGAATTTGCCACATGCACCGGCGAGAAGGCGGGACGTTCGACGTAGCGCCCGTCGCCGGCCTCGGCGCGCAGATCGCCATCCTTCCAGACGATACGGCCGCGCGACAGCGTTGCGGCCGCAGCGCCGGTGCAGGCAAAACCCTCGAACACGTTGTAATCGATCCGGCTCATCTGCCGCTTGGCACTGATGGACTTGCTCTGCTTGGGATCCCACACCACGATGTCGGCATCCGAGCCCACGGCGATCGCGCCCTTGCGCGGATAGATGTTGAGGATGCGCGCGATGTTCGCCGAGGTCACCGCGACGAATTCCTCTTTCGTCAGCCGCCCGGTGGCGACGCCCGCGGTCCAGAGCAGCGCCAGGCGATCTTCGAGGCCGCCGGTGCCGTTTGGGATCCTCCTGAAATCGCCGCGCCCGAACCGCTTCTGCTCGGTGGTGAAGGCGCAATGGTCGGTCGCAACCACCTGGAGCGAGCCGGCTTGCAGGCCAGCCCAGAGGCTGTCCTGATGCGATTTGTCGCGGAACGGCGGCGACATCACGCGCTGGGCGGAATGATCCCAGTCCTTGTTCTGGTATTCGCCGGAATCGAGCAGCAGATGCTGGATCAGCGGCTCGCCATAGACCCGCTTTCCACTGGCCCGCGCGCGAGCGATGGCCTCATGCGCCTCGCGGCAGCTGGTGTGCACGATATAGACCGGCGTGCCCGTCATATCGGCGATCATGATGGCGCGGTTGGTGGCTTCGCCCTCGACCTCCGGCGGCCGTGAATAGGCGTGGCCCTCGGGGCCGTTGACGCCGCGCGCGATCAGCGCCTCTTGCATCAAGGCGACGACGTCGCCATTCTCCGCATGGACAACCGGCATGGCGCCGAGATGGGCGCAGCGCGCGAACGAGTTGTAGAGCTCGTCATCGTTCACCATCAGCGCGCCCTTGTAGGCCATGAAGTGCTTGAAGGTGTTGATGCCGTAGGTTTTGACCACGGTCTCCATCTCGTCGTGGATCTGCTTCGACCACGACGTCACCGCCATGTGGAAGCCGTAGTCGCTGGCCGCCTTCTCGGATTTGTGCCGCCACTCCTGATACGCCGCGAGCATGGATTGGCCGGGATCGGGCAGGCAGAAATCCACCACCATGGTGGTGCCGCCGCTCAGCGCCGCCTTGGTTCCGGATTCGAAATCGTCGGCGGTGACGGTGCCCATGAACGGCATTTCGAGATGGGTGTGCGGATCGATCCCGCCCGGGAGGACGTAGGCGCCCCCTGCATCCATGATCTGGCTACCGGTCGGCGCATCGAGCGATGCGTCGATCGCGACGATGGTCTCGCCGTCGATCAGCACGTCCGCGCGGCGCGAATGATCGTGATTGACGACAGTGCCGCCGCGGATGAGAAGGGGCATGAGTGACTCCGAGAGGTGAGGGACCGCTCGAAGGCTAAGTGCACCGCTCACGATGCGACAGGTGAAATTTTAGTCAGCCGCCGCCGGTCCTTTTTTCACATCGCGCGCGACCAGCCCGTCGATCATCGCGCGCACAAGGCCCGCGATCTCCTTGCGCAGCGCCGGCAACGGCACCGCCACCAGCTTCTGCTCCAGCCCGAGCGCCACCATGCCATGCACGGCCGAGAACAGGCTGCGGGCGGTGATGCCGAGTTCCTCTGGGCTGCGCCCGGGAAACAGCGCGGCCAGCGGCTGGTAGATATGACGGAACAGCTGCATCTGGTCGTGCACCGACCAATCCGGCACCAGCTTGCCCGTCTCCATGCGGTGCTCGAACAGCGCGCGCCAGAGCTGGAGATTTTCGGCGGCGAAATCGCAATAGGCGAGGGCGATGCGGACCAGGGATTCCCGTGGCGATGGCTCGCCCGCACGCGTCGCGGAAGTCAGCGCCTCGTCGAGCCGGAGCAGTGTGCGCGACCCGACGCGCAGGATCAGCTCATCGACATCAGCCACGAGATTATAGACCGCGCCATTGGCGCAGCCGATCTCGCGGGCCAAATCGCGGGTTTTCAGGCCCGCCAACCCCCTCTCAGCGATCATCCGCTCGGCCGCCTGGATCAGGGCGACACGCAATTTCTCTCGCCGTTCCAGAGCTTTAGTCATCTTTAACCAAATTTGTGAGCGTCGCTCAAATATTTATTGAACGATGTTCAAGATTCCTGCTACAAAGCATGTGTGAGCAACGCTCATAGACAGGGAGCAACCAATGTTCAAGACCGTCGTGACCCTCTTCCGCGGTAGCGTCGCCGCTGCGGGCGAGGAACTGGAAGACCGCACCGCCCTTCTGATCCTGGACCAACAGATGCGCGATGCGGCCGCAGCCGTCGAGCGCAGCAAGCGCACGCTGGCGCTGGCGATCGCGCAGGACCAGCAGGAAGGCCGGAAGCTCGAGGCCACGAATGCGCGCATCGCCGATCTCGAGACCCGCGCCGTTGCGGCGCTGGATGGCGGCCGCGAGGACCTCGCCAAGGAGGCCGCCGAAGCCATTGCGGCCCTGGAGGCCGACCGCGATGCGGCCATGACGGCGCGCGCGCTGTTCGCGACCGAGATCGCCCGGTTGAAGCGCCACGTCGCCAACGCGCAGGCCCGTATCACCGAGCTCGATCGCGGTCGCCGGATCGCGCGTGCCTCTGACGCGGTGCGCTCGCTTCGCCGCAGCGGCATCGAGGCCGCGCGCCCCTATGAATCGACATTGCCGGAGGCGGAGGGCACGCTGAGGCGTCTGCGCGAGCGGCAGATGGAGGCTCAGGCGGCCGACGATGCCCTGGTCGAGCTCGACGCGGCCACCGGCCCGCTCGCCACCGCCGAAAAACTCGCCGAGCAGGGCTTTGGCCCCCGGCTCAAGACGACCGCAGACGACGTGCTGGCGCGGTTGAAGTCCAAGCGCATGCCGGCGGCCTGAACTCACGCCTGAAGCCGAACGCAATCATCATTCGAAACAACAGGAGACGATCATGAATCAAACCGGCCAGCTCCACAGCGGCGCCTGGGTGAGCTTTACCTACGCGTCCTTCGCAGCGTCCGCCTTCCTCGTCGCCATCGGCATCTTCTTCCTGCCGATCGACCTCTGGATGAAGGGTTATCTCACCATGGGCATCGTGATGATGATCCAGACCTGCGTCACCCTGACCAAGACCGTGCGCGACAATCATGAGAGCAGCCGCCTCGTGAACCGCATCGAGGATGCCAAGGCCGAGCGGCTGCTGATGGAGGTCTCCAAGGCGGCGTGAGGAGCGAACGGTCCCGCCGCAATGTGGGGCGGCGGGGCCCCTGCGGCAGGACGGGCGCATTGTGCTTCGCGTGCAGGTGCGATATGGCTCTCGCGCTTTCCAGAGGCGGAGACGAGCTTTGTCGAAACAATCCCTGCGCGAGGAGGCCGAGCGCCTGATCCGCGAATCGATGGAAAAGAAGACCATCGTGGTCAAGCAGGGCTCGACCCGTATCGAGGCCGTCTGCGGCAAGTGCGGAGCGCCGAACCGGGTGCAGGCGGAGAAAGGCCAGACCCGCGTCAAGTTCGCCTGCAAGAACTGCGGGCATAAGCAAGAGACGTTGTAGGCGTCTTCGCCTCACCCCGATTGCCTCCGGCCATGCGCAGCATCGTCCGGCGCGATCCGGGTAGAGGCCCTACAGCCTGGCCCTCACATCACCTGATGCACGTCGATCACAACGCGATCCGCATGGCGCGCCGCTGACGCCACGAAGATGTGCTCCATCAGCCAGCGGTACTTCTCGTGTCCGGTCTCGAATTTCGGCACGGTGCGGAAATAGATCAGCTTCGGATCGACCGGCTCGCCGCGCTTGAGCTTTTGCAGGAGCGCGACCGGGCCGAAGCGCATACCCTTGTTCTCGACGTAGACGGTCGCACCGTCGTCGGTCTCGAAGGCGTATTTCGCTTCGAGATCGATCAACTCGTTGGGCCGGATGGTCTGGAAGTCGGCGCCGAAGGGGAGCACCTTTCCGGTGATCGCGCCCGTCACCTCGCCGCCGATGATCGGAATGATGCGGCGGACGCCGATCCCGGTCTCGCCGGCGGTCACGACATCGCCGATTCGCGCAGTGATGGTGAAGAGGTATTTGGTTTCCAGCGTTGGTGTGGTCATCGCTTCACCTTCAATGCGCCATCATCCGCGTCGGCAGCCAGGTCGCCAGCAGCGGGAAGGCGATCAGGATCACCAGCCGCACCAGGTCCGTCGCCACGAACGGGATCACGCCCTTGAAGATCGTGGAGAATGACACGTCCTTCACCACGCTTTTGATGACGAAGACGTTCATGCCGACCGGCGGATGGATCAGGCCGAGCTCGACGGTCATGACGATGATGACGCCGAACCAGATCGGGTCGAAGCCGAGATGCATGATCACCGGGAAGATGATCGGCACGGTCAGGATGATCATCGCCATGGCGTCCATCAGGCAGCCGAGCACGAGATACATCACCATGATCAGGGCCAGCACGCCGTAGGGACCGAGGCCGAGCCCGGTGAGGAATTCCGTCACCTTCTGCGGCGTCTGGGTCACCGTGAGGAAATAGCCGAAGATCAGCGCGCCGATCAGCACCGTGAACACCGCAGCCGCGGTGCGCGTGGCCTGCAGCAGCGAGGCCAGCACCTTCTCGCGGTCGAGCCGGCCGGTCAGCACGCCGATGATGAAGGCCCCGGTCGCGCCGACGCCGCCGGCCTCGGTCGGCGTGAAGCGCGGCAGGAAGGGCAGGCCGTAGAGGCCGCCGATGACGAAGATGAACAGCAGCACCGGTGCCCAGATCTCCTTCAGCCCGGCAAAGCGCTCGCGCCACGGCGTCACCTTGCCTTTCGGCAGGAAGTCTGGGCGGAAATAGCCGATCAGGAAGATCGTGATCATGTACATGGTCATCGCGAGCAGGCCCGGGATGATGCCGGCGATGAACAGCTTGCCGATATCCTGCTCGGTGATGATGCCGTAGACCGCGAGCACGGTGGAGGGCGGCAGCATCGCCCCCAGCGTGCCGCCGGCCGCGATCACGCCGGTGGCGAAGGACTGCGGATAGCCGAACCGGCGCATCTCGGGATAGGCGACGGCGGAGAAGGTTGCGGCGGTCGCCACCGACGAGCCGCAGATCGCGGCAAAGCCGCCGCAGGCTCCGACGGTGGCAATGCCGAGCCCGCCGCGCAAATGTCCGACGAAGCCGTTGGCGGCGCGGAACAGCTCGCGGCTCATGCCGGAATGGGACACGAACGAGCCCATCAGCAGGAACATCGGGATGACGCCGAACGTGTAGTCGGTGACCGTGCGCATCGAGGTCTGTCCGACCAGCTTCAGCGCGGCCGTCCCGTTGACGAGATAGGCGAAGCCGGACACGCCGACGAGGCCCATGGCCATGCCGACCGGCACGCGCAGCAGCATCAGGACGAAGAGGGAAACAAAGCCGATTACGGCGACGGCATCGGTGCTCATGGTTACTCCGTCGCCTTGATCTTGGGGTCGTGCATCTCTTCGGGATGGAAGATCAGCCGGTAGGTGCGGATCGCGATCAGCAGCACGGCGCAGACGTCGCCGATCCAGGCGACCGCGAAGAACGGCCAGGTCGGCATGTGCAGGTCGAAGGTCTGGACGTTGTCGTTGTAGGTGCCGCGCACCTTGTCGAACAGCGTCCAGGTCTGCACGGTGACGACGAACAGCAGCACCAGCGTCGCGAACACGTCGATCCAGCGCTGATGGCGCGGCCCGACATTGCCCCAGACGAGGTCGACCGTGATGTGGGTGCCGCGATAGGAGGTCGCGGCGATGCCCCAGAAAATGAGGATGCCGAGCAGCATGCGGCCGATGTCGAAGGAATCAGGGATCGAATAGTTCAGCGTGTTGCGCAAGAGCACCGACAGGAAGATGTCGAGCGCGACGATGCCGACGAAGCCGGCCGCGATCCATTCGATCGAGTCGATCACGCGATCCATCCAGGAGCGCCTTGCGGGGTGTGTTCCGTCGTGTGCTGTCATTGCTTGATCTCGACTCCAGCGGCGGCTCTTCGTCTCTCCCCGCGCGCGGGGAGAGGCCGCATCGCATCGGAGATGTGATGCGGGTGAGGGGGACTTTCCGCGAGTCCATCTCTCACTGTTTTTGCGGAGGCAGCCCCTCACCCCGACCCTCTCCCCGTAAGAACGGGGCGAGGGGGAAGAGAAAGTCGCCGCGCCGGCGCCGCTTCACTCCGCCAGCGCGTTGTACTTCTTCAGCGAGGCCTTGAGCTCCGCGAGCGTCGCATCGGGATCGGCGCCGGCCTTCTTGGCGCCGTCGCCCCAGGTCTTGACCAGCGGTTCGGCGGCCTTCTTCCAGGCCGCGATCTGCTCGGGCGTCAGCTTGTAGACCTCATGGTTGGATTCCGCCTTCACCTTGTCGATGCCGGCGTCCTCGAACTTGCCCCAGTGCTCGCCGACCGCGCCCGCCGTCTCGACCGTGCAGTTCTTGTCGATCGCGGCTTTCTGCTTGTCGGACATCGCATTGTACTTGTCCTTGTTGATCACGAACACGAAGGTCGTGGTGTAGAGCGGCGCCTCCATGTCGTACTTGGTCACCTTGTCGATGCCGAACAGCACCAGGGAGCCCCAGGGGAAGGTGACGCCGTCGGCGACGCCGCGCTCGATGATGTCGCGCACTTCCGGCGCCGAGGACTGCACGTTGGTGCCGCCGAGCGAGGTGACGAAATTCGCCATCGTGGCGTGGGCCGGGCGGATCTTCAGGCCCTTGACGTCCTCAGGGTTGACGATCTTCTTGGTGCGGGAATGGAACGAGGAGGGCGAGTGGACGAAGGCGAGGCAATATTTGACGTCCTTCATCTCCTTCTCGGCAAATTTGCGGTACCAGGCGTCGAGCCCCATCGAGCCGCCCTTGGCGTCCGAGATCAGGAACGGCAATTCCCCGGCGCCGATGATCGGGAAGCGGCCGGGCTGGTAGCCGGGATTGACATAGGTGACGTCGGCGATGCCGTCGCGCGCCATGTCGTAATGGTCGAAGGCCTTGCCGAGCTGCTGGGCCGGGAACACCTTGCCCTTGATGGTGCCGCCGGAATCCTTCTCGACCGCGGCGGCCCAGTCTTCCAGCGATTTCTGCAGGGGGTGCGAGGCCGGCACCCAATGCGAGATCTTCAGATCGAAGGTCTTGTCCTGCGCGAGCGCTGGGCTCACGCTTGCTGCCAGCAGCAAGGCCAGACAGGCTTTCCTCATCACGCGTCTCTCCCTTTTGCGACGGCGGGCTTCGTTGGCCCGGTCTCGTTAATTAACATGTTATCTAATTGGCCGGCGCGTTCAAGCCGGAACTGAGGCGCGGGGTGTCGCGCCATCTACGTCAGCCATGTTGCATGGATTTGTCGCTGCTCGGGCGACGACCGCTCTCCCCTTTGCGCAAACGTTATATCTTATAATTATCGTCTGCGAGCCCGTGCGACAAGCAGGCCCCGGACCCAAGCCTACAGGATCGGGCGGAGCAAGTATTGCGGGCAAAGGTCGCAATCATCGACCCGGGGCCGACCGGATCGTTGCTGGGGCAACTGTCATGCCCCGCGAAGGCGGGGCATCCAGTACGCCGCGGCCTTTCGATTTCAATCACTGTCGTCTCTGGAATACTGGATCACCCGCCCCGGTGCGCCATTGCGCACAAGGCGGGTGATGACAGTCTTGGTGAGGCGACGGCGGAGCTCGTTTCAAACACCTGCACAAATTCCGTTTAAAGCTTTGTAGGTGATGCATTCGCCGCTTCATTCGCTTCCAATGCGGCCAAAGCAATGAAGCGAGATTGCCATGACCTTCACCGACATCCCCGCCGGCTACGAGCCGCATTTCCGCAAAGCGCCGCTGACCGATCCCTGGGAGCCGCTCTACTCGAAGAAGACCGACAAGGGCGTCACCGTCGGACTCCGCCTGGCGACGCCGCACACCAACGCCCGCGGGCTGATTCACGGCGGGCTGATCGCGGCGCTCGCTGACGCCGCCATGGGCTACAGCTGCGCCCAGGCGACGGGCTGGACGACGTCGTTCGTCACCATCTCGCTGTCGGTCGACTATGTCGGCGCCGCCGAGATCGGCCAATGGCTCGCGGTCGAGGGCGAGGCGATCAAGGCCGGAAACACGATCTGCTTCGCGCAGTGCCTGGTGAAGGCGGACGACGCCGTGATCGCGCGGGCCAGCGGTACGTTCCGGGTGGTGCCGAAGAAGGGATGACACTCGTGAGGTGGGCCGCGATGTCGCCCCTTGTACCGTCATTGCGAGCGTAGCGAAGCAAATCCAGACTGCCACTGCGGAAAGACTCTGGATTGCTTCGCGGAGCCTGTCATCGGGCCGCGCTACGCGCGGACCCGTTGGCTCGCAATGACGATGTGGAGATAGCGGGGCGGGACACGCACTTACCCAAACCTCCACTCCGCCGTCTCCACCACGAGATCGATGAACGCGCGCACTTTGGCCGAGAGCAGACGCGAGGTCGGATAGACGATGTGGATCGGCAGCGCCGGCTGCTGGTACTTCGCCAGCACGATCTTCAGGCGTCCGCGCTTCAGGCCCTCGGCGGCCTGATAGGCCAGCACCCGCGTCACGCCGCCGCCGGCCTCGGCATATTGCAGGGCGGCGTCGGCGCTGTTGCTGATGAAGCGAGGGGACAGCGGCAGCCCGATATCGCGGCCGTCGCGCAGGAAGCGCCATTCGGACCAGGGGCCGAACTGGATGGTCTGGTGCGTGGCGAGCGCTTCCGGCGTCTTCGGCTCACCATGCCGCTTCAAATAGCCGGGCGCAGCCACCACGATCCGCCGCATCTCGCCGACCTGGCGTGCCACCAGCGAGGAATCGGCGAGGCGGCCGATCCGCACCGCTGCATCGACGGCGTCCTCCACGAGGTTGACGAGGTGGTCCGACAGCCGGAGCTCGGCCGTGACCTCGGGATAGCGCTTGAGATAGGCGGTCATGACCGGCCCGACATGCAGCCGGCCGAAGCCGACCGGCGCCGACACGACGAGGCGCCCGCTCGGCCGGTTGCGCTCCTCCCGCGCCGAGCCGTCAGCCTCCTCGACATCGGCGAGGATGCGCCGAGCTCGCTCCAGATAGCGCGTGCCGACGTCGGTCAGCGTCACCTGCCGGGTGGTCCGCTGCAGCAGCCGCGCGCCGAGATGCTCCTCGAGCGCCGCGATCAGCCGCGTCACCGCCGATGGCGACAGCTGCAGCTTTCGCGCGGCCGGCGCAAAGCCGCTGAGATCAGCGACCGTGACGAAGACGTGCATGGCTTCCAGGCGGTCCATGGGACATTATTGCATATATCGCAATGATGAAGTGTCAAGGTGCTCAATTGTTTTAGGCGCCGAAAGGTCCAGATTAGGCGCGAAAGACGCAAGCATGCGCCGGAATTTCAGGAGATGTTCCGATGACGACCGCAGTCCACACCTATGCCAGCGACGTGGCCTTCTCGCCGGCGGTGAAGACGATCCAGGCCCGCAAGGGTTCGCGCGAGGCCTATGCACGCAGCGAGCAGCGCGGCTGGCGCACCGAGGTCGACGACAATCTCGCCGCCTTCCTCGCCGACGCCAATAGCTTCTACTTCGCCACCGCTTCAGCCGACGGCCAGCCCTACATCCAGCACCGCGGCGGCCCGAAGGGATTTCTCAAGGTGCTGGACAAGCAGACGCTCGCCTTCGCCGACTACGCCGGCAACCAGCAGTTCATCACGCAAGGGAACCTCTCGGAGAATCCCAAAGCCTACATCTTCGTGATGGACTACGCCCACGGCCGCCGTGTGAAGATCTGGGGCGAGGCGCGCGTGGTCGAGGACGACGAAGCCCTGACCACGTCACTGATGCCGAAAGGTTATCGTGCCCGCCCCGAGCAGGTGATTCTGTTCAAGATCGCGGCCTGGGACACCAACTGCCCGCAGCACATCCCGCAGAAATTCGACGCGTCCGACGTCGCGGCCGCGCTGGCGGCGAGGGATGCGAGGATCGCGGAGCTGGAGGCGGAGGTTGCGGCGCTGAAGGGGGAGAAGGCGAGCTTAGCCTCCAACGAAAGCTAAAGCAGCCTGCGCGGTACACCCTCTCCCCTTGTGGGAGAGGGTGCACCGCCGCGGAGCGGCGAGACGGGTGAGGGGTCTCTATCCTCACGAGCAATCTTGCGGGTGGAGAGAACCCCTCATCCGGCGCTTCGCGCCACCTTCTCCCACAAGGGGAGAAGGGAAGAACAGCGCTACATCGCTAAATCACGCTCGCGCCTTCGTGCTGGAAGCCGAGATAGCTTGCCGCGACCCGCTCGTTGGCCGCGATGTCGCTGGCCTTGCCGCTGAGCACGAACTCGCCGAGCTCCATCACATAGGCCTGGTCCGCGATCTTCAGCGCGGCCTGCGCGTTCTGCTCGACCAGCAGCACGGAGACGCCGGCGGCGCGGAGCTCGGTGACGATGCGGAAGATGTCGGCGACGATGATCGGGGCAAGGCCCAGGCTCGGCTCGTCCAGCATCAAGAGCTTCGGCTCGCCCATCAGCGCGCGGCCCATCGCGAGCATCTGCTGCTCGCCGCCGGAGAGCGTGCCGGCGAGCTGCTTGCGCCGCTCCTTCAGCCGCGGAAACAGCGCATAGACCCGCTCGATCGAGGCTTTCGCCTTGCTGCGCTCGATCCGGAACGCGCCCAGCTCGAGATTGTCCTCGACATTCATGGTCACGAACAATTCGCGGTGCTCGGGAACGAGACCGAGCCCCATCGCGACGCGGTCCTCGATGTCGAGCCGGGCGAGATCCTGCCCGGCAAAGGCGACGCGGCCTTTCAGCGGCAGGATGCCCATGATGGCCGAAAGCAGCGTGGTCTTGCCGGCACCGTTGGCGCCGACGATGGTGACGATCTCGTTGGTGCCGACCTCGAGCGAGACCGAACGCACTGCCTCGACCTTGCCATAGGCGACATGCGCGTCGGTGACGGACAACAGCGTGCTCATGCCGCCACTCCGAGATAGGCCTTGATCACTTCGGGATTGGTCTTGATCGTCGCCGGCGTGCCTTCGGCGATCTTGGTGCCGAAATCGAGCACCACGATGCGGTCGGCGAGATTCATGACGAAGCCCATGTCGTGCTCGACCAGCAGCACGCTCATGCCGCCGTCGCGCAGCTCGCGGAGCAGCGCGGCGAGCCGCTGCTTCTCCATGTGGCGCAGGCCCGCCGCCGGCTCGTCGAGCAGCAGCAGCATCGGGTCGACGCAGAGCGCGCGGGCGATCTCGACGATGCGCTGCTGGCCGAGCGAGAGCGAGCCTGCCAGCTGGTGCATCTGTTCGGTGAGGCCGACGCGCTCGATCTGGCGCGCGGCCTCGGCGAGCAGCTTGGCTTCATCGGCGCGGTCGAGCCGCAGCATCGAGGAAACGGGTCCGGAATGACCGCGCAGATGTGCGCCGATCGCGACATTCTCCAGCACGGTCATGTCGGGGACGAGCTTGACGTGCTGGAAGGTCCTGCTGATGCCGAGCTTGACGATCTCCTGCGGCGGTGCGTTGTCGACCTTCCTGCCGAGCACCGAGATCGAGCCCGAGGTCGCCGACAATACGCCGGTGATCAGGTTGAAGGTCGTGCTCTTGCCGGCGCCGTTCGGGCCGATCAGCGCGACGATCTCGCGGGCCTGGACGTCGAAGGAGACGTTGTTCACCGCGACCACGCCGCCGAACTGTTTTCGCGCCTTCTCGACCTGAAGCAGGACACCGGCCTCGGTGGGCGCGCGGGCGCGATGCTCCAGCTTCAGCGAGGTGTCCGGCTTCTCGCCATCGGTGCGCTCGGGGAAGAACGACATCAGCCAGGGCCAGAGTCCGCCGGGCGCAAGTTGCAGCAGCGCCACCAGCATGATGCCGAACACGATGGTCTCGACCTGGCCTGAGCCGGGCAGGATCAACGGCAGATAGCTCTGCAGCACCTCTTTCAGGATCACGACGATTGCCGCCCCCAGCACGCCGCCCCAGACATAGCCGGCGCCGCCGACCACGGCGATGAAGAGATATTCGATGCCCATATGCGCACCGAACGGCGTCGGGTTCACCGCGCGCTGGAGATGGGCGTAGAGCCACCCGGACAGGCCGGCGAGCACCGCGGCATGGATGAACACCAGCAGTTTGGCCCGCGGCGTGTGGACGCCGAACGCCTCGGCCGCGACATGGCCGCGGCGTAGCGCACGGATGGCGCGGCCGGTGCGGGAGTCCAGCAGGTTCATCGTCAGCAGGGCCGAGAGGATCACGGCGACCCAGATCGCGTAATAGATCGAGCCGGGCGAGAGCATCTTGAACGTGCCGATCGACAGCGGCGGGATCGCTGAGATGCCGTCGTTGCGGCCCAGAAACTCCAGCTTGCTGAACAGGTAGAACAGCCCAAGCCCCCAGGCGAGGGTGCCGAGCGGCAGATAGTGCCCCGAGAGGCGCACGGTGATCAGCCCGAGCAGCACCGCGAGCGAGCCGCTGACCAGGAGCGACAGCGGCAGCGTCAGCCAGGGCGACAGGCCGTAGGCCGTCGACAGCACCGCGGTGGTATAGGCGCCGAAGCCGACGAAGGCGGCCTGGCCGAACGAGGTGAGGCCGCCGACGCCGGTCAGCAGCACGAGGCCCATCGCGACCAGGGCCGCAAGGCCGATATTGTCGAGCAGCACGATCCAGAACGGGGGCACGCCCGGGATGAACGGGATCGCCGCCATGACAAGTGCAAAGACGAGGATGGGAAGCCGGCTCTGCATCGGGCTCAGTCCTTCTCTTCCTCTACCGCGGGCGCGGCGAGCGAGCGCAGCAGCAGCACGGGGATCAGCAGCATGAAGACGATCACCTCCTTGTAATTGGAGGCATAGAAGGATGAGAACGCCTCGACGATGCCGACCACCAGCGCCGCGACGGCGGTGAGGGGATAGCTGACGAGGCCGCCGATGATCGCGGCGACGAAGCCCTTCAGCCCGATCAGGAAGCCGGAGTCATAATACAGCGTCGTGATCGGCACGATCAGAATGCCGGAGAGCGCGCCGATCACGGAGGCCAGCAGGAAAGCGATCTGGCCCGACAGCGTGGTGCGGATGCCGGCGAGCCGTGCCCCGAGCCGGTTCACGGCAGTGGCGCGCAACGCCTTGCCATAGAGCGTCAGGCCGAAGAACAGCCAGAGCCCGACGATGAAGGCGATGGTGATCGCGTAGACGGTGATGCTCTGGCCGGTGAAGCGCAGCGCGCCGGCGGTGAAGGCGCCGGACAGCACGGCAGGCCCGCGCTGGCCTTCGGCGCCGAAGAACAACAGGCCGAGGCCCTGCAGCGCGAGGTGGACGCCGACGGAGGCGATCAGCAGCACCAGCACCGAGGTGTGCGCCAGCGGCTGGAACGCGATGCGGTAGAGATAGACGCCGATCATCGCCACGATCACCAGCGACAGCGCGATGCAGACCGCGACCGGCGGCTTCTGGGCGGCGAAATACAGCGTCAGCGCCAGCACGATGCCCGGCAGCACGACATTGGCGGTGAAGCTGCGCGCGATCAGCCGCCCATGCAGCGCCTTGCGCGCGACGAACAGATCGAAGGCGAAGGCGCCGATGCCGAGCGCCAGCGCGAGCTTAGCCGTGCCCGGCATCTGGCTGGCGGCCAGCGAGGCATAGGTCAGCGCGCCATAGGTGACGAATTCGCCCTGGGGAATGAGGATGACGCGGGTGACGGCGAACACCAGCACCAGCGCCAGGCCGAGCAGCGCGTAGATTGCGCCATTGGTGATGCCGTCCTGCAGCAGGAACAGCATGATGGTGGTATTCAAGACCGGACGCTCCCCCTTAATCCGGACCGGTCCTCCTGATTGTGGTGGACGGTCCGCTCACAGCCATTGAAAAACGCATGCGATATTTGATATGGTCCATAACAATTATCAAATATAACTTCAAGGGCGGGGAACGAACCCGTCCCGAATTTAGCGGGATTACGAGCACGAGGCGATGACCGTTTCCAAAACCGCTGAAAAGTCTTCCGAAAAGCCTGCCGAGGCGGCCAAGGGCCGCAAGGACGCGGGCGAGCCGCAGGCTGAAGCCCTCCAGCTCGGCGAGCTTTCCGAGCAGCTGGGCTATGTCCTGAAACGTGCACAGCTCAAGGTGTTCGAGAATTTCTTGCGCTGCATGGCCTCGCTCCAGCTGACGCCGGCGCAGTTCTCGGTGCTGCTGCTGGTCGAGAAGAACCCCGGCCGTAACCAGACCGAGATCGCCTCCACGCTCGGCATCCTCCGGCCGAACTTCGTGGCCATGCTCGACAATCTGGAGAGCCGCGACCTTTGCGCGCGGATCCGCTCCACCAACGACCGCCGCTCGCACATCCTGGTCTTGACCGACAAGGGCAAGGCCGTGCTGGCGCGGGCGAAGAAGCTCGTCGCCACCAAGCACGAGGCCCGGTTGAACGATCTGCTCGGTCAGGCCAACCGCGAAGCCCTGATCGGAATGCTCGCGAAGATCGCCAACGAGTTTTGAGTTACTCCGTCATCGCCCGCAAAGGCGGGCGATCCAGTATTCCAGAGGCCGTAGTGAGATGCGGAGAAGGCCCGGCGTACTGGATTCCCCGCTTTCGCGGGGAATGACACCGTTGTTGGGGCAGGCGCCTCAATCCACCAAAATCACCCGGATATCGTTGACGTTGGTCAGGGTCGGGCCGGGCTGCAGCAGGTCGGCGGTCGCCTCGAAGAACGTGGTCGCGTCGTTGTTGTCGAGATAGGCCTGCGGCTCGAGCCCCAAGGCCTTCATCTTCGCGAACGTCGCAGCGTCGATCAGCGCGCCGGCGGGGTCGGTCGGGTGGCCGGCGCCGCCATCGGCGCCGTCGGTGTCGCCGGCCAGCGCCGCGATGCCGGCCGTGTCCTTCAAGAGCGAGGCCAGCGCCAGCGCGTATTCCTGGTTCGGCCCGCCGCGGCCATTGCCGCGCACGGTGACCGTGAGCTCGCCGCCGGACAGGATCGCGACGCGCTTGCCCTGCGCGCGGGCCTGAAGTGCCAGCCTGGCGTGGTCGGCGGCGACCTCGCGCGCCTCGCCTTCGAGATCGGCGCCGAGATCGATGGTCTCGTAACCGGACTCGCGTGCGAGCTTCACCGCCGCGTCCAGCGATTGCTTGGGCCGCGCGATCAGCTCGAACGACGCGCGCGCGAAGGCGGCGTCATCGGGCTTGGCGCTTTCATTGGCGGGCTCGTCGAGCGCGCGGCGCACCGCATCGTCGATGTCGAGCTTGTATTTCGCCACGATCGCGCGCGCATCGGCCAGCGTGGTCGGATCAGGCACGGTGGGGCCGGAGGCGATCGCGGAAGGATCGTCGTGCGGCACGTCGGAGATCGCGAGCGTCACGATCTCCGCGGCGTTCCTGCCGGCGCGGGCGAGACGGCCGCCCTTGATCCGCGACAGGTGCTTGCGCACGACGTTCATCTCGCCGATCGGCGCGCCCGAGCGCAGCAGCGCCTTGTTGACCGCCTGCTTCTGCGCGAAGCTGATGCCCTCCACCGGCGCGATCCAGTTGGCCGAGCCGCCGCCGGTGAGCAGCACCAGCAAGAGATCGTCCGGCCCGGCCTCGCCCGCGAGTGCGAGGGTGTCGGCCGCGCCCTTCAGGCCGGCTTCGTCGGGCACGGGATGACCGGCTTCGACCACACGAATGCGGCGCGTCGGCACGCCGTAGCCGTGGCGCGTGGTGGCGATGCCGACGAGGCGCTCCGGCGCCAATCCCAGCGCGTCGAGATAATGCCGCTCCGCGGCCGCGGCCATCGCGCCGGCGCCCTTGCCGGCGGCGAGGCAGATCACGCGCCCCCTGGGCGCAGGCCGCAGGTGAGGGGCCAGCACCACGTTGGGATGGGCGGCGGCGACGGCGGCGTCGTAAAGCGCGCGGAGCAGGGGGCGTCGGTCGGTCATGGACGATGGCCTTGAGCAGACGGGAGTGGCGGCGACGAGGTCGCCGCCATCTGCCTACCGCATCGTGCGCCAAAGCGTAAGCGGCCTTTGCCATCATTCGATTGTGCAATCGCGTGATCAAAATTGCCGCGCAAAGAAAAGCCCCCTGCGTGATCGGCGCAGGGAGCTCGTTGTCCGCGCTTTGCAGCTTCTAGCCGCCGGCGTCGGCGCTGATCACGTCACCGAACAGATCCCACTTGTCGCCCTTGAACTTCATGAGCTGGAGCGAGCTGATCGGCGCGAAGTCGTTCGGCCCGGTATTGATCTTGATGCCGGGCAGCAGCACTTCGGTGCGGAAGTCCTTCAGGCTCGCGGCCTGCTTCATGACGTTCTCGCGCGTGAGATTGTCGCCGCACTTCTTCAGCACTTCGACCAGCGTCTGTGCCACGCCGTAGCCGACGATGGTGCCGCCGTCGAGCTTGTCGCCTTCGGGGAAGTACTTGGTCATGAACTCCAGGAACGCCTTCATGCCGGCGTCGTCCTTCCACTGCGGATCGGAGACGTCCTTCAGATAGGCGGCCGAGATGATGTCCTGCGAATTCTCGAAGCCGGCGGGCTTGATCACGCTGCCGACCGAGGCCGAGACGTTGTTGAGGAAGTGCGTCGGCTTCCAGCCGATCTCGGAGATCTTCTTGATCGCCTGTGCCGCGAATTTCGGCGTGGTGATGTTGATGAAGACGTCGGCGCCGGTGGCTTTCAGCTTGACGATGTGATTGTCGATGGTCGGCTCCGACGTCTCGTAGCTTTCCTCCAGCACGATCATGCTCGCGGCCTTGGCGCCCAGGCCGTCCTTCAGGCCCTTCAAATAGTCCTTGCCGTAATCGTCGTTCTGGTAGAGGACGCCGATCTTGGCGTTCGGCATGGCCTTGAGGATGTACTTGGCGTAGATCTGCGTCTCGCTCTGGTAGTTGGGCTGCCAGCCCATCGTCCACGGGAAGTTCTGCGGATCGTTCCACTTGGTAGCGCCGGTGGCGACGAACAGCTGCGGCACCTTCTTCGAATTCATGTATTTCTGGATCGCCGTGTTCGGCGGCGTGCCGAGCGAGTTGAAGACGAGCAGCACCTCGTCGCTCTCGACCAGCTTGCGCGCCTGCTCCACCGTCTTCGGCGGCGAATAGGCGTCGTCGTAGGAGACGAAATTGATCTTGCGGCCGTTGATGCCGCCCTCTTCGTTGATCTTCTTGAAATAGGCGGCTTCGGTGCGGCCGATGATGCCGTAGGCGGAGGCCGGTCCGCTGTAGGGCATGATGTTGCCGATCTTGATCTCGGTGTCGGTCGCGCCGGTATCGTATTTCTTCTGGGCCGATGCAGTGGAGGTCGCAGCTGCAATGAGCGCGAGCGCCAGTGACGCGGCCGCAAATTTGCCGGTGACAGCAGGCATTCCAATCTCCCTGTTTTTTTCTTGGTGTGCGCGTCCCTTTTCTTGGCTTGATTGTTTTTGGCGACGCAACCGCAATTCAATACGATTTGCCCAGAAGCTTCAAGGAAAAGCCCCTGCGGCAGGGCCGCAGGGGCTGCGTCTTTAGTCGATTGGGACTTACGTCTTTAGCGACTGGTTAATGGTCAGCCGCCGACGTCGCCGCTCAAGACCTCGCCAAATCGCTCCCAATGCTCGCCCTTGAACCGGATCAGTTGCAGCTGCGAAATCGGCGCGAAATCGGCGGCCGAGGTGTTGACCTTGACGCCCGGCAACAGGCCCGCCGGCTCGAAGTCCTTGATGTTGGCGGCCTGCTTCATGATGTTTTCGCGGGTCAGATTGTCGCCGCAGGCCTTGAGCACGTGAACGAGGCCTTGGCTCACGATATAGCCATACATCACCGAGGCATCGGCGCGGTTCGCTTCCGGATAGTACTTGTCCAGGAATTCGTTCCAGGCGATCATCGCCTTGTCGTCCTTCCACTGTGCGTCGGTCGGATCCTTGAAGTATTGCGACGAGATGATGTCCTGCGCGTTCTCGAAGCCGGCCGGCTTGATCACGCTGCCGATCGAGCCCGAGACGTTGTTGAGGAAGTGGAGCGGCTTCCAGCCGATCTCCGCGTTCTTCTTGATCGCCTGCGCCGCGAATTTCGGCGTCGTGATGTTGAAGAACACGTCGGCGCCGGTCGCCTTGAGCTTGACGATGTGGGAGTCGATGGTCGGCTCCGAGACCTCGTAGCTTTCCTCCATCACGATCATCGAGGTCTTGCCGCCGAGCCCGTCCTTGAAGCCCTTCAGATAGTCCTTGCCGTAATCGTCGTTCTGGTAGAGCACGGCGATCTTGGCGTTCGGATGGTTCTTCAGGATGTACTTGGCGTAGATGATCGACTCGCTCTGGTAGTTCGGCTGCCAGCCCATCGTCCACGGGAAGTTCTGCGGATCGTTCCACTTCGTTGCGCCGGTGGCGACGAACAGCTGCGGCACCTTCTTCTGGTTCATGTACTTCTGGATCGCCGAGTTCGGCGGCGTGCCGAGCGAGTTGAAGATCAGCAGCACCTCGTCGCTCTCGACCAGCTTGCGCGCCTGCTCCACCGTCTTCGGCGGCGAATAGGCGTCGTCGTAGGTGACGAAGTTGATCTTGCGGCCGTTGATGCCGCCTTCCGCGTTGATCTTGCGGAAATAGGCCTCTTCGGTCTTGCCGATCACGCCGTAGGCGGACGCGGGACCGCTGTAGGGCATGATGTTGCCGATCTTGATTTCGGTGTCGGATGCGCCGGTGTCGTATTTCTTCTGCGCGGACGCTGCCGTGGAAAGTGTGGCGGCCAGCACGAGGGCAGCCGAGACGGCCCCCAATCGCACATGCATTGCAGGCATCTTGCTCTCCCTAGGTGGGTTTGATTGTGTCGATTGTTCTTGTTGGGAGCGATCGTTGCTCGTCGCTCCGTCGTGTATTCAATACCTATCCACGGCCGTCAGCAAGACAAACGCCCCGCACGAGCATCGCGGGAGCGGAGATCTTTTCGACGCCGACTCGGAATATTCCGGCGCGTGAGATTTTTGCGGGGCAAACTCACCGCTTGAGTTGCTTTGTAAGGAAGCAGCTATCTTGAATTGTGCCGCCGCGGCGCTCAGTGGCTCATCTCGCTCGAGATGATGTCGCCGAACAGCTCCCATTTCTTGCCCTTGAAGCGCATCATCTGCAGCTGCTCGATCGGAGCGAAATTGTCCGGCGCGGTGTTGATCTTGATGCCGGGCAGCAGCGTGTCGGGTTCGAAGTCCTTCAGGCTGGCGGCCTGCTTCATGACGTTCTCGCGGGTGAGATCGTCGCCGCACATCTGCAGCACCTTCACCATGGTCTGCGCGGCGGCGTAGCCGAACACGACGCCGGCATCGAGCTTGTTGGCCTTGGGCTGGTATTGGGCGAGGAAGTTGTAGAATTTCTTCATGCCGTCATCGGCATTCCACTGCGGGTCGGAGCCGTCCTTGGTGTAGGTCGCCGACAGGACGCCTTGCGAGATTTCGATGCCCGCCGGCTCCAAGACGCCGCTGATCGAAGCCGAGACGTTGGAGATGATCTGCATCGGATGCCAGTTGATCTCCGCCGCCTTCTTGATCCCCTGCACGGCGAATTTCGGGCTGGTGATGCTGATGAAGACGTCGGCGCCGGAGGCTTTCAACTTGACGACGTGCTCGTCGATCGCCGGCTCGGAGCTGTCATAGGCTTCTTCCAGCACGATCATCGAGGCCTTGGGCCCGAGGCCCTGTTTCAGCCCCTTTAGATAGTCCTTGCCGAAATCGTCGTTCTGGTAGAGCACGCCGATTTTCGCCTCCGGCTTCTCCTTCATGACGTATTTGGCGTAGATGCGCGCCTCGCTCGCGTAGCTCGGCTGCCAGCCCATGGTCCAGGGATATTGCATGGGATCGTTCCATTTCGAGGCGCCGCTCGCCACGAACAATTGCGGCACCTTCTTCTCGTTCATGTATTTGCGGATGGCGCTGTTGGTGGAGGTGCCGAGCGAGCCGAAGATCAGCAGCACATTGTCGCTCTCGACCAGCTTGCGTGCCTGTTCCACCGTCTTCGGCGGCGAATAGCCGTCGTCATAGGAGATGAATTTGATCTTGCGGCCATTGATGCCGCCCTCGGCATTGATCTTGTTGAAATAGGCTTCCTCGATCTTGCCGATCGCGGCATAGGCGGAGGCCGGACCGCTATAGGGCATGATGTTACCGATCTTGATCTCGGTATCTGATGCGCCGCTGTCGTATTTCTTTTGCGCCAGCGCTCCGCTGCTCGTTGCGGTGCACAAGGCGAGCGCGGCCCAGAGGAGTGCAACCTGGGAACGAGCGGCGGCCATTGTTCTCCTACTCCGGGATGGATCGATCGCATTGAACAAGATTGACGCCTGTCGTCAACAAAAAGCCCCCGCGGCTGTCCGCGGGGGCTCCTCGTCTTGGATGATAGCGTCAGCCCGTCACTCGGAGGCGACGTCACCGCTGATGATTTCGCCGAACAGTTCCCACTTCTCGCCCTTGAAGCGCATCATCTGGAGCTGCGCGATCGGGGCGAAGTCGGTGGCGCCGGTGTTGATCTTGACGCCGGGCAGCAGCGTATCCGGCGCGAAGTCCTTCAGGCTCGCGGCCTGCTTCATGAGGTTGGCGCGGGTGAGATCGTCACCGCACATTTCCAGCACCTTGGCCAGGGTCGAGGCGGCGCCATAGCCATAGACCATGCTGGTGTCCGACTTGTCGGCGCCCGGCATGTACTTGTCGACGAACTCGTTCCACCTCTTCATGCCGGGATCGTTGGCCCATTGCGGGTCCGTCGAGTCCTTGGCATAGGCGGCCGACAGCACGCCCTGTGCGTTCTCGAAGCCGGCCGGCTTCATCACGCTGCCGACCGAGATCGACACGTTGGTGAGGATCTGGAGCGGCTTCCAGCTGAGCTCGGCGGTCTTCTTGATGGTCTGGGCGGCGAATTTCGGCGTCGCGTAGATCAGCAGCACGTCGGGATTGGCGGCCTTGATCTTGACGATGTGGCCGTCGATCGACGGCTCGGACACCTCGTAGCTCTCCTCCAGGATGACCATGGACGAGGCCTTGGCGCCGAGACCGTCCTTGGTGCCCTTGAGGTAGTCTTTGCCGAAATCGTCGTTCTGATAGAGGATCGCGATCTTGGCGTCCGGCTTCTCCTTCATCAGCCATTTCGCGTAGATGTGGGCTTCGCTCTGGTAGGAGGGCTGCCAGCCGATGGTCCAGGGGAAGTTCTTCGGATCGTTCCACTTGGTGGCGCCGGTGGCGACGAACAGCTGCGGGATCTTCTTGGCGTTGAGATATTTCTGGATCGCACTGTTCGAGGGCGTGCCGAGCGGGTTGAAGACGGCCAGCACCTCGTCGCTCTCGACCAGCTTGCGGACCTGCTCGACGGCCTTCGGCGGCGAATAGCCGTCGTCATAGGTCACGAAGTTGATCTTGCGGCCGTTGATGCCGCCCTTGTCGTTGATCATCTTGAAATAGGCTTCTTCGGTCTTGCCGATGATGCCATAGGCCGACGCCGGACCGCTGTACGGCATGATGTTGCCGATCTTGATCTCGGTATCGGACGCGCCGGTGTCGTATTTCTTTTGGGCGAGTGCAGCGCCGGAGGTGAGAGTGATGGCCGCCGTTGCCGTGACCAGCGCGGCGGCTCGCAGTGTTCTTCCAAAATACAATTCGGTCTCCTTGGTTAATTCAACGGGTCTTCAGTTCTTCCTGAGCTTGCCGACGAGTTGCTGGCCCAGGATCGCGACCTGCCTTGCACCATGCGGCACGAGGTAGATGACGAGGAACAACAGCACGCCGAACACCGCGCCGGAGAGGCCCTTGGAGATGCTCTCGGCCATGTTCGGCACGAAGATGATGAAGGCCGCACCGACGAACGAGCCGGGCAGCCAGCCGACGCCGCCGACGACCATGCCGAGGAACAGCGAGATCGCGAGCGTGATGGTGTAGCTGTCGGGTGCGACGAACTGCACCGCGATGGCGCCGAGCGAGCCGGCAACGCCGGTGATGCCGGCGGACACGCCGAACGCCAGCGTCTTGTACAGCGCGACGTTGACGCCCATCGAGGAGGCCGCGATCTCGTTGTCGCGGATCGCCATGAAGGCGCGGCCGGAGCGGGAGCGCAACAGGTTCACCGAGAAGATGTAGATCAAGACCGTCACGATGAGCGTGAAATAATAGAGCCACATGTCCTGCGACATCGGCAGGCCGAACGGCGCGTCCGGCTTGGTGACGACGAGGCCCTGCACGCCGCCGGTCCAGTGCTCGAGGAAGTTCAGCTTGAGCAGCTGCGGCATCGCGGTCGCGAGCGCGAAGGTCGCGAGCGCGAGATAGACGCCGGACAGCCGCAGCGCCGGCTTGCCGAACAAATAGCCGAACGCGAAGCAGACCGCAGCGGAGATCGGAATGGTCAGCGCGTAGTTGATGTTGGCGTGCTCCATCAGCACGGCCGAGGTATAGGCGCCGACGGCGTAGAACGCGCTCTGGCCGAGCGAGAACTGGCCGCTTCCGCCGGTCAGGATGTTCAGCGCCAGCACCGCGAGCCCGTAGATCAGGAGCATCGTCATCTGGAAGATGATGAAGTTCTTGACGAACATCGGCACGATCAACAGCGCCGCCAGCACCACCAGCGAGGTGCCGGTGCCCAGCGTCATGGCCCGCTTCGGAACCGCCTCGACCGCCTCGTGGCCTTCGGCGACGACTTCTTCTGCTGCGCTCATGATCAAACTCGCTTGACGATGTGCCGGCCTAACAGACCAGCGGGTTTGACGACCAGGACGGAGATGATCAGCGCGAGCGCGATCGGGAGCTTCAGCTCGTTGCCGACGCCCGGGATGTAGGTGCCGGCGAGATTCTCGAAGACGCCGACCAGGAAGCCGCCGACCACGGCGCCCAACGGGCTCGACAGTCCGCCGAGCACCGCCGCGGCGAAGCCGTAGATCAGGACGCCGCCCATCATGTTGGGCTCGAGGAACACGACAGGGGCGATCAGCATGCCGGCGATCGAGCCGATCGCGGTCGCCATGCCCCAGCCGAGCGCGATCATCCAGCTGGTGTTGATGCCGACGAGGCGGGCCGATTCAGGCACCGACGCGGCCGCGCGCATGGCGAGACCGATGCGGGTGTACTGGAAGAAGAAATAGAGCCCGAGCAACAGCAGCACGGTGACGCCGATCATGCCGGCCTGGTGGGTCGAGATCAGCTGGCTGCCGAGGAACGGCGCGGAGCCGAACGGCGTCGGATATTGTTTGATGGTGAAGTCCCAGATCAGGCCGGCCGACGAGTTGATGATCGCAAACAGCGCGATGAAGCCGGCGACGTTGGTCAGCACCGGTGCCTTGGCGAGCGGCTTGAACAGGATGCGCTCGATCGCGATGCCGGCAACGAAGGAAAATGCCAGCGTGATCAGGAAGGCGGCCCAATAGGACACGCCCCACTGCATCAGCTGCCACGAGATGAAGGTCGAGAACATCGCCATCTCGCCCTGCGCGAAGTTGAGATGGTCGATGGCCTGGTAGATCATGACCACGGCAAGCGCCATGCAGGCGTAGATCGCGCCCGTGGCGATGCCGGCCAGGACCTGGTTGGTGAACAGCTCCATTGTCCCGGCTCCCTCAGTAACCCAGATAGGATTTGCGGATTTCTTCGTTGTTCGCGATGTCCTTGGCCTTGCCGGACATCACGATGCGGCCGGTCTCGATCACATAGGCCTGGTCGGCGAGCTCGAGCGCCAGCTGGGCGTTCTGCTCGACCACCAGGATCGACACCTTGTCCTCGCGGTTGATCTTGCCGAGGATGCCGAACAGATCGCGCACCACCAGCGGCGCGAGGCCGAAGGAGGGCTCGTCGAGCAGCATCAGCCGCGGCCGCAGCATCAGGGCGCGGGCGACCGCGAGCATCTGCTGTTCGCCGCCGGAGAGCGTGCCGGCCTGCTGGGTGTGGCGCTGCTTCAAGACCGGGAAATGCGCGTACATGCGCTCGATGTCGGAGACGATGCCGGCGCTGTCCTTGCGGGTGATGGCCCCGAGCTGGAGATTCTCCTCCACCGTCATGGTGGTGAAGGTGCCGCGGCCCTGCGGCACATGGGCGATGCCGAACCGCACGATGTTCTCGGTCGAGCGGTTATTCAGCGGCTTGCCGTCGAACTCGATCGCACCGGTGGAGCGCACCATGTTGCAGATCGCGCGCAGCGTCGTGGTCTTGCCGGCGCCGTTGGCGCCGAGCAGCGTCACGAGCGAGCCCTCGTTGAGCGAGAAGGACAGCCCGTGGAGCGCCTGGACCTGACCGTAATAGGCACGCAGGTCCTTGACGTTGAGCAGCGTCGTCATTGGTCCTTGCTCCCGAGATAGGCCTTGATGACGTCCGGGTCGGCTTGCACCTGAGCGGGCGTACCTTCCGCGAGCTTCTTGCCGAAATTCAGCGCGACGACGTGGTCGGCGATCGACATCACGAGGCCCATATGGTGCTCGACTAGCAGCACGGTCATGTGGCGCTCGTTGCGGATGCGGCGGATGAGGTCGCCGAGCACGTGGACTTCCTCGTGATTGAGGCCGCCGGCGGGCTCGTCGAGCAGCAGGATCTTCGGGTCCGCCGCCAGCGCGCGCGCCAGCTCGACCCGCTTCTGCGTGCCGAAGGGCAGGCCGGAGACGATGGTGTGCGCGACGTCCTCGAGGTCGAGATAGGCGAGGATCTCGTGGACCTTCTTGTTGACCGCGGTCTCGCTGCGGCGGACCCAGGCAAGCTTCAAGGAGTCGCTGATGATGTCGCTGGAGGTGCGGGCATGCGCGCCGACGCGGACGTTGTCCATCACCGACAAGTTCGGGAACAGAGCCACGTTCTGGAAGGTGCGGCCGATGCCGATCTCGGCGATCCGGTGCGGCGGCCGCGACAGGATGCTCACGCCCTCCATCAGGATGTCGCCGGACGACGGCTGGTACAGCCGCGACAGACAGTTGAACAGCGTGGTCTTGCCGGCGCCGTTCGGGCCGATCAAGCCGAGGATCTGGCCCTTGTGCATGTCGAAGGACACGCCGTTGAGCGCGACGATGCCGCCGAACACGACGCTGACGTCGCGAACCGCGAGCAGGGGCGATGTACCCTGCGCGAGCTGTGCCTGCGTCATCTCGTCTCGCTCACGTCATTCAGTGAGCGATGGGGCGATCCGAGCCGCTCCCGGTGATGACAAAGGCTATCTGAATCCCTCGGCCACACGCGCAACTTTTCCTCCTGATTTCAGCTTTTTGCCGATGTCTTTTTTTGAATGCGGCATCAGACCCCCGAGCGCCGCTTCGATGTTCCTTACCATCGCTAGGAGACGCGGTCCAATGTCGTTGATCAAGCGCTCTT
This sequence comes from Bradyrhizobium sp. WBAH42, assembly GCF_024585265.1. Taxonomy (NCBI): domain Bacteria; kingdom Pseudomonadati; phylum Pseudomonadota; class Alphaproteobacteria; order Hyphomicrobiales; family Nitrobacteraceae; genus Bradyrhizobium; species Bradyrhizobium sp. WBAH42. The sequence continues at coordinate 2,383,049 of NZ_CP036533.1, forward strand.
CCGTGAAACGGAATGCGGGCGCGCCGCAATTGAATGCGTATGGTCCGGTTCCGTCGTTGAGCTTGAGCGCGACACCGGCCGCGCCGATGTCGTCGTGCCAGTCGCCGACCGAAATCGCAAAGCCGTATTTCGCGACGGTCTCGCCGGAACGTTCCAATCCCTCGCGCATCTTCGGCCAGCGGCTGCCGTAATGTTCGCGCAGGATGCGCGACACGTCAGCGCGACCTTCGTCGTCGAGCGCCCAGAAATAGGCGCGGCCCATCGCGCTGGTTGCAATCGGCACGCGCGAGCCGACGTCGAGTTGAACGCCGACGGTCTCGCTGCCGCGGCTCTGCCCGAAATAGATCATGCTGTGGCGGTCACGGCCGCCGACGGCGACGGCGCCGCCGGTCGCGCGCATCACTTCCTCGCGGAACGGCTCGGACAAATGCCGAACGCCCAGATTGGCCAGCGCCGCGTAGCCGAGCGACATCGCTGCAGGTGCGAGCTGGTACTTCTCGAACCGGGGAACCGGCGTCAGATAGCCGAGCTTGGTCAGCGTGTAGGTCAGGCGCGACACGGTGGGCTTGGGCAGATTGGTGCGCGAGGCAATCTCCTGATTGCCGAGCAGGCCGTCATTGGGGTGGAACGCGCGCAATACTTCCAGTCCGCGGGAAAGCGCGACGACGAAATTCCGATCGGTCGCGGTCTTCTTTCCTGTACGCTTCATCCCTGATCTGCTTCTTGCGCGGAGTCGTTGACAACGTCCGTGCTTCAAAATAACCCTGCCGTCAAGATGCGGAATTAAATTCCGCACCGCGAAATCGAACAAAAGTAAATCCCCACCAAGGAGGGACACCGTGAGCGAAGTGGTCAAGCTTGAGCATCATGACGAAGTCGGGATCGTCACGGTCAACAGCCCGCCGGTCAACGCGCTGAGTGCCGCAGTCCGCGGTGGGATCCTCGAGTGCATCAAGGCGGCGATCGCCGATCCCGCCATCAAGGGCATCGTGCTGACCTGCGCCGGCCGCACCTTCATCGCCGGGGCCGACATCACCGAGTTCGGCAAGCCGCCGAAGCCGCCCGCCCTCAACGACGTGCTGTCCGAGATCGAAAATTCGCCCAAGCCGGTCGTTGCCGCCATCCACGGCACCGCGCTCGGCGGCGGCCTCGAGGTCGCGCTGGCCTGCCATTTCCGCGTCGCGGTGAAAGAGGCCAAGCTCGGCCTGCCCGAGGTCAAGCTCGGCCTGTTGCCCGGCGCCGGCGGCACGCAGCGCCTGCCGCGTGCGGTCGGGCCCGAGCTTGCGGTCAAGATGATCGTCGGCGGCGACCCGATCGGGGCGGCGGAAGCGCTGAAGAACGGCCTGATCGAGGAGATCATCGAGGGGCCGGCCTCCGGCGGCGAAGCCTTCGTGCGCAAGCTGCTGGCGGAGAAGCGCCCGCTGCGCCGTCTGCGCGACGACGATTCCAAGCTCGCGGCGGCCAAGGCCGACCGCTCCATCTTCACCAATGCGGTTGCGGCAATGACCAAGAAGTCGCGCGGCCTGGAGGCGCCGTTCGCGGCGGCCGATGCCGTCGGCTACGCCATTGACCTGCCCTTCGACGAAGGCCTGAAGAAGGAGCGCGAGGGCTTCCTCAAGCTCGTCGCCAGCGACCAGTCCAAGGCGCAGCGCTACGCCTTCTTCGCCGAGCGCGAGGCCAACAAGATCGCGGGCGTTCCTGAAGGCACCAAGCCGCGGCCCGTCAACCGCGTCGCCATTCTCGGCGCCGGCACCATGGGCGGCGGCATCGCGATGTCCTTTGCCAATGCCGGCGTGCCCGTCACCCTGATCGAGACCGGCGAAGAGCAGCTCAAGCGCGGCATGGGCATCATGCAGAAGAACTGGGAAGCGACCGCCGCGCGCGGCGGCATCCCGGCCGATGCGCCCGCCAAGCGCATGGCGCTGATCGACGGCAAGGTCGGCATCGAGAATGTCGGCGATGCCGACCTCGTCATCGAGGCCGTATTCGAGACCATGGCGGTGAAGAAGGAGGTGTTCGGCAAGCTCGACCAGTACGCCAAGCCCGGCGCCGTGCTCGCCTCCAACACCTCCTATCTGAACATCGACGAGATCGCCAAGGCGACCAAGCGTCCGCAGGACGTGCTCGGCATGCATTTCTTCTCGCCGGCAAACGTCATGAAGCTGTGCGAGATCGTGCGCGCCGACAAGACTGCGCCGGATGCGCTGGTGACTGCGGTGTCGATCGCGCGCAAGATCGCGAAGGTGCCGGCCGTGGTCGGCGTCTGCGACGGCTTCGTCGGCAACCGCATGCTGGCGCAGCGCGGCAAGCAGTCCGAGAAGCTCCTGTTCGAAGGCGCGTTGCCGCAGCAGGTCGACGCCGTCGTGACGAAGTTCGGCATGCCGATGGGGCCGTTCGCAATGGGCGACCTCGCCGGTCTCGACATCGGCTGGCGCTCGCGCAAGGACCGCGGCATCAAGTCGGAGATCGCGGACGCGCTCTGCGAAGCCGGCCGCTTCGGCCAGAAGACCGGCAAGGGTTACTACAAGTACGAGCAGGGTTCTCGCGCGCCGCTCCCTGACCCCGATGTCGAGAAGCTGATCGACGAGACCTTGCTGCGTCTCGGCCGCAAGAAGCGCGTCGTCAGCGACGAGGAGATCCTCGAGCGCATGATGTATCCGATGATCAACGAGGGCGCGAAGATCCTCGAAGAGGGCATCGCCGCGCGTCCCAGCGACATCGACGTGGTCTGGCTCTACGGCTACGGCTGGCCGATCTATCGCGGCGGCCCGATGTTCTGGGCCGACAGCGTCGGCCTGAAGCACATCGCCGATCGCCTGGCCTTCTACGCCAAGGAGACCAACGACCCCAGCCTCGAGCCCGCCCCGCTGCTGAAGAAGCTCGCGGCGGAGGGCAAGACGTTCGCCTCGCTCGCGGCCGAGTCGAAAGCGGCGTGATGGCCGCTTCGTCTCAACCTTTGTCATTCCGGGATGCGCCGCAAGGCGCAGGCCCGGAATCCATAACCCCAGCTGGTGGCTATGGATTCCGGGCTCGCGACTTCGTCGCGCCCCGGAATGACGGTCTGTGTTAGTTTGCTCGCTCAAGCAATCAAGAAAATGACCCATCCCGGCGAACAGTTTTATCCCGAGGGCGTGCGGTGGGACGACACCATCGTCCAGGGCACCCTGCCGGATCTCCTCTCGAAGGCCGCCGCCGATTATGGCACGCGCACCGCGCTGGAGTTCCGCGACCGACCGATCAGCTACACCGAACTCGCAGCTCAGGCCGATCGCGCCGCCGCGGCGTTCCTGCGCGCCGGGTGCGGCAAGAACAGCTCGGTCGCGCTGTTCCTCGGCAACACGCCCGATCACCCCGTCAACTTCTTCGGCGCGCTGAAGGCCGGCGGCCGCGTCGCGCATCTGTCGCCGCTCGACGGCGAGATCGCGCTGACGCACAAGATCACCGATTCCGGCTCGCGTGTGCTCGTCACCTCCAACCTCCAGGCCCTGCTGCCGACCGCGCTGAAATTCCTGGAGAAGGGCCTGATCGACAAGCTCGTCGTCTGCGAGGACGATCATTGGGGCAAGGTCGGCACGCCGCAGGCGGCGATCCCCGACGATCCCCGCATCGTCACCTTCAAGACCTTCGTCGAGGGCGCCGCCGCGCCTGCGCAATGGCCTGTTGTCGCGGCCGATGACGTCGCGCTGCTGCAATATACCGGCGGCACCACCGGCCTGCCCAAGGGCGCGATGCTCACCCACGGCAATCTCACCTCGGCGGTGTCGATCTACGACGTCTGGGGCAAGCCGGCGCGCGCCGCCCGCGGCGACGTGATCGAGCGCGTGATCTGCGTGCTGCCGCTGTTCCACATCTACGCGCTGACCGTGGTGCTGTTGTCCTCGCTTCGGCGCGGCAATCTGATCTCGCTGCATCAGCGCTTCGACGTCGAAGCCGTGATGCGCGACATCGAGGTGAAGCGTGCGACCTATTTCCCGGGCGTTCCGACGATGTGGATCGCGATCGCCGCGCTGCCCGATCTCGACAAGCGCGACTTCTCCTCGCTCGTCACCATCGGCTCCGGCGGCGCGCCGCTGCCGGTGGAGATCGCGAGCTTCTTCGAGCGCAAGGTCGGCAAGAAGCTGCGCAGCGGCTGGGGCATGACCGAGACCTGCTCGCCCGGCACCGGCCATCCGCCCACGGGTCCCGAGAAGCCCGGCTCGATCGGCCTGATGCTGCCCGGCATCGAGCTCGACGTCGTCGCGCTCGACGATCCCAGACGCGTGCTGCCGCCGGGCGAGATCGGGGAGATCCGCATCAAGGGCCCGAACGTCACCAAAGGCTACTGGAACAAGCCGGCAGGATCGACCGAGGCCTTCGTCGACGGCCGCTTCCTCACCGGCGACATCGGCTATGTCGACACCGACGGCTACTTCTTCCTGGTCGACCGCAAGAAGGACATGATCATCTCCGGCGGCTTCAACGTCTATCCGCAGATGATCGAGCAGGCGATCTACACCATTCCGGGCGTGCACGAGGTGATCGTGCTCGGCATTCCCGACCCGTATCGGGGCGAGGCCGCAAAGGCCTTCATCAAGCTGAGGCCGGACGCAAAGCCGTTCTCGCTCGACGAATTGCGCGCGCAGCTCGCCGGCAAGCTCGGCAGGCACGAGCTGCCGGCCGCGGTCGAATTCGTCGATGACCTGCCGCGCACGCCGGTCGGGAAATTGTCGCGCCACGAATTGCGCCAGCAGCAGAAACCGTCACAATCCACGACAACCGCATCAGGAGGTCGCTCTTGACCGACGCCGTCATCGTTTCCACCGCCCGCACCCCGATCGGCAAGGCCTATCGCGGCGCGCTCAACGCCACCGAGGGCGCAACGCTGCTCGGCCACGCCATCGGCGAAGCGGTCGCCCGCGCCAAGATCGATCCGAGGGAGGTCGAGGACGTCGTGATGGGCGCAGCGCTGCAGCAGGGCGCGACCGGCGGCAACATCGCGCGCAAGGCGCTGCTGCGCGCCGGCCTTCCCGTCACCGTCGCCGGCACCACGATCGACCGGCAGTGCGCCTCGGGCCTGCAGGCGATCGCGCTCGCGGCGCGCTCGGTGATCTTCGACGGCGTCGAGATCGCGGTCGGTGGCGGCGGCGAGTCGATCAGCCTCGTGCAGAACGACAAGATGAACGGCTTCCACGCCCAGGATCCGGCGCTGCTCAAGATCAAGGGCGAGGTCTACATGCCCATGATCGACACGGCGGAAGTCGTCGCCAAGCGCTACGGCATCTCGCGCGAACGCCAGGACGAATATTCGCTGGAGAGCCAGCGCCGCACCGCGGCCGCGCAGCAGGGCGGCAAGTTCAAGGACGAGCTCGCCCCGATCACGACGCAGATGGCGGTCACCGACAAGGCGACGGGCGCCGTCTCGATGAAGGAAGTCACGCTGTCGCAGGACGAGGGCCCGCGCCCCGAGACCACGATCGAAGGCCTTGCCGGCCTGAAGGCCGTGCGCGGGGAGGGTTTCACCATCACCGCCGGCAATGCCAGCCAGCTTTCCGACGGCGCCAGCGCCTCCGTGATCATGAGCGACAAGGAAGCCGCCAAGCGCGGCCTTGCGCCGCTCGGCATTTTCCGCGGCTTCGTCTCGGCCGGCTGCGAGCCGGACGAGATGGGCATCGGTCCGGTCTTCGCCGTGCCGCGCCTCTTGAAGCGCCACGGCCTCACCGTCGACGACATCGGCCTCTGGGAGCTGAACGAAGCCTTCGCGGTGCAGGTGCTGTATTGCCGCGACAAGCTCGGCATCGACCCCGAGAAGATCAACGTCAACGGCGGCGCGATCTCGGTCGGCCATCCCTACGGCATGTCCGGCGCGCGCCTCACCGGCCACGCTCTGATCGAAGGCCGCCGCCGCAAGGCCAGGTACGCGGTCGTCACCATGTGCGTCGGCGGCGGCATGGGCGCGGCCGGGCTGTTCGAAGTTTTGCAGTAATTCACAGGAGGATCCGATGGATCTCGCATTCACGAAAGAAGAGCAGGCGTTTCGCGACGAAGTGCGGCAGTTCTTCCGCGACAACGTGCCGCCGGATACGCGGCGCAAGCTGGTCGAGGGCCGTCATCTCTCCAAGGACGAGATGGTGACGTGGTGGCGCATCCTCAACAAGAAGGGCTGGGGCGTCAGCCATTGGCCGAAGGAATATGGCGGAACGGGGTGGACCTCCGTGCAGCACTACATCTTCAACGAGGAGCTGCAGTCCTATCCGGCGCCGCAGCCGCTCGCCTTCGGCGTCAGCATGGTCGGCCCCGTCATCTACACCTTCGGCAACGAGGAGCAGAAGAAGAAGTACCTGCCGCGCATCGCCAATGTCGACGATTGGTGGTGCCAGGGTTTTTCGGAGCCCGGCTCCGGCTCCGACCTCGCTTCGCTGAAGACGAAGGCCGAGCGCCGTGGCGACAAGTGGATCATCAACGGCCAGAAGACCTGGACCACGCTCGCCCAGCACGCCGACATGATCTTCTGCCTCTGCCGCACCGACAACAACGCCAAGAAGCAGATGGGCATCTCCTTCATCGTGTTCTCGATGAAGTCGAAGGGCGTCACCGTGCGCCCGATCCAGACCATCGACGGCGGCCGTGAGGTCAACGAGGTCTTCTTCGACGACGTCGAGGTGCCCTACGAGAACCTGATCGGCGAGGAGAACAAGGGCTGGGACTACGCCAAATTCCTGCTCGGCAACGAGCGCACCGGCATCGCCCGCGTCGGCGTCTCCAAGGAGCGCATCCGCCGCATCAAGGATCTGGCGTCGAAGGTCGAATCCGCCGGCAAGCCGATCATCCAGGATCCCGCCTTCCGCGAGAAGCTGGCGGCCTGCGAGATCGAGCTGAAGGCGCTCGAGCTGACCCAGCTGCGCGTCGTCGCCGATGAAGGCAAGCACGGCAAGGGCAAGCCCAATCCGGCCTCGTCGGTGCTGAAGATCAAGGGCTCCGAGATCCAGCAGACCACCACCGAGCTCTTGATGGAAGTGATCGGCCCGTTCGCCGCGCCCTACGACGTGCACGGCGACGACGGCTCGAACGAAGCCATGGACTGGACCGCCCAGATCGCGCCGAGCTACTTCAACAACCGCAAGGTCTCGATCTACGGCGGCTCCAACGAGATCCAGCGCAACATCATCGCCAAGGCGGTGCTGGGGCTGTGAATCAACAATGACGCTGTCGTCCCCCGCGAAGGCGGGGGACCCAGTACGCCGCGGCGGTCGTGAGTACAGCCGGCGGCTGCGTTTACTGGATCCCCGCCTTCGCGGGGATGACGTCTGAGGGTGAGGACGACGGCAGGACAATTCCCGCCGATTTGGAGAAAAACATGGATTTTGATCTGTCCGAGGAGCAGCGGCTTCTCAAGGAAAGCATCGACGGCCTGCTGACCGATTCCTACGATTTCGAGCAGCGCAAGAAGTACATGGCGGAGAAGGGCGGCTGGAGCAAAACGGTCTGGCTCAAGCTCGCCGAGCAGGGTCTTTTGGGCCTGCCCTTCAGCGAGGCCGACGGCGGCTTCGGCGGCGGCGGCGTCGAGACCATGATCGTGATGGAGGCGCTCGGCAAGGCGCTGGTGCTGGAGCCGTATCTGGCCACGGTCGTGATCGGCGGCGGCTTCCTGCGTCATGCCGGCACCGATGCGCAGAAGGCCGCGCACGTGCCGGGGATCATCGACGGCAGCAAGACGCTCGCCTTCGCCCAGCTCGAGAAGAACTCGCGCTATGATCTGTTCGACGTCACCACGACCGCGAAGAAGAAGGGCGACGGCTACGTGATCGACGGCGAAAAGTTCGTCGTGCTCAACGGCGAGAACGCCGACACCCTGATCGTCACCGCACGCACCAAGGGCGACCGCCGCGACAAATCAGGCATCGGCGTGTTCCTGGTCCCGGCCAATGCCAAGGGCGTCGCCAGGAAGTCCTATCCCACGCAAGACGGCCTGCACGCCGCCGACATCACCTTCACCGGTGTCGAGGTCGCACCTGATGCCGTGCTCGGCAACCCCGAGGATTCGCTCGCGCTGATCGAGCGTGTCGTGGACGAGGCCCGCGTCGCGCTCTGCGCCGAAGCGGTCGGCCTGATGGACGAATCGCTCAAGACCACGGTCGAGTACATCAAGACGCGCAAGCAGTTCGGCGTCGCGATCGGCTCGTTCCAGTCGCTGCAGCACCGCGCCTCCGACATGTTCGTCGCCACCGAGCAGGCGCGCTCGATGTCGATGTTCGCGACCATGGCTGGTGATTTCGAGGACGCCAAGGAGCGCAGCAACGCGATCGCCGCGGCCAAGGTGCAGATCGGCAAGTCGCTGAAGTTCGTCGGCCAGCAATCGATCCAGCTCCACGGCGGCATCGGCATGACCATGGAGGCGAAGATCGGCCACTACTTCAAGCGCCTCACCATGATCGAAAACACCTTTGGCGACACCGACTACCACCAGCGCCGCGTCGCCGATGCGGGCGGGTTGATCTGACGCCTTGGCGTCATCCCGGGGCATCAAGAGGCGATGGTCCCGTGATCTCTCCACATCGTCATTGCGAGCGAAGCAAAGCAATCCAGGATCCTTCCGTTGAGGCAGTCTGGATTGCTTCGTCGCTTCGCTCCTCGCAATGACGGAAGCCGTTGAAGCATCGAGAACACCAAATGCAAAACACCCCGTTCGATCTCACCGGCAAGGTCGCCGTGGTCACCGGCTCCAGCCGCGGCATCGGCCGCTCCTCCGCCGAGCTGCTCGCCAGGCTCGGGGCCAAGGTCGTGGTCTCCTCGCGCAAGGCGGAGGCCTGCAAGGAGGTCGCCGACGGCATCAATGCGGCCGGCGGTGACGCCATCGTCATCCCCTGCAACATCGCGCGCAAGGCCGAGGTCGAGGCGCTGATCGCAGGCGCCACGAAGCATTACGGCAAGATCGACATCCTGGTCTGCAACGCCGCGGTCAACCCGTATTACGGCCCGCTGCTCGACATCACCGACGAAGCCTTCGACAAGATCATGGGAAGCAACGTCAAGAGCAACATCTGGCTCGCCGCGCTCGCGATCCCTGAGATGGCCGAGCGCGGCAAGGGCTCGGTGATCATCATCTCCTCGATCGGCGGCCTGCGCGGCTCCACCGTGATCGGCGCCTACGGCATCTCCAAGGCCGCCGACTTCGCGCTGTGCCGTTCGCTCGCCGGCGAATGGGGCCCGAAAGGCGTCCGCGTCAACTGCATCGCGCCCGGCCTCGTCAAGACCGACTTCGCCCGCGCGCTCTGGGAAGACGAAGCCAATTTGAAGCGCCGCACCGCCACCACGCCGCTGCGCCGCATCGGCGAGCCCGACGAGATCGCCGGCGCCGTCGCCTACCTCGCCTCCGACGCCTCGAGCTTCATGACCGGCCAGACCATCGTCATCGATGGCGGAGTCACGACCGCGGCGGTGTAGCCCCGCGCGCCGCCAGCGCGCCCTCGATGGCGCGCACCACGATCAGGGCGGACCGCTCGTCGAGATGCACGCCGTCGGCCCAGCGCAGCTCGCCGATCGGCGGATGGATCGGCAGCCAGCGCCCGCCATCCGGGAAGGCCGTGTGGACGATCGCCTTGCTCATCCTGACCATGCGGGACTCCTCGATCTCCGCCGCGAAGGGAATCTCGAGCAGCAAGGCGCGCGATCCCCGCCGCTCGATCTCGTCGATGAGCGCCTTGATGCGCGCCACATTCACCCGCGCCGCAACCGTTGGGTCCTCGTCGTTCATCTGTTGCACAGCGCGGTCGAGATGGATCTTGTTGTCGAAAGTGCTCGGTGGCTCGCCGAGCAGGCGATCCCGCGCCGCGCGCGCCTCCGCGGGGCTTGGCGGGGTGTGATTCCAGGTCTCGTAGGCGGCCACCGCCGTTCGCACCGGGCGCAGGAACCGCGCATCGTTGTCCGCGCCGCCGGAGAATTTTTCGATCAGCGCGTCGTCCGGCAGGCGCGTGAGCACATTGGCCTCGATCAGGACGATCTTCGGCAGGCTTTTCTGCCTTGCGATGATCTCCAGGCTCGTCACCGGCGAGCCGCCGGCCAGCGCCAGGTTGCGGATGCGGGGCAACGAGAAATATTCCTCCTTCAGGCGCCACGCGACCGAGCTGCCGACCAGCACGATGTCAGGCGTGGGCTCCCGGACATAGCGGTTGAGGGTGACGAGGCTGCCGTCGCGCGTGGTGACGGCCGGCTGCTGCAGGGCCGAGCCGAAGCGCGCGGTGGCGAGGCCGCAGGCGAGCAGCAGCATCGCGGCGCCGCCGGCGCACCTGATCATCCACGAAAGTGTCGTATCCTGCCGCATGGTCAGAACTGGAAGTAGATGAAGGCGCTGTCGGGCCCGGCTTCGAGATAGGCCAGCGCCGCCAGCGCACCATAGAGATACGGCTCCCATCGCCGCAACCGGCCGTCGACGAGCGCGCCGATGCCGGCATGCTGGATGATCACCGGCAGCGCGTAGAGCAGGGCGAGATTATAGAACAGCTTCGGCGGATTGGGCGCGTCCGTCGCGATGAACATGCCCTTGAGGTAGCTGATCGCGTGGTCGAAATTCGGCAGCTTGAAGAAGATCCAGAGCATCGTGACGCAGAAGAACACGACGCCCATCCGGACGACGCGCAACGCAGGACTGCTATCTCCGAGAAGCTTCAGGAACGGCCGCTCGATGGCGAGCAGCAGCCCGTGCGCCATGCCCCACAGCGCGTAGCTCAGGCTCGCGCCATGCCAGAGCCCGCCGAGCGTCATCACGATCATCAGGTTGAGATAGGTGCGCAAGCCCCCGTGCCGGTTGCCGCCAAGGGGAATGTAGAGATAGGTCCTGAGCCAGCTCGACAGCGAGATGTGCCAGCGCGTCCAGAACTCCGAGAACGATGTCGAGATGTAGGGCAGGTTGAAGTTCACGGGCAGCCGATAGCCGAACAAGAGGCCGAGGCCGAGCGCGATCCCGGAATAGCCGAAGAAGTCGGCGTAGATCTGGTAGCTGTAGAGGAACACGAGCAGCCAGCGGTCCTGCGTGCGCAGCGTCTCGTGGAGCGGGAAGTCCATGTAGGACGTCATCTCGTTGAGATTGTTCGCCACATACAGCTTGAAGAAATAGCCGACGAGAATCCATTTTGCGGCCTCGATGAAGGCGACGTCACTGATCCGCTTCGGCACGATCTGCGGCATGAACTGGGCCGCGCGGGTGATCGGGCCGGACACCAGCTGCGGGAAGAAGATGATGTAGAGGAAGACCTCGCGCAGGCTTGCGGTGCGTTTCTCGCGCGTCAGGTCGACCAGCAGGCTGATGTTGTGAAACACGAAGAACGAGATGCCGATCGGCAGCGGCAGCCGCAGCAGGAAGTCGAGCGGCGCGACGCCGGTCAGGTGGCTTGCGGTGGCATCGACGAACAGGAACTTGTATTTGAAGAACGCCAGCAGGCCGAGGTTGAAGACGATGCCGGCCGGCATCCACACGGCCCGGTTCTCGAACGCCAGCACCAGGCAGACATGGGTTCCGATCACCGCGACCAGCAGCAGCGGCAGCAGCTCGGGCTGGCCGAACCCGTAGAAGAACACGCTCGCGGCCACCAGCAGCTGCACCTGGAAGCCGCGCAGCGGCGGCAGGTAATAAGCGCCGAACACGGCCGCCACGAAGACGCCGAACTGAAAGGAGGTGAAAGTCATGCCGCCCCATTGGCCCGACATGGCATTTAGCATTTTGGTCGAGATGGTCATAGCCTTGTCGGCTCTGCCGGGACGCGACTTCTGGTTGCCGGCGTGACGGGCGTCGCTTACCCTCCCCTGGAGGGGGACGGGGTGGGGTGAAGCCAAGGCAATGGTCTCAACATCAATCCGACGTAACGCCGCGAAAGAGCTGAGGGCGAATACAACCCCACATGAGCGCATCTTGTGGCGAGCCCTCAAAGAATTACCGATGGATGGCTCACACTTCCGCCGGCAAGCGCCGATCGGTCCGTACGTCGTGGACTTCTTCTGCCCCGCCAAGCGTCTCATCATCGAGCTCGATGGCGGCCACCACAATGAAGACCATACGGACACACGCGATCTCGAACGCCAACGCTGGCTCGAACACGAAGGCTACCGCGTCATCCGGTTTTGGAATTCGGAGATCACGACCGATCTGACCGCGGTGATGGAGCGTATCTATGTCGAGCTGTACGGATCGCGCGAGGCAGAAGCGACACCCTTAAAGCACCGCCGAACCTAGCGGCTCGCGCGACCCTTCTCTTACCCTCCCCCGGAGGGGGGAGGGTCGGTTCGCATGCAGCGAAGCGGAATGCGAACCGGGGTGGGGTGACAGACCATCCGCGAGCGCAGTGCTCCTGAATGAACGGAAAAGCCTTCGGCGGAACAAATGTGAGACCGCCTTTGTGGCTTCACCCCACCCCGCTCGCGCTGCGCGCGAGCGACCCTCCCCCTCCAGGGGAGGGTAAGTAAGCGTGGCACCCGACGCATCCAATCTTGACCTTCTGCCTCCAATCCGCTCCCTTTGGCCCGACACAACGACCCCTCCGGGAAACGCCAAGAACACATCCAAGAAAACATCAAGGTAAGCCGCCATGTCTTTCGTCCTCGCCATCGACCAGGGCACCACCTCTTCGCGCGCGATCGTGTTTCGCGGCGATATTTCCATCGCCGCCAAGGCGCAGGCCGAGTTTCCGCAGCATTTTCCGGCCTCGGGCTGGGTCGAGCACGAGCCCGAGGACATCTGGACCTCGACCGTGATGGTCTGCCGCGAGGCGATCGAGCACGCCGGCATCACCGCAAAGGACATCGCCGCGATCGGCATCACCAACCAGCGCGAGACCACCGTGGTGTGGGACCGCGCCACCGGCCAGGCCGTGCACCGCGCCATCGTCTGGCAGGACCGCCGCACCGCCGACATCTGCGCAAAATTGAAAGCAGAAGGCCGCGAGCCGGTGATCTCGCAGAAGACCGGCCTGATCATCGACCCCTATTTTTCCGGCACCAAGGTCGCCTGGATCCTCGACCACGTCCCGGGCGCCCGGGCGCGCGCCGCGCGCGGCGAATTGATGTTCGGCACCATCGATTGCTACCTGCTCTGGCGCCTCACTGGCGGCAAGGTGCACGCCACCGACGCCACTAATGCCTCGCGCACGCTGCTGTTCAACATCCACACCGGCGAATGGGACGACGAGCTCTTGGCGATCATCGGCGTGCCGCGCTCGATGCTGCCCGAGGTGAAGGATTCCTCTGCCCGCTTCGGCGAGAGCACGCCGGACCTGTTCGGCGGCCCCATCGCGATCTCCGGCATCGCCGGCGACCAGCAGGCCGCCACCATCGGCCAGGCCTGCTTCCGCCCGGGCATGATGAAGTCCACCTACGGCACCGGCTGCTTTGCGCTGCTCAACACCGGCACCACGCCGGTCATGTCCAAGAACAAGCTGCTCACCACCGTTGCCTATCAGCTCGATGGCAAACGCACCTACGCGCTCGAAGGCTCGATCTTCGTCGCCGGCTCCGCGGTGCAATGGCTACGCGACGGCGTCGGCATCATCAAGCATGCCGCCGAGACCGGACCTCTTGCCGATCAATCGGATTCCATGCAGAGCGTTTATCTCGTCCCCGCCTTCGTCGGCATGGGCGCGCCCTATTGGAATCCGCGCGTCCGCGGCGCGCTGTTCGGACTCACCCGCAACACCGGCCCCGCCGAGCTCGCCCATGCGGCGCTGGAGAGCGTCTGTTATCAGACCTTCGACCTCTGGGCCGCGATGCGCGCGGACTGGCCGAGCTCGGAAACCGCCAGCGTCGTGCTCCGCGTCGACGGCGGCATGACCGCCTCCGACTGGACCATGCAGCGCCTCGCCGATCTCCTGGATGCACCGGTCGATCGCCCCGTGATCCAGGAGACCACGGCGTTAGGGGCCGCCTATCTCGCCGGCCTCAATGCGGGCGTCTATCCCGAGCCGACCAAATTCGCCGACAATTGGCGCCTCGAGCACCGCTTCAAGCCGAACATGAGCCAGGCGACGCGCGAGCGGAAACTCGCCGGCTGGGCACGCGCGGTGAAGGGCGTGCTGGCGAGCGACGAGGGGGAGGGATAGGCGTAGGCGTAGGTAGGCACAGCGTCGCAGCTCGATGCCGCGAGGCGTGCTCAACTGCCTTCACGTCGTCATTGCGAGGAGCTCTTGCGACGAAGCAATCCAGACTGCCTCCGCGGAAAGATTCTGGATTGCTTCGCTACGCTCGCAATGACGGAGTGTGGCGCTGCTCTGGTGCCTCAAACGGCGCCGCCCGCTCGCCCACAACGAAAGAAGCAAGAATCATGATCGTTCCCGACGGCTATTCCGACGTCCCGAACGGCAAGATCGCCGCAATCGTCACCCATCTGGAGATGACCGCACCTCCCGCGCGCCGCGACGATCCGCCGGGAAACTGGTCCCTGCGTAAGGTCGATGCGCCCGGGCTTCCCTGGTACCGCGATCTCTATCGCCGCGTCGGCGAGAACTGGCTGTGGCTGGCGCGGCCGCATCTGACCGACACCGAACTCGCCGCAATCATCCATGCGCCCGGCGTCGAGGTCTATGCCCTCGTCGAGGATGGGCGCGATGAAGGCTTTCTGGAGCTGGATTTCCGCGAACCCGGCCAGTGCGAGGTGGTCTATTTCGGCGTCACCGCCGGCCTGATCGGAACGGGTGCCGCCCGCTTCCTGATGAACCGCGCGCTGGAGATCGCATGGTCACGCGACCTCTGCCGCCTCTGGCTGCACACCTGCACTTTCGATCATCCCGGGGCGGTGGCCTTCTATCAGCGCACCGGCTTCCACCCCTTCCGCCGCCAGATCGAAATCGACGACGACCCACGCCTCGACGGGAGATCGCCGCGAGATGCGGCGAAGCACGTGCCGATCATCGAGTAGTGTGCGGCTGCCTCCTCACCGTCATTGCGAGGAGCCCTTGCGACGAAGCAATCCAGAATGTCTGCACGAAGAGTTTCTGGATTGCTTCGCTGCGCTCGCAATGACGAAGTGCTGCGCTGACGTCAATCTTCTGATTAGCACATCAAAGGGCGGCGGCGCCGTACTGGATGGCGCACAGCAAAGTCCGGGACCTGCTTTTCCGCATGCAATGGGCCTACGATCTCAAAACACCTCCTGCTTCCCCCGCGCCAGCGAAAACCCCCGCTGCATCGCATTGAAGCACGTCAGCCCGCTCTCCTCCGACCGGCACGTGAATCCCCCGCGCTGCCACACCTCGCCATAGGCCAGCACCGGCAGCGAGGGATCCATCACGGTGTCGCCGGCGCAGATGCGGCTTGCGGCGCCCTTCGCGCTCATCTCGAAGGCGTGGCCCCAGTCGAGCTCGCAATCGGCGGGCCGACGCGGGCGCGCGTCCATGTTCATGATGTCGCAGCGGAGCACGCCTTGTCCATTGTCGGTGAAGAACTGGCAGGCGATGTTCCTCGACGGTGTCAGAAAGCCGGTCGGGCGGTCGTCGATCTGGCGGTTCTGGGCGTGGGTGGCACCGATTATCGGCAGCAGGATCGCTATCAGGATCAGTCCGCGCGGTGCCGTCATGTCATTCCCACTCAGCTATCGAAATTCACCGCCGTCGTGTTGGCGCCGCAGACCAAAATCGCGAGACGCTCGGCAGGCGAAGGACGATAGCGGCCGGAGAGCACCGCGGCAAAGGCGGCGGCGCCGCCGGGCTCGGCCACGAGGCGCAAGTGCGACCACAGCGCCGCCTGGGCCTGCCGGATCGCATCGTCGCTGACCAGGACGACGCGCTCGACATGGGCCCGCGCGACCGGAAACATCAGCTCGCCGACGCGCCGCGGCGCAAGGCTGTCGGCGGCGATGCCGCCGCCCGGCGCATCGACCGGCGCGCCCGCCTCGAACGCGGCGTGCAGGGTGGGCGATTGTTCCGGCTCGACCGCGACGATGCGCGTCCGGCCGGCGTACCACGCCGCAATGCCGCCGATCAGCCCGCCGCCGCCGACCGCCACCAGCAGCGTGTCGATGCCGGGCGCATCCTGCTCCAATTCCAGTCCGACACTGCCCTGGCCGAGCAGGGTCTCGGCCTGATCGTAGGCATGGACGGCCAGCGCGCCGGTCTGGGCGACATGCGCCTCGCTCGCGGCGAGCGCATCGGCGTAGCGGCTGCCCGCGATCACGAGCTTTGCGCCGTAAGTCCTGATCCGCTCGGCCTTGGCCGGCGAGGTGATGTCGGGCACGAAGATCGTGGCGGCAATGCCGAGCCGCCGCGCCGCATAGGCGACGGCCGCGCCGTGATTGCCGCCGGATGCGGCGACGACACCGGCCTGCGGCACCTGCCGCAGCAACAGATTGGCGAAGGCGCCGCGCGCCTTGAACGATCCGGAATGCTGCAGCATCTCGAGCTTGAAGGTGACGGGCGCTGCCGGCAGGCCGAAATCGGCGAGATCGGCCTGAACAAGCGGCGTGCGCCTGATATGCGGACGGATGACCGGCTCGGTCGCCGCAATCCGCTCCCGATTGATGTCCATTGTCGCTGTCATGATACCGTCCAGGATAGCCCAAGGGAGCGTTGACATCAATTAGCTAATTAGCAAAATGGCTAAATGAAATTTGCCGTCGCCTTGCGCGCGCTCGCCAACGAACGCCGCCTGCAGATCCTGGAATGGCTGCGGGATCCGCGGCGGCATTTTCGCGAGCAGGAAGATGGCGACTTGGTCGAGGACGGCGTCTGCGGATTGCTGATCGCCGAAAAGCTCGGGGTCAGCGCGCCGACATTGAGCGAGCACATGCGGGTGCTGACGGCAGCCAAGCTGGTGCGCGCCAAGCGCATCAAGCAATGGACGATGTACAAGCGCAACGAGACGGCCATCGCCGCGATCAAGCGCTCGATCCAGGACGGCCTTTGAGCGCAAGGCCGCCCGCGGACCTCGTTGCAGCCGGCGCAATGCTCCCTTTCCGAGATTTTTGTTGCGCCGCGCCGAGCCCGTCGTGGAGACTGATCGGCCCTGCCTTGTTCAATGATCGAGAAGAGCGAGAACCATGTTCCTGATCGGCCAATATGATTCCCCCTTCGTCCGCCGCGTCGCGATTGCGCTGCGGCTCTACGGGCTCGCCTTCGAGCACAAGCCGTGGTCGACCTTCGGCGATGCCGACAAGATCGCGCCCTACAATCCGTTGCGCCGCGTGCCGACCCTGGTGCTCGACGACGGCGAGGCGCTGATCGAGAGCATGATCATCCTGGATTATCTCGACGACCTCGTCGGGCCCGAGAAGGCCATGCTGCCGCGCGGCGGCACCGAGCGGCGCAAGTATTTGCGCATCTGCGCGCTCGCCTCCGGCCTCGGCGACAAGGCGGTCAGCCTGCTCTACGAGCGCGTGCTGCGGAAGGAGCAGCTCGCGCTGTGGGTCGAGCGCTGCCAGGCACAGATCGCGGACGTGCTGGAGGTGCTCGAGGCCGAGCGCGCCAAGGTGACGACGCCGTACTGGCTGGGGACACGCATCGGCCATGCCGACATTGCGGTAGCCTGCGTCGTTCGCTTCACCCGCGAAGCGCATCCGCAGCTGTTCGATGCGTCGCGCTATCCGGCGCTCGCGGCGCATGGCGAGCGTTGCGAGGCACTGGCCCCCTTCCAGGAGATCGTACAACCGCTGTCCCCGCCGAAGGGCTGAGGCCGTCTGTCATTCCGGGGCGCGCGAAGCGCGAGCCCGGAATCCATCGTGCAGCGGGAGATGAGGACAAATGGATTCCGGGTTCGCGCCAAGAGGCGCGCCCCGGAATGACGGCGCTGGGCCTGGCGAGAGTGTCGGACCGCTACAGCAGCCCGATGATGCAACACTACCCCTGTTTTGCCCGACGTCGCAACGCGTTTTTCGGCAAGGCCGAAATTGTTCAAGTCTTTCAACCCCATCGCTACTGTGCATGGGGTTGTTTTCTCAACTTTTGTTTTGCAGGCCCGCTTACCCCGCGCCGGCGCGCTTTTTCTGCCAGACGAGGTGCACCGCGCAGGTGCAGCCCGGCGGATGCGAGGCGAGATCTTTCGGCATCTCGTCGTTCGCCGGCGTGGCGGCGAAGGCCTTGTCCTGCGACGGGATGTAGTTCAGCACCGGCGCGAGCCAGCGCTCGGCTTCCGCTACCGTCATGCCCTTGCGCGCCGCGTAGTCCTCGACCTGATCGCGCTCGATCTTGCCGACGCCGAAATAATAGCTCTCGGGACTGGCGAAATAGAGCCCGGACACGCTGGAGCCCGGCCACATCGCAAAGCTCTCGGTCAGCTTCACGCCGGCGGTCGCCTCCGCATCGAGCAGCTCGAACAGTATCGCCTTCTCGGTGTGATCGGGCTGCGCGGGATAGCCGGGCGCGGGGCGGATGCCCTGGTATTTCTCCAGGATCAGCTCATCGTTGGAGAGCGCCTCGTCAGGTGCATAGGCCCAGAACTCGCGGCGCACGCGGGCATGCATGCGTTCGGCAAAGGCCTCGGCGAGGCGGTCGGCCAGCGCCTTGCACAGGATCGAGGAATAGTCGTCGTTGGCCATCTTGAAGCGGTCGGCAACGGCGTCCTCGCCGATCCCAGCGGTGACGACGAAGCCGCCGATGTAATCGGGCACGCCGGCCGGGGCGATGAAGTCGGACAGCGCCGCGTTGAAGCGGCCCTCGCGCTTCTCCAGCTGCTGGCGCAGCGTGTGCAGCGTCGCGATGCTCTTGGTCCGGCTTTCGTCGGCATAGAGCACGATGTCATCGCCTTGCGCATTCGCCGGCCAGAAGCCGATCGTCGCGCGCGCCCGGAACCACTTTTCCTTGACGATGGTGTCGAGCATCTTGCGCGCATCGTCATAGAGCGAGCGCGCGACCTCGCCGACCTTGGCGTCGTCGAGAATGGCAGGGAAGCGTCCGGCGAGCTCCCAGGTCTGGAAGAATGGCGTCCAGTCGATATAGGGCACGAGCTCGGCGAGATCATATTCGTCGAAGCTGCGGATGCCCAAGAAGGTCGGCTTCACCGGCTTGTTCGCGGCAAAGTCGACCGGCACGCGGTTGGCGCGGGCATCAGCGAGCTTCAGCCGCTTCTTGTCGGCCTGCGCGCGCAGATGCGCCTCCGAGATCTTGGCGTATTCGGCGCGCACCTCGGCCGCATAGGTCTCGCGTTTCTCCGGGGAGAGCAGTGCGGAGGCGACCCCGACGGCGCGGCTGGCATCGTTGACGTGCACGACGGGACCGGCGCGATAGCTCGGGTCGATTTTCACGGCGGTATGCACGCGGCTGGTGGTGGCGCCGCCGATCAAGAGCGGCAGCCTCAAGCCTTCACGCTGCAATTCGCCGGCGAAGAACGCCATCTCGTCGAGCGAGGGCGTGATCAGGCCCGAGAGCCCGACGATGTCGGCCTTCTCCGCCTTCACGGTCTCGACGATCTTCGCCGCCGGCACCATCACGCCGAGGTCGATCACCTCGAAATTGTTGCACTGGAGCACGATGCCGACGATGTTCTTGCCGATGTCGTGGACGTCGCCCTTCACCGTCGCGAGGACGATCTTGCCGGCGGACGAGGAGCCCTCGGTGCCGATGCCGCTCGCAAGGTTGCGCGCCTTCTCCTCCTCCATGAACGGCATGAGGTAGGCAACGGCCTGCTTCATGACGCGCGCGGACTTCACCACCTGCGGCAAAAACATCTTGCCGTCGCCGAAGAGGTCGCCGACCACGTTCATGCCGGCCATCAGCGGGCCTTCGATGACATCGAGTGGGCGCGAGGACTTCTTGCGGGCTTCCTCGGTGTCCTGCTCGATGAACTCGGTGTTGCCATGCACCAGCGAATGCGACAGCCGCTTCTCCACCGGCCATTCGCGCCAGGCGAGATCGGCTTCCTTGCTTTCCGTCTTCTTGCCGCGGAATTTCTCGGCGAGCGCCAGCAGGCGTTCGCTCGCGCCGGGGTCGCGATTGAGGACGACGTCCTCGCAGGTCTGGCGCAGCTCCGGATCGATGTCGTCATAGACGATCATCTGACCGGCATTGACGATGCCCATGTCCATGCCGGCCTTGATGGCGTGATACAGGAACACCGAGTGCATGGCTTCGCGCACCGGCTCGTTGCCGCGGAACGAGAACGACAGATTGGAGACGCCGCCCGAGACATGCGCGCCCGGCAGGTTCTGGCGGATCCAGCGCGTCGCCTCAATGAAGTCGACGCCGTAATTGTTGTGCTCCTCGATGCCGGTCGCGATCGCGAAGATGTTCGGATCGAAGATGATGTCCTCGGGCGGGAAGCCGACCTTGTTCACCAGGATGTCGTAGGCGCGCTTGCAGATCTCGGTCTTGCGCGCGAACGTATCGGCCTGGCCGACCTCGTCGAACGCCATGACGACGACGGCCGCGCCATGACGGCGGGCGATCTTCGCCTCGTGAATGAACTTCTCCTCGCCTTCCTTCATCGAGATCGAGTTCACGACCGGCTTGCCCTGCACGCATTTCAGGCCGGCCTCGATCACCGAGAATTTCGAGGAATCGACCATGACCGGCACGCGGGCGATGTCGGGCTCGGCGGCGACGAGGTTGAGGAAGGTCACCATCGCCGCTTCTGAATCGAGCAGGCCCTCGTCCATGTTGACGTCGATAATTTGCGCGCCGTTTTCGACCTGGTCGCGCGCGACCTGGAGCGCGGCGGTGTAGTCGCCGGCGGTGATCAGCTTGCGGAAACGCGCCGATCCCGTGACGTTGGTGCGCTCGCCGACATTGACGAAGGGAATCGCGTCGGTCAGCACGAAAGGCTCGAGGCCGGAGAGCCGCAGGCGCGGGTTGATCTCCGGCACGATGCGCGGCTTGTGCGGGGCGACCGCGGCCGCGATCGCGGCGATATGGTCCGGCGTCGTGCCGCAGCAGCCGCCGACGATGTTGACGAGGCCGTCGCGCGCGAACTCGCCGACGAGGCGGGCCATGTACTCCGGCGTCTCGTCATACTGGCCGAACTCGTTGGGCAGGCCGGCATTGGGATAGGCGCACACGAGCGTGTCGGCGACGCGGCCGATGTCGGCGATGTGCGCGCGCAGATCTTCGGCGCCGAGCGCGCAGTTGAAGCCGATGGTCACGGGCTTTGCATGCCGCACCGAATTCCAGAACGCTTCCGGCATCTGCCCCGACAGCAGGCGGCCGGACTTGTCGGTGATGGTGCCTGACACCATCACGGGCATGTCGATGCCGCGCTCTTCGGTGATCTCCGCGATCGCATAGAGCGCCGCCTTGGCGTTAAGCGTGTCGAAGATGGTCTCGACCAGCAACAGGTCGACGCCGCCGTCGATCAGGCCGCGGATCTGCTCGCCATAGGACTCGCGCAGATCGTCGAAGGTGACGGCGCGATAGCCGGGATTGGAAACGTCGGGCGAGATCGAGGCCGTGCGGTTGGTGGGACCGATTGCGCCGGCGACGAAGCGCGGCTTGCCGTCCTCGGCCGCGACGCGGCGGGCGGCATTGCCGGCTAGGCGGGCGCCCTCACGCGCCATCTCGTAGACGATGTCGGTGAGGTCGTAATCGGCCTGCGCGATCGAGGTCGTCGAGAAGGTGTTGGTCGCGACGATGTCGGCGCCGGCACGCAAGTAGGCCGCGTGGATGTCCTCGATCGCCCGCGGCTGCGTCAGGATCAACAGGTCGTTGTTGCCGCGCAGGTCGCGATGGAAGTTCTTGAAGCGTTCGCCGCGGAAGGCTTTCTCGTCGAGCTGCAGGTTCTGGATCATCGTGCCCATGGCGCCGTCGAGCACGAGGATGCGCTCGCGCGCGGCAGCAAGGAGAGCAGTTCGCTTCGGAGAGACGGTCACGGTCATTTTCTCTTATGCCGCCTTCTGCGCGCTCTTGGCGCGAATGCCGAGCAAATGGCTGATCGCGAACACGAGATCGGCGCGGTTCATGGTGTAGAAATGGAAGGTGTCGACGCCGTGCTTGGCGAGCTTCTGCACCTGGCCGGCGGCGACGGTCGCGGCCACCAGCTTGCGCGTTTCGGCATCGTCATCGAGGCCCTCGAATTTCGCGGCGAGCCAGTCGGGCACGGAGGTGCCGTTCCGGGTGACGAAATTGCGCGCCTGCTTGAAATTGTGCATGGGCATGATGCCGGGCACGATCGGGATATCGATGCCGCGCGCACGCACGCGGTCGAGATAGCGGAAGTAGAGGTCGTTGTCGAAGAACACCTGGGTGATCGCGCGCGTCGCACCCGCATCGACCTTGGCCTTGAGCGTGTCGATATCGGCGTCGAAGTCGCGCGATTCAGGATGCTTCTCGGGATAGGCCGAGACCGAGACTTCGATATCGCCGTGCCGCTTCTTGATCCCGGCGACGAGCGCGGCCGAGCTCTGATAACCCTCGGGATGGCTCGAATAGGGCGTGCCGATGCCGCCGACGGGATCGCCGCGCAAGGCCACGATGTGGCGGACGCCGACCTCGTGATAGCGGTCGACGATCTCGTCGATCTCGCCGCGCGAAGCACCGACGCAGGTCAGATGCGCCGCCGGCAGCAGCGCGGTCTCTTGCAGGATGCGCGCGATGGTCGAATGGGTGCGCTCGCGGGTCGAGCCGCCGGCGCCATAGGTCACCGAGACGAATTTCGGCTCGAGCGGGGCGAGCCGGTTGATAGTCTCCCAGAGATTGCGCTCCATCTCTTCCGTCTTGGGCGGAAAGAATTCGAAGGAGATCGCAGGCCGTTTCAGGTGCCCATCTTGCCGGTCGGCTGTCGCAGGCGTCGTCAGGTCAGTCATGGCGCCACTCACTCCAATGTAGGCCGGCGATCGGATCTAGCTTCGGAGACCTAAAATACGGCAAAGGCCCCCGGGTCGACAGCCCATCATTGATGGGAAGTTGCCCATTTAGGGGCCAATGTGCAGTTTCTTCGTTTGAATCGCGCATCTGGTGGGAAAGAGGATGGCCGGCATAATATACTGATTTAAAAAGAATTATTGTTCTTTGGCGTCGTTTCGCGGGCCTGATTTCGTGGTGGGCAGGATAAAAACTGTCTACAAACGAGCAGCAATTGGCCCAACCTGAGCCGCTGGCGGGCCCGCCCGTCCGTACACGTCAGGCCTGCGCAGCCCGCCCATTGCCGCCGCGACGGCCTCCATTACGTTAACCGGCCATGATCCCGCTCTCCGTCCTCGACCTCTCCGTCGTCACAACAGGCACCAAGCCCGCCGCGGCGCTACGCAACAGCATCGATCTGGCGCGTCACGTCGATGGCCTCGGCTATGTCCGCTACTGGCTCGCCGAGCATCACAACCTCGCCTCTGTCGCGAGCCCGGCACCCGATGTCATGATCGGGCAGATCGCGGCGGTGACGAAGCATCTCCGCGTCGGCTCCGGCGGCGTGATGCTGCCCAACCACGCGCCGCTGGTCGTCGCCGAGCGCTTCAAGATGCTGGAGGCGCTGTTTCCCGGCCGGATCGATCTCGGTCTCGGCCGCGCGCCGGGCACCGACGGCGCCACGGCCTACGCGCTCAGAAGCCGGCTCGACCGTCGCGAGGGCGACGATTTCCTGGAGCGCCTGCACGAATTGATCCTGTGGGAGACGCGCGAATTCCCCGCAGGGCACCCATACAACAACGTCGTCGCCATGCCCGAC
Organism: Bradyrhizobium sp. WBAH42; assembly: GCF_024585265.1. NCBI lineage: Bacteria > Pseudomonadati > Pseudomonadota > Alphaproteobacteria > Hyphomicrobiales > Nitrobacteraceae > Bradyrhizobium > Bradyrhizobium sp. WBAH42. The sequence goes on from NZ_CP036533.1 coordinate 2,406,584, forward strand.
GACACCAGGCTACCGCCGATCTGGCTGCTTGGCTCCAGCGATTATTCCTCGGAATTGGCCGCCCAGGTCGGCATGGGCTTCGCCTTCGCCCATCATTTCGCATCCCACGACGCGATCGATGCGATGGTGCATTACCGCAATCGATTTCAGCCCTCGGCGTGGCGCGCGAGCCCGCATGCCATTCTCGCGGTCGCCGTCATTGCGACCGATACCGACGAGGAGGCCGAAAGGCTCGCCTCGTCCTTCGACCTCAACCGCCTTCGCCGCGACCGTGGTCAATATCTGCCGCTGCCGAGCGTCGAGGAGGCCATGGCCTATCCGTATACGGATGCCGAGCGCACCTCGATTCTGCGCAACCGTTCGCGCCTGTTCGTCGGCAGCCCCGCGACGGTGCAGAAGAAGCTGCAGCCCTTGATCTACGCGAGCAAACCGGACGAACTGATGGTAATCACGGCGGTGTATGACCACGAGGCGCGAAAGAAGTCGTATTCGCTGCTGGCGGAGGCGTTCGGGCTGGCGAAAAGAGAAAGCGCGTAAACCCGCTCTCGTGCCCCGGACGCAGCGCAGCGCTTCCCCGGCGATGCGAAGTATCGTCCGGTGCAGCGGTGCGCTGCAGAGCCGGGGCCCATCTCGCGACTGGGTATTCTGTCCCTGGGTCCCGGCTCGCGCTTCGCGCGTCCGGGACACGCTATCAATCCTGCGCCTCGCTGAATGTCGCGCGGAACGGATGGCCCGGATACACGCCGACAATGCGGAATTCGCGCGAGAAGAATTTCAGCTCGTCGATGGCGAAGGCGAGGCCCTTGTCGTCGGGGTGGCCGTCGACGTCGGCATAAAACTGCGTGGCGAAGAAATTGCCGTCCACCATGTAGCTCTCGAGCTTGGTCATGTTGACCCCGTTGGTGGCGAAGCCGCCGAGTGCCTTGTAGAGCGCCGCGGGCAAATTGCGCACGCGGAAAACAAAAGTCGTGACCAGCGGGCCGGAGCCCTGCGCGGCCCATTTCGGTTCGCGCGCCAGCACCACGAAGCGCGTGGTGTTGTGGGCCTCGTCCTCGATGTCCTCGGCGAGGATGTCTAGGCCGTAGATCTTTGCCGCCAGGCGCGAGGCGATCGCGGCCACCGTCTTGTCCTTGCGCTCCGAGATGTCGCGGGCGCTGCCGGCGGTGTCGGCGTGCACGATCGGCTTGATGCCGAGCTTGCGGATGATGCGCCGGCACTGGCCGAGCGCGTGCACGTGGCTCTCGACGCTCTTGATGTCCTCGAGCTTGGTCCCCTTCACCGCCATCAGCTGATGCCGCACCGGCAGAAACCATTCGCCGACGATGAAGAGGCCGGACGCCGGCAGCAAATGATGGATGTCGGCGACGCGGCCGGCGACCGAATTCTCGATCGGGATCATGCCGAGGTCGGCCTCGCCCGACGAGATCGCCGACAGCGCGTCCTCAAACGTGGCGCAGGGCATCGGCTCGGCGCCGGGATAGGCCTCGACGATGGCGATGTGGGAATTGGCTCCGGGTTCGCCCTGGAATGCGATCTTCATCTTGCTCATGCTCGGCCTTGTAGCAGCGGCTCAGGATTTGGAAAGGATGCTGCGCGCGGTTTCGAGATCGGGCGGCGTGTCGACGCCGCGAGGCACGCTATCGACGATCATGATGTCGATCCGCATGCCGGCCTCCACCGCCCGGAGCTGCTCCAGGCTCTCCTGACGTTCCAGGGGCGACGGCGGCAGCGATACGAACCGCTCCAGCGCCGCGCGGCGATAGGCATAAAGCCCGATGTGATGGTATCGCGGTCCGTTGCCGTAAGGGGCTGTGGCGCGAGTGAAATAAAGTGCCCGCAACCGCTTCGGCCCGATCGGCGAACCGATCGCCTTCACCACGCTCGGCGCGAGGTCCTCCTCCTCGGTGTGGATCTGCGAGGCCAATGTGACGATGTCGACCGCGGGATCGTCGAAGGGGGGCAGCACCTCGCGGATGGTCTGCGGCGTGATGGTCGGGAAATCGCCCTGGAGATTGATCACGATCTCGGCCTTGCCCTCGGGATCGAGCTTCTGCATGGCTTCGTGGATGCGGTCGGAGCCGGAGGGGTGGTCGGCGCGGGTCATCACTGCCTCACCGCCATGGGCGGTCACGACCGAGGCGATTTCGTCGGTGTCGGTCGCGACCGCAACCCGGCCGATTGCAGCGGCCTCTGCACGGCGCAGCACATGCACGATCATCGGCAGTCCCGCGATATCGGCGAGCGGCTTGCCGGGCAGGCGGGTGGCCGCCATGCGGGCCGGGATCAGAACCAGGATGCGGGGATCGATCATTGGGTTCAAAGGTCTAGGGTCAAGAGCCTGAAAACGGAGCGTTTTCCGCACCGGGAAATGGGATGGGGACGGGCCTGAAGCCGGCTCGCTTATACGGGTTGCCAGACCCCGGGCAAACCGATATCTCAATGGCAAAACTCGGGGAAACAATAAGGAACGTTTGATTCTCCCGAGGCTCGTCCTGGCGGCCGCTTGGGCCGCTGTTTCCTTCTTGCGGTGGGGCCTGGCCGGAAATGGACTCTTTCGAACTCAATAAGATTCTCGGTGCCGTGCTCGGCACCTGTCTCTTCCTACTGGTGACGAGCTTCACCGCGAGTGCACTGTTCTCCCCCAAGATGCCGGAAAAGCCGGGCTTCGAGATCGCGGTGAAGGAAGACGCTGGCCATGGCAAGGAAGGTGGCGCCGCCGCAGCCTCCTCCGAGCCGATCGAAAAGCTGCTCCAGACTGCCTCCGTCGAGAAGGGCGCTGCCGCCGCCAAGAAGTGCGGCGCCTGCCACACCTTCGAGAAGGGTGGCCCCAATCGTGTCGGTCCGAACCTCTATGGCGTGGTCGGCGAGAAGCGGGGTGAGGGCCGTGGCGGCTTCAACTTCTCGGCTGCCATGAAGGCCAAGGGCGGCACGTGGACCTTCGACGACCTCAACAAGTTCATTGCCAACCCGAAGGGCTTCATCCCGGGCACTGCCATGGGCTTCGCCGGCATTCCGAAGGATTCCGAGCGCGCCGACGTCATTGCCTATCTGAACTCGCTGTCGGAGCATCCGCAGCCGCTGCCGACCGCGTCGAAGTAAGACTTCCAGAGCATTTTTCGGATATGCGGCCAGGCTGAAAAGCCTGGCCGTTTCCTTATCCGGGCCTCGCAACGACGTTATCGGGGCGTTTGGCCGCATCCGATAGGCCGGCCGGGCTTCCAAGATGAGGAAAAAGCAACATATTCCGTCGAAACCTCGCCTATATTGGGAACTTAAAGGAGTAGCCTCCTTCAAGACAGGGATGTTGATTTGGCCATTACCCGACGCGATCTCCTGCTCACCGGCACTGCTGCGGCAGCGCTTCCAGCCCTTGGTTCCGTCGCGGGCGTTCCCGTCGCCGGCACGGCACAGGCGCAATCGGCAAGCGAGCTGCCTTCTAATGGGTTGCCTTGGCGCCACGCGCTGTCCCTGTTCGGAAAGGTCAAGTATCCCGCCGACTTCAAGCGCTTCGACTACGTCAATCCGGACGCGCCCAAAGGCGGCGTGGCGCGCCAGATCGCCGTCGGCACGTTCGACAATTTCAACATCGTCGTCTCGGGCGTGAAGGGCCAGGTCGCCGGCGCCGTCGCATTCATCTACGAATCGCTCCTGACCCAGTCGCTTGACGAGGTCTCGACCGAATACGGCGCGCTGGCCGAAGCGGTCAGCCATCCCGACGATTTTTCCTTCGTCACCTATCGCCTGCGGCCGCAGGCGAAATGGCACGACGGCAAGCCCGTCACGCCGGAGGACGTGATCTTCTCGCTCGATTCCTTCAAGAAGCACCATCCGATGTACTCGGCCTATTACAGCCATGTGGTGAAGGCCGAGAAGGTCGGCGAGCGCGAGGTGAAGTTCGTGTTCGACGCGCCGGGTAACCGCGAGCTGCCGCAGATCGTCGGGCAGCTCATCGTGCTGCCGAAGCATTGGTGGGAGGGGACCGATGCGCAGGGCCGCAAGCGCGATGTGTCCACCACCACGCTCGAAGTGCCGCTCGGGTCCGGTCCCTACAAGATCAAGGATTTCGTTGCAGGACGGTCGATCGCGCTGGAGCGCGTCAAGGACTATTGGGGTCGCGATCTTCCCATAAATGTGGGCCGCAACAATTTCGACGAGCTGCGCTACGAATATTTTCGCGACGGCACCGTTGCGATCGAGGCCTTCAAGGCCGACCAGGTGGATTGGCGTACCGAGAACAGCGCGAAGAGCTGGGCGACCGCCTACGATTTCCCGGCCGTGACCGAAAAGCGGGTAATCCTCGAGGAATTCGCCAATCGCAGCTCGGGCGTGATGCAGGCCTTCGTGCCGAACCTGCGCCGCGCCAAGTTCAGCGATCCGCGTGTTCGTCGTGCGCTCAACTACGCGTTCGATTTCGAGGAGATGAACAAGCAGATCTTCTTCGGTCAGTACAAGCGCATCAGCAGCTATTTCGACGGCATCGACGAGCTGATGGCAACCGGATTGCCGCAGGGAAAAGAGCTGGAGATCCTCGAGACGATTCGCGCCGAGGTGCCGCCCGAAGTCTTCACGACGGCCTATACCAATCCGGTAGGAGGCAACCCGGAAGCGGTGCGTGACAATCTGCGTGAGGCGCTGCGCCTGTTCAAGGAGGCCGGCTACGAGGTGCGCGACCGCAAGCTGATCGACGTCAAGACCGGCGCCCAGTTCTCGCTGGAACTGCTCAACTCGGATCCCAGCTTCGAACGAATTACGCTGTTCTACAAGCCGTCGCTGGAGCGGCTCGGCATTGCCGTGAGCGTGCGGACGGTCGATCCGACTCAATATGAGAACAGGACGCGCGAGTGGGACTTCGACATCGTCACGAACTCGTGGGGCGAATCGCAATCGCCGGGCAACGAGCAGCGCGAGTTCTGGTCGTCCAAGTCGGCCGACATCGCCGGCTCGCGCAACATCGCCGGCATCAAGAATCCGGCCGTCGACAAGCTGATCGAGCGGGTGATCTACGCCACTGATCGCGACGATCTCGTCGCGGCCACCAAGGCACTCGACCGCGTGCTGTTGTGGAATCACTACGTCGTTCCGCAATGGACCTACAACAAGGTCCGCACCGCACGCTGGGATCGCTTTGGCCGGCCGGCGGAACTGCCCAAATACGGTCAGTCGGGCTTCCCGTTCATCTGGTGGTACGACGCAGACAAGGCGGCGCGGATCGCAAAGAAGTCGTGAAGGACAATTCCCGCATGACGCAGATGTCACGCCGCCATGTGCTGGTCTTGGGTGTTGGCGGCGCCCTCGGGGCGTCGCTGGGTGCGCAGCCGTTGCGCGGCGCACGAGCATCGGAAGCGGCGATCGAGGCGCACGGCATGTCGGCGTTCGGCGATCTCAAATATCCCGCCGACTTCCATCATTTCGACTATGTCAATGTCGATGCGCCGAAAGGCGGCACGTTCTCGCTGATCCCGTCGGTGCGCGCCTACAATCAGTCCTACCAGACCTTCAACTCGCTCAACGCCTTCATCCTGAAAGGCGACGGCGCACAAGGTATGGACATGACGTTTTCGCCGCTGATGGTCCGGGCAAGTGACGAGCCTGACGCAATGTACGGGCTGGCCGCCAAATCCGTGCAAATATCGCCGGACAAGCTGGTCTATCGCTTCATGATGCGGCCGGAAGCGAAGTTCCACGACGGGACCAGGCTCACGGCCCACGATGCAGCTTTTTCGCTGACGACGCTGAAGACCAAGGGGCATCCGCTGATCATCGTGCAGATGCGCGACATGGTCAGCGCGGAAGCCCTCGACGATGCGACGCTCGTGGTCACCTTTGCCAAGGGGCGTGCGCGCGACGTGCCGCTCTATGTCGCCAGCCTGCCGATCTTCTCGAAGGCGTACTACGCGTCCCGCCCGTTCGATGAATCGTCGCTGGAGATTCCGCTCGGCTCGGGCCCGTACAGGGTCGGCAGGTTCGAGGTCAATCGCTACATCGAGTTCGAGCGCGTGAAGGACTGGTGGGCCGCTGATCTCCCGCCCTGCCGCGGCAGCTACAACTTCGATGTCGTCCGCTACGAATTCTACCGCGACCGCGACGTCGCCTTCGAGGGCTTTACCGGCAAGAGCTATCTCTACCGCGAGGAGTTCACTTCGCGCATCTGGGCGACGCGCTATGACTTCCCCGCGGTCAAGGACGGCCGTGTCAAGATGGAGGTCGTGCCCGACGATACGCCCTCCGGTGCGCAAGGTTGGTTCATCAATACGCGGCGCGACAAATTCAAAGACCCCCGCGTGCGCGAGGCGCTGATCAACGCTTTCGATTTCGAATGGACCAACAAGACCATCATGTACGGCGCTTATGCCCGTACGGTGTCGCCGTTCCAGAACTCGGACCTCATGGCGGGCAATGCGCCGCCTTCGCCGGAAGAGCTGAAGCTGCTGGAGCCGTTTCGCGGCCAGGTTCCCGACGAGGTGTTTGCGGCGCCGTTCACGCCGCCGACCTCTGACGGCTCCGGTCAGGATCGCAGCCTTCTCCGCAAGGCGCAGCAATTGCTGACCGAGGCCGGCGTGCCCATCAAGGACGGCAAGCGGGTACTGCCGAACGGCGAGGTATTCAAGATCGAGTTCCTGCTGGATGAGCCCTCGTTCCAGCCGCACCACGCGCCTTACATCAAGAATCTCGCGACGCTCGGCATCGAAGCGAGCGTGCGCCTCGTCGATGCCGTACAGCACAAAGCCCGGCAGGAAGATTTTGATTTCGACCTGACGATCCAGCGCTTCAGCATGTCGGCGACACCAGGCGATGCCATGCGCGCATTCTTTTCCTCGCAGGTCGCAAACACCAAGGGCTCGTACAATCTCGCCGGCGTCGCCAGTCCGGCGATCGATGCCATGATCGAGAAGATCATGGCGGCCGACAGCCGCGAAGAGCTGACCGTCGCTTGCCGCGCGTTCGATCGCCTGTTCCGCGCCGGTCGCTATTGGATACCGCAATGGTACAACAAGACGCACCGGCTGGCCTATTGGGATCAGTTCGGCCATCCGCAGAAGCTGCCGCGCTATGCCAATGGCGTCGGCGCGCCGGAGATCTGGTGGTATGAGCCCGCCAAGGCGGCCAAGCTCGAGCAGGCAAAATAGCCATGAGCGCCTATATCGCCCGCCGCATCCTGCTGATGATTCCGACGCTGCTCGGAATCCTCTTCGTGTCCTTTGTCGTCGTGCAGTTCGCGCCGGGCGGCCCGGTCGAGCGCGTAATCGCGCAGCTCTCGGGTGCCGATACCGGCGGGACCTCGCGTATTTCCGGCGGCAGCGATTTTGCGCAGCGCGCGCCGGGACAGGTCGGTGCTGGCGGCGATGCCATCAACTCGAAATATCGCGGCGCGCAGGGCCTCGACCCTGATTTCATCAAGAAGCTGGAGGTGCAGTTCGGCTTCGACAAGCCCGCGCCGGAACGCTTCCTGCTGATGGTGTGGAACTTCGCCCGCTTCGATTTCGGCAAGAGCTATTTTCGCGACGTCAGCGTGCTCCAGCTCATCAAGGAGAAGCTGCCCGTCTCGATCTCGCTTGGCCTCTGGCTGACGCTTGTGACGTATCTGATCTCGATCCCGCTCGGCATTCGCAAGGCCGTGAACGACGGGGCGCGCTTCGACACCTGGACCTCGACGGTACTCGTGCTCGGCTACGCCATCCCCGGTTTTCTGTTCGCCATCCTCCTCATCATCCTGTTTGCCGGCGGCTCCTTCTTCAACTGGTTCCCGTTGCGCGGACTCACCTCGGACGGCTGGTCGCAGTTTCCCTGGTATTGGAAGATCATCGATTATTTCTGGCATCTGACGCTGCCGCTGATCGCCATGGGGCTGGGTGCCTTCACCACCATGACGTTCCTGACCAAGAACTCGTTCCTGGACGAGATTCGCAAGCAATACGTCATGACCGCCCGCGCCAAGGGCTGCAGCGAGAACCGGGTGCTCTACGGCCACGTCTTCCGCAACGCGATGCTGATCGTGATCGCCGGCTTCCCCGGCACTTTCATCCACGCCTTCTTTTCCGGCTCGCTGCTGATCGAGACCATCTTCTCGCTGGACGGGCTCGGGCTGCTCAGCTTCGAGAGCGTGCTCAACCGCGACTACCCCGTGGTGTTCGGCACGCTCTACATCTTTTCGCTGGTCGGCCTCGTCATCAACCTGATCTCCGACCTGACCTATATGTGGATCGACCCCCGGATCGATTTCGAAGCGCGGGAGGTCTGATGACGATCACCGCGCCGACGCCGATCGAGACCACAGCGAAGTCGCCGCTCGGCGATGTCGTTCCGATCACGCGCAAGCCGTTCGCTCCGTCGCCGCTCAACCGGCGGCGCTGGCAGAACTTCAAGGCGAACCGCCGCGGCTACTGGTCCTTCTGGATCTTCATCGGCCTGTTCGTGATTTCGCTGTTCGCCGAGCTGATTGCCAATGATCGGCCCTTCCTGATCAAGTTCGATGGCCGTCTCTATTGGCCGGCCTTCGTCACCTATTCGGAGACGACGTTCGGCGGCGATTTCGAGACGGCGGCCGATTATCGCGACCCGTACTTGCAGAAGCTGATCAAGGAAAAGGGCGGCAGCATCGTCTGGCCGCTGATCCGCTACTCCTACGACACCCATAATCTCGATTTGCCGACGCCGGCGCCGTCGCCGCCGACCTGGATGCTGACGGAGAAGCAGTGCAAGCCGGTGGTCGAGAAGAAGGGGCTGAAGAGCTGCCGCGATCTCGAATACAACTGGCTCGGGACCGACGATCAGGGTCGCGACGTGGTGGCGCGGCTGATCTACGGCTTCCGCATCTCCGTGCTGTTCGGCCTTTGTCTCACCATCGTCTCGTCCGTCATCGGCATCGCGGCGGGCGCGGTGCAGGGCTATTTCGGCGGGTGGGTCGATCTGATCTTCCAGCGCTTCATCGAGATCTGGACCGCGATTCCATCGCTCTATCTACTCCTGATCCTGTCCTCGGTGCTCGTACCCGGCTTCTTCGTGCTGCTCGGCATCCTGCTGCTGTTCTCCTGGGTCTCGCTGGTCGGTCTCGTGCGAGCCGAGTTCCTGCGCGGGCGCAATTTCGAATACATCCAGGCGGCGCGGGCGCTCGGCGTCTCCAATCCCGTGATCATGTTCCGTCACCTGCTGCCGAACGCGATGGTCGCGACCATGACGTTCCTGCCGTTCATCGTGTCGAGCTCGGTGATGACGCTGACGGCGCTCGATTTCCTCGGCTTTGGCCTGCCACCGGGGTCGCCTTCCCTTGGCGAGCTGCTGTCGCAGGCCAAGGCCAATGTGCAGGCGCCGTGGCTCGGCTTCTCCGGCTTCTTCTCGGTCGCGATCATGCTGTCGCTCCTGATCTTCATCGGCGAAGCCGTGCGCGACGCCTTCGATCCGCGCAAGACGTTCAGGTAAGGCACATGGACGCGATCAACCAGCCTCTGCTCAGCGTGCGCGATCTTTCGGTGGCCTTCCACCAGGGGGGCGCCACCACGCTCGCGGTCGATAAGGTCTCGTTCCAGATCAAGCGCGGCGAATGCGTCGCGCTGGTCGGCGAATCCGGTTCCGGCAAGTCGGTCAGCGCGCTCTCGATCCTGAAGCTGCTGCCCTATCCGAACGCCTCCCACCCCTCCGGCAGCATCCGCTTCAAGGGGCAGGAGCTGATCGACCAATCCGAGCAGCAGATGCGCGAGCTCAGGGGCAGCGACATCTCCATCATCTTCCAGGAGCCGATGACCTCGCTCAATCCGCTGCACACGATCGAGGCGCAGATCGGCGAGATCATCCAGCTGCACAATCCGACCAGCAATGCGCAGGCGCGCAAGCGGACGCTGGAGCTGCTGACCCAGGTCGGTATTCCCGATCCGGAGACCCGGCTGAACAGCTATCCGCACCAGCTCTCCGGCGGCCAGCGCCAGCGCGTGATGATCGCGATGGCGCTCGCCAACGAGCCGGACCTTCTGATCGCGGACGAGCCGACCACCGCGCTCGACGTTACCGTGCAGGCGCAGATCCTGGCGCTGCTCGCCGAGATCCGCTCGCGGCTGGGCATGAGCCTGTTGTTCATCACCCACGATCTCGGCATCGTGCGCCGCATCGCCGACACCGTCTGCGTCATGAAGGGCGGCGCGATCGTCGAGCAGGGGCCGGTCGAGCAGGTCTTCAAGAGCCCGAAACATCCCTATACGCGCGACCTGCTCGCGGCCGAGCCCAAGCCCGATCCGGCGCCGCCGCAGCCGGATGCGCCGGTGGTGATGTCGGCCAATGATCTCAAAGTCTGGTTCCCGATCAAGCGCGGCCTGATGCGCAAGACGGTCGGCCACATCAAGGCGGTCGACGGCGTCAGTGTCGCCGTACGCAAGGGCGAGACGCTCGGCGTGGTCGGCGAATCCGGCTCGGGCAAGACCACGCTGGGGCTTGCGCTGCTGCGGCTGATCTCCTCGAACGGGCGCATCGTGTTCTTAGGGAAAGACATCCAGGGCCTGCGTTTCCAGGAGATGCGTCCCTTCCGGCGCGACATGCAGATCGTGTTCCAGGATCCGTTCGGCTCGCTCTCACCGCGTATGTCGGTCGCCGACATCATCGCCGAAGGCCTGTCCGTGCATCAGCCGAAGCTCTCGCGCGAAGAACGCGAGGCGCGCGTCGTCAAGGCGCTCGAGGATGTCGGGCTCAATCCGGAGACGCGCTTCCGCTATCCGCATGAATTCTCCGGCGGCCAGCGTCAGCGCATCTCGATCGCGCGCGCGATCGTGCTGGAGCCGGATTTTGTCGTGCTCGACGAGCCGACCAGCGCACTCGACATGCTGTTCCAGGCGCAGATGGTCGACCTGTTGCGCGAGCTCCAGCGCAAGCGCGAGCTCACCTACATGTTCATCTCGCACGATTTGCGCGTCGTCGCCTCGCTCGCCAGCCACCTCATCGTGATGCGCGGCGGCAAGGTGGTCGAGGAAGGCCAGGCCGCCGAGCTGTTCAGGAATCCGAAGACGGACTACACCCGCGCGCTGTTCGCGGCCGCGTTCCGGCTGGAAACGGCCGGGAATGGGGCGGTGGCGACGTAGCTCCGGTAGGATGGGTAGAGCGCAGCGAAACCCATCATCCTAACGACGCGGGCCTTGAAGCGATGGGTTTCGCTGCGCTCTACCCATCTACACGGTGCGCGGCTACAGCCGCTTGATCGCAACGACCTCGCTGCCGGCCGCCTTGATCCGCGCGATCGCCGGCTCGATCGGCTCGATTACCGTTGCCATGTGATGCGCATTGGCGTGAACCATGGTGGCGGCATCGCGCACGATCGCGACATGACCTTTCCAGAAGATCAGATCGCCGCGCTGCAAGCTGCTCCATTCATGCGGCTCCAGCGCACGGCCGAGACCGGCGAGCTGCATGTCGCTGTCGCGCGGGCAGCCGATCCCGGTCGATGCCAGCGAGACCTGGACGAGGCCGGAGCAATCGATGCCAAAGCTGCTCTTGCCGCCCCAGAGATAGGGCGTGCCAAGGAAGCGCTCGGCGACCGCGACGAAATCCGCTTCGCGATGATCGAGCGGAGCGAGATGCGATCTCGGCAGATACCTGCCGTCGTGCGTCACGGCGAAGCCGCCGTCCTGGCGCGCCACGGCGAGCTTCGATCCCATCACGAGCGTGTCGGCCGGCGGGAGCTTGATCGAGGGTCCGGGGAACGCAAACGTCCGCAGCGCGCTGACCAAGTGAGTTGCGGCGGCCGACGGCTTTGCGAGCGCAGCATCCGGCAGCCAGCCGACATAGCCATCGCCATTGAGCTGGCCCCACGCCCAACCCTCGCCGTTGCGGTCGTAGACCGTGACACGTTCGCCGCGCAGGGCCTCCGTCCTCAGCATCGCGTTCGAGGACGGCTGCTCGCGCAACGGCGCGATCGCTTCGACCACCTCGAATTCCTCGCCGGCGACGTAGCGATCCGCCTGCACCTTGCCTTCGAGATATTTGGCGGCGAGGTCGCCGCGCGCCGGTGTCAGCCGCGGGTCATGCATAGCGCTCGCTCAGCAGTGCGTAGATGGCGCGCGCGGCCTGGCACTCGCCGCCTTCGGGCCGTGCCGGCTTCGCCGACGGCGTCCAGCCAAAGATATCGACATGCAGCCAGCTCTTGGCGCGCTCGACGAAGCGTTGCAGGAACAGGGCGCAGGTGATCGAGCCGGCAAAACCGCCCGATGGTGCATTGGTGATGGTGGCGGTCTTGGAGTCCAGCCAGGCATCGTAATGCGGCCACAGCGGCATGCGCCACAACGGATCGTTCTCCTTCACCGCGCAGCGCGCGACGTCGGAGGCCAGCGTCTCATCATTGGTGTAGAAGGGCGGCAGATCCGGTCCCAGCGCGACGCGGGCCGCGCCGGTCAGCGTACCCAGGTCGATCAGCAGATCGGGCGTCTCCTCGTCGGCCAGCGCCAGCGCGTCGGCGAGCACGAGGCGGCCTTCGGCGTCGGTGTTTCCGATCTCGACCGTGATCCCCTTGCGCGAGGTGAAGATATCGAGCGGGCGGAAGGCATTGCCGGCGACGGCGTTCTCGACCGCCGGGATCAGCACGCGCAGCCGCACCTTCAGCTTCGCATCCATCACCATGCGCGCCAGCGCCAGCACGTTGGCGGCGCCGCCCATGTCCTTCTTCATGATCAGCATGCCGCTCGACGGCTTCAGGTCCAGGCCGCCGGTGTCGAAGCACACGCCTTTGCCGACCAGCGTCACCTTGGGATGATCAGGATCGCCCCAGACGATGTCGATCAGCCGCGGCGCGCGGCTGGAGGCCATGCCGACGGCGTGGATCAGCGGAAAGCTCTTCGCCAGCTCTTCGCCGATGGTGCAGGCGAAGCTCGCGCCGAACTCGGCGGCGAGCGCTTGCGCCTCTGCGGCGAGCTCGTCCGGGCCCATGTCGTTGGAGGGCGTGTTGATGAGGTCGCGCGCGAGCATTGCGGCATCGGCAATCCGCTCGATCTCGGCCGCATCGACACCGTCAGGCGGCACCAGCCGGACCTCGGGGCGATCAGCCTTACGGTAGCGGGCGAAGCGATAGCATCCCAGCGCGAACGCGAGCGCCGCGAGCCGTGCGTCGTGCGGTGCATTGGCAAACCGATAGGTGCCCGGCGGCAAAAGGCCGGGCAGGGCGCCGGGCCGAAACAGGTCGCGCGATCTTGCGCTCTCCTCCTCGAGCCCGAACAGCACCTGTGCAATGGCGCCGTCGGTCGCGGGCAGGGCAAGATAGCCGCCCGGCTTTGCGGCAAAGGCGCTGGCGCGCGCGAACTGGCGTTGCGCCGGCGGCAGCGTCTCGGCGACCTGATCCCAGCTCGATTTGGTGACGAAGGTGATCGGGGTGGCGGTGGATGACGTCTCGAAGACAGAAGGCATTGGCGGGTCCGGATCGTCAGTTCAGGCGGATCATGCGAACGGACGAGACTTCGCAGAGTTTGGCCGCGGCTGCAATCGGCTTTGCCGTCACCGGTCGGCGAGCCGCTACTCGCCTCAAGGGGGCCATGGTAGGTTCCGGCAACGGTCGCCAGAATGAAATCGGGGGCGACCGACGACAAACGCGCCGGGAGGACATGCAATGGAGTTTGTGTGGAGCGTGGTTACGTTCATCGGCCAGGCTATCGAGGTGATCTTCGGTTATGTCGAGCACCACCATTGGATCTTCGCGTTCCTTGCCGGCGGCTACCTCTTCTATCTCCACGACCGCTCCGTCCACGCGCGCTTCGATGCGCTCGACAGGCGCGTCGACGAGATCCGCAAGCGGATTGCCATCGAATATTGAGCGGACGAGACGAAACCCTCCTCGGACAAATCTCGTATCTGACGCCGAGAGCTGCCGTTCGCGACGCCGCGGCCGCAGGGCTTTACTAGCGTTTTGGTTGTGGCATTATCTGAGAATATTCTAGATTGTGCCGCTCGCTCTGCGTGACCCGAACGCAGACACGCAGCAGCACGGTGCCTGCCGAGGTTAGGTCGATACGGCTGAATCCGTTCGTCGAAGCATTTTTCTTACTGTTTGGGCGGCGCAGCATTGTAGATGAGCGGCGCAAAATGGATAGATCGTTCGTTGTTGCGCAGATTTCCGACCTGCATCTGGACGGGTCGGGCCGGCTGCTTCCGGCCATCGAGACGCTCAGGGCCGCGATTTGCGAGAAGATGGCGGCTGTCGCGAATGTTCCCGATCGCATCCTGCTGATCACGGGCGACCTGGTGGACGATCCGACGCCGCGCGCACTCGACGAGGCGCTCGCCGTCATCGCATCCTTCCGGCAGACCGGGCTGTTCACCGACATCCAGGCCGTAGCCGGCAATCACGACGTCAAGCGGCCGAGCCAGCGTGCGGGCCGTCACGACGCCTACGATTACCTGCACCTGCCGCGGACCGCGAAGAGCGTCTATTACCGTCAGGCCGGCCTCGACCTGGTGCTGCTCGATTCCAATCGCGCAAGCCTTATGGCGCTCGCGAGCGGCAAGATCGGCGAGAGCGCCTACAAGGCGATGGTCGCCGATTCCGCCCGGCTGAGCGCCGAGCTCGCGGGGAGCATCGGTTCTTCCGGGCGCACCGACTATGCCGAGCCCGTGGACAACCTGGTCCGCGTGCTGGCCCTGCACCATCATCCGCTGCCGCAGGCGACCGGCGAAGGAAAGCGCTTTCTCGGCGTGCCCGACGAGCCGCTGATGTATCTCGCCGCACCCGCGACCTTCCTCGAGGCTGCCACCTCGCTCAACGTCGATCTGGTTCTGCACGGTCATCGCCATGTCGAGGGGCTGACCCGTTATTCCATCCCCGATCCGCGTGCGACGTCGAGCGACAGCGGTGAGGCGTTCTGGCGCACGATCTACGTGCTCTCCTGTCCGTCCTCGACCGGGCAGGCCGGCGACGATGCCGGCTTCAACCTCGTCCATTTCGGCCCCGCGTCCCATGCCGGCCGCACGGAGCACCGCTTCGCGATCACCCGCTATTCGAGGCTCCGCAACGATGCGGCCTTCAGGCCACTCGATTCCAACCTGCCGGGCGGGGTCATCAGGCTGCCCGCGGGACGCGACTTTTCCCGTGATCCGGCCCTCCAGTCGGCGATCGCGGCCGCCTCATCCGGCGCGCTGACACGCGACCAGGTCGCGGCGATCGTCCGCCGGCTGTTCGTGCGTGGCAGCTTCTACGATGAGGCGGAGCCGAACTGGGCGAATGCGCTCTACGCCTACGTCGTCTCGGCCCATGCCTGGGCGGAGCTCGCGCGCAAGGCCGCGAGATCCGGGCCGGGATTCGATGTCGACGTGCTCGCCGCGGTGAGAACGCTGCTCGGTCGATTGATCGAGCAATCCGCCGACGTGCTCGGCATCGATCGCGCTCAGCTCGATGAGCTCTACGGGAGAGGCCTGATCAACCGTCACGACTTCCTGCGCCAGGTGCCGCGGCTGCCTCGCGAGGGGATCGACGTTCGACGGCGGGCGCGGCAGAGACTGCAATTGCTGCGGGAGCTGGACCAGCAGGTGAAGGCGCTCGGCCTCGATCTCGGCCTCGGCGGAGGCGCGCCTCCGCAACAACCGCCGGCGCGAGAGGAGCACGTTGGATAGCGCCGTTAACCGGCCGTTAGGGTTAACATTCTATTGCTGACGCGTTCGGCTCGATCGAGCAGCTCGAGAGTCAAAGCGTCATGCGTCAACGGATCAGGCTTACCCGGCTACTTGCTTCCACGTCGCTGGTCGCGACGGTTGCGATGGGCCTCGGCGGCTGCACGGCCATGTCGAAGCTCTCCGAGGTGACGGGCTCGGTCGGCCCCCGGGCGGATGCGGCCTCCGCCGATCGCGCGCCGACCGATCCGGCGCGTGCGGTCGAAGCCTATGGCGAGCGCTACCGCGCCAATCCCCGGGATGCCGACGCCGCACTCGCCTATGGCCAGGCCTTGCGCGCCAACGGCCAACGCGCCCAGGCGGCCGCCGTGCTCGAGCAGGCGACCATCGCCAACCCCGGCAACAAGGCGCTGCTCGCTCAATACGGCCGCGCCCTCGCCGACAACGGCAATTTCCAGCAGGCCTTCGATGTGCTGTCGAAGGCGCATTCGCCCGACAATCCGGACTGGCGCCTGCTCTCTGTGCAGGGCACCGCGCTGGACCAGATGGGCCGTCATGAGGAGGCGCGATCCTATTACGCGAGCGCGCTGAAGATCGCACCGGGTGATCCCGGCGTGCTCTCAAACCTCGGCCTGTCCTACATGCTGTCGAAAGAGCTGCCGAAGGCGGAAGAGGCGCTACGGCAGGCCCATGCCTCGCCGCGTGCCGGCGCCCGGGTGCGGCAGAACCTCGGCTTGGTCGTCGGTCTGCAGGGCCGCTTCGCGGAAGCGGAGGCCATCGTCAAGGCGGACCTGCCGCCGGACCAGGCTGCGGCCAATGTCGCCTATCTCAAGGAAATGCTGAGCCGCAGCGACGCCCCGCGCGGCGCGCCGAAGCGGACGCCGATCGCTTCGCTGAGCCAGCCCGACTGATCATCTGACTTCCTGGCCTTGGTGGCGGACCGTATGGGTCCAGCCCGGCTCACTGCATCTCGGTGACCTTGATGGCGGTGGGTCCGAGAATGACCACGAACAGCACCGGCAGGAAGAACAGGATCATCGGCACCGTGAGCTTCGGCGGCAGCGCGGCCGCCTTCTTCTCGGCCTCGTTCATGCGCATGTCGCGATTCTCCTGCGCCATGACGCGCAAGGAATGGCCGAGCGGGGTGCCGTAACGTTCCGCCTGCTGCAGCGCCAGACACACCGACTTGACGCCCTCGAGCCCGGTACGCCGTGCCAGGTTCTCGTAGGCGACCTTGCGATCCTGCAAATAGGACAGCTCGGCGGTGGTCAGGGTGAACTCCTCCGACAGCGCGATCGACTGGCCCACGATTTCGTTCGCAACCTTCCGGAATGCCATCTCGACCGACATGCCGGATTCGATGCAGATCAGGAGCAGGTCGAGCGCGTCGGGAAACGCACGCTTGATCGAGAGTTGGCGCTTGGAGATCGCATTCCTGAGGAACAGCATCGGCGCCTGGAGGCCGAGATAGGCGGCGCCGAGGCAGATGCCGATCTTGATCGGCAGCGCCTGTTGCATGTTTCCGATCACGAACACGTAGAGGGCCGAGCCGATCAGGAACACGATCGGGGCGACCATGCGGGCAAACAGGAAGGTGATATAGGGTGCCTGGCCGCGGTAACCTGCCATGATGAGCTTGTCCCGCGCAGCTTCCTGCGCGAGCCATTTCGTCAGGTTGAAGTCCTCGACCACCCTGGAGACGAGTTGCTTCGGTGTCTGGCGCAGCGAAACCTTCTCGCTCTTGTTGAGACGCTCACGCTCGCGCTGCCGGATGCGCTCACGCTCGCTCGCCACCGCCTTCATGCGCTTGGAGAGGCCCTCGCCGGCGAACAACGGCATCACCAGCGTATAGACCGTGGCACTCGCGGCGATGGCCGCGAGCAGCATGGTCATGAAACGGACGTCGTGCAGTTTCGAGACGAGGAATTCGACCATACGCCACCGTCAGAAATCGAAGTTGATCATCTTCTTCATCACCAGGATGCCGACCGACATCCAGACGACGCAGCCGACCAGCATCAGCTGGCCGGTGGGATGAGTCCAAAGCACCGAGATGTATTGCGGCGTCGTGAGATAGACCAGGAACATCACGATCGGCGGCAGCGATCCGATGATGCCGGCCGAGGCCTTGGCCTCCATCGACATCGCCTGGATCTTTTCCTTCATCTTCTTGCGGTCGCGCAGCACCTTGGAGAGGTTACCGAGCGCTTCGGAGAGGTTGCCGCCCGACTTCTGCTGGATCGACACCACGATGCCGAAGAAATTGGCCTCCGGCAGCGGCATGCGCTCGTAGAGCCGCGCGCAGGCCTCGCCCAGCGGCATGCCGATCGCCTGCGTCTCGATGATGGCCAGGAACTCGCTGCGCAGCGGCTCGGGCGCATCGGCGGCCACGACCTTGATCGATTCGAACAAGGGCAGGCCCGCCTTGATGCCGCGGACGATCACGTCGACCGCATCGGGCAGTGCAGCCAGGAACTTGGTTTCGCGGCGTTTCTTGAGGAAGCCGAGTGCCCAGCGCGGCAGGCCGAAGCCGCCGGCAAAGGCAAGACCGGCGGCGCCGATCAGTCCGCCGCCCGCGAACACAGCGGCCGCGAAAAATACGCCCGCCACGACGGCGGACACGATCCAGAATTTCTGGGGCGTCCAGTCGAGCCCGGCCTGCGACAGGCGGACGCTGAGCGGGACGCTCTTCTCCTGGGCGCGCCGCGCCTCGAGGTCCTTGAGCGTGGTCTCGACCTGCTCGCGGCGCGAGCGCTGGGTCTTCTCGGCCTGACGGGCCGTGGGCGCCTCGGCGCGCGCGACCGAGGCGCGGCGGCTTTCCGCCTTTCGCTCCCCGGACAGCAGCGGATAGAGAAAGACCCAGGCGATGCCACCGACCGCTGCGGTGGCGAGGAAGGCGAGGGCGAGGACCTGAATGTTCATGGCGCTGCTGACCTGCTCACGTCTTCGGCGCGACTTCCGCCGCGTCGAGCGCCGCAGCGAGGCGCTTCTCTTCGCCGTAGTAGCGGGCGCGTTCCCAGAACTTCGGACGGCCAATGCCGGTCGAGCGGTGCTGGCCGATGATCTTGCCGTTGGCGTCCTCGCCGACCATGTCGTAGAGGAAGATGTCCTGGGTGATGATGGTGTCGCCTTCCATGCCCATCACCTCCGTGATGTGGGTGATGCGGCGGGAACCGTCGCGCAGGCGCGCGGCCTGGATGATGACGTCGATCGAGGCGCAGATCATCTCGCGGATGGTACGCGAGGGCAGCGAGAACCCGCCCATCGTGATCATGGATTCGCAGCGCGACAGTGCCTCGCGCGGGTTGTTGGCGTGCAGCGTGCCCATCGAGCCGTCGTGGCCGGTGTTCATGGCCTGCAGCAGGTCGAAGGCTTCGGGTCCGCGGACCTCGCCGACGATGATGCGTTCGGGGCGCATACGCAGGCAGTTGCGCACCAGTTCGCGCATCGTGACCTGGCCCTCGCCCTCGATGTTGGGCGGGCGGGTTTCCAGCCGCACCACGTGGGGCTGCTGCAGCTGGAGCTCGGCGGCGTCCTCGCAGGTGATGACGCGCTCGTCGTGCTCGATGTAGTTGGTGAGGCAGTTGAGCAGGGTGGTCTTGCCCGAGCCGGTACCGCCGGAAATCAGCACGTTGCAGCGGACGCGACCGATGATCTGGAGGATCTCGGCACCTTCCGGCGTGATCGCGCCGAACTTGACGAGCTGATCAAGCGTCAGCTTGTCCTTCTTGAATTTGCGGATGGTGAGCGCGGGACCGTCGATCGACAGCGGCGGCACGATGGCGTTGACGCGGGAGCCATCGGCGAGGCGCGCGTCGCAGATCGGCGAGGATTCGTCGACGCGCCGGCCGACCTGGCTGACGATGCGCTGGCAGATGTTGAGAAGCTGTTGGTTGTCGCGGAAGCGGATGCCGGTGCGCTGGATCTTGCCGCCGACCTCGATGTAGACGGTGTTGGCGCCGTTGACCATGATGTCGGCGATGTCGTCGCGCGATAGCAGCGGCTCGAGCGGGCCGTAGCCGAGGACGTCGTTGCAGATGTCGTCGAGCAGCTCCTCCTGCTCGGCGATCGACATCACGATGTTCTTGATCGCGATGATCTCGTTGACGATGTCGCGGATTTCCTCGCGCGCGGACTCCGAATCGAGCTTGGCGAGCTGGGCGAGGTCGATGGCCTCGATCAGCGCGCCGAAGATGGTCGCCTTGACCTCGTAATAATTGTCCGAACGCCGGCTCTCCATGGCCGGAGGCGGCGGAGCTTTGGCGGGCGCAAGCGGCGGCGAGGCGACGGCCGGCGGAGGCGGGGCGCGCGACACCGTCGGCGCCTGAGCCGGGGCAGGCTCGAGCGACACGGCGCCGGGCTTGGGCGCCCGAAAGTCGGTGTCTGTTCCGCTACGCTTACCGAACACTTAACAACTCCATGCGGCGGCTTATCTTCCCCGCAACTTCTCAATCAGAGGTGAAAGCAGGGACGACTTTTGCTTCTTGGTCTCGCTGCGGCCGGTCAGGCGCTGGGCGATCTGCAGGAACATCTCGATCGACCTGTGGTTGGCGGAGATCTCCGCGATCATCTGGCCGTTGTTGGCGGCCGAGCCGAAGATCTGCGGCTCGAACGGGATCGAGACGACCGGCTGGCTCTCGATCGCCTTGGCGAACTCCGCGGCGGCGATTTCGGGCCGTTTCGGCACGCCGACCTGGTTCAGGCAGTACAGCGGCGGCCGGTCGTTGGGACGGGCGGCCTTCAACAGGTCGAACAGGTTCTTGGTATTGCGCAGATTGGCAAGGTCCGGGGCGGCCACGATCAGGATGTCGTCCGCACCGATCAGGGCGCGCTTGGTCCAGCCCGACCATTGATGCGGAATGTCGAGCACGATGCAGGGCATGGTGGAGCGCAGCGTGTCGAACACGGCATCGAAGGCGTCGGTGCCGAAATCATAGACCCGGTCGAGCGTCGCAGGCGCCGCCAGCAGGCTGAGATGGTCGGTGCACTTCGACAGCAGGCGGTCGATGAAGGCGGTGTCGACGCGGTCGGGCGAGAACACGGCGTCGGCGATGCCCTGCGGCGGATCCTGGTTGTAGTCGAGGCCAGCGGTGCCGAAGGCGAGATCGAGGTCGGCGACGACGGCATCCATTGCGAGGTCGCGCGCGATCGCCCAGGCGACGTTATGGGAGATGGTGGAGGCGCCGACGCCCCCCTTGGCGCCGACCACGGCGATGATGCGGCCGACCGCCTTGGCTTCCGGCGCCGAGAACAGGTTGCAGATCGAGCGCACGACGTCGATCGCGCCGACCGGCGCGAGCACGTAATCGCTGACGCCGCGGCGCACCAGCTCGCGGTAGAGCGTGACGTCGTTGATGCGGCCGATCACGACCACGCGGGTGCCGGCATCGCAGACGGTGGCGAGCTGGTCGAGCCCGCCCAGCAGGTCGTTGCGGCCATCGCTCTCGAGCACGATCACGTTCGGCGTGGGAGCCGAGCGGTAGGCTTCGATCGCGGCCGCCATGCCGCCCATCTGGATCTTCAGGTGAGCCTTGCCGAGACGGCGATCCTCGCCGGCCGACTGTACCGCGGCGGCCGTCTCCACGGTTTCGCAGAAGGCCTGGACCGAGACGCGCGGCGCGGGCGCAATATGCTCCTCGACCGGCGGAGGAGCTGCTGCCGGCTGCTCTTCGTGTGTCTGGCGCGCGTAACTGATCATTTGCCTGTGTCGCTGAGTTTGGCCTTGTCGGCATCGGGATAGGCGACACCCGTCGGCATTCCCTTACGATACTTCTCGAAGGCGGCGGTGCGCCGTATCGTGTAGGAAGGTGTCTCGGGCCGCGGCTGCTCGAGGTCGGATGGATTGTCGACCATGGCCGCGAGGTTGCGCTGATAGGCGCAGCCGTAATTGTAATAGTCCTTGTTCTCGAACCAGCTCTTGTTCTTCATCGAAGGCCCGATGTCGTCCGGCCACAGGCCGCAGGGACCCGCGACCGCGGCGATCTTGGAATAAGTGAGCCGGATCGGCGGCAGGAACCGCTTGTCCTCGGGCTGATAGGGACGAATGGTGACCCCGCGCGGCGGAACGCCTGCCCCTGCCAGCATGGCCTGGATCTCGCGCATCGTATCCGCGACCGGACGCGCATTGGGCGTGCCGGACGGCACGTCGATGTGAATGGCACCGGTACCTTCGTGCAACCATGCCGATGCGACGCCCATCACGTCCGCGCGTTGGGCGGCGGTCAATCCGCCGCGGGCATGACCGACGAAGACGACGATCGAGCGGTTCTGCTCCTCGATCGCGATCGGATGGCGCTGCTTGTAGTCGTCGGGAATGGAGGCGGTAACGACCTCGTTGTGCTGGCAGCCGCCGAGCGCGAGCGTCAGGCCGACAAGCGCGCCGCCGAGGCGGACGGCGCGTTTGCGAAGCTGGGGTGGTCTTGTGGTCATCGTAGAGTCCCCGTTCCGCCTCAGTCGGTGATGAAGCCGTAGGTGCCGCGGTAGTTCTTGGCCGGTTCGGTGCGTCCGGGCACGCCGTAGAGCCGGTTGATGTTGCCGATCAGCTGGGCTTGCGGATCGGCAGGCGGGGCGAAGCCGTCATCCGGCCGCGACAGGTCCTTCGGCGCCACCGCGCGGACAACATAGGGCGTCACGATCACGACCAGCTCGGTCGCGTTGTTGACGAAGTCGCGGCTGCGGAACAGCGTGCCCAGGATCGGCAGCTGCATCAGCCCCGGCAATCCGCTGATTGCCTGCTTGGTCTGCTGCTGGATCAGGCCGGCCATCGCCATCGCGCCGCCGGAGGGAATTTCCAGCGAGGTCTCGGCGCGGCGGGTCCTGATCGAGGGGACCGTCAGCGAGTTCACCGTGTTCGTGGTCACCGCCTGCGACAGCGTGATCGCATTCTCGTTCGACAGCTCCGAGACCTCGGTCATCACCCGCAGGCTGATCTTGCCCTCGCTCAGCACGACGGGGGTGAAGTTCAGCGAGATGCCGAACTTCTTGAAGCTGATCTGGGTGGTACAGACATGCGTGGTGGGATCGCAGGCATAGCCTGCCGGAACCGGGAATTCACCGCCGGCGATGAACGTCGCCGATTCACCGGAGATCGCAGTCAAATTCGGTTCGGCCAGCGTGCGGATCACGCCGGCGGTTTCCATCGCGCGCAGCGTGGCCTGCACCGACGGGGCGGCGCCGAACTTCGTGGTCAGGTTGTTGCCGTCCACGAGGTTCTTGCCGAGCGCCGTGAACGGGTTCGAATTGGTGAAGCTCACCACCGACGTGCCGTAGTTCAGGTTGGCGGTGAGGTCGATGCCGAGCTGCTTGACGATGTTGCGCTGGACCTCGGCCACCGTCACCTTGAGCATGATCTGGTCGCGGCCGCGTACCACGATCGAGTTCACCACCTTGTCGGCGCCGCCAGCCAGGCGCGCGGCGAGGTCGTTGGCCTGCTGCGCTTCCAGCGGATTGGCAGCGGTGCCGGTCAGGACGATGCCGTCGCCGAGGCCGTCGATCTGGATGTCCGAATTGGGCAGGACCTGCTTCAGCGCGGCCCGCACGCCGTTGAGGTCGCGCTTCACCGCGATGTCATAGGCCGCAATCTGCTGCCCGGCGGAATCGAAGAACACGATGTTGGTCTGGCCGACCGCGGCGCCGATGATATAGGCGCGCTGCGCCGAACGGACCACCGCGTTGGCGATCTTGGGATCGGCGACCAGCACGTCCTTGATGTCGCGCGGCAGGTCGATGACGATGGACTTGCCGACGCCGAGCGAAAGGAAACGCGCATTGATCTGGCCGTCCGCCGCGGCCGGCGCCACGGGGCGGTAATCGGCTGCGACCGCCGGGGCGATCGCCGGATTGACCCCCAGCGCGAGGGCGGCCGAAAACGACAGGGCGCGGACCAGTGAGGTCCGCATCGTCGCCGAATCTGCCCTGCAATTGATGTCGACTGTCTTCATCGTGCCTTAGCCGTCTGACTTGGAATGCCGTAGCGAATGATCGAGACCCCCTCGCGCTTCTGCGCGGAGTCATCGAGCGTGATCTCGCTCATCTTGACGTCGACGATGCTGCGCAGCGCCAGCGACAGCGTGCCGCTCTGACGCGCCGCGGAGAGCGTTGCGGTCTGCGCGGGATTGAGCTCGAGGGTGACGGTCTTGCCGACCACCGCGTTCTGCCCGTCTTTTTCCTTGGGCGCCTGGTCGATGGCGAGGACGCGGATATTGGCCAGGATGATCTCGGAGGTGACGATGTCGGGAGCGCCGCTGCTCTGGTCCGGGTTCTTGAGCCGGCGCGTGAGCAGGACGTCGACGCGGTCGTTGGGCAGGATGAAGCCGCCTGCGCCGGTCTCCGGCGAGATCTCGGTCGAGATCGCCCGCATGCCGGTGGGCAGGATTGCCGCCATGAAGCCGGAACCTTCGGCCTTGACCAGCTTCTGGTCCCGGATCGGCTCACCCTGAATGAAAGGCGCGCGCGCGATCGAGCCGGTCACCTGGGTCGCGCCATCGGGGCGCTCGTTGCGTCGGATGAAGGTGGCGCTGGCGGTCGCGGTCGGCCAGGTCTGCCATTGCACGTCTTCGGGCTTCACGGTCTGGCCGAGGCCGATGTCGTTCTTCGCGACGAGGACGTCGACCGTCGGCAGCTGCGCGACCGGAACCGGAGGCGGCGCAGAATTGTCGGTGCCGCTCGCCAGGTACGCGGCGACGCCGCCGGCGCAGATCGCGGCCGTCAGGACGACAATGCGTGCCCTATTCATACGCTTCAACTTTCCAACAATACGCCGCGACGCTGCCGCCGCCGTCATCGGCAGTTGACCAGCTATTCGTCAAAGCATGGTTAATGAGGCGTATCTAAATCGCCTTAACGCCGGGTTTACCCTGGGCGTTCAGCGCAGTGCGAGGTGAGCGAGGTCGATCGCCTTCACCCATTCGGTCTCCGGGTAGACCATCAGCGCGCTCAGCGCGAGCGCGATGCCGTAGGGAATGCCGCTCTCCTTGGCGTGCAGCCGAGCGAGCCAGGCCTGTCCTGCCAGCCCGTACGGCAGCGGCCACTGCCGGAACTGGAGCAGAAGCAGCGTCAGCGCACCGCCGAACAGCGAGGCGTAGAGCAGGAAGTTCATCAGATGTGGGAAGCCGAACCAGAGCGCGACGGAAGCCGCGACCTTGGCGTCGCCGCCGCCCACCCAGCCCATGGCGAAGCAGGTGAAGGCCACGACCAGGAGAAGCGCACCGGCGCCGACATGGCTCAGCATCTCGTAAGGTGCCATGCCACCGGCGAGGGCGAGCGCGAAGAAGCCTGCCACCAGCGCCAGCGACACGCGGTTCGAGATCGTCATCGTGAAGAGATCGCTCGCCGCGGCGAACGCCATCAGGGCCGGGAAGAGCAGAAGGCGCGCAAGGTCGAGGATCATGGGCTGCGTCTTGGGGCCTGGGTTTGTCGCGGGAGCTGGCGTCGGGCGATGCTAGCGCGCGATGCTAAACAAACCGACAACGGGGCACGGGCGCGCGGGCCCTCGGCCGCCGAACGCGCCTTCACCAGAAGCTGGCGATGCGTGCGGCGAGCGCGACCGTCGCAACCAGCAGCGCAAGGCAGATCCAATAGACCGGCGAGCCGGCCTGCGCCGCTTCCGCCTCGCGCGCCGCAACCGCGGCATCGGTTCTTACCTTGTGCAACGCCACTGGAACTCGCCGTCTTCAGAAAAACAAACGCCCCGGAGGTCCGGGGCTTTTGTCGTCGTTCGTGGACCCGCTTACTTCAGCGAGGTGCTGATCGAGGTGAACTTGGCGTTCAGCGTGGTGCCGAGATTGTTGACGACGGTGATGATGGCCAGCGCGATGCCGGCGGCGATCAGGCCGTATTCGATGGCGGTGGCGCCGGATTCATCCTTCGCGAAACGCGCAATCAAGTTCTTCATGAACAAAACTCCGTCTGGGTGGGGACCGCCTCGTTCGGCGCTGTCGTTGACGTGACGACCATGAGAGCCGAGCTCTTTCGGGGGAGTTAATTCGATCGGGTAAACCCAGCTCCGGCGCGATGCTTTTGCCCAGAGTGAATTTCGCCTTAAGACGGCCTCTGCAATTCGTTCCGGTTCCGGATGCCTCGCCAACGCGGCGCCTGCTTCACCCTCCCTTAAATTTCGCGGAGTAGGCGTAAGGCTACAGCGGAATTCGCGGAGAGAGGCGACGATGTCGAGCCTGCCCATGCAAGTCGCCTTGATGCTCGGCGAGACCATCGTGAAGGTGATCCCGGTCACCTTCCTGCTCGCGGCGGTCTTCACCGTGCTGGAGCATTTCTGGGCCTGCAATCCCGGCGCGCCGTGGTGGCGCAAGCGGGAGATCGTCACCGACATCTGCTACTGGTTCTTCGTCCCGGTGTTCGCCCGCACCATGCGGATCGGGCTGCTGGTCGTCGGCGCCAGCGTCGTCTTCAACATCCACGATGCCGACGAGCTCATCGCCTTCTACGACAACGGCCACGGTCCGCTGGCGCAGCTGCCGCTGTGGCTGCAGGCCCTGCTGTTCCTGGTGCTGTCCGATTTCATGCTGTACTGGCTGCACCGGCTATTCCACGACGGCGGCTTCTGGAAATATCACGCGGTCCATCATTCGTCGGAGGAGATCGGCTGGATCTCCGCGGCCCGTTTTCATCCGGTCAATCTCTTGCTCGGGACGATCAGCGTCGACGTCCTGCTGCTGATGGCAGGCATCTCCCCGAACGTCATGGTCTGGGTTGGCCCGTTCACCACCTTCCATTCGGCCTTCGTGCACGCCAACCTGAACTGGACCTTCGGACCGTTCAAATACGTGCTGGCGACGCCGGTCTTCCATCGCTGGCACCACACCTCGCTCGAAGAGGGCGGGGACACCAATTTCGCCGGAACGTTCCCGATCTGGGACGTGCTGTTCGGCACCTTCCGCATGCCGGCGGGCAGGCTGCCGCAGGATTACGGCAAGGACGAAGCGAGCATGCCCAAGGAGATCGGAGGCCAGCTCGCCTATCCGTTTCGGCACTAGGGGGCGGGCCCCGCAAATATCCGTCCGTTCAAACAATACGCGGCGAGTTTGCGGAACGTTCACGAATTAAAGGCAGGTTAGCCGGGTCGGGCACCGGCTCCGCTGTATTCGGTCGTTTCTGCCGGTTTGTGACGTCCCGGGGGTAAGAGTATGCGTAAAGAAATGCTGCGCCGTCATGTGCGCGTCTGTCTTCTGGTTGCCGCTGCGATGCTGGCAACGCCGGCCGCAGGCCTCGCCGAGCCCGTCGCCGATACCATCGCGGTCAATGTCGACCAGGCCAAGCTGGTGCGACTGCCCGGCAAGGTGGCGACCATCGTGGTCGGCAATCCCCTGATCGCCGACGTCACGCTCCAGCCCGGCGGCATGATCGTCGTGACCGGAAAGGGCTACGGGGCCACCAACTTCATCGCGCTCGACCGCGGCGGCGAGATTCTGGTGGACCGCCAGATCCAGGTCGAAGGTCCGAGCGACCGGCTCGTCACCGTCTATCGCGGCATCGAGCGCGAGTCCTACAGCTGCGTACCGCTTTGCCAGCGCCGCGTGACGCTCGGCGACAGCGATGCCTACTTCAACAACGCGATGAGCCAGGCCGGTACGCTGAGCAGCAGCGCCAGCGGCGGTGCGGGTGCCGGCGCGGCTGCCAAGCCAAACTAGCCGACCGGCCGGCCTGCACCCCGCGAGGCCGCTCGCCGCTTCGCCGGCGTCTCTCCGCGCGCCGTATTTCAGCGCGCTTCGGGACGCGCCTGGTTAACGCAGTCTTAACGGCGCGGTCCGCCGGCTGCGGATCGTCTGAAACACTTAGACAATCAGTTTCCGCTATTGAACGGGCAGATGATCGCCGGTCGCTGGGGAATTTGACGAGATGCCATCGCCTGCACCTACGAGGTTCACGCTGCGGAAGGCGCTGCTCCGGTTTCGCGGCAACCGCCGCGGCTCCGCAGCCGTCGAGTTTGCGCTGGTCGCACCGATGTTCTTCGCGCTGCTGTTCGCCATCATCGAGACGGCGCTCATGTTCTTCTCGAGCCAGGTGCTTGAGACCATCGCGCAGGACTCCGCGCGCGCGATTTTGACCGGCCAGGCCCAGGCACAAGGCGGCTCGGTGGCGGCCTGTCAGACCGCGCCCAACACCGTCTCCGCGTGCGATCAGACGACGTTCAAGGCCTTTGTCTGCACCAAGATCCCGGCGCTGTTCGATTGCAGCAAGCTTTATGTCGACGTTGTCAGCACCAGCTCCTTCGGGACGCTCAGCCTCACCAACTTCGGCACTTCCTGCACCTTCAATCCCTCCGGCATGCAGTACAGTGCCGGAAGCTCCGGACAGGTCGTCGTGGTGCGCCTGTTCTATCAGTGGCCGCTCATCGTCACCGGTCTCGGCTACAACATGGGATGCAACAACAAGCGGCTGATGGTGGCGACGGCGGCGTTCAAGAACGAACCCTTCTGAGGCAGATGGACCTGGGCGGACCGATGCGGGCGATTGCGAACATCTGGAGG
This sequence comes from Bradyrhizobium sp. WBAH42, assembly GCF_024585265.1. Lineage (NCBI taxonomy): Bacteria > Pseudomonadati > Pseudomonadota > Alphaproteobacteria > Hyphomicrobiales > Nitrobacteraceae > Bradyrhizobium > Bradyrhizobium sp. WBAH42. The sequence continues at coordinate 2,434,633 of NZ_CP036533.1, forward strand.
AATGCACGCGGCTCCGTGCGCGGCTTCGTCGCCGACAAGCGCGCGCTGGCGGCGACCGAATTCGCGATCATCGTACCGCTGATGCTGGTGATGTTCTTCGGCACCGTCGAATTTTCGTCGGCCGTGGCGATCGACCGCAAAATCACGTTGATCGCGCGGACATTGTCCGATCTGACGTCGCAGTCGACGACGCTCGACGATGCCAGCATGAAGGATTCGTTCACGGCAAGCATCTCGGTCGTCATGCCCTACGACGCGACGCTCGTGAAGGGCACGATCTCGCAGATCTACATCGACGCCAACAGCGTCGCCAAGGTCCAGTGGAGCAAGGCCGGCACGATTGCGAGCGGCGCGACGCAAGCCACGCTTGCGACCTCGACTCGGACCGCCGGCGACACGGTCACCACGATGATTCCCCCGACGCTCCTGATTCCGTCGAGTTATCTCATTCTGAGCGAGGTCAAGTACACTTACACGCCGACCATCGGCTACGTGTTGAAGTCGAGCGTGACGCTGAGCGATCTCTCCTACACGCGGCCGCGTCAGGTCGTCTGCGTGCCCTACAACAACGTGCCCTCGACCTGTTGAGACTTGCCAGCCGCCCGTGATGAAAAAGGCCGTGCGTCACGCACGGCCTTTTTGCTTTGGCTCGATCGGGCCACCGGCCCGGTGGGCTCAGCCCGCAGCGCGCAGGTTGTCGGCTGCCGACTTGCCGGAACGGCGGTCGGCCACGATCTCGTAGGAGATCTTCTGGCCCTCGCGCAGCGAGCCGAGGCCGGCGCGCTCGACGGCGCTGATGTGAACGAACACGTCCTGGCCGCCGTCGTCGGGCTGAATGAAGCCGAAACCCTTGGTCGCGTTAAACCACTTCACGGTTCCCATGCTCATGGGGTAGTCCTTCTCAGATAACACAATGTCGGAGCCCGCTCGCGCGGGCAGGGTTAGATCGAATTTCTGGAAGGGTCGTCAGCGTGTCTGAACCGGCTGTACCGGTGGATGCCAATGTCGTCCGGCCGAAAATCGATTAATTCATTTTATCGGAAACGAGGGTCCGAAACAATCCGGACGCGCACGATTTTTGATCCGCCGTGATGCCAACGGCGGATCAATCTACAGATCGGAATTCGAACTCGACGCAGCCGACTAGCGGCGGCGGAACTGGCCGCCGCGTTGTCCGGGACGGGGCGGTCCGCCCGGCGTGCTGGGACGTTCGTCCTTGTGGCGGAAAATCAGCCGGCCCTTCTCAAGGTCATAGGGCGACATCTCCACCGTCACGCGGTCGCCCGCGAGCGTCTTGATGCGGTTCTTCTTCATCTTGCCGGCGGTATAGGCAACGATCTCGTGTCCGGCGTCGAGCTGCACGCGGTAGCGGGCATCGGGGAGGATTTCGGTGACCAGTCCTTCGAACTGGATCAGCTCTTCCTTAGCCATGAATGTCTCCAGGTCGTGGACGGCTAGTGCGAATAGGGTTTGCGGTTCGGTTGGCCGTTTGGCCGACTCTGGCGGCGCAAAAAGGCAACGCCTTGTATCCCATCAGCGGTCCCGGCGCTATGCGCGGAACGCTGTTCCGGACGGTCGACAGGCGATGAATGCATCTTACCACCGGAGCGGCGGCGGCGAGAACCCTTGGAGGCATTCTGCCCACTGCCGGGCCGTCCGTCGGCATGCCTTGCCTCCGCATGCCGTCCTTCACCGTGCCTTCCGTCGCCGTGCTTGCCGGCACCATGGTGGCGCCCGTCGGCATGCCGTTCGTCGGCACGACGCCCGTCACCGTGCCGTGCGCCTTGCGGGCGCTGGCCGGGGCGGCCGCCTGGCCGGCCCTGTCGTTGCTGCGACGGAGCGGGACCGGGATCGCGGCGGCCGGCGTCGGTGCGGTGGTCCTCCCGCGCCAGGGCGACGCGAATCAGCCGCTCGATGTCGCGCAGATAGCCGAGTTCCTCGCCGCCCGCGACCAGCGAGATCGCGGTGCCGTCGGCGCCGGCACGCGCGGTGCGGCCGATGCGATGGACGTAGGTTTCCGGCACGTTCGGCAGGTCGAAGTTGATGACGTGACTGATGCCATCGACGTCGATGCCGCGGGCGGCGATGTCGGTGGCGACCAGTGTGCGGATCTCGCCCGAGCGGAACTGGGCGAGCGTGCGCTCGCGATGGTTCTGCGACTTGTTGCCGTGGATGGCGTTGGCAGCGATGCCGGCCTTGGCCAGCGTCTTCACCACCTTGTCGGCGCCGTGCTTGGTGCGGGTGAAGACCAGCGCGCGGTTGATCGCCTCGTCCTGCAGCAGCTTGGTCAGGAAGGCGGGCTTGGCCGCGAAATCGACCTGGAGGATGCGCTGGTTGATCCGCTCGGCGGTCGAGGACACCGGCGTCACCGCGACGCGGGCGGGGTCGCGCAGCATGGAATCGGCGAGCTCGGCGATGTCCTTCGGCATGGTGGCCGAGAAGAACAGCGTCTGCCGCTTGATCGGCAGCTTGGCGACGATTTTGCGGATGTCGTTGATGAAGCCCATGTCGAGCATGCGGTCGGCTTCGTCGAGCACGAGGAACTCGACGCTTGAAAGCTTCAAGCCGTTGCTCTGCACGAGGTCGAGCAGGCGGCCGGGGGTGGCGACGAGCACGTCGACGCCCGGCATCAGCGCGCGGACCTGACGGCCCATCGGCACGCCGCCGATCGCAAGCGTCGAGGACAGGCGGATGTGGCGGCCATAGGCGTTGAAGCTGTCGAGGATCTGGCCGGACAGCTCGCGGGTCGGCGACAGCACCAGCACGCGGGCGGTCTTGGGCTGCGGCTTGATGCGGTTATCGAGCAGACGATGCAGGATCGGCAGCGCGAAGGACGCGGTCTTGCCGGTACCGGTCTGGGCGATGCCGACGACGTCGCGGCCGGTCAATGCCAGCGGGATGGTTTGGGCCTGGATCGGGGTTGGGGTGACGTAATTCTCTTCACGAAGAGCGCGCGCGATGGGTTCGGCGAGGCCGAAGTCCTGAAACGAAGTCAAAAGAGGGGTTCTTTCCATGTCAAAAGCGAACGCCCGGCGCATCAGCGCGGCGCGCGCAAAAGGGTGTCGAGAAGACACCTGCGTGTTTGGGGTGTCGGATGGCTTGGATGATATGGGGCAAGCCAGAGGCCCGTAGAGGGCTTAAGAACACGCGGCTCGCAACGACCCCTTGATTCGCAAGAGGTCTCGGACGTTCATATGGAACATCGACGGGGCGCTTTCAAGGCAGGTGCGCCCGAAACAGCGGGTGCGGTGCAAAAATACTGTTGCCGGAAATTTAGCCAGAACTGGCGATTTGCTTAGAAAATAGTCCGACTGCCGCTTTCGCATACATTCAGATTGCCTAAGATTTGGGCTGTCTGACTGCGGCGAAACTTTGAATTATGACGATTAAGTCAATAGATTCAATGGGTTGATGGGTGCTCAGCCCATGGCATGGTTCTTGCGATTCCGTTAATCGCAGGCGGCCGTGGGGCCGTTTCGCAGCGTTTTCACGTCTGCGTCAGGGAGATGAGGCACTCATGTTTAACAAATCCACTCACGATATAGCGGCGTCATTTAGCCGCCGCGGCGTGCTCGCCGCGACCGCCGGACTGATGCTCGGTCTGGCTTCATTGACTGGCGCGAAGGCCGCGGACGGCACCATCAAGGTCGGTGTGCTGCACTCCCTGTCCGGCACCATGGCGATCAGCGAAACCACGCTGAAGGACACCATCCTCTTCCTGATCGACGAGCAGAACAAGAAGGGCGGCGTGCTCGGCAAGAAGCTGGAAGCCGTCGTCGTCGACCCCGCTTCGAACTGGCCGCTGTTCGCCGAAAAGGCGCGCGAGCTGATCACCAAGGACAAGGTCTCGGTCGTGTTCGGCTGCTGGACCTCGGTGTCGCGCAAGTCGGTGCTCCCCGTCTTCAAGGAGCTGAACAGCATCCTGTTCTACCCCGTGCAGTACGAGGGTGAGGAGAGCGAGCGCAACGTCTTCTACACGGGTGCTGCGCCGAACCAGCAGGCGATCCCCGCCGTCGACTATCTGATGAAGGAAGAGAAGGTGAAGCGCTGGGTGCTCGCGGGCACCGACTACGTCTATCCGCGCACCACCAACAAGATCCTGGAAGCCTATCTGAAGTCGAAGGGTGTCGCCCAGGAAGACATCATGATCAACTACACGCCGTTCGGTCATTCCGACTGGCAGACGATCGTGGCCGACATCAAGAAGTTCGGCTCGGCCGGCAAGAAGACCGCGGTGGTCTCGACCATCAACGGCGACGCCAACGTTCCCTTCTACAAGGAGCTCGGCAACCAGGGCATCAAGGCGAAGGACATCCCGGTGGTCGCGTTCTCGGTGGGTGAGGAAGAGCTCGCCGGCATCGACACCAAGCCGCTGGTCGGTCACCTCGCCGCCTGGAACTACTTCCAGTCGATCAAGTCGCCGGAGAACGAGAAGTTCATCAAGGCGTGGCAGACCTACACCAAGAATCCGAAGCGCGTGACCAACGATCCGATGGAAGCGCACGTGATCGGCTTCGACATGTGGGTCAAGGCGGTCGAGAAGGCGAAGTCGACCGATCCCGACAAGGTGATCGACGCTCTCCCGGGCATCGAAGCCAAGAACCTGACCGGCGGCACCTCCAAGATGCTCCCGAACCACCATATCACCAAGCCGGTGTTCATCGGCGAGATCAAGGGCAACGGCCAGTTCGACGTGGTCTGGAAGACCCCGAGCCTCGTCCCCGGCGATGCCTGGTCGAAGGAGCTCGACGGCTCCAAGGACCTGATCGGCGATTGGGTCGGCAAGAAGTGCGGCAACTTCAACACCAAGACCAACAAGTGCCTCGGCTCGGGCTCCTGATCCCGATCTGACGCTCCATTGCAAGACCGGAGAGGGCGGCGATCCCGCCGCCTTCTCCACTCATTTCTGCCGGGGTCATTCACAGTGCCAGCCCATTTGTCCGCCCGTCTCTGTTCGCTTGCACTCTCGTTGTTTCTGATTGCGTTCGCGCTGCCGGCCTTCGCCGGTCCGTTCGAGGACGCGGTCGCCAAATTCGCCAATGATGATTTTTCCGACACGGAAGAGGCGATCGGTGCGATCGCGGGCAGCGGCAGCAAGCTGGCTTTTCCGATCATCAGTGCGCTCCAGGACGGCCGTCTCATGGCCGATCCCGACAGCAAGAAGGTCTACGTCACCGGTGCCGACGGCAAGTCGATCGACGCTGCGACCGGCGAGGCCGTCGCCAGCGTTCCCGACAGTGCGAGCGCGGTTCGCCTCAACAACCGCCTGCGCCGCAGCGTCGATGCCGCGCTCGGCAGCCTGACGCTGCAGTCGCCGGATCTGGGAGCGCGCCTGCAGGCGGCGCAGTCCGTCTTCAAGTCGCACGAGGAGACCGCGCTTGAGGCGGTCGATGCCGCGCTTGCCAAGGAAACCAACAAATCCGTCAAGGCGGCGCTCGGCGAGGCCCGCGCTGCGATCCTGCTGTTCAAGTCCGACGCCACCGAGGTCGAGAAGCTCGAAGCGGTCGCAACCATCAAGGCGCGTGGCGACCAGGATGCGCTGGCGCTGCTCACCGGCATGGGCGAGCAGCCCGCCTCGGTGACCAAGGCCGCCGCGAGCGCGATCGGCTCGATCCAGAATTCGCTCGCAGTCTGGTCGATGGTGCAGAATGCCTGGTACGGCCTCTCGCTCGGCTCGGTCTTGCTGCTCGCCGCGATCGGGCTCGCCATCACCTTCGGCGTGATGGGCGTCATCAACATGGCGCATGGCGAGATGGTGATGATCGGGGCCTACACCACCTTCGTGGTGCAGGAGGTGATCCGCACCCGCTATCCCGGCCTGTTCGACTATTCGCTCTTGATCGCCGTGCCGCTTGCCTTCCTCGTCGCAGGCGCGATCGGCGTCTTGATCGAGCGCAGCATCATCCGCTTCCTCTACGGGCGCCCGCTCGAGACGCTGCTCGCGACCTGGGGCCTGTCGCTGGTGCTGCAACAGGCGGTGCGCACCATGTTCGGCCCGACCAACCGCGAGGTCGGCAACCCCTCCTGGATGAGCGGCGCGTTCGAGCTCGGCCAGATCACCATCACCTACAACCGGCTCTGGATCCTTGTCTTCACGCTCGCCGTGTTCGCGATCCTGCTCGCGATGTTGCGCTACACCGCGCTGGGCCTCGAAATGCGTGCGGTGACGCAGAACCGCCGCATGGCGGCCTCGATGGGCATCGCCACCTCGCGCGTCGACGCGCTCACATTCGGCCTCGGCTCGGGCATTGCCGGCATCGCCGGCGTGGCGCTGTCGCAGATCGACAATGTCAGCCCCAATCTCGGCCAGAGCTACATCATCGACAGCTTCATGGTCGTGGTGTTCGGCGGCGTCGGCAATCTCTGGGGCACGCTGGTCGGCGCCTTCACGCTCGGCATCGCGAACAAGTTCCTGGAGCCGGTCGCCGGCGCAGTGCTCGGCAAGATCGCGATCCTGGTTCTCATCATCCTGTTCATTCAAAAGCGGCCGCGCGGCCTGTTCGCGCTCAAGGGCCGTGCGGTGGAAGCATGACCCCTCACATGCTGACGCGATCGCTGGACCGCGGCGCGACGATCTTCCTCTTGGTTGTCGCCGGGCTGGGCGTGCTGATACCGCTGTCCAACCTGCTGCTGCCCGCCGGCTCGTTCCTGCAAGTGCCGACCTATCTCGTGGCGCTCTGGGGCAAATATGTCTGCTACGCCATCCTGGCGCTCGCGATCGATCTGATCTGGGGCTATTGCGGCATCCTCTCGCTCGGCCACGGCGCCTTCTTCGCGCTCGGCGGCTACGCCATGGGCATGTACCTGATGCGGCAGATCGGCACCCGCGGCGTCTACGGCAACCCGATCCTGCCCGACTTCATGGTGTTCCTGAACTGGCAGAAGCTGCCCTGGTACTGGTACGGCTTCGACATGTTCTGGTTCGCCGCGCTGATGGTGCTGGTCGTGCCAGGCCTGCTCGCCTTCTGCTTCGGCTGGCTCGCCTTCCGCTCCCGCGTCACCGGCGTCTATCTGTCGATCATCACGCAGGCGATGACCTATGCGCTGCTGCTCGCCTTCTTCCGCAACGATTTCGGCTTCGGCGGCAACAACGGCCTGACCGACTTCAAGGACATCCTGGGCTTCAACGTGCAGGCGGAGGGAACGCGCGCCGCGCTGTTCGCGCTGAGCTGCCTGGCACTGATCGTCGGTTTCCTGATCTGCCGTGCCATCGTCTCCTCCAAGCTCGGCAAGGTCTTGATCGCGGTGCGTGACGCGGAATCGCGCACGCGCTTCCTCGGCTACCGCGTCGAATCCTACAAGCTGTTCGTGTTCACGGTGTCGGCCTGCATGGCCGGCGTCGCCGGCGCGCTCTATGTGCCGCAGGTCGGCATCATCAACCCCAGCGAATTCGCGCCGGGCAATTCGATCGAGGCGGTGATCTGGGTCGCGGTCGGCGGCCGCGGCACGCTGGTCGGCGCCGCGCTCGGCGCCGTCGTCGTCAACTACGCCAAGACGTTCTTCACCTCCGGCGTGCTGGCGCCGTACTGGCTGTTCATGCTGGGTGCGCTGTTCATCCTGGTGACGCTGCTGCTGCCCAAGGGCATCGTTGGCACCTTCAACGCCTGGTGGGATCAGTCGAAGGAAAAACGCACCGCCGCGACCACCGCGAGCGCCGCGGCCGAAGACGGCGTCACCGAACCCAAGATGGCGGAGTAAGCGGTCATGAACGTCATGGACACCCGCGCGACCTCCGCGATGCTCTATCTGGACGGCGTGCACGTCTCCTTCGACGGCTTCCACGCCATCAACAATCTGTCGCTGACGCTCGAGCCCGGCGAGATGCGCGCCATCATCGGGCCGAACGGCGCCGGCAAGACCACGATGATGGACATCATCACCGGCAAGACCAAGCCGGACGAAGGTACCGTGCTGTTCGACGGCATCACCGACCTGACGCGCCTCGACGAGACCCGTATCGCCGAGCTCGGCATCGGCCGCAAATTCCAGAAGCCGACGGTGTTCGAGAGCCAGACCGTGCAGGACAATCTGCTGCTGGCGCTCAATGTCGATTACTCGGTCCGCGGCACGCTGTTCTGGCGCGGCAGCAAGGCGGAGTCCGAGCGCATCGACAAGGTGCTGGAGACGATCCGTCTCACCGAGGCGCGCAACCGCCTCGCCGGCAGCCTCAGCCATGGCCAGAAGCAATGGCTCGAGATCGGCATGCTGCTGGCGCAGGATCCGAAACTGCTGCTGGTCGACGAGCCCGTCGCGGGGATGACCGACGTCGAGACGCACCTCACCGCCGAGCTGCTGAAGGAAATCAACAAGACCCACACCGTCATGGTGGTCGAGCACGACATGACCTTCGTGCGCGAGCTCGGCGTCAAGGTCACCTGCCTGCACGAAGGCACGGTGCTCGCGGAAGGGACCATCGACCAGGTCTCGTCCAACGAGCGGGTCATCGAAGTCTATCTGGGACGCTGAGCGATGCTTGAGGTCAAGGACATCAACCTGTTCTACGGCGCGGCGCAGGCGCTGCGCGGCGTCTCGATCTTGGCCGAGCCCGGCAAGGTCACGTGCGTGCTCGGGCGCAACGGCGTCGGCAAGACCTCGCTCTTGCGCGCCATGGTCGGGCAATATCCGATCTCCTCGGGCGCAATCGTGTTCGACGGCAGCGATATCACCGGCCTCAAGCCGTATGAGCGGGCGCGCAAGGGTATTGGCTTCGTGCCGCAGGGCCGCGAGATCTTTCCGCTGCTGAGTGTCGAGGAGAACCTCAAGACCGGCTTCGGTCCGCTCAAGCGCGAGGACAAGCACATTCCGGACGACGTGTTCTCGCTGTTTCCCGTGCTGCAATCCATGCTCGGCCGGCGTGGCGGCGACCTCTCCGGCGGCCAGCAGCAGCAGCTCGCGATCGGCCGCGCGCTGGTGATGCGGCCGAAGCTGCTGCTGCTCGACGAGCCCACCGAAGGCATCCAGCCCTCGATCATCAAGGACATCGGCCGCGCCATCTCTTACTTGCGCAATCTCGGCAACATCGCCATCGTGCTGGTCGAACAATATCTCGACTTTGCCTGCGAACTCGGCGACAGTTTCGCGGTGATGGATCGCGGTGCGGTGAAGTTCACCTGCGACCGCTCCAATCTCGATCCGGGCGAGATTAGCCGCCAGATGGCGCTGTAAGCCGGCAAAGACCTGCCGCGACCGGCTGGGGGAGACGGATGCGCAGCGAATTGTCAGCCACATCCACGCTGTTCGAGGCCAACCGCGCCCGTGGCGCGGTGCGCTTCGACGTGCATGCGCGCGCCGGCGTGACGCGTCGCGGCGCCTTGCATGAATCCGGTTCGCTCCGCGTCCGCTTTCCCTCGCCGGAAGATCAGGGTCTGTCCGGCGTGTTCGTCAATACGGCCGGCGGAGTTGCTGGTGGCGATCGCTTCGATGTCGAGATAGCGGCGGCGGATGGAGCGCGGCTGACGCTGACCACAGCGGCCGCCGAAAAGGTCTATCGCACGCCCGGAGCTGCGGCGCAGCTCAACATCGCCCTGAAGGTCGGCGCGGGCGCGCATCTTGCCTGGCTGCCTCAGGAGACGATTCTGTTCGACCGCGCCCGCGTGCAGCGCCGCTTCGACATCGATCTCGACGAGGCAGCCTCGCTCCTGCTCTGCGAAATCGTGGTGTTCGGCCGCACCGCCATGGGCGAGCGGATGGAGCAGGGCGAGTTCATCGACCGTTGGCGGCTGCGCCGTGGCGGCCGGCTGGTGTTCGCAGAGACGGTCCGGCTCGACGGCGACATCGGCGGCAAGCTTGCACGGCCCGCGGTCGCCAAGGGTGGCGCGGCGATCGGCACAGCCCTGATCGTGCCCGGCGACGAGGCCCTGGTCGAGCGCATCCGGGAGGCGTCGGAATCGTTCTCCGGCGAGGTCGGAATCTCGGCCTGGAATGGCTTTGCAATGGCGCGGTTCTGTGCCCAAGATGCGGCGCGCTTGCGCGCCGACATGATGACGGTGCTGGCACGCACCGGTGCGGCCCTGCCGCGGCTCTGGTTGAACTAGACTGGTTGAATTGACGTGCTGAACGGAAGAGATGTCGCATGAACCTGTCTCCCCGCGAAAAGGACAAGCTTTTGATCTCGATGGCGGCAATCGTGGCCCGGCGCCGGCTGGACCGCGGCGTCAAGCTCAACCATCCCGAGGCGATCGCGATCATCTCCGATTTCATCCTCGAAGGCGCCCGCGACGGCCGCACCGTCGCCGAGCTGATGCAGTCCGGCGCGCAGGTGCTGACCCGCGACCAGGTGATGCCGGGCATCCCCGAGATGATCCACGACATCCAGGTCGAGGCGACCTTTCCTGACGGCACCAAGCTCGTCACGGTGCACGAGCCGATCCGCTAAGTGTCATTCCGGGGCGCCCGCAGGGCGAACCCGGAATCCAGAGATTGTTGACCGAGATTCCGGGTTTCGGCCCTTCGGGCCGCCCCGGAATGACAGAGGAATGCAAAACATGATCCCCGGTGAACTCTTCATCCAAGACGGCGAGATCGAGCTCAATGCCGGCCGCAAGACCGTGACGTTGACTGTGGCCAATACCGGCGACCGCCCGATTCAGGTCGGCTCGCACTATCATTTCTTCGAGACCAACCCGGCGCTGAAGTTCGACCGCAAGAAGGCCCGCGGCATGCGCCTCGACATCGCCGCCGGGACCGCCGTCCGCTTCGAGCCCGGTCAGACCCGCGACGTGCAACTCGTCGCCATGGCGGGGAAGAAGACGATCTACGGTTTCCGCGGGGATGTGATGGGGAAGCTGTAGGGCAGGCCTGCCATGAATACCGTCCTCAAGGACAAGGTCGAGATTGGACTCGTGCTCCAGGGCGGCGGTGCGCTTGGGGCCTATGAGTTCGGCGCGATCGAGGCGCTTCTGGAATTGATGGATGCGATCCATGCCGAGGGCAGGACCGTTACGCTGGCCGCGGTCACCGGGGTTTCCATTGGCGCGATAAATGCGGCCTGCGTGGTTGGCGCGACCGATCGGGCCGATGCCAAAAGGCGCCTGCAATTGCTGTGGTCGGAGCTTTCGCTGGAGTCGCGGAATTATTGGTGGGGTATCGCCAGCCAGGATTTCGCTTTGTTCCGCGTGCACGGTTTCTACAAGCCTCGTTATGACTACTGGAATGTCTTCCGCTGGACCAATTTCTACAACACCGAGCCCATGCTCGGGACGTTGGCGAGACACGTGAATTTCACGGCGCTGAACAACAGCCCGACCACCTTCGTCGTCACCGCAGTGGACGTGTCGTCCGGCGAGTTGGTGCGTTTCTGCAACCATCCGCACAAGGGCGAGAAGCGGACCGAGATCGGTCCTCGCCATGTGCTGGCAAGCGGCAGCCTTCCGCCCGGATTTCCGGCGACGCCAATCGGCGACGCGAATTTCTGGGACGGCGGCATAGTCGACAACACGCCGCTCGGCGATGCGATTGATGCGTTTTCCGGATCGGACGACGTCGATCGCATCCTGGTCGTGATGAACTTGTTTCGAAGCAAGCGTGCGGCGCCAAAGAACATGATCGAGGTCAATGATCGCTTGAGCGAGCTGCGTTATGGCAACCGCCTGCGCCAGGACGGTGCGAACGCAGCGGTCATCAATGAATTGTTGCAGACCGTGGAGGCGCTCTACGCCGCCGTTCCCGTAGAGGCGCGGGATCCGCAGCTCGTTGACAAGGTCTCGCGTGCGCAGCGTTTCAAGACCCTGGGCGCCATCACCAACATCGACCTGGCCGATGCGGGTCTCATGAAGAAAGCCGGTCTTTCCGCGGAGTCCCGGGACTCCGGCGCTTTTCGCGATTTTTCGGCCGCGGGAATTCAGCGGCGTCGCGAGGCCGGATACAAGCTTGCGCGATTGAAGCTGCAGGACGTATTCAGGACGCGCGGTCTGCTGCCGGTGCTTCATTGACCAGGAGGCTCCAGTGATTTCCCCGATCCGCCTCGTCTCAGAAGCTGCCGAGCTCGCTGCGCATCGTCATAACGGCATGGCGCGCAAGGGCCGCGGCAATGAGCCCTATATCAATCATCTCGCCGAGGTCGCGAACCTGCTCGCCACCGCGACCGACGGTGCCGATGCCGAGCTCGTTGCGGCCGGCTGGCTGCACGATTCGATCGAGGACACTGACACCACGCGCGAGGAGCTCGCGCAGAGATTTTCCGAGCGTGTCGCCTCGCTGGTTGCCGAGTGCACCGACGACATGAGCTTGCCGAAGGCAAAGCGGCGGCAGAAGCAGATCGACGACGCGCCCCACAAATCGCCGGGCGCCAAGCTGATCAAGATCGCCGACAAGATCAGCAATACGGGCGCGCGCATTCAAACCGATCCGAGCGCCGAGGAGCGCGAGGAACTCGCCGACTATATCGGCTGGGCCACGCAGGTCGTGGCGGGGTGCCGCGGCGGCAATGCATGGCTCGACGAAAAATTCGACGATGCCGTGAAAGCAGCAAAGGCCTTGCTGTGACCAACCAGACATTCAATCGCAAACGGGGCTTGTGATGTCCGTCAAGATGAAGCGTTCCGTCTATGCCGACATGTTCGGCCCGACCACCGGCGACAAGGTGCGGCTGGCCGACACCGACCTCGTCATCGAGGTCGAGAAGGATTTCACCACCTATGGCGAGGAGGTGAAGTTCGGCGGCGGCAAGGTGATCCGCGACGGCATGGGGCAGTCGCAGGTCACCAACAAGCAGGGCGCGGCCGACACGGTCATCACCAACGCGCTGATCGTCGACCATTGGGGCATCGTGAAGGCCGACGTTGCCATCAAGGACGGCCTGATCGCAGGCATAGGCAAGGCCGGCAATCCCGACATCCAGCCCGGCGTCACCATCATCATCGGACCCGGCACCGACGTGATCGCGGGCGAAGGCAAGATCCTCACGGCCGGCGGCTTCGACAGCCACATCCATTTCATCTGTCCGCAGCAGATCGAGCACGCGCTGATGTCAGGCGTCACCTCGATGCTGGGCGGCGGCACTGGCCCCTCGCACGGGACGTTCGCGACCACCTGCACGCCGGGGCCCTGGCACATCGCGCGGATGATCCAGTCGTTCGACGCCTTCCCGGTCAATCTCGGCATTTCCGGCAAGGGCAACGCCTCACGGCCCGCCGCGCTGGTCGAGATGATCAAGGCCGGCGCCTGTGCGCTGAAGCTGCACGAGGATTGGGGCACCACGCCGGCCGCGATCGACAATTGCCTGTCGGTGGCGGACGATCACGATATCCAGGTGATGATCCACACCGACACGCTGAACGAATCCGGCTTCGTCGAGGACACGATCAAGGCCTTCAAGGGCCGCACCGTCCACGCCTTCCACACCGAAGGCGCCGGCGGCGGCCACGCTCCTGACATCATCAAGGTCGCCGGCCTGAAGAACGTGCTGCCGTCCTCGACCAATCCGACGCGCCCCTTCACCCGCAACACCATCGACGAGCATCTGGACATGCTGATGGTGTGCCACCACCTCGATCCCTCGATCGCGGAAGATCTGGCGTTCGCCGAAAGCCGCATTCGCAAGGAGACCATCGCGGCCGAAGACATCCTGCACGACCTCGGCGCGCTCTCGATGATGTCCTCGGACTCGCAGGCCATGGGCCGGCTCGGCGAGGTCATCATCCGGACCTGGCAGACCGCCGACAAGATGAAGAAGCAGCGCGGAGCCTTGCCGCAGGACAACGGCAAGGACAACGACAATTTCCGCGTCAAGCGCTACATCGCCAAATACACCATCAACCCCGCGATCGCGCATGGCGTGTCGAAGCTGATCGGCTCGGTGGAGAAGGGCAAGCTCGCCGATCTCGTGCTGTGGTCGCCGGCCTTCTTCGGCGTCAAGCCGGACTGCATCGTCAAGGGCGGCACCATCGTCGCGGCGCCGATGGGCGATCCCAACGCCTCGATCCCGACGCCGCAGCCGGTGCACTACCAGCCGATGTTCGGCGCGTTCGGCAAGGCGCGTACGGCATCCTCGGTGGTGTTCACCTCCAAGGCCGCTATCACAGCTGGCCTCGCGCGAAAGCTCGGCATCGAGAAGAAGCTCTATGCCGTCCAGAATACCCGCGGCAGGATCTCCAAGAAGAGCATGATCCACAACGACGCGACGCCCAAGATCGAGGTCGATCCTGAGACCTATGAAGTGCGGGCCGACGGCGAACTCCTGACCTGCGCTCCGGCGGAGGTGCTGCCGATGGCGCAGCGATATTTCATGTACTGAAATAGCGCCTCAACGCATGTCCCCGGCGGTGTCCGGGGATGGCTTTTTGCGGTTTTGCGTTCGGTCCCGCCTGGTCTAATGTCCCGCCCGGTATCGTAACCCTTTAGAAGAAAAGCCGGGAGGATTTCTCGTGATCTACGTCGTTGCCACCCTGACCATCAAGCCCGAGACGCGCGCCGAGTTCATCGCGGCCGCCACCGCCTGCATCAAGGAGACGCGGAAGGAGCCCGGCAATATCGCCTATGATCTGCATGAGAGCGTCACGGACCCTGCCAAGATGGTGTTCGTCGAGCAGTGGGAGAATATGGAGGCGCTGGGGCCGCATCGCGCTGCCGAGCACATGAAGACGTTCGGCCGCGTTGCGGTGAAATGCTTCACGGCGCCGCCGAAGATCGAATACATCACGCCCGAGAAGGTCGAGACACGGTAAGAGGGACGACGAATGATCCGGGCGACGCAGGTCAGGGGACAGCACCGCTTCACGGAAGCACCAGTGGACACGGTCGTGCTCGATTTCGACGACCGGCACCGTCGTCGCATGGCGATGACGGGAACGCGGGGCCTCGAATTCCTGCTCGACCTGGAGCATGCCGTCGCGCTCCGCGGCGGCGATGCGCTGGTGCTTGAGGATGGAAGGCTGATCGAGGTGGTCGCGGCGCCCGAGCCGCTGCTGGAAATCCGCGGCCGCGATCCGCACCACCTCGTCCGCGTCGGCTGGCATCTCGGCAACCGTCACCTGCCGACGCAGATCTTGGCCAAGGCCCTGCGTATTCGCCGCGATCACGTCATCGAGGCGATGGTGAAGGGCCTCGGCGCGCGTGTGATCGAGATCGAAGCGCCGTTCGATCCCGAAGGCGGCGCCTATGCCGATGCCGGCCATGCGCATGGACACGACCATGCGCATCACGATCACGGCCATCATCACCATGACCATGGCCACCACCATGATCATGCCGCGCACGACCATGGCCATGAGCACCACCATCACCACGACGAGCATTGCGATCATCCCGATCATCACCACGGCCACAAGCATGCTCATGACCACAAATGAGCCGGTCGGC
Organism: Bradyrhizobium sp. WBAH42; assembly: GCF_024585265.1. Classification (NCBI taxonomy): domain Bacteria; kingdom Pseudomonadati; phylum Pseudomonadota; class Alphaproteobacteria; order Hyphomicrobiales; family Nitrobacteraceae; genus Bradyrhizobium; species Bradyrhizobium sp. WBAH42. The sequence goes on from NZ_CP036533.1 coordinate 2,449,930, forward strand.
GCCGGTGATCTTGCCGAGGGCGAGGCGGCGGCGCTGTACCGGCTGATGACCTGGCTCTCGCCGGCGTTCCCGGTCGGTGGTTTCTCCTATTCCAGCGGCATCGAATGGGCGGTCGAAACCGGCGACGTCACCGACACGACGACGCTGGCGGATTGGCTCGATGCGATGCTCGCCGACGGCTCGGGCTTCTGTGACGCGACGTTTCTGGTCCACGCCTATCGCGCCACGGAATCGGGCGAGACGGCCGCTTTGAACGAGATCGCCGAGCTTGCGAGCGCCTTCGTGCCGTCGCGCGAGCGGCAGCTGGAGACGACCTCGCAGGGCCGCGCCTTCATCGACATTGCCCGCGCCGCGTGGGATGCCGACGGACTGGATGCCACGGTCGCGGCATGCAGCGCGCCACTGATCTATCCGGTCGCGGTCGGCGTCGTTGCCGCGATGCACGCCGTGCCGTTGGCGCCGACGCTGCACGCCTTCCTGCATGCGCTGGTCTCGAACTGGATTTCCGCGGCCAGCCGGCTCATTCCGCTCGGCCAGACCGATAGCCAGCGTGTGCTGGTGAGGCTGGAAGCCGCCGTCGCCGCCACCGCCAATCGCGCGCTGGCTGCAAACTTGGACGATCTCGGCAGCGCGACGTTCCGCGCCGACCTCGCCAGCTTGCGGCACGAGACGCAATATACCCGGTTGTTTCGGTCGTGAGCGGTGCGGCCTTCAAGTCATCAGGAGAGAACAAGTCACATGGCGAAATCTCACGGTCCCTTGCGTGTCGGCGTCGGCGGTCCGGTCGGATCGGGCAAGACCGCGCTGATGGACCTGCTCTGCAAGACCATGCGCGAGCGCTACGACATTGCGGCGATCACCAACGACATCTACACCAAATGGGATGCGGAGTTCCTGGTGCGTTCGGGATCGTTGACGCCGGATCGCATCGCGGGCGTCGAGACCGGCGGCTGCCCGCACACGGCGATCCGCGAGGATGCCTCGATGAATCTCGCCGCGGTCGCGGACATGCGCGCCAAGTTTCCCGGACTTGACCTCGTGCTGATCGAATCCGGCGGCGACAATCTTGCTGCCACTTTTTCCCCGGAGCTGGCCGACCTCACCATCTACGTCATCGACGTCGCCGCCGGCGACAAGATCCCGTCCAAGGGCGGCCCCGGCATCACCCGGTCCGACCTCCTGGTCATCAACAAGACCGACCTCGCGCCCCATGTCGGCGCCTCCCTCGAGAAGATGGAGACGGACGCCAGGCGCATGCGCGGCGAGCGGCCCTTCGTCATGACCAACCTCAAGAAAAGCGAGGGGCTCGACCACATCGTCGGCTTCATCGAGGCCAAAGGCGGCCTGAAACGGGCGGGCTGACCGGACGCGACCAGTTGGCGCAGGTGTTTTTCGCCGTTAACGAGCTGGGCCACGCCGCAACCCGCGGAACAAATTTGGGACACGGGGATTAACTACCTCCGGCGCCCGGGGCGAATTCATCCCGGCCAGACCATCGGCCGGACGGATTAAGCTTTTCAGGCGACCCAAGTTGCGTACTGATGCCTCCTCCTTCATTATCTCCGGCACTGGGGTTTACCCTGCTTCGGCCCATGGCCGTTCGAGCGGCGTTCATGTGCTCCGTGTTCATTGCCGACCTCCTGCTTTCGCCTGAGTAATCGCGTGGTCAGGCTGGGTTTCATCATCGGCTTCATCGCTCTGCTCGGGGCCTTGCTCTCCGGGCTTGCGGCTTATCGCGTCCACGACCAGGAGCTGGCGCTGGACCGGATCGCGCTGGCGCGTGCGATCGATGTGCATGCGAGCCTGGTCCAGGACCGCCTGACCGAGCGGGAGCTGCTCGCGCGTGTCGCCTCAGGCCTGTTCCGCGCGCCGTCGGTGATCAAGCCGAACATGCTGGAGCCGCTGCGCTCGGCGATCTACGCCTTCAAGACCGACTTCGTGGTGGCTGGGTGGGTCGCCCGGTTGAAGCCGGACGAGCTTGCGGCGGCGCAGGCCGCCCTCGCTGGCGCCGGCTTCCCGACTCCGCAGATCCGCTCGTATGACGACAAGCCGATCAACCCTGCCGATGTCACCCAGCCGATCGACGTACTGTTGGATCTCGAGCCGCGCAGCAACGAGACCAGGATGTTGCCCGGCCGCAGCTACGATCAGGATCCGGTTCGCAGCGCGATGCTGACGCGCGCGCGCACCGAGAAGAGGTCGGTTGCCTCGGACCCGGTGCCGTTGATCCGCGGAAACGGAGCGATCGGCATCATCGTGGCTGCGCCCGTCATTCCCGAGGGAGCGACCGAGCCCGCCGGGTTCGTGACGTTTTCCTACGAGCTCGCCTCGCTGATGCTGGCCAATGACGACATGTCGCTGTTCGCGGTGGCGCTCAGGGATCCGCGCAAGGACGGCGGCGAGCTGATCGCCAACGATCAGGGCGTGGTCTCGACGCGGATGGCGGCGGCGGACGGGCCGGCGCCGTCGGCGACGCGCACGGTGAGCTTCGGCGGCCGCGATTGGCAGCTCGGCTACTACGCGAAGACCAATTCGGTGCGCCGCGCCGAGCAGACCGCGATCATCGTGGCGGCGATCGGCTTTGCCATCACCGCAATGGTGTGCGGCCTGTTCGGTTATGTCGCCTACAACAATCTGCGGCTTAGCCGGGAGATCCAGGTCAGGATCGGCTTCGAGCGCCGGCTGACCGCGGTCATCGACGAGCTCAACCACCGCGTCAAGAACATCCTGGCGGTGATCCAGTCGATCGTGACGCGCACCTTGCGCCACGGTTCGGACATCGACAGCGCGCGCGAGCTCCTGATCGGACGCATCCACGCCATGTCCAACGTGGTGTCGCTGCTTAGCGAGAGCCAGTGGCAGGGCGTCAAGTTGAAGGGCCTGTTCGAGGCGCGCGCGATTCCGCATGCCGATCGCATCGCGGTCACCGGCCCCGACATCGCGGTCAGCGCGCGAGCGGCGCAGAGCCTGTCGCTGCTGTTCTTCGAGCTCGCCTCGCATTCCGACGAGGGCCTGTCATTGGTCGGCAAGCACCCCCACATCACAGCCAACTGGACGGTGACGGGCGAAGATGGCCACGAGGTCTTCCATTTTCGCTGGGAGGAGTTCAACACCAGCGAGGCGACGCGGCGGCCCGATTCCGATTTCGGCCTGATCCTGCTCGACCGCGTCGCGCCCGAGGCGCTGGGGGGGACCGCCAAGCGCTTCTTCACGGACGTCTCCTACGTCTATGAATTGACCGCGCCGATGGAGACGGTGGTCGACATGACCGAGCGCGACCGCACGGACAAGATCTCGGCGCCGGTCAGGCCGGCGCGAAGTTAGAGCGGAATGGCTTTAGGTCGAATCGATTGCCGCGGCTCGTTCACCTCTCCCGCTTGCGGGAGAGGTCGCGCCGTAGACGCGGGTGAGGGCTTTCTCCTCTAGGGGACTGTCCCATTGCGGAAACACCCTCTCCCCAACCCTCTCCCGCAAGCAAGCGGGAGAGGGAGCCCAGCTCCGTCGTTGGAGCGATCAAGCCTCATCGCATCGCGCTTTAGCTCTTCGGTCGCAACACCAGCTCGACGAGGTTGCGGGCGTAGCCAGGTGTGATCGGCGCGATGCCGAAGATGTAGCGGTAGAACAGGCTGCCATAGATCGCGTCGTAGAGATTCTCAGGGGGACCCTCGGCCTGAATGCTGCCGTCCTTCTGGCCGGCGGCGATCATGTCCACCAGCGCGTCGCGGCGGAATTGCAAGTAGCGGGCGTAGAACAGCTCGGCCGAGCCGGTCTTGGAAATGCATTCTGAGATCACGGCGAGCTGCACCTTGCCGAATTCGCCCTGGAGCGCCTCGGCATAGGCGGTGGCGTGGCGCCGCGCGCGCGCCGCGGGCGTGCCGGCGCTCGCAGGCGGCAGCGGCAGCATCTGCGCGGCATGGTGGAGGAATGCGTCGATCAGCAGCGCTTCCCGCGACGGCCACCATTTGTAGATCGTCATCTTCGACACGCTGGAGTGGCGCGCGATCGCATCGATGGTGGTGGCGGCAAGGCCGGTGGTCGCCATCAGTGCATAGGCGCTTTCGAGGATGGCGTTGGTGGTCTCGATCGACCTTGGCCGGCCGCGCCGGGGCGCGCTCTCCGCCTCTTCACGCCCGTCTTTCGCCATCGCCACGCCCGGTCTCCTCACGCAGAGTCCCGGCATACCGCAGGGGCGGCTTTCGGCCTAGCAGAATCGCACGCTTTTTTGGCTCTACGCCTGCCGCCGCAGGGCTGCCGGCAGATCCTGCCGTTTCGACCAGGCGATGTAGTAGGCGAGCCCGGTCATCGCGGCGAAGCCGGTGATGCTCACCGCCACCTGCATCACCACCAAGTTCGGCCCGGTGATCAGGATGAGGTGGCCGGCGAAGGACAGGAACACGGCGACACAGAATACCGCAAGCCATTCCTCACCGCATGCGATCACCGCTTGCAGCGGTCTCCATCTCAGGCCGGGGTGATCGGCCGGAATGAGATGGGTCGCAATGAACGCGAGGGCCAGGAAGTGGACCACGCGATAGGGCGCGAGGTTTTCCTTGTCGGCCGGCGCGATGCTGTTGAGGAGGAGATCCGGCAGGTAAGCGGACAGCGTCGGCGAATGGCGCATCAAGGTGACGGCCATCGCGAAGATCAAATAGGCGCCTGCGAGGATCCGCAGCCAGGACATGCCGCGCAGCGCCCGCCCCGGCGCACCCGTCACGGCGAACCAGCCGCCCAGCACCATCAGCAGCTGCCAGCACAGCGGATTGAAGGTCCATTCCCCGTCCGGATAGATCCGAAAATTCCAGCCGAACCAGCGCGCAGCAAGATACAGCGCGACCGATGTCGCCAGCGTCAGGTTCGGCCCCCGCAACAGGCCCCACAGCACGAGCGGAAAGAACGCCATCAGCGGGATCATCAGCTGCAGCAGGTCGAGATTCAGCGGCTCTTCCTGGAGCACGAGACCGCGGACCAGGATGCGCAGCGGGTGCTCGAGAATTCCGGAGATGTTGTATTCGTGGATGATCTCCGGCGCCATCGATTGCGAGGCGACATAGGCGATGGCGTCGATATAGATCACGAACAGCACGACATAGGCGGCATAGAGCCGCCAGACCCGGCGAAAGATGCGCGTCGCTGCGACCACATAGCCGCGCTCCAGCGCCATCCTGCCGTGGATGATGGCAACGCCGTAGCCTACCACGAACACGAACAGGTCCGCCGCGCCGCTGAAGCCGAAATTGCGCAGCGTCAGCAGGTTGACGACGTTGTTCGGAATATGGTCGACGAAGATGGACCAATTGGCGATGCCGAGCGTCAGATAGAGCCTGGCGTCGTGCTGGAATGCGGCGAGGTTCGCCTTGACGGACGGTTTCATTAAGTAAAATAGCTTTGGGAATCAGGACGATGCTTTTAGCGGCAATCGCCTGCCCATCCGAGTAGCGTTTGCGTGAGCGGCAAGACAATCGCGCCGAACCGCGCAGAAATGCGGCCCTCGCCCTCTATCGAATTGGGATAGATGCGCCCAAAGGACTTAGGACGAAATTTTCTAACCCGCTCCGATCGCTACTCGGCAGGCTCCGCCGACACCTCGTCGGCCACGCCGGCGCGGCTCGCCAGGATGCCGAGGGCGACGCCCCCGATGGCCAGGATCGGCAACAATCGTTTCACCCCGATGGCGCGAACGATCTGAAGCCCGGTGGCGAGGAGCATCGGATCTGCAAGCATGCTCTGCGCGGCCGATTTCGCCGCGCGCTCGGCCGCGATCTGGGCGCGCTTCTGCACCTCGCGCTTGTAGCCCCAATAGGAGCCTGCCGCGGCCAACGTCAGCAGAAAGAAGATGCCGGCGCCGGCAAGACAAGCCTGCACCGGGCCATATTTCTGCAGCACCCAGATGAAGACGGCGGCACAGAGGAAGCCCGTCGTCACGAGCAGCGCGAAGGCAGCGCCCGCGGCCAGGGAGGTCAGCCGAACAGTCGTGCCGGTGGATGCACTGATGCTGTCGATGATGCGCTGAAACATGGCCTTGCTCCTCAATCCCCGCCAGCCGAATCGTCACGGGCCGACAGCGGCCGCGTGTCGCTGCCGTCTCAAATGAACGCCGGCATCCTTAGCGGCGCCAGGCGGCGCCGATCAGGAAGCCGATGCCGAGCGCCAGCCCGACGGTCGCCAGCGGCCGCTGCGTGATCGCATCTTCCAGCGTCTCTTCGATCGAGCCGTAGGCGTCTTGTGCGGCTTCCATCATCGCGCTGCCGCGCTCGGACATGTCGTCCATCGCGGAATCCATGTTCTCGCGCGCCTGGCGATAGCCGCGGCGAGCCTGCTTGCTGGTGGAGTTGGCGAAAGTATTGAGCGCGTCGGTGATCTGGTCGGTGAGGGCGGCGATATCGCTTTTCACGGCTGCTACATCCTTTTCGAGGCGGTCTCGGGTGGCTTTGTCGGTCCAGTCTCTCATCCCGGTTTCGGCATTGGGCGTGGACATCGGGAGCTCCGAACTGTTGACGGCTGAGATGGGCGGAGAACGTTTCGTCGCCGGGTAAGTTCCGTTCGCTGAAACCGGTCAGGCTTGCGGAAGCTGCGGCGAATTCTCCGGCAACAGGTGGTCCTTCAGGATCAGCGCGACGATCAGGAGCGGCGACGACAGGAACGCGCCCATCGGCCCCCACAGCCAGGTCCAGAATGCGAGCGCGAGCAGCACGGCGAGCGCGTTCAGGGCGAGCCGCCGGCCAATGATCGTCGGTGTGATGAAGTGCCCCTCCAGAAAGGTGAGGCCGCCGAAGGCGAGCGCGGCCATCAGGCCGCCGCCGATGGTGGGAAAGGCGATCAGCCCCACCACGACCAGCACGGCGAACATCGCCACGGGCCCGATGATGGGGATGAAGTTGAGCGTGGCCGCCAGCGCGCCGAGCCCGGCCGGATTGGGCATTCCGGTAAGCGCGCAGATCAGGCCGGTGGCGACGCCGACGCCGACATTGATGAGGGTGACGGTCAGCAGATAATTGCCGAGATGGACCTCGATCTCGTTGAGGATCCGGAGCGTGCGCAGCCGCGCGTCGCGATCGCTGAAGGTCATGATCATGGCTCGCCGCAGGTCGCGCCAGCTTGCGATGAACAGGATCAGGGTGACGAAGAACAGCAGAAATTCGGTAAAGGTCGGTGACAGGAATTCCAGCGTCGGCTGCACCCACTCCACCTTGGGCATGTGGATGCTCGGCAATCCCTCCGAGCCGCCGAGCATGGCTTGCATCTCCCGCCAGAGCGCAAGCGGCCGATCGAACACGTGCAGCTTGTCCCGCAGTTGCGCGCCGAGCTCCGGCAGGCGCGTGCTCCATGCCATGACCGGCGAAGCGATCAGCGCCACGACGAAGGCGACCACCGCGGTCACCGCGACCACGATCAGGACGGCGCCAAGGCTGCGTGGGACCTTGCTCCGCTCCAGGAAGGTGGCCGCCGGAGACAGCATGGTCCCGGTGACGAACGCCATCACGACCGGCAGGAAGAACGCCTTGCCGACATAAAGCACGGCGACGATGGCAATCAGCAACAGGCCGGCCAGCGCGAACGCGACGAATTCAGTGCGGCGGATCACCGGCGGCAGCTCGACATGGCTCTCGGGGAGCGGTTCGCCTTCGCCGTTGCCGGAAATCAAACGGTCACTGGGTAGGACGCGCACAATATCTCTCCCGCACGGAATCCGCGATCCGCGCGCCCATTGATGACCTCACAACGCGTGGGCGGTATGCCGGTTCCATCGCGGCTTCGTGAACGATGGCTCGCTTGACTGTGACGTCGCTGCCGCACGCGGCAACGGAACTTCGATCCAGCCGGCGGAGTTTGTTGGGCAGCGCATCACCTGATGCATATCCAACGGGGCAGCTCATGACAAAGTTGTTTGCAGTCCGTCGCAGCTTCTCGCCGCGCGCCGTCGGCGCATTCGCTTTCGCAACCGCTCTGCTCATGGCGCCCATGGGCACCGCGAGCGCGCAAACCTTCGGCTATGCGCCGATGCAGCGGGTGTACCCGCAGGACCTGTACTCGCAGGGCCAGTACTCGCAGGGCCAAGCCTATTCGCAGGATGACCTCAACGAGGCGCCGCAGCTCGCCGACGAAGATGCTCAGTTGCCCGACCGGCTGCGCAGGCAGATCGTCAGCTTCGACAGGAGCGAGCCGGCCGGTACCATCGTCATCGATACCAACAGCACCTATCTCTATTACGTGCTCGGAGGCGGCCGCGCGATCCGCTACGGCGTCGGCGTCGGCCGCCAGGGCTTTACCTGGTCGGGCGTGCAGAGCGTCAGTCGCAAGGCCGAGTGGCCGGACTGGCATCCGCCGGCCGAGATGATCGCGCGCCAGCCCTATCTGCCGCGCTTCGTCGCCGGCGGCCCCGGCAACCCGCTCGGTGCGCGTGCGATGTATCTCGGCTCGAGCCAATACCGCATCCACGGGACCAATGATCCCTCCACCATCGGAAAGTTCGTCTCCTCGGGCTGCATCCGCATGACCAACGAGGACGTCATCGACCTGTTCAATCGCGTTAATGTCGGCGCCAAGGTCGTGGTGCTGCCGAAGAACGCGCCCTTGATGGCCAGAGGAGGCGACAAGGCCGGCGAGCCCGTGCGCAGGCGGCCGGCCGTGACGACGCTGCCCTCGGGTCGGCAGGCGTTGAACATCACGTCGTCGGCCGTGAATTAAGCGTGAGCGAGGTCATATGAGCAGACGCCTGATTGGCAAATGGACTGGCGGAACGGTGATCCTGATCGCGATCTCCGCCGGTCTTGCATCGGCGCCGTCGGCGCATGCGGAGGATTTCTTCTCGGCATTGTTCGGCGGCTTCCGGATGCGGCCGCCGCCGGAAATCCGCATGCCGTTCCCCAATGACGATGGGCCGCGCTACGATGGGCCGCGTCAGCGGGCCTCCTATGGCGGCGGCGCGGCCTATTGCGTGCGCGGCTGTGACGGCCGCTATTTCCCGGCGCAGGGCAGCGATTCCGAGAGCAAGGCGCAATCCTGCAAGAGCTTCTGCCCAGCCGCGGAAACCTCGCTGGTCTATGGCAGCAATATCGACGACGCCTCTACGGAGAACGGAAAGTCCTATTCCGACCTGCCGAACGCGTTCCGCTTTCGCAACGAGATCGTCGCGGGCTGTACCTGCAACGGCAAGGACCCGGTCGGGCTCGCATCGGTCAAGGTCGAGGACGATCCGACCCTGCGCAAGGGCGACATCGTCGCCGGAGCCGGCGGCCTCGTGGTCGCCAGCCGCAACGCCAATGACCGCCGCGGTGTCGCGATGAATTTCTCGCCGCTGCCGGAATCGGTGCGCGCCAGATTCCGCCAGGTCCCCGTGGTGGCGAAGGAGTAGCTTCGGCTTCCGAACGGCGTCCTCGCGACGCGCGGAGCCGGCGTGCCCTACGCCGCGCGGATCTTGCCCAGGAAATCGCTGACCTGCTGACCGAGCTGGCGGCTTTGCGTCTCCAGCATCTCGGAGGCCTGCTTCACGTTCTCCGCGGCACCGGCTGCGGTGTCGGCATCGGCCTTCACGCCGGTGATGTTGTCCGAGACATTCTTGGTTCCCTGCGCCGCGTATTGCGTGCTGCGGGTGATCTCCTGCGTAGCGGCGCCTTGCTCCTGCACTGCGGCCGCGATGGCGGTCGCAACTTCGTTGACCTCGCCGATGATGCCGCCGATCGCCTGGATCGCGTTGATGGCATCGCCCGCAACCTTCTGGATGTCGGCGATCTGCTCGGAAATCTCCTCGGTCGCCTTCGCGGTCTGACTCGCGAGTGACTTCACCTCGGAGGCGACCACGGCAAAGCCGCGGCCGGCATCACCGGCGCGCGCCGCCTCGATCGTGGCGTTGAGCGCGAGCAGGTTGGTCTGCGCCGCGATGGTGTTGATGAGGCCGACGACCTCGCCGATGCGCCCCGCCGACTGCGCCAAGCCCTGCACGGTGCCGTCGGTTTCGCGCGCCTGGGTGACGGCGCGGCTGGCGATGCCCGCGGCATGCGCGGCCTGCTGGCTGATGTCGTTGATGGAGGCCGAGAGCTCCTCGGCCGCTGCCGCGACGCTTTCGACACTCGTGGAGGCCTCGTTCGAGGCCTTGCCGGCAATCTCGACGCGTTCATTGCTCTGGCGCGAGACGGCCGACAGGTCGCCCGAGGTCTTGCGCATCTCGCCGGAGGCCTCGCTCAGCTCGCCCAACGACTTGCGCACGGCGCTCTCGAACTCGCCGACATGGGCCTCGACCACGCGCTGGCGGGCGGCGGCGCCCGCATTGCGTTCACGCTCCTGCTCTTCGATCTTGAGCTTCTCGGCCGCCTGCTGCTTGAAGGTCTCCAGTGCGCCGGCCAGTGCGCCGATCTCGTCATGACGGTCGAGATAGCCGCTGTCGACGGCGAGGTCGCCGCCGGCGACCTCGAGCATGGCGTCGCGGATGGTGTTGAGCGGGGTGATGACGCGGCGGCTGACCAGCATGGTCGCGCCGACGGCAAGCCCAATGGCGAGCGCCAGGAGCCCAAGCTGCACGATCAGCGCGCGCTGCGCGGCGCCGTGTTGCTCCAGCGTATGGACCTTGGCGGCGTCGAGGGCGGCTTCTGCCACTGCGACGGCATTGGACAGGCGACCGACCGTGACCGGGGTCCATTGATTGGCTGTCATCTCGGCCTTGTCGCCCTTCACCAGCGTCTCCGCGAGGCGGTCGCGCAGGGCGAGATATTGCGGATCGAAATAGGCGGACTTGACCGCGGTCATGGCGGATGACAGTGCGGACGGCAGCTGCATGCCCGATGCCGACAATTCCAGCGCCTTCCACATCGCGGCCGTGCCGCCGACATATTGGGTGTAGGACTGGTGAGCCTCGGGTGTGATCTTGCCGGCGTTAAGGCCAGTCGAGACGATGAGCGAGGCTTCGCCGGCAGTGTTGCGCAAGAGCCATGCGTTCTGCTTGATCGACAGCAGCTGATCGATCGCCGCGTCCTGGTGATTGACGGTCCCGGCCAGGACGCTCGAGAGCTTGTCGAGCGTGTCGAGCAGGCCTTGCGTCGTCTCCATGTATTCCTTCGGCAGGCCGGCGCGGCGCTGATCCTTGGGCTTGGCGACGTCCTCCCAGAACTGCTTCTGCTGCTCGCTCGCGGATTTGTAGAGGCGCGCGAGCTCCGGCACCAGCGTGCCGGATTGCGGAAAGTCGATGGCCGGCAACAGCTCCAGCGCATGCGCCATCGCCGGCATCTCGGCGTCGCGGATCGCGCGCAGATATTTCTCGATGTCCGCGTCCATTGGCGTGGTCGCGTTCAGCAGCCTGTTGCTGGTGGAGCGATCGGTCCGCAGATTGTGCATCGCCTTGAACAGGTCGGCGGACGCGTCCGCGATCTGCGAGATCCGGCTGGCGGTCCTCACACGATCCCAGGATGCGTAGGCGGTGAGCGAGAGCGCAACGACCACGCAGACCGACGTGATCGCGATCACGGCCTTGAGCAGCGCGGATACGGTCAGACGATTCAGCATCGAGGTCCCCCAATTTCCATGTCGAGTTCGCGGAGGGCGCCCGGCAACAATCGAAAAGGAGGAGCCCTGTGGCATCGGCAATCACATGCCGTTGGCGCCTCATGGCCAGACGGTTTCTGCATGTGAGAGGAAAAGGGTAAAGTTTTAGGCAGCCAAGCTACCGGTAAAAATACGCATTTACTAGAAGTTGCAATGGGTTGCGTTGATGGAACCAGCGCGCGAGGCCAGCGTTAGGACATCGTTAGCAATTTGCCAGAAGGGGGGTCCCTGCAATGCTGATCGGCGTCCTCGTCACCTTTCTCGTCGTCATTCTCGTGCTTTATCTGATCAACATGCTGCCGATGGACGGCCGCGCCAAGCAGATCGCGCGCGTGATCGTCATCATCATCGGCGTCGTGTCGCTGCTGAAATATCTGACAGTATTCTAGCGGGGGCTACTGCTCCCAAACAAAAAGCCCCGGCCTGAGCCGGGGCTTCGTTCATGCTGCGCTAGTGCAGCGACTTCAGCCAGTCGTCGACGTCCTGACGAACCTGGTCCTTGGCCTTGCCGTAGCGTTCCTGCAGCCGGCCCTCGAGCTGCTCGCGGCGGCCCTCGATCAGTTGGAGGTCGTCATCGGTGAGCTTGCCCCATTTCTCCTTGGCCGATCCCTTGAACTGCTTCCAGTTTCCTTCGATCCGATTCCAGTCCATGACCATCTCCCATGGGTTGATGGCCCGACAACGCGAGGCGCACGCAGCCTGTTCCGCGCCAAGCCGCGACGTTTCGCGCAAGAAAAAAGCCCCGGCGCGGGCCGGGGCTTTTGACGGTTCCGTGACTTCGTTCAGCCCAGCGCCTCTTTATCCAAGAGCCTCTTATCCAAGAGCCTTGGCTTCGCGGCGGCGCGCGGTGAGGATGTATTCGGTGTAGCCGTTCGGCTGCTCGCGCCCCTTGAAGACGAGTTCGCAGGCCGCCTTGAAGGCGACGCCGTCGAAGGCGGGCGCCATCGGCTTGTAGATCGGATCGCCGGCGTTCTGCTTGTCGACGACGACCGCCATGCGCTTGAGCGATTCCATCACCTGCGCCTCGGTGATGACGCCCTGGTGCAGCCAGTTGGCGAGGTGCTGGCTGGAGATGCGCAAGGTGGCGCGGTCTTCCATCAGGCCGACATCGTGGATGTCGGGCACCTTGGAACAGCCGACGCCCTGGTCGATCCAGCGCACGACATAGCCCAGAATGCCCTGGCAATTGTTGTCGATCTCCTGCCTGACGTCATCGGGCGCCCAGTTCGACTTCGACACCGGAATGGTCAGGATGTCGGACAGTTTTGCCCGCGGTCCGCCCTTGGCGAGTTCTTCCTGGCGCGCGATCACGTTGACCTGGTGGTAGTGCAGCGCGTGCAGCGTCGCCGCTGTGGGCGAGGGCACCCAGGCGGTGGTAGCGCCGGCCTGCGGATGGCCGAGCTTCTGCGCCAGCATGTCCGCCATCTTGTCGGGGGCGGCCCACATGCCCTTGCCGATCTGGGCGTGGCCCGGCAGGCCACAGGTCAGGCCCATGTCGACGTTCCAGTCCTCGTAGGCCTTGATCCAGGCCTGCGCCTTCATCTCGTTCTTGCGGATCATCGGGCCCGCTTCCATCGAGGTGTGGATCTCGTCGCCGGTGCGGTCGAGGAAGCCGGTGTTGATGAACATGATGCGCTTGGAGGCGCGCTGGATGCAGGCCTTGAGGTTGACGGTGGTGCGCCGCTCCTCGTCCATGATGCCGACCTTGAGCGTGTTCTCGGGCAGGCCCAGCATCTTCTCGACGCGGTCGAAGATCTCGCAGGTCAGCGAGACCTCGTCCGGGCCGTGCATCTTCGGCTTGACGATATAGGCCGATCCCGTGCGGCTGTTCTTGACCTTCGAATGGCCCTTGAGGTCGTGGATCGCGAGCAGGCCCGAGACGGCGGCATCGAGCAGGCCTTCCGGAACCTCTTCGCCCTTCTCGTCCAGCACCGCGTCGGTGAACATGTGGTGACCGCAATTGCGCATCAACAGCAGGCTGCGGCCGTGCAGCTTGACCTCGCCCTTGCCGTCAGGCGTCTTGTAGAGGCGGTCGGAATTGAGCGAACGCGTCAGCGTCTTGCCGCCCTTCTCGAAATCGGCCGACAGCGTGCCGTTCATCAGGCCGAGTGTGTTGCGGTAGACCAGCACCTTGTCCTCGGCATCGACCGCGGCGACCGAGTCCTCCATGTCGAGGATGGTCGAGACCGCGGCCTCCATGATCATGTCGGCGACACCGGCCGGATCGTCCTTGCCGATCGCGCTGCTGCGGTCGATCTTGACCTCGATATGCAGGCCGTTGTTGACGAGCAGCACGGCGCTCGGCGCGGCGGCATCGCCCTGGAAGCCGGCGAACTGTGCGGCGTGCTTCAGCGCGGTGGCGTTGCCGCTCTTCAGCTTCACTGCGAGCTGGCCCGCGACGACGCTGTAGGCGGTGACGTCGGTGTGGCTGCCGGTCGCGAGCGGCACGGCGTTGTCGAGGAACGCCTTGGCCTTGGCGATCACCTTGTCGCCGCGCGCTTTGTTGTAGCCCTTGCCGCTCTCGGAAGGATCATGCGGGATCGCGTCGGTGCCGTAGAAGGCGTCATAGAGCGAGCCCCAGCGCGCATTCGCCGCGTTCAGCGCGTAGCGCGCATTGGTGAGCGGCACGACGAGCTGCGGGCCGCAGATCTTGCCGATCTCCTCGTCGACATTGGCGGTCTCGACCTTCTGCGTCGCCGGCTCCGGCACGAGATAGCCGATCTCCTTCAGGAAGGCGGTATAGGCATCGAGGTCGAACGCCTTGCCCTTGTTGGCGCGGTGCCAGTCGTCGATCTTGGCCTGCAGATTGTCGCGAAACGCGAGCAGCTCGCGATTCTTCGGTCCCAGCTCCTTGATGATGCCGGCAAGCCCGGCCCAGAACGCATCCGGCGCGATTCCCGTTTTCGGGGCGGCTTCCTTGGCGATGAAGTCAAACAGAACAGGGGCGATCTTCAATCCGTGGGCGTCGACGCGTTTCATGATGGGCTTTCTTGTTGGAAATGGCTGTTTTTGGCTGCTTTTGACCCGACAGCAGCAAAATGCGCCCACGCGGGGCGGCTTTCCGGACCTATTAGCCCCAAAATCAGGGCGGTGAGAAGACCCCCGGGGGCTTGTCAAAATGTCAAGAGAAGGTGGGAGAAGCCCCACGCACCGGTGTCATTCCCCGCGAAAGCGGGGAATCCAGTACGCCGCGGCTTCTCCGTATCCCAACGCTGTCTCTGGAATATTGGGTCGCCCGGTTCACACCGGGCGACGACAGCGGAGACTGGGGCGACCTCAAATGTTCGCAGCGAGGTCCACGAGCTCGTCGAACAGCACGCCTGATGTCTTCAGCATCTGCTCGATCTCGTCAGCCGCCTCGGCCACGGTCCGCTTCGACGTGTCGATCACGAGCTCGGCAGCCTCAGGCTTCTCGTAATCGTTGCCGATGCCGGTGAACGAGGCGAGCGCGCCGGCGCGGGCTTTCTTGTAATGGCCCTTGGGATCGCGCTCCTCGCACACTTCGGCCGGGGTCGCGACATGGATCTCGCGGAACGCGGTATCGGCGATGCGGCGCGCGGCGGCGCGATCTTCGCGCGCGGGCGAGACCGCCGCGACGATGGCGATGTGGCCGTTGCGGGCGAGATGTGTCGCGACCTCGGCGAGGCGGCGGATGTTCTCGCTGCGATCGGTGGCGGAGAAGCCGAGATCGCTGTTGAGCCCGGCACGCAGCGTGTCGCCGTCGAGCAGGATCGGCGAGCCGCCATTGGTGAAGAGACGCCGCTCCAGCGCCCGCGCCAGCGTCGACTTGCCGGAGGCGGGCAGGCCGGTGAGCCAGACCACGGCACCGTTATGGCGATAGCGCGCCGAGCGCTCGTCGCTGCGCAGCGCCGATTCCACCGGCACGATGTCGACCGGCACGGCACGCTGGCCGGCATCGACCGACAGCACCAGGCCGCCGCCGGCGATGCGTCCGGACACCTCTATGACGAGGCGGCCGGTGCGCGGATTTTCGGTGTAGGGATCGGTCGCGATCGGATTGGACAGGGAGATGTCGATCTCGCCGACATGGTTGCGGCCGATCGCCTTGTTCTCGCTGCTCGAGAGCTCACCGGGATCGACCGCCTTCTCGATCGCGACAACGGTGGCGCGGCTTTCCTTTGGCCCGCAGCGCACCAGAAGCTGGTCGCCCTTGGCGAGCGGCTTGTCGTGCAGCCAGAAGATCCGCGCGCGCAGCCGCCGCGTCTCGCGCGGGGCGCTGCCCACATGCGCGATGATGTCGCCGCGCTCGATGAACAATTCGCGGTCGAGCGTGATGCCGACCGAGCGGCCCGCGCCCTGCCGGCTGGCGACCGGCGTCACCGGCCAGCTCTCGACCGTCTTGATCTTCGCGATCTTGCCCGCGGGCATGATCACGATCTCGTCGCCGGCAATCAGGCTGCCGGATTCGATGCGGCCGGCAACGATGCGACGGTCGTCGAACTTGTAGATCGCCTGCACCGGCAGCCGCAGCGCCAGCGCTTCCAGCGGACGCGCCGGCTCGAGGCGATCGAGCGCCTCGACCACGGTCGGCCCCTTGTACCAGCCGATGCGGTCGGTACGCTCGGCGACGCCGTCGCCGTCGCGCGCGGAAATCGGGATCACGGCCGTGGGCGTCACGCCGAGGCCGTTCAGATGCGCGGAAATCTCGTCGCTGATGTCCTTGAAGCGTGCGGCGGAGAAATCGACGCGGTCCATCTTGTTGACGACGACGGCGACCTGCTTCACGCCGAGCAGATGCAGGAGATAGCCATGCCGCCTGGTCTGGTCGCGCACGCCCTCCAGCGCATCGATGATCAGCACCGCACCGTCGGCCTGCGAGGCGCCGGTGATCATGTTGCGCAGGAATTCGGCGTGGCCGGGCGCGTCGATCAGCACGATGTCGCGCGAATTGGTGCGGAAGCGGATCTGCGTGGTGTCGATGGTGATGCCCTGGTCGCGCTCGGTCTGCAGCGCGTCGAGCAGGAACGACCATTCGAACGGCATGCCGCGCCGCGCGCTGACAGCTTTCAGCATTTCGAGCTTGCCGTCGGGCAGGCTGCCGGTTTCATGCAAGAGGCGGCCGACCAGCGTCGACTTGCCGTGGTCGACATGGCCGACGATGACGATGCGCACTTGCGGACGCGTGGTGCCGTTCGGGGTCGCAGGCGAAGCGGGAGTGACGATCATGTTCATAGCCGCAAAGCGTCCTTGATCAGAGATAGCCGGCGACGCGCAGACGCTCGAAGGCGTCCTCGGTCTCGTGGTCGAGCGCGCGCCCCGAGCGCTCCGGCACCTTGGTCTGCTCGAGCTCGATCAGGATCTCGTCGATGCTGGACGCCGTCGAATTCACGGGGTTGGTGATGTCCTGATCGCCGAGCGAGCGATAGCGCTTGCCGTCCTTGGCGAGGTACAGGGGGATGATCGGAATGTTCTCGCGCTTGGTGTAGGCCCAGATATCGGCCTCGGTCCAATGCAGGATCGGATGGATGCGCAAATGCGCGCCTTGCGGCGGCGAGGCGTTGAAATGGTCCCAGAACTCCGGCGGCTGGTCGCGCACGTCCCAATTGCCTTCGAGCCCGCGCGGCGAGAACACGCGCTCCTTGGCGCGGGTCGCTTCCTCGTCGCGGCGAATGCCGGCGATCAGGCCGTCGAAGCCATACTTTGCGAGCGCCATCTTGAGGCCCTCGGTCTTGCGCGCGGCGGAACGGGCGGCCGGCGGCAGCGTCGGGTCGACCGCATCGATCGGCGGGCAGGGCTCGACGCGCAGATCGAGATCCCATTCCTTGCCGTAATGATCGCGGAAGCGATACATCTCCGGAAACTTCTTGCCGGTGTCGACGTGAAGGGCCGGGAACGGCATCTTGCCGAAGAAGGCTTTCCGCGCCAGCCAGATCATGACGTTGGAGTCCTTGCCGAGCGACCACAACAGGGCAATCTTCTTCAGCCGGGCAAAGGCCTCACGGAAGATGTAGATGCTCTGCGCTTCGAGCTGATCGAGATGATCCATGCTCGGGGCGGTCAGCCCGACTGGAATTTGCTCGTAAATGGGCGCGCGAAAGTTCTGCCCATCTGCACCGGAATCCGTCCTGAGAAGATGCATCTCTGCCACTTTGCGTTTGGAGGCGAAAATTCTATAGTTGCGGTGCAGAAGAGAAGAAAAAAATTTCTCTTTGCGCGCTCGAAACGAGACATATATAGAAAATAATTCCAGTCAACCCCGTTTGTGGGGAAGCGAGTATCGCATGCGGTTCTTGCCGGTGTTTCTCGATCTCAAGGCCGGCCCGGTGATTCTCATCGGCGCGGGCGAGCTTTTGCGCGCCAAGCTGCGCGTGCTCGCCGCTGCCGGCGCGCGGCTGCGCGTGCATGCGATCGACGGCAATCATGACCTCGGCCTGGGCTCCGAAGATGCGGCCCGCATCGAGATCGCGGCGAGCGATCCGCTCACGGCCGATCTTTCAGGGGTCATCGCTGTCGTCTGCGCGGGCGCAGGCGATGTCGGTGTGGCCATGTCGGCTCGCGCCAAGTCGCTCGGCCTTCCCGTCAACGTCATGGACGACCTCGAGCATTCCAGCTTCATCTTTCCGGCCATCGTCGATCGCGGCGACGTCGTGGTCGCGGTCGGCACCGGCGGCACCTCCCCGGTGGTGGCGCGGCGCGTGCGCGAGAAGATCGAGGCGCTGCTGCCGGCGCGCATCGGCGAACTCGCCGAGTTCATCGGCACCTTCCGCAAGTCCATCAACGAGCGCATCGCCGAGTTTCCGCTGCGCCGCCGCTTCTGGGAGCGCGTCATCGACGGTCCGATCGGCGCCGCCGTGCTCGCCGGCCGCAAGAGCGAAGCGGACGCATCGCTCAAGGCAATCTCCGATCCCTCCGCCTTCGCGCGCGCCGACAAGCCGGAAGGCTCGGTCGCGCTGGTCGGCGCCGGCCCCGGCGATCCGGATCTGCTCACCATCAAGGCGCTGCGCGCGCTGCAGGACGCCGACATCGTCTTCCATGACGAACTGGTCTCGCCCGAGATTCTGGATCGCATTCGCCGCGACACCGCGCGCGTTGCGGTCGGCCGCCGCGTCGGCAAGCCCGGCATCGGCCAGGACGCCATCAACAAGCGCATGATCGAGGCCGCGCAATCGGGCCAGCGCGTCGTGCGGCTGAAGGGCGGCGATCCCTTCGTATTCGGCCGCGGCGGCGAAGAAGTGGAAGCGCTGCGCGCCGCCGGCGTCGCCTATTCGATCATTCCCGGCATCACTGCAGGCCTAGGCGCCGCTGCCGATTTCGAGGTGCCGCTCACTTATCGTCACGAAGCGACCCGCATCACCTTTCTCACCGCGCACAAGTCGCGCGATGCCGAGAACGTGGATTGGTCGACGCTGACCGACACGAAGATGACCGTCGTGGTCTACATGGGCGTGACCGCAGCGCCCGCCGTGCGCGCCGGCCTGTTCGCGGCCGGTCGCTCGCCGGAGACGCCGGTCGGCGTGTTCGCCCGCGTCACGCGACCCGAGGCCCAAGGCGCGATCGGCACGCTGCGCGACCTGCCGGAACTGGTGCGGCGGATCCATGGCGGTCCCGCCATCCTCATCATCGGCGACGTGGTCCGGCATGCCGGTTCGCATCGCCGCCAGACTCCCAAGCAAATCATCTCTGACCTATTGGATGCAGCCGAATGACCTCTCCGCTCGAACAGAAGAAGATCAAGATCGCCGGCCCCTCGGTCGTGACGGCCAACCGCACCTGGGACGGCATCGTGGTCTACCGCACCGCCGCCAAAAGCTGGTCCGCCGAGCTATCGGAAGCCGCCATCGTGCGCAACTCCGACGAGGCCAAGGCGTTGCTTGCGGAAGCCGTGGCCGATGACGTCGGCGCCATCGGCCCCTATATCGCGCCGGTGGAGATCGGCGACGATGGCAAGGTCCTGCCCGGCAATCTGCGCGAACAGATTCGCCGCACCGGCGTCACAATCGGACAGCCGGCCCAGGTTTAAGGCACGCACTTATGTACGCTTACGACGAAATCGACCGCACGCTCGTCAACGAGCGCGTCTCGGAGTTCCGCGACCAGGTGAAGCGGCGCCTGTCCGGAGAGCTCACCGAGGACGAGTTCAAGATTCTGCGTCTGCAGAATGGCGTCTATCTGCAGCTGCACGCTTACATGTTCCGCGTCGCGATTCCCTACGGCACGCTGGCGACGAACCAGATGCGGGCGCTTGCCCATGTCGCGCGCAAATACGACCGCGGCTATGGCCACTTCACCACGCGGCAGAACATCCAGTTCAACTGGATCAAGCTCGCCGAGCTGCCGGATGCGCTCGAAGACCTCGCCAAGGTCGGCATCCACGCGATGCAGACCTCCGGCAACAACATGCGCAACGTCACCTCGGATCAATGGGCCGGCGTCGCGCCGGGCGAGATCGAGGATCCGCGCATCTGGTCTGAGCTGATCCGTCAGCACACCACGCTGCATCCGGAATTCTCGTTCCTGCCGCGCAAGTTCAAGATCGCGATCACCGCCTCGGACCACGACCGCGCCGCGATCAAGATCCACGACATCGGCCTGCGCCTGATCAAGAACGAGAAGAACGAGACCGGCTTCGAGGTTCTCGTCGGCGGCGGTCTCGGCCGCACGCCGTTCATCGCCAAGACCATCAAGCACTTCGTGCACGGACGCGACATCCTCAGCTACATCGAGGCTATCTTGCGCGTCTACAACCAGTACGGCCGCCGCGACAACATCTACAAGGCGCGCATTAAGATCCTGGTGCACGAGCTCGGGATCGAGAAGTTTTCGCGCGAGGTCGAGGACGAGTGGCAGCACATTCGTAACTCCTCGCTCCAGATCGACGACGAGGTGATCGAGGACATCCGCTCGCGCTTCACCTATCCTCCTTACGAGAAGCTGCCGCACATGCCGGACGAGCTGCGCCAGGCCGCGGCCGATCCGGACTTCGAGGCGTGGCGCAAGAACTCGGTGGCGCCGCACAAGGTGCAGGGCTATTCGATCGTCACGATCTCGCTGAAGCCGACCGGCGGGCCTCCGGGCGACGCCACGGCCGAGCAGATGGATGCGCTGGCCGATCTCGCCGACAAATATTCCTTCGGCGAGATCCGCGTCGGCCATGAGCAGAACCTGGCGCTGCCGCACGTCGCCAAGCGCGATTTGCCGGCGCTGTGGAAGGCGCTCGACAAGCTCGGGCTCGCGACGCCCAACGTCAATCTGATCACCGACATCATCGCGTGCCCGGGGCTCGATTATTGCTCGCTGGCGAATGCGCGCTCGATTCCGATCGCGCAGGAGCTGACGCGGCGCTTCGCCAACCACGAGCTGGCCAACCTGATCGGCCGTCTCCACATCAACATCTCCGGCTGCATCAATGCCTGCGGCCATCACCATGTCGGCCATATCGGCATTCTCGGCGTCGAGAAGAACGGCGAGGAGGTTTACCAGATCACCATCGGCGGCCGTGCGGACGAGAATGCGGCGCTCGGCACCCTGATCGGTCCCGGCGTGAAGTTCGACGAGGTCGCCGACGTCGTCGAGGACATCGTGGAAGCTTATCTCGCGCTGCGCGAGCGGCCGGAAGAGCTGTTCATGGACACGGTGAAGCGCCTCGGCGTCGAACCCTTCAAGGAGCGCGTCTATGCCACTCGTTAACGGCGGAAAGATCGTCGATGACAGCTTTGTCAAGCTCGCCGTCGACACGCCGCTGCCCGAGGGCGGCGACATCCTGGTGCCCGCCGAGCGCTTCCTCGGCGAGGCCGAGGGCTTGCTCAAGCGTTCGGGCAAGGTCGGCGTGATCTGGCCCAACAGTCGCGACATCAGCGAGCTCGTGCCGTATCTCGGCAAGATCGCCGCCGTCGCGCTGGTGTTCCCGACCTTCCGTGACGGACGGGCCTACAGCCAGGCGCGGCTGCTGCGCGAACGCTACAATTACCGCGGCGAATTGCGCGCGACCGGTCAGGTGCTGCGCGACCAGTTCGTGTTCATGCTGCGGGCCGGCTTCGATGCCTTCGAGGTCAAGAAGCAGGCCGACGCCGAAGCCTTCATGCAGACCGCCAAGCGCTATTCGGTGTTCTACCAGCCGACCGGCGATGGCCGCATCACCGCGCTGCACCGGCGCATGCAGCTGCGCCACTCCGAAGGGGTCGGCACGTGAACGCGATCGCGCCACATGTTTCGCCCGTGTCTGCGCTGCCTTCGGCGGACGAGCTCGATCGCGCCCTGCGCGATGCCTCGCCCGCGGAGGTCATTGCCGCGGCGCTGAAAACGGTCGGGCGCGAGAAGCTTGCGCTGGTGTCCTCCTTCGGCACGGAATCGGCGACGCTGTTGAAGGTGATGGCGGACGTCGATCCGGCGATCCCCGTGATCTTTCTCGACACCGGCTGGCTGTTCGAGGAGACGCTGGCCTATCGCGATACCCTCATTGCGACGCTGGGCCTGAAGGACGTCCGCTCGATCAAGCCCGCCGAGGAGACGCTGTTGCGCGAAGATCCCGACCGCGACCTCTGGTTCTCCGATCCCGACGCCTGCTGCCGCATCCGCAAGGTCGAGCCGCTGGCGCGTGCGCTGAAACCATTCGACGCCTGGCTCAACGGCCGCAAGCGTTTCCAGGGCAATGCGCGCGCCGACATTCCGGTCGTCGAGGACGATGGCGCGCGGCTGAAGTTCAATCCCTTCGCCAACGTCTCGCGCGAGGAGATCGAGGCGATCTTCTCCCGCGCCAAATTGCCGCGACACCCTCTGGCTGCGTCAGGATTCCTGTCGGTTGGGTGTATGCCTTGCACCAGCCGAACGGCTGAGGGCGAGGATGCACGCGCCGGCCGCTGGCGTGGCAGAGCCAAGACAGAATGCGGCATCCACACGATGAAGACTTCGTAGCACAGTCGCGCTGCCACGCTGCGAACAAGAAAATCAGGTTCCGTTGACACAAGAGCGTTTCGCCGCGAGTTATGCCTGCCGTCGATGACGCCGATGTCGTCGAGGTGAATGGAGATGGACATGATGCGCCGTATCGTTCCGCTCGCCGCGGGATTGCTCGCGACGGGGTTCTGGGCAGGCTCGGCTCTGGCCGCTGACATCAATTTGCTGAACGTGTCGTACGATCCGACGCGTGAGCTCTATGTCGAGTTCAACAAGGCGTTCGCGACCGCCTATCAGAAGGAAACCGGCAAGAGCGTCGAGATCAAGCAGTCGCACGGCGGCAGCGGCTCGCAGGCACGCGCGGTGATCGACGGCTTGCAGGCCGATGTGGTGACGCTTGCGCTGGCCTATGACATCGACGCGATCGCGAACAAGGGTCTCACCGCGGCGGATTGGCAGAAGCGGCTGCCGCAGAATTCATCACCCTATACCTCGACCATCGTCTTCCTGGTGCGCAAGGGCAATCCCAAGGGCATCAAGGACTGGGACGATCTGCTCAAGCCGGGCGTTGCCGTCATCACGCCGAACCCGAAGACATCGGGCGGCGCGCGCTGGAATTATCTGGCCGCCTGGGGCTTTGCGCAGAAGAAGTACGGCTCGACCGACAAGGCCAAGGACTTCATTGGAAAGCTCTACCAGCAGGTGCCGGTGCTGGATACCGGCGCGCGGGGCGCCACTGTGACCTTTGTCGAGCGCGGCGTCGGCGACGTGCTGCTCGCCTGGGAGAACGAGGCTTATCTTGCGCTCAAGGAGTTTGGTCCCGAAAAATTCCAGATCATCGCACCGCCGCAGTCGATCCTCGCCGAGCCGCCGGTCGCGATCGTGGACAAGGTTGCCGACAAAAAGGGCACCCGCAACGCGGCCGACGCCTACCTTCAATACTGGTACACCAAGGAAGGGCAGGAGATCGCCGCGCGCAATTTCTACCGTCCGCGCGATGCCGAGACCGCCAAAAAGTACGAAAATTCCTTCGCCAAGGTCGAGCTGTTCACGATCGACGACGTCTTCGGCGGCTGGACCAAGGCACAGAAGGAACATTTTGCAGACGGCGGCGTTTTCGATCAGATTTACAAGAACTGATCGGGCGCTGTCGTAGAGGCTTTAGCAGGGGGCCTGGTGAGCGCACTCGCAGCACGACGCCGGACATTGCCGGGCTTCGGTCTCACCATGGGACTGACGCTTTCCTGGCTGTCCGTGATCATCCTGATTCCGCTCGCGGGCCTGTTCCTGAGATCGCTCGAGCTCAGCCCCGAGCAGTTCTGGAATATCCTCTCCAGCCGCCGCACCCTGAACGCGCTCCGCGTCTCGTTCGGCCTCGCCTTTGCGGCGGCCTGCGTCAACCTGGTGATGGGCAGCATCATCGTCTGGGCGCTGGTGCGCTACCGCTTCCCCGGCCGTCGCATCTTCGATGCCATCGTCGACGTGCCGTTTGCGCTGCCGACGGCGGTGGCCGGCGTCGCGCTGACGGCGCTGTTCGCCGAGAAAGGTTGGCTGGGAGCGCCGCTCGCCGCGCTCGGCATCAAGGTGGCGTTCACGCCGGTCGGCATCTTCGTCGCCATGATCTTCATCGGCATTCCCTTTGTTGTCCGCACCGTGCAGCCGGTGCTCCAGGATCTCGACCCTGAGATCGAGGAGGCAGCCGGCAGCTTGGGGGCCAGCCGCTGGCAGACCATCGTCCGCGTGATCCTGCCCTCGCTCGCCCCGGCGCTGCTCACGGGCCTCGCGCTCGCCTTCGCCCGCGCGGTCGGTGAATACGGCTCGGTGATCTTCATCGCCGGCAATCTGCCCAACGTCTCCGAGATCGCGCCGCTCTTGATCGTGATACGCCTGTCCGAATTCCGCTACGCCGATGCGACCGCGATTGCGGTGGTCATGCTGGTCGTCTCCTTCGTCATCATCTTCACGGTCAATCGGCTCCAGCGCTGGGCGCGGAGCCGGATTCCGGCGCGCTGAGGGCGGATCATGACGATGCAGATCGCAGATTCCGTGTCGCTCTCGGCCTCCGACTCGAAGGCACGCGCTCACGCGGCGGCAGCGCGGAACAATTTGCGCACCGAGCCGCGCGCCGTCCGCATCGCCATCATCACGCTGGCGGTGCTGTTTCTCACCGTTTTCGTCGTGCTGCCGCTCGTCGTCGTGTTCGCGCAGGCGTTTTCCCGGGGCATCCTCGCCTATTTCGCCGCGCTCGCCGAGCCGGAGGCGATGGCGGCGATCAAGCTGACGTTGATCGTCGCGGCGATTTCCGTCGGACTCAATCTGGTGTTCGGTCTCGTCGCCGCCTGGGCGATTGCGAAATTCGAGTTCCCTGGCAAGACCTTCCTGATCACGCTGATCGACCTGCCGTTCTCGGTCAGCCCGGTGATCTCGGGCCTCGTCTTCGTGCTGCTGTTCGGCGCGCAAGGCTTTTTCGGCAGCTGGCTGCGCGAGCACGACATCCAGATCCTGTTCGCGGTTCCCGGCATCGCGCTCGCCACCACCTTCGTGACCTTCCCGTTCGTGGCGCGCGCGCTGATTCCCCTGATGCAGGAGCAGGGCACGCAGGAGGAGGAGGCCGCGATCTCGCTCGGCGCCTCCGGGCTGCAGACCTTCTTCCGCGTCACCCTGCCCAACATCAAATGGGGCGTGCTCTACGGCGTCCTGCTCTGCAACGCGCGCGCAATGGGCGAGTTCGGTGCGGTCTCCGTCGTCTCCGGCCACATCCGCGGCGAGACCAACACCATGCCGCTTCTGGTCGAGATCCTATACAACGAATACCAGTTCGTCGCCGCTTTCGCGATCGCCTCGCTGCTCGCAATGCTTGCGCTGATCACGCTCATCGCAAAAACAATTCTCGAACGTCATCTCGACGAAGGACAAGACGCCAGTGACGATTGAAGTCAGGAATCTCGTCAAGAAATTCGGCAGCTTTGCCGCTCTCGACGGCGTCGACCTCAAGGTCGACAACGGCGAACTGCTGGCGCTGCTCGGCCCCTCCGGATCCGGCAAGACCACCTTGCTGCGGATCATCGCCGGCCTCGACTGGCCGGACTCGGGCGAAGTCTTCTTCAACGGTGAGGACGCGCTGGCGCAAGGCGCCCGCGAGCGCCACGTCGGCTTCGTCTTCCAGCACTATGCGCTGTTCCGCCACATGTCGGTGTTCGAGAACGTTGCCTTCGGCCTCCGCGTGCAGCCGCGCGCGGTCCGAAAGGACGAGGCCGCGATCCGCTCGCGCGTCAAGGAGCTGCTCGATCTGGTGCAGCTCGATTGGCTCGCCGACCGCTATCCCAGCCAGCTCTCCGGCGGCCAGCGTCAGCGCATCGCGCTCGCCCGCGCGCTCGCGATCGAACCGCGCATCCTCCTGCTCGACGAGCCCTTCGGCGCGCTGGATGCCAAGGTCCGGAAAGAGCTGCGCAAATGGTTGCGCTCGCTGCATCACGAGATCAACGTCACCTCGATCTTCGTCACCCACGACCAGGAGGAGGCGCTGGAAGTCGCCAATCGCGTCGTGGTGATGGACAAGGGCCGGATCGAGCAGGTCGGCTCGCCTGACGATGTCTACGAAATGCCGGCGAGCGCCTTCGTTCACGGCTTTATCGGCGAGTCCATCGAGTTGCCGGTCCAGGTCGAAGGCGGCGTGATCAGGCTCGGCGACCGGCCGCTTCAGCTCGCCGCGGAGGGCCTGACGCCTGGCGCGTCAAAGCTGTTCGTACGGCGACATGACATGCTGGTCGGCCCGCCCGGCAGCGGGGCCTTCGAGGGTGCGGTCCAGCATGTCCGCAATTTCGGCCCGGTGCAGCGGGCGGAGGTGGCCCTGTCCGGCGGCGAGACCATCGAGATCGACGCCCCCCGCGACAAGGAACTGCGCGCCGGCGACACGATCGGTCTCAATCCGCGTCGCTACCGGATATTTGCGGGCTAAGTCTACCGTCATTCCGCCCCGGAATGACGGCTCAAATTCTCTTCAATATTCACCTTTCAGCCATTGTTGGTATGCAACAACGGCCCCTCATTTGGGGGCCCCGATTCATGCGCGCTGCGGCCGCAATTCTCATCATGTTGCTGCTCGCCGGCTGCGCCGGCAACGAAGCACCGGTCCAGCAGCCGTCGATGTATGCCGACATGGCGGTCCCGGGCTCGAAGCTCGACGTCCAGGCGGCTGCGATCATGATCTCGCAATACCGCCAGAACAACGGGCTCGGCACGGTCGTGGTCGATCCGGATTTGACCAGGCTCGCCGAATCCCAGTCGGGCGCGATGGCGGCGGCCAACAAGATGGACCACGACGTCCGCGCGCCGCTGGCCAAGCGTCTGGCCTCTGGCGGTTATCCTGCCACCGTGGCGGTCGAGAACATTTCGGCCGGCTATCATACGCTGGCGGAAGCGTTTTCCGGCTGGCGCGACTCGCCTCCGCACCGCGCCAACATGCTCAAGGGCGGTGTCACAAAATTAGGCATCGCGGCGAGCTATGCTCCAGGCACCAAATACAAGGTGTTCTGGGCCATGATCCTGGCCTCGACGGAGCCGCGATAAGCCAGACTTGATCCCGGGATGCATTGACGCCGCGGCGGAGTGTCGCCACGGTGGCCAGCCTTTTGCTATTGTTCCCATATGACCGATCATAGCCCGGAATCCGCCAGCGTCCCCGCGAATGCGCAACGCGTTCTGGTCCTCCAGGGCGGCGGCGCGCTCGGCTCCTACCAGGCCGGCGCCTTTCAGGCGCTGTGCGGCTACGGCTTCGATCCGGAATGGGTCGCCGGCATCTCGATCGGCGCGGTCAATGCCGCCATCATCGCCGGCAACGAGGGGCGCGCCCGCGTCGAGCGGCTCAAGGAATTCTGGGAAATGGTGTCGGCCCCGGTGCCGTGGAAGCCGGTCGGCAAGAGCGACCACAGCCGCGAGCTGTTCAATTCCACCAGTGCTGCGCTGATCGCGACCTTCGGCGTGCCCGGCTTCTTCACGCCGCGCATTCCGCCGGCGCCGCTGTGGCCGCCGGGGCATCCCGAAGCGGAAAGCTATTACGACACCGCGCCGCTGAAGAAGACGCTGGAGCGTCTCGTCGATTTCGACCGCATCAACGATCTGAAGACACGCCTGTCGGTCGGCGCGGTCGGCGTCACCTCGGGCAATTTCAAATATTTCGACAATTACGAGTTCAAGAAGCGCGGCAAGAAGATCGGCCCCGAACACATCATGGCCTCCGGCGCGCTGCCGCCGGGATTTCCTTCCGTCGTCATCGATGGCGAGCATTATTGGGACGGCGGCATCGCCTCCAACACCCCGCTCGACTACGTGCTCGATGCCGAGGTCGCACGCGACATGCTGATCTTCCAGGTCGATCTGTTTTCCGCGCGTGGCGACCTGCCGAATTCGCTGCTGGAGGCCGCCGAGCGCGAGAAGGACATCCGCTATTCCAGCCGCACGCGGATGAACACCGACAAGAACAAGCAGCTGCACAACGCCCGCAGGGCGGTGCGCGATCTGATCGGCAAATTGCCGGACTACCTCAGGAACGATCCTTCCGTCGAATTCCTGGCGAAAGTGTCGCGCGAAAGCACCGTCACCGTGGTGCATCTGATCTACCGCAGCAAGAACTACGAATCCTCGTCCAAGGATTACGATTTCTCGCACGTCGCCATGGTCGAGCATTGGGAAGCCGGCGTGCGCGACGTGCACCTGTCGATGCGCCACAAGGATTGGCTGGAGCGGCCGCAGTCCGGCGAGACCATGGTGACCTACGATCTCACGGGGGACGTCACCGCGCCCCCGGCAAAAAGGAGTGAATAGAATGGGTACTCTGTCAGGCAAGAACGCCGTCGTGACCGGATCGACCAGCGGCATTGGGCTCGCTTACGCACGCGCCTTCGCCGCCGCCGGTGCCAATGTCGTCATAAACGGTTTCGGCGCGCCGGAGGACATCGAGAAGGAGCGCACCAAGATCGAGAACGATTTCGGCGTGAAGGCGGTCTACTCCCCCGCCGACATGACCAAGCCCGCCGAGATCGCCGGCATGATCGCGCTCGGCGAGAAGTCGTTCGGATCGGTCGACGTCCTCGTCAACAACGCCGGAATCCAGTTCGTCTCGCCGATCGAGGAATTCCCGCCGGAGAAATGGGACCAGATCATCGCAATCAATTTGTCCTCGGCGTTCCACGCCATCCGCGCCGCGGTGCCCGGCATGAAGAAGAAGGGGTGGGGCCGCATCATCAACACGGCGTCGGCGCATTCGCTGGTGGCCTCGCCCTTCAAGTCGGCCTACGTCTCGGCCAAGCACGGCATCGCCGGTCTCACCAAGACCGTGGCGCTGGAAGTCGCGACCCACAAGATCACCTGCAACTGCATCAGCCCCGGGTATGTCTGGACCCCGCTGGTGGAGAAGCAGATCCCCGACACCATGAAGGCGCGCGGCCTGACGCGCGAGCAGGTCATCAACGATGTCCTGCTCGATGCGCAGCCGACCAAGGAGTTCGTCACCTCCGAGCAGGTCGCCGCGCTCGCGCTGTTCCTGTGCAGCGACGACGCCGCCCAGATCACCGGCACCAACCTCTCGATCGACGGCGGCTGGACCGCGGAGTAAGAGGCGAGGCCGTAGGGTGGGCAAAGGCGCGTAAGCGCCGTGCCCACCATTTTTCCGCGATTGAGAAAGAGCGGTGGGCACGCTTCGCTTTGCCCACCCTACGAATTGCTATCGCTATTTCCCGAACGCCAGCACGTGCAGCCCCAGCCGCTGCCGCACGATCCAGAACAGCAGCACGGTCTCGAAGCTCAGTGAGATCGAGGTCGCAGCCGCCGCGCCGTGGCCGCCGTAGCGCGGCACCAGCGCGATGCAGAGCACGACATTCATCACGAAGGCCAGCGCGTAGGCCAGCGCGCAGATCTTCTGCTGGCCGAGCATGTTGAGCAGCCGCTCCACCGGGCCGATGGCGGCGCGGACCACGAGGCCGATCGCGGCCACGAACATGATGTCGTAGCCGATCATGAATTGCGGTCCGAACAGCCACAGCAGCGGCTTGCCGAGCGCGAGCAGCACGATGGTCGCGGCCAGCGACGGCCAGAACGTCCAGTTGATGGCGTGCGCGACGTAAGCCGACAGGCGCGCCTTGTCGCCGCTGGCATTGTATTGGGCGAAGCGATGCGCCGTCGTCGCCGACATCGCGTAATGGATGAACGAGACCAGCGCCAGCGTCTTCACCACGGCGAAATAGACGCCGACCTCGTCGGAGGGACGGAATTGCTGCAGCACCAGCACGTCGGTGTAGGACAATAGCAGGTAGAAGCTCTCGACCAGCAGGATCGGCAGCGAGACGGCGAGCCAGCCCTTGACGTCATAGACCTTCGGTCCCGGTGTGACGTGATCGGCGAGCTTGCGGTTTAGCACCACCATCTGCCCGGCCATCGCGATCCACACCGCGCCCAGGCTCGCCACCATCGCGGCGACCGCGCCGAGGTGATAGCCGAGCAGGAAGGCGAGCGCCGTGATGGCGATGATCAGCGCTTGGCGGATGATGAATTGCGGCATCAGGCCGAGCTGCATCCAGTCGTGCGAGCGCGCGATGCCGTCCTGGGTGTTGGCGACGACGAAGGCGGGCAGCGTCATGCAGCCGATATAGAGCGGCAGCACCTCGGCCGGATCGATCCAGGGCGACAGCAATTTGACGATGCCGGCAAGGCCGAGCGACACCAGCGTGGACACGGCAAAGGTCAGCCAGCGGCTGCCGGAGAGAAAGCCGCGCAGCAGCGCTTGCGCGCCGCTGGCGCGGTACTCCGGAATGATTTTTTGCGCCGAGGCCGAGATGCCGAAATCCATCATGCTGCCGAGCAGCAGCACCCAGGTCCAGACATAGACGTAGATGCCGTAATCGGACGTACCCATCCAGCGCGCGAGCAGCACCTGCGAGACATAAGCGAGGCCGGCGCTGATGACGCGGATGACGAAGATGGTGCCGGCGAGCCGCCGCGTCAGCGACGCCTCGCTCGATCCGCCCGCGAGCTTGGCGCGCAGCCGCGCAATCAGGCCGGCCGGTCCGGTCGTTGCGGGTGGTGCATCCATCACGGCCAATTCGAAGAATCCCCAGGGCGACCTGCAGCGGCAGGTGAGGGACTAGCAACGATTCGTTAAGATTCGGTTGGGCGGGGTGCCGTGGCCCACTCTCGGCTGGAGCGGGAGCCCGGCAACTCACTCGCGTTGACCTGGCTCACTCCAAATTCGTATTGAACTCGTACGCCTTCTCCGGCCCGACCAGCGTGAACTTCAGCGCGGCGCCCTCGGGCTTGGCGCCCGGCGGCAATCCGTCGAGCTCGAACGAGAAGCGCATCACCCCCGGCGGGCCGTGCTGCACCGGCGCCGGAATCGGCAGCGCCCAATCGGGTGTCGGGCCTTCCACGAACAGATTGACCTTGCGGCCGTCCGGCGTCACCACGTCGACCACCACGTTCTTGGGCCCGTCACGCTTGACGTCGCGAATGGTGAGCGGATTGGGGTCGCCGACATTGGCGGGCTTCGGCACGGTGTCGAGCGCGGCACGCAAGTTCGCATCCTCGGTCGAGGCGACGCTGTTGAAGCCGAGCTCGGCGCTGGCCTCCACGGGAATGCAGAGCTTCTCGCACACCGCGTAGTTGATCTCCGCGCGCAAGGTCACCGGCTTGTCCGCGGCCTTGGCGACGATGCGCAGGGGCAGCACGACCTGGTCGCGATAGCCGATCGAATGGCCGCCCGCGCCGTCGTCGAATTTCAGCGGTGCCGGCCACATCACCGTCACCGCTTCGACATTATCGGACTTCGAGAAGTCGAACCGGGGTGGAACGCCGGAATCGCCGGGCGACCGCCAGTAGGTCTTCCAGCCGGGCTGGAGCTGGAAGGCAATACCGCCGAGCAAAACCGCGCCGCTGCGCGATCCCGCCAGCAGCCGCACCGCGGAATGTCCGTCGCGCTGCCAAGGCGAGGCGTCATCGGCACGGGCGGCGATGGCCAGCGCCGACGCGAGCAGGGTTGTTGCGACGCCAATCGCCGCACGCAGGGGAACTCTCGTAAGCATAGCACGTCTTTACAGGGTGGCCCCGGGCCAAACCATTGAATTGCGTGTGATGGATGCACTTGAATCAAGTCGCCGCAAGCCTTGATTTGACAGCCGACCGGCCCGACATCAGGATAGGAATTGAAACCGGAGTGCTTGAGCGATGGCTCCCACAGGCAAGAGGACGGGCGAAAGCACCCGCAGCTCGGGCGCCGCGTTGCCCAGTTCCGGCTATCTCGACGGCCGGCTCCTGATCGCAATGCCCGTGATGGGCGATTCCCGCTTCGAGCGCTCGGTGATCTATCTCTGCGCCCATTCGGCGGAAGGTGCGATGGGCATCATCGTGAACCATCCCGCCGGCAGCATCGATTTCCCCGAGCTCTTGCAGCAGCTCGGCATCATCAAGAAGGGCGAGCACATCAAGCTGCCGGAGAACGCCGAAAGCATGAAGGTGCTGCGCGGCGGCCCGGTCGACACCGGGCGCGGCTTCGTGCTGCATTCCAGCGACTTCTACATCGAGAACGCGACGCTGCGGATCGATGACGGCGTCTGCCTGACTGCGACGGTCGACATTCTGCGCGCGATCGCCAACGGCTCCGGCCCCAAGCACGCCATCCTCGCGCTCGGCTATGCCGGCTGGGCGCCGGGCCAGCTCGAGACGGAGATCCAGAGCAACGGCTGGCTGCATTGCGACGCGGATGCGGATCTGATCTTCGGCGACGACGTCGACGACAAGTACAACCGCGCCTTGCAGAAGATCGGCATCGATCCCGGCATGCTCTCGAACGAGGCCGGGCACGCGTAGCTGGCGCTGAGTGTAGCTGGCCTCCCACCACGTCATTGCGAGGAGCGAAGCGACGAAGCAATCCAGAAGCCCGACGCGGAGGGATTCTGGATTGCTTCGCTTCGCTCGCAATGACGGAGTGTGTTGAAACGCCCGCGCCCTGTCGTCTGCAACTCTGTCGTTGCTGCCTTCACCACGACGACAGCGCCTTACTCCGCCGCCTGCTGCTGCACCGTCGGCTCCGTCCCCGCCACCGTCGCGCGGCGCATGTCGCGGGGCTGGGACTGGTCGTAGCGGCGGACCCGGTGCATGGTCTGGCGGTTGTCCCACATCACGAGGTCATGCAGCTTCCATTTGTGCACGTAGACGAACTCAGGCTGCGTGGCGTGCTCGTTCAGATCGCGCAGCAACAGCCGCCCCTCGGGCACGCTCATGCCGACGATCTTGCCGGCATGCGATGACAGATACAGCGACTTGCGGCGATGCACGGGATGCGTGCGCACCAGCCGTTGCAGCACCGGCTTGAACATCTCCTTCTCTTCGTCGGTGTATTCGGTGAAGCCGAGCGATCCCCGCGAATACATCAGCGAATGCTCGCAGACGAGGTCCTCGATCTCCGCCTTGGTCTCGTCGTCGAGCGCGTCATAGGCCGCGCGCATGTCGGCGAATTCGGTGTTGCCGCCCTTCGGGTTCACCACGCGCGCCGACAGCAGCGAGAACTTTGCGGGAATGGGGCGGAACGAGCTGTCCGAGTGCCACAGGCAATTGCCGAGGTTGAACAGATTGGCGCGGCTGTCCTTCGGCAGCGGCTTGCCGTCCTTGCCGAGGTTGGAGACGTCGTTCAGGCCCGAGGTGAGGCGGTGTTCATCCGCCTTGGTGATGTTGCCGCCGCGCGCTTCCTCGCGCTGGCCGAAGTTCAGCGCGAACGCCATCTGCTGCTCGTCGGTGATGTCCTGATCGTGGAAGACGAGCACGGCGTACTTGTCCATGGCGGCCTCGATCTCGCGCGCCTGATCCGGCGTGAGCGGCTTGCGCAGATCGAGGCCGGATACCTCGCCGACGAAATGTTTCTGAAGCTGCCGGATGGCGATGGTCATGGCGTTCCTCCCGCATTGACGAGCGGTTTCCCCGCTCTGTTTGTGGAAAAAATGACTCCCGCATCCGGCGATGTCAACGCGCTGCGCGCATGGCTCTCACGCGTTCCGCGCCATCAGCCCGCCGTCGACCGGGATCACCGCGCCGGTGAGGAAGGACGCCGCGGGCAGGCACAGGCTCAGCGTCATATGCGCGACCTCTTCAGGGTCGCCGTAACGGCCGAGTGCGGTGCGGCGCTTGGCGTAGATGGTCTTGTGCTCCTCCGGGATGCGGTCCGTGATTCCCGTGCGGATCGGTCCGGGACAGATGCAGTTGACGGTGATGCCCTCGCGGCCGAGCTCCACCGCGAGCGAGCGGGTGAGGCTCACAACGCCACCCTTCGCAGCCGAATACGGACTGTGCAAGGCGGTGGCGCCGAGCGCCTCGGTCGAGGCGATGTTGACGATGCGCGGGCTCTTCGACTTGCGCAGATGCGGCAGCGCGGCGCGGATGATGCGCGGATGCGCCGTCAGCATCACGGCGATGCCCTTTGCCCAGGCGTCCTCATAGGCCTCATCGTCGATTGCGACACGCACCGAGATTCCGGCATTGTTGACGACGATGTCGAGACCGCTGAAATGCGCGGCGACATCGCCGACCACGCGCTTGATCTCGCCGCTTTCGGCGACGTCGAGCTTCCACGCCCTTGCCGTGCCACCGCTCGCCGCAATCTCCTTGGCGACGTCCTGCGCGCCATGCTCGTCGAAATCCGTGACGGCGACATTCGCACCTTCGCTAGCGAATATGCGCGCGATGGCGCGCCCCATGCCGCTGGCCGCGCCGGTGACGAGCACGGTGAGGCCCTTCACGGACCGGCTGAGCTCCCTGAAGTCGGACATGCTGCTTCCTCGCGCCGAGCTGGTTCTTGTTATGATTGACAAGGCTGGCATCGATCCGCAGACAGGTCAAACAAGCAGAAAACAACAGGGGAGGCCGCGAATGGCAAACGAGCTCGATTTCTCAGGCAAGCAGGTGCTGGTGGTCGGCGGTTCCAGCGGCATCGGCAACGGCATCGCGCAGGCCTTTCGCGCCAAGGGCGCAACAATTGCGGTCTGCGGCACGCGTGCTCACGCAACGGAATATTCGGCCGAGGAAGGCTCCGATCTCGAAGGTCTTGCTTACGCGCAGCTCGACGTCAGCAATCCCAATGCCATCGAAGCGTTCAAGCCGTCGTTCGAACGTCTCGACGTCCTGGTGCTCGCGCAGGGCGCGGTGATCTACCGCCGCGGCGAATTCGAGATGGCGGGTTTCCGCAAGGTCGTCGAGGTCAATCTGATGAGTCTGATGGCCTGCGCGACGCGCTTTCATTCCATGTTGCGGGATGCGAAGGGCGCCCTGATCATCGTGTCCTCGACTGCGGCCTATCATTCCACCATGGGCAATCCCGCCTACAATGCCTCGAAGACCGGTGCGGTCGGATTGACGCGCACGCTGGGCGAGGCCTGGGCCGAGGACGGCATCCGCGTCAACGGCATCGCGCCAGGGCTCGTCGATACCAAGATGACGAAGGTGACGACCGACAATCCGAAGCGGCTGGAAGGCGCACTCGCACGCATCCCGCTGCGGCGATTGGGCACGCCGGCCGACATGGCGGGCGCGGCGCTGTTCCTGGCTTCGCCGCTGTCGTCCTACATCATCGGCCAGACGCTGGTCGTCGATGGCGGCCTGATTCTGTAGGCCAAGATTCTGTAGGCCAAGCCAAGGAACCGCGCTGCGTCTGATCGGTTACTTCGGCTGACCACCGAGGAGGATCATCATGGACACGGATCGGATTGTTGGATCGGCGAAGGAATATGCCGGGCGCGCGGAAGGCGCGATCGGCGACATGGCAGGCGATGCCAAGACGCAGGCGTCGGGCAAGGCGCGGGAAGCTGCGGGCACGGTGCAAAATCTCTACGGCCAGGCCAAGGATGCCGTGCGCGAGGCCACGGACACGGCCGCGGGCTATGCCAAGGATGCCTATGAGAACAGTGGCGAGACTTTCCGCGACGGCTCGAAGGCCATCGCGCAGAAGGTGCAGGACAACCCGCTCGGCGCGCTGCTGGTTGCCGGCGGCATCGGCTTCGCGCTGGCGCTTCTGATGTCGCGTCCCGCCCGTCGCCCGCCGTCACGCTGGCGCTATTACGGCTGATTGTCGTGCGTCATTCCGGGGCGCGCCTCTTGGCGCGAGCCCGGAATCCATTCATCAACATTGCCGGTGGCACGATGGATTCCGGGTTCGCGCTATGCGCGCCCCGGAATGACATCTGAAATCGTCAGAGACGATTACCGGAACATCTCGGCCGAGCGGCCAACGTTGCCCGGCGGACGCGGGACCCCAGGATTGGGATTCGGATTGCGCGGTCCGGGTGCCGGCGCCAGCTGGCGCGGGGCCGGCGGGGGCTGCGGCGAGCCGAAGCCGAAGAAATCCCTGAACGAGGGCGTTGCCTGGGCCGGCTGCTGTGGCGGGAGCGGCGGCTTCTTCGGCGCGAGCTTTGGCGGCGCGATCGCGGCGGCCGCGCCCGGTGCGCCCTGAGCCGCCCCGCCGTCCGGCATCGTTGCCGCCATCGGCGTATCGCCCTTGGCCTGCTCGCGGCCGACTTCCCGGCGCGGCCAGGCATAATCGTCGGCACGGCCGGCGGGAGCTGCCAGCGGCTCACCCTTCACCATGGTCTTTGCCGCGAGCGCATCGACGGCGGCGGGACGCGTGCCTGGTCCGCCCAGCAATTGATCGGTCGAGATCGAGGCTGCAACCAGCGGCACGATTGGCCCGGCCAGCGGCCGCGGCGCGGGCTTGCCCGGCTCGGCGCTGGTGTCGGGGGTCGCAGGCTCGCTCGGCAGCGCGATCGGGCCGGAGCGTCCTGCAAGCAGGCGCGTGATCTCGCGCTCGACATAGTGCGCGAGTTTTCGCGCGCCCGGCTTTGTGAAGTAGACGCCGTCGGAGCTGCGGAGCTGGCGGATCTGGCCTTCGAAGTCCGGGCCCTTCTGCAGGAAGCGGCCGGCCTCGTCGACGAAGCCGTCCCACACGTCGACATAGGTGATGCCGGCCTTGGCCGCACCCTCACGATACAGCGAATCCAGGAACAGCGTGTCCGCGGTGCCCTTCGGTCCGCGAACTGCGGGCAGGCCGACCCAGAGCACGGGCACGCCCTTGGCCTTGAGCACACCCGCGAGCTCCTCGATCTTCTTGCCGTAGAGCTCGACCCAGCGCTCGTCGCGGAATTCATAGAGGCCGTTCGGGTTGCGCGCAGTCTTTTCCGGCGCGGCCGCCGGCGTGTCGGCGTTGTCGGCGTCGTCCTGCGGCAGGTCGGCATCGGCAGGCTTGTCGTCCGGCTTGGCGGCGGTGTCGGGCTTGGCATCGCCGGGCTTCGCCGGTGGCTTGGCGCGCCCACCCTTGTCGTTCTTCTTGTCCTTGTCTTTTTCCGCGGCTGCCTTGTCGGATTTGTCGGCGGCCGGCTCGCGGATCGCGACGCGGTCGTTGAGGCCGAGCATGACGACGATCACGTCGGGCTTCTCGGTCTCGAGAATGCCCTTGGCCGCCGCGGCCCAGTCCGCGGGCTCGCCCTTGGGCTGGTACTTGATCAGGCCGGACGTGGTCTTGTGCTTGCGGATAACTCCCATGTCGGGCTGCTCGGCGTAGGCGTCTTCGAGGCCATAGGCGAGCCAGTCGGCCATGGCATCGCCAATCACCAGCACGTTCTTCTCAGGAATGGTGTCGCGCTTGGCCGGTGCCGGCGCGCGCGAAAAATCCTGGCGCGGCGCTTGCTGCGGCTGCTGCTGGAATGGTGCGAAGAAGTCGCCGCCGAACCAGCCGCCACCTCCGCCGCCCCGGGGTGGCGGTGGTGGGGCCGAACGCTGCGGCGGCCCGCCGAAGCCGGGGAAGTTGAAGAACTGTGCCGAAGCCGGTGCCGCCACCGACACCAGGATCGCAAGCGCCGTCCCCAGCGCGATCAACGGGCCGGTCTCGGTCAGCGCCTTGAACAGGGACTTCTTCGACATGCGATCTCGGGCGCGCGCAATGGAGGATCGGAGTTAGCTTCATATAATAACGGAATCAGGCGCCAAACGGGCAAATTCCATCGCAGATTCTTGTCCATAGACCGGGGAACACCAGTCCCGGTCAAGGTTTTCAGGCAAAATCCGCCTTCAAGGTTACTTCAGGCGCGATTTTACCGCCCGCGCAGCCGGTCCAGCACGTCGGACGAGGCAAAACCGTCGGCGGGGGCCCCGATCGAGGCCTGGAAGTTGCGCAAGGCCTCCCTGGTCATGCCACCGAACTGGCCGTCCGGGGTGCCCTTGTAGAAGCCGCGCTGGGCCAGCAGTTGCTGCAGCTCCAGCCGCTCGGTCCGCGATAGCTCGCGCTCCTGGCGCGGCCAGGGCTGCACGAAAGGCTGTCCCCCGCGCAGCCGGTCGGCGAAATGGCCGATCGCCAGCGCATAGGCCTCGGCCGGATTGTACTTCATGATGACGCGGTAATTCTGCAGCATCAGAAAGCCCGGTCCCTGCGCGCCGGCCGGCGCCAGCAGGTAAGCTTTCTCCGCCGGCTGCGGGAAGGGCTGGTTGTTCGGACGCTTGAGCCCGAGCTTCTCCCATTGCGCGATCGGCATCGCCTTGGCGCGGTCGGCCAGCATGTAGTTGAAGCCTTGCGGCACCACGACCTCGTAGCCCCAGGTCTGGCCGGGCTGCCAGCCGTCCTTCTTCAGATTGTTGGCGGTCGAGGCAATCAGGTCGGTCGGATTGTCGACGACGTCGCGCCGGCCGTCGCCGTCTCCGTCCACCGCGAAGCGCTTGAACGCGGTCGGCATGAACTGGGTCGGGCCGAAGGCGCCGGCCCAGGAGCCGCGCAGCTGCTCCGGACGCAGATCGCCGCGGTTGAGGATCTCCAGCGCGGAGAGGAATTCGTCCTTGAAATAGGCCTGGCGACGGCCGATGCAGGCGAGCGTCGCGGTCGATTGCAGCACGCTGCGGTCGCCCATCTGCGTCGAGTAATTGGACTCGATGCCCCAGATCGAGGCGATGATGGTGCGGTCGACACCGGTGGCCTTCTCAGTCGCGTCGAACTGCGCCTTGTATTTGGCGAGGACCTCGCGGCCCTTGGCGAGGCGGTTGTCGTTCACCAGGATGTCGAGATAGTCCCAGATCGACTTGGTGAATTCCGGCTGCGAGTCCATGAGGTCCATGATGCGCAGGTCGGGCGAGAGTCCGGCGGTGAAGCGCTGAAAGTTCTCCTGCGTGACGCCGCGCCGTGCAGCATCGGGCCACATCGCAGCGACGCAATTGTTGAAGTTGCCGGCAGCCTCGCGGATCGCGGCGGCCGTCATCAAGGGATGGCCGGAGGCGCCGTCCTCGCCGCTCCAGGGCAATGCTCCCGTCGGCGCGCCGCTCGGGCCAGGTGTGGGTTGCGCCGGTGCCGGGTTCGATCCCGAGAAGATGCCGCCGAACAGGTTCGACAGGCCGTTCTGTGCCTGCGCTTGCGCGCCGGCCGGCAGCAGCAAAGCGGCCGCAACGACTGCGCCGCCAGCACGTCTCGCCAGTCCTGCCATTGATTGCATCATATCCCACCCGTCGGCCTGAAAACCCGCCACAGGAGGCCTGGTTAGCGTTGCCAATAGCTTAACAAAGGTGAAATTTTGGTGACGGCCTTTTTCTTAACTCTGTCGGGGCGAGGCCCCACATCCGCCTTTGTTGGCGGCTGCAAACAGGCTAGCAAGAATGCCATTGCTCCCGTCCCATGTGCCCCAAGGTATTCGATCGATCCCATGAAGATTCGCAAAGCTGTATTCCCCGTCGCCGGCCTCGGCACCCGCGTTCTGCCTGCCACCAAGGCAATGCCGAAGGAAATGCTGACCATCGTCGACAAGCCCCTGATCCAGTACGTCTATGACGAGGCGAAGGAAGCCGGCATCGAGCACTTCGTCTTCGTCACCGGCCGCAACAAGGCTGTCATCGAGGATCATTTCGACCGGATGTTCGAGCTCGACGCGACGCTGGCCGCACGCGGCAAGAAAGCCGAGCAGGACATCCTGGCGCAGAACCAGCCGGAAGCCGGCGCGGTCAGCTTCACCCGGCAGCAGGCGCCGCTCGGCCTCGGCCACGCGGTCTGGTGCGCGCGCGACATCGTCGGCAACGAGCCGTTCGCCGTGGTGCTGCCGGACGAGCTCGTGCTCAATACGCCGGGCTGCCTGAAGCAGATGATCGAGATGGCGTCCTCGCTCGGCGAAAAATCCAATCTGGTCGCGGTCGAGGCGGTGCCCGATCATCTGACCCACCAATACGGCATCTGCGGCGTCGGCAAGCGCAACGGCAAAATGTTCGAGGTCGACGGCATGGTCGAGAAGCCGGCCAAGGGCACGGCGCCGTCCAACCTCTCGATCACCGGCCGCTACATCCTGCAGCCGGAGATCTTCAAGATCCTGGAGACCCAGGAGCGCGGCGCCGGCGGCGAGATCCAGCTCACCGACGCCATGATCGGGCTTGCCAAGACGCAGAAATTCTACGGCGTCGAGTTCGAGGGCGAGCGCCATGATTGCGGCTCCAAGCCCGGCTTCCTGCGCGCCAACATCGCCTACGGCTTGAAGCGCCCGGAATTGCGCGACGGCCTGATCGCCGAGATGAAGAAGTATCTGGGGCAGTAGCCGCCGCAATCTCTCTGCTCGTCATTGCGAGGAGCGAAGCGACGAAGCAATCCAGGCTACCTCCGCGGAGACGATCTGGATTGCTTCGCTTCGCTCGCAATGACTGCGAGAGAACAGCGCCTCACGCCACCAGCGACAGCTGCGGCAGGCTCGCCACCACCGACTGGTTGCGCCCGCCGGCCTTGGCGGCGTAGAGCGCCTTGTCGGCGGCGGCAACCAGCAGCGCCCAGTCCATGCCGGCGGCGGGGACGAGGCTGGCGATGCCGCAGGACACCGTCGACATCGCCTGATCGTCGGACCAGCCCTGCACCTTGAGGCGGATCGTCTCCGCCACCTTGAAGGCATCGGCGGCCGAGGTGTTCGGCAGCAGCACGGCGAATTCCTCGCCGCCATAGCGCGCCGCGCAGTCGCCGGCGCGGCTCACCGAATCGGAAATGCAGATGGCGATGCCGACCAGCACCTGGTCGCCGGCCTGATGGCCGAAGGTGTCGTTGTAGGCCTTGAAATGATCGGCATCGATCATGAGCAGCGCGATCGGCGCCTTCTGGCGCATGGCGCGCCGCCATTCGACGTCGATGACGGAATCGAACTTGCGGCGGTTCTTCAGGCCCGTGAGCGCGTCCGTCGTCGCCAACTCCTCGAGCTTGCGCTCGGCCTCGGCGCGCCGGCCGATTTCGCGCGCGAGCACGAGCGTCGATCCCAGCACGAACAGTGCGAGCGCCAGCACCACGGCGCCGATGCGGATCGCCTCCTTCTGCCAGAGCGCGAACACCGCGGCCAAAGGCTTGCCGGCGACCACGAACAGCGGACCATTGTTCTTGCTGCGGACATAGAGTCGCGGCGTCGGATCGACCGGGCCCTGTCCCGAATAGGAGGCGCCGACCCTGAGATTGTCGGCCTTCCAGTTCTGGCGGTCGTTCAGGTTCGTGCCGATGACGTCGAGATCGAATGGCCGCCGCATGATGATGGTGCGGTCGCGCTTGAGCACGGTGATGGTGTCGTCGGGGTCGAGGTTGAGCCGATCGAACAATTCGTGGAAATAGCTGAAGCGGATCGAGCCGGCGACGACGCCCATGAAGCCGCCGTCCGCGTCGCTGATGCGCCGGCTCAGCACGATCGAGTAGGCGCCGCGAAACAGCATGGGACGGCTGATGAACAGCTCCGCGCCGGGATTGTCCCGGTGAACCCTGAAATAGTCTTCCTCGCTGCGGTCCTCCGGCAGCGGATCGAGCGTGGAGGCGTCGATGGTCAGCCGGCCCTCGGCGTCGAACACCTGGATGGCGCCGAAATGCCTGGCGGTGGTTGCGTGGTCGAACAGGATCAGGTGACGAATCGGCTTCGAGACCGTCGCCAGCTCGGGCAGCAGCATGTTGCTGGCGACCGCCTTCAGCGACAAATCGTAGATCTCGACGTTGCGGCTGACGTCGGACTCGATCGTGGTCGCAAGGTTTTCCAGCGTCTGGCGGGCGAGCGCCTCCTCGCCGCGGCGCATGTCGAGCATGACGTTGACGCAAATGGCGGAAAAGCCGATCACCGTCACCACGGACGAGATGATCAGCAGCTTCGCCGAAATCCGCCACGGCCGGCGGGCCGCAACGTCGCGCCATCCAGAGAACATTGTTCGCTCCTGTCCATAGTGGATGCGCCCGAAAGCTTGCGTAGTGTTTAAGCCGCGACGGCGCTGCTGCAATGAGTTAAGAATCGGTTTATGCGGCTGACGGTTTTGAGCAGGCCTGATCTTCGGCCCCGGACGAGAGGACGAGTGTGAACGACTACGATGCGTTGCGCGATTATCTGCTGCGGCAGAAGCAGGAGGAGCTCGTGCTGAGCTTCGAGCAGATCGAGGAGATCATCGGCGCGGCGCTGCCGCGCGCGGCCCAGCGTGCCTCATGGTGGGACAGCCTGCGCAGCCCCGACATCCAGATGCCGCAACGCGAAGCCTGCCTCGCCGCCGGCTTCGTGGCAACGCGCATGCCGGACGGCCAGAGCGTAAGGTTCAGGAAGCAGAAGGGTGAGCGGCGGCGATAGTATCGTAGGGTGGGCAAAGCGAAGCGTGCTCACCACTGCTGCTGCCGTGGTGCAAGGATGGTGGGCACGGCGCAAGTGCGCCTTTGCCCACCCTACGATATCTCCAGGGGAGGGTAAGAGAGCAATCAGCTCGCCGCTTCCAGCCGCACTTCCGTAAGCAGCCGCATCGCCGCGTCCGCGTCCATCGGCTCGCCGAAGGCAAAGCCTTGCGCGTATTCGCAGCCCATCTGGTAGAGCTCGACGGCGTCCGAATCCGTCTCGGCGCCTTCGGCGACGACGTCCATGCCGAGATCGTGGGCGAGCGCGATGATCGACTTCAGGATCACGGGGCGGGTGCCGCGGCTGGTGGTGCGCACGAAGGACTGGTCGATCTTGATGGTGTCGAACGGGAAGCGCTGCAGATAGGCCAGCGAGGAATGGCCGGTGCCGAAATCGTCGAGCGACAGCCCGGTGCCGAGCTCGCGGATCCGGGTCAGCATCTGGGCTGCGTGCTCCGGATTCTCCATCACCAGCGATTCCGTCAGCTCGAGCTTGAGCGTGCCGCGCGCCACCGAGGAGCGCGACAGCACGGTGCGGATGTCGTGGATCAAATCGTGGCGCAGCAGCTGCCGTGACGAGACGTTGACGGAGGCGAAGATCGGCTCGCGCGAGCGCATCGCGCGTTGCCACACCGAAAGCTGCTTGGCGGTCTGGTCGAGCACGAACATGCCGAGGTCGACGATCAGGCCGGTCTCTTCCGCAATCGAGATGAACTCCGAGGGCGCCATGCGTCCGAGCTTCGGATGATCCCAGCGCGCCAGCGCCTCGAAGCCGGCGACGGATCGATCCTCGAGCCGCACGATCGGCTGGTACAGGATCGTGATCTCCTGGCGCTCGATGGCGCGCCGCAATTCGCTCTCCAGCGTCAGGCGGTCGGTCTTCCGCGCGCGCATCGCCGGCTTGTAGACGTCGATGCGGTCGCCGCCGATGCGCTTGGAATGATACATCGCCAGCTCGGCATCCTTGATGATCTCGTCCGTGAGCTGGGTTTGCGGATCGGACAGCGCGAGGCCGATCGACGCGGTGAGGAAGATCTCGCGGTCGTTGAAGGCGATCGGCGCGCGGATGGTCTTGCGGATGGTTT
The DNA here is from genome assembly GCF_024585265.1 of Bradyrhizobium sp. WBAH42. NCBI lineage: Bacteria > Pseudomonadati > Pseudomonadota > Alphaproteobacteria > Hyphomicrobiales > Nitrobacteraceae > Bradyrhizobium > Bradyrhizobium sp. WBAH42. The sequence goes on from NZ_CP036533.1 coordinate 2,493,049, forward strand.
CGGCAAAAGCGGTGATGCGCGCCGGGTCCTGCTCCGACAGCAGGATCAGGCCGAACTGGTCGCCGGCCATCCGGGCCAGCGTGTCCTGCGGCTTCAGGATGCGGGTGAGGCGGCGCGCCAAAGTGAGCAGGATGGAATCGCCGACCGCAATCCCGACGGAATCGTTGACCTGCTTGAAGCGGTCGAGGTCGATCACCATCAGCGTCGGCCGCAGCGTCGGCATGGTCTTGGCGAAATGCGCGACCGCATTCAGCCGGTCCATGAATAGCTTGCGGTTGGGCAGGCCGGTGAGATTGTCATGCACGGAATCGTGCAGCAGGCGTTCCTCGGCATTGCGCAGCTCGGTGACGTCGGTGAGCGTGCCGACCACGCGCGAGACCTCGCCGTCCGAGCCGACCACCGGGCGCGCTTTCAGCGCGAACCACATGAAGTGGCCGTCCGGGGTGCGCAGGCGGAAATCCTGCACCAGGCGGCCGCGGCGCTGGTCGAGCACGCTGTCGAGCGCGGCGCGGAAACGGTCCTGGTCGAGCGGATGCAGCACCTCGAGCCAGGAGGCGGCGGGCCCTTCCAGCGTGCCCCGCTTCAGTCCCAGCAGGGCTTCGGTCTCGGGGCTGGTGAACACCTTGTCGGCCGAGACGTCCCAGTCCCAGATCAGGTCGCCGGAGCCGGCCAGCGCCAGGGCGCGCCGCTCGATGTCGGAGACGACGCCGGTGCTGGCGCCGCCGCCGGCAAAGGCGTGCTGCATCACCGTGAAGCCGATCAGCATCACGATCAGCACGAGGCCGCCGAGCAGGGCAGGGCCGACGATGTCGTTGGTGACGGAGCCCGCGACCGTCATGCCGGCCGCCACCACCCAGACCACCAGGAGGAACCAGGTCGGGATCAAGAGCACGGCGCGGTCGAAGCCGTGGGTGGAGAGATAGACGATCAGCGCGAAGCCGGCGAAGGCGATCAGCACCAGCGAGATGCGCGCGATGCCGGAGGCCACTGCCGGATCGAACAGGGCGAGCGCCACCAGCGAGCCGAGGAAGGCGAGCCAGCCGACCGTGATGTGCGAATAGCGCACGTGCCAGCGGCTGAGATTGAGATAGGCGAACAGGAACACCAAGAGCGTCGCCGCCAGGATCGCCTCACCCGCCGCGCGCCAGATGCGCTCGGCGTTGTTCGACATGTCGAGCACCTTGCCCCAGAAGCCGAAATCGACGCCGATATAGACCAGCACCGCCCAGGCCAGCGCTGCCGCGGCCGGGAACATGATGCTGCCCTTCACCACGAACAGGATGGTCAGCACCAGTGCGAGCAAGCCGGAGATGCCGATCACGATGCCCTGGTACAGCGTGAACGAGTTGACCTTGTCCTTGTAGGCTTCCGGCTCCCACAGATAGAGCTGCGGCAGCTTGTCGGTGCGCAGCTCCGCGACGAAGGTGACGACGGCGCCGGGGTCGAGCGTGATGCGGAACACGTCGGCGGTGGCGCTTTCCTGCCGTTCCGGCCGGTCGCCGATCGAGGGCGTGATGGTCGCGATGCGCGACAGGCCGAGGTCGGGCCACAGCAATCCCGAAGAGACGATGCGGTAATGCGGGGCGACGATCAGGCGGTCGAGCTGGTCGTCGGTGTTGTTGGCGAGCGCGAACACCACCCAGTTCTGGCCGCCCTCCCGGGCGCGCACCTCGATGCGGCGGACGATGCCGTCGGTGCCGGGCGCGGTGGAAACCTGGATGCGATCGGCATCGCTGCGCTGATGCTCGAGCACGCTGGTGAGGTCGATCGCGGGCGCGTCGCCACGGACGCTGACGGCGTCGAGCGCGCGCGCGGGATACGCGGCGACGAGAATCATGAGGCCCAGCGCGATGGGCGCGAGGCACCTGATCAGACGCAAGGTCAGTTCTCCGCGTTCGACGCAAACTCGTCAGTGCAAGGCGAATCTAGAAGGCGATTTCAGACCGAACCGATGTGGTTCGGTGCGTCGCGATAGATGCCACGAAAGCGAGGAAAATCAAAGGGTTTCCGGCTTGCCCTGTGGGCCGGTGGCCTAGGCCTCCAACACAATTTTGCCAATATGTGCGCTGGTTTCCATGCGCCGGTGGGCGTCTGCCGCCTTTTCCAGCGGGAAAGTGCTGTCCATCACCGGCTTGATGCGGCCTTCGCGCAAAAGCGGCATCACTTTCTGCTCGATCGCGGCCACCATCGCCGCCTTGTCCGCACTACTACGGGGGCGCAACGTCGAGCCGGTATGGGTCAGGCGCTTGACCATGACCTTGGCGATGTTGACGCTGACCTTGGGGCCGTTGAGGGTCGCGATCTGGACGATGCGCCCGTCGACCGCGGCGGCATCATAGTTGCGGTCGACATAGTCGCCGGCGACCATGTCGAGGATCAGGTTGACGCCGACGTTGTTGGTCTCCGCCTTGATCACGGCGACGAAGTCTTCGCTCTTGTAGTTGATGGCGCGGTCGGCCCCCAGCTTGAGGCAGGCATCGATCTTGTCCTGCGATCCCACGGTGACGAACACCTTCGCACCGAAGGCTTTGGCGAGCTGAATGGCCATGGTGCCGATGCCGGAGGAGCCGCCATGGATCAGCAGCGTCTCGCCGGCCTTGAGGCCGCCGCGCTCGAACACGTTGTGCCAGACCGTCATCAGGGTTTCCGGCAGCGCGCCGGCTTCCTTGATCGACAGCGCCGGCGGCACGCTCATCGCCTGGGCATCCTGCGCAATGCAGTACTGTGCATAGCCGCCGCCGGCGACGAGCGACATCACCTTGTCGCCGACCTTGTGCCGCTTGGCATTGCTGCCGACCGCGACGACTTCGCCCGCGATCTCGAGGCCGGGCAGGTCGCTGGCGCCGGGCGGCGGCGGATAGGCGCCGGAGCGCTGCGCCACGTCGGGCCGGTTGACTCCGGCTGCCATCACCTTGACCAGGATCTCGTCGGGACCGGGCTGCGGAACGCTGCGTTGCTCCGGCACCAGCACCTCCGGCCCGCCGGGCTTGGAGATGGCGACCACGGTCATTTGCGCGGGCAGCTTGTCCATGATGTGTCCTTGAGCAAAGGTGCGGGAGGAAACGAGGCCCTTGCTTAGCCAGCGCGGTGCAGGCTGGCAACCGCCTTAGGCCATGTGGTCCGGTCCGCGGACGAGAGGAGGAACGACGATGCCGATGGAAGACGACGACCGCCCGCGCAAGAAGATCAGCCATGAGATTGGACAGGACCTCTCACTCTTGTCAGTGGAGGAACTGACCGAGCGTGTCGCGCTGCTCAAGACCGAGATCGCAAGACTGGAAGAAGCCGCCACCAAGAAGCGCGCCTCGCGCGATGCGGCGAACAGCATTTTCAAGTCGTAGCAGTCGCCCCACAACGACTGTCGTCCCGGACGCGTGGGCCGAACTTTCTCCGCCTCGTCATTCCGGGGCGGCGCGTCAGCGCCGAGCCCGGAATCCATAACCACAAGCCGTTGAAACTGGCAGGCGGGCCAATCCATCTTCCTGGGGCTATGGATTCTCAGATGCGCAATTGCGCATCGTAGCTCGCGACGTCGTCGCGCCCCGGAATGACGGCTGAAGATTGTTCCGCGCTTCATTCGGCCACTGGCCGACATGGCTAACGAAATCCCAAAAAATTAGCTCGTTTACTTCGGATTAAGCTTTCGGGTTTATGACTGGAACTGTCCTCGTTTGGACACCGAGTGGCTCCTGTCCACTCTGTTTGACGCCTCCCTGTTATCAACTTTCAAAGCCGCCGGTCTCCGGCGGCTCTTTTTTTGCTTCCGCTCCCGCTGTCTAGCATCCCCGTCCGGTTGCATTCCGAAGGATTGACCCGCGGAAACCATATCCGCGCTTGTCACTGGACTCCGCCTCTCGCCCGCGCAATGATTTGTTCATCATAAGCCGGCGCCAAAGCCGGGCAGTCAAACAGTTGCGTAAGAGGCGTTAACCATGGAACGTTTGCAGGCCGAAGGCGCTCTCGTTCAGCTCAGCGAGCGATTCACCAATTCTGCGGCGTTCGGCAGCCTGTTCCGGGAGGGCATGGACCTCGTCGAGGAAACCGCCGCCTATCTCGACGGCGCTGGCCGCGTCGAGGCCAAGGCGCTCGACCGCGCCGTCAGCCTCACCTACGCGACCGAGAGCATGCGCCTCACCACGCGTCTGATGCAGCTCGCCTCCTGGCTGCTGCTGCACCGCGCGGTGAAGGAAGGCGAGATGACGCTGAGCCAGGCCAACCGTGAGAAGACCAAGGTCAAGCTCACCGCCGCCGATCCCGGCCCGGCCGACACCATCGAGAAGTTGCCCGCACAGCTTCAGGACCTGATCCATCGCTCGATGAGCCTGCAGACCCGTGTCCGCCGCCTCGACAGCACGATCCATACCCCGCCGGCCGAGCAGGCCGCGATCGGCAATCCGCTGGTGCCGCACCTCAACGCGCTGAAGGCCGCGTTCGAGCGGTAGGTCGCACCGGTGCCGTAAGGGTGGGCAAAGGCGCAAAGCGCCGTGCCCACCATCTCTCTCTTGGGATCACAATAGAGGTCGTGGGCACGCTTCGCTTTGCCCACCCTGCGAGTCCTCGGCCTTGGCCGACGACCGGCCCCAAAACAAAAACGCCCCCGGTCTCCCCGGGGGCGTTTTCGTGTCCAGCCCTGCGGCCGGCTCAATCCTTCTTGAGGAAGCCCGAAAACTTCTTCTGGAAGCGCGAGACGCGGCCGCCGCGGTCCATGATCTGGGCGGAGCCGCCGGTCCAGGCCGGGTGCGACTTCGGGTCGATGTCGAGGTTCAGCGTGTCGCCTTCCTTGCCCCAGGTGGAGCGGGTCAGGTACTCGGTTCCGTCGGTCATGACGACCTTAATCGTATGATAATTCGGATGAATTTCGGCTTTCATGGCAATTCCTCGGCGCTCCGGCGCCTTCTTGGGTGGCTCGCGAATGACGGATTTGGGCGGCTCTATACCTCACGAAACCCGGCAAAACAAGCCATGCTGCCGCGGTGAACCGGGGGTTTGCCCTAAGGGACTTCCCGGATTTGCCACTACTGATGCACCGGCCTATTGGGAGCAAACGAATGCAATGGGTCGGATCTCATGAGCGCAGTGGAACGGCTTGATGACCAATATGTCGATCAGCCCGCAATGAACGCCGCGGACACCCCCTCGATCGAGGCCGAGCTGATCGAAGCGCCGGCCAAGGGCCGCGCCAAGCTGCGGCCGCTGCTGGCGCTCGCGCCCTATGTGATCCGCTATCGCGGCCGCGCGGCGCTGGCCTTCGTCGCGCTCACGATCGCCGCGCTGACGACGCTGCTGGTGCCGGTCGCGGTGCGCAGGATGATCGATTTCGGCCTGACGCCCGAGGGCATCGAGCTGATCAACAGCTACTTCTCGGTCATGCTCGCGGTCGTTGCCGTGCTCGCGATCGCCAGTGCCGCGCGCTACTACCTCGTGATGACGATCGGCGAACGCATCGTCGCCGATCTCCGGCGCGACGTCTTCGCCCATCTGCTGTCGCTGTCCCCCGCCTTCTTCGATTCCGCGCGCAGCGGCGAACTGATCTCGCGCCTCACCGCCGACACCACCCAGCTGAAATCGGCCGTCGGTGCCTCCGTCTCGATCGCGCTGCGCAACCTGATGATGTTCCTGGGCGCGACGGCGATGATGGTGATCACGAGCCCGAAGCTCTCCGGCTTCGTGCTGCTCGCCATTCCCCTGATCGTGCTGCCGCTTGTGGCGTTCGGGCGCTGGGTGCGGCGCCTGTCGCGCAACGCGCAGGACACGCTCGCCGATGCCTCCGCCTATGCGGGCGAATTGGTCGGCGCGATCCGCACTGTGCAGGCCTATACCAGCGAGCAATTTGCCGAGAAGCGTTTCGGCGGCGAGGTCGAGCAGGCCTATGAAGCCGCGCGCACCTCGACCCAGGCCCGCGCCGTGCTGACGGCAATCATCATCTTCATCGTGTTCGCAAGCGTGGTCGCCATTCTCTGGATCGGCTCGCATGACGTGCTCACCGGCGCGATCACGCCGGGCCGGCTCGGCCAGTTCGTGCTGTATGCGGTGTTTGCCGCAGCCGGCCTCGGCCAGCTCAGCGAGGTCTGGGGCGAGGTCTCGGCCGCATCGGGCGCAGCCGAGCGCCTGTTCGAGATCCTCCACGTCCAGCCCGAGATCGCCGCGCCTGCGGCGCCGCTTGCGCTGCCGGTGCCGGCGCGCGGCGAGGTCGGCTTCGATCGGGTCAGCTTCGCCTATCCGGCACGGTCCGACGTCAAGGTGCTCGACGCGGTGTCGTTCACCGTGCGCCCCGGCGAGAAGGTCGCGATCGTCGGTCCCTCCGGCGCCGGCAAGAGCACCATCTTTCATCTGCTGCTGCGCTTCTACGATCCGCGCAGCGGGTCGATCTCGCTCGACGGCGTGCCGGTCAAGTCCGCCGACCCCGGGGATTTCCGCGCGCGCATCGCACTGGTGCCGCAGGACTCCGTGGTGTTCGCCGCGAGCGCCCGCGAGAACATTCGCTTCGGCCGGCCCGATGCGACCGATGCCGAGGTCGAGCGCGCCGCCGAGCTCGCCCATGCCGCCGAATTCATCCGCCGCCTGCCCGAGGGTTTCGAGACGGCGCTCGGCGAGCGCGGCGTGACGCTCTCCGGCGGCCAGCGCCAGCGCATCGCGATCGCGCGCGCCATCCTGCGCGATGCGCCGCTGCTGCTGCTGGACGAAGCCACCTCCGCGCTCGACGCCGAAAGCGAGACGCTGGTGCAGACCGCGCTGGAAGAGCTGATGCGCCACCGCACTACGCTGGTGATCGCCCATCGCCTCGCCACCGTGCTCTCCTGCGACCGCATCCTGGTGATGGACCAGGGCAAGATCGTCGAGCAGGGCACGCATGCCGAGCTCGTGGCCGCGAACGGGCTCTACGCCAGGCTGGCGCGGCTGCAGTTCGAGGGGGCGTGAGGCGTCGCCTCACTCTCGTCATTGCGAGCGCAGCGAAGCAATCCAGACTGTTTCCGCGGAAAGACTCTGGATTGCTTCGCTGCGCTCGCAATGACGTGTGGAGGGAGCTTCGCACGTTACCGGCACTTCGGTGACAGCGCCGGCACGTTCGGCCAGGGCCAGTTCTTCCAGCTGCCGTCTGCTTCGACGCAGGCTGATCCCTCAGGGCTGTTCGTCTGCGCAGGGGCGCTCGATGTCGCAAAGCGCTGGTCGACATAGGTCGTCGACACATAGCCGGCGACGATGACGCCCAGCATCACCGAGGACCCCTTGGCCAGCTCGCTCAGCTTCATCGATCGTCTCCATCGGCCATGCCTTGAGACAACGAATAACCGGCGCCTTGGGATCCCCGATGTGACAGGCCTCACGCCCGCCACACCATCTTCAACACCGGCCGGCCCGAGGTCGGATTCACGTCGTCACCGGCATGGGCAAAGCCGTTGCGCTCGTAGAAGCGGATGGCGCGGGCATTGTCCTTATTGACGAGCAGCGTGACGCCCGAAGGCGACAGCCGCTTGGCTTCATCCACCAGCAGCCGTGCCGCATCCGAGCCCCAATGCGCGGGATCGACCACGAGCTGGTCGAGATAGCCCTCGCCGTCGATGGTGACGAAACCGGTCAGCGCGCCGTTCTGTTCCGCCACCACGATTTGGGCCTTCGGCACCAGATCCCTCAGCCAGCGCTCGCGCCACCAGTCCAGCCGAGCCGCGAAGTCGATCTGCGGATAGGCCTGCTGCCAGGTGCGATGCCAGAGATCGATCGCGGCGGCCTCGTCGGAGGCCGCGTAGGGGCGGAGGTGGAGCGCGCTCACTACCGCTCCGTCAGTTTCAGCTCGATGCGGCGGTTGCGCTTGTAGGCCTCTTCCGTGTTGCCGGTATCGAGCGGCTGGAACTCGCCGAAGCCGGCGGCGACGAGGCGCTGGGCGGGCACGCCGAGCGAGACCAGATATTGCACCACCGAGATCGAGCGCGCCGCGGACAGGTCCCAGTTCGACTTGAAGTTCGGACCGTTGACGGGGCGCACGTCGGTATGGCCGTCGACGCGCAGCACCCAGGGGATGTCGCTCGGGATCTTCTTGTCGAGTTCGATCAGCGCCGCTGCCAAGGTGTCGAGCTCGGCGCGGCCCTCGGGCAGCAGCACCGCCTGGCCGGTGTCGAAGAACACTTCGGACTGGAATACGAAGCGGTCGCCGACGATGCGGATGTCGGGGCGGTTGCCGAGGATTGCGCGCAGCCGGCCGAAGAATTCCGAGCGGTAGCGCGACAATTCCTGCACGCGCTGCGCCAGGGCGACGTTCAGGCGCGAGCCAAGGTCGGCGATGCGGTTCTGCGATTCCTTGTCGCGCTTCTCGGAGGCATCGAGCGCCTCTTCCAGCGCCGCCAATTGCCGGCGCAGCGCGCTGATCTGCTGGTTCAACACCTCGATCTGCGCCAGCGCCCGCGCCGAGACCGCCTTCTCGGAATCCAGCGCCTTGCCGAGCTCGGCGGTCTTGCCTTGCGCGTCGTTGCCGGCGGCGGCGAGGCCGTCATAGAGCCCCTTGATGCGGTCGCGCTCGGTCTCGGCCGAGGCGAGCCCGGCCTTCAATTGCGAGACCTGGTCGTCGAGCGTGAGCTTGCCGAGCTTCTCCAGCGACAACAGCTCGTTGAGCTGGGCGATCTTGGCGTTGAGCTGCTCCAGCGCCTTGTCCTTGCCGGTGACCTCCTGCGACAGGAAGAACTGCACGACGAGGAACACCGACAGCAGGAAGACGATGGACAGCACCAGCGTCGACAGCGCATCGACGAAGCCGGGCCAATAATTGAAGGCGCCTTCGCTGCGGCGGCCGCGCGCTAGAGCCATTAACGTCTCCGTTTCTTTCGTGTCCCGGACGCGATGCAGCGTGCAACGCTGCTTCGCAGAGCCGGGACCCAGATTCACTCGTCAAATGGGCCCCGGCTCAGCAGCGCATCACTGCGTGCTGCGCTGCGTCCGGGGCACGATGGTTCAGCCAGCCCTCAACTCTTCTCGGGCTGGCGCGCGATCCGCTCCAACAGGCGGCGGATCTCGCGGTTCTGCTCGCCCTGGCCGTCGGCCCATTCGCGGATCATCTGCTGCTCGGTGCGCATGTGTGAGACCAGCGCCTGGATCGCTTCGGCAAGGCTCGCCATCGCCGCCGTGGTGCCGCGGCCGGCGCTGCCTTCCTCGAACACGGAACGCAGGCGTTCGACCGCGGCCTGAAGCTCCCCGCTGGCGACACCGCCGCCGGAGGCGGCGGCGGGCACATCGCCATTGCCGTATTCGCGCACGGTGGTGGCGAGCCAGTCTTCGAGGTCGGTGTAGAAGCGGTTCTGCGCCTGGCTCGATTGCAGATCGAGGAAGCCGAGGATCAGCGAGCCGGCGAGGCCGAACAGCGAGCTGGAGAACGAGATGCCCATGCCTCCGAGCGGGGCGGCGAGGCCCTCCTTCAGCGTGTCGAACAGCGCCCCGGAATCGCCCCCCACCTTGAGCCCGTCGATCACCTTGCCGACCGAGCCGACCGTCTCGATCAGGCCCCAGAAGGTGCCGAGCAGGCCGAGGAACACCAGCAGGCCGGTCATGTAGCGGGAGATGTCGCGGGCCTCGTCCAGGCGGGTCGCGATCGAATCGAGCAGGTGCCGCATGGTGGTCTGGGTGATGGTCATCCGCCCCGAGCGCTCCCCACCCAGGATCGCCGCCATCGGCGCCAGCAGCTTGGGGTGACGGGACGGCGCCAGGCCGGGATCGGCGACGCGGAAATTGTTGACCCAGGAGACCTCGGGATAGAGCCGGATGACCTGGCGGAAGGCGAGGATGATGCCGATGAACAGCACGCCGCCGATCAGGGCATTGAGCCCGGGATTGGCGAAGAAGGCCTGGATGATCTGCTTGTAGAGCACCACGCCCACCAGCGTGCACAGCACCAGGAAGACCAGCATCCGCACCAGGAAGACGCTGGGCGAGGACAGTTTCGTGTACTCGATGTCCATGGTTGATCGGGAAGTGCCAGACCGCATGCCAGTATCATCCGTTACGTAAGCTTGCTTGCGGCGCGCACTATGGCACAGCGCCGGCCCAAAAAAAGCGCCGGATGCGCCGATTTCGGGGACAGCTCGGGGAACCCGGACCGGAAGCGGCGCTTTGATAAGCAGGTCTCTGCAGAATTTCGCCATTCGGGGGGCGCATGAGCGTCGTTTCCGCGATCATCGGGACTGCCGAGCGTGTGCCGCTGCCGGACGTGGTGATCCGCGCCGCGATCCAGCGCCTGTGCTCCCGCATGGCGACGCGCCTGTCCGCCCTGGGCGCCGGCGACGATGCCGCCTTTGCCGGCCGGATGATGCTGCGGCCGATCGCCGAGGGTACAGATGCCGGGCATGACCAGGTGCCTGCCGCCTTCTTCGCCGATTTGCTCGGTCCCAACCGTAAATTCTCCTCCTGCTTCTACAAGACCGGCGCGACCACCTTGCGGGAGGCGGAGGAGGAGGCGCTGCGCCAGACCGTCGAGCATGCCGGCCTGGCCGACGGCCAGACCATCCTCGAGCTCGGCTGCGGCTGGGGCTCGCTGTCCCTGTGGATGGCGCGGCAGTTTCCGCACGCCAGGGTGACGGCGGTCGCGACTTCACAGGCGCAACGCGCCTATGTCGAGGAGGAGGCGCGGCTGCGCGGATTGCTCAATCTGCGCGTGGTCACGGCCGACATGAACGTGTTCGCGCCCGAGGGGCAGTTCGACCGCATCGTCTCGGTCGAGATGTTCGAGCAGATGCGCAACTGGCGCAAGCTGATGACGCGCGCGCGGTCATGGCTCACGCCGGAGGGGCGGTTCTTCATGCACGTCGTCACCCACCGTTCCGGCTCGCATCTGCTTGACCCCGCCGATCGCGACGACTGGATCGCGCAGCACCTCTATACAAGCGGGTTGATGCCGAGCCATCACCTGGTCAGGCAGTTCGACGATATCTTCGCGGTCGAGAAGGAATGGTGCTGGAGCGGGACGCATTACCAGCGCACCGCCAACGACTGGCTCGCCAATTTCGATGCGCATCGCGAGGCCATCGAGGCATCCTTGCGCAGGGTCTATAGCGAGGAGGCCGCTCTCTGGATCCGTCGCTGGCGCTGGTTCCTGCTCGCGACCTCGGGCCTGTTCGGCTACGCCGATGGAACCGAATGGGGCGTCAGCCACTACCGGATGAAGGCCGCCGAGTAATTGCGATGTTCCGTCGCAGCACGCGCCGGTGGACCCCGACTCACAATCAAGTGACACCGTAAAAGCCTTCTGATCTCAGCAGCATAAGCTGTGTGACAATGAGCCGCCCGCGCCATGCGTTGCATCGCAGCAGATGCATTCTATTTTGGCGGCATCAGTCGCGTGTAAAAGGTCCAGAACGGGCCGTGCGCGAGCACGATCAGTTTCAACAACATCGGGGCACCCCACTTCATGTCCGGACTTCGCGCGCGATCGGCATGCGTTGCAATGATGCTCGCGGCCCTTGCGCCGCTTCTGGCAGGCTGCGACGAATCCAGCTCCGCGGTGTCCGCCGCCCAGCCGCCCGCTCCTGACGTCAGCATCGTCGTCGTCAAGCCGCAGTCCCGCGCCGTGGTGCGCGAGCTGCCGGGCCGGATCGCGCCGACGCGGGTCTCCGACGTGCGGCCGCGCGTGTCCGGCATCGTGGTCGAGCGCCTGTTCCGCCAGGGCAGCGAGGTGAAGGCCGGCGATCCGCTCTACCGCATCGATCCGCGCCCGTTCGAGGTCGAGGTGATGGCGAATGAGGCCGCGCTGGCCAAGTCCGAAGCGGCTTTGATGCAGGCCAGGCAACAGGCGCATCGTATCGCCACCCTGACCAGGGATCGCGCCGCCCCTGAAGCCGAGAACGAGAAGGCGATCGCGGCCGAACGCCAGGCCCATGCCGAGGTCGAAGGCCGCAAGGCCGAGCTCGCGCGGGCCAAGCTCAATCTCGACTATGCCACCGTTCGCGCGCCGATCGACGGCGTGGTCGGTGCGGCCCTCGTCAGCGAGGGCGCGCTCGCCGTGCAGAACGAGACCAATCTCGCCACCATCCAGCAGCTCGATCCGATCTATGCCGACTTCACCCAGTCGGTGACCGAGCTCAACCAGCTCCGCCGTGCCTTCGAGACCGGCGACCTCGAGCGCATCGCCGCCGATGCCGCCAAGGTGCGCCTCGTGCTCGACGACAACACCATCTATTCGCTCGACGGCAAGCTGCTGTTCTCCGACGCCAAGGTCGACGCCCACACCGGCCAGGTGACGTTGCGCGGCGAGTTCCGCAATCCCAAGCGCGAGCTGCTGCCGGGCATGTATGTGCGGGTCCGGATCGACCAGGGTCTCGATTCCGACGCGATCGCGGTGCCGCAGCAGGCGATCCAGCGCAACGGCGGCGGCGGCAGCGAGGTGTTCGTGGTCAAGGACGACAACCACATCGCGGTGCAGCCGGTGCGCACCGGATCGGTGCAGGACGGCCTCTGGTTCGTCACCGAAGGCCTGAAGGCCGGCGACAAGGTCGTGGTCGAAGGCTTCCAGAAATTCGCGGCCGGCGACAAGGTCCAGCCGCAATCCTGGTCCGAGGCGGACGCGACCGCGGACAACCGGCACGCCCTTAAGCTCACGCGGTAACCGGACGGCTTTGCAAGTGTCGTCCTCATCCTGAGGAGCCCGCTGGAAGCGGGCGTCTCGAAGGATGGCCGGGAGAGAGCCGGGCCTTCATGGTTCGAGACGCGCGTTCCGCGCTCCTCGCCATGAGGATCTAACGAAACAACGAGGATAAACGGCCAATGCCGAGTTTCTTCATCGACAGGCCGATCTTCGCCTGGGTGGTTGCGCTGTTCATCTGCTTGATCGGTGCCATCGCGGTGCCGCTGCTGCCGATCGCGCAATATCCGATCATCGCGCCGCCTTCGATCTCGGTCTCGACCAGCTATCCCGGCGCCTCGCCGGAAAACCTCTACAACAGCGTCACGCGGCTGATCGAGGAGGAGCTCAACGGCGCCGCCAATATCCTCAATTTCGAATCGACCAGCGACTCGCTCGGCCAGGTCGAGATCATCGCCAACTTCCAGCCGGGCACCGATACCAGCGCCGCCTCGGTCGAGGTCCAGAACCGGATCAAGCGGGTCGAGGCTCGCCTGCCGCGCGCGGTGATGCAGCAGGGCATCCTGATCGAGGAAGCCTCCAGCGCGGTGCTGCAGATCATCACGCTGAACTCGACCGACGGCAGCCTGGATGAAGTCGGCCTCGGCGACTTCATGATCCGCAACGTGCTCGGCGAGATCCGCCGCATTCCCGGCGTCGGCCGCGCCACGCTCTATTCGACCGAGCGCAGTCTTCGTGTCTGGGTCGATCCCGCAAAACTCGTCGGCTACGGGCTGACCGCCGACGATGTCAACAAGGCCATCACCGCGCAGAACGCGCAGGTCGCCTCCGGCAGCATCGGCGCCGAACCGTCGACGTCGAACCAGCGCACCTCGGCGTTGGTGCTGGTCAAGGGCCAGCTGTCGTCGCCGGACGAGTTCGGCGCCATCATCCTGCGCGCCAATGCCGACGGCTCGACCGTGCGCCTGCGCGACGTCGCGCGCGTCGAGGTCGGCGGCCTCAGCTATCAGTTCAACACCCGCCTCGATGGCAAGCCGACCGCCGGTCTTTCGGTGCTGATGTCGCCGACCGGCAACGCGCTGGCCACCGCGAGCGCGGTCGAAGCCAAGATGAAGGAGCTGTCGCGCTTCTTCCCGGCCAACATCAGCTACGAGATCCCCTACAACATCACGCCCGTAGTCGAGGCCTCGATCAAGAAGGTGCTGTCGACGCTGGTCGAGGCCGTGGTGCTGGTGTTCGTGGTGATGTTCTTATTTCTCCAGAACATCCGTTACACCATCATTCCGACCATCGTGGTGCCGGTGGCGTTGCTCGGCGCCTGCTCCACGCTGCTGCTCGCCGGCTACTCCATCAACATGCTCTCGATGTTCGGCATGGTGCTCGCGGTCGGCATCCTCGTCGACGACGCCATCGTGGTGGTCGAGAACGTCGAACGCATCATGGCCGAGGAGGGCCTGCCGCCGAAGGAAGCGACGCGGAAAGCCATGTCGCAGATCACCGGCGCCATCATCGGCATCACCCTGGTGCTGATGGCGGTGTTCGTGCCGATGGCGTTCTTCCCGGGCTCGGTCGGCATCATCTACCGCCAGTTCTCGGTCACCATGGTCGCCGCGATCGGCTTCTCCGCCTTCCTGGCGCTGTCGTTGACGCCGGCGCTGTGTGCGACCCTGCTCAAGCCCGTCGAGGCCGGCCACGGTCATGCGAAGAGAGGCGTGTTCGGCTGGTTCAACCGCATGCTCGAAGGCGGCAAGGAGCGCTATTCGCGCACCGTCGGCTTCTCGCTGAACCGCACCGGCCGCCTGATGCTGGTCTATGCCGCGCTGCTGGTCGGCCTGTCCTGGGCCTTCGTCAACCTGCCCGGCGGCTTCCTGCCGGTCGACGACCAGGGCTTCGTCACCACCGACGTGCAGACGCCGTCGGATTCGTCCTACGCCCGCACGGAAGCCGTGATCGAGAAGGTGGAGAAATATCTGGCGCAGCGGCCGGGCGTCGACAACGTCACCTTCCTCACCGGCTTCAGCTTCTCCGGCCAGGGCATGAACACCGCGCAGGCCTTCATCACGCTGAAGGACTGGTCGGAGCGCGGGCCTAAAGATTCCGCTGCTGCGATCGTCAACGACATCAACCGCGACCTGGGCTCGTCGATCCGCGACGCAAAGATCTCGGCGTTGCAGCCGCCGCCGATCGACAATCTCGGCAACTCGTCCGGCTTCTCGTTCCGCCTGCAGGACCGCGGCCAGAAGGGCTATCAGCAATTGATGCGCGCCGCCGACCAGCTGATCGCGGAGGCCAATGCCAGCCCGGTGCTGCAGAAGGTCTATATCGAAGGCCTGCCCGAGGCGGGGGTGGTCAATCTCATGATCGACCGCGAGAAGGCCGGCGCCTTCGGGGTCACTTTCGAGGACATCAACAACACCATCTCGACCAATCTCGGCTCGAACTACATCAACGACTTCCCGAACCGCGGCCGCATGCAGCGCGTCGTGGTGCAGGCAGACGCGCGCGACCGCATGCGGACCGAGGACATCCTCAATTACAACGTCAAGAACAGCCGCGGCCAGCTGGTGCCGTTCTCGTCCTTTGCCACGGTGGAATGGGCGCGCGGCCCGACGCAGATCGCCGGCTTCAACTATTATCCGGCGGTGCGCATCTCCGGCGAAGCCAGGCCCGGCTTCACCTCGGGCGACGCCATTTCGGAAATGGAGCGGCTCGCCGGCAGACTGCCGCGCGGCTTCGGCTACGAATGGACCGGACAGTCGCTGCAGGAAAAGCTGTCGGGCTCGCAGGCGCCGTTCCTGCTGGCGCTGTCGGTGTTCGTGGTGTTCCTGTGCCTCGCCGCGCTCTACGAGAGCTGGACCATTCCGCTCGCGGTGCTGCTCACCGTGCCGCTCGGCATCGTCGGCGCGGTCGCGGCTGCGACGCTGCGGAGCCTGCCCAACGACGTCTATTTCACCGTCGGCCTGATCACCATCATCGGCCTTGCGGCCAAGGACGCGATCCTGATCATCGAGTTCGCGAAGGACCTGCGGAAGGAAGGCAAGCCGCTGGTCGAAGCCACCATCGAGGCCTGCCGCCTGCGCTTCCGCCCGATCCTGATGACCGGCCTCGCCTTCATCTGCGGCGTGCTGCCGATGGCCATCGCCCACGGCGCCGGCGGCGCCAGCCAGCAGGCGCTCGGCTCAGTCGTGATGGGCGGCATGATCGCCGTGGTGATCCTGGCGCTGTTGATGGTGCCGGTGTTCTTCGTCTCCGTGCAGCGCGTGCTGGCGGGGGATCGCGAGCCAGCGCCGGCGCGGGAAGCCGAAGCGCACGGCCGGCCGGCGCCAGCGTCGCAGGGCCACTGAAGCTGTCATTCCGGGGCGCGCGTAGCGCGAGCCCGGAATCCATCAAGCCGCAATCACAGTCGATGAATGGATTCCGGGCCCGCCGAGAGGCGCGTCCCGGAATGACGAGCGGAGATTACCTCCGCAAAATCTTCACCAGCTCCCCGTGCACGTACTCATTGCCGCACACGACGTGCCCCGTGACCAGAGGGTCGCCCGGCGTGGCGATATCGCTCACGGTGCCGCCGGCTTCGCGCACCATCAGCATACCGGCGGCGATATCCCAGGATTGCAAATCGCGCTCCCAATAGCCGTCGAGGCGGCCGGCGGCGACGAAGGCGAGATCGAGCGAGGCGGCGCCGAAGCGGCGGAGGCCGGCGACGCGGTCCTGGATCGCGGTCATCTCGCGGCGGAATTCCTCGTGATCGCCGCGGCCGATATGGGGCAGGCCGCAGGCCACCACGCATTCGCTCAGCTGGCGGCGGCCGGCGACGCGCAGGCGCTGGTCGTTGAGGAAGGCGCCCTTGCCGCGCTCGGCGATGTAGAGCTCGTCATTGGCGGGGTTGTAGATCACGCCCGCGATCACGGTGCCTTCGCGGGCGAGGCCGATCGAGATGGCGAATTGCGGGATGCCGTGCAGGAAGTTGGTGGTGCCGTCCAAGGGATCGACGATCCAGGTGTGGCTCTTGTCGGTGCCCTCGCGCTGTCCCCCTTCCTCGCCGATGAAGCCGTAGCCGGGGCGGGCCTTGGCGAGGTCCTGGTAGAGGATCTCCTCGGCGCGCTTGTCGGCGAGCGAGACGAAATTGGCCGGCCCCTTCAGCGAGACCTGGAGATGCTCGATCTCGCCGAGATCGCGCTTGAGGCTGCGGCCGGCGCGGCGCGCGGCCTTGACCATGACGTTGATAGTGGCGGAATACAGCATGTGCTTCTGGTCTTGATCGGGGAGAGGGGCGCGGAAACACGCCTGTTTGGGGGACTGGGTGCCCCGTGAGGGGCCCCGCGTCAAGTCATTTGGACCCGAGCCACTTCCTGGCGGCGGCCTCGGCCTTGGCGCGGTCATCGGCCGGCAGATCGGAGAGCTGCTTGTCGAGCTCGGGGTCGCCCTTGCCTGATGTCTTGGCCACCAGGTGCCATTTGAAGCCCTCGATCTTGTCCACGGGCGTGCCCACGCCGTTGATCAGCACCCATGCGAGGCGGTTCTGCGCGATCGCGCTGCCTTGGCGGGAGGCCTTGCGGAGCAGGGCGACGGCGGCCGGCTGGTTCTTCGGCGTGCCGGTGCCGTTGAACATCGCGATGGCGTATTCGACCTCGGCATCGACATTGTCGGCGAGCGAGGCGGCCTGCAGCAGCCGCACCGCGCGCTCGGGGTCCTTCGGCACGCCGGTGCCTTCCTTGTAGAAGGTCGCGAGCGCGTATTGCGCTTCGGGCAGGCCTGCATCGGCGGCCTGGCGCAGCAGCTCCGCCGAACGCCTGATGTCCTGCGGCAGCGTCTGGCCGTCCAGATAGAGCAGAGCGAGGTTATAGGCCGCCTTGGGCTCGCCGAGCTTGGCGGCGGAGGCCATCAGCTTGACTGCCTCGTTTTTGTCGACCGGGCCGCCGCGGCCGGAAATGCGCAGCATGGCGAGCGCGAACATCGCCTCGCGATCGCCGGAATCGGCGGCGCGCTTGTACCATTCGGCCGCTTTCGCGTAATCGCGCCTTATGCCCATGGCGTTGGAATAGAGCTCGCCGAGCATGGTCATCGCCTTGGCATCGCCCCCTTGCGCCCGCGCGGTGGCGAGCTCGAACGCCGTCTTGTACTGGCCGCGCTGATAGGCGCCGAACACCAGATCGACGTTGGGATCGTCGGACGGCGGCGCGGGGATCACGGTTGCCGGCTTGGGCGAGGCGGACGGCTTTGGAGATGAAGAGGGCTTCGGCGCCGGCGCGGCCTCCTTCTTCTTGGCCGGCGCGGGCGGCTTCGGCTTCTGCTTCTCTGCCGGTGCGCTCGGCGTCGTCGCCGGCGGGTTGATCTGCAGCTGCGCGGCCGCAGGGACGGTCAGCAGCAGCGTGGCCAGCATGGTGATGCACGGGAGCTTCATGTCGGGCGCTAGCCGTGCTCCTGGCGCGCAGGATCTTGGCTCGCAGGATCTTGGCTCGCAGGATCTTGGCCGGCCAGCGCCGTCGCATGGGCCTTCTTGATCGCGGCATCGACCTCGATCAACGCGGCCTTGGGGCCGCGCGGATCGGCCCAGATGAAGTCGCCGACCAGCACGAAATCGGCGCCGCTGAGGGCGAAGTCGTGGGCTTCGTCCAGCGAAATGGCAAAGCCGACGCAGGGCGGCTCGAACAGCTCGGCCCACCAGTCCAGCCGCTCGGCGATCGCCTGCGCCGAGGGACGCTGGCCTTTCGCATCGGGCTCGCCGAACAGCAAATAATCCGCGCCCATCTCGCCCGCATCCATGGAATGGTGCCGCGTCGTCAGCCCGCCGACACCGGCGATGCGATCTGGCTTGAGCGACGGCAGCGCCTCCTTCAGCGCGGCGATGCCGGGCAGGTGCGCGCCGTCGGCGCCGCCGCGCGCGACGATATCAGGGTGGCCGTCGACGAGGAGTGCCGCGCCCGCCTTCTGCACCGGCGGCGCCAATGCCTTGACGCGCGAGGTCATGCTGCGCTGATCGGTTTCCTTCAGCCGCAGCAGCACGGCGGCGACGTCGGCGGACGCGATCAGCTCGGGCAGCGCGGCGACCAGCGTCGCGGGATCATCGACGACGGGCGTCGCGAGATAGAGACGCGGCGCCGGGCGCGGCGGAAGCGGTTTGTTCGACAAGGTCTAGGCTGCCTTCTGTTCCAGGCTGCTTTGCCATTCGCCCTTGGAGGCGAGGCCGTTCATGCGCGCGCGATGGCTGAAGGCGCGCTGGCCGGCCGCGACGTTCTCAGGCCTCCCGGACCAGGCCTTCTGCGGCGCGGCCTGCAGCGCGCGGCCATAGGAGAAGGTCAGGCCCCAGGGCAGCGGACCGAGCTTGTGCATGGCGTTGAGATGCGCGGTTGCCTCCTCGTCCGACTGGCCGCCGGAGAGGAAGGCGATGCCTGGCACCGCCGCCGGCACGCAGGCCTTCAGCAGCCGGATCGTCTTCTCCGCGACCTCCTCGACGGAGGCCTGCTTTGCGCATTTCTTGCCAGAGATCGCCATGTTCGGCTTCAGCACCATGCCTTCGAGCGCGACGCGCTGGACGCGCAATTCCTGGAAGGTCTTGTTGAGCACGCGTTGCGTCACCTCATAGCAGCGGTCGATGTCGTGGTCGCCGTCCATCAGCACCTCCGGCTCGACGATCGGCACGATCTGCGCGGCCTGGCACAGCGCGGCATAACGGCCCAGCGCGTGGGCATTGACGCTGATCGCGGTCATCGAGGGGATGCCGCTGCCGATGTCGATCACCGCGCGCCATTTGGCGAAGCGCGCGCCGCGCTCGTGATATTTCTTCAGGCGCTCGGCGAGCTTGTCGAGCCCGACGGTGACGAGCTCACCCGGGCACATCGGTAAGCCTTGCGTGCCTTCGTCGACCTTGATGCCGGGAATGGCGCCAGCCTGCTCGATCAGCTTGACCAGCGGCGTGCCGTCCTTGGCATTCTGCCAGATCGTCTCGTCATAGAGGATCACGCCCGAGATGTATTGGCTCATGGCGTCCTTGGAGCGAAACAGCATCTCGCGATAGTCGCGGCGGTTCTCTTCCGTCGATTCCACGCCGATTGCGTCAAAGCGCTTCTTGATGGTGCCGGAGGATTCGTCGGCGGCAAGGATGCCCTTGCCCGGCGCGACCATGGCGGTCGCGATTCTGTTGAGCTCAGTCAGATTCATCGAGAGGTCCTCCCAAAACGATTCTGCCCTTGCCCGTGAAAATAGACCGTTCTCGGGCAATTGCCGAGTTATCGTTCGTCGCAGGGTAAAGGGGGGGAGGGAATGTCGTGCCACAAAAAGACTGTCATTCCGGGATGCGCCGGAAGGCGCAGGCCCGGAATCCATAACCCCAGGCTGTGGTTATGGATTCCGGGCTCGCCGCTCTGCGGCGCCCCGGAATGACGGAGAGAGGTGCACTGGTTTACGCCACCTCGCGATCGCTTACGCGACGCGGGGGTCCAGCTCGCCCTTGGCGTAGCGCTTGGCCATCTCGGCGGTGGTCAGCACCTTCTTGATCTTGGAGGCCTGGCCTGCGGTGTTGAACTCCTGCAGGCGCTGCTTGCACAGCTTGGTCATCGCCTCCATCGCCGGCTTCAGGTACTTGCGCGGATCGAACTCTTCCGGGTTGTCCTTCAGCACTTTGCGGATCTGGCCGGTCATGGCCATGCGGTTGTCGGTGTCGATGTTGATCTTGCGCACGCCGTTCTTGATGCCGCGCTGGATCTCGGCCACCGGCACGCCCCAGGTCGGCTTCATCTTGCCGCCATAGGCGTTGATGATGTCCTGCAGGTCCTGCGGCACCGAGGAGGAGCCGTGCATGACGAGATGCATGTTCGGCAGCTTGCGGTGGATCTCCTCGATCACGTTCATGGCGAGGATGTCGCCGTCGGGCTTGCGGGTGAATTTGTAAGCACCGTGCGAGGTGCCCATCGCGATCGCGAGCGCGTCGACCTTGGTCTCCTGGACGAACTTCACGGCCTCGTCCGGATTGGTCAGGAGCTGGTCGTGGCTGAGCTTGCCTTCGGCGCCGTGGCCGTCTTCCTTGTCGCCCATGCCGGTTTCGAGCGAGCCGAGCACCCCGAGCTCACCCTCGACCGAGATGCCGCCGAGATGGGCCATGTCGGTCACCGTCTTGGTGACGCCGACATTGTAGCCCCAGTCGCCGGGGGTCTTGCCGTCGGCCTTGAGCGAGCCGTCCATCATGACGGAGGTGAAGCCGGCCTGGATCGCGGTCATGCAGGTCGCCGGCTCGTTGCCGTGGTCGAGATGCACGCAGACCGGGATGTGCGGATAGATTTCGGTCACCGCGTCCATCATGTGCTTGAGCATGACGTCGTTGGCGTAGGAGCGCGCGCCGCGCGAGGCCTGGATGATGACGGGCGCGTCGACCTGGTTGGCCGCGTCCATGATCGCCAGCGCCTGCTCCATATTGTTGATGTTGAAGGCCGGTACGCCGTAATCGTTCTCCGCCGCGTGGTCGAGCAATTGACGTAACGTGATCCGAGCCATCTGTCTTTGTCTCCCGTTGGGGGCCTGCAAGGGCCGCTTGATTACTTGCTACGCAGAACTTCAACGCCGGGCAGGGGCTTGCCTTCCATCCATTCAAGGAACGCGCCACCGGCCGTCGACACATAGGTGAAGTCACTGGCCACGTGGGCCTGGTTGAGCGCGGCGACGGTGTCGCCGCCGCCCGCGATCGAGATCAGCTTCTTGGCCTTGGTGCGCTCGGCGGCGTGCTTGGCGGCCGCGACCGTGCCGCGGTCGAACGGCTGCATCTCGAACGCGCCCAGCGGTCCGTTCCAGACCAGCGTCGCCGCATCGTCGATCGCGGCGTGGACGCGCGCAATCGATTGCGGGCCGACGTCGAGGATCATGCCGTCGGTCGGGATCGCGTCGAGCCCATAGGCATGCGACGGCGCGTTGGCGGCGAAGTGGTAGGCGACGGTGGCGTCGACAGGGAGGATGATGGCGCAATTGGCGGCGTCAGCCTTCTCCATGATGCGCAGCGCGGTCGGTGCGAGATCCTTCTCGGCCAGCGACTTGCCGACCGCAACGCCCTGCGCGTGCAGGAAGGTGTTGGCCATGCCGCCGCCGATCACGAGCGCGTCGACCTTGGTCACGAGGTTTTCCAAGAGGTCGATCTTGGTCGAGACCTTGGCGCCGCCGATGATGGCGATGACAGGCTTGGTCGGCGAGCCCAGCGCCTTCTCCAGCGCGTCCAGCTCGGCCTGCATGGTGCGGCCGGCATAGGCCGGCAGCTTGTGGCCGAGGCCTTCGGTCGAGGCGTGGGCGCGGTGCGCGGCCGAGAACGCGTCATTGACCCAGATGTCGCCGAGCTTAGCGAGCTCCGCGACGAAGCCGGGATCGTTCTTTTCTTCCTCTTTGTGGAAGCGGGTGTTTTCCAGACACAGGATGTCGCCGTCCTTCAGGTCGGCAACCGCCTTGGCCGCGGGCTCGCCGATGCAATCCTCGGCAAACGCAACGGGCTTCTTCACCACCTTCGCCAGCGCCTCGGCGACGGCCCTCAGCGAGTCCTTGGCGTCGCGGCCCTTCGGCCGGCCGAAATGCGCGAGCAGGATGACCTTGCCGCCCTTGTCCGCGATCTCGGTGATGGTCGGCGCAACGCGCTCGAGCCGGGTGGCGTCGGTGACGCGCCCGTTCTCCATGGGCACGTTGAGGTCGACGCGCAGCAGCACGCGCTTGCCCTTCACGTCGACGTCATCGAGGGTACGGAATTTGTTGGTCATCTCTCTTGTCCCCGGCGCTGCGATAGCAGCGGAGCGATGCGCTGCAGAACCGGGACCCACATGACAGCGAGTCCCGCGGTTGAATGGGTCCCGGCTCTGCGGAGCAGCGCTGAGGCGCTGCACCGCGTCCGGGACACGAGACCCCGATCAGATCACCTTCGCCAGCGCGACGGCGGTGTCCGCCATGCGGTTCGAGAAGCCCCACTCGTTGTCGTACCAGGACATCACGCGCACCAACGTGCCGTTCTGCACCTTGGTCTGGTCCTCGTGGAAGGTCGAGGAGTGCGGGTCGTGGTTGAAGTCGATCGAGACGTTGGGCGCGCTGGTGTAGCCGAGGATGCCCTTGAGCTGCTGCTCGCTGGCGCGCTTCATCGCCGCGTTGACTTCCTTGGCGTCGGTTGAGCGCTTGGCGACGATCTTGAGGTCGACGACCGAGACGTTCGGGGTCGGCACGCGGATCGCGACGCCGTCGAGCTTGCCCTTCAGCTCGGGCAGCACGAGGCCGATCGCTTTCGCGGCACCGGTCGAGGTCGGGATCATCGACATCGCAGCGGCGCGGCCGCGGTAGAGATCCTTGTGCAGCGTGTCCAGCGTCGGCTGGTCGCCGGTATAGGCGTGGATCGTGGTCATGAAGCCGGTCTCGATGCCGACGAGATCGTTCAGCACCTTGGCAACCGGCGCAAGGCAGTTGGTGGTGCAGCTGCCGTTGGAGACGACCAGATGATCCTTGGTCAGCGTGTCGTGGTTGACGCCGTATACGATGGTGGCGTCGGCGCCGTCGGCGGGGGCGGAGACCAGCACGCGCTTGGCGCCGGCGGTCAGATGCGCGCTAGCCTTGTCCTTCGAGGTGAAGATGCCGGTGCATTCCAGCGCGATGTCGACGCCGAGATCCTTCCAGGGCAGCTTCGAGGGATCGCGCTCGGCGGTCACCTTGATCTTGCCGTTGCCGAGGCTGATGGAATCGCCATCGACGGTGACGGTGCCGGGGAAGCGGCCATGGACGCTGTCGAAGCGGAGGAGATGGGCGTTGGTCTCGACCGGGCCGAGGTCGTTGATGCCGACGACCTCGATATCCTTGCGGCCTGACTCGGCGATAGCCCGCAGGACGTTGCGGCCGATGCGGCCAAAACCGTTAATTCCGACGCGGACTACCATGTTTCGTCTCCTTCAATGACCGTTGTCATCCCGCACAACGCGCTATACGCGCCTGCGAGGGTTTTTTAGGGGCGGACGCCCGGTTCGGCCGGGCGGTGCTTGATCATATGGGAGATTAGGTAGTCCTTTTTTGCGGCAAGCTCAACTCTCAGGAAACGCGCTTCAGCACAGCGTTAACCGCGGCCTCGGCGGTAATGCCGAAATGCTTGTAAAGCTCCTTTGCGGGGCCGCTTTCGCCGAACGAATGCATGCCGATGAATTCGCCATCCTGGCCGATCACGGCATCCCAGCCCCAGCGCACCGCGGCCTCGATCGCAATCTTCACCGGCGCGTCGCCGATGATGGCGGCGCGCTTCGCCTCTGGTTGCGCTAACAACAGCTCGAGCGAGGGAACGGAGACAACGCGCGAGGCGACGCCGCGTTCCGCCAGCTGCTTCTGGGCCGCAACCGCGATCTCGACCTCGGAGCCGGAGGCGAACAGCGTCGCCTTGGCTTCGCCCTGGGCGGCGACCAGTTCATAGGCACCGGCCGCGCAAGGGTTATCGTTCGGTGCGGTGGTCCGCAGCTGCGGCAGGTTCTGCCGTGTGAGCGCCAGCACGGTCGGGCCGTCGACGCGGTTGAGCGCGAGCTCCCAGCACTCGGCGACTTCCATCGCATCGCAGGGACGGAACACGCGCATGTTGGGAATGGCTCTGAGCGCAGCGAGATGCTCGACCGGCTGATGGGTCGGGCCGTCTTCGCCGAGGCCGATCGAGTCATGGGTCATGACGTAAACGACGCCGGAGCCCATCAAGGCGGCAAGGCGCATTGCAGGCCGCGCGTAATCGGTGAACACCAGGAAGGTCGCGCCATTCGGCGCGAAGCCGCCATGCAGGAAAATTCCGTTCATCGCGGCGGCCATGCCGTGCTCGCGGATGCCGTAATGGATGAAGCGGCCCTTCGGCGTCTTGGCCGAGAAGGCGGTCGCGGACTTCGCCTTGTTGTTGTTGGAGCCGGTGAGGTCGGCCGAGCCGGCGAGGAATTCCATCGGCATGGCGCCGGCGATGACTTCGATCACGGCTTCCGAGGATTTGCGGGTTGCCGCAATCATCGGCTTTTCCAGCAGCTCCTTCTTGTAAGCGCGCACGGCCTTTGCCAGCGAGGCCGGACGCTCATGACGCAGGCGGCGCTCGAACTCGGCGCGCTTGCGGCTGCCGAGTTCGCCGAGGCGTGCTTCCCATTCCTGCCGCGCCGCGGCGCCGCGGTCGCCGGCTGCGCGCCAGGCCTTCAGCACGTCGTCGGCGACCGCGAACGGCTCGAGCGCGATGCCGAGATTTTCCTTGGCGGCCTTGAGCTCGTCGGCCCCGAGCGCCTCGCCATGCACCTTCGAGGTGCCGGCCTTGTTCGGCGCGCCGAAGCCGATCGTGGTGCGGCAGGCGATCAGCGTCGGCTTGCTGGATTTCTTCGCGCGCGTGATGGCGTCGGCGATCGCGGCCTGGTCCTGGCCGTCGATCTTCTCGGCGGCCCAGCCCGCCGACTTGAAGCGCTTCACCTGGTCGACGGAATCGGCGATCGAGGTCGGGCCGTCGATCGAGATGCCGTTGTCGTCGTAGAGCACGATCAGCTTGTTGAGCTTCCAGTGCCCGGCCATCGCGATCGCTTCCTGCGATACGCCTTCCATCAGGTCGCCGTCGGAGGCGAGCACATAGGTGTGGTGGTCGACGATCTTCTTGCCGAACTCGGCCGCCAGCATCTTCTCGGCCAGCGCCATGCCGACCGCGGTCGAGATGCCCTGGCCGAGCGGGCCGGTGGTGGTCTCGATGCCGTTGGTGCGGAAGTTCTCGGGGTGGCCGGGGGTCAGCGAGTCGACCTGGCGGAACTGCTTGATCTGGTCCAGCGTCATCTCGGCATTGCCGGTGAGATACAGCAGCGAATAGAGCAGCATCGAGCCGTGTCCGGCCGAGAGCACGAAGCGGTCGCGGTCCGGCCAGGCGGGCGCGGCGGCATCGAATTTCAGGAACTGCGTGAACAGCACGGTGGCGATGTCGGCGGCGCCCATCGGCAGGCCGGGATGGCCCGATTTCGCCTTCTCGACAGCGTCCATCGAAAGGCCGCGGATCGCGTTGGCCATACGGGTGTGATCGACCTGCGTCATGTCTGAAAATCCGTCTGAAAAGAGGCGCTTGGCGGTGGTTGCCCGCGCGGGGAGGAGCCTGGCGGCCACTGAAGGTCGGGGCTGGGATAGCACCTCGGTTCCGGGAGTCCAAGGCAATCAAACGCCGGTTTGGCCGCAAAAGTTGCCCGTGTGGACATCGGTTTCCGCTCGGATCGCGCCGGGCGGAATGGACGAATCAGCACGACGTCATCCCGATAGATCGGTGCATAGTTTTGCGGCGGCGTTGCGCTTGGCTAGCTTGCCACGTAAATTTCTGCTTCTAACCGCTTGCCGAACCGAGTCTTTTGCCGGACGGCAAGCTCCAGGGAAAGGCCACTGGGCAAAGGCCGCCAGGTTCCGCCGCTAGCTGCATGAACGATCGCGTATCCAACAGTTCCGCCATGACGGAGTCTTCCGCCGTCGAGATCGAGATTGCGACCCGCAGACTGATGGCGGCGCTCGACGCGCTCGAAAGTGCGGTGGAGCGGCGGCGCGACGCCGATCGCGACGAGAACGAGCTTGCGGCGCGAATCCAGGCGCTCGGCGCGGATCGCTCGCGTCTTGCCGACGAGCTCGACGGTGCGCTGGTGAAGGCACGCAAGCTCGAGCGCACCAATCGCGAGATCTCCGACCGGCTGGATTCCGCGATCGTCACGATACGCTCGGTGCTCGATACCGGAGAGGACGGATGAGCCACATCAACGTCACCATCAATGGCCGGCAATACCGCATGGCCTGCGAGGAGGGCCAGGAGGTGCGGCTGCTCAAGCTCGCCGAAACGCTGGAGACGCGTATCCAGTCGCTGCGCGGAAAATTCGGCGAGATCGGCGATGCGCGGCTCACCGTGATGGCCGCGCTGACCGTCTGCGACGAGCTGATCGACACCACCAACCGCGTCCGCACCCTCGAGCAGGAATTGACCGAGCTCAGGGATTTCCGCAACGCCGCCGTCGAGCGCGCCCGCATGACGCAGACCGCGGTCGTCAACGCGCTCAATGCCGCCGCCGAGCGCATCGAAAAGTCGACGCAGGTGCTGAACCGGACGGTAGGCAACGGCATCGCGATCGGCTGAAGCTCTTCGGAAGACTCGACCAAATTGTTAGGCTCGACGGGGCCGCGCGCCTTACCCTCCCCTGGAGGGGGAGGGTCGATCGCGCGCAGCGCGAGCGGGGTGGGGTGATCTCTCCCCACGGGCACTGTTCGAGTGGAGAGACCGTCACCCCCACCCCGTCTCACATTTCGCTGCGCTCCATGTGAGCCGACCCACGGGCGAGCTTCGCTCGTCCCGGACCCCTCCAGGGGAGGGTAAGAAAGCGCCCCGCTCGTCGCACTGGCGATTCGTCAGTATCGTTGTTACATTGGCCGCGCGAGGCTGCGACGTGCGTCAGGAGCCATATATCCCCGGGGCCTTATCGATCCTTTAGGGAACTGTCCCTGGCCGGGCCCGTGGGCTCGGACATATGGTGCCCACCTACTTTCGTAGGGAACTCCGGGATCGAGTGCTTCAACGGCGTCCGCGGCTTCGCACTTTTGTTTGCTTGGTTGCCTGTCGATTCGTGCCTGTCGAAATGACTGCGGCAAATCAGTAGGTGTCATGCCCCGCGCAGGCGGGGCATCCAGTATGCCGCGGCCTTTGTGTGAATCACCACTGCCTCTGGAATACTGGATCACCCGCATTCGCGGGTGATGACGTGGGGGACCAAAGCGCATGTCGAACTCCAAAGCCGAGCTCCGAGCCAAGGCCCTCGCCAAGCGCGATGCGCTGAGCGAGAAGAAGCGCGCCACTGCCGCCACAAAGCTCGCCAAGCGCGGGCTGCCGTTCACGCTGCTGCCGGGCAGCATCGTCTCCGGCTATTCGCCGATCCGCAGCGAGATCGATCCGATGCCGCTGCTCACGAAGCTCGCGGAAGAGGGCGCCAGGCTGGCGCTGCCCTGCGTCACCGCGCGCGGCCAGTCGCTGATCTTCCGTCTCTTCCATCCGAACGACCGCCTGATGCTCGGCCCGCTCGGCATTCCCGAGCCGTCGCCGGCCGCCGCCGAAGTGATCCCCGACATCATGCTGACGCCGCTCGCCGCCTTCGACCGCCTCGGCCATCGCATCGGTTATGGCGCGGGCCATTACGATTTCACCTTCGCGCATTTGCGCAAAGCCAAGCACATCGTCGGCATCGGCCTTGCGTTTGCAGCGCAGGAGATCGAGGCGGTTCCGGCACTATCCCACGACGTGGCGCTGGATTATGTGCTAACGGAATCGGACGTGTTCGATTTCCGGAGTTCTGAAGTTGCGAATTCTCTTCGTGGGTGATGTCGTCGGCCGTAGCGGGCGCGAGGCCGTCTCCGAATATCTGCCCGGCATGGTCAAGGACTGGTCGCTCGATCTCGTCGTCGTCAACGGCGAGAATTCGGCCGGCGGCTTCGGCATCACGGAAGCGATCTACCAGGAGTTTCTCGAGGCCGGCGCCGATGCGGTGACGCTCGGCAATCACTCCTGGGACCAGCGCGAGGCCCTCGTCTTCATCGAGCGCGCCGACCGCCTCGTGCGCCCCGCCAACTATCCGCGCGGCACGCCCGGCCGCGGCGCCGCCTTGGTCGAGACCAAGAACGGCAAGCACGCCCTCGTCGTCAACGCGCTGGGCCGCGTTTTCATGACCCCGTTCGACGATCCATTCGCCGCACTCGAGCGCGAGTTGGGGGCCTGTCCGCTCGGTGTGGCCGCCGACGCCATCGTCGTCGATTTCCATTGCGAGGCGAGCAGCGAGAAGCAGGGCATCGGCTTCTTCTGCGACGGCCGCGCCAGCCTCGTCGTCGGCACCCACACGCACGTGCCGACCGCCGACCACCAGATCCTCGCAGGCGGCACCGCCTACATGACCGACGCCGGCATGACCGGCGATTACGATTCCATCATCGGCATGCAGAAGGAAGAACCGCTGCGCCGGTTCACATCAGGAATTCCGTCGAGCCGCTTCGAGCCCGCCGCAGGCGCCGCGACGCTCAGCGGCGTTGCGGTGGAGACGGATGATGCGACGGGGCTCGCGCTGAAGGTCGCCCCGGTGCGCGTCGGTGGAAGGCTGGAGCCGACAACGCCGAAGTTCTGGTTGAGCTAGCTGGCGCGATGAATTCCGCTGCACTTTCCTTGCGGGAGAAGGCAGGCGCGGAAATTTCGGAATATTAGCATTCTACCCCTGTTTTGCCCGACGAGTCAACGCGCGCCAGGGCCCGCCAGCGTAAGCCGTTGATTCCGCACACCCCGCCTACTGTGCATGGGGTTGTTTTCGAGCTTTTTGTTTTGAGGACGCTGGAGCGCCCTCGTCAGCCCTGCCGAAAGCCCATCCGGAAGGCGCCCCAGTGCTTGCCGCGGATCATGATCGGCGAGGACAGGTCCTTCATCAGCACGAACTGCCCGCCGCCCATGTCGCGGCGATAGGTTTGCAGCAGGAAGGGTTTTGTGTTGGCCGCGACCTTCTTCACCGCGCGGTCGGTGAACAGGCGGCGGTTGCGGCAATTGGCGTTGTTCCAGACCGGGTCCTTGCCCTGCGGCAGGCGGTAGTTCGGATTGTGGGTCGGCAGGTACCCGCCTTTTGCCCAGGCGACGCAGAACACGATGCGCGGGTCGGATGTCTGGATCGGGTCCTGGATCGCGGGCAGCATGCGATCGGTGAAGTCGACATAGGCGGTGTTGTACTGCTTCGGATCGGTGCCGGGGATCTCGCGGTAATTCTCGTCCATGAGCTGGTCGAGCGTGATCTCGCCGCGGTCGATCGCAGCCTCGAACTCGGCGGAGATCCGCTTCGCGGTGTCGATGACGACGCGGATCAGCGGCGCATCCGATGTCTCGACGCCGCTGTCGGCGATCAGCGCGATCAGGCCTTCGGAGGTATCGAGCAGCTTCGCCACGCGCTCGTCGGCGCTTCGAAGGTCGCGCGAGGAGAGGTCGACGCCCTTGGCGAGTTCGTTGAGCTCGCTGATCACGGTGTCGCAATGGCCGAGGTTGGAGGTTGCCGCGCGCGCGACGCCGTCGATCTCGGCTTCGACGGAGGCGAAGCCCTGCTGCACGCGCGAAATGATGCCGGAGATCGCTTGCGCGCCTTCGCCGGCGGTCTTGGCGCGCTGCGAGGCGTCGCTGCTCTCGCCGATCAGGCCTTCGATCTGGCCGTCGAGATCGCGCACGGTGTCGGAGATCTCATGCGTGGCCTGGCGCGTGGCCTCCGCGAGGCTCTTGACCTCGCTTGCGACCACCGCGAAGCCGCGGCCGGCAGTGCCGGCGCGCGCCGCCTCGATGGTGGCGTTGAGCGCAAGCAGATTGGTCTGCTTCGCGATCGCCTCGATCGAGCCGGAGACCTTCGCAACTTGCGCCAGCGCCGCGCCGACGGCGCTGAGGCGGGCCTCGATCCGCTCCACCGCGGCGACGAGCTCGGAGATGTGGCTGACCGCGGTGTCGACGGCGCCGCGCGACTGCGCGATCTCGCCGACTGCAGCCGACGTCGTGCTTTGCACCGCCTGCGAGGCGTTGGCGATGTCGTGGTTGGCCGAGACCATCGTCTCGGCCGTCTTCTGCAGATGGTGAAACCGTTCCGACTGGCTCGCGACGCGGTTGGCGACTTCCTGGACGTTGCCGGCGATATCGGCGAGCTCGACGCCGAGACCGCCGATGCGGTCGGCGAGCTGGTCGATCAGGCGTTCGGCGAGCGTCCGGTTGGACGCAGTGTCCAACACGGCAAGTTGGGCAAAGGACATGTACGGGCTCTCTCCAGTCGGAGCCGTTGATCGGCTCCTTGGCGGCATTCCGATTCCTAGCTCCGACCTTAGAGGATGATTCGCGCCCGGCGTCTTGCCCAGGAGTGCAGGCGCGGGGTGTTATAGCTTGTAGGCCGTGCGGAAGCCGCCCCAGTGCCGGCCCTGCACGCGGATCGGCACGTCGATCTCGCGCATCATCACCGTGTTGCCGTTGCCCATGTCGCGCGCATAGCTCTGGACCAGGTACGATCGCAGGTTGCGTGCGGCAGCTAACCCCGCCGGATCGTTGAAGATGCGCCGGTTGCGGCTGTTGGCCGTGTTCCAGGCGACGTCGCCCGGCCGCTGCGGATGCGAATAGATCTTGTTGTGCACCGGCAAAAAGCCGTTGCGGTCGACCATGGCGCAGAACGCCATCCGCGACTCCCTCGCCAGAAAGGCTTCCTGGAACGGCGGCAGGGCGCGGTCGGCCCAGTCGAGATATTTGGTGCGGTATTGCTGCGGGTTGGTGCCGGCAATCTCCACGTAGTCGGTGTCGAAGAGGTCCTCGATTCCGACCTCGCCGCGCGCAACCGCCTGCTCGAATATCTTCGTCAGCGCATTGCCTGCTTCCATGGCACGGGTGACGAGCTCGGTGTTCTCCTCATGGATCGACCAGAGCTTGTCCTCGATCTTCTCGTTGAGCGCGGCGGTGGCGCCGACGAATTGCGCGCGGGCGCCGGCCTTGGATTGCTCGACCACGCGCAGGCGGCAGGCGCCGATGTCCTCTAGGCTGCCTTCGACCGTGGCTTGCGTCGCGAGCCGGCTTGCGTCCGCGCCGCCGATCAGCACGCCCTCCATTGCAATTTCATAGACCGGCATCACGCCGCGCGCCGTCTCGAATCTGAGATGGCAGGGCAGCCGCTCGGTCTTGCGGCGGTCGTCGTGCTCGCTCTGGCGCAGCAGCACGGCGCAGCGCGATTTCAGCTTCTGGGCGAAGGTGGTGACGGCCTTGCCGGCGCTGGCGACGCTCTCGCCATGGGTCTCGGCAGCCTTGGTCGCCGCGTCGATCTCGGCCGCGCTCTCGCCGACCGAGATGATGAACTCGGAGGCGCTGGCGGCATTGCCGGAGACTTCGCTGGTGGTGGCGTTCTGCTCGGCGACCGCGCCGTTGACGGTGTCGAACACCGGGCGGATCGCCTCGATCGCCTGCGAGATGCGGTGCACCGCATCCGCCGAGCCGGCGGCGTCGCGCTGCAGCGCGTCGATCTTCTTTGTGATCTCCTCCGTCGCGCTCTGGGTCTGCACCGCGAGCGCCTTGACCTCGGTGGCGACGACGGCAAAGCCTTTTCCCGCGGCGCCCGCGCGCGCGGCCTCGATGGTCGAGTTGAGCGCGAGCAGCGTGGTTTGCCGCGCGATCTGCGCGATCAGGTTGACGACGTTGCCGATGGCGGCGGAGGATTCGCGCAGGCGGTCGACATTGGCGCGGGCTTCCTGCGCGGCGGCGCTGGCCTCGTCGGCGAGCTTGCCGGCCTCGCGGACCTGCGCGCCGATGCCTTGCGCGGATTGGGTGAACTTGTCGGCGGCATGGGCGAAGGTAGAGGCGGTCGATTGCGCCGCGTTGGTCCGGCCGGTCAGGGCGTCGGTGCGGTCGCGAATGGCGGCGAGCGTCGCGGCGGTTGCATCGGCTCCGCCGGCGACGGAATTGGCGGCGCGCTCGAGCTGGCGGATCATGGCGCCGAGCTCGAGTTCCAGCAATTCCAGGATTTCCCGGGCCGAATCACTTTCGGCGGTCGGGGCGGGTGCGGCAGGGGCCGCCGGCTGCGCAGCCTCCGGGGCTGCCGCAGGCGCGGCCGTGTCCGGCAGACGCTTCCGAAATAGTCCGAACGCCATCAGCTCTCTCTTGTCGGGGAACGGTCGGGCGCTATTTTCGCAAGTCGGAATGAAATCAGGGTTAACGGTGCCCGACGTCTAGGCAGGCGCCATTACGGCGGCTACCTTTACAGGGGCTACCTTAGGAGCAGCCGAGCCCTTTGATTCCGGTGGGTGGGCGGCCTATAAGGCCGCGCTTCCCGCACTCACCTTGACGCACGCTTCCCTCACGAGACCAAGCATGGCCGGACATTCCCAATTCAAGAACATCATGCACCGCAAGGGGCGGCAGGATGCCCAGAAGTCGAAGCTGTTCGGCAAGCTGGCGCGGGAAATCACCGTCGCCGCCAAGCTGGGCACGCCCGACCCTGCCATGAACCCGCGCCTGCGCGCCGCCGTGATCGCGGCGCGCCAGGAGAACATGCCGAAGGACAATATCGAGCGCGCCATCAAGAAGGCGCTCGGCAGCGATGGCGAGAACTATGACGAGATCCGCTACGAGGGCTATGGCCCGGGCGGCGTCGCCGTCATCGTCGAGGCGCTGACCGACAACCGCAACCGCGCCGCCTCCGACATCCGCTCCTTCTTCACCAAGTCCGGCGGCAATCTCGGCGAAACCGGCTCGGTCTCGTTCATGTTCGACCGCACCGGCGTCATCGAATACGACCGCAGCGTCGCATCCGACGATGCGGTGCTGGACGCTGCGATCGAGGCCGGCGCAGACGACGTCGTTTCCGGCGAGGGCGGCCACGAGATCTACGCCTCGACCGAAGGCTATCGCGATGTTGCCAAGGCGCTGGAAGCCAAGTTCGGCGAGCCGCGCAAGGCCGCGCTGATCTGGAAGCCGCAGAACACGGTTGCGGTCGACGACGAGACCGGCGAGAAGCTCTTGAAGCTGATGGACCTGCTCCACGAGCACGACGACGTCCAGAACGTCTACGCCAATTTCGAGGTGTCGGACGCACTTGTTGCGAAGATGGGCGGCTGACGCCGCTGTCGTGTCCCGGACGCGCAGCAGCGTCCCGGCTCTGCGCAGCATCGTCCGGTACGCTGCTGCGCAGAGCCGGGACCCATGGTTCTCTCAGCATCCGTCGCGAAATGGGCCCCGGTTCAGCGGCGCACCGCTTCGCGCTGCGTCGCGCCCGGGGCACGAGACCGCCTTTCCCCTGTTACTTCCGTTCTGTTTCTGTTTCGCATCCCGCGGCCAGCCGCTATCACTGGCCCATGACTGCGCTCCCGATTCGCGGCCCCGTTCGCATCATCGGCATCGACCCCGGCCTGCGCCGCACCGGCTGGGGCGTGATCGAGGCCGAGGGCAATCGCCTGATTTACGTCGCCTGCGGCTCGGTGGAACCGCCGGACGATCTGCCGCTGGCGAGCCGGCTGCTCGCGATCCATGAGGGGCTTGCTTCCGTCCTCTCCAGCCACCAGCCGATGGAAGCCGCGGTCGAGCAGACTTTTGTCAACAAGGACGGCGTTGCTACGCTGAAGCTCGGCCAGGCCCGCGGCGTCGCCATGCTTGCGCCCGCAATGTTCGGCATTTCTGTCGCCGAATACGCGCCGAACCAGATCAAGAAGACCGTGGTCGGCGCCGGCCACGCCGACAAGCAACAGATCGCGATGATGCTGAAGATCCTGCTGCCGAAGGCCGAGCCGCCGTCCGCGGACGCCGCCGACGCGCTCGCCATCGCCATCACCCACGCCCATCACCGCCAGAGCACCGCGCTGCGGCTGAAGGTGGTGGGGATATGATCGGCAAGCTGAAGGGGCTGATCGATTCTTACGGCGAGGACTTCGTCATCCTCGACGTCGGCGGCGTCGGCTATCAGGTGCATTGCTCGTCGCGCACTTTGCAGCATCTGCCTTCGCCGGGCGAAGCGGCGGTGCTGTCGATCGAGACCTATGTCCGCGAGGACCAGATAAAGCTGTTCGGCTTCCGTACCGATCAGGAGCGCGAATGGTTTCGCCTGCTGCAGACCGTGCAGGGTGTCGGTGCCAAGGTCGCGCTCGCCGTGCTCGGCACGCTGTCGCCGGCCGATCTCGCCAACGTCATCGCGCTGCGCGACAAGGCCGCGGTGGCGCGCACGCCCGGCGTCGGCCCCAAGGTCGCCGAGCGCATCGTCACCGAATTGAAGGACAAGGCGCCGGCCTTCGCCAATGTCGATCCCGCCGTCGTGCATCTCGCCGGTGCCGTCGACGACCAGCGCGCGCCGCGCCCCGTCGCGGATGCGATCTCCGCCCTGATCAATCTCGGCTATGGCCAGCCGCAAGCCGCCGCGGCGATTGCCTCGGCCTCGCGCAGTGCGGGTGAGGGCGCCGAGACGGCGCAGCTGATCCGGCTCGGGCTGAAGGAGCTCGCGAAGTGAGCGACCCCAAAGCCAACCGCATGGTCTCGCCCGAGCGCCGCAGCGACGATGTCGGCGACACCGCGCTGCGGCCGCAATCGCTGTCCGATTTCGTCGGCCAGCAGCAGGCGCGCAAGAATCTCTCGATCTTCATCGAGGCCGCGCGCAAGCGCGGCGAGGCGCTGGATCACGTGCTGTTCGTCGGTCCCCCCGGCCTCGGCAAGACCACGCTGGCGCAGATCGTGGCGAAAGAGCTCGGCGTCGGCTTTCGCGCCACATCGGGACCGGTGATCGCCAAGGCCGGCGACCTCGCCGCGCTCCTCACCAATCTCGAAGAGCGCGACGTGCTCTTCATCGACGAGATCCATCGCCTCAGCCCGGCGGTGGAAGAGGTGCTCTATCCCGCGATGGAGGACTTTCAGCTCGACCTCATCATCGGCGAGGGCCCGGCAGCGCGATCGGTGAAGATCGAGCTGTCGAAATTCACCCTGGTCGGCGCCACCACGCGCGCCGGCCTTCTCACCAATCCCTTGCGCGACCGCTTCGGCATTCCGGTGCGGCTGAATTTCTATACGATCGAGGAATTGGAGAGCATCGTCAGCCGCGGCGCACGCGTGCTCAACGTCGGCATGAGCGTGGACGGCGCCAACGAGATCGCGCGCCGCGCCCGCGGCACACCGCGCATCGCTGGCCGCCTGCTCCGCCGTGTGCGCGACTTCGCCTCCGCGGCCGATGCCGACAAGATCGACCGCAAGATCGCCGACCACGCGCTGAGCGCGCTCGAGGTCGATGCCGCCGGCTTGGACGCCATGGATCGCCGCTATCTCACGACCATCGCGCTCAACTATGGCGGCGGCCCGGTCGGCGTCGAAACCATGGCCGCGGCCTTGTCGGAGCCGCGCGATGCCATCGAGGACATCATCGAGCCTTATCTGATCCAGTGCGGCTATCTGCAGCGCACCCCGCGCGGCCGCCTGCTGACCTCGCACGCCTTCCGTCATCTCGGCATCGCCGAACCCTCGCGCGATGCGGCGGCGCAGTTCGGTCTGTTCGGCACGGATGACAGCGACGAGTGATCTGCTGAACCGCGCGCCGTTCCGGCTTTGATGAATTTCCGTTAATCTCGTGCAAACGATCTGCACGAACGCACCCCAATTCCGCTCCAATCGGATATCATCAAGACGTCGCATCATCATCGGGCTTCCATGATCACGCGCCGTCATCTCATTCGTTCCATCGGCGGCCTGTCCGCCCTCGGCGTCTCGACTGCAGCCTATGGCGTCGGCGTCGAGCCGGTGCTGCGGCTGCGCGTCACGCGCTATCATCCCACGCCGCGGCAGTGGCCGGCGGATTTTCCGCTGAAGATTGCGGCCATCGCCGACATCCATGCCTGCGATCCCTGGATGTCGCTGGAGCGTATCGAGGGCATCGTCGACCGGACCAATGCGCTCAACGCCGATCTCATCGTGCTGCTCGGCGACTATGTCGCCGGCCTTCACCACGTCACGCGCTTCATTCC
Source organism: Bradyrhizobium sp. WBAH42 (assembly GCF_024585265.1). Taxonomy (NCBI): domain Bacteria; kingdom Pseudomonadati; phylum Pseudomonadota; class Alphaproteobacteria; order Hyphomicrobiales; family Nitrobacteraceae; genus Bradyrhizobium; species Bradyrhizobium sp. WBAH42. Next base: position 2,529,071 of record NZ_CP036533.1, read on the forward strand.
GTCGAGCGAATGGGCGAGGGTGCTGGCGCGCCTGAAGGCGCCTCTCGGCGTCCATGCCGTCATGGGCAATCACGACTATTGGGACGACAGGACCGTGCAGCAGGCAGGGCACGGGCCGACCATCGCGCATCGTGCGCTGGAGGCGGCCGGCATCCCCGTCTACGAGAACGACGTCGTGCGCTTGACCAAGAATGGCCGTCCGTTCTGGCTCGCGGGGCTCGGCGACCAATTGGCCTATTATCCAGCCAGGCGCTTTGGCCGCGTACACAGGCTCGGCGCCGACGATCTCGGCGCCACGCTGGCGAAGATCACCGACGATGCGCCGGTCATCCTGCTCGCGCACGAGCCCAACATCGCGCCGCTGGTACCCGCGCGCGTCGCGCTGCAACTGTCCGGCCATACCCATGGCGGCCAGGTCCGCCTGCTCGGCTGGTCGCCTGCGGTTTCGCCCAAGAACGGCCTGCGGCTCGCCTATGGCCACTTCCGCCTGAAATGCGACCTCATCGTCTCGGGCGGCCTTGGTTGCAGCATCATGCCGCTCCGGTTCGGCGTGCCGCCCGAGATCGTCGAGGTGACGCTGGGACGGTCAGGGCTGGTTGTGTCCTAACACGCTTGCGCCTCCGGCCGTTTTTGCGCAAAACGAGCCGGTTACCGACAAGCGAAGAGGCTCGCGACGTGACAGCTCATCTCGACGGCGAGATCCGCGACGGCCGCCACCACATGCAGGTCCGCGTCTACTACGAAGACACGGATTTTTCCGGCATCGTCTATCACGCCAATTACCTGCGCTACATGGAGCGCGGACGCACCAATCATCTCAGGCTGATGGGCGCCGAGCAGCAGGCGCTGTTCGAGCAGACCGAGACGGAAGGCACGGGCTTTGCCTTCGTGGTGCGCTCGATGCATCTGGACTTCTTGAAGCCCGCGCGAATGGACGACGTGCTCGATGTCGTGACCTGGCCGGTTGCTGTGAAGGGGGCGTCCATCATGCTGGCGCAGGAGGTGCGACGCGGCGACGATGTGCTGGTGAAAGCCGAGGTCCGCGTTGCCTTCATCAGCGGCGGCCGCGCCCAGCCGATTCCGAAGTCGATCCGCCAGCTGATGAAGGCCGATCTGGTTTCGTGATCGCTCGATCGGCGATGGCCTATCGACTCTGCCGATTGCGACGATACATTCGCGGTCCGATCAACCGATGAGGCCATCATGTCGCGCCCGCCGTTTCCACCCTTCACCCGCGAGACCGCCGCGCAAAAGGCCCGCATGGCCGAGGACGCCTGGAATTCACGCGATCCGGTGCGGGTCTCGCTCGCCTATACTGAGGACAGCCGCTGGCGTAACCGTTCGGAAGTGTTTCAGGGCCGCGAGGCCATCGTCGCCTTCCTCACCCGCAAATGGGAGAAGGAGCAGGACTACCGCCTGATCAAGGACCTCTGGGCCTTCGACGAGAACCGCATCGCGGTGCGCTTCCAGTACGAATGGCACGATGCAAGCGGGCAGTGGTACCGCTCCTACGGCAACGAGCAGTGGGAGTTCGACGAGCACGGCCTGATGAAGCGCCGCGAGGCGTCGATCAACGACATCGCGATTGCAGAGAAAGACCGCCGCTTTCACTGGGCGGCGCCGGGCCCGCGGCCGGCCGATGTGCCGGGGTTGGGACGCGACCCGTTCTGAATTTTCACCAGCGGCGCTGCTTCACCCTCTCCCCTTGCGGGAGAGGGTGGCTCGCCGCGCAGCGGCGAGACGGGTGAGGGGTATCTCTCTGCTCGTGAACATCTTGTTGGTGGAGGGAGACCCCTCATCCGGCGCTTCGCGCCACCTTCTCCCGCAAGGGGAGAAGGGAAGGTCGGCGTGGTGATGGTTGCGAACTAAGGCGCCGCGCGCCTCGCCAGAAACCGCGTAATCGCTCCGCCGAGCTTGGCGCTGTCCATCGGCTCCGCCAGCGACGCCCGCGCCGTGGCAACGACTTCCTCCGGCGCCTTGCCGTCGCGCAGGTCGCAGCACACTTGCGCAAACCCCACGTCGAATTCCGGGTGCGGCTGCACGGTCAGCGTTGCGCCGTTGGCATAGAGCAGGCCGGCATGCGGGGTGAAGTCGGACGAGAGGATCGTCAGCGCGTCGTTCGGCGGCTCGATCACCTGGTCCTGATGCGAGGCGGCGATGGCGACCGCTTCGCCGTCGACCACTCCGTTCTCCGGCAGCACCTGATAGACGTGCCGGCCGATGCCCCAGCCCTTCTCCGACTTGCGCACGGTGCCGCCGAGCGCCTGCGCGATCAGCTGGTGGCCGAAGCAGACACCGACCATCGGAGTCTTGTTGGCGTAGGCCGTCCGCACGAAATCTTCCAGCGGCGCGATCCAGTCGAGCCCGTCATAGACGCCGGCAGCCGCGCCGGTGATCAGGACGGCCTCGAGGTTGCCCGGATCGGGAAGCGCATGGCCGTTGGGGATGCTGACGACCTCGACTGTCGCGGCCGGATCTTCGGCGCGGATCATGCGCGCGAACATGTCCGGAAATGAACCGTGGCGCTCGCGGTATTTTTGTGGGACCTCTCCGGTCTCGATGATGGTGATGCGTGCCATGGGCCTCCCAGGCAAAAGGTTGCGAAGCTCAGCCGCCTTCTGCCCCATGTTGCTGGTGCGGCGCTGTGCGCTCGAGCAGAGCGCTCTCCTTGCGGATCTCGTTGAGAAAGGCCTTGGCCAGACGCGACAGCGGCTCGGCTTCCGACCATAGCATGTAGGCGACCGCCTGCGTCGTCGGCGTGAACGGACGGACGACGAGGCCGCTGCCGCCGTTCTGCCGCGGCGAGAAGGGATCGACCACCGCGGCGCCGACGCCGGCGGCGGCGAGCACGCAAGCCGTGTTGCAGTAGCGCACCTCGACCGTCGGCCGGAACGGCGCGCCGGCCCGTGCAAAGCTGTCGCGCACGGCTTCGCCGAGCCGCGTGCCGCGTTCGAGCCCGATGAAGGGAAGGCCGGAGAGATCAGCGGCCGTGATCACCGGTCGTTCCGCGAGGGGATGCTGCGGCGGCAGCACGCACACCATCTCGCCGGTGTGCACCACCTCATGCGCGATGCCGGGATGGTGCGTCAGTCCGAGCGCGAAGCCGAGCTCGGCGACACGGCTCAGTACGCCCTCGATGATCCCCTCATAGCGCCGCACGTCGAAGAACACCCGCGTCTCCGGTCGGCGGCGCAGGAAGCCCGACAGCGCGGACGGAATGATGCTGTAGGCGAGCGGCGGCGTCGCCACGATGGCGAGATGACCGGAGCGGTTCTCGCGCAGATCGCGCACGCGGTTCTCGAGCTTGGCGTGCAGCGCAAAGATCGCCTCGCTCTCCTTGTAGAGCGCCATCGCTTCGGCGGTTGGAAACAGCCGGTTGTTGACGCGCTCGAACAGCGCAAAGCCGGCCTGCGTCTCCATCGTCTTCAGCGCATTGCTGACCGCGGGCTGCGACAGCGCAAGCTCGTCCGCCGCCGCCACCGTGGTGCGGTGCCGGATGACGGCGCGCAGGATCTCGAGCTGACGCAGGTTCATATCACTACCGATTATAGTCTGAGCCAAAACATCATAGCAAAGCGAATTGATTTTGCAGCAGCGCTTCCCCGTAATGGCAGCAGATATGCACGTCGCATCAAAGGGTTCGCTCGCCCATTGAGGCGGCACTTGCGCACAGATTGGAGGCAATCTTGGTTCGTGTCCTTCGCGCCGCCGCCGCTCAGATGGGGCCGACGCAAAAAGCAGACCGCCGCGAGCATACGTTGTCGCGGATGCTCGACATGCTGGAGGAGGCGGCCGGTCGGGGTGCGAGCCTTGTGGTGTTTCCGGAGCTCGCCTTCACCACCTTCTTCCCGCGCTGGCTGCTCGAGGGCGAGGCGCTCGACCGGTATTTCGAGCGCGGCATGCCGAACCCCGCGGTGGCAAAGCTGTTCGACCGCGCCCGTGCGCTGCGCGTCGGCTTCTATGTCGGCTACGCCGAGCTGACGCCGGAGGGCCGGCGCTACAATTGCTCCATCCTGGTCGATCGCGACGGCGAGGTTCTCGGCCGCTATCGCAAGGTGCACCTGCCGGGCTCGGTCGAGCCACGTCCGGGCGCGCGCTACCAGCAACTCGAGAAGCGCTACTTCGACTATGGCGACCTCGGCTTTCCCGCCTTCCGCGCCGGCTCGTCCTGGGCCCACGCCATCATGGGCATGATGATCTGCAACGACCGCCGCTGGCCGGAATCCTGGCGCGTGCTCGGTCTGCAAGGCGTCGAGCTCGTCTGCATCGGCTACAATTCGGCGGCCTACGATCCCAACGGCGGCACGACGGAAGACGGCGCCTTGCGCACCTTCCACTCGACGCTGGTGACGCAGGCCAACGCCTACATGAACGCGACCTGGGCGATCTCGGTGGCGAAGGCGGGCGAGGAGGACGGCTCCGGGCTGATCGGCGGCTCCTGCATCGTCGATCCCAATGGCCGCATCGTGGCGCAGGCGCAGACGCTGGCCGACGAGGTGATCGTCGCCGACATCGATCTCGACCTCTGCCGCCAGGGCAAGGACAAGATGTTCAACTTCGCCGCCCACCGGCGGCCCGAGCAATACAGGGTGATCACCGAGCGTGCCGGCGTCATCGAGCCGGCCGTTCTCGACGCGGATTGATTTTCAGCCGGCCGGTCGCGGCGCCAGCCAAAGGAGCTGACATGACACGCCTCTCGTATTTCCTCAGCCTGGCAGCCCTGGCTGCCGCGACATCGGCGCAGGCAGCCGAGCTTCCGGCGGAGATCAAGCAGGCGGGCACGTTGAAGCTCACTGTCAACTCGACTTACGCGCCGATGGAGTATCGCGATCCCGCGACCAATGAGCTGGTCGGGCTCGACATCGATCTCGCCAATGAACTCGCCAAGCGGCTCGGCGGGCTGAAGATCGTCTGGAGCGAGACGCCGTTCGCCGAGCTGATCCCCTCGCTCCAGACCAAGCGCGCCGATTTCATCATTTCCGGCATCTCGGATCGGGCCTCGCGGCGCGAGACCGCCGATTTCGTCGATTACCTCGCAACCGGTCCGCAGTTCTTCGTGATGGCCGACAACGCCGCCAAGGACGCGACCGATCTTTGCGGCAAGAAAGTCGGTACCACCCGCAGCACCAGCTTTCCGGTCGAGATCGAGAAGTGGAGCAAGCAGAATTGCGAGGCGGCCGGCAAGCCGGCGATCCAGTACGTGCCGGGCGAGAACTCGATCGACGTCCGCAACCAGCTCAAGCAGGGCCGCATCGACGCCGCCGTGCAGGGCAGCGAGACGCTGCCCTATGCGCAATCCCAGGAGCCCGGCAAATACCGCATCGTCGGCGAGGCCTTCGCTAGGGGATATCAGGGCATCATGTTCCGCAAGGACGACGCGGTCCTGCGCGAGGTGGTGACCGAGAAGCTCGCCGCCATGATCGGCGACGGCTCCTACAAGGCCATTCTCGACAAATGGGGCCTGGGGGCCAATGCGGTCGAAAAGCCCATGCTGAATGCGGCGCCGCAATGAGGCCGGCGCCAGCACTCGCGCAAGGCTTTCCCGATCTGTCGGGCATGCGGATCGCGCGCGAGCCGCACTGGTTTCGCTGGATCAGCGCGGCCCTGATCGTCCTCGTGCTGGCGGCGATCGCGCGCGCCTTTGCGAACGGCCAGATCGAATGGTCCTATGTCAGCCGCTTCCTGACCGCAAAGGTCATCCTCGAAGGCATCGTCAACACCATGGTGATGGCGGTGCTGGCCATGATGCTCGGCATCTTTCTTGGCATCGTCGTCGCGATCATGCGGCTGTCGCCCAATCCGGTGCTGAAGTCGGTCGCCGCCGGCTACACCTGGCTGTTCCGCGGCACGCCGCTGATCCTGCAGCTGCTGCTGTGGTTCAACCTCGCGCTGGTGTTTCCGACCATCGGCATTCCCGGCCTGTGGTCCGCGCGCGCGGTCGACGTCATGACGCCGTTCCTTGCCGCGCTGCTTGGGCTCGGCATCAACCAGGGCGCCTACACCTCCGAAGTCATGCGCGCCGGCATGCTGTCGGTCGATATCGGGCAGTATGAGGCGGCGCAGGCGATCGGCATGGGACGGCTGCGCGCGCTGCGGCGGATCGTGCTGCCGCAGGCGATGCGCGTGGTGATCCCGCCGCTCGGGAACGAGTTCATCAGCATGGTGAAGGCGACCTCGCTCGCCAGCGTGATCCAGTATCCGGAGCTGCTGCACAATGCCGAGAACATCTACTACGCCAATTCGCGCGTGATCGAGCTCCTGATCGTCGCCGGGCTCTGGTATCTGCTCGTGGTCTCGATCCTGACGCCGCTGCAGATGCTGCTCGAACGCCGCTTTGCACGCGGCACATTGCGGCTGGCGCGATGACAAAACCCCTCGTCGCCATCCGCTCCGTCAGCAAAAACTTTGGAGAGTTTCAGGCTCTCAACAACGTCTCGCTCGACGTCTGGCCCGGCGAGGTGATGTGCCTGATCGGCGCCTCCGGCTCGGGCAAGACCACGCTGCTCCGCTGCATCAACCAGCTTACCACCATCGATGCCGGCGGCATCTGGCTCGACGGCGAGCTTCTGGGCGTGCGCGAGCACGGCGGACGGCTCCATCGCCTCAGCGAGCGCGAGATCGGACGGCAGCGGCTGAAGACTGGCATGGTGTTCCAGCGTTTCAACCTGTTTCCGCACAAGACCGCGCTGGAGAACATCACCGAAGGCCCCACCCAGGTTCAGGGGCGCAAGCTGGACGAGGTGCGCGCCGAGGCGACCGAGCTGCTTCGTCGCGTCGGGCTGGCGGCGAAGGCGGATTCCTATCCGGCGCAGCTCTCTGGCGGCCAGCAGCAGCGCGTCGCGATCGCGCGGGCGCTCGCCATGAAGCCGATGCTGATGCTGTTCGACGAGCCCACCAGCGCGCTCGATCCCGAGCTGGTCGGCGAGGTACTCGCGGTCATGAAGGAGCTGGCGCGAAGCGGCATGACCATGATGGTGGTGACGCACGAGCTCGGCTTCGCCCGCGAGGTCGCCGACCGCGTCGTCTACATGGATCAGGGCGCGATCGTCGAGCAGGGTCGCGCCTCCGACGTGTTGGGCGCGCCGCGCGAGGAGCGCACCAAGGCATTTCTTTCGGCAGTGATCTGAAACTGGGAGCGTGGTGATGAAGAGACTTTTGCTTGCGGCGGCGTTCCTGGGCGGCATGAGCGCGTCGGCGATGGCGGCCGAATTGCCGCCTGACATCGCCAAGCGAGGCAGCCTCAAAGTGGCGATCGTGCCGAACTATCCGCCGATGGAGTTCCGCGATCCCGCCACCAACGCGCTCTCCGGTTTCGACGTCGATCTTGGCGAGGCGATCGGCCGCAAGCTCGGCCTCAAGATCGAATGGACCGAGACCAGCTTTGCCGAATTCATGCCGTCGATTTCGACGGGGCGGGTGGATGCCATCCTGTCCGGCTTCACCGACTATGCGAGCCGGCATGAGACCGCCTCTTTTGTCGACTATTTGCGCAGCGGCCCGCAGTTCTTCGTGCAGGCGTCACGCAAGGCGGAATTCAAGGATGCGACGTCACTGTGCGGCAAGAAGGTCGGCTCCAGCCGCCGCACCATGTTCCCGGCCCAGATCGCGGCGTGGAGCGAGAAGAATTGCGGCAGCAATCCGATCCAGGTCGTCGGCACCGACGGCTCGGCCGACGCGCGCACCCAGCTGCGGCAAGGCCGCATCGATGCCGCCGCCCAGGGCAACGAGACGCTGCCCTACATCATAGACCTCGAGCCCAACACCTATGCGACGGTGGGCGAGCCCATCGCGCAGCAATTCACCGGCATTGCTCTGCCGGTGAAGGAGAAGGCATTGCAGCAGGCAATGCTGGAGGCGGTCGACGCGCTGATTGCGGACGGCACCTACAAGACGCTGCTGGCGAAGTGGAAATTGAGCGACAACGCAATCGAGAAGGCGACCATCAATGCTGGACAGTAAGGCACTCCAGAGCATTCCGCTCGTTCCGGCCAACACCGCGGATCCCGCGCCCGAATATCCCTGGCCGAAGCCGTACAATTCGGCGATGTTCCTGTCGTTCGACGTGGACGCCGAGAGCGCCTGGACCAGCAAGGATGCGGTGCATGCGCAGCGGCTGATCACCATGAGCTATGGCGGCTACGAGGCGCGCGTTGGCACGCCGAAGCTCTTGGAGCTGCTCGACCAGCTCGATCTCAAGGCGACGTTCTTCGTCACGGGCTGGTCGGTCGACGCGCATCCGGCGATGGCGGAATCGATCCTGAAGGCCGGCCACGAGATCGGCCATCACGGCTATCACCATCTGTTGCCGGATCCCGGCGATCCCTGGATCGAGGAGGAGCTGGAGCGCGGCTTCGAGGCGCTGAAGCGCCGGCTCGGCGTCAAGCCGACCGGCTATCGCGCGCCCTATGGCGAGTTCACGGAGGAGCTGCGCGTCGCGCTGGTGCGCCACGGCATCGTCTATACGTCTTCGTTCCGCGACGACGTCAGGCCCTATCGCCATCGCCTCGCCGACGGCAAGCCCGGCACGATCGAGCTGCCGGTGACCGCGAGCTACGATGATTGGATGCACGGCCTGTCCGCCCGCTTCAGCCCGCGCTCGATCTTCCCCAAGGAGCACGTGCTCTCGATGTGGAAGGACGAGCTCGATGAGGTCCGCGACTGGGGTGCGATGGTGACGACCGTGCTGCATCCGCAATGCAGCGGCCGTCCGATGCGGCTGCGCCTGCTGCGCGAGTTCCTCACTTACGCAAAATCGTGCCCGGATGTCTGGATCACCACCGGCGAGAAAATCGCGGAGAACTTCCTGCGCCACGAGGCCGGTAACCGCTAATGTCCATTTCCCGCCGTTCGCTCCTGAAGGCTGGCGCGGCGCTGCCGGCGCTGTCGCTGCCCGGCATTGTCCGCGCTGAATCGCGGTCCACGCTGCGCTTCATCCCGGTCATCGACCTCGCTTTCGTCGACCCCATCTATTCGACCGCGCAGGTATCGCGAAACCATGGCTTCATGGTCTACGACACGCTCTACGGCATGAGCTCCTCGCTCCAGGTTTCGCCGCAGATGCTGTCGGGCCAAGCCATCTCTGGCGACCAGCTGCAGTGGGACCTCACGCTTCGTGATGGTCTGTTCTGGCATGATGGCGAGCGCGTGCTGGCACGCGATTGCGTCGCCAGCATTCGCCGCTGGGCCGCGCGTGACGGCTTTGGCGGCGAGCTGATGGAGGCGACCGCCGAGCTCTCGGCCGTCGACGACCGCACCATCCGCTTCCGTCTCAAGCGCCCGTTCCCGCTGCTGCCGCAGGCGCTCGGCAAGGCCGCGATCAATGCCTGCTTCATGATGCCGGAGCGGCTGGCGAGCCAGGATCCGTTCAAGCCGCTGACCGAGGTGATCGGCAGCGGCCCGTTCCGCTATCTCGCCGACGAGCGCGTGCAGGGCGCGCGCAACGCCTATGCCAAGTTCGAGCGCTACCAGCCGCGCACCGACGGCAAGCCGGATTGGACCGCCGGGCCGAAGATCGTGCACTACGACCGCGTGGTCTGGACAACCACGCCTGATGCCGGCACCGGCGTCGCCGCGCTCCAGACCGGCGAGCAGGATTGGCAGGAAACCACGCCGCACGATCTGCTCCCGGTGATCAAGGCGGCCGGCGATATCGAGACGCGAATCCTCGATCCCAGAGGCTACGCCTGCATGCTGCGCCTCAATCACCTGCAGCCGCCGTTCGACAATCCCGCCATCCGCCGCGCGCTGTTGGGGGCGATCGACCAGTCCGCGTTCATGACGGCCGTCGCCGGCACCGATCCGGCGTTCCAGGTCTCGCCGATCGGCTATTTCGCACCCGGCACGCCGATGGCAAACGACGTCGGCCTCGACGTGTTCCGCGGCCCGCGCAACTACGACAAGGTCAAGGCTGACCTCAAGGCCGCCGGCTATAACGGCGAGAAGATCGTGCTGCTCGTGCCCACCAACTCGCTGGCGCAAAAGCCGCTCGGCGAGATCGCGGTGGACTCGTTGCGCAAGGCCGGCATGAACGTCGAATATGCCGGCCTCGATTTCGCCGTGGTACTGCAGCGCCAGCTGAAGAAGGATCCGCTTCCGCAGGGCGGCTGGAGCGCCGCGGTCGGCAACTGGCAGGGCATCGACTGGCTCAACCCGGCCGGCAACACCAACATCCGCGGCGAAGGCAAGGTCGCCGGCTGGTATGCGAGCACGAAGATGGGCGCGTTGCGCAGCCAATGGCTGGCGGCCTCCGAGCTCGCCGAGCAGCAGCGCATCTGCCGCGAGATCCAGGCGGTGGCGTTCGAGGAAATCCCCTATATTCCGATCGGCCTGTACAAGCAGCCGACCGCCTATCGCAAGGCGATCACCGGCGTTCTCGACGGCACCGCCGTGTTCTGGAACGTGCGCCCCGCATGAGCACAACAGCGATCTTCGGCAGCTACGTGCTGTCACGGAAAGACGGCGTGCAGGACGTGCTGCGCGACCACTGGGTTCTGGTCGAAGGCAAGAAGATCGCGGCAGTCACGCGCGACAGACCGAGCGCGGATCAGGTCTATGACCGCCCGGGCCGCTTCGTGCTGCCCGGTCTGCTCAACCTGCACAATCACTGCTTTTCGGAAGCAGTGGCGCGCAGTCACACCGAGGACGGCAACGGCCGCAAGAACAACCAGAGCATCGTCTACACGGTGCTGCTGCCGCTGACCAAGCGCGGCGCCGACATCCTGTCGGCGGAGGAACGGCTCGCGGTGGCGCGGCTCGGCATCCTCCAGCTGCTCAAGGGCGGCGCCACCACCGTGATGGAGCCGTTCCGCAACTCGATCCCCGAAATGTTCGACGCGGCGGAGGAGATGGGCATCCGCTTCTACGGCGCGCCCTATCTGTTCTCGACCTCCGATGCCAAGGCTGGCCCGGACGGCGTGGTGCAATATTCCGGCGATGACGGTGCCGCGGACATGGCGACATGGGATGCGCTCTATCAGCGCTGGAACAATCGCGGCGACGGCCGCATCAGCCTTGCCATGAGCCCGCACGCCACCGACACCTGCGGTCCCGATCTCCTGAAGGCTTGCGCCACGCGGGCGCGCGAGCTCGGCGTTCCCATCACCACGCACATGGCGCAGAGCCGCGCCGAGGTCGAGACCATCGGCAAGCGCTATGGCGGCCGCACCCCGGCAGAATATCTGGATTGGCTCGGCCTGCTCGCGCCCGATCTGATGGCGGCGCATTGCATGTTCTCGAGCGACGACGATCTCAAGCTCATGGCTGCGCGCGGCGTGACCGTCTTGAACTGCCCGCGCGTGTTCGCGCGTGCCGGCATCACCGCGGCGTTCAGCCGCTTCGCCGAGCACGGCGTGCGCACCGTGGTCGGCACCGACGGCTACAACATGGACCTGCTCGGCGAGCTCAATGCGGCCTCGCTGATCTCCAAGATCACTTCGGCGCGCCCAGATGTCGCGAACTCGCCGGAGCTGATCGAGGCGAACACGGCGGTGGCCGCCGACGTCATCAAGCGGCCCGATCTCGGCCGCATCGAGCCGGGCGCGACCGCCGATCTCACCGTCGTCGATCTCACCCATCCGCATCTGCAGCCGCTGTTCGATCCGCGCCGCGCGCTGATCGCGCTCGCCAACCGCGCCAATATCGATCAGGTCGTGGTCGACGGCCGCGTGCTGGTCGATGAGGGACGCTATCTCGGCGCGGATGAAGCGGCGATCATTGCGGCCGGCACCGCCGCAATCGGCAAGATCTGGGATCTGCCGGAGGCACAGGCGGCGTTCAACGGCTGAGCGCTGCTGACGCCACGACGACGGTGCGCTCCCTCTCCCGCTTGCGGGAGAGGGCGGGGGAGAGGGCTCTCTCCTCATAGGACACTCTCAGTGTGGAGAGAGCCCTCTACCGGCGCTACGCGCCGACCTCTCCCGCAAGCGGGAGAGGTTGCAGCGAGCCTGTAGCTGCACTGTTCAAATCCAAGCCCTAATCCTCAAACTCCACCAGCGCCTTGCGCATGGTCTCGACCAGATCCAGCGCGACCGGCGACGGACTGCGCTGCGCCGGAAAGACCGCGGAGAATTCGAAGTCGATGCGCGGCAGGAAGCGGCGCGCGACGACGCCGCGCGTTGCGAATTCCTGCGCCGTGAAGGGATCGCAGATCGCGACGCCGAGCCCCGACGACACCATGCCGCACATGATCTCCGACAGCGTGGTTTCGACCCTGAGCACCCGGCGGACATCATGGCGATGGAAGACCTGGTCGACGAGATGACGGCTCGACGATCCCGCGGACAGCGAGATGAAGGTCTCGCCCTCGAAATCGCGCGGCTCCAGCACTTCCTTCTCCGCGAGGCGATGGCCGGTCGGGAGCACTGCAACGCGCGCTGGCGCTGGCAGCCGCTGGCTCGGCAGGCCGGAATGCGCGATCGGCACCTCGGCAAAGCCGACGTCACATTGATTGTTCAGCACCCAGTCGACCACGATCGGCGAGATGACACCGAAGAAGGCCAGGTTGAGGTTGGGCCGCTCCTTCAGAAAGTGACCGGTGAGCCGCGGCAGATAGCCGTTCGACAGCGCCGGCAGTGCTGCGATGCGTAGCGAGCCGGTGCGGCGGCCGCGGATTTCTTCTGCTGCCGCAGTGATGCGCTCCAGGCCGACGAAGGAGCGCTCGACCTCGGTATAGAGCGCCATCGCCGCCGCGGTCGGCACCAGGCCGGTGCCGCGCCGTTCGAACAGCTCCATTTTCAGCAGGGCCTGGAGGTCGCGCAGCAACCGGCTGACGGCCGGCTGCGTCACCTTCATCAGCGCCGCGGCCTCGGTCACGCTGCCCGTCAGCATTGTCGCGCGGAAGGCCTCCACCTGCCGCGAATTGATCCGCGCCATTCCCGATTCCAATCATAACATTTTGGCATGCAGAGGGTGCCATTATTCATTGGACGATGGAAGTATAGGTTGCGATCTTTTTCATCAGGACTGGAGACAGCCCGCTTTTTCGGCAGATTGGAGGGGTTCAAACCTCCAGATCGCGCCAAAAACCCGCCGAACAGGGGCCGGAGCCCTGATCGGAGAGGGTTTGCGCGGAAGGGAATGCGGAAGGTGCTTCAGCCAGCGAGACTCGTCGGCACGTCACCTCATTCCGGTATTGGAGATCGGTCCACATGAAGACTTTTCGCCTTCTGACCGCGGTCAGCATCGCAGCGCTCATTGCCTCCCCATCAGTCGCCTGGGCCCAGCAGAAAACGCTCTATGTCGCCGGCTATGGCGGCTCGTTCGAGAAGACCATCCGCGACGAGGTGATCCCGGCCTTCGAGAAGGAGAACGGCGTCAAGGTCGAATACGTCGCCGGCAACTCCACCGACACGCTGGCCAAACTCCAGGCGCAGAAGGGCAACCAGCAGATCGACGTCGCCATCGTCGATGACGGCCCGATGTACCAGGCGATCCAGCTCGGCTTCTGCGGCAAGCTCGACGGCCTGCCCGCCGATCTCTACGACACCGCGCGTTTCAAGGATGATCGCGCGGTCGCGATCGGCATCGTCGCCACCGGCCTGATGTACAACACCAAGGTGTTCAAGGAGAAGGGCTGGGCGCCGCCGACCTCGTGGAACGACCTGAAGGACACGAAATACGCAAAACAGCTCGTGATCCCGCCGATCAACAACACCTACGGTCTCGAAGCGCTGGTGATGCTGTCGAAGATGAACGGCGGCGGCGAGACCAACGTCGATTCCGGCTTCAAGATCTTCAAGGAGCAGATCAACCCGAACGTGCTGGCCTATGAGCCGTCGCCGGGCAAGATGACCGAGCTGTTCCAGTCCGGCCAGGCCGTGATCGCGGTGTGGGGCACCGGCCGCGTGCAGAGCTTTGCCAATACCGGCTTTCCCGTCGACTTCGTCTACCCCAAGGAAGGCGCGGCGACGCTGCTGACCACGGCGTGTCCGATCAACAAGCCCAATGCTTCGCCGCTGGCGGCGAGCTTCGTCAAGATGCTGCTCGATCCAAAGATCCAGCTCGTGATGCTGAAGGATTACGGCTACGGCCCGGTGCTGAAATCGCTGGTGATCCCCCCGGAGCTCGGCAAGATGGCGCCGATCGGGGAGCGCGCGGCGAAGCTCTACAATCCGGACTGGACCGTGATTAACGAGAAGCGCGAGGAGTGGACCAAGCGCTGGAATCGCGAGGTCGAGCGCTGATCGGTCGCCGCGGAGACAGCGCCATGGCCTATCTCGAGCTCGATCGGGTCGCCAAGCAGTTCGGCACGCAGACTGTGGTTGACGACTTCAGCCTGTCGGTGGGGAAGGGGGAGTTCATCTCCTTCCTCGGCCCGTCCGGCTGCGGCAAGACCACGACCTTGCAGATGATCGCGGGCTTCCTCGATCCCACGCGCGGCGCGATCCGCCTCGAGGGCAAGGACCTGACCGCGATCCATCCGGCCAAGCGCGGCCTCGGCATCGTGTTCCAGAGCTACGCTCTGTTTCCGCACATGACCGCGGCGGAGAACGTCGCCTTTGGCCTGGAGATGCGTGGCGTGCCGCGCACCGAACGGGCCGAGCGCGTGCGCGCCGCGCTCGCGATGGTGGGGCTCGCCGGATATGAGGACCGTCATCCGCGCCGCATGTCCGGGGGCCAGCAGCAGCGCGTGGCGCTGGCGCGTGCGCTGGTGATCAAGCCGAGCGTTCTGTTGCTCGACGAGCCGCTGTCGAACCTCGACGCCAAGCTGCGCGAGGAGATGCAGATCGAGCTGCGCCAGATCCAGCGCACCGTCGGCACCACCACGATCCTGGTCACCCACGACCAGAACGAGGCGATGTCGCTGTCCGACCGCATCGTGGTGATGAGCCAGGGCAAGATCGAGCAGATCGGCACGCCGCAAGAGACTTACGAGAAGCCGGCCTCCGCCTTCGTCTCGCAATTCCTCGGCAAGACCAACGATTTTGCCGGAACCATCGACCGGACCGTCTCGCCGACGCAACTGGTGGCGGGCTCCTGGCGCGCACCGGCGCCGGCCGCGCTTGGCGGGCCCGTGACCGTCAGCGTTCGGCCCGAAAGAATCGGCTTTGGCGATACCGGCCTCAGCGCAAAAATCATCACGCGAATCTTCCAGGGCAATCACTGGCTGTTCCAGTGCGACAGCGAATGCGGCCCGGCGATCGTCATCCGTCAGAACGATGGGCAGGCGCAGCCGGACGAAGGCGACGCGGTTCGCCTCACCTGGCGGGCCGAGGACATGAGCGTGCGCGCGAGGGCCGGCACATGAGCATGGCCGCCGAGGAGCGCAGCCTACGCGCGCCGTGGGCGCTGACCGCGCCCGCCCTGATGCTGTTCGCCGGCGTGCTGCTGATTCCGCTGGCGATGACGGTGATGCTGTCGTTCCACGATTGGGGCCAGTACAAGGGCATCGAGCCGGTCTTCATCCTGAAGAACTGGCACGAGATGGCGACCGATCCCTATTACGCCGAGATGTTCTGGCGGACGTTCCGCATCGCGATCCTGACCACGCTGCTCACCGCGCTGCTCGGCGCGCCCGAAGCCTACATCCTCAACCGCATGAGCGGCCGCTGGAAGAGCTTTTTCCTGCTGGTCATTCTCGGACCGCTGTTGATCTCCGTCGTGGCGCGCACGCTCGGCTGGGCGCTGCTGTTCGGCGGCAACAACGGTCTCGTCAACAAGCTCCTGATGTCGCTCGGCGCGATCCGTTCGCCCATTCCGTTCATGTTCACCGAAACCGGCATGGTGGTCGCGCTCGCGCATGTGATGATGCCGTTCATGGTGCTCTCGGTCTGGGCGGCGCTGCAGCGGCTCGACCCGCAGATCGAGAATGCCGCGATGTCGCTCGGCGCGGGCCCCGCGACCATCATCCGCCGAATCATCATGCCGCAGATCATGCCGGGCGTGCTGTCGGGTGCCATCATTGTGTTCTCGCTCTCTGCCAGCGCTTTCGCCACACCGGCGATCATCGGCGGCCGCCGGCTCAAGGTCGCCGCGACGCTTGCCTATGACGAGTTCCTCAACACCCTGAACTGGCCGCTGGGAGCTGCGGTCGCAACGCTGCTGCTGGTCGCGCTGGTGCTGATCGTGGTCGGCAGCAATGCGCTGATCGAGCGCCGCTATGCCGAGGTGTTCCGATGAGGCAGAACGGTCCGCTCGCGTTGATCTTCCACACCATCTTCGTCATCGTCATGGTGGCGCCGATCCTAGTGGTCTGCCTCGTCGCCTTCACCCCCGAAGGGTTTCTGTCGCTACCGACCAACGGGTTTTCGCTGCGCTGGTTCAGGACCATCCTGAACTATCCCGAATTCATCCACGCGTTCTGGGTCAGCCTCGGCCTCGGCGCGCTGTCCTCGCTCGTGGCGCTCCTGTTCGCGGTACCGGCGGCGCTGGCAATCGCGCGCTATCGCTTTCGCGGCCGCGATGCGCTGGCGGCGTTGTTCCTGTCGCCCCTGATGATCCCGCATGTCGTGCTCGGCATCGCCTTCCTGCGCTTCTTCACCTCGGCGGGCCTCGGCGGCAGCTTTGCAGCGCTGATCATCGCCCATGTCATCATCGTGTTTCCGTTCGCGCTGCGGCTGACCTTGGCGGCTGCGACCGGCATGGATCGCTCGGTCGAAATGGCTGCCGTCTCGCTCGGTGCGGGCGGCTGGACGCTGTTCCGCCGCGTGACCTTGCCGCTGATCCTGCCCGGCGTCATCAGTGGCTGGGCGCTCGCCTTCATCCAGTCTTTCGACGATCTCACCATGACCGTCTTCCTCGCCGCGCCGGGCACCGAGACGTTGCCGGTGCGGATGTTCCTTTACATCCAGGACAACATCGATCCGCTGGTGACGTCGGTCTCGGCCTGCGTGATCGCGATCACCATGACCGCCCTCATTCTGCTCGACCGCTTCTACGGGCTCGACCGTGTGCTCGCCGGCAAGGGCGATACGGGACGATAGGAGAACCTATGCGAACGGATTACGACGTCGCCGTCGTCGGCGGCGGACTGCTCGGCTCCGCCATTGCCTGGGGCCTCGGCCGGCTCGGCAAGAAGGTCGCCGTGCTCGACGAAGGCGACATCACCAAGCGCGCCTCGCGCGCGAACTTCGCGCTGGTGTGGGTGCAGAGCAAGGGGCTCGGCATGCCCGCCTATACGGTGTGGACCGTGCAGGCCTCGCAGGCATGGGGCCGGCTTGCCTCCGAGTTGAAGCAGCAGACTGGCCTCGACGTTGCCCTTCAGCAGAATGGCGGTTTTCACCTCACCCTCGGCGAGGACGAATTCGGCCAGCGCACCGAGCTCGTCAAGCGCATGCACAACCAGGCCGGCGCGGCCGACTACAAGATGGAAATGCTGCGGCCGTCCGAGCTGAAGAAGGCGCTGCCGCTGATCGGGCCCGAGGTCTCCGGCGGCAGTTACTGTCCGCTCGACGGCCATGTCAATTCGCTGCGCACGTTCCGCGCCTTCCACACCGGCTTCGTTGCGTTCGGCATCGACTATTTTCCGGAGCGTCCGGTCTCGGCGATCAGCAAGAGCGGCGGCGAATTTCGCCTGACGACGCCTAAGGGCGAGCTGCGTGCCGCCAAGATCGTGCTCGCCGCCGGCAATGTCAACCAGACGCTCGCGCCGATGGTCGGCCTCTTTGCTCCGATGGGCCCGACCCGTGGCCAAGTCGTGGTGACCGAGCGCACCATGCCGTTCCTGCCGCATCCGCTGACCACGATCCGTCAGACCGACGAGGGTACGGTGATGATCGGCGACAGCAAGGAGGACGAGCTCGACGATCGCACGCTGAAGCCTTCGATCAGCGGCGTGATGGCTGATCGCGCGCAGCGGATGTTCCCGCATCTGTCGCGGCTCAACGTGGTCCGGAGCTGGTCGGGCATTCGCGTCATGCCGCAGGACGGCTTTCCGATCTACGACCAGTCGGAGACGCATCCCGGCGCCTTCGTCGCCTGTTGCCATTCCGGCGTGACGCTGGCTTCCAACCATGCCTTCGAGATTGCGCGCATGGTGGCGCAGGGCGCGCTCGAGCCGGAGCTGGTTGGTGCGTTCTCCGCCAGCCGCTTTGGTGGCGCAGGCGCTGCCAACAGCAGCGGCTACTAGAGATCACAAGGAGCCAAGGGGCATCCCATGTTTAGACGATCCGAACAGGACAAGCGCCCACAGGTGCAGATCTTCGTCGACGGCGTTGCCGTTGCGGCGCGCCAGGGCGACACCGTCTCGGCCGCGCTGCTGGCCTCCGGCGTTGACGCACGGCGTTCCACCGCAGTCAGCGGCGCACCGCGTCTGCCCTACTGCATGATGGGCGTCTGTTTCGACTGCCTCGTCACCATCGACGGCGTCGGCAATCGGCAAGGCTGTCTCGTGCCCGTCGCCGAGGGCATGCAGATCGAGATTCAGAAGGGCAAGCGGGAGATCGGAAGATGAGTGTGGCTCCCAAGCGCGAAAATTACGACGTCGTGGTGATCGGCGCCGGGCCCGCCGGCCTCGCCGCTGCGGCCACATCTGCCGAGGCCGGCCTGTCGACGCTGCTGCTCGATGAGAACATCGGCCCTGGCGGTCAGGTGTTTCGGGCGATCGCCTCGACACCCGTGACGGACCGCAACCAGCTCGGCCCGGACTATTGGGTCGGGGCCGATCTCGTGCAGTCGCTGCGCGCGAGCAATGCCGAAATGATCCAGCGTGCCACGGTCTGGAGTCTCGACCGCAATCTCGACATCGCCGTCTCGATCGGCGGCGCCTCGGCCTTCGTCAAGGCCAAGCGCGTGATCCTTTCGACCGGCGCGCTTGAGCGGCCGTTCCCGATTCCCGGCTGGACGCTGCCGGGCGTGATGACCGCAGGCGCGGCCCAGACCATGCTGAAATCGTCGGCCCTGGTGCCCGACGGACGCACGGTGATCGCAGGGCAGGGGCCGCTGCTCTGGCTGCTCGCCGCGCAGATTTTGCGGCTCGGCGGCCGCATCGATCGCATCCTCGACACCACCGAGCGCGGCAATTATCTCGCGGCGCTGCCGCACGCCTTTGCATTCCTGACGTCGCCCTATTTCGCCAAGGGCCTCTCGATGATGCGCGAGGTGAAGGCGAAGGTGCAGGTCGTCTCGGGCGTCACCGAGCTCGCCGCGGCTGGCGACGGCCAGCTCGCGAGCGTCAGCTATGTCGCCGGCGGCAAGCGCGAGACCATTCCGGCCGATCTGTTGCTGCTGCATCAGGGCGTCGTGCCCAACGTCAATCTGGCGATGTCGGCCGGCATCGAGCATCGCTGGGATGATTTGCAGCTGTGCTGGTCGCCGGTGCTCGATGCAAGCGGCAATTCGTCGGTCGCGGGCATTGCGATCGCGGGCGATGGCGCCGGCATCGGCGGCGCGAATGCCGCTGTGGTGCGCGGTCTCATTGCCGCGCGCGCCGCGGTGGAAGCACTGGCGCCCGCTTCTGCCGCAAGACTTCCCGCAATGGCGACGCTCCGTTCCGACCTCGCCAGGGCCGAGCGCGGCCGCGTCTTCCTCGACACGCTGTTCCGCCCGGCGCCGCAGTTCCGCATTCCCGCGGGCGATACCATCGTCTGCCGCTGCGAGGAGGTGACCGCCAAGGACGTTCTGGATTCCGTCGCAATCGGTGCGACCGGGCCGAACCAGCTCAAGGCCTATCGCCGCACCGGCATGGGCCCGTGCCAGGGCCGGCTCTGCGGCCTCACCGTCACCGAACTGATGGCGCAGGCGCGCGGCAAGACCCCGCAGGAGATCGGTTACTACCGGCTGCGCGCGCCGGTGAAGCCGATCACGCTGGCCGAGCTCGCCGCTGTTCCCAAGAGCGAGGCCGACGTCAAGGCCGTGGTGCGCGGATGACACGAAACGTGGATGCGATCGTCATTGGCGGCGGCATCCACGGGTGCTCGACCACGCTGCATTTGTGTCTCGCCGGCCTGAAGCCGCTGCTGATCGAAAAGGACTATGCCGGCCGTCACGCCTCGGGCGTCAACGCCGGTGGCGTTCGCCAGCTCGCCCGGCACATTCCAGAAATCCCACTCTCGATCCGCTCCATGGGCATCTGGGAGAAGATTTCGGACCTCCTCGACGACGATTGCAGCTTCGAGAGCTACGGTCAGGTGCTGGTCGCCGAAAACGAGGACGAGCTCGCCGTCTGCCGTGCGCGTGTCACCGAGCTCAATGCGCTGGGCTTTACCCACGAAGAACTGATCGACGCCGCGGAATTGCGCCGGCTCGTGCCGGCGGTGGCCGAGACCTGTCCCGGTGGCGTGGTCTCCCGCCGCGACGGAGCAGCCAATCCGGCGCAGACGACAACGGCGTTCCGCCGCAAGGCCGAGCAGCTCGGTGCAACCGTGCGCGAAGGCGTGGCCGCCGGCAACATCCGCTATAGCGACGGCCTCTGGCACGTCGATGTCGGTTCGGAGAGCTTTGCCGCGCCGGTGCTGGTCAACGCCGCCGGCGCCTGGGCCGGCAAGATCGCGGCTGATCTCGGCGAACCCGTGCCGGTCGAGACCGTGGCGCCGATGCTGATGATCACCTCGCGCGTGCCGCACTTCATCGATCCCGTCGTGATCCTGCGCGGGCGAAAACTGTCGTTCAAGCAGTTCAAGAACGGCACCGTGCTGATCGGCGGCGGCCATCTGGCGACGCCCTATCAGGATCGCAACGAGACGGTGCTGGACTGGAAGAGCCTTGCGACCAGCGCGCAAACGGTGTTCGAGCTGTTCCCGGTGATGCGCAGCGCCACCATCGTCCGCGCCTGGGCCGGCATCGAAGCAAAGATGAAGGACGACATCCCCGTGTTCGGGCCGAGCTCCCGTCACAAGGGCCTCTATCACCAGTTCGGCTTCTCGCTGCACGGTTTCCAGCTCGGCCCCGGCGCCGGCGCCGTGATGGCGGAGCTGATCGTCAACGGCGGCACCCAGACCCGCGTCAGCGATCTCGGCATCGACCGCTTTCACCGCTCCACGCTCTAAAAAGAAGAGGACATCATGAGCATCACCCGCAGCATCCGCACGCCCATCATGCACCGCGCCGTCGAAGCCAATGGCTTCGTCTTCCTCGGCGGCACCATCGCCGACGACACCTCGGTCTCGATGGGGGACCAGACCCGCAACATCCTCGGCAAGATCGCCGGCTATCTGAAGGAAGCGGGAACCGACAAGTCGCGCGTGGTCAGCGCCTCGATCTTTGTCACCGATCTCTCCAAGAAGAAGGAGATGGACGCGGCCTGGACCGAATTCTTCGGCGACAACCTGCCGACCCGCGCCACCGTCGGCGTCGCCGATCTTGGCGGCGGCGCGCTGATCGAGGTGGTGGTGACCGCGCTGAAGGGCTGATCGCGATCGGCGGGACCGAGATCGGGCGATCGCCCGATCTTGTCAGCGCATTCATGAGAGGGAATTCGACCCGCCGCCAGATCGCATGCGGTAATGATTTTCAAAAGCCCGACGCCCTGCCCCCAGCGCGTCGGGCGGAAAGAATGAGTATCAATCCGTGATCCCAACGCCATTGTTGTGACGCGGACCGCATCGATTTTCTACTCCGGGAAACTACCGCATTGGAACTAGGCGTCGTCTGCTCACCGACTGCGCGGACTACGACGCCGCGCCTCCGCCCGGCTCCAGCGCCTCGCCGATCTCCAGCGGATGCGCCATGGTCTCGTGCAGCGCGTCGCGGTCGAGCTCGCCTTCGGAGATGCTGATGACGACGCAGGCGACGCCATTGCCGATCAGATTGGTGAGCGCGCGGCATTCGCTCATGAACTTGTCGATGCCGACAAGGATCGCGATCGACTGGATCGGGATATCAGGCACGATCGACAGCGTCGCGGCGAGTGTGATGAAGCCAGCGCCGGTCACGCCCGAGGCCCCCTTGGAGGTGATCATGGCGATGCCCAAAATGCCGAGCTCCTGCCAGATGGTCAGATGGGTGTTGGTTGCCTGCGCCAGGAACAGCGTCGCCAGCGTCATGTAGATGTTGGTCCCATCGAGATTGAAGCTGTAGCCGGTGGGGATGACGAGGCCGACCACGGAGCGTGAGGCGCCGAGATGCTCCATCTTCTGGATCATCTGCGGCAGCACGGTCTCGGAGGACGAGGTGCCGAGCACGATCAGGAGCTCGTCCTTGATATAGGCGATGAAGCGCAGGATCGAGAAGCCGGCGAGCCGGGCGATCGAGCCCAGCACGATCAGCACGAACAGGATGCTGGTCAGATAGAACGTGCCGATCAGGGCGGCGAGATTGAGCAGTGAGCCGAGACCATAAGCGCCGACGGTGAACGCCATGGCGCCGAAGGCGCCGATCGGCGCGACGCGCACGATGATGCGGATGATGCCGAAGAACATCTTCGCCGCCTTGTCGATCGCGTCCGCAATGGGCTCGCCGGCCTTGCCGAGAAAGGCGATGGCGAAGCCGGAGAGGATCGAGATCAGCAGCACCTGGAGCAGGTCGCCGCGCGCAATCGCGCCCAGATAGCTGTCGGGAATGATCGCCATCAGATGGGCGACGATGCCCTCCTCCTTGGCCTTGGTGACGTAGGTCGCCACCGAATTCGGGTCGATCGTGGCCGGATCGATATTGAAGCCGTGCCCGGGCTGGAGAATCTCGCCGACCAAAAGGCCGACCGCGAGGGCCACGGTCGAGACCGTCTCGAAATAGATCAGCGATTTCAGCCCGACCCGACCGACCCGCTTCAGATCGCCCATCGAGGAGATGCCGTGCACCACGGTGCAGAAGATCACGGGCGCGATCATCATCTTGATCAGCGCGATGAAGCCGTCGCCGAGCGGTTTCAAGGCCTTGCCGAGATCGGGATAGACATAGCCGATGAGCACGCCGAGCACGATCGCGATCAGCACCTGGACGTAGAGGATCTTGTACCAGGGCTGGTGCCGGCGCTGGATGGCTGACGGAATTGCGATCTGTGTCATAATGCAGGCTCGGGAACGGATTGATCGTGCACGATTTGCATCATGTGATGGGCGCCGCAGAAGCGATAATCACATTTTTGTCTGTTGGCACGACCATCGATCGTTGCGCCGCAACTTGGGTGGGAACATGACGATCGCAACAGGCTCGGGCGAGCAGGGGCAAGGCTATTTTCCACGTTGGAAGCTCAAGACCTCGGGCGTGATCATGCCGGAGGAGCGGCTGTCCTGGGGGCAGACCATCGTCTCGGGTCTTCAACATTGCGTCGCGATGTCCGGCGCGACGATCATCGCGCCGCTGCTGATGGGGTTCGATCCCAACGTTGCAGTTCTGTTCTCGGGCGTCGGCACGCTGATCTTCTTCTTCGTCGTTGCCGGGCGCGTGCCGAGCTATCTCGGCTCGAGCTTCGCCTTTATCGCCGTCGTCATCGCCGCCACCGGCTATGCCGGGCAGGGGCCGAACCCAAACCTGTCGGTCGCGCTGGGCGGCATCGTCGGCGCCGGGGTGCTGTATGGCCTGATTTCGCTGGTCGTGATGTGGTCCGGCGTCGGCTGGATCGAGCGGCTGCTGCCGCCGGCCGTCACCGGCGCTGTCGTCGCCGCGATCGGCCTCAATCTCGCGCCGGTGGCGGTCAAGGCGGTGAGCGCGAGTGCCTTCGACACGGGAATCGGGCTCGCCACCGTGCTGATCATCGGCGTGGTGGCCGTTGCAGCGCCAGGCCTGTGGCGCCGCCTGCCGATCATCCTCGGCGCGGCCGGCGGCTATCTGTTGTATCTGCTGTTCGCAAACGGCCTCGGCTTCGGTAAGCCGATCGACTTCACCCAGCTCTCGGCCGCGCCGTGGCTCGGCCTGCCGAACTTCACCACGCCGAGCTTCCATGCCGATGCGATCTTCCTCATCGCGCCGGTTGCGGTCATTCTCGTTGCCGAGAACCTTGGGCACATCAAGGCCGTCGCCGCCATGACGGGCCGCAGCCTCGATGCCTATCTCGGCCGCGCTTTGTTCGCCGACAGCCTCGCGACCATCGTGGCGGCCTGCGGCGGCGGCACCGGCGTCACCACCTATGCCGAGAACATCGGCGTGATGGCGGCGACCAAGGTCTATTCGACCCTGCTGTTTGCGTTCGCAGCCTTGGTGTCGATCCTGCTCGGCTTCTCGCCGAAATTCGGCGCGCTGATCCTGTCGATCCCGGGTCCCGTCATCGGCGGCCTCTCAATCGTGTTGTTCGGCTTGATCGCCGCGATGGCGGGGCGGATCTGGGTCGAGAACAAGGTCGACTTCGCCAACCCTGCGAACCTGATCACCGTCGCGGTGGCGCTGACCGCAGGTGCCGGCGATCTCACGCTCAAATTCGGTGCGTTCACGATCGGCGGCATCGGCACCGCGACTTTCGGCGCGATCATCCTCTATCAGATCCTGACCTCGCCGCTCGCGCAGCGAGCCGACTAGATCCCAGCACTGCAAGGGATGGAACAAATCGCCGGTTCCATCCATGATGGTGCATCCCGGAGAGAACACATGCCGCAAACCGAACGCTCGACCTCGTTTCCCTCGCGCCTCGTCGGCCAATACGGGCTGGTGACCGGCGCCTCGCAAGGCATCGGCCGCGCCGTTGCCATCCGGCTGGCGCAGGAAGGCGCGACTGTCGCCATCAACTACTTCGATCACGCCGGCAATGCCGAGGAGACCCTTGCCCTTGCACGAAGCGCGTCGAGCGATCGCGGCCACGGCAGGCTCGACCACATCGTCGTCAAGGCCGATATCGGCAATGAGCAGGACATCGCCGCGATGTTCGAGACGGTCCTGGCGCGCTTCAAGCGCCTCGACTGCCTCGTCAACAATGCCGGCTTCCAGCGGGAATCGCCGAGCGAGGCGCTCGACGTCGAAACCTACCGCCGCATCATCGACGTCAATCTCAACGGTGCCGTGCTGTGTGCGCAGAAGGCGCTGGCGCATTTCGTCGCGCGCGGGGCAGGCGGCAGCATCATCAACTGCTCCAGCGTCCACCAGATCATCCCGAAGCCCGGCTATCTCGCCTATTCCATCAGCAAGAGCGGTATGGCCGGTCTCACCCGCACGCTGGCGCTCGAATTCGCGCGGCACGGCATCCGCGTCAATGCGGTCGGTCCCGGCGCTATCGACACGCCGATCAACGCCGCCTGGACGGGAGATCCCGCAAAGCGCGGCGTCGTCACCTCCCATATTCCCATGGGGCGCGTCGGCGCGCCCGAAGAGATCGCCGCCGTGTTCGCCTTCCTCGCCTCCGACGATGCCAGTTATATCACCGGGCAGACCATCTATGCCTGCGGGGGTCTCACGCTGTTTCCAGAGTTTAGGGAGAACTGGGCAAGCTGAGAATCGGCTTGGGATGACGCGTCCCTCGCGCGGGATGGAGGGGCAGGTCCGGTTGGGGGTCTGCGGCGCCGTGTGCTATCGACCGTGGACGATGCTGCCGCTATTGGCAGACGCCGACACATGACGGGCTCGTGACCACAACCATCAACATCAATGCCTATAGCGACGCGCTGGTGGTGCTCGGGACCGCCGGCGTGGTGGTGCCAATGGTCCGGCATTGGGGCATCAATCCCGTGCTGGGCTATCTTGGCGCCGGCGCCATTCTCGGTCCGCTCGGGCTCGGCTCGCTCGTTCGCGACATCCCATTCCTGTATTGGTTCACGGTGACGGACGCGCAGAACGTCGAGGGTATCGCCAATCTCGGCATCGTGTTCCTGCTGTTCCTGATCGGGCTCGAGCTGTCGTTGCGCCGGCTCGTCACGATGCGACGCTTCGTGTTCGGGCTTGGCGGCCTGCAAGTCCTTGCGACCTCGGCCATGATTTTCGGCGTGGCACTTCTCTTTGGGCAGAGCTCCGATACGGCCGTTATCCTCGGGGCGAGCCTTGCGCTGTCCTCGACTGCGATCGTGCTCGAGCTTCTATCCACCGAGAGGCGGCTTGCGACCACAGCCGGGCGCGCCAGCTTCGCGGTGCTGCTGGCTCAGGACCTTGCCGTGGTCCCCGTCCTCGTCCTTGTCGCGGTGCTCGGCGCGGGCAGCGGCGGCTCGGTCGTGGCGCACATCTCCACGGCGATCCTGAAGGCCGTGCTGGCAGTCGTTTTCCTGATTCTGATTGGACGGCTGCTGATGCGTCCGCTCTTCCAGATGGTTGCAGGCACCCATTCGACGGAGTTGTTCGTTGCCGCGACCCTGTTCGTCATTGTCGGCGCAGGGCTTGCCGCCCACCAGGCCGGCCTATCGATGGCGCTCGGAGCATTCGTTGCAGGACTGATGCTGGCGGAGACCGAGTATGGCAAGGCCATCGAGGCCACCGTCGAGCCGTTCAAGGGCCTGCTGCTCGGCATCTTCTTCTTCACCGTCGGCATGGCCATCGACTTCCGCGTGTTCGCGCGGGAGCCCGGTTGGCTGCTGGCGGCCGTTATCGGCATTGTCGTCGGCAAGGCGATCGTGCTCATCATCTTAGGCCGCCTCTTCAGGCTGTCATGGCCGGCGGCGATCGAGATCGGCTTTCTGCTGGGCCCCGTCGGCGAATTCGCCTTCGTCAGCATCGGAATGGCGGCGGCCGGCAACCTGATCGAGCCCCGCGTATCGAGCTTTGCCGTGGCCGTCACCGCCGTGACGATGGCGTTGACACCGCTTCTGAGTATTCTCGGACGAAAATTGGCCGCGAAGCTGGGCAGCGAACGCGCGCCCGATCCCGAGCTTGCGGTTCGGCCGCCCGGCGATCAGGCGCAAGCCATCGTGGTCGGCTACGGCCGTGTTGGAAAAGTCGTCTGCTCGCTGCTGACAAGCCACGGCCTGAACTACATCGCCGTCGATCACGAGGCCGCCAGCGTGGCGCGCGACCGCCGCGACGGCCACAGAGTCTATTTCGGCGATGCGACAGAACCGGGATTCCTCGAAGCCTGCGGCCTGATGCAGACGACCGGCGTGATCATCACCGTCCAATCACGGCCGGCGATCGACGCCGTCGTCGAGCGGATCCGGGCGGTGCGGCCGGATGTGCTGATCGTTTCACGCGCGCGGGACGCCGATCATGCCCGCCACCTTTATGCGATCGGCGCAACCGATGCGGTGCCGGAAACGATCGAGGCGAGCCTGCAGCTCTCCGAAGCCGCGCTGGTCGGCCTCGGCGTTGCGGTCGGTCATGCGATCGCCTCGGTGCACGAGAAGCGGGACGAATTCCGGCGCACGCTGCAGCAGGCCGCCCGCATCGCCGGACAAGAGAAGGCTCCTCCGCCCGATCTCACAGGGCGCCGGTCCTCACGATAGCCACTCGTCCGGACGGCTGTGCGCCGCCGACGCTCGTGATCTGGCAAAATGCACTTGCGCGAACTACATCTGCGCCATGACGAATGCTGCGCCGGGAAACAGATCGCTCCAGGATTTTATCGAGGGGCACGAGAACCTGTTCGTGCTGACCGGCGCCGGCTGCAGCACCAATTCGGGCATTCCCGATTATCGCGATAGCCAGGGCAATTGGAAGCGGACCCAGCCCGTCAACTTCCAGGCCTTCATGTCGGACGCGCCTACGCGCCGGCGCTATTGGGCGCGCAGCCTGATCGGCTGGCGGCGGTTCGGTCAGGCGAGGCCGAACGATGCGCATCGCGCATTGGCCCGGCTCGAGGCGAATGGGCGATGCGGAATGTTGCTGACGCAGAATGTCGACCGGCTGCATCAGTCGGCCGGCCACCGGCAGGTGATCGACCTGCACGGCCGGCTCGATCTGGTCCGCTGCATGGGCTGCGGTCGCAAGACCCCTCGCGACGCGTTCCAGCACGCTCTCGGCCGCGCCAATGCGGCATGGCTGACGCTGGATGCCGCGGACGCACCCGATGGCGACGCCGATCTCGAGCACGAGGATTTTTCCTCCTTCGAGGTGCCGCCTTGCGAGGCCTGCGGCGGCATCCTCAAGCCCGACGTGGTGTTCTTCGGCGAGAACGTGCCGCGCGAGGTGGTGGCCACGGCGCAGGATCATCTGGCGCAGGCCGATGCCATGCTGATCGTCGGCTCGTCATTGATGGTCTATTCCGGCTTTCGCTTCGTCCAGGCCGCCGCGAAACGGCAGATTCCGATCGCCGCGGTCAATCTCGGCCGCACCCGCGCCGACGATCTCTTGACGCTGAAGGTCGAGGAGCGCTGCGAAGCGGCGCTGGCGTTTTTGCTCTGAGCGCATGGCCAGCAGGGTGGCCTGGCTGTTGATCAGGCTCGGCCCGGCACCGTAGCAAGTCTAGTTTGGAGCAATTGCGGCCTTGTTGCCGGCACGCGCGAGCCCATCTTCGAAAAGTTTTGCCTCCTTGTCGCGGCGCTGCTGTAGTCCGGAGACGGTCGGCCATAGTCTCTTCATCGCCCGAATCTGATCGGCAATCTTGTCAAACTCCCGTTTCTCGATCAGCTCCTTGATGGCTCGCATTTCGATGTAGCGATCGCCTTGCGAGTCGAAGGACAGGCCCCTGTTGTATGCGATCGACAGGATCGCTCCGTAGCAATCGGGAGGAAGCTCGCGGGCATTTGGCAGGCGCCCGTCAACCAGGCTCGACCAGCGTTCGATCTGCTTGCCGAATACAATGACCGCGTCATCCCAATCGATCACGATGTCCTGCAAGCTGTTTGCGAGATCGCGCGCGGCTTGCCCTCTGATCGAGACAGCTGTTGTCAGCCGGTTCAGGTCGGCCGAGGCAATCAGGCCGCCCCAGTCCTGATTCATCTGGCCTGGAGACACCGAACCCAGATCATAACCGATCCCGATGGTGACGCCGCCCATGCCTGTCCAAGTTGGATGCGCATAAGTCTTTTCGTAGTTCTCGCGGCCGAGAACCTCAAAGCTCGCTATCATTTCAAGTGCTCTCGGCGAAAGCCTCCGGGATAGCGAGTCGGGAACAGGGAAGTTGGCTGCCCCGGCCGGCGCTGGGAGAACGGGCGCATCCGTTCTTGCAAGGATTCTCGTGACCAGCGCCTTGTCTGTAATGAGTCCGGTTTCAGCAAGGTATCGAATGTTCTTCCGGGATTGCTCGACGTCACCGACGCTGGCCATCTTCAGGATCAATTCGTGCTCCTGCTTCTGGCTTTCCAACTGCTTGGTGCTTTCGAATTTCCTGGTTTCCAGCTCGAGTGAATTGCGGCTCTGCATCGTGGTCGCGACCACGGATCCGAAGATGGTCAGAACCCCCGCCATCAGGGCCGTCGTCAGCGGCGAGAATGCCCGGGCAAGCCAGCCGTTCTCGCGAAGCTTCTGTTCGAGTTCCAACCGCTTGAGCGGGAGCTCGTCGCGCCATCGCTGTTGTTCGAAAAGGAATTTGCGCTCCTCGAGCGGAGTATCGTCGGCCATGCAAGTCACTCCTGGGAATGGCTGCTGCGGGAAAATAATCACGGATGCAATCTTTGGTAAAGGCAGAACGCATCCGCTGCTTGGTCGCGCCGCGCCGGCGATCTCCTCGCGCGTCAGGTCGAGGAGCGCTGCGAAGCGGCGCTTGCATTCCTGCTCTGATCGCTCAGGCGCGAACACGCCTTGCCTATTGCATAGGTGCCGCGCAAAATAGCCGGGCACAGCGCTGCCTGCATGCCTCATGGCACGGGAATTGCTGCGCTTTTTGGACCTAGTCTTGACGACCAGCACGGAGAAATTGGAATGCTTGAGGGAGCCGAGGTGCGGCTTGCCGTCGATATCGGTGGCACGTTCACCGACATCGTGCTGGACGTGGGACAAGATCGCAAAACCCGCAAGGTGCTGACGACGCCGCAGCGGCCCGAGCAGGCGGTGCTGGACGGCATGCGGCTCATCCTTGCCGATGCACGCGCCCATATCAGCGATATCGACGTCTTCATCCACGGCACGACGCTCGCGACCAATGCCATCATCGAGCGGCGCGGCGCCAAGACGGCGCTGGTCGCAACCGAAGGCTTTCGCGACGTGCTCGATATCGGCACCGAGAGCCGCTACGACCAGTACGATCTCGGCATCGACAAGCCGAAGCCGCTGGCCCCGCGCAGCCTCCGCTTCACGGTGCCCGAGCGCATCGACGCCCATGGCGGCGTCCGCCTCCCGCTCGACGAGACGGCCGTGCGCGCGCTGGCGCCGAAATTGCGTGAGCTCGGCGTCGAGAGCGTCGCGATCGCCTTCCTGCACTCCTACGCCAATCCCGAGCACGAGCGGCGCGCGGCCGCAATCATCGCGGAAGAGATGCCCGGCATTTCGGTGACGGTGTCGTCGGCGGTGTGTCCCGAGATCCGCGAATACGAGCGCACCTCCACAGCCGTTGCGAACGCCTATGTGCAGCCATTGATCGACGGTTATCTCGCCCGCATGGCCGACGCCCTGCAGGTCGAGCAGTTTCGCGGCGCGATCTATCTCGTCACGTCGGGTGGCGGCGTCACCTCGATCGAGACGGCGCGACGCTTTCCGGTGCGTCTCGTCGAATCCGGTCCTGCCGGCGGCGCGATCTTCGCGGCGCAAATCGCGGCGCGGCTCGGGGAGAGCAGGGTGCTCTCCTTCGACATGGGCGGGACCACGGCGAAGATCTGCCTGATCGAGAAATACCAGCCCGAGACCTCACGCGTGTTCGAGGTCGATCGTGCCGCGCGCTTCCTCAAGGGCTCCGGCCTGCCGGTGCGCATCCCCGTGATCGAGATGGTCGAGATCGGCGCCGGAGGCGGCTCGATCGCCCATGTCGACGCGATGAAGCGCGTCACCGTCGGCCCGGAGAGCGCCTCGTCGGAGCCGGGCCCGGCCTGCTATGGCCGCGGCGGCCAGCGTCCGGCGGTGACGGATGCCGACGTTGCGCTCGGCATGATCGACCCTGACGCCTTTGCGGCCGGCACGATCAAGCTCGATCCGGAGCTGTCGAAACAGGCGCTGCTGCGCGATGTCGGTGCGCCGCTCGGCCTGTCGGCGGAAACTGCGGCCTATGCCGTGCACGAGGTCGTCTGCGAGAACATGGCGAGCGCGGCGCGCGTGCACGCCGTCGAGCGCGGCGCGGTGGTCGGCCAGCACACGCTGATCGCCTTCGGCGGCGCTGCGCCGCTGCATGCGGCGCGCGTCGCCGAGAAGATCGGCGTCTCCCGCGTGATCGTGCCGTCGAATGCCGGCGTCGGCTCGGCGGTCGGCTTTCTGGCGGCGCCGATCGCCTATGAGCTGGTGCGCAGCCGGCACGTCCGCCTCGATGATTTCGACACCGAGGCGGTCTCCGACCTCTTGCAGGAGATGGCAACCGAAGCACGTGCGCTGGTCGAGCCGGGAGCTGCCGGCGCACCGGTGCGCGAGCGCCGCGCCGCCTTCATGCGCTATGTTGGCCAGGGTCACGAGATCTCGGTCGAGCTGCCGAACCGGCGGCTCACCTCGGCCGATCTCGCCTCCCTGCGTCAGCAGTTCGAAACCGACTATTCGGCGATGTTCGAACGTCCGATTCCGGGCGCGGCGATCGAGGTGTTGAGCTGGTCGGTCCTGGCGACCACGGAGGCGCGCAATCCGCCTGCCGTTGCGGCTGTCGAGCGCAAGGCCACGGCCAAGGCGTCGGGCAGTCGAAAATTCTTCGACGGCCGGGCCGGAGAAGTGATCGAGATCCCGCTCTATCGGCGCGAGGACATGGCGCCGGGGGCGACCATCGCGGGTCCCGCCGTGATCGCGGAAGACGAGACCTCGACCTTCGTCTCCACCAGTTTCGACGCCCATATCGACGGTGCAGGCAGCATCGTCATGGAACGAAAGGCGGCCTGATCATGAGCAAGGCAAATGGCGCGAGCCTGATCGACCTTCAGATCATGTGGCACCGGCTGATCGCCGTGGTGGAGGAGCAGGCGCAGGTGCTTCTGCGCACCGCCTTCAGCCCGATCGTGCGCGAATGCGGCGACCTCTCGGCCGGCCTGTTCGACCTCAGGGGCCGGATGCTGGCGCAGGCGGTGACCGGCACGCCCGGCCACGTCAACTCGATGGCGGAATCGGTCAAGCACTTCATCGCTCACTTCCCGATCGAGACGATGAAGGAGGGCGACGCCTACATCACCAACGATCCCTGGATGGGGACCGGTCATCTCAACGATTTCGTCGTCACCACGCCCTGCTTCAAGGACGGCAAGGTCGTCGCGCTGTTCTCCTGCACCAGCCATCTCATGGACATCGGCGGCATCGGCTTCGGGCCAGACGCCACCGACGTGTTCATGGAGGGGCTCTACATCCCCATGCTGAAGCTGATCGATCAGGGCGTCGTCAACGAGACGCTGATGGCGATGATCCGCACCAACACACGCCTGCCGATCGATACCGAGGGCGACACTTATTCGCTCGCCGGCTGCAACGACGTCGGCTGCGAGCGCCTGGTCGAGATGATGACGGAGTTCGGCATCGACACGCTCGACGAGCTCGGCGATTACATCTGCGAGCGCTCGCGCGAGGCCGTGCTGGCCGAGATCGCAAAGCTGCCGAAGGGCAGCTGGCGCAACACCATGGTGGTCGACGGCTATGATGCGCCAGTGACGCTGGCCGCGACGCTGACGATCTCGGAGACCGGCATCCACGTCGATTTCGACGGCACATCCGCCGCCTCGAAGTTCGGCATCAACGTGCCGCTGTCCTACACCACGGCTTACACCGTGTTCGGCCTCGGCTGCGTCGTGGCCTCGCAGATCCCGAACAATGCCGGCTCGCTCTCGCCGCTGACCGTGTCGGCGCCGGCTGGTGCCATCCTCAATGCCCCGAAGCCCGCGCCGGTCGCTTCGCGTCACGTCATCGGCCAGATGCTGCCTGACGTCGTGTTCGGCTGCCTACGCCAGATCATTCCCGAGCGCGTGCCCGCGGAAGGCACCTCGTGCCTGTGGAATCTCAACGTCCGCGGCCAGACGCGAAGCGGCGCCGGCGGCAATTACGGGTTCTCGATGGCGGTCACCTCGAATGGCGGCACCGGCGCGCGCTTCGGCAAGGATGGATTGTCGGCCACCGCTTACCCGAGCGGCGTGCGCGGCACGCCGGTGGAGATCGCGGAAACACAGACGCCGCTGATCTTCTGGCGCAAGGAGCTGCGTCCGGATTCCGGCGGGGCAGGGCGCACCCGCGGTGGCCTCGGCCAGATCATCGAGGTCGGCAGCGGCGTCGATGCGCCGTTCGACATCCTCGCCGCGTTCGACCGCATCGACCATCCGCCGCGCGGGCGCGACGGCGGCCGGAACGGCGAGGCCGGCTATGTCGGCCTCAAGTCCGGCAAGAAACTGCGCGGCAAGGGCTTCCAGCAGGTGCCGCCGGACGATCGACTGGTTGTGATGACGCCCGGCGGCGCCGGCATCGGCGATCCCCGGGAGCGCGATCGCGCGGCCGTCAACGACGACATCGCGAGCGGTCTCGTGTCGTCGGAGAACGCCGTCAAGGTTTATGGGTACGCGCGTTGATGCATCGACGCGCTTGGTAAACGGAGATCATGATCGCCTTCGTGCTGCTGCTCACGCTATGGCCCGGCATCGTCACGATCCTGCCGAAGGTGCTCTACGGATAAGGCGGCTCGTTCCGAGAAACTTGGCCGCTCAAAACCAAAAACGGTCAGCGCCGCTGCCGTTTCAAGTTGCCCTGCATCAAATCGCCTTCAGCGCGCATTCCGTGTTTGCACGTTCTTTGATCCGTCGTACACTGTAGCGGCAAGCAGAAGTACAATAGCAACCACTCCGGTGAACGTGGCTCCTCGGCGCGATGCGCCGAGCGAGGGGACGTCTGTTGACGATTCGGTCCAATGGAGGACGATCGACGCTCACTGAACTGCAAATAATCCCTCGCGGCGGCGTTCACGAGACGCAATCAACAAACACAAGAGCGGGAGGAAGTGCAAATGAGGAAACAGTGGCTCAGCTCGGTCTTGCCTGTCGTTGTCGTTGCGACGTTTGCAGCGACGGCGGCATTGGCTCAGTCCGTGGATACGGCCCGTATCGAGAGCGCCGGGCAGAACGATTGGCTCACCTATCACGGCTCGTACAAATCTCATCACTACAGCCCGCTTGCGCAGATCAATGCGAGCAATGTCGGCAATCTGGGCGTGGCGTGGATGCACATTCCCGGACGCTCGACGCGCGGGCTGCAGTCGATGCCGCTCGTAGCCGACGGCGTGCTGTACTATTCGGGCTCTTACAGCCGCGTCTTCGCGCTGAACGGCGCGACCGGCGAAGTCATCTGGTCGTTCTTTCCGGAGCTGGATGAAGCGCTGATCAGCCGGCAGACCCACTCGCCCTACAACCGCGGCGTCGCTCTCGGCGAAGGCAAGGTCTTCGTCGGCACGATGGATGGACGTGCCTTCGGGCTGGACGCCAAGACCGGAAAGGTTCTCTGGGAGACCAGGCTGCTCGACTCGCAGAAGCTCACGGTCGGCTTCACCGGCGCGCCGCTTTACGCCAAGGGCAGCGTGATCATCGGCGCGCAAGGCGGCGAATGGCCGGGCCGCGGCCCGATCTTCGCGCTCGATGCCGCGACGGGAAAGAAGAAGTGGGAGTTCCTGACGGTCGCAGGCACCGACGAGGCCATGAAGACTTGGGGCAACGAGTCCTGGCGCACCGGCGGTGGTGGCGGCTGGATGCCGGGCACCTACGATTCCGAGACCAACACCATCCTGTGGGGCACTGCGAACCCGGCGCCGCTCTACGATTGGTCGGGCGCAGACTACAAGGCGCAGGGCGCGCGTCCCGGCGACAATCTCTACACCAGCTCGGTGATCGGGCTCGACATCGATAGCGGCAAGCTGAAATTCTACCATCAGGAACTGCCGCACGATGCCTGGGACTTCGACAGCTCCGTCGGCGAGTTCGTGATGCTCGAGCGTGACGGCCAGAAATACGTGGTCCATCCGAACAAGGGCGGCTTCGTCTTCGTCTACGACCGCAATCTCGCCGTGAAGAACGTCTGGCGGCTGGTCGAGAACATCAACTTCGTGAAGGACATCGATCCCAAGACCGGCGCGCTGATCGGCCGTCGCGACTTCCCGGTCGGGAAGGTCACCGAACCACCGCTGTGTCCGTTCATCGGCGGCGGCATCAGCTGGAACGCCGGCTCGTACAGCCCCAAGACCGGTCTCTATTACAAGATCGGACAGGAATGGTGCATGACGCTGGATATCCAGAAGACGACCCCGGTCACAGCGCCGCAGGCCCAGCTCAACATCGGTGCCGATTTCAAGATGGTGCCGCCTCCGGGCGGTGAGATCTACGGACACCTCGACGCGCGCGATCCCATCACGGGCGCGAAGAAATGGGAAGTTCGCTATCCCGAGCCTCCGCTCGGAAGCGTGCTGTCGACCGCGGGCAACCTCGTCTTCGTGCCTGATTCCCGCGGCGTGCTGCACGCCTATGATGCCGAAACCGGCGCTGAGCTGTGGAAGCACAACAACGGAACCGGCCATCAGGGCGGCATCGTCAGCTACTCCGTCGGCGGCAAGCAATATATCGCCGTGACGGCGGGCTTCGGCGGGATGCTGGCAGACGAATATGCGCCGAACTTCGGCGGCGTCTACAAGAGCATGCCGCGTGACGACGGCGCCTTGGTCGTCTTCAGCCTGAAATAGTCTGCCGCAGATGTTCGGTCATGGAGCGGGCGCAAGCCCGCTCCTCGATCGACGTCGCGGCCGTGCGTGGATCAGGAATGGAGCGTAGCTGTTGAGACTGCCTTGCAAAACGATTCCGGCGGGGCTGGGCGCCTCGTTGCTGTGGGCTGCGCTGGCCCAGGCACAATCCGCCACGCCCGCGCCGGAGAACGCGGCGTTCGAGGTCGAGCAGGTGTTCGCGGGGACGTGCGGCTTTTGTCACTCTGACGGTGGCCGTGCCGCCGGCAAAGGGCCGCAACTGATGAATTCGCCGCGCGACGACGACTTCATTCGCAATCGCATCAAGCAGGGCAAGCAGGGGGCGATGCCGGCCTTCGACGGCGCCTTCACCGACGCCCAGATCGACCAGATGGTCAAATACATCCGCGCCCTGAAACCGCGCGAGGGTTGAACCGCAGAGAGCGCGGCATGAAGGCATTTGTCCCTGTTATCGTCGCCGCCATCGTGCTGTCGGGGCCGGCGTCGGCGCGAACCCTGGAGGCGATCCGCTCCAGCGGCGTGATCGGGCTCTGCGCACATCCCAATTCGCTTCCCTTCGCGCACAAGACCGGCGATCCGCCCGGCTTCCAGATCGAGCTCGGCCGGGTTCTGGCACGCGAGCTCGGTGTCTCCCTGAGGCTCGACTGGATCATCACGCAGTACCAGATGCGCAGCGCCGGCTGCGACATTCTTCTGGACGTCATCGCCGATCGCGAAGCGCAAGGCGAAACCCGCCTGAGAATCTCCAAACCATATTATCGCACGGGCGTCGCGCTTGCCGTGCCTTCATCCAGCACGCTCACGTCCTTCGCGAGCCTCAACGGGTCGACCAAGGTGGGCGTGCAGGTTGGATCGATCGCAGCCATGATCATCGGTCAGCGGCGCGTGCCGATATCGACCTTCGGCTTCGAGAGCGACAGCCTGGAGGCCGTATCGAACCGCGAGATCGATGCCGCCGCGGTCACGCCCACTGCGGCGAGCTATTTCAATCTGACCCATCCGGACAATCCGCTCCGGATCCTGGATCGCGATGAGAGCACGGCCGATCTGAACTGGAACGTCGGCGTCGGCATGGTCCGCCCGGACGATGCATTGCGCGATGCCGTCGACGCAGCGATGGAACGGCTGCGCAGCGACGGCACGATCGACCGGATCTATCGCCGCTACGGCATCACGCTGCAGGCGCCGAGATAGCGCGCTGCACGACGAAGCGACGCTGTCCCGACTGAGCCGGGATAGCATCGCTGCCGCGCGAATACGGAGCCTCAGGCCGCCGCCTTCTTCCGCGCGAGCTCGGCCTTGTACAGCTCGAACTCCTCGGCGACCGCCCTCGCGAATGACGGCCGCTGACGCAGGCGCTCGTAATACGCCTTCGCGTTCGGCCATTTCGCAAGCTCGATCGGCGGCGTCGCCATGGTCCAGTTGATGACCGTGGCGAGATAGGCATCGGCCACGCTGAAATGGTCGAGCAGGAACTCGCGTCCCTCGAGGTATTTGTCGAGATAGTCGAGCCGCGACAGGTTCTTCTCCAGCGCATACGCCTTGGCTTCCTGCGGCGCCTTGCGGTCGAGCAGGGGAATGAAGAGACCCTTGTGCAGCTCGGTGCCGATGAAGCAGAGCCACTGATGCAACCTTGTGCGCTCGATGCCAACTGTGGCGCCGAGACCGGATTGCGGAAAACGGTCCGCGACATATTGCAGGATGGCGGCGTTCTCGGTCAGCACCACGCCCTCGTCGGTGCGCAGCGTCGGCACGAGGCCGATCGGATTCACGGTGCGGAAGTCGTAGCCGTCGTTCAGCACCTTCTTGGTCGGCGGATCGACTTCGAGATAATTCGCCTCTGCGCCGGCTTCATACAATGCGACGCGCGTCGCCATCGAGCAGGCAAGCGGCGAGAAATAGAGATCCATCTGGTAGCCTCCTTGGGCAATTCCTCTTTGGGTGTCGCTCAACCTGGCCAGATTGATTTTTGTACCATCTTGCATAATATGGATGCGGTCAAGGATTATTTTGCGAAATGGTACAAAAATCGAAGCCGCCAGCTGCTGCCAATCAGCCCGAATCCCGCGGTCAACCCGAGCGCCGCGGCCAGCCTAAGCGCCGCGGGCGCCCGCGCGCCTACGAGCCCGATGTCGCGCTCGGCAAGGCGCTCGATCTGTTCCGCAAGCAGGGTCTCGCGGCCACCTCGCTGGACGATCTCAGCGCAGCCACCGGCATGAACCGGCCGAGCCTCTACGGCGCCTTCGGCGACAAGCGCGAGCTCTACATCAAGAGCTACCAGCGCTATCGCGACGAGGCGGGCGCGGCGATGGTCGCGATCTTCCGCGAGGAGATGCCGCTGCGGCAGCGGCTGGAGCGCATCTACGCTTCCGCGCTGGACATCTATCTGTCCGGCGACACCGGACCGCGCGGTTGCTTCACGGTGGTGACCGCGGCCTCCGAGGCGGTCGGCGATCCCGAGATCCGCGCCATGGTGCTGGACGGCCTCACCGGGCTCGACAAGGCGTTTGCCAGTTGCTTCCGCCGCGCCAAGGAGAAAGGCGAGCTGCCGGAGAGTGCCGATCCGTTCGCGCTGGCGCAGATCGCATCGGCCACCGTCCACACCATTGCCATCCGCTCGCGCGCCCGCGTGCCGCGCAAGGAGCTGGAGGCGATCGTGAAGGGCGCAATCGACGTGATGGTGGGAGCTGGGACCAGGGCCTGAGCTACGCCGCGCGAATCTGCGCGAGGAAACGATCCACCTCTTCGCGCAGCCGCTGCGATTGCTTGGCAAGCTCGACCGCCGAGCCCAGCACCTCTTCGGCGGCGGTACCCGTCGCTGCGATGCCGTCGGTGACGCCCGCAATGTTTTGCGAGACTTCGCCGGTGCGGGCCGCGGCCTGCTGGACGTTTTGCGCAATCTCCTGCGTTGCCGTGCCCTGCTGGCCGACGGCGGCGGCGATCGCGGCCGAGATCTCGTCGACCTGCTGGATGGTTGCGCATATCGACTGGATGCCGTCAACCGCGCCTGACGTCTCGCCCTGCACGGCGGTGACCTGTGCGCCGATCTCCTCGGTCGCCTTCGCGGTCTGGGTTGCCAGCGCCTTCACCTCGGACGCCACCACGGCGAAGCCGCGGCCGGCTTCGCCCGCGCGCGCCGCTTCGATCGTCGCGTTCAGCGCCAGCAGGTTGGTCTGACCGGCGATGCCGTTGATGAAGGAGACGACGTCGCCGATCTTCTGCGCGGCGTCGGCGAGGCTCTGCACACGCGCGTTCGATCGCTGACCGTCGCTGGCCGCCTTGCCGACCACCTCGGTCGCATGGGCGAGGCGGCGGCTGATCTCGGTCATGGACGAGGATAGCTCTTCGGCGGCTGCCGCAACCGTCTGCACGTTCTCGGAGGCCAGCGCCGAGGCCGACGACACCATCCGGGTCTGCTGCCGCGACTGTTCGACGATGGCCGACATCGATCGCGCCGTATGCTCCATCTCGACCGCGGCCGAGGACACCGTGGTGACGACGTCGCGGATGCTGGCTTCGAAATTGTCGGCGAGCGCCGCGAAAGTCCGCCGCTTCTCCGCCTCGGACTGGGCCTTGGCCTCGAATTGCTCGGCCTGAAGCTTGCCGAAGCTCACGGCATTGTCGCGGAACACCCCGACCGCCTTCACCATCGCGCCGACTTCGTCATTCGCCGTGCTGACGGGAACTTCGACGTCGAGCCGGCCGTCGGCGAGCTCGCGCATCACTGATGTGATCGACAGGATCGGACGCGAAATGCTGCGAGCGATCAGATAGCCGACGATCGCGGCCAGCACGAGCCCGAGCGCGGCGATCCCGAGCGAAAGCCACCACGCGCGATCGGCGGAAGCGACATAGTCGGCATTGTCCATCACCAGCTCGACGGCGCCGAGCGGCTTGCCGGAAAAGTCCTTGACCGGTCCCAGCAGGGCGGCGACCGGCGTGCTGTCGAGCTTGCCCTGCCGCACCGTGAAGTCGCCGCCGGTGGCCCGGCCGTAATCGGTCGCATCGAAGAAGCTCTTGCCCTTCAGCGTGCCGCCAAAGAGCTTGAAGCCCGAACCATCGGCGAGATGGAAGGCGATGTCGACATGGCGGTTGGCTTTGAAGTCGTCGAGGAAGGACTGGCCGAAGCTCAGGCCGAATTCGACGCTGCCGAGATGCTTGCCGGTTTGCGCGATCGGCACCACGCCGCGGATGCCGAGACCGGCGACGCCGCCCTCGAGACCGACCACGACCTTGCGGTCCTGGTTGGAGGCGACGACCGTCTTGCGAAAGCCGGAGAGGTCGTCGCCGAACTTGGCGGGTTGGTGCACGCGCAGGAACGAGGTTGCCGGCGCCACATGAAACTGGAACTGCTCGACGCCGTACTCCGATTTGGTCGCGGTGAACACCGGGCCGAACAGGGTGACGAGCGCGTTGCGGTCCTGTTTCGCCATTGCATCCTGCGTCGCCGGCATCGCGGCAACTACGGTGCTCATGGCGGCGGCGCGGCGGGATTCCTCGGCGATGCGCGACAACAGGGCATCATAATGGCTGCGCAGCTCGCGCTGGTCGGCGCGGTCGATGATCCCGCCGATGATCCACATCGCGCCGAGCACGGCAAACAGGGTGGTCGCTGCGGCCGTCACCGCCAGCGCAACCGTGATCCGCATCCTGAGACCGAGACTCGCCCGCATGTCCGACTCGTTGTTTGAGCGTTGATTAACAACGCCTATCAACTTCTCGCTAAGAGAGCGTGAATGGGATACCGGCGGAGCGCGCGGTCGTGCGCCTCTCAGGCGGTCTCAATAGCCCCTTGCGCGGTCCACCACGTTCTCCAGCGCGCCGCCCGCCTCGAACCGCGCGATCTGCTCGGCAACATAGGCCGAGATCGCATCCGCGTCGGTGTCGGCGGCATTGTGCGGCGTCAGCACCACCTTGGGGTGGGTCCAGAACCGGCTGTCCTTTGGCTGCGGCTCCTGCACGAAGACGTCGAGCGAGGCCGCGCCGAGCGTGCCGTCGTCGAGGCAGGCGAGAATATCGGCCTCGTTCTGCAGGCCGCCGCGCCCGGCATTGATCAGCACCGGCGCGCCGAGCGGACTGCTGCGGTTGAGCTTTGCGAAGACGTCACGGTTGAGGATGCCGTGCGTGTCTGATGTCAGCGGCAGCAGGCAGACCAGGATATTGGTCGCGCGCAGGAATGCGTCAATGCCGGCCGTGCCATGGAAGCATTCGACGCCGTCGATCGTGCGCGGGCTGCGGCTCCAGCCGGCGACCCGGAAGCCGAGCCGCCGCAGCACGTCGGCCGCGTCGGCGCCCAACGTGCCCAGTCCCATGACGCCGACCGTGATCGCGCTGGCCGGCCACTGATATCTGGGCTCCCAGCGCTTCTCGCGCTGCGATTGTCGGAGGTAAAGCTCCTGGCGGTGATGCATCAGAACGTGCAGCACGACATATTCGGTCATGCGGTTGGTGAGATCGGGCACGGCGACGCGCACTAGTGGCACCTCGGGCAGGCTCTTGTCGGCCATCAGCGCGTCGACGCCCGCCCCGAGGTTGAAGATCGCCCGCAGATTTGGGAACGCACCGAGATCGCCCGGCACCGGCTTCCACACCGCCGCATAATGCACCTCCGCCGGATCGAGCCCGGCGTCCGGTAGCAGCACCACGCGGCGGTCCCCGCAGACGGCGTCAAACCGGGCTTTCCAGCGCTCCGGCAGCCAGTTCTGCTGCGTGCTGTTGATCAGGACGGCCAGTGTGCCCATGGTCATTCGAAGTGCCTCTTCAGGTTCCGCTCGAGAAAGCCCTCCTTGGCACGATCTGCCGGATTTTTCTTGCAATTTTTTTCCGCAGCGCTGTCGGCGCGGGGCATATTGGCGCGTCTTCAGAACAGACGAGGGAAGTGCCGGCCATGCTTTACGCCATTCTTTGCTATCACGATGAGGATTTCGTCGGCTCCTGGAGCAAGGACCAGGACGAGGCCGTGATGAAGAAGCTCTCCGTCGTGCAGGAGAAGCTCACCAAGCAGGGCCGGCTCGGGCCGGTGGCGCGGCTGTTGCCGACGACTGCGGCGGCGACCCTGCGCAAGGAGGACCCGCCGCTGGTGCTCGACGGCCCCTATGCCGAGACCAAGGAGCAGCTGCTCGGCTTCTACATCGTCGACTGCAAGAACCTCGACGACGCCCTCGACGTCGCACGCGAGCTGGCTGCCGCCAACCCCGGCGGCGCCTACGAGGTGCGTCCCGTCGGCGTGTTCCGGCCCGGAGGAAACCTGACGTGAGCGAGGCCGATACCGCCTGGATCGAGACTGCGCTGACCTCGGCGCGACCCCAGGCGGTCGGCGCGCTGCTGCGCTATTTCCGTGATCTCGACACCGCAGAGGAGGCCTTTCAGAACGCCTGCCTGCGCGCGCTGAAGACCTGGCCGCAGAACGGGCCTCCGCGCGATCCCGCGGCCTGGCTGATCATGGTCGGCCGCAACGTTGCGATCGACGAAGTGCGACGCGCGCGCAGGCAGCAGCCGCTGCCGGAGGACGACCAGGCGATCTCCGATCTCGACGACGCCGAAGGCGCGCTGGCCGAGCGGCTCGACGGCTCGCACTATCGCGACGACATCTTGCGGCTGATGTTCATCTGCTGCCATCCAGGACTGCCGGCGACGCAGCAGATCGCGCTGGCGTTGCGCATCGTCTCGGGCCTCACGGTAAAGCAGATCGCACGCGCGTTCCTGGTCTCGGAAGCGGCGATGGAGCAGCGCATCACGCGCGCCAAGGCAAAGGTCGCCGAGGCCGGGACACCGTTCGAGGCGCCCGGCGCGGTCGAGCGCTCCGAACGGCTCGCCGGCGTCGCGGCGATGATCTACCTGATCTTCAACGAAGGCTATTCGGCGAGCGGCGACACGGCTGAAATCAGGAAGCCGCTGTGCGAGGAGGCGACCCGGCTGGCGCGGCTGCTGCTGCGGCTGTTTCCGAGCGAGCCGGAGATCATGGGTCTGACCGCGCTGATCCTGTTGCAGCACGCGCGCAGCGCCGCGCGCTTTGCCGCGGACGGTTCGCTGATCCTGCTGGACGATCAGGATCGGTCCTTGTGGAACGGCACCATGATTGCGGAGGGCCTCGCGCTGATCGACAAGGCGATGCGCCACCGCCGCAGCGGGCCCTACCAGATCCAGGCCGCGATCGCCGCGCTGCATGCGCGCGCAGCGACGCCGGAGGAGACCGACTGGACGGAGATCGACCTGCTCTACGGCGCGCTCGAAGTGGTGCAGCCCTCGCCGGTGGTCACGCTCAACCGGGCGGTCGCGGTCTCCAAGGTGCGCGGGCCGCAGGCCGCGCTCGAACTGATCGAGCCGCTGGCGCCGAAGCTCGCCAACTATTTCCATTTCTACGGCGTGCGCGGCGCCTTCCTGATGCAGCTCGGCCGCAACGACGAAGCCCGAATCGCCTTCGACCGCGCCATTGCGCTCGCCAACACCTCGGCCGAAGCCGCCCACATCCGCATGCATCTCGATCGCCTGATCCGGGACAGCCAGCCGAGGGCAAAGGAAAGCGCGAAGACGAAGTAGGGCAGGTGCCCCTAAACCGTCATTCCGGGGCGATGCGAAGCATCGAACCCGGAATCTCGAGATTCCGGGTTCACCCTTCGGGTGCCCCGGAATGACGCTGAAATAATTCCGTTTCCGTCTTGTCGGCCC
This sequence comes from Bradyrhizobium sp. WBAH42, assembly GCF_024585265.1. Taxonomy (NCBI): domain Bacteria; kingdom Pseudomonadati; phylum Pseudomonadota; class Alphaproteobacteria; order Hyphomicrobiales; family Nitrobacteraceae; genus Bradyrhizobium; species Bradyrhizobium sp. WBAH42. Next base: position 2,572,170 of record NZ_CP036533.1, read on the forward strand.
CAGCCGTTCTCCTTCGTCTTAATCCCGTATCCAGGAGAGCCCTCATGCTGAAAGCCATTGCCGTCATCGCCATCGTTCTCGCCGTCGGCATTGCCGCGGTCCTCGTCTTTGCCCTGACCAAACCCGATACGCTCCGTGTCGAGCGCGCGCTCGCCGTGAAGGCGCCGGCCGCTGCGATCTATCCGCTGGTTGCCGACTTCCATCGCTGGACCGCCTGGTCGCCCTATGAGACCCGCGATCCCGCCATGAAGCGGACGTTCGGCGGAACCGCTGAAGGCAAGGGTGCGACCTATGCCTGGGACGGCAACAACAATGTCGGCGCCGGCCATATGGAGATCCTGGAGGCGAACGGGCCCTCCAAGCTCCGCATCAAGCTCGATTTCGAGCGGCCGTTCGAAAGCCACAACACCGCCGAGTTCACCTTTGTGCCGCAAGGCGATGCCACACTCGTCACATGGGCGATGTACGGTCCGGCCCCGTTCCTGTCCAAGGTCATGCAGGTGTTCATCAACATGGACGGCATGATCGGCAAGGATTTCGAGGCGGGCCTCGCCGGCCTGAAGAAGCTCACCGAGAAGCAATAGGACTGCAACGAAGAGGAGAGAAACGATGCTCAATCCCTATCTGTTCTACCAGGACAATTGCGAAGCGGCGTTCAACTATTACGCCAAGGTTCTCGGCGGCAAGATCGACGCAATGATGCGCGCATCGGATGCTCCGCCGGAGATGCCGGCCGCGCCCGGCCGCGAGAAGATGATTATGCATGCGCGCATGTCGCTCCCCGACGGCAGCGTGCTGATGGCTTCCGACGCGCCGGCCGAGCACTTTCACAAGCCGCAGGGCTTCTCGATCTCGCTCACGGTCAAGGATCCTGCAGATGGCGAGCGCAAGTTCAACGCGCTCGCCGACGGCGGCAGCGTCACCATGCCCTTCAGCAAGACGTTCTGGGCCAAGGGCTTTGGCATGTGCGTCGACAAGTTCGGCATTCCCTGGATGGTGAATTGCCCGGCCGAAGGCATGTGACGGGCGCGAGCGCGATCCGTCGCGTTGCGATCCCCTCTCTCCAATGCTGCGGGAGAGGGGACGTACGCTTCGTTACGTCACGAGTCGATCGGCCGTGTCTCCTCTCACCGGATTGATCCGGTGACGTCCTCGCGCGGCGGCGACGATTCCACGCAGCGAGGACAGATCACGAGCTTGGCGCCGAGCTTCTTGTCGTTCTCCGCCTGTATCTCGTCCTGGACCGCCCACCACGCCTCGGAATATGGGCGCAATGTGCCGAGCACCTTTTCCCGCTCCTGATTGGGATCACTTGGGGCCGGCGCGCCGGTCGTGACGCGCCGCTTGGCGACATGCGGACGGTTCGGATCCTTGCCGAGACCATCCCATGCGATGGCGCGGCGCTCCTGCGCCTCTGCGCAGCCGATCAGCGCTGTGCAAAAAGTAAGCACGATGAAGCCGTGTCGAATCATGCCGGGCTTTTGCCTCCATAAGCGGCGCGCGAGAGACACGCGCCTCATCGGTTCAATGGAACTCAAGGCAAAACAAGCTTGCCGGCATGGCCGAATATGAGTCGTGCTTTCGCATCACTTTGCGGACGCAGTGAGGCGCCGGCTGCATCGCACAACAATTGGCGCAATATTGGGCTGTGATATGCACGTCAGAATCGCTATTGGTGAGTCATAAAAGCTACAAACTGGGATGGACGTCACGTGGAAGGGGAGCGACCGATGGCGGCGGCGCTACAGATCAACTTTGCTCTCTGGGGAATGCTCATTTGCGCCAGCGCGAAGCTGGCGCCGGTGATCCAGACGCTCTTTTGAAAGCGGTTGGCGGCTGCCGGCTGTATCAGCGGCAACGCGGATAGATCGCGGCGAGATCGCGCCCCTTCAACAGGAGCAGCCGCGAGCTAAGACCGCCACGGCGGCTGATCCAGTCGCGCACCGGGCCTGGATAGGCGGCAAGCACCGCGACCGATGCTTCCGGTTCGGCATAGAAGCGGCCGCGCCGGTCCACCGATCGCGCGGCGTGGAAGCCGAGCACGGCGCGCTTGGTGACGCAGATGCGCTCGCCCGGCACGATGCTCAGCACCAGCGTGCAGGCGGACAGGCAGGGGCCGTCGATCACGACGCGCTCGCCGCTCTCGCGCACTTTCTCGAACAGATCGAGGAACGGCCCGACCTGTCCACCCGGGGATTGGATGATGCGGATCTCGGCCGCCGCCGGCGCGGCGACGAGCAGCGCGGATGCAAGCATCAGGGTTTTGAGGAAGGTGATGCGTTGCATGGTACTCTCCACGAACTCGATTCCGTAAGGGTGGGTTAGCCGACGGATGCGCGAAGCGCAGTCCGTTGGCGTAACCCACCATCTTTCTGACCGCGTGAGAAGTGGTGGGTTACGCGCCGCGACCGCGCTTCGCGCAGCCGCAGCGCTAACCCACCCCTACAAATTCTACCCGTTGCGCCTCTGCCCGCGCAGCGTCGGCAGGCCGATACCCGCCGCATCGAAGCCGCCGTCCACGGCCAAAATTTGGCCGGTGATGTAGCTCGCGCTGCCCGAGCACAGGAAATAGATCGCTTCCGCGAGTTCCTCCTCCAGGCCGTAGCGGTTGAGCGGAATGGCGTCGTGATAGTCGGCGCGGATTTCCTTGGTGTGCACCTGCTTGGCCATGGCGGTGTCGACCGGTCCCGGCGCGACCGCGTTGACACGGATGTTGAGCGAGGCGAGCTCGACTGCGAGCTGCTTGGTGAGGTGCGCAAGGCCTGCCTTGCTGGTGCCGTAGGCCGAGCGCAGCGTCGAGGCGCGCACGGCCGAGATCGAGGTGATGTTGACGATGGCCCCGCCATTGCCGTCGCGCATCAAGGGCACGGCCGCCTTGGTGCAGAGGAACGGACCGGTGAGGTTGACCTCGAGCACGCGGCGCCAGTCGGCCTCCGACGTCTCCATCAGCGGCGCGAACACGGCGATGCCGGCATTGTTGACCAGCGCATCCAACCGGCCGAACCGCCGCTCGATCCCCGTCATCGCATGGCTGACTGCGGCCGCGTCGGAAACGTCGCAGGTGAGCGCCAGCGTCGCCTCACTCTGGCCGATCTCGGCAACCGCGCGGCCGAGCAGCTCGCCCTCGATGTCGAGCAGCGCCACGCGCCAGCCTTCTGCGAGGAACTTCTTCGCGGTCGCAAGCCCGATGCCGCGGGCGGCTCCGGTGACGAGGGCGACTTTTTGCGTGGCTTGCGGCATCGGCTGATCTGTCCTGTGTCGGGGAGGGGCGTGCGAGAGCGCCGGCCCCTTTTACTGCGCTTTCGTTTCGGCATGAAAGGCCTCGCGCCGTGCCGATCGAGCCCGGTGTGGCCCAGAATGCGCCAGACGCGGCTGCGCCCGCGGCCTCCAAATAATTTCTGTCCCGCTGTCGGCCCGGCAGAAGGTCGTTCGTCTTGGAGGGGAGCGCGGGCCAGCCGTTTCCGCCCGCAGGACATATCGGAATGGACTGACAGCGAGGAGCCCCATGCGATTCATGATGCTGATGATCCCGCTCGGCTACGAGAATGCGCCGCCGGAGGTGCAGCTCGATCCCGAGCGCGTTGCGGCGATGATGCGCTACAACGAGGCGCTGAAGGATGCGGGCGTGCTGATCACGCTGGACGGACTGCACCCGCCGTCGACCGGCGCGCGCGTCTCGTTCGCGACCGGCAAGCCTGTGGTGACCGACGGGCCCTTCGCGGAAGCCAAGGAAGTCCTGGGCGGCTATTGGATGATCGAGGTCGCCTCGCGCGAGGAAGCGATCGCGTGGGCCAGGAAGTGCCCGGCTTCGCCGAACGAGATCGTCGAAATCCGGCAGGTGCACGAGATCGCCGATTACTCGCCCGAGGTGCAGGAGATCCTCGCCGGGTTTGGCGACCTGAAGACGTAGACGACACAGCCGCTGCGTGATGTCCCCAATCTTTCAACCCCAGGAGAAAACCATGAGCACCGAACACAAATTCCTCGCCATCTATCTCGGCAGCACGACGGGATCGAAAATGGCGGCGTGGCGAGCACTGCCCGAGGCCGAACGGAAGGCGAAGGAGCAGGAGGGCATGGCGGCCTGGCAAGGCTGGGTCGAGAAGCACAAAGCCGTGATCGTCGAGATGGGCGGCCCGCTCGGCAAGACCCGTAGGATCGACGCCAATGGCATCACCGAGATCAGCAACGCGCTGACCGGTTTCACGGTGGTGCGCGCCGCCTCGCAGGAGGACGCTGCAAAGCTGTTCGAGAACCACCCGCATTTTGCGATCTTCCCGGGCGAGGCCATCGAGGTCATGCCCGTGCTGCCGATTCCGCAGATGTAGCTTCCGGCGATCGTCATTCCGGGGCGGCTCTTCGAGCCACTTCGGAACGACTGCGGAGACTACGGGGTTAATCACGCCCCATCGCCGCTAGTGACCTTCGCGCCCGGCTCATGTAAAGGTCGTTCACATGAGCTGGCGCAAGGAGCAGCGCCGCGCCGAGCGCGGCTATCACCACGGCAATCTGAAGGAAGCCCTGTTGCAGGCGGCCCTCGGGCTGATCGCCGAGAAGGGGGCTGCCGGCTTCACCTTCGCCGATGCCGCGCGCATGGCCGGCGTCAGTGCGGCGGCGCCCTATCGGCATTTCCGCGATCGTGAGGAGCTGTTGTCCTCGATCGCGCAGCGCGGCTTCGAGCAGTTCGAGGCGCGCCTGTCCGCGGCCTGGGACGACGGGCGGCCCGATACGGTCACCGCGTTCGAGCGCGTCGGCAAGGCCTATCTCGCCTTCGCCCGCGAGGAGCCGGCCTTCTACAATGCGATGTTCGAATCTGGCGTGCCGGTCGATGCCAATGCCGCACTTCAGGCGGCCAGCGAACGCGCCTTCAACATCATCCGAGCCGCAGCCGAGCGGCTCGCCGCGCTAACGCCGCCCGGCACGCCCCGACCGCCGGCCATGATGATGGCGCTGCACATCTGGTCGATGGCGCATGGCGTGGCCTCGCTGTTCTCGCGGGGCGATGCCGCGCGACGCAAGCTGCCGATGTCGCCGGACGAGCTGCTGGAGGCCGAAGTGCTGATCTATCTGCGCGGCCTCGGTTTCCCGACCGACCGCCGTCCTGCGGGCAAGGGCGCCGCGCCGCCGCCGGTGCCGCCGGAGGCTCCCTCCGGTTCGGGCGTCCCGCCCGGCGGTCCCTGGGGCAAGCCGAAATAAGATTGCGCGAATAATCACGCGGGCGTGTCTGGCGGCCAGCTTGACAAAATCGCGGGATAGTCTAGCTATGTAAATGTTATTTACATTCACAACGGCGCAGTTGCCGTGATGGAGATGGGAAATGGCCTACACCGCTGATGTCAATCGATGGCGCGGCCCTTCGGACCAATACCAACAGTACGAGCGCCCCCGCATGCTCGATACGCCCTGGCATCCCGGCTGGATCGCCGTGACCATTCTCGGCTTCATCATCTGGTGGCCGATCGGACTTGCCCTTCTCTTTTTCACACTCGGGAGCAGAAGAATGTCGTGCTGGAGCCACCAGGATCGCTGGCAGAACAAGATGGAAAAGATGCAGTACAAGATGGATCGCATGCGCGACCGCATGGATCGCCGCGGCTTCGGCTTTGGCTTCGGCCCGCCGTCCTCCGGCAACCGCGCCTTCGACGAATATCGCGCCGAGACGCTGCAGCGCCTCGAGGAAGAGCAGCGCGAGTTCAAGGATTTCCTGACCCGCCTGCGTCACGCCAAGGACAAGGAAGAGTTCGACCAGTTCATGGCGCAGCACAAGACGCGTCCGACCCCGCCGCCGACCGACCAGCAGCAGGGTTGATCCGAAGAAGTCCACCTCTCAAAGCCTTCAGGCGCATGCCCCCAAAGTCCTGATGGCCCCGAGCCGCCCGCCTGCGCAACCCGCAGGCGGGCGGTTTGGTTCTTGGGGGGAGTGCGGCTGGGCAGCCGCGACGTTCAGATGGCCTTGCAGGTCACCCTGGTCAGCGCGCGGTGGCGAGCTGCGCGCGAACCGACGTCAGGAAATGCTCGTAGGCGTGGTCCACAATCTCGTTGAGCGATCGCGTTCGCGCGAACATCGCCCTGGCTTCGGCGAGAAACTCGTCGCGGGTCGGGATCTTCGGCAGATGCAGATGCGTCAGCGCATCGACGCTCTCGTGGGCGCGATTAAAGATGTCGTGCAGCGTCGGCAGTTGCAGCTGGGCCATGTCGGCCCTGTGCAGCGCCGACGAGATCGCGTGCGCCAGCGCGTGAGCGTCGAACTGTCCGGCGAGCTGGCGGGCTGCCCTGTTGATGACCCGTGCGCCGAGCTGCTGCTCGTTGCGCAGCACCAGTTCGGGCGGCGCCTTCATGTTCCAGACGATGCCGAACCAGGACAGGACCTTCAGGATGTAATAGGTCACGTCGACCTCCCACCAGCGAAAGCCTTGTCGCACGCTGCTCTGGTAGGCGTGGTGATTGTTATGCCAGCCCTCTCCCAGGGTGAGTAAGGCCAGCAGCCAGTTGTTGCGGGAATCGTCGCCTGTCACGTAGCGCTTGCGTCCATGGACATGGGCCAGCGAGTTGATGCAGAAGGTCGCGTGATAGACCAGCACCGTGCTCCAGAGGAAGCCGACGATCAAACCTGACCAGCCCGCAACCAGGAAGCAGAGCGCTGCAAGCACGACGGCCGGCAGAAGCTCCAGCCGATGCAGCCACATCAGCTCCGGATAGACCGTGAGATCGCCGACCTTCACGAGGTCGGTCGCGTCGTGCTGCCGGTAAAAAATCCAGCCGACATGGCTGTACAGGAAGCCGCGTTGGCGCGGTGAGTGCACGTCCAATTCGGTATCGGAATGGAGATGATGGTGCCGATGCTTGGCCGCCCACCACAGAACGCTCTTCTGTGCGCTGCTCTGCGCGAGACAGGCCAGGATGAATTGAAACGCGCGCCCTGTCGCAAAGGCCCGATGAGAGAAATAGCGGTGGTAACCTGCCCCGATTGCGAACATGCGCACGACGTACAACGAACCGCAGATCGCGACGGCCTGCCAGGTGACGCCCGACCAGATGGCCGCGAAGCAGCCGAGATGGACCAGCACGAACGGTATGGCGGAGGGGTACATGACGTCGTCATGGTGGTCGTCGGCGAGCGCGTTGGGCGACATGTCTTGGCGTGACCTTGGGTGAGGGGGATCGGGTATTCGCATCGGCCGCGCAGGACGTCGGGTGCGAAAAACCCGCGGATGGCGGACCACCGCGGGGGCTTGAGATGCTCTGCGTGTACATCCCCGGCCAACGCAGCGCCGGCCGAATAGCAAGCGAACTATATGGTCGGGGGTGCCTGGCATGCAAGCTCGTAGCCTCACGGGGAGCTGCGGCATGCTGTTTGGGGGCCACGCGTGCGCCGTGGCGCGGGGGCCAGCCACGTCCTATATTCGGCACCTGAGTAGGACGCGCAAGAATACCGGAGGCGGCAATGGCGGAAGCTGCGACAATGGCGGGCGACAGCCTCTGGCGGAGACTTCGCAGCGAGGCGCAGCGCGCGGCCGCTGCCGATCCCGTGTTCGGCAAGGCGCTCGCCGGCGCCATTCTCGCTCATGATAATTTTGCCGCAGCCTTATCCGATCTGATCGGCCAGCGCCTCGGCAGCAATGCCGCCGAACGCGCGCGCTTCGCATCCTTTGCCCGCGACGCCTTTCACGGCGAGCCGGACCTGATCGAGACCGCCAGCCGCGACTTGCAGGCCATCGCATCTCGCGATCCCGCCATCGCCGAGCTGCTGCCGCCCTTGCTGCACTACAAGGGCTACGTCGCGCTGCAAGCCTGGCGCGTCTCGCACTGGCTGTGGCATCGTGGCCAAATCGATGCGGCGCTGCTGTTTCAGAACGAGGCGTCGAATGTCTTGCAGGTGAGCATTCATCCGGCCGCCAGCATCGGATCGGCTGTCTATCTCGACCACGCCACGGGCATCGTGATCGGCGCCAACGTCGTCATCGGCGACGAGGTCACCATCCTGCAGAACGTCAGCATCGGCCGTCGCAGCGAGCTGCCGACACGCTCGCCGCGGGTCGGCCGCGGCGTCTTCATCGGATCGGGCGCGACCATTCTCGGCGACATCGCTATTGGCGATTTTGCCAAGATCGGCGCCGACACGGTCGTGACGCGCGACATCCCCGCTGGCTGCACGGCGGTCGGCAATCCCGCGCGGCTGACCAACTGCCCCGAGGCAGCATCGGCCGCCTGAAGGGCCCTCGCTTACGCGGCGCGGCGATGTTCGCCGCCGTGATGCGGGTTGACCGGCTCCGAGCTGGTCTGGCCCGGCGCATCCAGCACCGCGACGTGGTGGCGGTAGACCATCTCCCAGCCCTTCCATCCGGTGAACAGGAGGATGCCGACCACGACCAGGGAGAGCACGACGCCCCACGGCTTGATCGACGCCTCCGCGCCTTGGGCGTAGCGGAGATAGAAATTGACCAGGGCCAGCACGACCGCGGCGAGATTGCCGACCATGTGATACCAGGCATCGTTCAGGCGACGGATGCGGGGCTCGCTGAAGAAGTCGGTGAAGCCGGCTGCGGCGGCAACCAGCGCCATGACGACGCCGGCGCCGATCAGCCACATCGCGGCGCGCGCCCAGAAACTGTCACCGGTTCCGATGAACGCCAGATCGGCAATGGGCGCGCCGACCAGGAACGCGACCGGGAACGGGATCAGCATGGGGTGGAGCGGGTGATCGCCGATGGCGGCGGTCGTCTTGGGGTTGATGGACATGGCAAGACCTCGCTGAAAGTGATTTTCCGGACAATTTTTGGGGCGAAAGCTGGTTCCTCCGGCCGTACCATGGACGCGGAACCCGTGCTCCGGGCGCGACGCAGCGTCCTTCATCCCCCTGTGCGAACTGCCTTTCCCGCAGCCAGATGCGCCGCCGGTAACCCCGCATTAACCATCGGCGGGCTCTGGTAAGGCTGGACAGGCGTGCCCGGAGCCCGACGTCAAGGCCTGGGGTCGAGGCCCCTTAGTTTTGACATCTTGGCGGGGAATGCAGGCGGCCGGCTTTGGACTAGCCCTGCACCCCAGAAAGACAAGGCTTTGAGCGGGCTTGCCGGCCGCGCGGGTCCAGCGCGGCTGTTGGGGAATACCGGCTGAGATTTGCTGGCCGAAGGACATTAGGTAACGATCGCCTTGAGAGGATACTGCTTATGAATCCGGCCGAATTGGCTCAGTCAGCCCTTCCGGTTGCTGCCTCCGCCGACGTGTCGCTGATTGCGCTGTTCTGGCAGGCTCACTGGATCGTGAAAGCGGTGATGCTGGGACTTCTGTCCTGCTCGGTCTGGGTCTGGGCGATCGCCATCGACAAGATCTTTCTCTACGCGCGCACCCGCCGCTCGATGGACCGGTTCGAGCAGGCGTTCTGGTCCGGCGAGTCGATCGAGGAGCTCTATCGCACGCTGTCGGCCAAGCCGACGCATTCCATGGCGGCCTGCTTCGTGGCGGCGATGCGCGAGTGGAAGCGCTCGTTCGAGAGCCATGCCCGCTCGGTCGCAGGGCTTCAGATGCGCATCGACAAGGTGATGAACGTCTCGATCGCGCGCGAGGTGGAGCGGCTGGAACGGCGCCTCTTGGTGCTCGCGACCGTCGGCTCCGCCGGCCCCTTCGTCGGCCTGTTCGGCACGGTCTGGGGCATCATGTCGAGCTTCCAGTCGATCGCGGCGTCGAAAAATACCTCTCTGGCGGTGGTTGCCCCCGGCATCGCCGAGGCGCTGTTTGCGACCGCCGTCGGCCTCATCGCCGCCATTCCTGCCACTATTTTCTACAATAAGTTCACCTCCGAGGTGAACCGGCAGGCCCAGCGGCTCGAGGGCTTTGCTGATGAATTTTCAGCCATCTTGTCCCGTCAGATCGACGAGCGGGGCTGAACGACGGCATGTATAGTGTGAAGGGCAATTTGGGCACGCGATCATGGCCATGAACGTTGCGAGTTCGTCCGGCGGCGGCGGGCGCCGCGGCCGGCGCAAGCCGGTCGTGGCCGAGATCAACGTCACGCCGATGGTCGACGTCATGCTGGTGCTGCTCATCATCTTCATGGTGTCGGCGCCGATGTTGACGGTCGGCGTGCCGCTCGACCTGCCCCAGACCAATGCCAAGAGCCTCGAAAACAACGACCAGAAGCCGATCCAGATGTCGGTCGACATCAAGGGCAAGGTGTTCATCAACGATACCGAGATTGCGCTGAATGAGCTGATCCCGAAGCTGAAGGCGATCACCGATGCGCGCGGCGGCCTCGAGGAGCGCATCTATCTGCGCGCCGACAAGAAGGCGGATTACGGCACCGTCGCCAAGGTGATGGGCCAGCTCTCGGGCGCCGGATTCAAGAAGCTGGCGCTCGTCACGGAAGCGGATCAGGGGTCTTGAGGCCGTGAAGGTGAACGTCGACAAGACACTCGTTGCGTCGATTGCCCTGCATGTCCTCGTGCTGGGATGGGGGCTCGTCACCTTCAGCAGCAAGGCCTACATCGCGCCGGAGGAGTCGCTTCCGGTCGACATCATCTCCACCGATCAGCTCGCCAAGATGATGGCGGGGCAGAAGACCGGCAAGAAGGAAGAACCGAAACCCAAGGTCGAGAAGATCGCCGAACCGAAGCCCGAGGAAGACGCCGTCGGCAAGGTCACCGAGAAAAAAGAGCTGATCAAGACCAACTCGCAGCCGGAGCCGCCGCCGAAGCCCGTCGAGAAGCCGGTCGAGAAGAAGCCGGAGCCGCCCAAGCCCGTCGCCGAGGCCAAGCCGAAGGAAGAGCCGAAGCCGCAGGACAAGAAGCCTGATCCGGCCAAGGAAGATCCGATCGCCGAGCTGCAGAAGAAGATGGAGACCAAGAAGCCGCCGCCGAAGCCCGTGGAGCAGAAGGTCGCCGCGGTGCAGCCGCAGCAGCAGCCCAAGCCCAAGGAGCGCACCTTCGATCCCGCGCAGATCCAGCGCGACCTCGACAAGCGCGCCGCGACCCGGCACGAGCTCGCCGGGTCGACGCTGAACGCGTCGGCATCGCTGGGGGCGGCGACCGGGACGGCCGCCAACAATGTCGCGACCTGGCGCGGTGCATTCCAGGGCGCCGTCAAGCGCTGCTTCACCCCCACCTATAACGGGCAGGATGCCGATCAGTACGAGGCTGACATCGACATTCCCATGAAGATCGACGGATCGCTCGCCTCCGAGCCGATCGTCGTCGCAGTGCGTGGACCGTCGCGGTCGATCGCACAGGCGGTGGCGGAGAGCGCCAAGCGTGCCATCGTGCAGTGCCAGGTCTATTCCTTCATGCCGAAGCAGCAGTACGAGAGCTGGAAGCTCATTCCGATGACTTTCGGCCTGAAAGATATGTTGTGACATCCGAACAAAAGAATTCTGCGATGAATGACGTGAGCTCGATGAACCGCCGCCGCTTCATGACCCTGACCGGATCGACGCTCGCGATGCTCGGGAGCGGACGCGCCTTCGCTCAAGGGCAGGAGGGGCGCCTGCGCATCGATCCCACGGCATTCCAGCCGATCCCGATCGCGATCACCAGCTTCCTGCCGGGCTCGCCGTCCGACGGCGACGTCGGCAACGGCGTCACGCAGGTCATCACCAACAATCTGAAGCGCTCGGGCCTGTTCGCGCCGATCGACCAGGCCGCCTTCATCGAGCGCATCAGCAACATGGACGTCGCGCCGCAATTCCAGAACTGGAAGACCCTCAACGCGCAGGCGCTCGTCACCGGCCGCATGACGCGGCAGCCGGACGGCCGTCTCAAGGCCGAATTCCGTCTGTGGGACGTCATCTCCGGCCAGCAGCTCGCCGGCCAGCAATATTTCACCTCGCCGGAATATTGGCGCCGCATCGCGCACATCATCTCCGACCAGATCTACGAGCGCATGACCGGCGAGAAGGGCTATTTCGACAGCCGCGTCGTGTTCGTGGACGAGACCGGGCCGAAGGAGCGCCGCGTCAAGCGGCTCGCGATCATGGACCAGGACGGCGCCAATGTGCGCTATCTGACCCGCGGCTCCGACCTCGTGCTGACGCCGCGCTTCTCGCCGAACTCGCAAGAGATCACCTACATGGAGTTCGGCCAGGGTGATCCGAAGGTCTATCTCTACAACATCGAGACCGGCCAGCGCGAGATCGTCGGCAATTTCCCCGGCATGACCTTTGCGCCGCGCTTCTCGCCGGACGGCCAGCGCGTCATCATGAGCCTGCAGCAGGGCGGCAATTCCAACCTGTTCGTGATGGATCTGCGCTCGCGCTCGACCACGCGTCTCACCGACACGCCGGCGATCGACACCTCGCCGTCCTATTCGCCCGATGGCAGCCGGATCTGCTTCGAGTCCGATCGTGGCGGCAGGTCGCAGATCTACGTGATGAGTGCGGGTGGCGGACAGGCGCAGCGCATCTCCTTCTCCAAGGACGACACCAACGCCAGCTACTCCACCCCGGTGTGGTCGCCGAAGGGCGATTACATCGCCTTCACCCGGCAGGGCGGCGGTCAGTTCGCGATCGGCGTCATGAAGCCCGACGGCTCGGGCGAGCGGCTGCTCACCTCCGGCTTCCACAATGAAGGCCCGACCTTCTCGCCGAACGGCCGCGTGCTGATGTTCTTCCGCGATCCCGGCGGCAACGGCGGGCCGTCGCTGTACTCGGTCGACATCTCCGGCCGCAACGAATTGAAGGTGCCGACGCCGGGCTTCGCCTCGGACCCGGCATGGTCGCCGCTCTTGTCCTCGACCTCGGGCTGACGACATCTGAAACATCGCGCGTTCAGACGCGCGATGTTTTCGAAAAAACGCGCCGATTTTTCCGCGTTCTCTACGAAGGGCAACACTTCCTTCACCTTGGGCCCCGGCAAGAGTTTCCTACCTGCCTGATATATCAGGCGAAAGCCATTTCGTCGTTGCCGAAAACAACTCGACTTTAACGATGTTCCCTCAGAAAGGCTTCACCTGAAGTGGGTAAAAGTACGCGGCAAACAGGACGCGCGTACAAACACCAATGCAGTTCGCAAGCCAGAGCAGAGAGCCGGACCAGGCCTCGCCGACGATCTCGGCGGCGCTGACCGATTCGCTGTTCGAAGCTCCCGGCACGGTGCTTACCGGCATTGTGTTCTCGGCATTCTCGGCCTCGCTGACGGCGCTCAAGACCGGACAGGTGCTGCTCTGGGGCTTTGTTCCGCTTCTCATTCTTGCGGGAGCTATACGCGCTTTCGATCTCAGTCGATACCAGGCTCAAAAATCGGTTCTGAGCGCCGAACGAGCGGCGCGTTGGCAGAAGCGCTACCAGATTGGAGCGCTCATTCAGGCGGCCGTAATCGGTCTCTGGTGTTCCACGACGCTGTTGAGCAATGAAGATGCCGTCGCCCACATGATTGCGCTCTCGGTCACCACCGGAATCGTGGCGGGAGGGGCCGGGAGAGCTTATGGACGGCAGTGGATATTTCGTCTGCAAGCCACTCTGATCTTCGGACCGGCCGTGATCGCGCTGGCGCTGCACCGCACGCCCTATTACGTCGCGATGTCCGTCGTCTGCGCCGCGTTCCTCCTTTCGGTCATGCGGCTGTCCGGCAATCTGCACAAGATATTCTTGCGCGCGGTTGTCGCACGCGAACGCGAGGCTGCGCTCGCCGGCCAGTTCGACACGGCGCTCAACAACATGCCGCACGGGCTCTGCATGTTTCGCATCGACGGCCAGCTCGCGGTGATGAACCACCGCTTTGCTGCCATGATGAAACTGCCCGGCAATCTCACCCAGAGCAGCATGACAGCGCGCGACATCGTCGCCGCATGTGTCGAGGGGGGATCGATCTCGGCCGCGAGCGGCGCTGCGATCATTGCCGATATCGAAAACGCGCATGCGAAAGAGATCATCACCGCCGACCCCGATTCACAAAGGAACCGTTCGCTGTCATGGACCGTACAGCCGATGGCTGACGGCGGTGCGGTGGTGCTGCTCGAGGACATTACGGAGCGGCGCACGGCGGAGGCCAGGATCAGCCATCTGGCCCGCTTCGACGATCTCACGGCGCTGCCGAACCGCGTCAGCTTCCGCGACGAGATCGAGCGACTGCTGGCGAGCACGCATCATGCCGAGCGGCTCTCCGCACTGCTGTTCATCGATCTGGACCAGTTCAAGCAGGTCAACGACACGCTCGGCCATCCCTGCGGCGACCAGCTCCTGTGTGCGGTGGCCAACCGCCTGCGCGAGATGCTGCGGCCCGAAGATTTCGTCGCCCGCTTCGGCGGCGACGAGTTCGTCGTGTTCCAGCAGAACCTCGCTTCGCCGGAGGACGCGGCGGCGCTCGCCCGCCGCATCGTAGAGCGGCTGAGCGAGCGCTATCGCATTGACAATCACCTGGTCGAGATCGGCGCCAGTGTCGGCATCGCGCTGACCTCGCCGGATGGCACCAGCGCCGACACGCTGCTCAAGAATGCCGACATGGCGCTGTACCGTGCCAAGGCCGACGGTCGCGGCACCTTCTGCTTCTTCCGCGACGAGATGGCGGCGACCGTCGAGGCCCGCCGCATCCTCGAGCTCGACCTGCGCAAGGCGCTCGCCAACGAGGAGTTCGAGCTGTTCTATCAGCCGCTGGTCAATCTGAAGTCCGGCAAGATCACCACCTGCGAAGCGCTGCTGCGCTGGAATCACCCGGTGCGCGGCACGGTGTCGCCGATCGACATCATCCCGGTCGCGGAGGACATGGGCCTGATCGTCGATCTCGGCCGCTGGATCCTGCGCCGCGCCTGCGTGGAATGCATGAAGTGGCCGGAAGGCGTCAGCGTCGCCGTCAACTTCTCGCCGCAGCAATTCCACCAGCGCGACGTCCTGAGTGAAATCCGCTATGCCCTCGAAGTGTCGGGCCTGCCGGCGCATCGGCTCGAGATCGAGATCACCGAGTCTTCGCTGTTGCGCAACACCCAGCTGACGCACGACATCCTGTCGCAATTGCACGCGCTCGGCGTGCGCATCTCGCTGGACGATTTCGGCACCGGCTATTCCAGCCTCAGCTATTTGCACAACTTCCCCATGCAGAAGGTGAAGATCGACCGCTCCTTCCTGGAAGGCATCGACTCGGACCGTCCGCTGACGCTGCTGCGGGGGGTGGCGCGGCTATCCGCCGACCTCGGTATGTCGGTGGTGGTGGAAGGAATTGAATCCAACGAGCAACTCGAGCTCATCAACGCCGACGGGACAGTGACCGAAGCGCAGGGATACCTGTTCAGCCGGCCAGTCCCTGCCGTGCGCATTCGTCAGCTGCTCAATGCCTCCTACGGCGTTCGCGGCGGCAACGATCAGTCCCTCGCGGCTTCGGCGCGATCGATCGCCTGACCTCCCTTCCGACTTCACAAAGGCTCTTCTTGTCGGTGTTTTTACGGGGCGCAAAAGGTTAACCCTAACGTTTCTAACGCTTTGCAATTTCTTTAAGGAACTATTAACTTGTGCTCACTCGCAGAAGTTGCTTGCAGCGTAGGGGTTATCGATGAAGTCCGGGGCCGAACCGCAAACGGCGCTTGTTCCACGCGGAGCCGCGCTGTTTGAGCGTGTGGATTATCGGCTCATCGAAACGGAAGAGGACAAGGATCGCCTCCATCGGATGCGTTACCATGCCTATTTGCACGCCGGGCTGATTCCGCCGTCGGAATCCCAGCGGGTGACCGACCGTTTCGACGACGCGCCCAACGTCTGGAATTTCGGAGTCTACGTCGACAACGAACTCTGCAGTGCCGTCCGCATCCACGTTCTGACATTCGAATGGCGGATGTCCTACACGACAGAGGTGTTCGGTGACGTGCTGCATCCGCGCCTGGACCGGGGCGAGGTCTTCATCGACCCCTGTCGATTCGTCGCTGATCCGGAAATGCAGCAACGGTTCCCCGAACTGCCTTATCTGACGGTGCGGCTTCCCTTCGTCGCCTGCGAGCACTTCAACGCCGATGTCGGACTCTCGATGGTGCGCACCGATCATCAGGCGTTCTACCGCCGCGTGTTCCTGTCCGAGACTCTCACCGAGCCGCGTTCGTTTCCGGGCTGGCCGACCAAGAAAGCCGTCCTGATGGCTTCGGACTATCCTAGAGTCCGGGAAAAGATCCTCACGCGTTTTCCCATCATGCGATCCAGTGCGTTCGAGCGGCGGATGCTGTTCGAACGTAGCACCCCCCGGATCGCCCCATCGCGGCCGGTTCTCGTTGCCGGCGCGGCTGCGCCGGCCTGAACTCTTCAGTCCGTGAGCGGCTTCAGCCGCTCGGCCGCCGGGGTCGATCCTGGCGGAACGGTGTTTTGATCATCGACCGGCTTGCCTTCACCCTTGCGCCACATTTACAACCCATTAACCATGGCGTTTGCTTTTCGCTGGTTGGGGGCATTTGACCGGCTGTGGCAAGGTTCCGTCAAGGTTGACGGAACGTTCGCTTAACCAACCCCCTGTAGACCGGACAGCAGTGGACTAACGTGAGCGTGGAGGCTCCGGAATGAAACATCCTATGCGTATCCTCCAGGGATTGAAGCTGGCCGCGGTGCTCGCCGTCGCGCTGTCGATGGGCGCCTGCGCCAACAAGAATGCCGCGACGGATGCGATGGCCAATGCGGCGACGCCGGGCAGCCAGCAGGACTTCGTCGTCAATGTCGGCGACCGCGTGTTCTTCGAAAGCGACCAGACCGATCTGACCCCGCAGGCGATCGTGACCCTGGAGAAGCAGGCGCAGTGGCTCCAGACCTATCCGCGCTACTCCTTCACCATCGAAGGTCATGCCGACGAGCGCGGTACCCGCGAATACAACATCGCGCTCGGCGCCCGCCGTGCCCAGTCGGTGCGTTCGTTCCTCGCCTCGCGCGGCATCGACCCGAACCGCATGCGCACGATCTCCTACGGCAAGGAGCGGCCGGTCGCCGTCTGTAACGACATCTCCTGCTGGTCGCAGAACCGCCGCGCAGTCACTGTCTTGAACGCGAGCTCCTGACGATCGGTCAGGTCGCGGGCGGTCAGTCAGGTGCCGTTCAGCTTGGGAATTGGATGATGCCGGCGCCCTCTCGGGCGCCGGTTTCGTTTCAGCATTCTGTGACTGAAAACCCCTTGGTATCAGTCACATTTTTGGCGTACTCCACTTCAATGTGTGGCGCGTCGAGGGTTCCGTCGCAGGCCATTTCGCTTTCGTCGTCAGGGCAAGATGTCATCCAGATTTAAGGTCTTTACCGGCACCGTGGCGACCGCCGCGCTGCTCTCCTTGTGCTCGCCCGCACTTGCGCAATCGGGCTACGGGCAGTCGGAAGATGCCGACCCGGAGATGCGGATCGAGCGGCTGGAGAACCGGCTGCGCCAGCTCACCGGCCAGAACGAAGAGCTGCAATATCGCAACCGCCAGCTCGAAGAGCGGCTGCGGGCGCTCGAGGGCGGCGCGCAAGCCGCGCCCGGGCAGGCACCCAACGTCGCGGCGATGCCGCCGGCGCAGATCGCCCCGAGCCAGATTGCACCAGGTCAGGCCGCGCCCGGCTACCGCCAGCCGCCGTCGCAACAGCAGGCCGCTCAGTCTGCTTACGAGCAGCCGCAGATCGCCGCGCCCGCGCCGATCGTTCAGGAGCAGCCGACGCCCGGCGCACCCGGCACGCGCCGCCGCGGCGATGCCTTCGACCCCAACCAGAACCCGAACGCGCCCGGTGCGCCGCGCGCACTCGGCGGCGGGCAGCAGCCGATGCCGGCGGTCACGCCCGGCGGCGGCCGCAATGCCGGCGAGCCGCTCGATCTCGCCAACACCAGCCCCCGCTACCAGCAAGGTGTGCCGCCAGCCGCGCAGCCCGGCTATCCGCCGGCGCAATCGGGTTATCCCGCACCGGCCGGGGGCGCTGCCTTGGCCACCCTGCCGCCCTCGGCGACGCCGCGCGACGAGTTCGACCTCGGCATCGGCTACATGCAGCGCAAGGACTACGCGCTGGCCGAGCAGACCATGAAGAACTTCACTCAGAAATATCCGAGTGACCCGCTGCTCGGCGACGCGCAATACTGGCTCGGCGAGAGCTATTTCCAGCGCCAGCAATATCGCGATTCCGCGGAAGCCTTCCTCGCCGTCACCACCAAATACGAGAAATCGGCCAAGGCGCCGGATGCGCTGCTGCGGCTCGGCCAGTCGCTCGCCGCGCTGAAGGAGAAGGAGGCCGCCTGCGCCGCCTTCGGCGAGATCGGCCGCAAATATCCGCGCGCCTCGGCGAGCGTCAAAGCCACCGTCGATCGCGAGCAGAAGCGGGTGAAGTGCTGATCCGCTGACAAAACCGATGGCGTTGCGCTAAACACTCGGTCCATCCGCGGACGATTGCAGCGTCATGTCAGACGACGACAATTCACCGATCTCGGCGCGCGAGGCGAGGCGGCTCTTCGCGGGCCTGAAAGATGCGCCGGCGCTGGTGCTCGCGGTCTCCGGCGGGCCCGATTCGGTTGCGCTGATGTGGCTTGCGGCGCGCTGGCAGCGCAGCCTCACGCGAGCCCCGCAAATCACGGTCGTGACGATTGATCACGGCCTGCGCCCGGAAGCCGCCCGCGAGGCGCGCGAGGTCAAGCGGCTCGCCGCCGCGCTCGGATTGCCGCACCGGACTCTGCGCTGGCGCGGTGAAAAGCCGAAGACGGGGTTGCCTGCCGCTGCGCGCGAGGCCCGCTACCGTCTGCTTGCAAAGGCCGCGCGTGCCGCCGGCGCGAGCCATGTCCTGACGGCCCACACCCGTGACGATCAGGCCGAGACCCTGTTGATGCGCCTGTTCCGCGGCAGCGGACTTGCCGGGCTCTCGGCCATGGCTCCTTTCACCGCGCGCGAGGGAATCGTGCTGGCGCGTCCGTTGCTCGATGTCCCCAAATCGCAGCTGATCGCGACCTTGCGGCGGGCGAAGATCGGCTTTGCCGAGGACCCCAGCAACCGGGACGCCGCCTTCACCCGGCCGCGGCTGCGCGCGCTGCTGCCGCTTCTCGCAGCCGAGGGCGGCGATGCCAGAAATCTGGCGCGGCTCGCGGCAAGGCTGGCGCGGGCCAACGCGGCGATCGAGGTGCTCGCCGACGGCGCCGAGCGCTTCCTCCGCGTGCGGGATCGCGGCGATGCGCCGCAGGTGGGCGTCCGAAGCTTCGAGGCCTCGGCTTTTGCCGCCCTGCCGGAGGAGGTGCGGCTGCGGCTGCTGCTGCGGGCCATCAACGCGCTCGGTCATGAAGGGCCGGCGGAACTCGGCAAGGTCGAAACCCTGATGTCCGTGCTTGATCGGGCGGCCGCCAGCCCCCGTGCAGCCGCAAATGGCCGGCCGGTCCTGAAGCAAACCCTTGCGGGAGCCTTGATCAGCCTTGCCGGCGGGCGTATCCAGATCGCGCCGGCGCCGGCCCGGCGGCGCAAGGGCAAATGAGCGCGACAGAGAAGCGGATCATGACACCGGTCAATTCGCGTCCGTGCCCGTCAGGCCACCTTAACCAGGCAGGAAAAACCCCGGTTTGGGCGCCATTATTTCAGCGGGAATCGCGGTAAGATGGGATAAATAGTCCCATCTCGTTCCCTTGGCAGCGACCGGGGCGGCACCTAAATTGTATGCGTCCAACGATGAGGATTCCTTGGGATTTCCTCGCATTGACGGAAGTAACGACCCAAGGATCAGGGCCGCGATCCGCGCGACCACGAAGGAAGATCGATGAACGCCAATCTGCGCAATTTCGCCCTCTGGGTCATCATTGTTTTGCTGCTGTTGGCGTTGTTCACGCTCTTCCAGAATCCGGGTCAGCGGGCTTCCTCGCAGGACATCGCCTTCTCGCAGCTGCTGAGCGAGGTTGACCGCGGCAATGTGCGCGACGTCGTGATCCAGGGGCCGGATATTCACGGCACCTTCACCAACGGTTCCAGCTTCCAGACCTACGCGCCGAACGACCCGACGCTGGTGAAGCGCCTCTATGACAGCAAGGTGCAGATCACCGCGAAGCCGCCCGGCGACAACGTGCCGTGGTTCGTCTCGCTGCTGGTCTCCTGGCTGCCCTTCATCGCGCTGATCGGCGTCTGGATCTTCCTGTCGCGGCAGATGCAGGGCGGCGCCGGCAAGGCGATGGGCTTCGGCAAGTCGCGTGCGAAGATGCTGACGGAGGCCCATGGCCGCGTCACCTTCGAGGACGTCGCCGGCGTGGATGAGGCCAAGCAGGACCTGCAGGAGATCGTCGAGTTCCTGCGCGATCCCGGCAAGTTCCAGCGCCTCGGCGGCCGCATTCCGCGCGGCGTGCTGCTGGTCGGCCCTCCCGGCACCGGTAAGACCCTGATTGCGCGCGCGGTCGCGGGCGAAGCCAACGTGCCGTTCTTCACCATCTCCGGTTCGGACTTTGTCGAGATGTTCGTCGGCGTCGGCGCCAGCCGCGTCCGCGACATGTTCGAGCAGGCCAAGAAGAACGCGCCCTGCATCATCTTCATCGACGAAATCGACGCCGTCGGTCGTCACCGTGGCGCCGGCCTCGGCGGTGGCAATGACGAGCGCGAGCAGACGCTGAACCAGCTGCTGGTCGAGATGGACGGCTTCGAGGCGAACGAGGGCGTGATCCTGATCGCCGCGACCAACCGTCCCGACGTGCTCGATCCCGCGCTGCTGCGTCCGGGCCGCTTCGACCGTCAGGTCGTGGTGCCGAACCCCGACGTCGTCGGCCGCGAGCAGATCCTGAAGGTGCATGTTCGTAAAGTTCCGCTGGCCCCCGATATCAACCTCAAGACCATCGCGCGCGGCACCCCGGGCTTCTCCGGCGCCGACCTGATGAACCTCGTCAACGAGGCCGCACTCACCGCTGCCCGCCGCAACAAGCGCATGGTGACGCAGGCCGAGTTCGAGGAGGCCAAGGACAAGGTAATGATGGGCGCCGAGCGCAAGTCGCTCGTCATGACCGAGGAAGAGAAGCTGCTGACGGCCTATCACGAGGGCGGCCACGCCATCGTCGGCCTCAACGTGCCCGCGACCGATCCGATCCACAAGGCGACCATCATCCCGCGCGGCCGTGCCCTCGGCATGGTCATGCAGCTGCCCGAGCGCGACAAGCTGTCGATGTCGCTGGAGCAGATGACCTCGCGCCTCGCCATCATGATGGGCGGCCGCGTCGCCGAAGAGTTGATCTTCGGCCGCGAGAAGGTGACCTCGGGCGCGGCCTCCGACATCGAGCAGGCCACGCGCCTTGCCCGCATGATGGTGACGCGCTGGGGCCTGTCGGAAGAGCTCGGCACCGTCTCCTATGGCGAGAACCAGGACGAGGTCTTCCTCGGTATGTCGGTGTCGCGCACGCAGAACGCCTCCGAAGCCACCGTCCAGAAGATCGATTCCGAGATCAAGCGCCTGGTCGAGGAAGGCTATAAGGAAGCGACCCGCATCCTCACCGAGAAGCGCGCCGATCTCGAGACGCTGGCCAAGGGCCTGCTCGAGTTCGAGACGCTGACCGGCGATGAGATCGTCGACCTGCTCAAGGGCAAGAAGCCGAACCGCGAGTCCGTGCTCGAGCCGACCACCCCGCGCGCCTCCGCCGTGCCCCCGGCCGGCAAGCCGCGCCCGCGTCCGGATCCGGATCCCGGCCTCGAGCCGCAGCCGCAGGCGTAATTCCAAGCGGCAACTGAGATTGAAAAACGCGGCGGCAACGCCGCGTTTTTTGTTGGCTGGCCCCCGGGGCGCAAGCCAGCGCGCGCGGCCTGAAGCGGGCGGCAGAAGCGCATTTGCGCTCCGGGGCAAATGCGCGAAACCCTAAAGAAGAACTTAACGCTTGCGGCCTACCTTGGCCCGCCATGACTGATCAGGTCGTCCACAGCGCGGTTCAACCGTTTTCGGCGCGTGCAGCGCTCCCTTGGGCGGTGGGGCTGTTGCTCTATGCCGTGCTGCTGGCCATCGGGCCGCGGCTGCTTGGGGATCCCGACAGCTATTCCCACATCGAGGTCGGACGCTGGATCATCGCGCATGGCACCCTGCCGACGAGCGACCCGTTTTCATTTTCGAAGCACGGCGCGCCCTGGATCACCTTCGAATGGTTGTCCGAGGTCATCTATGCCGCCGTCTACGCGCTGGCCGGCTGGCCGGGCGTCGTCGCCATCGCCGCCGCGGCGATAGCACTCGCCTTTGGCCTGCTCACGTTCTTCCTGCTGCGCGAGCTTTCGCCGGCCCTGACCATGCTGATGGTGATCGCGGCCATCGTTCTGCTGGCGCCGCACATGCTGGCGCGGCCCCATGTCCTCGTGCTGCCGCTGATGGTGACCTGGGCGGCCGCGCTGGTTCGCTGCATGGACCGCAGCACGCCTCCGCCCTATTGGGCCCTGCCGCTGCTGGTGCTGTGGACCAACCTGCATGGCAGCGTGGTGCTGGCGCTCGGGCTGATTGGCCCGGCGGTGCTCGAGGCGCTGCTGCGCGAACAGCGAAGCGAATGGCCGCGCGTGCTGCTGCGATGGCTGCCGTTCTCGGCGCTTGCCCTGGCGGCGTCCTGCCTGACGCCGCACGGCCCGGAACCGCTGCTGATGCCGCTGACCACGCTCGGCCTCGGCTCCGCGCTCGCCTGGATCGCGGAATGGCGGCCGCAGGATTTCAGCCATGTCGGCGGCTTCGAACTGCTGCTGCTGGGGAGCATCTTCGCGCTCTCGCGCGGCGTGACGCTGCCGGTGGTGCGGACCCTGGTGGTGATCGGCCTGCTTCATTTCGCGCTTGCGCAAATGCGCAATGCGGATCTGCTGGCCATGCTGGCGCCGCTCTATCTGGCGGCCCCGCTGGGCCGCACGTTCGGCGGGCCGAGCGAGAGCGACGGCTCCGCGCGCGGCTTGAATCTGGCCGCGTTCGGCGTCTTGGCCGCGATCAGCGGCCTGGCTTTGGCGCGCGACATCCGGCCCGCGCCCATCATTACCCCGGAAGCCGCCATCGCCCGGGCTGGCCTTGCCAAGGCGGAGCGCGTGCTCAACGATTATTCCTTCGGTGGCTATTTGATCTATGCCGGCATTCCCACCTTCATCGATGGCCGCGGTGAGCTCTACGGCGGGCCGTTCATCGACCGCTACAACCGTGCGCTGGCGCTGGTCGACCTCGGAGATCTTCTCAAGCTGCTCGACGAGTACAAGATCGGCGCGACGCTGCTTGCGCCTGGCACACCGGCCGTCGCGTTGCTCGACCGGCTGCCCGAATGGCAGCGTGTCTACGGCGACGATGTGGCGGTCGTGCACAAGCGGCGGGCGACGCCGCAATAATTCAAGCGGTCCCGAACGCGGCGTATTGGCCGCCGAGCCAGACCCCGCTCAGCGCGCCTTCGAGGCGCCGCGCCGGTTTGGTGTCCCAGGGCAGCAGCAGGAAATGCCGCGCGCCGATCTCGCGCAGGCCGCTCGCCGCCATCAGCTTCCGGGTCGTGCCGGCGCCGAGCAACACGGCGTCCCGGTCGAACTCGCAGCGCGCAACGGCGAGGCGCGTCAGCGGGTTGTACGGATTGTGCTCGATCACGCAGACGAGCCCGCCAGGGCGCGTCACCCGCAGCATCTCGGCCATGAACTGCGCCCATTCGGCCGGCACGATATGGTGCATCACGCAGATGGCCGTGACCAGGTCGAAGCTGGCGTCGGCGAACGGAAAGGTGCGGCCGTCATACTCCCGGTAGTCGACCGCGGCGTTGTGAGTGCGCGCCTGAATCAGGCTGGCGGACGAGACGTCGATGCCGCTGAGGCGGCCGACCATGCCGTGCAGCAGCGGATGAAGGCTGCCGACGCCGCAGCCGACGTCCAGCATGTCGGGCCTTTCCGCGCCGAGCCGCTGCGCGATCAGATCGCGCAGCAGGTCGGCCTTCGCGCGCATGAAGAAATCATGCGGCAGGCCTGAGAAGTCGATCGAGGATTGGACCACATCACGGTAATTGTCGTGATAGCCGTCGAACAGTTCGGCCATGCGCTGGGTCACTCGTTGACGGCGTGGATCGCGGGTGTCACCGCGGTCTCGCCGCGATCGAATCCGATGCGTGCCTGCACCACGTAGAGCGGGCGGCGTTTCACCTCGGCATGGATGCGGCCGACATAGAGTCCCACGATGCCCGTCATCAGCATGTTGATGCCGCACAGCAGCGACACGACGACGATCGTCGAGGACCAGCCGGTCACGAGATGGCTGTCCTTGCTGAGCCACAACAGGACCACCCAGCCGCCGTAGAGCAGCGCGAGCCCGGAGACCGTCAATCCGCACCAGATCGCCAGCCGCAACGGCAGATCGGAAAAGCCGAGCGCGGCGTTCACCGCCAGCCGAACCATCTTGAACAGCGGGTATTTGGTTTCGCCCGCGGCGCGCTCGAGGCGATGGAAGGCGACCTCGGCCTGGCGGAAGCCGAGCCAGGCGATCATGCCGCGCACGAAGCGATCCTGCTCCGGCATTTGCATGAGCGCGTCGAGCACCTTGCGATCGATCAGGCGGAAGTCGCCGACATCGGCGGGGATGCCGACGGAGGACATCCTGCCGAGCAGCCGGTAGAACAGATGCGCGGTCGCTCGCTTGAAACGGCTTTCGCCCTCGCGCGACAGGCGGCGGGCGTGGACGATGTCGTTGCCTTCCTTCCACTTCGCGATCAATTGCTCGATCACTTCGGGCGGATCCTGCAAATCGGCGTCCATGACGATGATAGCGTCGCCCTGCGTGGCGTCCATGCCGGCGGTGATGGCGATCTGGTGGCCGAAATTGCGCGACAGGCCGATATAGCGAAAGCGCTCGTCACGCGCGGCGAGCGCTCGCAGCACGATCGAGCTGGAATCGCTGCTGCCGTCGTCGACGAAGATCGCTTCGGCCGGCCCGTCCAGCTTGGACATGACCTGGTCGAGCCGGCGCAGCAGCACCGGCAACACCGCTTCCTCGTTGAACACGGGGATGACGAGGCTGTAGCGGATCGATCTGGAATTGGCCGCCATGCGAAAGGAGTCCGGCTGGGGTTGCAGGGGCGGAAGTCTATGAGCAGGTGGTTAAGGCCGCCTTGCCGCAACCGTTAAGGGTCTATCGCCCCGAACATGGGTGAGGGCGGCGGACCGGAATGGTGAAGTGCGGTTAACCACGCTTTTGCCGGCGCGGCTTCGCGCTAGGGCGTGCGGCGAATCCTGTAAAGGACGAATCGCTTCGATGTCTCCAGCACCTCCAGCCGATCCGGCAGCGGATTTGCGGCCGGCGATCCCAGCACATAGAGGTAGTCGAAATCCCGGTGCCAGGTGCGGACGAATTGCGGAGCGTCCGCCGGCGGCCGGCCCGCCGCGATCGCGGCAAGCAGGCCCGACGGCACCGGCCCGCCATAGGGAATGGCAATATTGCGCACCGCCTCGCGCGGCCGCACCGGCTGCTTGCCGGTTTCGGTGAACAGGTTGGGCACGAACGCGTCGGCATAGTGCACCGCCAGCGTCGGCGCATAATACATAGGATAGGAGGTGAGGTCGGCGAAGGGTGGATCTCCCTTGTCGTCCGTGCTGCCGACGAGAACGCGCGAGCCGCGATCGATCTTCTGGAACGAGGCGATCATCGCCGCATAGTCGGCGCGGTAAGGCAGCCAGACCGCCAGAACGACGGCGACATTGAGCAATATGATGCCACTGATCGCAGCGAGCGCAGCCATTCTCCAGGCCCGGCTCGGCAATGACAGCGAGCAGAACGCCGGCAGGATCAGCGCCGCGGCGGGAATCATGCGAAGGTCGACGAACGAGGTTCCGAATAGTTTTGAGGGAATGACGAGGTAAAGCAGCACGAAGCCGATCGCGAGCCAGATCCCCGCCGGCTCGAGTCGGAGAACGCCGCGCCTTGCGGCGAACAGCAAACCGGTCATCAGCGCCAGGCCGGTTATCGCCGCGATCGTCAGATTGTAGCCGTTCATGATACGCAGCGGCCAGACCGGCTTGAATGCGGCGAACCAGCTGTTGCCTTCGCTTCCGATCGAGCCTGCCGTCACATGCATGATCGCAAGCAGCGCAAGCGCCGGCAGGGCGAGCGCGCCAAGCCGCGCGGCCGCGATCGGATACGCGACTTGCCCTCGGCGGATGCGCGACAGTTCGAAGAGGCCAAGCGTCGCGCCGTAGATGCCGAGCGAAAAGAAATGCGCGACATAGAGCACGGCGACGAAGATCAGATTGGCGGCGAAGCGCAGCGGCCAGGGGCCCTCGGCCAGCATCAGATAGACGGCGATGCCCCAGAGCGCGAGGCCGAGCCCGAACTCGAAATTCACGAAGCCCCAGCTGAACGGCAGGCAGTAGAGGAAAGCCAGCGCGGCGAAGCCGGCGAGATGGATGCGCCCCTTCCTGACCCATTCGATCAGCAGCGCACCGGTGACGATCAGGAATTGGCTCAGCAGCAGAAACAGCCGCGTGGCGTTCTCGACGCTCATCAGCCGCGCCAGCTGCGGGACCAGCAGGTCCATTCCGAGGTTGGGATAGAAGGCCCACCTCACCTCGTAATACGGATTGGCCCCCGGGGTGCTGTTCTGGCTCAGAATGTACATGCGGGCGAGGTGATTGGGATAATCGACCATCGCCGGAATGGGCGTCAGCAGCACCGGAACAAACGAGACCGCCGCCAGCATCGTAAGCACGATGATCGCCACGGCTCGGTCCGGGTCGGGACGAGCCAGATCTGTCAGGGTCGGCTTGCTGAAAGGAACCATGTGATGGAGCCGCTGAGGCCGACGACGCGCGCTGGAGCCGGTCCTCACTTCGCAGGCGCCGCAATCGTGCTGTCTGCGG
Organism: Bradyrhizobium sp. WBAH42; assembly: GCF_024585265.1. NCBI lineage: Bacteria > Pseudomonadati > Pseudomonadota > Alphaproteobacteria > Hyphomicrobiales > Nitrobacteraceae > Bradyrhizobium > Bradyrhizobium sp. WBAH42. Next base: position 2,598,840 of record NZ_CP036533.1, read on the forward strand.
TGTCGCGCACGTGGATCACGGCGATGTCGTCCGCATAGATCCGCTTCCAGCCCTTGAGCTGGTCGAGGATCTGCGGGCCCGGCGCATCGGCGCCCAGCAGCGTCGCATCGATCTTGTATTCTTCCAGTAGACGCGGCAGCAGCTCGGGCTTCTTGCCTTCGGTTGCCTTGAAGAAGTCCATGATGAACTTCTCGCCGTAGAGCTCGGCACGGCCGTCGACGAAAACAGGGATGTCGCGCGAGATCAGATAGCCGCCGAACTGGTAGGCGTTGAAGACGCGCTGCACCTTGCGTTGCTCGAGCAGATCGACCGCCGCAACCGGCGTCTGCGTCATGGTGAAGGTGAAACGGTGGTGCCCCATGTAGAGCGAGGTCGAGGTCCAGCTTGCCGCCATGATCATCAGCACGCCGAGTGCTGTGAGGGTGCGGCCCGGCCAGCTTTCGGAACCGGCGGCCTCAGGCGCCGGCTGCGGGAACATCTCGCCGAGCGGCTTTGCCAGCACCAGCGGCACCAGGAATGCAAATGCCTCGATGCTCCTGACATGGCTCAGCGCGCTCCAGGTCAGGAACAGGATCAGGAAGATCCGGGGCGCCGACAGCACCAGGCCGCGATAATAGCCGAATGCGATCAGGGCGAGCAGGGCGCCTTCGAACGGGGTGAAGGTGGCGAAGTTGGCCGGCATCCATTCGAGGATCAACGTCAGCAGCTCGCCGAGGCTGAGGATGTTGGTCGCGCCCTGCAGCGTTCGCCAGCCATAGGGCGTGCAGCAGCTCGCGATCAGCGCCCCGATTCCGAACAGCACCCAGCGCATGAACAGGGCAAGCCGCCGGCCCTTCTCGGCATGCTCGACCGCTTCGAGCGAGATCGGTCCGATCAGCGCGAGCCCCAGCACGAAACCGCCATGCAGGTTCGCCCAGAGCGCCATCAGCGGCAGCCAGGTCCAGGACGGCGCGCTCCTGCGGCTTGCAGCCGCCATCAGCAAGCCGACCCACGCCACCATCACCGGCAGCGCCAGAATATGCGGGCGCGCCAGCACGTGATGGATCGACAGCAGCAGCGCCAGCATCGCGAACAGCACCGCGCGCGGGGCTTCGAGATGCGCCTCGAGCAGATGGACGAAGATTGCGACGGTGAGCGCGACGGCGGCCGCGGTGAGGATGACGGGACCCGCCCAGCCCCATTGCGCATGGGAGAAGGCGAACGCGACCTGCGACAGCCAGGACGTCGAGATCCACGGCGCGCCCGTCCGCGTGAAGGAATAGAAGTCGATCATGGGCATGGCGCGGTGATCGAGGATCCATTGCCCGATCTTGATCTGCCAGAACGAGTCGGAATCCTGAAGCAGCGTGTCGCCGAGGAACAGGAAGAACAGATAGGCGCCGGCGCCGACGCACAATGGCACCAGGGCGCGTGCGCGGCCCTGCACCGCGATGCTGTTGGCGAAGGAAAGGGACATGCCGCCTCGTCGTCCTGGTTGTTCTTGCCGGTCCGGCCATGATCCGGACCCGGCGGGCTGCGTGCGCACCATCTCGCCGCGCTTCAGTCCGAGCGGGCGGCATTGGACCACGCCGGTCATAACTTCGGGTAAACCGGTCGCGCCAGACCGGCGTCAAATATTTACAATTTAACGGATTGTTTCGAACTTGGATTTACCATGGGCCAATACACGCAATCCGCTCAGTGTTTACGCAGTCGAATTAACTGCGGCGCAATTCTTTGCCTCTACGTTTCGTTCCCATGGTCGGGCGGCGCTGGGAAGCCGAAGAGACCAGATCAGTTGTAGCCTCGTGTACTCATTTGGAGCACTCTATGAAGAACCTCGTTGCGCGTTTCATGAAGGATGAATCGGGCGCCACCGCCATTGAATACGGCCTGATCGCTGCCGGCATCGCGCTGGCGATCATCACCGTCGTCAACAACCTCGGCACCACGCTGAACGCCAAGTTCACCTCGATCTCGACCAGCCTCAAGTAAGGCTCGACAAGCGAAATAGCGAAGAGCCCCGTCATCGACGGGGCTCTTTTGCTTTGCCGGTATCGGCGCGAGGCGCGACGATCGGGCTTAAGCCTCCTTCAAGCCACTCGGGTGTATGGCTTGAACGCATCTGCGTCAGCGTATCGCGTAAGGAAGCCGCATGGCCGAAGCTTCGTCCGTCCCGCCAGCCGTCGGCCGTCACGATGCGGTCCCTGCGATCCTCGTCAACATCTCCTTCGTGCTGGCGATCGTCACGCTGGCGTATTTTCCGACGGCCTATCTCACCCATCTCTGGATCTTCGACGCCGACGGACGCGGCATCCCCACTGATTTCGTCAATGTCTGGGCGGCCGGAAGACTGGCGCTCGAGGGGCATCCCGCGCAGGCCTGGGATTGGGACATTCAGAAGCAGGTCGAGCTTGCGCTGCTCAAGCAGGATTTCGTCGGCCATTTCGCTTGGCACTATCCGCCGCCCTTCCTGTTCGTCGCGTCGTTCCTTGCGCAATTTCCCTATGCAATCGCCTTCATCGGCTGGGCCGCGTTCAGCATGGTGCCGTATCTCGCCGTGATGCGCGCGATCATCGGGCGCAATGCGGGCCTCGTGATTGCCATTGGATTTCCGGCCGCCTTCCTCAACATCCTGGTCGGGCAGAACGGCTTCCTCACGGCATCGCTGATCGGCGGCACGCTCTATTTGTTGCCGACACGGCCGATGCTGGCCGGAATCTGTCTCGGCCTGCTCAGCTACAAGCCGCAATACGGACTCCTGTTTCCGCTTGCACTGCTCGCCGCCGCCGAATGGACCGTGCTGTTCACCGCCGCAATCGTCACCGCTGCGATCGCTGTAGTGTCCTGGTTCGCCTTCGGCACCGACAGCTGGCAGGCGTTCTTCCACTGGATCCCGATGTTCTCCCAGGCCTTCCTGACCGAAGGCAGGGCGCCCTGGTTCAAGATGCAGAGCATCTTCGCGCTGGTGCGCTATGTCGGCGGCACCGAGCAGCTCGGATGGGTCTTCCAGTGGGTGTTGACCGCAGCCGTTGCCGTCGTGCTGGCCGTGGTGTGGAGGAGCCGGCTGCCCCACGCCCTCAAGGCGGCGATGCTCGCGACGGCGACGCTGCTGACGACGCCCTATCTCTTCATGTACGATCTGGTCGTGCTGGGCATCGCGGTGGCGTTCCTCATCCGCGCCGGGCTCGATGAAGGTTTCGCACGCCACGAGGTGATGGCGCTGGCGCTCGTCTTTGCGCTGCTTGCGAGCTTCCTGTTTCTCGGGCAACCGGTCGGCTTCCCGGCAATCCTGATCGTGTTCGGGCTGATCCTCGGACGCTGTGCAGCCTGGCGGACCGCCGAGGCCGCATCGGCGCAGCCCGCGATCGCGCGAACGAGCTGAGAAGCTCGATTACGCTTTGATCGGGCTCCGGGTGAGACGCGAGGGGCGTGTGAGCCCTCGGGCCCATCTCGCGCAACCCGAGCATCGGCCGCAAAACTCAGCAGCCGCGCAGGGCAAGTGGCGTCATCTAGTCCTGGAGGGGAGCGAGGGTAAACTGGAAGACGGCGCCCCGCGGTTTATTCACGGTGACCCACAACCGTCCGCCATGAGCCGCAATGATCGACCGACAGATGGCAAGCCCCATGCCCAGGCCGTCGGACTTGGTCGTGTAAAACGCGTCGAAAACACGTTCCGCACTCGTCGGCTCGATCCCCGGGCCCGAATCCCGTACAGCGACGAGCACGCTGCCTGCAACGTCTCTTTCGGTACTGATCTGCAACTCCCGCTTGCCGTCCTCGAGGCTGTTCATGGCTTCCACGGCATTGAGGATCAGATTAAGGAGCACTTGCTGCAGCTGAATGCGCTCACCTTCGATTTGCGGCAGATCCTCAGCGAATTGCATCTGTACCGAGATTCCATGCCTCACCGCCTCGCTCCGGACCATGGCGATGACGTCCAGAACGGCTGCGTTGACGTCGAGCCGACTTTTGGGCACCGGCGCTTTCCTCACCATATCGCGGATCCGGTGGACGATGTCGCCAGCTCGTTGGCAATCTGTGACAATGTGGTGGAGGGACTCGCGGCCCTTGCCCAGGTTTGGCGGGTCCGCGGCGAGCCAGTTCAAGGCGGCGTCGGCGTTACTAAGCACGGCCGAGATCGGCTGATTGATCTCATGGGCAATCGAGGCCGTCAGCTGGCCCATTGTCGCTACGCGACTGACATGAGCGAGCTCGACTTGTGTCCTTTGGCGTTCGACAATGCCTTTCTTGAAAACATTGACCGCGGCCGCCATTGCGCCGATTTCGTCACGCCGGTCAATTCCGGGCACGTCGATGCTCGTGTCTCCCTTGGCAAGTGCTGCCATAGCCCCGGTCATGCGTGTGATCGGCCGCGCGATCGCGCGTGTGAGTAGTATGCCCATCAACACTGCGATCATGAGTGAGGCTGCGGCGCCCATCACGGTTGCCGTGTATGCAGTAGCATATGCCGAGTTCTGTACGGCGTCACGCCTTGCCAACAGATCGCGCTCAACCTTCTCGATTTCGCGCGCCTTGGCGCGGATTGCGTCCATGGCAGCTTTGCCGGTCGCCCCCTCCAACGTGCGCGCCTGCTCCCGCGTCGTGGGATCCGCCATCAGCGTGATCTCCCGCTCGGCGGTCTCGACGCGCCACGTCATCGCCAGCTTGTTCAATTCATCGAGACGACTTTGCTGGTCTGGGTTATCCGAAGTCTGTTCTCTCAATTTTCGGATTGCCGCGCTGAAGTCGGCGCTGCCTCTGCGGTACGGGTCCAGGAATTTCTCGTCGCCGCTGATCAAATAGCCGCGTAGGCTAGTTTGTTGATCCAGCGCTGCGGCTACTGCCGCCTCTAGCGTGTCCAACACGTCAGTGGTGTGGACCCGCCGGTTTTTGGCCTCTTCGATCACGCTAAGTCTGTCGTAGACGATTGCGCCGCTCACGAATATGACCGCTACCACGGCTGCAAATGCCGCCATCAATTTGTGCAAAATCAGTAGACTCGAAAACTGGGGCACCTGACCCTCAAGGCCGAAGTCCGCGACCGACCAGACAGTTAGCTCGAGATTGCTCCCAAGCGATGGCATTCGCAAGAATTGGTATGGGACCGTGACGGGGCAAAGCGGCGCAGCCTCCGGAGTGGAGCGCAGTCAGTGTCTCGTCGGGCAAGGGGGAAATGTTGCCGTGCCGTCGGACACAACAGGGCCGTCATATCGACGCGACCTTCATGACATCCAATGTTCCGCGAAAGATCATCTCAAGTGCCACGTAGAGAATGACGGCCAGACCGACGTAAGCAATCCAGCGATGAGTCTCCAGAAGGCGGGCAATGAAGGAAGCGGCCATTCCCATCATCGCGATGGAAAGGCCCAAGCCGAAGATCAGGACCAATGGATGCTCCCGCGCAGCCCCTGCGACGGCCAGAACATTGTCGAGGGACATCGAAGCGTCGGCAACGATAATTTGCCAACTCGCTTGGATGAGTGTTTTACGAGGTTTGCTTTCCGGGATTGCTTCAATTGCCCCTTTCCTATCGGTGGGGCCCGAGGGGGACGTGCGCAACTCTCGCCACATTTTCCAGCATACCCACAATAGCAGGATCCCGCCGGCGAGCGGGAGGCCGACGATCTGCAGGATCTGCGTCGCTATCCCGGCTAACAGAAGGCGCAGTATCGTCGCGGCGACTATACCGATCAAAATCGCCTTGCTTCGTTGGGCCTGAGGAAGTCCCGCCGCGGCAAGGCCGATGACGATGGCATTATCGCCGGCGAGCACAAGGTCGATTAGAACGACCTGCAAGAGTACGCTAAGAACGTCCGTATTGAGAGAATCTAACACGGATCATGGTCCCCGATGCCAGGGAAATGGCAACTCCGAGCGATGGTCGCATACGTTCTTATGGATTGACCGATGCGCGTTACCATCCAAAACAGAGCGGCCAATTCAGCTCTAGTCCGACGTCGCCGGCAATCCGGGCGCCAGGTGACGATCTCCCAAAACGGCGTCCGAATGCTGTCCGACCGGCGCCCCGAAAAGCATTGCGACTTGATCTGGTTCGCCAAAAATCGCTGCGGCGCAACACATCATGGTGAATGCACCTGCGATATCCCAGAGCGTTACATGTTCTGGCGTTACATCTTCGGGCTTTGCCCAGGCCAAGAGCGCGGTGATCATCGCGTCTGAGAAAAATAGAAGACTGAGCGCTGGTAAGACGAGTTGGGAATCCAGCAGGAGGATCATAAAGAGGGCGGGAGTCGCGACCAGGATGCTCAACAACGCGAATAAGCAGAATGTGTCCCGCCAAGGCGCATTCCTGTTCCAACTTGCATGAGAAGCGATCATTTGATCCTCCTGCATACGAGCGCTTTATGTAGGAGCCATCTACTCGTTGAACTATCCGGTCTACTTGGGCGTTTTCCGCCTCTCAAATGAATGTCTTGTTGTCCTATGCCGCCGACCCTCAATCAACGTAAGAACGCCAGCGGTCGTTACGGCAACAATGACAACGGCTGCCAGCCCCTCGACGGAGGCCAAGGTCTCATACCATCTGTTCCAAAGCTCAATCATGTGCTGGCCTCTCTCGAGAGCGCACCCACGATCGACAGATTTCACCGCTTAAAAGACGACCCTTGCAGTCAGAAGCACAATGCTACTGATGGTCGCGCGCGTTTTGGCCGCGCGGCAACATGACCACGATCCGTTCGGCCCGCACGCGCATCGATCTTCTACTGGAACGTCAGGATCGAACTGGCTGTCCGATACCAGGAAGATTGCCTTCGCTGTCGCGGAACCAGCGCCTCGCTGAGCGACACCCTTGCTGGCGTAGTTGCCGGCGATCTCGGCGATCCCGTTAGCAGTCTTCAGACCAGGAAGGTCATATTCCTCGAACTTGACTCCCCGCGCGCGAAGTTCGCGCACTGTTGCGTCGATATCCTCTACTTCCCAGCCCATCTGCGTATGCTGCCGGATTGCACCCCGGCCGAGATGAATATCGCAAACTCGCCAGATGCGCAGACGTAGCGCAATCCACCCTCGCGCTGTTCGACCGGGTCGAGACCGAGTTTTTCGGAGTAGAAAGCCCGAGCGCGCTCCAGGTCCTTGGCTGGAAGCAATCTTCACCGCAGTGCTCCTGGTCATCGTCTTGGCTGGCATCCTTGGGCTGCAATAGAGCAGGACGTTGCAAAGTCTGAGCTCTGAGACGGGGCTGTATCTCTTGCCAACCATCATCTTCTTCGAATTCTATTTCCTCACGAACGACCTGTTGGCCCTTCTTTGCGAGAAGTACGAGCTGGACTTCGGGCGGTGATGCGAACTGTGTAACAGTCTTCCAAGCAATCAGCCGAGATCAATCTCAGCCGCCTCGTACCCAATCGCCCAAGGCGAGCGCTTTATACAAGTTCATCAGCCCACACCTTGAAGCTGACGAGCGTGTTGGGTCCGAAAGTTTGGGCGATCGGAACATCCGCCGCATCGCGGCCTTGCGCGATCAGGACGCGGCCGATTCGCGGAGTGTTGTTGCGTGCATCGAATGTGTACCAGCGACCGCCAAGATAGGCTTCGAACCAGCCTGCAAAGTCCCCGGGAGCGTGGGGCGGCGGGATGCCGATGTCGCCGAGATAGCCGGTGCAATAGCGTGCTGGAATGTTCATGCAACGGCAGAATGCAATGGCAAGATGCGCATAGTCGCGGCAGACGCCCTCGCCCTCGTTGAATGCTTCCCAAGCCGTCATGGTGGCCCGCGCGTGCTCGTAGCCGAACGCGATGTGATTGTGCACGAAATCGCAGATCGCCTGGACCCGTGGCCAACCCGGCGCCACATTCTCGAACAGCTTCCATGCGATGTCGGAAAGCCGATCGGTTTCGCAGTAGCGGCTGCCAAGCAGATAAACGATGGTATCAGGTGGAAGATCCTCGACCGCGTATTGCGTGGCGGAAGGCGCGATCACATCAGGCAAACCGCTATCGCGCACTGTACCGTTGGCGGAAAGGCGCATGCGGCCGGCGGGCGCAACGAACCGACTGCACCAGTTTCCGAAGCCGTCGCGGTAGGGCGAGATCGGGACGGAAGGCTCGGTGATGAGGTAATCCGGCACAATGATGTCGGATGCCCGGGTAAAATGCATACCGACGATAGCAATCAATGGTGTGACTTGCTGGAAGTCGTAGATCATTTCGAAGCCAACCCGTATTTTCATCCTTCGGGCCTGTCTCGACTGCATCAACTCGAATGGCTGCGGGGATGATCGTGTTGGCAACGGCGGCCGGCGTCCGTTACTTCAAACTAGAGGCTTCCTTGGTGACTTGCGAACGGGGCGGCTCGATGCGCCAGAATGGATATGCCGCCAATTCTTTCGAATGCTGCCCGAACATATCGACCTGTCTGCTTGTAAACTCCGCAAGGACGCCGAAAAATTCAGTCGGTGACCCGATCGTCGCAAATCTCAGGCCAAATTCAAAAGCAAATTGCACGTTGGCTCGGGCGACCTCAAAAAGCTTCGTTTGATATGCCTGCATGTTTGCCGTGGCTAAAACAAAGCTCTTCGTTTGATCGCTTTCCGTCATTCTCTGACTGACGTCATCTGGCAAGGCATCCACCCGAGGCTCAATGGTAGGAACCTCGTGGTTAGGATCATCCTGAAGCTTAAGAGGCGGTTCAATCGAAACTGCCGCAACCGAGCGAAGAAAATTCTCTTTCGGGCTTCTAACAACGGCCTGTTTGTTCCGTTCGGTCCGCACGGCCATTTTCGGATTGCGGGCGCGCTTTGAGGCTGATGCCGGTTTGCGTTTGCTCATCTGACGCTCCAATAAAATGGGGTGCGACCACAACGGTCATTTCTGAACGGACAACAGGCTTTGTGAGCTGGCGTTCCAACCCGCGCATTGTTGGAGTCCCGAGATCAATCGCACGCTCTGCGATGTCGCAACTCCAACCAACAAGCGTATAGCTGGCGATCTTCCAGACCTATACTCAACGGGTGTCGATCTGAGAACAATCAGCTCTCCGCTCGTTGTGCTCTCCAGAGACTGCTTTAAGTTGCGGCGACTACGCTCGCATTCGTGCCTTGATCGCGAGACTGGCGGATAGAGGCCGGCAAGCTGATCCGGAAGCTCGGCGACGTGCTCGAGGACCCGAGCGCCCTGTGAAGCTGGGTTACCCGCCGAGCGAATGCTCGAGGAAGAAGCGCAGCATTTCCCTTGTGGCATCCGGCCCTTGCGGATCAGTGTAAGACCCGGCGGGGCTGCCGCCTGACCACGCGTGTCCGGCGCCATCGATGTCCCAGTGTTCCGAGATCGCCCGACCGGCCCCGTCGATCAGGACGGTACGAGTATAGGCATGGCCGTGGGGTACGCGTCCGCGAAGTACCTTCGTCGTCGGCCTCGTCGCCCTGGCGGACTGCTCGATAATCTGATCGCCATTCTTTGGATGCACCGTAGTGTCGCGATTGCCATGGAAAACGATGGTCGGCACAGAAGTTTTGCCATCCGCATTTGCCTTGGAGCCGCCTCCCTGCCGCATGGCGACGAACGCGGAGGGAAGATCGCTCGCGGCCCCGCACGCGAGGCCTGAATGAATACCGACGGCCGCGTACAGGTCGTTATACGTTGCGCCCATGATCGCGGCGGCGGCCCCGCCGGCCGACAGACCCGCGACGTATACGCGCTTCGGATCGATCGGATGCTCGCGCATGATCTGGCGGGTAATACCGGCGATCATCGACGGCTCGCCCCCGCCGCGACGCTGGTCGCCGGTGCGAAACCAGTTCCAGCACTTCGACTGGTTGGCTCCGCTCGGCTGCTCAGGATAGACCACATAGCAATTCTGCTCTTCCGCCAGGAAGTTCATCCGGGTGCCGGCCGCGAAATCGTCCGGCGACTGGGTGCAGCCATGAAGCATGACTATCAGGGGACGTTGTCCCTGAAAGCGGCTTGGAATGAACAGCTTGTAGGTCCGGCTTCCTGCGGCGTTACTGAAGGTACCGGCGATAAATTGTGTGCCCTCGGGCACGATGTCCGATGGGGACAGGGGAGCGCGCGTGATCGGACTTCGCAGGCCGACCCCGGGAAAATCCCGCATGCCGTCGAGCGGTAAAGCGCGTCTGCGTCCCTGAGCAGAGCGGGCCGGCGAGATCGGCGGAGCTTCCCGCTCCTCGACGACGTCGGCAGTGGCGTCGATAGTAAGCGGATCGAGCGGAAGCCGAGCCTGAGCGGCGCTACGAGACTCCGGTCTTGGAGCGTAACCGCCCTGGAGCATGCGCTGCAGGAGCGCGGTGGCCTCGACCAGTTGGCCGGCACGCGTAAGGCGGGTTGCTTCGCGGACTATGTCTTGATTCAGCATCGTTCACCTCATTCTGTCGGCGAGAGCGGCCTTGACCGCGGGAGTGGCGTGGAGGGCCCCCAGCACCGAGACCGACGCGATCGTGGCGCGAGCCAACTCGGGAGTGACGTCTTGGGCGATAGTGGCCAAGCCCAAAACATTGATCTGCAGCATCTCGCCGGCGCGGCGCGCCGCTTCGAGATCCTCGCGCGCGTAGTTGCGCAGCCCGAGGTCTAGGTTCTTCCGGACCGTGGATTGTCTGACGACCTCCGCGTGGCGCTCGAGCTGGTTCCGGATTGCTGTCCGAATGAAATCGGTCCGGTTCGAATAGAACCCTTCCTGCACCATGAGATCGACATGACCGAGGTCGACATAGCCAAGGTTGATCGTGATCTTCTCGGTGTCGGGGACCTTGGGGCGCAGCTCGCGCACATTATCGGCCATGGCTAGCATCCATTCTTACCATCCGTATGGATGGCATATGGATGCTATCTAGATGCTCGTAGGCTTCTTTCAAGGGATAGAGCGGATAGATCCGCGCCCAAGAGCACGAGACTGGATGCTGCAGCGGGCCGGCGTCTCGATGACCTCGGCGGAGCTCCGGATGGCGCGCATGCCGCACGACCTCTGCCGCGACTACCGAGCTCATTGTGAACGGCGGTCCAGGTCCTCCAACCCTACTCGTTCGGCCTCGCGAAGGTTCGCTGGAGATCGATCGTACCGGCAGACGTGACGCTGATTCCGCTCTGCTCCTGGCAAACTGCCACCCTCGGAAGGCGGCCTCGACAGGGATGGCGCCGACGCAGGCTTGGCGCCCCCGTCCGCTCACCATGGCGCTTCACGCATTTCTCATCTTGTCATTCATCCTGAATAGTTGTTCAGTCCTTGCGGGGCGATTTGCATCTTTTGCGTGAGAAGCGTTCGGCCGCAGGGCGTGCGGCCGGCGTGTGTGGGACAGGAAGCGCGCCATGGTTTATCGGCGGACGCATCAAGTGGTGAAGCGCCTTGCGGCGCGGCGCAGCGCGATTTTGGCGGCAGCGCGGGAGGCAGCGGCGGAAGGGGGCATGGCGGCGGTGCAGATCGCGCCGGTCGCGGTCCGGGCCAATGTCGCAGCCGGCACCGTCTATCGCTATTTCCCCTCCAAGGCCGAGCTGATCTCCGAGCTCATTGCCGAGGTCTCCCGCGACGAGCTCGCGGCGATCCGCCGGGCGGCCGATGCCGCGCCGGGGCCGTCCTCGGCGCTGGCGGCTGCGGTCACCACAGTGGCGGTCCATACGCTGTCGCAGCGTAGGCTGGCCTGGGGCATCCTGGCCGAGCCGGTCGATGTCGATGTCAGCGCCTCCCGCCTCGCTAGCCGGCGCGAGATCGCCGGCGAGATCGCCTCCCGGATCGACGCTGCGGTGCGCGCCGGCCATCTGCCGGCGCAGGACACCGCGCTCGCCGCCACCGCGCTGCTTGGGGCGCTGCATGAGGCTCTCGTTGGGCCGCTCGCGCCCGACAATCTCGAAGATCCCGTCAAGATGCGCGATGCGGTGCAGACGGTGACGCTGCTGGCGCTGCGCGCCGTCGGCGTCATGGACGCCCGCGCCCGCGGCCTCGTGGTCCAGCAGACGCTGCTGCCGACGACCAAGGCGCTGGTCGGCGCGTAGAAATCGTGCCGCGCGTGCGGCGGCGAGGTGATCGCGCTCAGGCCTTTGCCTGAGCATGCCTTTTCGCAAAACCCCGGCAAATCCGGCCAAGCAGCCGGCTACTGTGCATGGGGTTGTTTTTCGACTTTGTGTTTGGCGGCCTCTGGCGAGGCTTACAGGTTGGCGTCGCCCTCGGGGCCGACCGAGGCGATCCGTACCATGTTGGTGGTGCCGGGGATGCCGAGCGGCACGCCGGCGACGATGATCACGCGCTGGCCGGCGCGGACGAAGCCGTCCCGGAACGCGATCTGGCCGGCGCGGCTGACCATGTCGTCCTGGTCGCGCGCGTCTTCCGCCACCACGCAATGCACGCCCCAGGCAACCGCGAGCCGGCGGCCGGCGGTGATGTTCGGCGTGATCGCCACGATCGGCGGCTTCGGCCGCTCGCGCGCCACGCGCACGGCGGTCGAGCCCGACGAGGTCCAGCAGATCAAGGCCGGCAGGTCGAGCGTCTCGGCGATCTGCCGGGCGGCGTCGGCGATGGCATCGCCCGCGGTGGATTCCGGTGCCGGGCGCTGGGCCATGATCACCGAACGGTAGGTCGGGTCGCGCTCGACCTCCTCGCCGATGCGGTTCATGGTCGAGACCGCCTCGACCGGGAATTTGCCGGCGGCCGATTCCGCGGACAGCATGATGGCGTCGGCACCCTCATAGACCGCGGTGGCGACGTCGGAGACTTCGGCGCGGGTCGGCACCGGCGACTGGATCATCGATTCCAGCATCTGGGTCGCGATCACCACCGGCTTGCCGGCGCGGCGCGCCATCCGCGTCATCTGCTTCTGCAGGCTCGGCACCCGCTCCAGCGGCAGCTCGACGCCGAGGTCGCCGCGGGCCACCATCAGCGCATCGGAAGCCTCGATGATGTCGGCGAGGCGGTCGATCGCCTGCGGCTTCTCGATCTTGGCCATCACGGCGGCGCGGCCGCGGATCATCTTCTTGGCCTCGATCACGTCGTCGGCGCGCTGCACGAAGGACAGCGCGATCCAATCGACGCCGGTGACGAGGGCGGCCTCGAGGTCGGCGCGGTCCTTGGGCGTCATCGCCGAGACCGGCAAATCGGTGTCGGGCAGGCTGACGCCCTTGCGGTCGCTCATCTTGCCGCCGACCACGACACGGGTCACCGCATGCTCTTTCGAGGTCTCCTCCGCGATCAGCCGCACCTTGCCGTCGTCGAGCAGCAGCGCATGGCCGGGCCGCAGCGCGGCCAGGATCTCCGGATGCGGGAGATTGACGCGCGTGGCATCGCCCGGCGCCTTGTCGGAATCCAGCGTGAAGGTCTGGCCGTTCTGGAGCTGGATCGCCCCCTCGGCAAAGGAGCCCAGTCTCAGCTTCGGGCCCTGCAGGTCGACCAGGATGCCGATCGGCCGACCGTAGCTAGACTCGACGTTGCGGATCGTCGCGACCAGCTCCCGCATCTTGTCATGCGGGGTGTGGCTCATGTTGATGCGGAACAGGTCAGCGCCGGCCTCGAACAGGCGGCGGATCATCGCGAGGTCTGAAGAGGCCGGTCCCAGGGTCGCGAGAATCTTGATACGGCGAAGACGCCTCATGGCTTATTTCCAGGCGGGGGTGGCAGGCCGGGCGAGCCCGGGGGCGTAGCACCGGGCGGGCTATTGGGCAAACCCGGAACCCCGCCCGGGCCCACCGGACCGGGCAGGCCAGGCACGCGTTGCTGCGCCGGCTGTTCGTTGGCGTCGGTCAGCTGCACCGTCCAGGCCCGCTGCTCGCCGGTGTCGACCTCGAAATAGCCGGTGCGGTCGTAGCCGCGCGCCAGGCAATCCTCGGTGCCGCGGATGGTGAACTCCTTGTCGCGCGAGCACATGAAGGCCTGGCCCGACCATTCGCCGCCGCGGTCGTAGTCGATGGCGTAGATGTAGTAATAGCGGGCGACCAGCGTGCCCCGCAGCAACGTCTCGCAGGAGCGGGACGAGATGTTCCACCAGCCCTCGGTGGTCCAGCCCTCGGCATCCTTGTAGCCGAGCGCAATCCCGACCCGGCTCGAGGTGTTGTTGCAGAGGCGGAAATCGGCGGAGGCGGGGCTGGCGGCAAGGCACAGCAGGGCGACCACCAGCACCGGGACCAACCGGGCGGGCAGGGAGATGATGGATTTGAGCTGGTCCTTGGCAAATTTCGTCGCGGGCTCGTCGTCGCGGAAGCTATACCAGATCATTGACGATTTGGCGTTGGGCCGGGGCCAGCCCGGCCGTGGCCCCTTTGCGCCGCGATATGGCAAAATCTGTGACAGCACCCACCTGATCCCCTAACGCTAACCTCCACCGGCACGGTTAAGGACGACAGCCATGGCCATCGACGACAAAACCAGAACGGAGCTCGAGGCGGCCGCTTTCCGGCGCCTGGTCGAGCATCTGCGGAGCCGGACGGACGTCCAGAACATCGACTTGATGAATCTGGCCGGTTTCTGCCGCAACTGCCTCTCCAACTGGCTGAAGGACGCCGCGGATGCCCAGGGCGTCGCCTTGAGCAAGGACGAGAGCCGGGAGGCCGTCTACGGCATGCCCTACGAGACCTGGAAGGCGAAGCATCAGGGCACGGCCACGCCCGAGCAGATCGAGGCGATGAAGAAGGTCCATCCCCACGGGCATTGAACGGAACATCGCGGTGCCCTGAGTCGCACCACACAACAGCTTTCTTTGCATCAGTGCAGGAAGGTGTGGGCGCGCTGTGGACGAGCGTGATGCTTGCTTGAACGCTGGGAGCGCCGACCCTAAGGGTCTACCCAGCACGCGCGGTGAGGGATGCCGGCGTCACCTCGTTTTGCCAGTTCCATTGGGAGTACCAAGATGGCCACCTCCGCCGCCGTCCGCGACGACGAGCCCGCGACGAAATTTGCCAAGGACCAGCTCAAATCCATCATCGAGCGCATCGAGCGGCTGGAGGAAGAGAAGAAGGCGATCTCCGACGACATCCGCGACGTCTATGCCGAGAGCAAAGGCAACGGCTACGACGTCAAGGCGCTGCGCACCATCGTGCGCCTGCGCAAGCAGGACCCCAACGAGCGTGCCGAGGCCGAGACGATCCTTGAAACCTACATGCAGGCGCTGGGGATGCTCTGAGGCGTCTCGCCCCCTCGGCGTTGCAGCGCATCAAGCTTGGGCAAAATCTCGGCATCTGCTAGATTGCTCGGTGAAGGGACCGAGCGATGGATGTGCCGGGACCAGAGCGCAGGCTTGCCGCGGTTCTTGCCGCCGACATGGTCGGCTTCAGCCGGCTGATGGAGGTCGACGAGGCCGGCACCCTTGCGCGCCTCAAGACCCATCGTGTCGAACTCATTGATCCCGCCATTGCGAAGAATCGCGGCCGTATCATCAAGACGACCGGCGACGGCATGCTCGCCGAATTCCACAGCGTCGTCGATGCGGTGCTATGCGCGGCCGAGGTTCAGCGCCGCATGGCGCGGCGTAATGCCGATGTCGCGCCGCCGCGGTGGATCCAATTCCGCATCGGCATCAATCTCGGCGACGTCATCGTCGATCAGAACGACATTTTCGGCGATGGCGTCAACGTCGCGGCGCGGCTGGAGACGCTGGCCGAGCCTGGAGGAATCTGCATCTCCAGCGCGGTTCGCGACCAGCTGGGCGAGCGGCTCGATGGCGTCGCATTCGAGGACATCGGCGAGCAGAACGTCAAGAACATCGCGCGCGCCATCCGCGTCTACCGGATCCGATTGGAGGATGCGCCGGCAAGCACGCCAGCCGGTGCGACGGCCGCCGCAAAGCCGACGGGCAAGTCGAAGAAGCCGTCGATCGCAGTGCTGCCGTTCGCCAATATGAGCGGCGATCCGGAGCAGGAGTTCTTTGCAGACGGTCTCACCGAGGACATCATCACCGAGCTTTCCCGCTTCCACGACCTGCTGGTGATCTCGCGCAACTCGACCTTCGTGTACAAGGGAAAGTCGGTCAAGGTACAGGATGTTGGCCGCGAATTCGGTGTCGACTACGTCATCGAGGGAAGCGTGCGAAAGGCCGGGGATCGCGTCCGCGTCACCGTGCAGCTGATCGATGCGGAGACGGATCGGCACATTTGGGCCGAGCGTTACGACGGCGAGCTCAAGGACATCTTCGCTATCCAGGACGAGATGACCCGGGCGATCGCTGCCACGTTGCCCGGCCGCGTCGAGGCGGCGACGCACGATCGCGCGAACCGCAAGCCGACGGACAATATGGCGGCCTACGAATGCGTGCTGGCCGCGAAGGTCTTGCACCATCGCTCCAATCGCGAAGACAATGCACGGGCGCAGCTTCTGCTCGACCGGGCGCTCGAACTCGACGCCAGCTATGCGCACGCGCATGCGTGGAAGGCGTGCGTTCTGGGCCAGACCTGGGTCTATAATTGGTGCGCGGATCGCGACGCTACCTTTGAGCAGGTGGCTTCAGAGCTGGAAACCGCGCTGGTCCTCGACGACAATGACAGCGACGTCCATCGCATCCTCGCGGCACTCAATCTGAATCGCGACGACCATGATAAGGCCACTTACCATCAGGAACGCGCGCTCGCGCTCAACCCGAACTATGATCTCGTGGTGGTGCAGCAGGGCGAACTGCTGACTTGGCTGGGGAGGCCGGAGGAGGGCATCGACTGGATCAAGAAGGCGATGCGGCTCAACCCATATCACCCGGAACGATTCTGGAGCCATCTCGGGCGTGCCTATTACTGTGCCGAGAAATACGCCGAAGCCGCCGAAGCTTTCTCGCGGATCTCACGTCCCGATCACACCCATCATGCGTTCCTTGCCGGGATCTTCGCGCAGATGGGCAATGCAGTGGCTGCCGGTGCGCACGCGGCCGAAGTTCTCAAGCGTGAGCCGGCGTTCTCGGTGGCCAATCATCTTGCTACCCAGCATTACAAGCAGCAGGTCGATCGTCAGCGCTATGAGGCAGGCCTTCTTCGGGCAGGCCTGCCGGCTTGATCTGGCGCGCGGCGGAGACTGCCTACGATCATCGCAAGATGGGCTACGAGACTGAATTCGTGGAGGTCGCTATGCGCCTCAGCGCAGCGCGGCGGTGCGCACGACGAACGACGTCGTCTCGAGCTTTGCGGTCGCGCTGCCCGAGAAATTGTCGCAGGACAGGCCCAGCATCGGATCGTCGGAGAAGCCCATCGCGATCACGGCCTTCGGCTTGACGAAATAGCCGCGCAGCGCCGCGGTATCGAGTTCGCCCATCAGCGTCACCGACATCGCGCGGCTGGCGCTCGGCGACAGCATCACGATCTTGAGCCAGATGCTCTCGCCCTTGGCCGCGGAGAGGCGGGTCGCGGTTGCGATCCTGCCGTCGATGCTCTTGCCGACCACCGTGTTGATCTCCGCTGCCTGGGCCACGCTGCGGGGACGGGCGGTGCGCGGGATCGGCGCGGAAGCGGCGACGACATTGGCGCGGTCGACCGGCGAGGCCGCCGGCGCGAAAGCCAGGGCCTGGAGGGCCGCGTTGGGCACGCTCGCTGTTGGTTGCGGATCGGTAGCCGCAGCCAGCGCCTGGCGCGCCTTCAGCGCTGCGACCTGCGCCGGCGTCGCCTGCTGCGGCGTCGCAGGAACGTCATCCCAGAGGCCGCGCGCATTGATGATGTCGGCCGGGGTCTCCGGCTTGCCGGAAGCGGGCTTGTCAGCCACGGGCGCGGGCTTCGGCTTGGGCGGCGCGACGATCTGCGCATCGGCCGAGGCGAGCTGGATCGCTGTGGCGATCTGCGGCTTGGCGCGCGGCGTCGGCACCGGCTCTGCGGGCTTGGCGGTGGCTGCGACGACGGTCGGTGCCGCCGGCCTCGCGGCCGGAGCGGGCGCGCCCTCGTCATCCTCGTCGCTGGCGGCCGGAGCTGCCGACTTGCCCTTGAACAGCGCGGCGAAGAAATTCGGCTTGCTGCCGGCATCGTCGCCGCTGCCGCGGCGCTCGATCTCGGCCTTGGCGAGCTCATAGTTCTTCAGCGGCACGCCGTCGGTTGGCAGATGCACCGTCTTGCCGTCCGGGAACACGCGCGCGAGCTGGTCATGCGTCATGCGCGGCCAGTGCCGGACGCTGCCGGTGTCGAGGTGCACGAAAGGCGAGCCGGAGGTGGGATAGAAGCCGACGCCGCCGCGCTGCAGGCGCAGGCCCGCGAAGCGGATCTGCTCCAGCGGCACGCCGGGGATGTAGAAGTCCATCGCATGTCCCAGCATGTGCTGGCTGGCGCGCGCCACGCCGGAGGAGCGGCGGCGGAGCATGGCGTTGGTGGCGGGAGAGCGATAGGAGGAGATGATCTGGATGGGCTGCTTGCCGTCGACGTCCCGATAGACTTCCCAGAGGATGTCGAACAGGCGGCGGTCCATCACCGTCTCGTCCTGGGTGCGCCAGTCGCGCAGGAAATGGTTGAGCTGCTTCAGCGCCGCCTCGTCATAGCGCCCGTCACGCTTGAAGGTGACGGTGAGGTCTTCGCCGGAATGGGTGTGGTGGAACGAGAGCGTCTTGGTCTCGTTCAGCGCGGCGGCGTCATGAACCGAACCGGCGGCCGCAAGCAGCAATGCAGCCGCGAGGCCGATCCGGGATCCGGCCTTCACGCCCGCATGGGACAACGACAGCACAGCAAGTTGGCGTGCGAGACCAGTCAGCACGTATGAGCCCACCCAGTCGACGAGCGTTCAAATGGACTCTCCCGCCAACCCCGTTAGCAGCGCGAAAGAGGATGAACGCTTTCTTAAAGCGAGAAGGTTAATTTGACGTTGACCTTCCCGCCCCCAAACCAAGTCAGAATACGATCCTAAGCCGTTGACTGTGGCAAAAAAACGCCCGCCGCCCCAGGGCGGGTCGCAGCATGGTTAACGTTAAGCGGCCCCATCCGAGGGATGAGGCCGCTGATTTCATTACATAATTCCTGTAAGCCAAGGGTGCCGAGCGAGGCTCAGCGGGTAAACACCCGCTGCGGACGGCGGCCGACCGGCGCCGGCGGCGCGGCCTGGGTGGGCGCCCCGAACAGCCGCTCGAAGAAATTGGGCCCGGACGAGCCGAAGCCGCTGTTAGCCACGGCCACCCCGGAGGGCAGCGTCGTCGCCGGACGCGAATAGCTCGGCTGGGAATGCGCCACGACGGCCTCGAGGTCCTTGCCGCGGTTGTTCTTCAGGATGTTGATCATGGTCGCGTCGCGGCCATAGACGTCCTTGCGGAATTGCAACTTGCCGGCGTCGTCCACGAACGCGGTCTGATAGGTGATGTTGACCGGGATCGGGGTCGGAAATTTCAGGTCGATCTCGCTCTTGCCGTACATGCTGCGCACGCGCTCCGGCGTGTACTTCTCGTTCGGCATGGCGATGTTGAGCAGCACGGAGGCGTACTGATCCGGATTCTGCACGCGCATGCAGCCATGGCTGAAGGCGCGCTCGTCCCGGGCGAACAAATGCTTGTCCGGCGTGTCGTGCTGATAGACCAGGAACTTGTTCGGGAAGTTGAAGCGGATGCGTCCGAGCGCGTTGGCCTCGCCGGGTGGCTGCGAGATGTGCACCGAACCGTCACGGTTCTGCTCCAGCCTGAGGCCCATGCGCTGAAGCACGGTCGGGTCCTGCTGCAGGGCCGGCAGGTATTCGTTGTAGACGATCGACGGCGGCACGTTCCAGGTCGGATTGACCGTGATGTACTTCATCGTCTCGGTGAGCAGCGGGGTCGCATGCGAACCCGGCTTGCCGGTCACGACGCGGGTGGTCCAGACCTGCTGGCCGCGCTGCATCACCTTCAGCGTGAAGTCCGGAATGTTGAGGATGACATAGGCATCGCCCAGCGCCGGCGTGCCGAGGTCGCGCGGCAGCCAGCGCCAGCGCTCCATGTTCACCAGCACCACGTCGATCTGCTTGTCGCGCTTGGGAGTGTTGAGCGCCTTGACCGTCTTGTCGTCGAGGATGCCGGTCGGCTTCAGCTCGACGCTGGTCTGGAATTTGCGCACGGCTTCGGCCACCGCAGCGTCGTAGCGGGTGTCGCTGGCATTCTCGGCGAGGCCGAGCTTGGCGCGCAGTTGCGGCACGCGCGGATCTTCCACGACGATCTCAGCCTGCTTCTTGCCGGCCGGGGTATATTTCAGCGCCGGACCGTCGGCGATCTCGATCACCGGACCGCTGCCCTGGCCGCGCAGCTCGGCGAGCTTGGCCTTCAGCTCCTTGTAGAGCTTGTGCGGCGGGTTGTAGCTGTCGAGCGCCGCGGAGGCGTCGCTCGCGGTCGTGACCTTGGCGAGTACCTCGCCGGGCTCGACCGGGTGCTCGGGATAGAGGATGTCGCCGCTGACCTGCGACCAATGCATGCGGCCGCTCTGGGCGTGGCGGGCGTAGTCGAACATCCCGGCGGTGAGCTTGAGCTCGGCATCGGCCAGCGCATCGGGCGTCGTGGCGGCGGCGAAATCCGGCACCGGATAGTCGGCGGGATTGAGACCGTCGGAGGCCGCGTCCTTGAGCCGCGCGATCACGCCCTTGGCCGCAGCAGTCAGGCTGCCGCCTTGCGTCCAGACCGGCGCGAAGTCGCGCGCGCCGTAAAACTTCTCGACGGCCGCCCGCTCGTTCTTGCGGTCGAAATGGCGCGAGGTCTTGGCGCCGATCATGTCCTTGAGCCTGTCCGCGACCGGCTGGTCGGCGGCGGGCACGGTGCTTGCGGCCTTCACCGGCTCGGCGGCCGGTGCTGCGGGAGCCGCCGGGGTGGCGGTCGCGGTGTCGGCCTTGGCAGGCTCGGTCTTTGCCGGCTCGGTCTTCGCAGTCTCGCTCTTCGGCGCTTCTGGCGCGGGTGTGGTGACAACGTCGGACGGCTTGGTCTCGACCTTGTCCGGCGCTGGTGCGACGTCCGTCTTGGCGGAGTCCCTCGCAGCGTCCTTCGTCGAATCCTGCACCGTGGCGGTGGTGTCGAGCTTGATGTCGGCTGCAGTCGGGGGCGGGACGTTTGCGGGCTCGGGGCGCGGGATCGCAGCTTCGATCGCGAGCTCGGCGGCGCTGCTGCGCACCTGATCCTGCGCCAGGGCCGAGCTGGCCGACACCGTGAGGAAGGTTGCCGCGACCGTCATCAAGACACGGTCAAAGCCCACACGATGGTTCAAACAGTCACGCATTGTGTCGCACCCCTCGGGTGAGCTGTTCCTTCGTGGAACAGCTTCGTTATCGCCTAGTGATGAGTTACGGCTAAAACCGCGCCGGCCTCTCGAAAGTTGCACGCCTGCACGCAACGATTCTGACGCAGACGATATACAGGCCCCGATTTTGCAGCCAGCGCTACCCGGGACGACTCACGACAAACTGACTTCAAGGGAGCCTCTTGGCAACGGATTGTACGCTTCTGCCACGCGCTTTTCCCTCTGTCTGTCACTTCCAAGTCACGGTTCAAATCGCAGACGAATTCCGTCGGCACGCGAACGGCTTAGAGCGGTCTCGCACCGCGGCGCGAACCCCCATTCACGCTGGGCTCAGTGCGTCTCCTCACCGCTTTTGCCGCCATGGCTGGGAACCCCGGCCTCGTCGAGTTTGCGGTAGAGCGTCGAGCGGCCGATCTTGAGGCGGCGAGCCACTTCGGACATCTGGCCGCGATAGTGCGAGATCGCGAAACGGATGATCTCGTTCTCCATGTCTTCCAGCGGGCGGACATCCCCGGTCGCAGTGAGCATGGAGAGCGTTCCCACCAGGGGGAGCGGAGCGATTGGTATTTCGTTACCCGACACCAGGGAGGGCGTCGCCGCCGGCTCGAGCATCAGCGGGGCGGTCGGAATTTCCGTGGCGGGATGTGGCTGCGAGGCGAGCAGCGGGAAGTCGCCGAGAGCGAGCTGGTCTCCGTCGCTCATCACCACGGCGCGGTAGACCGCGTTCTCGAGCTGGCGGATGTTGCCGGGCCAGTCGAGCTGGGCAAGGTGGGCCACCGCCTCGCCGCTGATCCCGGTGATCGGGCGGTTCTCCTCGGCGGCGAAGCGCGCGATGAAATGCCTGAGCAGATGCGGGATATCCTCGCGCCGCGCGCGCAGCGAGGGGATCGTTAGCGGCAACACGTGCAGCCGATAGAACAGGTCTTCGCGGAAATGTCCCTGCTTGACCCGCTCCAGCAGCTTGCGATTGGTGGCCGAGATGATGCGGACGTCGACCTTGAGCGGCTTGCGGCCGCCGACCGATTCCACGGCGCCTTCCTGGAGCGCGCGCAGCAGCTTCACTTGCGCCGTCAGCGGCAGCTCGCTGACCTCGTCCAGAAACAGCGTGCCGCCATGAGCCTCGACGAACTTGCCGGTGTGCCGCTCGGTGGCGCCGGTGAAGGCGCCCTTCTCATGCCCGAACAGGATGGACTCGACGAGGTTGTC
Organism: Bradyrhizobium sp. WBAH42; assembly: GCF_024585265.1. NCBI lineage: Bacteria > Pseudomonadati > Pseudomonadota > Alphaproteobacteria > Hyphomicrobiales > Nitrobacteraceae > Bradyrhizobium > Bradyrhizobium sp. WBAH42. The sequence continues at coordinate 2,621,109 of NZ_CP036533.1, forward strand.
TGGAATCGCGCCGCAATTGACCGCGACGAACGGCTTGGCCTTGCGCTCGCCGCTGCCATGGATGGCGCGCGCGAACATCTCCTTGCCGACACCGGACTCGCCCTCGATCAGCACGGGGATCGCGGAGTTTGCCGCCTTCTGGGCGGCACGCATCACGCCCGCCATCGCTTCGGAGCGGGTGATGATGTCGGAGAAGGTGAGCCGTCCTTCGCGGCTGTGACGGATGCGCTGCAATTCGCCCTTGAGCGCGGACGTGTTGAGCGCGTTGCGCAGCGAGACCTGGAGCCGCTCGACGCCGACCGGCTTGACGACGAAATCGGCCGCGCCCGCGCGCATCGCGGAGATCACGTTGTCGATGCCGCCATGGGCGGTCTGCACGATGACGGGGACGCTCAGGCCGGCTTCGCGGATCTTGGCCAATACGCCCATGCCGTCGAGGCCGGGCATCACGAGATCGAGGATGACGGCGTCGATGGCTGGTCCGTCGGGAGCGGTGAGGGCGGCGATTGCGGCGTCGCCGGAGTCCACGACGACCGTCTCATAGCCGCATTTCTGCACCATGTTCTCGACCAGCCGGCGGGCTACAGCGTCGTCGTCGGCGATCAAAATACTGGCAGCCATGGTGTTCCCCGCACGCTACTACTATCTGTCTCGAATCGGGGCACTCTGGCCGAAGCCGATTAACGCACGCTTAATCCTTGATGCCCCCGCCCGCCGCCGCGATTGTTGAACACAGGTTTCCCACACAATGAATTCGCGCTCCAAGTCTGCCTCGAACAAGCCCGCTCTTAAGAAGACCGCTCTCAAGAAGTCCGCTTTCAGCAAGCCCGCTCTCCGTAAGCCAAGCACCAAACAATCCGTCGCCAAGGCAAGACCCTCCAAAGCTGCGAGCAAGACCGGCAAGCTTCCCGAGTGGAACCTGGCCGACCTCTACTCCGGGATCGACGCGCCGGAAGTGGCGCGCGATCTCGAAAAGATGGATGCCGACTGCGTCGCCTTCGAGACGGACTACAAGGGCAAGCTGGCGACAGGGACAGCAAACGAAGATGGCGGAAAATGGCTCGCCGAAGCGGTGCGACGCTATGAGGCGATCGACGATCTCGCCGGCCGTCTCGGCTCCTATGCCGGCCTCGTCCATGCCGGCGACAGCGTGGACCCTGCGATTTCAAAGTTTTACGGCGATGTGTCCGAACGGCTGACGGCTGCGTCCACGCATCTGTTGTTCTTCGCGCTCGAGCTCAACCGGATCGATGACGATATTTTGAATCGCGCGATGCGGGCCGCCGAGCTCGCGCACTACCGTCCCTGGATCGAGGATCTGCGCAAGGAGAAGCCGTATCAGCTCGACGACAAGCTCGAGCAGCTTTTCCTGGAGAAGGCGCAAACCGGCTATTCGGCCTTCAACCGTCTGTTCGACCAGACCATCTCCAGCCTGCGCTTCAAGCTCGGCACCAAGGAGCTCGCGATCGAGCCGACGCTCAACCTGTTGCAAGACCGCGACGGCTCCAAGCGCAAGAGCGCGGCGGAGGCGCTGGCGAAGACCTTCAAGGCCAATGAGCGCACCTTTGCGCTGATCACCAACACGCTCGCCAAGGACAAGGACATCTCCGACCGCTGGCGCGGCTTCAAGGACGTTGCCGATTCCCGCCATCTGAACAATCGCGTCGAGCGCGAGGTCGTCGACGCGCTGGTCGCCTCGGTGCGCGCAGCCTATCCGAAGCTGTCGCATCGCTATTACGCATTGAAGGCGAAATGGTTCGGCAAGAAGCGGTTGGCCTATTGGGACCGCAACGCGCCGCTGCCCTTTGCGGCGACTGACGTCATCGCCTGGCCGGAAGCGCGCAGCATGGTGCTGACGGCCTATCGCGGCTTCTCGCCCAAAATGGCCGATATCGCCGAGCGCTTCTTCACCGACCGCTGGATCGACGCGCCGGTGCGGCCGGGCAAGGTGCCGGGGGCGTTCTCGCATCCGACCACGCCATCGGCTCATCCTTACGTGCTGATGAACTACCAGGGCAAGCCGCGCGACGTGATGACCCTCGCGCATGAGCTTGGCCATGGCGTCCATCAGGTGCTCGCGGCAAAGAACGGTGCGCTGATGGCGCCGACGCCGCTGACGCTGGCGGAGACCGCGAGCGTGTTTGGCGAAATGCTCACCTTCAAGCGACTGCTGGCCCAGACCAAGAACGCAAAGCAGCGCCAGGCGCTGCTCGCCGGCAAGGTCGAGGACATGATCAACACCGTGGTTCGGCAGATCGCGTTCTATTCCTTCGAGCGCGCGGTCCACACCGAGCGCAAGAACGGCGAGCTCACCGCGACGCGGCTCGGCGAGATCTGGCTGTCGGTGCAGGGCGAGAGCCTGGGGCCGGCGATCGAGATCAAGGCGGGCTACGAGAACTACTGGATGTACATCCCGCACTTCATCCACTCGCCGTTCTACGTCTACGCCTACGCATTCGGCGACTGTCTCGTGAACTCGCTCTATGCGGTCTACGAGAACGCGGCCGAGGGTTTCGCCGAGCGCTATCTCGACATGCTCGCCGCCGGCGGCACCAAGCACTATTCCGAGCTGCTGCGCCCGTTCGGGCTCGATGCGAAGGACCCGAAGTTCTGGGACCGCGGGCTCAGCGTCATCGCGGGGATGATCGACGAACTCGAGGCGATGGGCTGAGGCGCGCGGCGCTTTTGGCGATGGGGCGCGCGTAAAACATCTGTTGAACTAGGGCTTCGGCGATGTTATACATATGTATAACGTGCTGGAGCCCATGTCATGAAAATCGAGATCAAGAAGATTGGCAATTCCGATGGCCTGCTGCTGCCCCGTGAATTGATGCAGCGCCTCGATCTCAAGCGGGGGCAGCAATTGCACGTCGTGGAATTGCCTGGCGGTGGTTTTCAATTGCTGCCCTACGATCCCGACTTCGAGCGGACGATGGAAATCGCCGACGAGGTGATGGACAAGTATCGCGACACGCTCGCTGCTCTCGCAAAATAAGTCGGCGACGCGCATGAGCGATCCTCAGGAGCCGCTCTGGGTGACCTACGAGCAGGCTGTCGCAATTCACGGCCGCCAACTCCGGCGCTTCGGTGGTGCGCCGGGATTGCGCGACGAGGGCATGCTGCGCTCCGCGCTGGAGCGCCCGCTCAATAAACGGCGCTATGAACGGGCGCCGATGGACGAACTCGCTGCAGCCTATGCATTCGGCCTCGCGAAGAACCATGCATTCGTCGACGGAAACAAGCGCATCGCCTTCATGGTGATGATGGTCTTCCTTCATAAGAACGGCGTGGCCTTCAGTCCCGATCCTGCGGAGGCGACGACGATCATCCTCTCGCTCGCCGCCGGCGAAGTCAGCGAGCAGAGCCTGACGCGCTGGATTCGCGACAATTGGAATTCCAAATGACCCGATTTGCGGGAAAACCCCGCTTCGGTGCCGTTGCCCTGTCTAAATCTTTCAGGTATCCCAGCCCGAGAATTCGACGTTCGACTGGGGACAATCCATGGCTGATCATAGCGAAGTGGCGTACACCACTGCCGACGGCAACGACTACGTTGCCCACGAGCAGACCTATGAGGGTTTCATCAAACTGGTGAAATACGGCACGGCCTCGGTCGCGCTCATCGTGATCCTGATGGCGATCTTCCTCACCTGATCCGTCCGTTGCCGCACCGCCAGCGCTGTCGGTGCCCATAAAATTTGCATTCAAGCCGGTTCTAAAACCGGTATCCAACGTTGCGGGAGTAACGCTAAGTTCGCGTGCGCGCTTTGTCCCGCGTCGCCGGAGGGCCTATGAAGATCGCCGTTGCCAAGGAAATCGATCCGTCGGAGCCGCGCGTCGCCGCTTCGCCTGATACGGTGAAAAAATTCAAGGCGCTCGGCGCCGAGATCGCCGTCGAGCCGGGTGCCGGCATCAAGTCGGGCCTTCCGGATTCCGAATTCACCGCCGTGGGCGCCACCGTGAGCGCAGACGCGCTCAAGGACGCCGACATCATCATCAAGGTGAAGCGTCCCGAGGCATCCGAGCTTGCGCAGTACAAGCGCGGCGCCCTCGTCATCGCCATCATGGACCCTTACGGCAACGAGGCCGCGCTGAAGACGATCGCGGATGCGGGCGTCGCGGCCTTCGCGATGGAATTGATGCCGCGCATCACCCGCGCGCAGGTGATGGACGTGCTGTCCTCGCAGGCCAACCTCGCCGGCTACCGTGCCGTGATCGAGGGCGCCGAGGCCTTCGGCCGCGCCTTTCCGATGATGATGACCGCGGCCGGCACCGTACCCGCCGCCAAGGTGTTCGTGATGGGCGTCGGCGTCGCCGGCCTGCAGGCGATCGCGACCGCCCGCCGTCTCGGCGCCGTGGTGACCGCGACCGACGTCCGACCCGCAACCAAGGAACAGGTCGAGTCGCTCGGCGCAAAGTTCCTCGCCGTCGAGGACGAGGAGTTCAAGAACGCACAGACCGCCGGCGGCTACGCCAAGGAAATGTCCAAAGAGTACCAGGCCAAGCAGGCCGCGCTCACTGCCGAGCACATCAAGAAGCAGGACATCGTCATCACCACCGCGCTGATTCCGGGCCGGCCGGCGCCGAAGCTCGTCAGTGCCGACATGGTGAGATCGATGAAGCCCGGCTCGGTGCTGGTCGATCTCGCCGTCGAGCGCGGCGGCAATGTCGAGGGCGCCAAGGCCGGCGAGGTCATCGACCTCGATGGCATCAAGATCGTGGGCTACACCAACGTCGCCGGCCGCGTCGCAGCCTCGGCCTCCAGCCTCTATGCCCGCAATCTGTTCTCCTTCATCGAGACCATGGTCGACAAGAACGAGAAGAAGCTCGCCGTGAACTGGGACGACGAGCTCGTCAAGGCCACCGCGCTCACCAAGGACGGCGCCGTGATCCACCCGAACTTCCAGCCGAAGGCTTAAGGAGACCCGTTATGGAGCACGCTGCACAGGTCGTCGACCCCTTCATCTTCCGGCTGTCGATCTTCGTCCTCGCCGTCTTCGTCGGCTATTTCGTGGTGTGGTCGGTGACACCCGCGCTGCACACGCCGCTGATGAGCGTGACCAACGCGATCTCCTCGGTGATCGTGGTCGGTGCGCTGCTTGCCGGCGGCGTCGCCAATGTTTCGAGCGGCTCCGGCTGGGCGCGCGCCTTCGGCTTCGTCGCGCTGATCTTTGCCTGCATCAACATCTTCGGCGGCTTCCTTGTCACCCAGCGCATGCTGGCGATGTACAAGAAGAAGTCGAAGTGAGCGGCCACCTCGGGCTGATGGGATCAATGGGGACCTGAGATGAGCGCCAACCTCTCTGCATTTCTGTATCTCGTGGCGGGAGTGCTGTTCATCCTGTCGCTGCGTGGGCTATCCAGCCCGGCTTCGTCGCGCCAGGGCAATCTGTTCGGCATGATCGGCATGGCGATCGCGGTCGCCACCACGCTTGCCAACCATCCGCCGGCTGACGGTCTCGCGTGGGTGCTGGTGATCGTCGGCATCGCGATTGGCGCCGCGATCGGCGCGGTGATCGCGCGGCGCGTGCCCATGACGTCGATGCCGGAGCTCGTCGCGGCCTTCCACTCGCTGGTCGGCATGGCCGCGGTGCTGGTCGCCGCCGGCGCGTTCTATGCGCCCGAGGCGTTCGACATCGGCACGCCGGGCAATATTCACACTCAGAGCCTGGTCGAAATGTCGCTCGGCGTCGCCATCGGCGCGCTGACCTTCACCGGCTCGGTGATCGCCTTCCTCAAGCTTTCGGCGCGGATGAGCGGCGCTCCGATCATCCTGCCGGCCCGCCACGTGATCAACATCGCGCTCGCGGTGGCGCTGGTCGCCTGCATCGTCGGTCTCGTCGTCACCGGCAGCCCCGTGTTCTTCTGGCTGAACGTCATCCTGGCGCTTCTGCTCGGCGTGCTCATGATCATCCCGATCGGCGGCGCCGACATGCCGGTCGTGATCTCGATGCTGAACTCCTATTCGGGGTGGGCCGCGGCCGGCATCGGCTTCACGCTCGGCAATTCCGCGCTGATCATTACCGGCGCGCTGGTCGGCTCCTCAGGCGCGATCCTGTCCTACATCATGTGCCACGCGATGAACCGGTCCTTCATCTCGGTCATCCTCGGCGGCTTCGGCGGTGAGACCGCTGCGGCCGGCGGCGGTACGGGCGAGCAGAAGCCCGCCAAGCTCGGCTCGGCCGACGATGCGGCCTTCATCATGAAGAACGCCTCCAAGGTCATCATCGTGCCCGGCTACGGCATGGCGGTGGCGCAGGCCCAGCACGCGCTGCGCGAGATGGCCGACATCCTGAAGAAGGAAGGCGTCGAGGTGAAGTACGCCATTCACCCCGTCGCCGGCCGCATGCCCGGCCACATGAACGTGTTGCTCGCCGAAGCCAACGTTCCCTATGACGAGGTGTTCGAGCTCGAAGACATCAACTCCGAATTCGCGCAGGCCGACATCGCCTTCGTGATCGGCGCCAACGACGTCACCAACCCGGCCGCAGAAGAGGACAAGTCCTCGCCGATCTACGGCATGCCGGTGCTCCAGGTCTGGAAGGCCGGCACGGTGATGTTCATCAAGCGCTCGCTGGCTTCGGGCTATGCCGGTATCGACAATCCGCTGTTCTACCGCGACAACACGATGATGCTGCTCGGCGACGCCAAGAAGGTCACCGAGAACATCGTCAAGGCGATGTAGCGAGGGAGGGACCCCTGGCCATCAACAAGGATTGGCACCGGTCCCATCGCATGCCGCCCAAGGCGACGCGCGAGCAGCGCATCGCCTGGCACGCTGCCCACAAGGCGGCGTGCGGCTGTCGCGACGTTCCGGCGAGTCTCCGGCCCGACGTCATGAAATTGCTGCGGAGCCGTCGCAAGCCCTAGTCTGGATCGGGGCCGGCCGCGCAATGATCACCATCGTCAAATGGACCGTCATCCTGCTCGGGGCCGTCTATCTTGCCGGTCTCGTCGTGCTGTATCTCCGCCAGCGCGAGATGCTGTTTCCGATCCCGCCCGTCGGTCGCACCGCACCCGATGCTGCGGGCCTTCCCGAGGCGGAAGAGCATGTCCTGACTACCTCGGACGGCGAGAAGGTCATCGTCTGGCACGTGCCGGCGAAACCCGGTCGTCCCGTGATCCTGTATTTTCCAGGCAATGGTGATTTTCTCGCCGGTCCTGTCGGCCGCTTCAAGGCGATGACCGCAGACGGTACCGGCCTCGTCGCGCTGTCCTATCGCGGCTATGCCGGCTCCAGCGGCGCGCCCAGCGAGGAGGGCCTGTTGCGCGATGCCGCGGCCGCCTACGCCTTCACGACCGCGCGCTACGCGGCGGAACGAATCGTCGCCTGGGGCTTTTCGCTCGGGACCGGCGTGGCGGTCGCGCTCGCCTCGGAGCAGCGCATTGGAAAGCTCATCCTGGAAGCCCCCTATACGTCGACGGCCGACATTGCAGCTTCGTCGTTCCGGTTCGTGCCGGTGCGCCTGCTGATGCGCGACCCGTTTCCCTCCGACGAGCGCATCTCGCGCGTCACGGTGCCGCTCCTGGTGATGCATGGCACCAATGACCTTGTCATTTCGATCATCTTCGGAGAGCGTCTGTTCGCACTCGCCCGCGAGCCCAAGCGGTTCGTTCGCATGGAGGGCGGCGGGCACGACAATCTCGATCAATATGGCGCGATCGAAACGGCGAGAGGCTTCATTGGCGACTGACGGCTTGGCTCAACGTTACGTTCCCGCGCTCGCCGTCTCCTGCTTGACGTTTCTGCCGCAGAATGCGCTTGCCGCGACCGGGCTCGACGGCGCGGCGATGCGCTGGCCCCATGCGCTGCCCTTTGCCGGCTTGTTGCTGTCGATCGCACTGGGGCCGCTGCTGTTGCCGAAGATCTGGCATCACCATTACGGCAAGATCACAGCTGCCTGGTCGCTGCTGGCGCTCGCCGCGCTCGTCGTCTTCGCCGGCGGCATGGCGATGCTGGCGGCGCTGGTCCATGCCATCCTCGCCGAATATCTCGGCTTCATCGTGCTGCTGTTCGCGCTCTATGTCGTGGCCGGCGGCATTCTCATCACGGGCGACATCAAGGGCACGCCGGCGGCGAATGTCGGCATCCTCGCGCTCGGCACGTTGGGGGCGAGCATCGTCGGAACCACGGGTGCCGCGATGATCCTGATCCGCCCCTTGATCCGCGCCAATCGGCTGCGGCGCCACAACGCCCATGTCGTCATCTTCTTCATCATCCTGGTGGCCAATGTCGGCGGCGCGCTGAGCCCGCTCGGCGATCCCCCGCTCTTCGTCGGCTTCCTCCACGGTGTCGACTTCTTCTGGACCACGCGGACCATCTGGTTGCAGACCGCGCTGGTTGCCGGCCTGTTGCTCGCGATCTTCGCCGTCATCGACGTCTGGCGCTTTCGTAGCGAGCCTCCCACTGACACAGGCCGTGGCGAGCCGTTGCGCATCCGCGGCCTCGTCAATCTGGTGCTGATCGCAGCCATCGTCGCCAGCCTGCTCGCCTCGGCGATGTGGAGGCCCGGCATCGCGTTCGATGTTCTCGGCACCAGGCTGGACCTGGAGGACCTCGTTCGCAATCTGGCGCTGCTGGCCATCGCGGCGCTGTCGGTATGGCTGACGCCCGACGAGCACAGGCAGGCCAACGGCTTCACCTGGGAGCCGATCCGCGAGGTCGCAAAGCTGTTCGCGGGCATCTTCGTCGCCATCATCCCGGTCATTGCCATGCTCAATGCCGGCCATCACGGCGCGTTCGCCTGGCTGCTGTCGGCCGTGACGGCGCCGGACGGCACCCCGCGCGAGGTCGCCTATTTCTGGTTCACCGGACTGATGTCGGCTTTCCTCGACAATGCGCCGACTTATCTGTTGTTCTTCGAGCTCGCCGGCGGCGACCCGCAGGTGCTGATGCATGAGCTCTCGGGCACGCTCGCCTCGATCTCGATGGGAGCCGTCTACATGGGAGCGCTCACCTATATCGGCAACGCGCCGAACTTCATGGTGAGCAGCATCGCCCGCGAGAACGGCATCGAGATGCCGAGCTTCTTCGGTTATCTCCTGCGCGCGGGCGCCGTGCTGATCCCGCTGTTCCTGTTGCTGACGTTCCTGCCGGTCGCGCCGATCCTGCACTGGCATTGAATCTGCCGGCCGATTTGCTACTGCTCGGCCGAGCTGCGATGAATTTCATCGCACCTCGGTTTTTCGATTGCGCATGATCATATCGGAAAACCGCAACACACTTTTCCGGATCATGCTGAGATTGGAGCCGGTGGATGAGCGCGCATGATCCGATGCCCCGGTCGGCCTGGGTCTTTCCGGCGCTGGCCGTGCTGTTGTTCGCGGCCGTCAGCGCGACGGGTTACGTGTTCACGCTGTCGTTTGGCGGACTGCTCTTCGCAATCGTCCTCCTGGTCATCCTGTTCGGCACGGTATTCGCTGCGGTTCATCATGCCGAGGTGATCGCGGAGCGGGTCGGCGAACCCTATGGCACGCTGGTGCTGACGCTGTCGGTGACCATCATCGAGGTCGCGCTGATCACCACGATCATGCTGGGCGACAAGCCTGCCCCGGCACTGGCCCGCGACACCGTGTTCGCCGTGGTCATGATCGTCTGCAACGGCCTGGTCGGGCTCTGCATCTTCATCGGCGGCCTGCGCTATCGCGAGCAGGGCTTTCAGCTCTCCGGCGCCAACGTCTATCTCAGCGTCCTGTTCGCGCTCGCGACCATCACGCTGATCATGCCGAACTACACCACCACCACGCCGGGGCCGGTCTATTCGGCGGTCCAGCTCGGCTTCGTCGACGTGGTCACGCTGGCGCTCTATGCGGTGTTTCTCTATACCCAGACCGTCCTGCACAAGGATTACTTCGTGCACGAACGTGCCGACGGCGAGGGCGGGGCGGCGCACGTGTCTGCAGGGGCACTCGCGCTCACGGTGGTGCTGCTCCTGGTCTCGCTTCTGGCGGTCGTGCTGCTCGCCAAGAAATTCTCGCTGGTGGTCGATGCCGTGGGCGCCAGGATCGGGGCGCCACCGGCCTTCGCCGGCCTTCTGGTCGCGCTGCTGATCCTGATGCCCGAGGGCGTTGCGGCCGTCGCGGCGGCGCGCAGGAACGACCTCCAGAAGAGCATCAATCTCGCCCTCGGCTCTTCGCTGGCGACCATCGGCCTGACCATTCCTGCCGTCGGCGTCGCGACCTATGCGCTCGACAAGGAGCTCGAGCTCGGCCTCAGCGCCCAGGGCAGCGTCCTTTTGCTGCTGACCTTCTTCCTGAGCATGCTGACCTTCGGCACGGGCAGGACCAACGTCCTGTTCGGCCTGGTGCATATGGTGGTATTTGCCGTCTACGTGTTCATGGTTTTCGTGCCCTAGAAGGAGCTCCCGGTGCTTGCCGCCAAGTCCGACGTCCAGATCGACAACGAAGAGGTCCGGGTGACCGAATGGCGGCTTGCCCCCGGCAGCGCCACCGGCCATCACACCCATGGGATGGACTATGTGATCGTTCCGGTCGCCGCCGGCGAGATGACCATCGTGGCGCCCAATGGCGAACGGTCCAAGGCGCAGCTTTCCGCCGGCAAATCCTATTTCCGCAAGGCCGGCGTCCAGCATGACGTACTTAACGAAACCTCAACTGAGATCGTGTTCCTTGAAATTGAGCTGAAACGCTAGGGGGCGCGCCACCCTTTGCCATCGATCCGTCGCAGTTGATCCCTCACAATGCCCTAAAGTTCCCGCATCAGGTCGCGCGGGGAGTGGTCGGAATGCTGAAATACCTCGCAAAAATTTCGATGGATATTTTCCCCTCGGTGCTCGCGACGATCATCGGGGCCTACATCGTCAATCATTACATCAACGCCAAGCCGGCCGCCGACACCCCAGCCGCCGTGACCGCGCCTGCCCAGACCGGCGGCGACGGCAAGCCGACCGATAGCGCCAACCTTCCCGCGCCTGGCGTCAAGGCCAAGGGCATTCCCGAGAAGAGCGTGACGGACAAGGCGGCAGCCGAGAAGCCGGCCGATCGTCCGCCGGCCGCCGAGACCAAGGCCGCAGACGTGGCTCCCGCTGACGCCGCCCCGCGCGGCCGACCCTCTACCCGCGACAAGGCCGCGGCGAAATCCGCACCGGCTGCCGCTGCTCCGGTGGTTGAGGCCAATTCAGCCCCGACGGCGGCTTCCCCGGCTCCCGACGCCAACGATCTGGCGCGTGCTGCGATCGAGCGCCTGCGCAAATCGCCCGAGGGCAAGGCTGCCGAGGCCAAATCGTCGGAAACCAAGCCTGCCGAGGCTCGCGCTTCGGAGACCAAGCCGGCCGAGCCTGCGGTGCGGGATGCTGCCCGCACGCCGGAGGCCCCGCGGGTCGTGAATGTGGAGCCGTCCCCGGTCCGTCCGCTGCCGCCGCCGATCAATGTTTCGACGCCTTCGCCCGAGGCCTATGGCAATGCGGGCTCCAATCCGCCCTACACGGCCTCGGTCGGCAACGACGATCCGAATCGGGTGACGCCGCCGGCCGACATTCCCGTGCCGGTGATCGCGCCACCGCTCGACCTGCGTGCCGATGCGGGCGCCTCCATGCCGCGGCCGAAGAAGACCAATGTCGCCGACGAGATGCTGTCGGGCATGAAGTCGATGTTCAACGCCGTTCTGCCCAAGAGCGCTACGCCCGACTAGAACTACGCTCAGGCTACACCAAACGGTCAGCCGCCGACGCGGGCGAGACCGCTGCGGGCGGGTTCGTCGCGTGGACGAAGCGCGACCGCCCTGGTGTAGGACGCCGCCGCCTTGGCCTTGTCACCCAGCCGCTCATAGGCCTGACCGCGCGCGGTCCAGACCTGGGCATTGTGCGGATCCGCCTCGGAGGCTTCATCGAGATCGGCTGCGGCCTCCTTGACCTTGCCGAGCGCGAGATAGCTGGTGGCGCGGCCGAGCAGCGGCTCGGCCTTTTGCGGGTTGAGGCCACTGGCCGCGCTGAAATCGGCGATCGCGAAGTCGTGCTGGTTGTTGCCCTGGTAGATCAGGGCGCGGCCATAGAGCGCCTGCGCATTATAGGGATCGAGGCCGACCGCGCGGTTGAACTCGTCGAGCGCTGCCGTGGTCTCGCCTGACTTCGCCAGGGACTGGGCCTTCGCGGTATGGGCCTGGGCTTCGGTGACGTTGCCGGCGCTTACCGCGCTCTCGGCCGGCGTGGCGGCCTTGGGCGCTTCCTGCGGCTTGTCCTTCTCCGGCATCAGCGATCCCAGATCGAACGAGCAGCCGCACAGCGCGATTCCCGTCAACGCCACCGCGAGCGGCGGCTGCCAGATCCGACGCCGTCGCGCAAAGCCGCGCTGAGGGAAAGGGGAGGCCATCTACGGTTCGCTCGCGCTAGAGCTTGATCCGACAAGTCCTCAAAACAATAACGCGGGCCTGGGGCCCGCGTCATCGAAAACTGAAGTCTTGCTGAATCGGATCAGCGCGGTCCGCGCGGACCTGCACCGGGGCCGCCACGACCGCCGCGATCGCCGCCCGGGCCGGCGCCGAACACCGGCTTCGGCTTCATCGGCAGCAGGCCTTCGCGCTGCAGCTTCTTGCGGGCGAGCTTGCGCGCACGGCGCACGGCTTCGGCCTTTTCGCGGGCCTTCTTCTCGGAGGGCTTCTCGTAATGACCGCGGAGCTTCATCTCGCGGAAAATTCCCTCGCGCTGCATCTTCTTCTTCAGCGCCTTGAGGGCTTGATCAACATTGTTATCGCGAACGAGAACCTGCACGCGGCATCCTCTTCAAGTGGATCGGATTTGAATTCTGGTAAGTCAAAGGGGATGGCGAAACGCGCAAGCCCTTAACCTTGAGCGCGCGGATGTATCAGACAAAACAGCAGATGTCCACCGGCCAAGCGGGTTTTCGGGCCAAGTTCGGCCATTAAATGCGGCGAAAATACCTCCATGCGGCCCCGATTTGGGCGGTTTGGCGCCGAGGACGGGGCCGCGCCGGAGCTTTGTTCCGGAATCTTGCAATGAGGGGACCACAATGGACATCAAAAAATATGCTGCCGAAGCCATCGGCACCTTCTGGCTCACATTCGCGGGCTGCGGAAGCGCGGTGATTGCGGCCGGCTTCCCGCAGGTGGGAATCGGGCTGGTCGGCGTGTCCCTGGCCTTCGGATTGAGCGTCGTCACCATGGCCTATGCGATCGGCCACATCTCCGGCTGCCATCTCAACCCGGCCGTCACGGTCGGTCTTACCGCCGGTGGCCGTTTTCCGGCGGGGCAGGTCCTGCCTTACATCGTCGCCCAGGTGGCGGGGGCGATCATTGCCGCCTGGCTGCTCTATGTCATTGCCAGCGGGGCGCCCGGCTTCGACGTCGGCAAGGGCTTTGCCTCCAACGGCTATGACGCGCATTCGCCCGGCCAGTACAGCATGATCGTGTGCTTCCTCACCGAGGTGGTGATGACCATGATGTTCCTGTTCATCATCATGGGGGCCACCCATGGCCGCGCGCCGGCGGGTTTCGCACCGCTGGCGATCGGGCTCGCGCTGGTGATGATCCATCTCGTCAGCATTCCCGTCACCAACACCTCGGTGAACCCGGCGCGCAGCACCGGCCCGGCGCTGTTCGTCGGCGGCTGGGCGCTGTCGCAGCTCTGGCTGTTCTGGGTTGCGCCGCTGATCGGCGGTGCGCTCGGCGGGGTGATCTATCGCTGGCTCAGCGAGGAGCCCACCGGCGTCGTTGCGGGCGTGAAGACGGCGTAATCGAAAAGCACCCGGCGGGATTGCAGCCTTTGCTGCGATCCCGTCACTCGTCCCGGGGCGGCCTGACTTCGGTGACGTGGCCCATCTTGCGGCCGGGGCGCGGCGTGCCCTTGCCGTAGATGTGCACGGTCGCGCCGGGCACGCTCAGCCACTTTTCGTAGTCGTTGATCTCGTCCCCGATCAGGTTGGTCATGGTGACGACGTCGCCGTGGCGTACCGGCTTGCCGAGCGGCCAGCCGGCGATGGCGCGGATGTGCTGCTCGAACTGCGAGATGGACGCGCCGTCGAGCGTCCAGTGTCCTGAATTGTGCACGCGCGGCGCGATCTCGTTGACCAGCACCTTCGGCCCGGTGCCGTTGGCGAGCACGAACATCTCGACCGCCAGCACGCCGACATAGTCGAGCGCGCTTGCGATCTTGCCGGCGATGCTGCGCGCCTCCTCGGCGAGCGCATCCGGGATCGGCGCGGGTGCGCGCGATATCTTCAGGATGTGGTCGCGGTGCTCGTTCTCGGTGACGTCGAAGCACTCGACCTCGCCGGTGGCGGAGCGCGCGGCGATCACGGAGATCTCGCGCTCGTAGGGCACGAAGGCCTCCAGGATCGCCGATTTGGTGGCGAGGCTGGTCCACACTTTCGCGATGTCGTCGCCCTCGCGGATGATGGCCTGGCCCTTGCCGTCATAGCCGAAGCGGCGAGTTTTCAGCACGGCCGGAAGGCCGATCCTGGCGATCGCCTCGCGCAGCGCGGAGACGGAGGTGACGTCGGCATAGGCGGCAGTGCCGATGCCGAGCCGCGTCACGAAATCCTTCTCGGCGAGCCGGTCCTGGGTGGTCTCGAGGATCTTGCGATTGGGCAGCACCGGGCGGCGCGCGTCCAGCACCAGCGCGGCTGCCGCCGGCACGTTCTCGAATTCATAGGTGATGACGTCGACATCGTGCGCGAACAACTCGAGCGCCTCGACGTCGGCATATTCGGCGCAGGTCGCGTTCAGCACGACGTCGAAGGCCGGCGAATCCGGATCGGGCGAGAACACCTGGCAGCGCAGGCCGAGCCGCGCCGCGGCCATGGCCAGCATCCGGCCCAATTGTCCGCCGCCGAGGATTCCGATGGTGTCTCCGGGCTTCAGCTTCACGTGCCTGTTGTCCGTCACGCCTGGTCCTCCGGGCGCTCGGCGACCGCCTCGGTTTGCGCCTTGCGCCAGGCGGCGAGGCGATCCGACAGGGCCGGGTCGGACAACGCCAGCACGGCGGCCGCCAGCAGCGCGGCATTGATCGCGCCGGCCTTGCCGATGGCGAGGGTGCCGACCGGGATGCCGGCGGGCATCTGGACGATCGAATAGAGCGAATCGACGCCCTTGAGCGTCCTGGATTCGACGGGAACGCCGAACACTGGGAGTTCCGTCAGCGCTGCCGCCATGCCGGGCAGATGTGCCGCGCCACCGGCCCCGGCGATGATGACTTTGTAACCCGCGGCCTTGGCGCCCTTGGCGAAGGCGAACAACCGGTCGGGTGTGCGGTGGGCCGAGACGATGCGGCTGTCGGCGGCAATGCCGAGCGCGTCGAGCGTGTCGGCGGCGTGGCGCATCGTGTCCCAGTCCGACTGGCTGCCCATGATGATGGCGATTGGCGCGGTCATGACGTCAATTGTGCCCAGAAAAACAGAAAGATAGGCCAGATTAACGTTTCCGGCCGGCGGCTCGCAAGGCGGTGGCAAGGAGAAGGGAATCCACTATCCTGTCTTGGTGAATCCCCGCAAGCCTTCATTGAGCAGGATGCCCATGAAGAAACCAAAAAGGGCGAGCTCTGCGAAGGCCAGAAAGGGCCGGACCAGCAGCGCCGGCCGATCCAAAGCCGCTTCGAGCCGCGCGGCCAAACCGGCCTTGCGCGGAGCGCCTGCTGCCGGCGACAGCAAGGCGGCCATTCGCGGCCTCAGGAGCAAGCTCAAGGCAGCCCTGCTGCGGATCTCGGAACTCGAGGCGGCCGCCGACACCGATTTCCTGCTCGATATCCCCAACCGGCGCGGTTTCGAGCGCGAGCTTGTGCGCGCCATCGCCTACATGAAGCGCTACCGCGCCAGCGGGGCGCTGATCGTGCTTGACGTCGATCGGCTGAAGCCGATCAACGATTCCTTCGGTCACGCCGCTGGCGATGAGGTGCTCAAGGCGATTGTCGCCACGCTGACGCGACAGGTCCGCGCCTCCGACGTGGTCGGCCGCCTCGGCGGCGATGAGTTCGCGCTGCTCCTCTGGAATCTCAGCGAGACCGATGCCAAGGCGAAGGCCGCCGCCCTGGAGCAGGCGATCGACGAATTGTCCTTCGTCTTTCGCGGCCAGCACGTGACCGCGGGCGCCTCGGCGGGCGTCGCCCTGCTCGGTCCGCAGTCCGCGGCAGCTCGCGCCCTGGAGGAGGCGGATGCCGCCATGTACGTGCGCAAGGCGCACCGCCGGCACGAGGCGGCGGATCAGGGTCCGCAGCGAGCGCTAGTCTAGAGGGTTGCAAGATCTTCCGGCACGTTGCCGAACTTGCGCAGCAGCGTCGCATCCCCGAACTCGCCGGTCATGGGATCGCCGCTGCGGCTGAATGCGACCGCGCCGATATGGCCGGCGCCGCGCGCCAGAATCTCTGCGCGTCGCAGCGCCGCCGTCGAGGACTGACACTCCTCTGCCGCGCCTGCGACGGGGGATCCGTCATCATCGATCAAAAAGGGCATTGCAACGTAATAGGTCACATCCGACATGGCGTTGCTCCGATGGAGCATGATCCGGAAAAGTGTGAAGCGGTTTTCCGACAAGATCATGCTTAAAACAAAGCGCGGTCTCTTCGCGCTTTGAAAATCAGGCGGCGCTGCTCTTGCTCCGCATCTTGCTGCGCGAAGTCTCCGGAATGCAGCCCGCGGAAATCGCCGCCTGCAATTCCTCCAGCTCGGCTTCCAGATATTCGTTGGCCATGATCAGCGCCTTGATGGTGCTGCGCAGATTGCCGTCGCACATCGCGATCGCCTGATCGCAGGCCTGCTCATAATGGCTGTTGTCGAGAAGGGCGGTCGCCGACATCTGCGTTGTCCTCGTGTGTTGTCTTGAGCGTTCTCTGAGGTGGTGGGGCGCCCGCGAATGTTCCTATTTTGTTCTTATTGAGTCAAGCGGATTCGGAAGCGGCGGGCGCCGCGCGAGACCGGCTCAGGCGATGATGTCGGGCGTAATCTGGTCTTCGATGAAAGCGATGCGGTCGCGCAACAACAGCTTGCGCTTTTTCAGGCGCTGTAGCCGCAACAGGTCGGGGGCAGGCGATTGATGCAACGCATCGATCGCCGCATCGAGATCTCGGTGTTCCTGCTGCAACCGGGTGAGCTCGGCTTCGAGCTCACGCTCATCTTCATTGGTCATGTCTGCGGTGGCCGAAAACCGATAGGCGTGAGATCTGGGCTGTGGATGCCCTGTGGAAATTATCGTCCTTGCGCCGCGTGATCGCAAGCGATCTGCGATCCCGCATCGCCGATCTCCCGCAAGATATTTCTGCGAGGAGCTGCGGCGTGGCGCCGGCGCATTGATAATCATGGATTTTTCCGGCGTGGTTCCCCTAGTCACGCTTCGTTACATATGAACTTTCAAAAATGACGCGGCGACGACGGTTACCCATCGACAGGACGAATCGGTGATGTAGACTTAGGCGTCCGGATCGAATCCTGAGGTTCAACCCTACCGAGGAGGTTTCGAATGACAATTCAGGCACATCTCGTTGAATTGGAACGGAAGCACAAACTTCTCGAAAACGAATTGCACGAAGCTCTCGTGCACCTTTCAACAGACGACCTGCAAATTGTTGAGTTGAAGCGCCGGAAGTTGATGGTCAAGGACCAGATCGAGCGTCTGAAGCAAGGCGACACGCTCCACTAGTAACCCCCGTGACAGTGTAGAGTTGATCACATCCTTCACGCAGGGATGAGAGCATTCGTGCTCATCCCTGCTGCAAGGTGTGCACCGTGCAACAGGTTTGCGCGGCGGCCACTCTTGTTTGGACGCGTGGTCTCGACACCAACACTTATCCGCTTCTCGAAGCGCTCTCGATGTCTGCGAGCTCGGCGACGTGATCGGCGATCGCGAGCGAGGACGTCAATCCCGGCGATTCGATGCCGAACAGATTGATCAGGCCTGCAACGCCGTGATCGCGCGGGCCCTGCATCAAGAAATCCTGCGTGGCCACGGCCGGGGGCACGATCTTCGGGCGGATGCCGGAATAGCTCGGCATCAGCGCGCCGTCAGGCAGCGTCGGCCAGTATTTGCGGATCGCGGGATAGAACCGCTCGGCGCGTGAGGGGTCGACCTCGTAATCGATCGTCTCGATCCATTCGACGTCAGGCCCGAAGCGCGCCTGTCCTGCCATGTCCAGCGTCAGGTGCACCCCCAATCCGCCGGGCTCGGGCACCGGATAGATCAGGCGCGAGAACGGCGCCTTGGCGTTGCAGCTGAAATAGTTTCCCTTGGCGAGATAGGCCGCTGGAATCCGGTCCAGCGGCATGCCGTCGATGCTGCGCGCCACATGCGTCGCCGACAGCCCCGCGGCGTTGACGAGGAGGCTGCATTGCAGCGTCATCGGTGCCTCGCCGCCGGCATCGATCTCGATGAATCCGGCCGCCGCCTTGGCACGGATCAGTGGAGTGTGAAACGCGAAAGCCGCGCCGGCGTCCTCGGCTTCGCCGCGCAGCGAGAGCATGTAGGCGTGGCTGTCGATGATGCCCGTCGACGGTGACAGCAGCGCGGCGTCGCAGGCGAGCGCAGGTTCCAGCGCGCGTGCGGCCTCGCCCGAGAGCAGCTGCATGTCGAGTACGCAGTTGGCCTCGGCATGCGCCTTGATCGATTGCAGCTTCTCGGTCTCTTTCGGGCTGGTCGCGACGATCAGCTTGCCGCAATTCTTGTGCGGGATGCCGCGCTCGTCGCAGTAGCGGTAGAGCGCGTGCTTGCCGGCCACGCACATGCGCGCCATCCAGCTCCCGGCGCGGTAGTAGATGCCGGCATGGATCACCTCGCTGTTGCGCGAGGAGGTGACGGTGCCGATCGCCTCGGCTTCCTCGAGCACGATCACCTCGCGCCCGGCCTGGGCGAGCTTTCGGGCCACCGCGAGACCGATCACGCCGGCTCCGATGACGACGCAGTCGACCCTATCCATGGTTGTGCAGGATACCAGTTGGAAGCACCGGTGGCGTATGGCCCGGGCAGGGGCGCGCAGGCGGGGCTTCCGTTAAGGCTTCCGTTAAGAAGGCGTTTATCATGTCAGGGCAATTGCCGTATTTCACGTGACATTATTCTGTTGTTCCCTCAGGCGTTTACCCGATCCAAACCCGCGAGGCCAGACAATCCGACGTTGAAATCGCGGGTGGCTGATGGCTGAGAAGAACTGGCACGTGGGCAGCACGCTTTCGATTGCTGTGCAGGCCCTCCTATGCCTGGCCGGCACGGGCGCGCCTGCGCGCGCCTTTGCGGCATCGGACAGCCTTGCCGTGGCGGCAGATCTCACCGGGCTTGATCCGGGCGTGATCTGGGAAGCCCTGATCGCCGGCATCGTGGTCTGCGCGTTCCTCGCCGCGATCGGGCTGTGGATCCATTCCTCATTGCGCCGGTCCAGGCGTTTGCAGCTGCGGCGCAACGCCTTCATCTCCTCCGCCATGAACAATCTCAACCAGGGCGTGGTGATGACGGATGCGCAGCGCCGCATCATCTTCTGCAACGACCGCTATCTCGATATCTATGGCCTGACGCGGTCGGAAGTCCGGCCTGGCATGAATGGCCACGACCTTCTCGAGCTTCGTCGCAGGCGCGGGGTGCTGAATGCCGCCTCCGACGCCGAGTTCTACGACAAGGCATCGAGCGTCAACGGCCTGATCACGGAGCTGCCCGACGGACGGGCCATCCTGGTGAAATATTTCGTGCTGCCGAACGGTGGCTCGGTGGCGACCCATCTCGACGTCAGCGAGGAGCGCAGGCTGTCGCGGCAGCTCGCCTCCACCAAGCAGTTCCTGGAGACGGTGCTGGACCATGTGCCGGCCTGCGTGGCGGCCAAGAACATCGAGGACGGCTGCTACATCTTCGCCAACAGCGCCTATGAGAAGTTCTGGGGATTGTCGCGGGACTTCGCCGTCGGCAGGAATGCGCGGGAGCTGTTTGCATCGGCCTCGGCCGCGAGCATCGAGGCGGCCGACGAGGCGGCACTCAATTCGCCGGATGGCCAGTACCGCAACGAGTTCGACGTGGATCGTGCCGGCGCGCAGCGCACGGTCGCCTCGATCCGGATCGTGGTCCGCAACGAGAGCAATAAGCCCGAATTTCTGCTCATCGTGTTCGAGGACATCACTGACCGCCGCTCGCTGTCGGAGGAGCTGGAGAGCACCAAGAAGTTCCTCGAGCTCGTGGTCGACAACATCCCGGTTGCGCTGATCGTGGAGCAGGTCAAGGACGGCCGCTATCTTCTCGCCAACCGCAGCGCCGAGACGATCCTCAACCGCAGCCGCGAAGAAGCCACCGGCCTGACCGCGACCGACATCTTCAACGCCAAGGAAGCCAAGCTGATCGTCGCGCGCGACGAGGCCGCGATCAAGAAACGCGGGATGATCACCGAGGAGCATCCGATCTCGACCAAGGACGGCCTGCGGCTGTTCCTCACCCGCCGCGCCACCGTGCTCAGCGAGGCCGGCGAGCCGCAATATCTGATCAAGACCCACGAGGACGTCACCGACCGCCGGCAGACCGAGTCGCGCATGGCGCACATGGCCTATCACGACGGCCTCACCGATCTGCCGAACCGCGCCGCCTTCCTGCAGGCGCTGACCCAGATGATCGAGGCCTGCGAGGGCACCGGCGAGGAGTTCGCCGTGCTCTGCGTCGACCTCGACGGCCTCAAGGAGGTCAACGACGTCTTCGGCCATGCGCTCGGCGACAAGCTCCTGATCGAGGTCGCCCATCGGCTCCAGGATTCCGCGCGCGGCGGCGTGGTGGCGCGCCTGTCCGGGGACGAGTTCGGGCTGATCATCGACGGCAAGCAGCCCGAGGCCGGCCTCGCGCTGGCGCAGCAGATCGCCGAAGCCGTCGCGAAGGATTTTCAGATCGACGGCCGTCCGGTCCGCGCCGGCATCACCACGGGTATGTCGGTGTTCCCCCACAATGGCACCGATGGCGCCTCGCTGCTCGCCAATGCCGGTGCCACGCTGTTCCGCGCCAAGCAGAAGTCGCGCGGCACGATCAGCCTCTACCAGCCCGAGATGGACCAGCAGATTCGCGACCGCCGCGTGCTGCACCAGGACCTGTCCATGGCGGTCAAGAACGGCGAGCTCGCGCTCGCCTTCCAGCCGCAAGGGGCCGCGGGCCACAGCGTCGCCGAGAGCGAGATCATCGGCTTCGAGGCGCTGGCGCGCTGGCAGCATCCGGTGCGCGGCCAGGTTTCGCCGGCCGAGTTCATTCCCATCGCCGAGGAAAGCGGCCTCATCGTCGAGATGGGCGAGTGGATCCTGCGCGAGGCCTGCCGCGAGGCGGCGTCCTGGCCGAAGCCGCTGCAGGTCGCGGTCAATCTATCCCCGGCGCAGTTCATGCACGGCGACGTGGTCGGCCTCGTCCATTCGATCCTGCTCGAGACGGGCCTTGCACCCGGCCGGCTCGAGCTCGAGATCACCGAGGGTGTTCTGATCGAGGATTTCGACCGCGGTCTCGCGCTGCTGCGCCGCCTGAAGGCGCTCGGCGTGCGCATCTCCATGGACGATTTCGGCAGCGGCTATTCCTCGCTGAGCTATCTCCAGGCGTTTCCGTTCGACAAGATCAAGATCGACCGCGCCTTCATCATCAATCTCGGCCGCAACCCGCAATCGGCGGCGATCGTGCGCGCCGTCATCGACCTCGGCCACGGCCTCGAAATGTCGATCATCGCCGAGGGCGTCGAGACGGTCGACCAGCTCGCCTTCCTCGCCAAGGAGGGCTGCGACGGCGTGCAGGGCTACCTGCTCGGCAAGCCCTTGCCGATCGGCAAATATGCCGGCCTCGTCGGCCGCGACGAAGCGATGGAGCTTGCGCTGAAGACCGGCTAGTGATGGGAGCGCTTCGCTCCCATTCGACGGCTTCATGGCGGATTACGATCTCGCGATCATCGGCGGCGGCCTGAACGGCGTCAGCCTCGCCCGCGATGCGGCGGGCCGCGGCCTGCGGGTAATCCTGTTCGAGCAGGGCGATCTCGGCGGCGCGGCGTCGTCGGCCACACCGCGGCTGATCCACGGCGATCTCTCAGTGCTGGAGCGCCGCGGCTTCTGGCGGGTGCGCCGGGCTCTGGCCGAGCGCCGGATCTGGCTCCGGATCGCGCCGCATCTGGTCCGGCCGATGCGTTTCGTGATTCCCGCGCATGTAGACGAGCGTCCACCCTGGTTGCTGCGGGCCGGCCTGTTTCTCTATGACGGCCTCGCCGGCAGGAGCGGCCTGCCCGCGTCGGCGACCCTCGACATCACCCATCACCCGGTCGGCAACGCGCTGAAGCGCCCGTTCGGCACGGCGTTCGAATATTCGGACTGCATCGTCGACGATTCGCGCCTTGTCGTGCTCACGGCGCTGGACGCCGCCGAGCGTGGTGCGGCGATCCGGACCGGCGCACGCTGCGTGCGTGCCGACCGAACCGACATCTGGCGGCTCGCCGTGGTCGATCGCGGCCACCGCCGCTCCATCACAGCCAGGGCGCTGGCCAATACCAGTGGCGGCTGGACCTCGATCGTCGCGGAGACGGTCCTGCGCCAGCCGCAGCCCGCCGTGACGGCCATGCAGATGAGCCAGATCATCGTGCCCAGGCTGTTCGATTCAGACAATGTCTACGTGTTCCAGAACAGCGACGGCCGGCTGATCTTCGCAAGCCCGTTCGAGCGCGCGTTCACGCTGATCGGCACGGTCACGCATGATTTCACCGGCGACCCCGCCATCGTGGCGATGCGCGGTGCCGACGTCGATTATCTCTGCGAAGCGGCGAGCCGCTACTTTCGCGAGCGCATCGTCCCGACCGACGTGGTCCGGACCGTCTCGGGCGTCAATTTGAGGCCGGCGTCCGCGCGGCAACGCGAGGGCACGACCCTGTTCCATGCGCGTCGGCGCAAGGCGCCGCTGATCACGATGTTCGGCGGCGACGTCACCACCTCGCGCCGGCGCGCCGAGCGGGCGGTGACGAAGCTGACGCCGTTCTACCCGATGTCGCCGCCCTGGACCGCCGGCGCAGCGCTGCCCGGCGGAGATTTCGCCTGGGACCGTTTCGACACCGAGGTCGACCTCGCACGCGAGCGCTGGCGCTTCTTGTCGGAGCCGGAAGCCCAGCGCCTGGTTGCCGCCTATGGCTCGCGATTGTCGGCCATGCTTGGTGAAGCAAGGACACGCGAGGAGCTTGGCCCGGCCTTCGGACCCGAACTGACCGGCGCCGAGGTGCGCTATCTCATGAGCCGTGAATGGGCGCGCTTTCCGGATGACGTTCTGTGGCGCCGTTCCAAGCTCGGCCTGACCATGCCCGCCGCGGACCGTGAGGCGCTGGCGGCGTTCATGGCGGGCGAGAGCGTTTCATCCCGAACCGGTTGAGCTAAACACGATCGGCCGCTAGCGTGCGGCGGAATCGGGGTTGGCAGGGACCATGGCGGAAGAATTGCCCGGAACGAACGTTGCGGCTGAACCGGCTGGCGGAGAATCATTTCCGGCGGTCGGCCAGCCGCTGCTGCGCATCGAGGGCGTTGCCAAGACCTTCGGCACATTCCGCGCCGTCGACGGGGTGTCGCTCGATATCAACGCCGGCGAGTTCTTCGCGCTGCTCGGCCCGAGCGGCTGCGGCAAGACCACGCTCTTGCGCATGCTCGCGGGCTTCGAGGCGCCGGACGAGGGGCGCATCCTCCTCGGCGGCAAGGATATCGCGCAGGCGCTGCCGCATGAGCGGCCGATCAACATGATGTTCCAGAACTATGCGCTGTTCCCACATCTGTCGGTGCGCGACAACATCGCCTTCGGCCTGAAGCGCGCCGGCATGCCGCGCGCCGACATCGCCACGCGCGTGGCGGAGATGGTCGCGCTGGTCAAGCTCGAAGGGTTGGAAAAGCGCAAGCCGGACCAGCTGTCCGGCGGTCAGCGCCAGCGCGTGGCGCTGGCCCGCGCCCTGGCGCGCCGCCCACAACTGCTGCTGCTCGACGAGCCGCTCGCGGCCCTCGACAAGAAGCTGCGCGAGAGCACGCAAGCCGAGCTGATGGAGCTGCAGCGGCGGCTCGGCATGACCTTCATCATCGTCACCCACGACCAGGAGGAGGCGATGACGATGGCGAGCCGGATCGGTGTGATGAAATCAGGCAAGCTCGCCCAGGTCGCGAGCCCCCGCGAGCTCTATGAGGCGCCGCGTTCGCGCTGGATCGCCGAGTTCGTCGGCGACATCAATCTGTTCGACGGCGAGTCCAAGTTGCGCGACGGTCATCGTCTGGTCATCGGCACGCGTGATGCGGGGGCGCTGGTGGTGGCCGAGCCACGCGAAGCCGTCGGCACCGGAAAACTGGCGGTCGCGATCCGTCCCGAGAAGGTCAAGCTGTCGCGCCGCGCCCCGGTCAGCGAGGCCGGTCGTGAGACGGCGATCAACACTCTCGACGGCGTGATCGCCGACATCTGCTATCTCGGCGGCACCACCACCTACAAGGTGAAGCTCGACACCGGCGGAATGTTGCAGGCGTCGGTCGCCAACAGCGCGCGGCTCGACGTCGACGCCTACAGCCTGAACCAGCATGTCGTCGCCTGGTTCACGCCTGATGATTGCGTGGTGCTGCAATCATGAGCTCGCGCCGCATCTTCGCAAGGCCGGCGCGCTTCGCCGCGATCGCGCCCTATGTCTGGATGGTGCTGTTCTTCCTGGTGCCGTTCGCCTTCGTGCTCAAGATCAGCCTGTCGCAGACCGCGATCGCGCAGCCGCCTTACGCGCCGGTGTTCGACGTGACGGCGGGATGGGACGCTCTCAAGGCGGCGTTCGCAGCGCTCTCGGTCGACAATTTCAAGCTGCTCGGCTCCGACGACATCTACGTCTTCGCCTATGTGCGCAGCCTCACCGTCGCCATCACCGCCACCGCGCTGCTGCTCCTGATCGGCTATCCCATCGCCTACGGCATGGCGCGGCTGCCGAAACGCTGGCAGGCGGTGGCGATGGTGCTGGTGATCGTGCCGTTCTGGACCTCGTTCCTGATCCGCATCTACGCCTGGATCAACATCCTCCAGCACGACGGCCTGCTGAACCAGGTCCTGCTCGCGCTGCATCTGGTCAGCCAGCCCGTGGTGTGGCTCTCCACCGACACTGCGATGTATATCGGCATCGTCTATTCCTATCTGCCGTTCATGATCCTGCCGCTCTATGCCACGCTCGCCAAGATGGAGCCGGCGCTGGAGGAGGCGGCCTCCGATCTCGGCGCGCCGCCCTGGCAGGTGTTCTGGCTCGTCACCTTCCCGCTGTCGCTGCCCGGCGTCGGTGCCGGCGTGCTCTTGTGCTTCATCCCGATCGTCGGCGAGTTCGTGATTCCCGATCTTCTGGCCGGATCCAATTCGCTGATGATCGGCCAAACCCTGTGGCTCGAATTCTTCACCAACAAGGACTGGCCGGTCGCCTCCGCTGCTGCGATCGTGCTGCTGGTCGTGCTGCTGCTGCCGCTTTTGCTGTACGAGCGGCTGCAGAAGCGGCAGCTGGAACAGGGGCGTTGAGACGATGCGCAAGGTCGCCCGCCTGTCCCGCTTCAACATCGCCTCGCTGGCACTCGGGCTGGCCTTCCTCTATCTGCCGATCCTCATCCTCGTTCTCTACTCCTTCAACGCCTCGCGCCTGGTGACGGTGTGGGGCGGCTGGTCGCTGCGCTGGTATCACGAGTTCTTCAACGACCGCGCCATGATCGAGGCGGCCTGGATGAGCCTGCGGGTTGCGGTCGCCTCCGCGACCGTCGCGACACTGCTCGGCACGCTGGCGGCGGTGGCGCTGTCGCGCGGCGAGAGGTTCCGCGGCCGCACCCTGTTCTCCGGCATGCTCTATGCCCCGCTGGTGATGCCGGAAGTGATCACCGGATTGTCGCTGCTCTTGCTGTTCGTCGCGCTGAACGCGGAGCGCGGCTTCTGGACGGTGACGATCGCCCATACCACGCTGACCATGTGCTTCGTCGCGGTGGTCGTGCAGTCGCGCCTCGGATCGCTCGATCGCTCGCTGGAGGAGGCGGCGATGGATCTCGGCTGCGACCCGGTGCGCGCGTTCGTCGCCGTGACACTGCCGCTGATCGCGCCGGCGATCGTCGCCGGCTGGATGCTGGCGTTCACGCTGTCGCTCGACGACCTCGTGATCGCGAGCTTCACCACCGGCCCGGGCTCGGCGACGCTGCCGATCCGCATCTATGCGGAGGTGCGGCTCGGCGTGAAGCCCGAGATCAACGCGATCTGCACGCTGGTGATCGCCCTGATCGCGGTCGTCATCGTCATCGCCTCGCTCGCTTCGAAGCTGTCGAGCTCGCAGGGCGAGAGCGCGGCGCCGCTGTAGCCGGTCGTGCGGCGAACCGCGCGCGGGCCGCGTCCTGCATGGCCGCGCCGAGCTGGCGCAGCGCCAGCGCATTGAGCGGAAACTCCAGCAGGATGTGAATGAGGCTGAGCGCCAGCAGGAAAGTGAACCCGAAAGCATAGTCGTAAAAATAGAGCGCGGTCGCCGCCGCGCTGGCCGCGGCCATTGCCGCGAGCCGTGCCTTCGGCACCTCGGCCCAGCGGATCACGTCGGCTTTGATGAACCAGTTGAGGTAGTGATAGGTGTAGACGAAGGCGAGCAGGCTGGTCAGCCTGGTGTCGAGGACGAGCCCCGGCACGCCGAACAGCCGGCCGAGCGCCGGGCCGACATTGCCGAAATAGTCCTGCCCGACCCGGGCAAAGCTTGCGATGCGGATTTCGGCGGCGGGCGGCAGCAGCAGGATCGCGGCGATTGCGGCGAGATAGACCACCACCAGCGCGGCCTGCACGCGGCTGCCGGACCGGTAGGCGCCGAGCACCATGAAGATCAGCGTGAACAGCGAGACGTGGATCAGTGTCGGAATCAGGATGCCGATCACGGCGAGCGAGGAGCCGCTCGAATACATGATCGCGGACAGCGCAAGCGCCACCATGAACAGCAGCATGCTCTCGATCGCGGTGGCGGTCGCCGCCAGCATGGCGCAGACGACCAGCGCGGCCCACATCGCAAAACCGAACCACGAGGCGTTGTCGATCAGCGCCGCGACCACGGCGACGATGGCGAGGACCGCCGCAATGCCGCGATGGGGCAGGTAGTAGCTGCGGTCATGCAGCCACGAGATCTCGGTGAAATAATGCGCCGGGCCGAGCACGACATAGGCCAGCAGCAACAGCTCGAACGGCACCAGATAGGCGGCCGCGAGCGCCAGCAGCATCAGGCCGAGATGGATCGCGTCGTTGCTTCGCATGATGCCGGGCCCCGCCTTTGGGAACCCGGAGGTTAGATGAGGCGTGGACAATCTTCAATTGCCCACGCCGTTGCTCGACCGCTTTGCTTGCGGCGACCCCTTGCGTCGTGTTGCGTCAGGACTTCACCGCGCCCGCCGTGAGCCCGCCCACCATGTAGCGGCGGAAGGCGTAATAGACCGCGGCCGGCGGCAGCGCGTAGATGAAGCCGGTGGTCATCAGCAGCTCCCACGGCGAGTCGTCGGCGGCGAGGAAGTTGCCGAGCGCGACGGGGAGGGTGATCTCGCGGTCGTTCGACAGCAGCAGGAACGCGTAGAGATATTCGTTCCAGGCCAGCAGCACCGCATAGGTGCCGATCGCGACCAGCGAGGGCATCATCAGCGGCACGTAGACCAGGCGGAAGATCTGCAGGGTGGTGGCGCCGTCCATCACCGCGGCCTCGTCCAGCTCGACCGGCAGCTTGTCGGAGGCCTGCTTGAGCACCCAGATGGCGTAGGGGCTCGCGATCGTCACCATGGCCAGGATCAGCGACCAGTGATTGTTGAGCAGACCGTAATTGCCCATGGTGCGATACATGGGCACCGCGAGGAACGCCGCCGGAATGAAATAGGTGAAGAGCGCGAGGTTCAGCACCGCGCGTCCGCCCGGCACCTTCAGCCGCGAGATCGAGAACGCGGCTGCGGTCGCGATGACCAGCGTCAGCGCGCCGACGGAAGCCGCGATCAGCGTCGAATTCCAGAACTGGACGTAGAAGTCGCGCAGGAAATAATGCTGCTGCTTGAACACGATCTCGAAGTTGTGCAGCGTCGGATGGTCCGGCCACAGCTTGCCCGAGAACGCGTCCTCCTTCGGGGAGATCGCGAACAGGAACATGTGGTAGATCGGGATCATCGTCCACAGGAAAACGGGAATGCCGATCAGCAGCAGCCGCGCTTCCGTCGCGACGTCACGGAGAGAGGGGAGCTTCATCGCGACAACCGTTTCATCATGAAGTAAACGAGCGGCAGGACGAACGGCATCGCGCAGACGATGGATGCCATCGCGAGCGAGAGCTGGTCGAGCCGGAGATAGCGGATACCGAGCGTCGCCAGCACGTGCGTGAGGTCGGCAGGTCCACCGCCGGTGAGCAGGTAGACGCTGTTGAAGTCGCCCAGCGTCCAGATCATCGAGAGCAGCGTGCAGGTGACGTACAGCGTCTGCATCGACGGCCAAGTGATGTAGCGGAATTTCTGCCACCAGCTCGCGCCGTCGACCTCCGCGGCCTCGAACAGATCGTGCGGGATCGCGAGACGGCCGGTGATCAGGATCAGGGTCCAGAACGGCAGCGACTTCCAGATGTGAACGC
The DNA here is from genome assembly GCF_024585265.1 of Bradyrhizobium sp. WBAH42. Taxonomy (NCBI): domain Bacteria; kingdom Pseudomonadati; phylum Pseudomonadota; class Alphaproteobacteria; order Hyphomicrobiales; family Nitrobacteraceae; genus Bradyrhizobium; species Bradyrhizobium sp. WBAH42. The sequence continues at coordinate 2,649,614 of NZ_CP036533.1, forward strand.
CGATCGCCATGCTGAGCGCCACGGTCGGGTCGTTCAGCCAGTTCGGACCGTCGTCGCCGGTGAAAGAGAAGATTAGGTGATTGATCACGCCCCATTCGGGATTGAGCATGAAGCGCACCGACAGGATGGTCGGGATCGACGGCACCGCCCAGGGCAGGATGAAGATCACCGAAAGCCATCTGATCCAGGGGCGCTGCTGCGCGAAGAAGCCGGACAGGAACAACGCGATCAGCATCTTGATGTTGATGCCGATGACCAGGAAGATCAGCGTGTTGATCGCGGCGCGCGCGAAGATCGGGTCGTTGTACAGCGCCACGTAATTCGACGGCGCCCGCGCCAGCCAGAGCCCATAGCAAACGGGATAGACGACGAAGGCAAGGAAGACGAGCAGATAGGGCGCGAGCAGGATGATGCCCCAGACCTGCGCCGGGGTCAGCCGCGACGACAGGGGCGGGCCGGGGATTGCCTGATCGCCAGAGAGCGTGATCGCCATTCTTTCGAAACTCTTTGAAAGGACTTCCGGCCGCACGAGGCGGCCGGTGTTTGTCGTTTACCACTCCCAGCGAGCCACGGGGAGAGAGGGATGGACCTTAGCCCGCGACCTGCTTGATCCGGGCGATCAGCTCGTCCACGGCCTTGTCGACCGGAACCTTCTCGCTGACGACGCGGTTCATCGCCTTCGCCCACACGTTCTCGTTGTTGAGAATCGTGAACTTCCAGTTCTTGGTGAAGTCGAACGCTGCGGTGCCGCCCTTGAACTGGGCGTAGACGGCCTTGCGGTGCTTGTCAGCCTGCCAGAACGGGCTTTCCTGGCTTTCCTTCGTCACCGGGAACCAGCGGCCGAGCGCGCCCTCGATGTAGGGGCGGATGTTCTCTTCCTGCAGCAGGAAGCTGATGAACTGCTTGCCCTCGGTCTTGTTCTTGGCCGCGGTGAACATCAGTCCGGTCTTGACGTCGGAGCGGTAGCGGATGGTCGAACCGTCAGGCGCCTTCGGGAACGAGGCCGTGATGATGTCCTGTTCATAGGCCTTCTTGCCGGCCTCGCGCTGTTCCGGCGTGAGGTTCTGGTTCTGGGAATCCTCGAACCATTTCGCCGCGATCGAGATCGTGAAGTTATGGGTCATCACGATGGTCTTGTTGTGGAACGCGACGTTATTGTCGGGATCCTTCCAGGTGGTCGAGGACGGCGGGGTGCAGCCCTTGATGTAGGTGTCGGTGTAGTCCTTCATCGCCTTGATCAGGTTCTCGCGAACCGCGGGATCGTCGACCAGCAGCTTGCCGTCGTCGTCGACCAGCTTGACGTGATAGGCGTCCATGAAGGTGTAGAACGACTGGAAGGCGTCGGTGGATTCCACGCCCATCGGCTGGCCGACGGCGTAGAGGCGCTGGCCGGTCGCCTTGCGGATCGCCGGCTGCACCTTGTCGCACCAGAAGGTCCAGTAGCCCGCCCAATCGTTCGGAATGTCGCTCAGCTTGAAGCCGGCCTTCTCCAGCAGGTCGTTCCAGATCTGAACGTGCATGCTCTGCTGCTTCAGCGGAAAGCCGTAATAGGCCTTCTTCTTGGTGACGTCGTTGTAGAGAATCGAGGCGTCGAGCGTGTTCTGCACGAACCGATCCTTGATCGGCTCCATGACGCCGGAGAGGTCCTCGAGCTTGCCCTCATAGGCCCACTTGCCCTGTACCTGCACGTCGTAGCTGTCGGAATAGGCGACGTCGGGCACGGTGCCTGCATCGAGCGCCGCGACGGTCTTCGGGATCATGTCCTGGATCGCGTACTGCGACAATTCGACCTTGATGCCGGTCTTGGCTTCAAACTTCTTGATCGTCTCGGCGAGCGCTTCGTCCTCGGACTTGTAAAAGCCCTTGACCCACCAAACCGTAATCGTCTTTTGCTGCGCAAAGGCGGGTGCGGTGGCGGCAAATAGCCCAGCCGCAGCGACCGCCAATGAAACTGCGCGAATAACCTTGGATTTCACGTTTTTCTCCCTCAAACGGCCGGTGTTTTAACCGGTCGTATAAAACACTAGCGCATGGCCGTCATCCGATCTAGCGGCTTCTTGTCAGACCTATGTCGCGGTTGGAGCGAGGCTCTGGAGACGCGAATTCGCGCATCGATCCAAAGGCCGCATCAATACATGCCAATCAATTCGCCTCGCGGTGTCTGGCCTCGTCAGCGCTTCCCCTTGATGCCGGCGGAAGCGGCAGTCGGGCTCGTGTCAGCCGATCGCGCGCGCGGCTTGCCTTGCCCGCTCGTGCGAGCAGGAGAGCGCCATGCCTCGAGCAACATCTTGAGAAACTGGCTGGCATGAGGGGACAGAGTCGCTCCGCGCCTGCGCACGATGCCGATCGTGCGCGACACTTCCGGCTCGATCAGGCGAATGGTCTGAATGATCGGATGGCCGGCCGCGGGCGTCGCGAGCTTCGGTAGCACGGCGATGCCAAGACCCGCTTCGACCAGGCCAAGCGAACCGGAGAGGTGAGCCACTTCATAGGACCAGTTCAGCTGCAAGCCGTGCCGCGCCAGCGCATTGTCGATCAGCGCACGATTGCCGCTGTTGCGGCCGACGGTGATGACCCGGTGCGGCACGATCTCCGGCCAGCTGACCTGCTTGCGCGACGCTAGCGAATGGTCGTGACGGCAGGCGAGGACGAAAGGGTCCTCCACCAGTTTCTCGAACTCGATCTCGGCATGCGAAGCCCCGATGAAATTGATGCCGAAATCGACCTCGCCGCGCGAACACGGAGCAGGCGAGGTAGCTCGGCCAGGGCAGCACGCCCGCGACCGCGGCCGCGCCGACGATCGCTGCAGCGCCCCTGGTGCGGGAGAAGAGCTGGATCTCGACGACCCAATCGGCCGCGTGAGGTCGTGCCGGATCTTGCCTCAGTTGGACTTGGCGTTTTCTTTGGCGTTTTCCTTGGCATTCTCCGCCGTCGGCGATCCGTCGGGACGTTTTCCGCCCCCGGTGATGCGCTGCTTGAGGAGATCGAGGAAGGGAGACGCTGCAGGCGACTGCCGGATCAGGCTTTCGGGATCGGGAAAGATCAGCGGGTCGTCCCAGGGGCCCTGCACCATGAAGGGCAATTGAAAGCCGGACGCCGTGTTGAGGCTCGCCACACCCTTCATGTCGTATTCGCGCGCCGGCACCGAGGCGGTGCCGGTCAGCGTGATCTTGGCCGCCGGACCCTCGATGCGGATGTCCTCGGCGGTGGCGATGCCGTCGGAGAATTTCACTGAGATGGTGAGATTGTCGTATGGCGTCGAGCCGTTGCGGAAATTGCCGCCACCCGACAGCGGCCGTCGCTCCAGCCGCTTCAGCAGCTGCTCGGCATTGAAGCCCGAGATCGCGCCGTTGTGCCCGGTCACGGTGGCGCTGCCGTCGAGGGACTGCACGAGGCCGAACGGGCTCGAGCCCGAGGCGAAGAGCGAGACGTTGATGTTGCCGCGGCCGGACAGCTTGTTGAGGCCGAACAGCTCGTTGGCGCAGGCCTGCAGATCGACGTCGGTGAACTGGAATTGCGCCTTGATGTCGGCGACCGTATCGGACCGCGCGATGCCGAACGATCCCTTTGCGATCCCGCCATAGACCTGCGCCTCGCCGACCGAGAGCGCCAGCGTGCCATTGCGCACATTGGCGCCGATCGCGGTGCGGCCGAGCTTGGTCGGCCCGACCGTCAGCTTTGCCGCCGACAGGCGCATGTCGAGGTCGGTGGTCGACAACCCGTTGAGATCGAACAGTTGCCTGTTCCAGTCGCGCGCGCCGCTCGCGAGCAGGCGGAACGTCGAGATATAAGGCGTGAAGTCGAGCGCGTCGGCGGCGAGCGTCGCCTGCAGCGTCTGCCGGCCGTTATTGGCGTAGGTCATGACGCCCTCGGCGGCATTGCCGTCGAGCTCGACATTGACATTGGTGAGCGCGATCGAGGCGCCGACGACGTTGGCGCGCGCCTTCAGCACGAAGCGGCCGAAGCCGCCGCTGCCGGGCTGCGGCTGTCCGGTCCAGCGCAGCGCGTTGCGCAAGGACGGGCTGTCCACGGTGAGCGTGCCCTCCATCATCGGGCTGGTGCGGTTGGCGACGCTGCCGTCGAAGGCGAGCTTGAGCGGCGCGCTGGCGATGCGCGCCTTCAGGCCGGAGCGGTCCCCGGAGAGGGCGGCGACGAAGTCGGAAAAGCTGATCGAGCCGTCGACGCGCTCGCCGCGCCAGTCGAACTGTCCGGTCGCGGCAAAGGAGCGCGAGATCGAAGGCCAGGCCAGCGACAGGTCGATGTCCTCGAGCTTCTCGGTGGCATGCGTGGCAACGTCCTCGTAATCGAGCACGCCGTCCTGGATCCGGATTTCGGAGAACGAGACCTGGTTCTCGGCTCCGGGCTTCATGGTGCGCGCGATGGTCTGGATGAAGGGCGTCCAGTTGCTCTCGCCGTCCGGCTGCAGGCTGACGTGGATACGCGGCCGCAGCAGGGTCAGGTCGGCGATCTCGAAACGTTGCAGCAAGAGCGGCAGCAGCCGCAAATTCGCGGTGAGCACGTCGACCTGGAGCGCGGGAGCGCTGGTGCCGCCGCCCTTGAGGCCGACGTCGCGGAAGGAGATGTAGCTCGCCGGAAGCACCGAGATGTCGATGCTGCCGGCGACATTGAGCTCGAGACCGGTGACGTCGCGGATCTGCGCCTCGACCGCCTTGCGCAGCGCGTCGCGGTTGATGAGCCAGGAGGTCGCGATCAGGGCGATCAGCGCGATGCCGAGCAGCGCCGCGATCGGCGTCCCGAGGCGCTTCATTCCTTGGGCCATGGTCAATGGCATGTCCTGATCGGGTTGGTCGTTGGAGCCAGAAGGGCGGGCCGCGAAAGCTTGCGTGCCGACGCCCAGATCCTATGGTGTTAAGTGCCGCAACTTGATGGGTTTTCTTGACGCTTTCAAGGCCGCTGCACGGTTATGCCCACGGCATGGGCAGCTTCTATCACCCGGGGGCGGAGCGGAGAACCCCGTATCATTGACGGCTTCGGACGATTTCGCCTAATAATCGCCGCCAATGAGGCGCGACGCCCGCCAGCCGAAGGTTCAGTCGAGGTTTTTTGCATGAACAAGGTCTATCCCGACGCCAAGTCGGCGCTGTCAGGCATTCTCAAGGACAACATGATGATCATGTCGGGCGGCTTCGGCCTCTGCGGCATCGCCGAGGAGCTGTCGGACGCGATCCGGGACTCCGGCGTCAAGGGCCTGACCGTGGTCTCCAACAATGCCGGCGTCGACGGGATCGGCCTCAGCCGCCTGCTCGAAACCCGCCAGATCAAGAAGATGATCTCGTCCTATGTCGGCGAGAACAAGCTGTTCGCCCAGCAATACCTCGCCGGCGAGCTGGAACTCGAATTCAATCCGCAGGGCACGCTGGCCGAGCGCATCCGCGCTGGTGGCGCCGGCATCCCGGCCTTCTACACCAAGACCGGCGTCGGCACCCTGATCGCCGAAGGCAAGGAAGTGAAGGAATTCGATGGCGAGAAGTATCTGATGGAGCGCGGCCTGTTCGCCGACCTCGCCATCGTGCATGCCTGGAAGGGCGACACCGCCGGCAACCTGATCTACCGCAAGACCGCGCGCAACTTTAACCCGATGATGGCGACCGCCGCGAAGATCACGGTGGCCGAGGTCGAGCACCTGATTCCCGCCGGTGAACTCAATCCCGACCACATCCACACGCCCGGTATCTTCGTGAAGCGCATCGTCGAGGTCGGCACGGCCAAGAAGCGCATCGAATTCCGCAACACCCGCCCGCGTACCGCCGCCTAAGCGCAACAGGAGACTCACATGGCCTGGACCCGTGAACAGATGGCCGCGCGCGCCGCGAAGGAATTGCGCGACGGCTATTACGTCAATCTCGGCATCGGCATCCCGACGCTGGTCTCGAACTACATCCCCGACGGCATGGACGTCTCCTTGCAGAGCGAGAACGGCATGCTCGGCATGGGGCCGTTCCCCTATGAGGGCGAGGAAGACGCCGATCTCATCAACGCCGGCAAGCAGACCGTGAGCGAGTTGCCCTCGACCTCGTATTTCTCGAGCGCGGATTCCTTCGGCATGATCCGCGGCGGCCACATGGATCTGTCGATCCTCGGCGCCATGCAGGTGGCCCAGAACGGCGATCTCGCCAACTGGATGATCCCCGGCAAGATGGTCAAGGGCATGGGCGGCGCGATGGATCTCGTCGCCGGCGTCAAGCGCGTCGTCGTGGTGATGGAGCATTCGGCCAAGGACGGCCCCAAGCTTCTGAAGACATGCAACCTGCCGCTGACCGGCGAACGCGTGGTCGACATGGTCGTCACCGATCTCGCCGTCTTCACCATCGACAAGCATGGCACCGGTGGCATGGCGCTGATCGAGCTCGCCGACGGCGTTTCGCTCGACGAGGTCAAGGCCAAGACCGAAGCCGAATTCCGCGTCGCGCTGAAGAACACCTAAGCTAGAAACGGGCGCATCACTGCGGTCCGTGCGTCCCAACTCCCCTGAATGCGGGCGATGGCGTGAATGCGCGGACGACGGGGCATCCCATCAAGCGGGGCCGCTCGGCACTTCGGAGAACCGGGTCAGCCAGGCAACCGGGCCGATGCTGGCGACGATGATCAGGAGCGCCGCCAGCGCGCCGTCCTCGAAATTGCCGCGGCTGGCGTATTGGTAGATCGACGTCGACAGTGTTTCGACGTTGAGGGGCCGCAAGAGCAGCGTTGCCGGGAGCTCCTTCAGACAGTCGACGAACATGATGATGACGGCGCCCAGCATCGCGGGCCGGAGCAACGGCAGATAGATCTGCCTCAAGATGACTGCCTGGCCTGCGCCGACCGCGCGTGCGCTCTCGTCATAGTCGCTCGGAATGCTGTCGAACCCGGCCTTGATCATGCCGACCGGCACAGCCAGAAAACGAATCGTGTAGGCGATCACGACGGCCATCCCGGAGCCGACCAGGACCAGCCCGGGAAGGGAACGTCCGGTCCAGGTCGCGACCGCGCTCAGCGCATTGTCGACCGCCAGGACCGGGGTGAGCAGGCCGAGAGCGATGACGAGACCCGGCAGCGCGTATCCGGCCTGCGCGATGCTCAGCGCGACATATCGCAGAGGATCCGGCCGCAAGCGGTGCGCGATCGTCGTAGCGAGCGCAAGCATCAGCGCCATGAGCGTCGCGAGCCCTGCAAAGGCAAACGAATGGAAGGTGTGGCGCCACAGCAGCGGGTCGAAATTTGCAAGCAGTCCGCGACCGAGAGCCTGATGCGCCAGATAGAGCAGCGGTACCACGAAGCCGATCAGCACCGGCAGCGCGCAGACCGCGAACGCGATCGACGCTCTTGCACCCGACAGCGGGGTTCGCTGCCTCACATGCGGGCTTTCGGCCGAGAACTCGGTGCTGGCGTTGCGACGGCCGTAACGCTCCATCGCGATCAGGCCGGCGACGATTGCAAGCATCAGGCATGCCAGTTGTGCCGCACCGGCAAGGCTGCCGCGGTTGAGCCAGGTGGTGAAGATCGAGACCGTCAGCGTGCGGATGCCGAGATATTCGCTGGCTCCGATGTCGTTGAGCGTTTCGAGCGCGACCAGCGCCACTCCGACCGCGAGCGCCGGTCGCGCCATTGGCAGTGAAACGCGCCAGAAAACGGTCCATCGGCCGGCGCCAAGCGTCTTAGCCGCTTCGGCGAATTCGGCAGACTGAACCTGGAACGTCGCGCGGGCCGACAGATAGACGTAAGGATAGAGCACGAGCCCGATCACGAAGATGGCGCCCGGCAGCGAGCGCAGGTTGGGCAGATGGCCGAGTGCATCGCGCAGCGGCAGCCAGATCGCCAGGGTGCGATGCACGAGGCCAAGCGGCTCGAACAGGTCGGCATAGACGTAAGCCGCAAGATAGGTCGGAATCGCCAGCGGCAGCGGCATCAGCCACAGGAGCATGCCCCGGCCGGCAAAATCGTGGCGCGATATCACCCATGCAGTGCCGGCGCCGATCAGTAATGTGACCGCGCCGACCCCGACGAGCAGAAGCGCGGTATCCAGCAGGGCGGCCGGCAGCACGTAGCTGATCAGGTCGTGCCACACATCGGGCGCCGGCTGCAGAGCCAGCGAAACGATCGAGATCACGGGCGCCGCGACCATGATCGCGGTTGCGATCGCGATTGCGGTTGCGGCGCGCCCGGCGTGGGCACGGCGTCTCGAGCGAGGCCGTGCGTCCGAAGTTTCTCCCAGTGTAAGAGACGTGGGCCGCCAGAGATCAGTTGTCAAAGCCGACCTTGTCCACCAGCGAGGCCGCAGCCTTGCGGTTGGCGGCGATCTTTGCGATCGGCAACGGATCTGGGCCGAGCTTGCCGTAGCCCGCGATGGTCGCGTTGACGGCGACACCGCTCCGAACCGGATATTCGTAGTTCTGGTCGGCATACATCTGCTGCGCCTGCTCACTGACGAGCCACTCGATCAGCTTGATGCCGTTTGCCTTGTTGGGCGCGTTCTTGGCGAGCAGCACGCCGGAGAGGTTGACGTGAGTGCCGCCGCCCTCGAAGGTCGGCAGGATGACGCGGGTCGCCTCCGCCCACGGCTTCTTCTCGGGATCGTTGTTCATCATCAGCGCCCAGTAATAGGTGTTGCCGATGCCGATGTCGCATCTGCCAGCGGCGACGTCACGCGCGGCTTCGCGATCGCCGCCCGACGGCTTCTGCGCGAGGTTGGCCTTCACGCCGCGCAGCCATTCCTCGGCCTTGGCCTCGCCGTACTTGGCCGTGTAGGCCGCGAACAGCGCGTTGTTATAGATGTGCTGGCCCGAGCGAATGCAGATCTTGCCCTTCCACTTGGGATCGGCGAGCTCCTCATAGGTGATCTTGTCCTGCTTGACACGATCCTTCGAGGCATAGATCACGCGCGCGCGCATGGAGATGCCGGCCCAGTGTCCGTCCGGATCGCGATACTGCGCCGGGACGACCTTGTCGACCGCCTCCGACTTGATCGGCTGGGTGACGCCGGCCTGCACGGCCTCGTCGATGCGGCCGATGTCCACCGTCAGCAGCACGTCGGCCGGACTGTTGGCCCCTTCCGCCTTCATGCGTTGCTCCAGACCGGAGCTTGCGGAGACGACGTTGACCTTGATGCCCGTGTCCTTGGTGAACGCATCGAACAGCGGCTGGATCAGCTTGGTCTCGCGGTAGGTATAGACGTTGACCTCGCCATTGGCGGCTGCCTCCGACACGAAAGACGTGGTCAGGCTCAACACCGCCGCAGACGCGGCGAGGACGCGAAGATAGATCATAAGGGCTGCTCCCAGGCGCGCGATTGAACGCCGATTGAGTAGCGCAGGCGTTGGAACAAAGTCAGCGACGCGATGTCGCGACGGCATAAGCTTAGAGCAATTCCAAAGTACCTTTTAGACTCATTCTAATACCAGAAGGTCATCGGAAACGATTGGCGCCCTACGATCTTGGCGGCCTCGTCTTGCTCGCGCGCTGCGAGACACTCGCCAGCCACGACGTTTCCTCGCGCACCAGGCGGAAGCCGAGATTGGCGGGTGGCACGCCCTGGGCGCAGCCGCCGGCGCGGGCGTCGCGGATGAAGTCGGTGACATAGGCGCGGTGCGCGCCCTCGGCGACACGCACGCCGCAATTCACGGTCGCGCGGCCGGGATTGCCTGAAACGTCGACGCGGGAGCGCACGAAGCAGGTCGAAGTCCACTCCCAGACATTGCCGGCGAGGTCTTCGACGCCGTGCTCGTTCGGGCCGAACTTGCCGAAGCGATAGGCCGTGGTGTCGGAGAGGTCGCGCTCGGATTCGCGCTCGTAGCGGCTGATCCAACGCTTCGAAGGGTCGCTTGCATCGACCGGTACACCGTCATCGCGGAATCTGGAGCCGGCGGCAAAGGCCCATTCGTCGTCGCTCGGCAGGCGGTAATGGTGGCCGGTCTTGCGCGACAGCCAGCCTGCATAGGCTTCGGCATCGTGAAAGCTCACCTGCACTGCGGGACGATCGGGCGCGACCACGACGTCGCGGTCGAGCGAACGGCAGGCGCCGTCCAGCACGCAGAGCTGATAGTCGGATGAGGCGACCTGATTTCGCATGATGCGCAGCGGCCGGTTCATCCGCATGAGGCGCAGCGGCGCTTCCGCCTGCCGTCCGTCGCGGGTGAAATCGCCGGCTTCGCGATAGGAGAAGCTGCCGGCGGCAACCTCGACCAAGGCCGGCTCACCTCCCGCATGGCGCGTCGTCATTCCAGAGACCAGAGGCGTAACGGCCAGCGGCCCCGCAAGCCCGGCCGCGCAGGCGAGTGCCAGTTTGAGCTTGAACGCGATCAGCACGGTCCATCCTCCGCAGAAGGAAAAAAGGGGCCGGTGATGACCGGCCCCTTGTCGCGTCTAGTTGGTGGCGGCCGGTATTTCCGCAGGTGCTTTCACTTGCATCATCAGATCGTCGTTCCACTTGCCTTCGACCTTGAAGTGCGCGGTGGCGCCGAGATCGGCCGCCTCGATCAGGTTATGCGTGACATAGGCGTAGATGCCGGGCTGCTGGAATTTGTACAGCGCAGCTCCCGCCGATCCGCCGCGGATGAACCAGGTCTCGAGCCCGACCTCGGGCGCGTTGCCGAACTTGCCGGTTTCCCAGACATAGTCGCCGTGGCCGCCGATCAGATGCGGGCGGCTGTCGCGATTGGCCTGCGAATGCACGATCAGCACGTTCTCGCCGACTTTGGCGGTGAGCGCGTTCTTGCCGGTGAGTGCGCCGACCTTGCCGTTGAACACGACGTGGGTCGGGATCAGCTTCTTCATCACCTCTTCGGTGTCGGTGAAGGCTTCGCCCGGCGATTCGTAGGACTTGAAATTGCCCTTCTCGTCGCGCGGCACGTACATGTCCTGCTCGCCGATATAGTAGACCTTGTCGTACTTCAGCGCGTGGCCCTTGCCGTCGTTCAGCCCCTCGCGCGGCAGCACCATCACGGCGCCGTTCATGCCGGAGACGACGTGCCAGGGGATCATCGGGCCGCCCGGTGCGCAGTGATAGACGAACACGCCGGTCTTGGTCGCCTTCCAGCGCAGCACGACCTGCTCGCCGGGATTGATGAGCGTCAGCTCGCCGCCGCCGAGCGCGCCGGTCGCGGAATGGAAGTCGATGTTGTGCGGCATGGTGTTGGTCGCGGGATTGACCAGCGTCAGCTCGACATAGTCACCCTCGTGCACGACCATGAGCGGGCCCGGCATCGAGCCGTTGAACGTCATGGCCTGGAAGGTGGTGCCCTTGTCGTCGATGACGACCTTCTTCTCCTCGACCGTCATCCTGAACTCGACGATCTTGGGGCCCTGTGTCGTGGCCTGCTCGTGCGCGTGCACGAAGGGCGGAGCGACCAGCTCCACCTTCTGACGCGGCAGCTTGAGATCGCTGGCAGCGAAAGCCGGCGTCGCCAACATCAAGGCGGTCGCGGCGGCGCTGATCAATGCGGCTCTGCGGGTGAACATCGGAAGCATCCTTCATCTGAAATGGTTTTGATGACGGAGTGCAGTGTGCGCCTGTTACAGCAAGCGTGTTTGCGCTGCGACAAGCTTCCGCCGGATTCACCGCCGCAACAGGACTTGGGTTCTCGAATAGCGAATCGGCGATACCGGCTGACCGCATCCGCAGGGGCGATGCCGATCCAGGCCGAGCGTCAGCGCAACCGCATCGACGTCAGCGGCAATTCGTTTGCATGTTCAAGTTGGATGCGATCTCGCCCCGGCTCATGCGCGCGTGGGTGAGATCGCGAAGGAGGTTTGGCGGACGGCCGGTCAGAGCAGATTCACGGCGAGCCAGACCAATCCCCAGATCGCCAGCGCCAGCGCGACGAAGACGGCGATTGCGGCAGCCAGGGCGCGCACCACGCCGACCGGGGCAGGCGCGGCCGGCGCGGGCCGGAAGTCGTCGAAACGCGGGATATGGCCGCGGACGTCGAGCAGGGAGAGAATGAGTTCGAGTGCGAAAAGCCCCATGGCAAACGCTCCGGATGGCCGCGAATATCGCTCACCATGGCCGAGACGGGGCCCTCGCGCTTTGCGCGAGCGCAAAGTCGCTGCCGCGGATCCGGGTTATCTGAATTCATTCCGTGATTTGCCGCGATTGTCTTGCGCGGCGGACGTTTACGAATGGGTAACTCATGAGAGCTGATCTTGCGGCCATCTACGGCGAGGAACGCCTGCCACGCTACACCAGCTATCCGACCGCACCGCATTTCACGCCCGCGATCGGTCCGGACACCTATGCCCGCTGGCTGGCGGAGCTGCCGGTGGCCGCCAGCGCCTCGCTTTATCTGCACGTGCCGTTCTGCCGCGAGATGTGCTGGTATTGCGGCTGCCATACCCAGATCGTCCGCCGCGACAATCTCGTCGCCGGCTACCAGCGGATGCTGCGCAGCGAGATCGCGTTGACCGCCGAAGCCATCGGCCACCGCATCAAGGTCGAGCACATCCATTTCGGCGGCGGTACGCCGACGATCATGGCGCCGGACGCCTTTGCCGAACTGATGGCGACGATGCGCCAGGAATTCTTCGTGCTGCCGTCGGCGGAAATCGCGGTTGAGATCGATCCCCGCACGTTGACCGCAGACATGGTCGAGGCGATGCGGCTCTCGGGCGTCAACCGCGCGAGCCTCGGCGTGCAGAGCTTTGATCCCGTGGTGCAGCGGGCGATCAACCGCGTGCAGAGCTTCGAGCAGACGTCGTCCGTGGTCGAGATGCTCCGCGGCGCCGGAATCGAGGGCATCAATTTCGACCTGATCTACGGGCTGCCGCACCAGACAGTGGCCTCGTGCCTGGAGACGGTACGGCGCAGCCTCGCGCTGGCGCCCAGCCGCTTCTCGGTGTTCGGCTATGCTCACGTGCCACAGTTCAAGAAGCACCAGCGCATGATCAACGAGGCCGTCTTGCCCGACGGCCTTGCGCGCCACGACCAGGCCTGCGCCATCGCCAATGCGCTGAAGGAAGCCGGTTACGTGCAGATCGGGCTCGACCATTTCGCCCGGCCCGACGATGCCATGGCCGTGGCGTTCGAGCAGGGCACGCTGCGGCGCAACTTTCAGGGCTACACCACCGACCGGAGTGAAGTCCTGCTCGGCTTCGGCGCCAGCGCGATCGGGCACCTGCCGCAGGGCTATGTCCAGAACGAGGTGCAGATCGGCGGCTATGCGCAGAGCATCGCGGCCGGCCGCCTCGCCACCGCGAAGGGTTATGGCCTCACCGATGACGACCGGCTGCGCGCCGACATCATCGAACGCATCATGTGCGAGTTCGGTGCCGATCTCGGCGACATCTGCGCGCGCCATGGCGCGGAGGCCGGCGCCATGCTGAAAGCGGCGTCTCGTCTGAAGCCGCTGATCTCCGACGGCGTCGTGAGGCTGGACGGCGAGCGGCTCGCCGTCGCCGGGGATTCGCGCTTCCTGGTCCGCAGCGTCGCCGCCGCGTTCGATGCGCATCTGGATCCGGGCAAGCAGCTGCACAGTCGGGCGGTGTGAGGTCTCTCCTCCCGTCATTCCGGGGCGCGCGAAGCGCGAGCCCGGAATCCATCCTTCCACGTAATCCGCTGCACAATGGATTCCGGGCTCGCGCCAAGCGGCGCGCCCCGGAATGACGGCGGAGGAACTGGCACCAGCTTGCGCTTCAACAAAGAGACTTCCGCCCACGCCGCTATCGTCAATCGGAATGGAGTTGTCCATGCCTTTCCGATCCAACGATCTGGTCGACGACATCATGCAATCGGCGCCGCACACGATCCGCGTGTTTCTCGCCTTCAGGATGGCTTGCGTCGGCTGTCCGATCGCGACCTTCCACACGGTCGATGACGCCTGCCGCGAGCATGGCATCGACCGTGAGAAGTTCCTCGCCGCGCTGAGCGAGTGCGTGCCGGCGTGAAACGGTCAGGAATCGCGCAGGTGTGCGCTGATTCCCGGATGAGGGCGCGCTTTCGCCGTAAGCGGAAGCGCGCCTCATCCCTATCTTCAGGGAAGAGGTGTCAGTTCTCACGCCGCGCCGCTGTCGGCGCTCCGCTCCGCCAGCACCACGATCTTGTGCGGCTCGCGCAGGATAATGCGCTGGCGGCCGCTCTCGACGAGGCCCTGGCTCTCCCAGCCGCTCAGGATGCGGCTGACGGTGTGCAGCGTGGTGCCGGTCATCTGCGCGATGTCCTGGCGGCTGATCGGGAAGTCGATCTCGATGCCGTGGTCGAGCTTCTTGCCGGACTGCTTGGCGAGGCGCAGCAGCGCGTGCGCGATGCGTTGCTCGACCTGCTGCGTCGACATTTCCAGGATGCGGGTGTGACTTTCCTGTAGCCGCGTGCCGACGGTCTGCAGCGTGTTGGCGGCAAGCGCCGGAAAACGCTCGACCAGGCGTGGCCAGGCCGAATTTGGCCAGATCAGCACCACGCTGTCGTCGACCGCCATCGCCGTCGCCGGATACCGCGCGGCTCCGATCGCCATCGCGAGCCCGAACGTCTCACCGGGCGCGACATAGCGCACCACGATCTGCTCGCCCGCCGGCGTGGTCTTAGCCGCGCGGACATGGCCGTGCAGCAGCAGGAAGAAGGACTGCGCGTCCGCCCCCTGCTCGAAGATCGCACTGTTCTTGGGATAGCGCGCCGAGCGGGCCTCACGCAGGATCTCGTCGAGAGCTTCCGGCGTCATCCCCGCAAACAGCGGCAAATGCGCAACCAGCGATGTGTCGACCTTGGCCATTCTGCCTCCTTGGCATCAGGGAGTGTGATGGCACCTGCAATCGTCAACGAGTTTGCGTTAGCGCAAAACGAGGCGGCCCGGCGGCAGTATTTTTCAAGGTAACGGTCTGAATCGATTGGAGTTGACCCCATGGCTGGCGCCCGATCCCGCAACTTTGCGGGCTGGCCGCTGTTTGCGAACAGCTTTCGCCCGTTTTTCCTGCTCGCCGCAATCCAGGCATCGCTCTCGATTCTGGCCTGGCTGCCGATGTTCTACGGCGAATTGTCGGTGAGCTCCGCGTTCGCGCCGCGCGACTGGCACATCCACGAGATGCTCTACGGCTTCCTGCCGGCTGTCATCACCGGGTTCCTGTTCACCGCAATCCCGAACTGGACCGGGCGCCTGCCGATCCAGGGCGGGCCGCTGGCGGCGTTGCTGACGGTCTGGCTTGCCGGGCGCGTCGTGGTGACGCTGTCGGCGAATACCGGCTGGGCGTTTGCGCTGGTCGTTGATGCGGCGTTCCTGGCATTGGTCGTAGCGGCCGCGACGCGCGAGATCATCGCGGGCGGCAACTGGCGCAACCTGCCCGTGGTGGGGCTGGTGCTGGTTCTGCTCGCCGGCAACGTCGCCTTCCACGTCGAAACGCATTACGAAGGCGCGGCCGACGTCAGCATCCGCGTCGGCATCGGCGTGGTCATTCTGCTGATCGGCCTGATCGGCGGCCGCATCATTCCGAGCTTCACCCGAAACTGGCTAGTCAAGTTCAATCCCGGCCGTCTGCCGGTGCCGTTCGGACGATTTGACGGCGCAGTGATCGGCTTGAGCGCGCTGGCGCTGATCGCGTGGATCGTGGCGCCGCTGAACATGATCGCCGGCGTCGCGATGGCGGTGGTTGGCGTGCTGCATCTGGTTCGGCTTGCACGCTGGGCCGGCGATCGCACCACGCGCGAGCGGCTGCTGCTGATCCTGCATGTCGGTTACGTCTTCGTGCCGCTCGGCTTCATCCTGAATGCTGTGGCCGCCTTGGGCGAGCTGCCGCCAAGCGCCGGGATCCACGCCTGGATGGCAGGTGCGGCGGGAACGATGACGCTCGCGATGATGACCCGCGCGAGCCTCGGCCATACCGGACAGGCGCTGACGGCTTCGCCTGCGATCCAGGGAATCTATGCTGCAATCATCATCGCGGCCCTGGCCCGCGTCGGTGCCGTCGTGTCGCCCGCGTATAACGATGTGCTGCTGCACATTGCCGCCTGCGGCTGGATCATCGCCTTCCTCGGATTTGCCGTCGCGTTCGGTCCGCTGCTCGCCGGCAGCGGGCGGCGGGCGCTCGCCACGATGGGCGTGCCCGCTCCCGCGCGCTGAATTCAGGCGGCAGTCGCCGAGGGCTGTGCTGACGGAGGCCGCACGCCCTTGCGCCAATCGGTGATGGTGCAGCCGAAGCGGCCGCGAAACCAGCGCGCCATGGCGCTCTGCGCGGAGAAGCCGAGCTGCACCGCGATGTCGGCCAGCGGCCGGGCGGGATCCTCGATCAGCTGGACCACGAGATCGGCGCGTTGCGCGTCCAGGATGGCCGAGAAGCTTGTGCCCGATGCGGCGAGGCGCCGGTGGATGGTGCGGCGGGTGCAGGCCAGATGCTCGGCGACGCGCTCGACCGTGCAATCGCCGCTGGCGAGCAGCGTCCGTACCACCTCGTCGACCTTCGCCTCCCAGCTTGCCGGCCTGGTCTCGATCGCCTCGATCCGCTTGCGCAAGTAATTCGCGATCAAGGGATGCGCGCTTGGAATCCGGCGCTCCAGGTCCTGCGCCGACAGCAGGATCGCATCATCATCCGCATTGAAGGTCACCCGGCAGCCGAAGAAGTCGCGGTAGCGCTTGCGGTCGTGCGGCGGCGGGTAATGCAGATGCACTTCCAGCGGCCGCCAATCGCCGCCGAACAGCGACTGGATGATGCGGTGGACGCTGCCGAGCGCCATGTCGATCGACTGCCTCGGCGCGCGCGGCTGCCGGCCGCGCAAATGCAGCGTGATGGTCACGGTCCGTTTGTCGCGCATGACGTCGAGCCGCATGCCGTCATGATAGATGTGGATGAAACGCGAGAACGCCTCGATCGCTTCGCCGACGGTCGCCTGTTCGCGCACGATCAGGCCGACCGCGCCGAAATTGGTGAGGCCGCCGCGCTCGGCGAGACGCAGGCCGAAATCCTCGGCACCGGACGCCGCCGCCGATAATTCGAGCAGGCGGCGCAGGCCGGTGACGGCGATGGGGATGTCCGGCTTGTCGAGGCAGGCCAGCGGCAGCCTGACCTTGCGCATCATCTGGTTGGGGTCGAGCCCGACCGACCGGGCGACCTCGGGGTAATAGCTCAAGCCTGCGCTGCGAATGAGGTCGGTCATGCGACCCGTTCCTGCCAGCCATTCCCGCAGATGTCCCGAAATGTAAAGTTTCTGTCTCAATCCGTCAAATCCGGGAACCGGGTGGCGCATACATAAGAGAAACCGAAGCACTGGCGTGAATGCCGTGCGCACGACGGCGGGGCGCGACGGAGCCTCCGGCCGTCTCGGGCCATTTGACCAAGACATTGCTGGATCGGGACTATGCCGGGGAACATGCTTTCCAAGGGCGAGGTTTTCGTCATCGACACTGACGCCGCCTTCCGCGAACAACTTTCCGCCGCGCTTGAGCAGAGCGCCTATGACGTGATCTGCTTTGCCGATGGCGCGTCTCTGCTCTCGGAAGCCAAGGCCCGGATGCCGGCCTGTGTGCTGCTGGAGATGCCGCCGGATCGCTCCGCTCTCGACGTGCTCAGGCGGTTGCGCGAGGAGAATTGCATGGCGCCGGTGCTGGTGACGTCGGCGAACGGCAGCATTGCCATGGCAGTCGACGCCATCAAGAGCGGCGCGACCGACTTCATCGCAAAGCCGTTCCGGACCCACGACATCGTCGGCCGGATCGATGCCGCCATCGATGAATTCGCGCAACCCGGCGCGATCCGGCAACGCTGGCTGCCGGGCTGCGAACCTCTGACCGCGCGCGAAGCCGATGTGCTCGAGCATCTTGCCGCCGGCCTCACCAACAAGGGGATCGCCCGGCGGATGCATCTGAGCGCGCGGACGGTCGAAGGTTACCGCGCCAGCATCCTGAAGAAAGCCGGCGCCAAGAACGTCACCGATCTGCTCCGGCGCATCTTCGGCCAAGGCTCGTAGACCCAGGCCTGAAGCTGCCGGGATCACCCGAGCGTTCCGCGGCCATGGTGCCGCCGCGGCCGTGCCCCATGGATACCTCAATCGAACCAGTTCCTTCCCTGCCGCGTCCAACCACGATGGCGAGGCATTTCATCGCGCGCGTCCGGCTGGCGGCGCGGCGATACCGGCAGGAGGGACTTCATGCGCATCACCGCCAGATATTTGGCAACCACGGGCCTGGTCCTGGTGACTACGGCCCTCGCGTCGCCGTCATG
Source organism: Bradyrhizobium sp. WBAH42 (assembly GCF_024585265.1). Taxonomy (NCBI): domain Bacteria; kingdom Pseudomonadati; phylum Pseudomonadota; class Alphaproteobacteria; order Hyphomicrobiales; family Nitrobacteraceae; genus Bradyrhizobium; species Bradyrhizobium sp. WBAH42. The sequence continues at coordinate 2,667,743 of NZ_CP036533.1, forward strand.
GGCGGCCAACGTGGACGCCACGTCGGCGATCGACACGGTGACCGTCTATCCCGACGGCGCCACCATCACCCGCGTCATTTCCTTGGATCTGGCCTCCGGCGATTCGACGCTGGTCGCCAAGGATTTTCCACTCTCGCTCGATCCGTCGTCCCTCCGCGTCGAAGGCGAGGCGGGCGCCAAGCTCACGATCGGCACGATCGATGCGCGCCCGCCGAAGGCCGCGCCGCCGGTCAACCACCCGAGCTCGACAAGCGCCTCGAAGCGCTGAGGGATCAACGGGCCGACCTGCAGGGTGCGATCGACTCGGCCAATGCCCGGCGCAAGTTCGCGCAGCATTTTGCAGAAGCTTCGCCGGCCGGCCTCGGCGAGAAGGGCGAGGCGCGCCCGATCGCCGAATGGCGCGCGGCCTTTGCCGCGGTCGCCGAGGAGGTCGCGACCGCCGACAGCGCAATTCGCGATGCGACGCGAAAACAGCGCGAGCTCGACCGCCAGATCGCGGAATTGGAAGCCGAGCGCTCGGCCAAGCCGCCGAGCAAGCTGGAAGTGCGGATCGACGTCGCCTCGGCCGCTGCGACCAAGGCGACGCTGCGGGTGACCTATGCCGTGCGCAACGCACGCTGGGTGCCGCTCTACGACGCCCGGCTCGACACCGGCGCCAGGGATCGCAAGCCGCAGCTCGAACTGGTTCGTCGCGCCGAGGTGACGCAATCCACCGGCGAGGACTGGTCGAACGTGACGCTCGGCGTCTTCACGACCCGCATCAGCCGCGGCGGCAGTGCCCCGGAGCTGCATTCGCTGATCGCGCAATATCCGCAGGTATCGAAGCCGCTGGCAGCAGGTTCGGTCTCCGATCTGGCGCGGCCCGCGCCAATGACGCGCCAGGCGCAATCGCCCGCCATGGCCAAGATCGCAGAGGCGGCCGAGTCGCGCGAGCGGGCGGACGAACAGCAGGCCATCGCCGAGATCGGCGACTTCCAGGCGACCTTCAGGATTCCCGGCCGCGTCAGCCTCGGCGCCGCCGAGGGCGCCAAGAGCCTCCGCATCGCTTCGGTGAACGTGCCCGCCGATCTCGCGGTGCGCGCCGCGCCGGTGCTGGATCCGACCGCGTTCCTCGAAGCCAGCTTCAAGCAGACCGACGACACGACGCTGCTGCCGGGCAAGGTCGCGATCTACCGCGACGGTACCTTCGTCGGCCGCGGCAAGATCACGGCGTCCGCCAAGGACGACATTGTGCGGCTCGGTTTCGGCGCCGACGACAAGGTCAAGATCGAGCGCGCCGTGCTCAAGCGCAACGAAGGTTCGGCCGGCCTCTTGGTCACGACGTCGAAGACCGACGAGCGTTCGTTCAAGACCACGATCCGCAACGGCCATGATTTCCCGATTCGCGTCGCGATCGAGGATCAGCTGCCGGTCAGCGAGAACGAGGACATCGTCGTCGAGTTGCTGCCCTCGAGCACCCAGCCGACCGCGACCAACATCCGCGACAAGCGCGGCGTGCTGGAATGGTCGTTCGACGCCAAGCCCGGCGAGGCCCGCGACATCAACTTCGCCTGGCGCGTCCGCTGGCCGAAGGACAAGAGCATGGTGATCGTGCCGGCGGGGTAGAGGTGGTGCCTTCACCTCTCCCATAGGGAGAGGTCGAAACGCATCGAAGATGCGTTTCGGGTGAGGGGTTACATCCTCACGTGTCGCTGCGGCCCCTCACCCGGATTGCTGCGCAATCCGACCTCTCCCCGCTGGGGAGAGGTGAGGGGCAGCCCGCATCGACTGCGGCAGCACATACGGCACGCCGTCGGCCTGATGCACGAGCGCGTCGATCTCGAAAATCTCCCGGATCCTCTCGCGTGTGACGACATCGGCGCGGGGGCCGTCCGCGGCGAGCCTGCCGCCGGCCAGCACGACCAGTCGGTCGGCAAAGCGGATCGCGAGGTTGAGATCGTGCAGGATCGCGATCACGGCGGTGCCCGCAGCCGCCCGGCGGCGCGCCGCTTCGACGAGATCGATCTGGTGACGCAGATCGAGGCTCGAGGTCGGCTCGTCCAGCAGGAGGAGGCCGGGGCCGTGCTCGGCCTCGCCGCAGGCGAGCTGCACCAGCACGCGGGCGAAATGAGCGCGCTGCTGCTCGCCGCCTGACAACGTCGGCAATTGCCGCTCGCGGAAATGCGACAGGCCGACCTCGTCCAGCGCGGCATCGACGAGCGGGCCAGCCTCGCGCAAGCTGCGCTCTCCCGCGCCCATCAGCACGATCTCCTCGACGGTGAAGGGAAAGGTGACGTTGATGTGCTGGGACAGCATGGCACGGCGCGCGGCGAGCTCGCGCGGCGTGAAGCTGCCGATGTCGCGCTGCTTGAGCCGCACCTCGCCGGCGCTCGGACGGAGATCGCCGGAGAGCAGCCGCAGCAGCGTCGACTTGCCGGCGCCGTTCGGGCCGATGATGGCGACCATCTCGCCGGCCGCGACCGTCAGGTCGACGCCGTCGAGCAATGTCGCGCGGCCGGCGCGCTTGCCCAAGTGTCGTGCCTCGAGCACCGCTGTCATAGCGCTGCGAGCCCGCGCTGCCGCAGCAGGATGAAAAGAAAGACGGGTGCGCCGACGGCCGCGGTCAGGATGCCGATCGGCATCTCCGCCGGCGCCACGATGGTGCGTGCCAGCGTGTCGGCGCCGACCATCAGGATCGCGCCTGATAGCACCGAGGCCGGCAGCAGCAGGCGATGCGCCGGGCCGATGACGAGACGGAGCAGGTGTGGCACCACGATGCCGACGAAGCCGATGACGCCGCTGATCGACACCGCGACGCCGGTCATGGCCGAGACGATCACGATCGAGATCCGCTTCAGGCGCTCGACATCGACGCCGCCGTGAAAGGCATCGGCCTCGCCGAGCACCAGCAGGTCGAGACCGCGGGCGATGAAGGCGCAGGCCGCGAGTCCGGCAATGAGGACCGGCGCGAGCACGGCGGCCTTGGTCCAGGTCGCGCCGCTCATCGAGCCCAGCATCCAGAACGTGATGTCGCGCAGTTGGCGATCGTCGGCCATGAAAACCAGCAGCCCGATGCCCGCATTGGCGATCGCGGTGATGGCGACGCCGGCGAGCAGGAAGATCGCGATCGAGGTGCGCCCCGACCGACTGGAGATGCCGTAGAGGATTGCGGTGGTCGCCAGCGAGCCCGCGAAGGCCGCCAGCGGCAACAGCTCGGTCTGGAGAAAGCGCAGCGCCTCGCCGAAGCGGGAATCGGTGAAGACGATCGCGCTTGCGGCCGCGAGCGCGCCGCCGCTGGAGACACCGACCAGGGCGGGATCGGCGAGCGGGTTGCGGAACAGCCCCTGCATGATCGCGCCGGCCGCGGCAAGCAGGCCGCCGATCATCGCAGCCGCCGCGATCCGGGGGATGCGGATCGACAACAGCACGAGCTGGTCGCGTGCCGTCATGGCCGTGCTTTCGCCGGCCAAGCCCAGCGCGGCAGGCAGCCGGGAGAGCGGGATGCCGGCGGCGCCGACCGTCAGGGCGGCGATCGCGGTGATCACCAGCACCACGAGCAGAAGGGGAATCGCGAACGATGCGGCCCGCCGTCCCGCGCGGCGTCGCGCCCTCCGTGCTTCGATGCCGACGGCCACGCTCATTGCCGGCAATTCGCCGTCGACAGCGCCGACGTGAACGCGCCGCCCGCAGCCAGGGCCGGGTAGAGCTTGACCGAGAGATCGCGCGCCGCCGCCGCGGTGCGCGGCCCGAAGCCGAGTAGATAGAGCCCATCCATGGTGATGAAGCTTTTGTTGGCCGCGACCGGCGTCAGCGCAAAGCCGGGGTGCGTGTAGACTGCATCGGCCTGCAGCGATTCCTTGCCGCGCTCGATCGACAGCACGACATCGGGCTTTGCGGCCACGATCGCCTCGTCGCCGATGGTCTTGTAGCCGTCGTAATCGTCGACCGCGTTGGCCGCGCCCGCCAGCTGGATGATCTCGTCGGCCGCGGTCTTGTGGCCCGCCACCATCGCCCGCCCGTTCTGGAGCGACATCACGAACATCACGCGCACCGGCTTCGTCACCTTGGCGCGCAGCGCGCGGAGCTGCGCAAGATCGGCGCCGACCGCGGCGCTGAGACATTCGGCACGCGCATCGACGCCCATGGCGTGGCCGACCAGCTTGATCTTCGCAATCAGGCCTTCCTCGGAGAAGGTCTCGGGCACCAGCACCAGCGGCACCTGCGCCGTCTCCAGGATGTCCATGGTCTCGCGCGGGCCCGAGCCCTGGATCGCCAGGATCAGCGTCGGGTTGAGACCGAGCACGCCCTCGGCCGAGATCTGGCGCATATAGCCGACATTGGGTTTGTCGTGCAGCGCCGCCGCCGGATAAAGGCTCGTGGTGTCGACGCCGACCAGCCGGCTTTCCAATCCCAGCGCATAGAGGATCTCGGTGATGGCGCCGCCGATCGACACCGTGCGGGCAAAATCGGCAACAGTGACGTCGCGATTGCGCGCGTCATGCACGGTGATGCCCGCGGCGTGCGCAGCAGACGCGAACGCGATTCCACCGGAGAGCAGAAGACTGGCGAGGGTGCGGCAAGATGTCATTGCAATTACTTCGTCAGGATCAGCTTGTTCTGCGAGGTCAGGCGGAGACGATAACTGTCCTCGCCATGCGCAATGATGATCTCGCGCTCGGCGGCAAACAGCTCGCGGCTGTCGATGCGGCTCCCGCGCATGGTGAGCGTTCGCGTTGTTGCGGAAGGGCTTTGTGCCGGCCCTGCCGCGCTGCCGCTGCTGTCTCCTGATGTTGCTGACATAGTCGGTGTGATGCGCTTTCGAAAACTTGGAGTACCGCCCGTTTGTACAGGCGGCGCCAAGCGCATTCCAACGTTCGCAGTTTACAATCGATATAAACTGCAACCTGATGTCATTGACCGTCAGAGTGTTGCCACGTAACCATTTCTGGCAGCGGGGAACTCGCCCGCCTCTCGAGACACTCAGCCAGCCAGTCGCTCGCGTTGCGAGCGCACGCCAGCCAGACGACATCAAAAACCAAAGTGAAGTGCAGGCTGGGGCTGATATGGCTGACGGGGCTAGGTATGCGCGCGCCCTGATTTTGGGCGCGTCGGTGGTTTCAATTGCGGCAATGACGGCGGAAGGCAGTCTCGCGCAGACCGCATCGCCGCAGAGTGAAAACGCGTCCTCCGAACGACCGAAACAGGCCAAGCGCAAGCCTGCGAAGCCGCAAGTCGCACAGCAGCCGACGCCTGACGCCCTGAATGCGCGCGCCCAGGCTGGCAGCACGGCACCCGTTCAGGTGCTCGACACCATCACGGCTGCGGCGACCAAGACGGAAGAGCGCGCCGTCGACGCGCTGGCGCCGGTCAGTGTGGTGTCGTCCGAGCAGATCGAAGCCCGCCAAGCCAGCACCATCGGCGATCTCATATACAACTTGCCCGGCGTCTGGGTTCAGAATCGCGGCGATGATCCGGCCACCTCGATCAACATTCGCGGCCTCCAGGATTTCGGCCGCGTTGCCGTCGTGGTCGACGGCGCGCGGCAGAACTACCAGCGCACCGGTCACTTCGCCAATGGTTCGTTCTTCCTCAATCCGGAATTGATCAGCGGCATCGACATCGTGCGCGGGCCGACCGCGAACATCTACGGCTCCGGTGCGATCGGCGGCGTGGCCTCGTTCCGCACCAAGGACATCGAGGACGTTGTCCGCGTGGGAGAGCGCTGGGGCGTCGACGTGAAAACCATCCTCGGCAGCAACTACGGACGCGCACTCGGATCCGCCTTTGGCGGTGTTCACGTCAATCCCAATGTCGACGTATTCGCAGGGGGGACCTATTCGACTCAGGAGAGCTACAAGGACGGTACTGGCTATGAAGTCGCAAACACTGGCAACCGTCTGAGTAGCGGCATCGCCAAGCTGACGGTTCGTCCGGCCGACGGCCACGAAGTCAAGCTCGGCGCCATCTTCCAGGAGGACATCTTCAGTGTGGGCCAACCACCGCGGCGCGCGGGCGATCCCAATTCGACCAATGCGAACGGCACGAACAATCTGAGCGGCACATCCATCTACGCGTCCAACGTGAAGAATTACACCACGACGCTCGGTTGGAAATACGCGCAGCCGGACGATCAGTGGTTCGACTGGGATGCCAAGATCTACTGGAATCGCACCGAGAACGACCAGATCAAGACCCGGCACACCACTGCGACGCCCTCCGTTTATTGCGGCGGCGTGCCCGGCAACGCCGTCTCGGGATGCATCGGGAGCAATCGCGGATACCTGCTCGATACAATCGGCATCGATGTGCACAACACGACGCGCTTCGAAACGGGAAGCTGGCGCCACGCGGTGACTTACGGTCTGGATGCGTTCCAGGACAAGGTGTCATCTCAAGACAGGACCGGTACATCCGAGGTCACGACCCCCGGCGGTCAGCGCACAGTATCGGGCGGCTTCGTGCAGTGGAGGGCGAACTACACCTCGATGCTCGAGGTGATCGGTGCGCTCCGTTACGACAATTATCAGCTTTCCTCGGCGTCCTCGTCGTCGGGCGGCGATCGCCTGTCGCCGAAGATCACCGTTGCTCTCGTTCCGACCGCTGTGGTGACCCCCTATGCCAGCTACGCGGAAGGCTATCGGGCGCCCTCGATCACGGAGACGCTGGTGAGCGGGCCACATGCCGGCGCGACGGTCAACGACTCGTTCTTCCGTTGTCCGTCGGGCACGCCGGGACCGGGCGCGGATTCGACCTTCTGCTTCGTGCCCAATCCAAACCTGCGCCCCGAGATCGGCAAGAACAAGGAGATCGGCTTCAACATCAAGAAGAACGATCTCTTCACGGCGGGCGACACGCTGCGCGGCAAGATCAACGTGTTCCGCAACGACATCAGCGACTTCATCGATCAGGTCGCTTACGGAAACCCGCTCGTGGTCCCGACCGGGCCGCCACCGGCACCGTCGATCACGGTGCTCCCGTTCCTGCAGTATCAGAACGTGGCGTCCGCGCTTATTCAAGGCGTCGAGGCCGAGGCGATGTATGACGCGAACCTGTGGTTCTTCGGCCTCTCCGGGACCTATCAGAGCGGAAAGAATCTCCAGACCGGCTTCGGCCTCTACAGCATTCCGCCGCAGAAGATCACGACGACGGCCGGCGTGCGTCTGCTCGACCGCACCCTCATCCTTTCGATGATGTGGACGTCGGCAATCGCCAACTACGACATCCCCAGGACCTACACGCCGGCGACGTCGTACGATCTCGTCAATCTTTACGCGCAGTATCACCCGACGCGCGATCTCACGCTCAACTTCTCGGTCGAGAACCTCTTCAACCGCTACTATCGGCCGTACGCCATTCCGGTCGGTAGCACGGGTGACACGCAAAATGACGTGAAGTGGGCGAGCGCCGGTGCCGGGCTCGTGATCAAGGGAGGTCTCAAGTACCACTTTGGCGGCACCTGAGGGAGACACCGGAGGTTCTCTCCAGGGATGCCGAGCTGATCTCGAAAGCCACGCTGATGCGTCAGCGTGGCTTTCGATCCGTCATGAAAGATCCGATCGGCAATTGCCGATCTACAAGTCACAGGAGAAAAGTCGAATGTTCATCGCCATGAATCGTTTCCAGGTGAAGCCCGGCTCGGAAACCGCGTTCGAAACCGTCTGGCGGACCCGCGAGTCCTATCTCGGCAGCATGGCGGGCTTCGTCGAATTCCATCTGCTCAAGGGGCCGGTCGCCGAGGACCACACGCTGTATTCCTCGCATACCGTGTGGGTCGACAAGGCGGCCTTCGAGGCCTGGACGCGCTCGGAGGAATTCCGCCGCGCTCATGCGCGCGCCGACAACAAGACCGGCGAGAGCCTCTATCTCGGTCATCCGAAGTTTGAAGGCTTCGAGGTCATCATGACCGAGCGCAAGGCGAGCGCGGCGGCCTGATCGCGGCCGATCACGAAAGGAAGCCGGACATGCTGAGCACCGAACTCGCCGATCTCAAGGCGTACATGGCCGACAATCCCGGCGCGGTGGTCGAGGACGTTGCGCGCGAGCGCAAGGTCACCCCGCGCGCGGTGATCGAGGCGCTGCCGCGGTCCATGGTGCGCATGGGAGGCGGCGAGCATTTCGCCGCCGCCATGCAGGACATTTCGGAATGGGGCGAGGTGACGCTGATCGTGCACACCGATGACGCGATCTTCGAGTTCACGGGATCGATCTCTGCGGGCGAGGTCGGCCGCGGCTATTTCAACCTGATGCAGCCGAAGGGCCTGCACGGTCATCTCCGCCACGAGCGCTGCGCAGGAATTGCCTTCGTCGAGCGGCCCTTCATGGGCAAGGTGTCGGCCTTCGTCGCCTTCGTGAACGCCGACGGCGGCATCATGTTCAAGGTCTTCGTCGGCCGCGACGAGACGAGGGCGCTGCGGGCGGATCAGCTGGCACGGTTCCGGCAGCTTGCGGACCGGATCGCGCCCGCACTCTAGTTTGCTTCAACCTGGGGAGATCAGGATGCAGAGCAAGTCTAGGCTTCGGCATGTGATCCCAGCAATCGCGCTGGCGCTCGCGCCGGCTCCGGCCTTCGCGATCGACGCGGCGCTGTTGCCGCGCAATCTGTCGCCCTGGGGCATGTTTCTCGGTGCCGACATCGTCGTGAAGGTCGTGATGGTCGGCCTCGCCATCGCCTCGCTGGTGACATGGACGGTGTGGCTCGCCAAGACCGTCGAGCTGCGCCGCAAGGCCTTGCTCGCCGTGCAGCGGACACGTGCCCTCGAGGGCAACATGACGCTGGCCGAAGCATGCGCACGGACCGGCGACGCGCGCGATGCGGTCGCGCAGCTGATCCAGTCCTGCGCCAGGGAGGCCGAGCTCTCCGGCGGCATCGTCGATGACGGCCTGCAGGAGCGCATCGCGTTGCGGCTGGAACGGGTCGAGGCGGCGATGGCCCGGCAGATCGCGCGCGGCACCGGCGTGCTCGCGACCATCGGCGCCATCGCGCCGTTCGTCGGCCTGTTCGGCACCGTCTGGGGCATCATGAATTCGTTCATCGGCATCTCCGAGAGCCATACCACCAGTCTTGCGGTGGTCGCGCCCGGCATCGCCGAAGCGTTGCTCGCGACCGCGCTCGGTCTCGTCGCCGCGATTCCGGCGGTGGTGATCTACAATCACCTCGTCCGCGGCATCGCCAATTACCGCGCTTTGCTCGGCGACGCCTCGGCGCAGCTCATGCTGCTGGTGAGCCGCCAGCGCGACCACGGCCATTTCCGTCTGGCGCGAGCGGCGGAGTAGGCCATGGCCGCCAGGCTCGGGACATCGAAGCTCGGCTCGCGCGGCGATGCCGGCGAGCTCGAGGTCACGCACGAGATCAACGTCACGCCGTTCATCGACGTGATGCTCGTGCTCCTGATCATCTTCATGGTGGCGGCGCCACTTGCCACCGTCGACATCGGCGTCGATCTGCCGGCAACGGCGGCCGAGCCGGCACCGCGGCCCGACAAGCCGGTCTTCGTCACGGTCAAGCCGGACCTTTCGATCGCGGTCGGTGAGGATATCGTCGCTCGCGACGTGCTCAGCACCTCGCTCGATGCCGCCACCAAGGGCCGCAAGGACGAGCGCATCTATCTGCGCGCCGACAAGGCCGTCTCCTATGGCGAGCTGATGGAGGTGATGAACACGTTGCGCAACGCCGGCTATCTCAAGGTCGCCCTTGTCGGCCTCGACGGACGCAGCTGATGGCCGCGAATGCCTTCGCCCTGCACGAGCCGCTCGGCGAGCGCGACGGCGCGCGCTGGGGCCTGTCGGCGGGCGTGATCGTGGCGCTGCATGTCGCTGCCGCGCTGCTTGCAATGAGCTGGCTCAGGACGCAGCCCGAGCAGGGCGTCAGCCTGCCTGCGATCATGGTCGACATGTCGCCGGTGACATCGGCGCCGCAGCCGACGCTGGACGACGTCGCGCCGGGGCCGCTGATGCAGGAGGCGGATGCCTCGCCGCCGGAGCCGGTGCAGCAGCAGGCCGTCGAGGAGACCATCGCGCCGACGCCGCCGCAGGAAAGGCCGGAGGTGGTCGCGCCGCCGGAGCAGAAGCTCGAGCCGACGCCCGCCAGGTCCGCGCCGGCGAAAATCGTGCCGGTCGAAAAGCCCGCGCAGGAGAAGCCGAAGGTGGTTCGACGTGAGGCAAAGAGGCCGTCGGACGCAATTCCGGCGCCGCGCACCACCGCACCGCCGCGCGCCGAGCGAGAGGCGCCCATGGCATCCGCCATGAGTGCGGGTGCGACGGCCGCCGCGGTCGCATCCTTCAACCAACGCGTCCGCGCGCATCTGATGCGCTTCCATTCCTATCCGGCCGGCGGCGGCGGCCAGCGCGGCGTTGCAAGGCTCAGCTTCACCATCAGCCGCAGCGGGAAGGTGACGTCGAGCCGCCTCAGTGGTGCGTCCGGCATCGCCGCCTTCGACGCCCAGGCGATGTCCATGCTCCGCCAGGCCTCCCCGTTCCCGCCGATCCCGGATGAGATCAAGAACGGCGCGATGAGCTTCACGATTCCGGTGGCATTTACGGTGAGGTAGCCCTCGGTGTCATGCCCCGCGAAGGCGGGGCATCCAGTATTCCAGAGGCAGCGAGATTCATCAGGACTGCTGCGGCGTACTGGATCGCCCGGTCAAGCCGGGCGATGACAATGAGGGTGGGGCGCTCACTTCGCCTTCAGGAAATCCGCGACCTCGAGCAGCACGAATTCGTTGTCGTCGGCCTTGTTGGGATCGCGGCTGGAGGAGAACGGCAGGTTGTTGTCGTTGCCGACGATGATGTGGGTGTCGTCGACGCGATCGACGTTCTCGATGGTGAAGAACGGGAAGGTGTAGACGCCCTCGTTGAGCGACTTGCGCGCCTTCTTGTCGGGATCCCTGATCTTCATCAGGTCGACATAGCCGATCTTGCGCACGGGCTTGCCGACATTGGCGTCGGAGAGCTCGATCTTGTAGACGCGCTTGAACTTGGCGAGGTCGGGGAAGCAGTTCTCGCCGCGCTGGCCTTGCGGGCAGGCCTTGTCGGCCGTGCCTTCGCCGTTGTCGCGCTCGATGACGAGGCCGGAGGCCTGGTCGATCATGTTGAAGTCGCCGATCGCGTTGCCGTTCTGCTCGAACACATATTGCCAATAGCGGCCGGTGAATTTCTCCGCGGCGACGTCGAATTCGAGGATGCGGGAGGCTTCCTTGCCGTCGACCTTCTCCCAATCCTTCTTCTCGGCATCCCACAGCGGTCCCTCGAGCAGGCCGTAGAGGAACTTGCCGTCCTTCGACGCGGCGAAGCCCTCGTAGCCCTTGGAACGGCGGAGATTGACGTTGGTGTAGGTCGCGCCCGGCGCGGCTGGCGTTCCCACCGCCCAATTGTCGGGCGAGCGCACCGGCTTGCCGTCGGCCACCGTGTCGAACACGCCGAGGATTTTGCCGGATTTGTCCGCCTTCAGGATATAGGGGCCGAATTCGTCGCCGATCCAGAAGGTGTCGCCGACGATCTGGAAGCCTTCGGTGTCGAAATCGGAGCCGGTGAGATAGCGCTTCTGGGTGTCCTCATGCACGATGCGGAACGGCACGCGTCTGTCGGGGTCGTGCAGGAAGATGGTCTCCAGCCGCTCGATCTTGCCGCTGGCCCAATCCATCTTGTAGCGGTTGAGGTACAGCATCGAATCCGGCGAGTTCGCGCGCGCGCCCATGCCGTTGTCGGTGAGGACCCAGAACGTGCCGTCGGGCATGGTCTTGATGCCGGAATGGCCCTGCAGAGGCTGGCCCTTGAACGGCAGCGACACGCCGGTCGGACGTTCAAAGGACTTGCCCATGACGGTGCCGGGCGCGTCGACCCGCTTGCCGGTGGTATATTTGCCTCCCGCCTTGAGATCGGCGGGGGCATCGGCCGGCGCCTCGATGAACGTTTCAGCCGGCATCACCACGTGGCCGGCGAGCTTGGCGGGGAATTCGCCCTCGCTCTGCGCGAGCGCGGTGCTCGCGGTGAGAATCATCGTGGCGACGGTGCAAAGAAAAGTTGCGCGCATGTGCGTCTCCTGTTGGCGGACGCAACGCTTATGCGGATCGCATGTTGCAGGATTGTGAAGCCGGGCCAAAGGCCGCAGCTTCGTCTACTCCTTTACCGCCCCCGTCAGCGATGACACGTAATAATCCACGAACAGCGAGTAGAAGATCGCGACCGGCAGCGAGCCGAGCAGCGATCCCGCCATCAGCGCGCCCCATTGATAGACGTCGCCGGTCACGAGCTCGGTCAGGATCGCGACCGGCACCGTCTTGTTGGCGCCGCTTTGGATGAAGGCGAGCGCGTAGATGAACTCGTTCCAGGACAGCGTGAAGGAGAAGATGCCGGCCGAGATCAGCCCGGGCACCGCGAGCGGCAGCGTGATCCGGCGCAGGATCTGCAGGCGCGTCGCGCCGTCGACCAGCGCGCATTCCTCGAGCTCGTAAGGAATCGACTTGAAATAGCCGATCAGGAGCCAGGTGCAGAACGGCACCAGGAAGGTCGGATAGACCAGAATCAGGGCCAGCGGCGAGTCGAACAGGCCGAATTGCACCACGACGGTCGCGAGCGGAATGAACAGGATCGATGGCGGCACCAGATAGGCGAGATAAATGCCGAGGCCGACATAGGGACTGCCGCGGAAGCGCAGGCGCTCGATCGCGTAGGCCGCCAGTGTGCTCGCGATCAGCGACAGCGTGGTCGAGCCGATCGCGACCAGCATCGTCGTCTTCAGCCATTGCGGATAGGCGGTGTTAAACAACAGATGCTTGATGTGCGCCAGCGTCGGCGAGGAGATCCAGAACGGGTTGTTGTCCCGGTAGTTCATCAGCTCCGCGTTCGGCTTGAACGAGGTGATCGCCATCCAGTAGAACGGAAACAGCAGGATCAGCACGAAGCAGCCGAGCGGCAGGTAGATCATCATCAGCCGCCGCAGCCCGGAATCCCAGGCCATGGTATCGGGCGGCGCTTTTGCGTCGGCGACGGTGGAGCCTTGCGCGACGGAGTCAGTCATTGGCCTCTCCTTGCTGCCATTTGCGGCGCGCCAGGCCGAAATAGGAGAACAGCGTCGCGAACACCAGGAACGGGATCATCGACACTGCGATCGCCGCGCCTTCCCCAAGCTCGCCGCCGGCGATGCCTCGCTGGAACGCCAGCGTCGCCAAGAGGTGGGTCGAGTTCACCGGGCCGCCGCGGGTGATGGCGTAGACCAGCTGGAAGTCGGTGAAGGTGAAGATGATCGAGAAGGTCATGACGATGGCGAGGATCGGCATCATCATCGGGAAGGTGATGTAGCGGAAGCGCTGCCAGGCGCTGGCCCCGTCGAGCATCGCGGCCTCGTAGAGCGAGGGCGAGATGGTCTGCAGGCCCGCCAGCAGCGAGATCGCGACGAAGGGAATGCCGCGCCAGATGTTGGCGGCGATCAGCGAGAAGCGCGCCGGCCAGGGCGAGCCGAGGAAGTCGATATTGCTCGACTTCCAGTGCAGAACGTCGACCAGGAGATACGAGATGATCGAGAACTGCGGATCGTAGATCCACCAGAACGCCAGCGCCGAGAGCACTGTCGGGACGATCCAGGGCAGCAGCACGATGGCGCGCAGTAGGCTCTTGAACGGGAAATGGTTGTTGAGCAGCAGGGCGAGCCAGAAGCCGAGCGCGAATTTCCCGACGGTCGCCACCCCCGTGTAGAACACGCTGTAGAATACCGCGTTCCACCACAAGGGATCGGTCAGCAGGTACTGGAAATTCTCGAGCCCGACGAAGATGCCGCGCCGGCCGATCGTGGTGTCGGTGAAGGCGAGCCAGACGCCGAGCCCGAGCGGATAGGTCAGGAACACGGTGAGCAGCCCGAGCGCGGGCGCAAGGCACATCGCGATCAGGAACGGCTTGTAGTCGAACAGCCGCACGATCCAGTTCGGCTGCCGTTGTGCCAGTGGGGCGGAGGAGAGGGTGGTCACGGACATTAGTGTGTTGTCCTGTTCTTGAAATTCAACACGCCGTCATTGCGAGCGAAGCGAAGCAATCCAGTCTGCTTCCGCGGTGAAAGTCTGGATTGCTTCGTCGCAAGGGCTCCTCGCAATGACGGCCTATCGGCCGTCACTTCTGCCGTCGGAAGTAGCGCTTGCAGCGCTGCTCGGCTTCGGCGGCCGCGGCTTCCGGCGTGGCAGCGCCGGTGGCGACGGACGCGCACATCTGAATCAGCACGTAATCGGCGCTGACCGCGCCGGTCGCCGTCGAGATCGGCCCCTTGTAGCCGTCATAATAGGTGCTGTTCATCGTGTTCTTGAACAGGCTCACCTTCGGATCCTGCGACCACACGGCAGCCTCGGCATAGGCGGCCAGCGGCTGGGACCAGTAGCCGGAATTGGCATTGAGCCACGGCTCGTATTGGTCCTTCTCCAGCATGTATTGCAGGAAGGCCTTGGCGGCGTTGGGGTACGGGCTGTGCTTGAACACCATGGCGTTCAATGTCAGGCCCGCCATCGGCGAGACCTTGGCCAGGCCCTTCGGCAGCAGCTGATGCTCGCTGTCCTCGGCGATGGCCTTGGTGGCCGGATCGTTCTTCAGCGAGAAGTACAGCGAGACGCCGTTGGCCGTCAGCGCGATCTCCTGCGAGGAATACGCCCGGTTGTTGCTGACGTCGTTCCAGGACGGCGTGCCGGCGATGAAGGTCGGATACAGCTCCTTGACCCAGTTGAGCGCGGCGATCGTCTCCTTGCTGTTGATGGTGACGTTGCCCTCCTCGTCGAGCAGGGAGGCGTTGTGCGACCACAGCGCCCAGTTGGCGAAGCCGTTGCCGTCGCCCTTGGCGTTGCCGAGCGCGAAGCCGGCCGGCTTGCCGGCCTTGTGCAGCTTGCGGCAGAGGTCGACCACGCCGGCATGATCTTCCGGAACCTTGTCGAAGCCGACCGATTGCAGGACCGACTTGCGGTAGATCAGGGGACCCGCGGTGGCGCCGAACGGCAGTCCGATCCAGGATTCGCTCTTGTTCTTCTTGCCGTAGCGTTGCGCCAGCGGCAGCCAGCCGCCATACTTCTTGCCGAGATAGTCGGCGACGTCGGTGAGCTCGATCAGCTTGTCGATGTAGATATGGGGCGCGTCGGAGAAGCCGATGATGATGTCGGGGCCGGCGCCGGAATTCGAGGTCACCGCGGTCTGCTGGTTGATGTCTTCCCAGCCGACGAAGTCGACCTTGACCTCGACCCCGGTGTCCTTGGTGAACTTTGCGGCATTGGCGCGGAACACGTCCTCGTCCGCCTGGACGAAACGCACCGGGCGCAGCATGCGCAAGGACGCGCCCTTTTCGATCTCGAGCTTGGGTGCCGTGACGTCGGCAGCCTTGATATTGGATGTTTGCGCTGCAGCACCGGTGGCCGCGAGCGTTGCAGCGGACAGGCCCAGCGCCAAGGCATCACGACGTGTGATGTCGTTCCTCATCAGTTCCTCCCTATGATGTCTCCCTTCCCGGCGTTGATCGCCGGTGAAGGGCCGTTTCGGTCGTGGGCGCTGTTGCGCCGGCCGCCTAGCTGTTCGGTCCGCGGTCCATGCTGACGGGCTGCCAGCGGCGGAGCGCGGTGTTCTGCAGCACCGACGGATTGACGCAGCTTACCGGCCACATGCCCTGAAGCACCAGTGACAATTCGTAGCCCACGCGGCGCTTGCGCGCCTCGTCGAACCGTGCCGAGGCCGAGGCGACATGGGCGGTCAGGGTCACGTTCTCCATGCCGAGCAGCGGATTGTTGTGCGAGGGCGGCTCCTTCTCCAGCACGTCGAGGGCGGCGTGCGCGATCCAGCCCTCCTGCAATGCCTTGATCAGGCTCTCCTCGTCCACCGTGGCGCCGCGACCGGTGTTGATGAAGATCGAGCCCTTCTTCATCTGCCGGAAGTGCTTCTCGGTCAGCATGTGGTGCACCTCGGGCCTTGCAGGGGCATGCATCGAGACGAAGTCGGACTGCGACAGCACCTCGCCCAGCGTCGCGGGGATGACGCCGTGGTCGTACATCAGCGTTTCCTGGATGAAGGGATCGTAGGCCATCATGCGCAGGCCGAAGGGCGCGGCGCGTTTTGCAACCGCACGCGCGACCCGGCCGAATGAGATGAAGCCGAGCGTCTGGCCCATCAGCCTCGGAATCTTGAGCAGGGCCGGCCGGCCCTCGGCCCAGCGGCCGTCGCGCACCATGCGGTCCTGCTCGACCAGGCGGCGGAAGCCCGCGAGCAGCAGCATCATGGCGTGGTCAGCGACCTCCTCGATGAACGTGTCGGGGATGTTGGTGACCGGAATGCCGCGGGCGGTGGCGGCCTTGACGTCGACACTGTCGACGCCGACCGAGCCGAGCGTGATGACCTTGCAGCTCTCGAGCGCGTCGATGATCGACTTGGTGATCGGGATGCCTTTGGCGTAGATCGCGTCGGCATTTTTCGCGGCGGCGATGAACCCGGCCTCGTCGGCCGGCGCCTCGATGATCTCGGCATCGATCGGATCGAGCGCCTCGCGCTCATAGGAATAATCGCTGCCCGCGACCGTGAAGCTCGCACCCTTCGGCGTCACCACCCTGTATTTCGGCATTCTCTGCTCCCGATTGGTTTCTTGTCGTGGCCCGCCTTCGTGACGGGCCTTTGCGTCTTTTACGCGAAATCGGGGCGGGCGCGTACAATTCATGGTTGTCGCGAGCGAGGTATCTTTCCGCTTTTCCGAGCAAAGGTCGGGGCTTTTACGGAGGTACGTAAGTAACTTGCTAAGGGCTCCGCCACTAAACCTTGATTCGAATTTGATCGATCTCGTCGTGCGCCCGTACCATTATTGCCGGAGCTAACCCGTGAAGTTGAGCAATCTGAAGATCGCGCCGAAGCTTGGCATTCTCGTCGGCGTCACGCTGTTCGGCCTCTGCATCTCCGGAGTTCTCGCCGGCTACCTGATGAAGCGCGAGATGGTGAATGCGCGCATCGACCAGGCCAAGGCGATCGTCGAGCTGGCGCGCAACTATGCCGCCGCGTTGAAGAAGCGCGTCGATGCCGGCGAGATGACGAAGGACGCCGCGATGGCCGAGCTTCGCCGCTACGGCAACGCGATGACCTACGACAAGGGTGCCGGCTACCTGTTCGGCACGTCCTATGACGGTCTCACCCAGCTCGCGCCCGATCCGAAGGTGATCGGCACCAACCGAATGGACGTCGTAACCAACGGCCGCAAGCTGTCGCTGGAATTGATGAACGGCGTCAAGGCCAACGGCGAGATTCTGCTTCACTATGAGTATGTGAAGCCCGGCCAGGAAACGCCGATCCGCAAGATCGGGTACGCCGTCGCGGTGCCCGGCTTCGACATGTATCTCGGCACCGGCGCCTATCTCGACGACATCGACGCCAAGATGGGCCCGGTCTACTGGCTGCTCGGACTGGCGGTGCTCGGCATCGTCATCGTTGCCGGCAGCGTCGCCTGGCTGATCGGCCGCAGCATCAGTGCTCCGCTCGCCCGGCTCGGCACCCGCATGAAGGATCTCGCCGACGGCAAGCTCGAGGGTAATATCCCCGGCGTCGGCCGCGGCGACGAGGTCGGCGCGATGGCGGCGACCGTCCAGATCTTCAAGGACAACGCGGTCCGCATCCGCGACCTCGAGAGGACCGAGGCGGACGCCAAGGAACGCGCCGCGGCGGAACGCCGCAGCGCCATGGAGGACATCGCCGACGACTTCGAGCGCAGCGTCAACGGCATCGTCCGCTCGGTCTCTTCGGCCGCAGCCGGCATGCAGGCCACGGCGCAATCGATGACCGCGACCGCCAGCGACGCCTCTTCGCGCGCGGCGACCGTCGGTGCCGCCTCGCAGAAGGCGTCCGGCAATGTCGGCACCGTTGCGGCCGCCGCCGAAGAGCTGTCGAGCTCGGTTGCGGAAATCTCTCGCCAGGTCACGCGCTCGACTGAAGTTGCGAGCCGTGCCGTCACCGATGCCGAGCGCACCAACGCCACGGTGCAGGAGCTCTCCACCGGAGCCGAGAAGATCGGCGAGGTGGTCAAGCTCATTCACTCGATCGCGGCGCAGACCAACCTGCTCGCGCTCAACGCCACCATCGAGGCGGCGCGGGCCGGCGAGTCCGGCCGCGGCTTCGCCGTGGTCGCCTCCGAGGTCAAGGCGCTCGCCAACCAGACGGCGAAGGCGACCGAAGAGATCTCCGCCCAGGTCGCGGCGATGCAGACTTCGACCAGCGACGCGGTGGCGGCCATCTCCGGCATCACCCAGACGATCGCCGAGATGAGCGAGATCACCGCCGGCATTTCCGCATCGATCGAGCAGCAGGGCGAAGCGACGCGCGAGATCGCGCGCAACATCCAGTCGGTCGCAGCCGGATCGAGCGAGATCAACGCCCATATCGGCAGCGTCACCTCGGCCGCGGAAGCGACCGGCAGCGCGGCCACCGACGTGCTCAGCAACGCCCGCGAGCTGGACAATCAGTCCGGCGCGCTGCGCAATGCCGTGGATGGCTTCCTCGCCAAGGTCCGCGCGGCGTAAGTGCGCTGTATTCGTAGGGTGGGCAAAGACGCGAAGCGTCGTGCCCACCTTTTCTTTTGATTCGCGACGGTCGGTGGGCACGCTACGCTTTGCCCACCCTACGAGACCGCGCTACTGCTTCTCGATCTTCGCGTTGGTGATCAGCTTCTCCCACAGCACCAGCTGCTCGTTCACGAAAGTGCCGAGCTGCTCCGGCGTGCCGGAGAAGGCGTCCATGCCGAGCGTGGCGAGCTTGGCCTTGACCTCCGGATTCTCGATGATCTTGCGGATTTCGGTGTTGAGCCGCGTCACGATTTCCTTCGGCATGCCGGCGGGGCCGAAATAGCCCTGCCATGACGAGATGTCGAAGTCCGGCACGCCGGCCTCCTGCATCGAGGGCAAATGCGGCACCAGCGGCGAGCGGTCCTTGGTGGTGACCGCGAGCGCGCGCAGGGCGTTGCCGTTGACGTGGGGCAGGCCGGTCAGGATGTCGACGAACATCATCGAGACGCGGCCGCCCATGACGTCGTTGAGCGCCGGCGGCGAGCTCTTGTAGGGCACGTGCAGCAGGTCGAGCCCGGCATTGTGCGCGAAGGTCGCGCCCGACACGATCGCCGAGGACGAGCCGGAGGCGTAGCTCAGCTTGCCCGGATTGGCCTTGCCGTAGGCCACCAGCTCTCCGACCGTCTTGGCCGGCACATCGGGATTGATGACCAGCATGAAGGGCAGATCGCCGGTGCGGGCGATCGGGGTGAAATCCTTGACCGGATCGTAAGTGAGGCTCTTGAGCAGATAGGGATTGGCCGAATGCGTGGTGTTGGTCGTCACCAGCAGCGTGTAGCCGTCGGGAGCAGCCTTCGCGACATAGGTCGCGGCCAGCATGCCGTTGGCCCCCGCCTTGTTCTCGATCACGATGGGAACGCCGAGCGCCTGCGACAGATGCTGCGAGATCAGCCGCGTCGTGGTGTCGGTGCCGCTGCCGGCCGCGAACGGCAGCACCAGCGTGATGTTGCGGCTGGGATAGGTGTCGGCGTGAGCGGTGGATGCTGCCGTGAGGCACAGCGCGGCCACGGCGACGGTCCGCAGGTTTCGGATCAGCCCTGAAATCATGTCTGGTCGTTCCCTCTTTTTGGTTGGCGGGGAACCTAGCTTGTCCAAAGGGGAATCGGAAGATGGCTATAGGTCGTGACCGCGTCCGTCGCGCGGAATTACTTCATCGCCGAGCCCCGGCGCGATGCAAGCACGACGCCGGCGAGCACCAGGGCGTAACCGATCAGGTGGAACGGCTGGAGCTTCTCACCCAGCAGCAGGATCGCCAGCGCCGAGCCGAACACTGGCACCAGATGGAAGAACGGCGCCGCCCGGTTCGGCCCGATCAGCGCCACGCCGCGGTTGAAGAAGAGATAGGCGAGGGTGGAGGGAAAGATCAGGATGTAGCCCAGCGTCGCCAGCGTGATCGCGTCGAATTGTAGCACGCTGCCGCTTGCCGCCTCCCAGATCGCGGTCGGCAGCAGCATCGTCGCGCCGCAGCAGGTGGTGAAGGACAGGAACGAGAGCTGGTGGATCTTCGGCCGGCGCGGGATGAAGGCCGAGTAGAGCCCGAACGCCACCAGCGAGGAGGCGAACATGATGTCGCCCCTGTTGAAGCTGATGCTTGCCAGCGCCGCGAGATCGCCGCGCAGGATGATGATCAGCACGCCGAGCAGCGAGATCGCGATGCCGCCGAGCTGCGCGCCGGTGAGCCGCACGCCGAACAGCACCAGCGACCACAGCGCCACGAACAGCGGACCCGCCGACTGGATCAGCAGCGCGTTCAGCGCCTCGGTGTATTGCAGCGCCCAGTACGAGATCGCGTTGTTGAAGGCGAAGCCGACGAGCGACAGGAACAGCATCAGGGCCAGGCTTCTGCGCAAGGCGGGCCAGTCGCGCTTCAGATGCGGCCAGGCGAACGGCAACAGGATCAGGAACACGCCGAACCAGCGGATGGTGGTGATCGTCAGCGGCGGAACATGCGCCCCGACATGGCGCGCGAGCACGATGTTGCCGGCCCAGAACAGCGAGCTCAGGCTGAGCAGCAGATAAGGTTGGTTGTTGAGCCAGCTGGCCGGATTGGTGGCCGGTGGCGCGGGCGAAGCAATTGTCATGGGCGTTTTGTGCAAGCTTGCGCCGGATCGGCGTCGTGGCACAAGTCACAGCGCCGCAATGCTACAATGCAGCCGAGCCTTAAGGAGGTGCCATTGGCGGTCAATATGTTGAACATCGAGGGTCTGGAGCGGCTCGATCCGAATGCGCCGGTGGTGATGCTGAACCTGATGCGCTTCCACGCGCGCTCG
Source organism: Bradyrhizobium sp. WBAH42 (assembly GCF_024585265.1). Taxonomy (NCBI): domain Bacteria; kingdom Pseudomonadati; phylum Pseudomonadota; class Alphaproteobacteria; order Hyphomicrobiales; family Nitrobacteraceae; genus Bradyrhizobium; species Bradyrhizobium sp. WBAH42. The sequence continues at coordinate 2,688,537 of NZ_CP036533.1, forward strand.
CGCGACGGCAACGGGTCGGGCTGGGACGCATATTTGCGCTACAGCGCGATCGCGGTGCCGATGATCAAGGCGCGCGGCGGCACGCTGCTCTGGACCGGTGAAGCCAAGGCGGTCGCGCTTGGTCCTCACGCGGGCAACGACTGGGACTTCGTCGCGCTGGTCCATTACCCGTCCGTCTCGACCTTTCTCGACATGATGACGTCGGAAGCCTACGAGCGCGAAGCCGATCCGCATCGCGTCAACGGCTGCGCCGAGCACGTGATCATCGCGACGAGCGAGGCCTACAGCAAGTTCAGGACGAAGTAGCGGGGCGATCTTGCTTACCCTCCCTTGGAGGCTACGGCATTCGCACATCGAAGTTGAAGGCGGGCAGACTCGTAGGGTGGGCAAAGGCGCACTTGCGCCGTGCCCACCATGACCCCGCACAGCAGAAGCCGTGGGCACGCTTCGCTTTGCCCACCCTACGAGGCGAGTTACGTCGTCTGCTTCCTTGACGCCGCGAACACGCCCGACAGCACCAATGCAAAGCCGATGAAGTGGAACGCCTGCGGGTGCTCGCCCAGAAACACCATCGCCATGATCGAGCCGAACACCGGCACGACGTGGAAGAAGGGCGCGGTGCGGTTGGCGCCGATCAGGCGCACGCCGCGATTGAAGCAGAGATAGGCGAGCGCCGAGGGGAAGACGGCGACGTAGAACAGGGTCAAGAGGTTCGGCCCGTCGAGCTTCATCACCGGGCGTGCCGACAGTTCCCAGATCTCCAGCGGAATGAGACAGGCGGCGCCGCAGCCGAAGGTGAAGGCGAGGAACGAGAGGCCGTGCATCGGCGGCCGCTTCAATGACAGCACCGAATAGAGCGCGAAGATCAGGAGCGCGAGCAGGAAGATCAGGTCGCCCTTGTTGAAGTCGATGCTCGACAGCGTGGTGAAATCGCCGTGGAGCAGGATGGTCAGCACGCCGCACATCGACAGCAGAACGCCGAAGGCTTGAGCCGCGGTAAGACGGATGCCGAGGATGACCAGCGACCACAGCGCCACCAGCAGCGGCGCGGCCGATTGCAGCAGCAGCGTGTTGAGCGCCTGGGTATGCTCCAGCGCCCAATATTGCAGCGTGTTGAAGGCGCCGATGCCGGTGATCGAGAGCGTGATCATCAGGCCGAGCTTGCCGCGGATCGCCGGCCAGTCCTGCACGAGGTGCTTCCAGGCGAACGGCAGCACCAGCAGGAAGGCGAAGAACCAGCGCAGGAACGACAGCGTGACCGGCGGAATGTGGCCGGCGGCGAGCCGCCCGACGATGGCGTTGCCGGCCCAGCACAGCGCGGTGATGCTGAGCAGCAGGTAAGGCTGGTTGGCGATCCAGCTGTGGCCGGATGTTTCCGCATGCGTGGTGTGGCCGGTGGCGGACATTGTGATGGTTGGGCCCCGCGTCGAGTACGCCGAGCCCTCCGGCCCGGCGAGGTCCGGGCCGGCTGATCCACCCGGCAGGTCCAAAGACACGGAAAACGAGGTTGCAGCAACGGGGGGCGGACGCATCGCGACCATGCCAGCGGCGAAGGCGGCCTCTCACGCTTTGGTCGAAGCCGCCTACGCCGGCCCGCAAGGGTCGGGATTTTCCGCGGATATCAAGGGCTTGGACCGGGCTTTGGACCCCGAAAAAGCCCCGTTCTTGCTTGCCTAGAGGGGCTGCTTCCTTTATCCGGTTGGCTGCCTTGCGTGCGGGCGGCTCCGGCCGCCGATTGGGCTGGGCGCAGGCATGATCCCGGAAGAGTGGGCACCGGTTTTCCGCGAGGATCATGCCTTCTAGAGACAGATTGAACAGGATTACCCGCGAATGGCCAATGTTGTCGTCGTCGGCGCCCAATGGGGCGACGAAGGGAAGGGCAAGATCGTCGACTGGTTGTCGGAGCAGGCGGATATCGTCGTCCGCTTCCAGGGCGGCCATAATGCCGGCCACACGCTGGTGATCAACGGCAAGACCTACAAGCTCGCGCTCCTGCCCTCCGGCGTGCTGCGCGAAGGCAAGCTGTCGGTGATCGGCAACGGCGTGGTGTTCGACCCCGCCGCCTTCCTCGACGAGGTCGCCAGGCTCAGGTCGCAGGGGGTCGATGTCAGCCCCGACAATCTGCGTGTAGCGGAAAACGTCACGTTGATCCTGCCGCTGCACCGCGAGCTCGACGCGCATCGCGAATCCGCCAGCGCCGCGACCGCGATCGGCACCACGCGCCGCGGCATCGGCCCGGCCTATGAAGACAAGGTCGGCCGCCGCGCCATCCGCCTGATGGATCTCGCCGATCATCAGACGCTGCCGCACAAGATCGACCGCCTGCTGGCGCACCACAACGCGCTGCGCCGCGGCCTCAACCTGCCGGAATTCGACAGCGCCGTGATCCTGAAGGAGCTGATGGCGATGGCGCCTCAGCTGCTGCCCTATGCCGAGACGGTCTGGCGGCTGCTCGATATCGAGCGGCGCGCCGGCAAGCGCATGCTGTTCGAGGGCGCGCAAGGCGCGCTGCTCGACGTCGACCACGGCACTTATCCCTACGTCACCTCGTCCAACACGGTGGCGGCCCAGGCCGCGACCGGCGCCGGCCTCGGACCGGGCGCGGTCGGCTACGTGCTCGGCCTGTGCAAGGCCTACACGACCCGCGTCGGCCAGGGCCCGTTCCCGACCGAACAGGACAACGAGATCGGCCGCAAGATCGGCGAGCGCGGCCGCGAGTTCGGCACCAATACCGGCCGCCCGCGCCGCTGCGGCTGGTTCGACGCCGTGCTGGTCCGCCAGGCGGTCCGGACCTGCGGCATCAATGGCCTCGCGCTGACCAAGCTCGACATCCTCGACGGCTTCGATTCGATCGAGGTCTGCACCGGCTACAAGCTCGACGGCAAGGAGATCGACCATTTCCCGGCCGGCGAGGGCGCGCAGGCCCGCGTCGAGCCGATCTACGAGACCATCGAGGGCTGGAAGGAGCCGACCGCCAATGCGCGGTCCTGGGCCGACCTGCCGGCGCAGGCCATCAAATATGTCCGGCGGATCGAGGAATTGGTGGGATGTCCGGTTGCGCTGCTTTCCACCAGCCCGGAACGCGAAGATACTATCCTGGTGCAAAATCCGTTTGAGGCTTAACGATATCTTACCGGGACGCGCGTATAGTTGAGTAGAAATGGCTGATTACTACCCGCTGATCGCCCGCGCTATTGCCGCCCTGGACCCCAACGCTCCCGGCGAAAGCCGTCGCGCGCTCTATGAGCGGGCGCGCACGGCCCTGATCGCGCAGCTGCGCAGCGTGCAGCCGCCGCTCTCCGAATCCGAGATCACCCGCGAACGGCTGTCGCTGGAGGAGGCCGTCCGCAAGGTCGAATCGGAGGCCGCCCAGCGTGCCCGCGAGGCCTCGCGTCCCGGTGGCGGCGCCCGTAGCGGCGGCAGTGGCGATGCCTTCCGCCGCGCCAGCACCCGTGCCACCGAGGGCAACCCGGCTGCGGCGCCGCCGCGCACGCGTCCGGCCCCGACGCCGCCGCGCGCCGACCGCCCGTCCTTCAACGTCGACGACCAGGGCGAGGCACCGCGTCCGCCGCGCGCGCCCCGTTTCGACGCCCCGCGCCCGTCGGGTCCTCCCCCCGCGCCGCCCGAGCCGCCGGCCGGGCGCGATCGCCAGGGTGCGCGCCGTCCGCCCGATGTGGGACCGCCGCCGCCGCTGCCGTCCTCGCCCGGCGTGCGCGGCTTCCGCGACATCACGGCCGATGCCAATGATCTCGGCGGTGCCGCCGCGCAGGCCAGCCGCGCCGCGCGCCGCACCTACGCCAACGTGCCCTCGCCCTCGCCGGAATTCGACCGGCTGGAGCCGAGCCTGGAAAACCGCACCGGCGAATCCGAGGCGCCCTATTCCTACGACGAGTCGATCGAGGAGGCCGAGCGCTACACGCCGCAGCCGCCGTCGCCGCGTGCGCGCATTGCCCCCGACCGCGACGTCAAGAAGCGCGCCCGCACCCGCTCCGCCTTTCCGTTCAAGAGCGCGATTGCCGTCGGCATCGTGCTCATCCTGGTCGGCGCCGGCATCCTCTGGGGCAAGCAGCTGGTCCAGATCGTCAACGGCTTTCTCAAGCCGTCCGCGACGCAAGTGGCTGATACGCCGACCCCGGCGCAGCCGCAGAGCAAGCCCAAGATTCCCGATCGCGTCGGTCAGCCCTCGGCCAGCGACCAGCCGGTCGCGCCGGTGGCGCAGAAGGTCGTGCTCTACGACGAGGATCCGTCCGACCCGAAGGGCAAGCAATATGTCGGCTCGGTGGTGTGGCGGCTCGAGCCGATCAAGGCCTCGGGCAACCAGAAGGCCGACCTCGCCGTGCGCGCCGACATCGAGATCCCCGACCGCAAGTTCAAGATGACGATGTCGTTCCGCCGCAACACCGACTCCTCGCTGCCGGCGAGCCACACCGCGGAATTGACCTTCATCCTGCCGCAGGATTTCCCCGGCGGCAGCGTCTCCAACGTGCCGGGCATCTTGATGAAGTCGAACGAGCAGGCCCGCGGCACGCCGCTGGCAGGCCTCGCGGTCAAGGTCACCGACGGCTTCTTCCTGGTCGGCCTCTCCAATGTCGACGCCGACCGCGCCCGCAACGTCCAGCTCCTGAAGGAGCGCTCCTGGTTCGACGTGCCGCTGGTCTACGCCAACCAGCGCCGCGCCATCATCGCCATCGAGAAGGGCGCCCCCGGCGAGCGCGCCTTCAACGACGCCTTCGCGCAGTGGGGCGATTGAGCCCTTCTGTCATTCCGGGGCGCGCGTAGCGCGAGCCCGGAATCCATTTCACCGTGTCACATGCCGCCCGATGGATTCCGGGCTCGGTGCTGCGCACCGCCCCGGAATGACATCTTGGATGGAACGACTACTGCGCCGCGGCTTCCCGCTTGCGCGATGCCGCCGCGGCGGCGTGCTCGCGGTCCATCACGGCGCGGCAGCCGGGGCTGACATGGGCCTTGTTCCGGACCATGCAGGCGGTGATGCGCGGGATGTCGGGAATCTCGCTGGAGCACAGCCGCATCGCGTCACCCGAGCACATCTGCTGGGCTTGTTGCGAGAAGGCGAGACTGGGTGATGTCTGGAGTACGAAGGTAGTGGCGAAGGCGAAGAGAGAGGTGATGGTCTGATAGCGCGTCATGAAGGTTGCGTCCCCGAGTTCCGTGGGTTGAGCCACTTGGTTTTGGGGCGCCGCACGCGGCTTGATCTGCCGCATGTCACAGCCTTCACGCCGGGAGCTTCAATCCCGCATGTGGTCGCTCGATTTCGTGATGCTCGAATCGAAAGTGCTGCGCCGCCCGAGCGAAGTATGCGCCAATGTCACGCGCCCGCAATGGCCGGCACAAAGGAATTCGCAATTGTTGCACGCCAGTCACTCGTGCGCGATCAGATCAGCCAGCCTACGACGCCCGTGCCTGTTCCGCATCGCTCGCGCCGAGCGACGCGGCGTGTTCCTCGACGGCGGTGACGCCCTTGGGCGTCAGCTCGAACAGATCGCCGTCCTTCATCACGTAGCCGTCGGCGATCAATTGCCCCATCTTGCCCTGCCGGTCGTCGGCGAAGGCGACGGACTGGCTGATGTCCCGCAGGATCGAGAGCTCTTCGTCGTGCAACATGGCTTCGCGCTCCATTCGCGGGGATGGGTTCGTCCTCACATGCCGTGGCTCTGAAACACCTTGCTGCAGGGCTTCGACAGCTTGGCCCGATTGGCTTGCAGGCAGCTCTGCACCGCGCCGTCATTGCCGAGGTCCTTGCGGCAGAAGCGCTGGGCATCGCGCGAGCAGGCCTGCTGCTCCTGCGGCGTGCCCATATGGCCTTGGGCGAACGTGGGTGACGTCGACAGCCCGCTGAGGGCCGCCAGCGCGATCGTCGCCAGGAGAATCTTGCGGGCCATCGGCGGCTCCAGTCTGTCAGGGGTTGAATTCAGGTCCAGCATGAACTCATCGCCTTGCCACTTGTTCCCCTTATGGCGCCCGGCGCCCGCTGTTCAAGGTTCCCGCTGCGCTGCTATAACGCCGGCAAAGTGTGAGGTGCTTGATGAAACGCTATCTGGTGTTTGCGCTGGTCGGCCCGTTCGTCGGCGGGTTCCTGCTGCTGCTGACGACGACCTACCAGTCCGGCTATTGGGCGCAGACCAATCTCGCCGAGGTCGGAAAGCTTTTCGCGGTGTTCTTCAAGACTCTGCAATACAGCTACCTGTTCGGCTTCCTCCCCTCGCTGATGATCGGCGCGGTCGACGACATCCTGCTCCACATCCGCCGGATCGGTCCCGGCTTGCGGATGCTCCTGGTCGGCCTGTTCGCCTTCGTCCTGGCCTCGCTCACCTACAGCTCGCGCGGGCCGGATTCGGGCGCGGTGCAGTTCATCCTGTACGGGCTCGTGGGTTTCGTGCCGGCGGTGATTTCGTCCTGGCTCGTGCATCGCTATGTCGAGGAGCCGCAAGCCGCGCCGGCGCCGACCTGACGCGCGGCAGCAACCTCCGCCGCGCTGGCGCGTTCACTCGAGGCCATGGGCATGCCCGACGACGACATCCTCGCTCCGCGCAAATCCCGTTCCGGGAGCAGCTCGCGTGCGCGCTTCTCGCGCGACGAGGCCCGCGGGCCGATCATCGACCAGGAAGGCCACGAGATCAGGCCCGAAAGGCTGGAGCAGGGATTTCGCGAGTTCCGCTTCGAGTTCGGTCAAGGCGGCCCGTTCGGCAATCTGACCCGCGAGCAGCGGATCGCACGGCTCGAGGCGATCGCCAAGCTGCTCGACGTCGCCTTCATCCTGCCCGGCACCAACATCCGCTACGGCATCGACGGGCTGATCGGCCTGATCCCCGTCGTCGGCGACATCATCACCACCGCGATCTCGCTGTGGCTGGTGCGCGAGGCCCGCGCGCTGGGCGCGCCCTGGCACATCACGGCGCGCATGCTCGGCAATGTCGCGGTCGACGGCGTGGTCGGCCTCGTCCCGTTCGCGGGCGACGCCTTCGACGTCATGTTCCGCGCCAACATGCGCAACGTCCGCCTCTTGCGCCGCTGGCTGGAAAAGCAGCCGCGGATGTAGTCTGGCTGAGAGCGCTCGCCGCGAGTCCGACTGGTCGACAATGCGCCGGATCTCCCAGAGTCGTCATTGCGAGCGCAGCGAAGCAATCCAGAATCTCTCCGCGGAGGGACTCTGGATTCCTTCGCTGCGCGCGCAATGACGGCCGGACAGCCCAAAAACACAAAAGGCGCGACGACCTTTCGGCCATCGCGCCTTCTGCGCACATCGAACTTTGTTGCGAAAGCTTACGCCGCGTCGGCGTCGGTCTCCGCGGCCGGCTTGGGCCGGCGGGGCAGCGGGAAGGCATCGCTCTCGTACAGCGAGCGGATGCCGTTCTGGTCGAAGCGCGCTTCCTCGACCTGGAGATAGGCGCCGTTCAGCGAGTCCGTCGGCAACTGCTCCATCGCGAACTGCACGGCCTCGGCCGCCGTGCCGAACCGGCGATAGGTGAAGCCCGCGCGCTTCTTCTTGCGGATGGCGGCGGGGAAGAGCTCGGCGGAGGTGTTGAAGTTGAACGGACGCAGTGGACGCATGGTCAAAGACCTCGTGATCTTCTCTGGGGCTTTAAGCGCGTGGGGTTGGGGAGGGCAGGGGCCGCAATCGAGCGGGCCCGCCACATGTCATTGTCGCCCTCTAATATCCCTCTAATATAGGCCGATTTGACAAAAATGCGACCCCCGCGATGCGAGATGATGAATCCGCGCATGGCAGCTCCGCTGACCAATAAAATCTTTATATTTCAATAACTTATATGGTTTAAACTTTGCCAAGAAGCAGCAGCACGACCAGGATGACCAGCACGACCCCGCCGATCCCCATGCCGGAATGACCAAGGCCATAGCCGTAGCCGCCGAACCGTCCGGACAGGCCGCCGACGAGATAGATGATCACCAGGATGATCAGGATGGTCCCAAGCGTCATGGCATCCTCCCTGGCGGCCGCCGAATGCGATCATCGGCCGCACCGCCAGAGCAGAAAAGCACATCGCGCCGCCGGGTTCCACGGGGGAACCCGGCGGCGCGCCGCGTTATTTGGGCTCGAGCTTCAGCGCCGCGGAATTGATGCAGTAGCGCAGGCCGGTCGGCCCGGGGCCGTCGGGGAAGACGTGGCCGAGATGGCCACTGCATTTGGAGCAGAGCACCTCGGTGCGGATCATGCCGTGGCTGGTGTCCCGCTCCTCGTCGATGTGGCTCTCGGCCGCCGGCTGGGTGAAGCTCGGCCAGCCGCAGCCGGAATCGAACTTGGCATCCGACTCGAACAGCACGTTGCCGCAGCCGGCACAGACATAGGTGCCGACACGGTGCTCGTGCTCATATTCGCCCGAGAAGGGACGCTCGGTCGCCTTCTCGCGCAGCACGGCGTATTGCATCGGCGATAGCTCGCGCCGCCACTGCTCTTCGCTCTTGATGACCTTGTCCTCGGTCGCTTTCGTCTTGGTGTCGGGCATGGGTCTCCCGTTGCTTTGGTGATCTTTCGATCAGTTGGTGGCCTTGCCGGCATTCACCAGCGTCGGCTTCTCAATGTAGTTATCCGCGAACAGCTTTTTCAGGTTCTCGACCTTCGGGATGTCGTTATAGGCGATGTAAGGCTGGTTCGGGTGCAGCGTCAGATAGTCCTGGTGATAGGCCTCCGCCGGATAGAACGCCTCCAGCGCGCCGATCTTGGTCACGATCGGCTTGTTGAACACCTTCGCGCCGTTGAGCTGGGCGACATAGGCCTCCGCCACCTTCTTCTGCTCGTCCGACGTGGTGAAGATGGCCGAGCGATATTGCGGGCCAACGTCGGGGCCCTGGCGGTTGAGCTGGGTCGGGTCGTGCACCACCGAGAAGTAGATCTGGAGGATCTTGCCGTAGGAGATCTTCTTCGGGTCGTACTTGATCTCGACCGATTCCGCATGGCCGGTGCGGCCGCTCGACACCGCCTGGTAGTCTGCGGTCGCCTTGGTGCCGCCGGCATAGCCGGACACCGCGTTGACTACGCCGGCCGTGTGCTGGAAGACGCCTTGCACGCCCCAGAAGCAGCCGCCGGCGAGCACGGCGGTCTGGATGCCGCTTGCGGGCGAAGCGTCCAATGCGGGAGCTGGGATCACGACCGCCTCCTCCGCGGCCCGGGACGGCATCAAGAAAGCCAGCGTCACGGCGGTGGTTGCGGCGAGCAGGGTGGCGAGGGCGGTTCGGCGCATGGCAATCCTCTTTCGGCAATCCTCTTTTGGGAGGTCTGACAGTCTAGGGTGGACGGGACCGGGCGAACAGCCTGCCCCGCCGCGTTTTCGCATCATCCGAGATACGGGCCGAGCCGCCGATTGTTACGCCGGGGCGGACACGAGACCGTGAGGACGCGCAGGGGTGACGCGGCAACCGGCCCGCTTGGCGGGGTGCGGAACTCCGCGCTAGATGAACCGGCGCGATCGACGATCGACCAAATGGTGGCTGGAGCTGGCCTGACAACATGCTGCGCGTCGTATTCCTGATCCTCGCCGTCCTCGCCGCCGGCACTTGCAGTGCCGCGGCCGATCCCCAACCCGGCGACGATCTCGCTTTGTGCCGCGACCGTCAGGCCGAGCTGCAGGCCCGCGCCACGGTTTGCGAGAACCTGCTGAACGCCGATCGTCTCACCGGCAAGGACAAGGCGATCGCCCTGTCCGTGCGCGGCAATATCCTGCTCAACAAGCGCGACCATGTCCACGCGATCGAGACGCTGTCCATGGCCATCGACCTCGATCCGGACAACGTCGTCGCGCTCAACCTGCGCGGCCTCGCCTATGAGCGCAGCGGACAGGAGGATCTCGCGATGGCCGACTACAACCTCGCGCTCCAGAAGCGCCCGGCCTATGGCGTTCCCTACAACAACCGCGGCGTCATCCACGCGCGCCGCGGCGCGCTGCAGAGCGCGATCGACGATTTCAGCCTGTCGATCAAGTACACGCCCAAATTCCTGCTCGCCTGGACCAATCGCGCCCGCGCGCGCACGCTGATGAAGGATTTCGACGGCGCCATCGCCGATTTCGCCGAGGCCGAGAAGATTGATGCGGCCGCGCCGCAGATCGCCGGCAATCGCTGCGTCACCTACGGCATGATGGGCAAGTTCGACCGCGCCCTGGCCGATTGCAACGGCCTGATCGAGAAGCAGCCCAGGAACGTGTTCGCGATCAACAACCGCGCTGACGTCAACATGATGAAGGGCGATCTCGACGCCGCGCTGAAGGATTACAACACGGCCATCCAGATCAACCCGAACAACGTCCGCGCCCATGCCGGCCGCGGCCAGATCTACGAGCGGCGGAAGGATCTCGCGCAGGCCCGCGCCGATTATCGCGCCGCGGCCTATTCGCTGACGAGGTTCGACGACACCGAGGTTGCGCGCGCCCGCGCCATCGCGCAGGAGCGGCTCGCCGCCCTGTCGCCGAAAGAAGCGGCGGGCGCGACGACCGGCCGTCGCGTCGCGCTTGTGATCGGCAACGGCGCCTACAAGAACGCCCACCCGCTGCCCAATCCGCCGCGCGATTCGAAGCTGATCGCGGGCGTGCTGCGCGACCTCGGCTTTCAGACCGTGCTCGACACCAAGGACCTCACCCGCGATACGTTCTTTCAGACCCTGAAGGCCTTCGCCGAGGAAGCGGAAAAAGCCGATTGGGCCGTGGTCTATTATGCCGGCCATGGTTTTGAGATCGGCGGGGTAAACTATCTCGTTCCGGTCGACGCCAGGCTCACCGCCGACAAGGACGCCGAGACCGAGGCCGTCGCGCTCGAGCAGGTGATCGCTGCGGTCGGCGCCGCGCGGAAAGTCCGCCTCGTTGTCCTCGATGCCTGCCGCGACAATCCGTTCGCGCCGGCCATGCAACGCACCCTGTCGCTGAAGCTGGTGGAGAAGGGCTTTTCCAACATCGAGCCCGGTGCCGGCTTCATGGTGGTCTACGCCGCCAAGCACGGCGAGACCGCGATGGACGGCGACGGTGCCGCCAACAGCCCGTTCGCCACCGCGCTCGCCCGCGAGATCAAGCAGCCGCGCGTCGAGATCCGAAAATTGTTCGACATCGTCCGCGACGACGTCTGGGCCGCGACCAAGCACGGGCAGCAGCCGTTCACATATGGGTCGCCGCCAGGCCGCGAGGATTTTTACTTCGTCGCGGGGAAGTGAGGGGAATACTCGCGCCACATCTGCGGTGCCGTAGGGTGGGCAAAGGCGCAACGCGCCGTGCCCACGATCTCTCTCCTCAAGCAATAGTGCGTGGGCACGCTGCGCTTTGCCCACCCTACGGCAGCGGACTCTAGACGACGATGCTCAACCGCTTCGCCGCTCGCGTGATCCCCGTGTACAGCCACCGTGCCCGCGAATCCTGGAACGCAAAGCTCTCGTCGAACAGCACGACATCGTCCCATTGCGAGCCCTGCGACTTGTGCACGGTCAGCACGTAGCCGTAGTCGAACTCGTCATAGGGCTTGCGCTGCTCCCAGGCGATCTGCTCGACGCCGCCCTCGAAGCAATCGGCGCGCACCGAGACCTTGGTCACCTTGTGGCCGAAATCCTCGTCCGGCGATAGCCGCATCGAGAGGATGCGCGATTTCGAGCGCGAGGTGTTGCGCGACTTGACGCGCCACAGGCCGCCGTTGAACAGGCCCTTCTTGCGGTTGTTGCGCAGGCACACCAGCTTGTCGCCGGCGACCGGAAACGGATCCTCGATGTTCTGGCGCTGGCGCACCCGCATGTTGTAGGCGCGGCGCGTGTTGTTGCGGCCGACCAGGATCTGGTCGGCGCCCATGACGCGATCGGGGTCGAGCTCCTTCCGCGACACCACTTCGCTCTCGCCGTAGCGGCCGATGTCGAGCTCGCGGCCCTCGCGCACGTCCATCGACATCCGCACGATCGGGTCGTCTTGGGCCTGGCGATGCACCTCGGTCAGCATCGCGTCGGGTGTGGTGTTGGTGAAGAAGCCGCCGCCCTGGATCGGCGGCAGCTGCGCGGGATCGCCCAGCACGAGGAGAGGACAGTCGAACGACATCAGGTCGCGACCCAGTTCGGCATCGACCATCGAGCATTCGTCGATCACGATCAGCTTCGCTTTCGAGGCCGGCGCATCGTCCCACAACTCGAAGCTCGGCTGCTCCTCGCCGGATTCGCGGGCGCGGTAGATCAGCGAATGGATGGTGGAGGCGCCGTCGCAGCCCTTGTTGCGCATGACGAGGGCCGCCTTGCCGGTGAAGGCGGCGAACTTCACCTCGCCGTCGACGCCCTCGGCGATGTGCCGCGCCAGCGTGGTCTTGCCGGTGCCGGCGAAGCCGAACAGGCGGAACACCGGCGGCGTGCCGCCCCGTCCCGGCCTGGCCTTGAGCCAGTCGCCGACGGCTTTGAGCGCAGCATCCTGATGCGGGGTGAAAGTGGCCATGTCTGTCTTGAGGGAGCGGCGAATGAGGCGATTCGCCTTCCCCCAAAACTAACCATTCGGCCCGCCCGTTCAAGCGTAGGGAGGCCGTTCCCCGCGGCCCATCCTTCGAGACGCCCGCCTTTGGCGGGCCCTCAGGATGAGGGCGGAGTGTGTGGCAGCAGTTTCGGCAGGCGAAGATGCCGCTCAGCCTCATCCTGAGGAGACCGCTGAAAGCGGTCGTCTCGAAGGACGAGGCGCTTGCTCAGGCCTCGCCAAGCCCTACTGCCAGCCGGGAACGCCGCGCATGTCGGGCAGCTGGTGGGCGATGCCCTTGTGGCAGTCGATGCAGGTCTTTTCCTTGGTGAACAGGAAGCGCTGGTGCGCCACCGAGGCCCGCGGCGACTGCTTGGTGATGTCCATGGAATCGGCGCTGTGGCAGTTGCGGCATTCCAGGGAATCATTGGCCTTGAAGCGCGCCCATTCATGCGCGGCGAGCTCGAGCCGGTGATCCCTAAATTTCTCTCTCGTGTCGATCGTGCCGAAGATCTTGCCCCAGACCTCCTTGGAGGCCTGCATCTTGCGCGCGATCTTGTCGGTCCAGTTGTGCGGCACGTGGCAGTCCGGGCAGGTCGCGCGCACGCCGGAGCGGTTGGAGAAGTGGATGGTCGACTTCAGCTCCGCGTAGACGTTGTCCTTCATCTCGTGGCAGCCGGTGCAGAATTTTTCGGTGTTGGTGATTTCCAGCGCGGTGTTGAAGCCGCCCCAGAAGATCACGCCGGCGACGAAACCGGCCAGCACCAGGGTGCCGAGGGCGAACACCGAGCTCGGCCGGGTCAGCACCTGCCAGAGCTCGAGCAGAAATGCCCAGCTGCGCGCGATGAAGCCGCGCTTGGCCTTCAGCTCCGCATTGGGCTCGTCAGCAGTCGTCGTCATCGCCGGCCACCCGGACTTGCACGCGACAGCAGCGTGTCGATGTCGGTGAAATCGTTGCTGACCGGCGGATTGGCGGTGTTCTGCGGCACGTGGCATTCGGTGCAGAAAAAGCGGCGCGGCGAGACCGAGGCCAGGAACTGGCCGTCGCGATCCATGAAGTGCGTGATCGAGACCATCGGCGCCTGCGACTCGGCGGTGCGCGCCCGCGCGTGGCAGGACAGGCATTTGTTGCCGTTGAGGTCGACCTGATAGCCGTCGATATTGTGCGGGATGACGGGCGGCTGCTCCGGATAGTTGCGCACCTCCTTCTCGGAGGTGTTGCGGTTCGGCAGCATCGGCGGCGCCGGGCCCTCGTCGTTGAGCGGGGTCGGGCCGCGCAGGCCGGAGGTCACGGTCTGCGCCGTCAGCGAGCCCGTGCCCGCTGCGATCGCGAAGGCGAGCAGGATGATTGCGGATCGTTTCATCATGACATGTTCACCCGCTCGATGCGCACGGCGCATTTCTTGAAATCGGTCTGCAGCGAGATCGGATCGGTGGCGTCGAGTGTCACCTTGTTGATCAGCTTGGATTCGTCGAACCACGGCACGAACACGAGGCCGCGCGGCGGCCGGTCGCGGCCACGCGTCTCGAGGCGGGCGCGGATGAAGCCGCGGCGGGAGACCACCTTCACCTCGTCGCCGCGTCGCAGCTTCATGTCCTGCGCATCGTCCGGATGCATGAAGCAGACGGCTTCGGGAAAGGCCTTGAACAGCTCGGGCACGCGGCGCGTCATGGTGCCGGAATGCCAGTGCTCCAGCACGCGGCCGGTCGAGAGCCAGTAGGGATATTCGTTGTCGGGCGATTCCGCCGCCGGCTCGTAGGGCAGCGCGAAGATGCGGGCCTTGCCGTCGGGATAGCCGTAGAACTGCACGTTGGTGCCCTGCTTGACGTAGGGGTCGCTGCCTTCGCGGAAGCGCCACTTCGTCTCCTGGCCGTTGACGACGGGCCAGCGCAGGCCGCGCTCCCTGTGATAGGTGTCGAATGGCGCGAGGTCGTGGCCGTGGCCGCGGCCGAACTGGGCATATTCCTCGAACAGTCCCTTCTGCACGTAGAAGCCGAACGCCTTGGCTTCCTCGTTGGCGTAGCCTTGTTCGACCTCCGTCACGGGGAATTTGTCGACCAGGCCGTTCTTGTAGAGGACGTCGAACAGCGTCTTGCCGCGATATTCCGGCTTCTTGGCGATCAGCTCCGCGGGCCAGACCTCCTCGATCTTGAAGCGTTTTGAAAATTCCATGAGCTGCCAGAGATCGGATTTGGCTTCGCCCGGCGCGGTGACGAGCTGGTGCCAGAACTGCGTGCGCCGCTCGGCATTGCCGTAGGCGCCTTCCTTCTCCACCCACATCGCGGTCGGCAGGATCAGATCGGCGGCGAGCGCCGTCACGGTCGGATAGGCATCCGAGACCACGATGAAATTGTCGGGGTTGCGGAAGCCCGGATAGGTCTCTTCGTTGACGTTGGGGCCGGCCTGAAGGTTGTTGTTGACCTGGACCCAATAGGCGTTGATCAGGCCGTCCTTCAGCATCCGGCTTTGCAGCACGGCGTGGGCGCCGGGCTTGTCCGGAATGGTGCCTTCCGGCAGCTGCCAGATGTGTTCGGCGTGGTCGCGATGCGCCTTGTTGGTCACCACCATGTCGGCGGGCAGGCGGTGCGAGAAGGTGCCGACCTCGCGCGCGGTGCCGCAGGCTGAGGGCTGGCCCGTCAGCGAGAACGGGCTGTTGCCGGGCGCGGAGATCTTTCCGGTCAGAAGATGGATGTTGTAGACGAGGTTGTTGCACCAGACGCCGCGGGTGTGCTGGTTGAAGCCCATGGTCCAGAACGAGACCACCTTCGTCTTCGGATCGGCATAGAGCTCGGCCAGTGCTTCGAGCCGGTTCAGCGGCACGCCCGACATCTGCGCCGCCTTCTCCAGCGTATACTCCGAGACGAACTTGACGAACTCGTCATAGCTCATGTCGGTGGAGTCGTTGGCCTTGGCGGCGCCCGTCGCCTTCTTCTGCAGCGGGTGTTCCGGCCGCAATCCGTAGCCGATGTCGGTCTGGCCGCGCTTGAACACGGTATGCGCGGCGACGAAATCCTTGTTGACGCGACCGGTCTTGATGATGTGGTTGGCGATGGCGTTGAGGATGTAGAGGTCGGTCTGCGGCACGAACACCATGCCGATGTCGGCAAGGTCGAACGAGCGGTGCTCGAAGGTGGAGAGCACGGCGACGCGGACATGCGGCGCGGACAGCCGGCGGTCGGCGACGCGCGTCCACAGGATCGGGTGCATCTCCGCCATGTTGGAGCCCCACAGCACGAAGGCGTCGGTGGCCTCGATGTCGTCATAGCAGCCGGCCGGCTCGTCGATGCCGAAGGTGCGCATCATGCCGGCGACCGCCGAGGCCATGCAGTGCCGCGCATTGGGGTCGATGTTGTTGGTTCGGAAGCCGGCCTTGAACAGCTTTGACGCCGCATAGCCCTCCCAGATCGTCCACTGGCCGGAGCCGAACATGGCGACGCCGTTCGGCCCGCGCTTCTTGATCGCCTCCTTCCACTTCAGCTCCATGATGTCGAAGGCTTCGGTCCAGGACACCGGCGTGAAGTCGCCGTTCTTGTCGTACTTGCCATTGGTCTTACGCAGCATCGGCTGCGTCAGGCGGTCGTGGCCGTACATGATCTTGGAGAGGAAGTAGCCCTTGACGCAGTTGAGGCCGCGATTGACCTCGGCCTTGATGTCGCCGTGGGTGGCGACGACGCGGTTGTCCTTGGTCGCGACCATCACCGAGCAGCCGGTACCGCAGAAGCGGCAGGCGGCCTTGTCCCATTTCAATTCGCTCACCTCCCGCTCGGCGGCGAGGTTGGCGGCGAGCGCCGGTGCGGGAAGGCCGGCGGCAGCCGCGGCGATCGCGGCGGCTTCGAGCTTGAGCATCTGGCGGCGGTCGAGCTTCGGCGATGTCATGATGGCTCTCCGGCCCTTAAGTCGTTTCGATGGCATGGAACACCAGCGCCGCGGAATAGACGTGCTGCAGCGACTGGATGGTGTTGAGCATGGTGCCGAGGCTGCCGGCATCCGGCGCTTCGGCGACGACGACGAGCTTTCCGCGCGCGTCGCGGGCATGGATCTCGCAGCCGGGAAGCGCTGCGATCTCCGCTTCCAGTTCGGCAAGGCGCTCGGGCCGCGCCTGCACGATGATGCTGGCGATCTCGGCGCCCGGCGGCGTCACGATGCGGTCGGCGGCGAGCGCGCGGCCGGTGATCAGGGCGCGGCGGTTGAGCTTGGCGCTTTTGAATGTGGCTTGGGCCATGATGCCTGTCTTTCGCTTTGAGCGGATCAATGCGGGGAAGGTGGCGGGCCCGGAGGGCCGGCGAACATCTGGTAGATCCAGACGCCGAGCCCATAGGAGCCGACCGTCCCGACCGCGAGGACGGGCATCACGATCGCGGTCAGGAACAGGAACGCAAAAATCTCCATGCGCTTACGGCGCACGCGCGACGTCGTGTCGTCAGGGGCCGACATATTCGGTCTCTTCGGGATGGGATGGGAATCGGGACGGCATCCGGGCCGTTGCCTTGCTGCACTTCTGATGCATCCGGGCCGCCACGGCGTTGATCTGGATCAACCTGCCGCTTGCGCGGATGTCGCAGCGCCCGGGGCAAGACGAGCCCCGCCCCGCAGGCCGGGCGACGAAATCATTCTCCCGCGCAGCGGAATTGCCACTGCGTAGACAGCTTCGCCTCACCCATTAAGATGAGCTCAACAAGAACAAGCGGGAGAGAGCAACGCCATGAAGTTCGGCATCTTCTACGAGCTGCAGCTGCCGCGGCCCTGGGTGGCCGGCGACGAGCTCGCCCTCTATCAGAATGCGCTCTCGCAGATGGAGCTCGCCGACAGGCTCGGCTACGACCATGCCTGGGTGGTCGAGCATCACTTCCTCGAGGAATATTCGCACTCGCCCTCGCCGGAATCGTTCCTGGCTGCGGCAAGCCAGCGCACCAAGAACATCCGGCTCGGCCACGGCATCCTCCAGCTCACCACCAATCATCCGGCGCGCGTCGCCGAGCGTGTCGCGGTGCTGGATCTGCTCTCGAACGGCCGCTGTGAGTTCGGCATGGGCGAGAGTGCCTCGATCACCGAGCTGGAGCCGTTCGGCCGTGACATGGAGACCAAGAAGGAGGTGTTCGAGGAGGCGGTCGCGGCGATCTTCCCGATGTTCAAGGACGCCGGCAGCGAGCATCACGGTAGATATTTCGACATCCCCTTGCGCAATGTGGTGCCGAAGCCGGTGCAGAAGCCACACCCGCCGCTATGGATGGCCTGCTCGCAGCTGCCGACCATCGAGCGCGCCGGCCGCCACGGTTTCGGCGCGCTCGGCTTCCAGTTCGTCAGCGCCGATGCCGCGCACGCCTGGGTGCACGCCTATTACAACGCCATCACCAAGCGTCTGCACAGGCTCGCCGACTACGAGATCAATCCCAACATGGCGCTGGTCTCGTTCTTCATGTGCGCCAAGACGGACGAGGAGGCGCGTGCGCGCGCCGACGGCGCCACCTTCTTCCAGTTCGCGCTGCGTTTCTACGGCGCCGCGCAGAACCGCCAGCGTCCCGCGCCCTACACCGTCAACATGTGGGACGAGTACAACAAGTGGAAGCGCGACAATCCGCAAGCCCAGGAGGCGGCGCTGCGCGGCGGCCTGATCGGCTCGCCCGAGACGATCCGGAAGAAGCTGAAGCGCTTCCAATCCTCGCATATCGACCAGGTCATCCTGCTCAACCAGGCCGGCAAGAACAGCCACGAGCACATCTGCGAATCGCTCGAGCTGTTCGGCCGCGAGGTGATGCCGGAGTTCCAGGACGATCCGGCGCAGGCGGCTTGGAAGCAGGGCGTGATGAGGGGCGAGATCGAGCTGGAAGAGATCGACACCGAGGCCTTTACGGACCGCTATGGCAAGCTGGCGATCAACGTGGCACCCGCGAAGGCGGCGGCGGGGTAGCGTGTAAGCAACGACAGGCCCTGCTTCCTGGCGCTGCTGCGGCAGCTGCCCGAGCCGGGGTGCAGTCTCCTTGAGACGAAGAAAGCGAAGGGGCTGCGGTCAATGGCGCCCCTTCGCCCGCTGGGATTTGGGCAGGTCTCATCGGCTCGCACGCAGGTCGCCACCGACCGGGCCGGCCTGCTGCTCTTCAGATCGCGCGCCGTTGTCGTCCGGCGAAGAGACCATACACAAAGAGGACGATGATGGCGCCGACGACCGCGCCGATCAGCCCGGCACCCTCTCCAGGACGGTACCAGCCTAGGGCCTGGCCAAGGTAAGTGGCAACGAAGGCACCAACGATGCCCAGGATGGTCGTGAGAATGAACCCGGAGGGTTCATTGTCACCCGGCATGATGAATTTCGCGATAATGCCCGCGATAAAGCCGATGATGATCGTCCAAATAATTCCCATTCTCCACTCCTCCTGATCAATGGCGACAATGACGAGGCCGTCAGCTCGGCAGACGCCCCTCGGGCGTGTACTTGTCGACCGCCTGCGGCAGCTCGCGCGAGAGCCTCGCGAGAATTTCCTCTTGCGAAAGCCCGGTCTCCTTCTCGAGTTTGTCCAGCACGTCGGGCCCGATTGCTTCCCGCAATTGCGGGGGCGAGATGTCCTTGTTCGGCCCCGTGCCGACCCACGACTGGGCTGCATCACCGTGGCCGTTTTGGTTGAATCTCTCCAGCAGCTCGCCAATTCCTCCCTGCAATAGTCCTCCAACCCCGGCCCCGCTCAGCATGCCAGTCAGGTTTCCGAGCAGGCCGCCAAGCGGTTGTTGGCCGCTGGACGGTTCGAGGGATCCGGCCCCCGGACCTCTGAGCAACTCCGCCAGCTTGTCCCGATTCTGATATCCCGCGATTGCGAGCAGTCCGAGAAGTGCGGTCATCGACGGCATTCCGCGGCTCATCGTGTAACTCCATTGTATGTAGCGCCAAACAGGTCGAACTCGGCCGGTCCGGTTCTGTTCCTGAAGCTTGCCGAATCCGGCGCCGGTCATTTGGAAGCAGGCGCAATGAGAAGCCAATCAAGCTGGAAGGCGCCGATCTAATCCCAGAATGGAATGGCCGGACGGGCGATCATCAGCCAGAAGATGATCAGCACGGCCGCGAAAGCCGGAAAGCCGAAGGCGAACCACCATCGGAAGAGATGGTTATAGCGGGCGGGCAGCTCGCTGTTGCTAGCGACCGCTGCGACGGCGAGATCGCGCATCTGCATCTGCATCCACACTACCGGCAGCCAGAAGGCGCCGGTCACGAGATACAGTGCAATCGACGCCGCCACCCAGCCGTCGCCGAGGGAATACCCGCTCGACCAGGCGAGCCACGTGCCGGTGATTGGCTGCAGGATCACGGCACTCGCCGTGAACAGGAAGTCGGCCAGCACCACCGTCCGCGCAACCCCGGCGATCTCGCGCGGGTCGCCGCGCAGATGCGCCACCAGCATGAAGAAGGCGATCCCGGCCCCGGTGCCGAGCAGCACGGCAGCGCCGATGATGTGCGCCATCTTCACGAGGAAGTAGAGCATCAGCGATCCTCCCGGATCGCCATGGCGACCAGGTTGAGCATGATCACCGGCCAGATCTTCAGCATCGGTCCCAGCGGATCGGCCCACAGTCGCGGCACCAGGACGGTGCCGATCACGGCATAGGTGAGCGAGATGATCAGTGCTGCCCAGAGTCCGTAGCGGCTCAGAGGCCGCCAGAGAATGGCAAGGCCGATGACGATGTCGGCGAGCGCGCCCGCGGTGACGACGAGCGCCGCGACGTTCCCTTGCAGCCCGCCTTCAAGCAGCAACGACATGCCGATATTCCAGCCCGCGCTCAGCGAGATGATGCCTGTGGCGATCCAAAACGCGCCGAAGACGCCGAAGATCAGCGGCTTGAGCGTATACAGCCGTGCAAACCATCGTTCTTGCACCGACGCAGGCTCGCGTGCGAGCGCGACTTCGAGATCGCGCGGTGGAGTGCCGGTCAATCGACGCCAGGGCTCGGGATCGCCGGTCGCACCGCGGCGCATTTCCGCCTGTGCCGTCGTGTTGATGGGCGTTCGCCATCCCAGCATCTGCGCAACGTCCCCCGCGCGGAAAGCAACCGAAGCTGCCCAGGATGGCAGCTGCAGGCGGTACGCCGGCCTCCAGCGCAGCCAGGTCCGAAACAGCCCGACCGCGTCGCTGAAGGCGATCTGCCGTGGGCCGGCCAGATCGATGGCGATGCGGCAAGGCGCGCCCGGCTGCAGAAAGAACAGCACGGTCTCAACGACGTCGTCGAGATGCACCGGTTGAATCGCCGCCGTGTCGGGCACGACCGGTAGAATCGGCAGCGCCGCCAGTCCTCGCAACAGCGCGCTGCCGCCATAGGCGGCGCGGCCGATCACGACGGAGGGTCGCAGGATGACCCAATCGAGGTCGCGCGCCATCAAGGCGGCTTCGCCCTCCCGCTTGGTACGAGAAAAATCGCTGGGGGCATCGACATTGCTGCCGATGGCCGAGAACAGGACGACGCGGCGGACGCCTGCGCTTTCGCAGGCGCTGTAGAGTGCCGCGCTTCCGGCGACATGAACCCCGTGTAGATCCCGTCCCTGGAGCGCTCCGGCCAGGTTGATCACCGCATCGACGCCCGCAAGGACGTCCTTCCATTGCGAGGAATCGGTTGTGCGGGCGACGTCGAGGCTGGTATGGCGCCGATCGCGCTCTGCTGCCGGGTGGCGCGACACCGACATACATTCGTAGCCTTCGGCCGACAGCCTGGCGTGGATCGCCGAGCCGAGAAACCCTGTACCGCCAACGAGGAGAATTCGCATGACTCCTCCTTCGATCGGCAACCGAATGCCGACAAACGGCTGATCTCATCGGACGGACAAGGCGGGGCCACCGCACTTGTTCCTTCAGGCGGAACCGGTTAGCCCCACGAACCAGGCTGGCTCTATGCCGCAAGACCTGAGGCAGATGAGTCATTCACGTCATCGAGAGCTGCTGCTACAAATCGGCACAAGCCATAAGGAAGGCGACCGGGAGAGAGCGATGCCGCCCAACGGGACAGGTTCAGGCTTTGCTGCCGGCGATGTCACGCCCGCGGTGCTCGCCATCGGCCGCTCGAATTTTCCAAACGTTCTCATCGACACGCTGCGCCGGCAGGCGGACGTCGGCCATTGCATGGTGTTCGCGCTGAGCCGGGCCGGCGCGGCAAGCTGCCTGCTCGATGCCGGCAACATCCCGATCGGCGGCGATCTCGGCGCCGCCTATGCCGGCCAGTTTCACGAAACGGATCCCAACCGCGACGCGCTGTTCGAAGGCGAGGGCGGCGCGCCGATCGTGCTGCCCCACTTCGCGCCGCGCATGTACGGGGCGCGTTACCGAAAAATCTTCTTCCAGGATTCCGGCATCGTCGACAAATGCGCGACCGCAATCTGGGCCGGCGATACCTGCTTCTACGTCAATTTCTACCGCATCGCCGCGCAGGGCCGCTTCAGCGCCGCCCAGCGCCACCGGCTCGGGACGATCGCGCCGGCGATCGCAGCCAGCGTCGCGCGCCATTTCCAGCAGGCGGAGACCGCGACACCCGACCAGAACATCGCCGCGTTGTTCGCCACGCGCGCGCCGCTCTCCGCGCTGACGCCGCGCGAGCAGGAGGTCTGCCGCCGCATCCTCGCAGGCTTCAGCTCGGAGGCGATCTCGCAAGCGCTCGGCATCAGCCTGCATTCGACCCTGACCTACCGCAAGCGCGCCTATGAACGGCTCGGCATCTCCTCGCAGAGCGAATTGTTTGCGATCGTGCTGCGCCTGCTGACGCGCAGCATGAACTAAGGCGTCGGCAACCCTGCAGCGCTCGACGAGCGCCTTGCTATGCGGAAAGTCGGGAACGATAGGGCGCGGTGAGCAGCAGCATGAAAAGCGCTCGTTCGGCCCGGTACTTTGCGGCCGCTCGGCTGGATTCCCGGCCCTGCATCACGACCGCGCCTTGAACGGTGCAGACGCTCCAGTTCCATTTCCTGCGCCTGCGCTGCGCCAGGGTCATCTCGAAAATCGGAAATTCCGGTCCCGCCATCGCCGCCGCTTCTCGCCAGAGATCCAATTTGGGCGGAGTTGAACCCGGAGCGTCGGCCTGTGTCTTCACCCATTTGGGTGAAGCGGAGCTTGCTCCTGCCGGGGCAGGCTGTTGCAGAGCTTTTCCCTGCGGCCATCCTTCGAGACGCCCGCTTAAGGCGGGCTCCTCAGGATGAGGATAGAGTTCGCGGCAGCAGTTTCAACGAGAACTGAAGCCGATGAGCCTCATCCTGAGGAGGCGCGTCAGCGCCGTCTCGAAGGACGAGGCGTGCGCGCAGGCCGCTGCTGCGAGTCACGGGCGACAAGTCTGGCGTCAGTCCCTCAGCGGCAATTTGGGGATCGCGCCGAAGAGTGCAGCTGCGCTCTTCTGGTTCCGCGTTCCCGTCTTGGCGAGGACGGCCTTGACCTGCGTGCGGATGGTTTCGCGGCTGAGTCCGTGATGCGCGGCGATGTCGCCGATCGTCTGTCCTTGCGCAATTCCGCGCGCAACGCGCGCTTCGCTCGGGGTGAGATCGAACAGGCCACGAATGAGGGCGAGGCTCGGTGCTTGCGAGGCGGCGACCGGTGTCGCGATGAGAAGGCCAACCGCCCCATCGAAGAGATCGCGGGCTTCGCCCGGCATCGCAACGAGATGAAGGACCACCCGATCGAGATCGCTGGTGCGACGCGCGGCGAAGGAGCATACGGCCTTGTCCGGCGCATCGAGTTGAGCAAGGCCGGAGCGCAGCAGGGTGTCGGCCGCGCGGTCCCTGATGGCGATCCGGTCCTTCGGCAGCCATTGCAGAACATCCGTCATGGCTTCGATCAAGGCGTTGGCGGCCAGAACCCGCCCGGAGCGCGTGATCGCGAGGGCCGGTAGGCCGACCAGCGACAACGCCTCGGTTGCCGCCCGCATCCGGGTGAGGCGCCAGCGCGTCGACAGCAAAGCCGCCCGCGCGAGATGGGGGCGAAAGCGGTCGAGAAAATCGAGGTCCTGCCGCGAAAAGGCGGGCCGGCCGGCCAGTCTTTCCATGTGGAAGACGATGATCTCACCGGACGGGCTGCGGACCGCCGTCGCGCAAGCATGCTCGAAGCCCCACTTCTTGTTCCATTCCACCCGATATGGATCGCGGTCCCATTCTTCCGGCGAAAACACCTCCTGCTCGCCGACGAAGCCGGGATGATCAAGCGCCAGGAGTCTCGGCGTCGTCTCCGTCCGGCTGGAGAGGTCGCTACGCAGGAACGCCGAGAAGGCCTCGCGGATCGACGGCGACGTCACGACACCATTCCAAACACCGGACCACTGATCGGAGTCCGTGGTGATCATGACCATGCCATGCGCGCCCGCGGCATGTGCGATTTGCTCCAGGACATCAGGCCAGAGCTCCGGAACGGTCGCTGCCTCGTGGATGCGGTCCACGATCTGCTCGAAATCGATGCCCGTCATTGCTGCGCTGGACCCATCAGATTCGACCGATCTTTCAGACGCACGGCGTGCATCTTTGCAGGAGCGTTCGTGCTTCGCTCGTCCAAGGCCCTTGATACCAACCCGCTTCAGCGGAACTCAATTGCTACTATTTCCCGGGTGGGCACCAATAGACGCCTAGCAGAAATCATGTTCATATTTCAACTATTTGAGAGATATTGCGTTATCCCAGCGTCGCGCGATCTCAGGACCTGGAGGCCCGGGTGATCCGGGCTCCAGCGGGCCGTTGGCGGGGCGTTTCGTGTCTGCTCCGCCGAATTGGGACAGAGTGTCCCAGGGTCACATCCGAGGAGCAACAACATGACCCTACTTGCTGAGCTGGTTACCGCCGGGACCGACCGGCATGTCTTCGCGGTCATGACCAACACGATGCCGCCCCGAGATCCTGATGACGACGAAGAGGATGAGGACGAGCAAGACGATGAAGAAAGCCAAACCGGCGAACCGGCGGTCGTGCGCGAGCCGGACGAGGACTAGGCAGGACGCTTGGACATAGTCTGAGCTTCGGTGAGCGCGATCTCCAGCCTGCGTGCAGCGCGCTGGTCCGCCCGGCGGCTTTCAAGGTCGGTCTGATTCCGCGGGCAGACGTTGAATGGGCCACGGTTCTCGGCGCCGCAACCTATCGGCGTTCGCGGGTAGAGGAGGTGAGCATGACTCTCATATTGCTTGGAGTGCTCCTTGTTTTCGGAGGCGTGTTCCAAATGGCGTATCAGCCCATTTGGCGAGGCCGGTTCAGCGGTGGGAAGTGGCTTCGCTCCGGGAGTGATACGCTGGAGCCTGAAAGGCCCGGTAGCGGCTTCGGCGTCAAATCGAACTGGCCTGGACTTGTGATGGTCGCGCTTGGCGGCGTTTTCTTGCTGGCCGGAGCTGCCATCTGAGTTGAAAGCAGACAAGGATACACGATGGCCGAACCCGTCGAGCTGGGCCAGGCCCTGACGGGAGCGTACCGACGTTCGTGGACACCGATTTGCGTTGATGCAAGGGTGCGTATATCCGCCGCTTGGACCTGCGCCAAATATTGCTTACGCTCGGTTGGGAGCATCGGGGATTGGCGATGCAGCGACGGCAGTTCATCACGCTTGTGAGCGGTGCGGCAGCCGCCTGGCCGCTCGCGGGGCGAGCACAGCAGGCGCGGCGGCAACACCGCATTGCGTTGGTTCATTCGGGTATCCCTGCTGATCAGCTTACCGAGACTGCTGGCCCCTTCTGGGTGCGGCGGTTTTATCAAACGTTGCGTAAGCTCGGTTATGCCGAAGGCAGCAATATCGTCGTCCAGCGTTATTCAGCCGAGGGGCGCTCCCAGCACTTTACGTCTCTCGCCGCTGCCGTCGTTGGCAGCGATCCGCGAGTGATCGTTGTAAATCTTAACGAGCTGATCGAAGCGTTCGCCGCGGCCACGACAACGATACCGATTGTCGCGATCATGGGAGACCCGATCGCGACAGGATTGGTTGCAAACCTCGCGCATCCCGGAGGCAACCTGACGGGTGTCAGCATCGATGCAGGTTACGAAATCGTCGCGAAGCGCCTGCAAATCCTGAAGGAGGCGATGCCCTCGGCCGCTAAGGTCGCTTACCTGACATCGTCGCGTACCTTGATGGATACTCCCCTGGGATTGTCGCTTCAGAAGGCAGGGCAGGCCCTGGGCATCGTGCTGAGCTGGAATTTCCTTCCAGAGGTGAACGATGAGCAACTCCGACGGACCTTTGCCGAGTTGACGTCACAGCGGTTCGACGCTGCCATGGTTGACGCGAGCGGCAGCTTTTTGGCACGACGCGCCTCGATCACCGAGCTAGCCGGGAAACTTCATCTTCCGATCATCTATCCCTTCCGCGACTATGCGGATTCGGGTGGGCTGATCAGCTATGCGCCGGATCTCGGTGAGCTTGCCGAACGACTTGCCGTTGATGTCCACCAGGTTCTCAACGGGACCAGGCCGGGCGATATCCCAATCTACCGGCCCAGCAAATTCCACCTGGTGATCAACCTGAAGGCCGCCAGCGCCCTGAGCCTCGAAATGCCTCCGACGCTGCTTGCGCGTGCCGACGAGGTCATCGAATGAGGAAGCCATTTGCTGCGGTGCAAGGGGTTGAAAACGGCCCTTAACGAAAGTCCGCCTATGCATCTTCAGCATCCGCCGTTGTGGGCAATGCGGACCTCGCTGTCTCGCCCGCGCGTGCTTTGGTCGTGAAGGTACGCCCCCCGAGGCCGCCCGTCCCAATCGCTGGGGACAGACGGCGGCTCGCGAAGGCGCTAGCCTTGGCATCAAGGAGACGACAAGGGAGCGAAGCTTGAGCACCGCGCCGCGCATCGACATCGACCCGGCCGCCTTCTGGGCCGATCCCTATCCGATGCTCGCCCGGATGCGGAAGGAGGCGCCGATCGCATTCGTGCCGCAGCTCGGCTCGACGCTGCTGGCGAGCCGCGACGACATCTCGATCTCCGAGAAGCAGATCGACGTGTTCTCCTCCCACCAGCCCGCCGGCCTGATGAACCGGCTGATGGGCCACAACATGATGCGCAAGGACGGCGAGGCGCATCTCGTCGAGCGTCGCGCGATGTTTCCGACAGTCTCGCCGAAGACGGTGAAGGCACATTGGGCCGCCCAGTTCCAGGACCATGCGGATCGCATCATCGCTTCGCTCGAACCGGGACGGATCGATCTCATGCGCGACTTCGCGCTGCCGTTCTCCGGCGAATGCCTGAAGTCGATCACCGGCCTCACCAATATCGGCTTTCAGGACATGGACGCGTGGTCGCAAGGCATGATCGAGGGCATCGCCAATTATGCCGGCGACCCTGAGGTCGAGGCGCGCTGCCATGCGGCGACCGCGGGCATCGACGCCGCGATCGACGATATCCTGCCGGTGATGCGCAAGAACCCGGACCAGAGCATTCTCGGCGTGCTCCTTAGCTCGGGCATGCCGATGGAGAGCGTGCGCGCGAATGTAAAACTCGCGATATCAGGCGGCCAGAACGAGCCGCGCAAGGCGATCGCCGGCACGGTCTGGGCGCTGCTGACCCATCCCGACCAGCTCGATCTGGTCCTGCGCGGCGAGGTGACCTGGCTGCAGGCCTTCGAGGAATATGCCCGCTGGATCTCGCCGATCGGCATGTCGCCGCGCCGCATCGCCAAGCCCTGGACCATTCGCGACGTCTCGTTCGAGCGCGACGAGCGCGTGTTCCTGATGTTCGGATCAGCCAACCGCGACGAGAAGCATTTTGACCGCGCCGATCAGTTCGACGTGCGACGCGACACCTCCAAGAGCGTCGCCTTCGGCGCCGGCCCGCATTTCTGCGCCGGCGCCTTCGCCTCGCGCGCCATGATCGCCGACGTCGCGCTGCCGACATTGTTCGCGCGCGCGGGGCGCATCGAGCTCGCCGAGGACGAGGAGGTGCGGATCGGCGGCTGGGCCTTCCGCGGGCTGCAGAATCTGCCGGTGAGGTGGCGGCATTAGGCCGGTCGTGCTTGGGGCACGTGGCGCGTCACACGTTCGGTGTCATCGCCCGGCTTGACCGGGCGATCCAGTACTCCGAGACAGTTGTGGTTGAATCGATGGGCCACGGCGTACTGGATTCCCCGCCTTCGCGGGGAATGACAGTGGGAGAGGGGGCTTCACACCTCAGCCCTTGATCCGCGATCATGCCATTCTGCTCCTGTTTTGCCCGACGAGTCAAACGTGCTTCGGATAATACGTAAGTCATTGTTTTCGCGCGCCCCGGCTACTGTGCATGGGGTTGTTTTGCGACTTTTTGTGTTCCGTTCGTCTGGCCTGGACAAAATCCGTGCAGCTCTCACATTCGCGTGCAGAAAAATTCCATCCTCATTCGCCTCGCCGCTTGAAAGATTGATCACGCGCGCAGCATGAACCGCAGTGCTCGCATCGCTATTTTCCCGGACGTCTCGACACTTCTGACGGCCCGCACCATCATTCCGTAAACGTGAATGATGACGGCCGCCCGCGGCCCGGAGTGTGGAATGCAGCGTCGAGACTTTCTGAAGCTATCGGCTGGAACGGCGGCCGCCGCTGCGTTCGCATCACCCGCGATCGCGCAAGGCGCGGTGAAGGAAATTCGTATCGGCTATCAGAAGACCGGCGTGCTGGTCATCACGCGCCAGCAGGCCGCCCTGGAAAAACATTTCACGTCGCAAGGCATCGAGGTGAAATGGATCGAGTTCTCCTCGGGGCCGCCGATGATGGAGGCGATGAACGTCGGCAGCGTCGATTTCGGCGCGGTCGGGGATTCCCCGCCGGTGTTTGCCCAGGCCGCGGGCGCGGCGATCGTCTACGCCGCCGGCCAGCCCATCACCAACGGCCAGGGCATCCTGGTGCCCAAGGATTCGCCGATCCGCGACATCGCCGACCTCAAGGGCAAGCGCATCGGCTTCACCAAGGGCTCCAGCGCTCACAACGTCGTGGTGCAGACGCTGGAGAAGGCGGGCCTCACCTACGCCGACATCACGCCGGTCTACCTGACGCCGCCCGACGCCGGGCCCGCCTTCGCCAATGGCAGCATCGAGGCCTGGGCGATCTGGGATCCGTATTTCGCGATCGGCGAGACCAGGCAGAACGGCCGCATCCTGATCAATGCGCGCGAGGTCACCAAGACCAATTCCTTCTTCATCGCCAACCGCGAGTTCGCGAAGAACCACGGTGCCATCTTGCAGCAGATCGTCGAGGTCACAGCTGCGGCCGGAAAATGGGCCGAGCAGCATCGCGACGAGGTCGCCAGATCGCTCGCCGCGATCACCGGCGTTCCCTTGGATATCCAGACCGTCGCCGCCAACCGCGCAAACTTCGTGATCGGTCCGGTCACCGACGAGATCGTCGCGACCCAGCAGGGCGTCGCCGACCGCTTCTACAAGCTCGGCCTGATCCCGAAGCCGATTCATATCCGCGACATCGTCTGGCGCAACCCGGCAGCCTGACCGTGCCGACAACTCTTCCCATTTCCAAGGGTCTGAACATGAGGCGTATCGTTCAACGCATGATCGCAGCCATCGTGCTCTCGGTCGGCATCGTCGCCGCCGCTGTCGGCACGACTTACGGCTAGGGGCACATCGATGAGCCAATCCAACGCCAACATCCTCTGGTTCCTGCCGACCCATGGTGACGGCCGCTATCTCGGCACCGGCATCGGCGGCCGCGAGGTCAACTTCAACTATCTGCGCCAGATCGCGCAGGCCGCCGATCAGCTCGGCTATTTCGGCGTGCTGTTGCCGACCGGGCGGTCCTGCGAGGATTCCTGGATCGTCGCTTCCTCAGTCGCGCCGTTCACCGAGCGGCTGCGCTATCTCGTCGCCGTTCGTCCCGGCCTGCAATCGCCGAGCGTTGCCGCGCGCATGACCGCGACACTCGATCGCATCTCGAACGGCCGGCTGCTCGTCAACGTCGTCACCGGCGGCGATCCCGTCGAGAACAAGGGCGACGGCATCTTCCTCGCTCACGACGAGCGCTACGAGGTCACCCGCGAGTTCCTCAACGTCTACAGCGACCTGCTCGCCGGCAAGACGGTGGACGTCGAGGGCAAGCACATCCATATCGAGGGCGGCAAGCTGCTGTTCCCGCCCGTGCAGTCGCCGCGCCCGCCGCTCTATTTCGGCGGCTCCTCCGATGCCGGCATCGACGTCGCCGTCGATACCGTCGACAAATATCTCACCTGGGGCGAGCCGCCGGCGCTCGTTGCCGAGAAGATCGCCAAGGTGAGCGAGGTCGCGAGCGCGCGCGGCCGAAAACTCTCCTTCGGCATCCGTCTTCATGTCATCGTCCGCGAGACCAATGAAGAAGCCTGGCGCGCCGCGAACGAGCTGATCAAGCATGTAAGCGACGACACCATCGCGCTGGCGCAGAAGAACTTTGCCCGCATGGACTCGGTCGGCCAGCAACGCATGGCGCAACTCCATGGCGGCAAGCGCGACAAGCTCGAGATCGCCCCGAACCTGTGGGCCGGCGTGGGCCTCGTCCGCGGCGGCGCCGGCACCGCGCTGGTCGGCGACGCGCAGACGGTGGCGGCCCGCATCAAGGAGTATCAGGACATCGGCATCGATACCTTCATCATGTCGGGCTACCCGCATCTGGAGGAAGCCTACCGCTTCGCCGAGCTGGTGTTCCCGCTGCTCGCGCTGGAGCAATCTTCCAACGTGACGAAGCTGCACTTCAACGGCGGTCCGTTCGGCGAGACGGTCGGCAGCGATTTCCGTCCGCAGCACCGGGTGTCGCAATCATGAGCCTGATCGACAGCATTTCGCTTCCGCGCAGCATCCGCCTGCCGCGGGCCGACGGCCTGATCCAGTGGATCGTGCCGCTCGCCATCATCGCGATCTGGCAGGTCGCGAGCGTGACCGGCTTCGTGCCGACGCGGGTGCTGCCGGCGCCCAGCGACGTCGTGCTCTCCGGCTGGAAGCTGCTGCTCTCCGGCGAGCTCGTCCGCAACATCTGGGTGTCGTTCTGGCGCGCCTCGATCGGCTTCTTGATCGGCGGCAGCATCGGCTTCGCCTTCGGCCTCGCCAACGGCCTGTCGCAGCTCTCGGCCAAGCTCACCGACACCACGCTGCAGATGGTGCGCAACGTGCCGCATCTGGCGCTGATCCCGCTGGTCATCCTCTGGTTCGGCATTGACGAGAGCGCAAAGCTCTTCCTGGTGGCGCTGGGCGTGTTCTTCCCGATCTACCTCAACACGCTGCACGGCATCCGCACCGTCGATCCGCAGCTGATCGAGATGGGCCGCATCTATGGCATGACCGACGGCGAACTGTTCCGCCGCGTCATCTTCCCGGGCGCGCTGCCCTCGATCTTCGTCGGCATCCGCTTCGCGCTCGGCATCATGTGGCTGACCCTGATCGTCGCCGAGACCATCGCGGCCTCCTCGGGCCTCGGCTACATGGCGATGCAGGCACGCGAGTTCATGCTGATCGATGTCGTCGTGCTCTCGATCCTGATCTATGCCCTGCTCGGCAAGCTCGCCGACAGCGCCTCCCGCGTGCTGGAGCGCCTGACGCTCTCCTGGCACCCCGCCTTCCAGAAACGTTGAGCGAAAATACTGGGAATCACATGCAGACAGCGCTTCGTACCTCTCTTCCCGAGACCGAGCTCGCCAGCCGCGCCAATTTCGCGCCTCACGCCCGCGTGGCGCGCGAGGAGCGGCAAGAAGAACGCCGAGTTCAGGCCAGCGGCCTGCCGCTCAGCATCCGCGGCCTGCGCAAATCGTTCGGTGACAACGAGGTGCTGCGCGGCATCGACCTTCACATTCCCGCCGGCCAGTTCGTC
Organism: Bradyrhizobium sp. WBAH42; assembly: GCF_024585265.1. Taxonomy (NCBI): domain Bacteria; kingdom Pseudomonadati; phylum Pseudomonadota; class Alphaproteobacteria; order Hyphomicrobiales; family Nitrobacteraceae; genus Bradyrhizobium; species Bradyrhizobium sp. WBAH42. Next base: position 2,719,691 of record NZ_CP036533.1, read on the forward strand.
GCCATCGTCGGCAAGAGCGGCTGCGGCAAGAGCACGCTGCTGCGCCTGATCGCCGGGCTGGAGAAGATCGACGCCGGCAGCATCAGCTTCGGTCAGGATATTCAGCCCGAGGACATCCGCGTGATGTTCCAGGAGCCGCGGCTGCTGCCCTGGGCCCGTGTGCTCGCCAATGTCGAGGTCGGCCTCGGCCGCGATCGCGCCTCAACCGATGCGCATGCGCGCGCCGAGAAGGCGTTGATCGAGGTCGGCCTCGCCGACAAGCGCGACCAATGGCCCTCGGTGCTCTCAGGCGGCCAGAAGCAGCGCGTCGCGCTCGGCCGCGCGCTGGTCTCCCGGCCGCGCGTGCTCGCGTTCGACGAGCCGCTCGGCGCGCTGGATGCGCTGACCCGCATCTCGATGCAGCGCCTGTTGGAACGGGTCTGGCGCGACCAGGGCTTCACCGCGATCCTGGTGACCCACGACGTTGCCGAGGCGGTCGCGCTGGCCGACCGCGTGCTGGTCATCGAGGAGGGCCGCATCGCCCACGACGTCACGGTTAACGCCGCCCGGCCGCGCCAGCGCGGCTCGGCCGAGCTGGCAGGCCTCGAAGGCTCGATCCTGAGCCACCTGTTGTCGGCGGACGATCGTACCTAGATAAAGGGAACCCCGCTTTCGGGGAGCAACGCCATGAATGTAGTGCCCCGCGATCTCATGACCGAAATTCCCGTCTCGTCCGCCGATTTCCGCGGCGCCATGCGCCACCTCACCGGCGGCGTCAGCGTCATCACCGCCGGGCGGGGCAAGGACATCACCGGCATGACGGTGACCTCGGTGGCCTCGCTGTCGGTCGAGCCGCCGACGCTGCTGGTCAGCATCAACCGCGACGCCTCGTCGTTTCCGCTGATCCGCCGCCACGGCGCTTTCGGCGTGAACATCCTCAATGCCGACCAGCTTGACGTCGCCGAACGCTTTGCCGGCAAGGGCGGGCTGAAGGGCGCGGATCGCTTTGCAGGCAGCCAATGGGTGACGGCAGTCTCGGGTGTTCCGCTGCTGGTCGGCGCGCTCTCGGCCTTCGATTGCGAAGTCGAGGAGATCGTCGAGCGCCACTCGCACGGCATCGTCATCGGCCGTGTCAGGGACATCAGGAGCTCGACCCGCACCGCCGCGCTGGCCTATTGGCACGGCCAGTACGTGGCGGTCGATCAGGACGAAGACGCGGCCAGGCTCGCCGATGTCAGTCTTCCCGCGCGCGGCCGGCGCGGCATTTGATCGCCGACGGCGCGCCTCGCGCAAGGCTGGTCTTTTCCGCCTCATCGCTCTAGAAGCGCCTGGAGCCGTCCCGCCGGGTCGGCATTGGAGCGGAACGATGAAGCGCATCGCGACCTGGGCCTTCTACGCCATCGGCGCGCTCGCGATCGCCTATCTCGCGCTCTACGCCTACGCGATGTTCTCCGGCTCTCCGATCGTGCCGGGCGATCCCATCCATATCTTCCGCAAGCCCGACGCGCCGAGTTATTCGTAACGGTCTCGTAGTCTCGTAGGGTGGGCAAAGCGAAGCGTGCCCACCATTCTACCCAGCGAAGCCAGATGGTGGGCACGGCGCAAGTGCGCCTTTGCCCACCCTACGGCACCTCTCTCACCCCCTTAAGATCGCCAGCGCCAGCGCCTGCGCGCGCGGCACGATGCTGTCGATCTCCAGATATTCCTCCGGCGTGTGCGCGAGCCCGCCGACCGGGCCGAGGCCGCAGATGGTCGGCGTGCCGACCGCGGCGGTGAAGCCGGAATCGGCGCAGCCGCCGGAGAACTCGCCCTGCAGCGTGGTGAGGCCCACCTGCCTTGCGGCCGCCTGATAGCCTTCGAACAGGGCCTTCGACTCCGCGCTCTGCACCACCGGCACGAACTCGCCCTTGATCGACAGCGTCGCGCTGGTGCCCGGCACGGAGGAGGTCGCGACGATCTTTTCGATCGCAGCCATGATGCGCGCGCGATCGGCCGGATCGACATAGCGCAGATCGATCTGCCCTTCCGCGTAAGGCGCCGTCGTGTTGACGGACTGCCCGCCCGAGACGAGGCCGACATTGAGCGTGATGCCCTTGTCGAGATCGGTGAGCGCGTGGATCTGCACGATCTTGTGCGCGAGCTCGCCAATGGCGCTGACGCCGGCGGCGAAATTGGCGCCGGAATGCGCGGCCTTGCCGGTGATGGCCATGTGCATGAAGATGCCGCCCTTGCGCCCGGTGACGACGTTGCCCGTGGGTCGGCCCGGCTCGGAATTGAACACCGCGCGGGCCGCGCGCCCCTCGCGCTCGATCACCGGGCGCGAGGAGGGCGAGCCGATCTCCTCGTCCGAGGTGATCAGCACCTTGATCGGATGCGGTGAGCTGCCGAATTTGTGGAAGGCGGTGGCCACGAACACGTTCATGACGAGGCCGGACTTCATGTCGGCGACACCCGGTCCATAGGCGCGGCCATCCCGGATCGTGAACGGCCGCCGCCCGGCCTCGCCCTTGCCGAACACGGTGTCGCGATGCCCCATCAACAGCACCGGCTTTTCGTTGCTGCCGGGCTTTGCCACCTCGGCATGGATCGCGTCGCCGAAGGTGGCGTTGGCCTCGCGTCGGAACGGAATGCCGTGCTCGGCAAAATGCCGCTCGAACCGCGCACCGACCGTATCGACGCCTTCCTTGTCGTAGGAGCCGGAATCGATGTTCACGACGTCGCGGAGCAGGTCGATCATCGCCTGTTTCTGCGACGCCAGCCAATCCGTGATTTGAGCTTCAGACATGTGGTCCCTCGCGTGGTTTTCGGGCGGGGTTATAGGGCCTGACGCAGGCGTGACCTAGTCGCGTGGCGCGCTCCCGTTATGCGACGAGCGCTCTCAACGCGTCATTGCGAGCGCAGCGAAGCAATCCAGAGTCTTTCCGCGGAGGGATTCTGGATTGCTTCGCTGCGCTCGCAATGACGTGCTCGCGGCCTGCATCAAGCAAAAATGCCCGGGTCTAGCCCGGGCATTCGTCGTCAGCTCGTGTGCTTCGAGGGATCACGCCCCTATCATCGGCATCCGCGGATATTCACCGGGCGTGCCCGCGGGCGGGATCGGGATGCCGCCGTCGGCATATTCGTTGAGCTTGTTGCGCAGCGTGCGGATCGAGATGCCGAGGATGTTGGCGGCATGGGTGCGGTTGCCGAGGCAGTGCTTCAGCGTCTCCAGAATCAGGTCGCGCTCGACGTCGGCGACGGTGCGCCCCACCAGCGCGCGCGTCACCTGCTCGGCGGCCATGGTGGCATGCGCTACCGCCGGAGCGGTCTTGGCGAGGTCGAGGCGGTCGCCGTCCGGCGTGATGATGGCGTCGGGTCCGATCTCGTCGCCCTGCGCCATCAGCACCGCGCGGTGCATGGTGTTTTCGAGCTCGCGGACGTTGCCCTGCCAGCGGTTGGCGGAGAGCACGCGGCGCGCCTGGGCCGAGAGCGGGCGCATCGGCACGCCGTTGGCCTCGGCGTATTTCTTCACGAAATGCTGAGCGAGCTCGAGGATGTCGGCGGGACGCTCGCGCAGCGGCGGAATCTTCAAGTTCACGACGTTGAGGCGGAACAACAGGTCCTCGCGGAACGTGCCTTCGCGCACGGCTTCCGCCAGGTTGCGGTTCGAGGTCGCGATGATGCGGATGTCCACCGGTACCGGCTTGGTGCCGCCGACGCGATCGATCACGCGCTCCTGAATGGCGCGCAGCAGCTTGGATTGCAGTCGGACGTCCATCTCGGAGATTTCGTCGAGCAGCAGCGTGCCGCCGGTCGCCTCCTCGAACTTGCCGATGCGGCGGGCGACCGCGCCGGTGAAGGCGCCCTTCTCGTGGCCGAACAGCTCGGATTCCAAGAGATGCTCGGGGATCGCGGCGCAGTTGATCGAGATGAACGGACGCTTGGCGCGGGCCGAGCGGGTGTGGACGTAGCGGGCCAGCACTTCCTTGCCCGTGCCGGATTCGCCGGTGATCATCACCGAGGCGTCCGAGCCGGCGATCTGCTGGGCGAGCTTGATCACCTTCGCCATCGCATCGTCACGATAGACCAGTTCGCGGGAATCATTGGCGACGGCGGCCAGCACCGCGGCGATCAGCTCCGGATCCGGCGGCAGCGGGATGTATTCCTTGGCCCCCGCATGGATCGCGGCGACGGCGGCGCGGGCGTCGTTGGTGATGCCGCAGGCGACGATCGGGGCGTGGATGTGCTCGGCTTCCAGCCGCAGCACGAGGTCGCGGATGTCGAGCGCGACGTCGACCAACAGGAGGTCGGCGCCCTTGCCCCCGCGCAGCACGCGCATCGCCTGCTCGTGATCCTCGGCATGGGTCACGGTGGCGCCGTTCTCCATCGCGATCTTGGTGGCGGTGGTGAGCTGGCCCTTCAATGTGCCAACGATGAGAAGCCGCATGTCAGTCTCCTGTCCGTCTGTTCGCGCCGGCGCGCGTCATGTCCTTGCGTGTCAGCCGCGGTCGGCCTTGATGATTTCCGTCATGGTCACGCCGAGCTTGTCCTCGACCAGGACGACCTCGCCGCGGGCGACCAGCTTGTTGTTGACGTAGATGTCGATGGCCTCGCCGACGCGCCGGTCGAGCTCGAGCACGGTGCCGGGTCCGAGCTTCAGGAGCTCGCCGACGTCCATTTTGGAGCGGCCGAGCACGGCCGAGACCTGCACCGGCACGTCGAACACCGCTTCGAGGTCGGCGGCGGCGCGCGCCGCATATTCGTCCTCGTTGTAGCCGACGTCGGTGCCGGCAGGCGGCATCGGGCCGTTGAGATCGGGCAGCGGGACCTGTCCGTCAGTGTCGCTCATGGCTTAGCTCCCCCTGCGGGACGCGATGTAGCGTCCAACCATTTCGTCGATCTTGGCCGCGATGGCGCCGCGCTCCAGCACGACGCCGCCATCGGCCCATTCGATCCGGCAGTCGCCGGTGGCAATGTCCGGCTCGGCCAGGATCACCAGCCGGCCCTCGAAGCCGCTCTGCTTGGCGAGCCGCTCGATCCTCTCGCGCGCGCTGTCGTAGAGCGCATCGTTGATGCGGACGACGAGATGCGGCGTCGCGACCAGATGCGAGAAGCAGTCCTTGACCAGCGCGATGATCTCGCCGAGCGGCTCGGCGGCGACGAGGTCGGCGCACAGCTTGCGCGCCACCGCGACCGCGACCTCGACGGCCTCCGTCTCCATCCTGGTCTCGATGTTGCCGATTCCGGCGGCGACGCCGCGGATGGCGATGTTGATCTCTTCCATCGCGAGCGCGACGCGGCGGTCGCTCTCGGCCTTGGCCTCGCGCTGGCCGGCGGCAAAGCCGTCCTGATAGGCGCGCGCCTCGGCTTCCGCGACCTTCTGCGCGATTTCGGCCGCGGTCGCGGCCTTCTCGCGCGGCGAGCGCTCGGGCGCCGCGAAGTCGGTATCGAACAGGAATTTTGCCGGAGCGGCCATCAGTACACCAGCTCGTCGTCGGCGCGGTTCTTGGTCAGCATGATCTCACCCTTGGCGGCGAGGTCCTTGGCGAGATTGACCAGCAGCGCCTGGGCCTCGTCGACATCGCGTAGGCGCACGGGCCCCATCGCGGCCATGTCGTCTTGGAGCATCTTGGCCGCGCGCGAAGACATGTTGCCGAAGAAGAAGTTGCGGACGTCCTCGTTGGCGCTCTTGAGCGCGACGCCGAGCTTGTCCTTGTCGACGTTGCGCATCAAGGTCTGGGCCGAGCCGGAATCCAGCTTCACCAGGTCGTCGAAGGTGAACATCAGCGCCTTGATGCGTTCGGCCGATTCCCGGTTGTCCTCTTCCAGCGAGGTGATGAACCGGGTTTCGGTCTGGCGGTCGAAATTGTTGAAGATTTCCGCCATCACCTCGTGGGCGTCGCGGCGGCGGGTCTGCGATAGGTTGGACATGAATTCGGTGCGCAGCGTCTTCTCCACGCTCTCGATCACCTCCTTCTGCACCGCCTCCATCTTCAGCATGCGGTTGACGACGTCGAGCGCGAGATCCTCGGGGAAGATGCCGAGCACGCGCGCGGCATGCTCCGGTTTCAGCTTCGACAGCACCACCGCGATGGTCTGCGGATATTCGTTCTTGAGGTAGTTGGCGAGAACCTCTTCCTGCACGTTGGAGAGTTTCTCCCACATGTTGCGGCCGGCGGGGCCGCGGATCTCGTCCATGATGCCGTTGACGCGTTCCGGCGGCAGGTATTGCTGCAGCAGCCGCTCGGTGGCGTCGAAATTGCCCATCAGTGCGCCCGAGGCCGACATGCGCGAGACGAATTCGAGCAGCATGTCCTCGACCGTGTCGACCTCGACGGTGCCGAGCGTCGACATCTCCAGCGAGAGCTGGCGCACCTCGTCGTCGTCGAGCAGGCCCCAGATCTTGCCGCCATATTGCTCGCCCAGCGCCAGCATCAGGATCGCGGCGCGGCGCGGACCGGACAGCTGCGCGGCGCCCTTGCCGTCGGCGGCACGGCTGCCGGCGCGCTGACCGAGCGTGGAGATCACGCTGGTGATGTCGTTGGAGTTGGCGTTTTGCAAGGAGGCGGCCATGTCAGATCACTTCTTGATTTACTTGGCGGTTACTTGGTTGGCTCGGTGAGCCATTGGCGAATGATGGCGACGGTTTCGTTGGGATTGCGTTCGGCGAGCTCGCCGACGCGGTGAACTGACTGGGCGTGGACCTGGCCCTGGATGGTGGCGACGTCGATGGCGCTGGCGGCGCCGCTCGGCAGCAGCGGCTGGCTGGCCGGCGCAGCCTCTTCCGAAGCGGCGGGGCCACTCAGCACGCCGGAGATGGCGGCGGCGACTTCGTCCGAGGCGAGAATGCGCTTGACCAGCGGGCGGATCACCAGGAACAGCACGACGAGGCCGAGCAGCATCATCACGCCGAGCTCGACGAAGTACATGACGTCGTCCTTGGTGAACTGCAGCATGCCGAGGAAGCCTGAGGGCTCGCCGATCGGGGCGGTGGAGGGCGCGTCGGCGAAGCGCAGGTTGACGACCTCGACCTGGTCGCCGCGCTTCTGGTCGAAGCCGATCGCCGAGCGTACCAGGGTGGCGATGCGGTCGAGCTGCTCCTTGGTGCGGTCCTGGTAGACGAGCTCGCCCTTGTCGTTCTTGGTGTAGATGCCGTCGACCAGCACCGCGACCGAGATGCGGTTGACGCGGCCGGCCTCGGTCACCTCGGTCTTGGTGGTGCGGGAGATCTCGTAATTGTTGGTCTCTTCGGTCTTCTTGCTCTGGTCCTTGGCCGCGACGCCGTTGTTCTGCTGGTTGCCGGGCAGCTCGTTGTTGACGGTGACCTGGCCGTTGTTGTCGGCGGTCATGCTCTGCTCTTCGCGGGTTTGGCTCGAGCGCAACACGCGGCCTTCGGGGTCGAACTTGTCCGAGGTCTGGGTGACCTTGTTGAAGTCGAAATCGGCGGAGAGCTGCACGCGGGCGCGGCCCGAACCGACCACCGAGGAGACGATGTCCTCGACCTGCTTGCGCATCCGCTTCTCGAAGGAGATGCGGCGTTCGTCGCCGAGCGCCTGCTCCGGATCGGTCTGGGCGCCGTCGGCGAGCAGCTGGCCGGCCTCGTCCACGATCGAGACCCGCTGCGGCTTCAGGCCGTTGACGGCGGAGGCGACGAGGTGGCGGATGGCGCGAATCTGCTGGGCTTCCAGCGCGCCGCGGACGCGCACCACGATCGAGGCCGACGGCTCCGGCGCCTCGCGGGCGAACAGCGGCCGCTCGGGCAGCACGAGGTGGACGCGGGCGGCCTGGATGCGGTCGATGGCGCGGATGGTGCGAGCGAGCTCGCCCTCGAGCGCGCGCAGGTGATTGATGTTCTGGACGAAGGAGGTGGTGCCGAGCGCGTCCGACTTGTCGAACACCTCGTAGCCGACCCCGCCGCCCTTGGGCAGGCCGCCCTCGGCGAGCTTCATCCGCAGCCGCGTGACCTTGTCCTTGGGCACCATGATGATGGAGCCCTCATTGCGGATCTCGAACTGGATCCCCTGGCGTTCCAGGTCCTTGATGATGCTGGAGGAATCTTCGACGGACAGGTCCGTGAACAGCGTCGTCATCTGCGGCGTGGTGACGCGCATGATGACGAAGGCGAAGAAGCCGATGAGCGCAGCGGTGACCGCGATCATCGCCCCGAACCGGGCGGCACCGATACTTTTTAAGAAGTCCCCAAGACCTTGCAAGCAACCGCCCCGACCAATCCGACCCGCAACCGAGCGGCCGACTGGGCAATTATTGCCTAGGTGATGGTTTCGATATGGTTAACGAAGGTTAAGAGGTCGGACAAAAGTGCATCATGAAAAAAATCGGCCTCGCAGGGCGAGGCCGATTTTCGTCAAAAGCCGCAGATTTCCGGATCGCCTACTGGCGATATTGCTGGATGCGGGTGGTGCGAAGACCCGCCAGACCGTGCTGGTCGATGGAAAACTGCCAGGAGAGGAATTCGTCGACCGTCAGGGTATAACGGCTGCAGGCCTCCTCGAGGGAGAGAAGTCCGCCACGGACGGCGGCGACGACTTCGGCCTTGCGGCGGATGACCCAGCGTTTGGTGCCGGGTGCAGGCAGGTCCGCGATCGTCAACGGACTGCCGTCCGGCCCGATGACGTATTTCACCCTCGGGCGATGGGGTTCTGTCATGGCGTACTCACAAACTCTCAACCACTGAACTCACGCCGTAACCGTAACCCCCGCGGCTTAAAAATCCGCTAAGCCTAAGGGTTCAATACAATTCTCGTTGAAACTTGCGGGAACGCGGCCGGCGCGGCGGCCGGCAGACGCAATCTCGGCCGGCTGAGCGGGGCAAAAAGTAAATACTTTACTAACGAACGGGGCCTGCGCGGGACGCTGCAAAGCCCTCAACTGTCATCCCGGGGCGCGCGAAGCGCGAGCTATGATGCGCAATTGCGCATCTGAGGACCCATAACCCCAGGGAGTAGTTTGACGAAGACTCGGGGTTACGACCTCATGCGAAAACAACGTCCTGGGGTTATGGATCCCCGCCCCCGTGCGCAATTGCGCACTAGGCGGGGATGACTTCTCGGATGTGGCTCGCCCGTTCGCCTCAATTGCTGCTCGTCGCAATAATGCTCTTCACCTGGCTCAGCGTGTAGCTGGCGCCGTCGATGGTGAGCAGCGGCGGCGACTGCGTCAGGTCGACCGACGACACCACGCCCTGCACCTGCGCGGCGATGCCGACATTGTTGTTCGCGACGTCCTTGCCCGTGGCCGAGATCGTGTACTTGCCGTCCGGCCATTGCGTGCCGTCATTGCCCATGCCGTTCCAGGTGAAGGGGATGTCGGTGCCGGCGGCGGCGCTATATTTGCCGGTGAACACGGTCTGGCCGCTGGAATTGGCGATGGTGATGTCGACGGTGGAATCGGTCGGCACGTTGAGATGCCAGGTCGCCGACGAGTTCTTCATGGTCGCCGTCGAACCGTCGACCAGCGCGGTCTTGCCGACGAAGCCCAGCGCCTGGGTCGCCTGCGTGGTCTGCTGCAGGGTGACGAGCTGGGCCAGCGCATCGTTGGTCTTGAGCTGCTGCTCGACGCCGGCGAACTGCACCAGCTGCTGGGTGAACTGGTTGGTGTCGAGCGGATCGAGCGGGTTCTGGTTCTGCAGCTGCGTCGTCAGCAGGGTCAGGAAGGTCTGGAAATTGCCGGCGAGCGTCGACCCCGTGGTCGAGCTCATCGACGAATTCGACGAGGATTTCGGAATGTCGGTCGTTCCGGAGACGACCGCGGGCGCAGTGGCGGCATTCGTGGTGGTCATTGCCTGATACTCCTCACACTCTGATATCGACGCCGCTGCTCGATCCGAGCATGCGGCCATAGCCGCGCCCGATGGGCGCTGCGGGAACGCTGTCGTCCTCGCTGACGATCAGGCGGCGGGCATTGCCGCCATTGTCGTTGTTCTGGCCGGAGTTCTGGCCCGATGAATTCTGGTCGCGCAGGCTGAAGGACAGTCCGTTGCTGCCGGTCTTGAAGCCGGCATCGTCGAGCGCGCGCTGCAATTGCGGCGCGTCCTGGCGCAGCATCTGCAGCGTCTCCGGCTTCTCCACGGTGAGATGCGAGGTGACGTTGCCGGCGCGGTCGACGTTGATGCGCACGTCGATGCGGCCGAGCTCGGCCGGGTCGAGGCTGATGTCGAACCGCGACTTGCCGGCGCGAATGGCGGCCGCGATCTCGATCGGGATGCCGCTGACCGGCACCGCCGCATTGTGGGTCGCCGCAGTCGCGGTGAGCGTCGCGGTCGATGCTGTCGCGGCCGAGGTCGTATTGGTCAGCGGCGCCTGCACGGCGGAGGCGGCCTGCGCGCTGGTATCCATCGGAGCGATCGTGGCTTGCGGGCCCGCATGCGCGGGCGGCGTGCCCTGGGCCGGATCGGCAGCGCGATCGGCGGGGCCCGCCTTCGCCTCGGTCGCGACGTTATCGGCCTGCGGCTTCAGGCCTTGCGCATGTGCGGCATTGGCGGCCGGTGCCTGCGCCGTGGCGAGGTTCGCCTTGCCGGTATCCTGGCCGATATTCGAGACGTCGGTCTGGGCCTGCGCCGTGGCGGCGTCCTTGAACGCGGTCTTGGGCGTGCCCTGGCTGACGGCGGCGATCAGTCCGCCACCAGCTTTTGCATCGGTCGAGGTGGTCTCGGTCGTGCCGGCTGCGGCCTCGCCGAGCGTCGTCGTGGTGTCGGCATCGACCTCGGCGCCCGCGGCCTTGGCGCTCTTGTCGCTCGTCGTGGCGGTGTCGGTCTTGGTGCCGGCGATTTGCGCCGCCGTGGAGGCGCTGGCGGCAAGAGCAGCCGCGGCGATCGCCAGCGGCGCGGCGGCGGCATCGACAGCCTGGTTCGCAGCTGTGTTCGGATCGAGCGGGACGACCGGCGCGGCAACGATGATTCCGGGATCGGGCAGGGCGGTCTGCGTCACATCGGGCGGCGCGGCGGCAGCCGCGTCGACCGCGGCTATGACGACCTCGGTGCCGTCGGACGTTTCGCCCTCGGTCTCGTCGGATTTGTCCGCCGATTTGGCGTCTGCCGTCTCGGATTTTTCCTTGACCTTGCCGGCGTCCTTGGCCGGATCGCTGGACGCCTCGGCCCTGTCATTCTCGACCGGTGCAGACGGGTCGGTGTCGTCGCTCGCCTTGCTCTGCGACGACTGGTCCGTGGACGAGCTGTCGCGCGAAGGCCGCTCGGGCGCCGGGGCGGACGAGGTCTGCTCGCTCCGGCGTGGGGTGTCCTGCGCCGGCGCGTTGTTGCTGATGGCCTGCGTGTTGCTGTCGACCAGCGAGCCGAAATCATCGCTTGCCGGCGCGTCCTTCGGGGCTTGCGACCGGGCAGGCTTCTGCTGCGCGCTCTGGATTTGCACGCTTGCCACGACATCTGACATCCGACCGACCACAGGCAACCCCTTGCAAGCAACTTCGGACCAGAGGGAGCAAGGAGTGGGCCAGCCTCCGAAATCGGGTATTTCATCAATATAATCAAGGTTTTGATGATGCAGGGGCAATGCCGGGCGGCTGGCCGCGACCCCGCCATTTCTGCCGCCCCGGCAAGAATTGCCCTAAGCGGGGGGGCCCGCGTGATTGCTTCACCGGAATGCCGCCTATATTAAAGAGGTTACTCTCAGCCGCTTTCGACTTGGGCAGTCGTGCTCTTCGGGAACCAAGGTTCCGGGGGATCGCCGCTGTCCCCCGAGAAAGCACAGCAATCGCGGATCGCGCTTCGCCGCCGTCACAACGCTTCAGGGCCGATGCTCAACAGTCTGGATCTCGAAGGCCGTCCCGAGGACACCAGGGTCGTCGTTGCCATGTCGGGCGGCGTCGATTCCTCGACGACGGCTGCGCTGCTGAAGGCTGAGGGCTACGACGTCGTCGGCATCACGCTGCAGCTCTACGACCATGGCGCGGCCACCCATCGCAAGGGCGCCTGCTGCGCCGGTCAGGACATCCACGACGCCCGCGACGTCGCGGCCAAGCTCGGCATTCCCCATTACGTGCTCGATTACGAGGATCGCTTTCGCGAGTCCGTCATCGACAACTTCGCCGATTCCTACGCGCTCGGCGAGACGCCGGTGCCCTGCATCGAGTGCAACCGCAGCGTCAAATTCCGTGACCTGCTGAAAACCGCCCGCGAGCTCGGCGCCCAGGCGCTCGCCACCGGTCATTACGTCGCCTCGCGCCGTCGGGCCGACGGCTCGCGCGCGCTGGTCTGCGCGGCAGATGCCGACCGCGACCAGAGCTATTTCCTGTTCGCGACGACGCAGGAGCAGCTCGACTTCCTGCGCTTTCCGCTCGGCGACATGACCAAGCCCGAGACGCGCGAGCTCGCGCGCCGCTTCGGGCTTGCGGTCGCGGACAAGCACGACAGCCAGGACATCTGCTTCGTGCCGACCGGCCGCTACACCGACATCATCACGCGCCTGCGCCCCAATGCGATGGACCCCGGCGACATCGTCGATCTCGAGGGCCGCGTGCTCGGCCGGCACCACGGCATCGCCAATTTCACCGTCGGCCAGCGCCGCGGCCTCGGCATCGCCTCCGGCTCGCCGCTGTTCGTGGTGCGGCTGGACGCGGCGACCCGCCGCGTCGTGGTCGGCCCGCGCGATGCGCTGAAGATGCATCGCATCTCCCTGCGCGACGTCAACTGGATCGGCGATGGCGACATCGATTGCGCCATCGGTGCCGGCCTCGAGATGTTCGTGCGCGTACGCTCGACCCGCAGTCCGCAAGCAGCCTGGCTGCGCGGCAGCAATGGCCGCTACGAGGTCGAGCTCGTCGCCGGCGAAGAGGGCGTCTCGCCGGGACAGGCCTGCGTGTTCTACGACGCACCTTCAGGCCAGGCCCGCGTGCTCGGCGGCGGCTTCATCCAGAGCGCCGCGGCCAAGCTCGGTGCGGGCACATCGCGCCCGCTCGCGGAAGCCGTGCGCGGCTGACGGAATGACGATTTTAAGCGCAATTGGTAGGGCCGGGTTCACCTCTCCCCAGCGGGGAGAGGTCGGATTGCGAAGCAATCCGGGTGAGGGGCCGCAACTCCCGTTGAGACTGCAACCCCTCACCCGGATCGCATCTTGCGATGCGATCCGACCTCTCCCTATGGGAGAGGTGAAGTAAGCAAGGGCAGGGGGCATGGCAGCAGACATCTCGCGGGCCGGGGTCGAGAAGGCCTATGGCCGCTGGGCGCCGGTCTATGATCTCGTGTTCGGCAAGGTGTTCGACGCCGGCCGGCAATCGACCATCGCGGAAGCCGATCGCATCGGCGGCCGCGTCCTCGACGTCGGCGTCGGCACGGGTCTTTCGCTGTCCGACTACGCGCGCACCACGAAGGTCTGCGGCGTCGACATCTCCGAGCCGATGCTGCGCAAGGCGCAGGCGCGCGTCCGCGCGCTTCGTCTGTCCAACGTCGAGGTGCTCTCGGTGATGGATGCGAAGAACCTCGCCTTCCCCGACAATTTCTTCGACGCGGTGGTGGCGCAATATGTCATCACCGCCGTGCCCGATCCCGAAGGCACGCTCGACGAGTTCGTGCGCGTGCTCAAGTCGGGCGGCGAGCTGATCCTGGTCAACCACATCGGTGCGGAGAGCGGCCCTCGCAAGCTGTTCGAGCTCGCCTTCGCGCCCATCGCCCGCCGCCTCGGCTGGCGCCCGGAATTCCCGTGGGCCCGCCTCGAGGGCTGGGCCACAAGGCACGGCGGCGTCGCGCTCACCGAGCGCCGGCCCATGCCGCCGATGGGCCATTTCTCGCTGATCCGCTACCGCAAGACCTAACTGCGAGAGCCCGGCACGCCGCCAAGACGGCAGTGCGCTCCCTCCCCCGCGAGCGGGGGAGGGTTGGGGAGAGGGCTCTCTCCGAGCGCGATATCTCGCCAGTCATCCCGTCATTGCGAGCGCAGCGAAGCAATCCAGACTGTCTCTGCGGAGGGATTCTGGATTGCTTCGCTGCGCTCGCAATGACAGGGCAGGAAACCGGAGAGGGGGCCCGATCACATCGCACTCCGCGCCGGGAACAGCCCGCCCTGCCTGCGCGTTTCCGTCCCATGCGCACGACAAACCTCATCCTTGCGGGCCTCCTGATCGCCGCCTCCGGCAGCGCGATCGCGCAGGCCCCGCCTCCGCCGGGGCGCGGTTCCTACGTCGGTGCTCGAGGCACAGGTGGACAAGGCTGCTCCCGGCGGATCGGCCCGGACGGCCAGTCTACATCCGAAGGCCGCCACGAACCCCACAAGGGTACAGGGTGGGCAAAGCGCAGCGTGCCCACGCTCCTGTGGCTGTTTCGGACAGGTGGTGGGCACGGCGCAAGTGCGCCTTTGCCCACCCTACGGCACCGCTGCTCGGATGTGTACGGTGCGCTGTGGAGCCGAGGCCATGTCGTAGCGGGCCACGTCGCTCCTGGGTCCCGGCTCTGCGCTGCAACGCTGGCGCGTTGCAGCTTGTCCGGGACAAAAGAGCCTTAAATGCGTGGTGCCCCGTCAGGTCCGATACCACGCCGCCAGGTTCCACGTAATGGTGTCCCAGCCGGAGATATCGATCATCAAATTGTTGGCGCCGGCGTTGACGACGTGGCGCGAGAGCAGGGGCAGGAACACGTGGGCCTCGCAGAAGATCTCGTCGACCTTCATCAGCAGCGCGGCGCGCTTGACCGGATCGAGCTCGTTCTGCGCGGCCTTGTAGGCCTTGTCGGCTTCGGGATCGGAATAGCGCGAATTGTTGCGGCCGAGCCATTTGTTGTCCTTGGTGGCGATCTCCCAGGACACGCACTGGTTCAGCAAGCGCTCCGGATCGGGCTGCGGCTGCGTCGTGTTGTACATCTCCATGTCGGCATAGAATTTCGAGTACGTGTCGGGATTGCCGACATCGGAGGAGAAGAACACGGAGGCGGTGACCGCCTTGATCTCGATGTCGATGCCGGCCTTCTGGCACGCCTGCTTGATGATGGCCTGCGTCTTCTGGCGCGGGGCATTGGTCGAGGTCTGGAACACGTATTTGAGCTTCTTGCCCTCCTTCTCGCGGATGCCGTCCGCGCCCCTGGTCCAGCCGGCCTCGTCGAGGATCTTGTTGGCCTTGTCGATGTCGAACTCATATTTCAGCTTCGCCGACTTGAACTGCTTGGGCGCGTTGACGAAGCTCGCGGTCGCGATCGCGGCGCGTCCATAGATGAACTTCTGGATCGAATCGCGGTCGATCAGAAGATTGATCGCGCGGCGAACGGCGGGATCGGACAGCGTCGGGTGCTTGGTCTTGACGTTCGAACGCTCGCCGTCGAGCTCGGTCCAGGGGTCCGTCGTGTTGAGGATGATGAACTCGACATTGCCGGACGGCACGATGTCGAGCTTGCCCTTGCCGCCCGCCTCCATGCGCTTGAGGACCTCCTCCTCCACCTGCATGTTCCAGGCAAAGTCGTATTCGCCGGTCTGCAGCACGGCGCGCGCCGCAGACACCGCGTCGCCGCCGCCCTTGATCTCGACCGTGTCGAAATGCGGCTGGTTCTTGATGTGGTAGTCGGGATTGCGTTCGGCGCGGATCATGTCGCCCGGCTTGAACTCGACGAATTTGTACGGGCCGGTGCCGACCGGCTTCAGATTGCCCGGCGCTTCGCGCGACTTGGCGCCGACATAGTCGCCGAAATGATGCTTTGGCAGGATCATCCCGACCGAGCCGACGAACGGATCGGCCCAGAACGGCGTCGGCGCCCGGAAGATCACCTTGACGGAGTGGTCGTCGATCTTCTCGACCTTGATGTCCTTGTAGGAGCCCGTGGTGTAGGCCGCGGTGGCGAGATCCGCGGCGTATTGCCAGGTGAAGACGACGTCGTCGGCGGTGAAGGGCTTGCCGTCATGCCAGGTCACGCCCCGCTTCAGCTTCCAGATCACGCTCATGCCGTCGGCTGCAAGGCCGCCGTTCGCCTTGGTCGGAGCCTCGGCGGCGAGGCAGGGGATGAGGTTGCCCTCCTTGTCCCAGCCGGCGAGCGGCTCGAAGAAGATGCGCGAGGCGATCTGGTCCTTGGTGCCGAGCGCGAAATGCGGATTGAGCAAA
Source organism: Bradyrhizobium sp. WBAH42 (assembly GCF_024585265.1). Classification (NCBI taxonomy): domain Bacteria; kingdom Pseudomonadati; phylum Pseudomonadota; class Alphaproteobacteria; order Hyphomicrobiales; family Nitrobacteraceae; genus Bradyrhizobium; species Bradyrhizobium sp. WBAH42. The sequence goes on from NZ_CP036533.1 coordinate 2,735,696, forward strand.
GTGGGCGCCTGCCACAGCAGCATCTTGAGCGTGCCGCCGCCGCCGGCCTTGGCTGGCTTGTACGGCAGCGTGGCGTCGGCCATCGCCACGTCGTGCCAGACCAGGATCTGGCTCGCGATTGGCGCTGCCATTCCGACCGCGGCCATTGTCCTGATGAACGAGCGCCGCGACAGCGTGCCTTGTTTCACCTCCGCGACCAGATTGCGAATTTCGTTCTCGTTCATCGGGATCCCCACCTCGTCGCCACCGGCTCAGTGCGCGCTAACTCAGCACGTCGGGCGTGGTGGAGTCAAAGAGAAGGGCGCAGGCCCAGGTGCGCATGGAACGAAAGTGTAATCCGGGAATCTGCCACAAGCGGCAGTGGCCCCGGATCGCGCTGGACGACGTGCGCGCACTTTGTCGCACTCTGCATTCGTTTCCCGTTTGCGGCCGAATGGAGAAAGGCTGGCCTCGACCCGCGGCCAATATGGATTTCCATTTCATTGATTTCGCACCGCAGAAAAGGGAATACGGTTCCGTTGCCGCAAGACCCATGGAGACCACGATGTCGTTTCGCCTTCCCCTGATTCTCTCCGCCGTGCTGGCCGCATGGTCCGCCGCAGCCGCGGCCGAGACCGTCAAGATCGGCGTGACGCCGGGGCCGCATGCGCAGATCCTCGAAGCCGTGAAGCCGATCGCCGCCAAGCAGGGCCTCGACATCCAGCTGCTCGAGTTCTCCGATTACGTGGTGCCGAACGCCGCGCTCGATGCCGGCGAGATCCAGGCCAATTCGTTTCAGAACCAGCCTTACCTGGACAACCAGAAGGCCGATCGCGGCTACAAGATCGAAGCCGTCGGCCTGACCGTGAACTTCCCGATCGGCGTCTATTCGAAGAAGCACAAGGCTTTCGCCGATATCCCCGAGGGCGGCAAGGTCTCGATCCCGAACGATCCGACCAATGGCGGCCGCGTGCTGCTGCTGCTGCGCGACAAGGGCGTGATCAAGCTGAAGGACGGCACGGGCTTCAAGCCGACGGTGCTCGACATCACCGAGAATCCCAAGAAGCTGAAGTTCATCGAGGTCGATGCGGCGCAGGCCCCGCGCGCGCTCGACGACGTCGACGCCGCCGCGATCAACACCAATTATGCAACCCAGGCGGGCCTCGATCCGGTCAAGGATCCGATCCTGCGCGAGGACCCGAAGGGACCCTATGTCAACCTGATCGCGGTGCGCAGCGCCGACAAGGACAAGCCCTGGGTCAAGATCCTCGTGGACAGCTACCACACGCCTGAGGTCAAGGAGTTCGTCCTGACCAAGTTCAAGGGCGCGGTGCTGCCGAGCTGGTAGGCAGACTGCCCGCCCAGAGTCCAGGCAAGGGCGATCCGGCGGGCAGCCTTGCGCAGGAGCCTTGCGTATGAGCCTTGCGCAGAAATCTTGCGTATGTGCCCTGCGCAATGCCCGCTTGTCTGGAGCTGCGGCAACCGACATCATCGGGGCCCATCCTCGCCCGACAGGGATCGTATGAAACGCTTTGCCAACCTGAAACGCCTGGGCTTCTTCACGCGGCTGCTCGACGAGGCGCCGGCGGCGGACCGCTATCGCTTCGCCGCCGAGCAGATCGTCCGCGCCGAGCAGGCCGGGCTCGATTCCGCATGGATCGCGCAGCATCATTTCCATGAGCGCGAGGGTGGCCTGCCGTCGCCGTTCACGTTCCTCGGTTACGTCGCCGCCCAGACCTCGCGGATCCGCCTCGGCACCGGCATCGTCACCCTGCCGCTGGAGAACGCGGTGCGGGTGGCGGAGGATGCCGCGGTGCTCGATCTCCTCTGCAACGGCCGCTTCGAGCTCGGCGTCGGCACCGGCGGCAACCCGTCGGCCTTCGCCGCCTTCGGCCTCGACAGCGCCCAGCGCAACGAGATCTTTGCCCGCAATCTGGAGATCGTCCGCAAGGCCCTGACCGGCAAGCCGCTCGACGGCGGCGACACGCTCTATCCGCAACGGCCGCAACTGGACAAGCGCATCTGGCAGGCGACGTTCTCCGTCGCCGGCGGCGCCCGGGCCGGCAAGGCGGGTGACGGCCTCCTGCTGTCGCGCACCCAGCCACGCGCCAAGGACGCGCCGAACGCGACGCTCGCCGAGATCCAGAACCCGATCATCGACGCCTATCTCGCCGCGCTGCCGCCGGGCTGCGAGCCGCGCATCATGGCCTCGCGCAGCGTCTTCGTCGCCGACGACCATCGCGAGGCGCTGCGCCTCGCCGACATCGGGCTGCGCCGCGCACTGCCGCAATTCATGAAAGGCGGACACCTTCCCCCGGGCGAGACGCTGGAGGAGATGATCACCGCGTTCGACACCCATGTCGGAGACGCCGATCACGTCATCGCCTCGCTCCGTACCGACGCCACGCTGGAGCGGGTGACCGATCTCGTCTTCCAGGTGCATTCGGTCGATGCGCCGCATCCTTACGTCCTGCGCTCGATCGAGCTCGTCGCCGACAAGGTCGCGCCGGCGCTGGGCTGGACCCGGACGGCCGCCAAGGACGTTGCCCTCGCAGGCTAGCCGGAATGAATGGAATCGCGTTGCACGAGGCTGAATGATGGCACCGAAGGATATCATCGACACGCTCGCCGGGATCGAGCCCGGCTCCACCCTGGATGCCATCCGCGCGCGCCGCCTGCAGGCGCGCGAGAATGCGCAGAAGAGCTATCTCTCGCTGTTCGAGCCGATCGACGCCGGCGATTTCTCGCTGGCCGAACGCGCCGCGGTCGCAGCCTTCGTGACCGGGCTGCATGGCGAATCCCCCGTCGCCGCCTTCTATCGCGACAAGCTTGCCGCGACTGCGGATGGCGCGCCGCTGTCTGACGCGATCAAGGCCGAGATCGAGCGCGGCAAGACCTCGGGCCCATACGGCGCCTATCCGGCCGGCCCGCTGTCGATCGAGAACAAGGCCGGCTTGGTCTATCGCGTCGGCGCGGAGCGCAAGCCTGTTCTCGGCGCCCGGCTGATCGCGGCGCTTGAGCACGCGCATCTCCTGGTGTTCCACCCGCGCGATTCCGCATCCGCCGACATGAAGGCGCTGCTGGCCGCCGGCTGGTCGAACACCGGCATCGTCACGTTCTCGCAGCTCGTTGCGTTCCTGTCGTTCCAGGTGCGCGTCGTCAGCGGCTTGCGCACGCTCGCCGCGGCAAGCGCCTAGGAGGCCCAATCATGAGCACAGTCAATCCGCCCGTCGTCTTCACCCAGGACGAGCTCGGCTGGGTCTCGTGGATCGACCCGCTGCCCGAGGCCGAGCTGACCGAGCGGCACTATGCCGGCCTCGTCGACCGCGCCCGCGCCAAGTCGGAATACTTTCGTCTCTTGGTGCGCGATCCCGAAGTGCTGGAGGCCCGCACCAAGACCGACAAGGACATCTTCTACAACGTCGCCGACGGCCTGCCGCGCGCCGAGCGCGAGCTCGCGGCGGCCGCCACCTCGCGCTACAACGGCTGCATCTATTGCGCCTCGGTGCATGCGCGCTTCGCCAGCACCTATTCCAAGCGCCGCGACGACGTGCAGAGCCTGCTCGACGAAGGCGTCAACGCCGATCTCGGCGAGCGCTGGAATGCGGTGGTCAAGGCCTCGGTGGCGCTGGCGGCCACGCCGATCGCCTTCGGGCCCGATAATATCGCGGAGCTGCGCCGCGCCGGTCTCGACGACGCCGAGATCGTCGATGTCATCAACGGCGCCTCGTTCTTCAACTGGGCAAACCGGCTGATGCTGTCGCTCGGCGGGCCCTCGAAATAGGCAATCTCACCGGCACGAGAATTGCTGCCGTATCAACTAAAAACTATCAACTGAAATGGATGGAGCCGTGCATGAGCAACATCGATCGTCGTACCCTGGTCAAAGGCTCGCTCGCCGCCATGATGGCGGGCGCGGCCTTCTCGCGCAGCACCTTTGCGCAATCCGCCGAGCCGATCCTGCTCGGCGTCAGCGGCCCCCTCACGGGACCGAACGCGCAATATGGTGCGCAGTGGAAGCAGGGTTTTGATCTCGCGCTCGACGAGATTCACGCCGCCGGCGGCATCAACGGCCGCAAGCTCGCCTACCAGTTCGAGGACAGCCAGAGCGATCCGCGCCAGTCGGTGGCGATCGCCCAGAAGTTCGTCTCCGATCCCCGCATCGTCATGGAGCTCGGCGATTTCTCCAGCCCCGCCTCGATGGCGGCCTCGCCGATCTATCAGCGCGGCGGCCTCGTGCAGTTCGGCTTCACCAATTCGCACCCCGACTTCACCAAGGGCGGCGACTTCATGTGGAGCACGTCGGTGAGCCAGGCCGACGAGCAGCCGCTGCTGGCGTCCTACGCCGTCAGGCGGCTCGGCCTGAAGAAGCTTGCGGTGCTGCACCTCAACACCGATTGGGGCCGTACCAGCCGCGACCATTTCGTCAAGGCGGCCAAGGAATACGGCGCCGAGATCGCGGTCACCGAGGGCTACATCGCCGAGGAGCGCGACTTCCGCTCCACCCTGGTGCGCGTGCGCGACGCCAGCCCGGACGGGCTGATCCTGATCTCCTATTATTCCGACGGTGCGCTGATCGCGCGCCAGGCCCGCCAGGTCGGCCTGAAGCAGACGATCTGCGCCGCAAGCTCGGTGTACTCGCCGAAATTCCTGGAGCTCGGCGGCGAGGCCGTCGAGGACGTCCATCTCGGCACGCGCTATTTCCCGCAAGATCCGCGGCCCGAGGTGAGGAAGTTCATCGACGGCTTCAAGGCCAAGTACAACGGGCAGGAGCCCGACGCCTTCAACGCCTATTCCTACGACGCGATGAACATGGCCGCTGCCGTGGTGAAGATCGGCGGCACCGACCGCCGCGCCATCCGCGATGCCTTCGCCAAGGTGAAGGACGTCTCCAGCGTCATCTTCGGAAAGGCGACGTTCGACGTCGAGAGCCGCCGCGTCAAAGGCGCCATGAACGCCGAGCTCGTCGTGCGCAAGGGCCAGTTCTTGCTGTGGGACGGCAAGCCGACCTGACCTGATGGCCGGAGCGCACCGCTCCGGCCGCTTCATCCCTCATTAGGAACGCTGCGTGTCCTCCTGGTTTGACTACACGATCAACGGGCTGATCATCGGCAATGTCTACGCCCTGGTCGCGGTCGGGCTGGCGCTCATCTTCGGCGTCAGCCGTCTCATCAACTTCGCGCAAGGCTCGATCTATCTGGTCGGCGCCTATATCGGCTGGGTCGCGGTGGTGCAGCTGCATACGCCGCTGCCGCTCACCATCATCGTGGTGGCGGCGGCCGCCGCGCTGGTCGGGCTGATCATCGAGCGGTTCGGCCTGCGGCCGCTGCAGAACTCGGTGCGCATCGCGCCGCTGCTCGCGACCATCGGCATCAGCTTCGTGCTCGATCAATTGGTGATGCTGACCTTCTCGCCCAATCCGCGCGCGCTGCCGAGCCAGCTGCCCGACGTGCGCTTCCAGCTCGGCGGCGGCACGATCGGGCCGCTCGATCTGCTCATCGCCGGCGTCGGCATCACCAGCGCGCTCTTGCTGTTCGTGTTCCTGCGCTACAGCAAGCTCGGCTGGGCCGTGCGCGCGGCGTCGCAGGACCGCGACGCCGCGATGCAGATGGGCGTCGACGTCAACCGCGTCAATCAGGCCGTCTTCGGCATCGCGGCGGCGCTGGGCGGCGTCTCCGGCATGCTGGTCGGGATGTACTATAACCAGATCGACACCGCGATGAGCCTGCAGGCGACGCTGAAGGGCGTCGTTGCCGAAGTGGTCGGCGGCGCCGGTAACGTGCCCGGCGCGGTGATCGGCAGCTTGCTGCTGGGCCTCGTCGAGAGCTACGGCGTTGCCGTGTTCGGCACCAGCTATCGCAACCTGTTCGCCTTCCTGCTGCTGGTCGTCGTCCTGGTGCTGCGGCCGAACGGCCTGTTCGTCAGCCCCCGGCAGGCACCGCCCGAGCCGCTCACCGGCACCTTCATCGCGCCGAGCCGCCCGTTGCGTATTCCGCGCTGGGCGTTGGCCGTTGCAGCGGCGATCTTCGCGGTGCTGCCGCTGTTCCCGGTGTCCTTCTACGTGCTCCAGACCCTGATCAATGCCTGGCTGCTCGGCATGCTCGCGCTCAGCCTCACGCTGGTTGCGGGCACCATGGGCCAGGTCTCGCTCGGGCATGCCGCGCTGCTCGCGATCGGCGCCTACACGTCGGCGTTGCTGTCGCTGACCCTCAACGTCCCGGCCGGCCTCGCCATCATCGGCGGCGGCCTGATGAGCGCTGCGCTCGGCACGCTCTTGATCTCGCCGTCCTTTCGCCTGCGCGGGCATTATGTGTCGATCGCGACGCTCGCGATCGGCGAGATCGTGTCGCTGGTGATCCTGAACTGGGAGAGCGTCACGCGCGGCCCGATCGGCATCTCCGGCATCCCGCCGCTGACGCTGTTCGGCTATGACCTGATCAGCCCATCGTCCATCTACTGGTTCAGTTTTGCCGTGATGGTCGTGCTGGCGCTGCTGCAAGGACGCCTGCTCACCTCGCATCTCGGCCGCAGCTTTCGCGCCATCCGCGACGACGATATCGCCGCGCGCGCCTACGGCCTCAGCCTGAACCGCTACAAGTCGCTCGCCTTCATCTTCGGCGGCTTCGCCGCCGGCGTCAGCGGCGGCATCGCCGCGCATCTTTATTCCTACATCAACCACGAGACCTTCAACACGCAGCAATCGATCCTGGCGCTGACGGTCGTCATCCTCGGCGGCCTCGGCAACGTCGTCGGCGCCATCGTCGGGTCGGTCGCGCTGGTCGGCTTGCCCGAGGTGTTCCGGATCGCGGCGGAGTATCGCATCCTGATCTACGGCATCGTGCTGCTGCTGCTCGTGCGGTTCAGGCCGCAGGGCCTGCTGGGGACGATCTGATGGCGCAGCAGCTTCACCCCATGCTGTCCCTGCGCGGCCTGACGCGCCGTTTCGGCGGCCTCACAGCGGTCGACGCCATCGACCTCGATCTCGCCAAGGGCGAGCTGATCAGCATCATCGGCCCGAACGGCGCCGGGAAGACGACGCTGTTCAATCTCGTGACCGGGCTGGACCGGCCCGACGACGGCACCGTGAGCTTCGAAGGCCAGGACATCACCGGCCTGTCGCCGGAGCGGCTCGCGGCCGAGGGCATCGCGCGCACCTTCCAGCTCGGCCGCGTGTTCGGCAATCTCAGCGTCATGGACAACGTCCTGATCGGCGCACACACGCGGCTGCGCGCGGTCAAGCCTGCCGTGCCGGTGATCGGTCCGCTGCTGGAGTTGGGTCTGGCCTTGCTGCGTCCTTCCAGCGTCAAGGCGGAGGAAGAGCGGCTGCGCGAAGAGGTGAAAGCCATTCTCGCCCGTTTCGGCGAGCGGCTGCTGCCGCGCATCGACCAGCCCGCCTATAGCCTCTCCTACGCCAACCGCCGCCGGATCGAGATCGCCCGCGCACTCGCGCTGAAGCCGCGGCTCCTTCTGCTCGACGAGCCCACTGCCGGCATGAACCCGACCGAGACCGCGGAGATGCAGTCGCTCGTCGCCGAATTGAAAGCCGAAGGGCTGACCATCCTCCTGATCGAGCACAAGCTGGAGATGGTGATGCGCCTGTCCGACCGCGTCATCGTCATGGACGAGGGCAAGAAGATCGCGGAAGGACCGGGCGAACAGGTGCGAACCGATCCCAAGGTGATCGAGGCCTATCTCGGCCACGGGCTATCTGGGACGACCGAGCAGGAGAGCGCGGCATGACGAACTCTGCTCCCGAAGCACTGCTGGCTTTGTCGAACGTCAACACCTTCTACGGCCAGGCCCAGGTGCATTTCGACCTGTCGATCACGGTCGCGCGCGGCCACATCGTCTGCCTGCTCGGCGGCAACGCGAGCGGCAAGTCGACCACGATGAAGATCATCCTGGGCCTGGTAAAGCCGCGCTCGGGCGAGGTGACGTTCGATGGCGCCTCGCTGATCGGGCTTTCCACGCCGCAGATCGTCCGCCGCGGCATTGCCTCGGTGCCGGAGGCGCGGCGGCTGTTCGCCGACATGAGCGTGCGCGAGAACATCCTGATGGGCGCCTTCGTGCGCAACGATCGCGACGCCATTGCGCAGGATCTCGACAGGATGCTGACGCTGTTCCCGAAGCTCGGCCAGCGGCTGTCGCAGCGCGCCGGCTCGCTCTCCGGCGGCGAGCAGCAGATGGTGGCGATGGCGCGCGCGCTGATGAGCCGTCCCCGCATGATCGTGATGGACGAGCCGACCATGGGCCTGTCGCCGCTCTACGTCGACCGCGTGCTGGAGCTGATCCGCACCATCAACCAGGAGGGCGTCTCTGTCTTCATGGTCGAGCAGAACGCCAGCCTCGCGCTCGAGATCGCGCACGAGGCCTATGTGCTGCAGACCGGCAAGATCGTGCTGTCAGGCCCCGCGCGCGCGCTGAAGGACGATCCCCGCATCCGCGACGCCTATCTCGGCGGCTCCGAGGCGGCGTAGGCGTCTCAACCTCTCCCCTACGCAGGCACGGCCATCGCAAATGACGCAGCGGCCCGCGCGCACGCCTCGTCCTTCGAGACGGCGCTTACGCGCCTCCTCAGGATGAGGCTCATCAGCATCAGTGCGTGTGTTGCCGCGCACTCCGCCCTCATCCTGAGGAGCCCGCCTCAAGCGGGCGTCTCGAAGGATGGCCGCAGGGAAGAATTCTAAAATGCTATAGCCCTGCGCAAGGCGGGAGCGCATCTCAGTCGTGGTAACATCAAGCCGACGCCGCGCTCGCGACCTGCTCCACCGGCTGATCATCTCCGTTGGGATCGCCCGGCGCGGTTGCCCAGGCGAGCTCCACCAGCGTCACGATCCGGCGTCCGCCGCCGTCGAGCTGGACGACGATCAGGCCCTGCTCCTCCATGTAACCGAGCAGGCGTTGCGCGCGGCGCAGCGAGTGCGAGCCGTAGGCGCGGGCGATCGCGGCATCGCCGGGGCAGGGCCAGCCTTCCTTCGCCGCGCGCGCGATCATCATGAACACACCCTGCATGTCGTCAGGCAGGATCGAGGCGCGCAGCGACACCTCCTGCCAGGCGTCGTCTTCGGTGAGATCCGCCCCCAGCCCGGCGCGCGCATGCGTCAGCATGCGCCGGAATTCGTTGAGATCAGGGACTGCCGCCCCTAAGCCCTCGATGCGGCAGCGGACCACGAACTCCTGATAGAGCACGCCGATCGCGCGGAAGCCGGCATCGGGCTCGGCCAGCACGGCACGCAGCGTACGATCCACGCGCTCGCGCCGCTCGGCGAGCTCTTCGGCGCTGATGGGAGCCTCGACCGCCTCTGGCCGAATCTCCGGCACGGCGGCGGCCTTCGCCGCGCGAAGCTGCTCGAGCAGATCCGGCGCCGGCCGTCGCTGCGGCCGGCTGGCATCGGGCGGTGGTGCGGCGAGGATCACCGCGCGGGCGTCTTCAAGCGTGGCCTCCGGCAGCGGCATCAGCCGTGGCGTCGAATTGCGCGGGCTCGTCTCGGTCGGGCCGATGTTGAGACGCAGCGGCCGGCGCGACAGCGCAGGTCCGAGCGCCATGAACTGGCCGCGCTCGAGATCGCGGAAGGCTTCGGCCTGCCGCCGCTCCATGCCGAGCAGGTCGGCGGCGCGCGCCATGTCGATGTCGAGGAAGGTGCGGCCCATCAGGAAGTTCGAGGCTTCCGCCGCGACGTTCTTGGCGAGCTTGGCGAGGCGCTGGGTCGCGATGATGCCGGCAAGCCCGCGCTTGCGGCCGCGGCACATCAGATTGGTCATGGCGCCGAGCGAGAGTTTTCGGGCTTCGTCCGAGACTTCGCTCGCCACCGCCGGCGCAAACAGCTGGGCCTCGTCGACAACGACCAGCATCGGGTACCAATGATCGCGGTCGACGTCGAACATTCCGCCGAGGAAGGCAGCTGCGCGTCGCATCTGGTTCTCGGCATCGAGGCCTTCGAGATTGAGCACGGTGGAGACACGATGTAGCCGTGCGCGTTCGCCCGCGACCTGAAGGCCGCGCTCGGTGTGGTCCTCGGCCTCGATCACCAGATGGCCGAAGCGCTCGGCCAGCGTGACGAAATCGCCCTCGGGATCGATGATGGCCTGCTGCACCCACGGCGCGCTCTGTTCCAGCAGCCGCCGCAGCAGATGCGACTTGCCGGAGCCCGAATTGCCCTGCACCAGGAGACGGGTCGCCAGCAGTTCCTCGAGGTCCATGGCGGCCGCGGCGCCCGCCGTGGTCTGCCCCATCTCGATCGCAACCGTCATGTCCCCGACTCAAGTCCCCGTCATTCGCGGACAGCGGCTTATCAATCCAGCGGTGGCGCGTCGAGCGCTCCAGCGCGAATCAGGCGGTGTTGCCCACGTCAAAACCGGAAAGCATTCACTGTGAGCGGCAGGAACCCGGTGCCGAACGGCGTCGGTTCGCCGACGATGGGGCCGCATCGGCGATCGCTCGGCCCGAAATGACGCAGATCAAGATCAGCGGGGCCGAGACCTGCTATCTGGCCGTATGACGTTTCTGACCTTCTTCACGGCGACCTATTTCCTGCTGGCGGTGCCGGGGCCGACCAACACCCTGCTCGCGACATCGGGGGCCGGAGCCGGCATCTCGCGATCCCTTCATCTGCTCGCGGCGGAGCTGTGCGGTTATCTGCTGGCGATCGCGGTGCTGCGGCTGGCGCTCGGTCCGGTCATCAGCGACATCCCGATTGCAGCGCTGGTGCTCCGCGTCGCCGTGACGATCTACATCCTGTGCCTCGCGGCCATGCTCTGGCGCGTCAACACGCGCGAGCTGCGCGACGGTGCTGCGGTGACGTTCGGTCAGGTGCTGCTGACGACCCTGTTGAACCCGAAAGCATTGGTCTTCGCGTTCCTGCTCCTGCCGCTTGGGGCCGGCCCGCTCGAACTGGTGCCGTGGCTCGGCGTGATCGCGCTTCAGATTCTCACCGCCGGCGCCGCATGGATCATTCTGGGCGCAACGCTCGGACGCGGCGCGCGTCGCCTCGGGCGCCCTGACCTCGTCACGCGCACCGGCGCGGTCACGCTGGTCGCGGTGACCGGCCTGATCTGGCTGCAATCGTTCCTGATCGCCTGAGCGCCGACGTCGCTTGAAGCGGCGCTACTGCGCGCCGGAGCCGCCCTGCACGATCTTCTCGTTCAGCTTCTGGTCCACGGTGTCGACGGTGCGGTCGATCTCGGCGTTGGGCACGCCGAGCTGGTGCGAGATCAGCTTCACCAGGAGGTCGACGCGCTCGATGAAGGGCGCGCCGCTCGCGACCGCGCGCGCGGCCGATGACGGCTTGAGCAAGCTCTCCGCGGCCTTGGCATATTTCGCGAACGGCACCTGGTCCTGCGGATCGGCGCCGAGGCGGCGGGCGATCGCGTCGACATGGTCGTAGATCGTCTGCGAGCGCTTGAGATCGCCGTGCACCGCATCGCGGATCGACTGCGGCTCGTTCGGCGTGATGCAGCGGTAATTGCCGGTGAGCAGCATCGACCATTTCGCCAGCGGCACGAACAGGGAATCGAACACTTTCAGTTTCACCGGCACGTCGTGGCCGTCGAGCGTCACCGCGTCGATGTCGGCCTCCAGCTCGCGCAGCAGCTTGTTGTGCTTCTCGTCGGCGAAGACCGACGCCTTGAAATTGGTGGGCAGGCCGACATGCAGCACGTTGGCGGCTTCTTCCGGCGGACGGAAGGCCTGCGGGTCGGGCGAGCACAGCGTCACCAGCCCCGGCTCGAACCGCTCCCACACCTGCGCATTGGTGTAGGCCTCCTCGAGATCCATGTCGGCGAGTGCCGGAATCCGCTTCAGATAGGGCAAGGGCGGCATGTTCATGATCGACAGGCACGGCAGCTTCGCCGCGGCGATCTTGATCATGAGGACGCGCACCGTGTGGTTGGTGTATTGCGGCTCCTGCATCGCGAGGCCGACCAGATCGTAGCGGGAGAGGTCGACATTGGCCGGCGTCACCGCATCGAGCTTGCCGGGGAGGTTGCGGGAGAAGATCGCCCGGTGCACCGCCTCGTCACGCAACTTGATGCGGACCTCGGTACCGTCGCGGTTGATCAGCTCCGCCGTCTTGGCGCGGCAGACCAGGGTCACGTTGTGCCCGGCCATCAGCAGCTTCGTGCCCAGCAGGGAGCCGTAAGAAGCCCCGAGAATCAATATGTTGCGCGCCATGCTCCGTCCCTTTGGCAATGTGTGTGATTTTTCGGCCCCGGCCGTCATCCGCGGGGCGCCTTGGGGGGCATGTAAAGCGAACTGCGGAAGGATGGCAACTGGGATAATGCATACAAGGCGAGGCCGGGCTCCCGCCGCGCTCGCCGTCCCGCCCTTGTCCCGGACTGCGCGCCAACGCGCCTGCGCGATCGCTCCTGTTTCGCCCGCCGTCAAGCTGGTAAGGCAAAAATATTCCTCTTTACCGAAATTCGGAAATATCGTATGTCTCACCCATCCCGGCTCACCTTGAGGGGCGATCGCGTCGTCGTCTTGTTCGCGAGCCGGGCTTGCGGTGGACGCGGCAGCGTCGGGCGCGAGAGGTGCGGGCAGGGAGGGTAGTCCCCGGTGAGCCCGCGGCCGCGCGCGGACGAACGGCGCTGCTAGGTTTCGTCTCGTCTGTAAGTTTCCGGCTCTGTCGACGGAGCTCGGGAAAACTGCGGCGAAATGGCGGGCCGCGCGTACGGCAAAACCGTGTGGTCCTGGCCGTCGTTGCTACGGTCAAGCCTTGGCGAATGTGACATTGGTGTCAACCGGCGTCGTGTTAGCGACTTTCGCGAAGGTGAGGGAGGCCAGAAGGAATTCGGCTCCCGGGAGAGCGCGGCATAAGCCGTCCGGCCATCGCGCAGGGAAGGCCGAGTGCTTGGCTACACCTGTATGCTGCTGTGCGGTTCTTTCTGCGTGTGCTTTTCGCGCAGCGGACCGCGGGTGCCAGTCGGCACCCGGTCTTCCCTGCGCCCTCTTGCCTATGAGGGCGGCGAGACCAAGCAAAGCTCGGGCGAAATGCGCCGCGAGGCTGTGAAGGCGTGTCTGCGTTCAAAATGCCAGGTGGAAGAGCGAAGCTGCACCCACATACTCCGTCATTGCGAGGAGCCCTTGCGACGAAGCAATCCAGAATCTCTCCGCCGAAAGACTCTGGATTGCTTCGCTTCGCTCGCAATGACGATGTTGATGGAGCGCATGCCGCTCCTTGGCGGCCGATCCGCTGCGCCTCAGCCCTGGCTCGCCACGCGGTCGCGGTCGAGATGCTGCTCGATCTTGGGACGGTCACGCGTGCGCTCGAAGCTGGTGCAGAGCAGCTCGGTCTCCTCGAGCGAGATCGGAGCACGATAGAGCCGGCACATGAACTCGGCGTTTCCACGTCCCTTGCCGGTGCCCGGGCCGCGCTCTGCGAGAAACATGCAGTCCCGGCAGATGCTCGCTTCGAGCCGCTGATGGGCCGCATCGAGGTGATTGAGGATCTCGCGGAGAGAGTCGCGCAGCTTGATGCACTCGTCGGTCCCGAGCGCTGTCACCGCGTTCACCACGTGATTGATCGGATCGTGCTGGCTCAGGCATTTCTCGCCCTGGGACGTGACATTCAGGACGACGGAACGCTTGTCCTCGTGCGACGGCTTTCGCACCAGGAACGACTTGCTCTCCAGAGTCTTCACGATCTGCGATGCAGTCGCTCGTGTGGCGCCGATGAAGCCGGCCAGTGCGGACGGCGTGCGCGAAAACCTGTTGGCGCGCCCGAGAAAGCGCAGCGCCATCCACTCCCGATCGCGCAATCCATGCTGATTGCCCTCGAAATACCAAGCCCTCGCCGCCTGAACCAGCAGCTCGACGGCTTCCCGCGCCAATGGCATGAATCTACCTCGTCCCCGGAACTTCGTCTGCGGCGTCCCGAAGCCGCTTTGCGCCCTGAGTGTCAGACGAGCATGTCGGATCGAACTCTTGCACAAAGGCACGGATCGCAACGCGCTCGACCTGGGCGGATGAGCGTCGCATCGTCCGGAGCGAGAAGCCGTATCGCTGATGGCATGCCGACAGCGTCGTCGTCGCGCGGGAGCTCGGGTTGCCGTCGCCGGCGAACGGTGGACCGGAATAGCTCAACCGAAGCCCCCAAAAGTTCAAGTCACAAGCAGACGTTTCTTCTACTCAACCAAAACGATGGATGAGCTTCTCAACAAAATCAAGTAGAGACCCTCTCGCAGACTGGATGTCGTTGCAGGCGAATGTAACGTTCAAGACAATTTCACTTCCAGGGACACATGATAGTGAACGCAATACGCTGCCCCGCGCGCAACATGCACGCAACTATACGACGGTTTGATTGCACGGCACGTTGTTGTCTGGCGTTGATGCAAATTGATCGAAGCTTGTGCATCACGACCGTGTTTGGCGGCACGTCATCCACAACTTGTGCGTTCTGCCGAGGAATCGTCGAGGGAACTCGTTGGAATTACACGTGACGGTTGTTCCCGCACTGCTTGCAGATCGACCCTTCGATTGCTTGCATCGCGTTTGCGGGCTTGTGCTCACCTGAACGGGTGAATTCGCTCAAGAGAAAAATCGGCGACCGGTGTGCATGCGCATGCGCTGGAAGCGTAGCGACATGCGCAATCTCCTGTCGAAAACCACGGCCACGGCGCGCGGCAGGCGCCTCGCCCTCTCAATCCGTCAGTCGCCCTTGAGCATGTCCCGAAGCTCGCGGAACGGATCGGCGCTCGGCGGGGCCGACGCGCCTTGCCGCATCGCGCTGTAGATTCGCGGGACCATCTCGACCGCCTGGTCGAGACTCGAATCACGTCCCGGCTGATAGCCGCCCATCAGGCGAAGGTCGCGCGTATCCTCGTATTTCGCGATCATGGCGCGCAGCTTGCTCACCAATTCGCGCTCCTCCGGGTCCCAGACGTTGTGGGCGAGGCGGGAGACCGAGGCCAGAACGTCGACTGCCGGATAGCGCGCCTGGTCTGCGATGTGCCTGGAGAGCACGATGTGCCCATCGAGCGTGCTGCGGATGGTGTCGGCGATGGGTTCGTTGTGATCGTCGCCGTCGACCAGCACGGAGAAGATCCCGGTGATGGTGCCGGATCCCTCCTCGCCCGGGCCGGCGCGCTCGAGCAGGCGCGGCAGATCGGTGAAGACCGTCGGCGCGTAGCCGCGCGCCACCGCGGGCTCGCCGGCGGCGAGCGCGACCTCGCGAGCGGCGTGGGCGAAGCGGGTGATCGAATCCACCATCAGCAGGACCGATTCGCCGCGGTCGCGGAAATATTCGGCGACCGCCATCGCCGTCTTCGGCGCCAGCCGCCGCATCATCGGGCTTTCGTCGCCCGTCGACACGATTGTGACGGCGCGGTGACGGTCGTTGCCCAGCACGTCCTCGATGAACTCGCGCACTTCGCGGCCGCGCTCGCCGACCAGGGCCAGCACGACGGTGTCGAAGCCCTGGCTGCGGGCGAGCATCGCGAGCAGCGTCGATTTGCCGACACCCGAGCCGGCAAAGATGCCGACGCGCTGGCCGGCGCAGATCGGCGCGAACAGGTCGATGACGCGCACGCCGGTGCGCAGCGGCTTGTGCACGCGTGCGCGCTTCATGGCCGACGGCGCTTCGGTCTCGGCCGAGACCGCCTGCGACCCTTGCGTGAGAGGCCCCAGTCCGTCCAGCGGCGCGCCGAGGGCGTTGATGACGCGGCCCTTCCAGCTCGGATCGGGCGCAAAGGACAGAGGCGGCATGCGGGAGGCGACCGAGCCGAGCCCGCCTGCGAACTGCCGGTCGAACGGCTTGGCAATGATGCCGTCGCTGTCGATCCGCACCACCTCGCCGATCTGGCGCTTGCCGCCGCAATCGACGCCGATGAGCTCGCCGAGCCTGACGAAGCGCGACAGGCCGGAGACGCGGAAATGCGTCGGCGCGATCTCGGAGATCGCGCCGCTGACGCTTGCCAGGGGAGTGCTCTGCTGAAGCTCCAGCAGCGCCCCCTCGAGTTGCCGAAGAGCGTTCAAGGAAACCGTCCAACCTTATTGCGCACGCGGCACACTCTACTTGCCGGGTTCGCCGAGCGTCCGGATCGCGTTCTGCAGCGAGCTCTCGGTGCCCTCGATCATCGAGTTGGTGCCGTCGAAGGCGCGCGAGGCCGCGATCAGCTTGGTCAATTCCATCATCGGATTGGCGCCGGAGCCCTCGACATAGCCCTGCTTGAAGCCGTCGCGGGAGAAGTCCGCGATGGCGGTCGCGGGCCGGTCCGGCGTCACGCCGGAATTGCCGTAGCGTTCGAGATTGGCGTCGGCCGGGATGCTGAACAGGCCGATGGTGCCGATCTCGTTGTTGTCCTGGATGATCGCGCCGCTGCGCGCGATCGAGATCGGTCCGCCGTTCGGGTCGAGCGTGATCTGCGCGCCGCCGGAATCGACGACCGGAAAGCCGCTCACGGTCTGAAGATCGCCGTTGGGGGCGATCTGGAGCCTTCCGTCGCGCGTGTAGACCGTGCCGTTCGGACCGGCGAAGGCGATCCAGCCCTGGCCGACCACGGCGACGTCGAGCGGGTTGCCGCTCTCGGTGATGTTGCCCATCTCACGCGAGATGATGTTGTCGCCGGGCGAGGAGAACGCCACCGGCGTCGGGCCCGCCTTGGACAGCACGGTCTCGAACTTCACCACGTCGGTGCGGAACGCCGCCGTGTTGACGTTGGCGACGTTGTTGGCGATCGTCTGCAGGCGCTTTTCGAGGGCGACCTGCGCCGACAATCCCACATAGAGAGCCGATTGCATGACTTACCTGTTGAACTTGATGTTCTGAAGCGTCGCCAGCACGTTGGTATCCATGCTGACCGACGTCGCGGCGCCGGCGATCAGGACCAGCGCGGGATTGGTCGAGCTGTCGTTCTGGGCCTGGGTCGCATCCCACATCGCCGCAAAGCGCTGCACGAACTTGGTCACCTTGGCCGGGTCCTGGAAGTCGGCGAGATTGATCTTGTCCGCGATCATCTTGGCCTGGGCGTCGATGTCGGCCGAACTGATCGTCGCCGGCAGGCCGAGCGCGGTCTGCACCACCTGCGTCAGCGCCTTGTCGGCCAGGACCTGGTAGGCCGTCGTGATGGTGGAAGCCTTGCGGTTGAAATACAGCGCCAGCCGCAGGCCCTCGTTCTGGTCCCCGGCCTTCTCCTCCATCGTCTGCGTGACGAACTGGGTCGCCGTCCCGGTCGTGGCCGCGGCGGTCTGAGTCGCCTTGTCGCCGAGCGCGGCGAAATTGAAGGCGGTTGCGAATTGCCGGTAGCGGACGTCGGTCAGCTTGTTGGCGAAGGCGTCCTTGCTCGCGACCCCCTCGGTCAGCACCTTGCGCATGAACGCCTTGGCGTAGGTCATGTCGCTGAGGCCATAGGCCTTCATCGCATAGGAGTAGAGACGATAGTCCTTCAGGAAGTCGTCGATGGTCTTAACCTTGCCGATATGGCTGAGGAAGTAGTCGGTCTCGCGGCTGACATCCGGCTGCTGCGCGACCTGCGTCAGCGACTTGCCCATGTCCTTGGTCAACCTGGTGTAGTCTGCGATGGTGGATAGCATGACACGCGCCCCTCTGGCGCCGTTTGCGACGCCGCTTCAAGCTGCCGCCAATTGCTTGCGCGGGGCTGGCGACCTCGAAGCCAGCTTCGCGCAAGCGTCGCCGACTAGGTATTCCCGGTGGGATCGGCGATGGAGCGGCGCGTTGGGCAGTTTCGTGGGGATTTTCATCACGGTAGCGGCGCTGCTCGGCGGTTTTGCCGCCATGGGCGGGCATTTGGCCGTGCTCATGCAGCCGTGGGAATTCGTCATCATCATCGGCACCGCGGTCGGCACCTTCATCGTGGCCAATCCGTGGAAGACGGTCGTCGACAGCGGCGTCGCCTGCATGCAGGCCATCACCAACGCGGTGCCGGGACAGCGCTATTACCTCGACCTGCTCGGCGCGCTGCACGCCTTGATGCGCGAGCTGCGGGGCAAGGGCCGCAACGAGGTGGAGGCGCATATCGACGACCCCTCGAACTCCGAGATCTTCAAGGCATTCCCCAGCGTGCTCGGCGACCCCTCGCTGCTCCAGTTCATCTGCGATTACGTCCGTCTCATCATCATGGGCAATGCGCGCACGCACGAGATCGAGGCGCTGATGGACGAGGAGATCCACACCATCGTCAAGGGCAAGCTGGCTCCTTACCATGCACTGGTGACGGTGTCGGAGGCGATGCCGGCCCTCGGCATCGTCGCTGCGGTGCTCGGCGTCATCAAGGCGATGGGCGCGCTCGATCAGTCGCCGAAGCTGCTGGGCGGCTTCATCGGCGCCGCTCTCGTCGGCACCTTCGCCGGCATCTTCCTGTCCTACGGCATCATTTCGCCCTTCGCGATCAAGATCAAGATGATGCGCGAGAAGAAGTGCCGGCCCTACATCATCGTCAAGCAGACGCTGTTGGCGTTCATGAACGGCGCCATGCCCCAGATCGCGGTCGAGCACGGCCGCAAGATGATCTCGAGCAGCGAACGTCCCTCGATCGACGTCGTCGAGAACGAGACGATCGCAGGTCCCAAGGCCGTCGTTGCCGACGCTGAACCCAAGGCGGCGCGCGCATGATGATGGAAGACGCCGAAGTCGATCAGCGCAAGCAGCTGCCGAACTACCTGCTGGACGCTGCCGGCATATCGATCGACCGTATGCCGATGCTCAATGTGATCTTCGATCGCATGGCGGCATCGTGCACCGACAGCCTACAGCCGATGGCCGGAACGCCCTGCTATTTCTCGGTCAACGGCATCACCAACGATCCGCTCGGCGACATCATCAAGGACTACGAGGGCAACGCGGTCGCGGCCGTCCTCTATGCCGAGCAGTGGGACTCTCGCGTCATCATCATGCTCGACCGCGACTTCGTGTTCACGATGGTCGAGGCGATGTTCGGCTCCGACGGAGCGGAACCGCCGCTTGACGTCGAACGCACGTTCTCGAACATTGAGATCCGGCTGGTCCAGGCGCTGTTCGAGCGGTTCGCCAAGGCGCTGCAGGGCGCCTTCGCCGGAACGTCCAACGTCACCTTCCGCGTCGAGCGTGTCGAGACCGCGATGGCGTCGCTGGCGATCGGACGCGCCAGCAACATGTCGATCTGCGCGAACATGATGGTGCAGGCGCTCTACCGCGGCGGTCAGATGTTCCTGATCATTCCGCACTCCGCGCTCAACCCGCTCAGGCAGAAGCTTGCAACCGTCACCGCCAGCGACGGCCGCACGACCGATCCGCGTTGGCGCGAGCAGATGGAGAGCGAGGTCCAGCGTACCGAGGTGACGCTGAGCGCGGTGCTCGACGAGAAGATGATCTCGCTCGAGGACGTCGTGAAGTTCAAGGTGGGGCAGGTGCTGGAGCTGGAGGCCACGCCGCGCACGCTGGCTCGCCTCGAGAGCAACAATCAGGTGCTGTTCTGGTGTCAGATCGGCCAGCTTGATGGCTATTACGCCATGCAGGTGTCCGATCCCGTCGATCAGAAGCGGGAGTTCGTCGATGATATCCTATCTCGTTGATGCCGTGCTGCTGATCGCGCTCGCCTTCACCAGCATGCGGGTGACCCGGATGCACCGCGAGCTGGCGCGGTTGCGCAGCTATCAGGGCGAATTCTCGACCATCGTGCACGAGACCGCGGGCGCCTTCGACACCGTGATTACCGCGGCGCACGATTCCACCGCAAATCTCGGACGCCTTGCCAACGTGCTGAGCACGAAGATCGATCAGGCCCACGAGGCGATCGCGGCGCTCGACGCGCGGAGCGGGCTCGCACCAATCGCGACGGCGGCGACCGCCGATCTGAACAAGCATTGAAGCGCGAACCGGCAGAAGAATACGACCGGAACGCCGCGGCGCTCCGGCAGCGGAAATACCAAGAGGCGATACCAAATGGCGCAATCCTTCGACTATGAGTCTGCATCTGCATCGACTGAGGCCGAGACGTCACCGCTCGAACGCCTGGCCGAGATCGCCCAGCGCACGGCCGAGGAGACCGGCAAGTTCGCCAATGTCGACGCTATCCTGCGCATTCCCGTCACCATGCAGGTGGTGCTGGGATCGGCGACCATTCCGGTGGCGAACCTGATGAAGCTCGGACGCGGCGCGGTGGTTCCGCTCGATCACCGGGTCGGGGAGCCCGTCGATGTCGTCGTCAACGGCCGCATCGTCGCCCGCGGCGAGGTGGTCGTCGTCGAAGAGGACAATTCCCGCTTCGGCGTCTCGCTCACGGAGATCGTCGGGCCGCTGGGGCAGGGTGATACCTGACCATGGCGGCACCGGTCGGCATCGCTCCCGTCAAGCAGCGAGGCGTTACCACGCTGGGCGGCACGGAAAAGGTCGCCGCGCTCCTGCTGGCCATGGGCCGGCAGGCGGCCGCGAGCGTGCTGCAGCAGTTCGAGCCGCAGGAGATCCGCATCGTCACCAAGGCGGCGGCGGAGCTGCGGCCGATCACCGCGCAGGAGCTCGAGGGAATCGTCGAGGAGTTCGCCCAGCAATTCTCGATGGGCGCGAACATTCTCGGCACCCTCGGCGGTCTGGAGGCCGTGCTCGGCGACGTGCTTCCGGCTGATCAGGTTTCGGCGATCATGACGGACCTGCTCGGCAATTCGAGCCGCTCTGTGTGGGACCGCGTCTCGTCGGTGTCGGAAAATTCGCTGGCCACCTATCTGTCCAAGGAGCATCCGCAGACCGCGGCGCTCATCCTGTCCAAAGTCAAGCCGTCCTGCGCCGCCAAAGTGATGAGCCAGCTGCCGTCGAGCCTGCGCAACGAGTTGATGCGGCGCGTGCTCAGCCTCAAGCCGATCGTTGATGACGCGATGAAGGTCCTCGAGAAGACCCTGCACGAAGATCTGACGTTGAATTTCGCCCGCAACCTCGGCGCCGACACCTACGCTCGCGTCGCCGACATCATCAACAAGATGGAGCGCGGCCACATCGAGGACATCCTGAAGAGCCTGTCGGAGAAGCGTCCGAAGTCGGCCGAGGTGCTGAAGGAGTTGCTGTTCACCTTCGACGACGTCATCAACCTGGCGCCGAAGGCGCGCACCATGATCTTCGACCAGGTTCCGACCGACCGCATCGTGGTCGCGCTGAAGGGCACCGACAAGCATTTCCGCGAGGTGATCCTGTCCGCGGTCGCCTCGCGCGTCCGCCGCGTCGTCGAGGCCGAGCTCGCGATCGGCGAACCGTCGAACCAGCGCGACGTGCTCGAGGCGCGCCGTGTGATCACCGACCTCGCACTTGACCTCGCGGAGAAGGGCGAAATCGAGCTCAACCCCGACCAGGAGGATGAGCTGGTCTTCCGCTGACCGCTGAACGGGCATGGCAGAAACATCCGATCAGGAGAGCAAGACAGAAGAGCCGACCGAGAAGAAAGTCCGCGATGCGCTCGAACAGGGCAAGATTCCGGTCTCTCGGGAGGCCTCCATTTTCGCCTCGATGGCCGCGCTGATGGTGATCCAGGCGTTCCTGATCGGCCAGGGCGTGCAGCAATTGACGCCGACCCTGAAGAGCCTCCTCGACGATCCCGAGGGCTTCCCGCTCTCCAGCGGCGCGGACGCGCAGAACCTGCTCACCGTGGTCGGCCTGCAGGCCCTGCGGTTCCTGGTGCCGCTGGTCGTCATCCTCGTTGTGTTCGGGCTCGCCGCCTCGCTGCTGCAGAGCGCGCCGCGCTTCGTGCTCGAGCGCATCAAGCCTGACCTGTCGCGAATCTCTCCCGTCAGCGGCTGGAGCCGTTTGTTCGGAACGCAGGGCCTGATCGAGTTCGCCAAGTCGCTGTTCAAGCTTGGTGCGGTGACCGCCGTCGTCGCCTTCGTGCTGCGCGCGTCCGAAGCGAAGGCATTCGAGGCGATGTACACCGATCCGGTCGCGCTGCCGGAGATGATCCTCAACATCGCGATGCGCATAGTCTCGGCGATCTGCATCGCCACCATCGTCCTGGTGGCGATCGATCTCGCCTGGGCGCGCTTCCATTGGCGGCGCGAGCTGCGCATGACCAAGCAGGAGATCAAGGACGAGCACAAGCAGGCGGAAGGCGATCCGTTGATCAAGGCGCGCCTGCGCTCGCTGGCGCGCGACCGTTCGCGCCAACGCATGATCGCCTCGGCCTCGCGCGCGACGCTGGTGATTGCCAACCCGACGCACTTCGCGATCGCGCTGCGCTACAAGCGCGAGGAAAGCGCCGCGCCGCTCGTCGTGGCCAAGGGCATGGACGTGATCGCGCTGAAGATCCGCGAGGTCGCCGAGCAGAACCGAATCCCCGTCATCGAAAACAGGGCGCTGGCACGCGCGCTCTACGAGGCGGTTCAGGTCGATCAGGTGATTCCGGCGGAATTCTTCCGGCCCGTCGCGGAGATCATCTACTTCCTCCAATCCAAGCAGGCGCCGCGGCCCGAGAACGTCCGATAGATTTCCGCGGATGGTGCTTCGCGCAACAGCTTGACG
Source organism: Bradyrhizobium sp. WBAH42 (assembly GCF_024585265.1). NCBI lineage: Bacteria > Pseudomonadati > Pseudomonadota > Alphaproteobacteria > Hyphomicrobiales > Nitrobacteraceae > Bradyrhizobium > Bradyrhizobium sp. WBAH42. Next base: position 2,758,105 of record NZ_CP036533.1, read on the forward strand.
AAAGCTTAACGCCCTAGGCTCGTCCCGAATGGATCAGAATGGGGCCGTCGTGGGACCGCTTTATCTCTTCGAACTCGCATCGTCGCAGGCGCGCTATCTCGAGCTGCGTCAGTCGACCATCGCCACCAACGTCGCCAACGCCAACACGCCGGGCTTTCGGGCCCGCGACGTCGAGCCGTTCAACAAGGTGCTCGACGGCATGCCGGTCAGGCTTGCGACGACGTCGCCCTCGCACATGCAATTGTCCGCAGCCGAGACCGATACGCGGGCGACCGCGAAGAAGGACAGTTGGGAAGTGGTTCACTCCGGCAACTCCGTCAGCCTCGAGCAGGAAATGATCAAGGGCAACGACGTCAATCGCGACTATTCGATGAACGCGGCGATCGTGCGGTCGTTTCATCGCATGGTCCTGTCGAGTGCAAAAGCCTGAGGTGAACTGAGATGCTGGACTCACTGAGCGCCTCTCTGACGGTCGCAAGCTCCGGGCTCGAAGCGCAGTCGACGCGCATGCGCATCGTCTCGGAAAATCTCGCGAACGCCACCTCGACGGGACGCGCCGCCGGCGCCGATCCGTATCAGCGCAAGACCATCACCTTCGACGCCGCGATGGACCGCGCCTCGGGCGCGCAGCTCGCGAAGGTCAAGGAGATCGGAGTCGACACCACGCCCTATCGCGTCGAGTACGATCCGGGGCATCCCGCCGCCGACAAGGCCGGCTACGTCAAGCTGCCGAACGTGAACATGATGATCGAGATGGCCGACATGCGGGAAGTCAACCGCTCCTATGAAGCCAATCTCCAGGTCGTAAAGCAGGTGAGGTCCATGCTCGGCATGAGCATCGACCTCCTGAGGAGCTGACCATGCTTGAAGCGATTTCATCCACCGCGATTTCCGCAGGGCAAGCGGCGAGCCGCGCGACGGAGACGCAGGCCGTCTCGCCTGCCGCGAGAACGTCTGTCCAGGCCGGTGACGATGTCGGCTTCGAATCGGTGATGAAGCAGGTGACGTCCGACGCGATCGGGACGCTGAAGGCGGGCGAAGCCGCATCGATCTCGGCAATGCAGGGCAAGGAATCGACGCGCCGCGTCGTGGAGGCGCTGATGTCGGCCGAGCAGGCCCTGCAGACGGCGGTCGCGGTTCGCGACAAGGTCGTGCAGGCCTACCAGGAAGTCGTTCGGATGTCGATTTGATCTGAAGGAGTGAGACAAGTGAAATCGCTCGCCATTGCGGCCACGGGCATGAACGCCCAGCAGACCAACATCGAAGTCATCGCGAACAACATCGCCAACATCAACTCGACGTCGTACAAGCGGGCGCGCGCCGAGTTCACCGATCTGTTCTACCAGATGGACCGCATGCAGGGCGTCGCGAACACCAACGGCTCCTCGCCGATTCCGGAAGGCGCCAATCTCGGCCTCGGCGTCAAGTCCGCGGCGATCCGCAAGCTGCACATCCAGGGCGCGCTGACGCAGACCGGAAACCCCTACGATCTCGCGATCAACGGCCGCGGCTGGTTTCAGGTGCTCGGCCCCAACAACGAGGTGCAATACACCCGTGCGGGCTCGTTCAACACCAATGCCAACGGCCAGCTCGTCACCATTGACGGTTACCTGCTGGACCCCGCGATCACGGTGCCGCAGGGAACGGTGGAGGTCACCGTCAATGCCACCGGCCAGGTGTTTGCCAAGCTCGATACGGAAGTGAATCCGCGGCAGATCGGCCAGCTCAACCTCGCCAATTTCGCCAACGAAGCAGGCCTCGAGCCGCTGGGCGGCAATCTCTACAAGGAGACCACGGCGTCCGGCACGCCGGTCGTCGGGCTGCCGGGCGATGCCGGCTACGGCAAGATCAACCAGAAATATCTCGAGGCCTCGAACGTCGACCCGGTCAAGGAAATCACCGAGCTGATCTCGGCGCAGCGTGCCTACGAAATGAATGCCAAGGTCATCCAGGCCTCGGATGAAATGGCCCAGACGGTCTCGAAGGGCATGCGCTAGTTCCGGTGTCTCGATGTTGAACAGGGTGGGCCTGATCGTGCGCGGGTTGGCCGCCGTACTGCTGGTACTCGTCGCGGCGCGGGGCGCCGCGGCCGAGGAGAAGCGGCTTCCCGTGCCGGCCGTCTCGATCCGCGCCGGCGAGCTGATCCGCGAAGAGATGATCACCGAGCGCGCCTTCGCGCCGAGCCTGCTCGGCGTTGCCATGTTCATCGAGGGACGTCAGGTCCTGGTCGGCCGCATGGCGCGGCGCGCGCTGTTGCCGGGCCAGCCCATTCCAACCAATGCGGTGGAGGATCCCTGGACCGTCGCGCGCGGCGCCATGGTCAAGGTCGTGGTCGAGGACAGCGGCCTGTCCATCGTCACTTACGGCTCGGCGATGCAGTCGGGTGCGGCCGGTGCGCTGATCCCGGTGCGCAACACGGACACCGGCGTGATCATCAGGGGCGTCGTCCAGCCGGACGGCACCGTCAAGGTCGTGGACGGGTCATGACCAGACTCCTGCTTGCGCTCATCCTGCTGGTGTCTGCCGCCAGCGCCCAGGCCGCCGTCCGCATCAAGGACATCGCGGACATCAAGGGTCTGCGCGAAAACCAGATCGTCGGCTACGGCCTCGTCATCGGCCTCAATGGCACCGGCGACACGCTGCGTAACGCGCCGTTCACCGAACAGTCCCTGCAGTCGATGCTCGAGAACATGGGCATCAACGTCAGGAACGAGACCACGAGCACGAACAATCCCCCGCGGCCGACCACGCTGCGCACCCGCAACGTCGCAGCGGTGATGGTAACGGCGGACCTTCCGCCTTCGATCGGGCCCGGCGAGCGCATGGACGTCACCGTCTCGTCGCTCGGCGATGCGACGTCGCTGCTCGGCGGCACGCTGGTGATGACGTCGCTGCGCGCGGCGGACGGCGCGGTCTATGCAGTGGCACAGGGCGCGATCACGGTTGCCGGTTACAGCGTCGGAGGCCAGGCGCAGAACGTCAGCCAGGGCACGCCGACGGCCGGACGCATCCCGAACGGTGCGCTGGTCGAACGCGAGGTGCAGGGAAGCCTCCACGAGATGGAGTTCCTGGTGCTCCAGCTGAAGAATCCCGACTTCGTCACCGCAACGCGCATCCTCGACGCCGTCAACCGCTACGCCGGCGGTCGCTACCGCGCGCAGATCGCGTTCGAGCGCGACTACCGCACCATCGTGCTGTCGAAGCCGCGTCATGTCGGCCCTGTCCGCTTCCTTGCCGAGATCGGCGAATTGGTGGTCGAGCCGGACACGCCGGCGCGGGTCGTGATCAACGAGCGCACCGGCACGGTCGTGATCGGGCGCGACGTGCGGATATCGACCGTTGCCGTGACCCACGGCAATCTGACGGTTCGCGTCACGGAGATGCCGGTTGTGTCGCAGCCGGCGCCGTTCTCGCGAGGACAGACGGTGGTCGTCCCGCAGACCGTGGTCGAAGCCAACGAGGCCGGATCGCAGGTGGCAATCCTGAGCGGGGTCGATCTCCAGCGCCTGGTGCGCGGGCTGAACCAGATCGGCCTCAAGCCATCAGGGATCATCGCGATCCTCCAGGCGATCAAGACGGCAGGCGCGCTGCAGGCCGACGTCATCGTGCAATGATGCGCAAGCGTCGTGCAAGCTTGGTCGCTCAATGCTCAGGTCTGAAGCGAGAATCGCACGCGGCCCGATGCTGAAGCTGTATCACAAAGCCAAACTACTCCTGCTGGCCGCGGCAACAATGCTCGCGAGCGTCTCGCCGGTGCTCGCCCTGGACGAGGCCAAGCCCTCGAAACCGCTCAACCTGCTCTCCTTCGCCCGTGCTCGTGCGGGCGGACCGCAGAAGCCGCAGCCGCCGGCCACCGCGACACCTGGCGAGAATGCGTCGGTCCGGGCCACGGCATGGGCGGCTGAAGATTCTGGCCCCGTCGTCACCGGCGCGGTGCCGGCTCCGGAAACGCCGACACCTGCGCCCGCGCCGGTCCGTCCGGCCAAGCCCGGCAGCGTCACGGCGCCGCCGAAGCCTGCGCTGCCGCAGGCCGCGCCGGCTCCCGACAACGAAATCGCCCTGTTCTGCAGCAACGTCGCCGATCCCGCCGTCGACGCAAGGCTGGCTTGGCAGCTCAAGGAGCTCGAGAAGGCCGAGAGCCTGCTGCGCGAGCGCATCGCGGAAGTCGAGGCCAAGCGCGTCGAATACGAGAAGTGGATGGCGCTGCGCGACGACTTCCTGAAAAAGGCCGAAGCCAGCGTCGTCGAGATCTATTCGCGCATGAAGCCCGAAGCTGCGGCGACCCAGATCGCCGGCATGGCCGACGAGACCGCCGCCGCCGTGCTCGCCAAGCTCAGCCCGCGCAGCTCGAGCGCGATCTTCAACGAGATGGACACGGCACGCGCGGCGCACCTCGCCGACCTGCTCGGCGGCATGCGTCGCGTGGACGACGGAAAGAGCAAATAGATGAACAAGCCGATCCTCTCCCTCCTCGCGGCGTCCGTGCTCCTGGCCGGGTGCTATCATGATCCGGCCGAAGTCCTGATCGGTCCGCAGATGTCGCCCGTCGGCAGCGGCCTGCGGATGCAGGCCGATCCGATCCCGGTGACGCCGCGCATGCGCACGCCCGTCAGCTACCGCTCCACCTGGGACGACGGCACCGATCTCTACCGCGATCCCCGCGCCCGCCGCACCGGCGACGTCGTGACGGTGATCATCTCGATGCAGGACAAGGCCAAGCTGGACAACAAGACCGGCCGTTCGCGCGATTCGCAGGTGAAGTTCGGGCTCGACTGGCTGATGGACGTCGCCGGATGGAAAGACACGGGTTCGGCCAACGCCAATCTCAGCACCAACACCCAGATCAAGGGCAACGGCCAGATCGACCGCACCGAAGACATCAAGCTGTCCATCGCGGCCATCGTCACCGACGTGCTGCCGAACGGCAACATGATGATCAGCGGTTCGCAGGAATTTCGCGTCAACACGGAGATGCGCGTGCTCAACGTCGGCGGCATCGTACGTCCGCGCGATATCTCGCGGGCCAACACGATCTCCTACGACAAGATCGCCGAGGCGCGCGTGTCCTATGGCGGGCGCGGAAATCTGTCGGACGTGCAGCAGCCTGGATGGGGACACCGGATCTATGATGCCGTGGCACCGTTCTGAGACCGGCACCGCGTCGCGATGGCAGGGGACGCCATGCGCCTGATCGCCGCCATCGTCGTGCTGACCCTGATCGCGATCGGCGCGGGCGCGGTTGCCGGCCTGCATCTGATCGCAACCGCCGAGCGCGTTGCCGACGCGAAGAAGAGCGCCACCCCGCCGCCGATCGCGTCGAGCTACGCCGGCAGCGCGCGGCTCAGGAAATTGTCCCCGATCGTGACCAATCTCGCCGCGCCGGCCAACAATTGGGCGCGCATCGAAGCCTCGATGGTGACCGACAGCATGAGCGACGAGGATGCCGGCATTCTGGCCGCCCATATCAGCGAGGACATCGTGACCTATCTTCGGTCGGCGACCGTTACCCAGTTCGAGGGATCGCGCGGGCTCCAGCATCTGCGCGACGACCTGACCGAGCGCGCCAATATCCGCTCGTCGGGCAAGGTCCGTGAATTGATCATCGAGACGCTGGTGATCCAGTGAGGGTGAAAGTCCTGCTGCTCGCGCTGGTTCTGGTCGTGCTGCCCGAGGCGGCGCTGGCCCAGATTCCGGACCTGAATTCCCTGCTGCCGCCCGGAAACGGCTCGACCAGCGGCCGGATCATCCAGCTGATGGCGCTGATCACGGTGCTGTCGGTGGCGCCAGGGCTGCTCATCATGGTGACGAGCTTCACGCGATTTGCGGTGGCGTTGTCGTTCCTGCGCGCCGGTCTCGGCCTCCAGACCACACCTGCCAACCTGGTGCTGATCAGTCTCGCGCTGTTCATGACCTTCTACGTGATGGCGCCGACCTTCGACCGGGCCTGGGAGAGCGGCGTCCAGCCGCTGATGAAGAACGAGATATCGGAGGAGGAGGCCTATCTGAAGATCACGGATCCGTTCCGCGAGTTCATGCTGGCCCATGTCCGCGACAAGGATCTCCAGACCTTCGAGGCGCTCGCCGCGGAAAGCTTCCGCAGGAAGTTCGACGACAAGCGGATCGATCTGCGCGTCATCATTCCGGCCTTCATGATCTCCGAGCTCCGGCGCTCGTTCGAGATCGGATTCCTCATCATCCTGCCGTTCCTGGTGATCGACATGATCGTGGCGACGCTGACCATGTCGATGGGCATGATGATGATGCCGCCGACGATCCTCGCGCTGCCGTTCAAGATGCTGTTCTTCGTGCTGATCGACGGCTGGAATCTGCTGGCCTCCGGCCTGGTCCGCTCGTTCTCGTGAGCGCCGCGATCGCCGGCCGGCCGTTATGGTTAAGCGAAACGCACTGGTTATGGTTAGCGGGGCGTAATGTTAACCATATGATTTCACTGTTGAATTCAAGCCCATCTTAATCCGGAAGCAAGATTCGGCGTGCTAGCAATGCGGCACGGCGGGTTGGACCCATACTGATCGGTCCAAAGGCATGATGCCGCCCTTCCGTACCGGTGAAAGCCCGGTATGTCCCCTCGTGAAAATGTAACGCGTACATAAAGGGACATTCGCAATGTCAAGCCTGCTTACGAACTCGACCGCCATGACCGCACTCCAGACGCTGCGGTCTGTGGGTTCGCAACTCTCCACCACGCAGAACCGGATCTCCACCGGTCAGCGCGTGGCCACCGCTTCGGACAACGCCGCCTATTGGTCGATCGCCACCTCGATGCGCGCCGACAACGCCGCGCTCTCCGCCGTCTCCGACTCGCTCGGTCTGTCGGCTGCGACCGTCGACACCGAATATACCGCTCTGACCACGGTCATCGGTGACAAGGACTCCGGTCTGACCAAGCTCCAGTCGCTGCTGGTGCAAGCCAAGACCGCGGGTATCGACCGCACCAAGATCCAGGCGGACGTCACCCAGATCCAGCAGCAGATGAAGAGCACGGCCAATGCCGCGACCTTCAACGGCATCAACTGGCTGAGCACGACGACCGGCACCACGCCGACGAGCTTCAGCCTGGTGTCGTCGTATTCTCGCGTCGGCGGCACGCCCACCATCGGCTCGATCACCGTGACGACCGCCAACTACACGCTCTACTCGACCACCCAGACCGGCATTCTGGACACCGTGGCCGGCAGCGCCTCGGTCGACACGATCAACATCTCCGCGCTGACGGACTCGGCAGCCGACCAGACCACGCTCGATGGCTACATCGCGCAGGTCACGACCGCCATCAACTCGGTGGCCGCGTCCGCCGCCAATCTCGGTGCCGTCAAGAACCGTATTTCGACCAACACGGAGTTCGTGAAGTCGCTGATGGACTCGGTTGACCGCGGTGTCGGCCAGCTCGTCGACGCGGACATGAATGCGGAATCCACCCGCCTTGCCGCGCTTCAGGTTCAGCAGCAGCTCGGCGTTCAGGCGCTTTCGATCGCCAACAACAGCAGCCAGAGCATCCTGTCGCTGTTCCGCTAAGGCTTGGATCATCGGGGGAGGGCCGCGCTTCTCGCGAAGCGCGGCCCTTTCGTTTGGCGTTACGCTGCGCACGCCGTCATTTCGGCTGCCAGTTGCAGGCAGAGCACAGAGCCACAAGCCTCGCACAAGCTTCGCTCGTTAACCTCGCCGCTACGACAGATTGGGCCTTGAACCCGCGTTTGCGGCACGCCCAAAGGCATGACGCCGCTCTGTCGTACCGGTGCAAGCCCGGTATGTCCCCTAAGCTCGTTTCAATCTTCAAAGGGACATCAAAATGGGTTCTAGCCTTCTCACCAACTCCTCCGCCATGACCGCGCTCCAGACCCTGCGGTCTGTCAGCGCGCAACTCGCCACCACGCAGAACCGGATCTCCACCGGTCAGCGCGTGTCCACTGCTTCGGACAACGCCGCCTACTGGTCGATCGCGACCTCGATGCGCTCCGACAACGCCGCACTGTCCGCGGTCTCCGACTCGCTCGGTCTGTCGGCTGCGACCGTCGACACCGAATACACCGCTCTGACCTCGGTGATCGGCGACAAGGAATCCGGCCTGACCAAGCTGCAGGCGCTGCTGGTCGAAGCCAAGACCGCGGGTATCGACCGCACCAAGATCCAGGCGGACATCACCCAGATCCAGCAGGACATGAAGCTCAAGGCCAATTCGGCCACCTTCAACGGCATCAACTGGCTGAGCACCACGACGGGTACCACCCCGACGAGCTTCAACCTCGTCTCGTCCTACTCGCGTGTCGGCGGAACCCCGACGATCGGTTCGATCACCATCACGACCGCCAACTACACGCTCTACTCCACCACGCAGACCGGCATTCTCGACACCGTGGCCGCCAGCGCCTCGGTCGACACGATCAACATCTCCGCGCTGACCGACTCGGCGGCCGACCAGACCACGCTCGATGGCTACATCTCGAAGGTCACCGCTGCGATCAACTCGGTGGCCTCGGCCGCTGCCGATCTCGGTGCGGTCAAGAACCGTATCTCGACCAACACGGAATTCGTCAAGACCCTGATGGACTCCGTGGATCGCGGTGTCGGCCAGCTCGTCGACGCCGACATGAACGCGGAATCGACCCGGCTCCAGGCGCTGCAGACCCAGCAGCAGCTAGGCGTTCAGGCGCTCTCGATCGCCAACCAGAACAGCCAGAGCATCCTGTCGCTGTTCCGCGGCTAAGCGGCGCACTCGAAAACGACCGTGCTCCCTCGGGGAGCACGGTCCCCGCCGCGATGGTGGGCGCGCCGACGCGCGACGTGCCGGCAATCGACCTCCCGACGCCAGACTTCTTGCGACACGCTGCAGCCGGTCGGGCTGCCGTGCGCCCGATCGCTCGCTCGTGGCTGCCAAACCGATTGCATCGTCCAGCCTTGTAAAATTGCAACGCCGCGCCAGCGAACCCGCACATTCGCGCCTCGCGCAACCTTCAGACAAGGTTGGCAGCTGAGTGTCCTCACCATTCGCATTGGTACGAGGTCATATGCTCAGTCGTGCGCAGGTACAGCAACTGCTCAACAATCTGCTGGAGCTTGGGCCGCGACGCCTGATGGCCTTGGGACTGATCGGCTTTGCGGTTCTCGTCACCGTCGTCGGCGGCGCCTATTATCTCAGCCGCCCCGAGTTCGAGACGCTCTACACCGGGCTCACCCGCGAAGACGTGACGCGCATCGGCGCGGCGCTGCGCGAGCAGAACATCACCTTCGACGTCAATTCCGCCGGTGATGCGGTCTCGGTGCGTCCGAGCCAGACCATGCAGGCGCGGATGCTGCTCGCCGAGAAGGGGCTGCCGACCAGCGCCAATTCCGGTTACGAGCTGTTCGACAAGATCGGCTCGCTCGGGCTGACCTCGTTCATGCAGGAGGTCACCAAGCTGCGCGCGCTCGAGGGCGAGATCGCCCGCACCGTCCAGCTGATGAAGGGCGTGAAGGCGGCGCGCGTGCATATCGTGCTGCCGGTGCGCGGATCGTTCCGCGCGACGCAGCAGCCGCCTTCGGCCTCGGTCGTGCTGCGCACCGACGGCGCGATCGAGGCACGCACGGCGCAGTCGATCCGGCATCTCGTCGCCGCCGCCATTCCCGGCATGAGCCGCGACAAGGTGACGGTGCTCGACGCCGACGGCTCGATGCTGCTCGCTGAAGAGGACGAGGCCAGCGCCGCGCCGACCAAGATGGCGAGCCTGCAGAAGACGGTCAGCGGCATGGTGCAGGAGAACATCCGCAAGGCGCTGACGCCGTATCTCGGCCTCGACAATTTCGAGGTGAGCGTCGCTCCGCAGCTGTCCACCGACAAGCGGCAGATCAACGAGACGGTCTACGATCCCGAGAACCGCGCCGAGCGCTCGGTGCGGGCCGTGCGCGAGAAGGAATCCTCGCAGAACGCCGACCGTTCGTCGCCGACCACGGTGCAGCAGAACCTCCCCGACCAGCAGGTGAATGCAGGAGGCGGCAAGAACTCCAGCGAGGACAAGACCCGCCGCGAGGACGTTACCAATTTCGAGGTCTCGTCCAAGACCACGACGACGGTCAGCGACGGCTATTCGGTCAAGAAGCTGTTCATCGCCGTGCTGGTGAACCGCGCGCGGCTGGTCGCCGATCTCGGCGACAAGAGCAACCAGGCCATCATCGACAGCAAGCTCGCCGAGATCAGCCAGCTCGCGGCGACGGCGGGCGGATTGGACAAGGCGCGCGGCGACCAGATCCAAGTGACGGCCGTCGACTTCATCGAAGGATCGCGCGAGCTGGCGCCGGTGCCGCCGATCAGCTTCGTCGAGATGATCAACAAGCAGCTCGGCAGCGTCATCAACGCGATCACGATCCTGGCCGTGGCCTCGATGCTGGTCTGGTTCGGGCTGCGGCCGGCGGTCAACGGCATTCTGACCCATCGCGCGGAGCAGGAGCAGGTCGAGGCGACCGAGGCCGCCCAGCTCGAAGCTTCGGCGGCCCTTGCGCTGGCCGACAGCGAGGAGGCCGAGCTCAACCTCGTCGAAGACCTCGAAGGCAAGATGCAGCGAACGCCGCAGAAGCGGCTGGAGCAGATCGTCCGGCTCGATCAGATGCAGGCGGCGGCGATCCTTAAAGACTGGATGCGACGCGAGGAGGCGGCATGAACGCGGCAATCGGAAAACTCCTGACGCAGTTCGACGCGAATGGCCGGGTCAAGTCGCCGCCGCCTCCGCCGCCGAAAATCCAGGACGTGCTGACCAGGCCGAAGGAGGCGAGGCGCGATCCGCAGCCTCAAGCGCAGCCGCAGGCCCAGACGCAGCTTCAGGCGCCGTCTCCGGTGCCTGCGACGGAAGCGCCGCCGGTCAATCTGCTGGACGATGCCTATCGACGCGGCCATGCCGCGGGCGTCGCGGAAGCCGACGCCAAGCTGGCCGAGGAGCGCGTCCGCAGTGCGATCCGGCTCGGCGAGGAGCGGGCCAAATGGTCCGACCAGCAGGCGGTCGCGATCGTCAGCGGCTTCGAGGCGGCGTGCCGCGAGATCGAAACCAACATCGCAAGCTCGGTGGCGCGGATCCTGCTGCCGTTCCTCACCGATGCGGTGCGCGACAAGGCGATCGGATCGCTGGTCGAGCAGATCGCGGTGCTGACCGGCAACTCGTCGGTGCCGGCCTTCAAGGTCACCGGCCCGAGCGAGCTGCTGGATCTCGTGAAGACGCAGCTCGAGGCATCCAGGCGAACGGGCATCGCATACGAGGCCGCCGAGACGCTCGAGGTTCGCGTCGTGGCCGACCAGACCGTGATCGAGACGCAGATCACGGCCTGGAGCGAACGCCTCAAGGAAGCGCGCCGGTAGTCCGTCATGGAGGAGGTCAAGCATGAGATCGTGATCGTCCGCCGCCGCAGCGCCTTCGCCGAGGAGGCGCATCACGGCGGCGTCTGGAAGATCGCCTATGCGGACTTCATGACCGCGATGATGGCGTTCTTCCTGGTCATGTGGCTGCTCAACGCGCTCAACCAGGACCAGAAGCAGGTGGTCGCGAGTTATTTCAACCCGATCCAGCTCGCGGAAAATGCCCCCGCGCCGAAGGGCCTGAAGAATCTCTCCAAGAAGGAGCCGACCTCGTTCGAAGGTCAGGACGGCAAGCGCCAGCCGGCTGGCACGAACGAAGAACGTCGTGGTGACTCTCCGACCGCCGAGAAGCCGGCCTCCTTCGAGGAGAAGGTCCTGTTCCGCGATCCCTATGCGACGCTCGCCGAGATCGCCAATAGCGCGAACCAGTCTAGTGGCCAGCGGCGCGCCGGCGCTCTGACCTCCGCCGAAGAGGACGGCCTCAAGGGGGGCGATGCCTATCGCGATCCCTTCGATCCCGGCTATTGGAAGCTGGCGCCGCAGGCGTCCAAGGACGCCGATCGCTTCATCGAGAACGAGCCGAAGCCGAATGCCTCCGCGCGGGACGGCGCAGCCGGCGCGAATCCGGGCGAGCCGCAGGCGCGCCGGACCAGGACGGATGATGCCGGCGGCAGCGTGGCTCCGAACCCGGAGAGCCCGTACGCAAGCCTGTCGCCTCTGCTACCGCCGGGCTCCGCACCGACGCAGTCGGCACGCGAGGGCAGCGTCCAAGCCGGCGTTCAGGCCAACGCCGCCCCGCAGGCGCGTCTTAACGATACGGCGAAGGAGTCGGAAACGCGCGAGGTGGCGCAAACGCAGCAGCCGACCCTCAAGCAGCTTCAGTCCGCGATCGCAGAGGCGCTGTCGGACATCAAGGCAGGGGCGGGACCGGCGGCCGAGGTGCGTCAAGTCGAGGAGGGGCTCCTGATCAGCCTGACCGACGATGCGAGCTTCGGAATGTTCGCGGTCGGCTCGGCGGAGCCGCGTCCCGAGCTGATCCGCGCGATCGACAAGATCGGGCCGCTGCTGATGAAGCGCCAGGGCATGATCATCGTCCGCGGCCATACCGACAATCGGCCGTATCGGTCGGAAACTTACGACAATTGGCGACTGTCGACCGCGCGTGCGCAGATGGCCTACTACATGCTGGTTCGCTCCGGCGTCGATGTGCGGCGGATCGAGCATATCGAAGGTTACGCCGATCGGCGGCCGAAGCTTCCGAACGACCCGGCGGCCGCCCAGAACCGCCGGATCGAGATCCTGATCCGGGAGAAGCGCCCTTGATCAGGCTGCTACGCCGCGCCGCTTGGCTGCTGCTGCCCTTCATGGCGGCAAATGCGCTTGCCCAGCCTGCGCCCCAGGGCGGCGAACCCTATGAGCTCGTCCGCGCGCTGCAAGCGGTGCAGGACGGCATCGCCAACGGCGACACTGCTGCACATGGCAGTCATATCGCGCTGATCCGGCAGATCGGGGAGAAGTTTCTCGCGGCCGATCCCGCCGTGTGGAGCAATCCGCAGAACGGCCAGGCGGTCGTCATCTACCTGCTCAGCGGCGGTGCGCCGCAAATCGTCCGCAAGCTCCCGCGGGACAAGATGAACGTCGACGAGCGGCTGTTCAATGGTGCGCTCGCCTATGTCGAGGGTCGTCAGGAGGAAGCGCGGGAGCTGCTCAAGGAGATCAAGCCGCGGACCATTCCCTCAGGACTGGGCGGACAGGTCGCGCTGGTTCAGGGCGCGCTGTTCGCGCGCGCCGAGGCGTCGCTCGCGATCGAGCGTCTGGACGATGCGCGCCTGCTGTTGCCGGGCACGCTGGTCGAGGAGGCGGCGCTGCGGCGCGAGATCCTGCTGGTGGGGCAGGCGGAGGATTTCGAGAAGTTCGAGTTCCTGACGCTGGCCTATATCCGCCATTACCGCAATTCGATCTATGCCGGCGATTTCTGGCAGCGCTTCTCCGCGGGGCTGACGCAGTCGAGCCTGGCACTCGACGATCGCCGCTTTGCGCGGATCTCCGCCCTGCTGGAGCAGATCGATCGCGCCAGCCGCCTCAAGCTCTATCTCGTGATCGCGCGCACCGCGATGGTGCGCGGACGGCTGGCCATGACCCGACTTGCGGGCGAGCGGGCATTGACGCTTAGCGCGGACGCATCAGCGGAACGCGAGCGCGCCCATTTCTTCCGCGGCGCCTCGCGGGTGCTCACCGACGAATATGACGGCGGTCTCGCCGAACTGAAGGCGCTCGACCGGTCGAAGCTGCCCGAGCGCGACGTCCCCCTTCTCAATGCCGCCGTGCAGCTCGCGCTCGACGTCCGCAAGCCGTTCGCGGGCGGATCCGCCGCAGCAGCGGACAAGCCTCCGGCAACGCCGGCGCGGCTCGATCTGGCGTCATCGACCGCGACGCTCGCACGCGCACAGAAGCAGCTCGGCGAACTCGAACTCCTGACCAAGGACCGCCGTCCATGACCAAGCTCAATGGAACCTCCGGACAGCTCTTCTCCGGTCTCGCCGAGAGTCTCAACGTGCGCGGATCGCGCTCGGCAAAGGGCGCCGGAACCAAACCGCAGGCGAATTCGTCGTTCAACGATCTGCTCCACACGGTCTCGAACCTCGCCAAGCAGGCACTGAGCGAAGATGGCAGCGAGACGGCCGCGAAGACCGGAACGTTGCGCACGCGCCTGATCCACCCGACCGAGCAGGAGAAGCCGAAGGAGGCGACGCCGCGCGAACGTGTGGCGACAACTGCACATCCAAAGTCCATGGACGAGGCCTCCGACAACAAGTCCGACAAGTCGACGGAGAAACCACGTCCGGTCGACGATGTCGCCGGGACGGATCGCCAGGACCAATCCGGCATCGCTGTCATGGTCGGCCAGGAGATCGCTACCGCGCCTGCCACGAAGCCGCAGATGCAATTGCCGTCCGCAGACAAGGGCGCGCCCGCGCGCGACGAGCGGCCCCCCTCGGCGAAGCACGAGGCGCCAAGCACCGTGAAGGTGGCGACCGCCGATACCGTTCCATCCGGTGCTGCCCAAGCCGGCGCACGCTCGCAGGCCGCGGCGCCGCAGGCGATGGCCACGCCGCAGCCGGCACCGACGCAAGGTGCGGAGGCTTCGAGCGCAATGCCGGCATCACCTGGCTTCGAGGCGGTTACGGCCGATGTCGAGCGCGCTGCCAAGGCCTCAGTGCGCGCCGCGCTGCCCGAGACGACCAAGGTCACCGTGGTCCAGCAGGAAACCCATCTGCCACCGGCGCACTTCAACGCTCCGCAGCAGGTCGCCAACGCAGTCGTCGCCGAGCTGAAGGAACCGTCGGCAGCGGCGGCGTCCGCGGCGCCCGATCTCGCCCAGACCAACGCACCGGATCAGCCGCTCAGGATCCTGACTGTCAATCTCGAACCGCCCGCGCTCGGCAACGTCACGGTGCGCTTACGCCTCGTCGGCACCGAAGTGTCCGTCCAGCTCGCGGCCGAGCGCAAGGACACCAGCCAGATGCTCGACCGGCAGCGCGACCAGATCCGCGACCTCATGCAGTCGGCGGGCTACGTCGCCGAAGTCGCGCCGGTCCAGCACGGCCCGCTGGATGGATTTCAGAGCGGCTCCGGCCAGTCGCAGCCGCAGCTCTCGGGTCAGCAACAATCCTCGCCGCAGTCGCAAGGCGCGTTCGGCGGTGCCGGCACGTCGTCGGGGCAGTCCGACGGCGGCGCAAAGCAGGCCCGCCAGGAGCGCCCGTTCAGCCAGGAGACGCGTCATGATCAGGATGTGGCGGCGCATCATCGTCGCGGCCCTGTTTATCTCTAGTGCGAGCGCGGCCCAGGCGGCCGCCGAAACTGCGCGCCCCTGCGAGCGCGAGATGGCGCGCGCGGCGCAGCAGCACGGGATTCCGCTCGGCATTCTCTATGCGGTCGGGCTCACCGAGACCGGACGGCGCGGCGCGCTCCATCCCTATGCTCTCGGTGCCGACGGCCAGACCGTGTTCGCCAAGGACATGGATGGTGCAATCGCGAATTTCGAGACCATGCGCAGCAAGGGGATCAAATTGATCGACCTCGGATGCATGCAGATCAACCATTATTACCACGGCGACAAGTTCGTTTCGGTGCGGGCGATGTTCGATCCCGCCAGGAACGTCCAATACGCCGCGCGCTTCCTCAAGGAGTTGAAGCAGCGCGAAGGCAGCTGGACCATGGCCCTTGCCCGCTACAACGCAGGTCCCAACAATCAGCCGGCGCAGAAGCGCTACGTCTGTCACATCGTCGCGCACCTCGTCTCGAGCGGCTTCGGCGCGTGGACCGACAAGGCTCGCTCCTTCTGTCAGCCGAAAACGACCTGACAACATGAAGTTGTGCATCGCGCCCAATCATCAGCCCCGCGCAAGCAAGACCCCGCATTGTAGCTGCAACCTGACCAAGGAGTCCAATTCATGAGCCTGTATGGTGTTATGCGCACCGGCGTTTCCGGGATGAACGCGCAGTCCAACAAGCTGTCGACGGTCTCGGACAACATCGCCAACGTCAACACGACGGGCTACAAGCGGGCTTCGACGGAGTTCTCCTCGCTGATCCTGAAGAGCGGCTCCGGCAATTACGATTCCGGCGCGGTCGAAACCACCGTCCGTTATGCCATCTCCGACGCCGGCAACTATCACTTCACGACATCGACGACGGATCTTGCGGTCCAGGGCAACGGATTCTTCGTCGTGCAGGACGCGAACGGAAATAACTTCCTCACCCGTGCGGGCGCGTTCGTGCCCGACGAAACCGGCAACCTCGTCAACACAGCCGGCTTCCAGCTGATGGGCTACAACATCGCGAACGGTGCCGTGCCCAACGTCGCCGCCAACGGTTTCGGCGGCCTTCAGGTCATCAACGTCAATCAGATGGCGCTGCAGGCCGCGCCATCGACCAAGGCGACCGTGGCCGCCAATTTCGATCCGAGCGCAACCGCGATCGCAGCGCCGGCAGGGCCCGCCAACTACACGTCGAAGACGTCGATGGTGACCTACGATAATATCGGCAATGCCGTGACGCTCGACGTCTACGCTGCCAAGACGGGCGCCAATACCTGGGATATCCAGGTCTACAACGGCGCCACTGCGTTGACGACGCCGGGCCCCGCAACCACGTTCACCTTCGACGTCACCGCGACCGGCAAGGGCAAATTGGCCGCTGCGAGCCCGACGGCGCTCTCGGTCGCGATCCCGGGCGGTTCCGCCGCCTTCAATATCGATATGTCGGCCATGACCCAGGTCGCTGCCGCCTTCGATTTCAAGGCGACGGTCGACGGCAATGCTCCGTCCGCCGTGGAGAAGGTGAACATCGACGACAAGGGCATCGTCACCGCCGTCCTCAAGAACGGCACCACGCTACCGAGCTTCCAGATCGCGCTCGCCACGGTGCCGAGCCCGGACCATCTGACGCCCGAAGTCGGCAACGTCTATTCGCCGAACCTGGAGTCCGGAAACGTGCAGGTTGGCCTCGCCGGCCAGGGCGGTCTCGGCACCGTCAAATCCGGCGCGCTGGAAGATTCCAACGTCGATCTCGCGGACGAACTGACCTCGATGATCGAAGCCCAGCGCGGCTTCACGGCGAACTCGAAATCGTTCCAGACCGGCGCGGATCTGCTGGACGTCGTCGTCAACCTGAAGCGCTGAATTCTTCGGCGCTCGTTTCGGGCAAGAGCACGCCATGTCGCTTACCGCCGCTCTCAACTCGGCTCGCTCCTCGCTCATGGCGTCGAGCATCCAGTCGTCGGTCATCTCGCGCAACATCGCCGGTGCCAGCGCCACCGGCTATTCGCGCAAGCTCACCGTGCTGGACAATCTGCCCGGCACCGGCGTCTATGTCGCGGCGATCCAGCGCGCCGCCAGCTCGGGCCTCTACAACAACGTCCTGATCGCGACCTCGTCGTCGGCCAAGCAAACCGCGATCTATGACGGCCTGCAGAAGATCGCCACCGCGACGGTGGACGATCCCGAGCTCGACCAGTCGCCGACGGCGCAGCTCAATGCGCTGAAGCAGGCATTGCAGAAATATGCCAACGCCCCGGACAACACCACGCTGGCACAGGCGGCCGTCGCGTCCGCCAAGGACATGGCGACCGCGCTCAACCAGGCGACCCGGACCGTGCAGTCGGTCCGCGAGAGCGCCGATGCCGACATGAAGACGTCGGTTCAGAACATCAACCAGCTGCTCTCGCAGTTCGAGACCGTGAACACGGCGATCGTGAAGGGCACGATCTCCGGCGACGACATCACCGACTACCTCGACCAGCGCGACAGCATCGTCTCGCAGCTGTCGCAGGAGGTCGGCGTCACCATGTCGATCCGCCCCAACGGCGACGCGGCGCTCTACGCCGACAGCGGCGTCGTGCTGTTCGACAAGACGGCGCGGTCGGTGAGCTTTGCGCCGACGACCGCCTACACCGCCGGCACCACGGGCAATGCCGTCTACATCGACGGCGTACCCGTGACCGGGGCCAATTCGGTGATGCCGCTGAAGTCGGGCAAGCTCGCAGGGCTGGCTCAGCTGCGCGACCAGGACACCGTCACCTATCAGAGCCAGCTCGACGAAATCGCGCGCGGCCTGATCAATACGTTCAGGGAAAGCGATCAGACCGCCGCGGCACTGCCCGACGTTCCCGGTCTCTTCACCTATCCGGGCGCGCCGGCGATGCCGGCGAGCGCAACCGTCTCGGTGGGCCTCGCCGGCACGATCTCGGTCGCCGCATCGGTCGATCCGGCCCTGGGCGGCAACCCGAATCTGCTGCGCGACGGTGCGATCAGCGGCAACCCCGCCTATCAATCCAACACCGCCGGCAACGGCGGCTATTCGACCCGGCTGCAGCAGCTCATCGGCGGCATGGATGCCTCGCAGCCGTTCGATGCAACGACGCAAGGCAAGCCGAGCGGCAGCCTGATCGACTTCGCATCGTCCTCGGCAAGCTGGATCGAAAACCAGCGCAAGGCCGCCAACGACAACTCCGAGTACCAGAGCACGCTGCTCAACCGCAGCATCACGGCGTTGTCCAACGTCAACGGCGTCAACATGGACGACGAGATGGCCTTGATGCTCCAGGTCGAGCGCACCTATTCGGCCTCGTCGAAGATCATCTCGACCGTCGATGAAATGCTGCAGAGCCTGCTCGCTGCCGTAGGGAACTAAGTCATGATGAGCGCGAACTACATTTCCACCCTGATGTTGTCCTCCTCGTTGAGGTATTCGATCACGAACAACCAGGCGGCGCTGAGCAAGGCCTCGACCGAGGCGACCACCGGCCGCTTCGCCGATATCGGCCTCGAGCTCGGTGCAACGACGGGAAGCGACCTCACGCTGCGGGCGGACTTCAGCTTCGCCGATCAGCTCGTCGACACCAACGGGCTCGTCTCGGGGCGCCTGGACGTGACGCAGAACCGGATCACCCAGCTCAGCAAGACCGCGACGGATTTCCTCAAGGACCTGATCGCGGCCCGCAGCACCGACGGCGGCGGGCGGGTCATCCTGCCGCCTGCATCCTCCAATCTCCAGGATCTGATCGGGGCGCTAAACGTCTCCTATAACGGCTCCTATCTGTTCTCGGGCATCAACACGCAGAACGCGCCGATCACGCCTTACGTCGCGGGCTCGGCCAGCAAGAACCAGGTCGATGCGGATTTTCTCGCGGCCTTCGGCTTCTCGCAATCCTCAGCCAGCGTCGCCACCATCACGCCGGCCCAGATGCAGACCTTCCTCGACACCACCTTCGATGCCGAGTTTGCCAGCCCGGCCTGGAACACCAACTGGTCGTCGGCGACCGACCAGACCATGCAAAGCCGGATCTCCACCACCGAGATCGCCGATACGTCCGTGAGCGCCAACCAGACCGGCTTCCGCAAGCTCGCCGAGGCCTACACCATGATGGCCGACCTCGGGAACGTGAAGCTGAGCCAGGAGACGTTCCAGGTCGTGGTGGACAAGGCCATCGGGCTCGTCGGCAACGCCATCAACGACCTCGCTGCGCTCGGCGGCAGCGTCGGCACGGTCCAGCAGCGGATCACCACAGCAACCACCAAGCTCAAGACGCAGCAGGACATCCTGAACAATCAGATCGTCGGCATGGAGAAGGTCGACCCGACCGAAGCCTCGGTCCGGGTCAACACGCTGCAGACACAGATCCAGACGGCGCTGGCGCTCACTTCGCAGCTCCAGAAGATCAGCCTCATCAATTATCTCTGAATAGGGGCTCGTAACCTTTGTCCAGTTGTTCGGTCTCCTGCGAAGAGTGGTCCTGATGACGTTTGAAGCCTATGAAGCGGTCGTCGACGAAAGTGGCTATGAGGCGCGCAGCCGCGAGCGGCAGGCGCTCAGCCTCGGCATCGACCGGCTCGAGCGGATCCAGAAGGGGCGTTTCAGCCTCGAGGACCAGGTCGAGAGCCTGCTCTATGTGCGGCGGCTGTGGACGATCTTCATTGAGGATCTCGCACACCCCGAGAACGGGCTGCCGGACAAGCTGCGCGCCGACATCATCTCGATCGGGCTGTGGGTGGTCAAGGAAGCCGACCGCCTCCGCGAGCAGCGGTCGAGCGACGTGGTACAGCTCATCGAAATCAACCGCCTGATCCGAGACGCGCTTTAATGAAGATCTCCTTGCGCGCGGGCGAACGGATCTACATCAACGGCGCGGTGCTCCGCGTCGACCGCAAGGTCTCCGTCGAGCTCGTCAACGACGTGATGTTCCTGCTCGAAGGGCAGGTCATGCAGGCGTCAGACGCCACCACGGCGCTGCGACAGCTCTATTTCATCGTCCAGCTCATGCTGATGAACCCGACCGACGTCCGCGACGCCGCCGCGCTCTACGCGCAGCATTACGCGGCCCTGTGTGCCGTTTGCGAGAGCCGCGAGATGCTCGACGGGCTCGGCGCGATCCACGAGCTGGTCGGGGCGACCCGCTATTTCGAGGCGCTCAAGCGGATTC
This sequence comes from Bradyrhizobium sp. WBAH42, assembly GCF_024585265.1. NCBI lineage: Bacteria > Pseudomonadati > Pseudomonadota > Alphaproteobacteria > Hyphomicrobiales > Nitrobacteraceae > Bradyrhizobium > Bradyrhizobium sp. WBAH42. The sequence continues at coordinate 2,778,423 of NZ_CP036533.1, forward strand.
GGGCGCTGTTTCCGGTGGAGCAGGCCATCCTGGCGGGCGCCGCCAATGTTTCCCCGGTCGAAGCTGCCTGACAGCGGAGAGACAAGATGAACGTTAACAGCGCGACCGACACGACCGGCAAGTCGTCCAGCTCGAACGCGACCAACTCGCCGACGTCGAGCAACAGCGTGGACTACAACACTTTTCTCCAGCTCCTCATTGCCGAGATGAAGAATCAGGATCCGACCAATCCAATGGATACCTCGCAATATATGAGCCAGTTCGCCCAGCTCTCGACCGTCGAGCAGGCGATGCAGACGAATTCGAAGCTCGACGCGCTGCTGTCCTCGCAGTCCTTGTCGCAGGCCAACGGGTTGATCGGGAAGACGGTCAGCTTCACCGACTCGACCGGCGCCACCTTCAGCGGCAAGGTCGTCTCGGTCTCCATCAACAGCGACGGCTCCATCGCGACCCTTCAGGACGGCACGAAGGTCGCGGTCGGACCGGGGCTCACGATCAGCCAATCATGAACGAGCGGGACGCCCTCGATATCGTCCAGGCGGCGATCTGGACCATCATCGTCGCCTCCGGGCCGGCAGTCGGTGCAGCCATGCTGGTCGGCACCGTCATCGCGCTGATCCAGGCGCTGACCCAGATCCAGGAGGTGACGCTGACCTTCGTTCCGAAGATCATCGTCATTCTCCTGGTCGTAGCCGTCTCCGGCTCCTTCATCGGCGCGCATCTGTCGACCTTCACCGAGATGGTCTATTCGCGGATCGAACGCGGCTTCTGATCCGGACGGCCCCGGCACCATCCCCGCGTAAGCTTTGCGCGGCAGATTGCGAACCGGACCCCTCTGCCGGTGACCCATGGCCGATACGTTAGCTGCTAGCCTGCCCAATCCGCGCCGCCTCGGAACGGATGCCTTCTTCGCCGGCGGCATCGTGACCATGCTCACGATCCTGTTCCTGCCGATTCCTCCGATCCTGATCGACCTCGGCCTCGCGTTCTCGATCGCGCTGTCGGCGCTGATCCTGATGGTCGCGCTGTGGATTCAGCGGCCGCTCGACTTCTCGGCCTTCCCGACCGTGCTGCTGATCGCGACGATCCTGCGCCTGGCGCTGAACATCGCGACGACGCGCCTGATCCTGTCGCGGGGTGGGGAGGGCGAACAGGCGGCAGGCCATGTCGTTGCCGGCTTCTCGAAGTTCGTCATGGGCGGCGACTTCGTCATCGGCCTCATCATCTTCGCGATCCTGGTGACGGTGAATTTCGTCGTGATCACCAAGGGCGCGACGCGTATCGCCGAGGTCGGCGCCCGCTTCACCTTGGACGCCATTCCCGGCAAGCAGATGGCGATCGACGCGGACCTGTCCGCCGGCCTGATCGACGACAAGGAGGCCCAGCGCCGGCGCCGCGAGCTCGAAGAGGAGAGCGCGTTCTTCGGCGCCATGGACGGCGCCTCGAAATTCGTCCGCGGCGACGCCATTGCCGCCCTCATCATTACCGCGATCAACATCTTCGGCGGCATCGTCATCGGCGTCACTCATCACGGATTGACTCTGTCCCGCGCCGCCGACGTCTACACCAAGCTTTCCGTCGGCGACGGTCTGGTGTCGCAGATGCCGGCGCTGATCGTCTCGCTGTCGGCGGGCCTCCTGGTCTCCAAGGGCGGTACCAGGGGCTCGGCGGAGCAGGCGGTGCTGCGGCAGCTCGGCGGCTATCCGCGCGCGGTGTCGGCGGCCGCGCTGATGATGTTCGTGCTCGCTCTGATGCCGGGGCTGCCGATGGCGCCGTTCGTGCTGCTCGGGGGCGTCATGGCCTTCGTCGGCTACTCGCTGCCGAAGCGCCAAGCCGCGCGGGAGCGCAAGGAGGCGGCCTCCAAGGCCGACGAGCGCGCCCAGGCCGAGGCCAAGGAATCCGTCAAGGAGCAGCTCAAGACCGCCGAGATCGAGCTGGCGCTCGGCGGCCACCTTTCGGTCCATCTGTTGGGCTCGCGCAACGAGCTTGCCCACCGCGTGGCCAAGATCCGCAAGAAATTCGCCAAGCAGTACGGCTTCGTCATTCCCGAGATCAAGCTGACCGACAATCTGTCGATCGATCCCAAGAGCTATCAGATCCGCATTCACGACACGCGCGTTGCCCATGGCGAGCTCAGGCTCGGCGAGGTGCTGGTACTGGTCGACAAGGACGGCAAGCCCGACGTGCCAGGCGACGAGGTGATCGAGCCTGCGTTCGGCATGAAGGCGCTGTGGGTGACGGAAGCCTTCACCGACGAAGTCAAGCGGCAGGGCTGCAAGCCGGTCGACAATCTGTCGGTGCTGCTCACGCATTTGAGCGAAGTGATCAGGGCGAACCTCGCCCAGCTCCTGTCCTACAAGGACATGCGTGCCCTGCTCGACCGGCTCGATCCCGAATACAAGCGCCTGGTCGAGGATCTGTGCCCGTCGCAGATCTCCTATTCGGGCCTGCTGGCGATCCTGAAGATCCTGCTGGCCGAGCGCGTGTCGATCCGAAACCTCCACCTGATCCTCGAGGCGATCGCCGAGATCGCGCCGCATGTGCGGCGCTCCGAGCAGGTCGCAGAGCACGTGCGGACGCGGCTCGCCCAGCAGATCTGCGGCGATCTCTCCGACAATGGCGTGCTCAACGTGGTCCGTCTCGGCAACCGCTGGGACCTCGCCTTCCACCAGAGCCTGAAGCGCGATGCCAAGGGTGACGTCGTCGAGTTCGACGCCGACCCGCGCCTGATCGAACAGTTCGCGACCGAAGCCAGCACCGCGATCCGGAAATTCACCGAGAGCGGCACCAGCGTGGTGCTGGCCGTGACGCCGGAAGCGCGGCCCTATGTCCGGATGATCCTGGAGCGTGTGTTCCCGACATTGCCGATCCTGTCGCATGTCGAAGTCGCGCGCAGCGCCGAGATCAGGGCGCTTGGAGCCATATCGTGATCTCCGGGCTCGCCGACAGCGTGCTGGTGACGTTCATCGTGTTCTGCCGCATCGGTGCCTGCCTGATGCTGGTGCCCGGCTATTCCAGCGTCAACGTGCCGCCCCAGGTGCGCCTGTTCGTCGCCCTGGTCACGACGTTTGCGCTGACGCCGATCCTGATCGCCGTCCTGAAGCCGCTCACGGACAACGCGGCGCCGCTGACGCTGGCGCTCCTGATCTGCTCCGAGCTCGTGGTCGGCAGCGTCATCGGGCTCGGCGGACGCGTGTTCTTCCTCGCCCTCCAGACCATGGCGACCATGATGGCGGGCGCGATCGGCCTGAGCAACATCCCGGGCACGCCGGTCGCCGACACCGATCCGGCACCGGCCCTGGTGCCGCTGATCATGGCGGCCGTCACCACTTTGTTCTTCATGACCGACCAGCACTGGCAGGTGCTGCGGGGGCTGATGAACTCCTACGACGTCTGGAAGCCCGGCAACAGGCTGGGCGGCGGCGTGGCGCTCGACCTGCTCGTCGGCCGCCTTTCGGAAGCGTTCGTGCTGACGCTGCGGATCTCGAGCCCCTTCATCGTCTATTCGGTCATCGTCAACCTGGCGGTCGGCCTGATCAACAAGCTGACGCCGGCCATTCCGGTCTATTTCATCTCGGTGCCCTTCGTGCTGTTCGGCGGCTTCCTGCTGCTCTACCTCACCAGCGACGAGCTGCTGACGCAGTTCATGCTGGGCGTGTCGTCGTGGCTGGCGGAGTGACGTCATGACGTCGCGCGCGGACAAGCTCGGCCGGATGGTCTCGCTGGTGAAGCTTCAGCTCCGGCTCTCCGAATGGCAGCTCGCACAATTGCGGCAGCATGAGCGCATGCTGCAAGAAGAGCAGGAATGGTTGGTCGGAGCCTTGAACGATGGAAAGCCGCCGGCGGGATCGTCGAACGAATCGATCGCCCGGCGGCTCAACAGGACGAGCGTCGGCGCCCGCGCGGTGCAGGCGCAGGCCGCGCAGCAGCTCGACCAGGTTCGCCGCGAGACCCGCCGCGTGAAACAGCTCGAGGAGGTCGCCAAGGCCGCGCTCGCCGACAAGCTCCGCGATGCCGAGAAGCGCTCGCTCGAGGACATGACGGGAACGAGCCTTACCGTGCGCGCGTGGACGCCACTGCCAGCCAACCGGAACAAGACATGATCGTGACAGCGACGCCCGACCTCGTCCTCGACGTCCTCGAAGCCGCCGACCCCGTGACGCAGCGCGCCGCGACCGCGAAGCTCGATGCGCTGAAATCATCGGACGCCGATTTCGCCGCCACGATGGAGGCGGAAGTCGGCAAGGCCAAAGCGGCGTCTGCCGACCAAGTCGCGGCGAGAGTCGCCGAAGCACAGTCGGGGGCAGTGAACGGTGCACCGGTGCAGGTGATCAAGGCGCCGGCATCCGGCGAGGTCTACCGGAAGTTCGAAGCCTTCATCCTCCAGACCTTCGTCGAGACGATGTTGCCGAAGGACTCGGAGGAGGTCTTCGGCAAGGGCACGGCTGGCGGCGTCTGGAAGTCGATGCTTGCAGAGCAGCTCGGCAATCAGCTGGCAAAGGGCAAGGGCGTCGGCATCGCCCGGCAGCTCGCCGCCGCACACCCGGCCGGACCGGACGCTGCGGGGAAGGCCGGATCGTGATCGGCGAACGGGTGACAGAAGTTGAGAGGTGAATTTCCAATGCAGGCACATGAAGGCGCGGTAGCCGTGGCGATGGACCAGGCGGTCGCGGACACCGAGATGATGACGACGGAAGCCGCGCTGCTGCCCGTGCTGCTGCCGATCGGGGGTGGCGAGGCGATGGTCGACGCCGCGGATGCGGTGAGATCGGACGAAATGCGTGGCCTGCTGGCTGCAATACGCCGGCTCGCGAGTATCGTCGAGGAGGAGACGACCGCACTCGCGACGGGCCAGAAGATCGATTTCGACGACTTCAGCGCGCGGAAGAGCCGGAGCATGCTCGAGTTCGTCCGCCTGATGCGGGCGCGGATGCACCTCGGCGGCCAGGTCGAGATCACCGAGGAGATTCAGCGGCTGCGGGAGAAGCTCGAACGGAATCGTTCCATTCTGGAAATGCACTACGACGCGGTCCGCGAGGTCGCGAGCATCATCGTCAAGGCGGTCAAGGACGCCGAGTCGGACGGCACCTATACCGGTCGCACAGCGCAGGACGGAAAATGATCAGACTGGTGCTGGCCGGGCTCTGGGTATGCATCCTCACGGCGGGCACGAGCTATGCCGTCGCCTATTGGAAGGAGAAGGGCAGCCTGCTGCCGGCGAAGGACGAATATCTCGAAGGGCTGCAATATCACAAGACGCGGGCGCTGAGCGTGCCGATGGTCGAGAACGGCAATGTGCAGGGCTACATCGTCGCGCGCTTCGTCTACACCATGGAGGGGCGGACCATGCACCAGCTGAACGTTCCACCGGAGCCATTCGTCGTCGACGAGGCCTTCCGCAGGATCTACGCCGACGATCGTCTCGACTTCAGGAAGCTCGCCCGCTACGACCTCGCCATCCTGACCACGGCCATCAAGCAACGCGTCAACGAACGGATGCAGGGTGATATCGTCCAGGACGTCCTGGTCGAGGACTTCAACTACGTCTCCAAGGAAGAATTCCAGCAGAAGCCGTAGGGCATGCTGTTCGGAATAGCGCGGCGCTTGCGCCGCCACGGCAAGCCCGCGTGCTGCCGTCTCTGCCGCTGAAAGCGCAACGGCCTCTGCTGCTCGCAGAGGCCGTTACCGGTTTGGTGGCGATGTCCTGCCGCGTCAGTTGCTGGCCGGGTATGCGGCCGGGGCGGCCTGCGCCCGGTTCAGGAGGATGCCGACGTCGTCGAGCTCCTGCACCGGCTCGTCGAGGGTTTCGCCCGCCGGGATGTTGAGGCGGTATCCGACGTAACGCCGGGCCACGATCGCGTCGAAGCCGAGGCGGTCGCGGAGCTTCTTGCGCAGCTTGCTGACGTGGCTCTCGATCACGCTCTCGTCGAAGGTGGACTCGAAGATGCCGTAGACCGCGTTGAAGATCTGCGTCTTGGTGATCCACTTGCCGTGGTTGGCCACCATATATTCGAGAATGCGCAGTTCGCGGCGGGGCAGGGTGAGGGCGTGGCCCGCGATTTCGGGGTCACGGCCGTTGAAGAAGACCTGGATCCTGCTCTCGCAGGGTCTCGGCAGCTCGCCCACCCGGCGGCGCGCGATCGCGGCCGTTCGGGCGAGGATCTCGCGCAGGTGTATAGGCACGTGCACGACGTCGTCCACGCCCGATTCGAACAGCTCCAGCGTGTTCTTGAGCATCTTCTGGCCGCTCATGGCGATGATGGGAGCCGATGAGCGCTTGCGCATCGCCCGCGGCAGGCTTCCGCGGGCATCGCAATCCCCGAGGAGAAAGGCGTCCACCGCCGCCAGATCGGATTCGCTCGCAGATTGCAACCAGTCCCAGAATTCTCCGGAGGAGAAGCCGATCGACGATACGCCTTCGCGAACGAGCCCTCCGACGTAGCTGTTCGCGACGCTCTCGCGATCATCAACGATAATATACATCAGTCTTTCGCCCCTGTTTCGCACTTGTTGCGGCCGGTTGGGTTGTTGTGATGCCCCGGCTCGGCAACGATGCTGTTTGACGACATTCCATCCCGCGAACCGTTGTTATGGTTTCGATATTCGCGGGCAGCCCTACGCGTTCAGTGCCTGCGTCTCGCGGGCCTGTTACTTCAACTCGTTACTGAAACGCTTACTGCGTGAGGCTCGGCGGGCGTCTTACGGATCACCTCGCGGAGCAGATTGAGAAACGACCTAGAACAGTTGCGCCAAGTTGCTCATCGCGTCCGAACACTGCTGAACTGTGTCGATCTCCTCGCCAACTGGCGAGAATCACTTGAGTAGGACCGTAACAATTGCCGATTCCCGATCAAGCGTGCGTAAGAAAGCGATTGCTACGTGTGCTTGATACTGTTGATTCGTCTCGGGTTGTTTCTTGATATATCCAATCGTATCAGTTGATTTGAATCCTAAACTAGTTTTGCACCGTCGTGGTTGTATGGTTCCGCATCCCCGTACAATTACAGCCGTTTTGGGTGGTGCTCCGGGTCATGCAAATTGTGGGGTTTTCAACCCCGGATTGACACTGGAACCCGCTTTACCGCGTGCGACAATTCGACTCACGTCTGCGCCGCGACTCCAGCTTGGTGAAATCTTGGCGAGTGTGTGTCTTTCGAGTCGCACTCTCGCCACGTGTATGACGCGATCGACTCATGCGACGCCTCATCGCGCGTGATGAAAAGCTTTCGACACGCACGTTTCAGGCAAGCTTCGGCAAATAGCGTCACCGCTCGACAGACCGAACCGAACGGAGCATTTGCATATGTTGTCCGATGGACAAGCTCGTCCCAACGCGACCGCGGATGTTTTCGCGGCGGCGAAGCCGGCGCCGGAGGCGAGCGATACAATGGACAACGCGGCGCGAACGCCCAAGCCTGCCGCGAGCGCAAAGCGTGTATCGGCCGCGGCGAGCGACGAAGCTCTCGCAAAGGAGGCACTCGAGGGCTTGAAGCGCATTCGTGCCAAGGCACGGCTCGACAAGATGGCAATCCCGAAACCTGCGCCGGTCGCGATCAAGCCGGCCGTGATCGTGGCGAAGCCGCCGCCGCCTCGTCCGACATGGGTCGTGCCGCTCGCAACGCTGGCGGTCGCTGCCATGTTGGTGGTCTGCGCCTGCACCGGCGTGATCGCCTATCTCACCACCCAGCCGGCGCCGAACAACGTTGCGGCCAATGCGGAGATCAGGAATCTGCGCGAGACCGTCGCGCAGCTGCGCAAGCAGGTGTCGGGCGTGTCTGAAAATCTCGACGGCTTGCGCACCGCGGTCGATCAATCCAGCAAGGTCACGAACGATCGCTTCGGCAGGTTTGCGGAGAATCTGGACCGGATCGAGCGGGTGAGCTCGTCCTCGACGGCAAAGCTCGACAAGCTCGCTCAGGTGCAGGCCCAGGCTCCTGCGCCGGCGACGGTGCAAACGCAGCCGGTGTCGCCGCAAGGGCCGATGATGGCCGCAGTCGCCGCGCCCGAATTCACGGGATCGGTGCCTGCACCCGAGCGGGCGTCGGCGCCGCGCAAGGCAATCAAGGGCTGGTCGGTCCGTCAGGCCTATGAGGGGATCGCGATCCTGCAAGGCCCGAACGGCGTCATCGAAGCCGTGCTGGGACAGCAGGTGCCCGGTCTTGGCCGCATCGAAGAGATCAGGAACGAGAACGGGCGCCTGGTGGTGGAAGCCAGCGGCGGCGTCATCTATTCGTCGCGCAAGGCAACGCCCTGATCGAGCGGCCTACTATTGGCGGTGATGCTCGAAGCTGGTGCACAGCAGATCGACCTCCGCCTCGGCAATCGGCGCGCGAAACAGGCGGCAGCTGAACTCGGCCGCCGTCTTGCTGTCGGTACCGGCGCGATCCTCCCGCAGGAAGATGCACCGCTTGCAGACGTCGGTGTGGTGCCGTTGCTCGGCGGCATCGGAGTGGTCAAGCACGTGCCGGAACGTGTCGCGGAAGCGGATCTTGACCTCGTCACCGAGAACGGCAATCGCTTCGACGAGGACGTTGACGGGGTCGCGCACCAGAAACTTCTTGCCCTGCTGGGTCACGCTCAACGTCACCGACCGCTTGTCGGTGGCCGAGCGCTTCCGCTCGAGATAGCCGAGCCGCTCGAGCTCGCCGATGATGAACGAGGCGGTGCCGCGCGTGGTGCCGACGTAGCTCGCCAGCGCCGAGGGGGTTCGGGAAAACCGGTTGGCGCGGGAGAGGAAGCGCAGCGCCATCCATTCGCGGTCGCGCAAACCATGCTTGGTGCCTTCGAACCACAGGATGCGTGCGGCCTGCTCCAACAGTTCTATCGATTCGCGCGCCAAATTCATTTCAGTTCCAGGTCGGATAAACTTTATTCAATTGAGCCTTGATTAGCGCAATCGGGGCGGACGGGAATGAACCCGCTTGCGCTTCGTCGTCCGTTGCCGGCGAGCGTCGCGCGTCGCGGGAAGAAGCCTCTGCGTTTCCGAAGATGGAACTTCCGGCCGTGGAACTAGGGTGTCACAAAGAAAGACCGGGTAAATCGCGCGGCCCAGATCCTCCGAAAATTTCAATCAAATGACGTCGGTTTGCACGTGAATTGGTGATGACGCACGGTGCACGAACAACATGATGTGTCACCATCGTCACCGGGATTGCAATTTGTTGCGGCAGAGCCTGTCGGGTGCGCGAATAGGAGCATTCTCTGCAGCGACGGCAGGCCTGGCGCCAGGGAAAGAACCGCTTCTTTCGGTTAATGGATGTTGCGATGCAGTGCAGCTAGACGGTTAAGTCCGGCACACGATCGGGCTCCGGCGGACGGCGGACACCGGTGCTCGCCAACGAAGGGGTGAGGCGGTGAGCCGTGTCCTCGCAGGCTGGTGAGTTGCCTTTGTCCCGCAATTATTGGCGAATGCGGCGCCCGAGGGGCATCAGCATGGGAATCAGGAATGGGAAGATCGATGAGCTTTGAAAACACCATCACATCCGACGTCATTGGACTGACGAAAGTCGCCCCGCTCTCGCGCCGCGGATTCATGAGCGCCACCGCAGCCGTCGCCGCGGGCTACACGCTCGCGGCCGGTCCGGTCCGGGCCGATATCGTCACGACGGATACCAGCGGCCTCCAGGCCGGTGATGCCAAGATCAAGGTCGGCTCCGAGGAAATGCCCGCCTATTTCGCCCGCCCGGCCGGCAATACCAAGGCGCCGGTGATCATCGTGGCGATGGAGATCTTCGGCCTGCACGAATACATCAGGGACGTGACGCGGCGTCTCGCCAAGCTCGGCGCATTCGCGGTCGCGCCCGACTATTATTTCCGCAAGGGCGTCGACCTGACCAAGGTCGCGGACGTCAAGGAGCTGCTGCCGGTGGTGAATGCGAAGCCGGACGCGGAGTTGTTGTCGGATCTGGATGCTGTGGTCGCCTGGGCAGGATCGCAAGGCGGCGACGCAACGCGGCTCGGCACCATCGGCTTCTGCCGGGGCGGCCGCACGGTCTGGGAATATGCCGCCCACAGCGGTGCGCTCAAGGCGGGCGTTGCCTTCTATGGGACCCTGGTCGATCCCGCCAACCCGTTGTGGCCGAGGAGCCCGCTGCAGCTCGCGCCCGAGATGAAGGCGCCGGTGCTCGGCCTCTATGGCGGCGCCGATACCGGCATTCCCGTCGCCCAGGTCGAGCAGATGAAGGCAGCGCTCGAGCAGAGCAAAAAGCCGGCCGACTTCAAGATCTACCCCGAAGCGCCGCACGGCTTCCATGCCGACTATCGCGGCAGCTACCGCAAGGACGCCGCCGAAGATGCCTGGAAGCAGGCAGAGGCCTGGTTCAAGAAATACGGCGTGTTGAGCTGACGCTCAATCAAGAGGGCGGCCAGAGCGGCCGCCCTTTCTCTTTCAGGGCGTGACGATCTCACTTCGTCATCGCGCCGTAGACGATGTCCTGGACCTGCTCGCGATAATATTCCTGAGCTCACCCGGCGCCGCCGTCCCCACCACGACGACGAGACGTTCCTTGGGATCGCAGAAGAACTGCGTCCCGTAAGCTCCGTTCCAGGTGAACTCGCCGGGATTGCCGGGGACCGACGATAATCCTTCGGCCGTCCGGACCGCGACCGAAAGGCCGAAGCCGAAGCCACCGCGATGCGGCTCGACATTGGCGACGTTGTTCTTGATCTCGGGGCCGAGATGGTTCGTCGTCATGTGACGGACCGTCTTCGGACCGAGGATGCGCTGACCGTCGAGCTCGCCGCCGTTGAGCAGCATCTGTCCGAAGCGGATGTAGTCGCCGACCGTCGCGAACGAGCAGGCGCCGCCGCAGTCGAACTTGGTCGGGGTGTCCAGGAGCTTGATGGCCTGCGGCTTGCCCGTCAGCGGATCGTTCGCGAAGGGGCGGGCGAGGCGCGGGCGCTGCGCGTCGGTCGGATGGAAGGTCGCGTCCTTCATGCCGAGCGGCTGCCAGACATTGGCGGCGAGATAGTCGCTGAGCTTCTGCTCGCTGACCTTCTCGACGACGGCGCCGAGCACGTCGATCGAAAAGCCGTATTCGAACTCGGTCGAGGGCTGATGCGCCAGCGGCAGCTTGGTGAGGCGATCGATGAAGGCCTGGGTGTCGCCTTCGATCGCCGGCGCTGTGCCATCGGGATATTGCCGCGCCACCGGGCTCGACGAGTCCGGACGGCCGCCATACATCAACCCCGACGTATGCCGGTAGAGATCGTGGATGAAGATCGGCGAGGCCTGCGGCTCGAGCTTGAGCGAACCGTCGGCCTGGGGAACGCCGACCTTCATGTCGGCGAAGCCCGGGTAGTAATCGGACAGCTTGGCCTGGAGCGGCAGCCGTCCCTGCTCCATCAGCGTCAGGCCGGCGACCGCTGCCATCGGCTTGGTCATCGACGCCAGCGCGAAGATCGCATCGATCGGCATCGGCGTGCCCCTGGCCGGGTCGAGCTGGCCATAGGCCTTGTAATGGACGAGCTTGCCGTCACGGGCGATGGCGACCACTGCGCCGGGCACGCGCTTGGCCGCGATCTCGCGCGCGAAGAAATCATCGAGGCGTGCAAGGCCCTGTTTCGAAAATCCGACATCGTCGGGATTGGCTTCGGGCAGCGGCGCGGCGCGCGCGGCGCTGAGCGTGACGACGGCAATCGTCGCCGCGATCATGGCGATCGTCTTGTTCATGCATCCTCCCAAGGGGCGAGCTCGTTGTGTGGTGGCTCGCTCGACGCCTAGATCATGACCGCAGGCACGAAGTCAAGCGCGGGCAAGGCATGTCTGGCAGGCATCGGAGCGCAGGAACCCTATGGTCCTTCGCCCGCGCGCCAGAGAGCGTCGAGGCCGTGCCGATAGGTGGGATGGACAAGCGTGACGCCGAGCTCGCGCTTCAATTTCGCATTGGAGACCCGCGCGCTGCTGGCATAGAAGCTGCGGGCCATCGCCGACATCTCGGCGGTGGCGAACGCTTCTTCCGGCGGCGGCGCCACGCCGATCAGTTGTGCGGCATAGGCGATCACGTCCTGCGGCGGCGCGGGCTCGTCGTCGCAGATGTTCCAGGTGCCGCCGCGCACGTGGTGGATGGCGGCCATGATCGTGCTCGCGATGTCGTCGACGTGGATGCGGTTGAAGACCTGTCCCGGCTTGATGATGCGCCTCGCCGTTCCCGCGCGCAGCGTCGCCAGCGCGTTGCGGCCGGGACCGTAGATGCCGGCAAGCCGCAGGATCGCCGCATCGCCGCCCGTCGCATCCGTCCAGGCCTGCTCTGCCGCGATCCGCATCCGTGTGCGGTCGAGGACGGCCTGCGGCGGCGTGCTCTCGTCGACCCAGCTGCCCGCGTGATCGCCATACACGCCGATGGTCGAGAGATAGACGACCTTGCAGCGGTTTCCCTTGAGCACGCCGCCGAACGCCGCGATCGCGGGATCGCCGGTGCTGCCGGGCGGGATCGACACCAGGAGGACGTCGGCATGGCGAACCCGTTCAACCGTCTCGGGCGACGGATCGCTACCGGAAAACGGATGCACCTCGATGCCGGCGAGATCGTTCCGCTGCGCGGGATCGCGCACGGTGCCGGCGACATGCGAGAAGCTGTCGCCGTGCTTGCGGACGAAGTGCCGGGCACTGTAGCCGAGGCCGAGAATGAAGAGCCGCATGCGCCTCCTGTGCAGGTCGAAAGTTCCCGTTCGCGCCGTCATGCGCAGTTCGCTCATAAGAGATTTTTGGGTCCGGCAAAAGATATTGCGATTTGTCTCCCCCACAGGCTCGGTCGATGCTCGCTTCTCGCAGCATCGGAAGGGAGGGATCGATCATGCAGGCCGAAGCGTTGGTTCAGTCGCCAGCAGGCGCCGCCGAATTGATCCGCCGCGCGGCCGCGCTGATCTTCGACGTTGACGGCACCCTGGCCGAAACCGAGGAGCTGCATCGGCAGGCCTTCAACCTTGCCTTCGCCCGCCGCGGTCTCGACTGGCAATGGGACCGCGCCGTCTACAAGGACCTGCTGCGGGTGACGGGCGGCAAGGAACGCATGCGTGCCTACCACACAAGCTTAGAAACCGCTCCGCCCTTGTCGGACATGGACATCGCAGAGCTCCACTGCATCAAGACCGCGCATTATGCCGAGCTGGTCGAGACCGGCCGCTGCCCCTTGCGGCCGGGCGTGACGGATTTGCTCACGACCGCGAAGGCGCGCGGCCAGCTTCTTGCGATCGCGACCACCACCTGGCACGGCAATATCGATGCGCTGCTGTCGCGGGCGCTGGGCAAACGCTGGGCTGCGGATTTCAACGCGATCGTCGCCGGCGATGACGTCAGGCACAAGAAGCCGGCGCCGGACGTCTATCTCGAGATCCTGGCGCGGCTGAACCTCGAGGCGTCCGATTGCGTTGCAATCGAGGATTCCGCCAATGGTCTGGTCGCAGCCTCCCGCGCGGGCATTCCGGTTCTGATCACCCGCAGCATGTTCTTCGGGGACGATGACTTCACCGCGGCGCGGGCCGTGCTGGACGATCTGTCGGAACTTTCGGACCGCCAAACAAAAACTGAAAAACAACCCCATGCACAGTAGATCACGCTCGCGTGATCGCCGTGCTCAGTGGACGCGGTGACTGGCCCTATCGTCCTCAGCCTGCTCGACAATCTGCGCGATCGGACTGGACTGATGGTGCACCAGGCGCCAGTCGTTGCCAACGCGGCGAAAATGGTTGGCGGCGGCCAGCGCAGTGCCGTCGACGATCTCGATGCAAAGCACGCGGGCGCTGTCGCCGTCGACGATCGCCTGCGGCTCGGCGCAGACGATCTGCGGCCGCTCCGGGTTCTGCAGGATGTCGCGCCAGCTTCCGATCACGGTGGCGCGTCCGATGATCGCCGGCCAGCCGGGATGGATGCAGGAGATGCCGTCGTCGTCCGCCCACATCCGTTCCATGCCGGCGAAGTCGCCCGTTGAAAAAGCGGCGTAGAAGGCCGCGTTGGCGGCGATGACCTTGGTGTCGTTTCCCATCGCTCTCGGGTGGGGCAACGACGGGCAAAAATCAAGCGCGACTTCCGTCGATTTTGGCCGCAGTGCAGCATTCAAGACGCTGCTCGCGTCGTGGTCACGCCGAAACGTGCGTTGCCACGGCCCGCCGTGCGCCGTCGGCATAGAGGCGGCCGAGCGCCACGGTGACGGCCTCGCGCAGGCGAGGCTCGGCGCCGAGCGGCCCGAACACCTTCGCCACCCCCAGCAGTGCGGGGGCGAGGCGCTCGGCAACGGGCCCCGCCTCGCGCGCCAGCGCGGCGAACTCCCCGGCGAGCGGATCGCGCACGTCGATGGCGCGGCCCTGCTCATCGACGCCGCTGACATAGCGCATCCAGCCGGCGACCGCGAGCGCATGCGTTGCGATCGGCAGGCCCCTGGCAAGGCGATCCTGCATCGCGCCGAGCAACCGCTGCGGCAGCTTTTGCGAGCCATCCATGGCAATCTGCCAGGTGCGGTGATGCAGCGCCGGATTGGCGAAGCGCATGAGCAGCGAGGCGCGATAGGCGCCAAGATCGGTGCCCACGGGCATCGTCAGCGTCACCGCAGCCTCTTCCATCACTCGTGCGGCGAGGCGTGCGAAGTGAGGATCCTGCATGGTGTCGGCGATGGTCTCGTAGCCGGAGAGATAGCCGAGATAGGCGAGCGCGGAATGGCTGGCGTTGAGCAGCCGCAGCTTCATCAGTTCGAACGGCTTGACGTCGCCGACGAGCTCGACCCCCGCCGCGGCAAGGTCTGGCCGGCCCGCGGTGAAGCGGTCCTCGACCACCCATTGCGTGAACGGCTCGGTCATGACAGGCCAGGCGTCGCGCATGCCTAGCGCGGATGCGATCGCATCGCGATCGGCATCCGTCGTCTCCGGCACGATGCGGTCGACCATGGTCGAGGGGAAAGCGACCGTATCGGCGATCCACTTGCCGAGATCTTTCGAGCGCAGCGCGGCAAATTGCGTCACGATCCGCTGCACGGTGTGGCCGTTGGCGGCGAGGTTGTCGCAGCACAGCACGGTGAAGGGCGAAAGACCCTGCGCCCGCCGCCGTGCCAGCGCGGCGACGATGAAGCCCGGCGTCGAGCGCGGCGCGTCGAAATTGTTCAGATCATGCGCGATGTCGGGATGCCGCTCATCGAGATCGCCGGTCTGCGGCGTGTGGCAATAGCCCTTCTCGGTGACGGTGAGCGAAACGATGCGGGTGGAAGGATCGGTCATCCGTTCGACCAGGGCTGCCGGCTTCTCGCGCGCGACGACACTGTCGAGCAGTGCGCCGATGACCCGGTGCTCGGTACCTTCGGCGGCACGCACGGCGACTGTGTAGAGGTGGTCCTGCGGGGCGAGGGCGTCGCGCGTATCCGGGCTGCGCAGGCTGGCGCCGACGATGCCCCAGGACGTCGCTCCTGCAGCAAGGCAATCGTCGATGACAACCGCTTGGTGCGCGCGATGAAATGCCCCCAGGCCGAGATGCACGATGCCAGGCGTGAGGCGCGATCGGTCATAGGCCGGACGGCGGATGGCAGGTGCCAACCGGTCGAGATTGGCGCGACCAAGGCGCATCGAGCTCTGGCGCATGGACGTCTCCCCTTTGCTTTGCCGCTGCTTGACACGGCGCCCCTATCAGGTCAATGCTCTGGTCAATTGGTAAGACCAATTTTCCAAAATTGGCAGGCCGGGGGTCCAAACGACCTCGCGAGACCTTTCGGGAGGACCAGCGTGCCGCTGGAAGCTGTGGAGGCGAGACGGCTCTATCGCCAGGTCGCCGATCAATTGCGAAGCCTGATCGACAGCGGCGAGTACGCGGTCGGCAGCCGCTTGCCGACCGAGCGCGAGCTCGCCGAGCAGCTCAAAGTGTCGAGGCCGACGGTGCGCGAAGCCTTGATTGCGCTCGAGGTCGAGGGCCGGCTGCGCATCCGCGTCGGTTCCGGCATCTATGTGACCGAGCCCGCCGACGCCGTGCCCGCGCCATCAGCGATCATCGAAGGCCCGTTCGAGTTGCTGCGTGCCCGCGAATTCCTCGAAAGCGCCATCGCAGAGCAAGCCGCGCGCGTGGCGACCAAAGACGACATCGACCGCATCGACGCCGCGCTCGTCGCGATGGAGAATGTCGACCATCCCGGCGAAGCCTCGATGGTGCATGACCGCGCCTTCCACATCGCCATCGCAGGATGTCTCGGCAACGCCGTGCTGGTGCGGGTCGTCGGCGAGTTGTTCGACCAGCGCCTCAATCCCTATTTCGCGCAGCTGGCGCATTATTTCGAGAACCCCACCACGTGGCGAACCGCGCTCGACGAGCACCGGGCCGTGCGCGACGCGATCGCTGCGCGCCGGCCGCAGACGGCCTATGACGCCATGCGCGATCACCTCGCGCATTCGCAGGAGCGCTTTGCACAGAATTTTGGTGCCGAGACATCAGCAGAAGCAGCGGCTGCACGGAAGCAGGCGGCGCCGTCCGCGGTTCAGCCGGCGAAATCAAAACGACCGTCGAAGAAACAGGCCAAGAGCGGCAGCTCGCGGCGGCGGTGAGATTGGGCGGCTCGCATCCATGCCGGGGCGAGCCAACAAGAAGCAGACTTGAACGATGGAGGAAAAGTCGATGTTGAAGAAGATGACGATTACAGCAGTGATTTCCGCCGCCACGCTGTTGGCGGCGACCAGCGCGAGCATCGCGCAGACCAAGCTCAAATGGGCCCACGTCTACGAGACCTCGGAGCCGTTCCACACGGCGTCGGTCTGGGCCGCGCAGGAGATCGCCAAGCGCACCAACGGGCGCTACCAGATCGAGGTCTATCCCGCCTCGCAGCTTGGCAAGGAGGCCGACATCAACCAGGGCCTGTCGCTCGGCTCGGTCGACATCATCATCTCCGGCTCGAGCTTCGCGGCCAAGAGCTTTGCGCCGATCGGCGTGACCTATTATCCCTACACCTTCCGCGATGCCGATCATCTGCTCGCCTACACCAAGAGCGACATCTTCAAGGAGCTCGCCAAGGGCTATGAGGACAAGAGCGGCCACCACATCGTCGCGGTGACCTATTACGGCGTGCGCCAGACGTCGTCGAACAAGCCGATCAAGACCTGCGCCGACATGAAGGGTCTGAAGATGCGCGTGCCCGATGTGCCCGCCTATCTCGCCATGCCGCGCGCCTGCGGCGCCAACACCGCGCCGATCGCGTTCGCCGAAGTCTATCTCGCGCTCCAGAACGGCACCGTCGAGGCGCAGGAGAATCCGCTGACCACCATCGAGGCCAAGAAGTTCTACGAGGTGCAGAAGCACATCGTGCTGACCGGCCACATCGTCGACCACCTCAATACCGTGATCGCCGGCGCGCTGTGGAAGAAGCTCTCCGACGAGGACAAGAAGATCTTGACCGACGTGGCGCAGGAGGCGGCAGCCAAGGCCACGGGTGAGATCAAGCAAAACGAAACCAAGCTGGTCGCCTTCTTCAAGGACAAGGGCCTGACCGTGACCGAAGTCGACAAAAACGAGTTCCGCGACACCGTGCTGAAGAACGTCGCGTTCGAGACGTTCGGCTACCGCAAGGCGGATTGGGAGAAGATCCAGGCGGTGAAATAAGCCAGACCCTCATGGTGAGGAGCGCGAAGCGCGCTCCGGACGATGCTTCGCATCGCCGGGCGAACCATGAAGGCCCCGGTGCCACCTAAGTGTCGTCTGGGGCCATCCTTCGAGACGCTTGCTTCGCAAGCTCCTCAGGATGAGGAGGGGAGCGAGGTTACGCAGCAGAACTCGTTCGAGGTTCCGGGTTCGACGCTGACGCGTCGCCCCGGAACGACGTGAGAGAGGTTTGAGAGGTACCCATGTCCACCGCCGAAATCCACCGGCAGATCACCGCGGACGAGATCGCCCATACCTTCGAGGAGGAGGCGACGCCGAAGGTCGATCTCGGCGTCTACGCGTTCGAGGACTGGGTGGCGCTGGCGATCTTCTGGGTGATGGCGCTTGCCGTCTTCCTGCAATTCTTCACCCGCTACGTCCTCAACGACAGCTATGCCTGGACCGAGGAGATCGCGACCTATTGCCTGATCGGCGTGGTCTTCATCGGCTCGTCGATGTGCGTGCGGCTGTCGCGGCACATCCAGGTCGACCTCGTCTATCGCTACCTGCCGCATGCCGTAGGGCGCGTGCTGTCGACGGCGATCGACCTGATCCGGATCGCCTTCTTCGGCTACGCCATCAAGCTGGTCTGGGTCTACATCAAGATCATCGGCGACGAGCAGATGACCACGATCAATCTTCCCAAGGACTACGTCTATTACGCCGTGCTGCTCGGCTTCGTGCTGATGTTCGCACGCTCCGCGCAGGTGGCACTCCAGAACTGGCGGCAGGGCTACTCGGTCCTCGAACGTCCCGGTGCCTACGACGGATCGGAAGGATAAGACCATGCTGCTGTTGCTCGGAGGCTTTCTCCTTCTGATGCTGCTCGGCGTTCCCGTGGCGATCGCCATGGCCGCGTCGTCGCTGCTCTACATCCTGGTCAGTGGCGTGACGCCCGACGTCACGCTGGCGCAGCGCATGATCGCCGGCGTGGAGAGTTTTCCTTTGCTCGCCGTGCCGTTCTTCATCCTGGCCGGCAATCTCATGAACATCGCGGGCGTGACCGGGCGCATCTACAAATTCGCCGTCGCGCTGGTCGGGTGGATGCGCGGCGGCCTCGGCCACGTCAACATCATCGGCTCGGTGATCTTCTCCGGCATGTCCGGCACCGCGATCGCGGACGCCGCCGGCCTCGGCACCATCGAGATCAAGGCGATGAAGGACCACGGCTACTCCACCGAGTTCTCGGTCGGCGTCACCGCGGCCTCGGCGACGCTCGGGCCGATCATTCCGCCCTCGCTGCCCTTCGTGATCTACGGCATGATGGCGAACGTCTCGATCGGCGCGCTGTTCCTCGGCGGCGTCATCCCCGGCATCGTCATGACGCTGCTGATGATGGCGACCGTCACCTATTTCGCGCACAAGAACAAATGGGGCAGTGATACGCCGTTCTCCTGGCCGCAGCTCGGTTCGGCCGGCCTCGAGATCGCCATCGTACTCGCTTTCCCGCTCGCAATCTGGCTGATGGTCGTTGCCGGCATGTCGGTGAACATGGCGGTCGTCATCGGCCTCGGCACGCTGCTCCTGATCGACTGGTATTTCGACTTCTCCGCGGTGATGGCGCTGATGGCGCCCGTGATCCTGATCGGCGGCATGACGCTCGGCTGGTTCACGCCGACGGAAGCCGCGGTCGCGGCCGTGATCTGGTCGCTGTTCCTCGGCCTCATCCGCTATCGCACCATGACCCTGAAGACGGTGGCGAAGGCGACCTTCGACACCATCGAGACCACGGCTTCGGTGCTGTTCATCGTCACCGCGGCCTCGATCTTCGCCTGGCTGCTGACGGTGTCGCAGGCGGCGCAGATGCTCTCGGACTGGATGCTCAGCATCACCCACAACAAATGGGTGTTCCTGGCGCTCGCCAATGTGCTGATCCTGTTCGTCGGCTGCTTCATCGACACCACGGCGGCGATCACCATCCTGGTGCCGATCCTGCTGCCGATCGTGCTCAAGCTCGGCATCGACCCGATCCATTTCGGCCTGATCATGACGCTGAACCTGATGATCGGTCTGTTGCATCCGCCGCTCGGCATGGTGCTGTTCGTGCTCGCCCGCGTCGCAAAGCTCTCGGTCGAGCGCACGACGGTGGCGATCCTGCCCTGGCTGGTGCCGCTGCTGCTCGCGCTGATCGCGATCACCTATATTCCCGACCTGACCCTCTGGCTGCCTAAATACATGGGACTTTCCAAATGACCTCGACCGCTCTCGCCGCGACCCTGTTCGGCCCCGAAGACCTGCGCATGATCGAGCATCCGCTCGACAAGCTTAGCCAGGGCATGGTGCGCATCCGCTTCGGTGCCGGCGGCATCTGCGGCTCGGACATGCACTATTTCCGCCATGCCCGCACCGGCGACTTCGTGGTGAAGTCGCCGCTGGTGCTGGGACATGAGATCTCGGGCGAGGTCGTGGAGATCTCCGGTACCGCCGCCAATCTGAAGGTCGGCGACCGCGTTGCCGTCAATCCGTCACGCTGGTGCGGCCATTGCGTCGCCTGCCGTGAGGGCCGGTCGAACCTGTGCGAGAACATCTATTTCATGGGCTCGGCCTCAAAGACGCCGCACATGCAGGGCGGCTTCGCCAATTACTTCGACGCGATCCCCGCGCAGTGCGTGAAGATTCCCGATCACGTGTCCTACCAGGCCGCGGCGCTGGCCGAGCCGCTCGCGGTCTGCCTGCACGCGGTCGCGCGCGCCGGCAAGATCGATGGCAAGCGCGGCATCATCTTCGGTGCCGGCCCGATCGGGCTTTTGACCATGCTCGCCGCGCACCGCGCCGGCATGGCTGACATCACGGTCGCCGACATCGCGCCGGCGCCGCTGGCCTTTGCGACCAAGCTCGGCGCCTCGCATGTCGAGAACGTGTCGGGCGGTGAAGAGGGCCTGAAGGCACAGGCTGCCGCGCGTCCTTACGACGTCGCCTTCGAGGTCTCGGGCACGGCTGCGGGCCTTGCCAGCGCGATTCAGATCGTCAGGCGCGGCGGCGTCGTGGTGCAGATCGGCAATCTGCCGGGAGGCCAGATCCCGACACCGTCGAATGCCGTGATGGCCAAGGAGATCGACCTGCGCGGCTCGTTCCGCTTCGGCTTCGAGTTCATGAATGCGGTGGAACTGATCGGCAACGGCAGCGTCGATGTGCTGTCGCTGGTCACCGCCGAGCGGCCGCTCTCGACCGCGCCCGATGCGCTGCGGCTGGCGCTCGACCGCTCGCAGAGCGTCAAGGTCGTGCTGACCGCGAACTGATGGGAGGCAGCCTATGATGCTGGAGGGATGGCGCTGGTACGGGCCCGATGATCCGGTCTCGCTCGACGACGTCAGGCAGGCCGGCGCGAGCGATATCGTCTCGGCGCTGCATCAGGTGCCGATCGGGGAGGCCTGGACGCGCAAGGCGGTCGAGGAGCGCAAGAACTTCATTGAGAACGGCCAGCCCGGCCGTTCTCAATTGACTTGGTCGGTGGTGGAATCGATTCCGATCCCCGACGACGTCAAGCGCCTTGGCGGAAAAGCGACGAAGTCGATCGAGGCCTGGATCGCGAGCCTGGAGGCGGTGGCGGCCAGCGGCATCAAGATCATCTGCTACAATTTCATGCCCGTGGTGGACTGGTGCCGCACCGATCTGGAATGGGAGCTGCCGAACGGCGCCCGTGCCATGCGCTTCGACCAGGACCGCTTTGCCGCGTTCGAGCTGCACATCCTGAAGCGCCCGGCCGCCGTACAGGAATATTCGCCGGAACAACAGGCGCGCGCGAAGAAACTGTTCGAGCAGATGAGCCAGGCGGATATCGACTATCTCGTCATGGTCATCGCCAGCGCGCTGCCGGGCTCGACCACCGAGCCGATGACCATCCCGCAATTCCGCGATCGGCTGGAAACGTACCGCGACATCACGCCTGAGATCCTGCGGCAGCACCTTGCGGAATTCCTCGCGCGCGTGACGCCGGTGGCCGAGCAGCTCGGCGTGTCGCTGACGCTGCACCCGGACGATCCGCCGCGACCGCTGTTCGGCCTGCCGCGCATTGCTTCCAGCGCCGACGACTATCAGGCGCTGTTCGACGCCGTGCCGTCCAAGGCGAACGGCATCTGTTTCTGCACCGGCTCGCTCGGCGTGCGCGCGGAGAACAATTTGCCAGAAATGGCCGAGCGCTTCGGCCCGCGCATTGCCTTCGCCCATCTGCGCGCGACCAAGCGCGAGGCCGACGGGTTGTCGTTCTACGAGTCCGACCATCTCGACGGTGACGTCGACATGATCGCGGTGCTCAAGGCGCTGTTGAAGGAGAACGCACGGCGCGCACCGGACAAGAGAATCGTGTTCCGGCCCGACCACGGCCACCGCATGCTCGACGATCTCGCCGACACCAAGCGCACCAACCCCGGCTACACCGCCATCGGCCGCCTGCGCGGCCTCGCCGAGCTACGTGGTGCGATCAGGGCGATCGAGCATCGGTAGGGGCGGAATTCGAGCGCAGCTCTATCCACATCGTCATTGCGAGCGCAGCGAAGCAATCCAGAATCCCTCCGCGGAAAGACTCTGGATTGCTTCGCTGCGCTCGCAATGACGTCGGAGAGAGCGGGGCTTCACCGCGACGCCACCTGCTCAGTAACACGCCGCCATGGCGCCGAGCTTCGGATAGAGCCGGTCGATCGCGGCGATCTCGCTTTTCATCTGCGCGATGATCCAGTCGCGGATCTCGGCGGCGATGGGACGCATGATCCGGTTGCGCGGCGGCAGGAATTCGCAGATGCGGCGCGTGGTGGTCAGCGTGTCGGAGGCCGGCACCAGCGCGCCGGTGAGCAGCCAGTGCGAGGCGACCGTCAGCCAGCCGAGCGCGATGCCCTGGCCGAGCAGCGCGGCCTGCACCACGACTGCATAGTCGGTGAAGCTCAACGCCTTGGCCGCGCCGCGTCGTCCGGTGAGGAGCGATGCGTAATCCGCGGCCCAGTCGCCCGGCGTCTCGGCGAGGCGGATGATGGTGTTGCCCTCGGCGGGATCAGTCTCGCCGAGATAGCCGGGGCTGCACATCGGCAGCATCACTTCCTTCATCACCAGCGTGCCGCCGGATGACGGCTCGTCGCGGTCACGGAAGCGCATGCCGAGATCGACATTCTCCACCGGCCCGCGCAGCGCGCCGGAGATCAGCTGGAAGCGCAGATCCACTTGCGGAAACTGCTTCTGCAGCTTGTCGATGCGCGGCATCAGCCAATGCGTGGTGAAGGCGGAGGAGACCGACAGCGTCACCGTCTCGGTGCCCTTGCGGCGCCGCTCGATCTCGACGAGCCCGCTCTCGATGCTGCGAAAGCCTTCGAGCACGCGGCGATAGAGCAGCTCGCCTTCCTCGGTGAGCACCGCGCGGCCCGCCTTGCGATCGAACAGGCGGACGCCGAGATGCTCCTCGAACTGGCCGAGCATCCGGCTCACCGCCGGCTGCGTCACGTTCAATTCGGCCGCCGCCGCCGTGAAGCTGCCATTGCGCGCCGCCGCGTCGAACACGAACAGGGCGTTACTGGACGGCAGCATGCGGCGGAGCTCTGGCATAACGTCATGTTATGAGCGCGGTGAGAATTTGGCAATTGCCGAGTTTTGGCAAGTCTGGTGTCATGAGCATGACAGCCTAAACACAGGGGCTTCGGGAGAAGGTTTGGTGCAGCGCACGCTTAGACCGTGAGTGCTCCAAAGCCCTGTCTATAAAGCAGCCTTATGGCGCGCAGTGAGGCACGCCAGCGCAGGGACATCGCGAGGTCGATCATTGGACAAGCGAGCGGAAAGCGTCGAGATCAGGTCCGCCAGCAAGGCCTATGGCGCTGTTCGCGCCCTCGACGACGTTTCGCTCAATGTCAGCGCCGGTGAATTCGTCTCGCTGCTCGGCCCCTCCGGCTCCGGCAAGACCACGCTGCTCGGCATTTTGGGCGGCTTCATCCTGCCGACCTCAGGCACGATTCTGTTCGGGGGCCGTGACGTCACCTATATGCCGCCGCACAAGCGCGACATCGGCGTGGTGTTCCAGAACTATGCGCTGTTTCCGCATATGAGCGTCGGCGAGAACGTCGCCTTTCCCTTGCGCGCGCGACGCCTGCCGAAATCCGTCTGGCCGGACAAGGTGCGCGCAGCGCTCAGCATGGTCGGCCTTGCCGGCTATGAAGAGCGCGGGATCGCGCAGCTCTCCGGCGGTCAGCGTCAGCGCGTGGCCCTCGCACGCGCCATGATCTTCGAGCCGCGCCTGATCCTGATGGATGAGCCGCTCTCGGCGCTCGACAAGCAGCTGCGCGAATCCATGCAGATCGAGCTGCGCGCGTTGCACAAGCGCATCCAGGCGACCATCATCTACGTCACCCATGACCAGCGCGAGGCGCTGACCATGAGCGACCGCGTCGCTGTCATGAAGGACGGCCGGTTGGTTCAGATCGATGCGCCGGCGCGGCTGCACGATCATCCCGCCGATTCCTTCGTCGCCAGCTTTATCGGCGAAGCCACGATGCTGCCGGTTCGCCGCGTCGATGCTTGCAGCGTCGCACTCGGCAATGCCCTGCTGCGCAGCGCGCGCGCCATTCCCGATGGCGATGCCCTGATGCTGGCCGTGCACAGCGAGAAGCTGCTGATCGACGACGGCGCGCAGGATGAGGCCTGCAACCGGCTGACCGGAACGGTCACCGACATCGTCTATCAGGGCGAGAGCTTGCGCATTTTCCTCGCGCTCGCCGACGGCATCGCGCTCAGCCTGCGCCAGCCGAGCTATCACCAGGCCTATCACCGCATTCCGCCCCTCGGCGGCAATCTCACCGTCACGCTCCACCCCGAGGACACGATCGTCGTGCCCCGGGCAACCTGAGAGAACAAGACCATGTCGACCCAAGCCGCGTTCAGCAATTTCAAGGTTCTCACCTTCGATGTCGTCGGCACCTTGATTGATTTCGAAACCGGCGTGCTCGAAGCCGTGCGCAAGATCGGAGGCAGGAAGGCAGCCGAGCTCAGCGACGAGCAGATTTTCGAGCCCTACAAGCGGGGCCGCGACAAGCACTACGAGCGCTCCAGCGAAGTGATGTTCCACGTCTATCGCCATCTTGCCACCGAGCTAGGTTTGCCCTCTGACGACGCATCCTGCGACGTGTTCCAGCTTTCGGTGCTGCGCTGGGGGCCGTTCCCGGATTCGGTGGAAGCGCTCAAGCGGCTGCGCACGAAGTTCCGCCTGGTCGCGATGACCAATGCCGACCGCGTCGCGCTGTCGTGCTACGCGCATGCGCTCGGAAATCCCTTCGATGACACGGTCTGTGCCGACGACACCGGTGTTGCCAAGCCCAATCCGGAATTCTTCGCCTACAACAAGGGCCGCCAATCGGCGTTCGGCTACAAGCAGTCCGATATCCTGCATGTCGCGCAGAGCCAGTATCACGACATCGGGATCGCGCGGAAGCTCGGCTACAAAGTGTGCTGGATCGAGCGCCGCCAGGGCATCGCCGGCTTTGGAGGCACGCCGGCGGTGGAGACGCTGACCAAGCCGGACTTCCATTTCCCGACGCTGAAGGCGCTCGCCGACGCCGCGATCGGCACGGCGGCGTAACGGAGAGCTGTGGCATGACACGGGACTGGCGCGCGCTGCCATCGGTCAATTCGCTGTGGGAAGCCACGGCGGATCCGGCGCGCGATTATCCCGTGCTGTCGGGCGAGAGCCAAGCCGATGTGGTGATCATCGGCGCCGGCTATACCGGCCTCTCCGCCGCGCACCACATTGCCAAGAGCGGGCTCAGCCCCGTTGTGCTCGAGGCCAACCGTCCCGGCTGGGGCGCGAGCGGGCGCAATGGCGGCGTGATCACGGCAAAATTCCGCCTCTCGTTCCGCGAGATCGATGCCGTGCATGGCCGCGCCATGGCGCGGCGCATGTACGAGATCGCGCATGAATCGACCGACATGGTCGAGGAGCTCGTCTCCGAATTCAGCATCACCAGCGCGAACCTTGTGCGCACCGGCCAGGTCAAGGCTGCGCACAATGAGACGACGCTGAAGGCCGCCATCGACGAGGCCAACTGGATGACGCGCGAGATGGGCTCCGCCGAGGTCCGCATCCTCGACAAGAACGGCGTGCGCGAGGAAACCGGCTCCGACATCTTCGTCGGCGGCGTGCTCAATCCCGGTTCGGGCGGCATCCATCCGCTGAACTATCTGCGCGGCCTTGCCGACGGCGTGGCGCGCCGCGGCGTTGCAATCTTCCAGGGATCGCCGGTCACAACGCTTCGGCGGGAAGGCGACGGCATCGTCGCCGAGACCCCGCAAGGCGCGGTGCGCGCCAAGCAGGCGATCATTGCCACCAACAGCTATTCGGACCTGACCAGTGCCACCGCGCATCTGCAGCGCACGCTGATTCCCTTCCGCAGCGCCATAGTCGCAACCGAGCGGCTCCCCGGCAATCTCGCGGGAAAATTGATGCCGACCGGGCGCACCTACACCGAGACCAAGCGCATGATGCGCTGGTTCCGCATGGTCGACAACCGCGTGATCTTCGGCGGCCGCGGCGCCTTTGGTAAACAGGATTCGCAAGCCGCGTTCGACGCCTTGCGCAAGGCGATGGTCGGCATCTTCCCCGATCTCGCCGATGTCCCGCTCGCATACAAATGGTCGGGGCTGGTCGCGATGACGCTGGACTCGGTGCCGCATATCGGTCGGCTCGACGATCGCACGCTGTTCGCGGTGGGTTACAACGGCGCCGGCGTTGCGATGTCGAGCCTGATGGGCCGCTATCTCGCCGCCTTCGTGCGCGGCGAGACGCCCGACGTCGGTCTGCTCGACATCAGGCGCATGAAGGCGATCCCGTTCTATCCGCTGCGCGAGCCCGCCGTGCGCATGGTCGCCGGCTGGTACCAGTTTCTCGACGCGATCGGTCAGTGAGCTCTATTTGGAGGAGGTGAGGATGACGATGAAGCAGAAATTCGGATTGGGCTGCGCGCTGCTGGGCGCAATCGGGTTGACCAGTGCGGCTGATGCCGCCGAGCAGATCACCTTCGTCTCGCAAGGCGGCGCCTATCAGCAGGCACAGACGGTGGCGATCCTCGATCCCTCCGCCAAGAAGCTCGGCATCACCATCAACCAGGACTCCATTCCCGACGCCTGGCCCGCGATCAAGACGCAAGTCGGCAGCGGCAAGCCGATCTGGGACGTCGTCGACACCCCGACCGGCAACTGCCTGCGCGGCGGCGAGCAGGGGCTGATCGAGAAGCTCGACTTTTCGAAGATTCCAAACGGCGCGGCGATGCCGGAGGCCTATCGCAGTCCCTATTCGGTGTCCTACGAGTTCTATTCCAGCGTGCTGGCCTACAGCCAGAAGGCCTTCCCGAAGGACGCGCCGAACAGCTGGGCCGATTTCTGGGACGTCAAGAAATTCCCCGGCCGCCGCGCGCTGCGCAACCACCCGTTCGCGACGCTCGAGGCGGCGCTGATGGCCGATGGCGTCGCGCCCGACAAGCTCTACCCGCTCGATGTCGACCGCGCCTTCAAGAAGCTGGAAGAGATCAAGCCGCACATCACGGTGTGGTGGACCTCGGGCGCGCAGTCGGCGCAGTTGCTCAATGACGGCGAGGTCGACATGGAGATGGCCTGGAACGGTCGCGTCAGCGCGGTGGCCAAGGAGGGCGCGAAGGTCACCTTCACCTACAATCAGGGCATTTTGCAGAGCACCTCGCTCTGCATCCTCAAGGGCGCGCCGAATCTGGAAACCGCGGTGAAGTTCCTCAACGCGGCGGTCGATCCCGTGCACCAGGCCAATCTGCCGCTGCACATCGATTATGGCCCGGGCAATCCCAAGGCGTTCGAGACGGGCGTGATCAAGGCGGAGCGCGCTGCGCAATTGCCGAGCGAGCCGGCGAATGCGGCCAAGCAGGCGCTGATGTCCTACGCCTGGTGGTCCTCGTCCGCCGGAGAGGCCGCCGAGAAGCGCTGGGCGTCCTTCATGCAAAAGTAGGCGAGGCCAGCGTTGACGACATCCGTGCCAGATCCCTCCCAAAAGCATCAGCGCCGCGAGCACGGCCTGATGCTGGCATTGGTGTCGCCGGCGCTGCTGGTGATCCTTGCCCTGATCGTGCTGCCAGTCGGTTGGCTCGCCTGGCAGTCGATCTATCATGACGGCTTCACGCTGGAGAACTATCGCCGCGTCTTCACCGAAGATGTCTACTGGCGCAGCTTTGCACTGACGTTCGAGATCAGCCTCGCGGTCACGGCAATCGCGCTGCTGCTGGGCTATCCCGTGGCCTACCTCGCCAATTCGGTGCCGAAAGGGTGGAGCATCCTCATCCTGTCGCTGGTCGTGCTGCCGTTCTGGACCAGCGTGCTGGTGCGCGCCTATGCCTGGCTGGCGCTGCTCCAGCGCAGCGGCGTGATCAACCAGTTCCTGCGCTATCTCGATGTGATCTCCGAGCCGCTCGCGCTGGTCCACAACACGTTCGGCACGGTGGTCGCGACCGTGCACATCCTGCTGCCGTTCATGGTGCTGCCGCTCTATGCCACCATGCAGAAGATTCCGAACGATTTGATGCAGGCCGGCGCCAGCCTGGGCGCGAGCCCCTCGCTCACCTTCATGCGCGTGTTCCTGCCGCTGTCGCTGCCGGGTGTGCTTGCCGGCTGCACCATGGTGTTCGTGCTCTGCCTCGGCTTCTACATCACGCCGGAACTGCTCGGCGGCGGCCGCACCGTGATGGTGTCGATGCTGGTGAGCCGCAATGTCGAGCTCTACAACCAATTCGGCGCGGCCAGCGCGGTCGCCGTCGTGCTGCTAATCAGTGTGGTCGCGATCTTCTTCATTGTAAGCCGCTTCGTCTCGCTCGACCGCGTGTTGGGACAGAAATGATGCGCGCCTCGCCCGCACGGATCGTCCTGTATGTGATCAGTTTGCTGGTGCTGGTCTATCTGATCCTTCCCGTTCTGATCATCGCGCCGATCTCGTTCTCCAGCGCGCGCTTCCTGACCTTCCCGCCGCCATCCTTCTCGCTGCGCTGGTACCAGCAATATTTCTCAAATCCCGCCTGGATGCAAGCGACGCGGGTGACGCTGACGGTTGCGCTCCTTACCGTCGTGATCGCGACCCCGTTCGGGGTGGCCGCCGCCTATGCCATCAGCCAGTCGAAGCTGCGGATCATGCGTCTCATCCACATGGCGCTGCTGCTGCCGCTCGTGGTTCCGATCATCATCACCGCGGTCGGCATCTTCTTCGTCTATGCCAAGGTCGGCCTGGTCGCGACCATGCCCGGCCTCGTGCTGGCCAACGTGATGTTGGGCCTGCCCTATGTCGTCATCTCGGTGCTCGCGGGTCTGCAGAGCTTCGATCCCGCGCAGGAAATGGTGGCGCGCAGCCTCGGCATGAACCGCCTGCGCAGCTTCTTCGCGGTGACGCTGCCGCAGATCAAGTCCAGCGTAGTCGCCGGCGGAATCTTCGCCTTCATCTCGGCGATGGACGAGACCATCGTCGCGCTGTTCATCTCCGGCGGCCAGTATCAGCCGCTGACCAAGCGCATGTTCACCGCGCTGCGCGACGAGATCGATCCGACCATCGCCGCGATCTCGACCTTGATGACGGCGGCCTCATTCATGCTGGTGCTGCTGGCGAGCGCGCGGCAGAAGCGGAGCGGGTGAGGATAGCCCACCTTCCAGGGACCTCGATCCCGGAACGGGGCTGAAGCTGAGGGATCAAATTCACCCGATCGCGAAATCGGCGGCCGTTTCCGCGTGAATGGCCGTGGTGTCGAACGTCTCGACAGACGTGTCGTCCGGGCCGACCAGCATGGTGATCTCGGTGCAGCCGAGAATGATGCACTCGGCTCCGCCGGCGACGAGGGCCGCCATCACCTCCTGGTAGCGGCGGCGCGAGGGCGCGGCGACGTTCCCGAGGCACAGCTCGTCATAGATGATGCGGTTCACCTCCGCGCGCTCGTCCGCGGGAGGGACCATGACGTCGAGATCATGCGCGCGCAATCGATCGATGTAGAAATCTTCCTCCATCGTGAACTTGGTGCCGAGCAACCCGACCCGCCGATATCCCTTGGCCCGGATCCGCTCCGCCGTCGCATCGCCGATGTGGATGAACGGAACGCTCACGCTGGATATGATCTCGGGCGCCAGTTTGTGCATCGTGTTCGTGCACAACACGATCGCCCGCGCGCCGGCACTTTCGAGCAGCCGGGCGACCTCAGCGAGGCTCGTCGCCACCTCCTGCCAGCGGCCGGCATACTGCATCTGCTTGATCTCCTCGAAATCATAGGAATACATCAAGAGCGGGGCCGAATGCAGCTTGCCGATGCGGTCGCGGACCCGCTCGTTGATGAGCTTGTAGTAAAGTGCGGTGCTCTCCCAGCTCATGCCTCCGATCAGGCCGATGGTTTGCATTCCGATGCTCCCAACGATTTGGTTCGGCCGGATCGTAGACGAAGATCTCGAAGCTCGCCATCGTGGCCGCGGCAGGGACTGTAGTGCAAACGGCAGGGACGGGCATGACGCCTGCGCAGGCTGCGAGAAGCCTTTCGACCTTGCGCACGCTCTCGGCCTGTCCTAGGCCAGTTCCCGCATAAGTGCGCATCGCCGAAGTCTTGAGGGAGCCGACATGACCATTCGCAACACCCGCACCGGGGGCCAGATCCTGATCGATCAGCTCGTCGCCCAGGGCGTCGAGCGCGTCACCTGCGTGCCGGGCGAGAGCTATCTGGCGGCCCTCGATGCGCTGCATGACAGCCCGATCGACGTCGTGATCTGCCGCGCCGAAGGCGGTGCGGCGATGATGGCGGAGGCCTATGGCAAGCTCACGGGCCGGCCCGGAATCTGCTTCGTCACCCGCGGCCCCGGTGCCACCAATGCCAGCCACGGCGTCCACATCGCGATGCAGGATTCGACGCCGATGATCCTGTTCGTCGGCCAGGTCGACACCGGCATGCGCGAGCGCGAGGCGTTCCAGGAGCTCGACTACAAGGCGGTGTTCGGCTCGATGGCGAAATGGGCGGTCGAGATCGATCGTCCCGACCGCATTCCGGAGCTGGTGGCGCGCGCCTTCCGCGTCGCCATGCAGGGCCGCCCCGGTCCCGTCGTGATCG
The DNA here is from genome assembly GCF_024585265.1 of Bradyrhizobium sp. WBAH42. NCBI lineage: Bacteria > Pseudomonadati > Pseudomonadota > Alphaproteobacteria > Hyphomicrobiales > Nitrobacteraceae > Bradyrhizobium > Bradyrhizobium sp. WBAH42. The sequence continues at coordinate 2,809,074 of NZ_CP036533.1, forward strand.
CGCTGCCGGAGAACATGCTGACCGAGACCGCGGCCGTTGCCGATGCCATGCGCATCGAGCCGGCGGTGAGCTGGCCGGCGCCTGCCGATATCGAGAAGCTCGGCGCCATGCTGGCCGGCGCCAAGGCGCCGCTCGTCATTCTCGGCGGCTCGCGCTGGACCGAGGAGGCGACCAAGAGCATCGCGCGCTTCGCCGAGCGGTTCGACCTGCCGGTCGCGACCTCGTTCCGCCGGGCTTCGCTGATCGATGCCGACCATTCGCACTATGCCGGCGACCTCGGCATCGGGCCGAGCCCGGGCCTGAAGGCGCGCATCGACAATGCCGACGTTCTCCTGCTGGTCGGCGGCCGCATGTCGGAGATGCCGTCCTCGTCCTATACGCTGCTCGACATTCCCAATCCGAAGCAGAAGCTGATCCATGTGCATCCGGGCTCCGAAGAGCTCGGCCGCATCTATCAGCCGGCGCTGGCGATCCAGGCGACGCCGGCCGCCTTCGCCGCTGCCGTCGAGACGCTGAAGCCTTCCGGCGCGGTGGCGTGGAAGGGCGAGGCCGCCAAGGCGCATGCCGATTATCTCGCCTGGACCGGGAAGGCGCGCGAGCTGCCGGGCAGGTTCCAGTACGGCGAGGTGATGACCTGGCTGCGCGACCGCCTGCCGAAGGATGCGATCGTCTGCAACGGCGCCGGCAACTACGCCGGCTGGATCCATCGCCATCACCGCTTCCACAGCTTTGCCGCCCAGCTCGCGCCGACCTCGGGCTCGATGGGTTATGGCGTGCCGGCGGGCGTGCTGGCCAAGCGGCAATACCCGGATCGGGTCGTCGTCGCGTTTGCGGGCGACGGCTGCTTCCTGATGAACGGCCAGGAATTCGCCACCGCCGTGCAATACGACGCGCCGCTCGTCGTCATCATCATCGACAATTCGCAATACGGCACCATCCGCATGCACCAGGAGCGCGACTATCCCGGCCGCGTCGTCGGCACCCAGCTCAAGAACCCGGACTTTGCGATGTATGCGAAGGCGTTCGGCGGCCATGGCGAGCGTGTCGAGCGTACCGAAGAATTCGCGCCGGCGTTCGAGCGCGCGCTGGCCTCGGGCAAGCCGTCGATCCTCCACTGCATCATCGATCCCCGGGCGATCTCGGTCGGCAAGGATTTTACGCCCGCAGTGAAGGCTTAAAGCGATGCCGGCCGGCCGCCACGTCGCCATCATCGGAGCCGGCGCGGTCGGCGTGATCAGCGCGATCGAGGCGCTGCGCGAGGGGCGCCGCGTCACGCTGATCGATCCCGGCGACCCGGGCGGCGAACAGGCGGCGAGCTACGGCAATGCCGGCTGGCTGTCGTCGCATTCGGTGATCCCGCCGGCGGAGCCGGGCGTGTGGAAGAAGGTGCCGGGCTATCTGATGGACCCGCTCGGTCCGCTCGCGATCCGCTGGTCCTACTTGCCGAAGGCGCTGCCCTGGCTGATCAAGTACCTGCTCTCGGGCTGGACCGCGGCGCGGGTCGAGACCACGGCGTTCGCGCTGCGCGACCTCCTGAAAGACGCGCCGCTGCTGCACAAGAAGCTCGCGGAAGAAGCCGGTGTCCCCGAGCTGATCGAGCGCAACGGCGTGATGCACGTGTTCACATCGCGCGGCAATTTCGACAACGATCTCGGCTGGCGCCTGCGCAAGAAGGTCGGCGTCGAATGGCTGGAGCTCAATGCCGACGAGATGCGCCAGCGTGAGCCGGATCTGCATCCGCGCTACACCTTTGGCGTGGTGGTGGAGGAGGCCGGCCGCTGCCGCGATCCCGGCGCTTACGTTGCCGCGCTCGCCAATCACGCGATCGCCAGCGGCGCCAAGCACGTGCGCGCCAGGGCGACCGGGCTGAAGCTCAACGGCGGCAAGCTCGTGGCCGTTCTCACCGAGACCGGCGAGATCGCTTGCGATGCCGCGGTGGTCGCGGCCGGTGCGCGCTCGAAGCAGCTCACCGCGTCGGTCGGCGATCCCCTCCCGCTCGAAACCGAGCGCGGCTATCATGTCGTGATCGAGAAGCCGGAAGTAGGTCCGCGCAGCTCGATGATGGCCTCCGACGCCAAGCTTGTGGTGAACTGGACCAATAAGGGCCTGCGCGCCGCCGGCACGGTCGAGATCGCCGGCTTGGAAGCCGCGCCGAACTGGAAGCGCGCCGAGATCCTGCGCAACCACCTCGTCAGCATGTTCCCGAAACTGCCGAAGGACATTCCGGCCTCGCGCGTCAAGACGTGGTTCGGCCATCGCCCGAGCATGCCGGACGGACGTCCCTGCATCGGCTACGCGCGCGCCTCGCGCGACATCGTCTATGCGTTCGGCCATGGCCATGTCGGCCTGGTCGGCTCGGCCCGCACCGGTCGTCTCGTCGCCCAGCTCGTGAGCGGCAAGGCGCCGGAAATTCCGCTCGCGCCGTTCGCGCCCGATCGTTTCCTCTGAGAGCAAGGTGAAATCGTCCCAAGTCCTGGAGTGAGACCATGAGACTATCCGGCAAGGTCGCGGCCATCACCGGCGCGGCGCGCGGCATCGGCAAGGCCTGCGCGAAGAGGTTTTTGGACGACGGCGTCAAGGTCGTCATTTCCGACGTCGATGCCGAAGGCCTCGCCGCCACGGCCGCCGAGCTTGGCCGGCCGGATGCGTTGCGCACGATCGTCGGCAACGTCGCCAAGCGCGCGGACGTCGATCAGCTGGTCGCGACCGCGGTGAAGGAGTTCGGCCGGCTCGACATCATGGTCAACAATGCCGGCGTCGCCCGCAACCGCGACATCCTCGACATTACCGAAGAGGAATTCGACGAGATCATCGGCATCAATTTGAAGGGCGCGTTCTTCGGCGTGCAGGCGGCGGCGAGGCAGATGATCGCGCAAGGCGGCGGCGGGGTCATCATCAACATGTCCTCGGTGAATGCGCTGCTGGCGATCCCGGCGCTGGCGACCTACGCGATGTCGAAGGGCGGCATGAAGCAGCTGACCTCCGTCGCGGCCGTCGCGCTCGCTCCGCACAACATCCGCGTCGTCGCGGTCGGGCCGGGCACGATCCTGACCGACATGGTGGCGTCGTCCATCTACACCTCGGAGGACGCCCGCAAGACCGTGATGTCACGCACGCCGGCCGGCCGCGGCGGCGAGCCGAGCGAGGTGGCCTCCGTCGTGGCGTTCCTCGCCAGCGACGATGCGTCGTACATCACCGGGCAGACGATCTATCCGGATGGCGGCCGGCTGGTCCTGAACTACACGGTGCCGGTGAAGGAGAAGTAGGCGCGTTTGTCGCCCCACTCTCGGTGTCATCGCCCGGCTTGACCGGGCGATCCAGTACTCCGAGGCGGTCGTGATTGAATCGATGGGCCGCGGCGTACTGGATTCCCCGCCTTCGCGGGGAATGACGGTCGTCGTGAGGCGGGCAGTTTGCCCATCACTCCGCCGCAACCGTCATCCCGTAGCCGAGCCGCTTCGAAATGCTGCCGGCACAGTCGCGCAGCGCATGCGCGATCGGGCTGTCCCAGCGGGCATCAAACGTGCCTTCCGGGCCCATCGCGGTGATGACCAGCGCGACGTGGCCGGAATGGTCGAACACCGGCGCGGAGAACGCGTTGACGCCGGGCAGGGGATCGCCGAGCGCACGGGCGAGGCCGTGCTTGCGCACCTCAGCGAGCATCTCGGCCACTTTGGTACCCTTCACGGCGCGCTTCGGGTTGTAGCCGACGCCATGGCGGTCGAGGCCGCTGTCGAGCGCGGCGCTGATCGTCTTCTCCGGCAGGAAGGCCGCGAACGCGCGGCCGGTCGCGGTCTCCAGCAGTGCCATCACCGAGCCGACGCGCATCACGATGTGCACCGGCTGGGCGGGCTCTTCGAGCTGCACCACGGTCGGGCCGTGCGTGCCCCAGACCGCGAGCGAGACGGCGTGGCCGATCTGGCTCGCGAGGCCCGCGATCCTGGGACGCGCGATGCGCACGCCTGAGAGGCGGCGCAGGCTGATCAGGCCGAGCTCCAGCGCAAGTGCGCCGATCTCGTAGCGGCCGGTGGTCTCGTCCTGCTCGATCAGGCCGATGCGCGAGAAGCTGGCGAGATAGGGATGCGCCTTGGCCGGCGTCATGCCGGCTTCGCGGGCGAGATCGCGCAGCATCATCGGCTCGCCGCTGCGGGCGAGCGCGCGAAGCAATTCGCCGCCGACCTCGATCGACTGGATGCCGCGGCTCTCTCTCTTCATGCGCCTCCAATAGCCTGGCTTACGCCGCGTCACGCTTGGCGGCGCTGTCAGCAAGATGTCTGCCGGCAATGTAGCCGAAGGTCAGCGCCGGCCCAAGCGTGATGCCTGCCCCGGGATAATTGCCGCCCATGATGCTCGCCATGTCGTTGCCGGCGGCATAGAGGCCGGGAATCACCCGTCCCTCGGCGTCGAGCGCCCGCGCGTTCTCGTCGGTGACGATGCCGGCATAGGTGCCGAGATCGCCGATCACCATCTTGATGGCGTAGAACGGCCCGTTCTCGATCGGCGCCACGCAGGGGTTGGGGCCGTGCAGTGCATCGCCCTGGTAGCGGTTATAGGCTTTTGAACCTTTGCCGAAGGCGGCGTCGTGACCTTGCGACGCCGTCGCATTGAATTGCTTGACCGTCTCGGTGAACGCCTTCGCATCGATGCCGGCCTTGGCGGCCAACGCTTCCAGCGTGCCGCCGCGCATGAGATAGCCGGTCCTCAAATGGTGACCCAGCGGCATCGGGAAGGGCGGCACGCATCCGAGGCCGTATTTCCGCAACGTCTTGTGATCGCAGACGAGATAGGCGGCGATCTCCTCGCCGGGCTTGGCCGCCTTGATCATGGCCTGGACGAAGTCGTGATAGGAATTGCCTTCATTGGCAAAACGCCTGCCGTCGCGCATCACCGCGATCACGCCGGGTTTGGCGCGGTCGATGAAATGCGGCATCACGCCCTTCGATCCGTCCTTGCGCGTGGTCAGCGACACCGGCACCCAGGCCGCCGCGTTCGGCAGGCGGTCCTCGATGCGGCCGCCGGCGCCTTCCGCAAGGCGCAGGCCGTCGCCGGTGTTGCCCGTAGGCCCGGGCGAATAATGCTCGTTGCCGGTCGGCGCATGCGGGAACATCTTCCTGCGCCGCGCGATGTCATGCGGAAATCCGCCGCAGGCGAGCACGACGCCCTGGCGCGCGCGGACACGCACCTCGCGTCCCTCGCGCGACACGATGGCACCGGTCACAGCGCCGTTTTCGACCGTCAGCTCGCGCACCGGCGAGGACAGCCACATCGGAATCTTCAGGTCGAGCGCGGACTTTGCGAGGCGTCCGGCGAGCGCATTGCCGTTGGTGAGCGTCATCCCTCGGCCATGGCGCAGCACATCCATGAAATGCCGCGACAGGCGCTTGGCGACATAGACCGCCGAGGTCAGCGACTTCGTCACCCGCATGAAGTGGATGATCTCCTTGCCGCTTCCGAGCATCATGCCGAACACGGTGAGCTCGGGCAGCGGCATGCCGAGTGATTTGATGAGATCGCCGAGCTCGCGGCCGTCGAACGGGCGCGTCACCATGGAGCGGCCGCCCTGGGCGCCGCCGGGCGCTTCCGCATGGTAATCGGGAAACACCAGCGGCATGTCGAAGCGCAGTGCCGTCTTGGTGGTGAAGAAATCGACGGCTTCAGGACCGGCGCTCAGGAAGGCATCGACGCGTGCCGCGTCGTAATTGTTGCCGGCCTCGTGCCGCAAGTAGGTGCGGGCCTGCTCCGGCGACTCCTCGATGCCGTATGCCTTCGCCAGCGAGGTGCCGGGGATCCAGAGCCAGCCGCCGGAGCGGGCTGTGGTGCCGCCGAAGCGCGGTTCCTTTTCCACGATCAGCACGTCGAGGCCGCGATAACGCGCGGTGATCGCGGCCGACATGCCGGAGCAACCCGATCCGGCCACGAGCACGTCGCACTCGTAAGTCTCCATGGCGCCATGCTCGTTGCCAGCCATATCGGGCCTCACTTTTTCAGGAGCGGACACTTGGATTCGGAGATCGGGCGGAAGGCGTCCTCGCCCTTCACGGTCTTGACGATGTCCAGATAATCCCACGGCTCCTTGGACTGCTCGGGCGACTTCACCTTGGCGAGATACATGTCGCGGATGACACGGCCGTCCTCGCGCAACTTGCCGCCGTGGACGAAGATATCCTCGATCGGCAGCTCGCGCATCTTCGCCATCACCTTGGCGGAATCGTCGGTGCCGGCCGCCTTGATCGCCTTGAGATAATGCAGCACCGAGCCGTAGACGCCGGTCTGGATCATCGTCGGCATCACCTTGGTGCGCTCGTAGAACTTCTTGGACCAGGCGCGGGTGGCCTCGTCCATGGCCCAGTAGGATGCAGTGGTCATGTAAGTGCCCTGCGCGGCCTTCAGGCCGATGGCGTGCACGTCGGTGTCGAACATCAAGAGGCCGACCAGCTTCTGGCCGCCCTGGACCAGGCCGAACTCGCCGGACTGCTTGATGGCGTTGTCGGTGTCCTGGCCGGCATTGGCGAAGGCGACCACGTCGGACTTCGAGCTCTGCGCCTGCAGCGCGAAGGAGGAGAAGTCCGCGGTGTTGGTCGGATGCTTGACGCCGCCGAGCACCTTGCCGCCCATCTCGTTGATGAAGCGGGTTGCGTCCTTCTCGAGCTGCTGGCCGAAGGCATAGTCGGCCGTGATGAAGTACCAGGACTTGCCGCCCTCCTTGATCACGGCTGAGGCCGTCACCTTCGACAGCGCATAGGTGTCGTAGGTGAAGTGCACGGTGTTCGGGCTGCACAGCTCGTCGGTCAGCGAGCTCGCGCCGGGGCCGGAGAGCAGCGCGATCTTGCCGCGCTCGCGCACCATGTTGTGGACGGCGATCGCAATGCCGGAATTGGGGATGTCGACGACGGCATCGACCTTGCCGTTGTCGAACCAGCCGCGGACGATCTGCACGCCGACGTCGGTCTTCATCTGGTGGTCGGCGGCGATGATCTCGATCGGCTTGCCGAGCACGGTCGGCCCGAATTCCTCCACGGCCATCTTGGCGGCCTCGACCGAGCCCGGCCCGGAATTGTCGCGGCCCCAGCTCGACAGATCCGTCAGCACGCCGATCCGCACCACGTCGTCGGAGACTTGCGCGGTCGCCGCCGATGTCATGGCTGCCGAAGTCATGGCCGCGAGCATGGTGCAGGCCAGGAGCCCTCTCATTGTCGTTTCCTCTCTTATTGGCCGCTTGGCGCGGCAGGGTTGTTGTGGAGGTAAATTAGATAATGATGAATGAGTTTGTCAATGGCGAATGAGGGGCGCGGGTTCCACGATGACGTCGCGTAGGGAGCGCTAATGCCTCAACACCCGTCATTGCGAGCGAAGCGAAGCAATCCAGAATCTTTCCGCAGAGGCAGTCTGGATTGCTTCGTCGCAAGGGCTCCTCGCAATGACGGGTGTTGCGACACCTGCGCAAAAATCCCGCGCCGTAATCCTGTGAGAGACAACACCTCCACAGATTGCAACCACCACGCCGTTTGGCCATGATGCCCACTGGAATCGTTGGGGCAGGGCATGACGACAGCAATGGGGGTCTCCGCGTCCGCGGAGAGATCGACGACGGCGCATGTGGTGTGGGCGAGTGCGCTCGGCACCGCCATCGAGTGGTACGATTTCCTGATCTACGGCACGGCGGCGGCCCTGGTCTTCAACAAGCTGTTCTTCCCGAGCTTCGATCCCTTCGTCGGCACGCTCGCGGCGTTCTCGACCTATGCGGTCGGCTTCGTCGCGCGGCCGATCGGCGGCGCGATCATCGGGCACTATGGCGACCGGCTCGGCCGCAAGACCATGCTGGTTGCAACCATGATCGCGATGGGGCTCGGCACCTTCCTGATCGGCTGCCTGCCGACCTACAGCCAGATCGGCGTCTGGGCCCCGATCCTGCTGATCGCCTTGCGCTTCGTCCAGGGCATCGGGCTCGGGGGCGAGTGGAGCGGCGCGGTCGTGATGGTGATCGAGCATGCCGGAAACCGCCGCGGCTTCTACGGCAGCCTCGTGCAGGTCGGCTTTCCCGTCGGCGTCGCCGCCTCCACCGGCATCTTCGGCCTGATGACGAAGCTGCCCGAGGCGGATTTCCTCAGCTGGGGCTGGCGCGTGCCGTTCCTGATCAGCATTCTGCTCGTCGGCGTCGGCTTCATCGTGCGACTCAGGCTCGCAGAGACGCCTCACTTCAAGGAGATCGTCGAACGCAAGGAGGTGCTGGCGCAACCGGCCCTCGAAGTGCTGCGCCGCGACTGGCGCAGCTTTCTGCTCGCGATCGGCATCACGGTGTCGGAAGTCGGGCTCGCCTATCTCCTCACCGTGTTCACGGTGGTCTACGCGACGACCAAGCTCGGCCTGCCCCGGCAGGTGATCCTGGATGCGGTGGTCTATGCCGCGATCGTCGAGTTCGCGACCTTGCCGCTGGCCGGCTGGCTGTCCGACATCTTCGGACGCAAGGCGCTGTATCTGGCCGGCGGCGTTTTCTCGGTGGCGTTGGCGTTTCCGCTGTTCTGGTTCCTCGACACCAGGGAGCCGGCGCTGATCACGTTTGCACTCGTCGTCACGATGACGCTCACCCATGCGTTGCTGTTCGGGCCGAAGGCCGCGTTCATGCCGGAGCTGTTCCGCACCCAGGTGCGCTACAGCGGCGCCTCGCTCGGCGCCAACGTCGCGGCGGCCTTGAGCGGCGGCTTCTCGCCGCTGATCGCGGCTGCGCTGCTGGCATGGGCCGGATCGTACTGGGCGGTCTCGGTCTACATCGTTGCGCTGTCGGTCATCACGATCCTCGCAACGCTGATGGCGCCGGAGACGGCGCGGGACTCGCTAAGATCCTGAGCGTCGGGACAGGCAAGCCGGATTTGCAGCGTTGGGAAGCACCAGGAAGGTGATCGTCGTCGGCGCGAGCCGAATCGCGCCCGCTGCTGCTGCGCGTGCCTGGAGCGGCGGCAGCCGGTCATCGTTGGTCAGCGCGAGCGTTTTGCCGTTCAACTGCACCATCGTGTCCTGCAGCCGCGCCGCATGCAGGGTGTACCGCTCGGCCGGATCCGGCAGCGATAGCGTGCGCGATGTGCTGCCGGACGTGTTGATTGCGAGCAGCGACACCGCACCTACCCTGGCGGGATGGCAATGCGCATAAAGGTGGAGATCGGGCGGAGCAGCGTTGCCTGCGTCGAGCACGATCGCTCCCATCAGCCGGCGCCAGAGCAGCGCGGCCCAGTAGCTCGGCCGCGGCCTGAACGTTGTTTCCTCGAGCAGGCCGTAATCGCTGGCCGCCAGCGTGTTGTGCATCACCACCTGGACGCCGGCCTTCGCCAGGCGTCCGAGCTGGTCGAGATAGCGGAACGTGTCCAGAAAAGTCCGGTCCCACAAGCCGCCGCCGCAGGCGGCATCAGCCGTCTCGGTCAGCCAGATCGGCCTGCCCGGCTCGAATGCGTCGCGCAGCGCCTGATAGGTCCCGAATGTCGTATCCGTGCGGGCCAGCCATGACTCCGAGAGGGCTTGCGCCGGATCGTCGTGCCCGCCGCAGCGCGGCGAGATGGTGTTGTAATGGTGATAGGAGAATCGATCGACGCCGGGGCCGGATGCGGCAAGCAGGTCTCGCGTCGTGAGCCCCTCGGCGGATGGCGATGGTGCATCGCCGGCTGAGCCCGGGCCGAGGATCAGCGTCTCCGGTGCGGCGCGCCGCATCCACTCGCGGAAGACCTTGAAGTCGCGGCCATAGGCGGCCGCGTCATAGCCCGCCGGTGCGCCGTTCGTCGCCGCGAGCGTCGGCTCGTTCATGAATTCGGCGGCGGCGATGCGGCCACCGAGCGCGCGCGTCGCCTCGATCAGCTGCTGCGCCTGGTCCGGCGTCCAGGTGCCGTGGGCATCGCGGCTGCCGGGACTGATCGCAAAGGAGGTGACGATCTCCGCATCGACCGCACGCGCGAACTCCACCACGCCGCGCCATTGCGCCCGGCTGAGCACCGAGTCGAATCCCGGCGGCGGCTGTCCCGGCGTCTCGGCAAAGAACGTCGCATTGGCCCAGGTGCCGCTCACGCGCAGATAGGCCGGCGACAGCGCTGCTGCGAGCCGGCGCAGTCGCGCATTGGCAAGATCGATCGGCGGCCGCGCGCTGTAGCGATCCCGCTGGTCGAAGGCGCGTGCCGGTCGCGGATAAGGTTTCCAGAACCGCCCGCCGGTCACCTCCACCATTTCGATGTTGTAGGACTGAAAGCGCGCATCGACCGTTCCGATCGGCTTCAGTCCGGCGGGCGAGATGGCGATGCCGTCGGCCTGCGCCGCACAGGCCGTGGCGGCGGCGAGCAGGGCAATCGCGCCGGCCGCGCAACCGGCTGGACGCGGTCGGGACCCTGGTCTGCGGTGTGCTGCCGCCTGCTTCGTCATGCGCGTTGCCCGCGGCCGGACGCCCGGAGGCAATCTGGCCTTCCCTCGACCCGCCTATTTTATCCCTATTTTACCTTGCCGTTGCCGCCGAGAGCGTCCGGGCCCGGCGGACCATCGGTGGGAGCAAAAAAAAATTCGTTGCCCCCTCTTGAAACCGTTTTCCGGTTTTCTAAGTCGTTTTTCGCCGCGAGAGCGGTGTGCCGGATGCCAAACCGGGTCCGGCACGGGCGCCGGGCAGGTCTTTTCGGACCCGTCTGAATCCCCGCCTTGCGCTCCTTCGTATCCATCTTGCTCTTTGGAGGACTTGGTTATGAGGACCAGTTTTGACTTCGCGCCCCTGTGGCGATCCACCATCGGCTTCGACCACCTGGCCGACCTCGTCGACAGCACGCTACGCCAGGCGACCGAGGACAATTATCCCCCCTACAACATCGAGCGCTCCGGCGAAGACCACTACCGGATCAGCCTTGCGGTAGCGGGGTTCGGCGCCAACGACATCACCGTGACGGCCGAACAGAACGCGCTCACGATCGAGGGCAAGAAGCCCGAGACCGCCGCGCGCGAATATCTGTACCAGGGCATTGCAGCGCGTCCGTTCCGGCGCGTGTTCAACCTTGCCGACTATGTCCAGGTGAAGCAGGCCTCGTTCCAGGACGGGCTCCTGATCATCGACCTCGTCCGTGAGGTTCCGGAAGCCATGAAGCCGCGCCGCATTCCGATCGCGGGCGGCGCTCCCGTGGCATCGCAGATCGAGCAGAAGAAGGCAGCCTGAGCGCTCGATCGAAAGGATAGCGGAACGCGGCGCGCGCATGCGCGGGCCGCGCTCCCGATGCATGAAGGAGATTCCCATGGCTTTTCGTGATCTCATTCCCTGGTCGAAAAACCAGGAGCTTGCGCCGGCGCGCGACAATTTCGATCCGTTCCTGACGCTTCACCGCGAGATGAACCGTCTGTTCGACGACGTCTTCCGCGGCTTTGGCGGGACCGGCCTGTCGCCGCTGATGGAAGGCCGTTTCGGCTGGCCGAAGGTCGAGCTCAGCGAGACCGACAAGACGCTGACCGTCTCGGCCGAGCTTCCCGGCCTGACCGAGAACGACGTCCAGGTCGAGATCGCCAATGGCGTCCTCACCGTCCGCGGCGAGAAGAAGGCGGAGCGCAATGGCGAAGGCAGGTTCTTCACCGAGCGCTATTACGGCGCCTTCGAGCGGCAGATTCCGCTGGAGGGTGTCGAGGAGGACAAGGCCGAGGCGTCGTTCAGGAACGGCGTCCTGACCGTGTCGCTGCCGAAATCGGAGAAGGCCCGCGAAGGCGTCAAGCGCATCGCGATCAATACGCATTAACGTCAAGCGAGAACGGCGGCGATGTGGCGCCGCCGTCTCACCGTCAACAAGCCGTCCCCCTGGAAAGGAGCATGTGGGAGACCCACCGATGACCAACGTGAATACCAGTTCCGGCACTCTCAATCCGCTGTTTCATCCTGCCGCCCACTACGATTCGCCCGCCGACGTCCTGAATGCCGAAGAGCTCGCTTCGCCCGAGAAGCGCGTCATCCTGTCGTCCTGGGCATCGGACATGTACGCGGTCGAATCCTGTCCCGCCTTGCGCGAGATTCCCGGCATGAGCCACACGGTCCGGCTCGCCGACATTCTGGCCGCCTTGCGCAAGCTCGACGGCGACAACGACAATGACGACCCGCCGCGCGGCGGCGGCGGCGTGCCGATGCGGCTGCGGCGGCCATGGGCCGCCGCCGAAGGGCGGGCGGCATGATGGTCACGCCCACCGTCCTCGCCCTCGTGCTGCTCGGCCAAGCCGCGGCAGCCTGGACCGTCCCGTTTCTGGTCCTGCAGGGCATGATCGTCGCGTCAGGCGACGAAGGCTGAAGCCACGGTTTCGACGATCCCCACAACACAAGCGGCAGGGTGACGATGATGAATGCTGTGCGTCTGCTGGTCCTGGCCTTGCTGATGCTGACGCTGACGGCATCGCAGCCTGCCGCCGGCCAGATTCCGGATCTGAAGCCCGGTGGCCCGGTGCCGACCCTGGCGCCGCTGGTGCGCCAGGTGACGCCGGCGGTGGTCAACATCTCCGTGCACGGCCGCGTGCGTGAGGACAACCCGCTCTATCGCGATCCGCTCTTTCGCGAGTTCTTCGACGTTCCCCGGCAGATCGAGAAGGAGGTCAATGCGACCGGCTCCGGGGTGATCGTCGACGCCCAGCGTGGCTATGTGCTGACCAACAATCACGTGGTCGAAGGCACCTCCGCCGTTCAGATCACGACCAAGGACGGCCGGCAGTTCTCCGCCAAGGTCATCGGCCGTGATCCGCCGACGGATGTCGCTGTGCTCCAGGTCCAGAACCCGGTCGGGCTCAAGGCGCTTGCCTTCGGCGACAGCGACGGGCTCGATGTCGGCGATTTCGTCCTTGCGATCGGCAATCCCTTCGGCCTCGGCCAGACCGTGACCTCGGGGCTCGTCAGCGCGCTGGGCCGCACCGGCCTCGGCAAGCAGGGCTATGAGGATTTCATCCAGACCGACGCGGCGATCAATCCCGGCAATTCCGGTGGCGCGCTGGTCAGCCTGCGCGGCGAGCTCGTCGGCATCAACTCGGCGATCATCTCGCCCGCGGGCGGCAATGTCGGCATCGGCTTTGCCATTCCGGTCAACATGGCGCGCAAGGTGATGGAGCAGATCATCGTGAGCGGCCGCGTCGAGCGCGGCCGCATCGGCGTTTCGCTGAAGGACCTGCATCCGTCGGTCAACAAGGGATTGAATCAGGGCGCCGTCATCGCCGAGATCGCGGCGGATTCGCCCGCGGAGAAGGCAGGCTTGCGCAAGGGTGACATCGTGACCGGCGCCGACGACCGCCCGATCCGCACCGCCGCCCAGCTCCGCAACACGATCGGCCTTGCGCGCGTCGGCGAGGACGTGAAGCTCACGCTGCTGCGCAACGGTGCGCCGTTCACCGCCACCGTCAGAGTGGCGCCGGCAGCCGAGCCGAGCCGCGCGCTCGCAGGCCCCAATCGTCTCGTCCGCTGAAACGAATGCGCCGACGAACCTCGGAAGCGGTTCGCCCCCTGTGATGGCAGGGCTATCGCATATGACTTCTAGCGGCGGCCGGTGCGCACGCCTCGTCCTTCGAGACGGCGCTGACGCGCCTCCTCAGGATGAGGCTCATCAGCGACAGTGCCTCTTGAACTGTAGCCACGCACGCCGTCCTCATCCTGAGGAGCCCGCCTCAAGCGGGCGTCTCGAAGGATGGCCGCGGGGAAGGGCTCTCAAATGCGATAGCCTTGGGGTGTCATGCCGTGTGATCTCCCATCTCAGGCCGCGCGGTGATCCCATTCGCCTTGCAGGTCCCGGATCAGCCGCCGCTCGCGTTCGATGCGCTGGCGATAGAGCTCGCGCTCATGCTCGCTCTTGGCGCTGGCAAGAAGCAGCTCGTAGTGGCCGATGACCTTCTCGCTGCCGCGGATGAGCAGGTCGCGTTGGCTGTTCATTGCGCCATCTCCATTGCGCCAGACGGCGCCTCAGAGGCGCGGAGGCCGACGGGAAAGGTCGCTGCGGTCAGGCCATCGAGCGCCGATTGCTCTTCGGCGAGGCGCCTCTCGATGAACTGGCGCTCCAGCTGCGACAACCTGGTCTTCAGCAGGCGCCGGTAGCGGTGGATGTTGTTGCGGTGCGCACGAATGCGGGCCAGATTCTCATCGAGCATCGTCGTCTCTCCAGACGGTCGCGTTGGATCCTTTGGTTGTGCGAGGATGAGAAGGTCTCTTCTCGGCGAAAAAATATTCAGCGCGCGAGCGCTGTCAAGATCTTGGCGCGCCTGTCCTTGTTGCTGGCTCCTGGAGATCGACGATCGGCCAATCGACCTGTCCGGACGGCCGGGTTCCGGGCGCGATTGCCTTTTGTTGGCCGGCAAGCGAACCTCGTGTGGCCATATTTGAGCAGGAGTGATCTTTCGCGAGGAGGCGCTCCGATGACCAAGGCACTGATCACTGCTGTCGCAATGCTGGCTTGCGTACCCGCGAGTGCGCTCGCACAGGAGCGCGCGGGCGATGCGGCGCTGGGCGCGGTCTCGGGTGCGGTCGTGCTGGGCCCCGTCGGTGCGGTCGCCGGAGCCTTGATCGGCTACACGGCCGGACCGTCGATCGCCCGTTCCTGGGGCCTGAGAGGCTCACAGTCGGCAAGGCACCGGCAGCCGCCGCCGCGTCGTGCCGCCGCGACCGGCAGCCCGTCGCGCACGCGCGAGGCGATGGCCGCCAACGGCCAGATGAGAGCCGCCGGCAATTCGGCCCCGCCGGTCCAGGCTCCGCCGGTTCAAGCCGCGCCTGCCGCGCCGGCGCAATCCTCGGCGCCGCCGGTTCAGGCATTCGATTAAGGCCGCCAACTTCAGGCCGCAGCCTACGCCCGCTCTAGGCCTCGCCGAGAATTTTCTTCGCCGCGAGAAGGTGCGGCTTGTCGATCATCTGGTCGTCGAGCCGCAGCGTGCCCGAATTGGGATTGCTCGCGAAGGCCGCGATCACCTTCTCCGCCCAGGCGCGCTCGGCCTCCGTCGGCGCGAAGGCCGCGTTGACGATGTCGACATGCTTGGGGTGGATCAGGGCCTTGGCCGAAAAGCCGTCGCGCCGCGCGGCGCGCGTCTCCTGCTCGAGGCCGGCGAGATTGTCAATGTCGGTGTAAACCGTGTCGATCGGCGCGACCTCGGCCGCGGCCGCCGCCATCAGGCAGAGATCGCGCGCCAGGCGATAGGGGCTGTGGAACACGCCGCCGCTCGCCTTCTCGGTGGCGCCGAGCGAGGCGGAGAGATCTTCCGCGCCCCACATCAGGCCGGCGAGGCGAGGGGAGCAGCCCTTGTAGCTGCCGAGCCCGAAGATCGAGCCGGCGGTCTCCGTCGCGACGCAGACGATGCGGGTCGAACCGATCGCGATGCCGGCAGCGGCTTCCAAAGCCTCGAGCCAGGTCGCGACCTGCCGCACGTCGTCGCCGCCTTGCGATTTCGGCAGCACGATGCCGTCAGGCCTGCCCGGCATCACCGCGGCGAGATCCGCCAGCGTCAGGCCGGTGTCGAGCGCGTTGACGCGGACATAGAGCTGATGCGGGCCGGGGCGGCTCTTCAGCATCGAAAGCGTGAGCTCACGCGCTTCCGCCTTCTTCTCCGCGACGACGGAATCCTCGAGATCGATGATCAGCGCGTCGGCCTTGCCTTCGCTCGCCTTCTCGAATTTGCGCGGGGAATCGCCCGGCACGAACAGCATCGAACGCATCAGACCGGCCTCTTGTGCATCATCGCCATGCGGCGGCATTTACCGACGATCTCGTCGTTCTGGTTGAGAGCGTGGTGCTCGAACTCGACGATGCCGGCCTTGGGCCGCGATCTGGATTCCCGCAATGAGAGCACCTTTGTCGTGGCCCGCAACGTGTCGCCATGGAAGACCGGCTTTGGAAAGGTGACGTCGGTCATGCCGAGATTGGCGACGGTGGTGCCCAAGGTCGTATCATAGACCGTCATGCCGATCATGATGCCGAGCGTGTAAAGGCTGTTGAAAATGCGCTGGCCGAACTCGGTCTTCTCGGCAAAATGCGCGTCGATGTGCAGCGGCTGCGGGTTGAGCGTCAGCAGGCTGAATAGGGTGTTGTCCATCTCCGTGACGGTCCGGGTCAGCGGATGCCTGAACTCCTGGCCCACGGAGAAGTCCTCGAAATAAAGTCCGGCCATCGCGGTTTCCTCCCTGCGAAATAACGGCGCGCTCTTACCGTCGCGCCGCATGACCCCATGCATGGTAGACACACTTCGCGGGCAAATTCACGTATCTGCATGCGGTTTTTCGAGCTAAAGAACGCAAGGCGAAGGGAGATCAAGGCCATGGATTTCGCGCTCACCGATCAGCAGGAAGCCATTCGCGACGCCATCGCCAAGATCTGCGAAGGCTTTCCCGACGCTTATTGGCTGAAGAAGGACCACGACGGCGGCTTCCCGCACGACTTCCACAAGGCGCTGGCGGATGCCGGCTGGCTCGGCATCTGCGTGCCGGAGGAATATGGCGGCTCCGGGCTCGGCATCACGGAAGCTGCGATCATGATGCGCACCATCGCCGAGTCGGGCGCCGGCATGTCCGGTGCCTCGGCGGTGCACATCAACGTGTTCGGACTCAATCCCGTCGTCGTGTTCGGGACCGAGGAGCAGCGCAGGCGCATGCTGCCGCCGATGGTCGAGGGCCGCGAGAAGGCGTGCTTCGCCGTCACCGAGCCGAACACCGGCCTCAACACCACGCAGCTGAAGACCCGCGCGGTCGCCAAGAACGATCGCTACATCGTCAACGGTCAGAAGGTGTGGATCTCGACCGCCCAGGTCGCACACAAAATCCTGCTGCTGGCGCGCACCACGCCGCTGGAGGAGGTGCGCTCGCCCACCCACGGCCTCAGCCTGTTCTACACCGATTTCGATCGCAACAGGATCAAGGTCCACGAGATCGAGAAGATGGGCCGCAAGATCGTCGATTCCAACGAGTTGTTCTTCGAGGACTTCGAAATCCCGATGGAGGATCGGATCGGCGAGGAAGGCAAAGGCTTCGAGTACATCCTCGAAGGCATGAATCCGGAGCGCATTCTCATCGCGGCCGAGGCCGTCGGTCTCGGCAAGCTCGCGCTGTCGCGCGCGACCGAATACGCCAAGACGCGCGTCGTGTTCAACCGCCCGATCGGCAAGAACCAGGGCATCCAGCATCCGCTCGCGGTGAACTGGGTCGAATTGGAAGCGGCCTGGCTGATGGTGATGTCGGCGGCCTGGCAATACGACAAGGGCATGCCCTGCGGCGCCGCTGCCAATGCCGCAAAATATCTGGCGGGCGAAGCGGGTTTCTCGGCCTGCGAGCAGGCGGTGATGACCCATGGCGGCTTCGGCTACGCCAAGGAATTCCACGTCGAGCGCTATCTGCGCGAGGTGCTGATCCCGCGCATCGCGCCGGTCAGCCCGCAGCTTGCGCTCAGCTTCATCGCGGAAAAGGTGTTGGGGCTCGCAAAGTCGTACTGACCAGGTCTATTCGGCGGCGATCCGCTCCATCGCCATAGCGCGAAGCCTGGCGCGCTGGATCTTCACGCCGTTGGCGCTGTCGGTGACGGGGAAGGCGTCCACGACATAGATCCGCGCCGGCACCTTGTAGCCGGCGAGCCGCTCGCGCAGACGCGCGATCAGCGTCTCCTGCATTGGTGGCTCCGTCGTCGGGATCACGAAGGCGACGCAGCGCGCCTGCCCCTTGAGATCGACTGCGACGACCTGGGCGTCGGCGACGCCGGCGCAGGATTTGAGCTCGTCCTCGATCTCGCCCGGTGCGACCAGGAAGCCGCCAAGCCGCATCGCATCGCCGGCGCGGGTCTCGTAGACGAACGAGCCGTCGCCGCGCAGCCGGCCGATGTCGCCGGTACGGAAGAAGCCGTCGGCGGTGATCGCCTCGCGCGTCGCCGCAGGATTGTTGAAGTAGCCGAGAAAGCGCGAGGGCGCGCTGATCTCGATCTCGCCGGAGACGAGGCTTCCGGCGAGCTCGCCGGTCTCGACATCGCGCACGCGGACTTTCGCGTCGGGCGACATCGGCCAGCCGCCGCCCTCGATCCGATCGGCGAAGGCATCGCTGGGGCGGCCGATCGAGAACAGCGCCTGCACCTCGCTCGACCCGTAGAGGCCGAACAGCTTCAGGCCGCGCGCCTCGGCCTCCACGGCCAATTCGCGCCAGCCGGGCTGGAACGCGGCGAAGCCGCAGACTTCGAGATGCGGAAACGGGCGTGGCGCATCGGTGAGGGCGAGGATGCGCCGGAACATCTCGTCCGAGCCGAAGCAATGCGTGATCGGTTGCGTGCCGAGGATCTTCAGGGCTGGCGCAGCCTCGAAGGCATCGAGCACATGAATGGTCGCACCGGCGGCAATGAAGCCGAGCAGGCTCGTCATGCCGAAGGTGCCGCAGAACGGCAGCATGGCGAGCAGCGAATGACGCCGCGGATCGAGCTGGAGCGCGTGGGCGATGGAGACAGCGTGCGTCGCCAGCGTTCGCTGCGAATGCGCGACCAGCTTCGGCCCCTTGGTGGTGCCCGACGTGGTGTAGAGCAGCACGGGCAAGTCGACATCGTCCTGGGGCGGTGGAGCCGGCGGGTAGGGGTTCTCGAACGCATCGAACCGCACGCAGGGCCAGTGCCCGGGCGTCGCATCCGCGCCGACCACCGCGAGCCGTTGCAGCGCGGGCACTTCGGCCTTGGCGACATCGGCGAGGATTGCGGCGAAGTCGATCGCGCGGAAGGCAGCCTCGACCACCATCAGCTTCGCGCCTGATAGTTTGAGCAGGTGCGCGACTTCCGCGCTGCGATAGCGCGTATTGACGGCGGCGACGATCGCGCCGAGCCGTGCGGCGGCGAACAACAGTGCGAGCCATTCGACCCGGTTGACCAGCCAGACCGCGACGACGTCGCCCTTGCCGATGCCTTGCGCCGCAAGCCAGGCGGCGGTCTGCTCGACCTTTACCGAGAACTCTGCGCGCGAGACGGGCTTGCCGTCGAAAACCAGGGCAGGATCGGCGGCGGCCTCGATCCGGAGCAGCGATTGCAGCGAAACGTCGTTGGCGCTCATGGCCATCGGACTAACCCGATCGCGAAAACCTGTCTACTTGGTGCCGAACATCCGGTCGCCGGCATCGCCCAGGCCCGGCACGATGTAACCGTGGTCGTTGAGCCGCTCGTCGATCGCGGCGGTCCAGATCGGCACGTCGGGATGCTCGCTCTGGAACTTGGCGATGCCCTCGGGCGCGGCCAGGAGGCAGACAAAGCGGATGTCGCGGGCGCCGCGGGCCTTGAGCAGGGAGGCGCCGGCGCAGGCCGAGTTGCCGGTCGCCAGCATCGGATCCATCAGGATCACGGTGCGGTCGGACAGGTCCTGCGGCGCCTTGAAGTAATATTCCACGGCCTGCAACGTCTCGGGGTCGCGGTAGAGCCCGATATGGGCGATGCGCGCCGAGGGCATCAGCGCCAGCATGCCGTCGAGAAAGCCGACGCCGGCGCGCAGGATCGGCGCCAGCGTGAGCTTCTTGCCGGCGATCTTGGGCGCCTGCATCGCCGCAATCGGCGTCTCGATCTCGACCAGCTCCAGCGGCAGGTCGCGCGTCACCTCGTAGCCGAGCAGCATTCCGATCTCGTTCAGGATCTCGCGGAAGCTCTTGGTCGAGCGGTCCTTCTCCCGCATCAGGGAGAGCTTGTGCTGGACCAGGGGGTGGGCGACGACATTGACGTTGCTGGTGCTCATGAAACCGCTCTACACGGTTCCGCGAAACTGCGCCAGATCGGCCAGGTACTTTTAGGCAAAGCCTTTTCCGCGGGATAGGCGGCCTCAACCGGGCATCGCGACCGCGGTTGCTCACTTCACAGGCAGCCATGGTCAGCTCGCGGTCGATCGCGTGCGAGATCGGACGAGCTAGACCCCGTGCCTCGCGCCGCCCTCTGTCAGACCTGAAGTAGCCTGTGATTTCCACGAAGAATCGATCGACGGCGCCGAGGCTGATTGGCGGACGGGCCTAGCCGAAATGATCGCAGGCGACCGGCTCATAAAGTGGGTCCAGCATCGGACGGACCGAAGGAACGCTCGGTCGCGATGCGTCGGCGGTCAGCGCCCGCACCTCGACGAATGCCGACAACAGGGCGAGCGCGAGGTCGGCATGGCGTGCCTCGACTGCGGCATCCAGCCAATCCGGCAGCTCGCGCTCGCGCGACAGCGCGCAATGCCACTCGCCGTCATCGTAGGCGATGCGGCGGACCTGCCACATCGGCAGCTCCAGCTCCATCACAACCAGTGCGGCATCGGCCCATGCCCCGACATCGATCAGGCGCGTGAGGCGTGCGGTGCGCTCGCTGTCTCCGAGCGAAGGGATGCGCCGGCAGGCGTGTCCGATGATGTCGAGCATCAGCGGCCGCGTCGTCGCATGTGCCTTGCGCAGCCGCTCGGCGAGCGAGGGGAAATCGAGCGGGTGGAGAGCGGCGGTCATGTCAGGCCTCCTGGAAGTGGCGTCGGTCAGTCGGCCGGCCTCGCCAAAATGGCCTGGAGGGGATTTGAAAACGAGATGGGGTTCGGGCGAGAGATATAGGGATTCCATAAGTGGACGGGGCCTTCCGGGCAGCGCGATCGTCCCTCGACTTTCGTTCTTGCCAGGGCCGCCCGCCGAGACGGGCCGGCCTTTATGAGATTCCTATAACGTTGTCATAGGCCTCATCTCGAAAACCTATGGGCGCGGTGGCACCTCAGCGCGGTGAAGTTTCCGGCCGCGCCGCGATCGATCGCAGCAAGCGGCCAGCCGGAATCCAGAGACGGCTATGCCGGACATCGTCTCGCTTGAGGAGTATCGCCATGATGGACCTTTTGATGCTGGCGCTGGGCTTCGTCTTCTTTGCCCTCGCGATCGGCTACACCTATGCCTGCGAACGGCTGTGAGGGAGCGGACCATGATCTTCGATTATGCGCTCGCCGGCGCCGTTTCGTTCGGCCTCCTGATCTATCTCACCTATGCACTGCTGCGGCCCGAGCGGTTCTGACGCCGTGCTGCTGCTCGTCGAATTGCTGCTGGCCGGCGCTGCGCTCGTCACGGGCCTGCTCGCGCTGCTCCTGCCGCTCTTGCGCCGGACCAAAAGCCTGAAGGGTTAATGCCATGACTGTGATCGGTTGGTTCCAGATCATTCTTTATTGCACGATCGTGGTCGCACTGACCAAGCCGCTCGGCTGGTACATGACGCGCGTATTCAACGGCGAGCGCACCTTCCTGTCGCCCGTCCTGCGCCCGATCGAAGCCGGCATCTATTGGATCTCCGGCGTCGACGAGAAACGCGAGCAGCACTGGCTCACCTACACGGTCGCGATGCTGCTGTTCCATGTCGGCGGCTTCCTCATCATCTACGGCCTGTTGCGGCTCCAGGCCGTGCTGCCGTTCAATCCGGCCGGGCAATCGGCGGTCGCCGAGGATCTGTCCTTCAACACCGCGATCTCCTTCATCACCAACACCAACTGGCAGAACTACGGCGGCGAGAGCACGCTGTCCTATTTGATCCAGATGGTCGGCCTGACGCACCAGAATTTCCTCTCGGCGGCGACCGGAATCGTGCTTGCCGTTGCCCTGATCCGCGGCTTTGCCCGCGCTTCCATGCGTAAAGTCGGCAACTTCTGGGTCGATGTGACCCGCTGCACGCTCTACATCCTGCTGCCGATCTGCGTCGTGTTCACACTGTTCCTGGTCTGGCAGGGCATCCCGCAAACGCTTGGAGATTACGTCGAAGCGACCACGCTCGAGGGCGCCAAGCAGACAATCGCAGTCGGCCCGGTCGCTTCGCAGGTCGCGATCAAGATGCTGGGCACGAATGGCGGCGGGTTCTTCAACGCCAACGCTGCGCACCCGTTCGAGAACCCGACCGCGCTGTCGAACTTCGTGCAGATGCTGTCCATCTTCGCGCTCGGCGCGGGGCTCACCAACGTGTTCGGCCGCATGGTCGGCAACCAGCGCCAGGGCTGGGCGATCCTCGCCGTGATGGGCGTGCTGTTCGTCGCCGGCGTCGCCGTTTGCTATTGGGCTGAAGCCAGCGGCACCTCGACCCTGCATGCGCTCGGCCTGACCGGCGGCAACATGGAAGGCAAGGAGGTTCGCTTCGGCATCGTCGCCTCCTCGCTGTTCGCCGTGATCACGACGGCCGCCTCCTGCGGCGCGGTCAACGCCATGCATGACAGCTTCACCGCGCTCGGCGGCATGATCCCGCTGATCAACATGCAGCTCGGTGAGATCATCATCGGCGGCGTCGGCGCCGGTCTGTACGGCATGCTGCTGTTCATCGTCCTCTCGATCTTCGTCGCAGGCTTGATGGTGGGCCGCACGCCGGAATATGTCGGCAAGAAGATCGAGGCGCGCGAGGTCAAGATGGCGATGCTCGCGATCCTTGTGCTGCCGCTGATGTATCTCGGCTGGACCGCGGTCGGCGTGGTCTATCCGGCTGCTGTCGCCTCGATGGCGAATGCCGGCCCGCACGGCTTCACCGAGGTGCTCTACGCCTTCACCTCGGCGACCGGCAACAACGGCTCGGCCTTCGCAGGGCTCACCGGCAACACCTTCTTCTACAATCTCACGCTCGCATCGGCGATGTTCGTCGGCCGCTTCTTCATGATCGTCCCGGCGATGGCGATTGCGGGCGCGCTCGCGGCCAAGAAGTCGATTCCGCCGTCGGCAGGTACGTTCCCGACCACCGGCGGGCTGTTCGTCGGCCTCGTCGTCGGCGTGATCCTGATCATCGGCGGCCTGACCTTCTTCCCGGCGCTCGCGCTCGGGCCCATCGTCGAGCACCTCGCGATGAACGCCGGCCAAGTGTTCTGACTTCTGATTGGTTTGGAGTGACCTCCATGGAAACGATGAAACTGCAAAAGCGCGCGCCGATGTCGGCAATGCTCGATCCGAAGATCGTGATGCCGGCGATCCGGGGCTCCTTCACCAAGCTCGATCCGCGGCTGATGGTGAAGAATCCCGTGATGTTCGTGGTCGAGATCGTGGCCGCGCTCACCACCGTGATCTTCCTGCGCGATGTTGTCACGGGTGGTGCCGGCCTGGGCTTCACCTTCCAGATCATCCTCTGGCTCTGGTTCACGGTGCTGTTCGCCAATTTCGCTGAAGCGGTGGCCGAAGGCCGCGGCAAGGCGCAGGCCGAATCGCTGCGCAAGACGCGCACCGAGAGCCAGGCCAAGCTCCTGACCGGGGTCGGCCAGGCCTTCAAGCTGGTTCCGGGCACCAGCCTGACGGTCGGCGACATCGTGCTGGTCGAGGCCGGGGACACCATTCCCTCCGACGGCGAGGTGATCGAGGGCGTTGCTTCGGTCAACGAGGCCGCCATCACCGGCGAGTCCGCGCCGGTGATCCGTGAATCGGGCGGCGACCGCTCGGCGGTGACAGGCGGCACGCAGGTGCTGTCCGACTGGATCCGCGTCCGCATCACCGCGGCGCAAGGCTCGACCTTCATCGATCGCATGATCAAGCTGGTCGAGGGCGCCGAGCGGCAGAAGACGCCGAACGAGATCGCGCTCAACATCCTGCTCGCCGGCCTCACCATCATCTTCGTGTTCGCCACGGTGACGATCCCGAGCTACGCCGCCTATGCCGGCGGCTCGATCTCGGTGGTCGTGCTGGTGGCGCTGTTCGTGACGCTGATCCCGACCACGATCGGCGCGCTGCTGTCCGCCATCGGCATCGCCGGCATGGACCGCCTGGTGCGCTTCAACGTGCTGGCGATGTCGGGCCGCGCGGTCGAGGCCGCCGGCGACGTAGACACGCTGCTGCTCGACAAGACCGGCACCATCACGCTCGGCAACCGGCAGGCGACCGCCTTCCGTCCCGTTCGCGGCGTGACCGAGCAGGAGCTGGCGGATGCCGCCCAACTCGCCTCGCTCGCGGACGAGACGCCGGAAGGCCGCTCCATCGTCGTGCTGGCCAAGGAGAAGTACGGCATCCGCGGCCGCGACATGGCCGAGCTGGGCGCGACCTTCGTTCCGTTCACGGCGCAGACCCGCATGAGCGGCGTCGACGCCGGCGGCGCGTCGGTGCGCAAGGGCGCGGTCGATGCCATCCTCAACTATGTCGGCGGCGGCGCGCCGCTGGCGGTCGCCTCCGGCAACACGGCCCGTGCGATCCAGCCCGCGGCGCTCTCGGAGATCGGCCGTGAGATCCAGACCATCGCCGACGAAATCTCGAAGGCCGGCGGCACGCCGCTTGCGGTTGCGAAAGACGGCAAGTTGCTCGGTGTCATCCAGCTCAAGGACATCGTCAAGGGCGGCATCCGCGAGCGCTTCGCCGAACTGCGCCGCATGGGCATCCGCACCATCATGATCACCGGCGACAATCCGATGACGGCCGCCGCCATCGCGGCGGAAGCCGGCGTCGACGATTTCCTGGCGCAGGCTACGCCGGAGGACAAGCTCAAGCTGATCCGCGACGAGCAGGCCAAGGGCAAGCTGGTGGCGATGTGCGGCGACGGCACCAACGACGCGCCGGCGCTCGCCCAGGCCGATGTCGGCGTCGCCATGAACACCGGCACCCAGGCCGCCCGCGAGGCCGGCAACATGGTCGACCTCGATTCCAACCCGACCAAGCTGATCGAGGTGGTCGAGATCGGCAAGCAGCTCTTGATGACGCGCGGTGCGCTGACCACGTTCTCGATCGCCAACGACGTCGCCAAATACTTTGCGATCATCCCGGCGATGTTCCTGGCGTTCTACCCGCAACTCAGCGTGCTCAACGTCATGAACCTGTCGAGCCCGCAGAGCGCCATCCTGTCGGCGATCATCTTCAACGCGCTCGTCATCATCGCGCTGATCCCGCTCGCGCTGAAGGGCGTCGCCTACCGCGCCGTCGGGGCCGGCGCGCTGCTCCGGCGTAACCTCTTGATCTACGGGCTCGGCGGCATCGTCATTCCCTTCATCGGCATCAAGGCGATCGACCTCGCGGTGACCGCGTTGCGCTTGGCTTGAATTCGTCATTGCGAGCGAAGCGAAGCAATCCAGAAATATCTCCGCGGTTGATAGCCTGGATTGCTTCGTCGCTTCGCTCCTCGCAATGACGGGAGAAATTTGGAGAAAGACATGCTCAGAGAAATCCGCCCCGCCATCGTCCTGCTGCTGGCGCTCACCGCCATCACCGGGCTTGCCTATCCGCTCGCCATGACCGGCATGGCCGGCGCGCTGTTTCCCGTGCAGGCGCAAGGCAGCCTGATCGAGAAAGACGGCAAGGTGATCGGCTCCGCCCTGATCGGGCAGGAGTTCAAAGACGACAAATATTTCCACGGCCGCCCCTCGGCGACGCTGGCGCCGGACCCGAACGACTCGGCCAAGACGGTGTCCGCGCCCTACAATGCCGCCAATTCGGGCGGCTCCAATCTCGGCCCGACCAGCAAGGCGCTGGCCGACCGGTTGAAGGAAGATGTGGACAAGCTCAGGAGCGAGAATCCGAACGCCTCGGTGCCGGTCGATCTGGTGACGACCTCGGCCAGCGGCCTCGACCCGGACATCTCGCCGGAAGCGGCGCAATTCCAGGTGCCGCGCGTGGCGAAGGCGCGGAGTCTGCCTGAGGATCAGGTCAAGCAGCTTGTGACCGCCAGCACCGAAGGCCGCCTGCTCGGCCTGCTCGGCGAGCCCAGGGTTAACGTTCTGGCGCTGAATCTCGCGCTCGATCGCATGGCCGCGAAGTAGCCGTCTAGGCTCGCAGTGTGGGGGTGATTATACTGGCAAGATGGTCCGAGAGCGCCGCGATCCCGAACAACGTCCGTCCCCGGAGGCCCTGCTGGAAGCGGCGCGCCGGGAGGAGAGCGCGAGCGGCAGGCTGAAGATCTTCGTCGGCGCCGCTCCCGGCGTCGGCAAGACCTACGAGATGCTGCAAAGCGCCCATGCCAAGCGCAAGGCCGGCATCGATGTCGTGGTCGGCTTCGTCGAGACCCATGGCCGCGCCGAGACCGAGGCGCTGGTGCGCGGCCTCGAAGTGGTGCCGCGCAAACGGCTGGACTACCGCGGCCAGATCGTCGAGGAGATGGACCTCGACGCGGTGATCGCGCGGCGGCCGCAGATTGCGCTGGTCGACGAGCTCGCCCACACCAATGCGCCTCTTTGCCGCCACCCCAAGCGCTATCTCGACGTCGAGGAGCTGCTCTCGCACGGCATCGACGTCTACACCGCCGTCAACATCCAGCACATCGAGAGCCTGAACGACGTCGTTGCCCAGATCACCCATGTCAGGGTGCGCGAAACCGTGCCGGATTCGGTGTTCGACCGTGCCGATGCGATCGAGCTGATCGACCTCACGCCAGACGACCTGATCCAGCGGCTGAAGGAGGGCAAGGTCTATGTGCCCAAGCAGGCCGAGCGGGCGCTGGAGCATTATTTCTCGCCGGGCAACCTCACGGCGCTGCGTGAGCTCGCACTGCGGCGCACCGCCGAGCGGGTCGACGAGCAGCTGCTCAACCACATGCAGGCGAATGCGATTCCCGGGCCCTGGGCCGCGGGCGAACGCATCCTGGTCTGCGTCAGCGAGGATCCGCGCGCGGCCGGCCTCGTGCGCTACACCAAGCGGCTGGCCGACCGGCTCCATGCGCCGTTCACCGCGATCTCGATCGAGACGCGGCGATCGCTGCAATTGTCCGACGAGGAGCGGGATCGCCTGGCCGATACGCTGCGGCTCGCGGAATCGCTCGGCGGCGAGGCGCTGACCATTCCCGCCGTCGGCCGCCGCATCGCCGACGACGTCGTCAATTTCGCGCAAGGCAACAACGTCACCCAGATCGTGATCGGCAAGTCGACGCGCTCGCGCTGGTTCGAGATGACGCGCGGCTCCGTCGTGCACGATTTGGTGCGCCGTGCCGGCAACATCACCGTTCATGTCATCGCCGGTGACGAGCTGCCCGGCGAGGCCGCGCCCAAGATGGCGGTGCAGACCGCCGCACGATCCGAGCCGTTCGATCCCTTGCCTTATCTCAAGGCGCTTGGGATCGTGCTCGTGGGTCTCGGCGCGGCCAAGTTGATCCAACCTTATTTCGGCATCGAGAACGTCGACCTGGTGCTGCTGACCGCGGTGGTCGCGGTGGCCGTGCGCTATGGCCTGTGGCCGTCGCTGCTGGCGACCGTAGCGGCCTCGCTGTCCTACAATTTCTTCTTCCTGCCGCCGATCTACACTTTCACGATCACCGACCCGACCAATGTCGCCGCCTTCGTGCTGTTCCTGGTGGTGGCGATGATCGTCTCCAATGTGGCGGCGCGCGTGCGCATCCAGGCCGACACCGCGATCGGCCGGATCAGGATGACCGAGCAGCTCTATGCCTTCAGCCGCAAGCTCGCCGGCACCGCCACGCTCGACGACGTCTTGTGGGCGAGCGCCTACCAGACCGCATTGATGCTCAAGGTCCGCGTGGTGCTGTTGTTGCCGGATGAAGGCCTGCTCACGGTGAAATCAGGCTATCCGCCCGAGGACGAGCTCGACCAAGCCGATCTCGCTGCCGCCAATTGGGCCTGGAGCAACGATCGCCCCGCCGGCCGCGGCTCGGACACCTTGCCCGGCGCAAAACGGCTGTTCCTGCCGATGCGCACCGGGCGCGGCCCGATCGGCGTGATCGGCATCGACAACGACCGCACCGGCCCGCTGCTGACGCCGGACCAGCGCCGGCTGCTCGATGCGCTGGTCGACCAGGGCGCGCTCGCGATCGAGCGCGTGCTGCTGGTCGAGGACATGGACCGCGTCAAGCGCACCGTCGAATCCGAGCGGCTGCGCTCGGCACTGTTGACCTCGATCTCGCACGATCTGAAGACGCCGCTGGCCTCGGTGTTGGGCGCAGCCTCGACCATGCGCGATCTCGCCGGTGCGCTCTCCGACACCGAGAAGCGTGACCTGCTCGCCACCGTGATCGACGAATCCGAGCGGCTCAACCGCTTCATCGCCAATCTGCTCGACATGACCAAGCTCGAATCCGGCGCCATCGTGCCCAACACGGCGCTGCACGATCTCGGCGAAATCGTGGGCAGCGCGCTACGGCGCGCGAGCAAGATCCTGACCGCCCACAAGGTCGAGCTGGCGCTGGCCGCCGATCTGCCGATGCTCCAGCTCGATGCCGTGCTGTTCGAGCAGGTGCTGTTCAATCTGCTCGACAACGCCGCCAAGTACGCGCCACCCGACACCACGATCTCGATCCACGGCCGGCGCGACGGTGCTCATGTCGTGCTCGAGATCGCCGACGAGGGTGCTGGCATTCCGGCGGACGAGCTCGAGAGCGTGTTCGACAAGTTCTATCGCGTGCAGAAGGGCGATCACGTCCGTCCCGGCACCGGGCTCGGGCTTGCCATCTCCCGCGGCTTCGTTGAAGCGATGCGCGGCACGATCTCCGCTGCCAATCGCAGCGAGCGAAGCGGCGCGGTGCTCACCGTTCGCCTGCCGGTTCCGGCAGAGAACCACGCATTGGATACCGCCGCATGAGCGCCGCTCCGATCAAGGTCCTGGTCATCGACGACGAGCCGCCGATCCGCAAATTGCTGCGGATGGGGCTGACAACGCAGGGCTATGACATCCTGGAAGCGCCGAACGGCAAGACGGCGCTGGAGAAGCTCGACGAGGAGCCGGCGCTGATCATCCTCGATCTCGGACTGCCCGACGTTCAGGGCCATGAGCTGCTCCGCACCATCCGCGCCCGCAACGAAGGGGTGCCGATCGTGGTGCTGTCGAGCCGCGGCGACGAAGCCGGCAAGGTCCAGGCGCTCGATCTCGGCGCCGACGATTATCTGACCAAGCCGTTCGGGATGGAGGAGCTCCTGGCGCGCCTGCGCGCCGCGTTGCGCCACCAGCTTCAGGTCAAGGGCGAGCGTCCGGTTTTCCGCACCGGCGATCTCTCGGTCGATCTCGTCCGCCGCATCGTCAAGGTCGGCGAGCGCGAGGTGAAACTCTCGCCGAAGGAATATGATCTCCTGCGCGTGCTGGTGCAGCACGCCGGCAAGGTGCTCACCCACCGCTTCCTGCTGAAAGAGCTCTGGGACGAACTGACCGACGCGCAATATCTGCGCGTCTATGTCCGCCAGCTCCGCCAGAAGATCGAAGCCGATCCGGAGCGGCCGCAATACGTGCTGACGGAAACCGGGATCGGGTATCGGCTGAAGGCGGGGGATTAGCGTTCCACAGACCCCGTAGGGTGGGCAAAGGCGCAACGCGCCGTGCCCACCATTCTCTCGATTTCGATAAAGGTGGTGGGCACGCTTCGCTTTGCCCACCCTACGATATCTCTCTCCACATCGTCATTGCGAGCGCAGCGAAGCAATCCAGAGTCCCGCCGCGGAGGCGGTCTGGATTGCTTCGTCGCAAGGGCTCCTCGCAATGACGCCGGTGTAAACTAGCCCGCCTTCCTGTGCCGCGCCGTCGACCGGTGCGCCTTCTTCGGAGCGTGCCGCCGCCCCGTCGCGCGGCGCGCATGCGACTTCGCCGCCGTCTTCTTGCCGCCCTTCAGGCTCTGCTTCAGTGCGTCCATCAGGCTGACGACGTTGCTCGGCCGCTCCTCGGGCTCGGGCAGCTCGATCTTCTTGCCGCTGGCCTTGCGCTTCACCAAGGCCTTCAGCGCGTCCTCGTATTCGTCCTTGAACTTGCTGGGGTCGAAATGCGCCGCCTTGGTCTGCAGGATGTGGCCGGCGAGCTCGACCATGTCCTTGGTGATCTTCGGGCTCTTGATGTCGTCGAAGAACTGGTCCTCCTCGCGCAGCTCGTAAGGGAAGCGCAGCGTGGTGCCGAGCAGGCCCTTGCCGAGCGGCTCGATCGCCATGACGTGCTCGCGGTTGGTCAGAACGATCTTGGCGAGCGCGACGCGTTCCTGGTCCTTCATCGCGTCGCGGATCACCGCGAACGCATCGGCCGCCGCCTTGCCGTCGGGCGCGATGAAATAGGGATGGTTGAGAAAGCGCTGATCGATCTCCTCGCGCGGCACGAAGCTCTCGATGTCGATGGTATGG
This sequence comes from Bradyrhizobium sp. WBAH42, assembly GCF_024585265.1. Taxonomy (NCBI): domain Bacteria; kingdom Pseudomonadati; phylum Pseudomonadota; class Alphaproteobacteria; order Hyphomicrobiales; family Nitrobacteraceae; genus Bradyrhizobium; species Bradyrhizobium sp. WBAH42. The sequence continues at coordinate 2,838,981 of NZ_CP036533.1, forward strand.
TTGCTCTCGATCTGGACCGCCTCGAGCTCCTCCGGCTCGATCTCGACGTACTTGCCCTTGCGCAGCTCGTAGCCGCGGCCCTTCTGGTCGCTCTCGACGACGTCACCGGTCTCGGAATCGATCATCTGCTGCTTGAGCCGGTTCCCGGTCTCGCGGTTGATCAGGTGAAACCGCGTCTTCTCGGCCGCGGTGGTTGCCGGATAAAGCACGACCGGGCAACTGACCAACGACAGCTTCAACGTTCCCTTCCAATAGGCGCGCGGGGCCATTCCATTCTCCAGCGTTTTCAAGGCGTTTTGGAACCCCAACCGTCCCATCGGGTTTTGGTTCCGGGCGGGACTTTCGCCGTGATAGGCTTTGAGTGCCGAACGAGAAGCGGGACCGGTCGTGCTGCAAAAACTTTCCACTTACCGACAGAAGCGAGACTTCGAGAAAACGCCGGAGCCATCGGGCAAGTCCGCCGTGGCGCCATCGAAACAGCGGCGCTTCGTGATCCAGAAGCATGATGCGAGCCGGCTGCATTACGATCTCAGGCTCGAATTCGACGGCGTGTTCAAGTCCTGGGCGGTGACGAAGGGGCCCTCGCTCGATCCCCATGACAAGCGGCTCGCGGTCGAGGTCGAGGACCATCCGCTCGATTATGGCGATTTCGAAGGCACGATTCCGGAAGGCCAATACGGCGGCGGCACCGTGATGCTGTGGGACCGCGGCACCTGGGACTCGGACGATCCGGAAGCCGGCTTCAAGAAGGGCGATCTGAAGTTCACGCTCCACGGCGACAAGCTGCAGGGTAGCTGGGTCCTGGTGCGGATGCGCAACCGCGGCGGCGAGAAGCGGACCAACTGGCTCCTGATCAAGCATCGTGACGAAGATGCTCGCGAAGGTGCGGACAACGACATTCTCGAGCAGGACAAGTCTGTCGCCTCCGGCCGCACCATGGAGCAGATCGCCGCGGGCAAGGGCCGCGCGCCGAAGCCGTTCATGCTGGCCAAGGCCACCAAGGGCAAGGCCGACGCAGTCTGGCAGTCCAATCGTGCCGAGGAGACGAAAGGACGCACGGTGAAGCCGGCGCCGCGCACCGCGTTGAAGGCCGGCAAAGCGGCGAAGACAAGTGCCACGACCGCGACGAGCGCCAAGAAGGTGTCGGAGATGCCGGATTTCGTTGCGCCGCAGCTCTGCACGCTGGTCGAGCGGCCGCCCGGAGACGAGGGCTGGTGCCACGAGATCAAGTTCGACGGCTATCGCGTTCAGCTCCGGGTCGAGGACGGCGAGGCGACGCTGAAGACCCGCAAGGGTCTCGACTGGACGAGCAAGTTCGCCTCCATCGCCGAGGAGGCGGCCGCGCTGCCGGACGTGATGATCGACGGCGAGATCGTCGCGCTCGACCATAACGGTGCGCCGAACTTCTCCTCGCTGCAAGCGGCCCTGTCCGACGGCAAGACCGACGACCTGATTTTCTTTGCCTTCGATCTGCTGTTCGCGGAGAACGAGGATTGCCGCCGCCTGCCGCTCAGCGAACGCAAGGCCCGGCTGAAGCAGCTGCTCGGCCAGCGCAAGCGGAAATCGAGCCAGCTCCGCTATGTCGAGCATTTCGAGAGCGGCGGCGATGCCGTGCTGCAATCGGCCTGCAAGCTCGAGCTCGAAGGCGTGGTGTCGAAGAAGCTGAACGCGCCCTATCGCTCGGGGCGCACCGAGAGCTGGGTCAAGTCGAAATGCCGCGCCGGCCATGAGGTGGTGATCGGCGGCTACAAGACCACCAACGGCAAATTCCGCTCGCTGATGGCAGGCGTGCAGCGCGGCGATCATCTCGCCTTCGTCGGCATGGTCGGCACCGGCTTTGGCGCGGACAAGGTCAAGCGCCTCATGCCGTCTCTCAAGGCCATGGAGGTCAAGGAGAGCCCATTCGGCGGCAAGAACGCGCCGAAGAAGACGCGGGACGTGCACTGGCTGAAGCCGGAGCTCGTCGCCGAGATCGAGTTCGCGGGCTTCACCGCCGACGGCAATATTCGTCAGGCGGCGTTCAAGGGCTTGCGGCAGGACAAGCCGGCCGAGGAAGTCCAGGCCGAGACGCCCGTCGATACCGAGCTCGCCGAGCCCCGGGCCAGGAAGGCGGCGCGCACGAAGGCGGGCGGACGAGCGAAGCAGACCGCTCAAAATGCCGAGGTCATGGGCGTCGTCATCTCCAAGCCGGACAAGGAGCTCTGGCCGGACGACGGCGATGGTGGCGCCGTCACCAAGCTGGACCTTGCCCGCTATCTCGAAGCCGTCGGCGAATGGATGATCGCGCATCTCAAGGGCCGGCCATGCTCGCTGATCCGTGCGCCCGACGGCATCAAGGGCGAGTGCTTCTTCCAGCGCCATGCGATGCAGGGGACGTCGAACCTTCTGGAGCTCGCGCGGGTCTCCGGCGACCGCAAGCCCTATCTTCAGATCGACCGGATCGAAGGGCTCGCCGCGGTGGCGCAGATCGGCGGCGTCGAGCTGCATCCGTGGAACTGCGCGCCCTATGCCTATGACACCCCGGGCCGGCTGGTGTTCGACCTCGATCCCGCGCCCGACGTCGACTTCGCCGACGTCGTCGAGGCGGCCAAGGAGATGCGGCAGCGGCTCGCCGACATCGGCATGGACAGCTTCTGCAAGACCACGGGCGGCAAGGGCCTGCACGTCGTGGTGCCACTGCTTCATGGCGCGCGCGACAAGGTGAGCTGGAAGGAGGCCAAGGCCTTTGCGCAAGGCGTCTGCCAGTGGATGGCGGACGATGATCCCGAACGCTATCTGCTCAACATGTCGAAGAAGCTGCGCAAGGGAAAGATCTTCCTGGATTATCTGCGCAACGACCGCATGTCGACGGCGGTGGCCCCGTTGTCGCCGCGAGCCCGCGCCGGGGCCACGGTCTCGATGCCGCTGACCTGGGCGCAGGTGAAGAGCGATCTCGATCCCAAGCGATACACGCTACGCACCGTGCCGGCCCTGCTGGCGCGATCGAAGGCGTGGGAGGGTTATGACGATGCCGCCGCATCGATCAAGGCGGCGATGAAGAAGCTGGCAGGGAAGGTGAAGTAGGTCGTCGCTGTTGCGACGAAGGCGGGTGCCGTAGGGTGGGCAAAGCGAAGCGTGCCCACCACCTGCTTTCGTTCGAGCGATGAGGTGGGCACGGCGCGCCGCGCCTTTGCCCACCCTACCAAGTCTGCATCTAGATCCTACCCATCAGCAGAAGGATCAGCAGAATGACGATGACAAGCCCGAGGCCGCCGCCGCCGTAATAGCCGGTGCCGTAGAACGGCCCGCCGCCGATGCCGCTGAAGCCGCCGAGCAGGGCGATGATCAAAATGATCAGAATGATCGTGCCGATTGACATGCGAATCTCCTCCAGCCCTTTGTTCAAAGGGTCGTTGCAACCTGTCCCGTTGTGCGGGGGCAACTTGCCGCAGGTTGTAAAGTTCCGGCTTTGAAACACGGACGGGGGATCAACTTGCATGGAACCTTTGTTGGTCGACCTGACATGATTATGTGGAGTTAGTCAGAAGAGGCAGGACCATGTCAGCACCGCTCGTCGTCTCAATTCCGCATCGTCTCGGCCGTGAGGAGGCGGTGCGCCGGCTGAAGACTGGGCTTGGCCGCGCCGCAGCAAGCATTCCCGTGATGCAGGTCGAGGAGGAACGCTGGAGCGGCGACACCATGAATTTCCGCATCCGCGCGCTCGGCCAGGTCGCGACCGGGCAGGTCGATGTCGCCGACGATCAGGTCCGGGTCGAGGTGGTGCTGCCCTGGCTGTTGCAGCGCTTTGCCGAGATGGCGCAGGCGACGATCAGGAAGCGCGGCCAATTGCTGCTGACCAAAGATGGGGGGAAGTGACCTCAGGCGCGCACGCGTTGTCGCGGCGCTCCGACGGCATTCGCGGTTCGGGCCGCGATGACCGAGGCAGGATAGTCGCGAAAGGCCTGCGCGAGCGGCAAGTCGTTGCCCGCAAGGCCCGGCACGGTATAGCCCGTGATGTCGATGGTGGCGTCGATACCTTCCGGTGCGGGCCATTCCCGGCCCGCTTGGGTGAAGGGGGCGAAATGACGCCCAGCCACGACGATCGCGGCGGCGCGGCCATGACGGCGCGCGAAGGCGACGACATGGTCGGCATGGGCGCCTCGTACCTCCAGCGGCTGGTAGTCGCCCTGCGCGAAGACGTCGCCCAGCTCGTTGCGCAGCTTGAGCAGATGCCGCGTCCAGGCCAGCTTGAGCTTGCCGTCCGGCCAGTTCTCGATGAGGCCGCTCCAATCCGGCGCTTCCAATGATGTCAGCGCCGCATGGCGCGCGGCGAAATCGACCGGACGGCGGTTGTCGGGATCGACCAGCGACAGGTCCCAGAATTCGGTGCCTTGATAGAAGTCCGGCACGCCCGGCAGCGTCGCCTTGAGCGTGAGCTGGCTCAGCGAGTTCAACGTGCCGAGCAGCGCGATGCGGCGAGCCAGCGTCTGCAACGCCTGAAGGAATTCCGCGGACCGGTCGGCGTCGAGGATCTTGGCGATGAAGTCGCGGATGCCGTCCTCATAGGCTTCATGCGGGTTGAGCCAGCTCGTCTCCTCCTTGCCCTCGCGCGCAGCCTTGAGGGCATAGGCCTGGATGCGCTCGACAAAGGCGGCATCGGCCGGCGCCTCAATCGGCCAGACGCCGAGCAGGGTCTGGTAGAGCATGTATTCGAACGTTGCCGACGGCGCGCGGAAATTGCCGTGGAGCGTGAGATGCGGTGCGTTCAGCACCTTCCAGCGCGCCACCGCGCTGGTCCATTCACCGGGGATCTCGCTGAGCGCCGCGATGCGCGTGCGCGCATCCTCGCCGCGCTTGGTGTCGTGGGTGGCGGTTGCCGTCATGCCTTGCGGCCATTCCCTGCCGCGGACCTGCATGGCCTGGTGGAAGGCGGGAATGCTGAGGCCGGTGCTTGAGGGATCGCCGCCGACCTCGTTCAGCGCCAGCAAGCGGTGGAACTGATAGAACGCGGTGTCCTCCAGCGACTTCGCCATCATCGGCCCCGTGAATTGCTGCACCTTCAGCGCGAAGCGGCGCACGCGCGGGGCGCTGTGCGGCGGACGGCCGGGCTTGAGCAGGTCCATGGTCAGGGCATCGCGCAGGAAGTCAAAGATGCCGTCGTCGGCGGCGAACCAGTCCCGGCGGGCGCGCGCGATGGTGTCGTCGATCAGCTTGCGGTCCGCTGCCGTCGGGCCGCTGTGCGTCAGATAGGTGCGATAGACCGGGAAATGCAGCACATAGAGCTCGAGCGCCTGCCGCAGGCTGTCGGCCGAGAAGTCCCGCGTCGAATAATGGCCGTTGGCGATGCGCGCGAGCAGGCGGGTCAGCACGGTGAATTCGCTGGTCAGCAACGTCTCGAGCACGCGCCGCTTGGCGTCCTTGACGTAAGGCACAAGCCGCGGCGGCCGGTTGCTGATCTGCCGCCAGGTCTCGTCCAGCGCCTCCAGCCCCCTAGGATCGATCAGCACGTGGGTGATGACATTCATCCACTCGTAGCCGGTGGTGCCCTGGACACCGGCGAAATGCGGCAGGCGCTCGTGCTCACACAGGATTTTTTCGATCACCGTATAGAACGGCTTTGTGTTGCCTTGGGCGGTGTTGCTTTGGGCGTCGCGCACCAGCCGGCGCAATCGCTGGCAATATTGGGCGGGGTCGCGCAGGCCATCGATGTGATCGAGCCGGATTCCCTGCAATTTGCCGTCGGCAATGAGCTGCTTCACCAGCCGGTGCGTGGCGGCAAATGTGCTCGCGTCCTCGACGCGCAGGCCGGCGAGGCCATTGACGTCGAAGAAGCGGCGATAATTGATGTCGCTGGAGGCAAGCCGCCAGTGCCCGAGCTTGTAGTGCTGGCGCTCCAGGAGATGATGCAGCGTCAGCGTCTGTGCCGGGCGGTCCTTGCCGGCGCGATAGGCGGCAAGGCCGCGCTTGATGATGTCGGCGGCGCCTGCGATCTCCTTGAGCTCGGCCTTGAAGCCGGGAGCTTCCTTGCGATTGGGACGCCGCAGCCCCGTGTAACGGGTCGCGAGCGACAGCAGGCGCTTGCCGGGCTCCGTTTCCGCCGCGTCCGCCTCCTTGACGACCATCCGCAGCATCTCGCCATAGCGCTCCGGCGCGATGGGCAAGCGGTGCTCGAAATACCACGCCGCGAAGCTTCCTTCGTCCGGGTCGTAGCGCAGCTCGATGTCGCCGCGCTCCAGCGCCTCGCCGTAGGACGAGCCGAGGATCGGCAGCAGCACGCCGCCGCGGGCGCGGTAGGCCAGCTGGTCCCAGTCGATGTCGAAGGAGGCGGCGTGCGGAGAGGCCTGGCCCCATTCCAGCACGTCGAGCCACCACGGATTGTCGGCAAAATGCACGCCGACATGGTTGGGGACGAAATCGATGATGAGCCCGAGATCGTGCTGCTGGAGCGCTTCGCTCAGCCGCGCAAAGCCGGCTTCGCCGCCGAGCTCGGGATTGAACTGGCCGTGGTCGACGGTGTCGTAGCCATGGGTCGAGCCCTTGCGGGCCTTCATCACCGGTGAGGCGTAGAGATGCGTGATGCCAAGCGCCTTGAGGTAAGGAACGACGGCGGCAGCCTTGTCGAAGTCGAAATCTGCGGTGAGCTGGAGCCGGTAGGTCGCGAGCGGAATGGCGGGAGGCATCCTAACCTCCGAGGCGCCAGATCACCGACCAGGGCGGGAGCCGCTCGCCGGATCCGCCGCCCCAGATCGGCGTGCCCGCGCTGACGCTGGAGGTGATCTCGTGATCGGACAGATTGGCGACAAGGCGCAATGTCGAGCCGTCGCCCATGCGCCAATGCGCGGTGAGGAGGCCGTTGTCGGCCGCCTGGGCATCACCGAAGCTTGTGCCTTTCAGCCGCGGCATGACCTGCTTGCGACGGACGCCGAGCAGCTCTCGCACCAGCCCAAGCCGCGCATCGTGTTGCGGCGTGCGGCCGGTCCAGTCGAGCACGGCCGATTGCAGCGTTGCCGGATCGAGCGGGTCGGGCACCTCGTCGCCGTATTTCTCGTACGCCCAGGCATATTCCCGCTTGCGCCCCGTGCGCACGGCATCGGCGAGTCCGCCCTGGAAATCGCAGAAGAACGGGAAGGGGACCGTCGAGCCCCATTCCTCGCCCTGAAACAGCATCGGCACCATAGGCGCGAGCAGGGTGACCGCGAGCGCGGCCTCGATCTGCTTTGGCGATGCCAGACTTTCCAGCCGCTCGCCGAGTGGACGATTGCCGATCTGGTCGTGGTTCTGCAGGAAATTGACGAAGGTGGCCGGCGGCAGCTGGCCGCTCGGCTCGCCGCGCGGCTTCTTGCCCCAGAACTCCGAGATCTCGCCCTGATAGACGAAGCCGGAGGCGAGCGCGCGCGCCAGGTCCATGCGCGGCGTTTGGTAGTCGCCATAGTAACCGGCATGCTCGCTGGTCAGCATCACGTGCCAGACGTGATGATAGTCGTCGTTCCACTGCCCGCGATATTTGCCGTTCGGCGGCTCCTGCGCAGCGTCGAGCAGGCTGGCGCGATTGTCGCCGTTCTCCAGCACGAGATGGATGTGGCGTCCCGTAGCCTTGGCGAGCTCGCCGGCGGCAACGCTGAGGTCCTGCAGCATGGACTGCTCGCCCGGGATAGCCATGATGTGATTGGCGGCGTCGAGCCTGAGGCCGTCGAAGCGGTAGTCGGCGAGCCAGGACAACGCGTTCTCGACGGCGAAGGCGCGCACTTGCGGCACGCGATAATCGATCGCACTGCCCCACGGCGTGTGCGCATCGGTGAAGAAGGTCGGTGCGTAGCGGCCGAGGTAATTTCCTTCCGGTCCGAAATGATTGTAGACGACGTCGAGGAACACCATCAGCCCGCGCAGATGCGCCTCGTCGATCAGCGTCTTCAGGTCTTCGGGCCGGCCATAGGCACTGTCCGGCGCGTACCACAGCACGCCGTCATAGCCCCAGCCGCGGCGTCCCGCGAAATCGGCGAGCGGCATCAATTCCAGCGCCGTGATGCCGGTCGCGGCGAGATGATCGAGCTTGTCGATCATGGCGCGATAGGTGCCTTCCGGCGTGAAGGTGCCGACATGGGTCTCGACCAGCACCGTCTCTTCCCAGGGACGGCCGCGCCAATCGCGCGCGCGCCAGGCGAAGTTATCGTGATCGATCACCTCGCTCGGGCCGAACACGTCCTCGGGCTGGAAGGCCGAAGCGGGATCCGGCACGTCGATGTCGTCGTCGATCCTGAACTTGTATTTGCTGCCGGCGGCGAGGCCGGCGATCTCGGCGACGTACCAGCCGTCCTGCCGGCGCTGCATCGCGTGCCTGCGGTCGAGCAGGAGATCGACGCGGCGCGCGGCCGGTGCCCACAGCCGGAACGACACGCCGTCCTTGGTCGGCCTCGCCCCGAAGGATGGCCTCATAGCGCGCCTGCGAAGGCGAGCACGGATCGCGGCGGCGCCTTGCTGTCGCTCCCGGGCAGGAAGTCGATCGTATTCAGCTTGGCATCGGTCGTGTTCAGGAGCTGCTGCCAGCTCTTGTATTCGGTCATTTTGGGCAATTTGAATGCGATCTCTTCGGGAGCGGCGTTCAGTACGATAAAGATCGCGGCCCCACCCGGTTCCATCGGGCCCATCACATAGGAGAGAAACCGCCCATCCGGGAATGTCCAGTCGCTCTCCGTCATCTCGTCGCCGGCCGGCGTCAGCCACAACGCGCCGTAGGAGACGCCGTCCTTGGGCCGGCCGTCGAGCCAGCGATGGCTGCGCAGCTGCGAGAAACGGCGACGGATGTCGGCGAGCTGGGCGACGAAGTCGATCATGTCGTCGCCGTCCTTGCCGAGATTGTCCCAGCCGACCCAGCCGACCTCGTTGTCCTGGCAATAGGCGTTGTTGTTGCCGGATTGCGAGTTGCCGACCTCGTCGCCGGCGAGGATCAGCGGAACGCCCTGGGCCAGCATCAGGCAGGCCAGCACGTTCTTGCGCAGCTGACGGCGCAGGCTGATGATATCAGGATCGTCGGTCGGCCCCTCGACGCCGCAATTGTTGCTGTGATTGTCGTTGGAGCCGTCGCGATTGTCCTCGCCGTTGGCCTCGTTGTGCTTCTCGTTGTAGCTGAAGAGATCGGCGAGCGTGAAGCCGTCGTGGACGGTGATGTGGTTGATGCTGGCGCGCGGCCGCCGCCCGTCGTGATTGAACAGGTCGGACGACGCGGTCATGCGGCTGGAGATGTCGCCGATCAGGCTGCCTTCGCCGCTCCAGTAGCGGCGCATGGCGCTGCGATAGCGATCGTTCCATTCCGACCATTGCGAGGGGAAGGCGCCGACCTGGTAGCCGCCGAGGCCGAGGTCCCATGGCTCGGCGACGAGCTTGACGGTCGCCAGCACCGGATCCTGTCGCACTGCGGTCAAGAACGAGCTGCCGCGATCAAAACCGTTCGGCCCGCGTGCCAGCGTGGTGGCGAGGTCGAAGCGGAAGCCGTCGACGTGGCAGACCTCGACCCAGTAGCGCATGGAATCCATCACCATCTGCAGCACGCGCGGATGGGTGAGGTTCACCGAGGAGCCGCAGCCGGTGAAGTCGTCGTAATAGCGCGGGTTCTCGCGGTTCAGCCAATAATAGGAGGCGTTGTCGATGCCGCGATAGCACAGCGTCGGACCGAGATGATTTCCCTCGGCGGTGTGGTTGTAGACCACGTCGAGCATGACCTCGATGCCGGCATCGTGCAGCCGCGCCACCGTGGTGCGGAAGGAATCGAGCGCATTGTCCTGGGCGTAGCGAGGCTCCGGCGCGAAGAAGGACAGCGTGTTGTAGCCCCAGTAATTGGCGAGCTTCTTTTCCACGAGGATGCGGTCGTCGACGAAGCTGTGCACCGGCAGCAGCTCGACCGTGGTGACGCCGAGCTTCCTAAGGTGCTCGATCATCGCGGGCGAGGACAGTCCGCCATAGGTGCCGCGCAGGTTCGGCGGCACGTCGTCGCGCTTCTGGGTCAGGCCCTTGACGTGGGCCTCGTAGATGATGGTGTCTTCCCAGGGAATGTTCGGCCGGATCTCGCGGCGGCCCCAGTTGAAGGTCTCGTCGACCACGACGGCCTTGGGCATGCCGCGCGCGTTGTCGCGCCGGTCGAACGACAGATCCTCGCGCGGGCTTCCGGTGCGATAGGCAAAATGCGCATCGCTCCAGACCAGACGCCCGGCGAGACGCTTGGCGTAGGGGTCGAGCAGCAGCTTGTTGGCATTGAAGCGATGGCCGTGCTCGGGCTCATAGGGGCCGTGCACGCGATAGCCGTAGAGCTGGCCCGGCGAGACGTCGTTGAGATAGCCGTGCCAGACGTCCTCGGTCTTCTCGGGCAGCTCGATGCGCTCGAGCTCGCGGCGGCCTTGGGTGTCGAACAGGCAGAGCTCGACCTTCTGCGCGTTGGCGGAGAACAGCGCGAAATTGGTGCCGCGTCCGTCCCAGCTTGCGCCGAGCCGTGCGGGCGATCCAGCGGTCAGGCGCATCGATCAGCTTTCCGGAACGAGGAAGATCGCAGCGAGCGGCGGAATGGTGAGGCGGAGCTCGCCGCCCTCGGCCTGGACTTCGCCGATATTGCCGACATTGCTGCCGCCATAATGGGCGGAATCGGAGTTGAGCACTTCCTTCCACTTGCCGCCGAAGGGCACGCGAACGCGATAGTTCTGGTAGACGTTGGGCGAGAAGTTGACGATGACGATACACCGCGCGTTCTCGTCGAACCCCTTGCGTAGCCAGGCGAATACGTTGCGATTGGCATCGTCCGTGATCAGCCATTCGAAGCCGGCCTGCTCGCAATCCATCTGGTGCAGCGCCGGCACCGCGCGGTAGAGCCGGTTAAGGTCGCGGATCAGGGCCTGGACGCCGGAATGGACCTTGTACTCGAGCAGGTGCCAGTCGAGCGACTGGTCGTGATTCCATTCGCGGCTCTGTGCGATCTCCGCGCCCATGAACAAGAGCTTCTTGCCGGGATGGCCGAACATGAAGCTGTAATAGGCGCGCAAATTGGCAAAGCGCTGCCACTCGTCGCCGGGCATGCGGCCGAGGATGGAGCGCTTGCCGTGCACGACCTCGTCATGCGACAGCGGCAGGATGAAGTTCTCCGAAAACGCATAGTGCAGGCCGAACAGGATCTCGCCGTGATGATGCTTGCGGTGAATCGGATCCTTGCTGATGTAGTTCAGCGTGTCGTGCATCCAGCCCATGTTCCATTTGTAGCCGAAGCCGAGCCCGCCGAACTCGACAGGGCGCGAGACCTGGGGCCAGGCGGTGGATTCCTCCGCGGCCGTGGTCGCCTGCGGGAAGCGGGCGAACATCTCCGTGTTGAAGCGGCGCAGGAAGTTGATCGCCTCGATGTTCTCGCGGCCGCCATATTGGTTCGGGATCCACGCGCCGGGCGGCCGGCTGTAGTCGAGATAGAGCATGGACGCGACCGCATCGACGCGCAGGCCGTCGATGGCATAACGCTCCATCCAGAACAGCGCGTTCGACACCAGGAAGTTCGTCACTTCGGTGCGGCCGTAGTTGTAGATCAGCGTGCCCCAGTCGAGGTGGCGGCCCTGCAGCGGGTTGGCGTGCTCGTAGAGCGCGGTGCCGTCGAAATGGCCGAGCCCGTGCGGGTCGTCCGGGAAGTGACCCGGCACCCAGTCGAGCAGCACGCCGATGCCTTCGCGGTGGCAGGCATCGATCAGTGCCGCAAAATCCTCGGGGCTGCCGAAGCGGCTGGTCGGCGCATAGAGGCCGGTCGGCTGATAGCCCCATGAGCCGTCGAACGGGTGCTCGCTCACGGGCAGGAATTCGAGATGGGTGAAGCCCATGTCGCGCGCATAGGCCGGCAGCTGCTCGGCAAGCTCGCGATAGGTCAGCCATTCATTGTTGCCTTTGCGCCGCCACGAGCCGAGATGAACCTCGTAGATCGACATCGGTGCCGACATTGCATTGATGCCTTCGGGCGCCGGGCGCGGCCGCGGCAGATGCGCCTCGTCGAACACGATCGACGCCGTCTTCGGCCGCAACTCGCTGGCGAATGCCATCGGATCGGATTTCAGCGGCAGCAGATGACCATGCGGTCCGACGATCTCGAACTTGTAGTGATCGCCTGCCTTCGCATGCGGGATGAACAATTCCCAATAGCCGTTGCCGCGCACCCGCATCGGATGGCGCCGACCGTCCCAGAAGTTGAAGTCGCCGACCACGGAGACGCGCCGCGCATTCGGCGCCAGCACGACGAAGCCGATGCCGTCGACGCCCTCGAGCCGCAAGGGGTGCGCGCCGAGCTTGTCGTAGAGGCGCTGATGGGTGCCTTCGCCGAGCAGGTAGAGGTCGAAATCGGTCAGGATCGGTGGAAAGCGGTAGGCATCCTCGAACTCGACGACGTTGCTGCCGAACTTGGCGCGCAGCTGGTAGTGCTTCGAGCCGTTGGGCAGGGCGCCGATGAACAGGCCGGAATCGTGGACGCGGTCGAGCGGCGCGACCTCGCCATGGTCGCCGACCGCCTCGACATTGGTGGCCTCGGGCAGGAATGCGCGGACCACGCTTTTGCCACCCTCGGGATGCAGCCCGAGATAGTGGAAGGGGTCGGAGTGGCGGCCCTCGATGATCGCGTAGGCTTCGGCAGGCAGTTTAGGCATGGGCTTCGCTCTCGGCACTGGACAGAATGCGAAGCAGTCCGGTCAGCGGCGCATGGAGCCCCTCAGGCCGGTGGGACAGCTCGTACTCTACGTCGTGGAACGCTCGATCTAGCAGGAAAAATTTCAACAGGCCTTCCGCGCAGGACCGATCCTCCGGCCACAGCCTCCGGTCGGTCATGGCTTCGCGGTAGGCGGACAGGAAGGTCGCGGTGGCGCGCTCGCGCCATTCGTCGAGCGCGGCCGCGAGCCGGTCCTGCTCGTCGGAGGCGCCCGTGAGCGCGCGGCCTAGCGCCGCGTTCACGGAAAGGTTGATGGAATGGATCAGGCCGGCGACGTCGCGGGCGGCCGGCGCCTTGCGGCGCTTGTTGGCCAGCGGCACACGCGGATCGCCGTCGAAGTCGATGATGAAGATATCGTCCTTCACGATCAGAGTTTGCCCGAGCCGGAAGTCGCCATGATGACGGATGTTCAACCCGCCGATGTCGGATGGCAAGAGCGCATTCAGGCCGTCGAACAGGCTACGGCGTGCGGCGACGAGCCGGTCGATCAGGGGCCGGTCCGCCTCCCGCAGCCCGTCGCGGCTGTCGGCCAGCCGCTCGAGAACCCGCTCGGCACGCGCCTTGAGGTCGGAGAGCCAGGTCCTGATCTGGGCCGGCTCGATCGGCACGGGCGCGAGATCGTCGGGCTTTGCCGCGGCGAGCGCGACGTGCAGCTCGGCGAGCCGCCGGCCGATCTGCGCGATGAAATGCAGATACGGCGCCTGCTCCTGGGTTTCGCGCGGCATCTCATCGGCCGGTGCCAGGCGCTGCTCGTCGACATAGCGATCGAGATACCCAGTCGTCACGGTCCAGCCGTCGCCCTGGTTTTCGACATAGGCATGGAGCACGCCGAGCGCGCTGCGCTGGTTATTGTCGACAAGCTCGACGCTGCCGAGCAGCGCCGGCGTGTTGGCGAAGCGAGCGACCTCGGTGAGATAGCGGCCGATCTCGATCTCGGGGCTGACGCCGCTTTCGAGCCGGCGATAGATCTTGGCGACGTACTTGTTGTCGACCAGCGCGGTGCTGTTCGATTGCTCGATGGCGCGGATGCGTTCGGGCTCCTTGATGGTGTAGTCGGCGAACCGGCTGGTCGCCTTGAACTCCAGCCGCAGATTGTTCTCCTCCACCACCAGGTTTTGCGACAGGCCCCGCAGGAACAGGCCGATGAAGATCTGCTCGGTCGCGACGTCGAGCAGCGTGCCCTCTCGCGCACCCTGGCGCACGGCGGCGAGCGCCTTCGGGTTGAAGCGTTCGCGGTCGAAGCGCACCCACTCGATCTGCATCGGCATCACGTAGCGCGTGGTGACGTCGTTCCGCGTCGTCTCGAAGAACGCGATCCAGGGTCTGTTGTCGCCGATGTCGCTGAACGGTACCGCTGAGGTGAGCGTGGCCTTGATCTGCTTGGGATTGTGCTCCGGATACCAGCGCGTCCGCGACAGGAAGCCCGGCAGCACGTCGCGCTCGAACACCCCGCGCTCGCGGGCGAGCGAGACCCAGTTCGAATTCACCGGCACCACCAGCGTCTCGAATTCCGGCACTGCGCGCGGAATCACCGGCTCCGACTTGTCGCGCTCCTGAAGCTGGAACCAGTAGAAGCCGTAGGGCCCCAGCGTGATCATGTAGGGCAATTCGCCGATCGCGGGAAAGCGCGTGCGGCCGAGCATTTCCTGCGGAATGCGATCCTTCCACGGCGACAGGTCGAGCTCGGTGGCCTGCGCGGCGCGCGACAGATTGGCGACGCAGAGGATCACCTCGTCGCGGTATTGCCGGACATAGGCCAGCACGGCGCGATTGGCCGGGCGGATGAAGGTCATGGTGCCGCGTCCGAAGGCGAGCGTCGACTTGCGCACCGAGATCAGCCGCTTGGTGGCGCTGAGCAGCGAGGACAGGCTGCGCGACTGCGCCTCGACGTTCACGGATTCATAGCCGTAGACCGGGTCCATGATCAGGGGCGCGTAGAGCCGGGCTGGGTCGCAGCGCGAGAAGCCGCCGTTGCGGTCCGGGCTCCATTGCATCGGCGTGCGCACGCCGTTGCGATCGCCGAGATAGATGTTGTCGCCCATTCCGATCTCGTCGCCGTAATAGATGATCGGCGTGCCCGGGAACGACAGCAGCAGCGAGTTCATCAGCTCGATCTTGCGCCGGTCGTTGTCCATCAGCGGCGCAAGGCGGCGGCGGATGCCGACATTTATGCGCGCGCGGGGATCGTTGGCGTAGGTGGTCCAGAGATAGTCGCGCTCGACGTCGGTAACCATCTCCAGCGTGAGCTCGTCGTGATTGCGCAGGAACAGCGCCCATTGGCAGCTCGCCGGGATATCAGGCGTCTGGCGCAGGATGTCGGTGATCGGGAAGCGGTCCTCCTGCGCGATCGCCATGTAGATGCGCGGCATCAGCGGGAAGTGATAGGCCATGTGGCATTCGTCGCCACGGCCGAAATATTCCTGCACGTCCTCCGGCCATTGATTGGCCTCGGCCAGCAGCAGCTTGCCCTTGGAATATGCGTCCAGCTCCTGGCGCAGCCGCTTGATGATCGCATGGGTCTCGGGCAGGTTCTCGTTCGAGGTGCCCTCGCGCTCGCACAGATACGGAATCGCATCGAGCCGGAAACCGTCGACACCGGCATCGAGCCAGCGCTTCATCACCTGGATGATGGCGCTGACCACGCGCGGATTGTCGAAATTGAGGTCTGGCTGGTGCGAGAAGAAGCGGTGCCAATAGAACGCGCCGGCCTCGGGATCCCAGGTCCAGTTCGACTTCTCGGTGTCGGTGAAGATGATGCGCGTGCCCTGGTACTTCTGGTCGGTGTCGCTCCAGACATACCAGTTGCGGGCGCTGGAGCCCGGATGGCTGCGCCGCGCGCGCTTGAACCATTTGTGCTGGTCCGAGGTGTGGTTGACGACGAGCTCGGTGATGACGCGCAGGCCGCGCTTCTGTGCCTCCTGGATGAAGCGCTTGAAGTCCTTCATCGTCCCGAAATCGGGATTGACCGCGCCGTAATCGCCGATGTCATAGCCGTCGTCGCGGCCGGGCGAGGGATAGAACGGCAGCAGCCACAGCGCCGTGACGCCGAGCTCCTGCAGATAGGGCAGCCTCTCGGTCAGCCCGGCGAAGTCGCCGATGCCGTCATTGTTGCTGTCGGCGAAGGCCTTGACGTGGAGCTGGTAGATGATCGCGTCCTTGTACCAGAGCTCATCCACGACCTCGGCAGCCTCAACCTTCTTGGTATCGACGGAAGACAGAACATTCATGGCGTGACCCCTTACGCCAGGCAGCGGAACAGAAGTGCCGGATCGCGGTCGGGATCGATACGCAACTTGATGCCGCCCCATTCGATGCGGGATTGTTCGCCGGTGAGCAGGTTTTCGAGTGTCGTCACATGGTGACGCCGTCCGCCGACGTCAACGGTGAGATCACCGAGCGGCAGCCAGCATTCACGGACATGGCGCGCCAGCGCGATCACGACGACGACAATGTTGGCCGGATCGGCTGCCTCCTTGACGAAGGCGATGGTCTCGCCGTCCTCGATGGCGATAAAGCGCAAATTCGCGGTCTGCTGAAGCGCCGCGTTGTCGTTGCGGATGCGGTTGAGCGCCGCGATGTAGGGCTTGATGTTGCCGGGTCTGTCCCAGTCGCGCTGCCTGATCTGGTACTTCTCGGAATCCAGATATTCTTCGCGGCCGGGAATGGCGTCATGCTCCAGCAGCTCGAATCCGCTGTAGATGCCGTAATTGCCTGACAGCGTCGCCGCCAGCGCGACGCGCGACTTGAAGGCCCAGGCCTCTCCGCTCTGGAGGTGAAAGGGCAACAGGTCAGGCGTGTTGACGAACATGTGCGGACGATAGAAATCGCGCTCGGGATAGCGCGTCAGCTCGCCGAGATATTGCTGCAGCTCCCACCTCTCTGTGCGCCAGGGAAAGTACGTGAAGGACTGCGCGAAGCCGAGCTTGGCGAGACCCTTCATCAGCTTTGGCCGTGCATAGGTCTTGGAGAACAGGATCACGGCGGGATGACGGCGGCTTATGTCGCGGATCAGCCACTCCCAGAACGCAAGCGGCGCGGTGTCGTGATTGTCGATGGCGAAGATGGTCACGCCCTTGTCGATCCAGAACAGCATGGCATCGCGAAACGCGTTCCAAAGCCCGACGCGATCCACCGAATTGAAATCGGGGATGACGATGTCGGAATAGGGGCCGTCCGCCGCCTTCACCGAGCGGTCGGGCCGCCATTTGAACCATTCCGGATGCTGCGACAGCCAGGGATGATCCGGCGAGCACTGCACCGCGAAGTCCAGCGCAAGCTCGATCCCATACTCGAGACAGGTGGCGACCAGCGCGCGGAAGTCCTCGATCGTGCCGAGCTCCGGATGCAGCGCGTCGTGGCCGCCCTCGGCCGAGCCGATCGCATAGGGCGAGCCGGGATCGCCTTCACCGGCCACCGGCGCGTTGTTGCGACCCTTGCGGCTGGTCTTGCCGATGGGGTGGATCGGCGTGAAGTAGAGCACGTCAAAGCCCATCGCGGCGATGTCGGGAACGCGCGCGATGCAGTCGCGCAGCGTGCCATGCCGGCCCGGCCATGCGCCCTGGCTGCGCGGCATCATCTGATACCAGGCGCTGAAGCGCGCCTTGTCGCGGTCCGCGGTCAGCGGAAAGAATGGCGAGCGCGTCAGGTCCGGCCGCGACTGGCTCTCGGCCATGGCTTCGCCGAGCTCGGTCGCGAGCAGCGAGGTGATGTCGCCGTTCCTCAAATAGTCCTCGCACTGCCTGATGATGATCGCTGCGGCGTCCTGCTGCGCGCCATGCGCCTTGGTCAAAAGGCCGGCGCCCTCGATCGCATCGAGGCTGACATCGGCCCCGGTGCGCCGTTTTCGCGTGACGGCGTGCGACCAGGTGGCGAACTCGTCGGTCCAGGCTTCGATCGCGTAGACATATTGGCCGGGCTCGGGGGGCGTGAACGCGCCGGACCAGCGGTCATTGCCGTGATGGGTCATCGGCTCGCTCCGCCATTCGCGCTCCTGCTCTCCTCGCCAGATCAGCGCGGCTGATATCACGGCCTCGCCATCGCGGTAGATGTCGGCCCAGACCTCGATCCGTTCTCCCGCGATCCGCTTCACGGCGAAACGGCCGCCGTCGATCGCGGGATAAACGTCCTCGATCAGGAAAGCGCTGCCGGCCGCGGCACTTTCGACAGTTTGAATTGTCTTGTTCACGGTGATGCCATTGACAAGAAAGCAGGAGCCCGTTTCCCTTGGCGGGAACCCACGCTTGGTACCATTATAGAAAGCCGCTTGTGTGTCATTGGTTCCCTCGGGAACGGCAAGCGCAGTTTGCGAGTTACCCCTGACTAACCTCTTCCGTGATCTCGTTAAAATCGATGCCCCCGGCCAAACCATGGCCTGCAAGCTGCGTGCCGAATGGATCTTTTAGCTCAAGCCCGGATCAAGGGCGTTCAATCCGAATTCATCGATGCCCTCGGCAAGCTGCGGGTCACCGCGCCCGAGGCCCTCAAATCCATCCTCGACGCCCTGCCGGAGAAGCGGGTCTATCGCTTCGTCAGCGGGCCGGTCGTGGTGCGTGCCCTCGGACATCCGCGCACGGAATTAGCCTCGATCGGCGCCCCGCCGCTGCAATGGAAAATTTCCGGCAACGGCAATGTGATCGCGGCAGGCGAGACGCGCGAGCCCGTGATCGCCTGGCCCGCCGGCCTGGCGCTCGGCTATCACCGCCTGACGCTGACCGATGCCGAAGGTGCCAGCGAAGACGTGCCGATGATCGTGGCGCCCGAACGCTGCTTCGGCGGCGATTTCGATCGCGGCTGGCTGCTCGCCGTGCAGCTCTACAGCGTCCGCTCCGGCCGCAATTGGGGCATCGGCGATTTCACCGATCTCGCCGGCCTGGTCCGGCTCGCCAAGCAGCTCGGGGCCGACGGCGTCGGGCTCAATCCGCTGCATGTCCTGTTCGACGACCATCCGGCCGATTGCAGCCCCTATTCGCCGAACAGTCGGCTGTTCCTCAACCCGCTCTATATCGACGTCGAGGCGATACCTGAATTCTCGGCCGACCTCGTGCCCGACGCGGCCGCGACGGCCGCCCGTCTGCGCGAGGGCGATCGCGTCCCTTATACCGACATGGCGGCGCTGAAATGGCTGGGCCTGCGCGCGGCCTTCGACAGCTTTACGAAGAGCGCGAGCGGCGTCCGTCGCAATCAGTTCGATGCCTTCCGTGCAGAGCGCGCGCCGCTGTTGTCCCGCTTTGCCTGTTTCGAGGTGCTGCGACATCGCTTCACCACGCCCTGGTGGGAATGGCCGCAAGAGTGGCAGCAGCCGGATGAGGCGAAATTCGCCGAGCTGCGCAACGGTCCCGACAGGCGCGAGGTCGAGTTCGTCGAATTCGTGCAATGGACGGCCGACAGCCAGCTGCATGCGGCCAAGGAGCTCGCCAGCCAGCTCGGCATGCGCGTCGGGCTCTATCTCGACGTTGCCGTCGGCGTGCAGTCCAACGGCTTCGATGCCTGGAACGAGCAGACGGCGATCTCGCGTCATCTCGCGGTCGGCGCGCCGCCCGACGTGCTCAATACCATCGGCCAGGATTGGGGCCTTGCCGGCTTCAACGCCGGTGGGCTGGAAGCGCAGTCCTTCGTTCCCTTCGCCGACATGCTCGCGGCCTCGATGCGTCATGCCGGCGCCATCAGGCTCGATCACGTGCTCGGCCTGAAACGGCTTTATCTCGTGCCGCGCGGCTTCAAGCCCGACAACGGCGCCTATGTGCAGATGCCGTTCGAGGCGCTATTGGCTGCCGTGGCGCGCGAGAGCGCGGCCCATAAATGCATCGTGATCGGCGAGGACCTCGGCACCGTGCCGGAAGGTTTCCGCGAGATGATGCAGGATTTCGGCATCTGGTCCTATCTCGTCATGATGTTCGAGCGCGACGATGCCGGACATTTCCGCAATGTCGACCATTACCGGCCCAATGCGCTGGTGACGCTGAACACGCATGACCTGTCGACCTATGCCGGCTGGCGCTCCTTCAGCGATCTCAGGATGAAGCGCTCGCTCGGGCTCGATCCCGGCGAGAACGACCAGGCGCGCTGGGATGCGCTCGGCAGGCTCGACGAGATTCTGGGCCAGAACGGCATCAAC
This sequence comes from Bradyrhizobium sp. WBAH42, assembly GCF_024585265.1. Lineage (NCBI taxonomy): Bacteria > Pseudomonadati > Pseudomonadota > Alphaproteobacteria > Hyphomicrobiales > Nitrobacteraceae > Bradyrhizobium > Bradyrhizobium sp. WBAH42. Next base: position 2,858,783 of record NZ_CP036533.1, read on the forward strand.
GCCAACGATGTGTACTCCGTGCTCGCGTTCCTCTCGCGCACGCCCTCGCGGCTGCTTGCGGTGTCGCTGGAGGATCTGCTGGGCGTGATCGACCAGCCCAACATCCCCGGCACGATCGACGAGCATCCGAACTGGCGGCAGCGCCTTCCGGTCGCGCTCGACGAGATCGCGTCCAAGATCGATCTCGCAGCCTTGAAGGCCGCGACACGGGAACGTTCATTGCCCGGCGGGAGTTGAACGGCCGGGCATTGCTAGGCTCGCACGACATTGTCTCAGAGGATCGAAGACTATGCGCTGATCGGCGATTGCGAGACCGCGGCGCTGGTCGGGCGCAACGGCTCGATCGACTGGCTGTGCTGGCCCGCCTTCGATTCCGACGCCTGCTTCGCCGCCATTCTCGGCACCCACAAGAACGGGCGCTGGCTGATCGCGCCATGCGAGGACGCGACCGGCATCTCGCGGCGCTATCACGATAATACCCTCATCCTCGAAACGCGATTCGAGACGAACAGCGGCACGGTTGCGCTGATCGACTTCATGCCGCCGCGCGGCAAGGCGTCCGACATCGTGCGGCTGGTGCGCGGCCTCGGGGGCACCGTGAAGATGCGGATGGAGCTCGTGATCCGCTTTGGCTTCGGCGCCGACATTCCCTGGGTGCGGCGGATGGATCATTCGCTGCTGGCAATCTGCGGCCAGGACATGACGGTGCTGCGAACACCCGTCGACACCCGCGGCGAGGATCTGACGACGATTGCCGAATTCGAGGTCGGCGCGGACCAGACCGTGCCCTTCGTGCTGACCTACGGCCCCTCGCATATCGAGCCGCCCGCGCCGATCGATCCCGAGGTCGCGCTCCAGGAGACCGAAACGTTCTGGCGCGATTGGTGCGGCCACTGCACCCGCGACGGCGACTACCAAGACCTCATCCTGCGCTCGCTGATCACGCTGAAGGCGCTGACCTTCGCTCCGACCGGCGGCATCGTCGCGGCACCCACCACGTCCTTGCCGGAAAAGCTCGGTGGCAGCAGGAACTGGGACTACCGCTTCTGCTGGCTGCGCGATGCCACCTTCACGCTGCTGGCGCTGATGAACTCGGGCTACACCGAAGAAGCCTCGGCCTGGCACAATTGGCTGCTGCGCGCGGCGGCCGGCTCGCCTTCGAACATGCAGATCATGTACGGCATCTGGGGCCAGCGGCGGCTCCTGGAATGGGAGGCGGCCTGGCTCGCCGGCTACGAGGGCGCGCTGCCAGTGCGGGTCGGCAATGCCGCCCACGCCCAGCTCCAGCTCGACGTCTACGGCGAACTGATCGACGCCTTCCATCAATCGCGCATGGCCAAACTCAAGCTCGACGACGAGAGTTGGGCGCTGGAATGCGCCGTGCTCAATCATCTCGCCGAGGTCTGGGACCAACCCGATCACGGCATCTGGGAGCGGCGCGGCCAGCCCAGGCACTACGTGTTCTCCAAGGTGATGACCTGGGTCGCCTTCGACCGCGGCATCAAGAGCGCCGAGACCTTCGGCTTCAAGGCGCCGCTCCTGCACTGGCGCACCTTGCGCGATGCGATCCACCGCGACGTCTGCACCAGGGGCTTTGACGCGGAGGTGGGCGCCTTCGTCGAATCCTACGGCACGAAGCTGCTCGATGCCAGCGTGCTGCTGCTGCCGGCCGTCGGCTTCCTGCCGGCGTCGGACCCGCGCATCTGCGGCACCATCGCCGCCGTCGAGAGATGCCTGATGCGCGACGGTTTCGTGCTGCGGCACGATCCGCGCGAGCTGCCTCCGGGACAGCCGCCGCTCGAAGGCGCGTTCCTGGCCTGCAGCCTCTGGCTCGCCGATGCCTATGTGCTGTCGGGTGATCTCGACAAGGCGCAGGAATTGTTCGATCGCGTGGTCGGCGTCGCCAATGACGTCGGGCTGCTCGCCGAGGAATACGATTCCGTCGCCCGCCGCCAAACCGGCAATTTCCCGCAGGCGCTGACCCACATCGCGCTGGTCAACACGGCGCACAATCTGTCGGCAGCACGGCAGAAGAGCGAGAAGCCGGCGATGCAGCGGTCGAAGTAGTAGCAAGAGCCGTCAGGCTCTTTTGCCTCCACAAGGACGGTGCTCCCCTCTCCCGCTTGCGGGAGAGGGTTGGGGAGAGGGCTCTTCTCCGCTGGGCGAGAACCCCCAAGAGGAGAGAACCCTCACCCGCCGCGCGGGACGATGCTTCGCATCGTCCGGGACGCGGCGACCTCTCCCGCAAGCGGGAGAGGTGACCCGACTGGCAGCCCGTCTAGCCAACCCCATTCCGCGTCAAGATCATCTCCATCGCCTCGGCAAAGCCGTCCTGCTCGTTGCTCGCAGTGACATGCGTGGCCTCGTCCTTGACATTGTCGGCGGCGTTGCCCATCGCGATCGAGGTGCCGCTGACGCGGAACATCGCGAGATCGTTCTGCATGTCGCCGATGGTGGCAACCGCGTCGGTCGAGATGCCCAAGCGCTGGGCCATGGCCTGCACGAACGTGCCCTTGTTGAAGCCGGGCGGGGTAACGTCGAGATAATAGGTCTGCGAGCGCACCGCGGTGGCCTCACTGCCGAGCGCTTCCTGCATCGCCTTCTCGCAAGCGGCGAGCCCGGCCGCATCGGCGCTGGCGCCGACGATCTTGCAGGCGCTCGCAAGATAGGGCGAAAAGTCGGTCACGATGGTCGGATCGGCGCGGATCGTGTGCTGCTCGTGCGCGACGTAGCTGCCGCTGGGATTGTCGATCAGCCATTTGTCGGTGGTGAACAGCCAGATGTCGGCGCCGTAGTCGCGCAGGATCTGCAAGGCGCGCTCGGCCGCGCGCGCCGGAATCAGGTGCTGCTCGACCGGCCGCATCTCGGGATCGACGATCGAGGAGCCGTTGAACGGGCCGACCGGCAGCCACAGCGCCAGCGGCTCGATCAAAAAGCGCATGCCGATCGCCGGCCGGCTGGAGGTGATGGTGAAGCCGATGCCGGCCTGGTGCAGCCGCTGCACCGCGCGTCTTGCGCGCTCGGTCAGCGTCTTGTCCTTGGTCAGCAGCGTGCCGTCGACGTCGGAGACCACGAGTGAGATTTGCGTCATGGCAAGACCTTGGGTATTGCGCCGCCCAGCTTCAATTGCCGCACGATGCCGTCCACGATCGCCTCGACGGTCTCGTCGATCGAGACGGTGATGACGTGCTCGCCCGCCTCCGGCGGCTCCAGCGTCTCGAACTGGCTGGTCAACAGTCCGGGCGGCATGAAATGTCCCTTGCGCTGTGCGAGCCGCTCGGCGATCACCTCCTTGGTGCCCTTCAGGAACACGAAGCGGACGTCGTCGCGGCCGCGCAGCAGCACGTCGCGATAGGCGTGCTTCAGCGCCGAGCAGGCGATGATGACGTGCCCGCCGCGTCCGCACACCAGCGCGATCTCGTCGGCGATGGCATTCAGCCAGGGCCAGCGGTCTTCGTCGGTGAGGGGATGTCCGGCCCGCATCTTCTCGACATTGCTGGCGGGATGGAAGCTGTCGCCGTCCTCGAAACGCCAGCCCAGGCGCTCGCCGAGCGCCTTCGCAACCGTGCTCTTGCCCGAACCCGACACGCCCATCACGATCAATGCACAAGGTGCTTCAGCGCGGCCCACGAATTTCCTCCGGAAGCGCGGCCTTGTCGACCAGCCAGACGGTCTCGCCGTTCGAGCGCGCGCGTAAGGCCGGCAGATTCTCGCCATTGACGAGGCGCGTCAAGATCGGCTGCTTGTCGTGCCCGGCAATCTCGAACAGCATCTCGCGGCAGGAGGCCAAAGCGGGCAGGGTGAGCGAGACCCGCGGCACGAACGGCGCGACGTTCGCCTTGGGCACGCCGACGACCCAGCGTCGGGTCTCCTCGATCTCGGGGTAACCGGGAAACAGCGAGGCGGTGTGGCCGTCCGGCCCCGCGCCCATCAGGACGAGATCGAACAGCGGGCGGGCCGGATCGAGCTGGTCTGCGCCATAGAAGGCCTGCAGCTCGCGCGCATAGGCTGCCGCGGCGGCATCGGGATTGTCAGCCGTGGTCGGGATCGGGTGGATATGGCCGGCGGGCGCATCGCGGTCGAGAAAGGTCGCGCGCGCGACCGCCATGTTGTTGAGGGGATCGCTTTCAGGCACGAAGCGCTCGTCGCCGATGAACCAGTGCACGCGGTCCCACGGAATCCTGCTGCGCCAGGCCTCGCTGCCGAGCAACTGATACAGCTTCTTCGGGCTGGAGCCGCCGGTGAGGCAGACCGCGATGCGGCCGGGATTGGCCGCAATCCGCGCCATCACCCGTTCGGCCGCGGCGCGGGCGAGAGCTTCGGCATCGGCCTCGACGATCAGCTTCGGCTGCTCGGCCAGAGCCATCACGAGTACTTCCGCCAGCTGCGCCCGTCGCGCCGGAGCAGCTCGTCGGCGCAGGCAGGGCCGTCGCTGCCGGCTTCATAGGTTTCGATGCCGTTGGTGCCCGCGCTCTTCCAGGCGTCCAGGAACGGCTGCACGGCCTGCCATCCGGCCTCGACACCGTCCGCGCGCTGGAACAGGATGTTGTCGCCGATCATGCAGTCGTAGATCAGCGTCTCGTAGCCGGTCGAGGGATCGGCGCGGAAATAGTCGCCGTAGCGGAACTTCATCTCGACACCATCGATGGTGACGCTCGGCCCCGGGACCTTGGCGTTGAACTGGAGCTCGATCGTCTCGGTCGGGGCGATGCCGATGGTGAGGAAGTTCTGCGACAGCCGGTCGACGTCCGTGCCTGAAAACATCGACAGCGGCGCCTGCTTGAACTTGATCGCGACCTCGGTGCGCTTGTGCTTGAGCGCCTTGCCGGTGCGCAAATAGAACGGCACGCCGGCCCAGCGCCAATTGTCGATCATCAGCTTCAGCGCGACATAGGTCTCGGTGGTGCTGCCAGGCTTGACGTCCGCGGTCTTGCGATAGTCCGTGATCTCGTCGTCGCCGATGCGGCCGGCGAGATATTGCGCGCGCACCGAATTCTTCAGCGCCTCTTCCCGGCTGGGCTGCTGGATCGCGGTGAGCACGTCCGCCTTCTCGGAGCGCACGGAATGTGCGTCGAAGCGGGCGGGCGGCTCCATCGCGACCAGCGACATCAGCTGGAACAGGTGGTTCGGCACCATGTCGCGCAGCGCGCCGGTGGCATCGTAGAAGCCGCCGCGGTGGCCGACGCCGAGCTTCTCCTCCACGGTGATCTGGATGTGGTCGATGTGGTTGCGATTCCAGATCGGCTCGAACATGCCGTTGGCAAACCGCAGCACCAGGATGTTCTGCACCGTTTCCTTGCCGAGATAATGGTCGATCCGGTAAATCTGGTGCTCGTCCATGATCTTCAGCAGCTCGGCATTCAGCGCGCGGGCCGAGGCAAGGTCGGTGCCGAACGGCTTCTCGATCACGAGCCGCCGCCAGGCGCCGTTCTCCTTCATCATGCCGGTGCGGCCGAGCTCCCGCGCGGTCGGCGCGAACGCGGCGGGCGGCGTCGCCAGATAGAACAGCCGGTTGCCGCCGGTGTCCTGCGCGCATTCCAGCGAATCCAGATGCTGGTGCAGGCGATCGAAGGAGGGCGGATCCTTCGGATCGGCCTCGACGAAGGTCACGCATTCCAGCAGCCTCGTCGCGATGTCGTCGTCGACGGGGCGCGTCGCAAATTGCCGCAAGCCCTTCAGCAGGCTGTCGCGCAGCTCCTCATCGGACTGGCCCCTGCGGGCGACGCCGACGACGCAGAATTTTTCCGGCAACAGATGCTCGGCGGCCAGATTGTAGAGCGACGGCATCACCAGACGATGGGTGAGATCGCCGGTGACGCCAAAGATGACGAAGGCGCAATTTTCCGGCTTGCGCTTTGGCTGCGGGTCTTTTGTCACGAATAGTCGGCCTTCGCTTGGTTCACTCGTTACTTTGGCTTCGCCGCGCCCGGCTCCTTGTGCCCGCCGAACCCTGCACGCATCGCGGAGAGAATTTTTTCGGCGAAGGTGTGTTCCTTGCGGGACCGGAAACGTGTGTAGAGCGCCGCGGTCAGGACCTCGGCCGGCACGGCCTCGTCGATCGCGGCATTCACGGTCCAGCGTCCTTCGCCGGAATCCTCCACGAAGCCGGAATATTCGGCAAGTTGCGGACTGTCGGCGAGCGCAGTCGAGGTGAGGTCGAGCAGCCAGGATGGAATCACGCTGCCGCGCCGCCAGACTTCGGCGATGTCGGCGAGATCGAAATCGTAGCGGTGATCTGCCGGCAGGGCCTCGATATTGGCGTTCTTGAGGATGTCGAAACCTTCGGCATAGGCCTGCATCAGGCCGTATTCGATGCCGTTGTGGATCATCTTGACGAAGTGCCCGGCGCCGACGGGGCCGGCGTGAATGTAGCCCTGCTCGATGCGGGGATCGCGGCCGTCGCGCCCCGGCGTGCGCGGAATGTCGCCGGCGCCCGGCGCGAGCGCCGCGAAGATCGGATCGAGCCGGTCGACCACCTGCTTCTCGCCGCCGATCATCATGCAGTAACCGCGGTCGAGCCCCCAGACGCCGCCCGAGGTGCCGACATCGACATAATGGATGCCGCGCGCCTTCAGCGCCTTGCCGCGGCGGACGTCGTCCTGCCAAAAGGTGTTGCCGCCGTCGATGATGACGTCGCCTTCCTGCATCACGCCGGCGATCGTCTCGATCGTGGTCTCGGTGATGCGTCCAGCCGGCAGCATCACCCAGGCCGTGCGCGGCCGCTCCAGCTTGGCGACGAACTCTTCCAGCGTCGCCGAGCCGACCGCGCCGTCTGCGGCAAGGCCGGCGACGGCCTTCGCATCCTTGTCGTAGACCACCGTCGAATGCCCGTGGCGCATCAGGCGGCGAACGATGTTGCCGCCCATTCGGCCGAGGCCGATCATGCCGAGTTGCATCTGCATCATTCCTTTAGTTCAGCGCGTCGTTGAGCGCCGCATTGAGCGCGGCGAGGCCTTTCTTGAGCCCGCCCTTCAGGTGCACGCGCAACGCGCGCCGGCCGCGCTCCGTCAGCACGTCGAAATCGCCGCGCGCCTGCGCCGCCTTGATCACGCCGAAGCTCGCCTTCTGGCCCGGCACAGGCAGGTCCTTGGCATCGTCCGCGGTGATCTGGAGGAACACGCCGCTGTCGGGCCCGCCCTTGTAAGCCTGTCCCGTCGAGTGCAGGAAGCGCGGGCCGAACTCGGCGCAGGTCGCGACGTGCCGCTTCTCGCGCACCTCGAGCCGCATCGCCTGGAGCGCGTCGATCGTGGCTTTGTCGCGCGCGATGTAGCCGAGCAGGGCGACGTAGTCTCCATCGCTGGATCGCGACAGATGCGCCTTCAGCCAGGAGCTGAGATCGCCATTGGCGCCGGCGGCGCGCAGCGCCGTGGCATTGGCCTCGTCGGTGTAGAGATCGGCGTCCTTGGTGCTGACCACCGGCTCTTCGGCCGGCAGCTTGCCGGTCTTCTCGAACGCGGCCGTGAGCTCGCGGGTCTTGATCTTGGCCGCTTCCACGTCGGGCTGGTCGAACGGGTTGATGCCGAGAATGCTGCCGGCCACGGCGGTTGCCATCTCGAAGCGGAAGAATTCCTGGCCGAGATGCTCGATCGACTTCATGACGATGCGCACCACGGGATGACCCGCCGCCTCGATCGCGGCAAGCTGGGAATCGTGTGCGGCGTCCGCTTCGCCTTCGACACGGATGTCGATGAAGAAGCGGTCATTGCCGTAAACGGAGGGATCGCCCAGCGGCTCGCCCTCGATCGGGATCAGGCCCTTGCCCTCCTTGCCGGTCGATTCCGCGATCAGCTGCTCGGCCCAGGCGCCGAAATCGGCGATCTTCCTCGACGCAAGGATCGTCACCTTGTCGCGGCCTTCGAGTCCCGCGAGACCCATGGCAAGGCCGAGCTGCACGCCCGGATTTTCGGACGGCGGCACGTCCGGGCCACAGGAGCGGGCCATCGCCAGCGCATGCTTGACGAAGGTCTTGACGTCGATGCCCGCGGTCGCCGCCGGCACCAGCCCGAACGGTGAGAGCACCGAATAGCGCCCGCCGATCGAGGGCTCGCCATGGAAGACGCGGGCATAGTTCAGCTGCTTCGCCGCCTTCTCCAGCGACGAGCCGGGATCGGTCACCGCGATGAAGCGATGGCCGGTCTTCACCTTTGCCCCCACCGCCTTGGCGACCTGCTCATGGAAATAGTCCTTCATCGCGTTCGGCTCGGTGGTGCCGCCGGACTTGCTGGAGACGATGAAGACGGTGTTGGTGATGTCGATCTTCGCCTCCATCGCCCGGACCTGCGCCGGGTCGGTGGAATCGAGCACGTGCAGCTTGGGGAAGCCGGGCTTCTTGCCGAAGGTCTCGGCCAGCACCTCGGGGCCGAGGCTGGATCCGCCCATGCCGAGCACGACGGCGTCGGAGAATTGCTGCCCCTTCACGCGGCCGGCATAGTCCTCGTAATCGGCAATGTCGGCCTGGTGCGGGCTGTCGAGCCAGCCCAGCCATTTGTCCTCGTCCGCACCGGTCCAGACCGATTTGTCGCGCTGCCACAGCCTGCGGATCCTGGCCGACGCCCGCCACTCCTCGGTGGTCTTGGCCAGCGCCTTGCCGAGCCCGTCGCCCAGCGAAAGCTGCTGGCGGTCGAGTGCGGGCCCGAGCACGACCGCGCGCTTGCGGGCGACGGCGCCGTAGAGCTTGTCGGCGGCATCCGCAAACAGCTTGACGCCGTCCTTGACCAGCTCCTCGGTGATCGCATCGAGCGAGATGCCGGAGCGCTCCAGCTCCTCCAGCACGCGCTTCGCGTCCTCGACATTCTCCTCCAGACTGTCGCGCGGCTTGCCGTGGTCGCGGAACGCATCCAGCGTTGCCGGCGGCACGGTGTTGATGGTGTCGGGACCGATCAGCTCCTCGACGTAGAGGACGTCGCTGTAGTCCTTGTTCTTGGTGCCGGTCGAGGCCCACAGCATGCGCTGCGGCTTGGCGCCCTTGGCGGCAAGCTTCTCCCAGCGGGGGCCTGAGAACAGGCGCTTGTAGTCCTGGTAGGCGAGCTTGGCGTTGGCGATCGCGACCTTGCCCTTGAGCGCGGCGAGTCGCTCCTTCTCGGACGGATCGTTGGCGCGGGCGATCTTCTCGTCCAGCTGCTTGTCGACCACCGAATCGATCCGGCTGACGAAGAAGCTGGCGACGCTGGCCACGTGCGAGGGATCGCCGCCGCCGGCGACGTAGGTCTCGAGACCGGCGATGTAGGCCTCCGCCACCTCGAGATAGACGGCCTTGGAGAACAGCAGCGTGATGTTGATGCTGATGCCCTCGCTGATCAGCTGCTCGATCGCCGGCAGACCCTCCGGTGTCGCCGGCACCTTCACCATCAGGTTCTTGCGACTAACGTCCTTCCAGAGCCGCCGCGCCTCCGCGATCGTGCCTGATGTGTCCATGGCGAGATAGGGCGACACCTCCAGGCTGACATAACCGTCGCCACCCTTGAGGCGGTCATAGACCGGGCGCAGCACGTCGGCGGCGTTCTGGATGTCCTCGACCGCGACGGCCTCGAACAAATCGGCCACATTGCGGTCGCCGCGCTTCAGCGCCTTGCCGATCGGGGCGTCGTATTCGTCCGAGCTGCCGATCGCCTTCTCGAAGATCGATGGATTGGAGGTGACGCCTTTGACGCCGTCGGTGTCGATCAGCCGCTTCAGGTCGCCCTTGGCGATGAAGCCGCGGGCCAGGAAGTCGAGCCAGACCGCTTGTCCGTGCTTTTCCAGTTCTTTGACGGGATTCATGATGCTTATTTATCTCCAAGCCTGCGGGCGAGGGGTTTTCGCGCCGGTCCTGACGCGCTATCCTCTAGCTTACATGCACCCGGGAGGGAACCAATCAAGGGTATGGGAGTCATACCCTCCAGTGTAACTCCGTCGCGATCATGGCGATCCAGGCGGGCAGGGCTATGTTGCGTAAAAGTCGTTGGCCAGAGGACAGGGCCGAGGTCTCCTTGCGTAATGTCAGCCGTCGCGCCGCGTCGGCCAGTGGTTGCGTAGAGTGCCACCGGCGGATTTCGATCCGCCGTCGCATCGTGGCTCGGCCGCGAATGGCCATGCTGGGGGAAGAGCATGTACGCCAATAAGAAGAAAGGTCTGGCCGTCGCCGACAGCCAGCCAGCGGTTGCGTCGGTCAGCATCGACGCATCGCGCGATCTCGAAATCAACCGCTGCGTGACGCAGCTGCGGCTGCTGGTCGCGGCGGGCTTTGCCATGACCCTGCTCAGTGCGAGCCTTGCCTTCGACTGGTGGGACGGGCCCGGCGGCTACGATACGATGGTCGGTTATGCCGGCGTCGTCGTGTTTGGCCTGGTCACCTCCTGGCTGATCTGGATGCTTCCCGCCGAACGAGGAGCGGTGGTGGTCGTCACCCCCTACGGCATCCGCGATCTCCGTATCGGCAATGAATTTCTCCTCTGGGAATCGATCGCGGAGATTTCGGCTGAAGAAAGCCGCGGCCACAAGGCGATCGTGCTCACGCCCTCGCCGGCGCTGCAGCGCCAACTGTCCGCCATCCCGACCCTGGCCCGTCGCGCGCAGGATGGCCGCATCGTCATCCGCTCGGAGGGCCTAGCGACCGATTTTGATACATTGCTGCGCGCTTGTCGCGACTTCCACGCTGGCATCAGCGCGCGCACCGCATTGCAGCAGGAAGATGAACGGCGGCCGCAAGGCTTCGCCGTACAAGCGTCATAAGATCGCCGCTCCCGGACCGCTATGCTGCATCGCCGGATGGGGTCATATCCGGGAACGCCCGGATGTGGCGACCGAGTGACATTTTCTGGAAATGAGCCAGAATAGACAGAGATTCGCACAAATTACAGGCATGTGCCTGTTCGTAACTCATGGAGTGCCTACGTTGTGCGTTGCGTCGAGTTGGCACCCGGGTGTCCAATGATCGTCATGTGCTCACGCTGATTCGAAACGGCCTGAGGAACGCTCCGGTAACTGCTTTCGTTTCAGCTTGTAGCGGAACTCACGCGGAGAGGGATCATGTACAACGATTCTCTATTCAACGCTTTCGCTCGGTCGTTCGAGGCGAGAAGCCAGCACGACATGTCGATGGCGGAATATCTGGAATCGTGTCGAAGCGATCCCATGAAATACGCGAACGCGGCCGAACGACTCCTAGCGGCGATCGGTGAGCCCCAGACGATTGACACGGCCAAGGACCCACGCCTTGGCCGTATTTTTTTGAACCGCACCATCCGCACCTATCCGGCCTTCGCCGGCTTCTACGGCATGGAAGAAACCATCGAGCGCATCGTCGGTTTCTTCCGCCACGCGGCGCAAGGTCTCGAAGAGCGCAAGCAGATCCTCTACCTGCTCGGCCCGGTCGGCGGCGGCAAGTCCTCGCTCGCCGAGCGGCTCAAGTCGCTGATGGAAGTGCAGCCGATCTACGTGCTCAAGGCCGGCGACGAGCTCTCGCCGGTGTTCGAGAGCCCGCTCAGCCTGTTCGATCCCGATCAGCTCGGTCCGATGCTGGAGGAGAAGTACGGCATTCCGCGCCGTCGCCTCACCGGCCTGATGAGCCCGTGGTGCTACAAGCGGCTCGAAGCGTTCGGCGGCGACATTTCGCAGTTCCGGGTCGCCAAGATCCAGCCCTCGCGGCTGCGCCAGATCGCGATCGCCAAGACCGAGCCCGGTGACGAGAACAACCAGGACATCTCTTCGCTGGTCGGCAAGGTCGACATCCGCAAGCTCGAGACCTACGCCCAGAACGATCCCGACGCCTACAGCTATTCCGGCGGCCTCAACCGCGCCAACCAGGGCGTGCTCGAGTTCGTCGAGATGTTCAAGGCGCCGATCAAGATGCTGCACCCGTTGCTGACCGCAACCCAGGAAGGCAATTATATTGGCACTGAGAACATCGGCGCGATCCCGTTCACCGGCATCATCCTGGCGCACTCGAACGAAGCCGAGTGGGCGAGCTTCAAGGCCAACAAGAACAACGAAGCCTTCATCGACCGCATCTGCGTCATCAAGGTGCCCTACTGCCTCAGGGTCACCGAGGAGCAGAAGATCTACGAGAAGCTGATCCAGGGCTCCGAGCTCGCCGCGGCTCCTTGCGCGCCGTCGACGCTGGAGACGCTGGCGCGGTTCTCGGTGATGTCGCGCCTGCGCAAGCATGAGAACTCCACCCTGTTCGGCAAGATGCGGGTCTACGACGGCGAGAGCCTGAAGGAATCCGATCCGAAGGCGCGCAGCGTCCAGGAATATCGCGACGCCGCCGGCGTCGACGAGGGCATGGACGGCGTCTCGACCCGTTTCGCCTTCAAGATCCTGGCCGCCACCTTCAACCACGATCCGCAGGAGGTGGCCGCCGACGCCGTGCATCTGATGTACGCGCTGGAGCAGGCGATCCGCCGCGAGCAGCTGCCTGAGGAGACCGAGAAGCGTTATCTCGAATTCATCAAGGCGGATCTGGCGCCGCGTTATGCCGAGTTCATCGGCAACGAGATCCAGAAGGCCTATCTCGAATCCTACTCGGATTACGGGCAGAACCTGTTCGATCGCTACGTCGACTATGCCGACGCCTGGATCGAGGACCAGGACTTCAAGGATCCCGACACCGGCCAGCTGCTCGATCGCGAGCTTTTGAACCAGGAGCTGACGAAGATCGAGAAGCCGGCGGGCATCGCCAACCCCAAGGACTTCCGCAACGAGGTCGTCAAATTCTCGTTACGGTCGCGGGCTCAGAACGGCGGCAAGAATCCGACCTGGACCTCCTACGAGAAGATTCGCGATGTGATCGAAAAGCGGATATTCTCCCAGGTCGAGGACCTGCTTCCGGTCATCTCCTTCGGGTCGAAGAAGGACGGCGAGACGGAGAAGAAGCACGGCGAGTTCGTCGCACGCATGGTGGAGCGCGGCTATACCGAACGTCAGGTTCGCCGGCTCGTCGAATGGTACATGCGCGTGAAGCAGGCCGGTTGAGGCGGATGGGAGGCGAATGGTAAAGTGCCCATTCACATTATTGACAGGCGCCTGAATCCAGGCGGCAAGAGTCTTGAGAACCGCCAGCGGTTCTTGCGTCGGGCCAAGTCCCTGGTGCAGGGCGCCGTCAAGAAGACCTCGCAGGAACGCGACATCAAGGACGTCCTGGAGGGTGGTGAGGTCACGATCCCGCTCGACGGCATGCACGAGCCGCGTTTCCGCCGTGAAGGCGGGACGCGCGACATGGTCCTGCCCGGCAACAAGAAGTTCATCGAAGGCGACTATCTGCAGCGCTCCGGCCAGGGCAGCGCCAAGGATTCCGGCCCCGGCGAAGGCGACAGCGAGGACGCCTTCCGCTTCGTGCTGAGCCGCGACGAGTTCGTCGATCTGTTCCTCGACGACCTCGAGCTGCCGGATCTCGCCAAGCGCAAGATCGCGCAGACCGAGAGCGAAGGCATCCAGCGCGCCGGCTACACCATGACCGGCTCGCCCGCCAACATCTCGGTGAGCCGGACGGTGAAGCTCGCGCTCGCCCGCCGCATCGCGCTGAAGCGTCCGCGCAAGGACGAGATCGAAGAGCTGGAAGCCGCAATCGCGGCCTGCACGGACGAGGACGAGCGTGCGGCTCTCGTGGCCCAGCTCGATGCGCTGAAAGCAAAGTCGAAGCGCATCCCCTTCATCGATCCGCTCGACATCCGCTACCGGCGCTTCGAGACGGTGCCCAAGCCCGTCGCGCAGGCGGTGATGTTCTGCCTGATGGACGTCTCCGGCTCGATGTCCGAGCACATGAAGGATCTGGCGAAACGCTTCTATATGCTGCTCTACGTGTTCCTGAAGCGGCGCTACAAGCACGTCGAGATCGTCTTCATCCGCCACACCGACCGTGCCGAGGAGGTCGACGAGCAGACCTTCTTCTACGGTCCGGCCTCGGGCGGCACGCTGGTCTCCAGCGCGCTGCAGGCGATGCACGAGATCGTGCGCGAGCGCTTCAATCCATCGGACTGGAACATCTACGCCGCGCAGGCTTCCGACGGCGACAATTCCTATTCCGACGGCGAACTCACGGGCCTCCTGCTGACCGAGAAGATCCTGCCGGTCTGCCAGTTCTTCGCCTATCTCGAGGTCGGCGAGGCCGGCGGCAGCGCCTTCGATCTCTCCGACTCCTCGCTCTGGAGCCTCTACGAACGCCTGCGCAACAGCGGCGCGCCGCTCTCGATGCGCAAGGTCTCGGAGCGCAGCGAGATCTTTCCGGTATTCCACGATCTATTCCAGCGCCGCGACACTGCCCAGGAGAAGGCCGCTCCATGACGGAACGTTTGTTCGAAGGCGCCGATTGGGATTTCCACACCTTGCAGCGCATCACCGATGCCTGCGAGGAGGTGGCGTTGAAGGATCTCGGCCTCGACGTCTATCCGAACCAGATCGAGGTGATCACCGCCGAGCAGATGCTGGACGCCTATTCGTCGGTCGGCATGCCCTTGTTCTACAAGCACTGGTCGTTCGGCAAGCACTTTGCGTTCCATGAGGCGTCCTACCGCAAGGGCCTGATGGGGCTCGCCTATGAGATCGTCATCAACTCCTCGCCCTGCATCTCCTATCTGATGGAGGAGAACACGGCGACGATGCAGACACTGGTGATCGCGCACGCCGCCTTCGGCCACAACCATTTCTTCAAGAACAATTATCTGTTCAAGCAGTGGACCGATGCCGACGGCATCCTGGACTATCTCGACTTCGCCAAGAACTACGTCATGCAGTGCGAGGATCGCTACGGCCGCATCGAGGTCGAGCGCACGCTCGATGCCGCGCACGCGCTGATGTCGCACGGCATCGACCGTTATCCCGGCAAGAAGAAGCTCGACCTGCGCGCCGAGGAGAAGCGGGCAGGGCGCCGCCGCCAGCACGAGGAGGAGGTCTTCAACGATCTCTGGCGCACGGTGCCGAAGGGCGCCGCCAAGAGCCGGTCCACGCTCAGCATCGAGCGCCGCCGCAAGCTGCTCGGCTTGCCGCAGGAGAATTTGCTCTATTTCCTGGAGAAGAGCGCGCCGCGGCTGGCGCCCTGGCAGCGCGAGCTGCTCCGCATCGTCCGCCACATCGCGCAATATTTCTATCCGCAGAGCCAGACCAAGGTCATGAACGAGGGGACGGCGACCTACGTCCACTATCGCATCATGACCAAGCTGCACGAGCAGGGTCGGATCAGCGACGGCAACTTCCTGGAATTCCTGGGGTCGCACACCAACGTGGTGTTCCAGCCCGAGTTCGACGACCCGCGCTTCTCCGGCTTCAACCCTTACGCGCTCGGCTTTGCGGTGATGCAGGACATCGAGCGCATCGTCACCAATCCGGAAGACGAGGACCGCGAGTGGTTCCCCGACATCGCCGGCAAGAACGACGTCATGGGCGTGTTGCGCGACGTCTGGGCCAATTACCGCGACGAAAGCTTCATCGGCCAGTTCCTGAGCCCCAAATTGATGCGGCACTTCCGCATGTTCCACCTGCACGATGATCCCGAGGAGCGTGCCGGTATCCGCGTCGATGCCATCCACGACGAGCGCGGCTTCCGCCGCGTCCGCCGCGAGCTGGCACGGCAGCACGATGTCGGCTTCATCGACGCCAATATCGAGGTGGTCGACGTCGATCTCTCCGGCGACCGCCGCCTGATCCTGCATCACCACGTCATCAAGGGCTCGCAGCTCAACGAGACCGACGCCAAGCGCGTGCTGCAGCACCTGGCCGACCTCTGGACCTACGACGTCGCGCTGATCGAGGTCGACGCCAACGACAAGGTCTTGCGCGAATACGTCGTCAGCCCGCGCCCGATCCCCGCCGCAGTGGCGTGAGGCTGTCTCCTCTTTTGAAGTGAAGCTCGCGCGCCGAAGACGGTGCGCTCCCTCCCCCGCTTGCGGGAGAGGGCTGGGAGAGGGTATCTCCGCAGTGGGGCTCCCCAGAGGAGAGAGCCCTCTCCCGGCGCTACGCGCCGACCTCTCCCGCAAGCGGGAGAGGTGGAGCCCGCGGCGGCTCAAGAGAAGATGGGCATCGCGCCTAGGCTAATCGCTTCCCCGGCTTCTTCTTCGACGCATTCAGCTCCACCGCCGCGCGGATCAGCGCCTTCAACGCCTTCTCGTTGACCTTGTCGCCCTCGCGGATGTCGATCGCGCGGCGCACATTGCCGTCGAGGCTGGAATTGAAGAGACCTGCGGGATCGGCCAGCGCCGCGCCCTTGGCGAAGGTCAGCTTCACCACCTCCTTGTAGGTCTCGCCGGTGCAGATGATGCCGTCGTGCTCCCACACGGGAACGCCGCGCCATTTCCACGCCTCCACGACGTCAGGATCGGCTTCCCTGATCAGGCCGCGGACGCGCGCGAGCATCGCGCCGCGCCAGTCGCCGAGCTCCTTGATCCGGCCGTCGATCAGTTTTGATGGCGAAGCGTTGCCTGCTTCCTTCGCGCTGCTCGTCTTCGCCGCCACGGGCTTCTTCATCATGGCCTCGTTCACGCGTTGCTGCGGCCGCGATAAGGCAGCGCGAACAGATACAGCCCGGTCGCGAGCAGCGGAATCAGCGGCACCAGCGCCAGGAAGCCGATCCACACGGCCTGGACCTGCATCGTCATCGCCACGATGTTGGCGATGACGGCGAGCGTGAATGCCATCGACAGCCAGCGGTGAATTTGCCGAATCCACATCTGCGTGCTCATTGGGGACCTCCTGTTGGATTGATCGAAATGGACGCCGGCGGAGCTAGCTCGCCCGCGCCAGCAAATCGTCCAGCTTGGCCAGGAACTGCTTCCAGCCGGCATGCGCGCCACCGAACGCCTGCTTCTGCGTCGGGCGGAAGCCCGCCTGCTCGACGCGCAGATGCGTACCCGCGCTGGTCGGCGTCAGCGTGAAGGTGACGATGCTTTTCAGATCGAAGGCGGCGTCCTCATGCGAGAAATTCCAGGTGTAGGCCAGCGTCTTCTGCGGCTCGATGGTGAGCACCTCGCAATCCAGCACGCCGCCCCACTCGCCGCGCAGGTTGAAGCGATGGCCGACGACCGGCTTGAAATCGTTCTTCATCAGCCATTCCTCGATCAGATGCGGCTGCGTCAGCGCGCGCCAGAGCCGCTCGGCCGGATAAGCAAATTCGCGCTCGATAACGACGGAGCGCGTCTCGGCGGGTTCGTTCATTGGTCCATCCTCTTCAGGAGATCGTCGAGAGCGTCGAGCCTTTTCTGCCAGAACCCGGCCATCTGGCCGGTCCAGTCGATCAGCGGATTGAGCGCACCGGGCTGCGCGCTGTAATGGGTCTGCCGTCCTTCATGGCGGTCGCGCACCAAGCCCGCCTGCTTCAACGCGCCGAGATGTTTCGACACCGCCGGCTGCGACACGCCGGATCGCGCCGTCAGCGCCCCGACCGTCTGCTCCCCCTCCCGGCACAGCCGTTCGAAGATCGCCCGCCGGGTCGGGTCGGCGAGCGTCCTGAACAGGAGGTCGGGGGTGGAGGGCATGCGGGATCCATAACTAGGAAGTTATGGTTTATGCATAACCGTAGAGTTATAGGTTAGTCAAGTAGGACGGGAGATATGGCGATGGCTGGCGCAGCCCTCTCCACGTCATTGCGAGGAGCGCTTGCGATGAAGCAATCCAGTCTGCCTCCGCGGAAGGATTCTGGATTGCTTCCGCCTTCGCTAAGGCTTCGGCGGACAAGTCGCTGCGCTCGCAACGACCGAGGAATGCGGCGCGACTGCGCTGCCCCTACGGCCGGAGATACAGATACCCCTGCGATTGCAGCTCGGCCAACCGGACCACGCCGCCCTTCTCGGCGTTGACGAAACCCGGCAGCAGCTCGTTGAGCGTGACGTTCTGCGCTTTCATCGTGTTGCCGCAGGCGGCGAGCTCGACGCCGTCCTTGGAGAAATCGCCGACGCGCTTGCTGACATCGGGATTGGCCTGCGCCGAGTGAAACGCCTTCAGCGCCGGGCCGTGGATCACCAGCGCGATCGTCACATGCTCGGGGCCGCCGACGCCGTCGATGTGGTTCTGGATGTTGCCGAGCACGAAATTGACCTTCTCGGCATCGCTGAGGTGATAGACCACCTTCAGCTTGGCGCCGGTGCCCGCCTCCGTTGCGGCTTTCGCGCTGGAGGCGCCGAGCGCTGCACCCAGTGCCGAGATGGCGCTCCACAAGATGTTCCGGCGGTTCATGGCGATTTCCTTCGACGAGGCCAAATTTGCCGAAGGCATATCACTTGTGGCGTAGCGCCGCGAGTTCCTTGCGATCGGTCACCAGCGAAGCGCATTCGCTGTTATCGGTGCGGTCGAGGCGGAAGATCTTGTCGTCGGCGCCGGCGGTCAGCGAATGCTCGGCATCGTCGTCCGGCTTGTTGTTCTGCCAGACGCGCACCCGTTCGAGCCGGACGATCGCCGACTTGTCGTCCTTGGAGAGCGCAACGCCGATGCCGCCGCCCTCGCAATCGACGCCGCAGCCGAGCCGCACCTCGTTGCCGCTCTTGGTGAACACGGCGTGGTTGCACGAGCCGCTGGAATCGAAATCGCCGCTGCGATGACGGTACCTGAAGCCGAGGCGGAAGGAGTTGTGGAGCTCCTTGTCCTCCTTGTCGACTTCCGCCGAGACCAGCAGCTTCATCGAAGCGACCTTCTGCTTCGGGTGCCGCGCCAGATGGTCGGCATCGTAGCGGCGGACGAAGCAGGCATAGGCCTTGTTGCCGGGGGCGCCCGCATACATGCGCGTATTGAACGTCTCTGCCTCGGCCTTGCTGGCCTCGCGAATATCGTCGCCGTCCTCGGCCCGGGCAGTGCCGATGAATGCAGCCAGGGCGAGCGGAAGGACAAGGGCAAGCTTCATGATCGCACCGAACGCCTGATGGGCATTGGCCCGCCATCCGCGGGCCGGTCTGTCATTGGTCGCAGGCGCAGTGGAGCGCGTTCAACCGCCGCACGTCGCTCGATGTCGGGCAGCGGCCACGGCGGGCCTTAGTCACCACTCCAATCGAGAAGGTTCAACGGGTGCGACGACTTGATTCCTCGGAACCCGACGCCGGTGCTTGCTGCGACATTGTCTCGTTTCGTCAATGTGGTAGCCTTCACAGACGACCGCCTTTGGCAGTCGTAGGCTGGGGCTGCCTTGTAAGTTTGTGGAGTCCCCGCATGGGTGAAATTCGCAACTTCAGACCCGGAAATCCCGATGAGCCGCCGCCGCACAGCGGACTGCCTCGTCGTCTCGCCGCGATCATCGTCGGTGACATCGCCTCCTACAGCCGGTTGATGCAGGCCGACGAGGAAGGCACGCATGCCCGCGTCAAGCGGATCGAGCGCGACATCATCCAACCCAGCATTGTCGAGCACCATGGGAGTCTGGTGAAGACGACCGGCGACGGCTTCATCGCCATTTTCGACAGTCCCGTCGAGGCCGTTCGATGCAGCATCGTCATCCAGCAGAATCTCGTCGGTCGCAACGCCTCGATTCCCAAGCATTCCCGGCTCGAATATCGGATTGGCGTCAATCTCGGTGACGTCATTGTGGAGCCGGACGACATCTATGGTGACGGCGTCAACATCGCCACGCGTATCGAGGGCATCGCAGAGCCGGGGCAGGTCTACATATCCGGGGCGATCTACGAGCAGATCAAGCACAAGATCGTGTGCGGTTATGAGTCGCTCGGCGACCGCAAGGTCAAGAACATCACCGATCCCGTGCGCGTCTATCGCGTGCTGCCGGATGCAGATGCCGTCGGCAAGACACGAAGCCGGCGCGAGAACGTCCTGCTCATTCTTCTGATCACGGCATTGCTGGTGATTGCCGGCTACGTGCTTTGGTACGTGCTGGTGCAGCACCGCAGCCAGGTGGGGCAACAGGCTGCCGCTCCCCCGATCGCGGCGCCGTTGGCTTCGCCGACGCCGCAATCCGTTCCGTCGTTACCGAGTCCGGCAGCACCGGCGCCACAAGCCGCACCCGCGGCTTCTCCGGTGCCCACAACGGTGCCATCGCCCGCAGCATCGCCTTCACCGTCTCCGGCATCCAGTCCATCGGTGACGCCGGTCCGGGAACCCGAGATGATCGCCATTCGCGGCGGCAGCTTCGCCATGGGAAGCAACGACGATCCGACCGAGCGTCCCGTCCACCAGGTCACGATCAAACCGTTCTCGATCGGAAAATATCCGGTCACGGTGCGGGAGTGGAACGAATGCGCGGCCGCGAAGGCTTGTGCTTTCACCGCGACCGGCAAGGACGACGCGCCGGTCAGCAATGTGAGCTGGACTGACGCGCAGCAATATGTGGCGTATCTCTCCAAGGCGACGAAGAAGCCGTACCGACTTCCGAGCGAGGCCGAATGGGAATACGCGGCGCGCGGCGGTACGCAGACAAAGTATTGGTGGGGCGACAAGCTCCAGCCTGGCATGGCCGGATGCAAGGATTGCGGCGACCTCGCAGCCGAGCAGCCGGCGAAGGTTGGCAGCTTCAAGCCCAATCCCTTCGGGCTCCACGACATGGGCGGCGGCGTCGACCAGTGGGTCGAGGATTGCTGGCACAAGAATTATCAGGGTGCACCGGTCGACGGTTCGGCATGGACCGGCGGCGACTGCTCATCGCACGTCCTGCGCTCGGGCTCCTGGAAGAACGATTCGAGATACGTGCGGCCATCCAACCGCGATGGCTATGATACCAACGTCCGTTACCCCACGCATGGATTCCGTGTCGCGCTCACTCCTTGAGGCTGGAGGAGGTTTGATGAAAATCATTCGCTGCGCCGCGCTGGCGGCGGCGCTCGCATTGCCGCCAGGTGTTTTGGTGGCAAGTGTTTTGCTGTCAGGTGTTTTGCTGCCAAGCCCTGCTTACTCTCAGGGCAAAACCGCTCCCAAAGACGCAAAGCTCTATTTCATCACCCCGCAGGACGGGCAGAAGATCCGAGGTGGGTTCTGGGTCCGGTTCGGTCTGCGCAACATGGGCGTGACGCATGCCGGCGATGACTACCAGAACGCCGGTCATCATCATCTGCTGGTCGACGTCAACGAGCCCATCGACACCAAGGAACCGATCCCGCAGGACAAGTCCCATCTGCATTTCGGGGCAGGGCAAACCGAAACGTTTCTCGAGCTTCCGCCCGGCACGCACACGCTGCAACTGGTGCTGGGCGATGCGAAGCACTACCCCTTCGATCCGCCCGTCGTGTCTGACAAGATCACCATACGAGTCAGGCAGCCCGTTTCAGTCCGGCGCCGTTGATCACCGCAGGCTGGCGTTGATCTTGTCCAGCACCGCCGAACCCGGGCAGAGCGTGTCCGCCTCCAGCGCGTTGAGCGGGGTCTCGACCGTATTGAGATGCTCGTGCAGGTCGTCGGCATCGGGATCGACGTACAGAAGACCGGTGACGATCTGGCCCTTGGCGGCGTGCCGCGCGAGGAAGGTCTGGGCGCCGAGACGGTCATGCGGATCGTAGTCGGCGTCGATCTTGCGCAGCGCGATCTTGCTGCCGTCGTGCTGCTCGACCACCTGCACCGTGCCAGGCGCGTAGTCCACCGCGATCGGGTCGCGGCCGACCAGCACGTCGAGCCGGTTCACGGCGTCGTTGTGCTCGCGGACATAATCGAAGCTCTTGGTCGAGCCGGCATGGTTGTTGAAGGCGATGCAGGGGCTGATGACGTCGATGAAGGATGCGCCCTTGTGGCCGATCGCGGCGGCGATCAGCGGCACCAGCTGGCTCTTGTCGCCCGAGAACGAGCGCGCCACGAAGGTGGCGCCTAACTGCAGCGCGATCGCGACGAGGTCGATGGCGTTGTCGGTGTTGGTGACGCCCTTCTTGCTCTTCGAGCCGCGGTCGGCGGTCGCCGAGAACTGGCCCTTGGTCAGGCCGTAAACGCCGTTGTTCTCGACGATGTAGGTCATGTTGACGCCGCGCCGGATCGAATGCGCGAACTGGCCGAAGCCGATCGAGGCGGAATCGCCGTCGCCGGAGACGCCGAGATAGATCAGATCGCGGTTGGCGAGGTTGGCGCCGGTGAGCACGGATGGCATGCGGCCGTGCACGGAGTTGAAGCCGTGCGAATTGCCGAGGAAATAGTCCGGCGTCTTCGACGAGCAGCCGATGCCGGAGATCTTTGCCACCCGATGCGGCTCGATCGACAGCTCGTAGCACGCTTCGATGATCGAAGCCGTGATCGAATCGTGACCGCAGCCGGCGCACAGCGTCGAGATCTTGCCCTCGTAATCGCGATGCGTGTAGCCGAGCGCGTTCTTCTTCAGGCCCGGATGATGGAATTTCGGTTTTGCGATGTAGGTCATGAACGTTTCTCTCTGCTCCCTCTCCTCGCGGTATCTTCTCGCGAAGAGAACGATCGAATAGTCCCCCGCTGTATCCACATCGTCATTGCGAGGAGCCCTTGCGACGAAGCAATCCAGAGTCTTTCCACGGAGGCAGTCTGGATTGCTTCGCTGCGCTCGCAATGACGATGTGGATGCGATTTACCATCATGACACGGCCTTGCGGAGCGGGGTCACCTTGAGGTGGTCCTGGTGGTCGCCAATGGCTTTGGCGATGAAGCGGGCGGTGATCGGCGTGCCGTCATAATGCACGATCGGCACCAGACGGACGGGATCGATGCCGTTCTCGTTGACGATGAGCTGGCGCAGCTGGCTGTCGCGGTTCTGCTCGACGACATAGACGAAATCGTGCTCGGCGAGGAAGCTTGCCACACTCGAATGGAATGGGAAGGCGCGGATGCGCATCCGGTCGAGCTGATGTCCGCGCGCCTCCAGAAGCCCTATTGCCTCGTCCATCGCCGGCGAGGTCGAGCCGAAATAGATCACGCCATACTTGGTCGGCCGTTCCGCATTGGCCTGCAGCGGCCGCGGGACGAGGTCCTGCGCGGTTTCGAACTTGCGCACCAGGCGCTGCATGTTGTCGGCGTAGACCGTGCCTTCCTCGGAATAGCGCGCATAGCGGTCGCGCGATGTGCCGCGGGTGAAGTAGGAGCCCTTGGTCGGATGCGTGCCGGGATAGGTACGGTAGGGAATGCCGTCGCCGTCGACGTCGAGATAGCGACCGAAGTCGCGGCCTTCCTCCAGCATCTCCGCCGTCATCACCTTGCCGCGGTCGTATTGCCGCGCATCGTCCCACTTCAGCGGACGGCAGAGCCGGTGGTTCATGCCGATGTCGAGGTCGAGCATCAGGAAGATCGTGGTCTGCAGACGCTCGGCGAGATCGAAGGCGGCAGCCGCGAACTCGAAGGCCTCGGCCGGGTCCTCCGGGAACAGCAGCACATGCTTGGTGTCGCCATGCGAGGCATAGGCGCAGGCGATGATGTCGCATTGCTGGGTGCGGGTCGGCATGCCCGTGGAGGGGCCGGCGCGCTGGATGTTCATGATCACGGCGGGGATCTCGGCGAAATAGGAGAGGCCGATGAACTCCGTCATCAGCGAGATGCCGGGGCCTGATGTCGCGGTGAAGGCGCGGGCGCCGTTCCAGGAGGCGCCGATGACGATGCCGATCGAGGCCAGCTCGTCCTCGCCCTGCACGATCGCGTATTTCGCCTTGCCGGTTTCAGGATCGTGCCGGTACTTCTTGCAATGGGCGGTGAAGGCCTCCGCCACCGAGGATGACGGCGTGATCGGATACCAGGCGCAGACGGTGGCGCCGCCATAGACCGCGCCGAGCGCGGCGGCGCTGTTGCCCTCGATGAAGATGCGGTCGCCGACCTTGTCTGATTTCTTTACCCTGAGCCCGATCGGGCATTTCAGATTCTGCAGCGCCCAGTCGCGGCCGAGATGCAGCGCGTGGACGTTGGAGGACAAGAGCTTCTCCTTGCCCTTGTACTGCTCGCCGATCAGCTGCTCGATCAGCTTGGGGTCCATGTCGAGCAGTGCACTGAGCGCGCCCAAATAGATGATGTTCTTGAACAGCTGGCGCTGGCGCGGATCGGTATAGGTCGAGTTGGTGATGGCGGTCAGCGGCACGCCGATCACGGTGATGTCGTCGCGGAATTTGGTCGACGGCATCGGCTTGGTGGAATCGTAGAACAAATAGCCGCCGGGCTCGATGCCGGCGACGTCCTTGTCCCAGGTCTGCGGGTTCATCGCCACCATCAGGTCGACGCCGCCGCGGGCGCCGAGATGGCCTTCTTCCGTCACGCGCACCTCGTACCAGGTCGGCAGGCCCTGGATGTTGGAGGGGAAGATGTTGCGCGGGGACACCGGCACGCCATGGCGCAGGATCGCACGCGCGAACATCTCGTTGGCGCTGGCCGAGCCCGAGCCGTTGACGTTGGCGAAGCGGACGACGAAGTCGTTTACGCTGCTGAGCGGCTTTTTGTCGGACATGTCGAACCTGCGTGGGTCATATCGATGAAATATTTCTGCATGTCCCAGGCTCCGGTGGGACAACGCTCGGCGCACAGCCCGCAATGCAGGCAGACATCCTCGTCCTTCACCATTACGCGCCCGGTCTTGAGATCGCTGGACACGTAGAGGTCCTGGTCCGGGCGCGGCGAGGGCGCCTTCAGGCGCTGGCGCAGGTCGCTCTCTTCGCCATTGTCAGTGAAGGTGATGCAGTCCATCGGGCAGATGTCGGCACAGGCGTCGCACTCGATGCAGAGCGAGGTCGAGAACACGGTCTGCACGTCGCAGTTCAGGCAGCGATGCGCCTCGCCCAGCGCCAGCTTGACGTCATAGCCGAGCTCGACCTCGGCGCGGATGTCCTTCAGCGCAACGACCTTGTCGCGATGCGGCACCTTGAAGCGCTTGTCGTTGGAGATGTCGTTGTCATAGCTCCATTCGTGGATGCCCATCTTCTGCGAGGAGATTTGCACCTCCGGCAGCGGGCGCTCGGTGATGTCCTCGCCCGACAGCATCTTGTGGATCGACAGCGCGGCGTCATGGCCGTGCGCGACCGCCCAGATGATGTTCTTCGGGCCGAACGCGGCATCGCCGCCGAAGAATACTTTCGGATTGGTCGAGGCGAAGGTCTTCGGATCGACCTTCGGCATGTGCCATTTGTCGAACTCGATGCCGCAATCCTGCTCGATCCAGGGGAATGCATTCTCCTGACCCACCGCGACCAGCACGTCGTCGCAGGGAATGGTCTGATCGGGATCGCCCGACGGCACCAGATTGCGGCGGCCCTTGGCGTCGTATTCGGCTTTGACGTGCTGGAAGGTGACGCCGATCAGCTTGCCGGCGACATGCTTGAATGCCACCGGGACCATGTAGTTGAGGATCGGGATATCCTCGTGGATCGCGTCCTCCTTCTCCCAGGGCGAGGCCTTCATCTCCTCGAAGCCGGAACGCACGACCACCGTGACCTTCTCGCCGCCGAGCCGGCGTGCGGTGCGGCAGCAGTCCATCGCGGTGTTACCGCCGCCGAGCACGATCACGCGCTTGCCGATCTTGTCGACATGGCCGAACGACACGTTGGCCAGCCATTCGATGCCGATATGGATGTTGCTAGCTGCCTCTTTCCGGCCGGGAATGTCGAGCTCGCGGCCGCGCGGCGCGCCGGAGCCGACGAAGATCGCGTCGTATTTCTCCGCGATCAGCGCCTTCATGCTGTCGATGCGGTGACCGCCCCTGAACTCGACGCCGAGGTTCAGGATGTAGCCGGTCTCCTCGTCGATCACCGAATTGGGCAGGCGGAATTTCGGGATCTGCGTGCGCATCATGCCGCCGGCTTCCGGGTCGGCATCGAACACGGTGCAGTGATAGCCGAGCGGGGCGAGATCGCGCGCCACCGTCAGCGAAGCGGGACCGCCGCCGACCAGCGCAATGCGCTTGCCGTTCTTCGGACCGGGCTTCGGCAGTCGCTGCTTGATGTCGTCCTTGAAATCCGCGGCAACGCGCTTGAGGCGGCAGATCGCGACGGGGGTTTCCTCGACGCGTCCGCGCCGGCAGGCCGGCTCGCATGGACGGTCGCAGGTGCGTCCCAGGATTCCGGGAAACACGTTCGACTTCCAATTGATCATATAGGCGTCGCTGTAGCGGCCTTGGGCGATCAGTCGGATGTATTCGGGAACCGGGGTGTGCGCAGGACAGGCCCATTGGCAATCGACCACTTTGTGAAAGTAGTCGGGGGCCGCGATATCGGTCGGTTTCATTCCTACCCTGTCCGCGCAGGCTCAAAGACCCCGCGGCCTTTTTTGTTGAGCTTTGGCGAGCGCTTAACGCGCTTCGATCTGGTTTCTGAATGACGTCATTGGGTTAGCTTATTAGAACCGTTCCGAAGTACAACGGCAAATTTGCCCGCTTCCCCGCTTTCATGGGAGCTGCGCGTGCACGGCATTAATGACCGCGCGCGGATGTGCGTGCGGTGCAGCATCGCACTCTGCTCCATCCCCGTCATTGCGAGGAGCACTTGCGACGAAGCAATCCAGACTGCCTCTGCGGGAAGATTCTGGATTGCTCCGCTGCGCTCGCAATGACGGCGTTGGCGGCAGCGCAGCAATTTCCTACGTCAGCTCTGTGCGATGTCGCTCTTCGCGAGGTCCCACATCAGGCAGTAGGTGCCGACGGAGATGGGGAGCGGGAAGGGCGCCGCAGCCGGGCCGGTGAAGCGCTCAGCGATGACGGCGGAGACCGCATTGACATGTGTGCCGTCGATCAGGACGAACCAGTCGCGCGCGCCCTCGTTGCGCACCGCCGGAATTCCCGCCGTTGCGCCCGACAATTCCGGCTCGGTTTCGAGCAGATGCATCGAGATGATGCCGTCGCATTTGTTCGGCACGAGCTTTTCTTGCAGTGCATCACGCCAGGGCGCGGCATTATCAGGCGTCGGCCGCAGCCGCACCACGCCGAGCGCAGTGCCGCGCCCGGTGCCCTCGCTGATGGTGATGCGCGCGACCACGCGCAGCATGTCCTGAAAGCGCGCCATGGTCTGCCGCGACCAGTCGGTCGGGCTCGCGAGGCGCGCCTTGTAAGCGGGGCCGTCGAGCACGTCGAGAGCCTCGGTCGAATACAGGCACAAATATTTGGGATTGGCGGCGTGCGCGACATAGCGCCGCGCTTCGAGGAATCCGTCGATCGCGACGCGCTCTTCCAGATGCTCGCGATCGTACCAGCGGTTGAAATCGGCTTCATCCGAAGCGTCGATGTTCATCGACGTCAGCAGCATGCCCTTTCCGGCGAGCGGCATTCTTCTTGTCCTCTCATCGCCCGATCTTCGACGCAAGGTCCGCGATCGACTTCATGACCACGTCCCTCACGCCGCCATCATAGAGCGAATGGCCGGCTTCTTCCACGATGCGAAGCTCGGAACCGGGCCAGACTTTCGCAAGGGCCTGGGAGGTCGCGGGAGGACACAGCAGGTCATAGCGACCCTGCACGATGATGCCGGGAATGCCGTCGAGTCTCCCCGCATTCTGCAGCAGCTGGTCAGCGGTCATGAAGCTGTCGTTGACGAAATAATGCGCTTCCATGAACGGCGTCGCCGGCAATGTGCGCCAGACGTTGAGCGCGGCGAGGTCGAGCCGCGTCCTTGCGGGCTTGTGCTCGGACAAGGTGCGCTCGGTGTCGTGCCAGGCTTTCGCCGCCGCGCCATGCACGGCGGGGTCGGCATCGAGGATGCGGCGCCAATAGGCATCCACCGGCCGGTCGCGCTCCTCGGGCGGCAGCACGCTGAGGAAATCCTCGTACAGCGCCGGATGGAATTGCGACAGGCGCGAAGTGAAGGCGGTCGCGACCTCGGCCCGCGTGCCGAGAAACGTCGCGCGCAGCGCGATGCCCGAGACGCGCTCGGGATGCGCCTCTGCATAAGCCAGCGCCAGCGTCGCGCCCCAGGAGCCGCCGACCAATATCCACCGCTCGAAGCCGAACTTCTCGCGAATTGTCTCCATGTCCGCGATCAGATGCGCAATCGTGTTGTGCTCGCGCGATCCCTTGGGACGGCTGCGGCCGCAGCCGCGCTGGTCGAACAGCACGGCGCAGAAACGGTCGGGATCGAACAGGCGGCGATGGTCCGGCTGACACCCGCTGCCGGGCCCGCCATGCAGGTAGACCGCAGGGATCCCGTCCGCGCGGCCGACACTTTCGACATAGAGCTCATGGCCGTCGCCGACGTCGAGCATGTCGCAGGTCAAGGGCGCAAAGGGATCGGTGCGTTTGGCCGCTGTGCCTGCGTCCGCGTCAGGCGTCATTCTCGGATTCCAGGGTGCCGCCGGCGAAGTTGCGGTAGAGGAAGCGGTTGGTTTCGCCCTCGGCCTCGGCTTCCGCCTGCTTGAAGATGGTCTCGTGCAGCGGCGACAGCGCGCAGGCCGGGTCGGTGTTGGCGGCGTCGCCGGTCAGCGCAAAGGCCTGGCAGCGACAGCCGCCGAAATCGATCTCGCGGAATTCGCAAGACTTGCACGGCTCCTTCATCCAGCCGGTGCCGCGATAGCGGTTGAAGGCGTCCGAGTTCTGCCAGATCCAGGCGATCGAATGGTTGGAGCGCACCGATTCGAAATCGAGCCCGGTGATGCTCTCGGCGGCGTGGCAGGGCAGCACCTTGCCGGCGGGGGAGATGTTGAAGAACTGCCGGCCCCAGCCGCCCATGCATTTCTTCGGCCGCAGCGCGTAATAGTCCGGCACGACATAGTCGATGGTCAGCCGGCCCTTCAGCCGCTCGCGCGCCTCCTCGACGAGGCGGGTGCATTCCTCCAACTGCGCGACCGTCGGCATCAAGGCGGCGCGGTTCTTCAGCGCCCAGCCGTAATACTGGACATTGGCGACCTCGAGCCGGTCGGCATCGAGATCGAGCGCCATCTGGATGATGTCCGGCAGCTGGTGCAGGTTCTGCCGGTGCATCACCGCGTTCACGGTGAGCGGCAAATCGAGCTCGCGCGTCCATTTCGCGACCTCGAGCTTCTTGCGGTGAGCGTTCTTGTAGCCGGCGACGCGATCGGCGAGGCCGTCCTCGATGCCCTGGAAAGAGATCTGCACATGGCAGAGCCCGGCAGCTGCGAGATCGCTGAGCTTCTCGCGCGTCAGCAGCACGGCCGATGTGATCAGGTTGGTATAGAGCCCGGCGTCGCTGGCATGCTTGACCAGCTCGACCAGGTCTTTCCGCGCCGTCGGCTCGCCGCCGGAGAAATGCACCTGGAGCACGCCGATCTCGGCGAGCTCGCTCAGCACCTTCTTCCACTCGTCGGTGGTCAGCTCCTTGCCCGAGCGGTCGAGCTCGACCGGATTGGAGCAATAGGGGCATTGCAGCGGGCAGCGATGGGTGATCTCGAGCAGCACGGCGAGCGGGATGCCGAACGTCTCCGCCGTCGAGCGCTGCTTTTCCAGCACCGCGAGGCTGTCGCTGGGCGGGATGGTCACGTCGCTCATGACGTCTTCTCCCTGATCTCGGTGAGAAAGCCCTTGTCGGCGAGATCCTGCAACATGACGATGACGTCGGCCAGGATCGCCTCGCGTGGCGCGGCGTATTTTGCGGCGAGCTGATCGGCGACGTCGCCGACATTGCGCTCGCCGTTGCAGAGCTGCAAGACCTCGACCGCGATCTCGTCTGGCGCCAGCACCCGCTCCGGCGCCAGGATCACCCAGACCTTCCGCGTCTCGTCATATCTGAGCTTGGCATGCCGCGGCAGCACGGGGCGGCTTGCCTCGCTGACGCTGATGTTCCGCGGCCCGGCCATAAGTCTAATCCCTCAGCTCGCTTTGGGCACGAACGCGCCCGGCGGAATGTGGCCCTCGACATAGGCATGCTGGAGCGCATCCAGCTGCACCCATAGCACGTTGGTCTTGAAGATCAGCGCATTGCAGACTTGCGCGCGCTGCTCCGGCGTCGTGGCGTGCTTCTTCACATAATCGAGCGCGAAATTGGCATCGCGCGGCGCCTGGGTCAGGCGGCGCTTGAAGTAGCTCATGATGTCGGGGTTGACGAAATCATAGTGCTCCAGCATGCCGGCGATGCGCTCTTCATGCAGGTTCGGCGCGAACAGCTCGGTCAGCGAGGAGGCGATCGCCTCCAGCGGGCTTTTTTCGCGGCAGAAGTGGACATAGGCCTCCACCGCAAAGCGCGTCGCCGGCAAGATGCCTTCGGTGGATTCGACGTATGCGGTGTCGAGTCCGAGCCCTTCGGTCAGCTTGATCCAGCGCTCGATGCCGCCCTCGCTGCCGACATCGCCGTCATGGTCCTCGATGCGATGGCGCCATTCCAGGCGCGTGGCGCGGTCGCGGAAGCGCGAGATCACCACCGCGTCCTTGATCGGGATCGTGCTCTGGTAATAGTAGCGGTTGAGCGCCCAGGCCTGCACCTGGCCCTTGTTCAGCTTGCCGCCATGCAGCAGCTTATGGAACGGATGCAGGCTGTGATAGCGCGTGGCGCCGATGTGGCGCAGCGTCGCCTCCAGCTCCTCGCCCGAGTTGAGCCTCAGATCCTTGCCGATCGAGAGCGCGGTCATTCCAGTCAGTGATGCGGCGTTCACAGCACGATCTCCGTTCCGTCCGCGGGTATCTGCCAGCCCGCCTGTTCTACCATTTTCCGCTCCGGGGAGCCGGGCAGCAGCGCCGGATTCGAGTTGTTGATATGCAGAAACAGCTTCCTGTCGATATTGAGGTCGGCCAGCCGCGCAATGGCGCCGTCCTCGCCGGACATCGCGACATGGCCCATGCTCTTGCCGGTCTTGTGGCCGAGCCCGGCTTTGATCATTTCGTCGTCCTGCCAGACCGTGCCGTCGAAGAACACCAGCGCGGCGCCGTCGATCTCGGCCTTGAGCGCGTCGGTCACCTCGGCGCAGGCGGCGATGAAGTAGAAGAACTTGCCGGTGGCCTTGTCGGTGACCTTCAGGCCCAGCGTGTCGCCGTCGCCGCTCACCCCGCCCGGATGCACCTTGCCTTCGAGATACCAGGCCGACTTGCCCGGCACGGCAAAGGGCAGCACCTCGAGCCCTGAGCGCGTGCCGTCCGGCAGCCGCGGCTCGAACGGCTCGCGGATCGCGATCGGCTGGCGCCGCACGTTCTTCTCGTTCAGCACGTTGAAGATGCTGTTGCTGGCAAGGATCGCCAGCACCTTCTCGTGCGCGTACACCGTAAACGGCGAGCCCTCGCGCATCGACAGCAGGCCTGCCACGGCATCGACTTCGCTGTTGGTCAAAATCACGCCCGCAACCGGCGTGTGGCGCAGCGCGCCCGCCTTGGGATGCAGCTGCGGCGTGGCAATCAATTGCTGGCGAAGATCGGGCGAGGCGTTGATCAGGAACCAGTGCTCGCCGTCGCCGCTGAAGGCGACCGAGGCCTGGGTTCGAAAGAGCTCATGTCCATTCGCACGAGCCGCGCGGCAGCCTTCGCAACCGCAATTCCACTGCGGAACTCCGCCGCCGGCCCCGGCGCCCAGGACGACGACGCGAAGCATGATCCGTCTCCTGGAGGCGAATTCGCGAGGTGGATCTCAGGCCGAGACCGTTTCGGACAAGGTTTCTGTCTGCCGGAAACGTATCGTGACCAAGAACCACCTGCGCAGAACGCGATCTCGCCAGCCGCTTACTTGCGGATGGCGCTCACATACATGTTGATTTCCATGCCGCAGGGCACTTCGACGATCTTCGGGGCTTTCCAGGCCATTTGGCTCTCCATTTTTCGCAAATTCGGACGCATCCGCCCGCAGATAAATTAGTGCGGGCGGAAAACTTCGCCAGTGAAATTTTCCCGACCTAGGTAGTAGGCTGAGGAATGTTGCACTGCAAAGATGGCGTATTGCGGCCGCAAAGATGAGCGGATCAGATACGCAAAATTGCCGATAGGTCGTGATCCCTGTCGGGATAAACCAGTTGTGAGTATGGACCGGCTTCTCATCGGCGACAGACGACCCCATTGGATCAGGCATGCCCAGATATTTCTTCAACACCCGCATCGGCGACGAACTGATCGTGGATCCTGACGGCGAGGACCTGCGCAACCCCGACCGCGCCTGGGAGGTCGCGCGCCAGATGATCCTCGAGGTCGTGAAGTCGGAAGGAACCCAGCCGGCGCTGCTGGAGGCGGTCATCGAGGTCACCGACGCCGACGGCGAGATCGTGCTGGAGTTTCCCTTCACCGAGGCGCTGCTCGACATGCCGGACCAGTCCGCGACACGGCATTAGCCGGACGCGACGCGGCGAGAGAAGCCCGCGCCCCCTCAACGTCATTGCGAGGAGCCCTTGCGACGAAGCAATCCAGACTGCCTCCGCGGCGGCAGTCTGGATTGCTTCGCTGCGCTCGCAATGACTGAGGTACCCCCGCGAAATCCGCATGGCTTTGCCTCGTTCCCGGCGCTAAAAGACGCCGGTCATACGGAGCAAGCCATGCAAGATCTCTGGCGCCTGTCGGCCGCCGACCTCGCCACCCTCGTCAAATCCCGGAAAGTCTCCGCCAGGGAGGCCGCCAAGGCCGGTCTCGCGCGGCTCGATGCCGTCAATCCCCAGCTCAACGCGGTGATCGACCACCGACCGGAGGACGTGCTCAAGCAGGCCGATGCCGTCGATGCCGCGATTGCCAGGGGTGAGGACCCCGGCGTTCTCGCCGGCGTGCCGGTCACCATCAAGGCCAATGTCGACCAGGAAGGCTTTGCCACCACCAATGGCCTCAAGCTGCAGCGCGACCTGATCGCGCGCGAGGACAATCCGGTCGTCGCGAATTTCCGGAAATCGGGCGCCATCCTGCTCGGCCGCACCAATTGCCCGGCCTTCTCCTACCGCTGGTTCACCACCAATCTGGTCCATGGCGACACCAAGAACCCCCGTGACGCTTCGCTAACGCCGGGCGGCTCCTCCGGCGGCGCCGGCTCGGCGGTCGCTGCCGGTATCGGCCACATCGCCCACGGCACCGACATCGCCGGCTCGATCCGCTATCCCGCCTATGCCTGCGGCGTGCACGGATTGCGCCCGACGCTCGGCCGCATTCCCGCCTTCAACCCGGCGCTGCCGGAGCGACCGATCGGGCCGCAGATCATGGCGGTGTCGGGCCCGCTGGCGCGTACGGTCAATGATCTCAAGCTCTCGCTCGAAGCCATGGCGGCCCGCGACATCCGCGATCCCTGGTTCGCGCCGGTGCCGCTGCAAGGGCCCGCACGGGACAAGCGCGCCGCGCTCTGCCTCAATCCGGGCGGTCTTGCCACCGCGCCGGAGGTAAAGGCGGCGGTGAGCGATGCCGGCAAGCGGCTGGAGCGCGCCGGCTGGACCGTCGATGTGATCGAGGACACCCCTCCGATGCGCGAGGCGGTCGAGTGGCAGATCAAGCTCTGGCTCGGCGACGGCTATGAGGCGCAGCTGGAGATGGCCGAGCGCGAGGGCGATCCCGGCGCGCTGGCCTGTCTGCGCGGCAACCGCGCCAGGGTCACGCCGATGGACCAGGCCAATTACGCCAAGGCGCTGACCCGGCGCGCCACGCTGACCCGCGAGTGGATGCTGTTCTTCGAAAAATACGCCGTGCTGCTGACGCCGGTCTCCGGCGAATTGCCGTTCCCGGATCATCTCGACCGCAAGGACGAGGACTCCTTCAAGCGCGTCTGGGAAGCGCAGCTGCCGCAGATCGCGATCCCCTTCATGGGCCTGCCGGGCCTCGTGGTCTCCACAGGTCTCGTCGGCAAGGCGCCGGTCGGCGTGCACATCGTGTCGGGGCGTTATCGCGAGGATTTGTGCCTGCTCGCGGGCGAAGCGATCGAGGCCGGCGGCGTGCCGCCGTCGCCGATCGATCCCGTGGGCTAGCGATGACGGCCATCTACGACTTCAAGGCCAACTCGCTCGCCGGCGAGGAGGTCCCGATGCGACGTTTCGAGGGGCAGGTGCTCTTGATCGTCAACACTGCGAGCAAATGCGGCTTCACGCCGCAATATCGCGGCCTGGAGGAGCTGCATCGCGATCTCTCGCCGCGCGGCTTCTCGGTGCTCGGCTTTCCCTGCAACCAATTCGGCGCGCAGGAGCCGGGGCAGGCGAGCGAGATCCAGGAATTCTGTTCGACCCATTACGACGTCACCTTTCCCCTGTTCGAGAAGATCGACGTCAACGGGCCGAAGGCGCATCCCTTGTACGAGTACCTGAAACGTCAGCAATCCGGGCTTCTCGGCGCCGCCATCAAATGGAATTTCACCAAATTCCTGGTGGACCGTGCCGGCAAGGTGATCGCGCGCTACGCGCCGACCGCACGGCCCGAAGGGCTGCGCAATCAAATCGAAACACTGTTGTAAGCGAGACAATCATGAGCGACGAATTTCCGGACCGCCTGTCGGTCGATCCGAACAGCCCCTATTACAACGCGGACATCCTGGCGCGCGATGTCGGCATCCGCTTCAAGGGCATCGAGAAGACCAATGTCGAGGAGTACTGCATCAGCGAAGGCTGGGTCCGCGTCGCTGCCGGCAACGCCAAGGACCGCTACGGCAACCCGCTGACCATCAAGGTGCACGGTCCGGTGGAGCCGTATTTCCGGAATAAGAAATAGTTTGAACTGAGCGCGCGCCGCTCTCTCCTCGTCATTGCGAGGAGCCCTTGCGACGAAGCAATCCAGACTATTTCCGCGGTGACGGACTGGATTGCTTCGCTGCGCTCGCAATGACGAAAGTGAAAGGCCCAACCCCATGTCCGTCCGCATCGTCGACATCCGCGAGATCACCAAGCCGATCTCATCGCCGATCCGCAACGCCTATATCGACTTCACCAAGATGACGACCAGCCTCGTTGCCGTCGTCACTGACGTCGTCCGCGACGGCAAGCGCGTCGTCGGCTATGGCTTCAACTCCAACGGCCGCTACGGGCAGGGCGGCCTGATCCGCGAGCGCTTTGCCGCGCGCATCACGGAGGCCGATCCGAAATCGCTGCTCAACGCCGCCGGCGACAATCTCGATCCCGACAAGGTCTGGGCCGCGATGATGACCAACGAGAAGCCGGGCGGTCACGGCGAGCGCTCGGTCGCGGTCGGCACCATCGACATGGCGGTGTGGGATGCGGTGGCGAAGATCGCGGGCAAGCCGCTGTTCCGTCTGCTCGCCGAACGCCACGGCGTCGAAGCCAATCCGCGCGTCTTCGTCTACGCGGCCGGCGGCTATTATTATCCCGGCAAGGATCTCTCGATGCTCCGGGCTGAGATGCGCGGCTATCTCGACCGCGGCTACAACGTCGTGAAGATGAAGATCGGCGGCGCTGATATCGACGAAGACCGCACCCGCATCGAGGCGGTGCTGAAGGAGATCGGCAAGGACGCGCAGCTCGCCGTCGACGCCAACGGCCGCTTCAACCTGGAAACCGCCATCGCCTACGCCAAGATGCTCCGCGACTATCCCTTGTTCTGGTACGAGGAGGCCGGCGATCCCCTCGACTACGCGCTGCAGGCCGCGCTCGCCGAGTTCTATCCAGGCCCGATGGCGACCGGCGAGAACCTGTTCAGCCACCAGGACGCCCGCAACCTGATCCGCTACGGCGGCATGCGCCCCGACCGCGACTGGCTGCAATTCGATTGCGCGCTGTCCTACGGCCTGTGCGAATACCAGCGCACGCTGGAGGTGCTGAAGACCCATGGCTGGTCCCCCAGCCGCTGCATCCCGCATGGCGGCCACCAGATGTCGCTCAACATCGCCGCCGGCCTCGGCTTGGGCGGCAACGAAAGCTACCCCGACCTGTTCCAGCCCTATGGCGGCTTCCCCGACGGCGTCCGCGTGGAGAACGGCCACATCACCATGCCCGAGCTTGCCGGCATCGGCTTCGAAGGCAAGTCGGATCTCTACAAGGAGATGAAGGCGCTGGCGGAGTAGGGGTGTCGTTGGAGCGCGACGTCCGCGCCACACACTCCGTCATTGCGAGCGCAGCGACTTGTCCGCCGAAGCCTTGGCGAAGGCGGAAGCAATCCAGAGTCTCTCCGCGGAGGGATTCTGGATTGCTTCGTCGCAAGAGCTCCTCGCAATGACGGTGGAGAGAGTTGCGCAAGGAGCTGCCACACACTCCGTCATTGCGAGCGCAGCGACTTGTCCGCCGAAGCCTTGGCGAAGGCGGAAGCAATCCAGAGTCCCGCCGCGGAAGGATTCTGGATTGCTTCGTCGCAAGAGCTCCTCGCAATGACGCTGTGGCGAAAGTCTCGTAATCATCTCTTGGTTGTGCTTTCGTCAAAGCTGTCCTCAGCCGAGTACGATCATGAAGCAACCCTGCGTGTACATGTTCGCCAATCGTCGCAACGGAACGATCTACACGGGTGTCACCTCCAATCCGCCGCGTCGCGCGTTCGAGCATCGCGAAGGACTGGTAAAGGGTTTCTCCTCAAAGTACGGTTGCAAGCTTCTCGTCTGGTACGAGCTGCACGCCACCATGACCGACGCGATTGTGCGCGAGAAGCAGATCAAGGGCGGCAGTCGGGCCAATAAGCTTGCCCTAATCGAGAGCCTCAATCCGAATTGGGACGATTTGTACGGGACGCTGATCTGACTCTAGAGGATGTGCTGGCAGTTGGCTGCCACACACTCCGTCATTGCGAGCGCAGCGACTTGTCCGCCGAAGCCTTGGCGAAGGCGGAAGCAATCCAGAGTCTTTCCGCGGAGACAGTCTGGATTGCTTCGTCGCAAGGGCTCCTCGCAATGACGATGTGGTAAGCGTCCGCCCCTTACGACAGCCGCATGTCCAGCAGCCTTCGCCCTTCACCCTTCAGCAGCTTCTTCACCGCGCTGGACGCCACGACCTCGCCGTCGTTCGCATAGGCCTCGTGGTTCTTCTCGATGTCGTCGAGGCGGTAGAGGTAGTTGACCATGACGCCGGCGGACTCGCGCAGGCCCTTGGGCGAGAGGTCGCCCAGCCAGTTGATGCGCTCCAGCCGCGCGCCGTTGCCGAGATGGAAGCGGGCGACGGAATCGATCAGCTTGCCCTTCGGCGTGCGCGCCTTGAGGAAATAGTGCGCCGCGAGCGGCTCCAGCACGGCGCGGAGCAGCGCCGCCGTCTCCGGGCTTTCGAACCATCTGGGATCGTCGAGGCGCTTGAGCACCTCGCGGTCCTCGTCCGACAGCGGCAGATCCCTGTCCTGCTTCACCCAGGCCATGAAGCCCGGCACCGGCGACAGCGTCACGAAGGTGTCGAGCTTCGGCAGCTCGCGGCGCAGCTCTTCCACCACCTGCTTGATCAGGAAGCTGCCGAAGGAGATGCCGCCCAGGCCGCGCTGGGTGTTGGAGATCGAATAGAACACGGCGGTGCGCGCGCGCTCGATCGGCAGATGCTGGCGGTCGACCGCGAGCAGGGGCTGGATCGCGCCGGGGATCGTCTCGGTCAGCGCCACCTCGACGAAGATCAAGGGCTCGTCCACCATCGCGGGATGGAAGAAGGCGTAGCAGCGCCGGTCGACCGGATCGATGCGGCGGCGCAAATCGTCCCAGTCCGAGATCTCGTGCACGGCTTCATAGCGGATGATCTTTTCGAGGATGTTGGCCGGGGTCGACCAGTCGATCCTGCGCAGCACGAGAAACCCCCTGTTGAACCACGAAGAGAGAAGATGCGAGACGTCGCGGTCGAGCGCGGCGAGATCGGTGTGCCCGTTCATCATGCCGAGCAGATCGGCGCGCATGTTGACGAGATCGCCGGTACCGCCGGGCGCACGGTTCAGGCGGCGGATCAGCTCCTGCCGCCGCGGCTCGGAGGCGAAGTGCAGGGCGCTGGCATCCTCGTCGCTCGGCTTGGCGCGCCATTGCTCGATGGCCTTGGACAATCGTTCCCGGTCGGGTCCGAAAAAACGTACCAGTCCTTCGAAGAAGTTGCGGCGTCCCTCCGCATCCAGCTCCTGATAGAGATCGAGCACCTCGCGCGCCATGGCTGTGCCGGATGCTTCGCCGCGGCCGGACAGCAGCGCGCCACAAAGCTCGAGCAGTCCATCGGCATCCCGTTTGGTATTCGAGGCGTCCCCCCGGCGAAGCAACGTGCGGCCGCGCTCGGAGATGGTGGCAAGCAGGTCGGAGAAGAAGGCGTTGGCCATCTGGGCTTTCGTATCGGGTCGGTGTGATGCGGGAGCTTACACGGGATTTGGGTGCAAGCCGATCACAATCAAGCAGGCGAATGCGGCATCTTTAGTTGGGCCGTGCGTTTGGAGAATGGCGGCATGTCGGACGGAGGGGACGGAGCATGCGGTGGCATTTGGGAACGAGGCGGCAGCCACATTCTCCGTCATTGCGAGCGCAGCGAAGCAATCCAGAATCCCTCCGCCGAGAGAGTCTGGATTGCTTCGTCGCAAGGGCTCCTCGCAATGACGAGATCGGGGCTACCCCTTCCCCGCAAACTCCGTCGGCGTCCGCCCCGTCACCTGGCGGAACGCGGCCGAGAACGCCGGCACGCTGGCATAGCCGAGCTGGGTCGCGAGCTGCTTCACCGACACGCTCGCATCCGTCGATATCCGCTCGATCGCCGCTGCAATCCTCGCGCGCTGGCACCAGCTCTTGAAGCTCAGCTGCGTCTCGCTCGAAAACAGCCGCGACAGCGTACGCCCGGAGGTTCCGACCTCGCGCGCCAGCGTGTCGATGTCGTGCAGGCCGGTGGGATCGTCGAGCACGATCATCGCGGCGCGGCGGCAGCGTGGCTCTCGGGGCAGCGGCACGAAGGTCGCGGAATCCTCGGCCTGCTGCAGTTCCAGCATCACCAGGCGCACCAGCAGCTCGGTGCGCTGCTCGGTGCTGCGCCCGTCGAACAGGGCGAGGATCGCCTGATTGAGCAGCGGCGACACCCGCACGACGAATTCCCGGGACAGGCCGTCATAGCGCTGCCCGCGTTCCAGCCAGGGCAGGTCGAAATAGAGCGTGCGCATTTCGATGTCGGCGAGCAGGTCGATGGCATGCTGGAGCCCGGCCGGCACCCAGACCGCGCGGTCCGGCGGCACCAGCCAGCGTCCCCCCGGCGTCGTCACCTGCATCGTGCCCTTCGCTGCATAGATCAGCTGCGCCTCGCGGTGCATGTGCAGATCGATCCGCATCCCCTTGGGATAATCGCGAGCGACCAGATGCACGCCCGCGGGCGAGCGGTGGTTGCTCCGGACCTCCCGCAGGATTGGCGTTTCCAAGACAGTCATTGGCAGCATCCCGTCATGGCGAGGACATATAACTCATTTCGGAGCAGGAGAGGATTCGGGAATGAACAGCCCCAGCCGGGTCATCGGTTTCGTCAATGCCGGCCATTTCATCGACCATTATTCGATGCTGATCTTCGCCGCCGCTGTCATCATCATGGGCCCGGCGCTCGGCATGGCCTATTCGGAACTGTTGCCTTACGCGACCCCGGGCTTCGTCGCCTTCGGCGCCGGCTCGCTGCTCACCGGCTGGCTCGGCGATCGCTGGAGCCGCCGCCACATGATGCTGATCTTCTTCGTCGGCATCGGCCTCTCCATGATCGCGGTCGGCTTCGTGCAAACGCAGGTCCAGCTCGGCGCGGCGCTGCTCGCGATCGGCATCTTTGCCTCGATCTATCACCCCGTCGGCACCGCCATGATCGTGTCCTATGCCGACCGGCTCGGCCGCGAAATGGGCGTCAACGGCGTCTGGGGCAATCTCGGCGTGGCCTCGTCGGCCCTGGTCACCGGCGTGATCGGCCAATATCTCGGCTGGCGCTTCGCCTTCATCGTTCCCGGCGTGGTCACGGTCCTGATCGGAATCGCCTTCGCGCTGGGCGTCGTGCACGAGGACCGCAAGGGCTCGAAGCAGGCCGCAGCGCAGGCGCGGGTGGCCAAACGGGACATGTGGCGCGTGATCCTGGCGCTGTTGATCGTGGTGATCGCGATCTCCACGACCTTCAACGCCGTGACCGTCGCGCTGCCAAAACTGTTCGCCGAGCGCCTTGCCGACCTGACCAAGAGCCCGGCGCTGCTCGGGGTCATCGCCGCCGGCGTCTACGTGTTCGGCGCGATGACGCAGTACACGATCGGCCGGCTGCTCGACCGCTATTCGCTGAAGACGGTGGCGCTGCCGCTCTCCTTCATGCTGGCGCCGTTCCTGTATCTGGCGGCGAGCCTGTCCAACCTGCCGTTGATCGTCGTCTCGATTGGCATCGTCATGGGCGCGTTCGGTCAGGTCACGGTGAACGATGCCATGGTCGGCAAATACACCACGGAAGAGTGGCGCTCGCGCGCCTATGCCGTGCGCTATTTCGTCGGCTTCACCGCGGCCGGCGCCTCCGTCGGTCTGGTCGCCTGGCTCTACGAACAGGGCGGCTTCGTCACCATGCTGCACGCCTTCGCCGCCCTCTGCCTGCTCGCCATCGCCGCCGCGCTGATCCTGCCGCGCGAGATCCGCACGCCGCAGGCGGCGTGAGCCGAACTCGCTCCACTCGTCATTGCGAGGAGCCCTTGCGACGAAGCAATCCAGAGTCCCTCCGCGGAGCCAGTCTGGATTGCTTCCGCCTTCGCCAAG
Source organism: Bradyrhizobium sp. WBAH42 (assembly GCF_024585265.1). Lineage (NCBI taxonomy): Bacteria > Pseudomonadati > Pseudomonadota > Alphaproteobacteria > Hyphomicrobiales > Nitrobacteraceae > Bradyrhizobium > Bradyrhizobium sp. WBAH42. The sequence goes on from NZ_CP036533.1 coordinate 2,899,027, forward strand.
GCTTCGGCGGACAAGTCGCTGCGCTCGCAATGACGAGGGGCGCGCGGACGATCGCTCATTCCGCCCATGATGCCATTCTGCCCCTGTTTTGCCCGACGGGGCAAGTCGCTTCGGCAAGACCGAAATTTTCTCAAGCCTTTTCAACCCCATCCCTACTGTGCATGGGGTTGTTTTCGCACTTTTGTTTTGAGCGGACGAAAAGCAGCTAAGGCTTCACCTCCGCCACCTTCACCGCCTTCTTGCTCGCCCGCCAGTTCTCGAAGCGCTGCACCACCACGAAGAACGCCGGCACGAACAGCACCGCGAGGCAGGTCGAGGCCAGCATCCCCGAGAACACGGTGATGCCGATCGACTTGCGCGCGCTGGCGCCGGCGCCGGTGGCGAGCACCAGCGGCACGACGCCGAGGATGAAGGCGAACGAGGTCATCAGGATCGGCCGGAAGCGGGCACGCGCCGCCTCGATCGCGGACTCCAGGATCGGCTTGCCGTCGCGGCCGTGCAGCTCGAGGCCGACCTCGACGATCAGGATCGCGTTCTTCGCCGACAGCGCGATGAGCAGGATCAAGCCGATCTGGCAATAGAGGTTGTTGTCGATCTTGAGGGCGGAGAGGATCAGCATCGGCCCGAGCAGCGACAGCGGCACGGCGAGGATCACCGAGATCGGCGCATACCAGCTCTCGTACTGGCCGGCGAGCACGAGATAGACCAGCAGCATGGCGAGCCCGAACACCCAGTAGATCTGGTTGCTGACCGCCTTCTCCTGATAGGACATCGCGGTCCATTCATAGCCGGTGCCGGGCGGCAGCGTCTTGTCCGCGATCTCCTCCATCAGCTTCAGCGACTGGCCGGAGGAGTAGCCCTGCGCCGGCAGGCCGATCACGGTCGAGGACGGATAGAGGTTGTAGAGGCTGATCAGCGACGGACCCGTGGCCGGCGTGATCTTGGCGACGGTGCCGATCGGGATCATGTCGCCGTTCGAGTTGCGCACCTGCATGTTGGCGATGTCGCGCTCGGTGACGCGGAACGCCGGATCGGCCTGGGTGTAGACCTGGAACACGCGGCCGAACTTGTTGAACTGGTTGACATAGGACGAGCCGAGATAGGTCGACAGCGCCGAAAACACCTGATCTGTCGTCACGTGCAGCGTCTGGGTCTTGACGCGGTCGATCTCGACATTGAATTGCGGCACCGACGAGCGGAAGGAGGACTGCACGCGCTGCAGCGCGCTCTGGCTCTGGCCATTGCTGACTATCGCGCCGGTGATGGCCTGCAGCTTGGCGAAATCGCTGTTGCCGTCGCGCAGCTCGACCTGCATCGAGAAGCCGGCGGCGTTGCCGATGCCCTGGATCGGCGGCGGCGGCAGCACGATGGTGCGGGCCTCCATGATGGCCGCGAGCTTGTCGTTGAGGCCAAAGACCAGCGAGCGCAGATCCTCGCCTGGCCCTTTGCGCGCGTCCCAGTCCTTCAGGATGATGTAGGCGACGCCGGCATTGGCGAGGCTGGCGCTGTTGTCGAGCGCGGAGATGCCGGCGATGGTGATGACCTGCGCCACGCCGGGCGTGTCCTTGATCAGCCCGCTCGCTTTGTCGAGCACGGCCTGCGTCCGCTCCAGCGCGGCACCGTCGGGCAGCTGCACGGCAGCGATCAGATAGCCCTGGTCCTCGATCGGCAGGAAGCCGGTCGGCACGCGCGACAGGCCGTAGCCGCTGGCCGCGATGACCAGCAGCGCGAACGCGACCGAGATGGTGGCGTGCTTCACGAGAAACGTGATCAGCCTGGTGTAGCCGCGCTCGACGCGGTTATAGACCGCATTGAAACCCCGATAGAAGAAATTGCGTTGCTCCGGCGGCACCGCCGGCCGCAGCCACAGCGCACATTGCGTCGGCTTCAAGGTGGCCGCGTTGATGGCGGAGAGCAGCGCGGTGGCCGCGATCACCAGCGCGAATTGCGAGTAGATGCGTCCCGTCAGTCCTGCGAGGAACGAGGCCGGCAAAAACACCGAGATCAGCACCAGCGTGATGCCGACGATCGGCGCGAACAGCTGGTCCATCGCGCGGATCGCGGCGTCGTGGCCGTTCATGCCCTGCTCGATATTGTGGGCGGCGCCTTCGACCACGACGATGGCGTCGTCGACGACGATGCCGATCGCGAGCACGATCGCAAACAGCGTCGACATGTTGATGGTGAAGCCGAGCGCCGCCATCGCGGCGAACGCGCCGATGATGGTGACGGGCACGGTCGTCGCCGGCACCAGCATCGCGCGCCAGTCCTGCAGGAAGACGAGGATCACGACCAGCACCAGCAAGCCGGCCTCGATCAAGGTCATGTAGACCTCGTGCACCGAGGCTTCGACGAACTTGGTGGTGTCGAACGGCGTGTCGTACTTGATGCCTTCGGGGAAGCGCTTGGCGAGCTCGGCCATCTTCTTCTCGACCGCCTGCTCGACCTGGAGCGCGTTGGCGCCGGGCGACTGGAACACGCCGATGCCGGTGGCCGGCTGCTTGTTGAGCGAGAAGATCTGGCTGTAGGTCTGCGCGCCGAGCTCGACCCAGCCGACGTCGCGCACCCGCGTGACGTCGCCGCTCGAGCCTGTCTTGACGATGATGTTCTCGAACTGGCCGGCGTCGTCGAGCCGTCCGTTGACGTTGAGCGTGTACTGGAACGCCTGTCCCGGCGGCGTCGGCGGTGCGCCGACCTGGCCGGCGGAGACCTGCTGGCTCTGCTGCTGGATTGCGTTGATGACGTCCTGCGGCACCAGGCCCCGCACCTGCAGCTTGTTGGGATCGAGCCAGATCCGCATCGAATATTGGCCGGCGCCGAACACGGTGACGTTGCCGACGCCGGGCAGGCGCGAGAGCTCGTCGCGGATGTTGATGGTGGCGTAGTTGCTCAGGTAAAGGCTGTCGTATTTCGCCTCCGGCGAGGTCAGCGTCACGAACAACAGGATCGAGGTCGACCGCTTCTGCACGGTGACGCCCTGGTTCTGCACGGCTTGCGGCAATTGCGACAATGCGCTGGAGACGCGGTTCTGCACCAGCACCTGCGCGAAGTTGAGGTCGGTGCCGATCTTGAAGGTCACCGTCAGCGTGTAGGTGCCGTCGGAGCCGCTGTAGGACTGCATGTACAGCATGTCCTCGACGCCGTTGACCTGCTGCTCGATCGGCAGCGCCACGGTGTCGATCACCGTCTTGGCGCTGGCGCCGGGATAGCGCGTGGTGACCTGCACGGTCGGCGGCACCACATCGGGATATTGCGCGATGGCGAGGTTGAACAGCGCGACGCCGCCGATCAGGATCATCAGGAGCGCGATGACGTTGGAGAGGACCGGCCGCTCGATGAAGAACTTTGAGATCATGGCTGGCCGCCCCTACTTGCTCGAGGCCTGCGACTGCTCGATCTTCGTCATCTGCGGATCGATCTTCTGGCCCGGGATGACGCGCAACAGCCCCGCGGTCACGACGCGGTCCTCCGGCTTCAGGCCGCTTTCGATCACGCGCAGCCCGTTGTCGACCGGGCCGATCTGCACCTTGCGCTGCTCGACGACGTTGTCGCTGTTGACCACCAGCAGATAACGGCCGCCCTGGTCGCTCCCGAGCGCGGTGTCGGGAACGAGGAGCGCGCTCTTCTCCTGGTCGAAGGGCACGCGGACGCGGACGAAATAGCCGGGCAGCAGCACCCGCTTGTCGTTGGGGACGAGGCCGCGCACCGCCAGCGTGCCGGTCGATTGATTGAGGGTCGGCGAGACGTAGTCGAGCTTGCCCTCATGCGGATAGCCGGTCTCGGTCTGCAGCCCCACTTGAATCGGGAATTGCTTCATATCCGTGGGCGTCAGTCCGCGGCGGGCCGCCTCGGCGCGGATGCGCAGCACGTCCTGCTCGTTGACGGTGAAGTTCACATAGATCGGGTCCATCGCGACGATGGTGGCGAGCTGGGTCGGCGAGGAGACGCCGACCAGTTCGCCGACCGAGACCATGTGCGCGCTGACGACGCCGTCGAACGGCGCGGTCACCCTGGTGTAGCCGTAATTGACCTCCGCCAGCCTCGTATTGACCTGGGCCTGCTGGAGGTTGGCCTGAGCGTTGTCACGGGTCGATGTCGAGGTGTCGAGGGTGGACTGCGAGACCGCCTGGCGCTGCACGAGCTCGACCTGCCGCTTGTAATCGGCTTCGGTCTGCTTGACCGTGGCTTGCGCGCCGACCTCCGCGGCCTTCGCCTGCTCGACCTTGAGCTTGTAGGTCTCAGGCTCGATCGTGAACAGCTGGGTGCCCTGCTTGACGAACGTGCCGTCCTGATAGTCGATCGTTTGCAGAAAGCCCTGCACGCGCGCGACGAGATCGACGCTCTTGATCGGCGCCGTGTTGCCGGTGGCCTCGACGTAGCGCGTCACCGGGCGCTGCACCGGCGTCGCGACGTCCACCTTGGGCGGCGGCGGCGCCACGAACGTGTTCTTGTCCTCGCAGCCGGCGAGCATGATCACGGTGGTCGCGGCGGAAAGGACCTGCCCGATACGCGTCCACGCTTCTTTGCGTCGTGCGGGAGAGGTGGGATTCGCGCGCGTCATTCGGTGGTCCCCGATTGCTGTCTGTCGGTGCGGCAGGCTACCAACAAATGCGCGGCCGTGAAACACCATAGCCATGGCGGTCACAGGTCTTGCACTGCAAACGGCGGCGTGCCCTTTGGCAGATTTGTCGTGACAAGGCGCTTTTTCACGGGGCGCACGATCGCCCGTCCGCACTAGGGCTGGTGCGCATGCCACGCCGCGAGCACATCCTTCTCGTCTTCGGCGGTGAGACCGACGACCGGCCCGTTGCTGGCGTTGAGCCAATCAAGCGTATCGCGCGCGGTGTCTCCCGCCGGTCGCGAGGTCAAGCCGGCCTCGCGCGCCGGCGAGGTGTCGCGCGTCATGAAGCCGGCGAAGTCGGGCAGGGGCAGCCACATCGGCAGCGACCGCGGGCCGGCCCAACGCCTGACGTCATGCGCTTCCAGAAAGGCGCGATCGACCCAGGTGAAGGTGCAGGACGCGTTCAGCGCAGATGCGCATTCGCTCAGGAATTCGCCGCGCGTGCGGATCGGCCCGATCCCGTCATAGATGCCGGTGAGACCGGTCTCTGCCGCATGCACGATCCACTGCGCGAGATCGCGCACGTCGATGAACTGCACCGCATCCTCCGGCGATCCCGGCGCCAGCACCTCGCCGCCGCGCGCAAGCCGCGCCGGCCAGTAGGCGAACCGTCCGGTCGGGTCCTCGGGCCCTGCGATCAGTCCGGCACGGCAGATGAAGGCACCATCGCCGACCGCCTGTTCGCAGGCGACCTTGGCGGCGCCGTAGATCGCCTCGGTGCTGTGCTCGATCTCCGCCGCAACAGGCTCGCGCAGCGGTGCGGTGTCGGCGCGTTGCCCGGGGATGCGGTTGTCCGCATACACGCTGATCGTCGAGACGAAGGTCCAATGCACGCCCGGCCGCTTCATCGCGGCGACCGCACGGCGGACCTGGCCGGGATGACGCGCGACGTCGACCACGGCGTCGAATGTCTCACCGGCGAGCGGCGCAAGTCCGTCGATTACGTCGCGGTCGATCCGCACGAAGCGGGCGCCGGCGGCAATCGGCCCCGCAAGGCCGCGGACGGCGCAGGTCACGTCATGACCGCCAGCGCAAGCATGGCTTGCGACCGCCCGGCCGAGAAACTGGCTGCCGCCGAGAACGAGAATGCGCATGGAACGGTCCGTGTTGCCGATGCGATCGCGAGACTACAACCTGCGCTGGCAGTTGCAACCCGCCTCCTCAGCGGCCCCTGATCTCCGCGTATTTCGCCATCGCCTTCTCGAACTTGCGGTTGAACAGCCACATCGCAGCGAGGATCTCGCGGTAGCTTGCCGAGGTTTTCGCCCGGTCGGCCCGTCCGAAGGCAAAGATGCTGTTGTTGCGCAGGTGCTTCATGATCGTGGGGCTGGAGACCCCATAGTTCAGGAGATCGCCCGATTTGAGTGCCGACCGCGTCGGGGTGGGAACGATCTGGATCAGCTCGAACAGCTTCATCTGGTCGATCGGGTCGGGCAGCGTCTTCACGATTTTCGGGATCTCACGAAACAGATCGGCGTGCGCGTTCATCAGGCCGTCGCGCACATTGGTCCAGTGGTTGAAGCGGTGATCTGTGCCGCGGGCGCGCGCCTCCTCCTTGTCGTCGCGTGCGCTCAGGTGCGGATCGATCGCGGCGATGTCGCCCTTGATGGCCTCCCATTTCCGCCTGCCGTTGCGGTCTTCGGAGGGGCCGGTCTGGAAGCTGCCCATATAGGTGTTCGAGCGCGCATTGCGGACATTCTGCTTGCCGTTGGTCTCCGCAAAGAACAGCCCGAGGCTGATCCGCCCGGCAGCTTCGGCATGTTCGGGGGCGAGGCCCTTGGCGCGCGCAATCGCAACGGCAAGATCGACGACGTCCCTGAATGGTGTCGGCGAGCTCTGCGCGCTCGCAGGCGGCGCCTCCATGAGGTCGAACAGCCTGCCGTATTCGTCGACCAGCGGCTCGATCTCGGCATCGAAGTAGGCCGGAGGAATCTCGAACTTGTTCGGCCGGCCGATCCGCGACGGCATGACGTCGGTGAGGTCCTTGTAAGCACTGATCACAGCGACGCGCGCGAGATAGAGCGCCTGTCCCGGCAGGTTCGGCAGCGGCTCCTTCGCCTCGATCTGGCGCCGCCGCTCGGCGAGGATGGATTTGAAGTCGCCGAGCGCGCGCTCATAAGCCGCGAGCGCCTCCGATTGCTGTGGCGTCGGCGCCGCCTTCTGCGCAACGGTGGGCGCCGCGACGCAGAAGGCAACAGCCGCAAGGGCCGCGGCGGCAAGTCGTCTCGATCCCATGGCCGATCCTATGGCTGGTTCCCGTCGATTCGATAACCAGCGAGATCGTAAACGGCGGACGCGAGCTGCCGCAATTCTCCTCTCACGCCGCCCGGTAATCCGGCGCCGTCGCCAGGAACTTGGCGTAAGCATCCGCATCCGGCGGCTGGAAGCGCCCCGCGAGCCCGCCGCGCTTCTGCTGCTTCGTGCCGATGTCAGCCATCAACTCGTCGAAATGGCGGTAGTGATAGGGCGCAACGCAGAGGCCGCCATAGACGCCCGCGGCCGGGCGCTCGACACGCTTGAAGTGCAGCATCATCTCGATGTTGTCGCGCATCGCCTGCGCGGTCGGCTGGTTGGCGAGCTGGCCGTCGGCATAACGCACCAGCCAGTTGGCCGCGAGGTCGGCGCACAGCACGGTGCAGAACGAGGAGTTGAAGCCGACGAAGCCGAGCTCGGGCAGATCAGGATTGGCGATCAGGCGATAGAGCCGGTACTGCCCGTCGGCATCGACCAGCTTCGCTTGATAGGCCTCGGGCAGGAACGGCACGCCGAGCTTGTAGCCAATCGCGAGCACCGCGACGTCGGCGCCCACGCGTTCGCCGCCGCTCATCACGATGCTGTCGCCCTCGTAACGGTCGAACGTGCCGAACACGGCCTTGATGCGGCCGTCGGCGACCATCGGATAGAAGCCCGGCGTTGCGATCGGAACCGAGCAGTTGACGCCGTCCTCGATACGCTCCTTCGGCACCATGTTGCAGCGGCCGAGCTTGAGCTGCGCCTTCAGCAGGCTTTCCAGCCCGCGCCAGTTGGCCCAGACCAGCGGCGCGGCGATGCGATGCGCGAGCCGCCCCATCGCGCCGATGCCCCAGCCCGGAAACATCTCCTCCTGCGCGCGGATGTAGAGGATGCGCTTGAAGTTCACGAGACCGCCGATGAAATAGGGAATGCGCCAGACCGGCTCGCGCATCACGATCGTGACCTCGCGCGCGCCTGACTTCACCGCGTTCACGGCGATGTCGGTTGCGGACTTCGAGCCGCCGAGCACGACGACGCGGCGTCCCTTTGCCAGCGTCGGATCGCCGTATTTCGACGAATGCAGGATCTGGCCGCCCTGCGCCAGAAAGCCGCCCTCGCCGGGGCAATGCAGCTCGCGCGGCTCGTTGAATTGCCCGGTGCAGACCGCGACGAAATCGAAATCCTCGTTCGTGCCCGTGCCGCTCTTGTCCTTCAAGACCAGTGTCCATCCCGGTCTGCCGTCGGCACGGCGCGCCATGCCGGCGACCTCGGTGTTGAGCCGCAGCATGTGGTCGAGGCCGAAGCTTTTGGCATAATTGGCGAGATAAGCGTGCACCTGCGGCCCGGTCGGCCATTCCGGATAGGCGTCCGGCATGGCGCGGTCGGTGTAGCGGTAGAGCTCCTTCGGGCTCTGGGTCTGCACCTCTGGGTAGGAGCGCGCCGGCTCCCAGACGCCGCCGAGATCCGAGCTGCGCTCGACGATGGTGACGCGGTGGCCACGGGTGGAGAATGCTTTCGCGGCGGCAAGGCCGGAGACACCGGCGCCGATCACGCAGACATGTTTTGGGCTGACCATGGGATTGCTCGATGTGTTTGGCGCGCAAGCGACCGCGTTCGGCCGCAAGGCGCGGCCGGCCGGGCTGCGAGCAGATGGAAGCGGAGGAAGCGGCGACGGCTAGTCGTTGGCCTCGGGCGGCAGGAAGTCGACCTCATGCAGCGCCGAGATGCGCACGACTTCCGCGGGGTCGGTCAGATTGTGCAGCTGGTTGAACAGCGCCTCCAGCTTCTGCATCGGCGAGACCCAGAACAGCGCCCGGCACGGCTTGTCGGACTTGTTGAAATAGCCGTGCGGAATGCCGCGGGGCATTCGCACGAGGTCGCCGGCATGGGCCTTGACCCATTGACCGTCGAGCTTGAGATCGAGCGTGCCTTCCTGCACCAGGATGAACTCGTCCTGGGTCGGGTGGATGTGCACCGGCACGAACTGGCCGGGATCGCTGTTGGTTTCGAATGCGAAGGTGGAATCGGTCACGGCCTTGGGGAAATAGACCTGGCCGAGGATGTTCCAGCTCTTGCCGCCATAGCCCGTGCCGTTGGCGGTAATGCCTTTTTCGAGTGCAGTCATGGCTTGCTCCTCATGGATTCCGGCGGGGACCGAGCATCGGCCGGGGACGTGCCGCCTGTCTATCCGCTAAACGAATCCGGAGCGCCTATTGCCGTGCAGCACGATGATTTTGCGAGTTGCGCCCCTTTTCGCGCCCGCGGAACTATTATAGGCTTAAAGTAATTCCGGGCGCGAAGCATGGTCGACGATGTCCGCAGCCGAGCTGGAAATGAGCGCAACAGCCTCTGCAGCCGAACGGCTTGCGGCCTTCGCCCGCGTCACCACCGACGACGTCGACGAGGCGGCCGAGCAGATCGGGCGCATCTTCTGCCCGCATGATCTCAAGCCGACGCAGGCGCGGGCGGCCGGCTTCTCGGCCCGACACAATTGCGCGGCCTTCGACGGCTTTTCCATCAACTACGTCGCCTATGGCGGATCGGTCAGCATCGATCCCGGCTGCCTCGAGCGCTTCTTCCTGGTGCAGGTCCCGCTCGCGGGCGGCGCCCGCATTCGTGCCGGTCATCGCGAGCTCGATGCGGCGCCGGGCCGGACGGCATCGCTGCTGTCGCCGACCATTCCGACCCGGATGATGTGGAGCGATTGCGCACAGGCGATTCTGCTGCTCGACCGCCGCATGGTCGAGCAGCGCGCCGCGGCCTTGTCGGGCAGGGCGACTGGGGTGGTCGAGTTCGATCCGGTGATCGAGCTCGATGCGCCGTCGGGGCGGGCCCTGCAGGCCCGGCTCGCCGAACTGATGACGCTCGCCGAGCGTCTCGGTCCATCGGGCCGGCTGTCGCCGGTCGCAATGGCCGATCGGCGCGAAGCGGTGCTCGATCATCTCCTCAACGGGCAGCGGCATAGCCACTCGGATGCGATTGAAACCTTCTCGGGCCAGGCCGAGCGCCTGCCGCGCGCGCTCCGCGCCGCACGCGACCATCTGGCCGACAATGCCGGCGAGCCACTCGATCTCGCGCAGCTCGCCTGCGCCTCCGGCATCGGCATCCGCGCGCTGCAGCTCGGCTTCCGCCGTCACTTCGGCCTGTCGATCTCGCAGATGTTGCTCGACATGCGCCTCGCCGGCCTTAACGCGCGCCTCGCGCAGGCCGCCCCCGATGCCTCCATCACCGAGATCGCGTTCGATCTCGGCTTCACCCATCTCGGCCGCATGGCCGGCGCCTACCGCGAAAAGTTCGGCGAGACGCCATCGGCGACGCTGCGCCGAAGGATGAGCTAGCGCGGACGCTACTTCCGCGACCGCGTCGTGCCACTACCTTCCGCGGCCTGCCTGCGCAGAAACGCCTCGACGTCGGCCTGCACCGAGTAGGGCGTCGGGATCGCGTCGCCGGCGGAATCGACTGCGGTGTCGAGGCTGCGCCGCAGCAGGCGTGCCAGCTCGGCCTTGCGGTAGGGCTTCCGCAGCAGCGGCGCGCCCATCGTGGCGCGTCCCTGTGCATGCAGGGAATCGTAGGCGTAGCCGGAGGTGAAGAGGACCCTTAAGGACGGTCGTGCGGCCACCATCTGCTCGGCGAGCTCGCGTCCGTTCATGCTGCCGGCCATCACGATGTCGGTGAAGAGCAGGTCGAACGGGGTGCCTTCGGCCGCGATGGCGAGGGCCTCGGTCGCATCGGCGGCGGGGATGACCTTGTAGCCGAGCCCTTCGAGCTGGACCGTGACGTAGTGTCGGACCTCGCGGTCGTCCTCGGCACAGAGGATGGTTTCGGTCCCGCCGACGATCTTGCGATCGTCGTAGCCGGTCGGGCGCAGCGTGCTCGCCTCCGCCTTCGGCAGGTAGATCGTGAAGATGGTGCCGCGTCCTTCTTCCGAGGCGACCTTGATGCCGCCGCCGGACTGCTTGACGAAGCCGAACACCATGCTGAGCCCGAGCCCCGTGCCTTTGCCGACCTCCTTGGTCGAGAAGAACGGATCGAAGATGCGTTCGAGAATGGCCTGCGGAATGCCGGTGCCGGTGTCGGTAATCTCGATCTCGACATAGTCGCCGGCATAGCCGGCACCGACCGCCAGGGCCTCGCGCACGCCGAACACGACGTTGCGCGTCGTCAGCGTCAGCCTGCCGCCGTCCAGCATGGCATCGCGGGCATTGATGGCGAGGTTGAGCAGCGCCGAGCTCAATTGCCCGCGGTCGGCGTAGGCCAGCCAGACGTTGCCGCCCAGCTTCGTCACGATCTCGATCTTCTTGTCGAAGGTTGCGAGCAGCAGCTTGGCGAGCTCCTCGATGAGCTCGTTGACGTCGATCTCGGCCGGCTGCAGCGCCTGCTTGCGGGCAAAGGAGAGCAAGCTCGACGTCAGCGCGGCGCCGCGATCGGCGGCCTCGCTGATCAGCTTGGTGATGGTCGCGAGCGGCGGGTTGTCCTTGACGGCGTCGGCGAGGATCTCGATCGTGCCTGTTATCACCGTGAGCATGTTGTTGAATTCATGCGCGATGCCGCCGGTGAGCTGCCCGACCGCGTCCATCTTCTGGGATTGGATCAGCTGCTCCTCGGCAGCGCGCGTCTGGGTGATGTCCCTGACGAAGGTGTTGATGATGGAGCGCTCTTCGATCCGCAACACCGTGCTGGACGCCTCGACCAGGATATTCTCGCCGTTCCTGTGCACCAGGGTGACTTCGAAGCGCATGCCGGCCGGCGCGGCGGACAATTCCGGAACGAGGCGCGCCATGCGTTGCCTGAAGCCGGCGCGCAGCGGCTCGGCGACGAGAAGATCGACGACGTCGGCGCCCCGCGCCTCCTGCCGCGTCCATCCGGTCAGCGCCTCCGCCTGAAAGCTCCACTCCAGCACGGTGCCGCTCTCGTCGATCTGAATGTAGGCATCGAGCGCGGTCTTGATGACGGCTTGCATCATGTGCGTGTTGGTCTGCGCCTGCCCGGCCAGCAGCTCAGCGGTGCGTATTTCCCGCGACGTCTCGATCGCACGCGCGCAGAGAAGGACGAGCAGCACCGCCACGGCGGCGCTGACCAAGAGCGCGAGGAGCTGGGCCGTGCCGAATTCGGCACTGCCGGTCGCCAGAGAGGAGGCGAGGAAGGCTGCAGCAGTCACGATGGCCTGTGCGGCCAACGCGAGGGTCAGAAGCCTCCTGAGTTTCATGGTCTCACACCAAAGACGCCGGCCGCCCCCGCCGCTTCGCGAGCTGCGGGCATCATGTGAGCTACAGACTAGGCGTGGCGGCGTCGAGGGGCAATTTCCGGTGGTGCGGGACGGGGCCGCTTCAACCCGCCGGCGAATCGGTCTGCCGCAGCGTCGTCACCCAGATCACGCGCGCCACCTGCTGGGTCGGGTTGTCGAACATGTGCGGCACGATGCTCGGAAAACGAAAGCTGTCGCCGGCTTCCAGCACATGGGCCTGACTGTCGAGCCACAGCCGCAGGCTGCCCGAGAGGATGTAGCCCGCCTTCTCGCCGGTGTGCTGCAGGAAGTCGGTGCCGGAGGAGGCGCCGGGGTTGAGCGTGAGCTCGTAGAGCTCGAGCTGGCCTTTGCCTTCCGGGGTCAGCGCTTCCTTGACGACGCCGCTGGCGGTGAGCCGCAGCAGCCTCCGGTTGCTCTTGCGCACGATGTAGCGCTGCCCGTCGGCGGGATCGCTGCTCTCGAAGAAATAGGAGATGGGGACATCGAGCGCGATGCCGAGCAGGCGCAGGGTGCGGATCGAGGGCATCGCGCGTGCGCGTTCGAGCTGGCTGATCATGCCGGTGGACAGGCCGGTCTTGTTGGCGACGTCCTGGATCGAAAGGCCGGCGCGCTGCCGCAGCAGCCGCACGGTTTCACCCAGGCGCTGGTCGACCGCATCGTCAGCTTCGATCGTGGAAGCGTCCTTGGTGCCGTTGGTATCGCCGCGACCATCCATGTCGCTCTCCCATGCATCATCTCAGCCTCGGGCATCGCGCCTCGTGGCTTCAGTCGGATTGAAAAGCGAACGCATTCTAGCAATGCGATTGACAGCTGTATTTAGTCGTGATGAACTTTTGAAAGAAAAATTTAGAAGCACTAAAGCCCACTCCTGTCCCTTTGCCGGGGTCTCGGGGGCGCGGGAGACGGTGCCGCGTGCGGAAACGGAGAGTGGGTCATGGCAGACGACACCGGCAAGTTCGGCGTTGGGGCAGGGCATCTCGGCATTCCGAATCGCCGTCAATTCTTCCAGCTCGGCGCAGGCGCGGCGGCGGGATGGACGCTTTCGAGCAGTGCGTTGGCCCAGACTGAACGCCCGACCGCTCCGCCGGACAAGCCGCGCGGGCAGGTGATCGCGGCGCTGTCGCAGGAGCCGACCGTCTTTCATCCCTTGATGCCGGGCATCGAGGTCGATCTGGGCATCTGGTGGCAGGTGTTCTCGCCGCTCTGGTACATCGATCCCGACGGCAAGTTCGTCCCCGACCTCGCCCGCGAAGTCCCGACCCTCGAGAATGGCGGCCTGTCGGCCGATGGGTTGACCTGGAAGATCAAGCTCCGCAGCGACGTGAAGTGGCACGACGGCACGCCGTTCACGGCGGAGGATGTCAAATTCTCCATCGAGCTGATCAACAATCCCGGCTTCCGCGCGCGCAGCCGGGTCGGCCATAGCCTCGTCAAGGACATCACCGTCGTGGCGCCCGACGAGATCCATTGGCGGATGGAAGCGCCCTATTCGCCCTATATGTCGATCCTGGCGTCGTTCACCTTCATCGTGCCCAAGCACATCCTGGAGAAGGTATCCGATCCGAACGCCTCACCGTTCCACAATGCGCCTGTCGGGACCGGCCCGTTTCGCTGGGGCGAGCGCGTGCCCGGCGACCATATCCAGTTGAACGCCCACACCGGTTATCATGGCAAGGGGCCGTACCTCGAACGCGTGGTCTTCAAATACATCCCTGATCTCACCGTGCTCTACACCCAGTTCCGCACCGGTCAGGTCGACTATACGGGCCTGCAAGGCATCTTGCCGAACTTCGTGCAGGAGGCAAAGACGCTGAAGGGCCGCAAGATCTTCGTTTCGTCGACGTCCTCGGTAGAGCATATCGCGCCGAACCTGGATTTTGGCCCTTTCACCGATCGTGCCGTGCGCGAGGCGCTCTATCTCGGCATCAACAAGCAGGCGATCATCGACGCGCTCTATTACGGCCTGCCGACGCAGACCGAGAGCTTCGTGCCGCAGCAGGCCTGGTCGTTCCAGCAGGGGCTGCCGCAGCACAAATACGATCCTGCCAAGGCCAACGCGCTGCTCGACGCCGCGGGCTGGGTTCGCGGCTCCAGCGGCATTCGCGAGAAGGGCGGCGTCAAGCTCGAGTTCGCCAACTCGACGACGGCGGGCAGTGCCGTGCGCGAACAGTGCCAGCAGCTCCTGATCCAGGACTGGCGGGCCATTGGCGCGGCGATGCGCGTCAACAACATGCCGGCGGCCGTGATCTGGGGCGACTTCTGGCAGCAATCGAAGTTCAATTCGGTGATCGTCGGCGTGAACTTCATGCTGGGCAGCGACCCCGACGTGACGCCGCGCTTCGGCTCCGGCGCCATTCCCGCCAAGGGCGGCCGCGGCTACAACACGTATCAATATCAGAGCGCGGAGGCCGACCGACTGCTGTCTCAAGGCGCCCAGCAATTCGACCTTGCGCAGCGCAAGGCGACCTATGGCGAGCTGCAAAAGCTGATCCGCAACGACCTCGCCATCCTGCCGCTGTTCCAGGGCTTCATCGCCGAGGGCATCAAGGAGGGGCTGCAAGGCTTCCGTCCCAACATCAACATGTCGATCAACAGCTGGAACATGCGCGAATGGTATTGGGCGTGATGCGTCCAATGCGCTGGATCGCCTGAGATGGCCCGTTACGTCGTCAACCGCCTGGCCCAGGCGATCATGCTGCTCGTGATCGTCTCGGGAATCGGCTTTGCCATCCTGCATCTGGCGCCGGGCGGCCCGCTGTCGCAGTTTGCCGTCTCCGGACAGATGACGCAGGAGGATCTCGACCGCGTCACCAGGCAACTCGGCCTCGATCGGCCGCTGCCGATCCAATATCTCGACTGGTTCGGTCGCATGGTAGGGGGCGATTGGGGCAAATCCTATCGCGACGGCGAGCCGGTGCTGTCGGTGATCTCCTCCCACCTCGGCGCCACGCTGGAGCTGATGGCGACGGCGACCATCATCGCGGTGCTGCTCGGCTGCTGGATCGGCATCCTTGGCGCGCTGCGCCGCTACTCGTTGTTCGATACGCTCGCCACCGTCGGCGCCATGATCGCGCTGTCGATCCCGACGTTCTGGTTCGGTCTCGTCACCATCTACGTCTTCTCGGTCAAGCTCGGCTGGCTGCCGGCGGGCAATCGGCACACCATTGGCGACGGCTCCTTCCTCGACCTGCTGCATCATCTGATCGCGCCGGCCGTGGTGCTGGCGCTGGTCGAGACCGCGATGTGGGGCCGCTTCATGCGCTCCTCGATGCTCGAGGTGATCAACCAGGACTACATCCGCACCGCGCGCGCCAAGGGCATGCCGGAATGGCGCATCCTCACGGTGCACGCGCTGCGCAATGCGCTGTTGCCGATGATCACGGTCGCCGGCCTGCAGTTTCCGACCCTGCTCGGCGGCGCGCTGGTGGCGGAGACCGTGTTCACCTGGCCGGGCATGGGCCGGCTGTTCCTCGATTCCATCGGCTACCGCGATTATCCCGTGGTCATGGGTATCCTGATGTTCTCGGCGACGATGGTGCTGATCGGCTCGCTGCTCGCCGACATCCTCTATGCGGTCGTCGATCCGCGCATCCGGGTGGGCTGAAGCGATGGCGACCGCAACCCTCTCCACCGTTCAGCTCGCGCCCGGCCAGGCCGCGTGGCGGCGCTTCCGCCGGCATCGGCTGGCGCTCGCGGGCGCATTGATCATTCTGGTGCTCGTGCTCGGCTCGACCGTCGGTCCCTATCTGCTGCCGTTCGACGACACCTATATCGACATCATGAAGCGGTTCGCGCCGCCGCTCTCCGGCGCGCATATCCTCGGCACCGACGAGCTCGGCCGCGACGTGCTGGCGCGGCTGTTGATGGGCGGGAGGGTCTCGCTGTCGATCGGCATCGTCGCGATGGTGATCGCGATGGCGGTCGGCATCGTCGTCGGCGCCTTTGCCGGCTTCTATGGCGGCGCCGTCGGCGCGGTGCTGATGCGGCTCGTCGACGCCGTGCTGTGCTTTCCGACCATCTTCCTGCTGCTGGCGCTCGCAGCGCTCACCGAGCCCGGCCTCGTCACCACCACCGTGCTGATCGCGGCGACGGCCTGGATGGCGGTCGCGCGCGTCGTCGAGGCCCAGGTGCGCTCTTTGCGCGAGCGGGAATTCGCGGTGGCCGCGCTCGCCTTCGGCTCCTCGAACCTGCGCATCATGTTCCGCGAGCTCGTGCCGAACGCGATCGCGCCGATCGTTGTTGCCGCGACGCTCAACGTCGCCAAGGCGATCCTGCTCGAATCCTATGTCAGCTATCTCGGCTACGGCATCCAGCCGCCGGCGGCGAGCTGGGGCAACATGCTCAACAATGCGCAGATCTATCTGACCAGCGCGCCCTGGCTCGCGATCGCGCCTGGCGTCGCCATCACGCTCGCGGTGACCAGCTTCAACTTTCTCGGTGACGGCCTGCGCGACGCGCTCGATCCACGAATGAACATCCCCTGACGCGCAAGACTGTCTGACGCGCAAGACCTCGAACTGAACTCCAGGAGTGCCCCATGTCCCCGCCGCTCAACCGCATCAACAGCGACGAACGCCTGCCGGCGCAGGTGGATGTCGTCGTCATCGGCGGCGGCGTGATCGGCGTGTCCGCGGCCTATCATCTGGCGAAGAAAGGCCACTCCGTCGCGCTGGTCGAGAAGGGCCATGTCGGCGGCGAGCAGTCGAGCCGCAATTGGGGCTGGTGCCGCCAGCAGGGCCGCGCCCGCGAGGAGATCCCGCTCGCGCGCGAGGCGCTGCGGCTGTGGGAGGACATGCAGAACGACGCCGGCGTCGATGCCGGCTTCCGCCGCACCGGCGTCTTGTTCCTCACCAAGAGCAAGGACGAGCTCGCCGGCTGGGAGCGCTGGGCCGCGGTCGCGCGCGAGCAGCAGGTCCACTCCACCGTCTTGACGCCGGCCGAGGTCGCCGAGCGCATGCCTGGCAGTGCCGACACATGGGTCGGCGGCCTGCACACGCCGAGCGATGGCCGCGCCGAGCCGTCGATGGCCGTCCCTGCGCTCGCCACAGCCGCGCGCAAGCACGGCGTCACCATCCATCAGGGCTGCGCCGCGCGCGGGCTGGAGACGACAGGCGGGCGTGTCAGCGCCGTCGTCACCGAGAAGGGTACCATCCGCACGCAGTCGGTGCTGCTGGCGGGCGGCGCGTGGTCGTCGCTGTTCTGCCGCCGCCACGGCATCGAGCTGCCGATCGGCCTCGTCAACGCCACCGCGTGCCGGACCACGCCGGGTCCGGAGATCACCTCCGGCGCGCTCGGCACCGATTTCTACTGCATCCGCCGCCGCCTCGACGGCGGCTTCACGCTGGCGCTGCGCAACCGCGGCACGGTCGAGCTGTCGCCGGACCTGTTCCGTTACGCGCGCACGTTCTGGCCGACCTATCAGCACCGCAAGAACGGATTGAAGCTCTCGTTCGGCAAGTCGTTCTTCGATCAGCTCATGCGCGGCACCAGCTGGAGCTTCGACAAGCCGTCGCCGTTCGAGGCCGAGCGCGTGCGCGATCCCGCGCCCGACATGTCGCTGGTCAATGCGGCGCTGGCGGCGCTGATCAAGTCGAACCCCGGGCTCAAGGACATCGAGATCGCAGAAGCCTGGGGCGGCACGATCGACTGCACGCCCGACACGATTCCGGTGATCTCGCCGGTCGACGCGCTGCCGGGCTTCTTCCTCGCCACCGGCTTCTCGGGCCATGGCTTCGGCATCGGTCCCGCGGCCGGCAAGCTCGCCGCCGACATCGTGACCGGCTCGACGCCGCTGGTCGATCCCGCCGCTTACAGCCACAAGCGCATGATCGACGGCCGTCGGCTCGCGCCGGTCAGCCCGTTCTGAGGCGGGCATGACGGTTCTCTACAAGGCCAACATGGTGCGCGGCGCCGAGTGGGCGCGCTTCTTCGCGGAACGCGCGCCCGACATCCCGTTCCGGCTCTGGCCCGACATCGGCGATCCCGCCAACGTGCGCTATCTCGTGGCCTGGGTGCCGCCGGACGACATCGCGACGACGTTCCCGAATCTGGAGCTGGTCTTCTCGGTCGGTGCCGGCGTCGATCAGTTCGACATCACCAGGTTGCCGCCGCATGTTCCGCTGGTCCGCATGATGGAGCCTGGCATCACCGATCGCATGGTCGAATATGCCTGCATGTCGGTGCTGGCGCTGCATCGCGATCTCGTGCAGTTCATCGCCCAGCAGCGCGATCAAGTCTGGCGCGAGCTTCCGGCGACGTACACGAGCGAGCGGCGTGTCGGCGTGATGGGGCTCGGCCAACTCGGCCAGGCGGTGCTGGAACGGCTCAAGACGTTCGGCTTTCCGCTCTCGGGGTGGAATCGTTCGCCGCGCGAGATCGAAGGCGTCACCTGTTATGCGGGCGCCGACTCGTTACCGGATTTCCTGGGGCAGAGCGACATTCTGGTCTGCCTGCTGCCGTTGACCTCGGAGACGCGCGGCATCCTCAACGCAGAGCTGTTCGTGCGCCTGCCGCGCGGTGCCCGGCTGCTCAATGTCGGGCGGGGCGGGCATCTGGTCGAGGTCGACCTCATCGCTGCGCTGGACAGCGGTGCGCTGTCGGCTGCCGTGCTCGACGTCGCCGAGCCCGAGCCGCTGCCTGCGGGCCATCCGTTCTGGAGCCATCCGCGCATTCTCCTGACGCCGCACATCGCCAGCACGACAAAGCCGGAAACGGCGGTCGGCTATGTGCTTGATACCATCGCGCGACACCGCCGCGGCGAGGCCTTGCCGGGGCTGGTCGATCGGAAGCGGGGGTACTGAGGTCATGATGGGAACACCGGTGCAGCCACGAGCGAAGTTCACCTCTCCCGCTTGCGGGAGAGGTCGGCGCGCAGCGCCGGGAGAGGGCTCTCTCCTCTTAGGGATTCTCGCCTGCGGAGACACCCTCTCCCCAACCCTCCCCCGCAAGCGGGGGAGGGAGCGCACCTTCTTCGCGGCAGGCCTTGAGGTCTACACATGACCAGCGCCGCGACCAAACCCATCGTTGCCCAAGCCCCCGTGCTGTCGGTCGCCGGCCTCACCACCTCCTTCATGCTCGAGCGGCAATGGCTTCCCGTCGTCCGCAATGTGTCGTTCGATATCGCGCCCCGGGAAACCGTGGCGATCGTCGGCGAGTCTGGTTCGGGCAAGAGCGTGACCGCGCTGTCGATCATGCGGCTCATTCCGAAGGAGATCGGCCGCGTCGAGGGGCGGGTCATGCTGTCGGGGCGCGATCTGCTCGCGCTGCCCGAGGCGGGCATGAAGGACATCCGCGGCAATGACGTCGCCATGATCTTCCAGGAGCCGATGACGAGCCTCAATCCCGTGCTCACCATCGGCTTCCAGATCGCCGAAGCGCTGATCCAGCATCGCGGCCTGTCGCGCGCGGCGGCGGAGGCGGAGACCATCCGCCTGCTCGATCGCGTCCGCATCCCGGCGGCGGCATCGCGCTTCCACGAGCATCCGCATCGCTTCTCCGGCGGCATGCGCCAGCGCGTGATGATCGCGATGGCGCTGGCCTGCAAGCCGAAGCTCCTGATCGCGGACGAGCCGACCACCGCGCTCGACGTCACCATTCAGGCGCAGATCCTGGAGTTGCTCAAGGAGCTACAACAGGAGGAGGGGATGTCGATCCTCTTCATCACCCACGACATGGGGGTGGTCGCCGAGATCGCGGACCGCACCGTGGTGATGTATGGCGGGCAGGCGGTGGAGACGGATGCCACCGCGCGCATTTTCGCCGCGCCTGCGCATCCCTACACGCGCGCGCTGCTCGCGGCCGTGCCGCGTCTCGGCTCGATGGATGGGCGGCCGCGGCCGATGCGTTTTCCGATCGTCGACAAGGTGACGGGCACATCGGACGAGCCGTCCGAGACGCCTGACACTGTCTCACCCGCCGCGCGGCCTTTGCTCGAGGTCTCAAATCTCACCACGCGCTTTCCGATCCGCTCGGGCCTGTTCGGCAAGGTCTCGGGCCGCGTCCATGCGGTCGAGAACGTCTCCTTCACCTTGCGTGCCGGCGAGACATTGGCCCTGGTCGGTGAATCCGGCTGCGGCAAGTCGACCACCGGCCGCTCCATCCTGAAGCTGACGGAGCCGGACAGCGGGACGGTCCTGATCGACGGCCAGGATGTGCTGGCCATGAACGGCCGAGCCTTGCGCGATGTGCGCAAGCACATGCAGATCGTGTTTCAGGATCCGTTCGCGAGCCTCAATCCGCGCATGTCGGTGGGAACGGCGATCGCTGCGCCCTTGCTTGCCAACGGACTCGCGACGGCGTCGCAGGCGCGCGACAAGGTTGCCGACCTGCTCGTCCGCGTCGGCCTCTCAGCCGACATGGCCGCGCGCTTCCCGCACGAATTCTCCGGCGGCCAACGCCAGCGCATCTGCATCGCGCGCGCGCTCGCGCTCGGGCCGAAGCTGATCGTCGCCGACGAAGCGGTCTCGGCGCTCGATGTCTCGGTGAAGGCGCAGGTCGTCAACCTGATGCTCGACCTGCAGGCCAGCATGGGCCTCGCCTATCTCTTCATTTCCCACGACATCGCCGTGGTCGAGCGCATGAGCCACCGCGTCGCCGTGATGTATCTCGGCGAGATCGTCGAGATCGGCCCGCGTGCATCGGTGTTCGGCAACCCCCAGCATCCCTACACCAGGAAGCTGATGGCCGCCGTGCCGGTGCCCGACCCGTCACGCCGCGGCACGCGACGCCAGGCCTCCAACGACGAGATCAGAAGCCCAGTCCGCGCGCCGGATTATCAGCCGCCGGTTCGGCAATATCGCGAAGTGACGCCCGGCCACGTGGTGCAGGTGTGGGGCGAGGAATGGTCGGCCTGAGGCTGCGAGCTTCACGAAACCAAGCGCGGATCTTTGATTTCGGCCAGACGTGATCAGCCTGCTGACCAACCGCGCGTTGCAGATCCAGCGTGTTCGCCTTCCGTTATCGCGACAATGCAGACGCGTCCTCCGGAAATTGTGACCGAATAGAGCGACAGGGAGGAGCCGTGTGTGAACCGCTTCATACGCGATCGCTCTTTTTCGGAATTACCACTCATCCAACGAAATTGCCGCACCCGGATCATTTCAAACACGGGTGAGACGCAATGCCTGCGCAGCCACATGCTCGCAGCTTTGGATTGGCTCCGTCTCGTTCACGAGCAAAGCCGGTCCCATCACTCAGCAAAGATCCTTCAGTAAGTTGGAATGAAAGGGCATCGCGCAACTCATGCAGCTTCTGTTCGGGGTCGGCCGGTAGGCTGCTACTTACTCAGAGGAGCTCCTATGAAGATAAGCAGCGCAATTTCCAGCGCCTTCTCTGCAACAAGGCGCGTCGGCAATCTTCGGATCGCCCGTTCCAGTCTGATTAAATCGGCCCATCTTCTTGAAAGAATCGGGCTGGCCGCCGTTGGGGCCTCTGGTGGCCTCTATGTTGGAGCGACCCTGTTACGTCAGAAAGCCGGACTGTTTGAAAGCGGCTGGATCGTCCTGATAACGATGCTCTACGGAGCGCTTGGCTATTACGTGGGGATTGATTTGTCCGGCAATGGTGCACAGAAGCCGACATCGAGTATCTCGGAAGAATGGAACGGTTCCGAGCCGGTCGAGATCATGAGTGCGGCGGGAACGTTTGGCGCGGCAATCGCTGCAACTCTCTCCGTCAGCATCCTTGTCCTTGATCAAAATCTGCCTAACGGCCTTATCGGCTTTGTTGCCGGCTGCTGGGTGGTTGGTTCTTCGCTTCAGGTTGCGGCGGGCACGATGGCTCGCAGTTATGAAGCGCCTATCAGCGAGCAGTGAAGGAAGCTGCGGTCGCGGAGAACATCCGCTTGGCACAAGCCGCAGTGCTGGTTCGGCTCTGGTTCGAAACGACCGCGACGATTCTTCGCAACCTCTGCCGTCCAATGCTGCGTGCCGACGATGTTTGGTAGCAAGCCTGTTGGCATCGAGCAGCGTCACCGCTTGAACGCAATATCGGTATTGAGAAACCTAGGTTATCGCGCAACAAACAAAACGTGCCATCATGGTGGTGTTGGTATATTGTCCCCGCGCGCCGTGGTCCAAAATTCTGCTAACCGCCAACCACACGATCGGTGGAGCCAATGCAGATTGCGGAGTGGCTCGATAAGCTGGGGCTTGCGCAATACGCGCAGCGCTTTGCCCAGAATGGGATCGACATAGGCGTCCTTCCCGAACTGATGGACGAGGACTTCGAGAAGCTCGGAGTCCTGCTCGGCCATCGCCGCAAAATGCTCCGTGCTATCGCTGACCTCGATCCGGCCGCGTTGATCGCTTCTCCCGCTCCTCCCCAGGACGCCGAGCGGCGTCACCTCACCGTCATGTTCTGCGATCTGGTCGGCTCGACTGCGCTCTCGGCGCGTCTCGATCCCGAGGACATGTGGGAGGTGATCCGCGCCTATCGCGCTGCCTGCGCGAGCGTGGTTGGTGCCTATGATGGCAGGATCGCCAGATTCGTCGGTGACGGAATACTCGTCTATTTCGGCTATCCGCGCGCCCACGAAGACGATGCCGAGCGCGCGGTGCGCGCCGGCCTCGACATGATCGCCGCGATACGCCAGCTCAAGACGGGGACTGACGAACGAGCCGAACTGCGGATCGCAATTGCGACCGGACTTGTGGTGGTCGGCGACCTCATCAGCGGAGATGCGTCGGAGGAGCACGCAACCATCGGCGACACGCCAAACCTCGCCGCCCGGCTCCAGAGCCTGGCGGAGCCGGGGGTCGTCGTCGTTGCTTCATCGACGCGCCGGCTGCTTGGCGATCTCTTCTCCTTGCGCAATCTCGGCCGTCGGGAGGTCAAGGGAATGGCAGACCCCATCGCAGTCTGGGCGGTGGAAGGAGCAACCGCATCCGAGAGTCGCTTCGAGGCAGTCCGTGCCGCGCGCTCGATCGGCTTTGTCGGTCGCAAGAGCGAGATCGAGTTCATCCTCTCGCGCCAGCGGGAGGCATGGCAGGGCCGGGGCCAGATCGTGTTGATTTCCGGCGAAGCGGGCATTGGCAAGTCGCGCATTGTGGCAACGCTGTCGGAAAGCCCCTCGTTGGGGACGCACCGTCGCGTGCGATATCAGTGTTCGCCTTACCACACCAACAGTGCGCTTCATCCCTTTGTTGCGCAGCTCGAGCGCGCCGCCGGAATTCGCTCGCACGACACGCCGGATCAAAAGCTCGACAAGCTCGAGGCAATGCTGGCGATAGGAACCCAGCAGGTCGCCCGGGCAACACCGCTGATTGCGGCGCTGCTTTCGATTCCGACCGGCGACCATTGCCCGCCCCTCGGCTTGAGCCCGGCGCAGCAGCGGCGCCAGACATTTGCCGCCCTTCTGGATCAGCTTGAGGGACTGGCGCGAGACCAGCCGCTGCTGATCATCTGCGAGGATATGCATTGGGCCGATGCGACGACACTTGAGCTGTTCGATCTCGCGGTCGATCGGATCAGAGGACTGCCGATCCTCGTGCTCCTGACGTCCCGGCCGGAGTTCGAGCCCTCCTGGTCGGGCCTTGCCAACGTCAGTCTGTTGCGGCTCGACCGGCTCGATCGGCAGGACACGCGCGCGCTCGTCGAGCAGATTGTCGTCGGTCGCCAGCTGCCACGCGAGATGATGGAGCAGATCATCGACAAGACCGATGGCATTCCGTTATTCGTCGAGGAATTGACCAAGATGGTGCTGGAGTCCGGGCTGCTCGTCGAGGATGCCGGGCGCTACCGCCTGAACTGTCCGCTGCCGCCGCTTGCTATCCCTGCGACGCTGCAGGATTCGCTGATGGCGCGGCTCGACCGGCTCGCTCCGGTCAAGGAGGTGGCCCAGATAGGCGCCGCCATTGGCCGCGACTTCTCGTACGCGCTGTTGAAAACCGTGGCGGGACGCGACGATCTGACGCTGGGCGCGGCGCTGGGACAACTCGAAGAGGCCGAACTGCTGCTGCGTCGTGGGACGCCGCCCGAAGCAAATTACAGTTTCAAGCACGCTCTTGTTCAGGAAGCGGCCTACGAGAGTCTGCTTAGGAGCAAACGGCAGGTGCTTCACACACGGATTGGCGATGTCCTGCGCGAGAAGTTTCCAGTCGTCGCCGAGACCGAGCCGGAAGTCCTGGCGCACCACTTCACCGAGGCGGGGCTGAGCGAGATCGCACTCGAGTGGTGGCGCAAGGCGGGTCAGCAGGCGTTGAAACGCTCGGCCTATTCCGAGGCGATCGCGCATCTCGGCAAGGCCATCGCGATCGCCGATCAATTGCCTGACGAACCCCGCCGGATGATGAGCAGGCTGCATCTTCAAATCGCATATGGCCGTGCCTTGCGGGGCAGCCTCGGCCACAGCGCTCCGGAAACGGTCGCGGCATGGACGCGCGCGCGACAATTCGCGGCTGGTATCGATGATCCCGTTGAACTTGCGCCGGTCCATTCCGGCCTCTTCAATGCCTGCCTGACGCATGGCGAACTTGCTCCGATGCGGGAGCTGGCGGATGCCATCAGGAGCGCCGCTGAGCGACGGCCGGACTCGCCGGTGGCCGCCGTCGTGGCCCATTGGACCGGCGGCGTGACGTGCTGGTTCGCCGGCGGGTATTCGAATGCGCGTACGCATCTTGAGCGGGCGCTGGCGATCTATCGGGCCGAACCGGATCCGGCGACGTTCAGAGCTTCGGCGCTGGATCTTCCGTTCGTCATCATGCGATTTCTCGCCCTGGTGCTCTGGCCGCTCGGCGACATCGCTCGTGCGCGCAGGCTCGCCGCGGAAGCGGTGGGTACTCCGGGAGAAAAACGGGCGCTGTCCCAGGCCAATGCGCTGGTTCATCGCGCCGTGTTCGACGGAGTATGCGGGGGCATGTTGCAGCAGACAGAGACGATCCTGGCGCTCGGTCTCGCGCGCGACCACACGATGCCGCTGTACGTGGCCGCCGGCACCTACCTGAATGGCCTTGCCAAGTGGCGTGCCGGCGACCGAATGGCCGGACTGGCGGACATGCGTCACGGCTGGACCTTCCTGCACGAGAACGATTGCTACCTCTGCGAACCGTTCTGGGGGATGCATGTCGCCCTGGCGATTGCAGATGTCGGCGAAGTCGAGACCGGGCTGGAAATCCTGGACGAATTGATCGCCGGGACGGGACAATCCGGCCAGCATTGGCTTGATGCCGAACTGCACCGTGTCCGCGGTAAACTCTTGTCACGCGAAAACCCTTCGGACGAATCCAGTGCCGAAGACGCTCTCAGGCGAGCGCTGGAGATCGCACGACATCAGCAGACCAGGACTTTCGAGCTGCGTAGCGCCCTTGAACTTGCACGCCTGTACAAGACAAATGGCCGAGCGGGTGCGCTATCCGAAGTGCTCGCGCCCGTGCTCGCTGAATTCGAGGCGGAGCATGGTCTTCCCGAATTCGCGGAAGCAAAAGCGCTGCTTGGGAATGGGCGTTAGCCGCGCCGCCATTCGATCGGTACAAGCGCCGCGCCGACTTGAAGCCAGAATAGGTCGGCTTCTTGTTATCGATCCCGAGCCGTAGTTCTCCGGTTTTGACACGTCTTAACCTGTTGTGGTGAAAGCTAGATATGCTTCTCTTGGTTGCGAGGAGGAGTCTGCTGCTGCGGCGGCCACGCGGCGATTGGCTTGCCTTCGCAGGGGCAGGCGGAGCGACCAAAGCCCATTTGGAGATCCAGTCGTGGTTCGCTTGCATGTCGAACGTTTCATTCGCAGCCGGATCGCTCGGCGGTCCCTGGCACTCGGGATCATCGCTCTCAGCGGATGGGCCCTGCTGCCGTATGTGACTTACCGAATCGCCCCCTCCGCCTATGTCAATGCCGAGCTCATGCGGGTGACTGCGCCGATGGCGGGTCAGCTCTCGTCAGATCTTCCACGCAAGGGTGAATATTTCGAGCACAACCGGATGGTGCCGCTGGTCGAGGCGCGTTCGCCGGATCGCCGCCACCTCATGGACCTTGATCAGCAGCTGGCCATGTCCACCAAACGCGCCGAGCTCGCACGCCGGCAACTCGAGGAGATCGCCGAGCTCGATCGCAAGCTCCGCGAGCGAAGCGAGGACTATCGTTCGGGGATGTTAGCGCGCCTGAGCCACGAGATAAGTGAAACGGAAGTTGAAAAAGGCGGCTGTCTCGCTGAGGCGCGGCAGCGCAACGATGTCGCGGGCCGGATGGAGAGGCTCGTGAAGCTCGGCATCAGTTCGCAGATCCGCTCCGGTGAGGCCCAGGCCTCGCAGGAGGCAACCGCAACGCGGTGCCAGATGGCCGGTGAACGCCTGCAGCGCCTCAAGACGGAATTGGGGGCGGCCGAGAAGGGCATTTATCTTCGTGGCGATGCCAACGACGTGCCCTATTCTCAGCAGCAGCGCGAGCGGCTTGTCCTCCGCCGCCAGGAGCTCGAGACCGACCTGTTGCAAAACAGCTCACGTGCCGCGCAGTTGGCCGCGGAAATTGCAGAGGAACGCACTCGACTTGATCGTCTCGATCACTACGATCTGTCCTTGCCCGCAGCCCATGTGGTCTGGTCGGTCGCGGCCAGCCCGGGCTCGATGGTCACGGAAGGGCAGTCGGTGTTCGATTTCGCAGATTGCAAACGCCGGTTTATCGTCGTTGAACTACCCGAGCGCGATTTCGAGAAGATCAAGGCCGGAGATGCGGCTACCGTCCGCCTGATTGGGAGTCGCGAATGGAAGAGCGGCCAGATCCGGCAGGTCCGCGGATCGGCCGCGTACGGCGATGATCGGCTGCTTGCGGCTCGGGTGCCGCGGCCTGATCCGGGCAACATTACCATTGAGATATCGCTTCCGCCCAATGAGACGTCGGCCGACCGCAACGGCTCCTGCGATATCGGACGGTTGGCTGAGGTGCGCTTCGAGCGCAGAACCGACGGCCTGCTACGATTGGTCGGCTCGAAGTTGAAATGGCTGACCGCTCGCCTGGAGCTCGACCAATCGCCCCTGTGAGCGAGATGTTCCATGCAAGCCATGACTCTGCCTCTCTCTCAGCTGTTCGCGCCGATGCTGGGCATCTTTGCTGCGATGTATCTGTTGGCGCCGACCTTCCCAGTCGCGCGCTCTTGGGCGCGTCTTGCGGTCTTTGTCGTGGTTTGGCTTGTGGTGGCCCGCTATCTCGAATGGCGTATTTTCACCACCGTGCTGCCGGCAAGCGGGACCTGGTATCAGGTCGGCTGGATCTGGTTCTGTCTGTTCGTCGAGCTTCTGACTTTCACAGATCAGTTCATTCTTTATCTGACGTTCCTTCGCAGGACCGATCGCCGAAGCGAAGCAGATCAGCACGAGCGTCGGCTTCGCAGCCTGCCGGATGATGAGCTGCCCTCGGTCGACGTCTTTATTCCGACCTATGACGAGCCATTCGAGGTGCTGGAAAAGACGATCACCGGCGCGCTGTGCCTGGACTATCCGAACCTCCAGGTCTGGGTCTTGGATGATGGTCGCAGGCCTTGGCTCAGGGCGCTCTGCACGCAAAAGGGCGCCGGCTATCTCACGCGCGCCGACAATTTGAATGCCAAGGCCGGCAATATCAATCATGCCCTGACCAAGACGAGTGGCGAGTTCTTCGCGATCTTTGATGCGGACTTCGTGCCGCAGCGCAATTTCCTGATGCGCACGATGGGCTTCTTCGCTGATCCAAAGGTCGGAATCGTTCAGATCCCGCACGCCTTCTACAATGAGGACCCGATGCAGGCGAATCTCGGCCTGCACAGGGGACTGCCGGATGAACAACGGTTCTTCTTCGATTCCATCATGCCCGCGCGCGACGGCTGGGATGGTGCCTTTTGTTGCGGTTCCAACTCCGTCACGCGTCGCGCAGCACTCCGCGCGGTAGGCGATGCCTTGCCGACCCAGTCCATTACGGAAGACATCCTGCTGACGCTCGTCCTGCTGCGCAAGGGATACGTCACCCGCTATCTCTGCGAACCGCTGGCGATTGGGCTGGCGCCGGAAAGCCTTGATGCCTTTTTCGTGCAGCGGCAACGCTGGGCGCGGGGCGCGATCCAGACGCTGTACCTCGCCGCCGGCCCGCTCGGCCCCGGACTGGGCTTGATGCATCGGCTCCTCTTCTTTCCGACGCATTGGCTCTCATTGGGCTTGCGGGCGCTCATGGTCGTGGTGGTTCCGATCGTGTTCATGTGGACCGGCTTGGCGCCTGTCGTCGATGTCACCCCCGAATCGGTGTTCTACTACTTGTTCCCCGCGATCCTGGCGCTCAACGGCGGCATCTCCTGGTTCGCGCCGCACGTGCATTTTCCGCTCGCCGCTCAGGTGTCGGCGACGATCCAGAGCTTCAAGATACTGCCCACGGTGCTGGGGACTCTCGTCAAGCCGGCGGGACATGCGTTCAAGGTGACGCCGAAGGGCGCTGCCGCGCGGCGCGCAACTTACGCTGCGGAGATATTCTGGCCGTCGGCGGTCCTGATGGCGTTGACGGTTGTCGGTGTGGTTCTGAACACGATTCCGGAATGGCGCATCATCGATCATCCGGCGGCTCTACCGATGGTCGCCTTCTGGTCGGTCGTGAACATCGTCGTGCTTTTCTTCGTCTGCATGACCTCGCTGCAGGCGCGGATGGGGCGTACCGAGGAGCGTTTCGACATCGACGAAACTATCTTGATCCAGACCGGGACCGCCGAGCAGCTTTCTGGACGCGTGAGCAACATCTCCCTCTCTGGCGCCGGCGTTCTGCTTGGCTCCGGCATTGACTGTCCTCGCGCCGGAGAACCGCTGCGCGTGCACATCATGCAGGTGGGATGGGTCGATGCGGTGATTGCGCAACAAAGGGGCCGGCTCATCGGGGTGCAGTTCAAATTGCCGCAGTCGCTGGAACGAGACCTGCTGATCCGCAAGCTCTTTACCGTCGCCCGTCTGAAGCGGAACGGTGTCATCGCGTGCTCGGTGAATAGGGCGATGCTTAAGAACATCTGGTCGATGGCCGCGCCGTTGCCCCACATTGTTGCAGGCGGCGCGAAGCCCGCGTCGGTCTCGCCGACTGAGCGTCTGCCGGCAGAGAGCATGGTCATTCGGCCTCAACCCCGGACAGACGATTTTGCACATCTTGCCGGAGCTCGAAGCCTGCATCCGACGAGTTTCACTGAACCTGGCTTTGGCCGGGTGGCCGGCACAGTGCTCGAGGCCGTCGCGCCGAGTTGATTGCTGTGTTGTCCTTCTCGTCGGACCAGTCCATGGGCTATCGATCGACGGTCAAGCCGCTCATCGATGCCGTCAGTCTCCTTCCGGTGCTCCGCCAAAAATCACAATCGGAACGAGCAACCATCCTTCAGCCCAAGGCGTTTACGGGGTTGAGGGTGCAGGGAGCATCTCTTGATCGATCACCGCAGCGATCCTCGGAAAGGGCGTCTGACGCTCTGGGCCTCCGCATTCGTGGCGGTCGCTTGCTTGGCGATTGTCGCGCTCAGCGGCTGGCGGGAGTGGTCCTCGCGACAGACGCTGCTGAAGGGCTCCGAAACAGACATGGCCAATCTGGCCCGGTCGGTGACGCAACACGCGGACGATACGTTCGAGCTCGCGGACACCGTTCTCAATGTGTTGGTCGGCCAACTCAAACTCGAGGGAACCAGCCCGGCGGCGATCGCCAAGATTCAGACCTTTCTTTCCCGGCGCAAAGCCGCGAACCGGATTCGCGCTGTGTTCGTCTATGACGAGACCGGCCGCTGGCTCGCAACCAGCGAGCCCGTGGATTTCGCCGGCCTCAACAACAGCGACCGCGAGTATTTCCAGCATCATCGCGCCGTGGCTGAGCGAGGAACCTTCATTGGGGGTCCAGTGAGGAGCAGGTCGGGGGGGCAATGGATCATCACAGCGTCAAGGCGCTTCGATCATCCTGACGGCAGTTTTGCCGGAGTGGCTCTTACCACGATCGATGTCGACTATTTTTTACAGTTCTATCGCGGATTCGACGTCGGCCAGAACGGCTCAATTGCACTGGCGACGGCGAAAGGCGTTGTCCTCGCGCGTAGCCCGGACAACGGATATACGGGCCGCGATCTGTCGAATGCACCGCTTTTTAGGAATTTCCGCGAGCGGCCAACTGCGGACGTCTACTACTTCACGTCGCCTCTCGACGGCGTTCGGCGTCTGAGCTTTTATCAACTAAGCAATCGCTACCCCGTTGTCGTGGTTGCGACGGAATCGGAAGACGACGTCTTGGCCCCCTGGCACAGAGCGGCGCTGACGCGCGTGGCTGCGGTGCTGGGACTGATAGGAGGGCTCGCTGTTGCGGGGGTTTTGCTGGTGCGCCAGTTGCACATGCGGCAGAAGATGGCCGCTGCTCTGATCGCCAAGGAGGCGGATTTTCGTCTCCTCGCGGAGCAGTCGGGAGACATGGTCATGCGCATAGCGGTCGATGGACGGATTCTCTATACGTCGCCGTCCAGCGCGCGAGTTCTCGGCTGGGCTCCGAACGAATTGGTGGATACGTCGGCCCTCGCCGGCATAAATCCGGCGGATCTGGCGCGGGTTGAGGAGACGATCTCCGCGTTGATGAACGGTGAAGCCGAGGAGGCAAGAATCACTTATCGCACTCGGCATCGCGAGAAAGGCGAGGTCTGGATCGAAACCGCGCTGCGCGTCGCCAGGAGTGCGCAGAGTGGAGACATCAACGGCGTGGTGGCGATCTCGCGCGACATGACCGAACGTAAGGACCTGGAAGATAAGCTGGCGGCTCTCGCCAGTTCGGATGGCCTGACGGCCTTGGCAAACCGCAGACACTTCGACGAGCGGCTAGAGGCGGAATGGGACCGGGCCAGGCGCGAAGGAAGGCCTCTGTCACTTTTGCTGATGGACGTCGATCATTTCAAGAGTTTCAATGATCAGTACGGGCATCAGGCGGGCGATGCATGTCTCCGCTCGGTCGCCGGGGTCCTGGCGGAGCAGGCCAGGCGGCCGGCAGACTTGGCCGCTCGGTATGGTGGTGAGGAATTCGCCTTGCTGCTACCAAATACCGACACGGGAGGGTGCGAGCAGGTCGGCGAGCGAATCCGGCAAGCGATTCAGGACCTCGGCATCCTGCACGCGCTCAACCCGCCATCCAAGCAGGTCACCCTCAGTATTGGTGGCGCCACACATATGTCGTTCGGCGATAAGGCTGATTGCACGTCGTTGATAGCGGCTGCGGATAAGGCGCTCTACGCCGCCAAGGAGAGCGGGCGCAACCGCCTTGTGATGTCAGGGCAAGTCATCGCGTGGCCCGGCGCGATACGAGCTTGAAGAGCAGCTCTAGTGCGCGGCGGCGTGACCCTCACGAATTGACGTGCACGAAATCGCGCAGCAACGGATAGATCTCGTTGTTCCAGCGCTTGCCGGAGAACACGCCGTAATGGCCGACGCCGGCCTGCATGTGGTGGACGCGGCGATAGGCGCGCACGCCGGTGCAGAGGTCCTGGGCGGCCAGCGTCTGCCCGATCGAGCAGATGTCGTCCTTCTCGCCTTCGACCGTCATCAGGCCCATGCGGCTGACGGCTTTGGTGTTCACGGGACGGCCGCGATGCATCAGCTTGCCTTGTGGCAGGAGATGCTCCTGGAACACGTCGCGCACGGTCTCGATGTAGAACTCGGCCGGCAGGTCCATCACGGCGAAATATTCGTCGTAGAACGTCTTGATCGTCGCGGCCTTCTCCTTCTCGCCCTTGGCGATGTGGTTGGCGAGATCCATGTGCTGCTTGATATGGCGCTCGAGATTCATCGAGACGAAGGCGGTGAGCTGCACGAAGCCGGGATAGACCTTGCGCAAGGCGCCGCGGCATTGCACCGGCACGTAGTTGATCAGATTGCGCTCGAACCATTCGATCGGCTTGCTCTTGGCGAATTCGTTGACCCTGGTCGGCTGGATCCTTGTGTCGATCGGGCCGGCCATCAGCGTCAGCGTCGCCGGGCGCGAGGGATGGTTGTCCTCGCACATGATCGCGGCGGCCGCGAGCGCGGAGACGGACGGCTGGCAGATCGCCACCATGTGCGGGCGCGGCCCGAGCTGTCCGAGGAAGTCGATCAGGTGCTCGGTATAGTCGTCGAGCCCGAAGCGGCCCTCGCTGCGCGGGATGTCGCGCGGATTGTGCCAGTCGGTGATGTAGACGTCGTGGTCCTGCAGCAGCGTCTTCACCGTGCCGCGCAGCAGCGTCGCGAAGTGTCCGGACATCGGCGCCACCAGCAGCATGCGCGGCTGCTCGCCGACGCCTTCTTTCCTGAAATGCAGCAGCGAGCCGAACGGGGTCGCGTAGGCGATCTCCTCTCTGACCGCGACCTCGCGGTTGCCCACCATGACGCTGTCGATGCCGTAGGCGGGACGGTCATAGGTGAGGGTGGAGCGCGAGATCAGCTCCAGCGCGGCCGACACCCGGCCGACCACCTGGTCCGATAGGCCCTGAGGCACCAGATGGAGGAATTTGAGCGCGGACGAAGCCCCCGCGCGCCAAGGCGCGGTCAGGTCCATGTGGTTCTGAAAAGCCTGATAGTACATCGACATCATACTGAATCGCCCACCCCGTCCCGTGCTGCTATGCAATAAGGACGCCAGACGGCGATCGGGCCTCGCGTAAAACTGGCACGTCGCTTGCTGTTCATGCCGTGGAAGCAGAGGCCACGGGCAGGCCGGGCCGATGTCGGGACCAGGGAAAGGGTCATATGGCGAAGGCGACACTGACCATCAGCAGCAAGAATTACTCGTCCTGGTCGCTGCGTGGCTGGCTGCTGACGAAATTCTCCGGGCTCGAGTTCGAGGAGATCGTCACCGCACCGGACGATCCGTCGGCGCGTGCCGAGATCCTGCTGCTGTCGTCCTCGATCCTGGTGCCGTGCCTGCGGCACGAGGGCGCCGTGGTCTGGGACACGCTGGCCATTGCCGAATATCTCAACGAGGTGATGCCGGACGCCGGCCTGTTGCCGGCCGACCGCATCCAGCGCGCCCATTGCCGCTCGATCTCAGGCGAAATCCATTCCGGTTTCACCACGCTGCGCGCCTCGCTGCCGGTTAACCTGAAGGGACACTTTCCCGGCTTCAAGATCTGGTCGCGGGCGCAGGCCGACATCGACCGGGTCTGGTTCATCTGGCGCGACTGCCTGGAGAAATCGGGCGGCCCCTTCCTGTTCGGCGACAAGCGCACCATGGCGGACGCGATGTACGCCCCTGTCGTGACGCGCTTCGTGACCTATGACGTCAAGCTCGCGCCGCCGCTGAAGGCCTATGCCGACACCATCATGGCAATGCCCGAGATGCAGGAATGGATCGCGGCGGCCAAGGAGGAGCCGGCCGAGATCGAGGAGCTCGAGGTCGAATATTAGGCAGGTGTCGCACGGCCCTGCCTGTTTCGGCGGCGAGGCTCCGTCCGCTGCGACGGCCGCGCTATGTCTTTGCAACAATTAACCTTTGGTGCCGGTGAGAGGCGTCTGCGATCCTGCCGGCTGCGCAGATATTGTGCGCGCCTGTCGGACCCGCCGCGAGATCTAGCCGTGAACAGATGCGTACAGGGCGCTTCGGCTGATTCGGACGTGATTCGTTCGGGCCGCGTTCCGAAGGTTAAAGCGGAGCGCGGCTCCGTCGCATTTTGAAACAGAGAACGCCTTCAGGCGGCCCCGCGCTGCTTCACGCGCGGCAGGCGCCAGCCGATCACGGTTGCTTCCACCGCAATCCCGGCCTCCTGGTTTTGCCAGCGTCCCTCGACATAGCGGCAGGCGAACGGCAGTTGATACGTCCCGCTGTGATCCTCGCACAGCACTTCGAGTGGCAGGCCCGGCGGTGGTTCTCCGGCGCCGTCGAATTCCGCCAAACGTCTATCGCGCGTTGCCATTCTAATATTCTCCCCTAAACAAAGCCGCGGACAGAACGCCCACTTCTTCCGCGCGCGGATCATCGTTCCCGTCCCAGGGAACGGACACAAGCTCAACGCGAGAATGCGGTGCCAGTGTGGTAGCCTCACGCGGCTGCGCACAAACAGCGCACATTGATGTGATCGACTGACCGAGGAACTTTCATGCTGCTTCGAAACGCCGGCATTTGTTTCGCGATATTGCTGCTCGCAGCGCTGGCGCCTCTGCCGGTGCTCGCGCAGGACGTGCCCGGCATCGAGATCTGCACGGTCGAGAAGACCATGGAGCGCCGCACCAGCTGCCTGCAGAGCAATGTCGACTTCCTGCAGAAGACGATCACCAAGCTCACCCTCGACCATCAGCAGAAGCTGGATGCCGCGGGTCGTCAGATCGATGCGTTGAAGACAGCCGTCGCCGGCCTGCAGAAGACGCTTCTCGATCTCCAGGCCGCGCAGGCAAAGACCGCCGAGGATCTGAAGAAGAAGCCGGACGCGCCGCCGGCCAAGGACGCCGCGAAATAAGCGCGGTTCACAGCACGCGATAGCGCTCGATCACGCCGCGATCCGGCTCATAGCCGAGCCCGGGTCCCGCCGGCACCGCGACATGGCCGGTCGCATCGACATCGGCGCGGCCGCCCCAGAGGCAGGCTTCGCGTTTCAGATAGAACATCTCGACCAGCCCGTCGTCGCGCGTCGCGAGCAGATGCAGCGTCGCCAGCAGGCCCGGGCCGAAGTAAGGCGAGTGCGGCACGATCTTGATGCCGGACCGATCGGCCAGCGCCGCGACCTTCAGGAATTCCGTGATGCCGCCGACCTTGGTCACCGAGGGCTGGGCGTGGCTGACCGCGCCTGCCTCCATCATCTGGCGGAATTGATATTCGGTGCAGGCATTCTCGCCGGCGGCAATTCCGAGCCCGCTCTTGCTGCGCACCTCGGTTAGCGTGGCAAAGTCTTCCGGCGGCCAGACCGGCTCTTCCAGAAACATCGGCTGTGCGTCGCGGCATGTCGTCGCGAAGGCGATCGCCTGCTCGCCGGTCAGCGGGCAGTTCATGTCGACCATCAGCGGAATGTTGGGGCCGATCGCCGCGCGCGCAGCGAGCACCGCAGGCGTCGTGGTCTCGTGCAGCTTGATCGCGCCATAGCCGAGCGCGAGCGCCTTTCTGCATTCGGCGGCGATGTTGTCCGGCGAGCCGATCCGCAGCAGGCTCGCGTAAGCCGGAATCGCCGTGCGCCTGATCTCGCCCAGCAGGCGATGCAGCGGCACGCCGGCGACCTTCGCGGCCAGGTCCCACAGCGCGATATCGAGGCCGGAGATCGCGAACATGGTGATGCCGTAGCGGCCGAACAGATGCAGGTTGCGCTGGATCTGTTCCATCACTGCGGCAATGCCGGCCGCATCGGGCACCTTCAGCCCGCGGGCCTGCGGCGCGATCATCTCCTCGACCGCGCTCCGCGTGGTGCGGGGACAGACATAGGCGAAGGCATCGCCCCAGCCGGTCAGCCCGGCATCGGTCGTGACCTCGACGAGGACCATGTCGAGGGCTGTGATGGCGGAAGCGCCCTGGCGGAAGCTCGCGACCCCGGAATCATAGGGGATGCGGATATGGTGCGCCCGCACATCGGTAATTTCCATGACGCGGTTCCCCTTTCTTGTGAGCGGTTTCGACGAGTGTAGCCACGAACACCGGGGCGTTGCCAGCTTCCATTGGCCGGCTATCCTGATGCGAAGGACAGCAATGCCGATCAAGCAGGGCGATGGTGACAGGCGCATCATCGCCGCGCTTCGAACGAGGGCCTGAACCGCCATGAATCCAGCCCAGCGCGCGCTCTGGTATATCGAGAGCCATCTGGCCGAGCCGCTGACGCTCGACGAGATCGCTGCGATCTCGGGCGTGTCGCGGTTCCACATCGTGCGTGCGTTTGCCGCAGCCGTCGGTCTGCCGGTGATGCGCTACGTGCGCGCGCGGCGGCTGACGGAGGCGGCGCGCTGCCTGGCAAAGGGCGCACCCGACATCCTGTCACTGGCGCTGGAGGCGGATTACGGCTCGCACGAAGCTTTCACCCGCGCGTTCCGCGACCAGTTCGGCACCACGCCCGAAGCGGTGAGGGCGGCAGCGTGCGTCAACCAGCTCAGGCTACAGGAGCCGATTCTCATGGACTCCACCATGCTCGACCATCTTTCCCCGCCGCGTTTCGAGATCGCAAAGGCCTTCCTCGTCGCCGGTCCCGCCGAGCGCATCTCCTGCGACAACGGCGCCATGATCCCCGGTTTATGGCAGCGCTTCAATCGGGAGGTCGGCGACATTCCCGCGCCCATCGGTCAAGTCGCCTATGGCGTCTGCTGCAACGGCGATGATGCCGGCAATTTCGATTACATCGCCGGCGTCGAGGTCGCCGATTTCTCCGACCTGCCGCGCCGCTTCGGTCGCATCCGCATTCCGGAGCAGCGCTATGCGGTGTTCACGCACAAAGACCACGTCGCCTCGATCCGGCGCACCGTCAACACGATCTGGAATCAATGGCTGCCAACGTCTGGCCTGACAGCCGCGGACGCGCCGAACTTCGAGCGCTATGACGAGAAATTCGATCCCGCCACCGGCAACGGCGGCTTCGAAATCTGGATACCGGTCAAAGAATAACACGCAACGCTGGCATACCGTCCCGCTTGCTTGGCAAGCCCCAGTGACTTTGCCATAACCGCAGGCAAATCTTGCCTGCGGGGGCCCGTGCCGGACATCCCGTGCAAGCCATAACAAGCAGCCGGGAGGGTCTCCAATGTCCAACGTCCGCGTTCTCGCCACCGACCTCGAATTTCCCGAAGGGCCGGTCGTGATGCCGGACGGTTCGGTGGTGCTTGTGGAGATCCGCGGCCAGCGCCTGACGCGCATTTATCCCGACGGTCGCAAGGACATCGTGGCGAAAATTCCCGGCGGTCCGAATGGCGCCGCGCTCGGGCCCGACGGCAAGATCTACATCTGCAACAATGGCGGCTTCTCCTGGATTCCGGCCGGCAAGATGATCATGCCGGGCCCGCAGCCGGACGATTATCTCGGCGGCGCGATCCAGCGCGTCGACCTGCAGTCCGGCAAGGTCGAGACCGTCGTGAGCAAATGCGGCGCGCACGATCTGCGCGGGCCGAACGACCTCGTCTTCGACAAGCACGGCGGCCTCTGGTTCTCCGATCTCGGCAAGCGCCGCGCGCGCGACATGGACGTCGGCGGCATGTATTACCTCAAGCCCGGCATGAGCGAGATCGTCGAAATCGTGCACGGCATATTGCCGGCCAACGGCATCGGCCTGTCGCCGGACGAGAGCACGGTCTACATCGCGGAGACGCCGACCGGGCGGCTCTGGGCCTATGAGCTCTCGGCGCCGGGCACGCTCAAGCCGCGCGATCCGATCTATCGCGGCGAGCGCGGCCAGCCGATCTGCGGCCTCGGCGGCTACCAGATGTTCGACTCGGTCGCGGTGGAAGCGAACGGTAATGTCTGCGTCGCCACGCTCGTCTCCGGCTGCATCTCGGTGGTCGCGCCCGACGGCACCCTGGTGGAACAGGTCCCGACCGGCGACCGCGTCACCACCAACATCGCCTTCGGCGGCCCCGAGCTCAAAACCGCCTACATCACGCTGTCGGGCAGGGGCGAGCTGATCGCGATGGACTGGCCGCGCGGCGGATTGCCGTTGAATTTTTTGAATAAGTGAGCCAAGCCGTCATTGCGAGGAGCCCGCGACAAAATTGCGAAGCCATTTTGCGCTGGCGACGAAGCAATCCAGACTGCCTCCGCGCTAAGACTCTGGATTGCTTCGCTTCGATCGCAATGACAACGGAGAGAGACTTAAATGCCCTGGCCCGACCCCATCACCCTGCGCGGACAGCACGCCCGTCTCGAGCCGCTGTCGCATGATCATCGCGAGGGGCTGGTCGAGGCCGTCAAGGACGGCGAGCTGTCGAAGCTGTGGTACACCGCGATCCCGCTGCCGGAGAACATGGGCAAGGAGATCGACCGTCGCCTCGGCCTGCAGGCTGCCGGCTCGATGCTGCCCTTCACCGTGTTCGACGCCGGAGGCACCATCGTCGGCATGACCACCTACATGAACATCGATGCCACGAACCGCCGCGTCGAGATCGGCTCGACCTGGTATGGCAAGAGCGCGCAGCGCGGCCCGCTCAACACGCAGTGCAAGCTGCTGCTGCTGCGCCACGCCTTCGAGACGCTGAACTGCATCGCGGTCGAGTTCCGCACGCACTTCTTCAACCACCAGAGCCGCCGCGCCATCGAGCGCCTGGGCGCCAAGCAGGACGGTATCCTGCGCAGCCACCAGATCGCGCCGAACGGCACGTTGCGCGATACGGTCGTCTACAGCATTACCGCCGCCGAATGGCCGACGGTGCAGGCGCACCTGGAATTCCAACTCAACGACAAGCCGCGCTAGGGGCGGCCGAGGGACCATGGATAGATTTGATTATGTGATCGTCGGCGCGGGCTCCGCCGGTTGCGTGCTCACCAGCCGGCTCAGCGAAGATCCTGACGTCAGCGTCTGCGTGCTCGAGGCGGGCCCTTCCGACTGGCATCCCTACATCCATCTGCCGGCGGGCTTCATCAAGACCTTCCACATGAAGAGCATCAACTGGGCCTACCAGCAGGAGCCCGGTCCGTGGACCGGCGGGCGCAGCATCTACGCACCGCGCGGCAAGACGCTCGGCGGTTCGTCCTCGATCAACGGCCACATCTACAATCGCGGCCAGCGCATGGATTTCGACACCTGGGCGCAGATGGGCAATCGCGGCTGGGGCTATGCCGACGTGCTGCCCTACTTCCGGCGCTTGGAGAAGCGGGTCGGCGAGGGCGAGGACACCTATCGCGGCCGCGACGGCAACCTCATCGTCACCACCATGAACTGGCGCGATCCGCTCTGCGAGGCCTTCATGGAAGGCGCGGTCTCGCTCGGCATTCCCCGCAACCCCGATTACAACGGCAAGACCCAGGAAGGCGTCTCCTACTGCCAGCGCACCATCAACAACGGCCTGCGCGTCTCCGGCGCCACCGCGTTCCTCAGGCCGGCGATGAAGCGGCCCAACGTGCATGTGCACACCCATGCGCACGCGACCGAGATCATTTTTGAAGGTAAGCGCGCCGTCGGCGTGCGCTATAGCAAGGGCGGCCGCGGCGGCCAGCCTGTCGAAGTGCGCGCCAACAAGGAAGTCATCCTTTCCGGCGGCACTTATAATTCGCCGCAGCTGCTTCAGCTTTCCGGCATCGGCTCGCCGGATCTGTTGCAGCACCACGGTATTGCCGTGCGGCACGCGCTGCCGGTGGGCGAAGGCCTGCAGGACCATTACGCGCCACGGACGGTAGCGCGCGTAAAAGACATCAAGACCATCAACGAGCTTCGCCGCGGCTGGCGGCTCTGGGTCGAGGCGATGAAATGGGCCACCGCGCGCCGCGGCCTGCTGTCGCTGTCGCCGACCATGGTCTATTGCTTCTGGCATTCCGGCGAGAGCGCCGAGAGCTCCGACCTGCAGCTCACCTTCACGCCGGCAAGCTACAAGGAAGGCGTGCAGGGCCAGCTCGAGGACGAGCCCGGCATGACCGTGGCGTCCTGGCAGCAGCGGCCCGAGAGCCGCGGCTATGTCCGCATCCGCTCCAGCGATCCGTTCGCGCCGCCAATCATCCAGACCAATTATCTCGACGCCGAGCTCGACCGCCGCGTCATCGTCGGCGGCATGAAGCTGGCGCGCCGCCTGCTGAAGAGTGCGCCGCTGTCGCCTTATTACGCCTACGAGGATTTCCCCGGCCCCAACGTCAACACCGACGACGAGTTTTTGCACGCCGCCACCGAGCGCGGCACCACCACCTTCCACCCCGGCTGCACCTGCCGCATGGGTCCGGCGGATTCCACCTGGGCCGTGGTCGACGACCACCTCCGCGTCCACGGCCTCGAAGGCCTCCGCGTCATCGACGCCTCCGTCATGCCCCGCATGATCTCGGCCAACCTCAACGCCTCCACGATGATGATCGCGGATCGTGCCTCGGACCTGATCCGCGGCAAGCAGCCGATGGAAGCGGCAAGGATTCCGGAGACGGCGGTGGCGTGAGCAGCGCAATTGGGTAGGGTGGGCAAAGCGAAGCGTGCCCACGCTTCTGCTGCAATATTGTAGAGGTGGTGGGCACGGCGCAAGTGCGCCTTTGCCCACCCTACAAGCTTGCTGTGTCGCTGCCGCGTCAACCCCTGCACGCAAAAATATTCCACTTTACCGAAATTCGGAATTGCGGCATAGATCGAAACAGCCCGGCCCGACGAAGAGGGGCGGTTCGCGAGTCGTTCGAAACGCGGGCCGGGTTGCGATGGACGCGGCAGCGTCGACACGAAGGTGCGGGCAGGGCGGGTAGTCCCTGTGAGTCCGCGGCCACGTGCAGACGAACGGCGCCGAAGTCCGGCGAAGCCTCTTGGCGACGCTGGATGAGCTGCGTACGGCAAAACCGTGTGGTCTTTTCTGCCAGCGCTTTTTGTGGGCTGTTGAAAACAGATTAAATTGCTGAAAAAACTTCATTATTCAGCCCTTCGCTGAGGCGCTCAAAGCCCTGGCCGAAACGGCTGGGCCCTAATAGGCCCTAGTTTCACAACGAAGGCCGTGGCGCGGGCCGTCCGCGTCCGATAGCCCTACCGGTGGCGGTGCGCCGAAAGGCCTTCCTGCGGCCTGGGTGGGCCGCCTGATGCCCGGCCGTCGCGCTGGGTAGCATTCCGTAGCAACCAGAGGGGCCGTTATGCAGACCTGGATTTTTCAGGGTAATCCCGATCAGTTCGACCTCTCTGCGTATCTTGGCACCTTTCCAATTCAACTGCCTTGGCTGGTGACGCGCTACTCAGAGCAGATAGCGGTGGGAGATCGGGTTTTCATCTGGAGAACGCAGGGGAGTGCAAGGAAGGACGCGGGCGTTATCGCGGAAGCCACCGTTGTGGCTCCGACTATGCCACGACCAGAGAGTGCTGATGCCATCCCGTTCTGGCTTGCCAACATCGAGCAAGCGGCACAGGTGCTTCCCCGCGTTCTGCTTGGTCTGAATAGAGTCGCCGCAGCGAAAGAAGTCCTTCAACGTGACTGGCTCACCCAAGACCCCGTTCTAGCCGACCTGCCAAACCTAAAGATGGCAGCGGCAACGAATTATCCTGTGACGCGGCAACAGGCTGCTCGCCTCTATGCCCTCTGGAGCCGCACTGGACAAAACTGGTCACGAGACGAGAGCGTTGCAGGGCTCTGGGCGTATGCCAAGACGTTCGGCACGGCGGTATCTCGCTTGCCTGGCTCGCCTGTAGCAGTGGTCTCCCAGCTGATCGGGAGGCCCGTTACGGGTGTCTACAACAAAGTCATGAACTTTCGGTCTATCGATCCGAGAGATGACAGGGCGGGTCTCTCGGCATCTGGGGCAACCGACGAGCGGGTGTGGAATGAATTCTTTGATCCCCACGCGAGCCAGCTTCGCGAGGCTGACCTTGAGCAAGAGTTCAACCGTCTCTGGATGTCCACCGCTGGGATTTCTGAGCCCGCGCTCGACGCAGAAGCGGCGCAGGAGCGTGCGGAGGGCGCAGCCGACAGACTTGAGGAGCAGGGATTGGAACACCTTCTCGCGAGGTATCATGCGGCCCTTGGCGTTCGGCCAGCGCGACCGCGCGCCTTATCATCGACCACGCGAGTGTACGAGCGTGACCCTATGGTCATCGCTATTGCCCGCAAACGAGCCGCGCATCGGTGCGAGGTGCCGGACTGCAAGCACCCGCAATTTACAGCGGTTGATGGACTGCCTTACTGCGAGGTTCATCATGTGATTCCGCTTGCCGAAGGCGGGGAAGATCGCATCGAGAATGTTGCGTGCCTGTGTCCTTCTCATCATCGAGAGGTTCACCATGGTAGCCAGCGTCGCGTTCTCGAAATCAAGCTTTTGGAGTTGAGGGCAAGCGAATTGCGAGACGCGGAAGGCACTTTACCATTGGGGCGAAGCTGAAGCTGCAATTGATAATTGCTCGAATCATCCGCCTCCATCTAATACAGCTTGGGATTGCAAAGCTGGAGGTGGGGGATGCCTGAGACCTGTTGGGGACCCGTGTGCGGGTGGATTCACATTGTGTCCCAGTGGCTGAAAATTCATGTCATTCCGTTCGCGCCCCTTATCACGCCGTTAGTGGCGATGTTGGCGGGCGCTATTGCTCTCTATTCGATACATGTCGCGCGAGTAACGGCTCGTCGGCGCGCCGCGATAGATTTCTTTCTCAAGACCGACATGGATAAGGGCATGGCCGATATCTATAAGGCCTTCCGGGATTC
Organism: Bradyrhizobium sp. WBAH42; assembly: GCF_024585265.1. Lineage (NCBI taxonomy): Bacteria > Pseudomonadati > Pseudomonadota > Alphaproteobacteria > Hyphomicrobiales > Nitrobacteraceae > Bradyrhizobium > Bradyrhizobium sp. WBAH42. Next base: position 2,941,286 of record NZ_CP036533.1, read on the forward strand.
TTTGGCCCTGTGGGAAGATCATGCTGCCGCCAACAAACCCATCGAGGATTTCATAAAGGGCCCGGATGGGAAGCTGAGTGATGACTACAGAAACATAAACACCTATCTCAACATTCATGAGCTGGTGGCGGTTGGTATCAGGAACAGAGTGTTCGACCACGCCGTCTGCTACAACTTCTGGTCTGACGCTTTAGTAAGACATACGGAGCGAACAAAAGCAATTATCGAGCATGAGGTATCTACTGAAGGGGGCGCCGCCGCATATTGGGAGCTGCGCAGCCTAAGCAGCAAGTGGAAGAAACGGCTGGTAAAATGGCAGGCCAAACAGACAAAGAAAGCCACGCGATAAGGTCCATTCCAATCTGTCTTTTCAGGCTCGTCATCCCCTGCAGACGAGGGCAATGTCGAGACCACCGATCAAGCAGGCAAGGATCAATCTCACCGGGAGCGTCGGGCTGTGGATTGTCGCCGAGGCACGCTCGCACTTCGAGCTTGTTGAGCCGCAACGCGGCCACGAGGAACGGCCAAAAAACTTATTCCGCTGGAAGCCGCACCCAACCGCTCCCACCTCGGTCTGATCGGCGCGCTGAGACAAGGAGCGTCGTTTCACCAGCCAGGAGAACAGGGTACATACGGTGTGGAGCTGCTATCCAAACGAAAAATGATAGTGAGCAGTCCACAGTAACTTGCACAGCATCGTGGCGAACCAAGCCCTGATCGCCGCATTGTTCCGCGTCTCAACCACTATGGCGGCACCTCATGCTGATCCAAGCTGCTCCAAGAGTCCGACGCTGTGATCCGCAACACCGACACGGAGAGATGCAGCCCTGATGTGCTGGAAGTAATGCGGGATCGTCGAGGAGGGCGGCTTGATTATGGAGCGAAGGCCGACAGTACTGCATTACATGGTGCCGCGCGGACGGCGTCCCTTGCCGCGTCGACGATTCGGATTGCGCGCGTCGACCGTTTCGTACCACGAATAGACTTCGTCATCCCGCCAGGTCTTCCGGTTCTCACTGACGTAAGTAGGTTGCGGAAACTTTCCTGCCTTGACGAGCCGGTACAGGGTAGTGCGGCTGAGGCGGATGATCTCCAAAACCTCCTTCTCGTTGATGATGCGTCCACGGCGCTGCGCTGTGTTCTCGGACATTGTGGCGCCTTTCGTCCTTCCTCATGAAACAACACGATCGCGCTCGATGTCGCGATAGCTCTTGTGTTGTAGCAGACGTCCGGTGGCGGCTGCCAGATTGAAGCAAAGCTTCAAGGCAGCGCGGCTGTACAACACGATGAGCGCAAAATCGTGCATCCGAGTTGGTGGAAAGTGAGGGGCCATCCGCGGTGTACAGTGTGCGTGTGGGTAGTGCGTTGAATGTCGCCAATCAAGTTTTGTTGCAGTGTCCGTTTGAGCTAAGTTTTAGTTCACAGGGGGCAGCACAGAACATACTCGCGTTTTTGCCTCCATCCCCTTGATTTGCGAACTTAAGGTGAATGTTCACTCGCTTTGCATAGAGCGACAACCGCGCGCATGCTCCAGCTATTCCAAGCATTACGGAGCAGAGCGATGGCCATGTTTGGGAAGGCCGGCCGCAACATTCGAGTGACCAAATCGCCGCCGATCGAGCCGATGGCGTACTCGATCAAGCAGTTCTGCGAAGCACATAACATCAGCGTCGACACGTACTTTCGCATGCAGCGCGCGGCGTCGGGACCGGTGACGATGAAGGTGGGCGGTCGGACCCTGATCAGCGTCGAGGCCGCCGCCGCGTGGCGGCGCGAGCGTGAGACCGGGACGGCTGCCGCCGAGTAATCGGCGCCGCGACAACTGAAAATTCGATCGAAATGTCGCTGCGGCATAAGCCGCTCAGGCGCGGCGACTTGTTGCGTGAAATGAGCGGAGACCACGATGGGCGCATGAAGGCCTCATATGCGCCCAGCACAGTGAAAGGAAGCGAGGAAAATGAGCAACGTCAATCTTGTGGTCACGCCGCGCGCTCGTGTCACGGCTGAGCGCGTGAAGGACATCCTCCAGCGCATCGGAAACATCAATGAGCGTCTTGGCTTCCTCTGTACTGGCATGGAGCTCGCGCTCGAGCGGCTCGGTCGCGGTGTCGGTGATGCGTCCGACCAGGTCGATTACTTCTCGGACGTGGCTCTCGAATTTGAGATCGCTGCGCATGATCTCGATGGGGTTGTCCGTCTCGTCAACAAGTTCACCTCGTAGAAGATCGGCCCGGGCGGCATCGAGAGGTGGCGCCCTCTTCCTCAAGGAGGACATCACTATGGCCACCAACCCTCGTGTTCGGACCGCTTTCTTTCGTAATGCAACCGTGCGCCTCGCCGCTGGGGTGCACTGCCCGCGTTGTGGCAACGAGGTGCGGGCGGAGGACATTGAGACGCTCGAGCACGGAGATGCTCGTGGCGTTTGTGTTCGCTGCCATTTCATCTTGTTCGAGATTGAGAACTGTTAATGGCGTGCCGCATCAAGGTCCATAGCGCCACGATGAGCAAGGCGCTCGGGCTCGCTACCCTCCGGGTCGGCAAGCGGCAGAACCAGCGTATCCCGGCGCTTGAAGTTGTCCGTCTCGTTGCCGGTGCTGACGGTCTCTTCATCATCTCACCAATCCTGAAGGTGAGCTCACAATTCGGATTGATGCGGAGGCGGAGGGCGAGTTGGCGGTGCCATCGGGGGCGCTCGTGGCTTTGATGCGGCACCTTCCTCCCGACGCGGAGGTGGCCATTGCCGGCGATGACGGCGCTGCGGTGATCGCTGTGGGCAGCGCGAAATTCAGGCTTCCTGCCGTTCCGATGCCCGATCTTCGGGAGCCAGCGATCCTGGGTGCCGAAACAGGTCGCGTCGAGCTCGATGCGAAGATCGCTCGGGACCTTTTTGCCAGGCCGGCTTTCGCGGCTGCCGGCGATGTGTCTCGCGCATATCTCAGCGGCATTCTCTTGCACAGTGCGGGTCTGAGCCTTTCTGCGGTCGCCGCTGATGGCGTCCGCATCTGCCGGGTCACCGCGCCCGCGGCAGGGACGCTCTCGACGGATCGGTCGCTTATCATCCCGAACGCGATGGCAAAGGTCATCGCCTGCCTGCTCGGGGCCGTGTCCGGGAAGGTGACGCTGCGCCGATCTGAACGGCTGCTCGCGATCGAGGGGGCGGGATTTATTGTCGTCAGTCGAAGGATTGATGCGACCTATCCGGCTTACGAGAAGTCGATCCCGTCGGCGGGCACAAACGTAGTCACTACGAGCCGTGCTGAAATGCGCGATGCGCTCGCACGTTTCGCTGCCGTGGCCGATCCTCAGGACCGCCCGCACATCCTCAGTCTGCGCTGGGACGGACCTGGTTTGTACCTGTTGTCCGAGGGGAGTGAGGATCGCCTCTCGGCGGATTCCGAGGGCCAAGCAGAGACGGCGGTGCAGATCCAACTTCTTGCTGAAACGGTCAACGCCCTGCGAGGCGACCGCATCAGGATCCATGCGAGTGAGCCCGGTCGCATGGTCCTCATCACAGATCCTGAGGATGAGAGCTTCCTTGCAGGACTGATGCCGATCCGGCCGAGGTCGCCATGAGTGATCTGCTCGCCGCGGCGCTGGACTTTGCGGCCCGCGGGCTGCCGGTGTTCCCGTGCCTGCCATACGGCAAGACGCCCGCAGTAGCGCGCGGTTTCCATGCAGCCACCACCAACCCTGCAACAATCCGTCGCTATTGGACCGATCCCGAACGCAACATCGGAATTCCGACTGGACCGCCTTCCGGGATTTGGGTGCTCGACGTTGATGGCGACGAGGGCGAGGCCACATTGTGCGCGCTGGAAGAGAGACACGGAGCCATTCCGAAAACGCGCACCGCACTGACGGCCAGGGGGCGACATGCTTGGTTTGCATATCCGGGCTCGTTGCCAACCACGGCGGGCAGGATCGGTCCAGGCGTCGATACCCGAGGCGACGGCGGATACGTGGTCGTGCCTCCCTCAGTCCACCAAACGGGCCACCGGTATGCCTTCCTCGGTGACCCCTGGGGGCCGGTCGCAAGCGCACCAGCGTGGTTGATCCATGCGGCCCGCAGGAAGCCGTCTGTGCGGCTCGCCCCGCCCTTGGAGCCCGTCACAGCAGCGGGCCCGAACCAGGCGCCTGGCGCCTACGGTCACGCCGCATTGAGGACCGAAACCGCCGCGCTGGCTGCCACTGCGCCGGGGCGGCGCAACGATGCTCTCAACCGAGCGACATTCAATCTGTTCCGCTTGGTCGCGGGCGGCGAGCTCGCAGAGGACGAGGTGGTCGCCGAGCTGCACCACGCGTGCGTTACGAATGGCCTCGTCGCCGATGACGGGTGGCAAAGCGTAAAGGCCACCATCCGAAGCGCCCGTTCCGCCGGATTGCGCTATCCGAAATCGCGGAGGGCACCATGACCGAGGTCCTGCGCCCGTACCAGGTTGAGGTAATCGCCGAGTTCTGGCGCGCTATCGACGCGGGGCAGCACAGGATCATTCTCGTGGCGCCGACAGCTTCGGGCAAGACCGTGATCGCGCGGGCGATCATCGCGCAAGCACAGCGGAAAGATCTAGGCTCTCTCTTTCTCGCCCACCGTCGTGAAATCCTGGCGCAGACCAGCAACAAGCTACACGGGATCCCTCACGGTGTTATCCGGCCCGGCATCCACCCACGCCCGCTTGAGATGGTGCAGGTGGCGAGCGTTCAGACCTTGCATCGTCGCGCCATCAAAGCTGGCGTGATGGAGCTGCCCGAAGCCGGCCTGGTCATCGTGGATGAATGCCACCATGTCGTCGCGGAGAGCTACCAATCAATCCTCGACCGCTATCCGCAAGCCATTCTGCTCGGCCTCACGGCCACTCCTTGCCGCGGCGACGGCCGTGGCCTCGGCGCCGTCTTCCAGAAGATGATCCAGTGCCCCCAGGTCGGCGAGCTGGTCGGCTTGGGCTTTCTGGTTCCGACCCGCGTCTATGCACCCGTCGACCCTGACCTCCGCGGTGTTCACGTCCGCCACGGAGACTATGTCGAAAGCGAGCTCGCCCGCCGCATGGATCAGCCGCAGCTCGTTGGCGACATCGTCACCCACTGGTTCAAATTCGGAGAACGACGCAGAACGGTCTGCTTCGCTACCGACGTCCGCCATTCGATCCATATTCGCGATGAATTCGGCGCTGCTGGGGTCCGCGCCGAACACATTGATGGCGAAACACCGATGGCTGAGCGCGATGCAACATTGGCTCGGCTCGCCTCTGGTGAAATCGACCTCGTTACAAACTGCATGGTGTTGACCGAGGGGTGGGATATGCCGGCGCTCGGCTGTCTGATCCTGGCGCGCCCAACGAAGCAGTTGGGTCTCTATCGGCAGATGATAGGGCGGGGACTGCGGCCAGCGCCGGACAAAGCCAATTGCATCGTTCTCGATCACGCTGGACTTACCTACCAGCTCGGGTTGGCCGAAGATTTTATCGAGTGGACGCTTGATCCTGATCTCCATGCAGAAAACCCGACCCATGCCGCTCGGGGTGGAGACTATCCGGGCGGACCTAAGATCGCGGAGTGTCCACAATGCGGTGCCGCTCGGGTCGGCGGGATGGCCTGTCTCAGCTGCGGCTACTTGCCGGCAAGGTTGCCGCGCGAGGTTGCGGTGGCCGACGGAAATCTCGGTCTCGTCGATGCCGGCCGTAAGGCGCGGCCCAGTCTCGATGATCCACGCATCCGTGCTGAATGGCACGGCATGTTCGCAACCATCGCCGCCGAGCGCGGCGCCAAGCCGGGGTGGGTAGCTCACCTGTACCATACGCGCTTTGGTGAGTGGCCGCCATATGGAGAGCAGCCAAGGCCGCGCGAGCCCTCGGTGGAGGTGAGGCGCTGGGTCAAGTCGCGGTTAATCGCCTATGCGCGGAGGAGGAAGTCCGCGTGAAAAACGGGCGCGCCTCGTCTGAGCGGTTTGTGCGGCTCACGGAACGCATGATGCTGACGGAGGCTTGGGGTAGCCTGGATGCCAACGCGCGCGCAATCTACATCGAGCTCGCCAGGCTCTACCATGGTCCTGGGACCAACAACGGCCGGATCGGCTTTTCGGTGCGGCAGGCAGCAGAAGCCATCCATGTGTCGAAGGACACTGCGGCAAAGGCAATGCGTCAGCTGCAGGACCGCGGCTTCATCGTTGCGACCAGCAAAGGTCAGTTTGCCCAGAAACGTCAGGCCACACGGTGGCGGCTCACAGAGTTCAGGTGCGACGTCAGCGGTCAGCCGGAAAGCCGAGCCTTTGAGCACTGGACGGCTGCGATCCATTCCCAGTCAGACCTGGCAGAGAGAGTACGGAAGAGTAGTAAAGATGGATAGCTATAGACTGTCTCACCAGAAGGACCGTCGCCTGTCTCATCACAGGGACTGTAGGAGATTTACAGTCTCACCACAGGGACCAGATAGTCTCACTATAGGGTCTATTTGTCTTGCCACAGGGACTATCACGTCGACTTCGACAGCGGACCAAATTGAAGCTGTCGGGCCGGAAGATTGCGAAGGAAGTTTCACTACTTCATGCTACAATTGGCCCGCGTGCCACGGTGGAAGTTGAACATGAATTCACTTCGAGGCCGGCGAGATCCAAGGACGGGACGCGTCTTCGGATTTCAATCCGAAGCGCAGCGCCAGAACTTCATGACTGGTCGTTCGCGGTACTGCGATGGCCCAAATCGCCTGATGCCTAGGTGCACGGCCATCACTCGAGCTGGTGAACCTTGCAAGGCTGCAAGGATGCGCGGCCGGTCAACATGCTTCCGTCACGGCGGAAGTCCGAAAGCTAAACAGAAGCGGCTGGCGGCTGCCTACCTGTCCGGCGATGCAGACCGCATCCAACGCGCCGAGATGCGCTCAGAGCGCAATCGGTTAGCGCTGCTCTGGCGCCGTAACCCGCGCGCGCCGGGGAGGACGATCATTTTGACGCCCGAGGATGAGGAGGTCTGTCGAGCATGGGCATCGCAGCACGATCTGCAGCTCGCTCTCCTGGATCAGGAATTCCCGGCATTGTCCGACGGCCTCCGATGGTTATGGGCTCGCAGGTCGCGCGGTCTTGTCAGCGAGGAGGACTTTGCCGCGAAACTCACTCGATTGCGTAATCGCATCATGGAGGCAACCCGTGCCGCCGATTACCAGGGATGAGCGTGGGCGTTTCGTGCCGGTCGTGCGGCCAAAGCTCTGGCAGGCGTCCACGGTGAGGCGGAGCCGAGACCGGACGGATCGGATTGGCCGCGCCCGGAAGCAGCTTAAAGCAAAGCTCGCAACAACCCAGTGGATCACTGAGCTCGATCGCCGAGGAATTTATGAGCTGGAGACTTGCGGCCTTGAATGGTTCGCGATTGAAGCGTGGCTTGACGCCCTAGACCCACAGGAGGCCGGCCCTGCGCGAAGGTTCGTGAAGAGCGTCTTGCAGGTACTGGCAGACCGAGAGGCGCCGCAGCGAGAACGAGGCGAGGCCTACAATGAGCTTTATCGGCGGCTTATCGCGGCTGGCATCGTGGACTGAAAGTCTCGTGGCTGTCATTCGCCAGGAATGCCTAAGCGCCTCATTGCCCTCATTACTGTCATCGGATTCCATCCGCCGCCGCGCGGCGCGGGTATGCCTCGGTCCGTCAACTCCTGAGCAATCTCGCGGTAAGGAAGTTCCCACAACTCCTTCAGGAGGGGCTCCAGGCGGGCGTCCCGAGCCGCCGCAGCAGCTTTGTTGATTTCGGCCTGTCTTTGGTTGCCGAGCCGCTTGCCGCGATGCTTGGCCTCCGCAAGGGCGAGGCGGGTCCGTTCAGCAATGACGCTGCGTTCCTTTTGCGCCACGGCAGCATAGATGTGCAGCATGAAGGGATCGACATCCCTGCCCAGCTCGGTGACGATGAATGGCACCCGCTTCGCCATGAGGCCCGCAATGAAAGCCACGTCGCGAGACAGGCGGTCCAATTTGGCCACGACGACCGGGCATTTAAGCTTCTTCGCTTTCCGCAGGGCGGCAGCAAGCTCGGGACGCCGCTCTAATGCGTCCGCTCCCTTGCCGGTCTCCACCTCAGTAAACTCACCGGCGATCTCCATCGCTTCATTGGCGGCGAAGGTGGCGACAAGCCGCCGTTGCCCGTCAAGACCAAGTCCAGAGCGGCCCTGCTTCTCTCGAGAGACACGATAGTAGGCAACAACAGGCTGCGACATCATTCATCTCGTAACACATCGACGAACGTCAGTATGTTACAAGACGCGAATCTGCGCAAGAGCCGCGCGTGGAAGAGGACGGAAGCATTTGAATAGAGCTCAACGCCCGAAGCCGTGACGGTGTGGGCAGCGGCTGGTACTCTGGCGACCGCCCCCCCTGGCGTCCCCCAACAGTCGCATCTCAAACGTTCGCAACACCGCGCGCCAAAATTTTTCCGCCTCGAACTTGGTGAGGCATTTCACTCAGCATCGTGCTGCTGATACTGTGCCAACGTGTGGTGCGCAAAATCACAGTTTTCCTACCCGCGACGGGATCCGATAGGAGAGCCGAAAATGTCGCTTTCAGCCACGCACGTTCTCTTAGAGATGCCGAGGGGAAGACCCGAGTTCGAGGCGGCTTGGCTCGCTAGGGCGAGTGAGGCCGAAGCCTTATGGTCGGCGGCGCAGGAAGACCGGGAGTTCCGTGATCGCGTGGATCTGCTCGATGCAGACGGCATTCCTGATCTGGAGGCCTTCGCTCGTGAAACCCTCGATGAGTTGAAGGGACAAGATTGCGCCGCCGCGTTTGAGCTCTACGCAGATGGCTATGGCATGTTCAGCCGGGAGTTCGGGCTTATGGTTCGGCTCGGCTTCTTTATTCACGATGGTGCTTGCTATCGGATAGCCTTGCCCCGATTGCTGACGCCGCAACTTGTGCGTCAGGCCGCTATCGGTCTTTGTGCGGTCGGTGAAGATTGTGGCGACGATGTCTTCGTGCTTACGCCCGAGCGCCAACTTCACATGCACCACAAGTCTGACGCAGAAGCGTGGCAGTCTAGACGGCGTGCGATGCGAAGGCTCACGGTAATCAACGTCTGATCACAGCCTCTAAATGCGTCGTACAGTCCTGCTCAGTGCAACTTCGGCAAGCCCGCGAACAATATTTTCCGCTCTCAGACTTCCTAAGCCGCAGGCAACCTATAGACCTTACGTAGTTTTGCGGGTTCTTGCCTCGTTCGCCTTTAGAAAATCCTTCTCCCGACCGACGCTGGATTTTGCGGGGTGGACCACGAACAATTTGTGGCGGCGGAGAAAAATCGTCTACGGTTGTGTTTAGCCAAACTCCAGCTTCAGCCTAGCTAGAGCGGCAAGCCGGAGCGTTGGCGCGACTGCACGCCCATCTTCTCAACCGACGCGTCAGCTATCCGTCCGGTGAAATGCTGGATAAGCTTTCGTCGGATGGCTGAGGGCGCAGTCGATGCGTGATGAGACGACAAGATTCCTAAGCGGCGGAGGACGGATGGGCGAGCGCATCCGCCTGTTTGACTGGACGACAAATCCACTCGGGCCTCCGGAGTCGTGGCCGCAATCGCTTCGTTCGGCACTGTCCATTTGCCTGTATTCCAGCTTTCCAACGGCGATCTACTGGGGGCCGGACTTCAGGCTCCTTTATAATGACGCGTGGTCTGTCATCCCGGGCGAGCGCCATCCCTGGGCTCTTGGCCGCCCCGCCAAGGAAGTCTGGTCCGACATCTGGCACGTCGTCGGCCCGCAGTTCGAGAACGTGGTGGCCACGGGTGAAGGCTTTTCCACCTACGACGAAATGCTGCCAATGGTGCGTGGCGGCGGCCAGCAGGAGACCTACGGGAACTACAGCATCAGCCCGATCCGGGGCGAAGATGGCAAGGTTGCCGGCATCTTCAATCAAGGGAACGAAACGACCCAGATCGTCCTGGCCCGGCGCAACGCCCAGCAGGAGATTGCGCGTTTGTCCCTGATGTTCGAACAGGCGCCAGGCGCCACGGCCATTTTGCGCGGGCCCCACCATATCTTTGAAATCGCCAACCCCGCTTACCTGCAGTTGGTGGGCCGTAACGACATCCTCGGCAAGTCGGTTGACCAGGCCCTGCCCGAGGTGGCGCCGCAAGGTTTCATCGAGCTACTCGACACCGTCTACCAGAGCGGAGAGCCTTACGCCGGGCGCGCCATTCCGGTCGTCCTGGATCGAAACGGGATTTCCGAGCAACGGCATCTCGACTTCGTCTTTCAGCCGATCAGCGACGGCGCGGGCGATCGGTACGGCATCTTCGTGCAGGCGACCGACGTGACGGAGACGATCCGGGCGGTGGCTGGCCTTCGCGAGAGCGAGGAACGTTACCAGGCCATCGTGAACTCCATCGACCAGATGATCTGGTCGACGCTGCCCGACGGTTATCACGATTATTACAACGACCGTTGGTACGAATACACAGGCGTGCCCAAAGGTTCGACCGACGGTGAGGCCTGGAATGGAATGTTTCACCCCGACGACCAGGAGCGGGCCTGGAAAGTATGGCGCCACAGTTTGGCTACGGGTGTCCCTTATCACATCGAGTATCGGCTGCGGCACCGCTCGGGCGAATACCGCTGGGTGATCGGACGTGCACAATGCATCCGCAACGAGGCGGGCGAGATCATCCGCTGGTACGGCACGTGCACCGACCTGCATGATTTGAAAATGGCCGAGGAGGCTCGCCAACTGCTGATGCAAGAGCTGAATCATCGGGTGAAGAACCTCTTCTCGCTCTTCAGCGCCATGGTGTCCATGACGGGCCGATCGACCAATACGACGGCTGAAATGAGCGCCGCTCTTAACCAGCGTTTGCAAGCACTATCTCGGGCACATGACCTCGTCCGAATCGGCGGAGCGGATTCGATGCCAGCGCATTCGGTGTTGCTCATCCATCTTGTTGAACAGATACTGGCACCGCATTTGAGTGCCTCGCAGCATGGCAAAGTGAGCTTGACCGGACCGGAAATTGTGCTCGGGGAGAAATCAGCCACCGCAATGGCACTCATCCTGCATGAGCTTGCCACGAACGCTATCAAGTATGGCGCACTAGGTCATGCAGACGGGAAGGTGATGATCGGCTGGGAATTTGCTGGAGACGTTCTGGTTCTGACTTGGAGCGAGCACAATTTGTCTGCTGCCATTGCCAAGCCGACCTCGAGCGGCTTCGGCAGCAGGCTCATTAAGTCTGCAGTCGAAGGGCAACTCGGCGGAAAGGTCGATATCGTTTGGAAGCCTTCTGGCGCACAAGTCCGTCTGCAACTAAGCCGGGCACGGCTGCGCGACTGATCTGGTCGGCTCACTTCGTCAACGCAGCCGCGCTCTGGATTGTCAGCCATGAACGTAGTACGGATGGCTGTACACGTTGGGTTCTGAAGCTCAGTCCTGTGTGTCTTTTTACTAAAGCCGTCGGGCACCGCAAAGCGTAACCCCGCTCTCAGATTTCGCAGCCGGATAAATTCAGCGCCTTGCGCAAGCCGCCAAACGCCGCGAGCCTGCAGGACACGGTCTCGCTGGCGAGCTTTGAACGCTCGGCAATGGCAGCTTGCTTGATAACGGCGACCTTCTTTGGTTTGGGACGTGCGGCGCCCGCGGCTGTCTTCGGATTGTGACGTTGGCGGGCGATCGGCCTTGAAGGCTCGGGCGAAGTGATACGGGCATCGTTTGGGGGAGCAACAGGCGCTTCGGCCAAAGCGACCTCGGTCGGTGTCACGCTGCTCACCGCGGCGACATCAAGGCGATCGCCTTTCGCCAGTGTGTCGGGCGCGGCAGACGAGCCAGCGTCTGGTGCGGCAGGCGACTGGACGATCGCGACCGTGCCGCGCGGGGGAGTTCGCAGCTCCATGACTGACAGGACTCCTACACCCAAGACGATGAGGAGACCCAAGAAGCTCGGTCTCAGCATGATGCGCCTCTAACCAAGGTTAGTGCTGTTGAAAAAGTCTCCGCTTCAATGAGGCAATCTGCCGGCAGCGGACGTGCCGCGCGCGGATCAATTGCCGACAGGGTTAACGCCGGTCATGCTTCAGCAAATGTTGAGGCCGCTCGTCGACGCTGGTTCCTGCGCGCAGTCGGGGCCTGGTTCAGGACACAGCGAATGGCTTCTTGGCGATCCCATCCGACGTCGGGATTGCAAGAAGCGCGCAATCGACTTCTGCCCGAGGGCAGGACGACTACCAGTGATTGACAGCGGACATCCCGCCCATGTCGTACTCTTGCATAAGCAGGCCGAAGAGTTCGCTGCCACGCCGGATGCCCTCTAGCTGACGCAGGATCATCCGAGCCTCGGCGCTGTCCTCGCGGACCTCGTCCAGCCGATAGACGAGCCGCCGGATGACGTCTTCCAGCTCGATCTCTTCGGCGGTCTTGGGGATGTCGGGCGAAAACACCTGAGAGGGCATCGATCGCTCCTAATTGATCTGAGTTTACCTGTTCAACGGAGGCGACTGCAACGGACCACTGCGCGAGCAGAATTCGGCGGCGACAATGTTCAAACACTGCGCGTCTGGCGCCACCAACTGAGGCGGGGGAGCCCTGCGCCGGTAAGCCTGGCAGTAGCGGTATCTCTTTACTGCCTTTGTCAGCCGCGTACTCCCCGCGAGGAGTAGAGCCGTAACGAGCCCTGGTAAGTCAGGATGGAAAGCAGTCAGGGTGTTGGTACAGGTTACCGGCATTGCTTGTCACCGCCTGACGTCCGGGGGCATGTATTGCCCGGCATCTGCCAATCTTGCTCAAACTGCGGTACGTTCGTGAAATTCTGCACGGGCTTGCGCGTGCCAAGGATTGGGGGGAGCGACCATGAGCGAGGCCCTTGACTTCGATCCCAATGCTCTGCGGGAAAAGTACCGCCAGGAGCGCGACCGCCGACTGCGCCCCGATGCCAACGACCAATACGTCGAGGTCACGGCTGATTTTCGTCACTACGTCGATGATCCGCATGTTGAACCTGGCTTCACCCGCGAGCCGCTGACCGACGCGGTCGACGTGCTTGTCGTGGGCGGCGGCTTCGGAGGCCTCTTGAGTGCAGCGCGCTTGCGCGAGGCCGGTGTGAGGGACGTTCGAATTATAGAGAAGGGCGGCGATTTGGGCGGCACTTGGTACTGGAATCGATATCCGGGCGCCCAGTGCGACATTGAGAGCTACATTTATCTGCCGCTGTTGGAAGAAACCGGCTACATGCCGAAGGAGAAATACAGTTTCGGCGATGAGATCCGTGCGCATGCACGCCGCATTGGCGAGCACTTCGACCTTTATCGGCTTGCATGCTTCCAGACCGAGATCAGGGAGATGCGATGGCTGGCTGATGAGAACCGTTGGCTGATCAGCACCAACCGCGGCGACGCCATGCATGCGCGCTTCGTCGTCATCTCGAGCGGTCCATTGAACCGACCGAAGTTACCCGGCATCCCCGGCATCGGAAATTTTAGAGGCCACAGCTTTCACACGAGTCGCTGGGACTACGATTACACGGGCGGTTCGGGCGAAGGCGGCCTGACAAAGCTTGCCGACAAACGGGTGGCAATCATTGGCACTGGAGCTACTGCGATCCAGTGCGTCCCGCACCTCGGCCGCGACGCCAAGCACCTTTATGTTTTTCAGCGAACGCCGTCGTCTGTTGATGAACGTGGCAACAAGCCTACCGATCCCAACTGGGTGAAGACCCTGAAGCCTGGCTGGCAACGGCGCCGCATGGAAAACTTCAACAGCATGTTCACAGGCCTCTCACAAGACGAGGACCTCGTCAGCGATGGCTGGACCGAAATCTTTCGCAATCTCGGGCCCGGCGCGGCAGCCCACGCTGTCCGGGGCGGCGTCGCACTGAAGGAACTAGCGCGGATGATAGAAATCGCGGATTTCAAGAAGATGAACCGGATCCGTGCCCGTGTCGATGCCACAGTGAAGAATCCTAAAACCGCGGAGGCTTTGAAGCCCTGGTACCGCCAGTTCTGCAAGCGGCCGACCTTCAATGATGACTACCTACCGACCTTCAATCGAACGAACGTGACCTTGGTCGATACCCTGGGTCGCGGCGTCGAACGGGTGACAGATAAGGGCCTAGTGTTTGACGGCGTCGAGTACGAAGTTGATTGCATCATCTTCGCTACGGGCTTCGAAGTCGGCACATCCTATACGCGGCGATCCGGCTTCGACATCTACGGACGGGACGGGCGCAGACTCAGCGAGCACTGGTCCTCAGGGCTGCGTACGCTGCACGGTTTTTACAGTCACGGCTTCCCGAACTGCTTCTATTTAGGCGTTACCCAAAATACGCTTACGCCGAACTTTCCCCACATGTTGGACGAACAGGCTTGTCACGTTGCCCATGTCGTAAAAACTGCTTCTGAGAGGCAGGCCAACATGGTGGAGCCCACGGCGGAGGCCGAGTCGGGCTGGTTGCAAACCATTCGTGATACGGCGATCGATAATTTGGCGTTTCGGCAGGATTGCACCCCCGGATATTACAATGGCGAAGGACGTGCCGGGCAAGGCCAAGGCCTATTTGATGGTCTTTACGGACCGGGATCGGACGCCTTCTTCGCTCTTATCAAGACGTGGCGCGAGTCTGGCGAGATGTCGGGGCTTAAATTGCACTGACGAGAGTACAAGTAAGGAGCCGAAGTCGGGTCAGTACCTAGATGACAGGAGGCCGTCTGAAGGAGTCGCAGCTTGCGTTATCTCTTTGAGGACTATGCACTCGACGTTGAGCGGCGCGAACTCAATCGCGGGGTGGACCACGTCTCCGCCACGCCACAAGTTTTCGATCTTCTCCTCTACCTGATCCGAAACAGGGAGCGCGTCGTCAGCAAGGACGACCTTATCAACGCCGTTTGGAAAGGTCGCATTGTGTCCGATGCTGCGCTTACGACGCGTCTGAATGCTGTCCGCGCGGCCATCGGCGATACCGGCGAAGAGCAGCATCGCCTCATCAAGACTTTTCCGCGCAAGGGCTTCCGCTTTGTTGGAGCAGTACGGGAAGACGTCAGCAAAAATACGACAACGTCCATCGACCCTGTCGAGCCAGATAATCTCCAATTCCCGCTCCCGGATAAACCCTCGATCGCGGTGCTTCCATTCGAAAACATGAGCGGCGATCTCGAGCAGGAATATTTTGCTGACGGCATGGTAGAGGAAATCATCATCGGGCTGTCGCGCTCAAAATCCGTGTTCGTGATCGCCCGCCAATCTACAGGCACATACAAAGGCAAGGTCGTCGATATCAAGCAAGTCGGACGTGAACTCGGAGTCCGCTACGTGCTCGAAGGCAGCGTCCGAAAGAGCGGAAGCCGCATTCGCATTGCTGGTCAACTCATTGATGCCACGACAGGGTTAAATCTATGGGCGGATAAGTTCGATAGTCCTCTCGAAAATATCTTTGAGCTTCAGGATCGGGTGACCAGCAAGGTAATAGGCGCAATAACTCCACTGTTGCAGCGCGCCGAGATTGAGCGTGCAAGACGCAAGCCGACGGAAAGCCTTCAAGCTTATGACTATTACCTTCGGGCGTTGGCAGCTTTCTATCAACGCACCCGTGAACAGACGACCGAGGCGCTCAATCTAACTGAGATTGCAACTCGTCTCGATCCGGAGTTCGCGTCAGCTTACGCACTCGGCGCCCGCTGCTATATTCAGAGGAAGTCGTTCGGTTGGTTGGCTGGTACTGCGGACGAGATTGCTGAAGCCCAGCGTCTCGCAAGCCGGGCGATCGAGCTCGATCCAGACGATCCGTCAGTACTTGCTCGGGCCGGCCACGCTCTTGCCTTCGTGGTTGGCGAGGTCGAGGAGGGCGCAGACCTGGTATCGCGGGCTATAAGCCTGGATCCCAATCAAGTTACTGCACGATATTGGATGGGATGGATCCACCTTTGGCTTGGGGAAATTGACGCAGGTATCGAGCAATTCCAATTCGCGCTCCGTTTGAGCCCGCTGGACCCATCGATATTCACCGCGCATTCCGGTTTGGCTTGGGCTCATTTCTTGGCTGGCCGGTATGAGGAAGCCACAGCTTGGGCGGCGGCTACCATCCGGCGACAACCTAATTTTCTCGCAGGACATCGCATCATGATGGCATGCCATGCGATGTCCGGGCGCACCGAGGAAGCGCAGCAGTCCTGCATGCTCGCCCTACAATTTGATCCCTCTCTGCGTGTGTCCCGAATCAAGGAAATAGTCCCGCTGCGAAGGGTGCAAGATATTCAACGATTATCGCAAGCATTCCGAATTGCGGGCTTGCCCGAATAAAGCTGGTCATCTGAGTAACTTCATCCGAGACCGATGCGGCCATCCTGCCCATGGCGCGAGAGCTTGTTTTTTCCTAATATCGGGTATTCGCGAGGTATCGGGGGCGACTATGGACCGACCTGATGAAGAGAATCGCCCAGCTCAGGCTCGCAGAACGCGAACGAGCAGACCTGCGAAGGCTCGGCAGAAGTCTCTGGATGCGCGGGACCGTCGACTTGGCGAACTGACCAGAGAGCTCGAAGAGGCGCTTCAGCAGCAGACCGCGACCAGCGAAGTGCTGAGCATCATTCGTAAATCGCCTGCGGACGCGCAACCTGTCTTCGAGGCGATCGTTCAGAGCGCCGCACGTCTTTGTGGCGCGCTCTTCAGTATTGTTTATCTGAGGGAGAGTGATCGTCTTCACGTCGCCGCCACGAAGAACTTCTCGCCACTCGCCACAAATCAAATCAAGGAACGCCCCGAGCTCAGGCAGCTCAATCGTTCCTACGCCGGCGGACGAGCCGTGCTCGACCGCACGATCGTGCACGTCCATGACGTGTTGGAGGATCCGGACTATTCGCGAGAGTTCGCGTTGGCCGGCGGATGGCGCGCCGTGCTTGCAGTTCCCCTGCTTCACGAGGGAAAATCCGTCGGTGTCGTGTCAGTCGGCAAGGTCGAACCAAAGCCATTTTCGGATCGGCAAGTTCAGCTTTTGCAAACATTCGCCGATCAGGCGGTGATCGCTATCGAGAATGTCCGCATGTTCCAGGAGGTCCAGGTCAAGACGCGCGACCTGGAGGAAGCGCTTCGATACCAGTCCGGGGGAGCCAACATCCTCAATGTCATCGCGTCCTCGCCGACCGACGTGCAGCCGGTGCTGAATGCCATCGTCGAGAGCGCGTGCGAGGTTTGTGAGGCCAACGATGCCGCCGTGCTTCTGAAGGACGGTAATGACCTACGCTTTCGAGCGCATCATGGCCCAATCGATATAAATCTCGAGAAATGGCCGATAACTCGCGGCTGGACCGCGGGTCGCGCCTTTGTCGACGGTAAGCCGGTGCATTTACGCGATACGCTGTCGGACGAAGGCAAGGAGTTCCCGGACAGCGCGGCGCTGTCGGCATTCCCATACACCAACTCCCGTGTTCGCAGTGTGCTATCGGTGCCCATGTTACGCGAAAGCGAACCTGTCGGGGTCATTCTGCTGCGCCGCACCGAGATGCGTCCGTTCAGCGACAAGCAGATCGCGCTGCTGCAGACGTTCGCCGACCAGGCCGTGATCGCGATCGAGAATACGCGCCTGTTCAACGATACGCAGGCAGCACTGGAGCGGCAAACCGCGACTGCGGAAATCCTTAAGGTGATCGCCAGCTCGCCGGACGATGTCCAGCCCGTGTTTGAGGCAATCGTTAGCAGTGCGAAACGGTTGCTTGGCGGCCGTGCAAGCGCACTGTACCGCATCGTCAACGGCATGCTTCAGCTCGAGGCTTTTACATCCCTGGATCCCGAGTCCGACGAAGCACTGAAGCGCTCGTTTCCCGTACCAGCCTCGGAATACCCTCAGCTTGCATTGGTCGAGAAGGGTGAGTCGTTCCAGTTTGCTGACACCGAGAAAGACGCGCCCGAAATCCAGACTAGGATCGCCCGCCTGCGCGGTTTTCGCAGTGTCCTCCTGACGCCACTTGTACACAACCGAACGACGATCGGCTTGGTGGTGGTGTCGCGCACGCAGGTCGGCTCTTTCGCCGATCGTCACGTCGACCTAATGCGGACCTTTGCCGATCAGGCGGTGATCGCGATTGAAAACGTGCGGCTGCTCAACGAGACGAAGGAGTCGCTGGCGCATCAGACCGCCACGTCGGACGTTCTACAGGCGATCGGCAGCTCGATGGCCGACACGCAGCCGGTATTCGAGAAGATTCTCGACAGCGTCGAGCGGCTTTTTGAAAGCAGGCAGTGCGCGGTCATGCTCGGCGCCGCAGACGGTATGATGCACCTGGCCGCGCGCCGCGGCATCGGCGCTGACGCCATGGACCGCTTCTACCCGTTACCGCTTGCGCAGACGATGGCTGGCAACGTTCTTGAGAGGAAGCAACAGACCTACGTTCCCAGTGCGCTGAGCCCGCTGGCATCGCCGGTCATGCGCCGGGTCGCTGAGACGGCGGGAGATTTTTCGGTTGTGTTAACCCCGATGCTTTGGGAGGGCCGGGGCATCGGTGTGATCAACCTCTCCCGGGCGCCGAACGCGGTCTTCAGCGAAAAGGAATTGGCGCTGCTGCGCACTTTCGCTGATCAGGCGGTGATCGCCATTCAGAACGCGCGGCTGTTCAACGAGTTGCAGGCGCGCACGCGCGACCTTTCCGAGTCACTGCAGCAGCAGACGGCCACTGCCGACGTGCTCAAGGTGATCAGCCGTTCGACTTTCAATTTGCAGAAGGTGCTGGAAACTCTTGTGGAGTCGGCAGCAAGGCTGTGCGACGCGGAGAGGGCAAACATCTTCCAACGCGACGGCGAGCTATACAGACTATTGGTCAATTATGGGTTTTCCAGGGAGCTGGAGGAATACCTCAAACAATATCCGCTGACCTCCGGAAGAGGAACGATCGTTGGCCGCGCCGTCCTCGAAGGTAAGACTATTCACGTACCGGATGTGCTTACCGATCCCGAGTACACTTCGCATGACTATCAATCGCGCGGCAACTGGCGAAGCTGCCTCGGCGTTCCCTTGTCAAGAGATGGCGAGATCCTAGGAGTATTTTTCCTTACGCGTTCCGAGGTTAGACCTTTCACCCAGAAGCAGATTGAACTCGTCACGACCTTCGCTGACCAGGCTGTTATCGCGATCAAGAACGTTGAGCTGTTCGAGGAAGTGCGGGCGAAGACTCGCGATCTCGAAGAATCGCTGCAGCAGCAGACCGCCACCGCCGAAGTCCTAGAAGTTATCAGTCGTTCCGCGTTTGACCTGAAGGCGGTGTTTGATACGGTGGCGGAGCACTCGGTCAAACTATGCGATGCGGATAGAGCGATCATCTTCCGCTATGATGGTAAGTTGCTGCACATCGCGACCGCCTTCAATACTGCCCCCGGTTTCATTGAGTGGATAGCGCAAAATCCGATTCCCCCAGGCCGACATAGCGGGGCAGCACGTGCCGCACTGGAACGAAGGACCGTCCACATTCCAGACGTGCAGAACGATTCTGAATACGTTTACGGAGCGAAGAACGTCGAGGCGATTCGGACAATTCTGGGGGTGCCCATTATCAAGGGGAGAAATTTACTCGGCGTCATTATGATCTTCCGCTTGGAGGTAAAGCCGTTTACCGAGAAGCAAATAGCTCTTGTCGAGACGTTCGCTGACCAAGCCGCCATTGCGATCGAGAACACCCGGCTCTTCGACGACACGAGGGAGGCGCTGGAGCGGCAGACCGCAACCGGAGACGTGCTCAAGATCATAAGCCGGTCATCCGTCGACCTAGAGAAGGTACTCGAAACGCTTGTTGAGACGGTGGCTCGCCTCTGCCGGGCTGACCAGGTGTACATGTTTCATCTTCGCCATGATCTTTGGCACTTGATCGCCGATTACGGCTTATCGACTGAGGCAAGAGAATTCTTCAAGACGAACCCATTCACGCCTGGCCGGGGCTCGACGTCTGGTCGAGCAGCAATGGAGCTTCGTGCTGTTTCCATCACTGACGTCTTGCAAGATCCGGAATACGCTCTCAGCGAAGGGCAAGCCATCGCGGGTTATCGGTCGACGCTTGGCGTTCCGTTGCTTCGGGAGAATACCCTCATAGGCGTTTTCAGCATTGTACGTACGCGCGTTGACCCCTTCGCGAGCAAGGAGATCGAACTCGCCACCAGCTTCGCCGACCAGGCGGTGATCGCAATCGAGAATGCTCGCCTATTCGATGAGTTGCGCGAGCGGCAGGCAGAGCTACGCGTAACCTTCGATAATATGGGCGATGGCGTTGCGATGTTTGGTCCGGACAGGCGGCTGGTAGCCTGGAATCGTAATTTTCAGGAGATGCTCGATTTGCCTGACGCAGTGCTCGTCAGCCGCCCGAGGTTTGCCGAACTCTTCCGTTACCTCGCTGCACGAGGCGAGTTTGGTTCCGCTGATCTTGAGGCGGAACTGGGTCGCAGCGTCGACGATGCGAGCCGGGAGATGCGCTACGAGCGCATACGGCCCGATGGCCGCATCATCGAGGTACGGCGAAATCCAGTGCCTGAGGGGGGCTTTGTACTGATTTACGCGGATATCACGGAGCGCAAGCGAGCCGAAGAGGCAATCCGCCTCGCGCGCGACGCCGCCCAAAACGCGTTGCGGGACTTGCAAACGGCACAAGACCGCCTGGTTCAGACTGAGAAGCTCGCTTCGCTTGGCCAGCTCACCGCCGGCATCGCGCACGAAATAAAAAATCCGCTCAACTTTATCAACAACTTCGCGGCTCTCTCGGCAGAGTTGACTGATGAACTCAGCGATACATTGCGTCCCGTTCCGTTCGACGAGAGGGTTCGTGGCGATGTTGAAGAGCTAACCGGGACGCTGAAGTCAAACCTCGCAAAAGTCGTTCAGCACGGCAAGCGCGCGGATTCGATCGTCAAGAACATGCTGCTGCACTCGCGCGAAGGGTCAAGCGAGTTGCGAGCGGTCGATATCAATGGGCTGGTGGATGAAAGCCTGAACCTTGCGTACCACGGCGCGCGTGCCGAAAAGCCCGGCTTCAACATTACGCTGCAGCGTCAATTTGACGCTGCGGCCGGTGAGGCTGAGCTATTCCCGCAGGAGATCACCCGCGCGTTGTTGAACCTCATCTCGAATGGTTTCTATGCGGCGACCAAACGAACGGCCGAGAATGGCCCAGAGGCAACTGAGCCGACATTGTTGGTTAGCACCAAAAATCTGGGCGCTTCAGTTGAGATACGCATTCGGGACAACGGCACCGGCATACCGGCTGACGTGAAGGAGAAGATATTCAACCCCTTTTTCACTACAAAGCCCGCCGGTGAAGGAACGGGACTCGGCTTGTCTATGACTCACGACATCATCGTGAAACAACATGGCGGCACGATCCGGGTTAACACTGAGCCCGGCTTATTTACAGAATTCATCGTCACGCTGCCGCGTGCCATGTCCGTCAAAAGCCGCTAACGGAGCCCAAATTGAGCACCTATATTGTTGTCGTCGATGACGAACCCGATGTGGAAGAAATGTTCAAGCAGCACTTCCGGCGAGATCTGCGATCCGGACGCTTTGTGATGGAATTTGCGCTCTCTGCGCCAGCCGCGCTGGAGAAGGTGAAAACTATTCCTGATCCGTCGCTGATCTTGATACTTTCAGACATCAACATGCCAGGGATGACCGGTCTTGAAATGCTGCCCAAGGTGAAGGCGGAACGTCCGAACGTTCCCGTTATCATGATTACCGCCTATGGGGACGAAGCAACAAGAAGAAAAGCGACCGAGCTTGGGGCCGCGGGATTACTTCCCAAACCAATCGACTTCAGCCTCTTACGCGGAAAAATCGACGAGCGTCTGGAGCGGTAGTCTGGTTTGACCTATACCATGCCCAATCCACCGGCGCCATGTCTGCCAACGGCCCCACTTGCGAAGTTGTGTCTTGAGGGCCGGAAGTCCGCTCGTTGGGCCAGAGCGGACCAGATTTACTCGACCTGAGTTCTTCGCGTTTTGACCGAAGCGAACATCTACGTTCGGATCTTCGGTGTTAGGGAAGAATAGTTGCTAGCCGTTGACGTTGTAGTCGGCGATGGCTCCTTGCCCCTCTTACGAAGCCAGCCAGTCAATGAAGATTTGTCGTCGATCCTTCTTTGATGTGGTCGTGCACGCAACAGTTCATGATCGTGATCAGCGATATTATCGACACAATTTCAGCGAGCAAGCACTGCCACGAGGTGCCCGTCACTTGACCGGTCAAGGGCCCTTCGTCATATTTTTCCGCGAAAGACGAGCCATAAGACTCGTCGGCTTCGGAGGAAGACATGAACAACACATGGGCCGTCCTTGCGGGGACGATGATCTCAGCTGCAACGTTCTCGACCGCCACCTGGGCCCAAACTCCGCCTCCGTCCAACTGTGTCACCCAGAACATGGGTGTGCCGCCCAACGCCAACACGTCGGACAAAGGGGCGCCGTTCTTCATCGACACGACCGGCCTCGACTTCCAGACCAAGCCGCCGACCCGCGATCCCAAGAGCGCGAACTATCCGCCCGCGACCGAGCTTGCGGACGGCACGCTGCCGCCGGCCGGCGCGGAGGGAAATTTCATCATAGGCCCGACACACAATCCGGCGCCCGAGACGATCGCAAAGGAGGGTGTGCCGAAAGGCACCATCACGACGTTCACGCTGTCGTCCAAGGACAGCGTGATCTACAACCCCGGCCTAATCCGTGACGACATACCCGGCTGCGGCAACTCTTCGATCATGAGCACGACGACGGTGTCGGGCGACAAATCCAACATGATCGTTACCACCAGCCATCCCGGCACATGGACCCGCAATATCGAGGTCTATGTGCCGGCGAATTATGTCCGGGGCACAGAAATCCCGTTCATCGTGCTCGGCGACGGCGGCTCCACCGCCTGGAGGGACATGAACACGACGCTGGATAATCTGATCGCGCAGCGTCGCGTGCCGCCGATGGTGTCGATCCAGGTCGGCAATGGTGGACAGGACGCACAAGGCGCGCAGCGTGGGCGCGAATACGACACTGTGTCGGGCACCTACGCGCAATTTATCGAGCGTGAGGTATTGCCGCTGGTCGAAGAGAAGGCCGGCGTGAAGCTGACGAAAAATCCCGATGGGCGCGCCACAATGGGGTTGAGCTCGAGCGGCACTGCGGCTTTCACCATGGCGTGGTTTAGTCCCGAGCTGTATCGCCGGGTGCTGGCCTATTCGCCCACCATGGTGAACCAGCAATGGCCGTGGAATCCGGCATTGCGCGGCGGTGCCTGGGAATATCACAGCGCGTGGGCGGGGCCGGCTGGTCCCAACCTGATCGTGAAGGCAGGCCAGCTGACGCCGTCGGATCAGCCGGCAGGCGCGCCGCTCATCCCGGGTTCCCCGACAAAACCGATCCGCTACTGGTTCGAGATGGGGGATCAGGACCTGTTCTATCCCAATCCGACAATCCCTGACGGCATGCACGACTGGACGCTGTCCGCCGCGCTGATGGCAAAAGTGCTGGCGGAGAAAGGCTATCACTATCAGTACCTGTTTGCGCGCAACGCCAAGCATGTCGACCGCCCGACAGTGGCGCAGACGCTGCCTTCGGCGCTGGAATGGCTGTGGAAGGGCTATCAGATTCCGTGAGGTATTAGCCACGTAACGGCGAGAAGCCCGGCAATCTTCCAACCGATCAGGCAAGCAAATTCACTCTGGTGATCAATCAGAACCGCAAAGACGCTTGGCATCGCCGTGCCTCCGACCATGTTGGCTCTCGCTGACGGAGTGACCGAATAGCGCGTTGATGTCCGAGTTTGACCCCCAAGCGGACATCGTTGCGTCGCGAGAGCCGCACTGCGCGGCGACAGTAAGCCCTCAACGGTAATTGATGCCCTTCAAGCCGCGCCCCGCGCAGCTGCCATCTGTCGCGCGGCCTTCTCTTGTGCGAGAGCTGCTTCCAGCCGCGAGATGCTTTCCTGGAGTCGTTGGTTGTTTTCCAAAAGACGCTGGCTGGTCAGAAGGAGGATATGGTAGCCGAATTGCTGATCACTCTGAAAATAGATTTCAAGTAGCCTTTCATAAGTTATGGTCAGGACTTGGCCCTCTTCTATGCACTCGACAGTCGCGGTTCGCCGGTTATCGGGTGTGAGAAAGCCAAGCTCTCCCATGAAGCGCCCTGGCGGAAGCTCGACGCCGATTTCTTTGACGAGAAACGTCCCGGTGACGATGAGGAACATCTCCGAAGCGGCATCACCCTTCCTGAAGAGTATGTCGCCTCGGCGATATCTACGTTCGGTCATGAATGGTTTGAGCCATTCCATCGACCTGTCACCCCGCGTCGCGTTACGTGCTTTCTTAACGAGCTTGAGCAGTTGGCGGAGGCGAACGGCATTGACTGGCAACAGCAGCAGATAAAGCAGAAAGGTGGCGACGCTTCCAGAAAGCGCGCAAGAAATTGCGAAGAATGTACAGCCGACCATATTCGCGACCCGCAGCGGCACCATTCTCTGCATCAGCAAGGTAGCGACAAAGAATATGGCGCCAACTAAGGCGAACATGTTGGCGAGCGTGATGTTCACCAACACAATCTCAAACAGCCGATTGAACAGTGCGTCGTAGGTGATGTTGTCGGGATCAAGTCCCATTTGAATGAGGATCTTTGCGATCCTGAAATTGTCGGCCGCTGTATCAAGGATGCGGTCTAGAATTCTCGAAAAATCTGCATTGGAATTCATCAGATCACCCCTATGCAAACATTCGGTTTTGCAGGAGCTCGCGGACACGTGACAGTCGAAGTCGGACAGCACGAGCGGTATCGATCCACGTTCAGTATTACCCGGCGCGGTTGTTTTTAGCGATCACGAGCGTGTGGCCGGTATCGTGTCAACGCTCAGGCCGGGCAGGGCTCCGGGGGGCTTCGTCCTGCGATGCACAAAGCCGTTTCTGCCCGTAGACGGGTTCCTTCGCCGAGGGGGCGCCGCTTGTGACCCAGAGCAGTCGCCGGCCTCCACATAGATCAATTATCAAAACCAACACCTAATCGGCTCGTCTCCTACAATGAGCTCGGACAGAGCGGGTGGCAAGGAGCGTTGAACTGCAAGGTCTCTTTGGCACTTCCGTTCAAGTAAGTACGCAAAGGAGATCGCTAAGATGATTGATGCAACGCCGGCAAGGTAAGGCCACCGTTCGCCGCTCATGGAGCACTCCGTAGCAGGAGGGTTGGCAATCATTCCCCGAGCCTTGGTTCTAGTAAGTTACCACTTCATACTTCGCCCTCGTCAGATGTGAATTGGTTCACATCCCACCATTTTGTTTTCGTCTTTGTGCTAAGCCTCAGCGGTCGCGTCTGCCACGGCCGCAAGTGGCCCTTAGCGCCGAACGTCCATATTCGCGTTGACCTGAGCTCTCTGTGGTACACCGGACACGACCACGGACATAGCCGATCGACCCGAAGTCAGCATCTGCGGTTGCGCCTTCTGGTTGTGACTAATCATTCGACCTTCCATCGCTATCAGATATCGGCGTTCATTCACCCGATAGGATGCCTCGCGGATCGCTACCCCGGTGCGAGGCGACGTAGTCGATTTCGCCTCGCGAAATACCGATATCCATAAGCTCCCTGTCACTTAAGTCGCACAAGTTGGCCAGTAATCTCCGGCGCTTGTGCCACTCCTGAAATGCATTCCAGTATGCTTCGAGAGGACTGTAGACCTGCCGCCTTTCCGCTGCCGGTCCCAGCTCGGCGGTCCCGTGGATCGTGCTCATTGAGGGTGTCCTGCCTGGACTGTTCACTAGGCGGAAGTTGCCGCAAGAGGTGCCGGCGCGCTTAACTGGCGGCTTACATTTCTCTTACCGGCGGCTTATTCTTCATGGGCTCATACAGAAGTGGCCCCGAGAAGGAATGGCAGCTTGCGCTATCTTTTCGAGGAATACGCATTCGACACCGACCGGCGCGAGTTGCATCGCGGGGCACACGTCGTTTCCGTCGCACCGCAGGTGTTCGATCTGCTTGATTACCTGATCCGCAACCGGGAGCGGGTCGTCAGCAAAGACGACCTCATCAACGCCGTTTGGGATGGGCGCAGCGTTTCGGATGCAGCACTGACGACCCGGCTGAATGTCGCCCGAAGCGCTATCGGCGACTCCGGGGAGGAGCAGCGCCTGATCAAGACGTTGCCACGCAAGGGATTCCGTTTCGTCGGACAGGTGCGGGAGGCGCAAGACGTTGCGGGCCTAAATCCCGGCGATGCGCCCGAGAGTGCTCCTGCGCTTCCCGACAAGCCGTCCATCGTCGTGCTGCCGTTTGAGAACATGAGCGGCGACCCCGAGCAGGGGTATTTTGCCGATGGGATGGTCGAGGAAATCACGACGGCGCTGTCGCGGTTCAAATGGCTCTTCGTGATCGCGCACAATTCGAGCTTCACCTTCAAAGGCCGAGCCGTCGATATCAAGGAAGTCGGCCGCAGGCTTGGCGTGCGCTATATCCTTGAGGGGTCTGTGCGCAAGGCGGCGGGTAAAGTCCGCATCACCGGGCAATTGATTGATGCGACTACGGGGGTGCACATCTGGGCGGACAGGTTCGAGCGTGCTCTGACAGACGTTTTCACTCTCCAGGACGAAGTGACGGTCGCTGTTGTCTCGGCCATTGAGCCAAAATTGTTGCAAACAGAAATTGCAATGGCGACGCGGCGGCGAGCGGAGAACCTCACGGCGTATGATTTTCATCTCCGAGCCATGCAACAGTACTATTCGTTTACCCGCGAAGGGCTGGCCGAGGCGATCACGCTGGCTCATCGAGCCTTGGAGCTGGAACCTCGGTTCGGCCTTGTCGCGGCCCTGGGAGGTCTCTGTCATCTGCAAAACGTCGTTTTGGGCTATGCTGTCGATCCGCAATTCGAGCGCAAGGAAGCAATTCGGTTTGCCCGCATGGCCCTGAGCTTCGACGATAATGATCCAGACACGTTAGCACGTGCGTCCCTCATCTCGGCGTACATGGTCGGCGATTGTGAAAGTGCGATCGAACTGGCTGACCGCGCGGTCGCGCTCAACTCAAATTCATTTAACGCATGGCACTACAGAGGCACGGTCTATAGAGTTGCGGGGCTGCCGGAGGAAGCGATCCGGAGCTTTGAACCTGCCATTCGCATCAGCCCGGTAGACCCGCGACTACAACGGTTGTTTGCAGGAATGGGGCTAGCCTTTATTGAGCTTCGTCGCTTTGACGAGGCCATCGCCGCAGGGAAGAAAGCTCAACGTCAAAGCCCCTCCTATGTGGGAACTTACCGCTGTCTCGCGTCGGCTTTCGCCCATCTCGGACGCGACGCTGAGGCGCGTGAGGCGGCGGCGCGTCTGCTTGAGACCGATCCCACATTTACAATATCTGCGTTGATCGCCCGAGGCGGGTACTCAAACGCGAAGCTGCTGGTTGAGGGCCTTCGGAAAGCGGGGTTGCCCGAATAGACCGTGCTCGCCCGCATCAGCGGGTCGATCTATAGGCGCGATTTGCCGCGGCGCATGAGTCTGCTGTTGGCCCTTGCCGGTCACCTTCCGAAGGGACGCGCATGTCCGGTTATGAGGTACAATCCGACATTGTGACTTTGCCGCTGGGTCATTAACTCTTGTAAATCCCAAGCCGCTCAGTGACGACTATATTTTTGGAATGGCGGGGGTATTTGAATTGGTTCGGGAGTGCTGCTGACCCTCTATGGCGGGAAAGTGGTCGCCTCCGCGAACAGTCTTGTTCGTGGATTCAGTCATGTTGCTCTCAGAAAAATTCAGTGAGCGAACCATTTCCAACATGGATGTCGCATTGGACCGATGCCGCTGGCATTCGAAGGTCATCCAGCGCGGAAGTTCGTCGCGGAAAAAATCGTGGAGTGCGCCAACAAGCACACGCAGACGCTCGGCGGTTTGACCGAGGCGGGCAGGCGGGCGGTCGCTGAACTCGCAGCCGAAATCCTTGGAAACGAATTGAGCTACTGCAAGACCTTCGGCAACACGAGCACGATCTCGATTTCCTGCTTGAGGATGCGGCCGGCTATGTCTGCTATGAGCAGAGAGAAGTCATCCTCAATCGTAGCGGCTGTAGCTTCGTCATTGGCGTAGACGTACAGAAGAGGGCCTTCCACTTCCGCAAAACGAACACCGGTAAAAACGCGGTCAAACTCGTCTGCTCCAAGGATCGCAGCTACGCGGGCCTGAATGGCGAAGTCTTGAATGTCAGTTAAGTTCATGGACGCCAGATAGATACGATGCGCTCGGAAACAAGGCTAAGCGCAATCTGGTAGGCGTGAGCAGCCCTTTGCGTAGGTCCAAAAAGTATTTGTCAGGCCTTGATCCTTCGCTCACTCACTCAGTGCCCTCGTTGGAGGAAGGGATGTCAGTGCTCGCCATTCTGCCTAACGAGACCTCCCGTGTGGCAGAGGGGGTGTTCGCCATGCGGAACGCTCCTAGCCTGGTGTTCTCGGGCCGTTCAGCGGCCGTTCTCGTTGACGTTGAAAATACAACCGGGAATCGAGATCTCGGTTGTATGTGAGAACATGCTCGGAACGCCGCTTCAGCCCCGCGGTTGGAAAGTCGTGAGTAAGGTAGGTAAACTGCCCGCCGTGGGCCCCAACTTAACGGCGGGGTTTTTGTGAGTTGCGTAAGTGGCGAAGCGTACCAGGACCGCACCGGCAAAAAGGCCGCGTGCCGCTATTCCGGGCTTTATTAGCCCCCAGCTTGCGACCCTGAAGATGAAAGCGCCTTCGGGGGCTCAATGGATTCACGAAGTCAAATACGACGGTTACCGTATCCAGCTCCACATCGACGGAGATAACCGGAAGGTCTTCACCCGCAACGGTCTCGACTGGACACATAAGTTCTCCGTCATTGCCGGTGCCTTCGAGATCGAAGGGCAGGCCATCGTTGACGGTGAGGTGGTCGTCATCCACGAGGACCGCACCAACTTCTCCGAGCTACAGGCAGACCTCGCCAGAGGCGAACAGGACCGCTTGCTGTTCTTCGCGTTCGACCTTCTGTGGCTCGACGGACAGGACTTGCGGAAGCTTTCGCAGCTTGCCCGCAAGGAGCTGCTGAAGGATCTGATTGAATGCAATCAGCTCGAGGAGCCCATCCTCTACAGCGAGCACCATGGGGGTGACGGGCAGGCACTGTTCGAAGCCGCAAGGAAACTTAATTACGAAGGTATCGTCTCCAAGCGAGTTGACGCCCCATATCGGTCGGAGCGTGTGGAAGCTTGGCAGAAGGTCAAAGTCGTTCAGAAGGGAAAATTCCCTGTCGTCGGGTTCATCAAGGATCCAACCGGCGTCGCCGCTCTCTATCTCGGTAAGAAGGAAGGCAAAGAGCTTGTCTATATGGGCAAGGTCGGCACGGGCTGGAGCCGGACGACATCGCGCAAGATCAGAGATGTCCTCAATACTGTGGTGAGCCCGAGGCAGAAGCTCACCAAGCCCATCAAGAAGCCGAAAGCCACCTGGGTCGAGCCGAAGTTCTACGCGGACATCGAATACAGAGACATCACGTCGGAGGGATTGCTACGCGCGAGTTCCTTCAAGGGATTGTCTCGAAAATAACTTATGTTCCTGAGCCCTTCCGGTTCCGGACGTACAATCGTTCACACAGCAGAAGGAAGGCCCGATGGGATTAAAGCACAGGCAATTTAAGCGGACGGATTCCTTGGAAAGCAGACTGGCACAGATTGCGGAGGATGTGCGTGAACGAGCCGAGAAGGCACCCGGAGAGGAGTGAACCCTCCGACCAGAGCGCAACTAAGCCGCTTCAGCCTCAAGCCTCTCTTGGCTACGCTTTTGATTGATCAGATTCAACAGATGCGCCGAGGCTCGCGCGTCGCAGAGGGCTCGATGATGATTCTCGAGCTCGATTCCGTAGATTTCGCAGAGCTTGCCCAGCCCGTAAGATTTATGCCCCGGATAGCGGCGCCTCATTCCGGCGCACGTGCAGAGCTTCGGAAACCGAAAGCGTTGCCCGATCCGCTCGAATTCGTAGGAGATGAAACCGTAATCGAAGCTGACGTTGTGGGCGACGAAGATGCCGTCCCCCATGAACTCCATGAAGCGGTCCGCGACCTCGGCGAACAGAGGTGCGTCCCGAACCATTTCGTTCGTGATGCCGGTCAGTTGAACGATCTTTGCCGGGATGGAACGTTGCGGGTTTAGGAGTGAGTGCCACTCGTCCACGACACGGTGGTTGCGGATCTTCACAGCGCCGATCTCGGTGATGCGGTCGCCGTTCGACCATGAGCCGGTAGTCTCGATGTCGACCACCACGTAATCCTGCTCGGGGTCAAAACGATAATCGACCCGGCCGATCTCAGCCATGATGCCGGCGGCGCCGAGTTGACCAAGGCGGGTCAGTTGGTTGCGGCGGATCACATCCCCTTCCGCCTTGACCTCCATAAAGGAGGCCTTGCCGTCCTGGACCAACATCAGGTCGGGAAAGCCGTCGCGCATGCCACGGAAATCGTCGCACATGCTACGGACGATGCTGGCGATGCCGGTAGGATCGGACCCTTCGAGCAGCGCGCGCAGCGCCTCCACTTGCACGTGATCCCAGTTGAAGATCCCGTTCGGGCGGCCCCATCTCGCTGCGACGGTGCGGAGGATCAACGGGAGGGCTGATCCGGAGGCTATGGCTGCTAATTTCTCGTCGATTGTCGCGCCGAAAAGCCGACTGAAGCTGCGGTCCTTCAGGCAGTGCGGTAGCCAATCAAACCCGCTGGGCATGCGGGTACTCTCGAACAACTCGTCCCAGAAGAGCAGGCCGAACAGGGTGTGCCACAACACATTCTCGGCGAAGAAAACCTTCGTGCCCTCGCGCCGCAGCACGCCGGCGACGCCCGCTTCGGGATTGCCGCGATGGGTATCGTCGACGGTGATCGTGCGGCCAGACCGCAAAAGTTCGGTGTAGAGTCCTGTACGCCTGCCGCCGAACTTACGGGCGTAGAAGTCGGTGGCGAAGAGATGTTCGCCATCGCTGGCAGGATCATCGATCATCCGCTGCAACAGCGCTTCGGCCTCGGCCTTGTCGCCGGTGTTGTAGAGCAGGCGAACCAAGCGCTCGCTGCAGTCGGGAGAAGGCCCGGCACGGTAGAGCTGCCGGGCGAGATCGTTCTCGCCCGCCTTCTCGAAGAAAAGCCCGGTCTGATGCGCAGCTCGGCTGCGGAGATCGGCCGCGAACTCTGTCGTGCAAGCAGGACCGCCGAGCACGTCGATGGCGGCCCGTCTGTGGGCAACCTCCGATCCATCCTCCAGGCTGGCCAGCACCTGGCTGTAATGGAACGAGGCCAGCGCCTCCTCGGCATCGGTGAAGCGCGCGCTGAACGAGGTTTCGCGGTTGGTACGAAGGATTCCTAAATCGCGCAGCGCGAAATTCTTCAGATCCACCTCGGTCTTGCCGAAATAAAGGTAGAGCAAGAACTCGATCGGCCGCGTCCCGTCGAGCGCGATGAAGTTGCGGGCGCCGCAGTGCTGCGCGGCGACCGAGAAACGGATGCTCTGTAGATAGTAATCGATGAACTTCGGCTTCGACCATGATTTGCGGACATCTCCTCGCCCGGCCGCCTGCGCGCCAGTCACAAGGATGTCCTTTGGCAGGCATGAGACAAAGGCTGTATAGTCGGCCTCGCCGAGCTCGCGTGCGTGGCCGGCCGCAGTCAGGTCGGATGCCGCCCGCTCGACGTCACCGATCTCGGGGTAGTTGAACAGGGATCTGTTGAATATGGCACCACGCCTGTTGATCATGCGGACCAGCAGGCATCGTGCATCTCTCGAAAGGCCCTCGAACCGCGCGATGAAGGCGTGATGCTCCGGACCAAGCACGGGCGCGTACGTCCGCTGCACGAACCCCAGCATTTCGGCGAAGTGGTCGAGATAATAATAGACGGGCAGTTGGGGCAGTTTGGCCAAGCGGACCTTCGCGGCAGAATCGTTTGTTCTATTTCTGTTCTAACGTCGTCCTCGGAGTCAAGTGCCTCGACTGGCTACTGACCAGAGCCGGCGAGATCTGCTGTCGCTGGCACAGCGTCTTCTTTCACGCCGCGCGCGACGATCTGCAGTGTGCCGTCAGGAAGTGGCCGCTGCAGTTTCAAGGCTTCATCCGCCGGAGCCGTCATCCAAATCTCGACCTCTTCGGGCGTGGTCAGGATCGCTGGCATGGCCTTCGGATGGATGGCGAAGACTTCGGCATTCGCCTCCGTCGTCAGGAACGCATAGAGATCGTTGGTGGTCTCGCCTTCCTTGACCTTCCTGACCGAGGTCCAGTTGGCCCAGATGCCCGCGAAGCAGGCGAGGGGACGGCTCTCGTCAAGCGCAAACCAGATGTCGCCGCCCTCGGCCTTGTTGAACTCGCTGAATGAGTTGAATGGCACGACGCAGCGGTTCTCCACGCCCAGCCAGCGCGTCCAGTGCTTGCTCTTCACGTTGCGGATGTTCGTCGTGCCGCTGTCGGGCTCCATTCGGAGCAACTCCTTGAAATCGACGCTCTTGCCCTTCGCCTGTAGCTTCTCGGCTCGCTTCTTGGTCGCGTCCATGAGTGCTCTGGAAGACGACGGCATGCCCCAGCGGGCGATCGCGAGTTCGCGTCCGCTGGCACCGGTGCGGATGATCGGCGCCTTGTAGTCTGGAAACACGCCCGGCATCGGCGCGAGGTTGCCGACGTATTGGTTGACCACGCGGAACAGTGCGCTAATGGCGGCCTGGTTCGTGGTGATCGAGTAGAGATTGCACATCGTCAGGTCTCTGAGGGAGAGGTCCGGGGGTGGTGCGAGAGCTGCAGCAGCGTTGCAGAAGGTCGACGACCCGCCTTAGCACATTTGTTACAGCGAAGCCTGCCGGCCAGATCGTGCACAAACGTTGTCGCGACGTGCGGCAATGCCGCCAGATCAACATCACGTTTGGTCTTGCAGCGGGAGCACTGGATCTCGAGCCATGGGTAGCCGCCGTTGATTGCCTGATCGACCGCAGGGGAGGGATCAATGGGCTCACCGTTCGCCCACATGCGTTCGTTCCAGCTCTCGCACAGGAGACGATCGGCCTGCTTGATTAGCGCCTCGCCTTCGGCGCGAGCCGCTGCGGACTGCGCTGCTAGTATGGTGGTCATCGCGCGTGCTTTTCCGAGCTCCTTGCCCAACGCCTTTCGGTCGCCACCGGAGAGCGGTGTCGGGTGATGCTTCGGAGCCATCCGGGGCGCAAGCCATCAATCAGACAGGCTCGAAGGCCGGCCAGCAGCCGTCCTCCTCGTGTCGGCCAGTTCGGTTCTGACAGGTGTTGTCCAGCAATCGCTTCGCAACCTCCTTCCATCCGGCCTGCTGGCCGTACAGGCGGATCGCGTCGACCTTCTGGATTTCAACAATGCGCTCGCACCTGCGGCAAGAAACTCGCAGAACGTGCTGCGGGATCTCGCTGAGGCGGAGGCTCGGGCTTGAACGTCCGGCATCAGTAGTGTGGACATGGGCATCGTCGAGGAGGGCGCGCCAATATTCTTCCGGGATGTCATCGCCGGGCCCAAGCGGACGCTCCCTCGCGGGCGCTCTACCCATTGATGCTGCTAACTTTTCCATCTGTTTCGGGGTGGGCATGCGCCAACTCGCAGGTCGATCGGTCATGGCGGTAATTAGAACATAAAGAGAACAAATGTCGAGTCGGACCAAAGGAGTCCGTTGAAAATTTCCCGGCAGGCTGGAGGAGCCGATTAACCGTTGCGCTTCTCGCGAAAAAAATTCTGTCCACACGTCTTGAAACTGCTCCCTAGCTTCCAATTTTTTCCGGCGTCGTCGCAAGACGATCGGGATGCCGTTTGGGTCCCGCGACTGAGACGGGCACCGGTCGTGTCCGGTGCCGCTCGTAACCATTTTGCTCCCAGGAGGATCTGGCTATGCGCACTGTTGATTTTTCGCCCCTCTTCCGGTCGGCCATCGGCTTTGACCGTGTCTTCGATCTCGCCGAAGCAGCCCAGCGTGCCGGCGAGGAGACCTATCCCCCCTACAACATCGAGCGCCTCGACGAACACCGCTTCCAAATCTCGGTCGCTCTCGCCGGTTTTAGCCCCCAGGAGCTCGCTCTGACGGTCGAGCAAAACGTACTGACGCTGGAAGGGCACAAGAGCGAGAAAGAGGGGAAGACTTTCTTGCATCGCGGCATCTCGACCCGCAATTTCAAGCGCCAGTTCACGCTTGCCGACCACGTCGAGGTCAAAGGCGCCAACTTCGAGAACGGCATGCTTGTCATCAGCCTACAGCGTGAGATCCCTGAAGCGATGAAGCCGCGTCAGATTGCAATCAACGGCTCCGGGCCGAACAACGTGACGCAGATCGAATCTAGAGCCGCTTAAGGCCATCCCGCAGAATGGTTGAACCGCGCGGGTCCTCCCGCGCGGCTATTCCCTCAACTCGTCTTGGAAACGGAGGAAGCCATGCGGCTGACGACCGCTCTTCACGACAATGCTGTCGACCTAAACGCCCTCATGCATCGCGGTACGGTAACGAAGATGCTCGATGAGAACCTCGCCCGCATCCGTGTACATCGTAACAATATACGCCGTTACCGCAGTCTGCTGGAGACCCATCTGTCAGAACTGGAGCGGCAATTCATCGAGCGGCGCATATCGGAGGAGCGATCAGCTTTAGAAGCGTTGACATCCGAGACCTTTCCGATTGCTCTCACCTTACCTTTCGGCCAGGGGGGATCGCAGCATGAGCTTCGAGACCGATAAGGATTGCTACGCCGAGTACGACATCTTGCTGAAGCCGCGAGGACGCGGCCGTTGGAAGTGGGCAGTCAGCAACGCTGCTGGTCAAGCCGTGATGTCCGGCTCGGAGTGCAGTCGTACGGCCGCAAGGTACAAGGCGGAGCGCGCGCTGTTTCTGCTGCTGAGCGCAAGCGCATCGCGCGAGGCATCGGTCGGTTCGACCGCCGTATTCTCTCGGACTATAGGCGTTTCTGGCCGTAGCCAGCCCACAATCTAGAGGTCGATGCAGCCGCGCAGCGCTTTGGCAAGGCCTGACTGGAAGAAGCGAGACGCGGTCTTGTGGCGTTTGACCGCGAAGACCGTCGTGAGCGAATAACTTGTTCTATCGCCGCGTAGCGTCCTGGTGTTTTCACACAGCCAAGACCCGTTGCAGACATTCGTTGCTGTCGGTGCATGCCCCCAAAGGGAGCGAATATCGGCAACCTATGTTAAGGAACGGCGCTGTCGATTAGAGCAAATTGGAACGCCAATCAGCAGATACTGTTGCCGCCCAATGCAGAAGTTCTATTTCGATCACATCGAGAACGGCAACGTACTCACCGACCAAGATGGCTCTGAATTTCCCGGCATTGCCGAAGCGAGCATGGAAGCGCGCCTTTCACTTGGCGAAGAGGCACGGACGTTTTTGAGCCGAGGCAAAAGCGGGAGGCTGGCGGTCGTGGTGCGCGACGAGCACGGCGCTATCTTGGAACATTCCGCGGTCATTGAGCAGAAGATACTAGCCCGAACTCCCTAGCATTCACTCGTTTACGGATGTATCGTCTAACCATCATCGGCCAGGCTCTGCCCGTAGGCGTCGGTGACTGAGAGACCGATAGCGCTCCCGCCTGCATAGCTAGGGGAGCGCGGCCATGGCCGACAAGCGCGCCGTTTTTCGTCTCATATCGACTTCGGACGCAGAGATCATCCTGAGGACGCGCCAGCTGGTCGACCGCTCGCTCAAGCTGCTGGAGTGCCCGATGCCGGACACCTTCCTAGGCCGCAAGACGCAAGAGTCCTTCCCGACGGAAGTGAGTCGGGCCGCATTCCCATCGAGGAATCTGGCTCAACGGCGTGCCTGCTTCCCCGGCGACGCGGCCATCACGGCCGAGCCCGAGAAACAGAGCGAGGTGAAGAAGCCCCAGCTCTCTCCGCTGGAGGAGGAAACGCGCCGCGTTATTGAGGAGTATGCCGAAAGCCTGCGGGAGAGCGCCAAGCAACTGCGCCGCAAGCTGCATTGAAGTCCAAATTTGGGCCGGCCGACCCTTCGGTTCGTCAGGTCGTAAATTGGCTCAAATGGCCATTCGGCGATTCTCGCTGTTGTGTCCGCTGCTGAACACACAACGGACGTCAATTTTCCGCACTGTCGATCGCGGTAGGTTGAGGCCAAGATCGCGCTCCTCGGATGAACTCGCGTCAGAGGGCTTTGAAACGTCAGTCTTCCCGACTTTTCCCGCTTAGGTAGCTGTGCTTAGATACCGCGGATCTTTGTGGGGGAGAGTATGATGGCTGACCATCAGCATATTTTCACCGCTGCCTACATCGCGCTCGCGATCTTAAATGCGGCGCTCGCAGCGATGGCCATCTTTTCGTTTTAGCCGTCCCTGATGCGGCGGCTAAACGCGGGCCGCCCCGCTGATTGACGGCGGGCTTTAGCGGCACTGCGCCGACAGCTCTTAGGCATCTGGTTTGGAGCGGGACTCGATGCAGATCGCTCGCACGCCTGGTACATGTCCATAAGCGGTCTACCTTCGAGGAAAACCGCACGAGGCCTTAAA
This sequence comes from Bradyrhizobium sp. WBAH42, assembly GCF_024585265.1. Classification (NCBI taxonomy): domain Bacteria; kingdom Pseudomonadati; phylum Pseudomonadota; class Alphaproteobacteria; order Hyphomicrobiales; family Nitrobacteraceae; genus Bradyrhizobium; species Bradyrhizobium sp. WBAH42. Next base: position 2,977,708 of record NZ_CP036533.1, read on the forward strand.
CCGCCTTGCTTATCGAGCCAGCGCTGAATCGTAGAAGGATACATTGAATACAGCATGCGGGTCGCACTTCGGTGAGTGAATGTACGCCCTGTTCGGTCGAAATCCCACGCCGCATGGAAGCCGAGTTTTGCTCTCGGAGTAACGCAGATTTTTCCCGGCGCAATTGTTGCGAGCACTATCGTGCAGGCTGAGGCGCAAAGGCCGTCGATCATCACCGACTGATCCGAGGCCCGCAACTTTTCGTATCGGTCAATGTAATAGCCAATTGAGCCGCCTTGATCATGCGTAATGCGAACAGAAGCCTCACTGCTTCTCGCGCACGTGAACAGCAGCAAAACCGCAAGTAACCCAGCCCGATGGTTCATCGAGATCTGTCCTGTGATTGCAGTGAATGAGCGTTGCGGCAGCGCGCACATGCTCTGCCTCAAAGCGCGGCTTACGGATCAGTAACGGTAACCGTAGGGGTATTGACCCGGGCAGACCCAGTTCCCGTAGGTGTCATAGAAGCAATTATTGTAATTGCCGTAATAGCCATAGGCGCCGGCCGCAGCTGCTCCCACTGCTGCTGCACCTAGCCCGTACGCCGCACCCCTGTAAGCGCCGCGATAAGCTGCATTGCGGTAGACTCCGCGGCGAACTGCCGTGCGCGCAACGGGGCGGCCGGGTATGGGGAGCCATAGCCGCGACCAGCGACGCCATATCGGCCGCCTCGAACATGAGCGACGCGTGCGCCGCCGCCGTGAAATCCTCCAGCGCGCATGCCACCTCCATGAAACCCACCGCCGCCGCGGAACCCACCACCTCCACCTCGGCGGGCAAATGCATCATCAGGAATGAGACTGACAGTGATTAGGACAAGAGCCGCCAAAGCAGCAAGAAGGCATCGAAGCATGGCTGTCCTCCAAGGTAGGGTGCCGTGCAGGAGCGACGTGGTGCCCGCTCAAAATAGTCGATACCCGGCACGAGCCTTTGCTTCCCTTCCAGTCGGCGTTTGATTTAAATCAATAGCTCGCGAGCCTTTGCCGTGCTTTCGCGAGCGCACTCTGTCCAAAAATATACACAAGCGCTGGCCCTCATCGTTATAGACAGGATGGGTGTATGACTGTCATCTGCAAGGCGCCCCGCTAAGTCCACGCGAGAAGCAATTACTCCGCCGAATAGCCGCCGGAAAGACAGACGCTCAAATCGCTGAGCGGTTTGGCGGTGGCGTTAAGCGCGTCGCCGAACAGCGAGCCCGGCTGCTCAACAAGCTCGGCGCAAGGGAGCCGCTGAAGCGGCCGAGCGGCTGGCGAGCTGGGGCACCTATCGTGGCGTGACGTGATGGCGGGGATGAGGCACCCCAGCGGTCGTCAGCTCTGCGGCGAGGCGCTAGTGTTTGATATAGTAGGCAATGGCGAACGCGAAGATCAGCGCGGCCCAACCCATTGTTTTGATTTCCGTGCGCAACGAGGTGATTGCTGCGCCCATCTGGTGCATCGCCGCAGCGTTGGCGCGCTCTACATCGAATGATCCCTTCGGCTCCGCCGGGAGATCGTCCGCGGAGGAATCCTCCACCGGTTGGAGAAGATCATAGTGAAATGAAACGCCTTGAATCTTGACATGTCTATTATTTTCATCGCGGTTGAGCCACTTCTTTCCACTTCCATCCGGCTCCCAGCCGTACTGGATCGGCGATGACTTGCTTAGGTCAAAAGGCAATTCCACCGTGATAGTGGAGGGTAAAAAGCCGCTTCGGATGTTCGCCACGAGTTCTTGCAGGTCAGCCGACGGTACGAACACACTGATGTAGATCTCCGAAGGATGACACGCGATGGGGTCATCTGAAACGAGTTCCTCGGAGTAGCTCATCCTGTTGTATGCGTAATATTCGTCGGTCTTCGCAATCTCCACCGTGAGCACTGCTGAAATTAGCTTCTCCTTATTCCAGCGACTTGGTTTTTGAAAAACCTCGCCCGTTTCGAGATTGACGTGATCGTGACCGTCGAGTTGGACTTGAAAGGAGACGACTTGCCTGCCGCGCCCGATGCCTTTTTCGTCGGGAAGATCAGCGTAAGAATGCATCGAGACGGATGAGGCCTTTAATGTGAGGAGCATCCTCCCTCCGTACTTGTGAAGCTACGATTGTTTCGCCGTTTCCAAGGTAGGTTAAGACGGACGGCTATTCGGGTTTGCTCGGAAGGGGGTCTATTCCTACGAGTGTATAAAACGTGCGCACCTCGCCAGTGACAGCTTCGTCGATCTCGACCTTCTCCAGCGTAGCAACGCATTGACGTCCGAAATAGTCCCGAAGTCTCGCTTTCACCTCTCGGGCAAGCTTGCCCTCGATAATCTCGCGCCGTTCGTCAATCAGTTCAAAGCGGTCGCGTAACAAACTCGCTCCTAACAAGACCGCTCGTAAAGAAATTTCGACGCTACGTTTCGTCCGGTATTTCGAGACATTGCTTTGCAGTGCTGGTATCTGGTCTGTGTCAGCGGCCCACGTGAATTTGGTCCCCGTCATATCAACCCATTGCAAAGAAAAGCCAGCGTGCGACCGGGAGAGGTCATCGAGCACGTGGCGCAAGTGCGCGACAGCTCGCTGACCTAGTTCACCGGATAAGCGGGATATTTCTTTTTCCTGCTTCGTGGCATTCAGTAGCGCAAAAAGCGTCTCCAGTGTCGATACGGCAGTGCTTTCGCCGAACACATCGAAGCGCGGCCGGATAAAGATTTCCATCCCAAAAGACGATGGGAAGACGTCCGCAAACCGCATCGCCGTTGCGTTCACGATTTCGTTTGACAGAGGACCTCGACGTCGCGGTCCGGTGGTTATTGCTTGGGCGATGCTCGAATAGAGCTTTTGCAACCGGATCAGAAAAACGCCGAGTTCTCCGACGCCGGCGGTATGATCCGCATACGAGTGACCGGACAGGGAGACTGTCAACGCCTCGCGGGTGCGGTATTTCACCAACTCCAGCCGCTCCTGTTCTAAGCGCTCTTGGAGATGCGACAAGCTCGCAAGGCTTAGTTCTGCCGAGAAACTATCGGGATCGAACGCGCGAATGTGCTGCGCAGCTTTCAAGGCTTCGTCGAGTTCAGACAGACGCCTCAACAAGCCACGCATGCGTGACTCGGCTTCACGGGGGTCGATGCCCTCCCAGAGGATCATGGCGCGGCATTCGATGGAGGACTGGGACGCGTGAGCTTTACGTGAACGATGCCTTTCGGAATATCATTCCTGTCATACCCGAATTCGCCGATCCAGTACTTGCGTTGGGCCCGTGCGGCATCGCTCATGGGATGTCCCGGTGGGTACACCGGGCAAAAGTAAGCATCGCATAGATACTTGGCTTTAGTCGTCGGACCAGAGACCAGCGCCTTCAATGCTGCCTTCTTCGCGTCGGGCAAGGCGTCAATTATCGTGGCGTCGATAAGCATCACCAAATCTACGTCACCCGGATCGTTTTTGCTGGTGACAAAGCTGCCATCCAGCAGCTGCTCGCATCCGCCGACCAGGTCAGTGATCTCCTGCGCATGTTGATTGTATCCCGCGAAGATCGGCTTTCGGGTCGTCGAATGAGGGAAGCTGGCTACGAAATGCCCCTCCAGTTCGTCGTTAGCGAGAGTATGAATTCCGGCGTCGAGATAACCGTTGGAATTGAACTTTGCGCTCAAACGATTCCCCCCAATGCGCTTCAAATAATTGCTTGTAGCGCAACCATTGGCTGTAAGGAAGCTGGCTACCTATCCCTCCTGTACGATCAAGCCTGTGGGCTTCTTTTTCGACCGCGAATCGCGACGCAAATAGGTACACAAGTCACCTAATACATTGAAATTATTAAGACTTCTTTTCAGCTACTCTCCCGCGCAGAGAATGCAAGCAAAGACCGGAAGGGATCTGATTGAGATCCCAAAAGACGACGCCTCAGGCCGCCAGCCTCGGCTGGTGCTTTTCTGGATCTATGCCGGCAGGTGCAGGCGCGGCGACGATGCGTCGCAACTCGGCTGCCAAGCCATTCAGCACCGCGCGCTTTTCCTTCATCCGCTTGGAGTGATTGTAGACCCTGCCCGTGACCGTCGGCACAATCTGCTCGGACTTCTTACCTGCGGCGTGGTCGAGGCACTTCGCGATCCACGCGTCATCGAACCCGAGGTCACCGGCCAGCGTCGCTGCCGTCCGGCGCAGGTCGTGGGGCGTGAACGGCTTGAGGCCGAGCAGCTCGCACAGCCCGGCGGTTTTGGTCTTGTCTTTGTTCTTTTCGTTTAGGGTGCCGCGCAGCGCGTCCGCCATCGCCTTGCGGTGGATCGGCTGGTCCTTGTACATCGGGCTCTCGAACACGAACTGCTGATCATCCGAGGTGAGCGCCTCCTTGATGATCTCAACGGCCAGATCAGATAGCGGCTGCTGGATCACCCGCCTCTTCTTGACCCGCTTGAGGGGCACGTCGAAGCGCGGATGCTCGCCGTCGAGGTCGAACAGCTCATCCCGATGCGCGCCGAGCAGTTCACGAGACCGCAGCATGGTGACCAGCTCGAATTTGAGCGCGAGCCGGGTTCGGCGGTCATAAGGGAGGTCATCACGGTCCAGCCCATGCCAGAAGATTCGGATCTCGTCCTCGGAGAGGACGCGGGTGCGGGGATGCTCAGGGTCGAGTTTCGGTAGGTTGACGCAGGGGCTGGCCGTCACATAGTCGCGGCCGGCCTCCGATGCCCAGTTGAACAGGCCGGAGCCCGCCTTGCGCATATGGCGCGCGTTGCTGACCGAGGGCTTGCCGAACTTGCCCGCGACGATATCGTTCGAGAGCGTCGCGATGTCGTGCTTGGTGACCTCCATGGCCAGCTTCTTGCCGAGGCGGGGACGAATAAAGCGGTTGAGGTGGCTGGCCGTGTTCTCCCAGCTTTCCAGCCGGGGCCGCATCTCGCCATCCGGCTTTTTGACGGGCGTCTTCATCCACGCGATGCGCTCGTCGATGATCTCGGCGACGGTCTTGCCGCGCTTGGCCTTCGCGGCTTTCTGGTCGCGGAAGGTCTCGGCGAGGGCGTCGCCCCCCATGGCCTTCAGGCCGTAGACCTTGCTGCGGGCGTCCTCGACCGTGAAGCTCTCGGGATTGTAGACGCCGAGCCAGCCGGTGCGCTGCTTGCCGGTCCGCCGGTCGGTGAACTTGAAGGAGAAGGTCGCGACGCCGGCCGTGGTGATGCTGACGTAGAGGCCAGGGCATTTGCGGTCATAGAATTTGGTCCGCTTGGCGACCCGCTTCTCACACAGCCGGTCGGTCAGAATGACGCTGCTGTTGCGGCCCCGCTTGCCGGCGGGGGAGGGGACAATGGTAGTATCCATGTGGTTTCGGCTCCTAAGGCTTGGGACCAAAGGGCTCGGCTCTTAAGGCTTTCAGTTTGTCGTGCGGACGCTGAAAGGCTTAGGGCCGGGCCCTTATTTTGGTGAAGCCCGCTGAAACAGCCCGCATCAGGCTAATCAAAAGCCGCTTGTTTTAAAGGGTTTTCTTAGTTTCGGCGTGTTTCACCAAGTGCCAAAATATAGACGTGTGGTCCTGGCCGTCGTTGCTACGGTCAAGCCTGTCGCGGAGATGTGCGCGAGCCCAACCGGGCAGACGGCATCGTCAATTCGCGGGGCGAGGGAGGCCAGAAGGAATTCGGCTCCCGGGAGAGCGCGGCATAAGCCGTCCGACCATCGCGCAGGGAAGGCCGAGTGATCGGCGACACCTGTATGCTGCTGTGCGGTTTCTCTGCGTGTGCCTTTCGCGCAGCGGACCGCGGGTGCCCGTCGGCACCCGGTCTTCCCTGCGCCCTCTTTCTTTCGGGGCGATGGAATGAAGCAAAGCTCGGGCGAGATGAGCCGCGAGGCTGCGAAGGTGTGTCTGCAGCTACGCACGCGCTGTCATCGCCCGCGAAGGCGGGCGATCCAGTACTCCGAGAAGGTGCGCTAGAACCGAGAAGCCGCGGCGTACTGGATTCCCCGCCTTCGCGGGGAATGACAGTGGCATTTGGAGAATGACGCCGTTGCCCCTTGCCCGCACTCGTGCCCCGGACGCAGCGCAGATATCGTAGGGTGGGCAAAGCGAAGCGTGCCCACGATCTTCGTCCATCGCGGAGGACTGGTGGGCACGGCGCTTTGCGCCTTTGCCCACCCTACGGCATCGTGCGACGCGCTGCAGCGCGTCGGGGACACGAGGCCTACACTTCCCGTCGGCTCAAGAACGCCAGCCGCTCAAACAGATGCACGTCCTGCTCGTTCTTCAGCAGCGCGCCGTGCAGCGGCGGGATCAGTTTGCGCGGGTCGCGCTCGCGCAGTTGCTCGGCGCTCATGTCCTCGTTGAGCAGCAGCTTGAGCCAGTCGAGCAGCTCCGAGGTCGACGGCTTCTTCTTCAGGCCAGGCACCTCGCGTACCTCGAAGAAGATGCGCAACGCTTCCTCGACCAGGCGCTTCTTGATGCCGGGGAAGTGGACGTCGACGATGCGGCCCATCGTGTCGGCGTCGGGGAACTTGATGTAGTGGAAGAAGCAGCGGCGCAGGAACGCATCCGGCAGCTCCTTCTCGTTGTTGGACGTGATCATCATGATCGGGCGCTGCTTGGCCTTGATCGTCTCGCCGGTCTCGTAGACATGGAATTCCATGCGGTCGAGCTCGAGCAGCAGATCGTTGGGAAATTCGATGTCGGCCTTGTCGATCTCGTCGATCAGGAGCACCGGGCGCTGCTCGCTGGTGAAGGCGTCCCACAGCTTGCCGCGCTTGATGTAGTTGCGGATGTCGGACACGCGCTCATCGCCGAGCTGGCTGTCGCGCAGGCGCGACACCGCGTCGTATTCGTAGAGTCCCTGCTGCGCCTTGGTGGTGGACTTGATGTGCCAGGTGAGAAGCGGCGCGTTCAGCGCCTTCGCCACTTCCTCCGCCAGCACGGTCTTGCCGGTGCCGGGCTCGCCCTTCACCAGGAGCGGGCGCTCCAGCACGATCGAAGCGTTGACGGCGACCTTGAGGTCATCGGTCGCAACATAGTCCTTGGTGCCGGTAAATTTCATCGCGCGTCCTTGTTGGTCGTCGTCCCGGGAATTGCCAATTGCATCGCCCCGGTCGCGACATGGGAACGGCCGCGCAGGGCGGCCGTTCCTGGTTCGGTCAGGCTTTCAGACCCGTCTTATCAGCGAAAGGATGACGAGCACAATCACTGCGCCGATCGTGGCGTCGACGATGGCGCCGATCGTGCCCGTTGCCAGCTGGATGTGCAGCTGTGGCAGCACCCAGCTCGCCACCAGCGCGCCGATGATGCCGACGACGATGTTGCCGACCAGCCCAAATCCCGCCCCGTGGACAATCTTGCCGGCCAGCCAGCCGGCGATGGCGCCGATGATGAGCGCCGCGACAATTCCCATTGCAAACGTCCCCCAAACAACCCCTTGAGGCCGGCAATTCTAGAGCAAAAAGCCTGCCGGTCCACGTTGAATCACCGCGGTCGTGATCTTGCTTCACCTCTCCCCAGCGGGGAGAGGTCGATTTGCTCCCGGCGATGCGGAGCATCGTCCGGTGCAAATCGGGTGAGGGGGCGCCGGTCCCACGAGGAAGCGAAACCCCTCACCCGGCACTGCGTGCCGACCTCTCCCGATGGGAGAGGTGAAGTGCCGCCCCTTGACGTCAGCCACCCGACGGGCAATCTGTCACCCATGTTCCTGCAATTCTTCACCTCTCTGCGCGATGCGCAGGTCCCCGTGACGCTGCGCGAATACCTCACGCTGATGGAGGCGCTCGACGCCGACCTTGCCGACTACACGGTCGAGAACTTCTATTACCTGTCGCGCGCCTCGCTGGTGAAGGACGAGCGCAACCTCGACAAGTTCGACCGCGTCTTCGGCACTGTGTTCAAGGGGCTGGAAAGCCTGCTCGAGGCCATGGACAAGGCGGAGATTCCCGAGGAGTGGCTGAAGAAGCTCGCCGAGAAATACCTCACAGAGGAAGAGAAGAAGCAGATCGAGGCCATGGGCTGGGACAAGCTCATGGAGACCCTGAAGAAGCGCCTCGAGGAGCAGAAGGGCCGCCACCAGGGCGGCTCGAAGTGGATCGGCACCGCCGGTACCTCGCCGTTCGGCGCCCACGGCTACAATCCCGAAGGCGTGCGTATCGGCCAGGAGAAGAACCGCAACAACCGCGCCGTGAAGGTGTGGGACAAGCGCGAGTTCAAGGATCTCGATGGCAACGTCGAGCTTGGCATCCGCAACATCAAGGTGGCGCTACGCCGCCTGCGCAAGTTCGCCCGCACCGGCGCGCCCGACGAGCTCGATCTCGACACCACCATCCGCGAGACCGCCAATCACGGCTATCTCGACGTGCACATGCGGCCCGAGCGGCGCAACGCGGTGAAGCTGCTGGTGTTCTTCGACATCGGCGGCTCCATGGACGCGCATATCGAGCAGGTCGAGGAGCTGTTCTCGGCGGCGAAGAGCGAGTTCAAGCACATGGAGTATTTCTACTTCCACAACTGCCTCTATGAGGGCGTGTGGAAGCAGAACAAGCGCCGCTTCACCGATCGCACGCCGACCTGGGACGTGCTGCACAAATACCCGCACGACTACAAGGTCGTGTTCGTCGGCGACGCCTCGATGTCGCCTTACGAGATCATGGTGCCCGGCGGCTCGGTCGAGCACGTCAACGAGGAGCCCGGCTCAGTCTGGCTCGACCGCATCATCCGCACCTATCCGCACACGGTGTGGCTGAACCCGGTGCAGCAGAAGCACTGGGACTATTCGGAATCCACCACCATCATCAAACGCATCTTCGCCAATCGGATGTATCCGATCACGATCGAGGGGCTGGAGAGTGCGATGAAGGAATTGACGCACTAGCTGTTGTCATTCCGGGGCGCGACGAAGTCGCGAGCCCGGAATCCATCGGGCCGCAGCACGCGTAGATCAATGGATTCCGGGCTCGCGCTACGCGCGCCCCGGAATGACAACAAGAGGGAGAACCATATGCCCCAGACCATCACCCGCGGCATCAAGGCGCTGATCGACGAGGCCAATGCCGAGATCGAGACGCTCACCGCCAAGGACGCGATCGAGATCTCCAAGAACGGCGACGTCGTCATCGTCGACATCCGCGATCCCCGCGAGATCGAGCGCGACGGCCGCATCCCGGGCGCGTTCGCCTGCACCCGCGGCATGCTGGAATTCTGGATCGACCCGCAGAGCCCTTACGCCAAGCCGATCTTCCAGGAGGACAAGAAGTTCGTCTTCCACTGCGCCGGGGGCCTGCGCTCCGCGCTCGCGGCCAAGACCGCGCAGGACATGGGCTTGAAGCCCGTCGCCCACATCGCCGGCGGCTACGCCGCCTGGCGCGATGCCGGCGGGCCGACGGAGCAGTGGGAGCCGAAGAAGAAGGGGTGACGTCATTCCGGGGCGCGCGAAGCGCGAGCCCGGAATCCATTCATCCACCGACTCTGCCGCGCGATGGATTCCGGGCTCGCGCTACGCGTGCCCCGGAATGACAGCAAGGAAAAGCCAATGACCGCCACCGACCCCCTCGTCTCCACCGAATGGCTCGCCACCCATATCGGCGATGCCAACGTCAAGATCCTCGACGCCAGCTTCAAGCTGCCGGGCGTGCTGCCGCTGCCGAAGGACGATTATCTCGCCGCGCATCTGCCGGGCGCCGTGTTCTTCGATGTCGATGCCGTGTCGGATCATTCCAACCCGTTGCCGCACATGTTTCCGAGCGCCGAGCAGTTCGGCCGCGACGTCGGCAATCTCGGCATCGGAAACAGCGACACCGTCGTGCTCTACGATGCCGGCGGCTGGGTCGCAGCGCCGCGTGCCTGGTGGATGTTCCTGTCCTACGGCCACGGCAACGTGCGCATCCTCAATGGCGGTTTGAAGAAGTGGCGCACCGAGGGACGCGCGACCGAGAGCGGCGAGGTCGAGCCGAAGCCGGCGACCTTCAAGGCGCGCTATGATGCAAACCGCGTGCGCAGCATGCAGCAGCTGATCGCCAACGTCGAAAGCCGCAAGGAGCAGGTGATCGACGCGCGCGCTGCCGATCGGTTCGAAGGCCGCGCGCCCGAGCCGCGGCCGGGCATCCGCTCCGGCCACATCCCCGGCGCCCGCAACGTGCCCTACAACCTGTTATTCGATGCCGCGACCGGCGAGATGAAGCCGCTCGAGGATCTGCGCGCCGCCTTCACCAATGCCGGCGTCAAGCTGGATGCGCCGATCGTGACGAGCTGCGGCTCCGGCGTCTCCGCCGGCGTGCTGACCCTCGCGCTCTACCGCCTCGGCATCACCGACACCGCGCTCTATGACGGCTCGTGGTCGGAATGGGGCCAGGCCGGCGGCCCGGCTATCGCGACCGGTCCGGCGTGAGGTTGTCGGAGTGACGAGTCAGCGCGTACGTGCGGTCGTTGTTGTCGCGAAAGCCGGCTGCTGCTGACCGAACGGATCGAGCTGCTGCTGCAGCTGCTGAGGTGGCGGGCGCCGCACCACGCGTTGGCGCTTCTTGACCTTGGCCTTGCGCTTTGTGGCCTTGCTGTCCGGCTTGCTGCTCTCGGCCTTGGCCTTCGTCGGCGCATCGCTGGCGGCCGGGGCAGCGTTCAGCGCAGCGAGCCTTGCCGAGGCGACATCGATCGCCGCGGCTGCGAGGGCAGGGTCAGCCGGCGCCGGCTCGCTGGCGGTTGCGGCAGGCTGGGCCTCGGGGATCGCGGCCGTGGTGTCGGCGGGGGTCAGCGTATCCGTGGAAGCCGGCGCGGCCGCCACGGTCGGCTCGGGCCTGGCTGGCTCGATGGCCGGCGCTTCGGCCTGGGGCGTGGCGCCCTCAGGCTGAACGTCGGTCTCGGTCGTGAGTACCGCAACCTGGTCGGGCTCGCTCAGGGGCAGAGCGATGGTCGGCACCTGGTCGCGGAGCGATGGCGTGGTCTCGGCGGGTAACTCCGGCTCGGCCCGCAGCACCGCGAGCACCGGCTGGGCCGGCTCGGGCGCTTGCGCAAACACCTGCTCCTGCGGGCCGTTCCGCCACCCGGGGTTGCTGGCATATTGCTGATGGGTCGCCCGCAGAAGCGCGGCGGCCCCTAGGCCGAACACCAGGATGGAGGTTGACAGCAGGATCGCGGCAAACAGGAAGCGAAAGCCGGGAAGCATCGAGCGGTTGCGAATTTCCGCCCCGGCGGCGGAGTGGCCGGGGCCCAAGAGCCATCTGAACGCGGTGACGGTACTGCTTGCCGCGTTCGCCACGCGGGATCGAAGCTCAAAAAAGTGGCGAATCAGGCTGATTCGACCATATCGCAACGCTTCCGGATCGTTCCGTTAAAATCGCGGCCCAACATCGCGGCAAATGATGGCGCGATACGATTTCAGCCCCGTGATGCAACGGGGCAACGGTAGTCTTGCGGATCACAAAACGGCAAGTCCGGCGCAAATAAGCCTGATATGTCTTGAATGTGCCGCTATCTTCCGTCATCTGGCCGTTAACGGTCCGATCGGGCTTGGGGACTATACAAGAGCGATGATGATCAAACATTTTCTGACGATATGCGCTGCCGCAACAGTCGCTGCGGCGGGAACCTCGCTCGCTCAGGCTCAGAGCTATCCGGTCCAGCAGGTCCCGAGCTATGGCGCCCCGGCCGAATATCGGCCCGGTGACCGCGTACCGAATTTCGACGCGCTCGATGAAGACGACGACGCGATGCCGCATGCCTCGCTGCCGCCGCCCGGTCCGGCCGACGATCCGCGCTACGGCCGTCCGATGGGCGCGCCTCCGGTCTATTCGGCCGCCCCGCCGCAAGGCCCGGTGATGTCGCCTGATGATCCGCGTTACGGTCGCCCGGCTGGCGCCCCGCCGGTCTATTCGGCAGCGCCGCAGGGCCCCGTGATGTCGCCCGACGATCCCCGCTACGGCCGGCCCGCCGGTCCGCCGGCGGTGATCTACGCCGACCGTCCGCCTCAGCAGGCGCCCGCCAATGATGGTCTGCGTCCGCCCGAGGCTGTCGGCGGTCCCGCCGCGACCGGCACGGTCCAGGCCGGGCAGCCGCCCGTGGGCACGGATGGCCGCCCGGTGACCTTGGCCGCGCTGCCGCCCGAGGAGCAGCCCGATGCCGCGCCGGTGCAGCTGCCGCCGAACCTGCGCCGTCAGGAGGTCGCGTTCCAGACCAAGGAGCCGGCCGGCACGCTCGTGGTCGATACGCCCAACACCTACCTCTATTACGTGCTCGGAGGCGGCCGCGCGATCCGCTACGGCGTCCGTGTCGGCCGCGACGGCTTCACCTGGACCGGCGTGCAGAAGATCACCCGCAAGGCCGAGTGGCCGGATTGGCATCCGCCGACCGAGATGATCGAGCGTCAGCCCTATCTGCCGCGCTTCATGGCCGGCGGCCCGGGCAATCCGCTCGGCGCCCGCGCGATGTATCTCGGCTCGACCGTGTACCGCATCCACGGCACCAACCAGCCCTCGACCATCGGCAAGTTCGTCTCGTCGGGCTGCATCGGCATGTTGAACGAGGACGTCTCCGACCTGTTCGATCGCGTCAAGGTCGGCACCCGCGTTGTCGTGATGCCGGGCGGCCCGCCGCCGGGAACGGCGACGGCCTCCGCCGCGCCGACGCCGAGCGCGGCCGGGCCGGCTCCGATGTCCGCCCAGGCGGGCCCGGTCCCGGGGACGCAGCCCACCGTCGTGCCGCCGCTGCCCGCGCCGGTCACCGTGCGCTGAGCGCCTCAACATCAATGTTTGCGAAGGGCGTGCCGTCGGCACGCCCTTTTGATTTCAGGCCAGCCTGCGCGGCAGCTCGCCGCCCTTGGTGAAGGCGTCGATCGCCTCGACCATCTGGCCATAATGAATGCGCAGACCATCCGTGGTGGCGTAGCCCAGATGCGGCGTCAGCACGACATTGTCGAGCTTGCGGAAGGGATGGTCGACCGGCAGCGGCTCGACCGAGAACACGTCCAGGCCTGCACCCGCGATCTTGCGCTCCTGCAAGGCTTCCAGCAGCGCCTGCTCATCCACGATCGGCCCGCGCGCGGTGTTGACCAGGAAGGCCGTCGGCTTCATCCGCGCAAGATCCGCGCGGCTCACAAGCCCGCGCGAGCGCTCGCTCAGCACCACGTGGATGGTGACGATGTCGGCCTTGGCGAACAGCTCCTCCTTGGTGGCGTAGCCGACACCAACAGCCGCGCACTTCTCCGGCGTGAGGTTCGGGCTCCAGGCGATCACGTTCATGCCGAACGCTTTCGCAATGCCTGCCATCTTGCTGCCGAGCTTGCCGAGCCCGACGATGCCGAGCGTCAGGCCCTCGATCTCGACGCCGGCAAAGCTCTGCCAGGATTCGCCCGCATGCATCCGCGCGTTCTCACGGCCGATGCCGCGGGTCAATTCCAGGATCAGGCCCATGGCGAGCGGCGCGGTCGGATCACGGGAATATTGCGTGCCCCCGATGGCGATGCCGCGCGCTTTCGCGGCCTCGATGTCGATGGCGGCGTTGCGCATGCCCGACGTCAGCAGCAGCTTCAGCTTCGGCAAGCGATCGAACAAGCTCTTGGGAAACGCCGTGCGCTCGCGCATCGCGCAGATGATCTCGAAGTCGGCGAGCGCGCTGGCCGCGGCCTGCTCGGAGGCGAAGGGATGGCTGAACACGGTGAGGTCGAGGCGGTCCGACAATTTCTGCCAGTCGGCGACGTCGAGGGAAAGGTTGAAATAGTCGTCGAGGATTGCGCAGCGCAGCCGGCTCATCAGCGATCATCCATGGCGAGAGGTGATGGCGCCGGGCGGGCGCCGTCGTCGGAACCTGGCCATGGTTGCGCGCAATCGCGCCAGCGCGCAAGCAGCCAGCGGCTTCAAAAGTCCGATAGGAGGTCGTCTCTCAGACGTCGCGGGGCTTCAAGCGGAACGGCGCATCCATGCCGTGCTTGGCGCGCCAGGCGGGGCCGGGGCCGCGCATGTAATGCAGTTCGGGCCGGTAGGGATTGAAGGCGGTGGCGAAGAAGCGCTTCCAGAAGGCCTTGATCTCCGAGGCGAACCCGAAAGTGCGCCCGGCTCCTGCCGGAACGGGAAGAGAATTGGTCTCGATCAGAGCCATGATGCGGCCTCGCTGTGCTCCCCGTTCGTTCTGAGCGGGTGGCGCTGTTTCCGCGCGAAACCGAGCTTTGGCCTGCTTTATTAAAAAATGGTTTCAATTGTCCGGATCGGTGGCCGGATGGTGTCCGTCCCGTATTCATCCGTGGTGAACGGAGGGAAAACGTTGCCCTTTGAGGGCGGGATCGTTACATCGCTGGCGAAGCAAATTTCCTCAAATCGAAGGTTTCACGGGACCGATGGCGCGCCAGTTCATCTATTTCATGCAGGGCCTGACCAAGAGCTACCCGACCCGGAAGGTGCTCGATAACATCCATCTGAGCTTCTACCCGGATGCCAAGATCGGCGTGCTCGGCGTCAACGGCTCGGGTAAGTCGACGCTGCTCAAGATCATGGCCGGTCTCGACAAGGAATACACCGGCGAGGCCTGGGTCGCCGAGGGTGCCCGCGTCGGCTATCTGGAGCAGGAGCCGCAGCTCGATCCCAAGCTGACCGTGCGCGAGAACGTGATGCAAGGCGTCGCCAAGCAGAAGGCGATCCTCGACCGCTACAACGAGCTCGCGGTCAACTATTCGGACGAGACCGCCGATGAGATGACCAAGCTGCAGGACGAGATCGAGGCTCAGGGCCTGTGGGATCTCGACAGCAAGGTCGACCAGGCCATGGACGCGCTGCGCTGTCCGCCCGACGACGCCGACGTGACCAAGCTCTCAGGCGGTGAGCGTCGCCGCGTCGCGCTGTGCCGCCTGCTGCTCGACCAGCCCGAGCTCTTGCTGCTGGACGAGCCGACCAACCATCTCGACGCGGAATCCGTGTCGTGGCTGGAAGGGCACCTGCGCAACTATCCCGGCGCGATCCTGATCGTCACCCACGACCGCTACTTCCTCGACAACGTCACCGGCTGGATCCTCGAGCTCGATCGCGGCCGCGGCATCCCGTACGAAGGCAATTACTCGTCCTGGCTGGTGCAGAAGCAGAAGCGTCTGGAGCAGGAGGGACGCGAGGACGCCGCGCACCAGAAGACGCTCGCGCGCGAGCAGGAATGGGTGGCATCTTCGCCCAAGGCACGCCAGGCCAAATCCAAGGCGCGCTACCAGCGTTATGAGGAACTGCTCAAGCAGGCCAGCGAGAAACAGACTCAGACCGCGCAGATCATCATCCCTGTCGCTGAGCGGCTCGGCGCCAACGTGGTCGACTTCGAAGGTCTCAGCAAAGGCTATGGCGATCGCCTGTTGATCGACGATCTCACCTTCAAGCTGCCGCCCGGCGGCATCGTCGGCGTGATCGGTGCCAACGGCGCCGGCAAGACCACGCTGTTCAAGATGATCACCAAGCAGGAACAGCCGGACAAGGGCTCGATCACGGTCGGCGAGACCGTGCATCTCGGTTACGTCGACCAGTCGCGCGACGCGCTCGACGGCAAGAAGACCGTGTGGGAGGAGATCTCCGGCGGCAACGAATTGATCCTGCTCGGCAAAAAGGAAGTCAATTCGCGCGGCTATTGCTCGTCGTTCAACTTCAAGGGCGCGGACCAGCAGAAGAAGGTCGGCGCGCTCTCGGGCGGTGAACGCAACCGCGTGCATCTGGCAAAAATGCTGAAGTCCGGCGCCAACGTCCTGCTGCTCGACGAGCCGACCAACGACCTCGACGTCGACACGCTACGCGCGCTCGAAGAGGCGCTGGAGGACTTTGCCGGTTGCGCCGTCATCATCAGCCACGATCGCTGGTTCCTCGACCGCATCGCGACGCACATCCTCGCCTTCGAGGGCGAGAGCCATGTCGAATGGTTCGAAGGTAATTTCCAGGATTACGAGAAGGACAAGATGCGCCGGCTCGGCCAGGACAGCATCATCCCGCACCGCGTGAAGTACAAGAAGCTGACGCGGTGATGGCGGCATGATGCGGCGGGCGCTCATCGCTGCGGTGATCGTCATCACCTGCGCTTGGTCGCCCGCCCGCGCCGCTGACGCCGCCTTCACGCAGTTCATCGCCTCGCTGTGGCCGGAAGCCCAACAGGCCGGCGTCTCGCGCGCAACGTTCGACGCGCAGACGCGCGGGCTGGAGCCCGATTACAAGCTGCCCGATCTGCTCTTGCCGGGACGGCCGGCGACCGGCGCGCCGTCGCAGGCCGAGTTCGTGCAGGTGCCGGCGGACTACGTCAAGGAAGCTTCGATTGCGCGGCTGGCCGGCGAGGGCCAACGGCTGCTGCAGAAATATCGCGCGGCGCTGACCGAGATCGAGAAGAGCTCCGGCGTGCCGGCAACAATGATGCTTGCGATCTGGGGCCGCGAGACCGATTACGGCCGCTACACGCTGCCCTATGATCTGGTTCGCGTGCTGGCGACGCAGGCCTATGTCGGCCGGCGCAAGGATCAGTATCGCAACGAGTTCATCCTCGCGTTGAAGATCCTCGGCGAAGGCGTGGTGACGCGCAAGGACATGCGCTCGTCCTGGGCGGGTGCCACCGGGCTCACGCAATTCCTGCCGTCCGAATATTACAAGCATGGCGTCGATTTCGACGGCGATGGCCGCATCGACATCTGGCACTCCGTGCCGGATGCGCTGGCCTCGGCCGCGCAGCAGCTCGTCAACAAGGGCTGGCAGAGCGGCCTGCGTTGGGCCTACGAGGTGCAGGCCCCGGCCAAGGTCGATTGCTCGACGGGCGTGCCGGAGGTGACCAAGCCGATCGGCCAATGGCTGCGCGAGGGTTTTGTCCCGGTGCGCGGCCAAAAGCTCAGCGCGGCCGAGCAGGCGCAGCCGGCCTCGCTGCTCCAGCCCGAGGGCATCTACGGGCCGTCGTTCCTGACCACGAAGAACTACTTCGTCATCAAGGAATACAATTTCTCCGATCTCTACGTGCTGTTCGTCGGCCATCTCAGCGACCGCATGATGAGCCCGCTGCCCTTCGCAACGCCCTGGTCGGCTTCGAAGCAGTTGCGCACCAAGGACGTCGAGACCATGCAGCGCGGGCTGACGCGCATCGGACTCTACAAGGACAAGATCGACGGCAAGGCCGGCATGCAGACGCGCGCCGCGCTCGGCGCCTATCAGAAATCGGCGGGACTCAAGGTCGATTGCTGGCCGAGTGAAGAGGTGCTGCGTTCGATCCAGGCGGCGCGATAACGTTTGAGCAAAGAAAAAGCCCGGCCGATGCTCTCGGCCGGGCTCTTGATCGCGGCGCGCATGCGCCAGGCGATCAGATCAGTAGCAGACGCGAATCGGACGGCTGACCCAGCCGTAGCCGTCCCAATAGCGCTCGCGGCGCCAGTAGCAGGGCGCGGGCGGCGGGGGCTCGGCGATGTAAACGGGGCCGCCATAGGCGGGACGGCTCGACGCGATCGCGCCGCCGACAATGGCGCCGCCGATCAGGCCGGCCGCGATCCCGGCGCCGACGTTGTCACCGGCTTTGGCGGACGGAGCGGCGGTCACCAGCGAACCGGCGACCGTCGCGACCGTGAGGGCGGCAACTAAAGTCTTGTTCATGCTCTTGGCTCTCCTGGGAGATGGGTTCCTCCTGTTAGAGGCGCCCGGGTTTCAAAGGTTCACGCACACTCTGATGGAATTGGCCTTGCAGCTAGGAAGCGCGCAAATGGTCAATCCACGGTAAACGCACACGGACCTGTGACGAGAAAAAGCGGTCTTTTTCAGGCCCCGAGATGAACGGCAACTCCGTAGTCAACCGGCTTGGCGTGCCTCAGCCGCAGACTCGGACGCGACGGACGCGCCAGGCATAGCCATCCCAGAAGCGCTGCTTCTGCCAGACGCAGCCGCCGTAATAGTCGTCGGCCACATAGCCTGGACCAGGGGCGTAGTAGCGCGGCGGGTAGTAGCCCGGCTGATAGTAGCCATAGCCGGGTCCGTAATAATACGGAGAAGCCAATGCACCGCCGACAATGGCGCCGCCGATGATCCCGGCTGCCACGCCTGCGGCGACGCCGCGCTGAGCATGGGCCGGCGATCCGGCCGTCAGGGCCAGGGTGGCGACGGCAGCGACCGCCATGAGCGACTTCTTCATTGCTTGACCTTTCAGACCAACACACGGGAACCCTTTGGATCGCAAGGTTCCATATTTCGCTGAAATGATCAATGAACGGCACCTTTGCCGGAGGCGACCAACTAATATGGACCCCACTGGGAGACGATGATGGGCAACGCGATGGTCAATGCCTTGATTGCGGCCGGGATCGTTTTCGCGATCGGCTACGGCTGGATCGCACATCTCCAGAACCGCGCACGGCGCTCCCGCGCCACCGCAGGCAGCGACCGCGGGAGTGGCGGCGGGGACAGCAACTATTCCGGGACGAGTGACGGCTTCTCGCTGGGAAGCTGGTTCTCCGGCGGCAGTTCGGGGAGCTCGAGCGACGGCGGCAGCTGTTCGAGCAGCGATAGCGGCAGCAGCACCGGCGGCGACTGCGGAGGCGGTGGCGACGGTGGAGGAGGCGGTGGCGGCGACTAGTCCGGCCCAATCTTGATCCAGCGCAACAGCTTATTTTAGAGCCGTTCTAGGCTTTGATCAGGCCAGTTTGGAATAGCTTCAAATACCGGTTTTTCCTTTTGCATCCGGCCGGCCTGTTAAATATCGATGATGGCGCATCACCGAAGGGCCTGCCGCTTCCATGATCGTTTGTTCCTGTAACGTGCTGAGCGATGACGATATCCGCGCCGCCGTCGCCGAGTCCGACGATGCCGTGCGCCATGCCAAACAGGTCTATGGGTGTCTCGGCTGTAGCGCCGAATGCGGCCGCTGCGCGCGGACGATCAAGACCATCATCGACGAAGCGCTTGGGCCCTGCGCGCAGTCCTGCTGCGCCGGCTGTCCGCATAGCCACACCGTGGCCGCCAACGACGAGACCGCCGAGCCCGCCGAGTTTGCGCTCGCGGCCTGCTGAAAACTTCCGCAACCCCGGCTGAGCTTTTCCCCGGCTGCGTTCCCGCAGCCGGTTGCCCTCGTTCGCAAAGTGATTTAGAAGCGTTCTAAACTCGGTTTAGGGCCGATTTGGATTGCAAGAGCTGGAGTGAACCATGCAGGGCGACGCAAAGGTCATCGAATATCTCAACAAGGCGCTGCGTCATGAGCTGACTGCGATCAATCAGTACTGGCTGCATTACCGCTTCCTCGACAATTGGGGCCTGCTGGACATGGCCAAGGTCTGGCGCAAGGAGTCCATCGAGGAGATGGAGCACGCCGACAAGCTCACCGAGCGTATCCTGTTCTTCGACGGCTTTCCGAACATGCAGGTGCTCGACCCCCTGCGCATCGGCCAGAACGTCAAGGAAATCATCGAGTGCGATCTCGCCGCCGAGATGAGCGCGCGGGCGCTCTATCAGGAAGCGGCGACCTACTGCCACAGCGTCAAGGACTATGTCACACGCGACCTGTTCGAGAAGCTGATGAGCGACGAGGAGCATCACATCGACTTCCTCGAAACCCAGCTCGATTTGATCGGCCGCATCGGCCTCGAACTCTACACCCAGAAGCATGTCGGCGGGCTGGAAGGCGACGGGCATTAAGCGCTAACGCCGCGACAGACGCCGTCGCGACACACTCCCATGTCGTCCCCGCGAAAGCGAGGACCCATAACCCCAGGGAGGAGTGTGGCGCGAGGCTGGGACGACGCTGTGATGCCGTGCGGCCTACAGCTGCGTCTTGTAGAGCTCTTCCACGGCCTCCTGGCTCGCGGGCTCGCCGAGGCCGGTCTGCTCGTGAACGACCGTGACGATGCTCGGCATCACCGAGCGCGGCACCTTCTCCGACGACCACAGCTTCGAGCGCATCAGCGCCTTGCCGCAGTGAAAATAGACTTCGCTCACGGCGACGTTCAGCACCGCGCGCGGCGGCTTGCCGAATTCCTCCATCGAGGCGAGCAGATCCTGGTCGGCCGACAGCGTGCCGCGTCCGCCGACGCGTAGCGTCTCGTCGATGCCCGGAACGAAGAACAGCAAATGCACGAAGCCTGAGCCTTCGACCACGTTGCGAAAACTGTCGATGCGGTTGTTGCCGGAGCGGTCGGGCATCAGCAGCTGGTTGGGGCCGGCGACGCGGACGAAGCCGATGCCGCCGCCGCGCGGCGAAGCGTCGACGCTGCCGTCCACGCCCGATGTCGCGAGGACGCAGAACGGCGACATCTCGATGAACTTCTTCGCATGCGCGTCGATCGCGGGCCGTGCCTTCGCGATCACGCGCGGGCTCGGCTTGGCATAGATGGTGGCGAGGTCTTCGGCGCTAAGATCGGTCAACGGCGTGCCTCCGCTTCAAGCTTGGCTCTAGGCTACCCCATCGGGCCATCTCCAGCCAATGGAATTCATCAAGACGCGCTACACCGCATCCGCCGGCACGAAGCAGCTGATGATGATGGCCCCGCGGTGGTGGACGTACCACACCACGGCCTGGCCGACCGGATTGCCCTGGTCGCGGATGATGGCGCGTTCGGGCACTTCCATCCATTGCCCTTCGATCGGCACCCAATAGCTGCCCGCGCGCACGTCGTAGTCGGTGCGATGGCCGTCGGAGATGTCGCAGCAGGGCACGCCGTTCGGCGCGATCACGCTCTTGAACCAGGCGCGGATGTCGGGCGGGACGTGATCATATTGCCCGTTGTCGAACGCGAACGCAGCGCTCGTCAGCGCCGTCATCGCGATCAGCCAAACGCACAGTGCGAGCCTTCGCATGCGATCCTCCGCCGCATTCCGATTCGTATCGTTGATGCGATTAAGCCCGAGCTGTCAGCGCATTGCATGCTCAAATAATATGCGCGCGAGAGGCGCGGCGCATGATGCGTTGCGGCATGATCTTCGCTATGGCGTCTCGATCGAGGCGAGCAGCGATTTTGGCGCGACATTGCGCCAGGCCATATTGAGGGCGCTTCGCAGCGTCACCTGATCGACCTTCGCCAGCTTCACATTCGTGTTGCCGTTCTTGCCCCAGGCGCCGGGCACCGGGCGAAACATCGCCGGCTCCGCATCGATGAGCATGGCCTGCTGGTCCGGCGTCAGCTTCACCATACCCCATGTGTCATCGGGATAGCCTATCGTCGCGAACACGCGCTTGCCGACGCGGAAGTCGGCATGGCCGTGATGCGCGCTCTCGATAACACCGGGAAGTGCGAGTGCAGCCTTACGAAAGCGGGCTTTCGACATATCGTCTGGCTGCCGCTCCTACATCGTCCGCTGCGGCGCGGTCTGTAGCAATTGCCTGACCTGCTCGCTGTAGAACTTTGCATTGCCGGTGGTGCCGTGGCCGCGCGTCTCGGAGCTCGCCGGGATCAAATAGAGGCGGCCGTTCTTGACCCGCTTCATGGCAGCGTCCGTGAGGCCGGTCTCGGGCGGGTTGCGCTCGTCGTCGGCCGAATTGATCAGCAGCAGCGGGGCCTCGATCGCCTCCAGCTTCTCGCTCGCATTGTAGTCGTGCGAGGATTCCCATTGATAGACGAAGTCGTTGGCGTCCGCCGTGATCGGCGTCGCGAGCCGGTCATCGACGATCTTGTCGGCCTTCGCCGCGGTCGGCGCCTGCGATTGATAGGCGAGCGTCCCGCCGATGCTGGCAATGCCGTAGGCGGTGATGGCATATTTCATCATGCGCGGCTGGCCGGTGTAATTGCCGCCATTGTAGTCGGGATCGTTGCGGATGGTGTCGAGCATGATCCGCCTCATCATCCAGTTGCGCGATGCCATCTCGGTCGGCTGCGAGGCCATCGGGATCAGCGCGTCCATCGCCCTCGGATATTTCTCGCCCCACAGCCAGGTGTGCATGCCGCCCATCGAATTGCCGATCACGAGCCGCAGATGCTTGACCCCGAGGCCTTCCGTCACCAGGCGATATTGCGCCTCGACCATGTCCTCGTAATTGTATTTCGGAAAGCTCGTCTTCATGCCGTCGGAGGGCTTCGACGATTTGCCGTGGCCGACATTGTCGGGAATGATGATGTAATATTTGGCGGCGTCGAGCGGCTGCCCCGGGCCGAACAGCTCGCCGGCAAAGGAAGGCGTCAACATGCTCGCGCCCGACCCGCCTGTGCCGTGCAGCACCAGCACGGGCTGGCCCGAGGGTTCGCCGACCGTGGTGTAGTGCAGCTTCAGTTCCGGCATGGTCTCGCCGGTGTGGAACTTGAAATCCCGGGCGATCCAGTCGCCCTGCTTTGGTGGCGGATAGTCGGCTGCCCATCCTGACGTCGAGATCGATAGCAGGATGGCCGACAGCGCGACGCAAGAAGCTCTCATGTTCCTCTCCCCCGTGCGGCTCGTGTCCGGCGGCCGCTTTGCGGCGGAACCTAGCACAAATGCGGGAAGGATGTAGGATTTCCCCTCCGCCAACCGTCCTCGAGGGAAATATCCGGAGAAAGTGCATGTGCCGCAATATCAAGACGCTGTTCAACTTCGAGCCGCCGGCGACCGAGGATGAGATCCACGCCAGCGCGCTGCAATTCGTGCGAAAGCTGTCGGGTTTCAACAGGCCGTCTCAGGCCAACGAGGCGGCGTTCGAGCGAGCGGTGGCCGAGGTCTCCGAGGCCGCGCGAAAACTCCTGACTTCACTGCATACCCATGCGCCTGCGCGCGACCGCGAGGTTGAGGCGGAAAAGGCCAAAGAGCGCTCGCGGCTGCGCTTCGGTACGTGAGCTCAGGCTGCGTGCTCCGTGATCTGCCTCACGGTATCCGCTGCCTCGGCTTGCGAAGGTGGCGGCCGGGGTTTTGATCGCCCGGAGCACGACATGAGCCGCCCCCTTCTTCCCTTGAAAGCAGGTGCCATCGTCTTCACGCTGCTGTGGACCGCGTGGATGATGTGGTGGAGCGGCTCGTTCTCCAGCGCGAATGTGGTCATCCTCGCCCTGTGCGGCGCGGCGGTCGGCTATCTCTGGTATCGCGCCATGCGCTGGCAGTTCGAGCGCATGGGCATGCTGCCGCGGCGCGAGGATCAGCCCAAATAGACTGGGGCTAACTCTTCTGGCCCTGCTTCTTCTTCTTCTTTTTCTTCTTGTGATCGTCGCCGTCGTCGCCCTCGTCGTCGACGATTGCCTCGTCGGTCTCCTGGACGGCGGCTTCGAGCGCTTCGCGCTCAGCGGCTTCGCGCTCGCGTTGGCGGCGGCGCTCGTCCCAGGCGTCGAAGAGCTGGTCGAGCCACGGCAGCACCTGCTCGATCGAGGGCAATTGGCCGGGCGGACCCGGCTCGCCGCGCGGGCCTTGCGGCCCCGCCGGCCCCTGCGGTCCGACAGGTCCCAGCGCGCCGGCTGGCCCACGCGGACCGGCTTCGCCCTGCTTTCCTTGCGGTCCGGCCTTTCCGACGGGGCCCGGCTTGCCCTGCGGCCCGGTCTTGCCGCGCGCGCCGTCGGGGCCGCGCCGGCCCGGATGACCTTGTGGCCCCGGTCGTCCCGGCTCGCCTTGCCGCCCACGAGGACCCTGAGGCCCCGGCCGTCGTCCCTGGTCGTCTGCCACGCCATTGCTCCCTTCACCCGAAGCAAGCTACTTAGCGGCGTTTGACGACAGCAGCAATTCTGCCCGCGCATCGTGCCCGGCTTGATCAACATCAATCCAACGGAGCAACCAGCCGTGTCATCGATCGCGCGCGGCTGCGCAGCGCGTCGTCGCGGGTGGACTAAAGTCGCGCGCTAGTCCTGATGGGCAGGCACGTCGATGCCAGAGGCGGCATAGAGCTTGATCTTGTTGCGCAGCGTGCGCACCGAAAGGCCGAGCACGCGCGAGGCCCGCGTGCGGTTGCCGTCGCAGCGCGCCAGCGTCTGCAGCACGAGCTCACGCTCGACCTCGTCGACGGTGGCGCCGATCAGAAGCGGAACGATCTGGTTCGGGGCAAAGAATTGTGCGTCTGGCTCGGACGCGGCGACATGAACAGTGGTCATCAACACACCTCCCGATCAACGCCCGCTTCCATCGTCGGAAGCGGATCGAGAACCAACGACCCCCAAGCCGTGAATCTACGGTGGTCTGGTTTGGTTAATGAAGGGTTAATCGGGGTGGCCGCGCCGAATTGATCTTGAGAATGCCCAAATGCGGCCGCGATTGACGAGCCTCTCACACCGTTCGGTAGCCGCCGTCCACCATCACGATGCTGCCGGTGACAAAGGCCGACAGATCGGAGGCGAGGAACACCGCAGGCCCCACGATGTCCTCGGGATTGCCGGTGCGCGCCAGCGGCGTGTGATCGACGAAGGCCTGCACCAGCGCCGGATTTGTCGCACGCACATGGACGTTGATGTTGGTCTCGATAAAGCCGGGCCCGATCGCGTTGACGCGCACACCGTCCTTGCCGAGCTCGACCGCGAGCGCCTTGGTGAAGCCGAGCACGCCGTGCTTCGAGGTGGTGTAGGCCGCCGAGCTCGGCGTGCGCAGATGCACGAAGGACTGGATCGAGCCGATATTGACGATGCGGCCTTTGCTCGCGCGCAACGGCGCGAGGAACGCCTGCGTCATGTTGAAGACGCCGGTGAGGTTGAGCGAGATGATGTCGTTCCAGTCCTTCGCCACCGTCTCGGTCTCCGCGGTGAAGGCGTTGCGGCGGGTGATGCCGGCATTGTTGACGAGGATCGAGACCTGCCCGACCTTGTCCGCGATCTGCTTCGCCAGCGCAAAGCAATCCTCGCGCCTGGTCACGTCGAGCGCAAAGCTCTCGGCCTTGCCGCCCGATGCTCGGATCTCCTGCGCCGCCTCCGCCACCGTCTCGGCGTTGACGTCGAGCAGCACGATCTGCGCGCCCTCCCGCGCATAGCCGGCGGCGATCGCCCGGCCGATTCCGGAGCCGGCGCCGGTGACGACGGCAATGTGGTTCGCGAGCAACGCCATGGCATATTCCTCCCGTTTTCGTTTCGAAGTTTCACGAAAAGCTAACTCGAAATTAAGGGGTCGGAAACGGCGGCCTTGGCATACTGATCTTGATTGCTAAACGTTGCGCGCATGATGGAACGGCTCGACTCCTGGAAACTCGCTCTGGAACGCCTGCGGTCGGCGCAATCGCCGGATTGGGCCGAGGCCGGCCGGCTGGTGGCCGAGATCGCGCGGATGAGCGGCGACGTCACGCTGCGCCAGGCCGCCGAGCAGGCGCTGCCGGTGCTGCGCCAGGCCGTCGACAATGACGATCACAGCGTGACGCTGGCGGCCCAGCGTCGTCTCGGTGTGGTGCTCGAGGTCGTGCACGATCTGACCGCACCGCGCTTCGGCCGCCGCAACGCCGCGCCGAAGAAGCTCTCCAGCGAGGATCGCGCCCGCAAGGTGCTCGGCCTGCCGCTCGCGGTGCAGCTCACCTGCGAGGACATCAACCAGGCCTATCGCCGCGCCGCCAAGGGCCTGCATCCCGACCAGGGCGGCAGCGCCGAAGCCTTCATCGACCTCGCCGCCGCGCGCGACATCCTGATCCATCCCGGCGCGCACAAGGACGCGTAAGGGCGCCACGGCTCGCGTTCACGCAACACAAAAACAACCGGGCAAGGACGTTGGCGTCCTTGCCCGGCTCTTCGTCCGCCGATCGAAACTTTACCAGGTGCAGCTGCCGCTCTTGAGCGCGGCGTCCTTCGCCGCGAGGGCGTCGAGGAAGGTCGGCACGCTGGCGCTGGCGCGGTGATAGCCGGCCGGCCACGGCGTGGTCGGGATGCTCTCGTCCCAGATCTGGCAGAAGCCGGTGTCCTGCCAACGGATCAGATGATAGCTGGCTTCGGCCGGGCTCGCGGCGACGAACGCAGTGACGGCAAGACCGGCGGCAGCGCACAGCATGGAAATACGACGCATGATCAGCTCCTCAAATGAATGATGTGATGCGCCTCCCGACAATGACGGGGAGGGGTGGTGCGGGACGCTGTGGCATGCGCCCCGGACAAGATGTGAGTAGTTCCACCGGCCGCCGAGGTTCAAACAATGTGCGCTGGACCTGCGCAATTTCGGCCGGGGAAACGCTTCAGGCCAGCGCAAAGAAAAAGGGCGGATCGCCCGCGCGACCCGCCCTTCGAATGCGATCTCTTGCCGGAGAGCTCAGAGCGTGCACTTCCGCTCGGTGCGCATCTTGATCTGCAGGTCGGAGGCCTGCTGGAAGGTCGGGAGCGGCTTGCTGACGACCTTGTAGGTCGAGACCCCGAACTGGAACGGCTTGTACTGCAGGTCCTCGTTCCAGACCTGGCAGATGCCGGTGTTGTCCCAGCGGATCACGTAATAGCCGACCTTCGCTGAGGCCGGCACGGCGAACACGGAAGAGGCGATGCCGGCAACGGCACAAAGCGCGAGAAGGCGACGCATGAAGTATCTCCTTGTGGGACATGGGACCGAAAAAATTCGTGCGGTAAAAGCAGGCCCTTTGCAAGCCGGCGAGCCGCCATTCACGGACATGTCAGCCGTGCCTCGAGCATTTGGTTTGGCAGCGTGCCCGATGGGCCACACGCAGCTTAATCCGCTCCTACTTGGCCAATGAGGCGACCGCCTCGATCTCGATCAGCATCTTCGGATCGGGCAGCGCGTGCACCACGCATGTGGTGCGCGCCGGGTACGGCGGCGGGCCGAAGGCGCCGGCATAGAGCGCGTTCATCGCGGCAACGTCCGAGGCGCGGGTCAGGAGCACGTTGACCTTGACGAGATCGTGCATGCCGGCGCCGGCCTCGCCCAGCACGCGCTTGATGTTGACGACGACATTGGCGAACTGCGCCTCGAAGCTATCGGGTAGCGCGCCTGATACATCGAAGCCGGGAATGCCGGAGACGAACAGGAGATCGCCAACGCGCGTCGCAAAGGACAGCGGCGGCGCCTTGACGTGCGGCGGGGGCGCGAAATGCTGGATCGACATGGGATCACCTCAGGACGGGGGCGGACGCATGAGCGTAGCGGCAAGACGTGGGCTGCTCAAAACAAAAATGCGAAAACAACCCCATGCACAGTAGGGATGGTGCGGAGAACATTGGGTTTTTACGAAATTCGGGATTGCGGAAGTATCCGCTTGCTCCGTCGGGCAAAACAGGGGCAGTATGGCACGATGGAAGTTGGTCCTCGCCGTGACCCCAAACTGCGCTGTCATGCCCCGGCTTGACCGGGGCATCCAGTACGCCGCGGCTTCTCGGCTCAATCACAACGGTCTCGGCGTACTGGATCGCCCGGTTGAACCGGGCGATGACAGTTGAGTGCGTTGCCGCAGACCGCGTCCCTCGTCCACCCATCATGTTGCCGCCCCGATCGATCAGGTACATTCGCTCCGCCTGATTCGAATCCTCCCCTAAAAAGACAGCCCCCGGAGACCTTCATGAAGCTCGCATCCACCTTCCGCGCCGCGTGCGTCGCCATCGTCGCCCTGGCCGGCCTCTCGACGACCGCGCGCGCCGACAGCGGCTTCGTGACGCTGACGATCTACAAGGCCGGCTGGATCATCGGCGGCTCCGGCGGCTCCGGCGTGCTGAACTTCCGCGGCCGCTCTTACGGGCTCTCCACCGGCGGCATCGACTACGGCCTGGTGTTCGGGGGATCCAAGACCGTGCTGCGCGGCCGCGTCTCCAACATCAACCGCCCTTCGGACGTTGCCGGCGTCTACGGCGCCGCCGGCGCGGGCCTTGCGGTCGGCGCCGGCGCCCGCGCCATCGTGCTGACCAACCAAAAAGGCGCGGTGCTGGAGCTGACCGGCACGCAGGTCGGCCTGATGGCGAATGCAGATCTCAGCGGCCTTGCGATCACGATGCGGTAAAGCGAGGTGCCGTAGGGTGGGTTAGCCCTGCGGATGCGCGAAGCGAATCCGCGGGGCGTAACCCACCTCTTCGGCGTCTCCGGAGACGACGGTGGTGGGTTACGCTTCGGACAGCGCTTCGCGCCGCCCGAAGCTAACCCACCCTACGATTTTTCGACCATCGCATGCATCCGCTCGCAATGCGCGACGAGGTTTGCGTGCGCATCGACGAAGGCCTTTAGCGGCGTCGGGATCGGAAAGAAATAGATGTTGGCGATGAAGCCGTAGATGCCGGCATCAACGCTCGTCGGCGCCGCGCCGTGCACGAAGCCTTGCGCCGGCACGATCTCCGCCAGCACCTGCAAGTCCGCGAGCCCCCGGGCATAGGCCTGCTCGGGCGTGTAGCGGCCGATGCCCTGGAAGTGATAGCGCTGCGCGTTGTAGGCCTTGGCTTTCTCGAAGCCATCAGCGTCGATCTGCGGATGCTGCGCGATGAAGGCGTCGCGGAACGCCGGATAGAAGCGCTCGTCCTTCCAGCGCGAAAAGGACATCACCCAGTAGAGATCGTCGAGCATGCGCGTCACGAAATGGTTGGTGCGGCGCTGCTCCGGCGACAAGCCGGCATCGATCGTCAGGCGATATTTCGCGGTCGCATGCGCGATGATGGTCTCGCTGTCGCCGATGATCTCGCCGTCGTCGACGACGTAAGGCAGCTGCCCGCGCGGCGCTGCGGAGGCATCGAAGACGTGCTCATGTACGAACGGCACGCCCGCGAGCCTGAGGAAGGCGTAAACCTTGAGGCCGTAGCCGTTGTTGTCGGCGACGCCGAAGAGTTGCGGATAGGAGTAGAGGGTCAGCATGGCGGGCTCCTCTGGGGTGGAGGCTAGAATGCAGGAGGGTCGCGGCCGGCGCAACGGTTGGGCCTGGCACAGCTCTCGTAGGGTGGGTTAGCCGCTCACGAGCGCAGTCGTTCAACGCGAAGGTGCAAGGCGTAACCCACCACCTTCGTATCCGCCGAAACAGAAGCGGTGGGTTACGCCGCACGGCCCGCGCTTCGCGCAGCCGCGCGTCTAACCCACCCTACGAATTACGAACGCGATGCGGCGTTGAACACCGCCAATTGCGCGTCGAACGCCCGCCGGAACGCCGGGCGCGCCTCGCCGCGCGCGACATAGGCGGCAATGTCGGGGTATTCGTCGAGCACGCCTGACGAGTTCAACCGCCGCAGCACCGTCACCATCATGAGATCGCCGGCGCTGAAGGCGCCGTCGAGCCAGTCGGCTTTG
Organism: Bradyrhizobium sp. WBAH42; assembly: GCF_024585265.1. NCBI lineage: Bacteria > Pseudomonadati > Pseudomonadota > Alphaproteobacteria > Hyphomicrobiales > Nitrobacteraceae > Bradyrhizobium > Bradyrhizobium sp. WBAH42. The sequence goes on from NZ_CP036533.1 coordinate 3,006,662, forward strand.
CCGAGGCGGCGCGACAATTCGCCGAGCCGGATGCGCACGTGCTCCTGCAAGCTGGGCAGGCGCTCGGCGTACCAGCTCTTGTCGCGCTCAATCATCATCGCCATGGTGAGTTCGACGATCGGCGGCTCCACCGTGCTCAGCGCGGCGAACATCCATGCGATCGCGCGGGCGCGCGCGTTGGCATCCTTCGGCAGCAAGCCGTCATGGTGTTCGGCGATGTGGAGCACGATCGCCCCGGACTCGAACAGCGCGAGGTCGCCATCCTCATAGGTCGGGATCTGCCCGAACGGATGCAGCGCAAGATGCGCCGGCTGCTTCATCGCGGCGAAGGAGAGGAGGCGGACGTCGTAGGGCTGGCCGACCTCTTCCAGCGCCCAGCGCACCCGCATGTCGCGCGCCTGCCCGCGGCCGCGGTCGGGCGAGTTTTCGAAGGCGGTGATGGTGGGCATGGGGGGCTCCGGGTGTTGCGTGCTGTGTTCAGAGGACGAACCGGCGGTTGGGATCCCGACAACTCGGCCTGTGGTTATGGGTCCCGGCGCCCGTGCGCAATTGCGCACTAGGCCGGGACGACACCTGCGGGGCGGAAAAAGTGGGGCTCCCCTGTCGGAATGCCGCCCGCTCGCTCGTCCTTGGGACAGCGGCGCCCCGCCGAGCGTCCAGCCCCAGCCGAAAGGATACAAGTTCATGACCTCGATCACGCCGTTTCTCTGGTTCGACAACAACGTCCCCGAGGCCGTCGCGTTCTACAAATCGGTGTTTCCCAACGCCAGGGTCGAGACCGTCAGCGACTTCATGGCGGTGTTCGAGCTGGAGGGCCAGCGCTTCCACGCGCTCAATGGCGGGCCGCAATACCGCTTCAACGAGGCGGTGTCGTTCTTCATCAGCGTCGAGACGCAAGGCGAGGTCGATTATTTCTAGAGCCGTCTCACCGCCGACGGCGGTGAGGAATCGAGGTGCGGCTGGCTCAAGGACAAATTCGGCCTGTCCTGGCAGGTCATCCCGACGGCGCTCGGCCGCTATCTCGGCGACCCCGACCGCACCAAAGCGAACCGCGTGATGCAGGCAATGATGGGGATGCGGAAGCTCGTGATCGCGGATCTGGACAGGGCGTATGCGGGGTGAGGCGATGACGGTGCCGTAGGGTGGGCAAAGGCGCTCTTCGCGCCGTGCCCACGTACCGCCGGGACTCGCGAAGAATTCGTGGGCACGGCGCTGACGCGCCTTTGCCCACCCTACGAAGCTGGATCCTCGTGGCGGGAGGCGCGAAGCGCCGTATCGAACCATGCAGGCCCGCATCTCGCCCGCGGCGATCCTTCGAGACGACCGCTGCGCGGTCTCCTCAGGATGAGGTCTGTGGGTGTGGCGCGCTCTCGTAGGGTGGGTTAGCCGAAGGCGTAACCCACCACGTTTGCATCGGCGGCGACAGAAGAGGTGGGTTACGCTGCGCCAACCCACCCTACGCAGCAATCCACCTAGCCAACTCCCGCCACGGCTCGATCGTCCAATGCCCCGACGCCGCCCCCGACGGCGACGGCAATACAAATATCTCCGGCAAACTCTCATCCCGCTTCTGCCGCCCCAGCGCAATCGCAGCTGACGGCCTGCCGTAAAACAAGCTCGCGGCCTTCTTGCTCGTGAACGCAATCGTCCGCGGCCGGTACTTTTCCATCTTCGCCCTGAACCCAGGCACGTTGATCGCCTCCGCCGCGATCTGGTGGTCCATCCCGGCGCCCGTCTTGGACAGATCGGTGAAGCCGATCCCGAGCGCGATCAGCGATGCGAACTCGCCTGGCTGATAGCGCCGCGGCGTGATCCCGGCCTCATGGATCGCGCGCCAGAAGCGGTTGCCGGGATGCGCGTAGTAGTGTCCGAGCGCGGCCGAGCGTGTCGAGGCGGCGGTGCCGACGAAGACGGTCGGGGAGGCGGTGGGGGAGCACGTCAGTCACTCGCAGCCGTAGGCCGCATGAGCGAAGCGATTTGCGGGACGACAAAGACCCCGGATGTCGCTGCGCTCATCCGGGCTACGTTGCTGCGCTTGCTAACGACGGTCTAGGAAATCAAAAATCTGGCCAAATCTATAGTTCTCTTCACGTGGTCCTTTCCCTTCTAGCCGATTCAGCATATCGAGAGTGAACTGCGAAAATCCGTTTGCGGACCAGGACAGCATAACGCAGACATCGTTGCTGCAATATGTCGGAACGTATTGCTTGCTCACCATCCAGTTGGATCTGCCGTCCGATACAAACATCGCTCCGCCCCCGGACTCCGCGATAATGCAATTGCCTTCGTCGTTGATGTAGATGTTCAGTTTGTCGATATCTTTGGCTAGTGGCACGTCTGGCGCATTCTGTACTGAGCCGGCGCCCCCATCATTCTTAACGAACGACAACTCTCCGGACATATCCTTATTCAACCCGCAGCGGAGGATCAGGCCGCCCCAAAGTCCGAAAACCGGAGGCTCCGGTATCAAATGTCTGAGCGCTTCTCCGGTGGAGACCAACGAGTCAGGAAGTTCGATAAAGATGATTGCGGAAGAAAATTGGACGGGAAAATGTGACGAGATGGCGTTGAGCTCGCGCAACTTTTCTAGTGCACCCGACGCGCTTTCACTTGCAAATCTCGATTTGACCTCAAGGACGGAGTGTACGTATTTTGCGGGTATCGCGCGTCGCTTACCGAGTTCAGACTGATCAGGATTGCCCTCGGTCCAGAGAATAGGCGCGTTTAGTGCGTCGAATATGATGATGTCGTAGTGATATAGCTTGTATCCAGGTGTTTGAACGACGTCGGGTATAATATATCCTGAGGTAACCGCATATCTTGCGGGCAAGAAGCTGCTAAGCCATTCACGAATCGCGGCCTCTCCTGCGACGCCATGGGCGGTCTTTGTTGGACGAGAGGCTTCTTGTGCCTTCGATAGATCGTATTTTGCCAGAATTTGAGTTCGATTGCTTGCAAACTCTTGCCAGCCGACCATTCCATATCGTTTAGGATTCATCGTGTATTGTCCTCCAGATGGTGCCCGGGTGAAGCCCGGGCACGACGAGTGGAGATCCTCACAACACCCGATTACTCTCCTTCACCTTCTCCGCATCCAGATACAAGCTCTCGCCCATCTCCTTGAACTTCGCGCTCATCCTGGCCATGCCGTCCTCGGCCGTGCCGCTGATCGACATCCCCACGCTGTTCGGATCGTTCAGCGTCGCCGCATAATCCCGCACGTCCTGCGTGATCTTCATCGAGCAGAACTTTGGGCCGCACATCGAGCAGAAATGGGCGACCTTGTGGGCTTCCTTCGGCAGGGTCTCGTCGTGGAAGCTCTTTGCCGTGTCCGGATCGAGGCCGAGGTTGAACTGGTCGGTCCAGCGGAATTCGAACCGCGCGCGGGAGAGGGCGTCGTCGCGCAGTTGCGCGGCGGGATGGCCCTTGGCCAAGTCAGACGCGTGGGCGGCGATCTTGTACGTGATGACGCCGGTCTTGACGTCGTTGCGGTCGGGCAGGCCGAGATGCTCCTTCGGCGTGACGTAGCAGAGCATGGCACAGCCGAACCAGCCGATCATGGCGGCACCGATGCCTGACGTGATGTGGTCGTAGCCCGGCGCGATGTCGGTGGTCAGCGGTCCAAGGGTGTAGAACGGCGCCTCGCCGCATTCCTTGAGCTGCTTGTCCATGTTGATCTTGATCTTGTGCATCGGCACGTGGCCGGGGCCCTCGATCATGACCTGGCAGCCCTTGTCCCACGCGATCTTCGTCAGTTCGCCGAGCGTCTCCAACTCGGCAAATTGTGCGCGGTCATTCGCGTCCGCGATCGAGCCGGGACGCAGGCCGTCGCCGAGCGAGAACGAGACGTCATACTTGCGCATGAGGTCGCAGATCTCGTCGAAATGCGTGTAGAGGAAGCTCTCCTTGTGATGCGCCAGGCACCACTTCGCCATGATCGAGCCGCCGCGGGAGACGATGCCGGTGACGCGGCTGGCGGTGAGGTGGATGTATTGCAGGCGCACGCCGGCGTGGATGGTGAAATAGTCGACGCCCTGCTCGCACTGCTCGATGAGCGTGTCCTTGTAGAGCTCCCAGGTCAGCTTGACGGGATCGCCGTTGCACTTCTCCAGCGCCTGATAAATGGGAACGGTGCCGATCGGCACTGGCGAGTTGCGCAGGATCCACTCGCGCGTGGTGTGGATGTTGCGCCCCGTGGAGAGGTCCATCACGGTGTCGGCGCCCCAGCGGATCGCCCACACCATCTTCTCGACCTCTTCCTCGACCGATGAGGTCACCGCCGAATTGCCGATATTGGCGTTGATCTTGGTCAGGAAGTTGCGGCCGATGATCATCGGCTCCAGCTCGGAATGGTTGATGTTGGAGGGGATGATGGCGCGGCCGCGCGCGATCTCGTCGCGCACGAACTCCGGCGTGATGAAGGCCGGCACCGATGCGCCGAAGCTCTCGCCGTCGGCGAGGGCCGTTTCCGCGCGCTCGAGCTGTGCCTTCCGGCCAAGGTTCTCGCGGGCGGCGACGTAGATCATCTCCTTGGTGATGATGCCGGCGCGGGCGAATTCGAGCTGGGTCACCTTGTGGCCGTCGAGGCCGCGCAGCGGCTTGTGATAGGCCGAGAAGGCGCGCGCGGCCTTGTCGGTGGAGACGCTGCCATTGTCCTCCGGCTTGATCTGCCGGCCCTCATACTCCTCGACGCCGCCGCGCTCCAGCACCCATTGCTTGCGGTTGCGGGCTAGGCCCGCGTTGACGTCGATGGTCACGCTGGGGTCGGTGTAGGGGCCCGAGGTGTCGTAGACCGGCAGGTTCGGCTCGCCGGCGCCTTCGGACAGGATGATCTCGCGCAAGGGCACGCGGATATCAGGCGCGGCGTCGGGGGTCGCAAAGATCTTGCGCGAGGAGGGCAGGGGGCCGGTGGTGACGGCGGGGACGGTTTTGTCGGGGTTGGAGCGGATGTTCATGGGTATCCTCCGGTTAATTCTGGTGTGCGTGCGTTGGAGCGACGGCGGTGAATTCTTGCTCCGTCATTGCGAGCGCAGCGAAGCAATCCGGAAATGCGTCCGCGGAGACGGTCTGGATTGCTTCGTCGCAAGGGCTCCTCGCAATGACGCGTGATGAGAGCGGGACCTGCATCATGCCGCCTCCTTCGAACCGTCGAGCCATTGCCGCACGCGGGCGTCGGGGTCGGGGTTCTGGGTGACGTCAGACACGACCGCGATTGAGTCCGCGCCCGCCGCAAAGATCTCCGCGGCGTGCTCGAACTTGATGCCGCCGATGGCGACCAGCGGGATGGTGCCGATGCGCTGCTTCCATTCGGTGATCTTCGGAATGCCCTGCGGCTCGAAGCGCATCGATTTCAGCGTGGTGAAGAAGATCGGGCCGAGCGCGACGTAGTCCGGCTTGGCTTTGAGCGCGGTTTCAAGCTCGGCATCGTCATGGGTGGAGATGCCGAGGGAGAGGCCGGCCTCGCGGATCGCGTTGAGGTCGGCATCCGCCAGGTCCTCCTGGCCGAGATGCAGATATTTTGCACCCGCAACGATCGCTGCGCGCCAATAATCGTTCACCACGAGCTTGGCCGGCGTGTCCTTGGTGATGGCGAGCGCGTCGCTGACGATCTGCAGCGCATCGGCGTCGTTCAGCTCTTTGGCGCGCAGCTGGATGGTGCCGACGCCGAGTTTTGTCAGGCGTTCGACCCAGGCGAGGCTGTCGACGACGGGATAGAAACGATCAGGATACGGCATGCCAGAACGGGGTCCCAACGACAGGGGTGGAGGGCGAGGCGAAGTCGCGGGCGTTCATCAGCCCGGCCTCGTATGCGGTGCGGCCGGCCTCGCAGCCGAGGCGGAAGGCGTTCGCCATCGCGACGGGATCGGCGGCTTTGGCGATGGCGGTGTTGAGCAGCACGGCGTCATAGCCGAGCTCCAGCGCCTGCGCGGCGTGCGAGGGCGCACCTAAGCCCGCGTCGACCACCAGCGTGATGTCGGGCAGCCGCTCGCGCAGCAGTTTTAGCGCATCGCGGTTGGTGATGCCTTTCGCACTGCCGATGGGAGCTGCCCACGGCATCACCACCTTGCAGCCGGCGTCGACCAGGCGGTTGGCAACCGAGAGGTCCTCGGTGCAATAGGGGAAGACTTCGAAGCCGTCCTTGATCAGGATGCCGGCGGCCTCAACTAGGCCGACGACGTCGGGCTGCAGCGTGTCGTTGTCGGCGATGACCTCGAGCTTGATCCAGGACGTGCCGAACAGCTCGCGCGCGAGCTTGGCCGTCGTCACCGCCTCGCGCACGGTGCGGCATCCCGCGGTGTTCGGCAGCACGGCGACGTCAAGCTCGCGGATCAGCTTCCAGAACGCATCGCCGGTCTTGCCGCCTGCGGATTCGCGCCGCAGCGACACCGTGACGATGTTTGACCCGGAGGCGCGGATCGCGCCTTGCATGATCGCAGGCGAGGGATAGAGCGCGCTGCCGATCAGCAGGCGGGAGGCGAAGGTTTTGCCGTAGAAGGTCACCATGTGGGAGGTGTCTCCTTAGTGGATGCTGTCAGCCCAGATGTAGCTGTCATCCCCGCGAAGGCGGGGATCCAGTACGCCGCGGCCGTGCGGCTGGAACCGCGAAGCCGCGGCGTACTGGATCGCCCGGTCGAGCCGGGCGATGACAGGGGAGTGTGGGGCGCGCGCGGGCGCGACAAATAGACAGCCATCATCACCTCACCCTCCCTGCCGCGGCGTGATGATCTCGATCTCGTCGCCGGCTTTCAGGCGCGTCTCGGCCCAGCGGCTTTTCGGCACGACGTCGTAATTGAGCGCGATGGCGAAATGGCTGCCTTCGTAGTCGAGCTCGGCCAGCAGCGCGTCGACGCTGGCCGCGCTGACCTCGCGCTGCTCGCCGTTTATGATCACAAGCATTGCACGATCACCCGCATTGCATCACCTCGTTGTCGATCTGGCCGCGCTCGACATAGGCGAGCGTCAGCTCGGCGAGCGCGGGGGCGATCAGGAAGCCATGGCGGTAGAGGCCGTTGACGCTGATCCTGCGATCGTGAACGCCGATGCGCGGCAAATTGTCGGGATAAGCGGGACGAAGCCCCGAGCCGAATTCGAGGATGCGGGCTTCGCCGAAGGCCGGGTGCACCGTATAGGCCGCGCCCAATAGCTCCAGCGCCGAGCGCACGCTGACGCCGGTGTCTTCCGCTTCGATCGAGGTCGCGCCCAGCATGAACAGGCCGTTCTCGCGCGGGATCACGTAGAGCGGCCAGCGTGGATGGATCAGCCGGACCGGGCGCGCCAGCTGCACCTCGTCCGTCTCGATCAGGATCATCTCGCCCTTGACGCCGCGAAGCTCGCTCTGCTCGTCGCGGGCAGCAATGCCGCGGCAGTCGATCACGATGCCGTCGAGGTCGTCAGCAGTAACGTCGCTGCAGAAATTGATGGTGCCGCCGGCGGCGCGGATGCGCGCGTGCAGCTGCGGCAGCACGCGGCGCGGCTCGACATGGCCCTCGGCGGGGAAGAACAGCGCGTCGCGGAAACGGCCCTCCAGCGATGGCTCGAGCGCGGCAAGGCCCGCGGCATCGAGCCGGCGGTGACCCCCGGTCATGCGCGCAAACCGCTCGAAATCGCTGCGCTCGCGCGGGTGGGCGACGACCAGCGAGCCGTTGAACGGCGTGTCCGGCAGCTCGCGCCGCCAGAGATCGAGCGAGCGCAAGCCGAGGCGGCTGATGATGGGTTCGGCGACCTCGGCCTCGCAATAGGGCGCGAGCATGCCGCCGGCCCAATGGCTGGTGGCATCCGTCATCGCCTCGTCACCGCGCTCGTGCAGGGTGACGGCGTGGCCGGCCTGGGCGAACAGCAGCGCCTGCCAGGCGCCCGCGATGCCTGCGCCGATGATGGAAACCGGTGAATCCGGTCGCTTGGTGGTCTGCAACATCCCTGTCCCTTCGCCGGCATGACCCGGATCAGGTTCAAAGGGTCACCGCGGTCCTGGGCGGTATTGCCCATTTAGCGGTATCTCAGCTCCTCCTCGGAGCACCCCTCGGAACGGTGCCAATGTATGCCAGCAGGGCGGGGTGGTCAACGCGTGTTGCCGCGGAACCCGTCCGTGCCCCGGACGCAGCGCATCACGCAGTGGTGCGCTGCTGAGCCGGGGCCCATTTTGCGGAGGGTGCTGGGTCCCGGCTCTGCGCAGCAGCGTTACCGGACGATGCTTCGCATCGCCTAGGCTGCAGCGCGTCCGGGACACGAGAGCTTACTTGAGCGCCTGCGCCCGCGCGTTGCGGACACGCTGGGCGAGCTTTCTGTGCGTCGGCGCGGCGAACATCGGCTGCGGATTGCCGTTCGGCTCGAGCCAAGGCTGACCCATAGTGCCCTGGCCCATGGTCTCGCCCGCATTGGCGACCTGCACGGCCTCCTGCCGCTGGCGCTTTGCAGCGTAGTAATAGCCGCCCGCGAAATAACGCACGGCTCGCGCGTGATCGCCATTGGCGGCGCGATAGGCGCCGGCGAGGTACTTCACGGCGTAGGTGAGGTTGGTGTTGGGATCGCGCAGGCCGGCGGCATCGCCGGTGTAGCCGACCCCGCGGGCGGTCGCGAGCTTGATCTGCATCAGCCCGATGGCGCCGCCGCGGCCGACGAGGTGCGGCTGATAGCGGCTTTCGCGCATGATGACGCGATGCACCAGCGCCTCCGGCACGCCGTTGGCGCGGGCATGGGCGGCAACCATCTCGGCATATTCGGCTTCGCCGGCGAAAGCTGCCTGCGGCAACGTCAATCCGGCCGCGAGCAGCGCGACAACACGTAAGATTTTCATCGAAATATTCCTCGGCAGAACGGACCCGCACCCCAGCGCGTTAGGCCGTGGGAACACGGCGATGATGTGGCGAAATGTCACCAGCTGCGATTTTCGCCGGCTCGTCGCGTTTACGACTTAAACCTGGGTTAAGCTCCGAGTTGGTGGAGCGCCTTACGCGACAGCGGGTCTGTCCATTCGCGCATTCGCCCAACAATCGTCACTCAAGACCAGCACTCGGGAGAACGTCCATGACCCCTGTAGACATCGACGACATCCCCAAGCAGAACCCTTGTGCACAATGTGGCACACCGATCCCGTTCCCTGACTGGATCGAGCCAGGCGAAGGCCGCGTCTCCTATCTCTGGACCTGCCGCGCCTGCAATTATCGCTTCGAGGCGGTGGCGATCTTCCCGCACGAGGCCATCGAGCACCCGCCGCTCGCGGCTTGATCACGCGGCAAGGCGCGGCGCCTGCGAGACCGGCAATTGCATCCGTACGATCAGGCCATGCGGCTTGCGGTCGTGCAGCGACAGCTCGCCGCCATGGGCGAGTGCGATCGCGCGCGCGATCGACAGGCCGAGCCCGAAGCCGGTGGACTCGTCCATGGTGCGCGCCTCGTCGCCGCGCACGAACGGCTCCAGCATCTCCTGCTTGCGCGCATCCGAAATGCCGGGGCCGTCGTCCTCGACGTCGATGACGAGCGTGGTGTCCGAGACGTCGAGGCGGATCGTCACCTCGGCCCCGAAGCGCACGGCGTTCTCGACCAAATTGGTGACGCCGCGATGCAGATCGTCGGGACGGGCGGCGGCGGTCGCGGACACCGGCCCGACATAGTGCACGACATGGCCCATGTCGCCGAACTGATCGGCGACGAGCTGCAGCGTGCTGGCGATGTCGACCAGCGTCACCGCCTCGATCTTGCGGTCGTCGCGCAGCAGCGACAGCACCGATTCCAGCATCGCGCGCATCTGGTCGAGATCCATCAGCATGCGCTTGCGGTTGGCCTCGTCCTCGATGAACTCGGCGCGCAGGCGCAGCCGCGTGATCGGCGTGCGCAAATCGTGGCTGATCGCGGCCAGCATCCGCGTGCGATCCGACATCAGGCGGGCGATCCGCTCGTGCATGCGGTTGAGCGCGCGCGCCACCGCGCGGATCTCCTCCGGGCCGCGCTCGGGCAGCGGCTCGGCGGTGCCGTCGAGGCTGAAATTCTCCGCCGCCTCGGCGAAGGACGACAGCGGCCGCGTCAGCGCGCCCGCCGCCCATAGGCCGAGCACGGTGACGCAGAAGAACGCGCTCACCAGCGCCATCAGCCAGGGCGCGCCCCAGAACCACGGCCGCGGGCCGCCATCGACTTGGCCCGCGATCACGGTGCCGTCGGGCAATTGCACGCCGATACGGGGCTCGATACCGCCTGAAGCCAGCAGTCCGGTCCTGTAGGCGCGGTCGAGATGACGGTGCATCCCGCGCACATGCAAGGTGTCGCTCTCCGCGAGATTGGCCGTGCCGGGCGCCAGCATCTCGATGCCGAGCCTGGGGAAGGCGCGCGCGAGATCGGCGACGAGGCGCGGACGCTCGCTCGCCTCCGCCGCACCGAGCAACAGCGCGGCATCGGCCAGTTGATGCGCCCGGTCCGGCGACGCATCAAGGCGGTCCGGCCGGCTGACCAGGAAGGCGGTGGTGACGACGAGATGGAGCGCCACGGTCGAGGCCAGCACCAGCGCGGCAATCTGCCCGCCGATCCCGCTGAGATGGAAGAACGAGAACGGCTTCATCGTGGTCCCCCTCAGCGGCTCAGGGGCGCTGCGACCGCTTCGGGGCCTGCTGCCTCAGGTCCCGCGACCTCGGTTCGTGGCGTGAACAGATAGCCGCCGGAGCGCACCGTCTTGATCAGGGTGGGATCGGCCGGATTGGGCTCGATCTTGCGGCGGATGCGGCTGACCAGCACGTCGATGGAGCGCTCGAACGAGCCGGTGTTGCGCCCCTGCGTGAGGTCGAGCAGGCTGTCGCGCGACAAGACGCGGCCGGGCCGCTCGCAGAACGTGCGCAGCAGGTCGAACTCGGCGCTGGTCACCGCGACGCGCGCGCCCTCGGGGTTGCGCAGCTCGCGCAGGCGCAGATCGATGCGCCAGCCTTCGAAGGTCAGCATGGAGGCACCTTCGATCGAGCTTGCCGCCTGCGCGGCCGCCTGGCGGCGCAGCACCGCGTTGATGCGGGCGAGCAGCTCGCGCGGGTTGAACGGCTTCGGCAGATAATCGTCCGCACCCATCTCGAGGCCGACGATGCGGTCGACGTCCTCGCCGCGCGCAGTCAGCATGATGATCGGCGTCTGATTTTCTGCGCGCACCTTGCGGCACAGCGTGAGGCCGTCCTCGCCGGGCAGCATGACGTCGAGGATGATGAGGTCGACGCGGTGATCGGCCATGGCGCGCGACATCTCACGGCCGTCGGCGACGGCAGTGACGTTGCAGGCGTTGTTGCGCAGGTATTTCGCAATCAGCGTCCGGGTTTCGCGATCGTCCTCGACGACCAGGATGTTGGGATTGGGAATGGCCATGCGCCCTTGTTTGTCCAAAATTCGGGTCAAATGGCGAAGTTTTTTGTTTCGGATTGTTTCTGGCCGGCTGCCCGCAACGGACGGCAATCGACCGGGCATGGCGCGGCAAGTTCTCGTTAAGCGCGTCAACCCTACCGTGGCGCCGTTCGCCACACCCGCAAGAACCACGGAGCCATCATGACCTCGATTACGGCGGCCTCCACCGGCAGTCATCTGTCGCTGCTGCAGCGGCTGCAGCAGCAATTGCAATCGCAAGTCTCCGCCGGCGCGATCTCGTCGTCGGACCAGTCCGCGCTCTCGACGGCGCTGACCGACATCGATGAGGCGCTCCAGCAGAGCCGGGCGAGCGACCGGTCGAGCGGTACGCGTCCGTCCAAGGAGGCGATGCAGTCGAAGCTCGACGACCTCATCTCGACGGAAGTCTCGAGCGGGACGCTGACCTCCGAGCAGGCCGAGGAGCTGAAAAGCGTGTTTCAGTCCACCTCGGCGAGCGGTCCCGACGGCGCGGGCGATCCGTCGCCGGACGACAATTCGTCGGATTCGTCGACGACCGGGTCGGCCGGCAGCACGTCGGCCGACGCGACGACCAAGGATATCCTTCAGCAATTCCTCAAGGCGCTCCAGCAATCGCAATCGTCGGCATCCTCCTATGGTGCCAATGGCAGCTCAACCGGCAATTCGAGCCTCTCCGCTCTCCTGATCGACTACGAGAGCTGACCTCGGCGACGCCGGGTCGGCGCGGTCCTCGCCGCGACCATGCCTCACCCCAGCGTGCATGGTCGTCGGCGGGGAACCGTGCATCGCAAAATGTTCCTGAGTGACGCAGGAACTAACCTCGTGGATGCTCCGCTCGCGCATTGCGCGACGAAATTGCGGCGCGCACGGAACTGCGCGTGATCAGAGCTGTTTTCTCCGCACAAGGTTTTCGCAAGGAGAGGACAACATGATGAAATCGATCGTCACCGGCCTCGCCGGTACCGCCCTGCTCGCGACCGTCGCGTTCGCGCAAACGCCGCCCGCCACCACCGACAAGGCGGCCCCTGCGGCCACCGCAACGACCACGACGGCTTCCGGCCAGTGGCGCACCTCGAAGATGGACGGCCTGAAGGTCTACAACGAGGCCAACGAGAACATCGGCACGATCAACGACCTGCTGATGGACAAGAACGGTGACATCAAGATCGCCGTGATCGGCGTCGGCGGCTTCCTCGGCATGGGCGAGCATCTGGTGGCCGTGCCCTATGAGAAGCTGAAGTTCGTCAACGAGCCCGTCGCCTATACCGGCACCGGCGCGAACACCGGCGCCAAGCCCGCCGGGACGACGACCGGCGCTGCGACCGGCACCGACAGGCCCGCGGCCCCCGCGGCGACGTCGTCCGCGTCGAAATGGTATCCGGACCACGCCGTGTTCAATGCCAGCAAGGACGAGCTGAAGAACATGCCGCAGTTCAAGTACGCGGAGTAATGCGGTTCGCGTAACGGCCTGAACGAAGCGCGCCTGGTTTTCACCGGGCGCGCTGTCGTGTCTTCGTCCGCCCGCGTCATTGCGAGGAGCTGTTGCGACGAGCTGCGCTCGCAATGACGGAAATTGTGCCGGCAATCAGCCCCCGCTGCCCTTGAGCCGTTCGTTGCGCCGGCGCAGGGCTTCCAGGGTGGCGAGGAGGATGACCGAGATTGTCGTCAAAATCACCGCCGCTGCGGTGATGGTGGGGCTGATGTTCTCGCGGATGCCGCTGAACATCTCGCGCGGCAGGGTGCGCTGCTCGGGACCTGCCATGAACAGCACGATCACCACCTCGTCGAAGCTGGTCGCGAAGGCGAACAGCGCGCCTGACGCCAGGCCTGGCAGGATCAGCGGCAGGATCACGCGACGGAAGGCTTCGAGCGGCGAGGCGCCGAGCGAGGCGGCGGCGCGTGCCAGATTGGTGTCGAAGCTCTGCAGCGTCGCACCGACCGTGATCACCACGAAGGGTGTCGCCAGCGCGGTGTGAGCCAGGATCAGGCCGAGATAGCTGCCCGTCAGCCCGATCGGTGCGAAGAAGAAGTACAGGCCGACCGCGGTGATGACCCCGGGCACGACCACCGGCGACAGCACGAAGGCCAGCACGAGCGGCTTGAACCGGCTCTTCCACTGCGCCAGCCCCAGCGCGGCCATCGTCCCAAGGACCATGGACAGCAGCGTCGAGGCGACGCCGATGATCATGCTGTTCTTGAGCGAGTTCATCCAGCGCGGCGAAGTGATGAAGTCGTCGTACCAGCGCAAGGAAAAGCCCGGCAGCGGATAGGTGAGGTACGCGCTAGAGCTGAACGACAGCGGCATGATCGCAAGGATCGGCGCGATCAGGAAGATGAATACCAGCGTGGAGACAACGATGGTCGCGGTCCACGCGATGCGCTGGCTGGGCGTGCGCAAGGAGGAATTGTCGCTCAATTCTTCATCCCTCCCGTGACCTGCTGGCCCTGCACCAGCTTGCCGTAGACGAGAGCGAGCAGAACGGTGGCCAGCAGCAGCACCGCACCCAGCGCCGAAGCAAGGCCCCAATTGGCCGTCTCGGTCGTGTAGAGCGCGATGAAGTAGCTGATCATCTGGTCGGCGGCGCCGCCGACGAGGGCCGGCGTGATGTAGTAGCCGAGCGCCAGGATGAAGACGAGCAGGCTGCCCGCGCCGATGCCGGGCAGCGTCTGCGGCAGATAGATCCGCAGGAAGGCGGTGAGGGGTGGCGCACCGAGCGAAGCGGCGGCCCGCATGTAAGCAGGCGAGATCGCCTTCATGCTGCTGTACAGCGGCAGGATCATGAACGGCAGCAGGACGTGGGTCATGGCGACGCAGACGCCGAAGCGGTTGTAGATCAGGCGGAGCGGCGCGTCGATGATGCCAAGCCAGTGCAGGCTGTCGTTGACGACGCCCTTGCTCTGCAACAGGACGATCCAGGCGCAGGTGCGGACCAGGAGCGACGTCCAGAACGGCAGCAGCACGAAGATCATCAAGAGGTTCGACCGGCCAGGCGGCAGCGTCGCCAGAAGGTAAGCGACCGGGAAACCGAGGATCAGGCAGAGCGCCGTGACACCGAGGCTGATGAGAAAGGTGCGGAGGAAAATGTCGCGGTAGATGGCCTGATCCGGTGGAGCAGCGACGATCGCGCCGTCCGCGTTTCGCGTCAGGTCGAGCGCAGCGAGCAGGTAGAAGCCGGTGATCGGGCCGCTCGCGTCCTTGATCGTGGTCCAGGTGGCGCGTTCGCGCCAGGCGGGGTTGATCTTGCCCAGCGTCTCCTTGGCCGTCCCAGGCTCCGGCACCGCCTTCAGATTGCGCGCCGTGCTGGTCAGGATCGTGCGGAAGCCGTTGAGCGCGTAGTTGAGCCGTTTGGCCGCAATCGGGACGGTGCCGGCGGCGCGCGCCGCCAGGATGTCGCTTGCCAACGCCGCATAGGCCTTCTCATCCGGCAGGTCCTTGCCGTCCCAGCTGGCGAGAGCCGCTGTTGTTTGCGGCAGGACCTGACGCACCTCCCAGTCCTCGACCGCGCGCCATAGCATACCGGCAATCGGGCCTGCGAAGGTGAAGAGCAGAAACAGCAGAAGCGGCAGGACCAGCGCCAACGCCTTGACCTGGCGTGTCCGCTCAGCGCGCCTCAATCGGCGTTTGAGCGGCACCTCGGCCTGCGCATTGGCGCCGGGCAGGGACGTGGTTGTCATGGCGTGAGCCTCGTTGACGAGAGGCCTGAGCAAGCGCCTCGTCCTTCGAGACGACCGCTTCGCGGTCTCCTCAGGATGAGGCTCATCGACATGGGTGCCTGCAAAGTCGCCGCCACAAATCCCGCCCTCATCCTGAGGGCCCGCCGCAGGCGGGCGTCTCGAAGGATGCGCCGCGGGCGAGCTCTTCGCGACATTCTTCCCTCCGCCTGTGCCGCACGCCGGTACTGTCGCGCGCTATTTCGCGGCCCACTTGTTGAAGCGCTCGGTCAGGCGGTCGATGTTCTCGAGCCAGAAGGCGACGTTGATCTCGACCGCGTTCTTGATGTTGTCGGGCGCCGTCGGCAGGTCCTTCAGAACGGCGGGCGGGAGCCGGCCGGCGGCGTCCTTGTTCGAAGTCCCGTAAGCAATGTTCTCCGACAGCTTGGACTGGTTCTCCGCCTTGCCGACGAAATCCAGGAACTTGTAGGCCGCGTCCTTGTTCGGGCTCCCCTTCAGAATGACCCAGCTGTCGAGGGTGAACAGCGCGCCGTCCCAGACCATGCCGAAGTTCTTCTTTTCGTTCTTGTTCGCGGTGTCGATGCGGCCATTGTAGACCGAGGTCATCGCTACCTCGCCGGAGGCGAGCAATTGTGGCGGCTGCGCGCCGGCCTTCCACCAGACGAGGTCGCCCTTGATGGTGTCGAGCTTCTGGAACGCGCGCTCAACGCCCTCGTCGGTCGCCAGCACGTGGTAGACGTCCTTTGGTGGGACGCCGTCGGCCATCAGCGCGATCTCCAGCGTGGTCTTCGGACCCTGACGCAGAGCGCGCTTGCCCGGAATCTTCTTGGTGTCGAAGAAGTCGGCCCAGCCCTTCGGGGCCTCCTTCAGCTTGTCCTTGTCGTAGCCGAGCACGAAATCGTAGAGGATGGCGCCGACGCCGCAAGGATTGACCGACGGCGGGATATAGGCAGCCTCGCCGCCGATCTTGGAATAGTCCAGCTTCTCGAACAGGCCTTCCTCGCAGCCGACCGCGAGCTCGTCGCTCTCGACCTGGACGACATCCCAGGTGGCGGCACCTCCCTGCACCTTGGCGCGCAGCACGCCGACGCCGCCGTCCCAGGATTCGTCGTTCATCGCAACGCCGGACGCCTTCTTGAACGGCTCGAAATAGACCTTCTTCTGGGCCTCCTGATACGCGCCGCCCCACGAGACGACGGTGAGGTCACGCGCCTCTGCGATCGTGGCCAGCGCAGCACTGGCGCCCAGTGCCGCGGCGAAACCCAGAGCAATCTTGCGCTTCAGCATGGTCTTCGTTCCTTCTTCATGTGGGTTGCGTTGACATTGATTGTTTCAGCTTCGCCGGCGGCAGATCAGACCGGATCGAGGGCGAGGCAGTCCTCCGGGCGGAAGGTGATGAATACGGTTCCGCCATGTTTCAGGCTGTCATGCGCTCCCGGCTGAAGCTTGACCATGAACTCGGCGTTGCCGGCGACATCGAGCACGGCCAGCGCGTGATCGCCGAGATAGATCGTGTTCTGGACCGTCGCCGGGAGCCGGTTCGGTCCCTCACCGGAATTGCCATTCGTGACGATTGCGACACGCTCCGGCCGCACCGACAGGGAGGTCGATGCGCCCGCGCCTGACACGTTGACCGCCCGTGCTGTCACGGTGCCGCCACCGGCCAGCGCGACGCTGCAATAGTCCTTGTCGATCGTCTCGACGGTGCCGGCGAGCACATTGTTCTCGCCGATGAAATGGGCGACGAAGCTGTTCACGGGATGCTCATACAGCGCGTCGGGGCGGTCGATTTGTTGCACGATGCCGTCGTTGAAGACGGCGATGCGGTCCGACATGGTGAGCGCTTCGCTCTGGTCGTGGGTGACATAGACGATCGTGATGCCCATCGTCTCGTGCAGCTGCTTGATCTCCAGCTGCATCTGCTCGCGCAGACGCTTGTCGAGGGCGCCGAGCGGCTCGTCCATCAGCACGAGCTGCGGATTGAACACCAGCGCGCGAGCCAGCGCCACGCGCTGCTGCTGACCGCCGGACAATTGCCCGGGCCGCCGGTGCGCCAGGGTTTCCATCTTGATCATGCGCAACGCCGCGTTGACGCGCTCTTGCGTTTCCGCCTTGCTCGACTTGCGAACCGATAGCGGGAAGGCGATGTTTTCCGCGATCGTCAGGTGCGGAAACAGCGCGTAGTTCTGGAACACCATGCCGATGTCGCGCCTGTGCGGCGGCACGTTCTTGATCGGCCGGTCCGCCAGGTAGATCTCGCCATGGGTCGGCACCTCGAAGCCTGCCAGCATCATCAGCGTGGTCGTCTTGCCCGAGCCCGAGGGGCCGAGCAGGGTGATGAACTCGCCCTTCCTGATATCGAGGTCGAGGTTCTTCACCACGAGATGCTCGCCATCATAGGTCTTCTGAATGCCTGAAAAACGCACCAGCGCCGGCGCAGGCGTGACCATGCCGGCTTCCATGTTGTCCTCGCGTTGTCCCCTACAATGCCGTGCGAGATTAGCATCCTGCAGCGAGAATGCCAGCGGCGCAAGCGACGAGGAATTGTGAGGGTCCGGTGAGTGGCGGGACGATCCCTTATGAAAGCTTTCCCTGCGGCCATCCTTCGAGACGCCCGCCTTGGGCGGGCTCCTCAGGATGAGGATGGAGGGCGTGGCTGCAGTTTCAGAGGGCACTGACGTCGAATAGCCTCATCCTGAGGAGGCGTGTAAGCGCCGGCTCGAAGAACGAGGCGTGCGCGCAGGCCGCTGCAACAAGTCAAATGCGACGGCCCTGCGACGAGCAGGGACGCGCTACATCCCCGACAGCTTCGTCACGAATACGTTCAGCGCTCCGCCGGCTTCGGCGACCACGCGCAGCGTCTTGGAATCGAAGGCGATGTCGGCGAGTGTCAGGCTGTCGATCTTGGCCTCGACCTTGAGGCCGTCCTCGCTCTTCTGGTAATCGGCGATCGCGGCCGCGATCTTCTCGCGGGCGTTGGCAGCGATCGGCTTCAGATCGAGGGTTGCCTTCTGCAGCAGCGCCTGCTGCATCTGCGGCACCACCGCGCGGGCGGCGGCACCCAGGAGGCCGAAGGCAGCCTCGGATTCCACGGCGAGCTGGATGTCGGTGAGCCGCAGCGTCTGCTGCGCCTGGTCGAGCACCGGCCGGCCCCAGATGTGCACATTCGCTTCGGCGCCGAGGCCGAACCAGCTCTTCTTTTCCTTGGCGCGCACCAGAAGCGAGATCAGCAGCCGGTCGCCCGAGGGGATGACGTTGGCACTCTTGACGGTGACGTCGACCGGGCCGGAGCCGTCCTCGGGATAGGTGCGGCCGACCATCTGGGCCGCGATCAGCTTGTTGATCTCGGTGAAGGGCACGTCGATCGGCACGCCGATGTTCACGCCGGTGCCGGTCGGCGGCACGATCGAGATCTTGTCGGGGAACGGACAATCGGGCTTGGTCGGCGTCGAGGTCACGCGTGTCTCGGCTTCGAGGCCGAGCAGCAAGGTCACGGCCTGCGCATCGACGCGCGGCTGCGCCGCGATCGCGCGCACCGGCTTCATCTCGAGCCAGAGCGGCGGCAGCGCCGCCGAAGCGCTGGATCCTTGCAGCGGGATCGAGCGGCAGGCCTTGATCCATTGCGCTTTCGCATTCTCGCGCAGGCTGGGATCGCTGCGGATGCGCTCCGAGACGGCGTTGATCTGCTCGCCGACGGTCTTGTCGATCAGCGGCTTGACCTGCGCGGGCACGTTGACCTTGGCGCCGGCGACGTTGACGTTGGTGTCGCCGAGATTGACCTGGGCGCCGAGGTTGGGCTCCAGATGCCAGGCGGCGGCGAGCTTCGGGCGCGAGGTGACGACGACGTTGCCCTTGATCTCCGCGCTCGCGTTCAGGTTCTTGATGTTGACCGCGCCGATCCGCTTCGCGGCGTCACCGCCGAGGACGCTGCCGAGCGCGTCGCCAAGCGCGCCGGTGGCCTTCGACGACAGCGAGCCCGTCACGTTGAGCTTGCCGGTGAGCGGCGTCGAGATCGTCAGCACGTCCTTGTCGCCGTTTGCCGCCATCGGGCCGCGGACGGCGGACCAGCCGATATCGGCGTTCTCCAGGATCTGCGAGATCGGGTTGTCGGCCTTCCCGGCGAAATTGCGCGGCGCGGCTTTCTCGGCCTGCTCGCGGATCGCCGACAGCGCGATGGCGACCGGCGCGATCACGATGGAGCTCTTCGAAGCCGGCGGCAGCGGCGGCAGCTGCGCGACCGGCGGCGCCGAATTCGTCGCGCGCGGCGACAGCAGGTCCATCGCCTTCAGGCTGATGAAGAACGACGCCGCGAGCACCGCGACGCCGATCAGGATAGTCTTCAGATTCCACGTCAGACGCATCAATCCCCCAAGCCGCCCGGGCGGGGATTCTACAGGGCGGGCGAGGAGGGCGCTAGAGCGCACCGGTGGGGTGGAATTGGGGCGAACAGGTTAACGGGTGTGAACGGGACGTTGCCGCGTATTGCGGGGCTAGCCGTGCCGCGGACGGCGGACCGCTCTCACCTTGCCGCGATCTCCGCCACCGCAATAGAAGCGGTCACCGCCGTCGGACTCCAGGCCCGAGACCATGGTGCCAGCGGGCATGTCGAGCTGCTCGAGCACCTTGCCCGTTTCAGGATCGATCCGCCTGATATCACTGTCCTCGCCTTCCCAGGTGCCATGCCAGAGCTCGCCATCCACCCAGGTCACGCCGGTCACGAAGCGCTTGCTCTCGATGGTGCGGAGGATCTTCCCCGTCTCGGGATCGATCTGATGGATCTTGCGCTCGCGATATTGTCCGACCCAGAGCGAGCCCTCGGCCCAGGCCAGGCCGGAATCGCCGCCGCCGCCGGGCGCCGGAATGGTGCCGAGCACCTTGCCCGAGGCCGCATCGATCTTCTGGATGCGGTCCTCGGCGATCTGGAACAGGTGCCTTCCGTCGAACGCCGTTCCCGCATGAGCGGCGACGTCGATGGAGCGCGCGATCTTGCCGTCGGCCGGATCGACCGCGTTCAACTTGTCGCCGGAGGCGAACCAGACATGCGTGCCGTCATAGGTGACGCCATGCACGGCCTCAACGCCTGGAAAGGGCCCATACTCCGTGACGATCTCGGCGGCTGAACGTTTCATGTGCTCGATCCCTGTGCTTAACGCGCATCCTATGTCTTCAGGAGCGGTGTGGGGAGTAACAAGCCTGTCGGGAAACCGGGGACGGGCGGTGTCATCCAGCGGCGCGCCCGTCCGTGTCCGAACGATTGCACCTTGCCCGACCGCGCCAGGTCTTCGAGGGCGCGCTGCACGGTGCGCGGGCTGATGCGAAGCGCAAGTGCGAGTGCCGAGCTCGACCATGGCTCGCCGTCGGCGAGAAAGGCGAGGACAGCGGCGTGCTTTTCCTCATCGGGCCGCGCCAGCACGAGGACGTCGCGCGTCTTCCGCGGCGCCAGCACGAAGCCCTGCTGCGTCGCGCTGATGTCGGCCAGCGGCTCGAGCTGGGTGCGGAGCCGTCCGATCTCGACGCGCAAGCGCGCGCGGTGCGATTCGTCGGCGTGCCTGGCTTGAAATGCGCCCGAGATCAGCGTCTCGCGCGAGACATCCGCGGGCCATGCCTGCGCCAGGAGACGCGCGAGCGCGAACAGCACGGGACGCGTTCCGAGCGACACCGCGACGCCTTGCCTGCGCACAACGTGATGGAAGGTGTCCACGACGAGCGCCGTCGAGGTCGCCAGCCGTTCGATCTCTCCCAGCAACAACGGATGTTCGCTGCCGCGCGCGATCAGGCGTGCTGCCGGCGTGACGAGGATCAGGTTCGCGCTGTCCACCTCGGCCAGGAGCGCCGGGATGCTGGCAAGGCGCGCCGCGTCAGCCGCGCGGCTGAGCGCCGCGCGCGCGTCTTTCGTTCTGAGTCGCCTGATGGCGATGCCGGCGACCACGAGTTCGCGGACGACTTGGGACGCGGGCGGGAGCGGCGTGGGACGGACCTCGGCCAGCGTGCGCTCGGCCTCGTCAAGGCGCCCGACCAGAAGCAGGCGGCGCGCCTCGATATGGCCTGCATGGGCGGCATTGACGAGATCGCCGTGCTTTTCGAGCGTCGCGCGGGCCGCCGCGAGCGTCTTCACCGGCCAGTTCAGATCGCGCGAGACCAGCGCGATCTCGGCTTCGGCCACCAGGCATCTTGCGCGGGCCACCGCCTCGCGCGGTCCGAAGGCGCGCGCAGCGCTCCGCAGCAGCGTCTTGGCCTTGGCGAGATCGCCGAGCTGCGCCATCGCGATGCCGCGCAGCGCCAGCGACGGTGCGTCGTTGCGCAGCGCGACGCGGTTCAGCGCGCCAAGCGGATCGCCGGCCTCCAATGCGCGCGCGGCGGCCGTGATCAGCGACTCCATGTCAATCCCGCCACACTTGTTACTCCCACCGCGCAACCGCTTGGTGCCAGAAATCGTTGGCAGGACGTCAAGCAAAAGCTTTGGAGAGTCATGATGACATCAGCAGAAAAGGCCGGAACCAACGGACAGACCGCCATGCAGACCCCGCCGGTGGTGTCGGCGCACGACTGGGAGGCCGCCCGCCAGCAACTGCTCGTGAAGGAAAAGGCGCATACCCGTGCCCGCGACGCCCTGGCCGCCGAGCGCCGGCGCATGCCATGGATGGAAGTTAGCAAAACCTATGCGTTCGAGGGGCCCGGCGGCAAGGTCAGCCTGGCTGATCTGTTCCAGGGCCGGCGACAGCTGATCGTCTACCGCGCCTTCTTCGAGCCCGGCGTGTTCGGCTGGCCCGATCATGCCTGCCGCGGCTGCTCCATGGTGGCCGACCAGGTCGCCCATGTCTCGCACTTGAACGCCCGCGATACCACGCTGGTGTTCGCCTCGCGCGCGCCGCAGGCCGACATCATCAGGCTGAAGCAGCGGATGGGCTGGACCATGCCCTGGGTCACGGTCACCGATAGCTTCGATGCCGATTTCGGCGTGGACGAATGGCACGGTACCAACGTGTTCTACCGCGACGGGATGCGCATCTTCCGCACCTATTTCGTCAAGAGCCGCGGTGACGAGCAGATGGGCGGCACCTGGAACTATCTCGACATCACCCCGCTCGGCCGCCAGGAGGTGTGGGAGGATTCGCCTCCGGGCTATCCGCAGACGCCGACCTACAAATGGTGGAACTGGCACGACAGCTACACAGACGGTGCGGCGCCCGACAAGCGGTGGGTGGAGATTTCGGACGCCGGCGAGAAAGCCTTCCGCGAGGAGGCCGCAGGAGAAAGGCAATGACCGGTCCGGTCAGCGCGGCCCCCAGCGTCAGCCCCGACGCTGTGGCGGCCGCGCGCCACCTCGCCAGATGGCTGGGCCTGGCGGCCACGCCGACCTTCGCGATGATGGCACTGCTGACGGCCATGCTCGGCGGCGGCCCGGCGGACACGCTGTGCAGCGCCGGGCAGGGCTCTCTGCTCGGCGGGATGGTGCCGATGTATCTCCTGATGAGCGCGTTTCATGCAGCGGCGTGGCTGAGGTTGATCGCGGAGTGGCGGGGCGCAGCCGCCTAGACTAGCGCAGCTTCAGCCCAAACACTTCCTCGAACAGGCCGAGCATCGCGGCCCATGACCGCCGATCCGCGGCGGCATGGTAGGCGTGGTTCGGCAAGGCGGCGCCGATGAGCTCCGGATTGGTGAAGCCATGCGCCGCGCCGCCATAGACGTTGACCTGCCAGTCCACGCCGGTCCTGCGCATATGCTCCTCGAAGCTCCCAAGCTGGGCCATCGTCACCAGCGCATCGGCGGCGCCGTGGCAGACCAGAACCTTGGCCTTGATATGGGCAGCACGATCCGGCTTCAGGCTCGTGAGTCCGCCATGGAAGGAGACGACTGCGGCGAGCGTCGCGCCGGTTTGCGCCAGCTCGAGCGCGGTGGTGCCGCCGAAGCAATAGCCGATGGCGGCAAGCGTCATGACGTCGACCGCCTCGTGCCCTGACAGGGCGAGGTGCGCCGCCTGGGCCCGCCCGCGCCAGCGCTCTTCGTCGGCTCGCAGCTCGTTCATCAGCTTGATCGCTTCGGGGACGTCGGGCGCCGTCCTGCCGCCGCCATAGAGATCGGCCACCAGCACGGCGAAGCCGAGCCCGGCCAGTCGTTCCGCGCAGGTGATCGCATGCGTCCCGATTCCGCGGGCGTCGGGAAACAGCACGACGCCGGGGCGCCGGCCTGATGTTGCGTCGTCCGTGACCAGGATGCCCTGGAGCTCGGCGGTGTTATCGCGATAGGGAAAGGGTGTTTGTGTCATGCGCGTGCCATGGCTGCTGAAGCCAGGCTAGCGAGCAACCGCAAGCCTGCGCAAGTGCTGCCTCTAGCGCTGCCCTGCCGCCGATTGCAGATAGGCGATCACGCGGGTGGCCTCTTCCGCCGAGATACCGCCATAGGGCTGCATCTTGTGGCCGGACACGACCTCGTCCGGCTTGACCATGAAGCGGGTGAGCTTGTCCTGGTCCCAGGCGAAGCCGGCGTCCTTCATCGAGGAGGAGTAATTGTAGTCCTGCAGCGAGCCGGCCTTGCGTCCGACGATCTTGTTCAGATTGGGACCGAGGCGATTGTCGCCCTCCTTCATGGAGTGGCAGGTGCGGCAGGAATTGTTGAAGGCCTGCTGGCCCGTGTCGTCAGGCGCGGGTTGCTGCGCGAGCGAGCAGGGCGTGGACACGAGCAGCGCCAGTGCTCCGGCGCCGGCGAGGGCGTGCAGCCATGGGCGTTGCGAGGGGTGCCTTCGTGGTCGCATTTGCGCCTCCATCGGGATCGCGCCGCAGCACGCGGGATGTCGAGGGCAAACGAAAACGGCCCCGGTGGGTTCCGGGGCCGTTCGCGTCATGATGTCCTGTCGTTTTAGCGGTTCGCGGCGCCGAGATCTGCACGACGCTCGGTCATCGGCAGCACGATCACCTTGGTGCCGACGTTGACGCGGGAATAGAGGTCGGTGACGTCCCCGTTGGTCATGCGGATGCAGCCAGAGGACACGCGCTTGCCGATGGTTTCGGGGGCGTTGGTGCCGTGGATGCGGTAGATGGTCCCGCCGAGATACATCGCGCGGGCCCCCAACGGGTTGCCGGGGCCGCCGGCCATGTGGCGCGGCAGATAGGGCTGGCGGGCGATCATCTCCGGCGGCGGAGTCCAGGCCGGCCACTCGGCCTTGCGGCTCACCGACTGGATTCCGGACCAGGTGAAGCCGTCGCGGCCGACGCCGATGCCGTAGCGCAGCGCCTGGCCATTGCCGAGCACGTAATAGAGATAGGTGTTGGGCGTATCGATGATGATCGTGCCCGGCGCTTCGCGCGTTGCGTAAGAGACGGTCTGGCGGCGGAAGCGGGCCGGCATCTCGACCGCGTCCTGATCCTCGGACGGCTCGGTCTGGTAGGGCGCCTGATAGGGCTGATACGGTTGATAGGGCTGCAGCGGCTGCGGCGCGGTCATCGGCGGCAGCGGCTGGAAGAACGGGAAGATCTGCACCGGCGCCGCCTTGGCTGCGCTCGCGAACGCGATGGCGGAGACCGCGACTGCACTGAGCGCAACCGCGCGCGAAAACGTCTTGAACGTGTCCAGATTGAACATGTGATCGCCCCTGTTTGCTCGGTGTTTTGCTCACCGCGGCACCATTGCGGTGCTCCGTTGCCTAAGGTCCTAACGGCAAAACGTTTCGGGACATTTGCGCGGAAAACCGAAAACGGTTTCACGGCGGCAAGAATTGTTTCATGACAGTTTCGTGGCCCCGCGGGCCCGTTAACGAACAAAACAGCACGCCGACACTTCTGTGACGTCACACGCCTGAAATATCCTTCGTTGATGGTCGATGCCTGAGAATCATCAAACTCTCGGGATTTTCCCATGCGGGTATTAATCGCGACCGACGCCTGGCATCCGCAGGTCAACGGGGTGGTGCGCACCCTGACCTCGCTGGCGAATGCGGCCAAGGCCCTCGATGTCGAGATCGACTTCCTCACCCCCGACGGCTTTCCGTCCTGGCCGCTGCCGACCTATCCGGGCCTGCGCTTTGCGCTGCCGAGCGGAAAGGAGATCGCGCGGCGGATCGAGAGGTGCGCGCCGGAGGCGCTGCATATCGCCACCGAAGGCCCGATCGGCTGGGCCGCGCGCGCCTATTGCCGCCGCAACCGGCTCGCCTTCACCACCTCCTACACGACGCGCTTTCCGGAATACGTCTCGGTGCGGACCGGCATCCCGGCGGGGGTCGGCTATGCGGTGCTGCGCCATTTCCACGATGCCGCCGCGATGACGATGGTGGCGACGCCCTCGCTGCGGCAGGAGCTGTCCGAGCGCGGCTTCAAGCGGCTCGGCTTCTGGACGCGCGGCGTCGACACCGAGCTGTTTCATCCCGACGCTCCGGCTGAGCTCGACCTGCCGCGCCCGATCTTCATGACGATGGGGCGCGTGGCGGTGGAGAAGAATCTCGAAGCGTTCCTCTCGCTCGACCTGCCCGGCACCAAGGTCGTCGTCGGCGACGGCCCGCAGAAGGCGGCGCTGGAGAAGAAATATCCGGACACGGTATTCCTCGGCGAGAAGAAGGGTGCGGATCTCACCGCGCACCTCGCCTCCGCCGACGTGTTCGTGTTTCCGAGCCTGACCGATACGTTCGGCGTGGTGCAGCTCGAGGCGCTCGCCTGCGGCACGCCGGTTGCGGCGTTTCCGGTCACGGGACCGAAGGACGTCATTGCCGATCACCCGATCGGCGCCATCGACCACGATCTGCGCACCGCGTGCCTGCGCGCGCTCACCATGTCGCGTCAGACCTGCCGCAATTTCGCGCTGGAGCGCTCCTGGGAGAACAGCGCGCGCCAGTTCGTCGGCAACCTCACCTCACTGCAGCCCAGCCGCGTCCTGCGCGCCTCGCCTCGCATGGCGCGGCGGCCGGTACGCGGTTGATCGTCCATTCGAACCACAGCGAGAACCTCATCGATGGCTAAGATCATGAACCTTGACGGCACCCAGCAGCTCGACCTCACGCGCGGCACGGTCGAGCAGGCCTATGACCGCTGGGCGCCGGTCTATGATCTCGTGTTCGGCGGCGTGTTCGCCAAGGGCCGGCAGGCCGCGATTACGGCCACCAACAAGATCGGCGGCCGCGTGCTCGAGGTCGGCGTCGGCACCGGCATCTCGCTGCCGCTCTACGCGCCGAACCTGCGCATCTTCGGCACCGACATCTCGGAAGCGATGCTGGACAAGGCGCGCCGCCGCGTCAGCGAAGGCAATCTGAAGAACGTCGAGGGCCTCGCGGTGATGGACGCCGAGAAGCTCGAATTCCCCGACAACTCGTTCGACGTCGTGATGGCGCAATACGTCGTCACCGCCGTGCCGAACCCGGAGAAGGCGCTCGACGAATTCGCCCGCGTGCTGCGTCCGGGCGGCGAATTGATCATCCTCACCCGCGTCAGCGCCGACACCGGCATGCGCCGCTTCATCGAGCAGAAGCTGCAGCCGCTGGTGCGTCCGCTCGGCTTCCGCACCGCCGAGTTCGCCTGGTCGCGCTACGCCAAATGGCTCGCCGGCGCGCACGGCATCGAGCTTGCCGAGCGCCGCTTGATTCCGCCGCTCGGCCATTTCTCGCTGGTGCGCTTCCGCAAGGTCGACGTCGCCAAGGCAGCGTGAGTTCACGCGTCGCGTGCGTCATCGCGCCGCTGCACATCGTCACATGACAAAATGATGATGTCACACGGCCTACATCGAATCTCTGTAAATCCTGAACCCGAAAGCATTTTGGGGGAGAGCATGATCAAGAACTATCTCGAGCAGCTGCGGATCCAGCGCTGGGACGACCATCGCTACTATCACCACAGCCGCATCAATCAGAGCCTGCACTTCGTCAGCGCGCTGAGCTTCCTCTTCGCCTATGTCTGGCTGTTCATCGATCCCGTCGTCTCCGCCCTGGTCGGCTGGCTGGTCTCGATGACCTCGCGCCAGGCCGGCCACTTCTTCTTCGAGCCGCACACTTACGACCACATCAACCAGGCGACGCACGAGTACAAGGAAGAGATCAAGGTCGGTTACAATCTACAGCGCAAGGTGGTGCTGATGGCGATCTGGGCGCTGTCGCCGCTGGTCCTGGTCATCGATCCCACCCTGTTCGGCCTGTTCACGCCGTGGGCCAGCGCGACCGATTTCATGCGGCAGGTGGCGAAGATCTGGCTCGTGGTCGGCGGCGGCGGCCTGTTGTTCCGCACCGTGCATCTGTTCTTCATCCGTGACGTCGAGACCGGCCTCGTCTGGATGACCAAGATCCTGACCGACCCGTTCCACGATCTGATGCTCTATCGCGGCGCCCCGCTCGCCTTGATGCGCGGCGAGCTGATGGACCCCGGCCTGCACCTCAACCCCGAGCACACACTGGGCTTCATCGACGAGCCCGTGCTCGAAGAGCAGCACGCCTGAGCGCGCTGGTCCCACCAAGCACTTCGATGTCCAATGGTTGCGTCATGCCCGGGCTTGTCCCGGGCATCCACGTGTGGGGGGCAGTCGCTGCGGCTTCTTCGCCTCGCCCCGCCTGCGGGGAGAGGCCGGAACGCGTCGTAGATGCGATCCGGGTGAGGGGGAGTCTCTGCGGGGGCGCTGCCAGACGGTCGTCCGCCAACTGTCACCGCGCGCGCGGAGAGTCCCCCTCACCCCAACCCTCTCCCCGCAAGCGGGGAGAGGGGGAGGATGGACCTCGCCCCGGAATGACGGTTGTAAGGGGAAGGGCCTCAGCGCCCGAAGCGCTTGGCCAGCATCTCTTTCAGGATCTGGCGCTTGATCTGCTTGTTGGTGAGCGCGCCGTCGTGCCACCAGAAGCCGTCGGCCTTCATCTTCTGTGCGGCGCGAACGAAGCGGTCGGCGACTTCGGCGAAGTCGGCGTCGGTGTAGTTGAGGCTGAAGATCAGCCGGCCGGTACCGACCCAGCTCAACGCCAGGCCTTCGGCGCGCAGATAATATTGCAGCATCCAATTGTAGCGGGACGGGGTGGTGTATTTCACCGTCCAGATCGAGGAGAAGTTGGCGAAGCGCACCGGCAGGTCGGCATCCTGCATCATCTCGTTGAGCTTCCTGACGCGCCCGTTCCAGGTCTCCTCCAGCCCATCATAGACCGCGCGGAAATTCGGGCTGGCGAGGCGGCTCAGGAACTCGTCCATCGCCGTCATGACGTAGGGGTGCGAGTTGAAGGTGCCGCGGGCGAAGCAGATGTCGGCGGGGCGGTCGTCGCGGAAGCGGCGCATAAGATCGCGCTTGCCGCAGACCACGCCGACCGGCAGGCCGCCGGCGAGGCTCTTGCCGTAGGTCACCATGTCGGCCTTGACGCCGAAATATTCCTGGGCACCGCCGGCGGCGAGGCGGAAGCCGACGAAGACCTCGTCGAAGATCAGGACGATGCCGCGCTGGTCGCAGACCTCGCGCAGCTTCTTCAGCCACTCGGTGTACGCCGCGCGATCGAAATTGCCGCCGCGGGAGGAATCGACCAGCGAGGAATCGCCGGGTGCGTTGGCGTTGGGATGCAGCCCCTGCAGCGGGTTGACCAGCACGCAGGCGATGTCCTTGCGCGTGCGCAGGACGTGCAGCGTCTTCTCCGACATTTCGGCGAGGGTGTAGGTCTCGTGCGCAGGAATGGGATTGCCGACGCCCGGCTGCACGTCGCCCCACCAGCCGTGATAGGCGCCGGCGAAGCGAACCAGATGCGTGCGCTTGGTGTGGTAGCGCGCCAGCCGCACCGCCTGCATCACGGCTTCGGTGCCGGACATGTGGAACGAGACCTCGTCGAGGCCCGAGATCTGGCAGAGCCGCTGCACATTCTCGAGGATGACGGGATGGTAGGGGCCGAGCACGGGGCCGAGCGCATGCGCGCGCTTCTCGGCGCCCTCGATGCACTCCTTGTAGAAATCGTTGCCGAAGATGTTGACGCCGTAGGAGCCCGTGAGGTCGTAAGCAGTGTTACCGTCGACATCGGTGACGGTGACGCCGCGCGAGGATTCCATGAAGGTCGAGGTGCCCAGATGCTCGCGGACGAGACGCGAGAACTGGAACGGCACGCGGTAGCTTTCGGTGAAGTTCAGGTCGGAGATCGTCTCCGCCGCTTCCTTCGTCATCGCGCGGCCCTTGGGGTAGCGCTCGGCGTAAAGCCTGGCGAGACGGAAGAAGGCGTCCTTGCGCTGCGCTGCGATGTTCGCCGGCGCGCCGTCGCATGCGAAGTACTGATCACCCGCGAACTCGTAGAACGGCAGCAGCCGTGCCACCCTGCGCGACATCTTGGAGTGCCCGGCGAGCGAGCGGTGCTTGGCGCGGGAGAGCTCGACCCGCGCCTTGATCTTCGGGAGGACGGCGGCAGCGGACGCTGCGGCGGCCACGGACATCGAGAGAATCGGGAGTGTCGTTTCCATGACAACAAGCGCTAAACCTGTGAGCTGACAGATTCATGACAGTCAAAGCCCTCATCGCCTCTTTCACCCAGCAGGAAGACCTCAACTTCCTGCTGACCAATCGCATCCCGCGCGCGGCCCTGACGCGCTTCATGGGCTGGTTCTCCAAGATCGAGAATCCCCTGGTGCGGGACTTCTCGATCGCGCTGTGGAAGCTGTTCTCCGACCTCGATCTGTCGGAAGCGCGCAAGACGCATTTCAGGAGCCTGCACGACTGCTTCACCCGGGAGTTGAAGCCGGGGCTGCGGCCGTTCGATCCTGATGCTGCGGTGGTGGCGAGCCCCTCGGACGGCATCGTCGGCGCTCATGGGAAAATCGCGGACACCGAGCTGTTCCAGGTCAAGGGCGCGCCCTATTCGCTGCTCGATCTCGTCGGCGATTCCGCGCTGGTCGAGCAGCACCGCAACGGCTCCTTCGTCACGCTGCGGCTGACCTCGAGCATGTATCACCGCTTCCATGCGCCCTATGACGCGCATATCGAGCGGGTCACGCTGATCCATGGCGACGTCTGGAACGTCAACCCGATCGCACTCAAGCGCGTCGAGCGTCTGTTCTGCAAGAACGAGCGCGCGGTGATCCGCACGCATCTGTCGACCGGCGAAGCCGTGACGCTGGTGCCCGTTGCGGCCATCCTGGTCGCGAGCATCCGCCTGCACTTCCTCGACATGGTGCTGAACGCGCAGACGAAGGGCCCGGTCAATTTTCCCTGCGACGTCGACGTGACCAAAGGCGAGGAGCTCGGCTGGTTCGAGCATGGCTCGACCATCATCATCCTCGCGCCCGGCGATTTCACCTTCTGCGACGGCATTGCCGAGGGCACGCGCATCCGCGCCGGTCAAGCGCTGCTCAGAAGAAAGTAGCCTTCAATCCGCCGTCCCCGCCGCCTATATCGTCGGGCGGGGGCGATTCGATACGGATGTGGTGATGGCGCGGGCGCCGGTCATGGCGGCGGGTGGTATTGTGCTGCGGCGCGGGCCGGTGCCGCTGGTTGCAGTCGTGCGCCAGCGCAAGCGCAACGAATGGGTCCTGCCCAAGGGCAAGCTCGATGACGGCGAGACGCCGAAGGAAGCCGCGCATCGCGAGGTGCTGGAAGAGACCGGCCACGACGTCGCCATCCACGAATTCTTGGGCACGCTCGTCTACCAGTCCGGCGGCCGCTCCAAGGTCGTGCATTTCTGGCGGATGGAGGCCGACGGGGGCCCCGTTCGCAAGCTGACGAACGACATCAAGGCGGTCGACTGGCTGACGCTGGCCGCCATCGCCGCCGCAAGAGCCGACGCCGTCGAACGACGACGTGGATGCAGCTTTGCAGACACTGACACCCGCCGAAGCAGCTTCCGTCGACGAGCTGCGGCAAGGCCTGTTGCAGAAGGTGAAAGCCTGGCTGCGCGGCGAGGCGTGAGTTGTCATCGCGCCCTGCTTGCGGGTGAGGACGTATCCGCAAGTTAATGCGGCTGTGTGAGCAGCAGCAGCCCTTTCAACGTCGTCATTGCGAGCGCAGCGAAGCAATCCAGACTTTCTCCGCGGAGGGGCTCTGGATTGCTTCGCTGCGCTCGCAATGACGGAGGAGGCTGATCGTGCTCGACGACGCTCCTCAGGGTGAGGGGCGGCGCTGTCAACGCCGCTCTTTCTCCTTTGGAGCGGGCGCCGGCTTGCGCGGCGCTGCGGGGCGTTGTGCGGCGGGTGGGCGCTGCTGGAATCCGCCCTGGCGCTGGACGCCACCGGGCTGCTGGACCGCGGGGGGCTGGCCCAGCTGCGATCCGGTGCGCGGCGCTTGCGGCTGCGGTGTCCCGCCCGGTTGTGGCGGCACGATTCCTCCGGGCTGAATCTGTCCACCACGCTGCGGCTGAATTTGCGGCGTGTTGCTGGGCGCCGTGCCCTGTCCGGCGCGCGGCGCGCCCGTCGGGCGACCAGCGCCCTGTTGCCGTTGCCCTTGCCCCTGCCCGGCACGCGGCGTGCCCGGCTGCACCGCGCCGCCGTGTTGTCCTTGTCCCTGCCGCTGCGGCGGCTGCGCGCCTTGCTGTGTTCCCTGCCGGCCCGGCGTGCCCGGCTGCTGCTGACCCGGACGGTTGTCCTGACGCGGCTGGCCGTCCGGCCGTTGCGGCAATTGGCCTGGGGCCGTCGTCGGCCGCAATTGTTGCTGCTGCGGCGGTTGTGCCGGCCGCGGAATGCGGCTGAGCGCCGTCGGATTGGCGCGACGGAAGTCGCGCTGCTCGATGACGATCTGCCGGCCCGCGGTCTGCGCCAGATGCACCTGGCTGACAAAGCCGCGGTCGCGCGCGATCTGCGGCGCGGGGATCGTGATCGGCACGGCCGCAAAACGCATGACGCCGGCGGTGGCCGCGCCCGGGCGGATCGCAAAGCCGCTCGCGGCTTGCGTCAGCGCGCCGAGCCGCGCGCCGCTCGAGCGGTCGTCGACATCGATGTGGCCGACGCGGCCGTCGGCGTCGGGATAGAGCTTGATGTTGACGTTGCTCGCCCTGTTCGCCGCCGCGCCTTCGGGCACGTCGACGACCCCGGTGGTGCCGCGGATGCCGAGCGTTGCCGTTGGCGTCGTGATCTTCATGTCGCCCGTCTTCGCCACCGCGGCCGCCACGAAGGCAACCGTGCCCTTGCCGACGTCGAAGATCGCCGAATTCTGCTTGCCGCCGTCTTCATAGACGTAATTGTCGATGGTGATCTTCGCGCTCGCCGAGAGATTGAACGTGGTGGCGTCGTTGAAGGTGATGCCGAGCGCGGAGTTCGACGAGGTCTGCACGACGTCGTTGAGATAGATGTCGTCGCGCACGCGCAGCGGATAGGAATTCTTGTCGCGGATTACGGTCGCGATCCCCGTCACGGTTGCGACGTTGCCGATCGGCTCGACGGCAGCGGGCTGTGCGTCTGCGGACGGTGTCGGGGCGGCCGATGGCGTCGGCGAGGGTGCGGGCGTTGGCTGGGCTTGCGGCTGCGCCTGTGCGAATTCGATCGTCTCGGATGCACGAGCCGCGCTGCTGCCCGCCAGCGGCAATGCCGGTAGCACGAGCGCGAACACGAAGCGGCGCCAAGCCAGCATTGATGTCACGAGGAAGTCCCGATGAGAGCGTGAGGCCAGATGGGTTGATATCAGCCGGACAGAGCTGAATGACGGATGAATGTGTGTGGCACAGGAGAGGCGAACGTTCAAAGGAGCGCGATGCTCGCGAATGGGATCCAGTCTTCTCCGCAGCGTCATGGCCGGGCTTGTCCCGCCTGCGCGGCCGAAGCCGCTACGGCGCGGCGGAGGCCCGGCCATCCACGCTTTGCGGCACTGAGAACGTGGATGCCCGGGACAAGCCCGGGCATGACGAAGAGTGTGCGTGTGTGGGAGCTGACCCGCTCCGCGCGTCAGCTCACGCGCTTCCAGGTCTGGCCTCCGCAGAACATGCCGCCGAAGGCGCAACCCTGCACGCGCATCGCATTCGGACCCTTCATCGAGATCGTCGAGTCGTAATTGCGGCCGGAGTTCGGATCGCGAATGCGGCCGCTCCACTTCGATCCCTCGGGCTTCATGTTGATCAGGATGCGTTCATTGGTCTTCTCGGCATAGCCGCAGAGATTGGCGCCACACTGCTCGACGCGGACATTGCCCTTGTTCTCTTCGGTCGCCCAGACGCCGATCGGCGAGTTCGCCGTAGCCACGGGCGAGGCGGCCACCGGAGCCGGCGCAGGAGCCGCGGCGACGGGAGCGGGTGCGGCAACAGGCGCGGGCGCCGCAACCGGAGCCGGCTGCGAGTTGTCGAAGCCGATAGAAGGAGCGGCAGCAACAGTCGCGGCTGGGGCGGCGGGCGCGGCCGGCGCGGTCGCCTGCACCGGCGCCTGCGGCATGGGCTGCTGCTGCACCGGAGCCGGCGCGGGTTGCGCCGTCGTGGGCGCGGGAGCCGGCGTGGCGTCGACGTCATCGTCCTTGGAGCCACCGAGGCCCTTGAGGTTGATGTTGTTCAGCTTGATCGGCTTGTCCGACAGACCCGGCGCGACGATGGTCACGCAATTGAGCGAAGCGCAGTTGCGCGGCGTCTCGATGCGGATCTGCTGGCCCTCGATCTGGAACGAAATCGAATTGCCGGCATGCGCGGCGGCGGTCGACGCGAGGAAGAGGGCGGTGGCGGCGATGGAGAGCTTGCTCATGACAACCTCCGAAAATGGCGTGGTCCCGAGATGGACCGAAGTCGCTGGTGGATGAAGCGTGGTTCGACCCTACGCTGGGGCGGCTTGGCGTTCTGTGATGGGCGTCACAACGACCTGACGCCGCCTGGGTGATGCAGCGCACATTCGGCCGTGCCTGCGCTGCGTAACGTCGTCGCGACACTGAGGGAGAGGCAGATGCCGCGACTTGCGAGCTGGCTTGGTACATCGATCGCGCTGCTGGCGATGGCGCCGACCGCGCAGGCCGGCTCCTACACGTTCTCGATCGGCGGCCACCGGTTTCATGTCGAGGCGCCGCGCAATTGCCGATCCTCGTCCTGTGTCACCGTGTCCTCCAATCGCGGCCTTCGGCCATCGGACGAGGTCTCCACAGCACCGGCCTTGCAGCCGGCGCCCGCGCCGGTAGTCCAGGCACCGCAGCCAGCTTGTCCGGCGGCAGCGGTCAAGCCGCCACAAGCGGCTGTGGTCGTGCCGCCACCGGCGCCTCCCATCCTTGCCGCGTCGACGTCGCAGCCCGTGGCGCCACCGCCGGCGCCAAGCTTTGAGATTTCGAGAATGGAGACGCTGAGCCCCGGTCCGCCGCGGGTTGATCTGGAGCGGATCGATCGGCCGAAGACCGCCGCGCTAGAACCGCCGCGCATCGAGCCGCCGGTCATCGTCCCCAGCGCCGAGATCGATCAGACCACAATTGTGGCGCAGGTCAGCGGCGACGACAGCCGTGCGCCGCTCGGCGAATGGGAGAGCGCCGGCGCCAAGGGCACAGTCCGCATCGAGCGTTGTGGATCCGCATTGTGCGGCTACGCGCTCAGTGAAGCCTCGGGCCGGGGCGAGAGCGTGCTCGTCAACATGAAGCCGAAGAAGCACGATGTCTGGACCGGGAGCATCTACAGCCGTTCCAGCGGCAACACCTATTACGCGACGATGAGGTTGAAGGGCTCCGGCAAGCTGCACGTCGAAGCCTGCGCGCTCGGCCGCTTCTGGTGCTCCGGCAACGACTGGACGCGGGTCGAGGTGCCGCGGGAGGAGATCACCGCCTCGTCGCAGCCCTCGCGCACGCGGTCGTAGTGTTTTTCCTGCCCTCCAGGGCGGTTGAGCGAACTGTCGTGTGTTGATCAGCGCTTCTAAATCATCCCGAGCACGATGGCGCCGACGAAGGCCATGGCGAGGTAGGCGGTGATCACGCTCAGTCTGCCGGCGAACGTCATGAGGTCGCTCCGCTGGTCGCGCTTTGCCGCGGCCGTCATGGTTAACAGAGAGTCTCTCACCGAAAAAGTCAGTCTTGCTGTCGCTCATCGGCGGTAGCGGCCGCGCCAGTGCGGCCGGCATGGTTAAGAAATGCTGAAATCGACGTGTTGAAGAGTCTTTAAGTAAATTCACCGAACGTGCGTGCATGACGCGCGGAGTTCGTTTGTATCTCGTCGGCTCCATCGTCCTTGTTTCGCTAGCGGGTTGCGGTCGCGGCTTCTTCCAGGCCGAACGTGAACCGTGGCGGGCCGAGGCGGAAGCCGCATGCCTGAAATCGGGCGCAGTCAAGGAAAGTGCGGACATCGTCCGCATCGACCCGATCTCCGGGCCTGGCAGCTGCGGCGCCGAGTTTCCGCTCAAGGTCGCCGCCATCGGCGAAGGCTCCAGCACCTATGGCTTTGCCGACGAGTCGCTGCGCCCGCCCGGCAGCATCGGCAACCAGCCGCGTTGGCCGGTGCAGCCGCAGTCGAACTATCCGCAGAGCCAAGGCTATCCCGCATCGTCCTATCCGCAGCGCTCGAACTATCCCGAGAGCGCGGTGCGCCAGCCGGCCGGCTATGGTGCATCGTCGGGGCCGATGTCGCTGAACGCACCCGGCGTGGCCGCGCAGGAGGACGAGATCGATCTGCCGCCCGAGGGTACCGACGCCGCGGGTGCGGCGCGCTACATGAACGCACCGAGCTATCCGGCTCGTCCGGCGCCTTACTCGCAGGCGCCGGCACAGCAGCCGCTGCCGCGTCTTGGTCCTGCGCAGGGCAATCCCGTCGCGAGCGTCGGTCCCGTTGCGATCAAGCCGACAGCGACGCTCGCCTGTCCGATCGTGTCCGAGCTCGACCGCTGGCTCGCCGACACGGTGCAGCCTTCGGCGATGCGCTGGTTCGGCGTGCGCGTCGCCGAGATCAAGCAGATCTCCGCCTATTCCTGCCGCGGCATGAACGGCAATCCGCACGCCCACATCTCAGAGCACGCCTACGGCAATGCGCTCGACATTTCGGCCTTCGTGCTCGCTGACGGACGCCGCGTCACCATCAAGGACGGCTGGCGCGGCATGCCGGAAGAGCAGGGATTCCTGCGCGATGTGCAGTCGGGTGCGTGCGCGCATTTCAGCACCGTGCTGGCGCCGGGCTCGAACGTCTACCACTACGATCACATCCACGTCGATCTGATGCGCCGCGCCAGCCGCCGCCTGATCTGCCAGCCCGCCGCCGTGTCGGGCGAAGAGGTCGCCTCGCGCGCCCAGTCGCGCAGACCCTATGCGAGTGCGCGCGAGCCGTCGGTGACCGGTTCACTCGGTGCGCGCAAGAGCACGATGCACAAGCGGGAAGAGGACGAGTACGCCGACGATTAGGCATTACCTTGCGAAAATCGACCTTCACCGTCATTGCGAGCGGAGCGAAGCAATCCAGACTGTCACCGCGGCGGCAGTCTGGATTGCTTCGTCGCATCAGCGCAAAATTGCTTCGCAATTTTGTCGCGAGCTCCTCGCAATGACGAGGAGAGACTGAGATTCATTATGACCGCCGACATCGTCCGCTATCTCACCCACCCGCAGGTGCAAATCGATCCCGATGTGCCGGTGCCGCAATGGGGCCTGAGCCCGCTCGGCCGCGCGCGCACCGAGGCCTTGGCGAATGCAGGCTGGCTCGCAAGCACCAAGCAGATCGTCTCCAGCGGCGAGCGGAAGGCGATCGAGACCGCCGAGATCATTGCCGCTCGGCTCGGACTCATGATCGAGATCCGCGAGGCCATGCACGAAAACGACCGTTCGGCGACCGGTTTCCTGAAGCCGGCCGAGTTCGAAGCTGTCGCCGACCAGTTCTTCGCCGCGCCTCATCTCAGCGTGCGCGGCTGGGAGCGCGCTGCGGATGCACAGGCGCGGATCGTGCGCGAGGCTGAGGCAGTGCTGACGCGAAACCGACCCGGCGACGTCCTGTTCGTCGGCCACGGCGCAGTCGGCACGCTGCTGTTCTGTCACTATTCCGGCCATTCCATCGATCGCGTCCACGATCAGCCGGCAGGCGGCGGCAACTATTTTGCGTTCGCGCCGGAAGGGCGTCGCATCCTGCATGGATGGCGCAGGATGGAAGACCTGGGGTCAGCGGCCGGCTGAGGCCCGGCTGTTCAGTGGACGCTGCGTCTTCGGCAAAGCCCAGTTGAGGCGCAAAAATTTGCGCCGTCCCGATTCGCCGCCAACTCATTGAATCAAAATCGCTAATCGGGCCAGGACGGGCTTTTCCCGCGATTGGCACGGTCGCTGCAATGATGGTGCTGAAACGAAGCAGCGCAGCCGGCGCTGTGAGCCAGCGGAACCCATCATGCAGATGCCCGTCGCCCCGCCCTACTCCGATCTCGAGCAGCGCGTGCTGTCGCGCATCACGGAGCAGCGATGGCTCGACCTTGCCTCCGAGCTGATCCGAACCGGTCAGCCGCGCTCCGGCAATCCGCTCGATCCCGATCTGCCGCCGGCCGAGGAGGAGGCGATCTCGATGCTGGTCGCCGGCAAGCTCGAGGCCCTCGGCATGGTGGTCACCAAGCACAGTGCGCAGCCGCACCGGCCGAACGTGCTCGGCGTGCTGAAAGGGCGGGAGGGCGCACCGTCGCTGATCCTGAACGATCATCTCGACACCTATCCGGTGGTCGAGCCCGAGAAATGGCGCATGACGGATTTCGATCCGTTCAAGGCGACGCGCCATGGCGATCTGCTCTACGCGCGCGGCACGTCGGACACACGCGGCAACCTTGCCGCATCGCTGCTCGCGGTGCAGGCCTTGATCGAGGAGGGCGTGACGTTCGATGGCACCTTGATGTGCTGCTACACCGTCGACGAGGAGCGTAACGGCACCGAAGGCTCGATCTACATGCTCGAGAAGGTCGGTCTCACTGCCGACTACGAGATCACGGCCGAGCCGACTGCCTGGGGAGATGTCAGCAAAGACTGGGGCATCAACCTCTCGGTGGCCAATTCCGGCCACTGCCTGATCGAGGTCACGGTCGAGGGAATCAAGTCGCACATTTGGCGGCCCGATATCAGCGTCAACGCCATCATGGAGGCGGGCAAGCTGCTGCCCAAGCTGAAGGAGATGGCGTTCACCCACGTGCCGAGCAAGTTCATGGGGCATACGCCGCCCTGCTGCTCGGTGGTGCGCATCCGTGGCGGCCTGCCCGGCGAGATGCAGTTCTCGCCGGATGCCTGCACCATCACGCTCGCGGTGGTCGGCATCGTGCCGGGCATGACGCTCGCCAGCGTGATCTCCGACATCGAGCGGCTCGGGCTGGAAACATTTGCCGGAATCAACGACGTCAAGGTCGGAGTGCGCCAGGTGCCCGGCTCGCTGTTCGTCAACGCGACCGAGCCGGTGCCGGTCGAGGAGGAGCCCTGCCGTTCGCTTCGTGCGGTGTATCGGCGGCTGATGGGCCGTGAGCCCGGCGTCAATCGCAAGAATGCCTTCAACGACACCATCCGCTTCCGCGAAGCAGGCATCAATGCGGTCACCTTCGGTCCGGGCGAGGACGGCTGGGCCGTCGACAACGAGAACATCTCGATTACCAAGTCGGTGATGGCAACGCGGATCTATGCACTGACCATCATGCAGATCTTGGGAGTGCGCACATGAGCGTCGAGGCAAGTCCCATGGCCATTCCGATCTCGGCCGACCGTACACGGCGGGGCAGCTTGCGGCTGCCAACAGTGTCGCGGTCGGTGCTGCTCTCGACCCTCACCGTCGCCCTGCTGCTGGCCGCGTGGGTCATCGTTACGGAGATGGGCTGGGCCAACGAACTGTTCCTGCCGAAGCCGCAGGCGGTGTGGGCGGCATTCGTCAAGACCATGACGAAGGGCTACCAGGGCGCCACGCTGCTTCAGCATCTCGGCGCCAGCCTCTACCGCATCCTCGTGGCCTTCGCGTTGGCCTGTCTCGTCGGCATTCCGCTCGGCGTGCTCATGGGCGTCTCGAAAAATGCCCGTGCGCTGCTCAATCCGCTGATCGAGTTCTATCGTCCGCTACCGCCACTCGGGCTCTATACGTTGCTGGTGATGTGGCTCGGCATCGGCGAGAGCTCCAAACTGTCGTTGTTGTTCCTTGCAGGCCTGCCCGGCATCGTGATTTCGACGATCCAGGCCGTCACCAGCGTCGATCCCGTCTACGTGCGTGCCGCGCAATCCCTTGGCGCAACCCGGCGCCACCTGCTCTTTCACGTCTACCTGCCCGCAGCGGGACCACTGATCCTCGCCGGGATGCGCATCTCGCTCGGCTTCACCTACACCGTCCTCGTCGCCGCCGAGATCGTCGCGGCCTCCGCCGGCATCGGCTGGATGATCTGGGATGCCGCGAAATTCCTGCTGTCCGACGTCGTGATCATGGGCCTGATCGTGCTTGGCCTGACCGGCGTCGTGCTCGACCTGATGATGCGCGGAATTGCGAAATTACTGATGCCGTGGGCCCGAACCTGATCTTGATCGAGGAGAGATGAGATGATGAAGAGACTGGTTGCGACGCTTGCATTCGCTGCGCTGACGCTCTCGGCCCCCGCTCGTGCCGAGGACAAGCCGGCCAAGGTGACCGTCGGCTATCTGAATTTGGTGAACGCGCAGCTCGTCACCAAGCATCTCGGCCTGCTGGCCAAGGAGATGCCTGGTGTCGACATCAAATACGTCAAGATCGGTGGCGGCGGCGACATGCTGCGCGCGATCGCCGGAAACGACGTCGATTTCGGCGGCCTCGGCAATCCTCCGACCGCGATCGGCGCGACCCGGGCCCTGCCGATCAAGGGCATCCTGGTGATCAATCTGCTCGACTATGTCGAGTCGATGGTGGTGCGCACCGACAAGAACATCAATTCGCTTAAAGATCTTAAAGGCAAGACGGTCGCCGCGCCGTTCGGATCCACCACACATTACCTGCTGTTGCAGGCATTGAAGGACGACGGCGTCGATCCTGCCTCGCTGAAGATTATCGATCTCGCACCCTCGGACATCGCCTCCGCCTGGCTTCGCGGCGATATCGATGCCGCCTGGTTCTGGGAGCCGAACCTCGACAAGGCCGTCAAGAACGGCGGCAAGATCCTGATCACCTCGGGTGAGATGACCAAGCGCGGCTATCCGACCTGGGACATCGGCGTCGTGATGAATGCTTTTGCGGAAAAATATCCGTCCTACGTCGAGAAGTTCATCAAGGCCGAATGCGAGGGGATCGATTTCTGGCTGAAGAACCCGGAGAAGACGGCCGAGATCATCGCCGAGGAGCTTTCGCTGCCGCTGCCCGATGCGATGCGGATGATGAAGGGCACGGGCATGGTCCCTTGCAACCAGCAGCTCACCGAGGAATATCTCGGCACAACGACAAAGAAGGGCAAGTTCGTCGACACGCTGGTCTCCACGGCCGACTTCCTAGTCAAGCAGGAGCGTCTCCCGAAGCTGCTGCCGCGCGCCGGCTTCGAAGCCTTCATCCAGCCGGCCTATATCGAGAAGGTGATCGGCCGTTGACGCCTGCTGCCGGCGGGCTTGTCTCGCCGGCGCGCCCTGTTCCCATAAGCATGTGACGCCATGGATATCTCGCCTAGCCATCTTCGCGCTGCCTATCGCAACGGCACGCTGAAGCCGTCAGACGTCGCCGCGCACGTGCTGTCGCGCCTGACTGATGCCGACCAGAGCGGTGTCTGGATATCGACGGGAAGGCCCGAGAGCGTCATGGCCGCGGCGCGCGCGATCGATGCCCGCGTCGGCGAGATCGATGAGCTACCGCTCTATGGGCTCGTATTCTCGGTCAAGGACTGCATCGATGTCGCAGGCGAGCAGACGACGTCGGCCTGTCCGGAATTCGCCTATGTGGCGGAGGATACGAGCCCCGTGGTGGCTGACGCGATTGCAGCCGGTGCGATTTATGTCGGCAAGACCAACATGGACCAGTTCGCGACCGGGCTCGTCGGCGTCCGCTCGCCCTACGGCATCGCCCGGAATCCATACAACGCAGACTACATTCCCGGCGGCTCCAGCTCGGGCGCGGCGGTGTCGGTCGCCACCGGCACGTCGTCGTTCGCGTTCGGCACCGACACCGGCGGGTCGGGCAGGGTGCCTGCGTCCTATTGCGGCGTGACCGGCTTCAAGCCGGCGCCGGGCGCGTTCAGCCAGCGCGGGATGGTGTATGCGTGCCGGAGCTTCGACACCATCTCGCTCTACACCCGCGATCCCGCCGACGGCTATGATGTCTATCGCGTGCTGGCGCGGCGCGATCCCGCGGACGGCTTTTCGCAGCTGGAGTTCGCCGGCTGGACAGAGCAGGCGTCCCCGGCGCGGCCGCTGAAGATCGCAACGCCGCGCCTCGATCAGCTCAAGTTCTTCGGCAATCCAGAGACGGAGAGGCTGTTCGGCGACGCGCTGCACCGGCTGCGCCGACTCGACCTGCCGGTCGTGCCGGTGGATTTCTCGCCATTCACCTCGATCAACGATCTGATGTTCTTCGGGCCGTTTCTAGCGGAGCGTGATGTTTCTGTCGGCGCCTTTCTCGACGCCCATCCCGATGCAGGGGTCAAGATCGTGCGCGATCTCGTTCTCGGCAGCCGGAAGTTCTCGGCCGCCGATGCCTACCGCGCGTTCTACGAAGTCAAGGACGTCCAGCGTCAGCTTCGCGGCTTCTGGGAAGCTCACGATGCGCTGGTGGTGCCGACGGTCGGCACCGTCCTCAGCATTGATGAAGTTGCGCGCGATCCGCTGACGGCCAATTTCAACAACGGCTACTACACCAACTACGCCAATCCGCTCGGGCTCGCCGCGATTGCGGTGCCGAATGCGATGACCGGGGCCGGCGTGCCCTATGGAGTCACGTTCCTGGCGCCGGCGGGGCGGGAGCGCCTGCTCGCTGACCTCGCTTGTGCGTTCACGGCTGCGGCGGCCGTGCGTTGAGCGGTCGCACCGCGTTGCAATCGGATGCGATACCTCCTAGCCTTCGAGCCGTCACTCGAAGGGAGACTGGTCGTGGGGCGGGGCCATGCGCATGAAGTCGCCGATCCGGGTGAGCCCTGTGCGGAAGTGCAAGGCGCCGGAACGGGTCGCTATGTGCTGAAGGCGCTGGACAAGTCTGATCTGGACCTGGTGATGCGGACCGGCAGGTTGGCGACTTACCAGAACCGCG
The DNA here is from genome assembly GCF_024585265.1 of Bradyrhizobium sp. WBAH42. NCBI lineage: Bacteria > Pseudomonadati > Pseudomonadota > Alphaproteobacteria > Hyphomicrobiales > Nitrobacteraceae > Bradyrhizobium > Bradyrhizobium sp. WBAH42. The sequence continues at coordinate 3,048,635 of NZ_CP036533.1, forward strand.
AACATCTGCTGCGCGAAGGCGAGCCGGCGAACGGCATCCACGTCATTTTGAGCGGAATCGTCGAAAGCACCCATGCCGGCACGCAAGGTCGCGAGCTGATGCTGGCGACATGGGAAGCCGGCGACTTCGTCGGCGCCCCCTACATTCTCGGCAATCACCGCCATAGCTGGTCGGCGCGCGCGCTCGGCCGGGTCGAAGCTTTGCATCTCGACCAGGATGCCATCCGCCGCCTGATCGCACAGTCGCCCTCGTTCGCAGTCGCGCTGATCGAATGTCTCGGCTTCAAGGGCGAGACCTATTCGATGCTGGCGCAGACGCTGGCTGGGCAGAAGGCTGCGGAACGATTGGTGCTGCTGTTGGTGAAGCTGTGCGAGAACGCGGCGCAGGACGAGAACGGTCCGATCTCGCTCGGCCGCCTCACGCAGGCCAATCTCGCGCGTATGATCGGCGCGACGCGGCAGTCGATCAGCCTCATTCTCAACCGTCTCCAGGACGAGGGCATCATCACGACCGGCCCGACCAAGATGGTCGTGAATGATCTCTCGGCGCTGAGGAAGCAGGTCACTGACTAAAGCGCGATGATGTCGTCATCGCGATTTAGGCTTCGATGGTGTCAGTCCCATGCAGCGCTGCACTTCACCCGGAACATTGTAGGTGCGCATGATGTGGCGGCTGTCGCGCAGGCCGGATGCCTCGCGCTGCACCACGAACATCCAAAGCGCCTGGCCGGCTTCCAGCACCAGCTTGCGCCTGGCCGGTTGCATCGCGTCCGGCACTTCGGTCGCGGCGTGAGCGACGTCGAACTCGCGCAAACGCGAAAGGCTCTGTTCGAGGGCGCGGCCCATCCGCCCAAGCGCCGAGGCCTGTTCCTGGACGATCTCGTAGTGGAGGATGTCGACTGGCGGGCGAAGATCACGAGACATGGCCGCAATATAGTGTCGCCCGGCCCGCAGGCGCAACGCGCGGCTACCTCGCCTTGTACGCCGCCAGGAACATCCGCGTTGCGCTCTCGACCACCGCGCTCATGCGCTGTTCCGACGGCGCGGGCTCCGCCTGAAACACGAAGGGCAGGAACAGCGAGGCCTTGCACAGTTCCATGAACTGCGAGGCGGCAAGATCGCAATCATCTATCGAAAGATCGCCCGATGCGACACGTGCCTTGAGATAAGCGGAGAGGCGGTTGATGCTCTTGTCCAGCACGCGCGCATAGTAACGCCGGCCGACATCCGGCATGCGCTCGGCGATCGCCATCACGGTGCGGATCGCCGATCCGCCGCCGGGGCGGCAGACCAGGTGAAGATAGGCGAGGCCGAACTCCTTCAGCGTGCTCTCGGCCTCGCGGTCGGGATCGAAACTGAACACGACCTGGCCGTGCTGGAGCGCCTCCTGTTCGACGATGGCTTCGAACAGCGCGCATTTGTCGGCGAAGTAGACGTAGAGTGTGCCCTTGGAGACCTGCGCGGCGCGCGCGATCTCGCCCATGCTGGCCCCGTCGAAGCCCAGATCCATGAACACCTTGCGGGCGCCGTCCAGGATCTGGCGGCGCTTGGAATTGTCCTCGTCCTGGACGATACGCAATTGTTCGCTGGCAGCTACAACCATTGGTTTAGGGTCTCGGAAGGTTTTTGGGTCGGGATTAAGCCATGAAACGCCCATAAAGGATTCGCGGCTGTAAGGTCTGTCGGGAATAATGTGTATATTGACCGAACCGTTCGGTCAATGCTATTTGAGATCCACGCGAGGAAACCGCCTGCAACAGCGGCCGCCCTCGGGTTGCGCTTTTTTGGGGAGGCCGTGATGGCCATATCGAGAGATCAGACGGCTCGCGTCCTTCGCCAGGAAACGGCGGAGGACCAGACGGGCGCTGATGCTGCCTCCGAGACACCCGCACCCCCTGCCGAGCAGCTGCGCGCTCACGTGGCCGAGGAAACCAAGCGTCCGACCCGCGAGGCGCCGGAGCAGCCCGTGATCGACAAGCCGGCCGCACCTGCGCCGGACGCGCCCGCCGCCGCTGCGTCCGGTGCGCCAAAGTCCGGCAAGCGCAAATTCGTCCTGATGGGCGTCGGCCTCGTCCTCGCGCTGGCTGTTGCGGGGTATGCCGGCTATTACACTTTGGTCGGTCGCTTCTACATCTCGACCGACGACGCCTATGTGCGCGCCAACAACACCATGCTCGGCGCGCGCGTTGCCGGCCACATCTCCTCGATCCTTGCCGGCGACAACACACAGGTCCAAGCCGGCGACATCGTCCTCCGCATCGACGACGGCGACTACAGGATCGCGGTCGAAGCGGCCGCGACCAAGATCGCGACCCAGCAAGCCACCATCGATCGCATCGGCCGCCAGGTCGCAGCTCTCGACAGCCAGGTCGCCCAGGCCAAGGCGCAGCTCGTCTCCGCCGAAGCGGGCCTCAAGCGCGCCGACCTCGATTATGAGCGCCAGCAGGCGCTGAGCAGCAAGGGCTTTGCCTCGCGCGCCACCTTCGAAAGCTCGGAAGCCGGACGCGACCAGGGCGCCGCCGCGGTCAAGGCCGCGCGAGCCGCCTACGAGGTTGCCGTCAGCAATGTCGACGTCGCCAAGGCGCAGCAGGCCGAAGCGCAGGCCCAGCTCGCCGAGCTCAAGACCACGCTCGCCAAAGCCGAGCGCGACCTCGGCTTCACGGCGGTGCGCGCGCCGGTGAACGGCACGTTCTCGAACCGCCTTGTCAACACCGGCGACTTCGTCGCGGTCGGACAGCGCCTTGGCAACATCGTGCCGCTGGACGACGTCTATATCGACGCGAACTTCAAGGAGACACAGCTCAAGCGCATCCGCCCGGGCCAGCCGGTGACGATCAAGGTCGATGCCTACGGCATGCGCAAGTTCTCCGGCGTCGTCGACAGCATCGCGGCGGGCGCGGGGTCGGTGTTCACGCTGCTGCCGCCCGACAACGCCACCGGCAACTTCACCAAGATCGTGCAGCGCGTGCCGGTCCGCATCCGCGTGCCCAAATCTGTGGCGAAGCAGAACCTGCTCCGCGCCGGCATGTCGGTCTACGCCACCGTCGACACCAACAAGGGCGCCGCCGACGCCGACAGCGCGGTCGACCTCGACGATCCCACCGCGGTCCATCCGCAGTAGGGATGCTATGATGTTCGAGACGAGCGCCGCTTCGCCTTTCACCTCTCCCGGAGGGAGAGGTCGGATCGCATCGGAAGATGCGATCCGGGTGAGGGGTTACGCTCTCTCGTGGAAGCTGCGGCCCCTCACCCGATTTGCTGCGCAAATAGACCTCTCCCCGATGGGAAGAGGTGGAGCGTGCCCTCTCGCGCGAGCTGAGTGAGAAAATGGCCAACGCCACCACCGCTTCACCTGCCATGATGGCGGATCCCGCTTCGGAGCGCATTGCGCCGAAGCGGCTGTTTGCGTTCATCATCATGGTGTTCGGGATGTTCATGTCGATCCTGGACATCCAGATCGTCTCGGCCTCATTGAGCGAAATCCAGGCCGGGCTGTCGGCGAGCTCCAGCGAGGTCTCCTGGGTTCAGACCGCCTATCTGATCGCCGAGGTGATCGCGATCCCGCTGTCGGGATTCCTGTCGCGCGCCTTCGGCACGCGGCTGTTGTTCGCGATCTCGGCGGCCGGCTTCACCTTCGCGAGCCTGCTCTGCGGCTTCGCCACGACGATCGAGGAGATGATCCTCTGGCGCGCGCTGCAGGGCTTTCTCGGCGCCGGCATGATCCCGACCGTGTTCGCTTCGGCCTACACCGTCTTCCCGCGCACGAAATTCCACATCGTCGGTCCCATCATCGGCCTCGTCGCAACCTTGGCTCCGACCATCGGACCGACGGTCGGCGGCTACATCACCGACGCGATGTCGTGGAACTGGCTGTTCTTCATCAACGTCGTGCCCGGCATCGGCATCACAGTGGGCGTGCTGGCGCTGGTCGATTTCGACGAGCCGCATTTCGAGCTGCTCGATCGCTTCGACTGGTGGGGCTTGTTGTTCATGGCCAGCTTCCTCGGCACGCTGGAATATGTGCTGGAAGAGGGCCCGCAATATCAATGGATGCAGGACACGTCGGTCGCGATCTGCGCCTGGATCTGCGCGATCTCGGCCATCGCCTTCTTCTGGCGCGTGTTCACGGCGGCCGAGCCGATCGTCAATCTGCGCACCTTCTCCGACCGCAATTTCGCCGTCGGATGCACGCTGCAATTCTGCATCGGCATCGGTCTCTACGGCCTGACCTACATCTATCCGCGCTATCTCGCCGAAGTGCGCGGCTACAGCGCGCTGATGATCGGCGACACCATGTTCGTCTCCGGCATCACCATGTTCCTGGTCGCACCGCTGGTCGGCCGGCTCATGGCCAAGCTCGACATGCGCTACATGATCGCGTTCGGCCTCGTCGTGTTCGCGATCGGCTCCTACCAGATGACCTGGATCACCCGCGAATACGATTTCTACGAGCTGCTGGTGCCGCAGATCCTGCGCGGCATCGGCATGATGTTCGCGATGGTCCCGACCAACAACGTCGCGCTCGGCACGCTGCCACCTGACAAGGTGAAGAACGCGAGCGGCCTGTTCAACCTGATGCGCAATCTCGGCGGCGCGCTCGGCCTCGCCGTCATCAACACCGTGCTCAACGACCGCACCGACCTGCATATCACCCGTCTGCAGGAGCGCGTGACCTGGGGCAACACGACCGCGACCGAAACCCTGAGCATGTTCATGCAGAAATTTCAGGGACTTGGCGATTCCACGCTGATGGCCATGAAGCAGCTTTCCCAGCTGGTTCATCGCCAGGCCGTGGTGATGAGCTTTGGCGATGCCTTCTTCATCCTGTCGCTGTTCTATCTCGCCCTCAGTTTCCTGGTGGTGCTGCTGAAGAGACCGCCGTCGCCGTTCGGCGCCGGCGGCGACGGGCACTAATTTGCAACACTCGTGCGTGATCTCGCGCGAGCCCCGTTGCAATCGGCTGGCGACACATCTATAAAGCGCGCCTCATTCATTCGAACCGGGGAGAGATTTGCATGATTTCGTCGCAATCGCAGATCGTACGCCCGCGCTCGATGATCACCTCGATGACGTTCTGGTTCGGTATGTACGCGGCCTGTTAGAGGCCTCTTCCGCCAGCTTCGATTGGGCCAAGGTTTTGGCCGAGCGTCCCGATCGCTTCGTTTCCCAAGTCAAAATCAGTCTTACGTGACGCCGTTGCGGCCTTCGGGCCGACTTGCGTCCATCGATGGAGCCGGCCCGCGCGAAGCGGCCGGATGATGCCATGACCGCTCTGTCCAAGAAGCCTGCGGCGATTCGCGTCGTGCTTCCCTTCGTGTTCAAACATTGGCTGAAGCAGCCGGGGCGCGGCCTCGTCGTGGCCGGCGGCCTGCTCGGCGCAACCGCCGCCGATTTGTTCATGCCGGTCTTCTCCGGACACCTGATCGATGCGCTGACCCGCGGTCCGTCCGACCCCGATGCGCGGCACGCGGCGCTGGTCGCGTTCGGCGCCATCGTGGCGCTGGGCGCGGCCTCGATGGTGCTGCGGCTCGCGGGATTGCAGGCGATCGTGCCGTTCACGCTGCAGATCATGTCCGAGGTCGCGCAGGAGGCGTTCACGCGCGTGCAGCGCTTCTCGACCGACTGGCACGCGAACTCCTTCGCCGGCTCCACGGTTCGGAAGATCACCCGCGGCATGTGGGCGCTCGACCTGCTCAACGACACGCTGCTGCTCGCGCTATTGCCCTCGTTCGTCGTTCTGATCGGCTCGATGATCCTGCTCGGCCTGCACTGGGTCTCGCTCGGCGCGGTGATCGCGCTCGGCGCGCTGGTCTATGTCACCATGACGGTGCTGTTCTCGACCCGCTACGTCGCGCCGGCCGCGCGCGTCTCCAATGCCTGGGACACCAAGGTGGGCGGCACGCTGGCGGATGCGCTGACCTGCAACGCCGTGGTGAAATCCTTCGGCGCGGAACTGCGCGAGGACGCGCGGCTCGCCCGCGTCATCAACCGCTGGGGCGTGCGCGTGCGGCGGACCTGGTTTCGCTACAACTACACCGCCATGGCGCAGCTGACGCTGCTGCTGGGCTTGCGCGCCTCGGTGATCGGCGGCTCCGTTTTGCTGTGGGTCTCCGGCTACGCCTCGCCCGGCGACGTCACCTACGTGCTGACGAGCTACTATGTGATCCACGCCTATTTGCGCGACGTCGGCATGCACATCAACAACCTCCAGCGCTCGGTCAACGACATGGAGGAGCTGGTGGCGATCCACGACGAGCCGATCGGCATCGCCGATGCGGCCAATGCGCAGCCGATCGCGATCGAAGGCGGCGAGATCGTGTTCGACGACGTCACGTTCCACTATGGCGGCCATCGTGCGCCGCTCTATGACGGGCTGTCGCTGACGATCCGCGCCGGCGAGCGGGTCGGCCTCGTCGGCCGCTCCGGCTCCGGCAAGACCACCTTCGTCAAGCTGGTGCAGCGGCTCTATGACGTCACCGGCGGCCGCGTGCTGATCGACGGGCAGGACATCGCGCTGGCCACGCAGCAATCGCTGCGCAGCCAGATCGCGATCGTGCAGCAGGAGCCGATCCTGTTTCACCGTACGCTCGCCGAGAACATCGCCTATGGCCGGCCCGGCGCCAGCTTGGAGGCGATCGAGCAGGCGGCGCGGCTTGCCAATGCGCACGACTTCATCCTGCGCCTGCCGAAGGGTTACGGCACCCTGGTCGGTGAGCGGGGCGTGAAATTGTCGGGCGGCGAGCGGCAGCGCGTGGCGCTGGCGCGCGCCTTCCTGGCGGATGCTCCGGTGCTGATCCTGGACGAGGCGACCTCGAGTCTCGATTCGGAATCGGAGGCGCTGATCCAGGAGGCGATGGAGCGGCTGATGAAGGGACGCACCTCCATCGTGATCGCGCACCGGCTGTCGACGGTGAAGAGCCTCGATCGCATCCTGGTGTTCGACCGCGGCGAGATCGTCGAGCAGGGCACGCACGGTCTGCTCGCGGCCAAGCCCGGCGGCATCTATCGCAGCCTGTTCGAGCGCCAGGTGGTGGAGCTCGGAGAGATCGCAGCAGCGGAATGACGCGCGTGGCCGGTGGACGAATGCCGGCCACGTCGCGTGGGGATGGAACGACATGAAAGACCTGACACACGGCTCTATCGTGAGACACATCCTGGCCATGGCGCCGCCGATCATGGTCGGCATGATCTCGATCATGATCTGCCAGCTGGTCGATCTGTATTTCGTATCTAGCCTCGGCGATGCGGCGGTTGCCGGCGTCGCCGCGGCCGGCAATGCCGGCTTTCTCGTCAATGCCTTGATGCAGGTGCTCGGCGTCGGCACGGTGGCGCTGATCGCGCATGCCGTGGGACGCAAGGACCGGGCGGATGCGAACCTGATCTTGAACCAGGCGGTCGTGCTGTCGGTGCTGGCCGGCCTCTTGACCCTCGTGATCGGCGCAGCGCTGTCGCGCCCTTACATGCGTTCGGTCGCGGCCGACCAGGCCACGGTCGAGGCGGGGACCACCTACCTGTTGTGGTTCATGCCGGCGCTCGCGCTGGAATTCGCCATGCAGGTGCTGGCTTCGGCGCTGCGTGCGACCGGAATCGTGCGTCCCGCGATGGTCGTGCGCGCGCTCGCGGTCGCGATCAATATCGCATTGGCGCCGGTGCTGATCTCGGGCTGGGGCACGGGCTGCGCGCTCGGTGTCGCCGGCGCGGGGCTGGCGAGCTCGATCGCAGTCGCCGTCGGCGTGCTGATGCTGCTGGCCTATTTCCGCAAGGTCGAGCGCTACGTCGCCTTCAACGCGGCGCAGTGGCGTCCGCAGCCGCGGCACCTGATGCGCATCCTGAATGTCGGCCTGCCGGCCGGCGGCGAGTTCGCGATGATGTTCATCTTCATGGCGGTGGTCTATTACGTGCTGCGCGACTTCGGCGCGGCGGCGCAGGCGGGCTTCGGCATCGGGCAGCGCGTGCTCGGCCTGATTCAGATGCCGGCGCTCGCGATTGCGCTGGCGGCCGCGCCCATCGCCGGCCAGAACGTCGGTGCCGGCAACGGCGCGCGGGTGCGGGAAACCTTTGTCAAGACGGCGCTGATCACCACCGTCGTGGCGGTCGGCTTCATGATCCTCGCGCAGCTGAAGCCGGAGCTGCTGCTGGCCGGGTTTTCCAACGACCGGGAGACGATGGCGATCGCCTTCCTGTTCCTGCGGATCATCTCGCTCAACATGGTGGCGCAGGGCCTCATCTTCACCTGCTCCAGCATGTTCCAGGGCCTCGGCAACACCAGGCCTGTGCTGGTGAGCTCGGTGACGCGCGTGTTCACCTATTCGCTGCCGGTGCTCTGGCTGTCGACGCGGCCGGGTTTCCGCATCGAGCATGTCTGGTATCTCTCGATCGCGGCGACGACGCTGCAGGCCGCAATGAGCCTGTGGCTCATGCGCCGCGAGTTCGGCAAGCGCTTCGCGTCGCAGGACGAGGCCGCGAAGGCAGTGGAAGCCGAGCCGGTCGCGCCTCCGGCCCGTGCTCCCGCGTAGCGAAAGTGACATCCCTCCCACGCCTCCCGCCAGCTTGCGGCGCCGTGGGGCTAATGCGCGCCAAGGCTGTTCCAGACGAGAGTGAGGCCCGACAGAAACAAGAGGCCGAGCACGACATCGCCGAAATGCTTGTCGTTCAGCGCGTGATAGACGCGCGCGCCCGCCCATGCGCCGATCAAGGTGCCCGGAAAGGCGACGGCCGCGAGCCAGACCACTTTGAGCTCGACGAGACCCGATGCGGTCTGCAGCAGCAGTGCGGTGGCGAGCACCGTGAAGTTAAAGAGCTGGAAGATGCCGCGCCGCTCGTGCTTGTTCCAGCCGCGGATATTGGCCCACAGGATCGGCAGCGGTCCCGAGAGCCCAGCGAGGCCACCAAGAATGCCGCCGGCAAAGCCGACCGCGCCGTCGGCAATCCGGCCGCCGGATTTGATCGCGAGCGACCTCTTGTTCAGATAGAGCGCCGTAGAGAAAATCAGGATCAGCACACCGACGCTCAGCTTGAACACTTTTGGATCGGCCGAGGCCACCATCATGGTGCCGAGCGGGACGCCGAGCAGGCCGCCGATCAGGAACGGCCAGACCAGCGAGAGGTTGAAGCTCTTCCACATCGAGGGCAGCGTCGAGGTCTGCGCGATCACCGAGCAGATCAGCACCAAGGGGACCGCGAGCGAGGGCGGCAGCACATAGAGCCAGATGCCGAGCGCCATCAGCGCCGTGCCGAAACCGGCCAGTCCCGAGACGAAGCCGCCGGCGAGCGCGCCGAGCAGCAGCAGGACGTAGGTGAGCGTTTCCAACAGACTGTCCTTGTCGCCAGGGGCGATCCCGAGCTGATCGCCACGGCTCGCATAACATGCCTGCCGGCATGCAGGTCAATCCGTGCCGCATGCAAGCGTGATCTGCGGCGCTCCATCGCCGTCATCGTCGATGATCTAGACGATCTGCCTGGTGTCGGCAGGCTTCTGCAGCGCGCCGACCAGGATGCGCAGCGCCTCCGTCAATTCCGATCTGTTTCGGGCCGCGCCCAGCGAGACGCGTGCCGCCTGCGGCGGTGCCCCGTCGACGGTGAAGGCATCGCCGGCGACGACCGCAAGCCCGTTCCGCAGAAGATGTGCGGCGAGATCGGGTCGCTCTTCCGGCAGTCGCAGCCAGAGATGATGCGCCGCGGGCCTGGCCAGGAACTGAAAACCTTTCAGCGCGCGTTGCGCGAGCTGCTGGCGGCCGACGGCTTCGTTGCGGATAGCGCTGATGATGCGATCGGCAATGCCGCCTTCGATCCAATGCGTCACCAGCGCGACCATCAGGGGCGCCGGCATCTGCACGGTCGCCTGCAGGGAGGTGCGCATGTCCCGCTGCGCGCCACTGTCGGGGGTCACCAGATAGGCAACGCGCAGCGCCGGCGCGATGCATTTTGACAGCGTGGTCGCAAGATATGTTCGCTCCGGAATGAGGTTCGCGATCGGCGAGGCCGCGCGGTCGAGCAGCCCGTAGGCGTCATCCTCGATCAGGATGGTGCCGGCATCGCGGATGATCTTCGCGATCGCGCCGCGCCGCTCGGCGGAAAGCGTCGCCGTGGTCGGATTGTGCAGCGTCGGAATGAGATAGACGGCTTTCGGCTTGTGCACGCGGCACGCCTTTGCCAGCGCATCCGGCAGGATGCCGTCCTCATCCATGGGGACACCGACGAGCTTGACGCCGAGCCGGGCCGCGGCGGCCTTGATGCCGGGGAAGGTGAGGGCTTCGGTCAGCACGGTGTCGCCGGGCCGCGCAACATGGGCGAGCAGGTTGAAGAGGATCGTCTGTGCGCCGGGAAAGATCACCAGCCTATCGGCCTGCGCATGCGCGACGCGGGCGCGCATCCAGCGCGCCGCGACCTCGCGCTCATGCGCGCTGCCGCCGGGCGGCTGGTAGTTGAGATACGCCGTCAGGCCCGATTGCGCGCGGAGGGCTTCCAGCCCGGCGATGATGCGCTCGTCGAGCTGCGCCTCCAGCGGGTGCGGCGGCACATTCATCGACAGGTCGATCGCGACCGGGTGCGGCAGGTCGACCGCGCGCCGCGCGCTGGTCTCCGACACGAACGAGCCCTGTCCGACGCGAGCTTCCATGATGCCGCGGCGCCGCGCCTCGGTGTAGGCGCGCGTCACCGTGGTGAGGTCGATGCCGAGTGCTTTTGCCAGCGCACGCTGCGTCGGCAGCTGTTGACCGCGCACCAGCCTGCCGGCGGCAATATCGGCCTCCATGGCCTCGACGATCCGCTGATAGCGCGGGCCCGAAAGCTCCGAGATTGTAGGGATCCATTCCATGCAATTTGGGCCCATAACCTTTGAATGTAGGCATGCAAGATATTATTGTATGGATCGTCGAAAAGGAAGAGGTGTGGGCATGTCTGTCTCTCTGGCAACGGTCTCTCTGGCCAAGGCGATGTGGCGCGGTTTCAGCGGCAAATGTCCGCATTGCGGGGAAGGGCACATGTTCGGCCGCTTCCTGAAGGTGGCGGAGGCTTGCGACCATTGCGGCGAGGAGCTGTTCCACCAGCGCGCCGACGACTTTCCCGCCTATCTCGTGATGGTCGTGGTCGGTCATCTCGTGGTGCCGGCGATCCTCGCGGTCGAGACCGCCTACGCGCCGCCGGAATGGCTGCAGCTCGCGGTATGGCTGCCGGTGACGCTGTTCGCCTCGCTCGCGCTGCTGCAACCCACCAAGGGTGCCATCGTCGGCCTGCAATGGCAGCTCGGCATGCACGGTTTCGAGGCGGGCAAGCTGCGGCGCGAAGCCGGCGAGCTTGCGCCGGTGCTGGTGAAGGACACGCGCGCCGCGTAAGCAGCGTTTACATCGCGCGGCCGGCCGCTACACTCCGTCGTATCAAACAAGAACGATGGAAACGCCGATGGCCGCACGCGCGAAGACCTTCCTGCTCTGTCATGGCGCATGGTCCGGCGGATGGGCCTGGAAGAAGATGCACCCGCTGATGGCGCAGGCCGGCCACCGCCTGGTGGCGCCGACCTACACCGGGCTCGGCGAGCGCGCGCATCTGGCGAATCCTTCGGTCGATCTCGACACGCATATCCAGGATATCCTCAACGTCATCGCTTTCGAGGATCTCAACGACATCGTGCTGCTCGGCCACAGCTACGGCGGCATGGTCGCGACCGGCGTCGCCGACCGCGCGCGCGAGCGCGTGACGCAGCTGATCTATCTCGATGCCTTCGTGCCGCGTGACGGCCAGTCGCTGTTCGACCTCAACGAGGGCGGACGCGAGCCGATGCGCAAGGCAGTCAGCTCGGGCGACGGCTATCGCATCCCGCCGAACCCGCCGCCGCCGGATACCGCGCAGGCCGATCTCGACTGGCTCAATGCGCGGCGCGTCCCGATGCCGATCAAGTGCTTCGAGACGCGCTTGAGGCTCGAGCACGGCGAGCCGGCGATGCCGCGCAGCTACATCTATTGCACGCGCCTTCCGCCCGGCGATGTGTTCGGGCGGTTCGCCCAGCGCACGAAGAGCGAGGAGGGCTGGCGCTATGTCGAGCTCGACGCCAGTCACGCGCCGAATGTGACGGCGCCGGAGGCGTTGATGAAGGTGTTGAACGAGATCGTCGCGTAGCTCACAGCCGTCATTCCGGCTCGCGAAGCGAGAGCCCGGAATCCATCAGGCAGCGGAGTCGGTGGATGAATGGATTCCGGGTTCGTGCTGCGCACGCCCCGGAATGACAGCAGCCCAAATTGGTGAGGGGTCCGATGCGTTAGCATCGAACCCCTCGTTGCTTCCTTAGCAAGACGCGTTTTCTTCACGCGAACCGGAAACCTACTTCGCTCGAAAACGCTTTAGAGCATCAGCCGGCCTGTAAGCCGGGTTCTGTAGGGCACCGTCCACTTGCGCGAACGATACGTGACGGCCATTCCTCTGGGACCATGTTTGCACACGGCCTCGAGCAACCTACCCGGACGGCGGGCCTGACATCGCCCCGCGGTGTTATCGCTTTCGCGAACAGCCCGCTTAAGCCGTCCCTATTCGGTTTTGCTCCCGGTGGGGTTTGCCCTGCCGGCTCCGTTGCCGGAACCGCGGTGCGCTCTTACCGCACCTTTTCACCCTTACTTCCTCCGAGGAGGGAGCGGTTCGTTCTCTGTGGCACTTTCCCTGGGGTCACCCCCGCCGGACGTTATCCGGCACCGCATGTCAAGGGAGCCCGGACTTTCCTCCCCGGCGGCCTTTCGGCACCTGCCGGAGCGGCCGTCCGGCCGACTGACGGCTTAGGCATGGGCATTTGTGACGGTTTCGTCAAGCCGATATCGCGAGGCACGCTCGGTCAGAAATAATTTATCGTGAAGATGTCGTTTGGCGCGCAACCCGTTCGACTGGATGCCGGCAACACAGCCGAACAACAGGAGTGAAGCGATGCAATACCTGCTGATGATCTACCAGAACGAGGTCGAGTACGCGAAGAACGACGCGGCGACCAGCCAGAAGATGCTGGCCGAATACCAGACCTTCACGCAAGCCATCATCCAGAGCGGCAATTTCAAGGCCGGCGACCGCCTGCAGCCGACCACGACCGCAACGACCGTGCGTGTGCGCGAGGGCAAGACGCTGACGACCGATGGTCCGTTCGCGGAAACGCGCGAGCAGCTCGGCGGCTATTACCTGATCGAAGCCAAGGATCTCAACGCCGCCATCGAGATCGCGGCGCGGATTCCCAGCGCACGCATCGGCTCGATCGAGGTGCGGCCGATCTGGGTGTACGAGAAGTGACGGCTCTCACCTTCGTCATTCCGGGATGCGCCGCAAGGCGCAGGCCCGGAATCCATATCCCCGAATCGTGGTCATGGATTCCGGGCTCGCGGCTTTGCCGCGCCCCGGAATGACGAGAGGGGAGTGATCGCGTGACATGACCCCTGGCGAGATCGACAAAATCTTCCGCGACGAGGCGGGGCGGACGCTGGCCACGCTGATCCGTCTCGTCGGCGATTTCGATCTCGCCGAGGACGCGCTCCAGGATGCGTTTGCGGTCGCGCTGGAACGCTGGGCGTGTGAGGTCCCCGACAATCCGCGCGCCTGGCTCGTCAATGTCGCCAAGCACAAGGTGATCGACCGCATCCGCCGCCAGGCCGTGTTCCGCGGCAAGCAGCAGGCGCTGGTGCACGAGCTCGAGCTGAATGCGCTGGGCCCCGACGAGCCGCCGGCGATGCTCGACGACGACATGCTGCGGCTGATCTTCACCTGCTGCCATCCCGCCTTCGCGCCCGAGGTGCAGGTCGCGCTGACGCTGCGCACCGTCTGCGGGCTGTCGACGGCGCAGGTGGCACGCGCCTTCCTCGTCGGCGAGGAGGCGATGGCGCAGCGGCTCGTCCGCGCCAAGCAGAAGATCAGGCTTGCCGGCATCCCCTATGAGGTGCCGGAGCGCGAGGCGCTGGCGTCGCGGCTCGATGGCGTGCTCGCCGTGATCTATCTCGTCTTCACCGAAGGCTATGTCGCGACCGAGGGCGCGGACCTGATGCGGCCTGACCTGGCGACCGAGGCCATCCGGCTTGGCCGGCTGCTGAATCGGCTGATGCCCGATCGCGCCGGCATCAGGGGCCTGCTGGCCCTGATGCTGCTGCACGACGCGCGCCGCGCCGGGCGACAGACGCCGGCCGGCGACATCGTCCTGCTCGAAGAGCAGGACCGCGCGCTGTGGGACCGCGCGCAGATCGAGCAAGGCCTTCGTCTGGTGGAGGATGCGTTGCGCGTGCCGGGCCGCCCGCAGCCCTATGCGGTGCAAGCGGCGATCGCAGCGCTGCATGCGCGTGCGCCGAGCTTCGAAGCGACCGACTGGCCGCAGATTGCGGGGCTATACGAGGTGCTGCTGCGCATCAATCCGTCGCCCGTGATCGAGCTCAACCACGCCGCGGCGGTGTCGATGGTCGATGGGCCGGCGCGTGCGCTCGATCTCGTCGATGCGATCGCCGCGCGCGGCGGGCTTCGCGGCTATGAGCTGCTGCCCGCCGTGCGCGCGGATTTGTTGCGGCGGCTCGGCAGGACGAAGGAGGCACGCGAGGCCTATCGTGCGGCGACGGAAGCGACGCAGCTCGAGCCGTTGCGGAGGCTCTATGCGCGACGGATGAGGGAGATGGAATAGGGGCCTCACATGCCGTCATTGCGAGCGCAGCGAAGCAATCCAGGCTATCACCGCGGAGACAGTCTGGATTGCTTCGTCGCAAGAGCTCCTCGCAATGACGGCGTGTGCGGCTACGCCGTCACTTCGATGCGACCGGCGTTGCTTCCGCCGGCAGGCTCGCCAGCAGCGCCTGCAAGGTCGACAGCGTCGAGTGATCGGCGACGCCGTCCAGCCGCGCCGGGCGGAAATGGCGTTGGAAGGCGGTGACGACTTCCATCGTGGCAGCGTCGTACTTGCCGTTCAGGGGCACGCCATAGCCGTACCTTGCGAGCGCCTGCTGCATGCTCAGCACCGCATCGCTGATGGTGCCGAGCATCAGGCTGTCGCCGCGGACGATCGGTGCGGGCGTCACCCAATGGCCGACGCCGGAATTGGCCAGCGAGTGCCACGGAAATTTCTCGCCGGGATCCTTCTTGCGGGCGGGCGCGACGTCGGAATGGCCGAGCACCCGGTGCGCCGGCACCTTGCGGCGGAGCATGATGCCGCGGCACAGCGCGATCACGGCGGCGATCTGGCGCAGCGGAAACTCCGGATAGCCCCAGTCATGGCCGCGATTGATGATCTCGATGCCGATCGAGCAGGAGTTGATGTCGTCCTCGCCGGCCCAGGAGGAGACGCCGGCGTGCCAGGCCCGCTTGGCCTCGGGCACGCATTGCACGATGCGGCCGTCCTCCAGCACGACATAATGCGCCGACACTTCGGTGCCGGCGGTGCAGAGGCGCGCCAGCGCGCCCTCGACATCGGGCATGCCGGTGTAGTGCAGCAGGATCATGTCCGGCTGCCGTCCCTTGTTGCGCTCGCCATGGTTCGGCGAGGGGATGATGTCCGAGACGATCGAGGAATCGGGCTCGAACGTCCGCAGGCCCGCCACGGTCTTGGGAACCGGGAGAACGCGGTGACGCTTCGAATCAGATCCAGACGGCGTGGACGAACCGGAGGGCATGAGCAGCTCGGACGGACGGAGAGTGGGGCAAGCCCTTCTCTTTACTATTCCTTTACCGCCCATCGCGCGCAATCGCGCGGCGCGGTTAACGGATTCATTTTGGCGATGTGTGTGGATGAAGCATCACTGCCCTCGTTACCTTTTCCACTTGTCACGAACCGAGCAACGCTTTCTTAACGCTAAGGGCCGTTACTGAGGGATGAAGAGCCGACCCGCGTCCGGAGGCGGCCAAAGCGTATTTTGGCTCGAAATCCCATGGCTGCCCGACAAATTCCACTGGGAACACCGGGTTTGTGGCCCGGGACGGCCGGGCTCGGTAACCATGCTGGACAGGGGCTTTGTCGTGGAACCGCCGCGACGCGTAATGATTCGAGGCGTTATGGGCTTGTTCGGCCCCGATCTCGCTTGGGTATCGGGCCGGGCGGTCGGCAGGCGTTGCGCATGAGCACGGCTCCGCACATTCCCGTTCTTGGCCGTGAGGCCATCGCCCATCTCGCCCCGCGCGAGGGCGGCGTCTATGTCGACGCCACTTTTGGTGCCGGCGGCTATAGCCGCGCGATCCTGGAAGTGCCGGGAACCCGACTCATTGCCATCGATCGCGACCGCACCGCGATTGCCGGGGGTGCCGAACTGGTCGAACGCTCCGCGGGCCGGCTGACGCTGGTCGAGGACCGCTTCTCCAACCTCGCCGAGGTCTGCGCCGCGCAAGGCGTCGACGGCGTGGTGATGGATGTCGGCGTGTCCTCGATGCAGCTCGACCAGGCCGGCCGCGGCTTCTCCTTCCGCCTCGACGGTCCGCTCGACATGCGGATGGGGCAGGCAGGCCCGACCGCGGCCGACGTCGTCGCCCGCGCCTCCGAAGGCGATCTCGCCGACATCATCTATCTCTTCGGCGAGGAGCGGCATTCGCGCCGCATCGCCCGCGCCATCGTCGCCGACCGGCAGGAAACTCCGTTCACGACCACGCGCGCGCTCGCCGATCTCGTCGGCAGGGTGGTGCGATCGAAGCCCGGCGACATTCACCCGGCGACGCGGACGTTCCAGGCGCTGCGCATCTTCGTCAACGAAGAGCTCGAGGAACTCCAGACGGCGCTCGCTGCCGCCGAGCGCGTGCTGAGGCCCGGCGGCCGCCTCGTCGTCGTCTCGTTCCATTCGCTGGAAGACCGCATCGTCAAGAATTTCCTCTCCGAGCGTTCCAAGACCGGCGGCGGCTCGCGGCATCTGCCGGAAGTCGCGCAAGTCGCGCCGAGCTTCCAGCTGCTCACGCGGCGGCCGGTCGTCGCCGGCGAGGACGAAGTTGCGCACAATCCGCGCGCGCGCTCGGCAAAGCTGCGCGCCGCCGAGCGCACCGCGGCGTCGGCGCATGAGACCGATGAGGCATCGTCCTGGCCGAAGCTCGCCGACGTGATGAGGGGCGGCTAGCGCATGCGCATCATCCACCTCCTTGTCATCGGTGCGCTGATCTTCGCAGCCGCCCATGTCTACCGCATCAAGATGGACTCCACGGCACGCACCGAGAAGGTGCTGCGGCTACGTGCGGAGATCCACGAGCAGCGCGATGCGATCGCAGGGCTGCGGGCCGAGTGGGCCAAGCTCGATGCGCCTCACCGCCTGCAAGGGCTGTCCGACCGCCATCTGCACCTCAAGCCGGTCAACGGCACCCAATATGATTCGCTGAAGAACCTGCCGGAACGTCCGCCGCGGATGTTCAGGCCGGGCGAGCCCGATCCGATCGGGGCCATGCTCAAGACCATCGAAGCCGCGAGCGATCCCGACACGGTGACGGGCTCCGTGCCTCAGCGCGAGGACAAGCAATGAGCCCGGCAACGCCTGCAAGACCAACCGAAAAAACGGCCGAGCGGTCAGTTGAACCTTGGCGGCGGCGGCTGATCCGAAGCCTGCTCTACGGGCGCAACGTCGATCGGGCCGAGAAGGCGCGCGCGCGCGTGGGGCTTGCGATGCTCGCCTTCGCTTCGGTCTATGCTCTGATCGGCGGGCGGCTCGTGATGTTCGCGATCGGCGCCGACGCCCACAGCGCGCGCCGCGCCGCGGCGCAGGAGGTGGTTGCGACCGCGCGGCCCGACATCGTCGATCGCAACGGCGCCATCCTTGCGACCGACGTCAAGGCGGCGAGCCTGTTCGGCGAGCCGCGCCGCATCATCGACAAGGACGAGGCGATCGAGCTCTTGACCGCGACCATTCCCGACCTCGACGAGGCCGAGGTGCGCGAGCGCCTGAAGACGCGCAAGGGCTTCGTCTGGCTCAAGCGCGAGGTCACGGCGGCGCAGCAGCAGGCCGTCCACAAGCTCGGCATTCCCGGCATCGGCTTCCTGCGCGAGAACAAGCGGGTCTATCCGACCGGCAACGAGGTCGCCCACCTCATCGGTCTCGTCAACATCGACAACCAGGGTATCGCCGGCCTCGAGAAGTGGCTCGACAATCAGGGCCTCGCCGATCTCCACCGCGCCGGCTTCGCCACCGACCGGTTGCAGAAGCCGATCGAGCTCGCGGTCGATCTGCGCGTCGAGCATGCGCTGCGCGACGAGCTCGTGAAAGCCAAGGACAAGTTCCACGCCAAGGCCGCCTCCGGCATCGTCTCCAACGTCAAGACCGGCGAGATCGTGGCGATGGTCTCGCTGCCGGACTTCGACCCCAACAATCCGAAGGAAGCGCACGACCCCGATCGGATCAACCGCCTGACCACCGGCGTCTACGAGATGGGCTCGACCTTCAAGGCGTTCACGCTGGCGATGGCGCTCGATTCCGGCAAGATCAATCTGAACTCGATGTGGGACGCGCGCGGAAACCTGCACTACGGCAAGTTCACGATCCACGACAGTCATCCGCTCGGGCGTTTCATCAACACCAAGGAAGTGTTCACCTACTCCTCCAACATCGGCGCGGCGCGGATCGCGCTCGGCCAGGGCGTGGAGGCGCACAAGGCCTTCCTCGCCAAGATGGGCCAGATGACGCGGCTGCGCACCGAATTGCCGGAGAGCGCGGCGCCGCTCCTGCCGCGGCGCTGGAGCGAGCTGAACACGGTCACCGCTGCGTTCGGCCAGGGCCTGTCGGTGGCGCCGCTGCAGGCGGTGATGGGCATCAACGCGCTCGTGAACGGCGGCTATCTGATTCCGCCGACATTCATGAAGCGCAGCGAATCCGAAGCGATGGCGATGGCCAAGCGCGTCATCAAGCCGGAGACCAGCGACAAGATGCGGTTCCTGATGCGGCTCAATGCTGAGATCGGCACCGCCAAGACCGCCGACGTCAAAGGCTATTACGTCGGCGGCAAGACCGGCACGTCCGAGAAGGTCATCAATGGCCGCTACGCCAAGAAGCGCGTCCTCAACTCCTTCACGGCCATCCTGCCCTGCGACGATCCCAAATATCACGTCCTGATCATGCTGGACGAGCCTCAGGCGATACCTGAAACGAAGGGCTTCATCACCTCAGGCTGGAACGCGGTGCCGACCGGCGGCAAGGTGATCGAGCGGATCGCGCCGCTTCTCGGCGTCGAACCGCGGTTCGACCTGCCGCCGTCCGAGCGCCTTATTCTTGCAGCATCCAGGACAACCCAGTAATCAACCGGGTGGGCCATCGCCGGTGCTGAGTCGGGATTGTCCTTTGGAATCGGCTTTCCGGCTGGGCATATCGACTGGAAGACCATGAAGCTGCGCGACCTCTTGGGTCAGGATGTTCCGGGCAATGATGCCGCGATCGAGCCCGCTGCCGCGGCGCTCGAGGTGAGCGGCGTTGCGCTCGACAGCCGCGCGGTGAAGCCGGGCGATCTCTTCTTCGCGCTGGCAGGCAGCAAGACCGACGGCGCCCGCTTCGTCGATGCTGCGGTCGCCGCCGGCGCGGTGGCCGTCGTCGGTGACCACGCACCGGCCGCTTGCAAGGTGCCGTTCATCGTGGTCGCCAATCCGCGCCGCGCGCTGGCACTGGCCGCGGCAAGATTTTTCCCGGCGCAGCCTGCGACGATCGCCGCGGTGACCGGAACCAGCGGCAAGACCTCGGTCGCCGCGTTCACGCGCCAGATCTGGGAGCGGCTCGGGCATGCCTCCGCCAGTATCGGCACCATCGGTCTCGTGTCGCAAAAGCGCACCGTCTATGGCTCGCTGACCACGCCGGATCCGATCGCGCTGCACCGGCAGCTGGACGAGATCGCGCGCGAGGGCGTCACGCATCTCGCGTTCGAGGCGTCCTCGCACGGGCTCGATCAATATCGACTCGATGGCGTGCGCATCTCGGCCGGCGGCTTCACCAATCTCTCGCGCGACCACATGGATTACCATCCGACCGTTGCGCATTACCTCGCGGCCAAGCTCCGCTTGTTCCGCGAGCTGGTGCCGCCCGATGGCGCCGCGGTGATCTCGGCCGATCATGATTGCTCGGCGGAAGCGATCGAGGCGGCGACATCGCGCGGCCTGCGCGTCATGGCGGTCGGCCGCAACGGCGATGGCGCAGGCGAAGGCATCCGCCTCACGGAGGCCGTGGTCGACGGTTTCTCGCAAAAGCTCACGGTCGAGCATCGCGGCAGGGCTTACGCGATCCGGCTGCCGCTGGTCGGCGAATTCCAGATCGAGAATGCGCTGGTGTCGGCCGGGCTTGCCATCGGCACCGGCAGCGATGCTGAAAACGTGTTTGCGAGCCTCGAACATCTCGAAGGCGCCAAGGGCCGGCTCGAGCGCGTCGGCGCGCGCAACGGCGCGCCGATCTTCGTCGACTACGCGCACAAGCCCGACGCGCTGGCGAAGGCGCTGCAGGCGCTGCGGCCTTATGCCAAGCGCAGGCTGGTCGTCGTGTTCGGCGCCGGCGGCGACCGCGATGCCGGCAAGCGTCCGATCATGGGCGAGATCGCGGCGGAGAATGCCGATGCCGTCATCGTCACCGATGACAATCCGCGCAGCGAGAAGCCGGAAGCCATCCGCGCCGCCATCCTCGCCACCGCGAAGGGCGCCCGCGAGATCGGCGACCGGGCCGAGGCGATCCGCGCCGCGATCGATGACTTGCAGGAGGGCGATGCGCTGCTCATCGCCGGCAAGGGCCACGAGACCGGGCAGATCGTCGGCGGCCAGACGCTGCCCTTCAGTGATCACGAGGCGGTCGCCGCCGCACTAGCGTCGAGGGTTGCATGAGCGGGCCAATATGGACGGTTGCCGAGGTCGCGCGTGCGCTTGGCGTGGCCGGATCGTTCCCGGAGACGGGAATCGATTTCGTCACCCAGGACAGCCGCCTGGTGAAGCCGGGCAGCCTGTTCGTCGCGCTCAGCGGCACGCCGAGCGGCGGCTTCGTCTCGGCTTTCGCCAGCGCGCGCGACGGCTGGGAATTCGCCGACAAGGCGGAAGCTTCAGGCGCGGTCGCGATGATCGTGCCGCACGAGATCGCGGGCATCCGCATTCCCCAGATCGTCGTCAAGGACACGCTGATCGACGGCCTCTGGGGCCTCGCCCGCGCCGCACGCGCGCGCTTCAATGGCCCGGTGATCGGGCTCACCGGCAGCGCCGGCAAGACCAGCACCAAGGAATTTCTCGCCGCCTATCCGAACGCCTATGCCAGCCCGTCGAGCTTCAACAATTTCTGGGGCGTGCCGCTGACGCTGTGCAATGCCAGGCGGGACGCCAGCCTCTGGGTCGTCGAGATGGGCATGAACCAGCAAGGCGAGATCGCCCGGCTCAGCGAGCTCACGCAGCCGACCGTCGCGCTCATCGTCAACGTCCAGCCGGTGCATCTGGAAAAGCTCGGCTCGCTCGAGGCCATCAGGCGCGAGAAGGTGTCGATCGCGCTCGGCCTGCCCGAGGACGGCGTGCTGGTGCTGCCCGCCGGACTCAAGGCTTCCGAGTGGAAGGGCAAGGTCGTGCGCTTCGGCGGCGAGCATGCCGAGGTGCACGAGGTCGCGCATGCGCCGCACGGCGAGAGCTGGCAGGTCGTGGCCGCGATCGGCAAGAAGGAGATCGCCTTCAGCCTCACCCCTGGCGCGCCGCACCGGGTGCACAATGCGCTGGCTGCGCTCGCCTCGGTTCATGCCGCGCATCTCGATGTCGCGACGCTCGCGGTCAAGCTCGATCGCGTCGGCATCATGACTGGCCGCGGCGTCGAGCAGGCAATCGGCGATATCACGGTGATCGACGACAGCTTCAACGGCAATCCGGCCAGCGTGGCGGCGGCGCTGCAAAGCCTGCAGGCGCGCAACATGAGCGGTGGCCGCCGCATCGCGATTCTCGGCGACATGCTCGAGCTCGGCGAGGACTCACCGAGCTATCACACCGGCCTCGCCAGGCATCTCGACGGCATCGACGGCGTCTTTTGCGTCGGGCCGCTGATGCGCCACCTGTTCGACGCATTGCCAGCGGGCAAGGGCCTCGGCTGGCATGACGATCCCGCCACGCTGAAACCGGCCGAGGTCGCAAAGCTGCTGAAGGCAGGCGACGTCGTGGTTGTCAAGGGCAGCAAGAAGATGTTCTGGGTCAACAAGTTTGTGCCGGGGCTGGTGGCCGCCTTGCAGGCAAAGGCGTAAACTGCTTGGAAGGCGCCGTTCCCGAATCCCACCCTTTGCGGCGGAAGCCGTCCGTTTCCCGAAACGCGCGGCCCATGACGAAGACCAGCGAATGCGCATGAGGCACCTGGATATGCAAAGGCGCCATAGGACCGTCTGAATGTTTTACTGGCTGATCGAGCTTTCCAACACATTTCCGGGCTTCGGTGCCTTTCGCACCGTCCTGAACGTCTTCCGCTACATCACCTTCCGCACCGGCGGCGCCATCGTGACCGGCGCGCTGTTCGTGTTCCTGTTCGGGCCCTGGATCATCGATCATTTGCGCATCCGTCAGGGCAAGGGCCAGCCGATCCGCACCGACGGTCCGCAATCGCATCTCGCCAAGAAGGGCACGCCCACCATGGGCGGACTGATGATCCTGTCCGGGCTCACGGTCGGCACCGTGCTGTGGGCCAATCCGCTCAACCCCTATGTCTGGATCGTGCTGGCGGTGACGCTCGGCTTCGGCTTCGTCGGCTTCTATGACGATTACCTCAAGGTGACCAAGCAGACCACGACGGGGTTCGGCAGCAAGCTGCGCCTCTTGATCGAAGCCGTCATAGCGCTGGTCGCCTGCTACGCGCTGGTGCGGCTGAACCGCGACCCCGCCTCGACCGCGCTGACGATTCCCTTCCTGAAGGATACCGTGCTGCATTTCGGCTGGTTCTTCGTCGTCTTCGGCGCCTTCGTCATCGTCGGCTCCGGCAATGCGGTGAACCTCACCGACGGTCTCGACGGCCTCGCCATCGTGCCCGTGATGATTGCGACCGCGAGCTTTGCGATGATCGCCTATCTCACCGGCAACTTGGTGTTCGCCGACTACCTCCAGATCAAATATGTCGCCGGCACCGGCGAGCTCGCGGTGCTCTGCGGCGCGTTGCTCGGCGCCGGTCTCGGCTTCCTCTGGTTCAACGCCCCGCCTGCCTCGATCTTCATGGGCGACACCGGCTCGCTTGCGCTCGGCGGCATGCTCGGCGCGATCGCGGTCGCGGTGAAGCACGAGATCGTGCTCGCCGTGATCGGCGGATTGTTCGTGCTCGAGGCGGTTTCGGTCATCGTGCAGGTGGTGTCCTTCAAGCTCACGGGCAAGCGCGTGTTCAGGATGGCGCCGATCCACCATCACTTCGAGCAGAAGGGCTGGACCGAGCCGCAGATCGTGATCCGCTTCTGGATCATCTCGGTGATGCTGGCGCTCGCCGGCCTTTCGACGCTGAAGCTGCGGTGACCGATCGATGATCCCCGTCACGTCCTTCGCCGGCAAGACGGTCGCGGTGTTCGGCCTCGGCGGCTCGGGGCTCGCCTCCTGCCATGCGTTGAAAGCCGGCGGTGCCGAGGTGGTCGCCGCCGACGACAACGCCGAGAACGTCGCCAAGGCCGCGCAGGCCGGCTTCATCACCGCGGACTTGCGCAACGTCTCCTGGGCCAAGTTCGCAAGCCTCGTGCTCGCGCCCGGCGTGCCGCTCACCCATCCTGTGCCGCACTGGAGCGTCTTGAAGGCGCGCGAGGCCGGCGTCGAGGTGATCGGCGACATCGAGCTGTTCTGCCGCGAGCGGCGCCGCCACGCACCCGATGCGCCGTTCGTCGCCATCACCGGCACCAACGGCAAGTCGACCACGACGGCGCTGATTGCGCATCTGACCAAGGTCGCCGGTTACGACACCCAGATGGGCGGCAATATCGGCACCGCGATCCTGTCGCTGGAGCCGCCGCGCATGGGCCGCGTCCACGTCATCGAGATGTCGTCCTACCAGATCGACCTCACGCCCTCGCTCGATCCCTCCGTCGGCATCCTGCTCAATGTCAGCGAGGACCATATCGACCGGCACGGCACGATCGAGCATTACGCCGCGGTGAAGGAACGCCTCGTTGCCGGCGTGCAGGGCGGCGGCACCTCGATCGTCGGCGTCGATGACGGCTATTGCCGCGATATCGCCGACCGGCTCGATCGCGCGGGCAAGAACGTGGTGCGCATCTCCGTCAAGAACCCGCTCGCGTCAGGCATTTACGTCGAGCACGGCACCATCGTTCGCGCCTCGGGCGGCGCCCGCAGCGAAGTCGCCGCGCTCGGCGGCATCGGCTCGCTGCGCGGCCAGCACAACGCGCAGAACGCGGCCTGCGCGGCCGCCGCCGCGCTCGCCATGGGCATCAGCCAGGACGTGCTACAGAACGGCCTGCGCAGTTTTCCGGGCCTCGCGCATCGCATGGAGCAGGTCGGCCGCCGCGGCAACGTGCTGTTCGTCAACGATTCCAAGGGCACCAATGCGGATGCCACGGCGCATGCGCTGTCGTCGTTTGCCGACATCTTCTGGATCGCCGGCGGCAAGCCAAAGGCGGGCGGCATTACTAGCCTGACCGGTTTCTTCCCGCGGATTCGAAAAGCCTATCTGATCGGCGAAGCCGCGCAGGAATTTTCCGGAACGCTCGGCTCGGTCGCGCACGAGATCAGCCAGACCCTGGACGTCGCGGTCGAGCACGCCGCGCGGGATGCGGAAGCGTCGGGCCTCACTGATGCCGTCGTGCTGCTGTCGCCCGCCTGCGCCTCGTTCGACCAGTACCGCAATTTCGAGATCCGCGGCACCAAGTTCCGCGAGCTGGTGCAGGCGCTGCCGGGTGTGAAGCCGGTGGTGTAGGACGCGCACTCGTCCGGCCAACTCCGCTGTCGTCGCCCGGCTTGACCGGGCGACCCAGTATTCCAGAGACGGTTGTGATTGAACCGAGGAGCCGCGGCGTACTGGATGCCCCGGTCAAGCCGGGGCATGACAGTGCGTCTTGTGGCCAGAGATCATCGTCAAACATCCGCACTTCCTTAACCCCCCGGTAACCAACCTCGGCGACCAATGGACGGACCTCTGTCCGAAAGCGGCCGCCCATGCTCTCCCGTGAAGAACGCACCCCCTTTTCCGAGTGGTGGTGGACCGTCGACAAGCCGCTGATGGGCGCCATCCTGGGGCTGATGCTGACCGGGGTGATCCTGTCGCTGGCGGCGAGCCCGCCGGTTGCGACCCGCATCGGGCTCGATGCCTTCCACTTCTTCAGCCGCCACGTGCTGTTCCTCGTGCCCTCCTGCATCGTGCTGCTCGGGGTGTCCTTCCTGTCGCCGCGCGCGATCCGCCGCTCGGCCCTGATCATCTTCGCGGCGAGCATCATCCTGATCGTGCTCACGCTCGCCATCGGCCCCGAGGTGAAGGGTTCGCGCCGCTGGATCACGCTGCTCGGCGTCAACATCCAGGCCTCCGAGATCGCAAAACCGTCTTTCGTCGTGATCGCGGCCTGGCTGTTCGCGGAATCGACCAGACGGCCGGAGATGCCGGCGACCTCGATGGCGCTGGTGCTGCTGCTGATGCTGGTCGCGCTATTGGTGATGGAGCCGGATTTCGGCCAGACCATGCTGATCCTGATGGTATGGGGCTCGCTGTTCTTCATCGCGGGCATGCGCATGATCTGGGTGTTCGGGCTCGCAGGTCTCGGCGCGGCCGGCCTGTTCAGCGCCTATCTTTTCGTTCCGCACGTCGCGGGCCGCATCAAGCGCTTCATGAACCCGGCCTCCGGCGACACCTTCCAGGTCGATACCGCCATGGAGGCCTTCTACAACGGCGGCTGGTTCGGGCTCGGACCCGGCGAGGGCATCGCCAAACGCAGCCTGCCGGACAGCCACACCGACTTCGTCTTCGCGGTCGCGGCCGAAGAGTTCGGCATCATCCTGTGCCTTGCGATGCTGGCGCTGTTCGCCTTCGTCGTCATCCGCACGCTATCGCGTGCCTATGCCAATGAGGACATGTTCTCGCGCTTTGCGGCCTCGGGTCTTGCGATCCTGTTCGGCGTGCAGGCGGCGATCAACATGTCGGTGAACCTGCAGCTCATTCCCGCCAAGGGCATGACGCTGCCGTTCATCTCCTATGGCGGCTCCTCGATCATCTCGCTCGCCTATGGCGTCGGCATGATGCTGGCGCTGACGCGGCTGCGCCCGCGCACCGAGGTCGAGGCGAGCGGCCACGCCGAGGCGATGCGCAGTTACGCGTAAGTCGTCATTGCGAGCGCAGCGAAGCAATCCAGACTGTCCCGCGGAGGGATTCTGGATTGCTTCGCTTCGCTCGCAATGACGGGACAGACCTTGTAAAAAGGCCTACCATGGACACGTCCCCCCTGATTCTTCTCGCCGCGGGCGGCACCGGCGGCCATCTGTTCCCGGCCGAGGCGCTCGGCGTCGAATTGATCCGGCGCGGTTATCGCGTCCGCCTCGTCACCGACGAGCGCGCGCTGCGCTACAGCGGGCTGTTCAGCAAGGACATGATCGACGTCGTCAGAAGCGAGACCGCGCGCGGCCGCAATCCGCTTCAGCTCGCCTATGCCGGCCTCACGCTCGCCGCCGGCACGCTG
Source organism: Bradyrhizobium sp. WBAH42 (assembly GCF_024585265.1). Taxonomy (NCBI): domain Bacteria; kingdom Pseudomonadati; phylum Pseudomonadota; class Alphaproteobacteria; order Hyphomicrobiales; family Nitrobacteraceae; genus Bradyrhizobium; species Bradyrhizobium sp. WBAH42. Next base: position 3,075,154 of record NZ_CP036533.1, read on the forward strand.
TCGGCCTACGCCCTGATCAAGCGGTTGAAGCCCGTCGCCGTCGTCGGCTTCGGCGGCTATCCGACCTTGCCGCCGCTGGTCGCGGCGAAGTTCGCGGGCGTACCCGGCATCATCCACGACGCCAACGCCGTGCTCGGCCGCGCCAACCGGTTCCTGTCGAGCCGCGTGCGCGCCATCGCGACATCCTTGCCCGGCGTGCTCGATCGCGATCCGGCGCTGGCAGGCAAGACGACGACCGTCGGCACGCCGATGCGTCCGGCGATCCTCGCGGCCGCTGCGGTGAAATATGCCGCGCCCGAGCCGAACGGGCCGCTGCGTCTGCTCGTCGTCGGCGGCAGCCAGGGCGCGCGCATCATGGCCGACATCGTGCCTGATACGATCGAGCGACTCGAGCCTGCGCTGTGGAGCCGTCTCATTCTCACCCAGCAGGTGCGCGAAGAGGACATGAGCCGCGTGCGCGCCGTCTACGACAAGCTCAAGATCAAGGCCGAGCTCGCGCCGTTCTTCACGGATCTGCCGGCGCGCCTCGCCTCCAATCATCTCGTGGTATCGCGCTCCGGTGCGGGCACCGTGGCCGAGCTCGCCGCGATCGGCCGGCCCTCGATCCTGGTGCCGCTGCCCGGCTCGATCGACCAGGACCAGTTCGCCAATGCCGGCGTCCTGGTCAAGGTCGAGGGCGCAATCCGGATCCCGCAGACCGAGTTCACCTCCGATCGGCTGGCGTCCGAAATTTCTGGCTTCGCCGCCGAGCCCGTGCGCCTTGCCGCGATGGCCGAAGCCGCCCGCGGCGCTGGCCGGCTCGACGCGGCTGAGCGGCTGGCCGACCTCGTGGTCAAGGTCGCGGGAATCTGACGTCTGTTCCGGCCCGGATGGCCAAAAAAGCCACTTGTCATGCCCCGCGAAAGCGGGGCATCCAGTATCCGACGCAGTTGATTTGAATCTCTGGCGTCGCGGAGTACTGGATCGTCCGCCTTCGCGGACGATGACCCCAAGGAAACCACATGAGACTGCCGCGCGAGATCGGACCCATCCACTTCGTCGGGATCGGCGGGATCGGCATGAGCGGCATCGCCGAGGTGCTGGTCAATCTCGGCTATGCCGTGCAGGGCTCGGATGCCGCCGACAATTACAATCTCGACCGTCTGCGCAAGAAGGGCGCGAAGGTCTCGGTCGGCCACAAGGCCGAGAATATCGACGGCGCCGAGGTCGTGGTCGTGTCCTCCGCGATCAAGCGCGACAATCCGGAACTGATGGCGGCACGCGAGAAACGCATTCCCGTGGTGCGCCGCGCCGAGATGTTGGCCGAGCTGATGCGGCTGAAGAGCTGCGTCGCCATCGCCGGCACGCACGGCAAGACCACGACGACGACGATGGTCGCAACGCTGCTCGACGCCGGCGGCCTCGACCCGACCGTGATCAACGGCGGCATCATCAACGCCTACGGCTCCAACGCACGGTTAGGTGCCGGCGACTGGATGGTGGTGGAGGCCGACGAGAGCGACGGCACGTTCCTGAAGCTGCCGACCGATGTCGCGATCGTCACCAATGTCGACCCCGAGCATCTCGATCACTTCAAGACCTTCGAGGCCGTGCAGGACGCGTTCCGTCACTTCGTCGAGAACCTGCCGTTCTACGGCTTTGCCGTGATGTGCATCGATCATCCCGTGGTGCAGAGCCTCGTCGGCAGGATCGAGGATCGCCGCATCATCACTTACGGTGAGAACCCGCAGGCCGATGCACGCCTGGTCGATCTCACCGCGGGCGGCGGCGGCTCGAAGTTCAAGGTCGTGATCCGCGACCGCAAGACCGGCACCACGCATGAGATCGCCGACCTCGCGCTGCCGATGCCGGGCCGGCACAACGCCTCGAATGCGACGGCTGCAATTGCGGTCGCGCATGAGCTCGGCGTGTCGGACGAGGCGATCCGCAAGGCGCTGGCTGGCTTCGGCGGCGTCAAGCGGCGCTTCACCAAGACTGGCGAGTGGAACGGCGTCACCGTGATCGACGATTACGGCCATCACCCCGTGGAGATCGCGGCCGTGCTGAAGGCAGCGCGCGATTCCTACACCGGTAAGGTGATCGCCGTGGTGCAGCCGCATCGCTACACCCGTCTGCAATCGCTGTTCGAGGAATTCTGCACCTGCTTCAACGACGCCGATGCGGTCGTCGTCGCCGACGTCTATGCCGCGGGCGAAGCGCCGATCGACGGCATCGACCGCGACCATTTCGTCGCGGGCCTGCGCGCGCATGGTCACCGCGAGGTGATCCCGCTGCCGGCCGCGACGGAGCTCGCCGGCATCGTCAAGGGATTGGCGAAACCAGGCGATCTCGTCGTGTGCCTCGGGGCAGGCAACATCACGCAATGGGCGTATGCATTGCCCGGCGAATTGAAGGCGCTGGGGTAACGCGGTGGGATTTCCCGACATCACCCCTTCACTCAAAGCCGCGATGCCCGAGCTGCGCGGCCGGCTGCTGGCGAACCAGTCATTGGCCGAGCTCACCTGGTTTCGCGTCGGCGGTCCCGCGCAGGTGTTGTTCACGCCGGCGGACGAGGACGATCTCGCTTACTTCCTCGCGCATCTGGCCCCTGACATTCCCGTCTATGTCATCGGCGTCGGCTCCAACCTCATCGTGCGCGACGGCGGCATTGCCGGCGTCGTCATTCGTCTCGCGCCGCGCGCCTTCGGCGAGGCGAGTGCGAGTGGCGACATCGTCACCGCAGGTACTGCCGCGCTCGACAAGCGCGTGGCGGAGGTTGCGGCGTCCGCCAATATCGGCGGGCTCGAATTCTTTTTCGGCATTCCGGGTACGATCGGCGGCGCGCTGCGCATGAATGCCGGCGCCAATGGCGGCGAGACCAAGGACGTGCTGATCGAGGCGAGGGGCGTCGGGCGCGACGGCACCAAGCACGTGTTCTCCAACGCCGACATGAAGTTCGTCTACCGCAACAGCGGCGTCGATCCCTCCATCATCTTCACCTCCGCGCGCTTTCGCGGCGAGATCAGGGACGCGGAGGCGATCCGCGCGCGCATGGCGGAGGTGCAGAGCCATCGCGAGACCGCGCAGCCGATCCGCGAGAAGACCGGCGGCTCGACCTTCAAGAATCCGCCCGGCCATTCCGCCTGGAAGCTGGTGGATGCCGCCGGCTGCCGCGGCTTGCGCGTCGGTGGCGCGCAGGTCTCGGAGATGCATTGCAACTTCCTGATCAACACGGGTGACGCCACCGCGCATGACATCGAGACGCTCGGCGAGACCGTACGCGAACGCGTTAAGGCGAATTCCGGAATTGAGCTACACTGGGAAATCAAGCGGATCGGGCTTTCATGATTTCCGTCATTCCGGGGCGCGACGAAGTCGCGCCTGCGCCTTTCGGCGCATCCCGGAGTGACGATACACATGGGTGACAGGAACATGCGCATCACCATCCTCTTCGGCGGCTCCAACCGCGAACGTCTGGTCTCGGTCGCCACCGCCCAGGCGCTGCATCAGGCGCTGCCCGAGGCCGACCTCTGGTGGTGGGACGTCGAGGACAAGGTGCACGTCGTGCAGTCGAAGCAGCTGCTCGAGCATGCCCGCCCGTTCGAGGACGAGTTCAAGCCGGGCACGTCAGGCGTTCCGCTCGCGCAGGCGCTCGACCGGGCCAAGGCGGAAGATCGCGTGCTGGTGCTCGGCCTGCATGGCGGGCGTGCCGAGAACGGCGAATTGCAGGTGATGTGCGAGGCGCGCGGCGTGCCGTTCACCGGCTCGGGCTCGGCGTCCTCGCATCTCGCCTTCGACAAGATCGCAGCCAAGCATTTCGCTGCGCTCGGCGGCGTCACGCCACCGGAAAATCTTGCGCTCGATGATATCGACGGGGCCTTCGCCGAATACGGCCGGTTGATTGCAAAGCCCGCGCGCGACGGGTCGAGCTACGGCCTGATCTTCGTCAACGCCAAGCAGGACCTCGTCGCCGTCCGCAACGCGGCCAAGCATGAAGAGTATGTCATCGAGCCCTACATCGCCGGCGTGGAGGCGACCTGCGGCGTGCTGGAGCGCACCGACGGCTCGATCATCTCGCTGCCGCCGATCGAGATCATTCCGGGTGAGGGCAATTTCGACTACGCGGCGAAATATCTTCTGAAGTCGACCCAGGAGATCTGCCCCGGCCGCTTCGCACCCGAGATCACCGCCGCGCTCAAGGAGCAGGCGATGCTGGCCCATCGCGCAATGTCCTGCACCGGCTATTCCCGCTCGGACTTCATCGTCTCGGACAAGGGCCTCGTCTATCTCGAGACCAACACGCTGCCCGGGCTGACCAAGTCCTCGCTCTACCCCAAGGCGCTGAAAGCCGAAGGCATCGAGTTCGTCGACTTCCTGCGCGGCCTGGTCGAGCTCGCCTGCCAGCGCGTACGGAAATAGTCAGGACTGGTTAACGGCCGAATCGGCGAAACCGACCAGTTTGGCGACCAAAACCGGTAAAATGCCGGACATCGCGGCGCAAATGCCTCACATCGCGAGGCAAAATGCGCAAGTCGTTAACGAATTTTACCTTTTGTTTACCAGGACGTCCGAAGGTTAACGCTGGCGGCGCATATGGCGCTTTGGCTGCCGGCGCGAGAGCTGTCGCGGGTGATGTCACCCTCCAGCGAACGCTTTGAAGGGGAGAGGTTTTCTTCTGCTGAAGACCAGCACCCGGCCCGGCACCGAGACGTCATGTTCGCCAGGATCCGCGCGATGTCGCGGGCAAACTGTTGACGAGCTCGTGCAATGGATGGAGCAGGAAGCCTCACCCGGTCGCTTTTCAGATCGCTGAGGCCCCAAGCTGACCTGAAGGCGGCCGCTATCGGAGCGGGCGTGCTTCTGCGCGAGTGGATGCAGGACAAGCACGAAGAGGCGCGCGCTGCCGCCAAGGACAAGGCCAAAGCCAAGGCCAAGGTCAGGGCCGTCGTCGAGCGCGAGCCGCCGCCGCGCGTGGTCGCGCTGGTCGAGCGCTATCTGCCGCGCCGCGTCGGCCTCAGCATGACCGTGCTGCTCCTGATCGGCAGCTGCGGCTTCGGCATCGTCAAGGGCGGCCATCTCCAGGATTTCGTCACCGCGGTCAGCGATGCCCGCAATGCGCTGGCCAATTCCGCCGGTTTCCGCATCACCTCCGTCGTGATCAACGGCCGCAAGCAGCTGACGCAGGACGAGATCCTCGCGATCGGCGGCGTCAGCGGCCGTTCCTCGCTGCTGTTCCTCGATGCGGACGCGGTGCGCGACAAGCTCAAGGCCAATCCCTGGATTGCGGATGCGACCGTGCTGAAGCTCTATCCGGGCCAGCTCATGATCGAGCTCACCGAGCGCAAGGCGTTCGCGCTGTGGCAGGAGGCCGGCCGGCTCTCCGTCATCGCCGACGACGGCGCCGTGCTCGAGCCCTATGTTTCGCGCCGCTTCCTGTCGCTGCCGCTCGTGGTCGGCAAGGGCGCCGACACCCAGGCGCGTGATTTCCTGGCGCTGCTATCGCGCTACCCGCAGGTGAATTCGGTGACCAAGGCCGCGATCTACGTGGGCGAGCGGCGCTGGAACCTGCGGCTCAAGGACGGTCTCGACATCCGCCTGCCCGAGCAGGACGTCGGCAACGCGCTTGCGACGCTGTCCAAGCTCGACAAGGAAGACCGGTTGTTCTCCCGCGACATCGTCGCCGTCGACATGCGCCTGCCGGACCGGCTGGTGGTGCAGCTCTCCGAGGACGCCGCAAAGGCGCGCGAGGAGCTGTTCAAGGACAAGAAGAAAAAGAAGGCCGGGGATTCCGCATGACCGGTCTCGATCGCAGCCAGACGCCGAAGACGCGCCCGATGCCGCACAAGCGCGGCGGCATCGTCGCCTGCCTCGACATCGGAACCAGCAAGATCGCCTGCATGATCGCGCGGCTGAAGCCGTCGCCGCCGAGCGATGCGCTGCGCGGCCGCACCCATGCGGTGGAATTGATCGGCTACAGCCAGATCCAGTCGCGCGGCATGAAGGCCGGCGCGGTGATCGATCTCGGCGAATGCGAGCAGGCGGTGCGCCAAGCCGTCGGGCTTGCCGAAAAGATGGCCAAGGTGCGGGTCGAGTCGGTGCTGCTGTCGGTCTCCGGCGGCCGGCTCGCCGGCCAGCTGGTCGAAGCCGCCGCCGACATTCGTGGCGGCGCCGTGACGCCGGCCGATGTCAGCCGCGTCACCTCCACCGGCATGCGCCACGCCACCGGCGAAGGCCGCACCGTGCTGCACGCGCTGCCGGTCGGCTACACGCTCGACGGCGTCAAGGGCATCCGCGATCCCCGCGGCATGGTTGCGCACCAGTTCGGCGTCGACATGAACGTCGTCACCTGTGACGCCACTGTGGCGCGCAACCTGATGCTGGCGGTGGAGCGCTGCCACATCAATGTCGAAGCGATGGCAGCGAGCTCCTATGTGGCCGGCCTGTCGGTGCTGACCGACGACGAGGCCGATCTCGGCGCCGCCGTCGTCGAGATGGGCGCCGGCACCACCACGATTGCCGTTTATTCGGGCGGCCGCTTCGTGCATGCGGCGGGTTTTGCGGTCGGCGGGCAACACATCACGATGGATCTTGCGCGCGGACTCTCGGCGACCATTGCCGATGCCGAGCGAATCAAGACCTTATACGGCACCGTCATCACCGGCGGATCGGACTCGCGTGAGCTGATGTCTGTGCCGACAGCCGGTGACGAGCAGGATCTGCCGCAGATCGTCTCCCGCGCCACCATCGCGAACATCGTCAAGCACCGTGCCGAGGAAGTCTTCGAAATGGTTCGGGACAAGCTGAAGGATTCGCCCTTCGCCGCAGAGCCCAACGGCCGCGTCGTGCTCTCGGGCGGCGCCTCGCAGCTGACCGGTCTCGTCGATCTCGGTACCCGGATTCTCGGCCGCCCCGTGCGGGTCGGCCGTCCGCTCGGTTTTGGCCGGCTGCCCAACGAGGCGAAGAACGCCGCGTTCGCGGTGCCGACCGGACTTCTCGTCTACCCGCAATATGTTCACCTCGAACATGTCGAACCGCGGCATACGCGGCAGCAGGTCAAGACAGGGACCGGCGGATATTTCGGAAAGGTCGGACGATGGCTACGCGAGGGCTTCTGATGACCGCATTCTGCAATCTTCGATTTTCACCAACTCCCGCGGCCACCGGCCGGGGCGAACCCACGCGCGCGTGATCGAGAGGCAACCATGACCATCAGCATCAATGTTCCTGATATTCACGAACTGAAGCCCCGGATCACCGTATTCGGCGTCGGCGGCGCCGGCGGCAACGCCGTCAACAACATGATCACGGCGGGCCTGCAGGGCGTCGACTTCGTGGTCGCCAACACCGACGCGCAGGCGCTGACGATGTCGAAGGCGCAGCGCATCGTGCAGATGGGCACGGCCGTCACGCAAGGCCTCGGCGCCGGCTCGCAGCCGAACGTCGGCGCCGCGGCGGCGGAAGAGGTGATCGACGAGCTGCGCGACCATCTCTCGGGCGCCAACATGGTGTTCGTCACCGCCGGCATGGGCGGCGGCACCGGCACGGGCGCTGCTCCCGTGATCGCCAAGACCGCGCGCGACATGGGCATCCTCACCGTCGGCGTCGTGACCAAGCCGTTCCACTTCGAAGGCGGCCGCCGCATGCGCACCGCTGAAGCCGGCATCAACGAGCTGCACAAGGTCGTGGATACGCTCCTGATCATCCCGAACCAGAACCTGTTCCGGGTCGCCAACGAGAAGACCACCTTCGCCGACGCCTTCGCGATGGCCGACCAGGTGCTCTATTCGGGCGTTGCCTGCATCACCGACCTGATGGTCAAGGAAGGCCTGATCAACCTCGACTTCGCCGACGTGAGAGCGGTGATGAGGGAAATGGGCAAGGCGATGATGGGCACCGGCGAAGCCTCCGGCGACAAGCGCGCGCTGACCGCCGCGGAAGCCGCGATCGCCAATCCGCTGATCGACGACAGCTCGATGAAGGGCGCCAAGGGCCTCCTCATCTCCATCACCGGCGGCAAGGATCTCACCCTGTTCGAGGTCGACGAGGCCGCGACCCGCATCCGCGAGGAAGTCGACCAGGATGCCAACATCATCGTCGGCGCCACCTTCGACGAAGCGCTCGACGGCCTGATCCGCGTCTCGGTCGTCGCCACCGGCATCGAGCAGGCCGCGATCGCCCGCAACAGCCAGGCCACCTCCGCGCCCGTCGCGAACCCGGCGCCGCAGGTGCAGCAGGCTGCCGCCCCGGCCGCCGCTGCCGAGAGCCGTCTCGCCGACCTGACCGCCCGGCTCCGGGCCGACAACCAGCGTCTGGCCGAGCGTGCCCAGAAGCTCGAAGCCCAGACCCCGGTCGCCGCGCCGGCTCCCGCTGTCGCCGCGCCCCGTCAGAACGTCGAGCGCGCTGCGCTCGCCGCCATCGCCGCTGCCGTTGCCGAGGTGCCGCAGGCGCCCGCGCCGCAGACCTATGGCGACGTCACCGTGCGCCCGATCGCGCAGAAGCCGACCCTGTTCCCGGAGCCCGACATGGCCCCGGTCGCGGTGCAGGAGCCGATGACGCCGGATACCTTCATCCCGCCGCAGGCCGAGCGTCCGGCCCGCGCGCCACGCATGCCGCGAATCGAGGAGCTGCCGATGCCGGCCCAGGCCGAGATTCGGCAGGCCCGCGGCGAGGCTGAGGAAGAAACCCCGCAGAAAACCCGCCTGTCGCTGTTGCAGCGCCTCGCCAATGTCGGCCTTGGCCGTCGCGACGAGGAAAGCGAGCCGCCGGTCGCGGCCCGCACCGCCGGTCCCGCCATGCCGCCGCTGCCCGAGCGCCGGCCGCAGAAGACCGTGGCGCAGCAGATCGCATCCAGCGAGCCGGTATCCGAGTATGCCCGCCGTCCTGCGCCGCAGGGCCTGGACGTCCATGGGCGCCCCGCACCTGTTGCGCCGGCGCCACAGGGTGACGACCATCTTGATATCCCGGCCTTCCTGCGGCGGCAGGCGACCTGAGGATTGTTACAATAAGGCAGACGAAAAAAGGTCCCGGCGAGAAGCTTGCCGGGACCTTTCCTTTTGCCCCGGGCATGTCCGGATTGCGCAGCCAAGCAACTGATTTTAAATCATTAATTACGCATTCGGTGGTTCAGTAAAACTGCCGACAGGGACCCCGAACACCGGCGCAATTTGGTTAAGCCTTGGCGCGAATACGGCAGGTTTGGGGTAACAATCGGTAAAAAAGCGTGAGTTGGCGCTGTTTGAGGCAGCAACTATGGTTTGCCGTGACTTGGGGATACGGGGATTCGGTAGTGTCGGCTCTGGCCGGCCAAGCGGGTCTCGTATAAGTCGCAGTGGGTCGTAGTGGGGCGGGTTCCTGATGAAATTTAGCCGGCAAACAACGCTTCGTGCGCAAGCCTCCGTGGCAGGCGTGGGCGTTCATTCCGGTCTTCCCGTTACTGTCACGCTTGGGCCTGCGCCTGTCGACGCAGGTTTTATTTTTGTCCGGACCGGACTTGAGGGAAGTGACCGCGAAGTCCAGGCGACCGCCGACCAGGTGATCGCGACCGACTTTGCCACCGTCCTCGGCGACCGCACCGGTCCGCTGGTGTCCACCGCCGAGCATGTGCTTGCTGCGCTGCGGGGAATGGGTGTGGACAACGCCACCATCGAGATCGACGGTCCCGAAGTCCCGATCATGGACGGTAGTGCGGCGGCCTTCATCGCGGCGATCGACCAGGCCGGCGTCGTCACCCAGCCGGCGCAGCGCCGCTTCATTCAGGTTTTGAAGCCGATCTCGGTCAAGATCGGCGATTCCTTCGGCGAGATCAGGCCCCACGCCAATGGGTTCCGCGTCGAGGTCGAGATCGATTTCACCAATCCCGTCATCGGCCAGCAGGCTTACGCCTTCGACGTCAACCCTGAAGGTTTCCGCCGCGAAGTCGGCCGGGCCCGGACCTTCGGCCTGATGAGCGATGTCGCGCGGCTCTGGAGCGCGGGCTATGCCCTCGGCGCCTCCTTTGACAACACCGTCGTGTTCGACGACGAGCGGCTGCTCAACACCGAAGGCCTGCGCTACGCCGATGAATGCGCCCGCCACAAGGTGCTGGACGTGATCGGCGATCTCTCGCTGGCCGGGCTGCCGCTGCTTGGCGCCTACCGCTCGGTGCGTGGTGGCCACAAGGTCAATCACGCCGTCCTGACCGCGCTGCTCGCCGACCGGACCGCCTGGCGGGTGGTCGAGGGCGAGGCTGCCCGCCGCACCACGCGTCCCGTGGGTGAGGTCGGTCGCGGCATCGTCGGCGGCCGGATCGCTGCGGCCTTCGGACCGGATGTGTCCTGACGCGGCCTGCCGCCTTCGGAACGTGGTTGGCGGCCCCGGGAAACTCCTGGTAACCATGATCGGCTAGCATTGCGGCAGGTTCGCCTTAATCCGGGCGAAATGCCTCCCTATCCGGTTCGTTAACGGTCGTTTTTCGGATACATCGGCGTGGTCGCACGGCAGGCACCACGGTTACATTTCGCGCCCATGAGGGGTTCGTGGGCTGGCGGACACCGCATCACAGGGCGTCAGGGCTTAAACTCATGTCGGCACAGCGTATGACGCGCGGATATTTCTCGGTCTCGTCGCGAGCCCGCGGGCTGCTTCAGGCCGTCACCTTCATCATGCTCGCGCTGCCGCTCGCCGGATGTGGCACGGGCGCGCTCTGGGACAAGTTCACCGCCAAGGACGACACCTTCGTCGAGGAGCCCGCCGACAAGATCTACAATGAGGGCCTGTACCTCATGAACGAGAAGAAGGACATGAAGGCGGCGAACAAGAAGTTCGAAGAGGTCGACCGCCAGCATCCTTATTCCGAATGGGCCCGCAAATCGCTGCTGATGTCGGCCTATGCGTCCTATCAGGGCGGCGATTATGACGGCTGCATCGGCGCCGCCACCCGCTACGTCACGCTGCATCCCGGCAGCCCGGACGCGGCCTATGCGCAATATCTGATCGCCGCCTCCCATTACGACCAGATCCCGGACATCAGCCGCGACCAGACCCGCACCGAAAAGGCGATCGCGGCGCTGGAAGAGGTGGTGCGCAAATATCCGAACTCGGAATATGCGACCTCGGCCAAGGCCAAGATCGAGGGCGCACGCGACCAGCTCGCGGGCAAGGAAATGAACGTCGGCCGCTACTACGCCCAGAAGCGCGACTACACGGCCGCCATCAATCGTTACAAGACCGTCGTCACGCAGTACCAGACCACCCGCCATGTCGAGGAGGCGCTGTTCCGCCTGACCGAGGCCTATATGGCGATCGGCATCGTCGGCGAAGCGCAGACCGCGGCGGCCGTGCTTGGGCACAATTTTCCTGACAGCCGCTGGTACAAGGACGCCTATAATCTTGTAAAATCCGGCGGTCTCGAACCGAGCGAGAATCAGGGGTCCTGGATCAGCCGGACCTTCAAGAAGATGGGTCTCGGCTAGGAAATTTGGTTCCATGCTGGCGCGTCTGTCGATCCGTGACATCGTCCTGATCGAACGGCTCGATATCGAATTCGCCTCCGGCCTCGCGGTTTTGACCGGCGAGACCGGTGCAGGCAAATCCATCCTGCTCGATGCTTTTGCGCTGGCGCTCGGCGGCCGCGGCGATGCCGGCCTCGTGCGTCACGGCGCGGAGCAGGGGCAGGTCACGGCGGTGTTCGATGTCCCGAAGAATCACCCTGCGACGAAGATCCTGGCCGAGAACGGCCTGGACGACACCGGCGAGATGATTCTCCGCCGCGTGCAGCTCGCCGACGGCCGCACCCGCGCCTTCATCAACGACCAATCGATCAGCGTGCAGACGCTGAAGGCGGTCGGCACCGCCCTAGTCGAGATCCACGGCCAGCACGACGAGCGCGCGCTGGTCGATGCCGCCACCCACCGCCGCCTGCTCGACGCTTTTGCCGGCCTCGAAAAGGACGTCGCGGCGGTCGAAGCGCTCTGGGACGCGCGCCGCACCGCCAACACCGCGCTGGAGGAGCATCGCGCCGCCATGGAGAGCGCGGCGCGCGAGGCCGATTATCTGCGCCACGCCTCCGACGAGCTGAAGCAGCTCGCGCCCAAGGACGGCGAGGAGACCGCGCTGGCCTCCCGCCGCACCACCATGATGCAGGGCGAGAAGATCGCCTCCGACCTGCGCGAGGCGCAGGAAGCGGTCGGCGGCAATCATTCGCCGGTCGCAGCCCTCTCGGCAGCGGTGCGCCGGCTGGAGCGCCGCGGCGTCAACTCGCCGGCGCTGGTCGAGCCCGCGGTGAAGGCGATCGACGCCGCGATCAACGCGCTGGAGGAAGCCGACCAGCATCTCCAGGCGGCGCTGGCCGCAACCGATTTCGATCCGGCCGAGCTCGAGCGTATCGAGGAGCGGCTGTTCGCATTGCGCGCCGCCTCGCGCAAATATTCGACGCCGGTCGACGGGCTCGCCGCGCTGGCCGCCAAATATGCCGCCGACGTCGTCCTGATCGATGCCGGCGCCTCGCGCTTGAAGAAGCTGGAGCAGGCCGCGATCGAGGCAGACAGCCGCTATGCTGCGGCCGCCAAGAAGCTGTCGCTGGCGCGGCAGAAATCGGCGGAGAAGCTCAACAAGGCAGTCAATGCCGAGCTCGCCCCGCTCAAGCTCGAACGCGCCAGGTTCATGACCCAGGTCGAGACCGACGAGGCTGCGCCCGGGCCGCAAGGTTTCGACCGCGTCGAGTTCTGGGTGCAGACCAATCCGGGCACCAAGCCGGGTCCCTTGATGAAGGTCGCCTCCGGCGGCGAGCTGTCGCGCTTCCTGCTCGCGCTCAAGGTCGTGCTGTCCGACCGCGGCTCGGCGCCGACGCTCGTGTTCGACGAGATCGACACCGGCGTCGGTGGTGCGGTGGCCGACGCCATCGGCGGGCGCCTGGCGCGGCTTGCCGGCAAGGTCCAGGTCATGGCCGTGACCCACGCCCCGCAGGTCGCCGCCCGCGCCGACCAGCACCTGCTCATCTCCAAGGACGCCCTCGACAAGGGCAAGCGCGTCGCCACCCGCGTCAATGCACTCGCCGCCGACCACCGCCGCGAGGAGATCGCCCGGATGCTCGCCGGTGCCGAGATCACGGCCGAGGCGAGGGCGGCCGCGGAACGGCTGCTCAAGGCGGCGACGGCTTAGGTTTGTGTCCCGGACGCGCGAAGCGCGAGCCGGGACCCAGAGCTCTCGTCGCATGGGCCCCGGCTCTGCAGCGCACCGCCGAAGAGGCGCCGCGCTCGTCCGGGGCACGAGATTTCCACAAGCCTTTACCCTCCCGCCCGCTACGTCGTATCCAAGCATCATGGCCAGAGCAGCAAAATCCAAAGCAGCACCGCTACGCGACGTCGCCGACCTCACCAAGGCGCAGGCCAAGGTCGAGCATATGCGGCTCGCGCTCGAGATCGAGGGGCACAACGAGCGCTACTATCAAGAGGATGCGCCGACCGTCACCGATGCCGAATACGACGCGCTGCGCCAGCGCCTCAACGCGATCGAGACGCGCTTTCCCGAGTTCGTCACCGCGGAATCGCCCTCGCAGAAGGTCGGCGCCGCACCGTCGGGGCGCTTCAGGAAAGTCCCGCATGCCGTGCCCATGCTGTCGCTCGACAACGCCTTTGCGGAGGAGGACGTGCGCGACTTCGTTGGTCGCATCGTGCGCTACCTGAAGCTCGACGACGACAAGATCGACTTCTCCGCCGAGCCGAAGATCGACGGCCTCTCGATGTCGCTGCGCTACGAGGGCGGCGAGCTCGTCACCGCCGCGACGCGCGGCGACGGCGCGGTCGGCGAGGACGTCACCGCCAACATCCGCACCCTCGAAGACGTGCCGCAGAAGCTGAAGGGCCGCAACATCCCCGACATCTGCGAGGTGCGCGGCGAGGTCTACATGACCAAGAAGGCGTTCCTGGCGCTCAACGAACGGCAGAAGGCGGCAGGCGATACCATCTTCGCCAATCCGCGCAATTCGGCTGCCGGCTCGCTCCGCCAGAAGGACCCGACCATCACCGCCTCGCGCCCGCTCGGGTTCTTCGCCTATGCCTGGGGGCAGATGAGCGCGATGCCGGAAGACACGCAGAGTGGCATGATCAGCTGGTTCGAGCGCTGCGGCTTCAAGACCAATCCGCTGACCAAGCTCTGTCACTCGGTCGAGGAGCTGCTCGCCTTTCATCACGCGATCGAGGAGCAGCGCGCAAAACTCGACTACGACATCGACGGCGTCGTCTACAAGGTCGACCGCATCGACTGGCAGGAGCGGCTCGGCTTCGTCTCGCGCACGCCGCGCTGGGGCATCGCGCACAAATTCCCGGCCGAGCGCGCCATGACGGTGCTGCGCGACATCGAGATCCAGGTCGGCCGCACCGGCTCGTTCACGCCGGTCGGCAAGCTCGAGCCGGTCGGCGTCGGCGGCGTGATCGTGCAGAACGTCACGCTCCACAACGAGGACTACATCAAGGGCATCGGCAACAAGGGCGAGGTGCTTCGCGAGGGGCGCGACATCAGGATCGGCGACACCGTGGTGATCCAGCGCGCCGGCGACGTCATCCCGCAGGTGGTCGACGTCGTCCTGGACAAGCGGCCGAAGACCGCCAGGGAATTCCACTTCCCGAAGAAGTGCCCGTGTCCGCTGCACACCGACGTCGTGCGCGAGGAGACGGCGACGGGCGAGGAGGGCTCGCGCGCCCGCTGCACCGGCGAGTTCGCCTGTCCCTACCAGAAGATCGAGCATCTGAAGCTGTTCGTGTCGCGGCGGGCCTTCGACATCGACGGCCTTGGCGAGAAGCAGCTCCAGTACTTCTTCGACGAGGGCTGGGTGAAGGAGCCCGCCGATATCTTCACGCTGGAGAAGCGCAACGCGAAGCTGAAGCTCGAGGAGGTCGAGGGCTACGGCGCGACCTCGGTGCGCAACCTGTTCGGCGCCATCGAGAGCCGGCGGAAAATTGCGCTGGAGCGCTTCATCTACGCGCTCGGCATGCGCCATGTCGGCGAGACCACGGCGCTGGCGCTGGCGCGCGGCTACGGCTCGTGGGATGCGTTCCACGATGCCTGCCTGAAAGTTGCTGAGGGTGACGAGGAGGCGATGGCCGAGATGGATGCGCTCGACCAGATCGGCGACACCGTGATCAAGAGCATCGCCGATTATTTCGGCGAGAGCCACAATCGCGGCATCGTCGAACGCCTGACCAGGGAGGTCGAGATCGTCGACGCCGAGAAGCCGAAGAGCAATTCGGCCGTCGCCGGCAAGACCGTTGTGTTCACGGGATCGCTGGAGAGGATGACGCGGGATGAAGCCAAGGCCACGGCCGAGCGGTTAGGGGCCAAGGTGTCGGGCTCGGTGTCGAAAAAGACCGATCTCGTCGTCGCGGGCCCCGGCGCCGGCTCGAAGCTCGCGGATGCGAACAAGCACGGCGTCAAGGTGCTGACCGAAGACGAGTGGCTGAAGCTGATCGCGGAGTGAGGGGCACGTCGGCTCCTCACGTTCCGTCGCCATCGCCGAGGCTCCTGTAACAAACGTCCCGTAATGATACGCGGCGGCAAGAGTTCCTTCACCTTTCGCGTTGACCCGATCTTTACCGCTTCACGTCAGGCCGCATTTACCAATGCGCGACGTCGCCCCGTGAAAACACCTGCAATCGCTTGAGTGTGCCGCATGCGCAACGCCGATTAACGCCCCGGCAACCTAAATTAGATACTCACGATAAAGATCGAATTGCACGGATGTACTGAGTTCGATCGGACGAGCGTAAGCGTAGCGTGAGTGTATCGATGTCTGTGTTGCGTAACCATCCGAAGGGCGCGCGGTTCGCGTCCTTCGGCATCGGTCTCTGCATCTTCGCATTGATGCCGAGAGAGACCGGTTATCAGGACATTGCCTCGCTGCTGGCGCGCCAACCCGGCGTCGCTGAGCGGTGGCAGAAGCAGGTGTTCTCTGCTGCGTCCTCGATCCAGCTCGCCACCTACAGTTTTTCCCGTCCCATCGGCACGTCGGTTCCGCAGAGCGCGATGGTTCGGCTCGCCAGCCTCGACGGCCGCGACGTCACCGGCGCGATCAGCCGCAATCCGGCGCTTCAGGCGCCGGCGCGCTACCAGGCTTCCGACTTTCCCAAGGTTGATCGCGCCTTGAAGGGTGATCGCCTCGCAATCGTCACGCCGACACAGTCTCCCGAGACGGTCGCGCCGGCTGCAGCCCCGGCCAAGGAAGATCCCGCGACCTCGAACAGCTCGGTGTTCGGCGCCAAGACCGCCGCATTGCCGCCGGCGATGTCGCCGGAATCCGCGGCCGCGCTCGATCCGGAGCTGCAGGAGGCGCTGCGCGCGCCGCCGCTGCCGCAATATTCCAATCCGCCGCAGGCGAGCGAAGCCGCGCGCGCGCTGGCGGTGCAGCCGCTGGAAGCGCTGAAGCGGGCCGCGGCGCCGGCTGCGCCCGCGCGCGATCCCTTCAGCGTCAAGACATCAAACCTGTTTTTCGGCAGCTCCTCGCTCGGCGGCAATCTCGAGACCATCGAGAGCTGGCAGCCCGGCGCCGAGCCGCTGATCGTGATGCCCGACCCCGACATGAAGATGACGGCCTCGCTGACCCCGCCGACGGCGGAGATCGCCAAGGACAT
Organism: Bradyrhizobium sp. WBAH42; assembly: GCF_024585265.1. Taxonomy (NCBI): domain Bacteria; kingdom Pseudomonadati; phylum Pseudomonadota; class Alphaproteobacteria; order Hyphomicrobiales; family Nitrobacteraceae; genus Bradyrhizobium; species Bradyrhizobium sp. WBAH42. Next base: position 3,091,734 of record NZ_CP036533.1, read on the forward strand.
CGAGAGCGGCGAGAGCGTCGCGCCGAAGGGCGAGGTCAACGCCGACAACCAGCGCGCCAAGTCGCCGGCGGAACGGCTCGCGCTCGACGAGAAGGCGCGCGCGAAATCTGAAAAGTGCCTCGCGGAAGCCGTCTACTTCGAATCCCGCGGCGAGGCCGTGCGCGGCCAGATCGCGGTGGCGCAGGTGGTGATGAACCGCGTGTTCTCCGGCAAATATCCCGACACGGTGTGCGGCGTGGTCTACCAGAACAAGTATCGCCATCTCGCCTGCCAGTTCACCTTCGCCTGCGACAACAATCCCGACGTGATCCGCGAGCCCGAAATGTGGGAGCGGGCGAAGAAGATTTCCAAGGCGATGCTCGACGGCCAGATCTGGCTGCCCGAGGTCGGCAAATCGACGCACTACCATGCCTATTGGGTGCGCCCGTCCTGGGTCGCCGAGATGAAAAAGTTGTACAAGACCGGCGTGCACACCTTCTATCGGCCGCGCAACTGGGGTGACGGCAGCGAGGTGCCGAGCTGGGGCTCGCCGGCGCAGACCGCCGCGCTCTCGGCTGAACTCGCGCAGGAAGCCAAGAGCTCCGCCGAGATGGGCGAGCGGCGGTAGTTTCCTTACCTCTCCTTGCTTGCGCAAATGCGCTCCCTCGCCCCGCTTGCAGGGAGAGGGTTGGGGTGAGGGGGACTCTCCGCGAGGACGGTGAGAGTTGGACTCGCGGAGACTCCCCTCACCCGGAATCCGCGCTACGCGCGCATTCCGGCCTCTCCCCGCAAGCGGGGAGAGGCGAAGACGTCACGCCTCGATGTCCAGCGCGCAATCGAAATTCGGAGCTGAATGCGTCAGGGCGCCGGCCGATGCATAGTCGACGCCGGTTGCCGCGATGGCGGCGATCGAGTCCAGCGTGACGCCGCCGGACGCCTCCAGCTCGAGGCGGCCCTCGTTGAGCCTCACCGCCGCGCGCAGCGTCGCAATGTCCATGTTGTCGAGCAGTACCGCGTCGGCCGTTCCGCTGTCGAGCACCTCGCGCAGCTGCGCCAGCGTATCGACCTCGATCTCGATCTTGACGAGGTGGCCCGCATGGGCGCGGGCGCGCTCCAGCACCGGGCGGATGCCGCCGGCCACCGCGATGTGGTTGTCCTTGATCAGGATCGCATCGTCGAGCCCGAAGCGGTGGTTGAAGCCGCCGCCGCAACGCACCGCGTATTTCTCCAGCGCCCGCAGTCCCGGCGTGGTTTTGCGCGTGCAGCAGATGCGCATCCTGGTGCCTTCGGTGCGCGCGACATAGTCCGCCGTGAGCGTGGCGATGCCTGACAGCCGGCCGACGAAGTTCAGCGCAGTCCGCTCTGCCGTGAGGATTGCGCGCGCAGGGCCCGAGATCGTCAGCACGTGCTGGCCGCGCGCAACCCGCGCGGCGTCGCGGACATGTGCGCGCACCTCGACGTCGGGCGACAGCTTCTGCAAGGTCGCGAGCGCCAGCGGCAATCCGGCGATCACGCCGGACTGGCGCGCGACAAGGATGGCCTGCGCGCGCGTCGCTTCCGGGATCGTCGCGAGCGAGGTGATGTCGCCGGCCCGGCCGAGGTCCTCGTCGAGCGCGCGCTCAACGGCCGCCTCGATCGCGAGCGGAGAGAGGAAGGCGTCGGGATAGAGCAATGAGGTCGGGGTGATCATGGGGCCTCCTTCAGGCGATCATGGATTGCGCAATACGTGGCCGCGGGCGTTCATCGAGGCTCTCCGCGACCTCGCGCGCTGCGGCGAGCGTGGTCATCGTTCTCTGCGCCGGCGCCGGGTTTTCGGCCGGGTGATCGGAACGGAAATGCGCACCGCGGCTCTCGCGCCGCGTCCAGGCCGTTGCCGCAACGAGCAGGGCCGAGATCGCCATGTTGCCGAGGGCACCGTGTCCGGCTTTGCGCTCGAGCCTGGCGAAATAGCGCACCGCTTGCGCAAGCCCGTCACCGTCGCGGATCACGCCGACATGTGCGCTCATCGCCGCGCGCAGCCGCTTCACCTCCGCAGCATCCACCGTGCCGGCGCGCGGCATCACCAAAGCGTCCGGCAAGCGGGCCGGCCGGGGCACGGTGCGGCCGCCGATGTCGTCGGCAATGCGGGCGGCATAGACGACGGCTTCGAGCAGCGAATTCGAGGCGAGCCGGTTGGCGCCATGCGCGCCGGTGGAGGAGACTTCGCCGGCGGCCCAGAGGCCGTCGATCGAGCTGCGGCCGTGCGCGTCCACCGCGATGCCGCCCATGTGGTAGTGCGCGGCCGGCGCGATCGGGATCGCTTGCGTCGCGGGATCGATGCCGGCGGCGATGCAGCTCGCATGCACGGCCGGAAACCTCGTCGCGAAGCGCGCGCCCAGCGCCTGGCGCGCATCGAGGAAGGCGCCGCGCCCGGCCGAGATCTCGGCGAACACGCCGCGGGCCACGATGTCGCGGGGCGCGAGCTCCGCGAGCGGGTGGCGGGCGCTCATGAAGCGCTCGCCGTTGCCATTGATCAGCGTTGCTCCTTCGCCGCGCAGCGCTTCGGTGGCGAGCGGTGCCGGGGCGCGGCCGACCATGATGGCGGTGGGGTGGAACTGCACGAATTCAGGATCGGCGATCACGGCGCCGGCGCGGGCTGCGATCGCAAGGCCCGAGCCGCTCGCTTCCGGCGGGTTGGTGGTGACGGCGTAGAGATGGCCGAGCCCGCCGGTCGCCAGCACGACTGCGCGTGAGGCGAGCACGAGCGGCCGTGCCGCGGGATTGCCGGCCTCGCGCAATTGCAGCCCGGTGACCGCGCCGTCCTCGGTCAGCAATGCTTCGGCGACGCAGCCTTCCATCAGGCGGATCGAGGGCGTGCGGCGCACGGCCTCGCTCAAGGCGGCGATGATCGCGGCGCCAGCGCCATCACCGCGCACATGCACGATGCGGCGCGCGGAATGCGCAGCCTCACGTCCGACGGCAAGCCTGCCGTCGAGATCGCGATCGAACGGAACGCCATAGGCGAGAAGATCGTGAATGCGCGACGCCGCCTCGCGCGCGATCCCGAGCGCGACGGCTTCGTCGACGAGGCCGCCGCCGACCGCGACGGTGTCGGCGGCGTGTGCCTCCGGCGTGTCGCCTTCAGCCACGGCCGCAGCGATGCCGCCTTGCGCCCATGCGGTGGATGCGCCGTGCCCGAGCGGTGCTGCCGAGATCAAGGTCACCGGCCGCGGCGCGAGCTTCAGCGCGCAGAACAGTCCGGCAAGGCCGCCGCCGACGATGATGACGTCGTCGGTTGAGCGGGTGAGATCGTGGATGTCGTGCATGTTGCTCGCCCTCAATTGCTCAGATTGATCATGCGCTCGACCGAGCGCCGCGCGCGTTCCGCGAGCGCGGGTTCGATCGTCACCTCCTCGCCAAGCGTCAGCAGGCTCTCCAGGATGTTGGCGAGCGTGATGCGCTTCATGTGCGGGCAGAGATTGCAGGGGCGGAGCATCTCCACATCGGGCAGCTCGGCCCGGACATTGTCGGCCATCGAGCATTCCGTGATCATGACCAGCCGTCGCGGCCGCTTTGCGCGCACCCAGTTGATCATGTGCGCGGTCGAGCCGGTGAAGTCGGCTTCCGCCAGCACGTCCGGCGGACACTCCGGATGCGCGATGATCTGCACGGTGGAATCGGCCTCGCGAAAGCTGCGCAGCTCTTCGCCCGTGAAGCGCTCATGCACCTCGCAGGCGCCTTTCCAGGCGATGATCTTCACGTCGGTCTTCGACGCCACGTAAGTGGCAAGGTATCGGTCGGGCAGGAAGATCACGGTCGGGGCGTTCAGGCTCTCGACCACCTGCACCGCGTTCGAGGACGTGCAGCAGATGTCGACCTCGGCCTTCACCTCCGCCGAGGTGTTGACATAGGCGACGATGGGCACGCCGGGGAATTTCTCCCGCAGCAGCCGCACGTCCGCACCGGTGATGCTGGCGGCAAGCGAGCAGCCCGCGCGCGAGTCCGGGATCAAGACGGACTTGTCCGGATTGAGCAGCTTGGAGGTCTCCGCCATGAAGTGCACGCCGCATTGGACGATGATGTCCGCCTGCACCTTGGTGGCTTCGACCGCGAGCTGGAGCGAGTCGCCGCCGATATCGGCGACGCAATGGAAGATCTCCGGGGCCTGGTAGTTGTGGGCGAGGATGACCGCGCCCCGCGCGCGCTTCAGCTCGTTGATCGCGTGAATCGTCGGCGCCATCAGCGGCCATTCGATAGACGGGATGACGTGCTTGACACGGTCATAGAGCGGCGCGGTCGCGCGTTCGACCGCCGCCGTCCATTCCAGTGACGGCGTCGGCCATGTCGGTCCGGGGGGCACCGGCGCGGCGCGGGAGGCGGCGATGGCCTGGCCTTGCGGCCGGTTGGCGAAGTCGTCGGGACCGTAAATTCCAGTGATCGGCATTGAAGCCTCCCAGGTGTGGCCAATCGAGTGGCTATTATGCTCAATTTGAGAATATATGGAGCCCGAGAAATCCGGCCGAGAAGGCCGGGCGAACGTCGCTGCTACCAAATATGCTCAATCTGAGTAAATCAAACATAGCACGCACCCGCGCGTGCCGCCAGAGCCTGTCGCACACATTCCCGTCACTGCGCACCTGCCAGACGAGGCCAGATTGAAACGCAATGCTCCCGCGTCAGCTCTTCGTGGAATGCAACCGTTTTTGGCTTGGGATTTTCATGCAGATGCATTAAACGGGCTGTCCCGCGGCTGCTGATTTGCGGATCCGCCAACGACAGACGAGGAAAACCATGTCGACACAGATCGGCGAACTCGCACCGGCCTTGCGTTCCTCCAACTGGCGTACCCCGGCCGTCATCATCCTCTGCGGTTGTGCCATCGGCATGCTCGGCTTCGGCCCGCGCTCGGCGCTCGGCTTCTTCGTGCAGCCGATGAGTCACGAATTCAGCTGGGGCCGTGACGTGTTCGGCCTCGCCATCGCCGTGCAGAATCTGTTGTGGGGACTGGGCCAGCCGTTCGCCGGTGCGGTTGCGGATCGCTTCGGCCTGTTCCGGGTGATGTGCGTCGGCGCGCTGCTCTATGCCGGTGGCCTGCTCTTGATGCGCTATTCCTCGACGCCGCTGTCGCTGAATGTCGGTGCGGGCGTGATGGTCGGCTTTGGTCTCGCGGGCTGCTCGTTCAACCTGGTGCTGTCGGCCTTCAGCAAGCTCCTCCCGGCAGAGAAGCGCGGGCTTGCGCTCGGCGCCGGCACCGCGGCGGGCTCGTTCGGTCAGTTCCTGTTCGCGCCCATTGGCGTCGCCTTGATCGACAATTTCGGCTGGCAGCAGGCGCTCTCCGTGTTCGGTTTCCTGATGCTGCTGATCATCCCGCTGTCGCTGGCGCTCTCGACGCCGCCGGTGACAAGTGCGAACAGCGCAACGCCCGCGGATGACCAGACCATCACCAAGGCGCTTGCCGAAGCCTTCGGTCATCGCTCCTACGTGCTCCTGGTGCTCGGCTTCTTCACCTGCGGCTTCCAGCTCGCCTTCATCACCGTGCATCTGCCGGCCTTCCTCGTCGATCGCGGCATCTCCGCGCAGACCGGCGGCTGGGTGATCGCGGCGATCGGCCTGTTCAACATCATCGGCTCGCTCAGCGTCGGTTATCTCCAGAACTCACTGCCCAAGCGCTACATCCTCTCGACCATCTATTTCACGCGTGCACTGGCGACGCTCGCCTTCATCATGTTCCCGATCACGCCGTTCTCGGCGATCGCGTTTGGCGCGATCTCCGGCCTGACCTGGCTGTCGACGGTGCCGCCGACCTCGGCGCTGGTGGCGCTGATGTTTGGAACGCGCTGGCTCGCCACGCTCTATGGCTTCGCTTTCGTCAGCCATCAGGTCGGTGGCTTCCTCGGCGTCTGGCTGGGCGGCATCGTGTTCGAAAAGTTCGGTTCCTACACGCCTATCTGGTGGCTCTCGATCCTGTTCGGCGTGCTCTCGGCGCTGATCAATCTTCCGATCGTGGAGAAACCTGTGGCACGGGCGGTTGCGCAGCCGGCCTGATCGGCTAAACATCCCCGACAAACAAAGTCAGGGAGTTCAGTCGTGGCCACATTCAAGGCTGTCAGGATCGACAAGGCGGACAAGGGCACAACCACGCAGCTCGCGCAGTTCGACGAAGCCGAGCTGATGGAGGGCGACGTCACCGTCCGGGTGGAATGGTCGACGCTGAACTACAAGGACGGTCTTGCGCTCACCGGCAAGGCGCCGGTGGTGCGCCGCTTCCCGATGATCGCTGGCATCGATTTCGCCGGCACGGTCGAAGCCTCCTCGCATCCGCAGTGGAAGGCGGGCGACAAGGTCGTCTGCACCGGCTGGGGCATGGGCGAGACCCATCTCGGCGCCTATGCCGAGAAGGCGCGGGTGAAGGGCGACTGGCTGGTCGCGCTTCCGCAGGGCCTGTCGGCGCGCGACGCCATGGCGATCGGCACCGCCGGCTTCACGGCGATGCTCTCGGTGCTGGCGCTGGAGAAGCACGGCATCTCGCCGAAGAGCGGCCCGGTCGTGGTGACGGGCGCTGCCGGCGGCGTCGGCTCGGTTGCGATCGCCGTCCTGTCCAAGCTCGGCTACCACGTCATCGCTTCGACCGGCCGCGTCTCCGAGGCCGACTACCTGAAGCAGCTGGGAGCTGCCGAGATCATCGACCGCAACGAATTGTCGGCGCCGGCAAAGCCCCTCGCCAAGGAGCGCTGGGCCGGCGGCGTCGACAGCGTCGGCTCGACCACCCTCGCCAACCTGCTCTCGATGACGAAATATGGTGGCGCGATCGCGGCCTGCGGCCTGGCCGCCGGCATGGACCTGCCGTCCTCGGTGGCGCCGTTTATTTTGCGCGGAGTGTGCCTTCTCGGCATCGATTCCGTGATGTGCCCGCTCGAGCCCCGGAAAGCCGCCTGGCAGCGTTTGGCCTCCGACCTGGATCGGACGAAACTATCTGAAATCACTGAGGAAATTTCGCTCGACGAGGTCCCGGGGTGGGGCGCGAAAATCCTGGCCGGCCAGGTTCGCGGCCGCGTCGTGGTAAAAATTGTCTAACGGCGTTCAGACTTTACCAACCAAGCTGCTTCAATGTCGCCATGGTTGGTATGGTAAGCAGCGGGTAAAGAGATAAAGGCATCGCCCGCTGCGGGGGTTGGTTCGGAGTTGAGCATGCTTGCGCGTATTGTGTTGGGGGCTGTCACGGCGGCAGCGACGTTTGCGCCGGCCATCGCTGGAAGCATGAACGCCGACGAGGCGCGCCGCTTCGTGGCCGGCAAGGTGTTCGCCTTCACCTGTTTCGACGGCACCCGCGGTGCAGGCCGCATCCTCGACGATCTCGGCGCCGCCGGCGCCGTGCAGTTCTCGGGCTCAGGCCCGGTGAAACACCTTCGCCTGCCCGGCAACACCCTCCAGATCCGCGGCCAGAACGTGTGCGCCTCGATCAAGGGCATCCCGTTCGAGCCCTGCTTCAACCTGGAAAAGACCGACGACCGCAGCTTCCGCGGCTCGGTGTCGGGCATGGGCTTCGCCTATTGCGACTTCCATCACCAGGGCGGCAATCAGATGCTGATGGCGCGCGCCGCAGCGCGGCCGCGCTCGCTGCACAGGCCGGAGCACACCGGTTCGGTTGCCGCCTCGACCACCGAGGTCGCCGCGCGCGTCGAGACGCCGCGTGTCGAAGGCAGCCGGCTCGAGCCGGTGAAGTCCGAGCCGGCGAAGAACGAGGGCCCGCTGGAACTGCGCCGCTCGACGCAGTGAGCTCGCCTGCGCGGGACAACCCGCGCCATTGATCGTCGAAGACATCATCGAACACCAAGCCGGCGCGCCGTAGTCATACGGACCGCGGCCTTCACGCCTTGGTAGCTGTTCGCGCCCCAGTTTGCGCGCGGCCGGGGGGCGGTCCCACGCAAGGGTTCAACGATGTCGCTCTATTTCTTCCGCATCAGCACCGGTCGCTATTCCGGCGCCGCCGACCTGCCGTACGAGTTCGAGGATCGCGCAGCCGCCTGGACCGAGATGACAGAGGTGTGCGCCAATCTGCTCAGCGGCATCGCGCGCAGCCTGAAGCCGAACGCCGAGTGGTGCATGGAGCTGCTCGACGAGAACAAGCAGCCGGTCTTTCGCATCAGCCTCGTCGGCGAGACCATCGGATGCAAGGCCTCGTAGATCCGACTTGAAGCTGCAATTTACAACTATGACGAGATCATATCCCTTCGCGCTCAATCATTTAGCGTGCAAAGTCAGTATTTCTGCGAGGGATCGCGTTAACCAAATCGGAATGTGAAAAGCTCACTTTTTGGGCAGCAGCGCAGTCAATGGCAGGGGGAAGCCGACAACGCCTCGGCTGCGCGTTCCTTCGGGGGAAACATGCCCATGCTGAGCCTTGTTCAGAATCTGAGGATCGGGACCAAGCTGGCGATTGCGTCGGCGCTCGGTGTGCTCCTGGTGGGCGCCATGATCGTGAGCCAGATGCGTGGCAATGCGAGCATTCGCGAGACCAGCCACAGCGCACTTGAACAGCAGGAGATCGTGCGCGACGCCGTCCGGGCCGAGGTTGCCGTTCGCGGCATGCAACTCGCGGTGCGAGATCTTCGTCTCGCCAATAGCGCGGCCGACCTTCAGAAGGCCACCCAGAGATTGGAGGATCAGCAGAAAGCGATGGGCTCGCTGGTCAATGAGATGCTGAAGCTTTCTCACTCGGCCGAAAATCGGGCGCGCATGGAGAAGCTGAGATCGCTCGCCGCAGACTACACCAAGGCTGCACAGCAGATCGCCGCGGTGCGCGCTGAAGCCCTCGCCGCGAGCGGCGCTGATGGCGCTTCGCGCGCCGCGAAGCTCAATGAAGAAGCCATTCGCATCGCGCGAGAGGTTACCCTGCCCATCGCAGCTCAACTCGACGTGCTGATCGAGCAGATCGCCGACTATGCGAAGCACAAATCCGAAATGAACAACGCCGCCGCCACCGCAGAAATGAGATCGAGCGAGCAGGTCGGGATGGTGGTCGGCGCGCTCGCCATGCTCGTCCTCGTCTGCTCCTGGTTGATGTCGTTCCTGACCATCGCGCGGCCGATTCGCGCGCTCACGGTTGCCATGGACAAGCTCGCCGGTGGCGATTTCTCCGTGGTTCTGCCTGGTCTCGGCCGCAAGGATGAGGTCGGCGGCGTCGCGGCGGCCGTCGAAAAGTTCAAGATCGTGTCTGAGCAGAAGGCGCGCGAGGAAGCTGAAGCCAAGATCAGGCAGGACCAGCTTGCGGCCGCGCAGCGCAAGGCCGAGATGCACAAGCTGGCCGACAGCTTCGAAGCCGCGATCGGTGAAATCGTCGACACCGTGTCCTCGGCCGCGACCGAGCTGGAAGCTTCCGCCTCGACGCTGACCGCGACCGCGGCGCGCGGGCAGGAGGTCACCACCATGGTTGCTGCCGCTTCCGAGGAAGCATCCACCAACGTGCAGTCGGTGGCGTCGGCGACCGAGGAGCTGTCATCGTCGATCACCGAGATCAGCCGGCAGGTGCAGGAATCCGCCCGCGTCGCCGGCGATGCGGTGAACCAGGCCCGCACCACGACCGATCGTGTCGGCGAGCTTTCCGCGGCGGCGGCGCGGATCGGCGACGTGGTCGAGCTGATCAACACCATCGCCGGCCAGACCAATCTTCTGGCGCTCAATGCAACCATCGAAGCGGCGCGGGCCGGCGAGGCGGGCCGCGGCTTTGCCGTCGTCGCCTCCGAGGTCAAGGCGCTTGCCGAGCAGACCGCGAAGGCGACCGGCGAGATCGGCCAGCAGATCGCCAGCATCCAGACCGCGACCGAGCATTCGGTCGGCGCGATCAAGGACATCAGCCACACGATCGAGAGGCTGTCGGAGATCTCCTCGACCATCGCAGCCGCGGTGGAAGAGCAGGGCGCGGCAACGCAGGAGATTTCCCGCAACGTGCAGCAGGCGGCCACGGGCACCCACCAGGTGTCCTCCAACATCACCGACGTGCAGCGCGGCGCGAGCGAGACCGGGTCGGCATCCACGCAGGTGTTGGCAGCGGCGCAATCGCTGTCCAGCGACAGCAGCCGGCTCAAGCTCGAGGTCGGCAAATTCCTCGGCACCGTGCGCGCGGCCTGAAGGCGGCGTCGGCATTTAGGCAGGATTGATCTGCAACCGCCACGCGTGGAGGCGCGGTGGTTGCAGAGCGAGGTCGCGCGCTTTTTGGAATCGGTGCGGGCGGCGTGACGGCAGCCGGCGCGAATGCTGCGCTGCACCGAGTTGCGCCCGCATCGCAACGCGAGAAGCCGATGCAGCTGCAAGAAAGAGTTGCAGAGACAACACGATCGCTGCGCGCGAGCCGTATTCTTACGTAGGCTCCTGTTAACGCCTGTTTGCGAGTATGGGCGCAATCCTTCGGGAAAAAGAACCAGCCAGCATTGTTGAACTGACCTCCGCCCGGTCGTCCGTCGTGACGCTGCGGCGCAGGTGATGTGCGCGTTGCCGGGTAATCATCGGGATTGTTGTGATGTCGAAGTTGTCGATCGTCTTCAAGCTGCTGACCGTACTGTCGGTCCTGGTGCTCTCGCTTGCCGGCGTCGGCGTGATGGCGATCGGCACGATGCAGAACATCAACGCCCACACCGTCGAGATTGCGGAGAGCTGGCTGCCGAGCGTGCGTGCGCTCGGCTCGATGCGTGCCGACATCAACGAGCTTCGCGTCGCACTGCGTCTGCACCTGATGCAGGACACTGCCGAAGGCAAGGAGGCCGCGGAGAAGCGGCTGGCAGGCTTGCGTGAGCGCATCGAGAAGACGCGCAAGGTTTACGAGCCGCTGATCACGGTCGCCGAGGAGCGCTCGCTGTACGAGCAATGGACCAAGGCCTGGGCGGAGTATCTGAATGGCGTGCAGGACGTGATGGCGCTGTCGCGCAAGAGCGTCGGCCGCTTCCCGACCGATGCCAACGAGCTGCTGCAGACCAAGGTCGCGAAGATGGCGCAGGCCGCCGATCCCCTGCTGCAGAAGGGCATCGAGCTCAACAACAGGGGCGCCGAGCTGGAGACCAAGCAGGCGGCCGACAGCTACGCCACCGTGTTCCGCGTGCTGGTCGGCATCATCGTCGCTGCCGTCGTGATCGCGATCGGCGCCGCCTACTATCTCGTGCGCGACGTCTCGCGCGGCATCGCCTCGATCATTCGCCCGATGCAGTCGCTCGGCGAGGGCGACCTTTCCGCCGAAGTGCCGCATCGCGGCGAGAAGACCGAGATCGGCTCGATGGCGGATGCGCTCCAGATCTTCAAGGAGGCGTTGATCGCCAAGAAGGCCGCCGACGAGGCGGCGGCGCGCGACGCCGAGGCCAAGATCGAGCGCGGCCGCCGCGTCGACGCCATCACCCGCAATTTCGAGGTCATGATCGGCGAGGTCGTCGAGACCGTGTCGTCGGCCTCGACCGAGCTCGAGGCCTCCGCGGCGACGCTGAGCGGCACCGCGCAGCGCGGCCAGGAGTTCGCAACCGTCGTTGCGGCAGCGTCCGAGGAAGCTTCCACCAACGTCCAGGCGGTGGCCTCAGCCTCCGAGGAGCTGTCGTCCTCCATCACCGAGATCAGCCGCCGCGTGCAGGATTCGGCGCGGATGGCGGCGGAGGCGGTCGAGCAGGCGGCGCGGACCAACGAGCGCGTCAACGCGCTGTCGCAGGCCGCCGCCCGCATCGGCGACGTCGTCGAGCTCATCAACACCATCGCGGGCCAAACCAACCTGCTCGCGCTGAACGCGACCATCGAGGCGGCGCGCGCAGGCGAAGCCGGCCGCGGCTTTGCCGTCGTCGCCTCCGAGGTCAAGGCATTGGCCGAGCAGACGGCGAAAGCGACCGGCGAAATCGGGGCACAGGTTTCGGGCATCCAGGCGGCGACGCAAGAATCCGTCAGCGCCATCCAGGAGATCGGCGGCACCATCGAGCGGCTGTCTGAGGTGTCCGCCGCGATCGCCGCCGCCGTCGAGGAGCAGGGCGCGGCCACGCAGGAGATCTCGCGCAACGTTCAGCAGGCCTCGCTCGGCACGCAGGAAGTGTCGTCCAACATCACCAACGTGCAGCGCGGTGCGATCGAGACCGGCTCGGCCTCGAGCGAAGTGCTGTCGGCGGCGAAGTCGCTGGCGACCGACAGCACCCGTCTGAAGGTCGAGGTCGCGCAGTTCCTCGAATCGGTCCGCGCGGCCTGACGCTTCAGCTGCCGGTCTGCGGCGCAGCCGGCGGCGGTGCGATCTGCCGCCGGAACAGGATGCGCTGGTAGAGCCAGCCGATCGCGACCAGCACGACGCCGAGGCACATGAACGAGAGCGCGCGATAGACGCCGGTCAGCGTCGACATGTCGATCACGAAGGCCTTCAGGATCGTCAGGGCGATCACGGCGGCGGACGCCAGGCGCGCACGCTCGGAGTTGACCAGGATGCCGACCCCGAGCAGCACCACGCCGAAGGCGAGCCAGCCGATCGAATAGGTGTATTGCTCGGCACTCGTGGTGCCGCCGTAGAGCAGGACCGGGCCGTGATAGAAGCGGCGGATCTCGAGCGTCACGTAGGTGAGCGCGAACACCAGGGCGCCACCCGCAATCGTGTTTGCATATGCGACACGGCGGTGTCCCGCCACCGCGTAGGAGAGCAGCAGCATCAGCACGGCCGGCAGCGCATAGCCGAGCAGCAGCAGATTGAACACGAGGCCGCCGACATTGACGCTGGAGAACAGTAGCGGGTTCTCCAGGATCAGGAGGCCGAACACGCTGATGAGGCCGGCGATTGCCGTCAGCACGACCGCGCCGACATCGTGCACGATGCTGTGGCTGCGCAGCCGCAGGCGCTCCAGCCCGATTGCCATGGCGAGCGTGATGCAGACCTGCAGCGCGAATTCGAGCAGCGAGGGCGGCGAGATCATGTCGCCACCGGTCGCAAAATGCCGGATCTCCGTGAAGGCGAGCAGCGCGGTGAACAGGATCGCGGCGGTCTCGACCACGCGCAGCGGCGCGTCGTCGGCGCGACGGCGCAGGAAGATGCTCGCGCCCCAGAACGAGGCGGCCGGCAGGCCATAGCCCCACAACAGCCAGTTGAAGATCGGCGTCGTGCCGACGGCATCGCCGACGATACGCGGATCATAGGCGATGCGCGCGGTGACGATCGCGGCGAAGATGGCAGCCAACCGGCGCAGCACCGGAATCGGCCGCTGCAACGAGATCCAGGCGGTGCCGAGCGACATCAGCGCGAGCGCGATGGTGAGCCAGCCCTTCTCCAGGGCGAAGGTCAGCGCCAGTGCCAGCGCGCCGAGCGTGCCGGTCGCGAACAGCGCGACCGAGGTGGCAACGCCCGGGCGTTCTTCGCGGCGCATCAGCGCCTCGGTCGCCGCGCCAAAGGCCGCGGCGAGCAGCACGGCGAGGATCGCGAACGGGATCGAGCGGTCGAGATGGGCGATGCGCGCATAGAGCGCGACCAGGATGGCGATCGGCGTCGCGACGCCCGCCGCCGACCACACCACGGGAATGATCGCCGAATTCGAGCGGCCCTGCGCGAAAAAGCCCGCGACGCCGAAGCCGGCGGCGAAGATCGCGGCCGTCACCAGGTGCAGCGTCACTGAACTGTCGGTCGCCACAGGGCCGACGCCGGGCATCGGGCCGCCCGGCAGCACCAGCATGTCAGGATTGGCGCGCACCGCCCATTCGGCGAACACGATGAACACGGCCGCCGCGGCTGCGCCCAGCGCGCCGGTCGCCGCCGGTGCACGCCAGGCGACGAACAGCGTGCCGCCGACCAGGAGCGTGAATGCGATCAGCGCGAGATCCGCATGCGCGCTCGACAGTACGACCAGCATCGCCCCGAACAGGTAGGCGCCGAGCGCGCCCGAAGAGACCGGCTCGATCTCGCCGTCCTCGAAGGTGGGTCCGAACATGAAGCCGCAGACGACGAGCAGTGCGGCGAGCACGAAGCCGACGATGGCGTGGAAGGCGTGCGGCGCGACCTGCACCTGTTCGGTATCGAGACCCGGGAAGATCCAGAGCACCGCGAAGGCAATGGTCGTGACCGCAAGCCAGCGCCACAGCCTGATGCGGGCGAGACCGAAACTCGCGGCCGTCACGACCGCAAGATAGATGTAGAGCGCCCAATAATCCGGCTTGCCCGAGGAGACGAGGATCGGCGTCACGAAGGCGCCGACGACGCCGAGCCCCGCGAGCGCGGGGCCGTGCAGGAGCGCTGCGGCCAGCGTGCTCATCGCAACGATGCCGAGCAGCACGAAGGCCGTCGCAGGCACGAGGAAGCCGTAGAGCGCGTAAGCCGCGTAGATGGTCGCGAAAGCCACCGCGGTTCCGGCCGCGGTGAGGATCGCGGGGATGTTGGCGATCGGCAGCGCCGCGATGCTCGAGATGCTCTCCTTGCGCCGCGTCCATTCGCCGGCGCCCAGCAGTGCAGCGGCGAACAGGCCGCCGAGGAACACGCGCACACCCGGGCCGAGCAGGCCGGCCTCGATCGAATAACGCACCATGAAGAAGCCGCCGAGCGCGAGCGCAAGCCCGCCGATCCACACCACCCAGCGGGTGCCGAGTCGTTCTTCGAATCCGGGTGCTGCCTCCGGGACCGGAGGGGGCGCATCGGCGCCAGTGCTCGGCTCGAGCGGTGGCGGCGAAATCTCTTCTGTGACGAGCGGCGGCGGCGTCGTTTCAGCTTCCGGCGCCAGCGGCGGCGGCTCGGCGGCTGCAGTCGTCGCGGTTGCTTCGGCCTGCGCCTGCGCCGGCATCAGCGGCGGCGGCTGCACCGGCCGCTGCGCATAAAGCATCTCTTCGAGCGAGTTGAGCCGGCGGCGCAACTCGGTCGCCTGGCTGGATGCCTTGATCGCAATGAGGAAGGCGATGATCGCAATGATCAGCGCAAAGGCGTCAAACGGGCCGTCGAACATGAAGCCTCCAGGCAACCGGCGGGCAGGGGCCGGTACCAAAATATCAGGATCTAGCGCCGGGAGCGCACGCGCAAGCCCGGCGCGGGCCGCTCCTGGAGCACCTCGCGGCGGAAGCGGTAGAGCGCCGCCGGCCGTCCGCCCGTCTGTGTCGACATCACCCCGGTCGGTTCGACCAGGGCTTCCATTTCGACCAGGCGGCGGAAGTTCTGCTTGTGCAGGTGCCGGCCGGAGATCGCCTCCACCGTATGCTGCAGTTCAGTAAGTGTGAACTCAGCCGGCAAAAGTTCAAACACGACAGGACGATACTTCAGCTTTGCGCGCAGCCGCGCGATTGCCGTGGCGAGAATCCGGCGGTGGTCGAACCGCATCGAGGTCCCGAGCGGGGGAAGCGTCTTGCGCGCTAATGCCGCAGGACGGCCGTCGCGGCGCGCCTCCTCGATCAGCCCGGCCTCGTAGAGCAGCTCGTAGCGGTCGAGCACGCGCTCCTCGTCCCAGGGCGCGCCGTCGAGACCGAAATAGAATCGCACCCGATCCTTCCGCGGCAGCGCGCGCGTCGTCTCCGGCGTTTCCTCCTCGGCCCATTTGGTCAGGGCGGGGATGATGTCGCGGGCGATGATCGCCGGCGGCTGCTCGCGCCAGTCTTCCCAGGGGAAGTAACGATACCAGGGCGCGAAGCTCGCCGCGTTTGCCGCGAGCTCGCCATCGACGGGGCGCGTCAGCGCGAGATAGCCGATCGACACCATATGGGCGCCGGTGTCGCCGGCCTCGGCATGACGGCCGCGGTCGCCGAACGTGTAGAGCTGCTCGACATAGCCGAGCCGCAGCCCCGCCTGTCGCTCGACCCAGGCGCGCAGGCCGATCTCGAACGTGCGATGGCTCACCGCGTCGAACGGGCCGAACGGCAGGCCGGCCAGCCCGTCAGCACCGCGCGCGGTCAGGATCAGCGGCTCATGGTCCTCGATCGCGACGATCGCGGCGGTCAGGCCGATCTCGATCGGTGTCAGCAGCGTCTCGCTCATGCGGCTGAGATCGCAGGTGTTGCGAGAAGAATGTCTTCGTTGGTTGAGCCGGTCGCTCCGCGGGCAAGCTGCAACCTCTCCCGCTTGCGGGAGAGGCGTAGGCCGCCCTCGGCGGCCGTAACTAGAGACGCCGAGGCAAAGCCTCGGCTATGGCATAGCGCCGGGTGAGGGCTTTGTCCTCTAGGGGATTGTCCCGTTGCGGAGACACCCTCTCCCCAACCCTCTCCCGAAAGCGGGAGAGGGGGCGCGGTCCCGTCGTGGTTGCTATTCGACTCCCGCCTCATTCGAGCTCGATCACGAAGGGGCGGCCTTCGACCATCATCGCGCCGGGGCCCATCTCGTCGAGTGCGCGCAGCATGCGGCCCTCGCGTCCCAGCGCGCGGTCGGCGAGACCGACGATGCGCCGGTTCGGCGAGGCGATCGGTGAAGCCGCGCGGATCTTCTTTGCGATCTCGATCTCGTCGCGATGCGGATTGAGTGCACAGACCGCGGCGAAGGCGCTGGCGGTGGAGCGGCTGATGCCGGCATAGCAATGCACCACCAGCGGGGCGCTGCGGTCCCAGCCGCGCACGAAGTTCAGCACCTGCTCGATATGCGTCTCCGACGGCGCGACGAAGCCGTCCATCTCCTCGGTGATGTCGTCCATCGACACCTTGAGATGGTTGGCCGGCAGCACCGACACCGGCCGCGCCA
Source organism: Bradyrhizobium sp. WBAH42 (assembly GCF_024585265.1). Classification (NCBI taxonomy): domain Bacteria; kingdom Pseudomonadati; phylum Pseudomonadota; class Alphaproteobacteria; order Hyphomicrobiales; family Nitrobacteraceae; genus Bradyrhizobium; species Bradyrhizobium sp. WBAH42. Next base: position 3,108,325 of record NZ_CP036533.1, read on the forward strand.
CCTGTTCGACATTGGCCATCACGGTCAGCACATGGCTGGCGCCGGTGATGCGGACGGTTTCGGGAAGCGCGGCGAGGGAACAGACGTGGATCATGGCGAACCTTTTTGCGCCCGATTATAGCGAGCGCTCGTAGGGTGGGCAAAGGCGCATCGCGCCGTGCCCACCATTTCGCAACTGCGCGCATCGCGCTTAGTTTGGTGGGCACGGCGCAAGAGCGCCTTTGCCCACCCTACAGGACCTACGCAAACACGGCGCCAAACCGCTCCAGAAACTGCTTCTCGGCCCGCGCCGCGGTCCAGGGCGTCAGATAGTCGCGCCGGACGCTGTCGGAGAGACCCGGATCCTTCCCGAACAGGCGCCGCGCTTCACTCGCGCTGAAGCCCGCGAGCTCGGTTGCCTCGAGATAAGCCGCACCGCGATCGGCGGCCTTGATGGCCTGCGTGATGTCGTCAGGCAAGACCGGCGGCAAGCCGAAGCGGATGTGGATGGCACCGAGCAGCCGCTTCTCGACCGCCTTGTAATGACCGTCGAGCACGGCCTTGAACGGCGAGATCATGTCGCCGATCACGTATTCCGGCGCATCATGGAGCAGGGCCGCGAGCCGCATTCGCTGGTCGACGCGGGGCATCTCGAGCCGCAGCACGGTCTCTACCAGCAGCGTATGCTGTGCGACCGAAAAGATGTGCGCGCCGAGGGTCTGCCCGTTCCAGCGCGCCACCCGCGCCAGCCCGTGCGCGATGTCGCCGATCTCGATGTCGAGCGGGGAGGGATCGAGCAGGTCGAGCCGCCGGCCCGACAGCATGCGCTGCCAGGCGCGGACCTCCTCGTTGCGCGTCGCCTTCTTCGCCGTCATTTGGCCTTGAGGCGCGGCTTGCGCTGTGTCTTGCCGCAGGTCGCATGACAGTGGCAATCGACCAGGTGGTCGTTGACCATGCCGGTTGCCTGCATGAAGGCGTAGACGATCGTCGGGCCGACGAATTTGAAGCCGCGCGAGGACAGCTCCTTGGAGATCTGCACCGACAGCGGCGTCGAGGCCGGCACGCTTCCCGTGGTCTTGAAGTGGTTGACCTTGGGCCGTCCGTCCATGAAGTCCCACAGCAGCTTCGAGAAGCCCGGGCCCTTCTCCATGATGTCGAGATACGACTTCGCGCTCAGGATCGCGCCGTCGATCTTGGCCTTGTTGCGCACGATGCCGGCATCGTTCATCAGCGCGTGAACCTTCTTGGCATTGTAGCGCGCGATCTTCTCCGGCTGGAAATCGTCGAAGGCTTTGCGGAAATTGTCGCGCTTGCGCAGGATCGTGATCCAGGACAGGCCGGCCTGGAAGCCGTCCAGCATCAGCTTCTCGTACAGCGCGCGGTCGTCAAATTCCGGCACGCCCCATTCAGTGTCGTGATAGGCGACGTAAAGCGGATCTTCCCCCGGCCACGGACACCGCTTCACGCCGTCGGGATGCAGACGTGCAGCGCGGCTCATGCGATGGGCTGCTTGGCTGGAATGCGGACGACGTCGGGTTCAGCGAGCGTCAAAGCCAGCCCCCCGGCGATGAGCGGCTGGCCTGCATCCAGCGCATCGGCGACACGGTCGATGCGCACCAGCGCGATGCCCTTGCCGCCGGCGCTCGAGCCCATCGTGCCGACCGGCTTGTCGCCGGCGAGAATGGTCGTGCCCGGCTCGGGCGAGGCGTCCTCGAGCAGCACTTTCACGCTGCGCGTGCGCGCGGTGCCGCGATGCTGCATGCGCGAGACGACCTCCTGGCCGACATAGCAGCCCTTGTCGAAATCGACGCCGGCGAGGCGATCCATGTTGGTCTCGTGCGGGAACGCATCGCCATACATGAAATCGAGCCCGCCGCGCGGCACGCCGAGCGCGATGCGGTGCGCCTCGTAGCCGGCCGCATCGACCAGCTCGGCGCCGATGAGGTCCGACAGTTTCTGCTTGAGGTCTTCCGGGATCAGGATGCGGGTGCCGAGCCCATCGGCCCGCGGATCGGCGAAGGCAAGGTCGGGCTGGGCCGCCGGCTCGCCGTCCCATGCCGCGAGCACGCCGAGGTCGAGGTTGTCCACCGTGACCTTGGCGCGCAGCTTGTAGAATTTCAGCTTGGTGGCGAGGGTGTCCGCCAGCGCCTTGGGGCAGTCGATCAGGAACCCGCCGCCGTGACCCGCGGGCGCTTCCGTGATCAGGAAATCCACGATGATCTTGCCCTGCGGCGTCAGCAGCGCGCCGAATCGCCCCAGGCCAGGTTTCAGCCGGTCCAGGTCGGTGGTGACGAGGCCATTGAGGAAGTTGCGCGCATCCTCACCCGCGACCTTGATCACGCCCCGATCGGGAAGAAACGCTGATTTCATGCGAAAATCTCTTGCGACATGTTGCTCCGGAACGTAAGCCCGCAACGCATAAACGACAAGACCTCGAGCCCTGCGCCCTGAGGATGAGAGAGGCCCCATGACCCAGCGTTTCGATGTGATCCTCAAGGGCGGCACCGTGGTCAACCAGGACGGTGAGGGTGTTCGCGATATCGGCATCGCGGGTGGCCGCGTCGCCGAGCTGGGCCCGCTGTCGCAAGGCTCGGCCGCCGAGGTGATCGACTGCAAGGGCCTGCACATCCTGCCCGGCGTGATGGACACGCAGGTGCATTTCCGCGAGCCCGGGCTGGAGCAGAAGGAAGACCTCGAGACCGGTTCGCGCAGCGCCGTGATGGGCGGCGTCACCGCCGTATTCGAGATGCCGAACACCTCGCCGCTGACCGTGACGGAGGCCACCTTCACCGACAAGGTGAAGCGCGCCCATCACCGCATGCATTGCGATTTTGCCTTCTTCATCGGCGGCACCCGCGAGAACGTGCAGGACCTGCCTGTGATGGAGCGCGCACCCGGCTGCGCCGGCGTCAAGGTGTTCATCGGCTCCTCGACCGGCGCGCTGCTGGTGGAGGACGACGAGAGCCTGCGCCGCATCTTCCAGGTGATCCGCCGCCGTGCCGCCTTCCACGCCGAGGACGAATACCGCCTCAACGAGCGCAAATCGCTGCGCATCGAGGGCGATGCGCGCTCGCATCCGGTCTGGCGCGACGAGACCGCGGCGCTGATGGCGACGCAGCGCCTGATCAAGCTCGCGCACGAGACCGGCAAGCGTATCCACGTGCTGCATATCTCGACCAAGGAGGAGATCGAGTTCCTGCGCGACCACAAGGACGTCGCCTCCTGCGAGGCGACACCGCACCATCTGACGCTGGTCGCCCCGGAATGCTACGAGCGGCTCGGCACGCTGGCGCAGATGAACCCGCCGGTGCGCGGCGCCGATCATCGCGCCGGCATCTGGCGCGGCATCGAGCAGGGCATCATCGACGTGCTCGGCTCCGACCACGCCCCGCATACGCTGGAGGAGAAGCAGAAGACCTATCCGGCCTCGCCCTCCGGCATGACCGGCGTGCAGACGCTGGTGCCGCTGATGCTCGATCACGTCAACGCGGGGCGGCTCTCGCTCGCGCGCTTCGTCGACCTCACCAGCGCCGGCCCGGCACGTCTCTACAACATGGCCTGCAAGGGCCGCATCGCCGCCGGCTACGATGCCGACTTCACCATCGTCGATTTGAAGCGCAGCGAGACCATCACCAACAAATGGGTGGCGTCCAAGGCCGGCTGGACGCCCTATGACGGCGTTCGCGTCACCGGCTGGCCCGTCGGCACCTTCATCCGCGGCCGCCGCGTGATGTGGCAGGGCGAGCTGGTGACGGCCGCGCAAGGTGAGCCGGTGCGGTTTTTGGAGACGCTGAAGCAGTAGGCGGGCAGGGTCCCGCTCCTCGTTCCCCTGTCATGCCCCGCGAAGGCGGGGCATCCAGTACGCCGCGGCTTCTCGGCTCAATTGCCGCCGCCTCTGGAATACTGGATTGCCCGCCTTCGCGGGCAATGACAGAGTGCCCGGCAGTGCGAGCGCAATTTGGAGTGCAGTCAATGCCCCAACCCACGCCCCTCATCACCACGGAGCAGCTCGCCGCCATGCTCGGCGATCCCAATCTCCGCCTTTACGACTGCACCACCTACAACGAGCCGGTGCCGCCCGGTAGCGACGTGCCCTATCGCGCGGTGCCCGGCGACAAGACGTTTGCAGCCGGCCACATTCCCGGAGCCGATTTCCTCGACCTGCAAGGCGAATTCTCCGACACCTCCGCGCGCCCGCTCTTCATGATGCCTGACGTAGCCCAGCTCGAGGCCGCCTTCGGTCGCCACGGCCTCGATGCGAGCAAGACGATCGTGCTCTACAGCATCGGCACCATGATGTGGTCGACGCGGTTCTGGTGGATGCTGCGCTCGCTCGGCGTCGATGCCCGCGTGCTCGACGGCGGCCTCGACAAGTGGAAGGAAGAGGGGCGGCCGATTGAGACCGGTGCACCGAAGGGTTATCCGGCCACGACCTTCGTGGCCGCATCGCGCGCGGGCTTCTTCGTCGATAAGGACACAGTGAAGGCGCGCATCGGCGATGCCTCGACGGTCATCGTCAACGCGCTCTTGCCGCAATTTCACCAGGGCCTCGAGCCGAGCCGCTATGGTCGGCCCGGCCGCGTGCCGGGCAGCGTCAATGTTCCCGCCCCAACACTCGTTAATGCCGACAAGACGCTGACGAATCTTGCGGACGCGGAAGAAAAGTTCGTTGCCCAGGGCGTCACGCGCGACAAGACCGTGATCTGCTATTGCGGGGGAGGCATCTCGGCGACGATCAACCTCTTGCTGCTGACGCAGCTCGGCTACGAGAAGCTGACGCTGTACGATGGATCGATGGGCGAATGGGCGCGGGATCCCTCGCTGCCGATCGAGACAGACTAGGAGGCGGTCCTTACCTTCCAGGAAGGTAAGATCCCGGGGAAGAAAATCGGGAACCTTTCCTCTGCGGCTGCATCCAATGTCCGGAACCAATTGGAGACAGGACACCCGCCATGCCAGGGACCGCAGCCGGCCTGACCGCCGGCGCCCGGACTTCGGAGGCCGCGCTGGTGGCCCGCGCGCGGCGCCGCGACGAGGCCGCGTTGCGCGAGATCATGCAAGCCAATAACCGCCGGCTCTTCAGGCTCGCCCGCGGCATCCTGCGCAGCGACAGCGAAGCGGAGGACGTTGTGCAGGAGACCTATGTCCGCGCCTTCACGCATCTCGACGGATTCCTTGGCGAGTCGGCGCTGTCGACGTGGCTGTCGCGCATTGCCATCAACGAAGCCCTCGGACGCGCACGCGGTCGGAAGCCGCAGGTCGAGCTGGGATCGGTGCCGGAGGCAACGCTCGAAGCGCAAATCATCCAGTTTCCGCTTTCGTCCGCCGCAACTGATCCGGAAAAGTCCATGGCCCAACGCGAGATCCAGCGTGTCGTCGAACGCGCGGTCGATGAACTGCCCGAGACCTTCCGCATGGTCTTCATCGCGCGGGTGATGGAGGGGATGAGCGTGGAGGGGACCACCGAGCTGCTCGGCATCAAGCCCGAGACGGTGAAGACTCGGTTGCACCGTGCGCGCGCGATGCTGCGCGAGAACGTCGAGAAGAAGATCGGTCCGGTCGTGATGGATGCGTTTCCGTTCGCCGGTGAGCGTTGCGAGCGCCTGACGGAGGCCGTGCTCAGGCGGCTTGGCATCGGGGCCTAATTTTTCGGGAACGTTCGCGCGGAATTGGCATCCAACCTGTGCAAGCAACAGTCCGGAACGTTTCCGGCCCATAGGAGTGCCAAGCCATGCTGATCCGATGGAGCGCGGCGGCCGCCGCAGCGATGATGTTGTCGAGTCCCGTTTTGCTGCACGGCGCCAGCGCAGCCGACAAGCCCACCGATCCCCAGATCGCGCATATCGCCTACATCGCGGGCGTGATCGACATCAACGCTGCCAAGCAGGCGCAGAAGAAGGCCAAGAACAAGGATGTCAAGGCGTTCGCCGAAGACATGCTGCGCGACCACGAGGCGGTCAACAAGCAGGCCCTCGCGCTCGTCAAGAAGCTGAACGTCACGCCGGAGGACAACGACACCAGCAAGGCGCTATCGAAGCAGGCGGCCGACAAGCTGGCCGAGCTCGACAAGCTGGATGGCGCGGCGTTCGACAAGGCTTACGTCGCCAACGAGGTCGCCTACCACAAGGCAGTCAATGGCGCCCTGGAGACGCAACTCATTCCGTCTGCGAGCAATGCCGAGCTGAAGAGCCTGCTGCAGACCGGGCTGAAGATCTTCCAGGGCCATCAGCAGCACGCCGAGCACGTTGCGGCCGAGCTGAAATAGGAGCCTCGCATGATGCCGGGACGCCTCGCTTCGATCGCGCTTGCGGTCGTCCTCCTGTCGACGATCGTCCCGGCACGCGCCGCGTCGATCGAGATCACGATCACGATGGACAATCTCGTGATTGCTCCGGCTGAGGTATCGGCGAAGATCGGCGATACCATCACCTGGGTCAACAAGGACGTCTTCGCCCACACCGCCACCGCCAGGAACGGCGATTTCGATGTGATGCTGCCGCCGAAGAAATCGGCGACATCAGTTCTGAACAAGGCCGGAACGGTCGAGTATTACTGCCGCTATCATCCCAACATGAAAGCGACGCTCAAGATCGAGCCGTGACGAGGGAGCGAATTCCCGCGCGCTGCGGGAACATCTCCCGACGGCCGCGAGACTAATGCTTGTCCGCTGAAAGCGGCTTCCGTGCGATAACAGCGGCAGACTTCGCGAAGCCTTTCGCCAAATCCGTTCGCAAAGTCATTCATCCGCAACTGGCCCCGCCCGCGTGGCGGGGTCATTTTTCGGAGCGGCCTACTGCCTGGAGATGCCGACCGAGAATTCGCCGTTGCGGATGCGGCCGGGAAAGCCCTCGACGAACTTCGCCACCGCGTCCTCGCCATAGGTGCCGACGAGCTCGGCGAGCGCCGCGAACAGGCTCGCCTGCGCCAGGCAGTCGCCGTCGACGCCGTCATGGCGCGCCTCGGCCCAGGCCTCGTTGAGATAGCTCAGCGCAGCCTGTTTCTGCTCGTGATCGGGCAGCGGCGCGCGGGCGGGGGCGTAGGAAATCGGCTGGCTCATGAAACTCGGTCAGGGCTGGGGCGCGATCCACGGCGATGCGCTGTGCGAGAAGGTGTAGCACGGGCGTTAACGACCGCTAGGCCACATCTTTAAGAACGGTTAACGGCTGTGAACAAAATCGATGACAGGGTTCCAGCACTCGTCATTCCGGGGCGCGCGCAGCGCGAGCCCAGAATCCGTCAGGCCACCAACTCTGCGGCTCGATGGATTCCGGGCTCTCGACTTCGTCGAGCCCCGGAATGACGAGAAATCAGTTCGCGTAGCGCGCCGTGAGATCCCGCGAGATCTTCGAGCCTTCCTCGATATAGCGGCGGATCGCCACCGTCGCGGCCGGCGTGCAGCTGCGATAGGTCTGCTGAAAACCGTTATAGCCGCGGTTGAAGGCGGCGATCATGCGGGTGCGGCGCTCCCCGGAGGGGGTCTCGGCATCGATCAGCGCCTGCATCTCGTTGCGCCATTTGTTGCCCTCGTTCGCCCCGCAGATGCCGCGCAGATAGTGCAGGCCGCCCAGGATCTCGGCCAGCCGCTGCAGTCCGCCGTCAAACGGCGCCGCCACGTCCTGGGCTCTCGCAGGCCCGGAGGCGCAGGCGAGAATCACGACAAAAATGGCCAGAAATCGCATCGACATCGGCGGCTGTATGCCCCCTCGGGACGGCTGGCGCAAGGCGGGCCGTCAGGCCCCAAGCAGCCGGTGAGCCGACAGGATGACCTCCTCCAGCCCCCCGGTCAGCTTGAGGTCACCGAGGCTCGCCATGGCGTCCGGGGCGATCCAGCGGTAATCGTCGAGCTCGTCGTTCAGGACGGGCTCCCGGGCCGTCCAGCGGGCGGCAAAGGACATGATCAGGTAATGGCCGGCGCCGGCGGTGGCCGGCAGCACCTCGCGCCAGCCGGCAAGGCCAACGATCTCGATACGAAGCCCGGTTTCCTCGTCGACCTCACGGCTCAAGGCCTGATGCAGCGATTCGCCGAACTCGACACGGCCGCCCGGCAGCGAATAGAAGCCCTTGGCGGGCGAGCGGGCGCGGCGGACCAGCAGCACCTTGCCGTCGCGGAAGATCGCCGCGCTGACCGCGAGCTGGGGATGGGCAGGATGGACAATTGCAGTCAATCGCGCCACCTATCGGGCCGAGTTCGCCATGATGGTGTCGACGTCGGCTTCCGCCCCGCCATTGATGATGCCGCCGCAGGCCGCGATCAGCGGCTTGACCCAGAGGGTGGCCTGCTCGGCGAGGCGCACGCGGGTCGAGTCCTTCTCGACCTCGCGCATGGCCGAGCCGACCGCGGTCAGGATCGAGGTCATGGTATCCGTCATGTGGTCGAACTGGGCACGCACGTTGGGATCGGCTTTCTCATAGGCTTCGATCGCCAAATCCCGCGCCTTGAAATTCGACGCCGTGAAATGCTCGGCGTAGGACAGCGGCGTCCAGGTCAGGAAGTCATCCGCGCATTCCGGCATATCCGGCACCATCTCGAGCAGCATCACGGCTTCATTGAAATGGTTGAGATAGTCGGTGGCAAGCCCGGTCCGCGGGTTGATGTTGGCCACGCGCAGCCGTTCGGCCCAGGCGGCCGCCTCGGGGCCCGTCTGTACATGCGTCCGCGCGGGTTGGGTGGCCGTTGAGCTCATCTGCCGCAGTGTTAACGTTCGGGGTTAAAAGGACCTGAACGGACCCTATATAGGCCCCCAAGGATGTGTGGACGCTTCGTCATAACTTCGGCCCCCGCGGCTTTGCGGCAACTGTTCGGCTATGTCGAGCAGCCGAATTTTCCGCCCCGGTACAATGTCGCCCCGACGCAACCGATTCCGGTGGTGCTGGTCGAGAACGGCGCGCGCCATTTCCGCCTGATGCGCTGGGGTCTGCTGCCGAGCTGGGTCAAGGACCCCCGCGGGTTCACGCTCCTGATCAACGCCCGCTCCGAGACTGTGCTGGAGAAACCCGCCTTCAAGAACGCGATTCGCCGCCGGCGCGGCCTGATCCCGGCTGATGGTTATTACGAGTGGAAGACGGAAGCCGGCCGCAAGCAGCCCTTTTTCATCCACCGCGCCGACGGTGCGCCGCTCGGCTTTGCCGCCTTGTTCGAGACCTGGGTCGGGCCGAACGGCGAGGAGCTCGACACGGTCGCGATCGTCACCGCGGCGGCGGGCGAGGATCTCGCCGCTCTGCATGACCGCGTGCCCGTCACCATCAGCCCGCGCGACTTCGAGCGCTGGCTTGACATCAAAGGCGACGAGGTCGATGCGATCCTGCCGCTGATGAGGCCCCCGCACGTCGGCGAATTCGCCTGGCACCCGGTCTCTACCCGCGTCAACCGCGTCGCCAATGATGACGAGCAGCTCGTGCTGCCGATCAGTGCGGAGGAGATCGAGGCGGAGGCCGAGGCGACGAAGCCGAAGAAAGCGGTGCGGAAGACTGCGGCTAGCCCGGCGGATGACGGGCAGGGATCGTTGTTCTAGGCGGCAGTGCCGTAGGGTGGGCAAAGGCGCAACGCGCCGTGCCCACGATCTCTCTCTTCAGTACGCGGTGGTGGGCACGCTTCGCTTTGCCCACGCTACGGCACGGAGCTTCAGACAATCTCCCTCGCCCGTAAGCCCGCGATCTCCGCCGCGTCGAATCCCAGCTCGCCGAGTACCGCGTCCGTATCCGCGCCCAGCTCCGGCGCCATGCGATCCAGCCTGCCGCCGCCATGCGCGAGCTTGAAGCCGCTGCCGGCAAAGCGCAGGCGGCCGTATTGCGTGTCCAGCTCCTGGATCGCACCGCGCGCCTTCACTTGCGGATGGTCGATGACCTCCTCGACCTTCCAGATGCTGGCGCATGGCGCGCCGGCGTCTTCCAGGATCGTCTCCCATTCGCGTGCCGGCCGTTTCGCCAGCGCTTCCTCGATGATGGCGCGGAGCGCCGGCTCGTTCTCGTTGCGGGAGAACCAGTCGGCAAAGCGCGGATCTGACAGCGTGTCCTCGCGGCCGAGCGCAGCCATCAACGCGAGGTATTGCTTCTCGTTGTTGACGGCGAGCAGGATATGGCCGTCGCCGCACTTGAACAAATTCGCCGTGGTCCGGCGGCTCACCGCCTGATTGCCCGAGAGCGTTTGCCGATGACCGGCGACCGACCAGTCCGCGATCTGGCCCGAGAGAAACGCCAGCGTCGCCTCCAGCATGGAGACGTCGATCAGCTGCCCCTTGCCGGTGCGGTCGCGCTGGTAGAGCGCGCTCGACACGCCGAACGCGGCCGTGGCGCCCGACAGCACGTCGCACACCGCAAAGCCGGCGCGGGTCGGTCCGGTCTCGGGGTGGCCGGTGATCGCCATGATGCCCGACAGCGCCTGCATCTTGCCGTCATAGCCGGGGCGCAGGCGATCCGGGCCGGTCTGGCCGAAGCCTGACACCGCGCAATAGATCAGCTTCGGATTGATGGCCGACAGCGCTTCATAGCCGACGCCGAGCTTGTCCATCACGCCGGGGCGGAAATTCTCCATGACGACATCGACGCGGCTTGCGAGCTTCTTCACGATCGCGATCGCCTCCGACTTCTGCAGATCGAGCGTCAGGCTGCGCTTGTTGCCGTTGATGGCCTGGAATGCCGGCGCCAGGCCGCGCTCGGCCCATTCGCGGGACAGCGGCGTGCGGCGCATGTCCTCGCCCTCGCGCCGCTCGACCTTGATGACGTCGGCGCCGAGCAGCGCGAGCTGATAGCTCGCATAGGGGCCGGCCAGCACTTGCGTGAAATCCAGGATCTTCACGCCCTCGAACGGTCGCGTCACGTCGCTCTCCCTTGATTGTTGTTATCGGAGGACGTCAGGCGGCGCGGTTGCCGCGCGCGATCTCCTTCTGCTTGTCGAATTCGGCGCGGCGGCGCGCCAGCTCTTCAGGGCTCAGCTGCGCGACGTTGTTGTAGTCGAGCTTCCAGGAGGCATCCTCGCTCCAGCGCAGCGGCGACTGCATCGTGGTCTGCGGACCGCTCGCGGTCTCCAGCAGCCGGAGCGCGAGCTCGAGCGTCTGCGCCTGCGAGGCGATGTCGTGCGGCTTGCCGGCAGAATTGCCGAGCGGGAAATCAGAGAACAGGAAGCGCGGCACGGCGGCGTGCTCGACGATGTCCTTGGCACAGCCCATGATCACGGTCGGAATACCGTTGCGCTCCAGATGCCGCGCCACGAGCGCGGTGCTCTGGTGGCAGACCGGGCAGTTCGGCACCAGCACCGCGACATCCACCTTGTCCGCGAGGCAGCGCGCCAGGATCTCCGGCGCGTCGGTGTCGAGCGTGACACGATGGCTGCGGTTGGTCGGCGCGCCGAAGAAGCGCGGGGCGATCTCGCCGATCCGCCCCGCGGCGGACGCTTTCAACAGCTGTGGCAGCGGAAACCAGGTGCCGCTGTCGGTGGCCGAGGTGTGCTTGCGGTCGTAGCCGATGTGCGAGATGCGCAGGTCGTGCTCTTGCGACGTGTCGCCGTCATAGACCTGATAGAACTTCGCGCTGCCATTATACGCCGCGCCCGGCCCCTGGTCGCCCTTGGCCGGATCGTAGGGCGCAGCGGTGGTGATGAGGGTGACGCGCGATTGCGAAAGCGGCTTCTTCAGCGGCTGGAACGGCGCCTCGGTGTAATGCGCCCAGCGGTACGGCGTGGTGTAGCCGATCGCCGCGTAATAATCGCGGGTGCGCTGCATGTAGGGAACGGGGGAGTCGTAGTCGGGCGCAAAGCCGAATTCGTCGTCGCGCGGAGCAGACATGGCGCGTCTCCTGGTTCTTGGTTGGGGCCAGAGTAGAGATAGTCGGGAGTGAGCTCAACCGGGGGAGCGGCGGCGCAGGTCAGAATTGCAGACGAGGATGGCGCGGCGCCGACAGTGCCTCTTACCCTCCCCTGGAGGGGGAGGGTCGATCGCGCGCAGCGCGAGCGGGGTGGGGTGATCTCTCCACTCGGGCACTGTTGGATGTGGAGAGACCGTCACCCCACCCCGTCTCACATTTCGCTGCGCTGCATGTGAGCCGACCCTCCCCCTCCAGGGGAGGGTAAGAGCGCCACCTACCTGAACACGTGCAGCGCTGCATATTGCAGCAGCATGATCGCCTTGGCGTCGATGATGCGGCCGTCGGCGATCATCGCCAGGGCCTCGTCGATGGAAAGCTCCAGCACCTCGATGTCCTCGCCCTCGTGCTCGAGGCCGCCGCCGTCGCTCACCCGCATCTCGGGCTCATATTCGGCGACGAAGAAATGCAGCTTCTCGGTGATGGCGCCGGGGCTCATGAAGGCCTCGAACACCTTGTGGACGTGGTGCAGGCGATAGCCGGTCTCTTCCTCCGCCTCGGCGCGGATGCGCTCCTCGGGCTCGGCGTTGTCGAGCACGCCGGCGGCCGCCTCGATCAACAGATCGTCGTAGCCGCGGATGAAGGCCGGCAGGCGGAACTGGCGCACCAGGATCACGGTCCGCCGCGCGAGATTGTAGGGCAGCACCGCGGCGGCGTTGTCGCGCTCATAGGTCTCGCGATGCTGCGTCTGCCACTCGCCACTGGCGCGCCGGTACTCGAACGTCGTGGTCTTCAGCGTGGTCCAGCCGTCCGAGAGCACGCGGACGTCCTTGATGCGGACGCGGTCGGAAATGGTCATGAGGTCTCTCTCTTCTTCACCTCTCCCCGCTTGCGGGGAGAGGTCGCATCCCATCGGAGATGGGATGCGGGTGAGGGGGTACAGGTCCATCGACGATCTCGCGTGCGGAGAGAAGCCCCTCACCCCAACCCTCTCCCCGTAAGAACGGGGCGAGGGGGCGCAGTTGCGTTCGCGGCCGCATCTCGATCTCAATTGCTTGGCGTGGTCGCGCGGCCGTCGAGCCACTTCTGGAACATCACGGAGGTCGATAGCTCGAAGCCCAGCGAGCCATAGAACGCATTGGCCTGCGCGTTCTCGCGGCGGACCAGGAGCTGCAGCTTCGAAATCCCGGCGCTTCGCAGCCAGTCCTCGGCCGCGGCCATGATGATGCGGCCATAGCCGCGCTTCTGACAGGTGGGATCGACGGCGACGTAATAGACCCAGCCGCGATGGCCATCATGGCCGACCATCGCGGTGGCAACGATCGCGCCGTTCTCGCGGCCGACCAGCACGGTGGAATTGGCCCGCCGCCGCGCCAGCGCGATGTCGGCATGCGGATCGTTCCAGGGCCGCGTCAGGCCGCAGCGCTGCCATAGCGCGACGACTGGCTCGACATCGGCGTCGGAGATGGGCTCGATCGCAAGGGCGCTCACAGCACCTTCCCCGGATTCATGATGCCGAGCGGATCGAGCATCGCCTTGACCTGTCGCATCAGCTCGAACGCGGTCTTGTCCTTCACCTCGGGCAGCTCGTCGCGCTTGAGCACGCCGATGCCGTGCTCGGCCGAGATCGAGCCGCCCATGCGCAGCACGATCTCGAACACCACCGCGTTCACATCATGCCAGCGCGCGAGGAAATCGGCGGTGTTGGCGCCGATCGGCTGACTGACATTGTAATGCAGATTGCCGTCGCCGAGATGGCCGAACGGCACCGGCCGGGCGCCGGGGATCAGCTTCACCACGGCCGCATCGGCTTCCGCGATGAATTCGGGCACGGCCGCAACCGGGACGGAGATGTCGTGCTTGATCGAGCCGCCTTCCGGCTTCTGCGCCGCCGACATCTCGTCACGCAGCTTCCAGAACGCCGCGCGCTGGGCGAGGCTCGCCGCGATCACGGCATCGTCGACGATCTCCTCCTCCATGGCGCGGGCGAGGATCGTCTCCAGCGGCGTGCGGGCATCCTCGCTTGGCGATGACAATTCCATCAGCACGTACCAGGGATGCTTCTCGGCGAGCGGATCGCGCACGTCGATGCCGTGGCGCACGGAGAAATCCACCGCCAGCTGCGACAGCAGCTCGAAGCTCGTCAGCGCATTGGCGGCCTCGCCTTGCGCGATGGTGAGCAGCTTCAGCGCCGCCGCCGGCGATTTCAGCCCGACGAAGGCGGTCTCGATCGCCCGCGGCTTCGGAAACAGTTTCAGCGTCGCCGCGGTGATGATGCCGAGCGTGCCTTCAGCGCCGATGAAGAGGTTGTGCAGATTGTAGCCGGTGTTGTCCTTCTTCAGCTTCGACAGCGCGTTCAGCACGCGCCCGTCGGCGAGCACCACTTCCAGCCCCAGCGCCATCTCGCGCGCGACGCCATAGGCGAGCGCCGCGGTACCGCCGGCATTGGTGGAGAGATTGCCGCCGATGGTGCAGCTGCCTTCGGCACCGAGCGACAGCGGAAACAGCCGGTCGACCTCGGACGCCTTGGCTTGCGCGATCTGCAGCACCACGCCGGCTTCGACCGTCATGGTGTTAGAGGCGGTGTCGACCTCGCGGATCTTGTCAAGCCGGCGCAGCGACACCACCACCTCGCCATTATGCGGCGTCTGGCCGCCGACGAGCCCGGTGTTGCCGCCCTGCGGCACCAGCGCGATGTTGTGCGCGGACGCGAGCTTGCAGATGGCAGAGACCTCCGCCGTCGAGCCCGGGCGCAGCACCAGCGGCGAGCGGCCGTGGAACAAATTGCGCTCCTCGGTGACGTAAGGCTCGATATCAGTCGGATCGGTGATCGCGTGGCGGTCGCCGACGATGTTGCGGAATTGCGCGATCAATTCGGGGGCAAGCGGCGGGGTGGCAGGCTTGTTGATGTTCATGTCCTCGTCTCTTGCTTCACCGCGCCACCGCGGCGCGGCGCAGCCGGTCGTTGATCGCCTCACCCAGACCATCTTCGGGTATCGGCATCACCGCAATCGCCCGCGGCGCTCTCGCATCGAGGCTGCGAAGATAGCCGAACAGATTGGCGGCGGCTTCATCGAGATCACCGGTGGGCGACAAATTCATGACGGCCGACGCGGCGTCAAGGCCGGGCAGGCGCGCGGGGCCGAACGCCAGCAGCGCCTCGCCCGGCGCGATCTCACGCGCATCGAGCCGCACATGGGCGCGCGGCGCGTAATGCGAGGCCAGCATGCCCGGCGCCAGCGGCTGGCCGTCGTCGCTCTCGGCCTCCGCCGGCGGCCGCGCCAGCGGCGCGCCCAGCACCGCCTCGATCCGCTCGCGTGACAGCCCGCCGGGACGGAGCAGCATCGGCGCGTCGAGGCAGCCGACGATCGTCGATTCCACGCCGACCGTAACAGGCCCGCCATCGACGATCAGGTCGATCCGCCCGGAAAGGTCGCTCTCGACATGGGCAGCCAGCGTCGGCGAGACGTGGCCGGAGATGTTGGCCGACGGCGCCACCACCGCGCCGCCGAAGGCGCGCAGGATCGCCTGCGCGACGGGATGGGCGGGGATGCGGATCGCGACCGTGTCGAGTCCGGCGGTGGCAAGATCCGCCACCGGGCAGTCCTCGGTCTTCGGCACCACCAGCGTCAGCGGCCCCGGCCAGAACGCTTCCGCCAGTGCCAGCGCGCGCGCATCGAATCGCCCGATCCGCCGCGCGGCCTTGAGGTCCGCGACATGCGCAATCAGCGGATTGAACGCCGGCCGCCCCTTGGCGGCGTAGAGATGGGCGATCGCGGTGGCATTGGCTGCATCCGCCCCGAGCCCGTAGACCGTCTCGGTCGGGAACGCGACCAGCCCGCCGGCCGCAAGTCGCCGGGCAGCGGCTTCCGCGCCGGCCGCGCCGGCCGGCAAAATCAGCGTTTCAACACCCGTTTTCACGAGGGCAAAATTCCTCAGCTCGGCCGCTTGCAGTGCGTCAAACCCGACGCTATAAGCCGCCTTCTTGTCGGAGTGTGGCTCAGCCCGGTAGAGCACTGCGTTCGGGACGCAGGGGTCGCAGGTTCGAATCCTGCCACTCCGACCATCATTTCAAGTACTTATACTTTCTACGTTTTTCCCACGCAATGAAATGCGCAATGATTTGAGGCACGGCAGCCATCCCTGTCGATCCCAGGCTTATGCCAGGGGCGTCGAGGAGCAGATCAGGCTGATGCGGGACGACCTAAACGAACCCTGGCGGGATGTCACGTAGGACATGATCGAGCATCACAAATGCTCCCTCCGGACTTACGGGCCTTTTTGGCTGACCTCCGGGCGCCAATGGCGCGCGGGGGATAGAGTTCATCTCAGCGCCTTCCTCCAAACGCCTACGCAGCCTCTTCATCCGGATGAAGGTCCTTGTCAGCAAGCCTCGCACCATTGGCGGAGATCGGCAATTGTCCGGAAACAAAGACAAAAGCACCGGCTCTCACCGCATGACCGTCGTACCCACCTGGGGCCGCCACTCCGTGAGGTTCTAGGCAGGCAATGTCACCAGCCATTAAACCTCCGCCATCTTTCAATGCCGTTTTCCGAGGCATGATATTCGGAGAATTGTGCTCCGGTAGCACAGGCGTGATTCGGGAGTATTCGAAGTCGTGTGCCAATCGGAAAGCAATTTTCAAGAGAGATGACAGGACCGTTTCTTACGGCGAGGATTCCGTGTTCCTGATTTGCTGCGATCATCACCAAGTCTTCCTTGAGCGGGCGCCCCTCTAAATCGCATGCGATCCCGTATCCGTAATCACGGCGCTGACGAGCAGTGCCGCGGTCTCGGCTCATCGCCATCCATCCGGCGTCGACGATAATCCAGCCTTTCTCCGACTGATGGCCGACCACGCTCGTCAGCACGGACAGGGCGATATCGTCGAACGCGCAGACGCCGACATTCGTCATAAATAGATCGAAGAACACGTACACGCCGCAGCGCACTTCCGTAACGCCGTCCAAGGCGCGGGCGGACAGCGCTGTCGGGGTCGATCCGACGCTCACGACCGGGCATGGAAGGCCGGCAGCGCGAAGCCGTTCGGCCGCGCGAACGCTCAAGGCACGCTCCTGCTCCGCCAACCGCTCCAGAGCCCCGGGCTCGTCGAGTTCATAGGAGTTTCCGGCATGAGTCAGCACGCCGCGAAGTGTGGCGCCGCCGGTGTGAAGAATGCGGCCGATCTCGATAAGACGCTCATCCTCGGGGCCTACACCCGAGCGGTGTCCGTCAGTGTCGACCTCGATCAGGACGTGGAAAGGATCGCGATGGGACTGCGCCTCGACGACGGCTTGCGCAGCCTCGACCGAGTCGACCAGAATTTTGAGGCGGCAGCCTCGATCACGCAGTCGCTGGGCCCGGCTGAGCCGGTGCGGCGCGATGCAGACCGCGTAGAGGATGTCGTCGTAGCCCGCAGCAAAAAACTCCTCGGCTTCGCGCAGGGTCGAGACGGTGATGCCGTTCGAGCCCGCGGCGCGCTGCCTGTCCGCAACAGCGAAGCATTTGGTCGTCTTGACGTGGGGACGGAAACTGACGTCCAAGGCGTTCATCCGGTCCTGCATGCGGGCGATATTACGCTGCATGCGCACGACGTCGACGATGGCAGCGGGCGTTTCGATGTCGGAAAAAGATGTCATGCTTAGTCCAGATATTCGCCCTTGGCGCGCAGCACTGGCACGTCGTGCTCCAGCCCTTGGGCGATCAGCGCGCTGACGGCACCGGGCTCGAGGTCCGATCCCCGTGGCAGTTCGACACCCACCGCTGTCATTTGCCGCATGACATCCGGGTCGACGAGTGCTGCGCGCAAGGCGTCGTTTAATTTCTGACGCACCGGAACGGGCGTTCCCCTTCGCACGAAGATCGCGTTCCAGGAGCGGAGTTTCACGCCCGGATAGCCGGCCTCTGCCGTAGTGGATATTTGAGGCGCCTGCGGCAGGGGCTGATCACTCAGCGCTGCGATGGCCTTGATCGTTCCGCCGAGCACTTGAGGGAGCGCTGTGGTGGTCTGGTCACACATGAAGTCCACGTGACCACCCATGAGGTCGTTCATCGCTGGGGCAATGCCGCGATATGGAACATGGGTGATGCTCAGTTTCAGGTTTGACAGCAGCAGAACGCAGGCATAGTGCGAAATCGATCCGACGCCAGCGCTGCCATAGGTGAGTTTCTCGCCGTTGGCACCGGCATAGGTGACGAACTCATGTAGATTGGATGCCGGCAGGTCCATCTTCGCGACAAGAAGTGTGGAAGCCATCCCAGCGAGGCCCACAGGCTCGAAGTCGGCGATTGGGTCGTATGGAAGGCGTTTGTAGAACGCGACATTCGCGACATGTGTGCCGATGGTGCCAAATCCGAGCGAGTATCCATCCGCAGGCGCCTTTAGCAATTTGGTTAGGCCGATGGTGCCGCTGGCGCCGCCAATATTTTCTACGATGATCGACTGCTTCAAGTGGGCGGCCATGGCTTGAGCCACCGCCCGGCCAAGTGCATCGCTCGGGCCACCGGCGGGAAACGGAACGATCAGCGTCAATTGCCTCTCGGGAAACTCCTGGGCCGTTGCCGCAGAGATGTTCAATCCGACTGCGAACATGGCGGCCAACGTGCGAGATATCATGAAAAGTCCTCCAGCCAGGGAACGAGGTCATCGAGGTTCGGAGATTCTCTCTCGGCTGCCGGTGCGCCCTCCGGACGAGCCAAGCCCACGCGATTGTGCCAGTAGGTGCGCAGCCCGACGGCTGAGGTGCCGATGAGGTCGCAGCCGGAGCCTGCGACAAACGCTGCGTCCGCAGCCGACACGCCCAGCATGTCCAACGCAAGACGATAGGGGCGGGAGTCGGGCTTATAGAAGCCGGCCTCCTCCGCGGTGATCACGACATCCCATTGTGTGCGGAGGCGGGCGGCAGCCATTCGTCCAAGGCGCGTCGAGCAATTGGTGACGACTGCCAGGCGCGCGCGTCCGGCCAACTGGTCTAGCGCAGCCTGCGCGCCGCTCCAGACCGGGAGGGACATCCAATTTGCTTCGAGGGCGTCTGCCGCCGACGGAGCGAGACCAGTTGCGCGCGCAGCCTGGCGGACCAGATCCTCATACGGAACATAACTACCGCAACCATAGGTCATGCGGAGATACTCGGCCCTCCAGGCTCGGCCCGACGCTTCGGATCCGGCGGAGGCATTCCAGACGCTCCAGGAATCGAGGAGCGCCGTGAGAAGATCGAAAAGAACGGCGCGGGGCATGGTCATTGTCAAACTTCTATCACTTCGGGGATCAGTTGTGTTTAAGTATGATTAGCTTATCCTTTCAGGAAAATTGAATGATTGCGCTTGAGGATTTTCGATTTGTGGTAGCCCTGAGCCGAACCGGCTCGCTTAGCGGGGCGGCGAGGGCGCTCGATGTCACGCCGCCGGCGCTTTCCATGCGATTGAAAAAGCTGGAGGCCGTTCTCGGAATCAATCTTGTCGTCCGCAACTCCCGAGGCCTGCGCTTCACGCCGGAAGGCGAACGGCTCGTTCATGAAGCCCAGTCCCTGTTGGCGCGTATCGATGATCTGGGGAACAGTCTCAGCGGTGGCGCATTTGCCGGCCCCCTACGGGTTGTCGCGCCCTTTGGCTTTGGCAGGATTCATGTCGCGCCCGTCATGGCGGCATTCATTCGCGACTACCCACAGGTGCGTGCGACGCTGGATCTTTCCGAAACCCCCTGGAACAGCAATGTCGAAGCTGACGTCGTCATCCATATCGGGACAGTCCGGGATTCCTCGTGGATCGCTCATCTTCTTGCCCGCAACGCGCGCTGGGTGTGCGCCAGTCCCGGCTATCTTCGACGACGCGGAACGCCGTCACATCCCCGCGACCTGGCGCAGCATGCATGTCTCTCCGTTCGCGAAAACGAAGAGGACGTGACGCTTTGGCGCTACAGGAACAGCCACGCATCATCCCGGCGATCAGAAGCGCTTCGAATAACTCCGGCACTCACCAGCAACAATGGTGAGGTTGTTCGCGAGTGGGCTATTGCAGGGTTGGGCATCGCACTCAGGTCCGAATGGGACGTGGCGCCATCGGTTAAGAAGGGCGAACTGCGTCGGCTGTTTCGTGAATATGAATTCGAAGGCGCCGATATTCTGGCCTTGGTGCCAACGCGTCGCGGGGTCTCAGCCCGTGTCTCGCATTTTGTTGAAAGCCTGAAAACCCGCTTTCAACCGAGGCCGCCTTGGCGAAGTATTTGACGTGCAGCGCTCGAAGCCGCCTTGATGGCGGTTCGGCCGACCGATTTGGCTCTCGCCATGGGGACGCGTCGAGCAATGTCCGCTATCAGCGCGAGAGAGCGGGGTCATGACCCGGAGCCGAACCGGGGCGGGACAGCGGCGCGGCCGTGATCGGCCACGCCGCTGTGATCTTGCGATGGAAGGGCCCCTAGTCTTCGTAGGGTGCGTAGGCTGATGTGCCCCAGCGGGGCTCGTCATATCCGTAGCCCGGGCCCTGATAGCCGTAGGTGTTGGTGGGGTGCCAACCGCCGATGCGCTGGCATTGGCCGACGCCGGCCATCAACTGGCCGCCGCTCATCGCCGGGCCGGCGGCGCCGACAGCTTCTCCACTAGGTGTCGTGCACCAGCCGGGACCGCGTCCCGCAGCGAGGCTGGGGCTTGCAGTTGCGAGCGGCAAAATCGCGGCAAGAGTTGCGGCGACGCTCACGAGTTTCGTACGTGTCATGGTTGTCTCCATGTTCGGGCTTCAACGGGGGACCAATCCCTCCTGCCGCGAGACGTTCCGCGCGGAACGGTCGCGATGTCGCGAGCAAAGGGTTTCCTCGGGTTTCACGGAACGCGGTGATTCCATTCATGTGAGCGCGTCGTCGCGAGCGCATCATCATCTGCGCGCGATCAGCACACCCACCAGGAAGGCCACCAGCAGCGACGGCAGCGGGGCGTCGCGCACCATGCCGCGGACCACGTCTTGCCAGTGCTGCTCCGGCACCAGTTTCGGCGATCGCACGTTTGGCGCGGGCTCGATGGCCCAGCTGGATGCGAGCTCGGCGATTTCGCTCTGCGCGAGGCGCACGCCGTCGCGGACGCGAAAGATTGCGGCCTCGGATCGCTCGCGCGGCGCGAGCAGCATCAAGGTCTCGACGGCCGTGCGCAGCGTCATCTCGCCGTAGCCTTGCAGCCTGACCTGCTCCTCGGGATCGGACGTCATGCGAAATCCCTCACAAGCCGAATTCTTCATAACGCGAAGGGGCGCGCGATGGTGAAGACGCCGCCGCGCACAGGACCGGCATGGATACCGCACCGGCCACGCCGCGCGCGAGATAGGCGCGCGTCGGGTGCCTGCTCATGATCTCGCTCCATGCTTTGCATGGAAATGGCCGCCGCCGCGCTTGGTTCCCCCTGGCGCGGCGCGAATCGGTAGGCCTGGTTATTTCCGCAGCAGCTCGCTCAAGGCCGCCGTCGCCTCGGCGCAGCGGATGTCGTCGATCTCGCGCGACAGGCTGAGCGCGCTCGATCTCAGCTCTTCCAGCTTCCAATTCTCCGGATTCTGGTTCTCGAGCTGGCTGAGGCGCTTGTTCAGATCGTCCAGCCTGGATTGGAGCTGCCCGATGCTGGCGGCCCCATTCACTTTCCAAACGCGTTGTGCACGCATCGTCTTCCCCTGATAGTCTCACGGCCTTGTGAGAGCGGTTCGTGGCCGGAATGGGAGTTTGTTTTGTCCAGCTTCAGACGGTGGGGAACCGTTGCAGATCGGCAACGAAATTCCCGTCCAGGTGCTCACCCAGTGCCGCAAGATGATACCCGCAGGCACGGAATTTGATTGTGCCCTCGGCACGGAGGGCCGAGGCGGCCTGTGCGCGCGGTGCGCCGCCCGATAGGCTCGGGCCCGGCGCACTCGAAAAAGATGAGGAATGACGCGTGGCGAGAATTATGACCATCGCAGCCGGCCAGCTCGGACCGATCGCGAAGAGCGAGACCAGGACCGCGGTGGTGGCGCGGCTGATGGCGTTGATGCGCGAGGCACGGGCTTGCGGCTGCGATCTGATCGTCTATCCCGAGCTGGCGCTGACCACGTTTTTCCCGCGCTGGTACTTCGAGGACCAGGCCGAGATCGACAGCTTCTTCGAGCGCGAGATGCCGGGCTCCGAGACGCAGGCGCTGTTCGATCTCGCGCGCGAGCTCGGCATCGGCTTCTGCCTCGGCTACGCCGAGCTGACCGTCGAGGCCGGGATCGTCAGGCGCTACAACACGTCCATCCTCGTCGACCAGAGCGGCGCGATCGTCCTGAAATATCGCAAGGTGCATCTGCCCGGCCATGCCGAGCACGAGCCCTGGCGCGAATTCCAGCACCTGGAGAAGCGCTATTTCGAGCCCGGCAGCGGCTTCGGCGTGGTCGATGCCTTCGGCGGCGTGATGGGCATGGCGATCTGCAACGATCGCCGGTGGAGCGAGACCTATCGCGTCATGGGGCTGCAGGGCGTCGAGATGGTGCTGATCGGCTACAACACGCCGGTGCACAATCCGCCCGCGCCGGAGCATGACGATCTCTCGCTGTTCCACAATCACCTGGTGATGCAGGCCGGCGCCTATCAGAACGGCACCTTCGTGGTCGGCGTCGCCAAGGCCGGCAACGAGGAAGGCGTCGATCACATCGGCGGCAGCTGCGTCATTGCGCCCTCGGGCGAGATCATCGCGGCCTGCACCACCAAGGGCGACGAGATCGCGCTGGCGCGCTGCGATCTCGATCTCTGCAACTCCTACAAGCGCACCACCTTCAATTTCGACGTCCACCGCCAGCCGCGGGCCTACGGCATGATCGTCGAACGGAAGGGCGTGACGACGATGGCGGATGGCACGCCGGTGAAGGGGTGATGCTGCCGTCGCCCGGATGGAGCGACAGCGTAATCCGGGGCCGCTCGCCGGTTCATGGACGCGTAGGATGGGTAGAGCCCTTGCGAAACCCATCATGCTTCGGCGAGGAGGATGCGTGATGGGTTTCGCTTCGCTCTACCCATCCTACGAAAGCCGTTCAGAGAATTGCTGCCACACTCCGTCATTGCGAGCGCAGCGAAGCAATCCAGAGTCTCTCCGCGGCGGTAGTCTGGATTGCTTCGCTGCGCTCGCAATGACGAGGAGGAGAGTGTGCGCACCATACTTCGCTCTCCTGCCCCGGACGCAGCGCAGCGTCCCCGGCGATGCGAAGCATCGTCCGGTGCGGTGCGCTGCAGAGCCGGGCCCATCTATCCGCACCGCGCCGTGACGTCACCATCATGTCCCCCTTCACAACCACGTGTCTTTATTCGGAAACGTTCATTCCCTATTATCCCGCAATGCAAAAGACCGCCCGCCGCTCCCGGCCTGCCGCACGTCCGCCCGGCCGCCCCCGGGAATTCGACATGGACACCGCGCTCGACCGCGCCGTGCGCGTGTTTCGCGAGCGCGGCTATCATGCCACCTCGATCGGCGAGCTCACCGCGGCGATGCGGCTCGCCACGGGAAGCATCTACAAGGCGTTTCGCGACAAGCATGCGGTGTTCCTCGCCGCCTTCGAGCGCTACGCGGCGCTGCGCCAGGAGCAGACCCGCAGCGCGGCGGCGCGCGGCGCGAACGGCTGCGAGCGCATCCGTCACCTGCTGCTGTCCTATGTCGAGCATTCCCAGGGTAGCGAGGGGCGGCGCGGCTGCCTGGTCGTCGGCAGTGCCGTCGAGCTCTCCGCGGTCGATCCGGTCGTCGGCGCCCGCGTCAATGCGCAGCTCGAGCGCAACGAAAGCTTCATCGCCGGCCTCATTCGCGAGGGCCAGGCCGACGGCTCGATTCCCCGCCACGTCGCGGCCGATGACACCGCACGGCTGATGATCTGCATCACGCAAGGCCTGCGCGTCGTCGGCAAGGCCCGCGTGCCGCTCGAAGGCGAGCGCCTCGTCGGCGTCGCCATGAAGCTGCTCGCCTGAATTTATCGTCATAATAGGGAATGATCATTCCCTATTAATATCTGGAGTCGATGCGAATGACCATGAATGCCACGATCGAGACCGCGCCCGGGCCGGATGCGGTGTCGCAGCGCCTGACCTTCGTGCTCGCCGCGGCCTGTGGCATGGTCGCCGCCAACATCTATTATGCGCAGCCGCTGATCGCCCCGATCAGCGCCGCGCTCGGCCTGTCGCATGCAGCTAGCGGGCTGATCGTGACCATGACGCAGATCGGCTACGGCACCGGGCTGCTGCTGATCGTGCCGCTCGGCGATCTCGTCGAAAACCGCGCGTTGATCTGTTCGGTGATCATGCTCGGCGCCGCGGCGCTCGTCGCCGCCGCGTTCGCAAGCCATGCGCTGCCGTTCCTGCTCGCGGCGCTGTTCATCGGCCTCGGCTCGGTCGCGGTGCAGATCATCATCCCCTATGCGGCGCATCTGGCGCCAGAAGCCATCCGCGGCCGCGTCGTCGGCAACGTCTCGACCGGCCTGATGCTCGGCATCATGCTGGCGCGTCCGGTGTCGAGCTTCGTCACGGCCTTGCTGTCCTGGCACGCGGTGTTCTTCGCCTCCGCCGCGCTGATGATCGTGCTCGCGGCCGCGCTCTGGATGACGCTGCCGAAGCGCAAGCCGGTCACGCGGATGCATTACGGCCAATTGCTGCTGTCGATGCCGCATCTGGTGCGGGCCACGCCGCTGCTGCGGCGTCGCGCGCTCTACCAGGCGAGCCTGTTCGGCGCCTTCACCCTGTTCTGGACGGTGGCGCCGCTCCAGCTCGCCGGCGAGTTCGGCTTCTCCCAGCGCGGCATCGCGCTGTTCGCGCTGGCCGGCGTCGCCGGTGTGTTCGCCGCGCCGATCGCCGGGCGCCTCGCAGACCGCGGCCATAGCCGTATCGCGACGCTGGTCGCGATGCTGCTCACGGCCGCCGGCTTCCTCGTGACCGCCATCGGCGCGCCCGGCTCGATGCTGAACCTCGCCTGTCTGGTGGTCGCCGCGATTGCGATCGATATCGGTGTCCAGGGCAACGTGGTGCTGGGTTTCCGCGCCATCTTCGCGCTCGGCCATGAGCACCGCAGTCGCCTCAATGGTCTCTACATGGCGACGTTCTTCGCCGCCGGCGCGGCCGGCTCCGCAGTCGGAGCCTGGGCGTTCGCACAGGGCGGCTGGATGCTCGCATCGGCCATTGGCCTTGCTTTGCCCGTCGCGGGGTTGCTCTACGCGGTGACCGAGTAGCGGCCGGTCGCCGGGATGGCGCTATGCGAGCCGTTCACCAACCGCGCGATGAGGCAATTTCCATCTCGCGGATGGTGTGCGGTTGTAGTACTTTCGTCGCAAACGCACCTGGTTAACGGGCGGCAGGGGGAGGCTGATGAAGCGTGCGGGGCTGTTTGGCGTACCGCGGGTACGGCCATGGTCGTGGCAGGCGTTTCTGCTCGGATTGGCCGTCGTCGCGATGTCGGCCGTGCTTCAGGGTATCTGCGTCGCGCTCGGCGCAAAGTTCTATTTCGCAGCATTCCTGCCCGGCCTGTTCGTGCTTGCGCTCATGACGGGCGCACCGGCGGCGGCGTTGGCCGCGCTGCTCACGGTGCCGCTGGTGTGGTGGGCGTTCATCCCGCCCTTTTTCGAGTTCAACGCACTGACCAGCGCGAATGCCGATTCCATCAACCTGTTCTGTCTTCTCGCAGTCCTCCTGATCGGCCTTGCCGATCTCTGCCGCGCCACGATGACGATCGTCAGAAGCGGTGGGCTGAAGCCCTCGGGCGAGAGCGCGGCAACGAATCCGTAATAGATCGCGCCGCGCGCGTTGCGGCTGCGCAACAGTCCGGCAACCATCCGCGGACTTGCCGCGCGCCGCTAACTTTTCGAAAAAGATTTGGCCGCAGTTTCTCCCGCGGGAATGACGAGGGAGTTTTCGGACATGAACGGTCACGCCATCTTGGAGAACGTGCGCCGCTACCGCGGCATCGCATCGCTCTATCGCCAGACCGCAGCATTCCGCCCAGGCCAGAGCTGGTCGCTGCTGGAGCAGGCGAGGGAGTGGGAAGCGCGGGCGCTGTCGGAGCTGGAAGCCTATTTCGCCTCGCGCTCGGACCATGCCGTCCCGCTCGCGGCCTGATCGTTAACGACCTGCGCGGCCGTGAACCGGCGCGCCGCAGGCAAGATCCCTCACGGGGCGATTACGGAGTTGTCTCCGCGCCCTTCTGTGCTAGCAACGGGTCGATCGAAATCTACTTCACGACGGCCGGGGCAAAAGATGACCACGTTCAACCGCATCTTCACGACGGAGCGCCTGCTCCAGATCATCGTGGTGCTGGCGGCGACCCTTGCCATGAAGCTGTTGAGCTGAGCGCCGGCCGGCTACCGCCCGCCGAGTTCGGGTACGTCGGGCAGATAATTCGAGCCTTCCGAGCCGAGAAAATCGAACATCGCCTGCGCCGGCGGCAGCAGCACCTTGTCGCTGCGGCGGATCACGTACCATTGCCGGACGATCGGCAGGCCTGCGACGTCGAGCACGACCAGCCGGCCCTCGGCGAGCTCATGCGCCACGGTGTGGGCCGAGATGAAGGCGATGCCGAGCCCGGCGATCACCGCCTGCTTGATGGTCTCGTTGCTGCTCATCTCCATGCCGATGATCGGCTCGAGATCGGACTTCTGGAACATGCCCTCCATCAGCGTCCGCGTGCCCGAGCCCGGCTCGCGGGTGAGGAAGGTCTCGTGCACGAGGTCGGTCAGGCTGAGGCCGGAATCCTTCTCCAGCCAATGCCCCTTGCGCGCGACGATGACGTGCGGGTTGCGCCCGAGCTGGCGGACGTCGACGGTGACGTCGGCCGGCGGCCGACCCATCACCGCGAAGTCGAGGTCGTAGCCGTGCATGGCCTCGCGGATCTCCTCGCGATTGCCGATGGTGAGCTTGATCTCGATCTTGGGGTAGCGCTTGGAGAACGCCGCGATCGCATGCGGCACGAAATACTTGGCCGTCGAGACCGCACCGAGATGCACCGTGCCGCCGGTCCGCCCCGCGAGCAGGTCGAGCGCGCCCTGGCAATCCGTGATCGCGGCCTCGACTCGTTCGGCCAGCGCCAGCACTTCCTTGCCCGCCTCGGTCAGCAGCATGCCGTCGCCGGTCCGCTGCACCAGCGGCAGGCCGGCGAGGTCCTGAAGCTGCCGCAGCTGCTGGGTCACGGCCGGCTGGGTCAGCCCGAGATGGCCGGACGCCGCCGTCACGCTGCCCTTGGCCGACAACGCCGCGAGCGAGCGCAGCTGCCGGATCGTCAAATGCCGGAGCTGGGCCGCCGCATGGCCGGGACCATTATAAGAAAATTCTTTGAGGCTCATTATGAATAGAAATTTTCCTTATTAAGCCGCCGCTGTCAATCTCCTGATGCCGGGACTGACCGCACCGACCTCCAGAGTGGAGGGAACGGATGCGGCACCGGCCCAGGGGATGGACGCAGATGACCGGGCAACTCAGGCTGGACGACCACCTTCAACGGTATTCCGAGACCGCACCTCACGCGCTCGCGGTGGCCGGCGCCGTCGACGCCATCGCGGCGGCGGCGATCGAGATTGCCGGTCTCATCGCCAGCGGCGATCTCGCCGACGCCTCGGGCCTCACCACCGGGCGCAACAGCGACGGCGATCTCCAACGCGACCTCGACGTCCAGGCGGACGCGATCCTGCGCCGTTGCCTCGGCCGGCTGCCGATCGCCGCGCTGGCGTCGGAGGAGATGCGCGAGGCCCAGATCGTCGATCGTCAGGGGCGCATCTGCATCGCGATCGATCCGCTCGATGGCTCCTCCAACATCGACATCAACATGACCGTCGGCACGATCTTCTCGATCCTGCCGGCCCCCGATGATCTCTCACTGGCCTTCCATCAGCGCGGCTCGGCGCAGCTGGCGGCGGGCTTCGTCACCTACGGCCCGCAGACCTCGCTGGTGCTGACGCTCGGCGACGGCGTCGACATCTTCACGCTCGATCGCAAGGCGGGCTGCTTCCGCCTCGCGCGTAGCGCCGTGCAGATCGTCGAAGCCTGCGAGGAGTTCGCGATCAACGCCTCGAACCGCCGGCACTGGGATCCGCCGGTGCGCGCCTTCATCGACGAATGCCTCGCCGGCGTCGACGGGCCCGCCAACCACGATTTCAACATGCGCTGGATCGGCTCGCTGGTCGCGGAGGCCTATCGCATTCTCACCCGCGGCGGCGTGTTCCTCTATCCCTCCGATGCGCGTCCCGGCTACGGCGACGGCCGCCTGCGCCTGACCTACGAGGCGCATCCGATGGCCATGATCATCGAGCAGGCCGGCGGCTCGGCCTCGACCGGGCGCGAGCGCATCCTCGATCTGTCGGCGCAGAGCCTGCACCAGCGCGTGCCGCTGATCATGGGCTCGAGCAACGAGGTGCGGCGCGTCGAGGAGCTGCATTGCGATCCGCTGCTGGTCGCCAGCGTCTCGGCGCCGCTGTTCGCGCGGCGCGGATTCTTCCGGCTCTAAGCGAGGTCACGCCATGTCCAGGAAACATCCGATCATCTCGATCACCGGCTCCTCCGGCGCCGGCACCACCTCGGTCAAGAAGACCTTCGAGCAGATCTTCTTCCGCGAGAAGGTCAATGCCGCCTACATCGAGGGCGACGCCTTCCATCGCTACGACCGCGCCGAGATGCGTGCGCAGATGGCGAAGGAGGCCGAGCGCGGCAACAAGCACTTCAGCCATTTCAGCCCCGAGACCAATTTGTTCGAGGAGCTCGAGCGCGCCTTCCGCGACTATGGCGAGACCGGAACCGCGGTGACGCGGCACTACGTCCACGACGCCGAAGAATCGGCGCTGCATGGCGCGGCACCCGGCACCTTCACCGACTGGAAGCAGCTGCCGGAGAACTCCGACCTGTTGTTCTACGAAGGCCTGCACGGCGCGGTGGTCACCGACAAGGTCAACGTCGCGCGCTATGCCGACCTCAAGATCGGCGTCGTGCCCGTCATCAATCTCGAATGGATCCAGAAGCTGCACCGCGACCGCAGCGCGCGTGGCTATTCGACCGAGGCCGTCACCGACACGATTTTGCGGCGGATGCCTGACTACATCCACTACATCTGCCCGCAATTCACCGAGACCGACATCAACTTCCAGCGGGTGCCGACGGTGGATACCTCGAATCCGTTCATCGCGCGCTGGATCCCGACGCCGGACGAATCGATGGTGGTGATCCGCTTCAAGAACCCGCGCGGTATCGACTTCCCCTATCTGCTCTCGATGCTGCCGCAGAGCTGGATGTCCCGCGCCAATTCAATCGTGTGCCCCGGCGCCAAGCTCGACCTCGCGATGCAGCTGATCCTGACGCCGCTGATCATGCAGCTGATCGAGCGCAAGCGCAGCCTGAAGTGAACAGGGAGAGACTCCGATGAACATCTCCGTCCACGCCGAAGCCGACCTCAATGCGGTCACGCACAACGATCTTGCCAATGCCGTCCGCTTCCTAGCGGTCGACGCCATCGAGGCAGCGCAGTCCGGCCATCCCGGCCTGCCCATGGGCATGGCCGATGTCGCAACCGTGCTGTTCTCGCGCTTCCTGAAGTTCGACTCGGCCCACCCAAACTGGCCGGACCGCGACCGCTTCGTGCTGTCGGCGGGGCACGGCTCGATGCTGCTCTATGCGCTGCTGCACCTGACCGGTGGCGATGTCAGCCTCGACGACATCAAGGCCTTCCGCCAATGGGGCTCGAAGACGCCGGGCCATCCCGAGTATGGCCACACGCCTGGTGTCGAGACCACGACCGGACCGCTGGGCCAGGGCATTGCGACCGCGGTCGGCATGGCACTTGCCGAGCGCATGGCGAATGCGCGGCATGGCGATGGCCTCGTCGATCACTTCACCTATGTCATCGCGGGCGACGGCTGCCTGATGGAGGGCATCAGCCAGGAGGCGATCTCGCTTGCCGGCCATCTCGGGCTCGGTCGGCTGATCGTGCTGTTCGACGACAACGGCATCTCCATCGACGGGCCGACCTCGCTGGCGACGTCGGACGACCAGCTCGCGCGCTTCGCCGCCTCCGGCTGGTCGGTGCGCCGCGTCGACGGGCATGATCCCGAAGCGGTGGCGCAGGCGATTGCGGAGGAGCGGGGGACCGCAAAACCGTCGCTGATCGCCTGCCGCACCATCATCGGCTATGGCGCGCCTGATCGGCAGGGCACCGAGAAGGCGCACGGCGCGCCGCTCGGCACCGAGCAGACGGCAGCGGCGCGCCGGACTCTGGGTTGGGACTATCAGCCCTTCGTGGTGCCAATCCCGGTGCTCAAGGCGTGGCGGATGATCGGGCAGCGCGGGCAGGTCGACCGTCTCGCCTGGCTTGATCGTTACGAAAACGCCACGCCTGAGCAACGCGATCTGTTCGTAGAAGGCAAGGCCGTGGCTCTGCCGGCTTCGTATGCGCTGGCCGCGGCGAAATTGCGCGAGCGCTTCGCCAGCGAGCGGCCGAAGCTCGCAACGCGGCAGGCCTCGCAGCAGGTGCTCGACGGGATTGCTGGAACGATAGCCGGCCTGATCGGCGGCTCGGCAGACCTCACCCATTCGAACCTGACGCACGCCAAGGCGCAAGCTGCGGTCAGGAGCGGTGCATTCACCGGCGACTACATCCACTATGGCATCCGCGAGCACGGCATGGCCGCCGCGATGAACGGCCTCGCGCTGCATGGCGGCTTCATCCCCTATGGCGGCACGTTCCTCGCGTTCTCCGACTACAGCCGGCCGGCGATCCGACTTGCCGCCCTGATGCGGCTGCGCGTCATCCATGTGATGACGCACGACTCCATCGGTCTCGGCGAGGATGGCCCGACGCATCAGCCGGTCGAGCATCTCGCGGCACTGCGCGTGATTCCGAACCTCCTGGTGTTCCGTCCTGCCGACGCGGTGGAGACGCTGGAAGCCTGGGACTGCGCACTCAGCTCCGAAAACCGTCCGTCCGTGATGTGCCTGTCGCGGCAGGCGCTGCCGACCTTCCGCAGCGACGCCCGCGGCAGAAACCGCGTCGCGAACGGTGCCTATCTCGTCGTCTCGCCGGATGGCGGCCGCGACGTGACGTTGATCGCAACCGGCTCGGAAGTTTCCATCGCGCTGGAAGCTGCGCGTCTGCTGGCGACCGAGCACGTTCGCGCCGCCGTCGTCTCGGCACCGTGCTTCGCGCTGTTCGAGGAACAGCCGGAGGACTACCGCGCCGCCGTGCTCGGCACCGCACCGCGTGTCGGTGTCGAGGCCGCTGTCGCCGGCGACTGGCATCGCTGGATCGGCGCTGACGGCGAATTCGTCGGCATGCGCGGCTTCGGCGCCTCGGCGCCGGCGCCGGTCCTGTACCGCGAATTCGGCATCACGCCGCAAAGCATTGCGGAAGCGGCCCGCCGGGCGATCGCCCGCAAAAGCCAATAAGGAGGACGACCCGTGGCCCGTATCACCCTTCGCCAATTGCTCGATCACGCTGCCAGCCACGGCTACGCCGTGCCGGCGTTCAACATCAACAACATGGAGCAGGGCATTGCGATCATGCAGGCGGCGGCCGCGGTCGATGCGCCCGTCATCATCCAGGCCTCGCGCGGCGCGCGCAGCTATGCCGGCGATCTCATGCTCTCGCACATGATCGACGCGCTGGAGCGGACCTATCCGGACATCCCGCTCTGCATGCACCAGGACCACGGCAATGACGAAGCGACCTGCGCCTCGGCCATCGCGCATGGCTTCACCTCGGTCATGATGGACGGCTCACTCAAGGCCGACGCCAAGACGGCGGCTGACTATGACTACAACGTCGCGATCACGCGCCGCGTCGTCGATCTCGCCCATTGGGTTGGCGCTTCCGTCGAAGGCGAGCTCGGCGTGCTCGGCTCGCTCGAGCACGGCGGCGGCGAGCAGGAGGATGGCCACGGCGTCGAGGGCAAGGTCAGCCACGACCAGCTCTTGACCGATCCGGACCAGGCCGTCGACTTCGTCCGCGCGACGAAGGTCGATGCGCTGGCGATTGCGATGGGCACCTCGCACGGCGCCTACAAGTTCAGCCGCAAGCCCGATGGTGACATCCTGGCGATGCGGGTGGTCGAGGAGATTCACCGCCGGCTGCCGAACACGCATCTGGTCATGCACGGCTCCTCCTCGGTGCCGCAGCCGCTGCAGGACATGTTCAACCAGTTCGGTGGCGAGATGCCGCAGACCTGGGGCGTGCCGGTGGAGGAGATCGTTCGCGGCATCCGAAGCGGCGTGCGCAAGGTCAATATCGACACCGACTGCCGTCTCGCGATGACCGCGGTGTTCCGGAAAGTGGCCGCGGAAACGCGCTCCGAGTTCGATCCGCGCAAGTTCCTGAAGCCGGCGATGGACGCGATGCGCGAGCTTTGCCGCGAGCGGTTCGAGCAGTTCGGCACCGCGGGCCATGCCAGCAGGATCAAGGTGGTCCCGATGAGCGAGATGGCGCGGCGCTATCGGGCGGGCGAATTGGACCCGCGCATCACCCGCGAGCCTGTTGCCGCTTAACCAATCAGCAGAGAAGAGTGAAAAGAGCAGGAGAGAGACATGAACGCACATGCAGGCACGGTCCGCGGCAAAGAGCGCTATCGCTCCGGCGTGATGGAGTACAAGCGCATGGGCTATTGGGAGCCCGACTACACGCCAAAGGACACCGACGTCATCGCGCTGTTCCGCGTCACGCCGCAAGAGGGCGTCGACCCGATCGAGGCCTCAGCTGCTGTGGCAGGCGAATCCTCGACCGCGACCTGGACAGTGGTGTGGACCGATCGCCTGACCGCGGCCGAGAAATATCGCGCGAAATGCTACCGAGTCGATCCGGTGCCGGGCACGCCGGGCTCGTATTTCGCCTATATCGCCTACGATCTCGACCTGTTCGAGCCGGGCTCGATCGCGAACCTGTCGGCCTCCATCATCGGCAACGTGTTCGGCTTCAAGCCGCTGAAGGCGCTGCGCCTCGAGGACATGCGCTTTCCGGTCGCCTATGTGAAGACGTTCCAGGGACCGGCGACCGGCATCGTGGTCGAGCGCGAGCGGCTCGACAAGTTCGGCCGGCCGCTGCTGGGCGCAACGGTGAAACCGAAGCTCGGGCTCTCTGGCCGCAACTACGGCCGCGTGGTCTATGAGGCGCTGAAGGGCGGGCTCGACTTCACCAAGGACGACGAGAACATCAACTCACAACCCTTCATGCACTGGCGCGACCGCTTCCTTTACTGCATGGAGGCGGTGAACCGCGCGCAGGCAGCTTCCGGCGAGGTGAAGGGGACGTATCTCAACGTCACCGCGGGGACGATGGAGGACATGTACGAGCGCGCGGAATTCGCCAAGGAGCTCGGCTCGGTCATCGTCATGATCGACCTCGTGATCGGCTACACCGCGATCCAGTCGATGGCCAAGTGGGCGCGCCGCAACGACATGATCCTGCATCTGCATCGCGCCGGTCATTCGACCTATACGCGGCAGAAGAGCCATGGCGTGTCGTTCCGCGTCATCGCCAAATGGATGCGGCTCGCCGGTGTCGACCACATCCATGCCGGCACCGTGGTCGGCAAGCTCGAAGGCGATCCCAACACCACGCGCGGCTATTACGATGTCTGCCGCGAGGATTTCAATCCGACCAAGCTCGAGCACGGCCTGTTCTTCGACCAGCACTGGGCGAGCCTCAACAAGATGATGCCGGTCGCTTCCGGCGGCATCCATGCCGGGCAGATGCACCAGCTGCTCGACCTGTTGGGCGAGGACGTCGTGCTGCAGTTCGGCGGCGGCACGATCGGCCATCCCATGGGCATTGCGGCCGGCGCGACCGCCAATCGCGTGGCGCTGGAAGCGATGATCCTCGCCCGCAATGAGGGCCGCGACTATGTCCACGAAGGCCCGGAGATCCTGGCCAAGGCAGCCCAGACCTGCACGCCGCTGAAGGCCGCGCTCGAGGTCTGGAAGGACGTCACTTTCAACTATCAATCCACCGACACGCCGGACTTCGTGCCGACGGCGCTGGAAACCGTCTGAGGAGATTTGAGATGAAGATCACCCAGGGCTGCTTCTCGTACCTGCCGGATCTGACCGACGAGCAGATTACCAGCCAGGTGCAGTACTGTCTCGCCAATGGCTGGGCGGTGAACATCGAGTTCACCGACGATCCGCATCCCCGCAACACCTATTGGGAGATGTGGGGCCTGCCGATGTTCGATCTCCAGGACGCCGCCGGCGTGATGATGGAGCTCGCCGAGTGCCGCAGGGTCTATGGCGACCGCTACATCCGCATCAGCGGCTTCGATTCCGGCCACGGCTGGGAATCGGTGCGGATCTCCTTCCTCGTCAACCGGCCGAAGCAAGAGACGGAGTTCGAGCTGGTGCGGCAGGAGGTCGGCGGCCGCGCGATCCGCTACACCACGGCTCGAAAGCCGGCCGCGCCTGCACCAGCTTAGGTCATCCGCTTCCGCGCGAAGCTCTCCCTGCTTCGTATCCTGGCGGACCACTGCTTCGCCGCCTCCCGCGGCGAAGCTCTTTTCTTCGAGGGTAGCCATGCTCGATGTCCCCCACGCAACCACGACCGAACACAGCGAGACTCATTTTGATCTCCGCAAGGAGGCTGAAGCGGCCGGAATCACCGAGACGCTGCAGCAGCTCGATCAGGAGCTGATCGGGCTCAAGCCGGTCAAGAACCGCGTGCGCCAGATCGCCTCGCTGCTGCTGATCGAGCGCATCCGGCAGCGTGCGGGGCTGGCCTCGGCGCCGCCGACGCTGCACATGTCGTTCACCGGCAATCCCGGCACCGGCAAGACCACAGTGGCGCTGCGCATGGCCAAGATCCTGCACGGGCTCGGCTTCGTGCGGCGCGGGCAAGTGATCTCGGTGACGCGCGACGATCTCGTCGGCCAGTATATCGGCCACACCGCGCCGAAGACCAAGGAGATCCTGAAGAAGGCGATGGGCGGCGTGCTGTTCATCGACGAGGCCTATTACCTGCATCGTCCCGACAACGAGCGCGACTATGGCCAGGAATCGATCGAGATCCTGCTCCAGGTCATGGAGAACCAGCGCGAGGACCTCGTCGTGATCCTCGCCGGCTATGGCGAGCGGATGACGAGCTTCTTCGCCTCCAATCCCGGCTTCCGCTCGCGCATCGCCCACCACATCGAATTCCCTGACTATGCAGAGGCCGAGCTGCTCGTCATTGCCGAGCTGATGCTGAAGGAGCGCGGCTATCGCTTCTCGGCCGCGGCGCGCGAGGCGTTCGAGACATACATCGCGCTGCGCCGGACGCAGCCGTTCTTCTCCAATGCGCGCTCGATCCGCAACGCCGTCGACCGCATCCGCCTGCGGCAAGCCGATCGGCTGGTGTCCGATCTCGATCGCATGCTCGATGTCGCCGACCTCGAAACCATCGACCCGGCGGATGTCCTTGCAAGCCGCGTCTTCAGCGGCGGTCCGGTCGCGGAAAGGAGCGTGAAGGCATGACCAGCGAGATCCTTATTGCTCCCTCGATCCTGGCCGCAGACTTCGCGCGTCTCGGTGAGGAGATCGCGGCGATCGACGCGGCCGGCGCCGACTGGATCCATTGCGATGTCATGGACGGTCATTTCGTCCCCAACATCAGCTTTGGTGCTGACGTCATCAAGGCGATCCGGCCGCTGACGAAGAAGGTCTTCGACGTGCACCTCATGATCGCACCGGTCGATCCCTATCTCGAAGCGTTCGCAAAGGCGGGCGCTGACGTCATCACTGTTCACGCCGAAGCGGGTCCGCATCTCGACCGTTCGCTCCAGGCGATCCGGGCGCTCGGCAAGAAAGCCGGCGTCAGCCTGTGTCCTTCGACACCGGAGAGCACGATCGAATATGTGCTCGATCGTCTCGACCTCGTGCTGGTGATGACGGTCAATCCGGGCTTCGGCGGCCAGGCCTTCCTCGAATCCCAGCTCGACAAGATCCGGCGCATTCGCAGCATGATCGGCGACCGGCCGACCCGGCTCGAGGTCGATGGCGGCATCACGTGCGACAATGCTGCAGCGGTTGCCACCGCCGGTGTCGATACGCTGGTGGCGGGTTCCGCGGTGTTCCGCGGCAAGGGCAGCGCCGATTACGCCGCCAACATCGCCGCCATTCGGATCGCTGCGGAGGCGGGACGGGTTCCGAAACTGCAAGATAGTTCCGTACAGCCGAAGCGCGTAAGCGATGGAGGCCGTATCCGGTAGACTACGGGAGGTTCACGCATCGGAAGATCCGGCGTGCCGGTTGTCCCAAGCCGTGGCACTTTCGACGAAGTTAGCGGGCAAGTCTTTCAGGCCGGGGTAACCAACGGGTTTGACGCGAAGCTTCGATTAACGCCCGGGCAATGCTGTGCGTCGCAGTCTGCGGTCCAGGAACGCGAGAGAGCGCGGGGATGCGGATCCAGCAAATTGGCAGGCATGAGGCCTGTACGCGGCGCGAGGCGATGCCATGAGCATGCATCGCCTGTTCGCCGAGCAGCTTCGCTGCGCCACAGACGCCAGCGGAGGAGTCGACGTGGTCAAGCTGGGCGAACTCGTCAGCGCGGCCTATGTGGCTAGCGAACGCGACCGCCAGCGAATGATCGAGGCACGCGCGCACACGCACGATGAGGTCGAGCAGGATCTGCTGCGGACGCAGGAGTTCCTCGACACTATCGTCGAAAACATCCCGATCGCCGTGTTCGCGAAATGCGCGAAGGATTCGCGCTACATCCTGCTCAACCGCGCCGGCGAGACCTATTATGGCATGCCCCGCGAGCAGATGCTGGGCCGGACACCCGACGAGATCTTTCCGGCTGACGTCGCACGTATCGTCAACGAGCAGGATCGTCGAGTCGTTGCCAGCGGCATGCCGATGTTCCTCGAGGAGCACCTGCTCGAAATAGGGGTCAAGGGTCACGACCGCGTCGTCAATTCACGCAAAATGCTGATCACGGATGACGCTGGCGATCCGCAATATCTGGTCGGCGTGATCGAGGACGTCACCGAGCGCGTCACCACCCGGGAACGCATCAGCCACCTGGCATATCATGATGCGCTGACCGACCTGCCGAACCGCAGCGCCTTCGCCGCGGCGCTCGACGAACGGCTGGAGCGGGCGCAGGAGGCGTCGACCAGTTTCGCCGTGCTGAGCCTCGATCTCGACCGCTTCAAGGAGGTCAACGACGTGTTCGGTCACCCCGTCGGCGACATGCTGATGCGGGCGACGGCCGACCGGCTTGCCGCGGAAGCCGAAGGCGCCTTCGTCGCCCGCATCGGCGGCGACGAGTTCATGATCCTGATGCCCGACGATGCCAACCGTGAGGATGTTCTGGCGCTGGCCGAACGCCTGGTCGAGACGATCGGCAAGGAGCTCGAGGTCGACGATTATCTCTCCCATGTGGGCCTCAGCGTCGGTATCGCGTTCTATCCGGACGATGGCGTGAACGCGGCGACGCTGCTTGCCAACGCCGACTCGGCTCTCTACCGCGCCAAGCGCGAGGGCAGGGGCCGGGTCCGCTGCTTCGAATCCGAGATGGACCAGGAGCTGCGCGACCGCAGGCTGTTGCAGCACGATCTGCGGCAGGCGCTGGAGCTGAACCAGCTCCTCGTCTATTTCCAGCCGCAGGCGCGGGTGGATGGCGAGGTCATCGGCTTCGAGGCGCTGCTGCGCTGGAATCACCCGACGCGGGGGTTCGTGCCGCCGGACCAGTTCATTCCGCTCGCCGAGGAGAATGGGCTGATCGTCGAGATCGGCGAATGGGTTCTGCGCGAGGCGTGCCGCGAGGCGGCATCCTGGCCCAGGCCGTTGCAGGTCGCAGTCAATCTGTCGCCGGTCCAGTTCCAGGCGGGCGATCTCGAGCGCTCGATCCACCAGATCCTGTTGGAGACGGGGCTGACGCCGACGCGGCTCGAGGTCGAGATCACCGAGGGCGTGCTGATCGGCGATTTCAACCGCGCGCTCGATCTGCTGCGGCGGCTGAAGGCGCTCGGCATCCGCATCGCCATGGATGATTTCGGCACCGGCTATTCCTCGCTGTCCTATCTGCAGTCGTTCCCGTTCGACAAGATTAAGATCGACCGCAGTTTCATCTCAAACCTGGAGGCGACGCCGCAATCGGCCGAAATTGTCCGCGCCGTCCTGAGCCTGGCGCACGCGCTGAAGATCCCGGTCGTTGCCGAGGGGGTGGAGACGGAAGCCCAGCGTGCTTTTCTGGCGCGCGAGGCCTGCGAGGAGATGCAGGGCTATCTCGTCGGCCGTCCCGACCTGATCGAACGCTATCTCGACCTGGTCGGCGTCGCCGTGGAGCGCCGCCTCTACGCCTAGGGTCGGGCACACAGTTCCAAGCGGACGTTTGGAACAAAAATCCTTACCGGCGCTTCTCGAAAATTAACTTGGCTTAGGCGCGTTGAGCGCGCAGCAAATGTTTTGCATAAGCGCCATCGGCCTGACGCAAATCAGGAGAATAAGCCTGTGAACGCGAGGGAGGGTCTCATGGAGAACGTACGTCGCTACCGGGCGCTGGCGTCCCTCTGCCGTCAGCAGGCGGCATACCGGCCGCTCCAGACCTGGGAACTCCTCGGCCAGGCCGAACATTTCGAATATCTCGCTGAAATCGAGCTCCAGGCGCATTTCGACGCGTGCAATGTGCACCGCGACAAAGACGCCGCCGCGCCGG
Source organism: Bradyrhizobium sp. WBAH42 (assembly GCF_024585265.1). Classification (NCBI taxonomy): domain Bacteria; kingdom Pseudomonadati; phylum Pseudomonadota; class Alphaproteobacteria; order Hyphomicrobiales; family Nitrobacteraceae; genus Bradyrhizobium; species Bradyrhizobium sp. WBAH42. Next base: position 3,146,704 of record NZ_CP036533.1, read on the forward strand.
AGACATGGAAAGCTCCCGTCGCGGCGTGACGGCGCCAAGCCGGGCTCGCCTCAATGGGACATCAGCGTCGGGACCGTCATGGCTTCCAGCATGGCGCGGGTGACGCCCCCGAGAACGCGCTCCTGCAATCGCGAATGGCCGTAGCCGCCCATCACCAGGAGATCCAGGCTCTCGTCGGCCGCCAGCGACAGGATGATCGGCTGAATGTCGGCGCGGGTTGCCGTCCGGCCGACGATGCGGGTCGACAGTCCGCGCCGGCCGAGATGTCTGGCCAGGCCGCGTGCTGAAGCTTCACCGGCGACGGCGTCGGTCTCGTTGACGCTGATGATCACGATCTCTTCAGCGCGGGCCAGGAACGGGGCTGCGTCGCGCATGGCGCGGGCGGCAAGGCGACTGCCGTCCCAGCAGATGCCGATCCGGTTCGCCTTGAAGGCTCCTCGAAACGTGTAGGGCAGGAACAGCACCGGGCCGCCCGCCTGGAATAGGATCTCGCTGGGCACGTCGTTGTCGAACGCGCCTTGCGCCGGATCGGGCTGGAGCACGATGCTGAGGTCGTGCAAACGCGCCATCTCGCCGAGCGAGCCGGCTGCATCCACCGGGATCGCGCCGAGTGCGTGGCAGGTATAGGAGATGCCGGCGTTCGCCGCCTCGCTCTTGAATACCGCGAGCGCAGCCTCGGCCCGCTCCACGGCGCGCTCGCGCTCCAGCTCGAACACGGCCGCCACGGCCGCGCCACCTTCCATGACGTAGGCTGCACTGGTGGCGACATAGCCGACCGCGACCGCGTCGAGATGCGCGTTGAACTTCGCCGCGAGCGAGATCGAGCCCTCGATCGCAGGACGCATGGGACGTTCGGTGGGAATGTGGACGAGAATGTCTTTGTACATGGCGCGCCTCCGCTGAGCATCATCGGATGGTCGCAGTTTTTCACTGCGCGAAGGAGGCGCGTTGAGCTGCATCAAACCTCCGGGTTGCCTGCTGCGCCCGCTCATCCATTCTTTGCCGAGATTTAATCGGACGGACGGGACGCCGTAAGGTGGCAGCGACCATGTTGAGGGCAAGGCGACACCCGCTCAACATGGATATTTCGACATGAACGATCGCGTCAATTCCGACATCACCACGTCTCGCAAGATCTTGCGGCCGCGCCGGCTCGCGCTGCTCGGCACCGTGGCCGCGCTGGGCGTGGCCGCCCTGGCTATTGCGCCGGGCGCTTCGCCGTACGGCATCACCTCCTTGATTGCGCCGGCTCAGGCGGCCGAAGCCGTCGCGACGCCGCCCGGCTTCGGCGATCTCGTCAGCAAGGTCAAACCCGCAGTGATCTCGGTGCGGGTCAAAATCGACCAGGACAACGACAAGAGCGCGATGCTGCAGCAGAACCGGATGGATTCGGACGAGGACACGCCGTTCGACCAGTTCTCGCGGCAGTTCGGCTTCCGCTTCCCGGGCGGTGCGAACGGCATGCCGCGCCAGCGCCACCAGATGATCACGGGCGAAGGCTCCGGCTTCTTCATTTCCGCGGACGGCTATGCCGTGACCAACAATCACGTCGTCGATCGCGCCCAGTCCGTGCAGGTGACGATGGACGACGGCACGACCTACACCGCGAGGGTCGTCGGCACCGATCCGAAGACCGATCTCGCGCTGATCAAGGTCGACGGCAAGAAGGACTTTCCGTTCGTCAATTTCTCCGACCAGAAGCCGCGCATCGGCGACTGGGTGGTCGCGGTCGGCAATCCCTTCGGTCTTGGCGGCACCGTGACCGCGGGCATCGTCTCGGCCAGCGGCCGGGATATCGGCAATGGTCCCTACGACGACTTCATCCAGATCGATGCGCCGATCAACAAGGGCAATTCCGGCGGCCCGGCCTTCGACATGAACGGCAACGTGATCGGCGTGAACACCGCGATCTTCTCGCCCTCGGGCGGCTCGGTCGGCATCGGCTTCGATATCCCGGCTTCGACCGCCAAGCTCGTCGTCGCGCAGCTGAAGGACAAGGGCGCGGTGACCCGCGGCTGGCTCGGCGTGCAGGTGCAGCCGGTGACCTCGGATATGGCCGACAGCCTCGGCCTGAAGGAGGCACGCGGCGCGATCGTCGACAATCCGCAAGATGGCAGCCCGGCGGCGAAGGCCGGCATCGAGGCGGGGGACGTCATCACCGCGGTCAATGGCACCGCGATCAAGGATTCTCGCGATCTCGCCCGCACCATCGCCGGCTTGGCGCCGGGCACGTCCGTGAAGCTCGATGTCTTCCGCAAGGGTGGCAGCAAGACCGTGACCCTGGCGCTCGGCGAGTTGCCGAACGAGCGGCAGGCCAAGGGCAACGAGGGCATGGGGCAGTCGGGTGCCGGCATGCCGCGCCTCGGCCTCAGCCTGGCGCCGGCAGGTGACGTTCAGGGCGCAGGCCAGAACGGCGTGGTCGTCACCGAGGTTGATCCGCAAGGCCCGGCCGCGCAACGCGGCATCCGGACCGGCGACGTCATCGTCAATGTCGGCGGCAAGGCTGTCAGCAGTGTCGGCGAGGTGCGCTCCGAGCTGGCGCAGGCCAAATCGTCGGGCAAGCGCAGCGTGCTGCTGCAGATCAGAAGCGCGGAGGCCACCCGCTTCGTCGCGGTGCCACTCGCCTAACGCGAACCTCGACCGCTACAAATCCAGAAAGGCGGCCTCGGGCCGCCTTTCGCACACGAGCTCGCCAGGTCCGATAACATTCTCGTTAACGGCAGGTAGGGTGACCGGGTGCGTCCGAAAAAGCCGTGTTCGCTGATCACACTCGCCAGGTGCCTCGGTGCTCTGCGGCAACGTCGCCGCTGAGAGGGGTTGCAAGCGTGGAACTTCGAACCTCGCGGCGATTTTTGGAACTCGCCGGCGGTTCACATGAGATCGGTGCCGACATGGATCGATTGAAGGTCTCGCTGAGGAGTGCGCTGCTGGTGGCGCCATTGGTGCTCTCAGGCGGAAACGCCCTCGGGCGCGACGACGGCCGCTACGCGGATTCCCCTCTGAAGCCATGGTTCGACAGTTTGCGCAGCCATCTCGGTCCGTGCTGCTCGGATGCGGACGGTTTCGCCGTCGCCGATCCCGACTGGGAGTCGCACAACGGGCGTTACCGTGTGCGCCTCGACGGGCAGTGGATCGACGTGCCGGATGAAGCCGTCATCACCGAGCCGAACCGGGCCGGCCGCACCATGGTGTGGCCGGTCAAGACTGCGTTCGGGATTTCGATCCGCTGCTTCATGCCGGGGAGCATGATCTGAGACCGGTCAGCGCGACCGTTTGGATGATTTGCGCTTCGATGATTTCTTGCTCGATGATTTCCTGGACGACGTCCTCGACGATTTCTTGGACGTCTTGTTGGCGCTCTTGCGCGTCGAAGCCTTCTTCGGGACCTTCTTTCCCTTCTTGCGTGCCTTCGACAATCCGATCGCGATCGCCTGCTTGCGGCTCTTGACGCGGCCGCCGCGCCCGCCTCGGCCGCTCTTCGCGGTGCCCTTCTTGTAGCGCCGCATCTCGCTGGCGACATCGCTGCCCGAGCTGCTTGAGTAGCGGCGTTTCTTTGCCTTGCGTGCCATGCATGTTCTCCCTCGGCGAGGAGAACCATTCGGCACAGCCATGGTTCCGGGAGCGCGGGCGGCGCAGCTAAAGCGCGATGCGATTAGGATGAACCGTCATCGCGCTTTAGGCTATTGTTCGAGCATGATCTCTTCGGAAAATCGCCGCACACTTTTCCGGACCATGCTCTAGAAGGAATTTGCCAGCTCGATCTCCGCTTCCAGCGCCTGGATGCGTCGTGCGGCCTCGCTAAAGGACAGATCCCGCGCATATTGGCCGGGCTGATAGGCCTCATCGCTCAGCCGCTTCAGCTTCAGGCCCTGCGCCCGCGTCATCTGCTCGCCAAGTACAAATCTGGCGTCGTATTTACCTTGAACCTGCATCTGGCGTCTCCGTCCTGAAATCGTGACTTGACTATATGTTCTTATTTTGTTCTAACAAGCCACGGACAACAGAATTAATGAAATTCGACGTAAAATCAGAGCCTTGAGGCTTGAGATGGCCGACGTCGAGGCGTCGGTGCGCGACCTCGTCGAGCGCGATCGCGACTGCACGGAAAGGGCCCTGGCGCAGATGGACCTGCGCCGGAAAATCAACCTCCTGATTGCCGAATGGAAGGCGGCCGGCGGCAGCGACGTTCTGCCTGACGTCCGCGACCGGGTGCGCCTTCGTCCCGTGAAGACAGGCGGCAATCCCGCGCGCGCAGCCGAGCGCCGCTGAGATCGTTGGCGCCGGATACCGCCAAGTGCCGACCCCAAGATAAGATGGAAGACAGAGGGTCCCGCAATGGCGGGGCCCTCCATGATTTGGGAGCGCCTATTTGGTGTTGGTCATGCTGCCCTTGTTCGTCATGGTGCCGCTCTGATCGGAGCCCGGGCCGGCGCCGCCTTGGCCCGTGGGGTCAGCGCCCTTGGAAGACTTGGTGTTGGCGCCGGTGGTCTGCGACGATGACGTCGAGGATCCATGCTTGGCCTTGTGCGACTTGGCCTGGGCGGCGAACGGCGTCGCGGCAAGGCCGGTTGCTACCATGACGGCGAGAGCGAGCTTGGTCGTGTTCATGCGGGGGAACTCCCTGTGTTAAATTGACGCAGGCAGCAAACCGCGCCTCGCGGCAGGAGTTCCCGGCAAAGCATCTTCCGTACGTCACGCACGCTTCAAGTTTGCTTGTCCTCGGCCAGGATGAACACGGCGCCGGTGAGCGTCGCGCCGATCGCGAAGGTCGTCACCAAGGTGAGGGCGAAGACCGTCGCGGCCTGGCCCCCGCCGTTATTCAGCAGGTTGGCCACGGCTGGATTGGACAGGACGAGCGCGAGGCTGAAGGTGAGGCCGAGCGCTGCGCCCATCATTGCATGCGTCATCAGCCTGATAAGGCCGCTGGCAGAGATCAGCTCGGACGACTTCTTGTTGTTGGTGCGCATGCGACGGCATCCCGAACTGCCACGCCAACGCGCTCGTGATTCCCTGGTTCCGTTCCGCTGAAGGAATTGTCATCGCCCGCTTCATCCGGCGTTCATGCCGGGCTTGCCAAGATGAGCGCCGGCAAAACGGGAACATCGACGGGGAACATCGACATGGGTAAGGTCGTCTTTCTTTACCGCTCGCTGGCCTATCGCAACGCAGCCGCGGACATCCTGCGCAAGGCGCGCAAGCTCCCGCGTGGCGCGGAGCGGAGCGCGGCTCGCCGCTACGCGAGGGCGCTGCGCGATCTCGCGCGAACGGAAGCCTGGCTCGAAGGGCGTATCGCGCGCGAACCGCGCACGGCTCAGCGCATGACGAGCGCAGCGTCCGGCTAGCCGGATGCGCGCTGCAATTCGGCAGCGCCCGCAGTGTCGAATTTGCCGGGTGCGGTCGTCGCGCTCTTGCGTGTCAACGGCACCTCCAGACGACACAACAGGCCCTCGGCGCGCCAATCGAACTGCGCCTGTCCGCCAAGCTGGGACTCGATGCTCGCAAGCAGGCTTCGCGTGCCGAAGCCGCGGGATTTCGGGGTCTTGACCAGGGGACCGCCGGATTCCTCCCAGCTCAGCGTGAGCCGCTCTGCGTCGACCTGCCAGTCGATCGCGAGCCGCCCCGATCGGGTCGAGAGCGCGCCGTACTTGGCCGAGTTGGTGAAGAGCTCGTGCAATGCGAGCGCCAGCGTCTGGGCCGTCGCCGGCACCAGCTGAACTTCGGGCCCTGCCAATTTGATCTGGCCGCCGAGCGAATAGGGCGCAAGCTCCTCGTCGATCAGCCTGGAGAGCTCGGCGCCCTGCCAGCTCGACAGCGACAGGATGGTGTGCACGCGCGCCAGTGCATTGATGCGCCCCTCGACGGCATTGACATAGGCCTTGACCTCGTCGGCCCGGGTGAGGCGCACGATCGACTGCGCCAGCGCCAGCGCGTTCTTGGCGCGGTGATCGACTTCCCGCGCCAGCAGGTTCTGCCGCTCCTCGGCCCGCTTGCGCTCGGTGATGTCGACGGTTACGCCGCTGACCCGCACCACGCGCCCGCTCTCGTCGGTCGTCGCAGCCGCCGTGCCGACGCACCAGCGCACCTCGCCGTCGGGCCGCACGATGCGAAACTCCGTCTCGTAGGCGCGCGTGCCCTTGTTGAATTCGGCGATCGCCTTGCGCAACTGATCGACGTCGTCGGGGTGCAACAGGGCCTGAACGCTGCCCGGAGTGACCTCGAAATCCTCGGGGCTGACGCCGAAGATGCGGTATTGCCCCTCGTCCCACATCCAATCGCCGCTGATCCAGTCCCAGTCCCAGGACCCCATCTTGCCGGCCGCGATCGCCATGCTGCGCCGTTGCTCGCTCTCGCGCAGCTTCGCGGTGGAAGCCTCCAGTTCCGCGGTGCGGGCGCGGACGCGGTCCTCGAGCTCGTGGTTCAGCCGTTCGAGCTCGCGCGTCTTGCGGTAGAGCTCGGCAAACACCTTGATCTTGGCGCGAAGCACCTCCGGCACGACCGGCACCGGCACGTAATCGACCGCGCCCATCTCGTAGCCGCGCAGCCGGTCGATGTCGCTGACCTGGATGGCTGAGATGAAGATCATCGCGGTCTTCTGAAAGCGCGGATGCTCGCGGATCATCGCGGCGAGCTCGAAGCCGTCGAGCTCGGGCATGCAGACGTCGACCAGGATCACCGCGATCTCGGTCTTGAGCAGCACCTCCAGCGCCTCGCGGCCCGAGGAGGCGATCACGAGGTTCTCGCCGAGATCCTTCAGGATCACCTCATAGGCGAGCAGCTTGGCCGGCTGATCGTCGACGAGCAGGATGTTGACCTTTTCCTGGTCCATACGCGGGTCCAACTCAGCGATGCAGCCACATGCGGATCGCAAGCAGCAATTGGTCGGTGTTGACCGGCTTGGCGAGGTAATCGGACGCGCCGGCTTCGAGGCACTTCTCGCGGTCGCCCTTCATCGCCTTGGCGGTCAACGCGATGATCGGCAGACGGGAGAAGGCCGGGTTCTCGCGGATCACGCCGATGGTCTGGTAGCCATCCATCTGCGGCATCATGATGTCCATCAGCACGATCGCGATCTCCGGATTGGATTCGACCAGTGTCACCGCCTCGCTGCCCGTCGTCGCCGTCAGCACTTTCATGCCGCGTCGTTCCAGCACGCTGGACAGGGCGAAGATGTTGCGGGCGTCGTCGTCGACGAGCAGGGCGGTCTTGCCGATCAGGTCCTCGTCGGAACTGTTCAGCTTCTCCAGCATGCGCTGCTTCTCGACCGGCAGCTCCGTGATCACGCGATGCAGGAACAACGCGGTCTCGTCGAGCAGGCGCTCGGGCGATTCCACGCCCTTGACCACGATGCTGCGTGCCATGGTGTGGAGCTCGGCATCCTCCTCGGCGGAAAGCTCGCGGCCGGTGAACACCACGACGGGGATGTTCGACAGCGCCTCGTCGTTGCGGATCTGATCGAGCACCTCGAAGCCGCTCATGTCGGGAAGCCTGAGGTCTAGCACCACGCAATCGCAGGGCTGCTCGCGCAGCGTCGAGAGCGCGCCGGCCCCGGTATCCGTGGCCAGGATCTCGATGTCGTCGTGGTGCAGCAGCTCGCGGATCGAGAGCTGCTCGGCCTCGTTGTCCTCGACGATCAAGAGCCGCTTGCGCCGCGGCCGCGCATATTCCTTGATCTGCGTCAGCGCGGCCGAGACGCCCTCGGTCGTCGTCGGCTTGTTGACGAAGGAGAACGCGCCGCGCGCCAGCGCATGCTGGCGGTCCTCGTCGAGCGTGATGATCTGGACCGGGATGTGGCGGGTGAGCGGATTGTGCTTGAGCTGGCTCAGCACGGTCCAGCCGAGCATGTCGGGCAGGAAGACGTCGAGGGAGACGGCCGTCGGCTGGTACTGCTTGGCGAGCTCGAGGGCCTCGGCCCCGCGCGCGGCGACCAGGACCTTGAAGCCCTTGTCGCGGGCCAGATCGACCAGCACGCGGGCATAATGGGGGTCGTCCTCGACGATCAGGAGGATGGTGTCGCCGGGCTCGAGGTTGAGGCGGTCGTCGGGCAGCTGCTCGATGACGCGCTGCTGGTCAGGCGCGGCCGGCTGCAGCGCCGGCGGCTGGCTGTATTGCTGCGGCGCTGGCGCCCGCGGCGCGAGGGTCGGGCCGGAATATTTCAAGGGCAGATAGAGCGTGAAGGTCGAGCCCTTGCCCGGCGCGCTGCGCAGGTGGATCTCGCCGCCGAGCAGGCTGGCCAGCTCGCGGCTGATCGCAAGGCCGAGGCCGGTGCCGCCATATTTGCGGCTGGTGCCGGCGTCGGCCTGCTGGAACGCCTCGAAGATCAGCTTCTGCTTCTCCAGGGGAATGCCGATGCCGGTGTCGGACACTTCGAAGGCGATCACGGCCGGCGCGGAGTTCAGCACCGGATGATCCGTCCCCCAGCCGCCGATGGCGCCGGTGACCTGCAGGCGCACTTCGCCGTCGGCGGTGAACTTGAAGGCGTTGGAGAGCAGGTTCTTCAGAACCTGTTGCAGCCGCTTGGAGTCGGTCACGATGCTGCGCGGCAGGTTCGGATCGACGTCGATCTTGAACGACAGGTTGCGGTTGTCCGCCTCGTGCCGGAACGGCCGGCCGACGGTCTCGAGCAGGTTCGCGGTCAGGATTTCCTCGGCGTCGACCGTCACGGTGCCGGACTCGATCTTGGAGAGATCGAGAATGTCGCTGATGAGGTTCAAGAGGTCGGTGCCGGCGCCGTGGATGGTGCGGGCGAATTCGACCTGCTTGGCCGAGAGGTTGCCATCGGGGTTGTCGCTGAGCTGCTGCCCGAGGATCAGGATCGAGTTCAGCGGCGTGCGCAGCTCGTGGCTCATATTGGCGAGGAATTCGGACTTGTACTTCGACGTCAGCGCGAGCTCGGTCGCCTTCTCCTCGAGCGCGCGGCGGGCCTGCTCGATCTCCTGGTTCTTGCGCTCGACTTCGACGTTGCGCTCGGCGAGCTGCTGCGCCTTCTGCTCGAGCTGGTCGTTGGTCTGCTGCAATTCGCGCTGCTGGGTCTGCAGCTCGCCGGCGAGCTGCTGCGACTGCTTGAGCAGACCTTCCGTCTGCATCGTGGCCTCGATCGAGTTGAGCACGATGCCGATGGAGTCGGTGAGCTGCTCCAGGAACGTCATCTGCGAGGTCGTGAAGGAGACGAGCGAGGCGAGCTCGATCACGGCCTTGACCTGGCCTTCGAACAGGACCGGCAGCACGACGAGGTTCTTCGGTGCGACGCGGAACAGCGCCGAGTTGATCGGGACCACGTCGGACGGAATGTCGGAGACGACGCGCGGCCGCTTGTCGAAGGCGCACTGGCCGATCAGGCCTTCGCCGAACTGCAGCACCGGCTGATAGGGGTAGACGCCGTCGCTGGCGTAGGAGGCGAGCAGCAGGAGCTGGGGATCGTTCTCGTTCTCGACCTGGTAGATCACGCCGGTGTGGGCGTTCACCAGCGGCGACAATTCGGTGAGCAGCAGCCGGCCGACGGTGGTGAGGTCGCGCTGGCCCTGGAGCATGTTGGTGAACTTGGCGAGGTTGGTCTTCAGCCAGTCCTGTTCCGTGTTCACGTCCGTCGTGAGACGGAGGTTGGTGATCATCGTGTTGATGTTGTCTTTCAGCTCCGCCACTTCGCCGCGGGCGTCGACCTGAATCGACCGCGTCAGGTCGCCCTTGGTCACCGCGGTTGCGACTTCCGCGATCGCGCGCACCTGCGAGGTCAGGTTGGCCGCGAGCAGGTTGACGTTGCCAGTGAGATCCTTCCAGGTGCCGGCGGCGCCGGGCACGTTGGCCTGGCCGCCGAGCCGGCCTTCGACGCCGACCTCGCGCGCCACCGAGGTCACCTGATCGGCGAAGGTCGCGAGCGTCTCGGTCATGTTGTTGATGGTGTCGGCGAGCGCCGCGACTTCGCCCTTCGATTTCACGGTGAGGTTCTGCTTCAGATCGCCATTGGCGACCGCGGTCACCACCTTGACGATGCCGCGGACCTGCTCGGTCAGGTTCGCCGCCATGAAGTTGACGGTGTCGGTGAGATCCTTCCACGTGCCGGCGACGCCGGGCACCTGGGCCTGGCCGCCGAGCTTGCCCTCGGTGCCGACCTCGCGCGCGACACGCGTCACTTCGCCGGCGAAGGCGTTGAGCTGGTCCACCATGGTGTTGATGGTGTTCTTCAGCTCGAGGATTTCGCCCTTCACGTCCACTGTGATCTTGCGCGAGAGGTCGCCGCGCGCGACCGCTGTGGTGACTTCGGCGATGTTGCGGACCTGGGTGGTGAGGTTCGCAGCCAAGAGGTTGACGTTGTCGGTGAGGTCCTTCCAGGTGCCGCCGACGCCGGGCACGACGGCCTGGCCGCCGAGCCGGCCTTCGGTGCCGACCTCGCGCGCCACGCGCGTGACCTCGGCGGCAAAGGAGCGGAGCTGCTCGACCATGGTGTTCAGGGTGTCCTTGAGCAGCAGGATCTCGCCGCGCACGTCCACCGTGATCTTCTTCGACAGGTCGCCGCCGGCAATGGCGGTCGCGACCTCGGCGATGTTGCGGACCTGCGCCGTCAGGTTGGAGGCCATGAAGTTGACGTTGTCGGTGAGGTCCTTCCAGGTGCCGGCGACGCCGGGCACTTCGGCCTGGCCGCCGAGCTTGCCCTCGGTGCCGACCTCGCGCGCGACGCGCGTCACTTCGCCGGCAAAGCCGTTGAGCTGGTCCACCATGGTGTTGATGGTGTTTTTCAGCTCGAGGATTTCGCCCTTCACGTCGACGGTGATCTTGCGCGACAAGTCGCCGCGCGCGACCGCGGTCGTCACCTCGGCGATGTTGCGGACCTGGGCCGTGAGGTTGCCCGCCATCGAGTTGACGCTGTCGGTGAGATCTTTCCAGGTGCCGGCGACGCCGGGCACGTTGGCCTGACCGCCGAGCCGGCCTTCGGTGCCGACCTCGCGCGCCACGCGCGTCACCTCGCCCGCGAAGCGGTTGAGCTGATCGACCATCGTGTTCAGCGTGTCCTTGAGCTGAAGGATCTCGCCGCGCACGTCCACGGTGATCTTGCGCGACAGGTCGCCGCCGGCGATCGCGGTCGCGACCTCGGCGATGTTGCGGACCTGGGCGGTGAGGTTGCCCGCCATCGAGTTCACGGAGTCGGTCAGGTCTTTCCACGTGCCGGCGACGCCGGGCACGTCGGCCTGGCCGCCGAGCTTGCCGTCGGTGCCGACCTCGCGGGCGACGCGCGTGACTTCGCCGGCGAAGGCGTTGAGCTGGTCGACCATGGTGTTGAGCGTTTCCTTCAGCTGAAGGATTTCGCCCGACACGTTCACCGTGATCTTCTTGGACAAGTCGCCCTTGGCCACCGCGGTTGCGACCTCGGCGATGTTGCGGACCTGGCCGGTGAGGTTCGAGGCCATCGAGTTGACGCTGTCGGTGAGGTCCTTCCACGTGCCGCCGACGCCGCGCACCACCGCCTGGCCGCCGAGCTTGCCTTCGGTGCCGACCTCGCGCGCCACGCGCGTGACCTCTCCGGCGAAGGCGTTGAGCTGGTCCACCATGGTGTTGATGGTGTCTTTCAGCTCCAGAATTTCGCCGCGCACGTCCACGGTGATCTTCTTCGAGAGGTCGCCGCCGGCGACTGCGGTGGTCACCTCCGCGATGTTGCGGACCTGCGCGGTCAGGTTCGAGGCCATCGAGTTGACGCTCTCGGTCAGGTCCTTCCAGGTGCCGGCGACGCCGAGCACGTTGGCCTGGCCGCCGAGCCGGCCCTCGGTGCCGACCTCGCGCGCCACGCGCGTCACTTCGCCGGCGAAGGCGTTGAGCTGGTCGACCATGGTGTTGAGCGTTTCCTTCAGCTGAAGGATTTCGCCCGAGACGTTCACCGTGATCTTCTTCGAGAGATCCCCGCTCGCGATGGCGGTCGCGACGTCGGCGATGTTTCGGACCTGCGCGGTCAGGTTCGAGGCCATGAAGTTGACGTTGTCGGTGAGGTCTTTCCAGGTGCCGGCCACGCCGGGCACCTGGGCCTGACCGCCGAGCTTTCCTTCCGTGCCCACCTCGCGCGCGACGCGCGTGACTTCCGAGGCGAACGAGTTGAGCTGGTCCACCATGGTGTTGATGGTGTCCTTCAGCTCCAGGATTTCGCCGCGCACGTCCACCGTGATCTTGCGCGAGAGGTCGCCGCGCGCCACGGCGGTGGTGACGTTGGCGATGTTGCGCACTTGTGCGGTCAGGTTGCCGCACATCGCGTTGACCGAGTCCGTCAAGTCCTTCCAGGTGCCGGCGACGCCCGGCACGATGGCCTGGCCGCCGAGCTTGCCGTCGGTGCCGACCTCGCGCGCAACGCGCGTCACTTCGGAGGCGAACGAGCGCAGCTGGTCAACCATCGTGTTGATGGCTTCCTTGAGCTGGAGGATCTCGCCGCGGACGTCGACCGTGATCTTTTTGGAGAGGTCGCCGTTGGCCACCGCGATCGTCACCTCGGCGATGTTGCGAACCTGGTTGGTCAGGTTGTTCGCCATCGAGTTGACGCTCTCGGTGAGGTCCTTCCAGACGCCGGTCACCTCGGGCACCTGGGCCTGGCCGCCGAGCTTGCCCTCGGTGCCGACCTCGCGCGCGACGCGCGTCACCTCGGAGGTGAACACGCCGAGCTGCTTGATCATGGTGTTGACGATGGTCGCCGACTGCAAGAACTCGCCGCCGAGCGGACGGCCGTCGACGTCGAGCTTGACGGTCTGCAGCAGGTCGCCTTGTGCCACGGCGGCGACGGCGCGCGTCACCTCGCGCGTCGGCCACAACAGGTCGTCGATCAGCGTATTGACCGAACCTTCCATGTCGGCCCAGGAGCCGGAGGCGAGGCCGAACTTCACGCGCTGGCGGGTCTTGCCTTCGCGCCCCACCACCTGGCCGACCAGCTCGAGCTGCTGTGCCATGCGCTGGTTGGCTGCGATGATTTCGTTAAGAGTGTCGGCAATTTTGCCGTCAATGCCGAGATAGTCGCCGCTCATGCGGACCGAAAAGTCACCGCTGCGCATCGCCTGCAAGGCGAGTAGCAGTTCCGCCCGGGAATCCGGCTCGGACGTACCGTTGATTTTTGGCTTTGGGACGCGACGACCGGAGCGTGATGCAGTTCCGGGATCGAGGTCGCTCATACTGATTCCCCCGCAGGCGTCGGCCGAATCCGAGGCAAGACGCGTTGGTCGAATAGAGCGTCAGCCAAATTCGAAATCAAGCGCCAACGTATGGCGCCGGGAAATGGAACCCGCTTTGCTCAGCCCGACCGAGCTAACGATGATGCCCCGATTTGGTTCCACACCGCTCGGAAAGAAAATGCCTCCCGGGTCCGGTCGCCCCCTGCGTCCGTCGGCGTCCATCCTTCGGAACGGAGCGCCGAGCCCGACGGTTAGCCAGCGCAGACAGGGAGAACGGATATGAAAGCAGGACTTGCCGCCATCGCCATTATCGTGCTTGCCGCGGGATCGGCCCTGGCGCAGGGCGGTGCGCCGAGCGGGCGCGGGTCCGTGACGGGCGACCCCGCCGCAAGCTCCGCCAACCCGCGGGCGGACACGCCGACCACCGGAGCGGCCACCCGCTCGAATCCAAGCGGAAGCGGCACGTCGTCGTCCGGCGGCAAGGACGACAACGGCGATGCAGGCCGCGACAAGATGCCGGAGAGTGACCGCACCGTGCGGCCGCAAAGCCAGCAACGTCCGAGCGACAAGTAGAGGCTATTTGTCCGCCATGGTGCGCTCGGCGTCCCTGACCTGCGCGCGCAGCAGCGGCAGCTGTTCGCGCGCGAACGCTGCGAGCGCCGCGTTGTCGGGCGCCACCAGGTAGCGCTCGAGCAGGCCGATGATGGATTCATATTCGGGAATCTGCGCCGCATAGAAGCTTCTGACGTAAGCCGGGCCGTCCGACATTTCGGGCTCGACGAGGCTCGCGCTTGGAGAGGCGAGCGCTGCCTTTCCGATTTGCAGTTCCGCGCCGATGGCCTCCTGGACCTCTTTCAGCTTCTTGTCGCGCTTGACCGCTTCCTCGGCGCGCAAGGCGGCGAGATTCTTGACCTCCGCGTTGCCCTGGAGGTCGGTGTTCTCGAGCAGCCCTTGTTGAAACCGGCTGAAATTGTAGACGGCGCTGATCACCTCGATCGCGGAGGGTGGCCGTTCGCCGGGCTTTCGTTCGGCAACGCTGTCGGCAAGCGCCGAGGTGCTGATGAATGCCAGGATGATTGCGGCGACAACTCGCATCGATCTTCAATGACCAACGCCGTGCGAAAGTTCCCTGAACCATTACGATCCGGTAAGCGGGTTGCGACGCAGGAGTTCCGTCCCCACGTCTTTTATATGAAACAGTCTGACATCTTCAGAGACAATGCCGACAATTGTCTTCAGCTTGCCGAGCGTGCCGACGGACAGCCCGCCCATAAGCGCTATTCGCGCATGGCCGACGCCTGGACGGCGCTGGCCAACGAGCAGGATTGGCTCGATGGCGAAATTTCGCCCGTCCCGGCTCATGCAGCCCCAAAGCGGAACGGGTGAGCTCGGCCTCACGAACCTGCATGTGAGACCGCTCACGGAAGGCACGCAACTGATTTGGGATCATCCGGGGAACGTCGATCGCGGCGATTTCCAGTTGCAGAAGGAGGTTTGGCGATGGCTCCACGTCTGGCTCTTCTTTCCCTCATTCTCGCCTTTGGCGTCTCCGTCGCCTTCGCGACGGTGACGACGGTGCGACAGGTGCATCTCGAGAACGCATCTGCCGTTCACGCCGCGCGCAGCTGATTGCAGCAGCGGAACATTCGCGGCCGTAATGCGTAAGCGCTCCGACACATCAGGAGAAGCGAGAACGCATCATGGCCCATTCCGACCAAGGCATCGTCAAGGACAAGCGTGGGGAGGTGCAGCCACGCGACAAGGAACGTGCGCAATCCGTGCACAAGACGGATCCGAAAGGCTCGCCTTCGCGTGAAGCGACGCGCGATCCCAAGCTGAACGACAACAGCAAGACGCCAGGTTCCGGCGCCATGCCGGACGGCTCGAGCGACGCCACAGGCTAGCTCTCACCAGGAACGAATTCGCGCGGGAAGAGTCGACGGATTGCTTCCGGCAGTCATGCCCCCGGTGCGCCGGAAGCATCTCCAAGGACGGCCCTGGCACCCACCGTGCCGGGGTCGTTTGCTTGTGGAAGAGGCTTATGTGCGTCAGCCGCCGCCGCTCTCCGGATCCCCCTGAGTATGTCCGTCAGGCCCGCGGCCGAACACGCCGAAGCTGCTTGACTTCACGCCGGCAGCGGCATCGACGCCCACAGCGGCCAGTCCGAACTTGAGGAGTTCGCGGACGGCTGCCGCCCGCGTCGGCATGCGGTGTTTGAACCGGAAATCGTCGACGGCGGCCAACTCTTCCGGCGAGAGCATGACCTGAAGGCGCTCGGCGCGAAGGTCGTTCATGGCGATCACGCAAATTGAGTAGGTTGAGTAGTTTACTCAACGAACCAACTTGATGAGAGTTCCGCGAAAGCCGATAAAGCCTCCAAATGAGTAGGAAAACAAAATAAAATCAATGATTTAGAAACGCGCCACGCCGTAAGGCATTGTTCCCGGAAGGGAGAGAGACCATGGCGGACGAAGTCAGGTTGCCTCGCAAGCTGTCCGAAGAGCCCGCGGCGCCCGGGCCGGTGCGGCCAAGCCAGCAGAAGATCATCGATGAGGTCGAGCGCTGGGCCAACAGCCCGGGCCTCCAGCCGCCGCAATCGCAGCCCTCGACGGGGGCGAAAGCGAACTAGGGCTTCGCGTAGCGAGAGCCCGTTGCCGACGGCGAATGGCCTGATCGGCGCGATGTGTGGGAGACAATGCGAAGCTTGCGCCTGAGCCACCACGCCGACACGGAAACGATGGCCCAGACCGTCAGCGCGAAGATGAAAGCGAATACGGCGCTTGCCTCGATGATGGCATAGAAGATGGCGGCGAACGCGGCGAGGCCGATGCTGCCGAGTGCGGCGCCTGTGGCATCGAGCGCCGCCGCCTTCTGCCCGCGACGGCGCCCGCTCAAGCCGGCCTTCTCCTTGGCGTGACGCTCGTGGCTTTCGATCAGTGTCGCGCTGGCGCAGAAGACGGCCGGAAGAGCAAGAAAGAGCCCGCCGACGGCTGTGCCGAACTTCGAGCCGATAACGCCCGCGAGCACCGTGGCACCGCCGCCGAGCAGGAAGCGAATGGCGTACTCGTACCACCGCGTCTGTTTCAGCGCCGATGTCGATAGCTTCACCAGCATCAGGCCGCACCTCCCAGGCCGGCGAGCAGGCCGAAGGCGACCACGAGCCATGCGGCAAAGGCGAGGATCGTTGCTGGAAGCGCCCCGAGACGGAGCCTCATCAGGAGGTGGCAGACGACGACGCTGTAGCAGGCGAGCGCGATGGCGCCATAGATCATCGTCCAGCTCTCGGCCGCAGCATATTGCGGGCCGTGCTGGACCACTGCGATGCCGAGAGTAGCCAGCGCCACCGACGGCGCTGCGCCAAGCAGCCCGGCAAAGCTCTTCGGCCGCAGCATGTCACCGAAGATCGCGAAGACGGATACGATCAGACCGCCGGCGACGAAGCGCACGAGATACTCGGTCATGGTTGTCCCTCCGAGCCCTCGTGCCGCTGCCGTGACGCCGCCAGCGTGAACGGCCTGAGCAATCGCTCGACGATGATGCCGAGCGTGAAGCCTGCCACGACGTCGCTGGCCCAGTGCGCGAGCAGCGCGACCCGCGTCAGGGACAGCGCTACGGCAAAGGAGCGCGCCAGGCTGCGGCGAGCCGGCGGCAACAGACCGGCGGCCGAGGCAAGGGCGCCCATATGCACGGCGTGACCTGAGGGAAATGCGTCGCGGGCCCGCCCCGAAAAGGGAACACCGCGCCAGTGGCCGCTCACCGTCAGCCGGTCGGGCCTCGTTTGATCGAACACGGATTTCAAGACATGCGGCAACACGGCCGTCACCAGCGACACGATCAGGACGTGATCGGCCAAGGGGCGCTGCTGCGGATGCCGGAGGCGGGTGTAGAGCCATCCCGCCGCCGCGAGTGCGACCAGGATATGCTCGTCGGCACCCCAGGTCATGGCCTGGGCGGCATGCTCGAGCCCCGAGTTGGTATTGTGCGCGATCTCGTTGGCGATCGCCGTATCGATCCGGGTGGGTTTGACTGTTACTAAGGCCATCGGTCCGTCGGCGAGATATCCTCCATGACGGTTTTGTAAAGCCTGGAAACAAGGAAGGTTCCTGGGCGCAACCGACAGGCATCGCGCAGCGGCAGCGCGATGACGTTTCTCATCGCGCTGCCGGGAAGCACGCCGGGACGGCCGGCGTCCTGCAGCAATGCGTTACTTGGTTTGGCCGACGCTCGGCGCCCTGCCGAGGTTCTTGGCCATGTCGAGGTGGTGCTTCAACGCCGGGAGTGTCTTGCCGGCCCAATCCTTGAGCTCGGCATTGTCGCCACCCTTGGCGTAACGTTCGAACAGCGACACGGCATCTTCATGCGCGCTGACCTGATAGGAATTGTAGTCCGAGCTGAAATCCTTGCCGCTCGCATTCTTGAGCTTGTCGATCTTGCTCTGATGCGAGCTGTCGAGCGCCGTCGGCAGCGTGGCCTGCACCTTGCCATTGCCGACCAGTCCCTTGAGCTCGCTGCTCGTCTTGGTGTGATCGGTGATCATCTGCTGCGCGAAGGTCTTCTCCTCCGCGTTGCCCTTCTGCTGAGCAAGCTTGCTTGATTCGATCTCGAACATGTCGCTGATCGCGACCTGGGTCACGAAGTCGGCGGTCGCAGGCGCAACGCCGAGCACCGAATTCACGCCAGTCTTTTCGCCGAGCGACTGGGCGAGAGCCGGGCCTGCGAGAACCATGCAGGCAAGCGCGATGATTGTGCGTTTCATGGTCAAATCCTTCCGATAGGTCGCGCGGCCGCTTGCCGGCGATGTGCGCCGACCAACACGCCGCCGGGGCCGAGGTTCCTAACGGCTAATCCGCGGGATTGCGTCCGGTGCGCGGATTGATCGGATCTGTCGGCTTGCGTCGAAGCCGCTCGGGCAGGAACGGTTCGGCCGGCGCAGCGGTTGCGTCGGCCCGGACGTCAGCATGGCGCTGCGCCCGCTCGTGCGGCGTCCGATTGTCGTTGATGTGGTACTTCACGTCGACGCCATCGACGGGGTCGTTGACGCCGTGCCTGATATCGCGGAAGTCACTCATGGCTCACCCTCATTGCTTTCCGGGCAGAATCGATTCCAGCACCTGCCGCGCGGCTCCCTTGATCATCCCGCTTTCGTTCGGGTCGCCCTTCATCAGGGCGAGCGAAAAGTTCTTCGCCTGCTGCAAGGTGATGTGCGGCGGCAGCGGCGGCACCTCGGGATCGGTTTTCACCTCCAGCACGACGGGCATCTCGCTCGCAAGCGCCTGCTCCCAGGCCGAGCCGAGCAGCTGTGGGCTGTCGACGAAGATGCCGCGCAGGCCGATCAGCTCGGCGAAGCGCGAATAGGAGACATCGGGAATGCGCTGCGAAGCCTCGAACTTGGGATCACCGTTGATGATGCGCTGCTCCCAGGTGACCTGATTGAGATCCTCGTTGTTGAAGACGCACACGATGAAACGCGGGTCCTTCCAGTCGCGCCAATACTTCGCCGCGGTGATCAGCTCGGCCATGTTGTTCATCTGCATGGCACCGTCGCCGACGAGTGCAATCACGGGGCGGTCGGGATGGGCGTATTTGGCCGCGAGCGCGTAAGGCACCGCAGCGCCCATCGAGGCGAGGCCGCCGGACAGCGAGGCCGTCATGCCGCGCCGCATCTTGAGGTCCCGCGCGAACCAATTGGCGCATGAGCCGGAATCGCTGGTGATGATGGCGCGGTCGGGCAGGCGCGGAGACAATTCCCAGGCGACGAGCTGCGGATTGACTGGCGCGGCGGGCTGATGCGCGCGGTCATCCAAGGTCTTCCACCATTTCGCGACGTCCTCCTGGATGCTCTGGCGCCAGGCGCCGTCGCTCCTGGTTTTCAGCCGTGGCAACAAGGCGCGCAGCGTCTCGGCGGCATCGCCGACGAGGCCGACCTCCATGGGAAAACGGATCGACATCATGCTGGCGTCGATGTCGATCTGCACGCCGCGCGCGCTGCCTTCCTTCGGCAGGAATTCGGCGTAGGGAAAGGCCGAGCCCACCATCAGCAGCGTGTCGCATTCCATCATCATGTTGTAGCTGGGCTCGGTGCCGAGCAGGCCGATCGAGCCGGTGACCCATGGCAGGTCGTCGGGCAGCGCTGCCTTGCCGAGCAATGCCTTGGCGCAGCCGGCCGACAGCCGGTCGGCGACCGCAATGACGTCGTCGGTGGCGCCAAGTGCGCCGGCGCCGACGAGCATCGCGACCTTCTTGCCGGCATTGAGGATCTCCGCGGCACGGTCGAGATCGGCATCACGAGGGATGACTTTAGGCGCGCTGTAACCGACGCCGGAGTGCAGCGTGCCGTGCGCGCGCGGCGGGTCCTCGTAAGGCTCCTCCTGCAAGTCGTTGGGCAAGATGATGACGGTCGGAGTCCGCCGCGCCAGTGCGATCCGCACCGATCGATCAATCAGGTGTCGCACTTGTGCAGGCGAGGAGGCCTGCACGACATAGGCGCCTGCGACGTCCTTGAACATCGAGAGAAGATCGAGCTCCTGCTGATAATGACCGCCAAGCGCATTGCGAGCCTGCTGGCCGACGATCGCCAGCACCGGCTGGTGATCGAGCAGCGCGTCGTACAGCCCGGTGACGAGATGCGAGGCGCCGGGGCCGGAGGTCGCAATGCAGACACCGAGCTCGCCCGAGAATTTCGCGTAGGCGGTCGCCATGAACGCCGCCATCTCCTCGTGCCGCGCCTGCACGAAGCCGATCTTGCCGTCGGCCCGGTTCATCGCACCGAACACGCCGTTGATGCCGTCGCCGGGATAGCCAAAGATGTGGCGCACGCCCCATTGGTGCAGGCGCTGAATGATGAAGTCGGAGACGGTCTGGGACATGCGGGCGGCTCTCTTTGTTGTTGTTGCGGCCTCGGTCGTCTCAGAGAACCGGTTCTTTGTGGTGATGTTCCCAAGCATTTGCGGAACACGCGCCGGAACGATCGCTCACCCCTTTCGGTTGATTCCCAAATGGCTGAGTGGAGAATGACGATGCTGAATCAGGGTGAACTGGACCGCAACGAGATGGGCCGGCTGATCGGAAGCGACAAGGTCGAGGGAACCGCCGTCTACGGCGCCGATCGTAACAAGATCGGATCGATCGAACGGGTCATGATCGACAAGATCAGCGGCAAGGTCTCTTATGCAGTGCTTGGTTTCGGCGGCTTTCTCGGCCTCGGCAATGATCACTATCCGTTGCCCTGGCAGTCGCTGAAGTACGACACCGAGCTCGGCGGTTACGTGACCGCGATTACCGCCAAGGATCTGGAAGGCGCGCCGAAATATAGTGAGAAGACCGACTGGAACTGGGGCGATGACGCCGCCGTGCGCGGCATCAACTCCTATTACGGCGTTCCCTTCGCTTGAGCTTTGTGAGGTGCGCCTCACTCATCCCAGCGCTTCCCTCCGCCCGGGGCCCGCATGCACATGCACCTGTTTGGCATGCAGCACTTCGCCGCATTCCGAGCACACCATGATGGGGTCGAACAGCTTGCCGCAGCTCTTGTGCTCATGCAGCAGCGGGCGGCCGCGCTCATCGCCCATATGGGTGTCGCCCCAATGCACCATCGCCATGATGATCGGGTAGAGGTCGAGCCCCTTTTGGGTGAGGATGTATTCGTAGCGCTTCGGCGCCTCGGAATAGGGGACGCGGCGCAGAATGCCGAAGCGGACCAGCTTCTTCAGCCGTTCCGAGAGCAGATGGCGTGTGATCTGGAGCGAGGATTGAAAGCCCTCGAACCGCCGTACCCGCAAGAAGCACTCGCGCAGGATCAGCAGCGTCCAGCGGTCGCCGATCGCGGCGACGGTGCGGGCGAGCGAGCAGGGCTCTTCCTCAAGCGTGTCCCATTTCATGATGCGGTTCCTGCAGGAAGTCAGTCTGAAAAAGGAACTAAGTTGATCGGTCAGAGAGATTTGTGCCCAAAGTTAGCATTCGTCTGGTCAGTTTGACAGTTCTATTTTTGAACTATAGCCTCCGGCACATAAAGCGCCGCACGCCCACAGTGCGGCTCACCGGAGGAGGCGATCTTGTCCAAGCGAAACGCCACTGCGGCCGTCATCGGGGCCGGCGATTTCATCGGTGCCGAGATCGCCAAGAAGTTTGCCGCCGAAGGGTTCTCGATTTTCGCCGGCCGCCGCAATGGAGATAAGCTCGCGCCGTTGGTGCAAGAGATCGAAGCCGACGGTGGCGAGATCCACGCCCGCTCGCTCGACGCGCGGAAGGAGGATGAGGTCATTGCCTTCCTGAACGACGCCGACAAGCATGCACCGCTCGAAGTCTGCATCTTCAACGTCGGTGCCAACGTCAATTTCCCGATCCTCGACACCACCGAGCGCGTGTTTCGCAAGGTCTGGGAGATGGCCTGCTATTCCGGCTTCCTCGCGGGGCGCGAGGCGGCGCGGCTGATGCTGCCGCGCGGCGGCGGCAACATCTTCTTCACGGGTGCGACCGCAAGCGTGCGCGGCGGCAGCGGCTTTGCCGCCTTTGCCAGCGCCAAGTTCGGCCTGCGCGCGGTGGCGCAGGCGATGGCGCGCGAGCTCGGGCCGAAGAACATCCACGTCGCCCATCTCATCATCGATTCCGGCGTCGACACCGAATGGGTGCGCCAGCGCCGGCTCGAGGCGCTCGGCCCGAATGCGCTTGACGATCCCGACCTCCTGATGCCGCCGTCGTCGGTCGCGAACGCCTATTGGCAGCTTTATCAGCAGCCGAAGAGCGCCTGGACCTTCGAGATGGAGATCCGCCCCTTCGGAGAGAAATGGTGACCGCGGCGGGAAAGTCCGGCTAGACTGATCTCAACATCGAGCAAATTCCGGGAGGACCTTCAGTGAAGACCGCGATCACCGAACTGTTCGGCATCGAGCACCCGATCATCCAGGGCGGCATGCATTTCGTCGGCTTCGCCGAGCTGGCGGCGGCCGTCTCCAATGCCGGCGGGCTCGGCATCATCACCGGTCTCACGCAGAAGACGCCGGAGCTGCTCGCCAAGGAGATCGCGCGCTGCCGCGACATGACGGACAAGCCGTTCGGCGTCAATCTCACTTTCCTGCCAGCCTTCTCGGCGCCGCCTTATCCGGAATACATCGCGGCCATCGTCGAGGGCGGCATCAAGGCGGTGGAGACCGCAGGCCGCAGCCCGGAAGCCTACATGCCGGCGCTGAAGGCCGCTGGCATCAAGGTCATCCACAAATGCACCTCGGTGCGCCACTCGCTGAAGGCCGAGCGCATCGGCTGCGATGCCGTCAGCGTCGACGGCTTCGAGTGTGGCGGCCATCCCGGCGAGGACGACATCCCCAACATGATTCTGCTGCCGCGTGCGGCGGAGGAGTTGAAGATCCCGTTCGTCGCCTCCGGCGGCATGGCCGACGGTCGCAGCCTGGTCGCGGCGCTCTCGCTGGGCGCGGCGGGCATGAACATGGGCACGCGCTTCATCGCCACCAAGGAAGCGCCGGTGCACCAGAACGTCAAGGACGCGCTGGTCGCGGCCACCGAGCTCGACACCCGCCTGATCATGCGGGCGTTGCGCAATACCGAGCGCGTCCTGAAGAACGCCAATGTCGACCGCCTGCTCGAGATCGAGCGCGAGAAGGGCGCCAAGCTCACCATCGACGACATCCACGATCAGGTCGCGGGCGTCTATCCCAAGATCATGCTGGACGGCCAGATGGACGCCGGCGCCTGGAGCTGCGGCATGGTCGCAGGCCTGATCCACGACATCCCGTCTTGCAAGGAGCTGATCGATCGCATCATGGACGAAGCGGAAACCATCATCCGCAGCCGCCTGCTGGGGTTCCTGGACGGGACGGGGGCGACGCGAAAGGTCGCCTGACACCCGTCAAACTTCTTAACCACGGCGGCATTTGACCGCTGGAATTGCGCGCGGCGCCTCCTAGATAGGGGTAAATTGCCCCTTTCATAAATCGATTTCAGGAGGCATCCGTGGTCCTGAAAAGTGTTCACTTCGCAATTGCCTTTGCCCTCGTGGTCGCAGGGGCCGGTGTCGCGCGCGCCGACGACTACAAGCCCGACGAATATCTCGGCCTCGATCTCTCAAAGGCCCTGGTGTCGCCGAAACGTCTCGGGCCGGAGACGCACTTCGCCCCGGTCGCGCTCGAAGCGCGTGGCGGCAACGAGGCACAGGCGCGCGCTGAGCCCGTCGAGGTGCCGAAGAAGGTTGCCGCCGAACGCGTTCGTGTGGCCGAGCCGAAGGCCGCGCATGCGGCGAGCACACCGCCGCGCGGCGCGGCCCGCGCCAAGCTTGCCCACCGCCGGGGCAATCCGCTGGATGCGCAGGCGATGGACACCCGTATCCAGACCTGGCCATGCCGCTCCGGCGGCATCTGCAACTGGAAGCGGTAGGCGCGAGAGCCGTCGCTGTGTCTTTCCCTCTCCCCGTAAGAACGGGGCGAGGGAGCAGACCGCGCTCCGCGGTTGCAACGGACGTCATCCCCGCGTCGCAAAACCGTAGGCGCGGAGTCAAGAAACCGTAAGCTGGGAGTCAAGGAGCGCAGGCGCCTTCCGTCGCGATTCGACGAAGGTCTCCTGAATGGCAACGCTCCGCGCCTCGCGCGCATGGACCCGGCGGCAGTTCCTGGTCCGCTCCGCCTCCAGTCTCGCCATCGCCTCGCTCGCGAAGCCTCATTTGAGCCGCGCCGCCGACCGGCCGCAGATCGCAGCCGGCATCCAGTCCGGCGATGTCTCCGGCGGCTCCGCGGTGATCTGGGCGCGCGCCGACCGGCCTGCGCGGATGCAGGTGGAATGCTCGACCGTCGAGAGCTTCAAGACCATCATCGCCTCGGCTTCCGGCGATGCGCTGCCCGATGCCGATCTCACGTCGAAGCTTCTGCTGGCGGATCTGCCGCCCGGACAGGACATCTTCTACCGTGTCCGCTTCGACGACATTGCCACCGGTCTTGCCGGCGAAAGCAGCATCGGCCATTTCCGCACCGCGCCGGCAGCGCGCCAGTCGATCTCGTTCCTGTGGTCCGGCGACACCGCGGGGCAGGGCTGGGGCATCGACGTCTCCCGCGGCGGCTATCGCAGCTATCGCACCATGCTCGACAACCGTCCGGATTTCTTCGTCCACTGCGGCGATCACATCTACGCGGACTGCACGATTCCTTCCGAACAGAAGCTGCCGAACGGAGAGACCTGGCGCAACCTCGTCACCGAAGAGAAATCCGAAGTTGCGCACACCCTGGCGCAGTTCCGCGGCAACTACAAATACAACCATCTCGACGAACATTTCCGCGCCTTTCATGCAGAGGTGCCGATGTTCGCGCAATGGGACGATCACGAGGTGACCAACGACTGGTCGCCGATCGGGACCCATGACGAGACCGGTTACGAGGACGACGGCACCCCGCGCCTGGTCGCGCGGGCCCGCCGGGCCTTCTTCGACTTCATGCCGATCCGCAACATCAGCGCGCAGCACGGCCGCGTCTATCGCAAGATCGCCTATGGCCCGCTGCTGGACGTCTTCATGATCGACATGCGCAGCTACCGCGACGAGAGCTGGAACAAGGGTGATGATCGCCGCGGCTGGATCCTGGGCGCCGAGCAGCTCGCCTGGCTGAAGCGCGAGCTTGCCGCCTCACGCGCGACTTGGAAGGTGATCGCGGCCGATTTGCCGATCGGCCTGATCAGCCTGGATGCGGTCGCGCTCGGCGATGGGCCGCCCGACCGGCGCGAGCACGAGATCGCCGATCTGCTCGCCTCCATCAAGCGCGCCGGCATCCGCAACATCGTCTGGCTCACGGCCGACATGCACTACACCGCCGCGCACTATTACGATCCGAACAAGGCGCAGTTCCAGGATTTCGAGCCGTTCTGGGAGTTCGTCTCCGGCCCGCTGCATGCTGGCAGCTGGAGCCCAGGCGAGCTCGACGACACCTTCGGGCCGGTCGCGATGTACCAGCATGGCTGCAGCGCCGCGCAGGGCGACAATCTGGCGCCCTGTTTCGGCTTGCAGTTCTTCGGGCGGGTCGACATCGACGGCCGCAGCGGTGTGATGACCGTGACCCTGAAGGACGTCGACAATCGCGACCTCTGGTCGGTCGACATCGTCCCGCGGCCGCAGATGCATCCGTCGCTGGTGGCGCAGCATTCGTAGGCTGCTAACCCGATCTTGATTGGCCGCCATGCTCCTCCCGCGCTAGGGTAAGGGCTCCCACCACTTCTTTTCCGTCACCAAAGGTCTGCTCACGCGGCATCGCCGCGCGCATCCGGTGGGCTGAATATCTCGGGAGCCTGTTTCATGGACCATCTGAAAACACAGGGCATCAGCATGCCCAAGCTCGGCCTCGGCACCTTCCGCATGCAGGGCGATGCCTGCCGTGCCGCGGTCGAGAGCGCGCTGTCCATCGGCTATCGCCACATCGACACCGCCGAGATGTACGCCAACGAGGAGGCGATCGGCGCGGCCATCGCCGCGTCCGGCGTGCCGCGCGGTGAGCTGCACGTCACCACGAAAGTCTGGCACGAGAACCTCAGCCCCGATGCGATCCGCCGCGCTTTCGACGCCAGCCTCAGGAAGCTCGGGCTCGACCATGTCGATCTCTATCTCGTGCACTGGCCGTCGAAGGCCGCGAACTGGGGCGCGGTGTTCGAGACCCTGATGAAGCTCAAGGAGGAGGGGCGCACGCGCGCCATCGGCGTTGCCAATTTCACCACCGCGCTGCTCAAGGTCGCGGTCGAGGAGATCAAGGCGCCGATCGCCTGCAACCAGGTCGAATATCACGCCATGCTCGATCAATCGAAGGTGCTCGCCTATCTCCAGGCGAGGTCGATCCCGCTGGTTGCCTATTGTCCGCTCGCGCAGGGACGTTTCGCGACCGACCCGGTGCTGGCCGACATCGGCGCCAGGCACAACGCGACCGCCGCGCAGGTCGCGTTGAAATGGCTGCTCGACCAGGACGGCGTCGCCGCGATCCCGAAGGCCTCGCGTCGCGAGAGCCAGCAGGCCAATCTCGACGCGCTGAAGATCGCGCTCGACGATGCCGACCGCAAGAAGATCGCCGCGCTGGCGAAGGACAGACGCTGCGTCAATCCAGGCTTCGCGCCGGCGTGGGATTAATCGATCTTCACCCTCTCCCCTTGTGGGAGAGGGTGGCTCGCCGCGAAGCGGCGAGACGGGTGAGGGGTCTCTCTCCGCGCATGAGTCTTTCACTTTCGGACTCGCTGACGCAACCCCTCATCCGGCGCTTCGCGCCACCTTCTCCCACAAGGGGAGAAGGAAAAAAGAACGCAAGAAAATGGCCCCGTGAGGGGCCATTCCTTGTCGCGTTGCGCATTAGTCCCAGTGATGGTGGCGATGGCTGCGCTTGATCACGACGACCTTGTCGCCGCGATGGCGCCAGCCATGATGCCAGCCACGGTCATGGTGCATGCGGTATTCGGCGCGAGCGCCGTACGGGCCGTGATGATGATGACCGCGCTTGATCACCACCGTCTCTGCGCTGGCCAGCGTCGGCACCGCAATCACGATCGCGCCGAGAGCCGCAACCACATAACCAAGCTTCTTCATGCTGTCCTCCTCCAAACGAATGCACATCTAAACCGCAGATTTGCTCGAACGTTCCGGAGAAACGGCGAGAGAATTCTGAACGGATGTTCAGACGAAGGCGTGCTAGTCGCAGCGCTGCTGCGCGGGCGTCTGTGCACCTGTTGCGACGTACTTGCCGTCCCTGATCGTGTACTCGCCGCGCTCGCTGCGATTATAGATCGCGCGCAGGCGGCCGTCCTTCTGCAACAGCAACCCGAACTCGCGCGCCTGACGCAGCAAGGGGAAGTAGACCATCACATTGAGCAGGCCCTCGGCATTGACCGTGGCGGACACGATCTCGTTCTCGTCCATGGCCTCGCCGAAATTGCGCCGGTACATCACCCGGCCGTCTTTCCGGATCTCGTAACTCAGGAGTGCACCCTTGTCGCGGTCTGGCCGGGCAGAGCAATCGACCGCCCAGGAGCCGAGCAGGCCCCATTGCTCCACGGTCACGGCCAGCGTCTCGGCACCGGCCGTGGAGGTGAACGCGACCCACAGCACCGCAGCCGCGATCCAGCGACCCGAACAACGCATCATGTCCTGAGAAACCCCGCCTCGACGAATTCCAAAGTCTAGCATTCCGCGCGCGGTCGTCCACGGCAGTCGTCGATCGCGCGCGAATTTGATCCGCGTCAATGAGGCAGGGCGTTTCGAAGGTAAGATGGCATTTCCCGAAGGCGAACGTGGATAGAGCAATGCTGAATCAAGTCATGGATTTTGCGGGCGAAGTGCTGCCGGGGAGCTGCGCCGTGCCGCCCTATTCGGAGACCGCGTTTCTGGCCGAGCTGGGCGACCGCCTGAGGTCCTCGCGCACCCGCTGCGACCTGTCGCGCCGGGAGCTGGCCCGCCGCTCCGGGATTTCCGAGCGCTACATCGCCCAGATCGAGGCCGGCAAGGGCAACGTCTCCATCGTCCTGTTGCTGCGGCTCGCTTCCGCGATCCACGGCAGTCAGCCACAGGCGGCATGAGGAGACGCTCGACCAGGCCTCAGGCCCGCTTCTCCACATTGGCGCTACGCGCCGGCACGCCGAACTCCTTGCGGCACACTTCGGCCAGCACGGCGACGCCGTCGCGGATCTGCTGGTGCGAGGGGCTGGCAAAGCACAGCCGCAGCCGCGATGCGGAATGGCCCTTGTTGGTCGACCATTCCGGCCCCGGATTGATCGAGACGCCGGCGGCGAGCGCGGCCTGATACAGCTTCAGCGTATCGACCTGGTCGGGGAGCTTGACCCACAGGAAGATGCCGCCCTTGGGCGCCTCGAATTCGGCGGCGGTCCCGAACTGCTCGTTCAGGGCTTCCATCAGCGTGTCGAGCTTGCTGCGCAGTGCCTTGGTCAGGGCCGGCACGTGGGTGGAAAAATGCGGCTTGCAATAGCTGGCGAGCACCATCTGCTCCAGCGCACCGGAGCCCGCATCCGTCTTCAGCGCCAGCATCCGCGACATCACCTCCCAGGGCGCCACGACGAAGCCGACGCGCAGCGCCGGCGCGATCGATTTCGAGAACGAGCCGATATGGATCACGCCGCCGTTCGGGCTCATCGCGTAGATGGCCGGCGGCCGCTGCCCCGACCAGACGAGGTCGGCATAGCAATCGTCCTCGAAGATGGGCACGCCATATACGGTCGCGAGCCGCACCAGCTCGGTGCGGCGGCTCTCGGGCATGATGCTGCCGGTCGGGTTCTGCACCGTCGGAATGGTG
This sequence comes from Bradyrhizobium sp. WBAH42, assembly GCF_024585265.1. Lineage (NCBI taxonomy): Bacteria > Pseudomonadati > Pseudomonadota > Alphaproteobacteria > Hyphomicrobiales > Nitrobacteraceae > Bradyrhizobium > Bradyrhizobium sp. WBAH42. Next base: position 3,175,103 of record NZ_CP036533.1, read on the forward strand.
TAGATGTATTTCGGCCGGATGCCGCGGCGCTTCAGGTCGGCCAGCGTGGAGGCCAGCAGGTCCATGCGCATGCCGTCCTTGTCGAGGGGAATGCCGACGACGTTGACGCCGAGCCGCGCCAGTCGTGTCAGCGAGCCTTGATAGCTCTCCTGCTCGAAAATCACGGTGTCGCCGCGCGTCAGCAGGGTGGCGTTGACGAGGTCGAGGGCCTGGAGCGAGCCGGAGACGATCAGGAGATCTTCGACCGTGCAGCTGATTCCGGCATCGCGCCTGAGTTTCGCCACCAGGAATTCGCGCAAGGGGAGGTAGCCCTGCGGCCCATGCGCCAGCCCGTAGGTGGCGAGCGAGCGGCCCTCGTGCCGCAGCACCGTGTTGGCCGCTTCGATCAGCTCGTCGAGCGGCACCTGTTCGGAATCGTTGTTGCCGCCGACGAAGCTGTATTTGGCAAGGCCCGTCCAGCGCGCAGAAGGGGCCGGCAGCCCTGCTGGAAACAGGGGCGCGAAATCGAAGCTGGACGTCATGGGAGCGTTCCTCGTTTTGTTCTTGTTGAGCGTCGGCTTTGCGCCGGCCGCCTTACTTCTTGCCGGCCGTCCTGGTCGGACGGCCTCACTTCTTTGTGGCCGTCCTGGTCGGACGGCCTTGGCTGATGAAAGCGTAATGCGCGTTGGCGATGCCGCCAACCATCAAGGCTTCGACCACCGGCTCGGCGATCTCGCCCGTGGCGGCCCAGTCGACCAGGAAATTGGCACCGGTCCCGCCGCGCACGTCGTCGGTCGGAATGAAGATCGAGACGGTGGCGAGCGGCCTCAACGCCACCGGCGTCTTCAGATAGCTCTCGACCTGCTTGCCTGCGGTGTCGAAATAGGCGATGCGTTTGATGACCAGCGGCTGGGTCTCGGAGGCGTTGTGAACGCTCAGCGTCACCGAGAAGTCGACACGCAGCTTGCCCTGGCTCATCGCGACGCTGGAATAGGCGGGCACGTAGAAACCGCCGGAAACGGCGAGGTCTTCCTTCGGCAGTGGGGTGAACGATTCGACAAAGTTTTGTTCGATATTGACCTTGGATTGCGCGGCGGCGGGCACGGCAAAGGCGAGGGGACTGAGCAGCATGGCTGCGATGAGCCCATTCCGCATGTGACGAATTGCTCGCTTGCCGCACCGCAACCCGTCTCTAGGGTGCGGCAAAACGGACCAATTTGGCATGCACGAGCTCATTCGCGACATCACTCTCTCTATCCTGTTTGCCTGGATGCTGGGCCTGCTCGCCCATTTCGCCCGGCAACCGCTGATCCTGGCCTACCTTATCGCCGGCTTCTGCATAGGTCCATTCGGCGCCGGCTGGGTCCATTCGCAGGAATCGATCAGCGTCATCTCCGAGCTTGGCCTGATCTTCATGCTGTTCATGATCGGGCTCGAGATCGACCTGAAGAAGATCGTGCGGGCAGGGCGGGTGATTCTGTTCGCAGCGGGCAGCCAGCTGCTCGGCGGCTGCCTGCTCGGGGTTCTATTCTTCGTCGGCATCGGCCTGTCGCTCGGCGGCGGGCATTTCGATGCGGTCTATCTCTGCGTCGCCTGCGCGCTCTCCAGCACCGTGATCATCGTCAAGGTGCTCTACGAGAAGCGCGAGCTCGACACGCTGCCGGGCCGCATCACCCTCGGCGTGCTGGTGCTCCAGGACATCTTCGCCATCCTGTTCCTGGCGGTGCAGCCGAGTCTCGCCAATCTGCAGGTCAGCGTCATCCTGCTCTCGATCGGCCGCGTCGCGGTGCTGGTCGCCGCCGCGCTACTGGTCAGCCGTTACGTGCTGCCGCGCCTGTTCCACCAGATCGCCAGGCGGCCCGAGCTGATCCTGCTCGGCGCGCTGGCCTGGTGCTTTCTCGTCGCCGAGACCGCCGAGCGGCTGTCGCTGTCGCGCGAGATGGGCGCGCTGATCGCCGGCGTCTCGCTCTCGACCTTCCCTTACGCGCTCGACGTCACCGCCAAGGTCACCACGCTGCGGGACTTCTTCATCACGCTGTTCTTCGTCGCGCTCGGCATGACCATTCCCGTGCCGGGCCTCTCGGTGATCGGTCTTGCCTTGATGATCGCGGCGTTCACGGTGGCAAGCCGCCTCGTCACGACGTTCACGCCGCTCTACCTGATGAAGCAGGGCCTGCGCGCCAGCCTGTTGCCGGCGCTCAACCTCGCGCAGATCTCCGAATTCTCGCTGGTGGTGATCCAGACCGGCGTCACCGACCGCCATATCGCGGCCGAGACGGCGAATGCGGCCTCCTTCGCTTTCGTGGTCCTGGCGGTGCTCTCGACCTTCGTGATGACCCGCAGCGACGAGATCACCCGCTGGGCGATCGGCCCGTTGAAGCGGATCGGCCTGCGCGATCTCGACCATGGCAACGGCCATGCCGAGGAGGGCCACGAGGGCGGCCATGGCGAAGCCCGCCGCATCGTGATCCTCGGCTTTTTCCGTGCGGCGAGCGCGCTTCTCGCCGAGATCGAGCGGCAGGCACCGGTGCTGCTCGACCAGATCACCGTGATCGACTTCAACCCCAATGTGTACAAGACCCTGCTTTCGCGCGGCCTGCATGTGATCTACGGCGACATCAGTAGCGCTGACACGCTGCTCCATGCCGGCGTCGGCAAGTCCGAGATGATCATCCTCAGCGTGCCGGATTCGCTATTGAAGGGCGCCACCAACGAGAAGCTGGTCCGCCACGTCCGCGCGCTCAATCCGACCGCCCTGATCGTCGCCACGGCCGACCTATTGGCCGACGTCGACGCGCTCTACGAGGCCGGCGCCAGCTACGTCACCGTGACCCGGCTCAGCGATGCACATGAGCTGTTTACCGTGATCGAAGCCGCCCAGGCCGGCCTGCTCGCGGACAAGCGCGCCGAGCTCGATCAGCGCCTCGGCGAGCGCCGCGAGGTGCTGCCCTGACGGCGTCGGGTCGTCTTCCTTGCCGCCTTCCTTGCGGGCAATCCGCGCCTATATCGCTGGTATGCCCGGTGCAAGCCTGAAACCCATCGGCAGGCCCGCCCTCAGGCATATGTGGTTGCGCTGGGGAGACTAGCGCCCCGACCCAAGTCCGGCTAAGCCTCCCGGCCATAACCGATAGAGATTGGGAAATGCCCGATAGCGTTCAGGAAGTCTTGCAGGCCTTTGCCCGGGGTGAGCTCGTGGTCGTCACCGACGACGAGGACCGCGAGGGCGAGGGCGATCTGATCGTCGCCGCCTCGCTCTGCACCGCCGAGAAGATGGCCTTCATCATCCGCCATACCTCCGGCATCGTCTGCGCGCCGGTGACGACCGAGGATGCGCGCCGGCTGCGGCTCGATCCGATGGTCGCCCACAACGATTCCGCGCACACCACCGCGTTCACGGTCTCGATCGACTACAAGGCCGACGGCGGCACCGGCATCTCCGCCGATGAGCGCGCCTCGTGCTGCCGTGCGCTCGCCAATCCTAATGTCGGCGCCAACGATTTCGCCCGGCCCGGCCACATCTTCCCGCTGATCGCCAAGGACGGCGGCGTGCTGCTGCGCTCCGGCCACACCGAGGCCGCCGTCGACCTCTGCAAGCTTTCCGGCCTGCCGCCGGTCGGCGTCATCAGCGAGCTCATGAACGACGACGGCAGCGTGATGAAGGGGGAGCAGGTCGCGCAGTTTGCGGTCAGGCACAAGCTCAAGCACGTCACCATCGCGGACATGATCGCCTACCGCCAGGCGCGCGAGAAGCTGATTGAGCGGGTCTCGACCTTCGTCACCGACAGCCCGATCGGCCCCCTGCAGGGCTACGCCTACCGCTCGCCGTTCGATTCCATCGCCCACGTCGCCTTCGTCTACAACGGCGTCGGCGACGGCAAGAACGTGCTGACGCGCTTCCACAAGCCGAACATCGTCAAGGACACCTTCACCGGCCACAAGCGCATGGCCGCCGTGCTCGAGCATTTCAAGACGGCCGGCCGTGGCGTGCTGGTCTATTTGCGCGACGGCGCGGCCGGCGTGCCCGTTTCGCCGCTGCCGGACGAGACGTCGACGGAGGCCGACCGCAACCGCCAGTGGCGCGAGGTCGGCGTCGGCGCGCAGATCTTGCGCGACCTCGGCGTCACCTCGATCCGGCATCTCACCTCGTCGGTGCACGACTACAAGGGTCTGTCGGGCTTCGGCATCGAGATCGTCGCCAACGAGCAGCTCGAAATCTGACCGCATCGTTTCCGGTTTGCGCCGTTGCGCGACCCGGAATGACCGAAACCAGGATGCAATTGCACTTGTTGCCGCGGCGCTTTAATTTGTCGGGCAACATTTAGACGGAACCAGACGCGAAAGGACGTTTCATGAGCGTGCGCCCTCAGGCCAAGGACAAGCCGGCTGCGGCTTCTTTCCAGTGGGACGATCCGTTCCTGCTCGACGAGCAGCTCACCGAAGACGAGCGCATGGTGCGCGACACCGCCCGCGCCTATGCCCAGGACAAGCTGTTGCCGCGCGTCTCCAAGGCCTATCTCGAGGAGAAGACCGATCGCGAGATCTTCAACGAGATGGGCGAGCTCGGCCTGATCGGCATCACGCTGCCCGAGGAATATGGCTGCGCCAATGCGAGCTACGTCGCCTATGGCCTCGTCGCGCGCGAGATCGAGCGGGTCGATTCCGGCTATCGCTCGATGAACTCGGTGCAGTCCTCGCTGGTGATGTACCCGATCTACGCCTATGGCGACGAGAACCAGCGCAAGAAGTACCTGCCCAAGCTCGCCAGCGGCGAGTGGGTCGGCTGCTTCGGCCTGACCGAGCCCGATGCCGGCTCCGATCCGGCCGGCATGAAGACCCGCGCCGAGAAGGTGTCGGACGGCTATCGCCTCACCGGCAGCAAGATGTGGATCTCGAACGCGCCGATCGCCGACGTCTTCGTGGTCTGGGCCAAGTCGGCCGCGCACGACAACCAGATCCGCGGCTTCGTGCTGGAGAAGGGCATGAAGGGCCTGTCCGCGCCGAAGATCGGCGGCAAGCTCTCGCTTCGCGCCTCCATCACCGGCGAGGTGGTGATGGACGGCGTCGTGGTCCCCGAGGACGCCTTGCTGCCCAACGTCTCCGGGCTCAAGGGCCCGTTCGGCTGCCTCAACCGCGCCCGCTACGGCATCTCCTGGGGTGCGCTGGGCGCCGCCGAGGACTGCATGCATCGCGCCCGTCAATACACGCTCGACCGCAAGCAGTTCGGCAAGCCGCTCGCCGCGACCCAGCTGGTGCAGAAGAAGCTCGCGGACATGGAGACCGAGATCGCGCTCGGGCTTCAGGGCTCGCTTCGCGTCGGCCGTCTGATGGACGAGGGCAAGTTCGCGCCCGAGATGATCTCGATCATGAAGCGCAATAATTGCGGCAAGGCCCTCGACATCGCCCGCACCGCCCGCGACATGCACGGCGGCAACGGCATCTCGATCGAATATCACGTGATGCGCCACGTCCATAACCTCGAGACGGTCAACACCTACGAGGGCACCCACGACGTCCACGCCCTGATCCTGGGCCGCGCGATCACGGGCATTCAGGCGTTTTTCTAGTCATTGTGTTTTCCGCCGCGGCTAGTTGCTCCACTGTCATCGCCCGCCTTGTGCGCAGTTGCGCACTGGGGCGGGCGATCCAGTATCCCAGAGACTTCGCTTTTGTCACTGGCGCCGCGGCGTACTGGATACCCCGCCTTCGCGGGGTATGACGGCAGAGAGTGTGGCGACAGGAAGTCCCATGTCCGACAATGACGACGTCCCGTTCAACCGCAACTTTCCGCTGAAGCCCGGCTTCGTCGAGGAGGTCCGCCCCGGCGTGCGGCGCGTGCTCTGCAACAATCCGAGCCCGTTCACCTTCACGGGGACGGTCAGCTACATCGTCGGCAAGGGCAATGTCGCGATCATCGATCCCGGTCCTGACGATGCGGCGCATGCGGCGGCGCTGCTCGATGCGGTGCGCGGCGAGACGGTGACGCACATCTTCGTCACCCACACCCATCGCGATCATTCGCCGAACACCGCGCGCATCAAGCAGGCGACAGCTGCGCCGGTCTATGCCGAGGGCCCGCATCGCGCCTCGCGGCCGCGCTTCGAGAGCGAGAAGCACAATCCGGAATCCGGTGCCGACCGCGATTTTGCCCCGGACGTCAGCCTCGCACACGGCGACGTCGTGGAAGGTGACGGCTGGCGGCTCGAGGCCGTCGCGACGCCCGGCCACACGGCCAATCATCTGGCATTCGCCTGGCCCGAGCGAAAATTCAATTTCGTGGGTGACCACGTCATGGGCTGGTCGACCTCGATCGTGGCGCCGCCGGACGGCTCGATGATCGACTACATGGACTCGCTCGACCGGCTCGCGGCCCGCGAGGAGGATCTCTATTTCTCGGGCCACGGCCCCGAGATTCCCGACGGCCAGCGCTTCGTGCGCTTCCTGATCCGTCACCGCAAGGCGCGCGAGGCCTCGATTCTGCATCGCCTCGCCAAGGGCGAGACCGACATCCCGACCATGGTCCGCGCGATCTATATCGGTATCGATCCGCGCCTGACGACGGCGGCGGGCTATTCCGTTCTGGCGCACCTGGAAGACCTGGTCGCGCGCGGCGTGGTGGCGACGGATGGCGATCCCGTGATCGGCGGGACCTATCGGATGGCCTGAGGGCGAATAGCAAATGGGGAGTAGCGGTTGGGCGGCTCCATTCGCTATTCGCTACTCCCCATTCGCCAATTTCACTTCTTCACCGTCTTCGCCGGCGCCTTGGGCGGTGCGACCGGGGTTTTCTTCACCGGCTTGAGCGCGTCGGCATCGGCGGCGGTGTTGAGGTCGTCGATGAATTTCTTGACGCGCGCGGCGTTGCTGCCGAGGTCGCTGTCGAAATTGCGCGACGCAGAGCGGATGTCGACGCGGGAATCATCGCCATCCGGCACGACCCTGATCGAAACGTCCTCGCGGAAACCCATGATCGGCGTGCGCGCGACCGCCTCGATGCGGCCGATGCGGCGTGGCGGCTGCGGTGCGCGCTCGTCGATCACGATCCATTTGCGCTTGTGGACGAGCTGGAGCGCGATTGCATAGGCGCGGTCGACCGGGATCTCGAGCTCGACGGGCTCGATGTCGGGATAGAAATGGCGCTGCTGCTCCGCCGAATAGAGACCGGCATAGACCGCGGTGTTGGTGCCCTCGCCGGTGCGCAGGCGCGCCAGCGCGTCGAAGCGCGGCGGATCGATCGGGTCGGTGGTGATGTCGTAGATCGACGGCAGCTTGCGATATTGAAAGGCCAGATAGGCGGGGTAGGCCAGGATCGCCCCGTCGATCAGGAAGGCGAGCAGGATGCGGGCCATGCCGCGCGAGCCGTTCTGCCAGATCGCGGCAAAGCCGGCGAGCCCGAACAGGATCGAGAGGCCGGCGATCGCGATGCCGCCGATGAACGTCGCAAGCGCCGGCTTCGGCTCCAGGAAATCGAAGCGGACGACGATGATCGACACCACCACCGCCACCACCGCGAACACGGCCAGATTGCGCGCCCAGCTCGCGAGGCTGGACACGGGCTCCGACTGGTAGGGAGCGGAAAACCTGCGGGCCATCGGGTGAAGCTCTGCCGGATGTTGGGCGCGATGCCGGCCGATCTGGCGCGACGATAGGACCGTTGAGACCACGGCGCGGGGGCAAATTCAAGGGTCGATCACCCTCCCCTGGAGGGGGAGGGTCGATCGCGCGCAGCGCGAGCGGGGTGGGGTGATCTCTCCGCACGGGCACCGCTATTGGGGAGAGACTGTCACCCCACCCCGGCTCACATCGCTGACGCGCTGCGAGCCGACCCTCCCCCTCCAGGGGAGGGTGGCACCAACGATTACGCCGCAGCGTTCGGGAAGCGGTAATCCTTGAACTGGTCGCGCAGCGCCGTCTTCAGGATCTTGCCGGTGGCGGTGTGTGGAATGCCGTCGACGAAAGCGACGTCGTCGGGCATCCACCATTTGGCGATTTTGCCGTCCATGAACTTGAGGATGTCCTCGCGCGTGGCCTGCTGGCCCTGCTTGAGCTGCACGATCAGGAGCGGCCGCTCGTCCCACTTCGGGTGGAACACGCCGATCACGGCGGCTTCCGCCACGGCGGGGTGGCCGACCGCGAGGTTTTCGAGGTCGATCGAGGAGATCCACTCGCCGCCGGACTTGATCACGTCCTTGGAGCGGTCGGTGATCCGCATATAGCCGTCCTCGTCGATGGTCGAGACGTCGCCGGTGTCGAAGAAGCCGTCCTCGTCGAGGATGTTGCTGTCGACGCGGTAATAGGCCTTGGCGACGGCGGGCCCGGAGACCTTGAGGCGGCCGAACGTCTTGCCGTCCCAGGGCAGCTCCTTGCCGGCATCGTCGGTGATCTTCATCTGCACGGCGAAGGGCGCATAGCCCTGCATCTGCAGCACGTCGAGCCTGGCATCGCCGGTGGCATTCTGGAACGGCGGCTTCAGGGCCGCGACGCTGCCGATCGGGCTCATCTCGGTCATGCCCCAGGCATGGCGGACGTTCGAGCCCATGTCGAGGAAGGCCTTGATCATCGAACGCGGCATCGCCGAGCCGCCGCAGATCACCATCTTCAGATCCGGCAGCTTGAGATTGTTGGCGGTCATGTGCTGGAGCAGCATCAGCCACACCGTCGGCACGCCGGCGGTGTGCGTCACCTTCTCGGTCGAGAGCAGCTCATAGACCGAGGCGCCGTCGAGCTTGGCGCCCGGCATCACCAGCTTGGTGCCTTGCGAGGGGGCGGAGAAGGCGATGCCCCAGCTGTTGGCATGGAACAGCGGAACGACCGGCAGCATTGTCTCGGACGCACTGGTGCCGAGCGCGTCGACGTTGTTGGCCATCAGCGCGTGCAACACGTTGGAGCGATGCGAATACAGCACACCCTTGGGATCGCCGGTCGTGCCGGAGGTGTAGCACATCGCCGCCGCCGTGTTCTCGTCAAAGTCCTTCCATTTGAATTTGCCGTCGGCCTGCGCAATCCAGTCCTCGTAGGCCACCGCGTTCTTCAGCGTGGTCTCCGGCATGTGCGCCTTGTCGGTGAGCACGATGTAGCGCTCCACGCTTGGCAGCTTGTCCGCGATCTTCTCCAGGATCGGAACGAAGGTGAGATCGGTCATCACGATGCGATCCTGCGCATGATTGATGATCCAGGCGATCTGTTCGGGGAAAAGGCGGGGATTGACGGTATGGCAGATGGCGCCGATCCCCATGATGCCGTACCAGACCTCGAGATGGCGCCATGTGTTCCAGGCGATCGTTGCGACACGGTCGCCGAGCTTGATGTCGTCGCGCTCCAGCATCTGCGAGACCTTGAGCGCGCGCTGGTGGATCTCGGCGTAGGTGGTGCGATGGATCGGACCCTCGACCGAGCGTGTGACCACCTCCTGCTTGCCATGAATCCTGGCGGCGTGTTCGATGATTCGGTGGCAGAGCAGGGGCCAATCTTGCATCAAACCAAGCATTCCGACGTTCCTCCGAGAAGTCGCTGGGCGCATTGTCGCTCTCAGCGTTGGGCCAAAGAATTGACATGAGTTTTAGCCTGCCGGACTTTCGCCGCAAATGGTCTTGTCGCGGCTATATGTCCGCTGGCGCGGCAATGGTTACCGCTGCGGCGGGGCTATTGCTGCTCGCCGAAAGGGCAGAGGCGCGGAAATATCCTGCGCCGCTCGATATCTTCAACCTTGGAGCACCAAAGCCCCGCGCAACCGTTCGCCCCGCCAGGATTCCGCTGCCGAAGCCGCGTCCCGAGGACGCCCCCAAAGCGTCGGATGAGGGGGCGCCGCAGGCAGACGGCAAGCCGTCCCCCGACAAGCCAGGCGCGGACAAGCCCGCCGAGGCCGCGCCGCCGCCCGAGAAGCAGGCCTCGGCCTGCCGGCTGGCGCTGACCGAGGAGATCGCGATCGCGCCCTCCATTCCGGATATCCGCGGCCCCGGCGCCTGCGGCGGCGAGGATCTGGTACGGCTGGAGGCCATCGTGCTGCCGGACAAGCGCAAGGTGACGGTGAAGCCGGCGGCGATCCTCCGCTGCACCATGGCGTCCGCGCTCGCGGATTGGCTGCGGAAGGACATCGTGCCCCTGGCCGCCAGCCTCGGCTCGCCCATCAGCGACCTCGATAATTTCGATTCCTTCGAGTGCCGCGGCCGCAACCGCGTCGCTGGGGCGATGCTTTCCGAGCACGGCAAAGCCAATGCCATCGACATCCGCGCCATCAAGCTCGCCAATGGGCAGTCGATCGGCCTCACCGACCGCGCCACGGCGCGCGAGGTGCGCGAGCGCGTGCTGCATTCGGTCTGCGCGCGCTTTTCCACCGTGCTCGGTCCGGGCTCGGACTGGTACCACGAGGACCACATCCATCTCGATCTCGCCCAGCGGCGCAACGACTACCGGATCTGCCAGTGGAACGTCTGGGATCCGCTGCCTCAGGTCGCTCCGCTGCTGCCGGCGGAACGTCCGGAGGAAGCACCGCCGCGCGAGGTCGCGGCCAAACCCGAGGCAAAGGAGGGTGCCCACGACGGAGGGGCGGAGACACCTCCTGCGCCGGCAGACAAGCCGGCGGCGGGTGGCAACAAAGGCCGGTCGCACCAATCGGCAACAAAAAAGCGCCGGTGAAACCGGCGCTTTTGAAAAGCCTCAGGCAAGGCCTGCTCAGTAGGATGAACTGGAACCGCCGCCCTGGAGCGCGAGGCGCGAATTATAGGGCGAATCGCCGTGCTTCGGCTCGAGCACCACGACGAGGGTGCCGACCTTGACGCGATCATAGAGATCGATCGCGTCCTCGTTGGTCAGGCGGATACAGCCGGACGAGATCGAGGCGCCGATATATTCCGGCTGGTTGGTGCCGTGGATGCGGAACAGCGTGTCCTTGCCTCCGGAATACAGGTACAGCGCACGGGAGCCCATCGGATTGTCCGGACCCGGCGCGACATAGGTCGGCACACCCAGGCGCGAAATTTCGCTGGGGGTGGGGTGCCAGGCCGGCCACTCGGTCTTGCTGCCCACCTTGGCGATGCCCGACCAGGCCATCGCCTCTTCACCGACGGTGATGCCGTAGCGGATCGCCTTGCCGCCATCCAGCACGTAATAGAGGTAATGGTTGTCGGAATCGACCACGATCGAGCCGGGCGTTTCCTTGCGGTGGTACTGGACGATGGCGCGGCGGAACGGCTCGGCGACCGGGGTGTTTTCGTACCGGACCTTGGCGAGGAGTTCCTTGTCCTTCGGCTTGAAGGCTTTGGTGTCGGCCGCCTCATAATGAGTGGCCTGCATGCAGCCCGACAGCATCAGGCCAGCGGCCAAAATCCCAAACATAACTTTCAGCGACGACATGGTTTGGTTCCAATCAAAACAATACCGTGCGGAAGGGGCCTGAGCTTAGCGCCCAAGTTCCTCGACTCCGTTAATCCCATTATCGTTGAAATCTGCCACAATTCCAGCGCTGAAGCCGTTTTCCCGCGCTGCAAGACCCCAGCTGTGGCTTTTCTGCCGCAAATTTGGGGTTACTGCGAAGGTTTTTTGGCCAGACGCGCCAAACTGTTCCTTCCGCGCCACAGTTGAGCCCCGGCGGTGCCGCAAATGCAAACGCTCCGTTAATGTTGTTGTCATCGTGAACCTGCCAGAATCGCGCTAAGGGCTGTCGTTCTGTCGCAGGATCTCTGGAGCTTTTGATGTTTTGGGCGTTCGTTCCCTCCGAGGCCTCCCTCAAGAAGGCGGTTATCGAAGATCTCACGGCGTTGCCGGACAACGCGGTCTGGATCGACCTCGTCAACCCCACGGCCGCCGAGGACAAGGCCGTGGAGCGGCTGGCGGGCATCGCCATCCCGACCCGGGAAGACATGCAGGAGATCGAGATCTCCAGCCGGCTCTATATGGAGAACGGCGCGCGCTACATGACCGCGACGCTGATGTGCCACTCCGATACCGACATGCCCCGGACCACGGCGGTGACCTTCATCCTCGGCGACCATCGCCTGGTGACGGTGCGCTACGACCTGCCCAAGCCCTTTGCGCTGGTCGAAGCCAAGCTCGCCCGCTCCTGTACCCCGTCGATCACCGGCGAGATGGTGCTGATGGAGCTCCTGGACGCCGTGATCGACCGCTGCGCCGATATTCTGGAGCGCTGCGGTGCCGAGATCGACCAGGTCTCCCACGACATCTTCGAGCCGGAGAGCGAGCGCCACGGCCATGCCAAGCAATATTCCCAGATCCTGATCTCGATCGGCCGCAAGGGCGATTTGACCTCGAAGGTTCGCGAGAGCCTGGTGTCGATCGGCCGCGTCGTGACGTTCCTGTCGGCGGTGGTCGAGGGCGTGAAATGGTCGAAGGACATGCGCGAGCAGCTCAAGACCATGCAGCGCGACGTGGCCTCGCTGACCGACCACGCCTCCTATCTCTCCAGCAAGATCACTTTCGTGCTCGACGCCATGCTCGGCGTCGTCAATCTCGAGCAGAACAACATCATCAAGCTGTTTTCGGTCATGGCTGTTGTCCTGATGCCGCCGACGCTGATCGCATCGGTCTACGGCATGAACTTCAAGGTGATGCCGGAACTCGAATGGGTGCACGGCTACCCGATGGCGCTGGTGATGATGCTGATCGCTGCCATCGTTCCGTACTGGATCTTCAAGTTCAAGAAGTGGCTGTAGGAATCACGCTCCAGCAAAGATACCTACCGAGACCTTACGCTGCTCGCATAGACACGGTGGATCGTGTCGCAGAATAGATCGGCATTGCGGCGACGCGGTGATGTGTGTGTCATGCCGCAATTCCTCCGGTAAAATTTGAGCGGTGGGCTGAACGTTTGCGCGAAACTTGTCTGCGATAAGCATGGCGTAGCCGCGAGGAACAGCCATGGTTGAAAAACACATAACGACGCCCCGCAACGTCATCGAGCTGGCGCACTATCGTCAGGCGGTGACGAGCGGCAAGGCGCCGTCGATGTCGGCACGCCTGTGCCGGCACTGTGGTGCTCCGCTGCTCGATGGTGAGAACGACGACGACTGCTCGACTGCATTCAGCACGGCCGCTCCGCGTCCGCGCGAGAGGTCACGTCGGATTCGACTCGATTGAGGAACGGAAGGTAAGGGCGATCCAGGTCTTGCGGCGGCGTTGTCTGGATCGCCTTGCTTCCCTGAGTGCTAAATTTCGTCATTGCGAGGAGCGAAGCGACGAAGCAATCCAGACTGTCTCCGCGGAGGCAGTCTGGATTGCTTCGCTGCGCTCGCAACGACAAAGGATGGCGGATTGCCTACACGTGCTGGCCGCCGTTGATGTGGATCTCGGCGCCGTTGACGTAAGAAGAGGTGTCCGTGCACAGCACGTAGATGATCTTGGCCACTTCGTCGGGCGTGCCGAGGCGGTGCATCGGGATCTGCTGCTCGACGATCTTCTCGGTGCCGGGCGACAGGATCGAGGTGTCGATCTCGCCTGGGGCGATCGCGTTGACGCGCACGCCGATGCGGCCGAAGTCGGAAGCCATCTCGCGCGTCAGCGCGGCGAGCGCCGCTTTCGAGGTGGCATAGGCGGCGCCGGCGAAGGGGTGCACGCGCGAGCCCGCGATCGAGGTGACGTTCACGACCGAGCCCTTGGCCGCCTTCAATTCCTCGATCAGCCCGCGCGCCATCATGATCGGCGCGAAGAAGTTGACATGGAAGACGTGCGTCCAGGTGTCGAGGTCGGTGTCGACCGAGCCCAGGCGGGAGCCGCCGGGGCCCTTCGGCGAGATCGCGGCGTTGTTGACCAGCGCATGCAGCGTGCCGCCTTCGAGCCGGCTGCGGATCTCGGAGATCGCGCGCGCGGTGTCCTCGGGGTTGCCGAGGTCGACCTGGATGTGGTCCTCAGGGCCGGCATCCCAGGGGCAGTCCTCCGGGAAAGGATGCCGCGAGCAGGTGATGACGCGCCAGCCCGCCGAGGAGAAACGGATCACGGTGGCGTGGCCGATGCCGCGGCTGGCTCCGGTCAGGAGCAGCGTACGGCGCGGCGCATTGGACGAATGCGGCATGGACATCTTTCAGGTCGGCCCGAAGCTTACGGATACATCCGCGTCTTGGACCACGGTTGGCCGGCGGCGTCACGGCGAAATTCGATGCGGTCGTGCAGGCGGAACGGGCGGTCGTGCCAGAACTCGATCCGGAGCGGCGTGATGCGCCAGCCGCTCCAGCCGGGCGGCCGCGGCACTTCGCCGATGACGTATTTGGCCGCGACCTTGGCGATGGCCTGCTCGAACGCGAAGCGGCTCTCCAGCTCTTGCGATTGCTTGCTCGCCCAGGCGCCGATCTGGGCCTGCTTCGGTCGCGTCGCGAAATAGGCGTCGGCCTCCGCGTCGGTCACCGGCGTCACGTTGCCGCGGATGCGGACCTGACGGCGCAGCGACTTCCAGTGAAAAAGTAACGCTGCCTTAGGATTTGCGGCGAGCTCGCGGCCCTTTTGGCTCGCGATGTGGCTGTAGAACACGAAACCCTCGGTATCGAAGCCCTTCATCAGCACCATGCGCACGTCAGGCAAGCCGTCGGAATCGACGGTTGCGAGCGCCATGGCGTTCGGATCGTTCGGCTCGCTCTTGATCGCCTCGTTCAGCCAGGCCTCGAACAACGCAAATGGCTCGTCGGCAGCGGTGAAATCACCGGATGTTAAGGGTGTCTGGTGTTTCATCGAGGTCGTGTCGGTCATGTCCGGAGTCCGAGTTGCGTCCCGCGGCCCAAAACGCGTTGTTGTCCGCTACCGCCCTATATAGGGCATGGGGACGCGTTGGCCTATCGGCGATCCGGCCGTCCGGCTTCGTCATGACGATGATTCTGATCGGGCTCGGCGCCGGCGGCTGCAGCTTTTCCCGCAACGACAGCACCGCCTATGCCAAGGGCGACGACAGCGACCTCACCGGCTCGATCGCGCGGCCGGCAAAGGACGCTCCCCCGACCGAGACCGATCTCGCCTTCACCCGCAACGCCGCCTCCGACGTGCTCAGCAAGGGCGACAAGGATTCCAGCCAGCATTGGGAGAATCCGGAGACCGGGGCGCGCGGCTCGGTGACGCCCATCGCCCAGTCCTACGCCGCCGAGGACGGGCGCAAATGCCGCGACTTCCTGGCGAGCTACGTCAACGGCAACACCGAAAGCTGGCTCCAGGGCGCCGGCTGCCAAAGCAGCCGTGGCCGTTGGGAGATTCATACGCTAAAGCCGTGGCGGAGCTGAGCACGATCCGGAAAAAGCGGGAACCGGTTTTCCGATAAGGCCATGCTCCAAACATAGAGCTTCGGCTCGCGTTCCTAGTTGCAAAAATGCCACTCTCTTCCCACATGACCGGCAGGTGGGGCGGGGAGCCCTTTGAACAATTCGATTTTCTTGAAGGAGACGTGACGAATGCGCGACCCCTATGAGGTCTTGGGGGTGCCGCGGAGCGCCAGCGCTGCCGCGATCAAGAGCGCCTATCGCAAGCTGGCCAAGAAGCACCATCCGGACAGCAACAAGGGTGATCCGAAGGCGGCCGAACGCTTCGCCGAGATCAACTCGGCCAACGAGATCCTCGGCGACGAGGACAAGCGCAAGCAGTTTGACCGCGGCGAGATCGACGCCGATGGCAAGCCGCGCTTCCAGGGTTTTCCGGGCGGCGGCGGACCTCGCGGCCGCGCCGGCCCTGGCGGGTTCGAAAGCTATACGTTCCGAAGCGGCGGTGCGGGCGGCCCGGGCGGCGGCGCGTTCGAGGACATCCTCAACAGCATGTTCGGCGGCGGAATGCGCGGCGCGCGGCCCGGAGCCGGCGGCGGTGCCCAGTTCGAGTTCGACACCGGCGGCGTCGGGCTCGATCTCGACGTCAACGTCGCCATGAGCGTCTCGCTGGAAGAGGCGGTCAAGGGCGGCGAGAAGCGGGTCCGGCTCCCGACGGGGAAGGAGCTCAACGTCAAGATTCCGGCCGGAGTCACCGAGGGCCAACAGATCCGGCTCCGGGGGCAGGGCGAAAGCGCGCAGGGCCATCCGCCCGGCGATCTCCTGATCACCATCAACATCGCGCCGCACCCGTTCTTCAAGGTCGAGGGCGCCGACCTCCGGATCGACCTGCCTGTCACGCTTTACGAGGCGGTGCTCGGCGGCAAGGTCCGCGTGCCCACCCTCGGCAATGCCGTGGAGCTCTCGGTCCCCAAAAACACCTCCAGCGGCCGGACCTTCCGCCTCAAGGGCAAGGGCCTGCCGAAATCTGGCGGGACCGGGGACCTCTTCGTCACCATCAGGATTATGCTACCGGACGGGAACGACGCCGAGCTTGAAGCATTGATGGAGAAGTGGCGGGACCAACACCCCTACAATCCACGTAGCGGGATTGGCTAAGCATGATCCGGAACCGGAGGGCCGCGTTAGCGCAAAGTGCGTCGCGGTTTTCCGCAAAGATCATGCGCAAACAAAGAGCAAAAGCGCGAGTCATCGCGCTTTAGGGCGCGATCGAACTGAAGGGGTTCTCCTAAAGGACCACGGCGTCATCCGGAGATGATGCTCATCATATGCCTGAGGCGTGGGTCACGCTTCATGGTTTCGACGTGTCGGCTGTCCGGCGGGGCAGCCGATGAAAAGGTGCGGCCTCGAGAGGGGGACCAGCGCGGTACCAAAAACCCCAATCGAGGCCGCCCGCGTCGATCGGCGGATCGAACGCCACTCATAATCGCGTGAACACCCGGTGCGATAATGAGACGCGTCGATGTCCTGATTCCAAATTTTCGATGACGGAATCTGGGCACCGCGCCTGTGCAGTTGTCTAGGTGCCGTTTTTCTCTGCTTGGTCGTAGACGGCCTGCGCCACCCTGGTGAGCCGCTCGCGATCACTGCTGCCGCTGACGACGTAGCCGACGCCGCGCTCGGACCAGAACAACGCGCCGTCCTTGTCCGTCTTGGCGTAGCGCATTTGCGTTGCACCATTCTCGGTCTTGGCAGAGTAGATCGTGTACCGCTCGCCCGAGGCGCCCTCGTACATCAGGAACGACGCCGGACCGTTCGGGCCCGGCAGCAGCCGGCCGCCGACCAGCTTCAGCCCGCTCGCCTCCAGGTTCGGCGCGAACACGGTCCAGCCGCAGCGCCGGGTCAGCCAGGCCTGCAAGTGATCGCGCTCGTTGCCGCCGACCTCCACGGGATGGCGGACCTCCACGACATAGAGCCGGTGCGCACCGAGCGCGTCCGCCGTAAAGCTCTGGAAGGTCGAGGGTGCGTTGGCGGCGCCATGCGCCACCCAGCCGACGGTGCCGCCGGCGACGAAGGCAACCAGCACGGCGGCGGCGGCGCCATAGAGCCATTGCCGCGGGCGGCGCTCCAGCCGCTCGAGCTCGAGCCGCGCGGGCACCGGCTCATGGACGACCGAATCGTAACGGGCGTGCAGCATCTCGGCCATGGTCCGCCAGGACTGCACCCGCTCGGCGTCGTCGGGGTGGGCTGCAAGAAAGGCCTCGACGTCGGCGCGTCGCTCAGCCGGCAGCTCGCCGTCGACATAGGCGTGCAGTTCGTCCTCGGTCACTGGGATGTTGCGGTCGTTCATATCGGTCTCTGCGGCCCAAAATATCTTCTGCAAGTCAGTTTCGCGCAGCTCATCATTTCACCCGCCTGAGCGCCGTCCGCTCACCCTCGAGCGAGGCTTTGACGTGGGCCCTAGCGCGTGCCAGGCGCGACATCACGGTGCCGATCGGCACGCCCTGGATGTCGGCAACCTCGCGGTAGCTCATGCCTTCCAGCATCACCAGGAGCAGCACCGAACGCTGCTCCTCGACGAGAGTAGCCAGCGCCTTCTCGATGTCGCGTCCCTCGGCCTCGGTCCCGCTGGCATCCGGGTTGTTATCCGTCAGCGGCATGAATTGCGGCCGCCTTGCCAGGGAACGCCGCCGATTCTTGTTGAGGTTGGTCAGGATCGTATAGAGCCAGCTCCTGACGTCGCCTCCGAGAAACAGCCGCTCCGAACGCAGCGCGCGTACCAACGTATCCTGGACCAGATCGTCGGCCGCATCCGCATCGCGCGTGAGCGCGCGGGCATAGCGGCGCAACGCCGGGATCATGGCTTCCACACTCTGGCGAAACGCATTCATTGCAGTCTTGACGTCCCTGGCGTTCGGCGCGCGCCTATAGCGATCATAACACCCGAGCGGAACGGCTATTCCGGTCCTCGAAACAGCGTTAACGCCGCGGATTTGGGCTGTACCGCGGGGGAGGGCTGGTGTACCTCCAGACCTCAACGAGAGTTCGACGGGACGTGCAAAAATGGCGCAGAATTCGGGTCTGATGCAAGGAAAGCGCGGGGTCATCCTCGGCGTCGCCAACAACCGCTCGATCGCCTGGGGCATCGCCAAGGCATGCCACGCCGCGGGTGCCGAGCTCGCCTTCACCTATCAGGGCGATGCGCTGAAGAAGCGCGTCGAGCCGCTCGCCGCCGAGATCGGCGGCCTCGTGCTCGGCCATTGCGACGTCACGGATGCCGCGACCATCGATGCCGCCTTCGCGGTGCTGAAGGAGAAGTGGGGCAAGATCGACTTCCTGGTGCATGCGATCGCCTATGGCGAGCAGCTCGACGGCCGCTACGTCGACACCACGCAGGAGAATTTTTCGAAATCGATGCTGATCTCCTGCTATTCGTTCACGGCGGTGGCGCAGCGCGCCGAGAAGCTGATGACGGATGGCGGTTCGCTGATCACGCTCTCCTATTACGGCGCCGAGAAGTGGATGCCGCATTACAACGTGATGGGCGTGGCCAAGGCGGCGCTGGAAGCCAGCGTGCGCTATCTCGCCGCCGATCTCGGCGAGAAGAACATCCGCGTCAACGCGATCTCGGCAGGCCCCATCAAGACGCTGGCGGCGTCCGGCATCGGCGACTTCCGCTATATCCTGAAGTGGAACGAGACCAATGCGCCGATGCGTCGCAACGTCTCCACCGAAGACGTCGGCGGCAGCGCGCTGTATTTCCTCTCCGACCTCTCGCGCGGCGTTACCGGCGAGGTGCACCACGTCGATTCCGGCTATCACGTGCTCGGCATGAAGCGGCCGGATGCACCTGATATCTCGCTTGGCGGGAAGGACTAGCCACTAGCTCAAATGCCCGGGCCTACGATCTACTATCTTCGCCACGGCGAGACCGAGTGGAATGCGCTCGGCAGGCTTCAGGGCACCAGGGACGTTCCGCTGAACGCGCGCGGCCGCAGCCAGGCCGTGCACGCCGGCGCCGTTCTGGCCGAACTGTTCAAGCGCGACGCACGCGACAAGGCCGCGCTGCCCTACGTGTCGAGCCCGCTCGGCCGTGCGCGCCAGACCATGGAGCTCGCGCGCGGCAAGCTCGAATTGCCGCCTGCCGATTACGCGCTCGACGATCGTCTGCGCGAGATCGGCTACGGCACCTGGGAGGGGCTGACGCTGGCTGAGAGCGAGGCGAAGGATCCGGACATCTATGCAAGGCGCCTCGCCGACAAATGGACCGTGGGGCCTGCGGGCGGGGAGACCTACGCCGACGTGCAGGTCCGCGTGCGCGCCTGGTACGACCAGCTCCGGACCGACACCGTCGCGGTGGCCCATGGCGGGACCTGCCGGGCTCTGATGGTGTCCCTGGGGCTCGAGACACCCGCCAGCGCCGCCGAGCTCTATATAGAGCAGGGCGCCGTCTACGTGTTCCGCGACGGGCGGCTGGAGAAGTTCAGTTAGGGCAGCCCCATCCCCACCGTCGTGCCCGGGCTTGTCCCGGGCATCCACGCACTTTACCTCCCGACCTAAGAACGTGGATGGCCGGGCCTTCGCCTCGCCGAAGCGGCTTCGGCCGCGCAGGCGGGACGGGCCCGGCCATGACGACGCTGGCGGCCATTTGACCCCTCATCGAGAGCGCGTTACCACACGCCGGGATCGAACCTGCGAGTAGCGATGTCCTTCAACACCTTCGGCCACATGTTCCGCGTCACCACCTTCGGCGAGAGCCATGGGGTGGCGATCGGCTGCGTGGTCGACGGCTGCCCGCCGATGATCCCGCTCACCGAGGCCGACATCCAGCGGGATCTCGACCGCCGGCGTCCCGGCCAGTCGCGCTTCACCACCCAGCGCCAGGAGCCGGACCAGGTGAAGATCCTCTCCGGCGTGATGGCGCATCCGGAGACCGGCGTGCAGGTGACGACGGGCACGCCGATCGGCCTTCTGATCGAGAACACCGACCAGCGCTCGAAGGACTATTCCGAGATCAAGGACAAGTTTCGTCCCGGTCACGCCGACTTCACCTATGAGGCGAAGTACGGCCTGCGCGATTATCGCGGCGGCGGGCGCTCCTCGGCGCGCGAGACCGCGATGCGGGTTGCCGCCGGCGCCATCGCGCGGAAAGTGCTGCCCGACGTGAAGGTGCGGGGCGCCTTGGTGCAGATCGGTCCGCACAAGATCGATCGCGACAAGTGGGATTGGGACGAGATCGCCAGAAATCCGTTCTTCTGTCCCGACAAGGACAAGGCCGCGTTCTTCGAGACCTATCTCGACGGCATCCGCAAGAGCGGCTCCTCGATCGGCGCGGTGATCGAGGTCGTCGCCGAAGGCGTGCCGGCAGGTCTTGGTGCTCCGATCTACGCCAAGCTCGATTCCGATCTGGCGGGTGCGATGATGACCATCAACGCGGTGAAGGGCGTCGAGATTGGCGCCGGTTTTGGCGCGGCAGAACTGACCGGTGAGGAGAACGCCGACGAGATGCGCTCCGGCAATGACGGCACGCGCTTCCTGTCCAACCACGCCGGCGGCGTGCTGGGCGGCATCTCCACCGGACAGCCCGTGGTGGTGCGTTTCGCGGTGAAGCCGACCTCGTCGATCCTGCAGCCGCGTCTCACCGTCGATAGGCAAGGCACCGAGACCGAGATCTTCACCAAGGGCCGCCATGACCCCTGCGTCGGCATCCGTGCCGTCCCCGTCGGCGAGGCCATGATGGCCTGCGTGCTGGCCGATCACTTCCTGCGCGATCGCGGGCAGGTAGGACGTTGACGCCCTTCCACCTCTTTCCCGCTTGGGAGAGGTGAAGACACCTCGGTGACAATGTCGCGGTACTAGCCCACCGTGCAGCTTGACGACCCCGCAACTTCGTCCGCAAATGCAGCCATGAACAGCTCCGAGCTTCAGCGCGTCTGCAACTGGCTGATCGACGGCGTCTGGTCGGCTCAGGAGCCGGCCGAGATGATCGCCGATTTCTGCGAACGTCTGGTCGCCGCCGGCTTGCCGCTGTCGCGTTTCGGCATCTTCATCCGCACGCTGCATCCCGAAGTCTTCGGCCGCAACTTCATCTGGCGGCACGGTCAGGATGTCGAAATCGGCAGCGTCGATTTCGAGGTCCTGGACACACCGCAATTCGCCCGCAGCCCGCTTCGCGTCGTGTTCGAGCAGGGCATCGAGGTCAGGGGCCGCGCAAGCGATCCCGACAGCAGGCGATTTCCGTTCCTCGAAGAGATGCATGCCGAAGGCGCGACCGACTATATCGCGGTGCCGTTGCGCTTTCTCGACGGCTCCGTCCACGCAACGAGCTGGATCACGCAGCATCCCGATGGCTTCAGCGACGACGACATCGCGGCCATCCGAGCCGTCATAGCCCCGCTCGCGCGCGTCAGCGAGATCATCAGCCTGCGCCGCACCGCCGAGATGCTGCTCGACACCTATGTCGGCAATCGCGCCGGCGCGCGCATCCTCGGCGGCCAGATCCGACGCGGTCACAACGACACCATGCAGGCGGCGATCTGGCTGTCGGACCTGCGCGGCTTCACCGCGCTGTCGGACCGGCTGCCGGCCGAGACGGTGGTCGAGATCCTCAACCAGTATTTCGACTGCCAGGTCGCCGCGATCCGCGGCCATGGCGGCGAGGTGTTGAAATTCATGGGCGATGGCCTGCTCGCCGTGTTTCCGATCGACGAATATGTCGGCGATGCCGCCCATGTCTGCGCGCGCGTATTGGAGGCCGCGCGCGAATCCCGCGCAAGCGTCGAGGCGCTCGCCGTTCCGGTCGGCGACGTCGTCGAACGCTTCCGCTTCGGCGTCGCGCTGCATGTCGGCAACATTCTTTACGGCAATATCGGCGGCGGCAACCGCCTCGACTTCACCTGCATCGGCCCGGCGGTCAATCTCGCCGCGAGGCTTGAGAAGATCACGGGACGCCTGGGGCGGACCGTCGTGGCCTCGGAAGGTTTTGCCAATGTCTGCCGCCATGATTGGCACCAGCTCGGCGAGTTTCCGATCGCGGGATTTTCCAAGGCGCAGCGCGTGTACGGGCTGGCGGAGGAGACGCCGGTGGTGATGGCCTAGCGGCGCCGACGACGGCCTCAGCCGCCACGAACATGAGACTGTTTCAGGCCGAAGGTCAGCACCCTCAAGGTGATCCACAGCCGCAGCATGGCGAAGCTGAAGATGAAGACGAAATAGATCAGGTTCTTGGTGAACTGCGTTGCCGACGAGGTTTGCCAGAAGTTCCAGATCGCGGTCCGCACCGCTTCCTGTCCATAGGCGAGGGCGACGTTGATGAGGCCGAGTATGATGACGGCGGCGCCGAGCCACAGCCCACGCCGTGCGAATTCGCCGATCGCGGCAAACAGGGCGACCTTGCCGTCATCGCGCTCGGCACGGATGATCATGAGCAGGACGATGGCCGCGATCCATGCGCTCCAGAATCGCCCGGCATGGGTGAACTGGTCGAACGCCATGCCGTCCAGGCCCGCCAAGAGATGGTACGAAGCCTCAATGCCGGCCGCTTTGGCACTCAGCGCCGCCGCGATCATCAAGAGCATGATCCGCCACAGGATCGAAAAGGAGAGCTTGAACTGCTCGCCCAGTGTCAGCGTACCCAGCGAGGATTGACCGCCCGCTGCCTCGATCGATTGTTGCGCCGTCGCAAAGAAGGCCAGCAGCACCGAAATGTTGGAAATGATGATTGCGGGCAGCGCCACGGCGCCGCCGCCGAACGCGATCACGCGCATCGCAGCCGCCAGGATCAACCAGGGCAGGGCATGCAGGAGCTTGAAAGGACCGAACGAGGTCTCCTGGCGGGCCGGCTTGAGTTCGAGCTGTTTGCGCAGTGCGACTGTCATCGCATTGTGGTGACACAGGAGACTAAACCTGCGGTAGCACGGATCGCTAAAATTGACCCGAAGCAGGCACTCGGCGCCTACTCCTCCGGCTCTGTGGTGAACAATAGCGGATAGCCCTTGGCGCGGCCGGCGTCGGTGGCGCGCGTTGCCTTGGTTTCGGCGACGTCCTTGGTGAAGACGGCGACCACGCAGGCGCCCAGCTTGTGCGCGGTGATCATCACCTTGTAGGCCTGATCCTCGGTCATGCGGAATTCGGCCTTCAGCACCATGGTGACGAATTCACGCGGCGTGTAGTCGTCGTTGATCAGGATGACCTTGTGCAGCTTCGGCCGCTCGACCTTGGTCTTCGTCCTGGTTTTCGGCTTGGTGACGGTATCGTTCATTCCGCCTCCTGGACACGGCGGGCTCGGGTTCCGGCCGGAAGCGATTAGCTCGCGGCCTTCGCACCATATTGCAGGACCTGCACCTTCTCCAAGGTGATCAGACCGCTCGACATCATGCCGTCCAGGATGGGCAGGAATGCGTTGATGTTGTCCTCGCTGTCGACGATCTCGATCAGCAGCGGCAGGTCTTCCGACAGCCGCAAGATCTTCGAGGTGTGCAGCCGGCTGGACTTGCCGAAGCCCATCGGACCGCGCAGCACGGTGGCGCCGGCCAGATGTCGCTCGCGCGCGGTCATCACGATCGCCTCATAGAGCGGCTTGCCGTCATAATGGTCGCTCTCGCCGATGAAGATCCGGAGCGAAACTGCCTGATCGGGGATTTGCATGGTCAGCTCCTTGCCAGGCGATTGTAGCGGCTCGCCATCATATGCCCTGCCCACACCGACACCAGCCAGCAGATCACGGACGCTGCGACATAGGCGAGCGCGGTGTACTTCATGCCGCCGTGGAGCAGGCGGAAGGTCTCCAGGCTGAAGGCCGAGAAGGTGGTGTAGCCGCCGCAAAATCCGGTCATGACGAATTGTCGGTGCTCGGGCCGCGCCAGCACGCGGCCGTCCGGGCCGGTCAGCGTCGCGTAGAAGCCGATGATCAGGGAGCCCGTCGCGTTGATGAACAGCGTCGCGACAGGAAAGCCCGGCCCGGTGTCGAGCACAAGCCCGACCAGGTAGCGCGTCAGCCCGCCGACGATGCTGCCGGCGGCAACCCAGGCGTAGAGCACAAGGCTGCGCCAGCGTTCGGCAAAAGGTGAGCTCATCAGCCTCTAGCCTCCCAGGCGATCCGCAAGCAGGAAGCCGCAGCTGACGGCGGCGAGGCACAGCCCGACCGAGCAGGCGACATTGCCGAGCGCCGAGAGCGGCTCGCCGCCACGCGCGAGCGTCAGCGTTTGCAGGCTGAACGAGGACACCGTGGTGTAGCAGCCGAGAAACCCGGTCACCGCGAACAGCCATGGTGTGGGTGAGGCGAAGACCGAGCCCGGATGCGTCGCCAGCGCGCCGAAAATGCCGATGAGGAAGGCGCCGGTGACGTTGATGGTCATGGTGCCCCACGGAAACGTTTCACCCAGCCGCCGCGCGATCGCACCGGAGACGAAATAGCGCGCGCAACCGCCCAGCGCGCTGCCGATCACGATCGCAATTGCCCCGCTCAGCAAGACGAACAGTCCCCCGTCATCACTTGCTCCCTACCGCAAGACCCTTGCCGACGGCGAGCAGCCCCACCAGCGAAACCAGCGCGAAGCCGAGCCCGGCAAGAAACGTTCCCGCCGGGCCATAGGCGTCCCACAGCGCACCCGCGATCACGCTCGCGGCCAGCAAGGCAAGCCCGGTGAACAGGTTGAAATAGCCGAAGGCGGTGCCGCGCAGCGCGGGCGGCGCGGCGTCGGCGACGAGGGCGGAGAGCAGCCCTTGCGTCAATCCCATATGCAGTCCCCACAGCACGACGCCGAGCGCGAGGCCAGCCAGGTTCGGCAGCAGCGCCAGCGCGAGGTCGGCGCCGGCGAGGAAGACGAGGCCGAGTGCGAGCAGGCCGGTGCGGTTGATCCGGTCCGACAGCACGCCGGCCGGATAGGCGGAGAGCGCGTAGGCGATATTCATCAGCACCAGCACGGCCGGCACCCACATCGCATTGAGCCCGATGTTCTGCGCGCGCAGGATCAGGAACGCCTCGCTGAAACGCGCGAGCGTGAACACGACGCCGACGGCGACGACGCGCCAATAGACCGCTCCGAGCTGGCGCATCGCGGCGAGATTGAGCGGATTTTCTGTAGGTTTGCGGCTCGGATCGGGCTCCGGCTCCTGCACGGCGAACGCGATCAACCCAAAGGACAGGAACGCCGGCAGCACCGCCACCCAGAACACGAGCGCAAAATTGTCAGCCGCCCACCACATCAGGCCGATCGCCACGAGCGGTCCGACGAAAGCACCGATCGTGTCGAGCGATTGCCGCAGGCCAAAGCTCGCGCCGCGCAGGCCGACGGGGGCGATGTCGGCGATCAGCGCATCGCGCGGCGCGCCGCGGATGCCCTTGCCGACGCGATCGATGAAGCGCGCGGCGACCAGCCATCCGACGCTGGGCGCGAGCGGGAACAGCGGTTTTGTCAGCGCGGCCAGTCCGTAGCCCAGGGCAGCGAGCAGCTTGCGGCGGCCGAGCCAGTCCGACAACGCACCGGAGAAGATCTTGGTGATCGAGGCGGTCGCCTCGGCAATGCCCTCGATGAAGCCGACGGTGAGCGTGGAGGCGCCGAGCACGGTGACGAGATAGACCGGCAGCAGCGCGTGGATCATCTCCGAGGAGATGTCCATCAGCATCGAGACGAAGCCGAGCACCCAGATCCCTCTGGGCAGCGTCGCGCGCACGGCCTTCGGTGTCGTCATCGTCACGTCTTCATCGTCCTCCGGCCCGCCGGCCTTCGTCATCAGGCAACAAAAAACCCGCCATCGGCGGGTATGTCCATGCTCCCGCCAAAGGCCGAGGCTCAAGATTGCCTCTCCTCAAGCAGGAGTCATCAGCCCACGAGGTCATCGACCGCCGGGCGGTTGTCGGGGGACTCCATCCCCATCTGTGCGACCAACCCTAGCATGGAAATCGTGCCGGACAAGTGGGCGGGGTCGCGCCTCCACTGGCTCTTCGAGTCGCCCCGGAATGACTGTGCGAGTGATCGCACCTGTTCCCCGCTTGTCAGCCCTATGGCCGCAACACGCAGCAGCGATGCACTTGAATGTGAAGCACAAGCGATCTTCGCGCTTTGCGGCAAGCCGATTGCATGTCACCATCGCGTCATACGACGGGAGACTGCGATGCGTTTGCTGTTCTCGATCGGGGCTGTGCTGGTGGCCGGCATGTTTGCCGGGGGGGACGTCGCGGGCATCGCGGCACCAGGACCCAAATTCGAATCGTCCAGAAGTCAACCGCAGCGGCTTGCGGCCGACAAGGACGCGCAGACCGTCGATGTCGAGCTGGTCCTCGCGGTCGACGTATCCTACTCCATGGACATGGACGAGCTCGCGATCCAGCGCGAGGGCTACGCACAGGCGATCCAGTCGAAGGAGTTCCTGCAGGCGCTGAAGCTCGGCCCGAACGGCCGCATCGCGGTGACCTATTTCGAGTGGGCCGCCTCCAGCGACCAGAAGATCATCATTCCCTGGCGGCTGGTCGATGGTCCGGAGACGGCGGATGCGGTTGCCGCCGAGATCATGAAGACGCCGATCCGGCGCGCTTCGCGCACCTCGATCTCCGGCGCGATCAACTTCGCGATGCCATTGTTCGACGAGGATCCCTATCGCGGCCTGCGCCGTGTCATCGACATTTCCGGCGACGGTCCGAACAACAATGGCGGCCCGGTCACGGTGGCGCGCGATGCCGCCCTGGAGAAGGGCATCGTCATCAACGGCCTGCCGATCATGGTCAAGGAGCCGTCCTATTCGACCATGGATATCGACAATCTCGATTTCTACTACGAGGACTGCGTCATCGGCGGGCCGGGCTCCTTCGTCATCACGATCAAGGACCGCGACAAGTTCAAGGAAGCGATCCGCACCAAGCTGCTGATGGAAGTTGCCGGCCGCACGCCGGAGCGCCCGGTGATGCGCGTCGCCGACAAGGAGCCGCGCGTCAATTGCCTGATCGGCGAGAAGATCTGGTCCGATCGCTGGGGACGGTAAGGGTGACGGGGTATCCCGGCGGGATCATGCCCCGGCTGAGACCTTTTGCCCGCCCGGCCGATGCTCGCGCTTAACGGCTCGTTAACGGGTGCGTGGCCCTAATCGCATGGTTTCTGTTCGTTCCCGCCGGCATCCTGACATGCCCCAGCGAGCGAAAACGGGTTTGTCAGGCCCGTCCGAGCAATCCAATGGCCACCGTCACATCGAGCACCAGCCAGATTTCCCCCGCCAACGAGCGGCTGTATCGCCAGAGCGCTCTGATCGGCGACTGGAAGGGCAATTGGGTGGGCAACAACCAGCCGGTCGGCTTCAAGGTCGTCAACATCCGCGGTGCCCGGGCGCAGGTCGAGTATACCCACAACGGTCACACCGAGCGCGGCTTTGCCGAGGTTCAGGGCACGCTCATCACCTTTGGCGGAGTCACGGTCGGGACCAAGGACGGCAAGAACATGGTGATGCTGTTCTCCTTCGGCGGCGCCGGCAAGCAGACCGCCAATCTGGAGAAGCAGGCTCCCCCGGCCTCCGACAGCCGCCTCATGGGAAGCTGGGGTGGCTATTCCAGCGAGAACGGCAAGAGCGCGAGCTTCAAGGTGCTGGCCGTCAATGGCAAGGAAGCCCAGGTCAGCGTCACCACCGACGGCGTCACCCGCCAGGGCACCGGCTACGTCTACAAGAACGTCATCATGTTCGGCCAGGCGCAGATCGCGAGCGATGACGGGCAGAACGGCAAGATCACCTACCAGGTCGGCACCAAATCCTTCGTGGTGCCGGTGACGAAATATCCGCCGGCGGATTCGTCGTCGTCCGTCGACAGGACGGCATAGCGTTCACGGCGCGCTGCCGCCGGGTCGCGTCAGCATCTTCAATTGCTGGTCCACCTGCCGCAGCATTGCGCAGGCCTGCGCGAAACCGCCATCAGCGACGAGTTGCCAGATCCGGTCGGACTGCTCCACGAGGTGCGGGATCGTCAGCGGCAAGCCGGCTGCCTCCTGCAGCGCCCCCTTCTCGTTGATCAGATAGCGCTCGTTCAGTGCGAACAGCACCTGCGCGACGCAGGCGAGTGATCTGTAGAGACACCCGGCGATATGGGTCCGCTCGTTGCGTGCGGCGGCGAGCTCGGCATTTTCGATGCTGAACAGGACCTCCCATTGGAAGCGTCGGATCAGGGTGCTGCGCAGAGGCTCCGGATAGGGAAGTGCGATCGACTTGAGCCGGGCGATCACGCCATTCGGATCGTGCAGCGGCTGACAATATGCGATCTCGCCCATCCAGATCGCCGAGCAGAAGCCATGCGGATGGCCGGGTTGGTAGGTCATGAGGACCGTACCGTACCGGCAGGCCGACATGACGCGCTCGACATCATCGACGTTACGGTACAGCAGATCGACCTTTCGTCCCTCGATCGAAAGCCACGCTCCGCCGACGATCCACGATCCCCATTCGTTAATTCTCGTCACGATCGCGGCGTCGGGATCGTCGGCGATGTTCTTCACCACTGTCAGCAGTCGATCCGTGTCGAACCGAGCGGCGTTGGAGCGGTACAGCCCGATGTCATAGTCGGAGGAGGAATGCGCAGTGCCGCGCGCGCGCGAGCCGCCGAGCACCACGGCCTGGATGCCAGGTACCGCGGCAAGAACGGGTGTGAGGCGGGTGAGCAACGGATCGTGCGGCATCAGACGCGGTTCCCCGAAAGACTTGCGGCCGCGAGGGTCGGCGCGGTCACTCCGCTGGCATTGATGATGGTCGGGGAGTATAGTTTGCGGCGTTTTAGACGGTAGCCAGAATGTTCGACCTTGCACGTTCATGCGCTCTTGCAGCTCTCGCATTGCTCTGCCTCGGCGGAGGGACGGTTCATGCGCAAGTCGCGCCGCTGCGATACTGGATTCCCGGCGGACCTTTCGGCCTTGGCGGTGCTGCCGGCTTGAGCTCAGACACCTATGGCAACTTTGCGAGCTTCAACGCCGGAGAGGCCGATTGGCGTGCGAGCTCTGCGAACGGCTTCTTCATCGGCCGCGAACGCGCCGATTTCGGATTGAGCGGCTTCAACCAGGCGGGCTCGTTCGGCAATTCCGGCGCGCTCTCCTATGACAGCACGCGGTTCGGCTACAACATGAAGACGGCTGGCGGCATGCCCGTCACCTTCTTTGCCGGATTCGACACGCTGAAATACGGCAACGGTATCGGCAGCTCGCTGGCGCCGCTCACCTCCAGCGCCGCGCCCGGTTATGGCGGGTTTGCTGGTGTCGAATTCAAGCCGACCTCAAATCTCAGCCTGTCGTTCGGCGTCGGCTACACCCAGCAGGATTCGGGCCGCATGGACAGCGATATCAGATCGAACATGCTGCCGGGCGAATCGCCGGCGCTGAGCGGCCTTCGGTGCTAGAGCGTGATGAAATGAGGAGAAAGCCCTCACCAGCGCCTTCGGCGCGACCTCTCCCGCAAGCGGGAGAGGTTGCACCGAGCCCGTGGCAATCGAATCAACCTAAAGCCATTCGGCGTTAGCGACTAAATTTCGCCACCAGCTCGACATGCGGCGTGTGGCGGAACTGATCGACGGGCGCCACGGCCTCCAGCCGGTAGCCGCCGTCGATCAGCAGCCGTGCGTCGCGGGCAAAGGTTGCGGCGTTGCAGGACACGGCGATCACGACCGGCACCTTGCTCGCCGCAAGCTTCAGCGCCTGCGCCTGCGCGCCCTGGCGCGGCGGGTCGAACACCACGGCGTCGAAGTCGCGCAGCTCCTGCGGCACCAGGGGGCGGCGGAACAGGTCGCGCGGCTCGCATTTGATCGGCTTCAGGCCCGGCGTCCGCGCGGCTTTCGCCAGCGCCGCGACGGCACCCGCGTCGCTGTCATAGGCGGTGACGCGCGCCTTCTCCGCGAGCCTTAGCGCGAACGGGCCGACGCCGCAGAAGAGGTCGAGAACCTCCCTGGCCTTGCCGATGCGCTCGGCGACGAGTGCCGCAAGCGTCTCCTCGCCCGCCACGGTCGCCTGCAGGAACGAGCCCGGCGGCAGCGTCACCTCGGCGCGGCCCATCCGCACCGTCGGTGGCAGCCGTTGCAGCACCAGCTCACCATGCCGGGTCAGCCGCGCCAGGCGGTGCTGTTCGGCGACGCGCGACAGCGCCGTAACGAGCGCCGTCGGCAGCGGGCCGGAGCCGCGCACGTCGACATCGAGGCCGCCTGCGGTCGCGGTGACCTGGATGTCCAATGGCTTGGTCACCGGCATCTTGGACGTCAGCGGCTCCGCCAGCGCCCAGGCGGCATCGAGCGCGCCGTCGAGCGCGGGATCGAGGATCGGACAACGATGGATCGGGATGACGTCGTGCGAGCTCGCAGCCGAAAAGCCGACCTTGAGGACGTCGTGCGTGCCGAACCGGCCGTGCAGCGTGATGCGCCGGCGCCCGGCGCCGTGGGCGTCGACCAGCGGCGCCACATCGCAATCGATGCCGGCCTGCGCCAGCGTCTCCACCACGATGCTGCGCTTCCAGGCGCGATACGGCTCCGCCGCCCAATGCTGGATGGCGCAGCCGCCACACACGCCGAAATGCGGACAGAACGGCTCGACGCGTTCCGGGCTTGCGACCTCCACCGCCAGCAGCTTGCGGCGGTCGGGATGATGGCCCACGACGTGATCGACCTCGACGGTCTCGCCGCCGAGCGTGTAGGGCACATAGATTGCTTCGCCGGCGTCGCGGCAGACGCCGTCGCCGCGATGGCCGACATGATCGATCTTGATGCGCTCAACCACGGCGCGCGCCCAGGAAGAATTCGATATTGCCGTCGCCGCCGGTGATCGGCGAGGGGAATATTTCGATCTCGGTGCAGCCGAGCGACGCCGCGAAGGCTGCGATGTCGTCGCAGATCTCCCGGTGCACGGCGGCATCGCGGATGATGCCCTTCTTGTTGTGCTTCCTGTCAGCCTCGAATTGCGGCTTGATCAACGCCAGCAGGCTCATCGGCGCGGCCGCCAGCGACAGCGCCACCGGCAGCACTGATTTCAGCGAGATGAAGCTGACGTCGATGACGACGACATCGGGGCGCGCCGGCAGGCGTTTGCCGTCATAGCTGCGGATGTCGGTCTCCTCCATCGATACGATCTTGGGGTGATCGCGCAGCGAGGGATGCAGCTGGCTGGTGCCGACATCGACCGCGAACACCAGGCTCGCGCCGTTCGCCAGCAGCACCTCGGTGAAGCCGCCGGTGGATGCGCCGACGTCGAGGCAGACATGGTCCTCGATGTCGATCGGGTACCGTTCCAGCGCACCGGCGAGCTTGACGCCGCCGCGGGAGACGTAGGGGTGCGCGGGCTCGGCCTGGATCACCGCATCCTCGGCGATCGTCTCCGACGGTTTCAAGACCTGCTTGTCGTCGGCCGTGACGAGGCCGGCCTCGATGGCCGCGCGGGCCCGCGCCCGGCTCTCGAACAGGCCGCGCTCGACCAGCAATACATCCGCGCGCTTGCGGGCAGGGGACATCGGTTCACTCGAGAAGGACTGGCGCTTATGTAGCGATCAATCGCGCGGCCGCCATCCGGACGCAAGTCTCGAACGCGACAAGATCGTGCCAGACGTCGATCGGCATCGCGGCCGGTGTCACCAGCGGGCAGCCGTGCAGCTCCAGCGCATGGATCATCATGAGATTGTCGACGAGCCCGAAATCCTCGACCGTCAGCCCCTGGGCATCGACCAGCCGCCCGTCCTCGGAGGTGACCTCCATGAAGCGCGAGACGCGGTCGGCATAGGCGGCGCCGTCGTTGGAATAGGCGAGACAAAACTTGCCGCGTCCGGCCATGTAGCCAAGCTCGTAGACGGTGCCGGGATCGGCGCCGGCACCGCGGAACGGCGTCAGGTTGGCGATGATGGCATCGGCCGCGTCCATCATCGCCTCGTTGCCGCAAAAGATCTGCCGCGAGGCGTCGGGCGCAGTGAGGTCGACGGCGTTGTCGAGGGGATAGAGGCCGGTCAGCCCGTGCGTCGTGCAGATATCGACCTTGCGCCGGCCGATCTCGATGGCATCCGGCAGGAACACGTCGGGACCTGCCAGATAGATTTTCATGGGACTACCGAAAGAAGGCATCGAGTTTGCCGCGGCGTCGGCGGTGCAAAACCTCTCCCGGAGGGAGAGGTCGCGCCGAAGGCGCGGGTGAGGGGTTACGCTCTCACGTGGGACCTGAACCCCTCACCCGGATCGCTTGCGCGATCCGACCTCTCCCTATGGGAGAGGTGGGTCCGGTGCCCGTACGACGTATCAAGCCAGCTTGACCGTCTCGGCCTTCACGTCCTTGCCGAGCGCCTCGAACACCTTGGCGACGATGCCCTTGGCGTCGAGGCCGGCGCGGGCGTACATCGCGGCCGGGGTGTCGTGATCCTGGAACACGTCGGGCAGCACCATCGAGCGGAACTTGACCATGCCGCTGTCGAGCACGCCCTGGTCGGTCAGGTACTGCGCGACATGCGAGCCGAAGCCGCCGACCGAGCCTTCCTCGATCGTGATCAGGATCTCATGGTCGCGCGCGAGCTTGAGCACCAGCTCGGTGTCGAGCGGCTTCATGAAGCGCGCATCGGCGATCGTCGTGGACAGGCCGTGGGCGGCGAGCTCGTCGGCCGCCTTCTCGCATTCGGCGAGGCGCGTGCCGAAGGAGAGCAGCGCGATCTTGCTGCCCTGGCGGATCATGCGGCCCTTGCCGATCTCGAGCGGAATGCCGACCTCGGGCATCTCGATGCCGCGGCCTTCGCCGCGCGGATAGCGCAGCGAGCTCGGGCGGTCGTTGATCGCAACCTGGGTCGCCACCATGTGCACCAGCTCGGCTTCATCGCTAGCTGCCATGATCACCATGTTGGGCAGGCAGCCGAGATAGGCGTTGTCGAACGAGCCGGCATGGGTCGCGCCGTCGGCGCCGACGAGGCCGGCGCGGTCGATGGCGAAGCGGACGGGCAGGTTCTGGATCGCGACGTCGTGCACGATCTGGTCGTAGCCGCGTTGCAGGAAGGTCGAGTAGATCGCGCAGAACGGCTTGTAGCCTTCGGTCGCAAGACCCGCGGCGAAGGTCACCGCGTGCTGCTCGGCGATGCCGACGTCGAAGGTGCGGTCGGGGAAGGCCTTGTTGAAGATGTCGACGCCGGTGCCCGACGGCATCGCCGCGGTGATGGCGACGATCTTGTCGTCCTTCTGCGCTTCCTTGACGAGACTCTGGCCGAACACGTTCTGATAGGCCGGCGCATTCGGCTTGGCCTTGGCCTGCGTGCCGGTCGCGACGTCGAACTTGACGACGGCGTGATACTTGTCGGCGGAAGCTTCCGCCGGGCCGTAGCCCTTGCCCTTCTGCGTCACGACGTGGACCAGGATCGGGCCGGTCTCCATGTCGCGGACGTTCTTCAGCACGGGCAGGAGATGGTCGAGGTTGTGGCCGTCGATCGGGCCGACATAGTAGAAGCCGAGCTCCTCGAACAGCGTGCCGCCGTCCATCATGAAGCCGCGCGAATATTCCTCGACGCGGTTGGCGCGGTTGGCGAGGATCTTGGGCAGGCGCTTGTTGATCTGCTTGGCCGCATCGCGCAGCGTGCGATAGGTCTTGCCGGAGTAGAGGCGCGACAGATAGGCGCTCATGGCGCCGACCGGCGGCGCGATCGACATGTCGTTGTCGTTGAGGATGACGATCAGGCGCGAGTTCATCGCACCCGCGTTGTTCATGGCCTCATAGGCCATGCCGGCCGACATCGCGCCGTCACCGATCACCGCGATAACGTTGTTCTTGCCGCCGGAGAGGTCGCGCGCCACGGCCATGCCGAGGCCGGCGGAGATCGAGGTCGAGGAATGCGCCGCGCCGAACGGATCGTAATCGCTCTCGCTGCGCTTGGTGAAGCCGGACAGGCCGCCGCCGGTGCGCAGCGTGCGGATGCGGTCGCGCCGGCCGGTGAGGATCTTGTGCGGATAGGCCTGGTGGCCGACGTCCCAGATCAGCCGGTCGCGCGGCGTATCGAAGACGTAATGGATCGCGGTGGTGAGCTCGACCACGCCGAGGCCCGCGCCGAAGTGACCGCCGGTCACCGAGACGGCATCGATGGTCTCCTGCCGCAGCTCGTCGGCAACCTGGCGTACCTGCTCGACCTTGAGCTTGCGCAGGTCTTCCGGTGTCCGGATGGTGTCGAGAAGCGGCGTCTTACTGTATGCGTTCACGGCGATTTCCAATTTGTCAGCACCGGAAGGTCATTCCGGTGCGCGATGGGTTTGCACAATATCGGCGCAGCGCGAGTCCTATAACCGTCGGAGCCACCTGCACGGGGCAAGGCCCCGCCTTCAAGCTTAGGTAAGCTTAAGTGCGCTCCGGTTCAGTCTCTGTGATCCCTGTCACTTAGATCGGCTTCGTCCGTCCCAAGCCAATTTCAACAGCAGTTTGAAGCACTTGTCGTCGGTAATCAGTGCCCACGCAAGGCTCGCAAAAAGCCACACTCCGCGCAGCTTTACACCAAAGCTTGGGCCAAAGCCAACCCGCTGGGCCGATTAGGGGTATGCAAATGCAACTCGCGGGCCAGAGTGGTTAACCTTGGCCGGGGGTAAGGGGTTCCGGCCTTGCTCGGTTCCTGGCACGCTTTTTTGCCCGGAATCGGAGCTTTTCTCGCCGCAAGACCCGATTTCGGGGCGGGGACGTTATCGATCCACCCCCGGAACCGCTGCCGGCCGGGAACTGCGCCGTGCGATCCCAGGCCGTGCGATCCCAGGATGCAGCGGCCACGCTCCCCGCGAAGACATTTTGCGCGGACCTGCCGTTGCGTCTCGCGCGGCCCTGGGTCGTCAGGAGACTGAGCGGGAAAGCAATCTTTATTGGACGTCGAGCGGCGCAGTGCCGGTGGCCTGGCCGCTGGCATCGGTGGTGATCTTGTCGACGCGCGCCTCGGCCTGGCGCAGCAACTCCTCGCAGCGGCGCTTCAGCGCCTCGCCGCGCTCGTAGATCGTCACGGATTCCTCGAGCGGCACCTTGCCGTCCTCGAGCCGCTTCACGATCGTTTCGAGTTCCTCGATCGCGCGCTCGAAGGTGAGCCTGGAGACGTCGACTTGCGTATTTTCGGCCATATCCGTTTCCGATTGCCCGCTTCGCTTCACCTTGGAGAAAGCAGAGTTTTGCGGGCGTAATGTGGCGGGTGGGTCAAGCGCCCATCAGGGCGCCGACATGCGCCGTAACAGATTCTTTCAGTCCCTGCAGGTCATAGCCGCCCTCGAGCACCGAAACAATGCGGCTACCAGCGGTCTTGTCGGCGAGATCCATCAGCTTGCGCGTCACCCAGGCATAGTCCTCCGCGCGCAGGTTCAGCGAAGCCAACGGATCGCGATAATGCGCGTCGAAGCCGGCCGAGATGATCAGCAGCTCGGGGCTGAATTTCTCGAGCTGCGGCAGGATCAGATTCTCGAACGCTGAGCGGAATTCCGGGCCGCCATCCTCGGAGGCGAGCGGCGCATTGACGATGGTGTCGTGATCGCCGCGCTCGCCCTTGGCGCCGGTGCCCGGAAACAGCGGCATCTGGTGCGTCGAGCAGTACATCACGGTCGGGTCCGACCAGAAGATGTCCTGCGTGCCGTTGCCGTGATGCACGTCGAAATCGACGATGGCCGCGCGCTTGATGCCGTATTTGCGCTGGGCGTGGCGCGCGGCGATCGCGACGTTGTCGAAGAAGCAGAAGCCCATCGGCTTGCCGATCTCGGCGTGATGTCCGGGCGGGCGCACCGCGACGAAGGCGTTGCGATGCTCGCCCGCCATCACCGCTTCGGTCGCCGCCACCGCGCCGCCGACGCCGCGCATCACCGCCTCCCACGTGCCGGGGGACATCGAGGTGTCGCCGTCGATATAGACCTGCCCGCTGGTCGGGGCGATGTGGCGCAGCTCGGTGACGTAGTGCTCGTTGTGGCAGAGCGTGACGAGATCGAGATCGCCCTCCGGCGCCTCATCGCGCGCCAGGAACTGGAAGCGCTCGTGCGACAAAGCTTCTTCCACCGCGCGCAGGCGATCCGGCCGCTCAGGGTGTCCCGGCGGCGTGACATGGTCGAGGCAGGCCTTGTGGGAAAGGAGAAGCGTGCTCATCAGGTCGGCCTCATGGGATGCGGGCTTTTGCCGTCGTTGGCGCATCCGGCGCCAAAACGCAATGCAAAACCCAATCTAGGCGCTTGGCCGGGAATGGCAAAGGCCTGCCCGCTTGATCCGGATCAATTCACCCGCAGGATGCGGGTGGGCGGCAGCGGACCGACCGGCCCGTGCGCCCTAAAGAACGCGAACAGCGCGTCCGCATCGTAGCCGCCATATTGCGGCGCCGTGCCCTGCTTGGCGACGGTAAACCCATCTCCGCCGACGGCGAGGTAATCGTTCAGCGTGACACGGTAGCCGCTTCCAGCCTCGATCGGCCTGCCGTTGAGCGTTATCCTCTCGAGGCTGATGCGCTCGCCGAACGGCTTTGAAGCATCCCAGGTATAGCTGAAGCCGTTCGACACCTGGAGAATCCGCGGCCGCTTCGGGTCAAGCCATTGCTGCTCGAGCATGTCCTTGAGCTGGCTGCCCGTCAGCGTCATGGTGACGAGGCGGTTGCGGAACGGCTGGCTGGCGAAGACGTCGCCGAACGTGATGGCGCCGTTCTCCTTCGGAACGATGTCGGTGCGGATGCCGCCGGGATTGGTGAGCGCGATGACAGCGCTGCCATCCTTCGCATCGCGGGTTGCGAGCAATTGCGCGTCGGCGATGATATCGCCGAGCGCGCTTTCGCCGGCCTCGTTCGGCACGCGCGACAATGTCTGCGTCACCGAGCCCGCGGGCCGGTTGGCCATCGGCGCGGAGAGCTTGTCGTAGGCGTCGATCAATGCGGTCTGCTCGGGATCCCTGGCCAGCGAAGCATTGGCGACGATGACGTTCTCGGCCTTCGCGCCGACGATGTCGCGCGTTGCGGGATCGAGCTTGAGGTCGATCGCGGTGACGAGCGTGCCGTATTTGTCGCCGCTGGTGACGAGACGCCCGTCGATATCGCAGACATAGGCGCGATGGGTGTGGCCGCTGACGACGACGTCGACGGCACGGTCGAACTTCCTGACGATGTCGACGATCGGGCCCGTGATCGCAGGGCATTCATTGTAGTCGCCGGCGGGATCGCCGCCCTGGTGGATCAGCACCACGATCGCTTCGACGCCGCGCGCCTTCAGCTGCGGCACCAGCGCATTCACCGTCTCGGCCTCGTCGCGGAATTCGAGCCCGGCGATGCCCGCTGGCGAGACGATGCCGGCGGTCTCCTTCAAGGTCAGGCCGATGAAGGCGACGGGAACGCCGTCGAATTCCCGGATCTCGTAGGGCGGCAGCACGCTCTTGCCGGTCGCAGTCTCGACGGTGGAGGCCGCGAGATAATGGAATTTGGCGCCCGCGAAGGGATGCGGTCCCTGGCAGCCGTCGACGGGATGGCAGCCGCCGTTCTGCATGCGCAGAAGCTCGGTCTTGCCCTCGTCGAATTCGTGATTGCCGACCGAGCTGATCGCAAGGCCCATCATCGAGAGCGCCTCGATCGACGGCTCGTCGTGAAACATCGCCGACAGAAACGGACTCGCGCCGATCAGGTCGCCCGCGGCGACGAAGACGGTGTTCTTGTGCCCTTCGCGCAGCTGCTTCACCAGCGTCGCCATGTACTCGGCGCCGCCGGCCGCCACCGTCACCTTCCTGGACTTGTCCTCGGGGTCATTGATGCGGATGCCGCCCGGCGGCGGCCGCAGATTGCCGTGGAAATCGTTGATCGCGAGAACGCGCAGCTCGACGGGGGCTGTGCTCTGGGCCGAAGCGGGCAGGGTGGCGAGGGCGAGTGCGGCAAGGATGGATGGAACTACGTATCGCATGGAACCAGACTAGTCGTAGCGCGCGAAGATTTCACGAAAGTTCTCGCGACGCGCAGCACCTCACCGCTTCTTCCTGTTCGCGAACGCATTGAACGCAGCGATCGCCTCCTCCGACCTGAGCCGGTCGCCGAACAGATGGCCTTCCTGGTCGATGCGGCGGGTCAGCTCTTCGGGCGGCGCGCGCAGCAGCTTGCGCGAGATCGCAACCGCCTCGGCCGGCAGCCGGCAGATCTCGCGCGCCACCTTGCGCGCCTCGACCTCGGTATGTCCCGGCGAGACCACGGTGTTGACGAAGCCTGCGGCATGGGCCTCCGCGGCGGTGAAGCTCCGCCCCATCACCAGCATCGCGAAGGCGCGCTGGTAGCCCATCGTGTTCGGCATCAACAGGCTGGCCGCGCCGACCGGCACCAGCCCGAGATGGATGTAGGGCGCGGAGAAGGTCGCAGCGTTCGAGGCCAGTACATAATCGCAGTGGAACAGCATCACGGTGCCCATCCCGATCGAGGCGCCGTCGACGGCGGCGATGATCGGCTTGGCATTGAGGGCGAGCGAGTAGAGGAATTTGACGCCGTTCGACAGCATCTCGGGGCGCGAGGCGTCGGCGTGGAGAAAATCGTCGATGTCGTCCCCGGCGGTGAAGACGCCCGAGCCGCCGGTGATGATCATGCAGCGGATGTCCGGATTGTTCTGGGCGGTGTCGATGGCGTGGCTCATCTCCCGGTACATGTCCTGGGTGATCGCGTTCTTCTTGCCCGGGCGGCGCAGGGTGATCACGCGCGTTCCGCGCTCTTCGGTGACGACGATATTGCCATTCGCCATGAGAGCCCCCTTGCGCTCGCCGCTTCGCGAGTCTCGCCAGGCAATAGCCTACATCATCCCGCAGGCGTGCCAATGCGCCGGCTCAATCTTTCGGCGTATTCCCACATGGCACCGTAGCGCATCGCAACAATTGCGACAAAACGCTTAGAAAAAGCCGGTGGTCGCCCGCCACGAGAGACACCCGCCCCGGATTACGCTGCCGCTCCATCCGCGCTACAGGTCTTCTTACCCCAGCAACGCCGCATCCGCCGCCGCGACCGATTCCGCGCTCTCGGTCACGGTGCGCTCGAGCGCGCCCGCCTGCACCGTGATGTTCTCGGCGAAGAAGCGCGCCAGCGCGACGTAGCGTGGCGCATCGCCGAGGCCTTCGGCCTTGGCGGCGAGCGCCTCGGAGGCGAGCAGGCAGCCGCCGAGCGTCGCGCCGAATTGCTGCAGATACGGCGTCGCGCCCGCAAGCGCGTCGTTCGGCGCGGAGGCAACGCGCTCCAACAGCCATTTGCTGGTGCGCGCCAGCGCGTCGAGCGCCTCGCGCAGCTTGGCGGCCGTGGTGCCGAAGGCGGGATCGTTGGAGGCCTCCACCTTCTTGACGGTTGCCGAGAGCTCGTCGAGCAGCGCCCACACCGAAGCGCCGCCATTGGCAGCTAACTTGCGCGTGACGAGATCGATCGCCTGGATGCCGTTGGTGCCCTCGTAGATCGCGGTGATGCGGGCATCGCGGTAATGCTGGGCCGCGCCGGTCTCCTCGATGAAGCCCATGCCGCCATGCACCTGCACGCCGAGATAGGCGACCTCGTTGCCGATATCGGTGGAATAGGCCTTGGCCATCGGCGTCAGCAGCGCCGCGCGCGCGGCTGCTTCAGTGCGCACCTTCGGATCCTTGGCGCGGATCGAGACGTCGATCGCGACGGCGGTCGCATAGCAGATGGTGCGCGCGGCCGCGGTCTGCGCCCGCATCCGCATCAGCATGCGCTTGACGTCGGGATGCACGAAGATCGCATCCGAGCCGTCGCCTGTCTTGCCGACCGCGCGGCCTTGGCGGCGCTCCTGCGCGTACGATAGGGCCTGCTGGTAGGCGCGGTCGGCGACGCCGACGCCCTCCAGGCCGACGCCGAGGCGGGCCTGGTTCATCATCGTGAACATGCAGCGCATGCCCTGGTTCTCTTCGCCGATCAGAAAGCCGATCGCGCCGCCATGGTCGCCCATGGTCATGGTGCAGGTCGGCGAGGCATGCATGCCGAGCTTGTGCTCCACGCCGCTGGCATAGATGTCGTTGCGCTGCCCCAGCGAGCCGTCGGCGTTGACCATGAACTTGGGAACAAGAAAGAGAGAAATCCCCTTGGTGCCGGCGGGCGCATCGGGCAGACGCGCCAGCACGAAATGCACGATGTTGTCGGTCATGTCGTGCTCGCCATAGGTGATGAAGATCTTCGTCCCCTTGATGCGATAGGTGCCGTCCGCCTGCTTTTCGGCGCGGGTGCGCAGCGCGCCGACGTCGGAGCCGGCCTGCGGCTCGGTCAGCTGCATCGTGCCGGTCCATTCGCCGGAGACGAGCTTTTCGAGATAGATTGTCTTCAGCTCGTCGCTGCCATGGGCCTCCAGCGCCTCGATCGCCGACGCCGTCAGCAGCGGGCAGAGGCCGAAGGCGACGTTGGCAGCGCTCCAGATCTCGGAGCAGGCGGCGTTGATCGCGAGCGGCAGGCCCTGGCCGCCGAAATCTTCGGGGCCGGACACCGCGTTCCAGCCGCCCTCGGTCCAGCGCTTGTAGGCGTCAGGCCAGCCCGGCGCGGTCGTGACCTTGCCGCCTTCGAGCTTGATGCCGTGCTCGTCGCCGACCTTGTTGAGCGGCGCCAGCACGTCGGCTGCGAACTTGCCGGCTTCCTCCAGCACGGCCGCGGCAATGTCGGCGTCGAAATCGCCGTAATGGCCGGCCTCCAAGGCGGCCTTGAGGCCCGCGCCATGGTTGAGCGACAGCAGCATGTCAGAAATCGGCGCGCGGTAGGTCATGGCTCACTCCCCGAGAACAATTGTTGGCGCCGTATTCCCATGAAACGGGGGCGGTCTCAACTGCCGGGACGCAGGATCGTCTGGCCGGAACGGGGAGGCCATTCGGGCCCAGAATAGAGTGTTGGCCGCCAGCCGCCTGGCCCTTTTTGCCCCTCCAGGCGGTTGAAATGCCCCGCCGCTCCCTATAGACCGGCAGCGACCGACGGGAATCTGCGGGTGCCGGTTCGACCCGTTCCGTTCGTCGTCTGTTGGGGCGTAGCCAAGCGGTAAGGCAGCGGATTTTGATTCCGCCATTCGGAGGTTCGATCCCTCCCGCCCCAGCCAGAGCCAACACGCTGATTTTATTACGAAAACGGCCTTCAGGGCGGAATATCCCGCGCATTTGGAAATTCCGTTTGCCTCGCATTTGGAAATTCTGTGCTGGTTTCGTTTTTGGTCGAGAGCGCATGAAAGTCGTGGCGCGCTGAACGTCGCTCAACTTATCAAATTACGAATTGAGTGGATGAACGCTATCTGCGCGCTGCAAGCTTCCCACCGCAGCCGCTGACGTCGCGTGCGGGATCAACAATTGCAGAACCCGCCGCCTTTTGCAGCGTGCAACGAAGCGTAGTCTATCCTTAAGATCGGACGCTAGTCTTGGAAATTGCGGAGGTCTGCGTTTCGTCTCGAAGTGATGTTGCTCCATCAGCATTCTGCTGATCGAGCTCCTTCTGCGCCAGGAGATGTGCATGCCGCTTACGGGTCGCAGCCAACGCTCGCATCATCGTTTCCTTGGCATAGCCGCGATAGGCCTGTGCGGTCTTGTGGCCCGATAGCGCACGACCCTGGCCGTCCGTCAGTTCGGCTTCCTCGAGTTCGGTCATGCCGCCGTGTCGACAGGCATCAAGCGTGAACAGCTTTGACACGCCGTCGATCTTCTTGCGCATCTGCTGCACCACTTTTTCCATGCCAGGGTAGGACCACACTTTGGCGTCGCCCTTGCGCTCACCCTTTTGGATCCGACGCATGATCATCGGGACGCCGAGCTTGGGCAGATGGCTCAAAACGTCCTCCGCTTCGGCGTAAAACTTGATGGTCTCTCCGTCGAGAGTCTCTTCGAGCGGATGCCAGACCAGCGCCTTGTTCTTGTGGTGCTCGATTCGCACAGCGTGTGGCCAGTTTTTGCTGCGGTAGTCGGGCCAAGTCAAAAACCCGGCCACCACGTTCTCGGGTCGTTGTAGCCATTCAAAGCAGATCACCGCGACGGCCGCGGGTTCAGCCCGCCCTTCTTTGATGCAGCCCCATGCAAATTTATAGACCTCTTCTCGAGTGACCGCGTGCTTCTTGGTCTTGGTGCGGCTCTTGAGGGTGAAATCGTCCCAGGGGTTCGGGTGCTTCTTATCAAACAACTCTGGGTGCAGCCGACGCATGATCCGCCATACCTTACGGCAGAGCCCGACTACCTTTTCTCCCTGCCTCAGCCTGACGCGGTTCGGCCCGTTGATGATTTTGTCGTAGATCTTATCGGCGGCTCGTGGCGTAACCTCCATGATCTGGCGTTCGCCAATCCGCCGTCCGTTCTTATCGACGGTGTCGCAGATCAATTGCATGATCCGTTCGTAATCGGGGCGGGACCGAGGTGAGACCTTCTCGGTATACGCCTTCTCCGTCTTATATTGGCGGAACAGCCAATCGATCGTGCCATAGCGCGCGATCTTTCCCTGCTCTCCGGGCTGGCCTCTGCGGTGGTTGTTCCATTCATCGAAGAGGGCATTGAGTGTGGCAGCGCGTCCGCCTTTTCCCTCTTCGCCGCATGCGACTTCGTAGCTCGTCCCAAGGGGTTCATTCGTCATCTCGCAGCCGAGCTTGCGGTAATAAGTTGGAATCCGGAAATAGAATGCGACCGAACCGCGGGCAAGCCGACGCACCTCTACAAAGCGTGGAAGCGGCCGCTCCAACGTCACAAATCCTCGGCGAGGTCGCCCGGCACCATGTCCGGCGCGATAGCTCGGTCCAGATCGTCTCTCAACCACAGCTGACGCCTCCCTTCTTTCACACGTGGATGAGGATACTCCTTACCGACTCGTTTGAGAAAGGCTTCGACAGTCAATTCTCCGCAGTACCCTGCTGCGATTCCAGCAGACATGCGGCGTGGCCAAGAACCCGCTGGAATTATGGCAGGA
The DNA here is from genome assembly GCF_024585265.1 of Bradyrhizobium sp. WBAH42. Lineage (NCBI taxonomy): Bacteria > Pseudomonadati > Pseudomonadota > Alphaproteobacteria > Hyphomicrobiales > Nitrobacteraceae > Bradyrhizobium > Bradyrhizobium sp. WBAH42. Next base: position 3,218,080 of record NZ_CP036533.1, read on the forward strand.
CGTGTCATCGGATAATGGCGTGAGCTGCTGAAACTGGTTCTTTGCTGGTGCTGCCCATCATGATGATTGCCAGCAGGATTTGAAACTGCGACGGCAACCGGATCGAACAGGAGGGTAGTGCAGCGCCTGAAAAGGACACCTCGGACCTACTTACCCCCGATGCTAGAGCGCGCCGTGGGAAGGCCCGGAGCAGGAAGTGGCCTGCCGGCGTAGCAAAGAGTGAGGCGGGAGGTGGCCCGACACGGAGCTCAGAGAAATTGGTAGCAAGGGCAGTGGACCGGAGTCCGGCGCGCGGAGGCAGTCGCCGCCACTTGCGCCGATATTGCCAATCCAAGCAGGGGTGTAGAGTTCCAGCGATTTTTAACACGCTTAAATTTGACGCCGCCTCTATTGCGGTATGGTAATTTTTTTTATGGGGCTTCTCATGTTCGATCCCGCGACCACCGCGCTATTGCGCGCCGTCCTAGATGAGGTTTGCGAAAGCGTTTCCCGGAGCGTGACGGGTGCCCGTACCCATGTGGCCTCCAAAATCCTGGAAGCCGCGACCAAAGGGGACATCTCTCCGGATCGCCTCAAGCAGATCGGGCGCCACGCTCTCTCGCAGGCGCCGACGATGTGGCGATGACCGGAGGCGGGGGTGAATTTCCAGGTCACGGTGCTTAAGATCCTGGTGAGCTATCCGGATGGATTTGCCGCGATGGCCGATCTCAAGCGCGACATGGCGATCCTGGCGACCAGCGGCCGGGACTGGGCCGATCGCACAAAGCGGCTGGCTGCGCGTGTACCGGACCTCGACATCTTTTCGCAACGTCTCGTCGAGCGCGAAAACGGCGGCTGGAAGATCACCGTCAAGGGACGGACAGTGCTAGAGCTCATGGAGGCGCGCACCGCCGTCGAGCCACCAACAGAGACCGTGCCAGCCGAGAACAGGGATGCGCCGATACCACCGCGTCCGCAGCCGCCGGAGCGCGCTAGGCGACGACGCGAACGTCGCGAGCGGCGTCGTGAAGGTCGAGAACGGGCGCGGGCGAACGCTTCCTAATCCTGCGGACGCAGGGCCTCCTTCGAAGGAGGATGCCGGATTCAGGCGTAGTTCATAGAAGCGATGAGGCAGAGCAGCAGCTCCAAGCCGCCGAAGATTGCGATGGTGTTTAGTCCCAGGCTTTGATGGTGCATCCTTGTCGCACGATTCGAAGGAAGCGCTATGGGACAGATTTTACACGGCTGCGCCACCACGACGGAGGCAGTCCGTCGAGCAATACAAAATAGTCAAGAGAGCCTGAGAGGTCTCGCCAAGCGCTACGGGATCAACCAGAAGGCTGTCGCGAAGTGGAAGCAGCGCGAGACTGTCACCGATCGTTCGACTGGCCCCAAGGAAGCCAAGTCGACTGTCCTTTCCATCGAGGAGGAGGCGATCATCGTTGCTTTCCGGCAGCATACGCTGCTGCCACTCGACGATTGCCTCTATGCGCTGCAGCCGACCATCCCGCATCTGACGCGGTCATCCCTGCATCGCTGCCTCCAGCGTCACGGCGTCAGCCGATTGCCGGAAGTCGGGGGTGGCAAGCCCTCGAAGAAGAAGTTCAAGGCTTATCCGATCGGCTACTTCCACATCGACATCGCCGAGCTCCGGACCGCCAAAGGCAAGCTCTACCTCTACGTCGCAATCGATCGCACCAGCAAGTTCGTGTTCGTGCAACTGGCCAGGAAGACCGGAAGGACCTCGGCCGCGGCCTTCCTCGAAGCCCTTATTGCGGCCGTCCCCTACAAGATCCACACGGTTCTCACCGACAATGGGATCCAGTTCACCTTCCCACCGCGCTATGCGGACGGCCCGACAGCAAGATACGCCACGCATATGTTCGACATGCGCTGCCGGGAGAACGGGATCGAGCATCGGCTGACTAAGATCAAGCATCCCTGGACCAATGGCCAGGTCGAACGAATGAACCGCACGATCAAGGAAGCGACCGTCCAACGCTATTACTACGATCGACACGATCAGCTCGAAGCTCACCTTGCCGACTTCATCAACGCCTACAACTATGCTCTGAGGTGGTCCCGGTTGTCTGAACAGCAATTCCGCGTCGATTAGTGGAGCTTCCGCCAAAATTAAGCTGCCGCGCGGAACGGCAGGGGGTTGAAGTAAGCTTGATCCGGGGTGCCGCCGTCAAGGCTCGAGTGAGGACGCCGGCCATTGTAAAAGTCGAGGTATCGGCCGATCGAGGCGCGGGCGTCGGACACGGTGTCGTAGGCCCGCAGATAGACCTCCTCATATTTGACGCTGCGCCACAGCCGCTCGACGAACACGTTGTCGCGCCAGGCGCCCCGGCCCTCCATGCTGATGGCGATGCCGTGACTGGCGAGCACGCCAGTGAACGCCGCGCCGGTGAACTGCGAGCCCTGGTCGGTGTTGAAGATGTCCGGCTTGCCGTAGCGAGCGAGAGCATCCTCCAGCGTCTCGACGCAGAATGCGGCTTCCATCGTGATCGAGACGCGCCACGACAGCACCCGACGGGTCGCCCAGTCGAGGACAACAGCCAGGTACACGAAGCCCCGCGCCATCGGGATGTAGGTGATGTCCATCGCCCAGACCTGGTTCGGACGCGTGATCTCCATGCCGCGCAGCAGATATGGATAGATCTTATGTCCAGGCTCGGGCTTGGTGGTGCGCGGCCGGCGGTAGAGCGCCTCTATCCCCATCCGCCGCATCAGCGTTTTGACATGCCGGCGGCCGATCTTGCTGCCCTCGGCAGCCAGCAGGTCTCGCAACATTCGCGAACCGGCGAAAGGAAACTCCAGATGCAGCCGGTCGAGCCGTTGCATGATTGCGAGGTCGGCGGGCGGCACGGGACGTGGTAGATAATAGACACTGCCACGGCTGATCTTCAAAACTTCCGCCTGCCTGGTGATCGGCAGATTGTGCTCACGCTCGATCATCGCTTTGCGCTCAGCAGGCCCGCTTTGCTGAGGGCGCCTTCTAAAAAACTGAGCGCGGCGCTGCGCGCCCCCTGTGGGATAGAAACGGCTAACCGCTAGACTGCGGCCGGAAGGGAGCGGCCGATACGATTTTGGTGGCACGTGAGCCCGTCAAAAAACCTGGTCCATGGGCTGTTGCGCACTTGAGAGTGGTGACGCCATTGCGGCGATCCCGTTTAGGAATTTGAATGAATTGCGCAGCCCAGCCCTTCCGCCGGAGTCAGAAGGAGCTACAGATGAATCCCAAAAGATCGAAGTCGAAGGACGGCGGTAAGATGCCGATGGTGCACCCGAACGCGGCTGCCATCGACGTTGGCGCCACCATGCATATGGCGCCGTCAGGGCAGATCGCGCACCGGAGCCAGTCCACAGTTTCGGTACCTTCACGGCCGATCTGCATCGGCTGGTAGACTGGTTTACGGAATGCGGCGTCGAGACCGTCGTCATGGAATCGACCAGCGTCTACTGGATTCCGATTTTCGAGCTTCTCGATGCCCGGGGATTTACCGTCTTTCTTGTCAATGCGCGCGATGCCAAGCACGTGCCGGGGCGTAAGACCGATGTCAGCGATGCGCAATGGCTGCAGCGGCTCCATTCATTCGGGTTGCTGCGGGCCAGCTTTCAGCCCAAAGGGCAGATTGCCGAACTGCGAGCCTACGTGCGTCAGCGCGAGCGTCTGCTGGAGTACGCGGCCTCACACATCCAGCATATGCAGAAGGCCTTGACGGCGATGAATCTTCAGCTCCACCACGTCGTCGCCGACATCACCGGCGCGACCGGCCTGCGTATCATACGCGCGATCCTTGCCGGCGAGCGCGATCCCGAGGCGTTGGCGTGCTTGCGCCACTACAGTTGCCACTCCAGTGCCGAGACGATTGCGAAGGCGCTCACCGGGAGCTACCGCGCCGAATGCCGACGCGGCGTTGCAGGAACTGGGGTCCGACCAGATCGGACAAGCCTTTGTCACAGCGACCATCACTGTCTGGGACCTGGATCCCAATGCGGCCGACGAAAAGCTCCGCCTGGTCGAGAAGGTTATTCAGGGTCGCGATTTCACCTGCATGATCGAGACGGTGAATGCCGTCGAAGCCTGGCTCGGTGGCTTGCCGGGCCATGTGTACGCCAACGTGCGGCAGCCACCGGTGTCGACCCTCAACCTCGCCCACGTGATTCCGATGTCGGCCGTCTGGGCCGGCGAGGTGAGGGATCTACACTTCAAGGGTCCGCCGCTCCTGTTTGGGAAGACCGAGGGATCGACCCCATTTCGATTCTCCCTCCACGTCGGCGACGTCGGCCACACGCTGGTGGTAGGGCCAACAGGTGCCGGCAAGTCGGTCCTGCTAGCTCTGATGGCGCTACAGTTCCGTCGTTACCAGAACTCGCAGGTCTTTGCGTTCGATTTCGGCGGTTCGATCCGGGCGGCCGCAATTGCCATGGGCGGCGATTGGCACGATCTCGGCGGTGGACTGTCTGATGGGGACGAAAAGCCAGTCGCCTTCCAGCCGTTGGCGTGGATTGACGATCCCGCCGAGCGCGGATGGGCGACCGAATGGATCGGCGCGATCCTCGCCCGGGAAAAGGTCGAGATCACCCCCGAGGTCAAGGCTCATCTGTGGTCGGCGCTAACATCTCTCGCTTCGGTGCCGAGGGTGGAGCGTACCCTGACGGGCCTGTCAGTCCTGCTCCAATCGAACTCTCTGAAACGCGCCTTGCAACCATATTGCCTCGGCGGTCCTTCCGGGCGCCTGCTCGATGCCGAATTTGAGCGCCTTGGCGAGGCCTGCCATCTGGACGGCCGGCGTGTCGATGAGGGGTGGCTTGCCCTCGACGACGATGATTTTTCCGGACAGCTCCGGGAGTGGCTGAAGACCCTTCGGAAGAAAAACGCTTCCGTCATCTTCGCGACCCAGTCGCTCTCGGACATCGATGGCTGTGCAATCGCGCCTGCGATCATCGAAAGCTGTCCAACGCGGCTGTTGCTGCCGAACGAGAGGGCGATCGAACCCCAGATCACAGCCATCTACAGACGCTTCGGTCTCAACGACCGGCAGATTGAGCTCCTGAGCCGGGCAACGCCCAAGCGCGACTACTACTGCCAGTCCCGTCGCGGCAACCGGATGTTCGAACTGGGCCTTGGTGAGATTGCGCTCGCATTCACTGCGGCCTCTGCCAAGAACGACCAGGCTGCCATCACGCAGCTCCTGGCGGAACATGGACCTGACGGTTTCGTACCCGCGGTTTGGTCTGGACCCTCGACCTGCTCCCCAATCTCGTCAATCCGGAGAAATCACTATGAGGCGTCTTGGCCTGTTGACGGCCGCTGGCACGGTCGCGCTGATCCTGGGCATCACAGTGCCCGCGCGAGCCCAGTGGATCGTCTTTGATCCCAACAACTACGTCCAGAATGTCTTGACGGCTGCGCGGGAACTCCAGCAGATCAACAATCAGATCACCTCGTTGCAGAACGAGGCGCAGATGCTGATCAACCAGGCGAAGAACCTGGCGAACCTGCCGTATTCGTCGCTGCAGCAACTGCAATCCTCGATCCAGCGTACTCAGCAATTGCTGGCCCAGGCGCAGCGTATTGCCTATGACGTCCAGCAGATCGATCATGCCTTCTCGACGAGCTACGCGCCAGCCGCCAGCAGCCAGTCGGATCAGTTGCTGACCGCCAATGCTCAATCGCGCTGGCAGAATTCATATGCCGCAACGCAGGACGCCCTTCGTGTCCAGGATGGCATCGTTGGCAACCTCGATACCCATCAAATCCAGACGTCTGCACTTGTGACGTCGAGTCAGAGCGCTAGCGGCGCCCTGCAGGCAACACAGGCCGGCAATCAGCTTCTCGCACTGAATGCGCAGCAGCTGGCGGACCTGACGGCTGGCGTGACGGCACAGGGCAGGACACAGAGCCTTGAAGCAGCGCAACGCGCGGCGGCCCAGGACCAGGGCCGCGAACAGCTCCGGCGGTTTCTCAACCCAGGGCAGGGCTATCAATTATCCAACGTGCAGATGTTCCACTGATGACTGACATCCGGACATTTATGGCGTTGTCGCTACTTACGACAATCGGGGTGTTGGTCGTGACTGCCTGCACGATCCAACTTCGTAGTGGAGAAGATGCGTCTGCGCCGCCAAAGGCAGAGCAGACCACGGATGTTGAGGTTTCCGATCTCGCCCGCTGCCGCACCGTCACGTCAGACGATGTCGGAGGCTATCAGCATTGCCAAAAGGTTTGGGCTGAGAACCGGCGCCGTTTCTTCGGCCGGAAAGACAGCGCTGCTCCGCCTTTGGGATCCGACCCGGCCGCTGGCCTAACACCCGCGCCAAAAGACCAGAGTCGGATGCCGCAGGGATATCCGTCGGTGGCGCTACCTGAATCGAGCAAGCCATGACCAGTACAGGCATCATCGACCAGTTCCTTGAGACATTCACGCGCTACATCGATAATGGCTTTGGGCTGCTGGGCGGCGACGTCGGATATCTCGCAACTACGCTTGCCGCGATCGACATCACGCTTGCCGCGTTGTTCTGGAGCTGGGGGCCGGACGAAGACATCATCGCACGCCTCGTCAAGAAGACGCTCTTTGTCGGCGTCTTTGCCTACCTGATCAGCAATTGGAACAGCCTGGCGCGCATCGTCTTCGAAAGCTTTGCGGGTCTTGGGCTGAAAGCATCGGGTGCAAGCCTGTCAGCATCCGATTTCCTGAGACCTGGAAAGATCGCTCAAGTTGGACTCGACGCCGGCCGGCCGCTGCTCGATTCGATCTCCAACCTGATGGGCTACATCAGTTTCTTCGAGAATTTCGTCCAGATCGTCGTTCTCCTGTTCGCCTGGGTCGTGGTCCTGCTCGCCTTCTTCATTCTGGCAATCCAGCTCTTCGTCACCCTGATCGAGTTCAAGCTCACGACGCTGGCCGGCTTCGTGCTCATTCCATTTGGGCTGTTCGGCAAGACCGCCTTTGCCGCAGAACGGGTTTTGGGTAACGTCATATCTTCAGGGATCAAGGTCCTGGCCGTCATCGTCGGCATTGGATCGACCCTGTTCTCGCAGTTCACCGCTGGCTTTGGTGGCAATCAGCCAACCATCGAAGACGCAATGACTCTGGTGCTTGCGGCACTCTCCTTGCTGGGCCTTGGCATCTTCGGTCCGGGTATCGCAAATGGCCTGGTGTCGGGCGGACCTCAACTCGGCGCCGGCGCCGCGATTGGAACAGGCCTTGCTGCTAGCGGCATTGTTGCGGCTGGCGCGGGACTTGTCGCTGGCGGTGCCGGTCTCGCTGGCGGTGCGGTTGCAGGCGCCGCGCGAGGTGGCGGCGCTGTCATAACCGGAGCAACAGCCGCCTATCGAAGCGGCGGCCTTGCCGGCGTCGCGGAGGCTGGCGCTTCGGCTGCGACGAGTCCATTGCGTCGAGCAGCCGCTGCCTTCGGAGGTAGCCAAGCGGGCGACCGGAGCGCGAGCGCTCCGGCCGAAGGGCAGCCTGATTGGGCTCGCCGCATGAAGCGTGCTCAGACCATTCGACATGGTGCCTCCGCCGCTGGCCACGCCGTCCGCTCCGGCGATCATGGTGGCAGCGGCTCCTCCGTCGATTTGTCGGAAGGAGAACGCTGAGACGCACCACTGCACCTCCGCCGCACAGCAGCGCCTCAAACCTTCTATCGCAAGACTTGAAACCAATCACTCGATATCAGGGGCAACCAGCGATGTTCAAACGACCATCAGTTCACTACGGGCGCATGCCCGAGCCGATTACGCCTTACCAAAAGGCAGCGCAGGTTTGGGACGAACGCATTGGATCTGCCCGCGTGCAGGCCAAGAACTGGCGCCTAATGGCGTTCGGCTGCCTGATGCTTTCAGCCGGTCTCGCTGGCAGCCTTGTCTGGCAATCGAGCCAGGGATCGATCACGCCTTGGGTAGTAGAAGTCGATCATCTCGGCCAAGCCCAAAAGGTTCGCCGGCCAACATCGACTATCAACCTACTGACGCTCAGATCGCCTACCATCTGGCACGCTTCATCGAGGACGTCAGAGGCTTGTCGGCCGACGGTATCGTTCTGCGCCAGAATTGGCTCCGGGCCTATGATTTTACGACGGATCGTGGCGCGGCTGCGCTCAACGATTACGCACGCAACAATGACCCCTTTGCCAAGCTGGGCAAGGCTCAAATCTCCGTAGACGTCTCGAGCGTCATTCGCGCGTCTTCGGAGAGCTTTCGGGTCGCATGGACTGAACGCAGTTACGACAACGGTTCGCTGAGTTCGACCGAACGCTGGACAGCAATTCTCACGATCGCAATCGAGTCGCCGCGCGATGCCGAACGCCTGCGCAAGAATCCCCTTGGCGTCTACGTCCGCGCCATCAACTGGTCAAAGGAGTTGAGTCAGTGACCAAGACGCCGTCTGACGTCCATTCGAAGCATCCAGGTGCGCCAAGCGGGCTCAATTCGACTCGGCCCAAGTTCCTGTTCGCGAAGCGAGCAAGTTTGCACGCTCTCCTGCTTTGTTCGTCGATGCTTGGTGGATGCACGACCTACATTCCGCCGGAGATCAGCTATGACGCTGAAGTCTCCGCTGCCGGCACCACCGGTGGCTCTCGACGACAAACCGAGACCGCTTCACGTTCCACCCCTCTGGAAGCCAGCTTTCGGCGGTAAGTCAGGAGGGATGGAAGACGTAGAGCCGGTGAGCCGGGTGGAGATGGCAAACAGCGCGGCCCGTGTTGAACCGCGCAAACGGGGGTATTTCAACGCGGCGCAAATCTACGCCTACAGTCCCGGCGCGCTCTATCAGATTTACGCCGCACCGGGGCAGATCACGGATATCGCGCTAGAGGAGGGAGAACAGTTGACGGGATCAGGGCCGATCGCGGCCGGAGATACCGTACGCTGGGTGGTAGGCGATACCGAGAGCGGGAGCGGCGACACACGGCGCGTCCATATCCTGGTCAAGCCGACCCGAGCTTCGATCGAAACCAACCTGGTGGTCAATACTGACCGGCGCACCTACCTGATCGAGCTCCGCTCCCGCGAGTGGCCATACATGCCATCTCTTGCCTGGTACTATCCGGAAGCAGTGCGAGAGCAGTCGCGTTCAGTTGCTCTGAAACCCGTTCTTCCGGATCCGGCGCAGCGTATCTTCCGCTATGCCATCGAAGGGGACAGTCCTCCCTGGCGGCCGCGCCTATGACGATGGCCGCAAGGTCTATGTCGAATTCCCGCAAGGCATCGTGCAGGGCGAGATGCCTCCGCTCTTCGTCATCGGTCCAGACGGCAAGACTGAACTCGTCAACTATCGCGCTTACGGCAACATATTGATCGTCGATCGGCTCTTTGCAGCCGCCGAACTCCGGCTCGGCGGTGAGCACCAGCAAAAGGTCAGGATCGTCAGGACCGACGGGAGGCCGTCGTCATGAACACCCGCAATGGAAACGATCACGAGAAAACAGTTCCACCGGAGACACAAGTGGAGCGGTCAGAAAGCTTCCGATTGAGAGCAGAGCATCCGCGCGTGACGCGGTTGTCGCGGAAGCTCTTGGCCGGCGGGAGCGCTGTCGCCCTGCTTGTCATCGGTGGGGCTGTGCTGTGGTCGCTGCAGCATAATCGCTCCCGTAATCAGGCGGCGGAGGAGCTCTATAGCACAGACCACCACAATGTTGCCGAGGGTATTACGTCCCTGCCGAAGGATTATGCTGGCGTTCCGCGCCAGCCAATCCCGCAGCTTGGCCCGCCGCTCCCCGGAGACCTCGGTCGACCGATCCTTGCCGCTCAAGGCCAGTCGCCGGCGATTGGCGCTGATCCGGACCAGCAGCGCCGGGATCAAGAGACCGAGGCAGCCCGCATCAGTCATCTATTCGCTTCGACGAACGGACGTGAAGTACGTCCGCCCACCGCGCCGCTTGTTGGAAGCGATCGCGTCGTGCCATCGAATCCAACGGTGACCGGGGATGACGCATCTGCACAAAGCGGTCAGGATCGAAAGCTTGCCTTCGTGAACGCCTCCGTGGACCGTCGTACGGTCAGCCCTGACCGCGTCGCCAGGCCCGCCGCACCATATATCATGCAGACCGGGACGGTGATTCCGGGAGCGCTGATCACAGGGATTAGATCAGATATTCCAGGCCAAATCACCGCGCAGGTGACGGAAAACGTATACGATACGCCCACCGGTCGGTTCTTGTTAGTACCGCAGGGCGCGCGCCTGATCGGGGCATACGATAGCCAGGTCACTTTCGGCCAGTCCCGCGTCCTGCTCGTCTGGACACGGCTGATCATGCCGAATGGACGGTCGATCGTTCTTGAGCGGCAGCCTGGCGCTGACACTGCCGGATACGCAGGTCTCGAAGATCAGGTCGACAATCATTGGGGCGAGTTGTTCAAGGCTGCGGCACTATCGACGTTTCTGGCGATCGGGACCAAATTGGACGCCGGCTCGGACACCAATAGCAACGACAGTGCAATCATCCAGGCATTGCGACACGGCGCGTCGGACTCACTAAACCAGACCGGCAGCAGGTGGTTCGCCGCAGTCTCAGCGTCCAGCCCACTATAGCCGTGCGACCTGGCGTCCCGGTTCGTGTTCATGTCAATCATGACCTCATACTTACACCCTATAGAGGGTAACAAAATGCCAAAACTAAAAATAGGAGAGCTTCCAGACGACAAGCCGGTCAAAGTAAGTGCGGAGCTGCCTGCGGCGGTGCATCGTGATCTCATTGCATATGCAGAAGCCCTTAGGCGTCAGGGTAGTCAAGTGGTCGATCCGACTAAACTCATCGCCCCTATGTTGGCGCGCTTTATGGCCACTGATCGAGGATTTTCTAAGCTGAAACGTGAAGCCGCTGGCGAAGGACAGTGATGCTCAAGTTTCCTTGAAGCCGTCGGTCGACGCTAAATAGTTTGCGTGCATCAAGCTAGCCGCTGCCGCGTTGGCGTTAAGAGCTGAGATATCGCGTTGGAAAGTGTGTTTTCGCGTTTGCCTTAAAGAAGTCCGATTGCCAGGTTTTCTCGATTTCAGACGCGAGGGCGCTGCGCGTCGTCGTGCAGTCATTCGGTCACCTTCAGGCGCGTTACACTGCTCCGGCCATCGACGCTGACAGGCACCTCACCCTCGATCGTGGCCCGACGTACGACGCGATGCTGGTCCCCGTAATCGTTGACCGCGTAATGCTGCGTTGCGCGGTTATCCCAAATCGCAATATCTCCCTCTAACCAGTTCCAGCGCACAGTGTTTTCGGGCGCGGTGATGTGAGACTGAAATAGGTCGAACAGCTTTTGTCCGTCGTATTTGGGGATATCAACAAACTGCTTCACCACGGCGCCGAGCACTAGCGTCCGCTCGCCTGTTTCGGCGTGGACGCGTACGACGGGATGCTCCGTCTCAAAAACCGCTTTGGTGAACACCTCGTCAAAGTGCTTCTTGTCGACCTCGCGGAGACGCGCGATCCCAGCGTAATCGAAAACGTTGCTGTGAACGGCCCATAGGCCCTCGGCGAGCCGCTGTAGGGGCGACGGCAAACCAAGATAAGCGGCAGCTGTGTTAGACCACACGGTGTCGCCTCCGAACGGTGGCATTACCACGGCCCGCAGGACCAAGATCTTGGGATAGGCGTCCGCAAAGGTCCCATCCGCATGCCAAACGTCGGCGCGACCGCCACGCGAGTGGAGTCCAGTTCGAGGAGCGACGCCCCCTTGGTAGCGCCGAGTATCGGATGTGGCACTAGCTTTCCCAGACGAGCGGAAAAGCGCTCCTGCTCGGCGTCATTGAGATGTCCTTGATTGCGGAAGAAGATCACCTTGTGCTCTAGCAATAAGCTGTTGATCACAGCTATCGCGTGATCCGGCAGATCGCCTGATAGCTTGATATTTTTACTTCGGCACCGATGCGCGCTGCACGTTTCACAATATCCGCGCTCGGAATGACGCCACCGATCAAAGTCATTGCGCTGATCTCGCTTTTCCAGGCCCTGGCAGGTCTCCCGCACCCTCTTGGAGCGAATGATCTTCAGCAAGCATTGTGCCAGAAAGACCAACATGTCCTCGATAATAGGCACTGAACGAATCGTGGTATTTGCCGCGAGTCATCGACCGTCATCGTGCCATATCAACCTGTTCGAGAGTATTTGCTGGTCTACATGTCTCCGATGGTCATAGCGGGTATGTCCGCGATGTGAATCAGCTGACCGTTCCTCAAGGATGAAATGCGGGTGGAAAGCGTGACCATTTGCTGCTTTGTGGCTCTGTTTCTTGATAGATCGTTTTAGGCAATGGCCATACCAGGCGGCGGTGGGCAAGCCATAACGCCGAATGGGCTTTTCGAGAGTTCGGTTACTACCCGCTGTACTCGACCTGACACGGGATTTGGGCTCTGTCGGAGTACCGACAACTCTCCACATACTTTAGTAAGCTCAAGCTGACTGTTCCATTGGCGAATTCGCGAGTTAATTGACGACCCGAGGTAATCTCCCGTAATGCCGCTGGAGCCCCGGGAGAGTTGCAGATGTAAGATCGCTCTCTTTCGAGCGGCGCTCTTGGCGGCAGTTATGCACATTATCGTCTCGGTCCTGAAGTAGGATAAAAGCTGTGTTTTTCTTGGTCCTGTGTCAGTTTGCTCGCCGCTAGACCGGTGGAGAAACCAATGCGATCAGGCACGGGCGGTGGCTCATCTTGCGCTTGCCTCCGATCATGGTGATCGCGATAATATCCGCGGGAGCATCGCTGACCGCCCACGGCGTCGCACGTCACGTCTCATGGGGATTGGTCACGCGTCACGATCTGAAGCGGGCGATTGAGATCCTCGAAGAATTCAATCGGCCCATGGGCGTGGACCGCAATGTAAATTCCATGTCCGCACCATATGTTCGGCTTGTGGCTTGCTGGGAGACCAGGATGGCGTCTCGCAAGCCTCTGCGCCAGTAAAGATCGCCAGAGCGGTCCGATTGGGCAATGCGCGATTGCGGGTTGCTAAGTTCACTTCGCCGGCGGCTTGCCCGGCGTTTTTGTCTACTGGACAATAGACCGAGCCGCCGCCATGGTGCGGAACGTCGTGGCATCGGCGGTAGGGCTGGTCCACAGCGGCTCCTGCGGTCGTTTGTTCCATAATGCCCGGAAGCATCCACCGTGCAGCTATTCGTTAGGCTATGGGCACGGGGCCCCCTTGGCACATTGCTGTCTCACTTGGGCGCAGTTCTCTTGATCTTTCTCAAGCGATGCCCCTTCTGCAGCAGTGGAGCAGGCGCGCCTGCCGCGCAGCGCTGGCAAAGGCCTCGTAGTCGACGATTCTAAGACGGATCAGCTTCGGGCAAGGCCACGAAACTGAAATCGCATCCATCTTCCAGGGATCCGGCGAGTACCGTGGTTCAAGAGCGGCCCCTCCTCATTGCCTCGATACTGGCTCGGGTGAGTCCCCAATCGTCAGACTTCAGAAAGGCAACTTCCACACGAAATAGAGAAGCGCAGCGATTGCCACCCAGAAAAGTATGCCGCGGAAGATGAAAGCGAGCGCCATTTTAATCGCCATCTTGCCCAAGCCGCTGCGCCATGGCGATTCCATCGATCGCGTCTGCCAGCCCTTCCAAGAAAGTCCGATACCACGCATCATCGTCGGAAGGTCCCATTCTTGTAGGCTGCCGACGTAACGCGTCAGAGCAATCACGCCTGCGATCGTGGTTGGTGTTGAACGGATGAGCACGTTCCCTTGCTCCGCGAGAGCATGGTTCCTTTGACAGCTGATTTCGTCGGCGGCATCAAACTCGGGTCCCGAATCGAGCTTCGCCGATACGGACAGGGCCGCATCGTAATGTGCCAACAGCTCGCGATGACGCTCGATCACTAGGAAGATTAGATCCCGATCGGCTGCAGCAGTCGACTGGGGAGAAAGTTCCTGCGATGACAATGTTGGCCCCAAGCAAGTAGCAGGGCTACGTTAGCACGGTGGCCATGATGATAATCAGCGTAGAAGGTCCTTCATCTGCGGTATTTCTGCTCGATCGTCTTGGCATCCAGGCGAGGTCAATGGCTCATTTTTTGAGACGTTTCGCGCACGAGGGCGCGCCTTAGTCGCGGGAAAACGGGCCCGCTCGATCGTTTTGGCGTACATTACAGGCCTTTCAAAGCGTCGTCGTCATTTATGAATGCCACGCAACGTGCAGGCGGAGATCCTCGCACAGCCGGCTTGGGGGTGTCCTCGCACCGTTGGCGGAACTTCGTCCGCGTCGTGTGAAGGCGACACCACGACATCGGGTATTCGGCGGCAGGCCCATTCAGCCATCATTCGCGGATCATCCGGTCTGAGCCGGAGTGACGACGCAGTTGAGGCGTCGACGCCCGCGGTGGGAGCTCTCCGCAAAAGTCTTACGCGGGCGGTTGGATAAGATATCGTAGGTTTGGTCGGTGTGGGGGTAGGCGGTAGCGCTCCCCCGCTACCAATCATCTCCCCAAGCTCCCATTTGATAGTTCGGTAGACCTCAGCCTGATTGCATGGCGCCGGGTCTATTTGGACGGCGCGCCGCTTGTGCCGTCTGCAAGCACGCGCCGTTACGGGGGGAGTGTGGCGACATGGTCGAAGGTCTGCCAAGCGAAGTTGAAGTCATCACGCTGTTCGTTGATGACATTGCCGCTTCGAAGGCGTTCTACGCCAAGGTCTTTGCAGCCGAGACCATCTGGGAGGATGACGTCTCGTCGGTGCTGAAATTCGGCGGCCTCTTGATCAATCTTCTCGACGCCTCTCAAGCGCCTGCGCTTGTTACGCCGTTGCCGGTTGGGCCGTCCGCCGCGGGGCCCCGCGCGATGTTGACGATCAGGGTCACGGATGTCGATGCGGTGTGCTTCGCCCTTCGGGGGATTGGTGTCGATCTGCTCAATGGCCCGATCGATCGTCCATGGGGACGGCGAACCGCATCCTTCGCCGATCCTTCAGGTCATGTCTGGGAGATCGCTCAGCTGATCGGACGGACGTAGGTCGTAGAACGGGTAAAGGCTTGCGAAACCCGTCATACCTCATCCGCGGCTAGAGCCTTGATGGGTTTCGCTTCGCTCTACCCATCGTACGAGCTAAGGAGCTTCTTGGAGTACAACTGAAGGGTTGTGCTTTGATAGGAAGTATGCGTCACAAAACAGCTTGATGAACGATACTTCCTTCAGTGTCACGACGAGCCCGGTAAGCTGATCGCGATCGAAGGCACGGCAGAGTTCAGCATAGCGGTCTCTCTCATCCATTTGCGGAAAGAGGCTGTCCAGAAACTTCAAAATTGCTGGCTCAAATGGGGTGCCCGGTTGCCAGTCGTTGTGCTCGGCCATCATCGCGCGCAGACTTCGGAAAAAATTCCCGAATGACTCAACTTCGCATTGCCAATGCACGTCGTTCAAAGAGAGAAACGTCAGGCCTCCTATGTAAAAGTCTAGGGAATTTTGCGAGCCAGACTGCCTTATTTTAGTAAGTGCTGCGAAAGCTAGGGCGGAACGAGCGAGATCGTCATCGGCCAACGCGCGGTTCTCGCCCCAATCTATTTTGAGGCTGGGTTGCCTTTGGAGTCTTAAGTCTTGATGGTTTTCAAGATCGCGGATCGTTTCGTAGTATCGGTCGATTTGCTCCGGCATTCGCCACCACCAAAACCCCATGGTGCCAATGTTCAGGGCGACTACGAAGCTCCGGGCGACCCCCCATCCAAAATACCACAGCGCCTGCACCGGCACATTATCGCCGAGAATGAAGTCGATGAAGATCTGATCTTTCTTGCCGCTAACAGCTGAAAGTTTTATCCAGCTGGACTTTTTGTTGAAATTAGACAGGACTTTCGGCCTTATGGAATGCGATGCGCAAGTGATCCGCACGCGGAGGCGCCACTTGTCCTTGGTTTTTTCTTCCGGAGCATTTCTGCTGCGCTCTAATTCTCTCTCAGCCGCAAGCCGGCCGTCTTCCAGGGCCTTGTCAAACTGATCTTTGAGCCATCGGGCCCATGTGCTCGAGTCCTTCAATTCTGCCAGCTTTTTCATGGAAGCTTTGGAGAATATCTGGTTGCGCTTCTCGGGATCATCGGTCGCGGCCAGGAACCATGCTTGAAGATCAATTTCCTCTTGCGGGATCTCCTCTCGTGGCTTCTCAGCTTTAGCCAGTTCGATGCCTGCTTCGGCAAGCGAAATGAGTCGCTCTGCCTCCTCTTCTGCAACCGCTCGGCTGGGAAGGACTAGACTTTCTCCATCGCTATCGACGTGTAGTCCCAGAAGCCGGGTGTCGTGTATGCGTTGAGCAACGCCAGACATTTCATCGAGGCGTTTCGCCGTTATCTCTCCGGAGAAAAAGCCGCCACCAAAGAAGCACCAGAATAGCTTTTTGACGTGATCCTGCTCGTGTTTTTTAGGCCACGCAGGTGGAACAGTTGCCATCTTCGACACGGCTTGAACTCCCAACAAAGCTCGACGCCCAATTTCTTCGAGGGCCAAGGCGGCAAGGTGATAGGCAATATTGGGATGCCCGGCCAGCATCACTACACGTGCGGAGTCGAGAAGGTCGCTGGCGTGGCCAACGCAAGCATCCATTGCTTTCAACAAAGGTTCATCGCGTGAAAATTTCGTCATTCGCGGCAGCCCTTCTCATTCGGAGCAGCCTCTAATGAGAGGCAAGCCCAATCCTTAGCTGGGTCGTCGATCTGAGCACGTGCCGATCAAGTACCTTTTCCCCGCACGACGCATAAAGGCAAATGCTGATAGCTTGTGTAGCGTCGCAGGGTCTATCCAGCGGTCCAACGTAATCCGCCACCAAGGCGCAAACAAATACTAGGGGCGCATTTTAAACCGCTTTCCGTATGGTCTGTCGCTTCTGAAGTCAGTTGTGCAACCCGACGGGAAGCTGGGGCATGTTCCGATAAAGCATGTTGTTGGGAAAGCATCGCGCCTTGTGACGATACGGCTCTAGCCTGCTTGATGATGCTCTTCCCCTTAGCAATTTAGCCTGTTCTGCCAGCGCCCCTTAAACCATCCGTCGGGCAAAACACCCGCCACCCGTCAACCCCGCCCCGCAAAAATATTCCTCTTTACCGAAATTCTGAAATCCCGTATACCCCCGCCCATCCCGGCTCATCCTGAGGGGCGATCGCGTCGTCGTCTTGATCGCGAGCCGGGCTTGCGGTGGACGCGGCAGCGTCGGGCGCGATGGTAGCGGGCAGGGAGGGTAGTCCCCGGTGAGCCCGCGGCCGCGCGCGGACGAACGGCGCTGCTAGGTTCGTCTCGTCTGTAAGTTTCCGGCTTCGTCGACGGAGCGGGGAATACTGCGGCGAAATGGCGGGCCGTGCGTACGGCAAAACCGTGTGGTCCTGGCCGTCGTTGCTACGGTCAAGCTCTTGCGGATGCGGCAGTCGCGTCAACCGGCGCGGGTGCCGGTGAATTCCGCAAGGCGCGAGGGAGGCCAGAGGGAACTCGGCTCCCGGGAGAGCGCGGCATAAGCCGTCCGACCATCGCGCAGGGAAGGCCGAGTGATCGGCACCACCTGTATGCTGCTGTGCGGTTTTCTGCGTGTGCATTTTGCGCAGCAGACCGCGGGTGCGATGTCGGCACCCGGCCTTCCCTGTGCCCTCTTGGCTTTCAGAGGGACGAAACATCTGGCAAAGCTCGGGCGAAATCAGCCGCGAGGCTGCGAAGGCGTGTCTGCGATGAAAAGCGCGTGGTGGCGGCCGCACTCGGGAAGCAAGCGACCGGTTCTGTGATCACCATCACAGGCGTGGCCGCCTTCCCCTGTCTATACTGCCGGTTCGGAAGCAGGGTGGCGACCATGCGGAATCGGATTGCACTGGTTTTCAGTTTCTTTTTTTTCACTTTTCTGGCAGCCGCTGATGTTGCGGCCGCAGACGACCGGACAATCTGCGCGCAGCGCGGCGATGAAGACCGCATCGCCGCGTGTTCGCGGCTGATCGCAAAGAGCGGCGGGCGCGACGCCTTGGCGTTCGACAATCGCGGTGCCGAATATGGCGACAAGGGCGATTACGATCGCGCAATCTCCGATTTCAGCGAGGCCATCCGCATCGATCCGAAATACGCGCTTGCCTGGCAGCATCGCGGCGCCGCCCTGCTTCGCCGGAACGAGGTGGATCGGGCCATCGCCGACCTGACCGCCTCGATCCGGCTCGATGCAAACAATCTGAACGCCTTGAACGACCGCGGCATGGCCTATGCCGCTGCAGGTGATTCCGAGCGCGCGCTTTCGGATTACAATGCAGCGATCCGCATCAATCCGAGGTTCAAGTTCGCCTACTTCAATCGAGGGCGGCTCTATGCCGGCAAGGGCGACCACACCCGGGCGATCGCCGAATACTCCGAGGTCATTCGCATTGACCCGACCTACGGTTATGCGTTCAACAATCGCGGACTGTCCTATCAGCACACCGGCCAGTCCGAGCGTGCCGTGGCCGATTTCAGCGAGGCGATCCGGCTTTTGCCGAGAACGACGCTGGCCTACAACAACCGCGGCGACATCTATCTCCTTCAGGGCAGGTACGATCAAGCCCTCGCCGATTTCAACGAGTCGCTGCGCAATGATCCGCAACATCAGAGCGCGCTGGTAAACCGCGGAATGGTGTTCGAGAAGCTGGGCGAGGTCGCAAGGGCCCGCGCCGACTTCAACGCAGCTCTGGCTGCCCCGCAGAAGTACGACAGCGCGAAATGGTCGATGGACAAGGCACGCGAACGCCTCGCCGCGCTGGACGATACGTCCATCAAGACCGTTCCCGCCACCACCACGTCGGTCATCGCGCTGCCGGGACCATCAAGCAGAAATGACAGGCGCATCGCGCTCGTGGTCGGAAACTCCGCTTATGAGAATGTCGCAGCGCTCGCCAATCCGGCGCGCGATGCGGCGCTCGTCGCCGAAACGCTCAAGCTCACCGGATTCGATTCCGTCACGCTGCTGACCGATCTGCGCAAGGATGCGTTGACCGCGGCGCTGCGCGACTTTGCAAGGCAGGCGGAAATCGCCGACTGGGCGATGGTATATTACGCCGGTCACGGCATGGAGGTCGGCGGCGTCAACTATCTGATCCCGATCGACGCGAAGATCGCCTCCGACCGCGACGTCAGCTTCGAAGCCGTGGCGCTGGACCAGGTGTTGAACGCGGCGGAACGCGCCAAGCGGCTGCGCCTCATCGTCCTCGATGCCTGCCGCGACAATCCCTTCGCCAACCAGATGAAGCGCACCATGACGCTGGCGTCGCGTTCGGTGTCGCGCGGCCTTGCGGCGATCGAGCCCGAGGCGGGCACGCTGGTGGTGTATGCTGCCAAGGACGGAGAGATGGCGCTCGACGGAGTGGGCAGGAACAGCCCGTTCGCCACGGCGTTCGTCGACAATATGCGCAAGCCCGGTCTCGAGGTGCGCCGGTTGTTCGACGTCGTGCGTGACGACGTCATGGAGGCGACCAATCGTGCACAAAAGCCGTTCAGCTACGGATCGGTGTCGGGCCGGCAGGATTTTTACTTCGTTGCCGGGAAATGAGACGCAAGGCTTCGGCTGTCGCGCGGGCCGAAATTCCCGGTATTGAGCCGAAATTCGGAAATGTCGTATAAACCGGCCCATCCCGGCTCATCTGAGGGGCCTTCCCTGTGCCCTCCTGGCTTTCAGAGGGTGGAGTGACGAAGCAAAGCTCGGGCGAAAGTCGTCGCGAGGATGCGAAACCGTGTCGCAATCAGCCGGCGACCTCACGCGGCGTGCGAGGGTGGAACTGGGCCGACTGGAACTCGTGGGCGCGTCGGCCGTTGCTTGGCCGCGGCAATTGCAAGCGAGTAGGAGAGTACGTGAACCGACGCCAGCTTGTTCAAGGGTCGGCAGCGCTGCCGGCGCTGCTGCTTGCTTCCCGACGCAGTCTGGCCGCCCCTTCGGATGACATGTTCGGGCCGTCCACCGTGAGGGACCTGGCGCGGAGGTTGGCGAGCAAGCCGTACGAGGCGCCGGACGAGAAGCTGCCGAGTGGATTGAAGGACCTGGACTACGATCAGTATCGTTCGATCCGCTTTTTGCCCGAGCGCGCGCTCTGGCGCGGCAAGAATCTTCCGTTCGAGGCGCAGTTCTTCCACCGCGGCTTCTTTTACAAGAACAGGGTCAACATCTTCGAGGTCGCGGACGGAAAGGCGTCCGAGCTCAAGTACCGCAAGGCGGACTTCTCCTTTGGCGAGAAGGTCCCGGCGTTCGAGGACATCGATCTCGGGTTCGCAGGCTTCCGCATCCACGCGCCGATGAACCGTCCCGACTATTACGACGAGGTCTGCGTCTTCCTGGGGGCGAGCTACTTCCGCGCGGTGGCCAAGGGGCAGACCTACGGCCTTTCTGCCAGGGGGCTCTCGATCGATACGGGCGAAGCCAAGGGCGAGGAATTTCCGCTCTTCAAGACGTTCTGGCTCGAGCGGCCGGCGCCGGGTGCGACCTCGTTGGTGATTCATGCCCTGCTCGACAGCAAGAGCTGCGCCGCGAGCTATCGGTTCACGGTGCGGCCCGGTGAGACGACGGTCTTCGACGTCGAAATGTCGGTCTACCCGCGCGTCGAGATGCCGCGGGCCGGTCTCGCGCCCATGACCAGCATGTTCTTCTATGGTCCGAACGACCGCAACGACATCGACGATTTCCGCCCCTCAGTCCACGATTCCGATGGCCTTGGGATCTTCAATGGGAAGGGCGAGAGCCTGTGGCGGCCGCTCAGCAATCCCCGCGATCTCCAGATCAGCACCTTCCAGGATCTCAATCCGCGTGGCTTCGGGCTGATGCAGCGGGAGAGAAACTTCTTCGCCTACCAGGACATCGAATCCAGCTTCGAAAAACGCCCAAGTCTCTGGATGGAGCCGATCGGGGATTGGGGCGAGGGCGGGGTCGTGCTGTTCGAGATCCCGACCAAGGAGGAGGTCCACGACAACATCGCCGCATTCTGGCGACCGAAAAACCCGCTGCAGGCCAAGGGCGAACACAACTACACCTATCGGCTGCATTGGGGGCCGGATAGCCCGAAGCCGCATTCGCTCGCCAGATTCACGCGAAGCGGGATCGGGGCGAGGGGTGAGGACGCGCGCCTGTTCGTGCTCGATCTGCTCGGCGACAACCTCAAGGGCATCGATCCTGCCGATGTCAAAGGCGTGGTGACGGCGGAGAAGTCCGAAGTGAAGAACATCGTCACGCAGCCCAATCCCCACACAGGTGGGTGGCGGCTCAGCTTCCAGTGCCAGGTGAAAAGCGAGCCGATCGAGCTGCGGGCGTTCCTGGCCCAAGGCGACAGGCCCTTGTCGGAAATCTGGGTCTACCGATGGGCGCCCTGAGCACGGCACCGCGGCCGATGGCCGGCGATATCGCGACCCAGCGCCTGCTGCCGGGCGAGTCCCCCCTTCCGATGGCTCCCGGCGACCTCGGAAAAAACCAGGTCGCCCACCGCATTCCTGCGCCGGTTGCCCCCGCGATGGCTTGGCGGCGCGGCCTCATCGTCGTCTCGACGGCGGCGCTCACGGCGGCCGGCGGATATGAGATGTATCGCGTGCTGCAGGTCGGCGGCGTCACCGTCCTTGAAGCCATGGTGCTGGCGCTCTTCCTGGTCCTGCTCGCCTGGGTCGCCTTCTCGTTCGCCTCCGCGCTGGCCGGCTTCTTCGTGCTGCTCGTCCATCGTCCGGGCGCCTTCGCGCCGGACGCGGAGCTGCCTGCGATCGCAAGCCGCACCGCCATGCTGCTTCCCACCTACAACGAAGACCCGCACCGATTGACGGCGCGGCTCCGTGCGATCATCGAATCCCTGGAGACGACCTCGCAAGGAAAGCTGTTCGACTGGTACGTTCTGAGCGACAGCACCGATCCGGACATCTGGGTCGCCGAAGAAAAAGCGCTCCTCGCGCTGCGACAGGCGGTGGGGACGCCACGGCTGTACTATCGACACCGAGGCGAGAATACGGCGCGCAAAGCCGGGAACATCTCCGAGTGGATCACGCGGTTCGGCGGCGCGTACGATTTCATGATCGTGCTCGAT
This sequence comes from Bradyrhizobium sp. WBAH42, assembly GCF_024585265.1. Lineage (NCBI taxonomy): Bacteria > Pseudomonadati > Pseudomonadota > Alphaproteobacteria > Hyphomicrobiales > Nitrobacteraceae > Bradyrhizobium > Bradyrhizobium sp. WBAH42. The sequence goes on from NZ_CP036533.1 coordinate 3,240,031, forward strand.
GCCGACAGTCTCATGAGCGGGCAGACCATCGTCCGACTGGTCCACGCCATGGAAAGCAATCCGAGCGCCGGGCTCGTTCAGACGCTCCCCATGGTCGTCAACGCGCGAAGCCTGTTCAGCCGGGTCCAGCAATTCGCGGGCCGCCTGTACGGACCGTTGATCGCCGCCGGCGTCGCCTGGTGGCACGGCTCCGAAGGCAATTACTGGGGCCACAACGCGATCATCCGCGTGAAGGCGTTCGCGGAATCGGCCGCGCTGCCGCAGCTGCGCGGGCGCAAGCCATTCGGCGGGCACATCCTCAGCCACGATTTCGTCGAAGCTGCGCTGATGCGGCGCGCGGGGTGGGGCATCTACATGCTGCCGACGCTCGGCGGAAGCTACGAAGAGGTGCCGCCCTCGCTGCTCGATTTCGCAGCGCGCGACCGACGCTGGTGCCAGGGCAATCTTCAGCATCTGGCTGTCGTGCCGGCGCGGGGTCTCCACTGGGTGTCGCGCCTGCACTTCATGGTGGGGATAGGGGCATATCTGACGGCACCGCTCTGGCTGCTGTTCCTCTTGCTGGGCATGCTGATCTCGTTGCAGGCCCGCTTCGTGCGGCCGGAGTATTTTCCGAAGGGTTTCTCGTTGTTTCCGACGTGGCCCGCCCAGGATCCCGTGCTCGCCATCTGGGTGTTCGTCGCCACGATGGGTCTGCTGCTGTTGCCGAAGCTGCTCAGCCTCGTCCTCGTTTGGATGCGGGGCTCGGCGAGACGCCAGTTCGGCGGCGCGTTGCGAGCCTCGGCCGGAGTTCTCGCAGAGATCATCGTATCCGCGCTGATGGCGCCGGTGATGATGATCTTTCAGTCGATCGCGGTGGTCGAGATTCTGGCCGGCCGCGATGCCGGCTGGCAGACGCAAAGGCGCGACGACGGCACGGTGGAGCGCCGCGAACTCTATCGGAAGTACGGCATTCCAACCATGTGCGGCGTCGCGATGGCCGCAAGCGCCTACGCCGTTTCGCTGCCCCTGCTGCTTTGGATGTCGCCGGTCATCGTTGGATTGCTGTTCGCCGTTCCCATAGGCGCGCTGACCGCCATGCCCGTCTCCGGAAGATTGTTTGTCACTCCCGAAGAGCGAGAGCCGCCTCCCGTGCTGCGGCGAGCGAACGAAGTGAGCGCGTCGGCGGACGCAGGGGGCAACCCCGCGTTGCTGGAGCTGCGCCAAGACCCCGCGCTCCTGGCCTTCCACCTCGCTCAGCTGCCGCCGCCTCGCCCCACCAGGCCCGACACGGTCGACGCCAACCTGGCGGTCGGACGTGCCAAGATCGATGCCAGCGAGACTTTCGAGGAGGCCGCAGAGCATCTGTCCTCGCGGGAGATCTTCTCGATCTTGAACGACGGTTCGGCGCTCTCGACCGTGTTGCAGAAGCCATGAGGTTTCGGCCTGCCGGGCGCGCCCATCGGCGAGCGGCGAGCATTGGGCATGGAGCCCTTGCTTCGATGGGGCTGCCCTGCAGCGCCGCCCGCCTTTCCGCGACCGCGCTGGACTATTGCGGACGCCTTCGAGGTGATGTTGATGCTCCGCCCCACGGAACCGGCGAGCTTGGTTCGCTGTTTGCATCCGGGAAGTACGGTGAACCGCGATGAAATGGATGCTGGTGGTTCTGGTCGGCGGCGTGACGCCGGTCAACACAGACCTGGTGTTTGACAAGTTCGCCGATTGCCTTTCGGCGGAAGAGCAGATGCGCAAGCACTATGCTGACGCTTTCGAGGCTTGGGACAAGTGGGCGGCAGTGAACATCGAGCGGCGTCGCGACTATTCCAAAGCCCGGGAGGCGCAAGCCAAGCGCTTGTTGAGCAATGTTGGAACGTGCGTGCCTCATGGTGACGGCGCCGTCGTGAAGCCGGAGGCCAGCCCTTCACCGACGCCTTCACCCAAGCCCAGCCCATGACGAGCAAACGAAGCGACTGCGAGCATGCTGCGGGGCTGGCTCGGATGCCGAGGCCGCTTCGACGCAAGCCTGCGCGCACGCCGTGGCATCCGCGCGGCCAGGAGGACGGGGGTCCTGCTGGATTGGCGAGCAAGAGTCTATGCCAGGCAGCTGTCGCCTGATGCACCCGGTTCGACAACTCGGCCGTTCTGACATCTTTTGACTCAACATGCCGACGCGCAGAAACGTTCAGTCACACACGGCCCAATTTGGATCCAGGTGCCCGGATAACGAGCGCGGGTCCGGAGAAGGGCGGCGCTCGATTTCATCAAGATCGCACGTTCGTCGGGTGGTTCAGCTTTGCAAGAGCGGAAAGCGGGGTCTGCCGCGTCGAAGGGCCTGATGTTCGCGCTGCGGTGCGCGGTGTGCAGCTGACCAATGGACGAAGCCTGGAGCGACGATCAATGGTCTAGAAGGAGCGCAGATGATTTTCGCAATGGTAAGCGCAATGAGAAGGCTGCCAATGTGCCGGTTGAAGATGTCACGGAGCCTCGGTTTCTCGGTGCTGATGGCCGTCGCCGTCGCATCGCCTGCATTAGCGCAGGCGAGCTTCAATAGCGTCGCCGGGGCATGGTCGGGCAGTGGTTGGATGAAGCCTAAGGACGGGCCCCGGGAGCGGGTCCGCTGTAAGGTCGACTACGTTCCCAAGAACGAAGGTCAATCCGTCAAGATGAATGTGCGCTGCGCGAGCGACGCGTACAAGATGGACCTGGGCGCTACAATCGAACAAAGCGGCTCGGAGCTTTCAGGAAACTGGTTCGAAAGCCAGTACCGCGTCGGGGGCAAGGTCTATGGGCAAAATCAGAATGGCGTGATCGATGCCCGCATCGAGGGCGACAAGATCACAGCGTTGCTCGTCGTTCGTACGAAAGGAAGCCGCCAATCCTTCGTCATGGAGTCGCCGGGGGCCTGGGTGTCCGAAGTCTCCATCGATCTTACGCGTGATGCGCGATGAAGCGAACAAAGCGCCGACATTCGCATTCAGACGACAGCCGACTGAGCGGCAACAGGCTTAGGAGTGCTCGTCCAGATAGCTGACCGTGGCGGCGAGCTGATAGCCGCCGTTGCGCACCGTCTTGAAGATGTGATTTGCGCCGCCCTCTGCAAGTTTGCGCCGCAGTCGACTGATCAGCACATCAATGGAGCGGTCTAGGACGTCTCCATCGCGCCCGCGGGTCAGATCGAGCAGTTGGTCGCGAGACAGAACGCGACCGGGACGGTCGAGAAACGTCAAGAGAAGATCAAACTCCGCTCCGGTCAAATCGATCGAGCCGCCTTGCGGAGCGACCACCGACCGGGCGGACGGATCGGCGACGAACCCTTCGAAGAGGTAGCGACCCTTCCGGCCGTGAGAGGGGCGGTCATCGTCGCCGCGTCGGAGCACAGCACGAATCCGGGCGATCAGCTCACGCGGGTTGAACGGTTTGCCGAGATAGTCGTCGGCGCCGATCTCCAGACCGATGATCCGATCCACGTCTTCCTTCAGAGCAGTGAGCAGGATGATCGGAATCCGCGACCGCGTGGACCGGAGATCGCGACAAAGATCGAGTCCGGACCCGTCCGGCAGCATCACGTCCAGCACGATCAGATCGATCTGATTCGTGGCGATCCGTTCACGTACTTCCACGCAGCGGGACGCGAGTTGAACCCGGAAGCCCTGCTCCTTGATGTAGCGAGCAAGGAGCTTGCGGATCTCTAAGTCGTCATCGACGACAAGGATTTGGGGAATGTGCATGGGCGCCGGTTTAGTCCGGTTGGAACAGGCTGAAGGGTAATAATTGTAACGAAGGCTGTCCTCAATTCGGGCTGGACATCTTTCGACACAAATGGCGGTCGGCCAGCAACATTAGGTCATCCGCAGCCAGATTCCGAGCCATGTAGCCCGTTTATCAAGAGCGCAGGGTTCACAATAAGGGGGTCTGAATGCGCTCCGCCGCCGGTCTTAATCATCCTGGTTCATATCCGTCGTTTCCGTATCAACGCCGGTGGCCGCTCGGATATTGCGCTTCGGCCCTGCTCGTCCTTGCACTGTTGCCGGGTTGCGCGACCCCCGCCCTGGTCCAGGGCAACGGGCTCTCCTCTTACGAGGGATTGAAGCAGTCGGACGGAAAGATCACCAAGTCCCGTCTTCAGGTGAAGAAAGAGCAGGTAACGGCGGCGAAGACGATCAATATCGCACCGACGGCATTCCCTGCCCACGTTGCGCCTGCCCTAACCCATGAACAGCGTATCCTTGTCGCCAACACGGTAAGCCGCGCCTTGTGCATCAATTTGAGCGACAGATTCAGGGTGGTGCCGTCCGATCAACGGGCGGATTTGACCGTGCGTGCGGCCATTACGCGTGCGACGCCGACTGATGAAGTCGCCGCGGGCGTCTCGGCCGCGGCGAAGCTCGGTTCAAGCTTCGTGGATACGGCCGTTCCGATTCCGGTGCCCCGCATTCCGGTTGGGCTCGGAGACTTGTCCATCGAAGCCGAGGCCGTCGACGCCACGGGGCGACAGCAAGCCGCCATGATCTGGGGAAGAGGGGCGAACGCCTTTTTCAGCACGCCGAGAGCATCGAAAGCCAGTGACGCTTACGATCTCGCTCGGGACTTCGGCGACGATTTCGCCAAGATGCTCAATAAGGGTGAAAGTCCCTTCGAAGGCTTTAGTATCGAGATCCCGTCCTTGGAAAAGGTCGGTTCGAATATTGGTCTCGCTCCCAAGTATGCGGCGTGCGAAAGCTACGGCCGCGCTCCTGGGATCGCCGGTCTCGTCGGCGGCAAACTGGGCCTTCCTCCTGAATGGACCGATGATGGTCCAGTGGAGACACGAAAGTAGTGGCGATCAAGGACGGCCGCATCGGCAGACACAGCCTTTGCGGCTCGACCCCGAAGGGCGCCATGATGATGGTCATCCGCGCCATCGAGTACGGCCCCGTCATGTATGCGTCCAGATCGGCGATGCGCGTGGCCGCGCTGTTTCTGATGACCGGCCTTCTTTGCGGATGCGCCTCCATGTTCCCGCGCGATGTGGTTCCGAAACGACTGATCGACGAGGCCGAACTCGCCGGGATGCCGAACGTCCGGGTATGGGGGGATGCTCCGCCTGAGGCGCTTGCCGCCCTGTCTACGATCAAACAAATCCGGAGGAAGCCGAATGCCGCTCATGGTCGTCTCGGCCAACAACCGGATGAGCTTAACATTCTCGCAATATCTGGCGGAGGCGACAACGGTGCCTTCGGCGCAGGTCTCTTGGTCGGGTGGGGTGATGCGGGCACGAGACCTGAGTTCGATCTGGTCACCGGGGTCAGTGCCGGCGCGTTGACTGCGCCGTTCGTCTACCTGGGGCGGACCAGAGATGCGGCATTGAAAGAGGTGTTCACGAGGTACGAGCGCAGCGATATCTACGATCCCGGCGTCGTAGCGCCATTGCTCGGATCGGGCCTGGTCGACAGCTCTCCGCTCGAGAGTCTGATAGCAAAGTATGTCGATGATCAATTCCTCCGCGATATCGCGATGGAGCGGCGCAAGGGCCGCGTATTGCTCATCGGAACGACGAATTTGGACGCGCAGCGTCCGGTTCTATGGGATGTGGGACGCATAGCCATGAGCAATCATCCCCAAGCCCTGCCCCTCTTCCGGAAGATCCTGCTGGCTTCCGCTTCTGTGCCGGGTGCCTTTCCTCCCGTCCGCATCAAGGTCAGTGTTGCAGATCGGACCTACGAGGAACTGCACGTCGATGGGGGCGTGACTCAGCAGGTTTTCGTGCCGCGACCTTCGACGATCATTTGCACCGACGTTCCAGCCAAGAGAGCCGCTGCACGCCTCTTCATCATCCGAAACGGAAAGATCAACCCGGAATGGGAAGCCGTAGAACCGGGCATTTTCTCTATTTCGCTGAGGTCGATCTCCACCTTGATCAAGAATCAAAGCATCGGCGACCTCTATCGCATCTATGCGAAGGCCGAGATCGACGGTACCGACTTCAACCTTGCGGCAATTCCGTCGACCTTTCGAGCGACGAGGGAGACGTCGTTTGAGCAGGGATATATGCAAGCGTTGTACACCGAAGGCTATCGTTCGGGTTTCGAGGGCTACCAGTGGATGAAGGCACCCCCGGGGATCGCGAACAACCCGAAGCCGCTGAGTCGCGTCTCCAGTTCGGCGTCGCCCCCCGCCGGCCAGAGTGCGGAGCTCCGGTAAAGTGTGTCCCGTCGCTGTGAAAGGGGACCCGTCAGTGTGGCTCCGCCGGAAGCGATTGCGCAACCGGCAGCGTCACGGTCTGAATCAGCCCCCGGAATGATCCATTCTGGATTTTGATGCTGCCTCCGGCGCGCTGAACGATCTCTTTCGCGATCGTCAAACCGAGTCCGGCACCATCGAACTGCTTCGTGCGCGCCCGGTCGACGCGGAAGAACGGCTCGAAAACCTGCCCGATGAGATCGGGCGGAATCCCCGGACCGTCGTCGTCGATCACAACGACGGCGTCGTTCGCGCTGCTTTGGACGGCAACCCGGGCCCGCTTACCATGCGTGGATGCATTTATGAGCAAATTCCTGAAGGCGCGGCTCAGACCCGTTCGATTCGCGAGCGCGGTCGCCGCCGCAGAACTGGTCAGGGTGATGTCGTAAGATAGCGTTCGAAGCTCGTCCACGAGGTCGGAAACGAGAATGTCCAGCCGGATCGGCTCGGGCGCCGATTTGCCGGAGTCCTCTCTCACGAGAAGTATTGCGCTGTCCGCGATCCTTTCCAGCTCGTCCATATCCTTGAGCCACATTTGGCGGTCTTCTTCATCCGCGACGAACTCGGCGCGCAGGCGCATACGGGTGATCGGTGTCCGTAAGTCATGGCCCGCTGCCGCGACGAGCCGCATTCGGCTTTCCATTGCCGCCTTCAGCCGGGAAGACAGAGAATTCAGCGCTCTGGCTGCGACCCGTACCTCCGCCGGTCCTGTCACGGCCAGTTCGGGAAGAACACCGTCCGGGCCTACGGTCTCGATCGCGCGTTCGAGAAGTACGAGGGGTTTGACCATCCGGTTCGCGAAAAAGAGAGCGACCGCCATCGTGCCCAGCGTGGTCAGCGCAAGCCAAATCAAAAGGAGATGGAAGATGCCGCCCGCGGGAGGCAGGTCAGGGATTTGCGTGACGACCCATCCTTGATCGACCGGAATGGACAGGAGAGGAAGGTCGTCCTTGCGGGACACGATGACGTCGCGGGGGATCCCGCGGGCCGTCAGAGCGGCGCGCAGCCACGTGGTGAGATTGGTTTCGACTTCACCGCCCGCTGCGGCCTGTTGAACGATGACCAATTTGGGAGCGACCTGCCCAACTCGGGTCAATAACTCTACTTGGTCGACGAGTGGACTGATTGCCTCCCGTTCGTTGGGCGGATCAAACAGGTAGACGAGAATCCCGGTCAGAATGCAGACCACCGAGATGATCACGACGGTGAGAAGGACGGCGAGTTTGGCGCGCAGGGTGTTCACGCCGGAAAGTCCTGCACCCCGACCTTCGCGACGAGTTGATAACCGCCGTTGCGAACTGTCTTGAAGAGGGGCGGCATTCCGGAAGTGTCCAGTTTGCGCCTCAACCGGCTGACGAGGACATCGATGGAGCGATCGAAGACCTCTCCCTCCCGGCCGCGCGTAAGGTCGAGGAGCTGGTCCCGCGAAAGCACACGCCCCGGTCTGTCGAGGAAGACCTGCAGCAGGTCGAATTCCGCGCCGGTCAGTTCCAGGGCATTGCCCTGCGCATCGGTTACGCTGCGCAACTGAGGATCGGCCGTAAGGCCGTCGAATCGGTACTTCCTCGTTTCTTGAGATCGAAGACTTCTTTCTGAGCGGCGCCGCAAGACGGCGCGAATTCTGGCGACCAGTTCTCTCGGATTGAACGGCTTGCCGAGATAATCGTCGGCTCCCATTTCCAGACCTACGATGCGATCGACATCCTCCTTGAGCGCCGTCAGAAGGATAACGGGGATCATGTTTCGCTTCGCTCGCAAATCGCGGCAGGCGTCGAGCCCGGAGCCGTCCGGAAGCATCACATCCAGAACCACGAGATCGACCTGTTCGGCCGCAAGGCGCTCGCGCATCTCGTTGCAGCTCGATGCCAGGACGACGCGAAGCGACTGGCTTTCGATGTAGCGGGCAAGCAGCTTACGAATCTCGGGATCGTCGTCGACGACCAGGATCTGAGGAGTGTGTTCGTGCATGGATGCCCTTCACGGTGGCTCGGAAGCACGGTTTTACCGGTAAGCAGGCTCGAAAAAAGCCGGAACTCGTAACGAAAGGCGCCAAGGCACCCATCTAGCAACATTTCGACACAAATGGGCACCCGCCCGAGACGATCCGACACAAATTGTACTACGCGAGCAAACCCCACGTCCTACCCGAGCAGTCGTCGGCCGTTCGAGGAAGGTGATGGCTGGCGAGGCGTTCGGGAATCGACGGGGCGCGGAGAAGGGTGCTGATATGAAAAGAATCCATCGCGGCCTGAGGTCGATGGCGCTCATGACGTCTCTGGTCTTCCATTCTACCGTCCATGCGGAAAGTCTCTCATTCGCGATGACCGTCTTGGCCGCATCGGTCGAGAGATCGGAGGTCACCAGAACGATCACGGCGACAGGCAACGTCGTCGCGTGGCGTGAAATCCCGGTCAGCTCTGAAGCGGGTGGGCTGGCGGTGATCGAGGTCGCCGTGGACGAAGGCGACCTCGTTGCGAAGGGGCAGGTACTGGCGCGCCTCAGCCAGGATCTGACGGCTGCGGCGATATCCAAGCAGAAAGCCGCGATCGACGAACTGGAAGCGAGCCTTGCCATTGCCAGATCGGATGCTGCCCGCGCGCATTCGGTGTCCTCGGGCGTGATGAGCGCGCAAGCCATCGAGCAGCGCGAGACGCTCGTCAAGACGACCGAGGCCAAGCTGGAAGCGGCTCGTGCTCAACTCGACGAAGCAGAAGCACGGCAACGTCAGACGGTCATCATCGCTCCCGCCGCGGGAACGATCGCCTCGAGATCGGTGGCGATCGGCCAGGTGGTCCAAGCCGGGGTCGAGATGTTCCGATTGATCCAGGACGATCGCATCGAGGTCGATGCCCGCGTGGTCGAAACCGACCTGCTCGCTGCTGCCGCGGGGCAGCATGTGATGGTGCTCGGCCCCGGCGGGCAATCCGAGCATGGATCGGTCCGCCTCGTTTCGCCGGTGGTCGATCCGAAGACGCGCTTGGGTACGGTTCATGTCGCGCTGCCAAAGGGAACGAAACTCAAGCCGGGGATGTTCGCTCGGGTCGAGATTTCGGCCGAAAGAAAACTCGCGTTGACCGTTCCCCTGAAGGCGCTGGTCTGGCGCGAAGCGAAGGCGCACGTCTTCAAGATCGGGCGCGACAGTCTGGTGTCGTTGGTCGAGATCGGTATAGGCGCCAAGGAATTGGATGACGTGGAGGTCCTGCGCGGACTGGAGGCTGGAGATCGCATTGTGACCCATGGTGCAGGTCTCCTCAGTGACGGCGATTTCGTGAACGTGAAGACTGCCTCGGTCAAAGGCGGCGCGCTGCGATGAACGGCATCTCCGGTTGGGCGATCCGCAATCCTGTCGCGACCATCATTCTGTTCGTGCTGCTCACCCTTGCAGGAGCCGTCGGCTGTTCGAAGCTCCGGCTCAACAATATGCCCGACATGGACATTCCGACGGTGACCGTCAGCGTTGCCTGGCCTGGAGCTGCGCCGACCGAAATCGAGGCGCAAATCACCCGATTCGTCGAGGATGGCGTCGCAGGACTTGGTACCGTCAATCGCACTCGTTCGATCGTGAACGAGGGACTGTCCATGACCATGGTCGAGTTCGCGATCGGCACCGATATCGATCGGGCGACGAACGACGTCCGGGATGCCGTCGTATCGATCCGTTCGAAGCTCCCGCAAGCAACGCTCGATCCCACGGTCCGGCGCGTCGAGGCGACGGGACAGGCGATCCTCACGTTCATCGTCGACGCTCCGATGATGGCTCCGGACGCGTTGAGCTGGTTCATAGACAACGACATCGCCAAATCCGCGCTCGCAGTCCCCGGCGTCTCCAAGATCCTCAGATCCGGCGGTGTCGATGCGGAAATCACCGTTAAGCTCGATCCCGACCGATTGCTCGCTCTGGGACTGACCGCCGCGGAAGTTTCCGACCTTGTGAGAAACCGCAACATCACTCAGCCCGGCGGTCGTGCGACGCTCGGGGGATCCGAGCAAGTCATTCGTACCGTGGGAAGCGTTCCGGACGTCGCGGCCCTGAAGGAGATGCGGCTCGCCTTCAGCGATGGCCGCAGCGTCAAGCTGTCCGAAATCGCAACCGTCGAGCGCTCATGGGCCGAACCGCGACAGAGGTCCCGGTTCAATGATCGGGAAGTCGTGGGCTTCAGCGTCTACCGCGCCGTCGGGACCGGAGAGTTTGCAGTGACCCGAGCCGTCAGGAAGCGGATGGCCGAATTCGGCGCTGGGCACGCTGGCGTTCGGATCCTGGAAGTGACGTCCTCGACCGATGCGGTCATCGAGGGATACGACGCCGCCATCGAGGCGCTCCTGTTGGGAGCGTTGCTCGCAGTCCTGGTCGTATGGATCTTCCTGCGGGATATTCGGGCGACCTTGATCTCGAGTGCTGCGCTACCGTTGTCGTTGATGCCGACCTTCGCGGTGATGTATGCGCTGAACCAATCGCTGAACAACATCACTCTTCTGGAGATTGCCCTGGTCGTCGGCATTCTTGTCGACGACGCCATCGTGGAAATCGAGAACATCGTCCGGCATATTCGGCAGTCCGGAAAGACCGTTTACGAGGCCGCCATCGATGCGGCCGACGAGATTGGCCTGGCCGTGGTCGCGACGACGTTCGCCATCATCGTGGTTTTCGCGCCGGTCGGCCTGATGCCGGGCATTCCAGGGCAGTTCTTCAAGGCTTTCTCGATCGCCGTTTGCAGTTCTGTCTTCTTCTCTCTCGTGGTCGCTCGCCTGCTTACGCCATTGATGGCGGCCTTTCTCCTGAAGACGACCGGAAAAGAGCATCCCGAGCCGGCGTGGGTGCGGTACTATGCCTTGGTGTTGACCTGGACGCTGCGCTATCGATGGATCACCATCGTCGCCGGTGTCATAGTCTTCGTCGCGTCATTATCTCTCATTCCGTCCCTTCCGACCGACTTCATGCCAGCGGCCGATCGAAGCCGCACGATCCTCAGCGTAGAGTTGGCGCCGGGTGCGACGTTGCAGGAAACGGACGCTGCCACGCAAAGGGTCGCGTTCCTGCTGAGGGCGAGACCAGAAGTCGCTTCCGTCTATGCCGCCGTCGGAACTGAGACCTCGACGCTTTCCGGCCCGGGAGACCTGTCGACCTCGGTGGGAGAGGTCAGAAGATCGACCGTTACGATCAACCTCGTTCCGAGAGCCGAGCGAACCCTCTCCCAACAGGCGTTCGAAGCCTCGATCGGCCGTCAACTGTCGATCATTCCGGGCGTCCGGATCCGCCTCGGCGAGGACGGGTCCTCCGGCGCGAAAATCCAGATATCCTTGTTGAGCGATGATGCCGCAGCACTTGCCGATGCGGCACGCCGATTGGCCCAGGATATGCGCGCAACTCCTGGATTCCAACGCGCGAGAGTCACAAGCAGTTTCGCCAAGCCTGAGCTCCAGATAACGCCTAAGGCGGACAAGGCCGCTCTCCTCGGAGTTTCCACGACTGCGATCGCCAAGACTGTCAATATCGCCACCGTAGGCGATATCGACCAGAACCTGTCGAAGTTCAGCCTGGGCGCACGGCAGATTCCGGTTCGCATTTTGCTGAACGACGCTGCTCGCTCCGACATGGCTGGCCTGTCGATGCTGCAGGTGCCGACTTTCGAGAAGCCGGTGCCTCTGTCGTCTGTCGCCGACATCAGCTTCGGCTCAGGTCCGCTCCAGATCGAGCGGACCGATCGCACCAGAAGCGAGACGGTCGAAGCGGAATTAAGTGGCTTGACGGTCGGCGAGGCGGAAGACCTGGTCGCCCGGATGCCTTCGATCAAGCGGCTGCCGGCAGGGGTGTTTTACAAGCCTGCGGGCGATTCCGAACGCATGCAGGAGCTGTTCGACGGCTTCAAGCTCGCGGTCGGGTCGGCCATCGTTCTGCTCTTCGTCGTCCTCGCGCTGCTCTTCAACGGGTTCGTTCAGCCGGTAACCATTCTCACCGCGCTACCGCTGTCGGTCGGAGGGGCTCTCGGCTCGTTGCTGATGACGCAGATGTCGATCTCCCTGCCGGTCATGATCGGGCTGCTCATGCTCATGGGAATTGCGGCGAAGAACTCGATTCTTCTCGTCGAGTACGCGATCGTCGCCAGACGCGATGGCGGCCTTGATCGCACGCAGGCTTTGTTGGACGCGGCCCGGAAACGAGCTCGGCCGATCGTCATGACCACGATAGCGATGAGCGCCGGCATGCTGCCCATAGCTTTGGGCATGGGAGCGGATGCCGAGAGGAGGGCGCCTATGGCAATCGCCGTGATCGGGGGATTGTTCAGCTCGACCCTTCTCAGTCTGATGTACGTGCCCGCTTTTTACACGGTGATGGACGATCTCCAGCGTTGGTTGGGAAAAGTCTTTCAGGCAGACGTTGCGCGAACCGGTGAGGTCGCTCGAAGCGCGCCGTGACGTCGCGGCGTGCCGGCTTCGTGCATCAAGCGATCAAGCGCATCCGCGTCAAGGCGAGGATGCCGATCTCGCCACCGCGTTGCGGCGATCCAAGCCCGGCGGACTGCTTGCAGAGCTATGGGCGTGAACGGCTTGCATCCGTTTGCGCGCTTGGAATATGAAGTGGGTGCTGCTTATAGTGCCGCACTCGACAAGGCAGCCATTTTGCGGTGCAACGCCGGGAGGGAGGAACTGATGTCGACGGCCCTGCGCATCGCTCATGGTGCTTTCGGCAGGGTCGCGCTGCTCGACATGGATCGATCGCTGGTCCGCCACGCTCATCATCATTGCCACGTCCTGCTCAAGGTCGAGGGGGCCGATACGCAGTTCATGGTCGGCGACCAGGTCACGCCGCTGACGGACACCGCCGCCGTACTGGTCGACGGCTGGAAGCCGCATGCCTATGTGCATGACGTCAACCGTCCGCGCACCCTGATCATGGCGCTCTATATCGAGCCGGAATGGCTGAAGGAGTTCCGTCCCGGCTGGGCCGCGAGCGGCGCGCCGGGCTTCTTCGAGCGGCCCTCGGGCGAGGTGTCGCCGCGCATCCGCCAGCTCACGCTGCACCTGGCGGCCGAAATGATGGCCAATCCGGATGCGGTGCGGACCCACGAGCAGACGCTGTCGGACCTGATGATCGCGGTGATCGAGCGCTTCACGCCCTGGCGCAGCTTTCCGACCTCGATCCGCGGCATGAGCGCGGTGAGCTGCGACTGGCGCATCCGCCGCGCGATGGATGCGATGCGCGTGCATGATTCCTATGGCGGCGTCGATCAGTTCGCGAAGGACGCAGGGCTCTCGCGCGCGCAGTTCTTCCGCCTGTTCGAGACCTCGCTCGGCGTCTCGCCAAAAATCTATCTCAACGTGGTCCGCATGGAACGCGCGCTCGACGCTGTCATGCGCGAGGACACACCGCTCGGCGAGCTCAGCGAGCGCTTTGGCTTTCCGGAGCCGGCGCATTTCACGCGCTTCTTCCGCGACCATGCCGGCGTCAGCCCGCGCGAGTTTCGCAACGTCTCGCGTCTCGCTGGTTGAGTCTCGCGGGCTGATATTGCGCTGCACGCGCTCGAATGAGACGATTTGGTAAGTCGTGAGAGCGGGCGGTATGGCCCGCGCAGCCCCTGTCCTGACAAGTGTCACCGCCGCGTCAAAGAACGCGTCGGGAGGTATGCCGGGACATGTTGCAGGCGGTCAGATCCGCAGATCCGGAACGAGGCGATGAGCCGTGGGTCGGGCGCTCGATCGAGCGCGTCGAGGACGCCGCGTTGCTCTCCGGCCGTGGTCGCTTCATCGACGATCTCGGTGTTGCGCCCGGCACGCTGCACGCGACCATCCTGCGCTCGCCGCATGCGCATGCCGATATTCTCTCGATCGATGCTGAAGCTGCAAAACGCCTGCCGGGCGTTGCGGCGGTTCTGACCGGCAGCGATGTCAAGGCGGTCACGACAAGCCTCGTCGTCGGCGTGAAGGCGCCGGTCGAATGCTGGCCGATCGCCATGGACCGCGTGCGTTATGTCGGCGAGCCGGTTGCCGTGGTCGTCGCGACGGATCGCGCGCATGCCGAGGATGCGGCCGAGATCATCAACGTCGAATATCGACCGCGCGGCGCCGTCGTCGATCCGCTGGGTGCGCTGGCGCCTGATGCTCCCGTGCTGCATGACGGCTTTCCCGGCAATCTCGCCAGCGATCGTTCCTTCCGCTATGGCGATCCGGAAAGTGCCTTTGCGGAGGCTCTGCATCGCTTCTCGATCGACATCCGCTATCCCCGTAATTCCTGCACGCCGGTCGAGACCTATGGCGTCGTCGCCTCGCATGATGCCGGCGAGGACGCCTATGAGGTGCTCGCCAATTTCCAGGGTCCGTTCAGCATTCACACCGTGATCGCGCGGGCGCTGAAAGTGCCGGGCAACCGCCTGCGGTTGCGCACGCCGCCGGATTCCGGCGGCAGCTTCGGCGTCAAGCAAGGCGTGTTTCCCTACATCGTGCTGATCGCCGCCGCCGCGCGCATCACGGGGCGGCCGGTGAAGTGGATCGAGGACCGGCTCGAGCATCTCACCGCATCGGTGTCGGCGACCAACCGCGCGACGACGCTGTCGGCGGCGGTCGCGGCGGATGGAAAGATCCTCGCGCTGGATTGGGACCAGGTCGAGGATTGCGGCGCGCATTTGCGCGCGCCCGAGCCGGCGACGCTCTATCGCATGCACGGCAATCTGACCGGTGCCTACGACATTCGTCACGTCAAGGTCCGCAACCGCGTCGTCGTCACCAACAAGACGCCGACCGGCCTCAACCGCGGCTTTGGCGGCCCGCAGGTCTATTTCGCGCTGGAGCGATTGGTTCAGACGATTGCGATTAGCCTCGGCCTCGATCCGCTCGATGTGATCAAGCGCAATCTGATCGGCGCTGGCGCATTTCCCTATCCTACGGCAACTGGCGCGTTACTCGACTCCGGCAATTATCAGGAAGCTGTCGCGCGCGCGGTCGAGCAGGGCCGGCTCGCGGAGCTGAAAGCGCGGCGCGACGCGGCGCGGGCGCAAGGGCGTCTCTACGGCATCGGCTTCACAGCGGTGGTCGAGCCCAGCGTCTCCAACATGGGTTACATCACGACCGTGCTGACGGCGGCCGAGCGCCGCAAGGCAGGTCCCAAGAACGGCGCGCAGGCGACGGCTACCGTTGGCCTTGATCCCGTTGGCAGCGTCACCGTCCATGTCGCCTCCGTGCCGCAGGGGCAGGGCCATCGCACCGTGCTGTCGCAGGTCGTCGCCGACGTCTTTGGCCTCCAGCCCGGGGACATCCGCGTCAACACCGAGATCGACACGGCCAAGGATGCCTGGTCGATCGCGTCCGGCAACTACGCCAGCCGCTTCGCCGCGGCCGTGGCGGGCACAGCAAAACTTGCGGCCGAGCGCGTCGCTGGCCGGCTCGCGCGCATTGCTGCGAGCCAGCTCAACGTCGAGGCCGCGGACATCGTCTTCGCAAAGGGTTTTGTGGCCTCAAAGCATAATCCCGAGAACCGGATCGCGTTCTCGCGCGTCGCTGCGCTCAGCCATTGGTCACCGGGCTCGCTCCCTGATGATGCCGGTCAGACCATCCGCGAGACCGTGTTCTGGACGCCGCCGGAGCTGACGCCGCCCGACGATGAGGATCGCATCAACTCCTCGCTCTGCCACGGCTTCATCTTCGACTTCTGCGGCGTCGAGATCGATTCCGTCACGCTGGAGACGCGGATCGACCGCTACGTCACCATGCACGACTGCGGCACCATTTTGCATCCCGGCATGGTCAACGGCCAGATCCGCGGCGGCTTCACCCAGGCGCTCGGCGCCGCTCTCCTCGAGGAATATGCCTACGCCGAGGACGGCAGCTTCCTGACGGGAACGTTCGCCGACTATCTGCTGCCGACCACAACCGAGGTGCCGGAGCCCGAGATCTTCCACATGGAGACGCCGTCGCCGTTCACGCCGCTCGGCGCCAAGGGCGTCGGTGAAGGCAATTGCATGTCGACGCCGGTGTGCCTCGCCAATGCGGTCGCGGATGCACTTGGCATTGCCGACATCACCTTGCCGCTGGTGCCGGCGCGGCTCGCCGAACTGGTGCGCGGCGTCGAGCCGCCGCCTCCGGCAGGCGGCGCCACCTCGGCCCCCGTTCGTGACGGCGACAGGCGGTTGCGCGGCGAAGGACAGGCCACGGTGAAGGGCGCGCCGGAGCAGGTCTGGGCGATGCTGCTCGATCCCGCCACGCTGCAATCGGTCATTCCCGGCTGCCAGCGCGTCGACAAGGTCACCGACACGCATTTCCGCGCGGACGTCACGCTCGGCATCGGCCCCGTCACCGGCCGCTATCGCGCCGATGTGGATCTGTTCGATCTCGACCCGCCACGTGCGGTCACCTTGCGCGGCGGCGCCACCGGCGCGCTCGGTTTCGGCAGCGCGGAGGGGCGCATCACGCTTGCGCCCGACGGCACTGGCGGAACAAGCCTGACCTACAGCTATGACGCCGCTATCGGCGGCAAGGTCGCCAGCATCGGCGGCCGTCTGCTTGATGGCGCGACACGCGTGATCATCGGCCAGTTTTTCACCGCGCTGGCCCGCAAGGCCGGCGGCGGTGGTGCTTCGGGTGGAGGCTTCTCGCTGTTCGCGCTGCTGGCAAAGGTCGCCGGCTTGTTCGGGGGGCGCCGATGAAGCCGCCCGCATTCGACTATCTCCGCGCCGAGAGCATCGGTGACGTCCTCGAAGGCCTCGCGCAGCAGGGCGGCGATGCCCGCGTCCTTGCCGGCGGCCAGTCGCTGATGGCGATGCTCAACATGCGCCTCGCCAAGCCGAAGCTGCTGATCGACATCATGCGGATCAGGGAGCTGCGCCAGATCGAGCGGAAGGGCGGTAGCATCGTCATCGGCGCCGGCGTGCGGCAGGCCGATCTCCTGGCCTGGCCGGGTCTCGCCGAGGCACTGCCGCTCGTGGCGCTGGCGCTGCCCTGGGTCGGGCATATGCAGACCCGCAGCCGCGGCACCATCTGCGGTTCGCTCGCGCATGCCGATCCCAGTGCCGAGATGCCGCTCGCGCTGGTCGCACTTGATGGCGAGGTGCTGTTGCGCAACGCTAAACGACGCCGTCGCGTCGCGGCCAAAGATTTCTTTGCCGGCATGATGCTGACTGCGCGCGCCGATGACGAGCTGATCGAGGGCATCTCGCTGCCGGCGGTGAAGGGATTGCGCGTCGCCTTCCGCGAGGTCGCGCGCCGGCACGGCGACTTCGCCATTGTTGCCTGCGCTGCGATGAAGACGCCGACGGGCGTGCGCCTCGCCGTTGGCGGCGTCGCGGATGTTCCGACCGCGCGCGACTGGCCGCGGCTGGAGGGAGGCGCGCTCGACGATGCCCTCAACGCCTTTGCCTGGGAGCTTGGCGCACGCGACGACGTCCACGCCACGGCGCGCTATCGCCGTGACCTCGTGCGCATGATCGGCCGCGACCTGATCGGCGAGGTGCTGCAATGACGCGCCTCGAGGCAGATCGCCGCCATCCCGTCCGCTTCACGCTCAACGGCAAGCCGGTCGAGGGCGAGGCCGAGCCGCGCATGCTGCTGTCCGATTTCCTGCGTCACCAGCTGGGCGCGACCGGTACCCATGTCGGCTGCGAGCACGGCGTCTGCGGTGCCTGCACTGTCGTCGTCGACGGCATGCTGACACGGTCCTGTCTGACGCTCGCCGCGCAGATCGATGGCTGCGAGCTCAAGACCGTCGAAGGCCTCGCACCGTCGGCCGACAGGCTCGGCGTGCTGCAGCAGGCGTTCCGTCGCAACCACGCGCTCCAGTGCGGCTTCTGCACCGCCGGCATTCTGATGTCGCTCGATCATTATCTCGCGAAGAACCCGGCGCCGACCGAGGCGGAGATCCGCGATCTCCTTAGCGGCCATATCTGCCGCTGCACCGGCTACACGCCGATCATCCAGGCGGCGCTGGATGCCGCCGCCGAGCTTGCTTCATCCAACAAAGAGACGTCCGATGCTTGATCTCGCCAGCAGCTTCATTGCCAGCGCCGCGCGCGATCCTCACGCCATTGCCCTGGTCGACGGCGAACTCCGCCTGACCTACCGGCAATGGTACGACAGAATTTCTGCCCTCGTCGCCTCGTTCGACCGCCTTCGCCTCAAGCCCGCCGATCACGTCGTCACGTTGCTGCAGAACCGCTGGGAAGCGGCGACGCTGCACTGGGCCTGCCAGTTCGCAGGCCTCGTGATCACGCCGATCAACTGGCGCGCCAAGGCCGACGAGCTCGACTATTGCATCGAGAATGCCGAGGCCTGCGCGGTCTTCCATCAGGACATCTCCGCCGAGGCCGTGCAGGGCTCGGCGCTGGCAGGCAAGCTGCTGCGCGTGTCCGTCGATCCCGGCCCGGGCGATGCAACCAGCTTCGCCGATCTGATCAGGGACCGCGTCCCCGATGCCGAGCCGCGCGTCGGAGCCGATGCCTGGTCGATCATGCTCTATACCTCGGGCACGACGTCGCGTCCCAAGGGCGTGCCGCGGCGGCATCGCGCCGAACGCGCCGCCGCGATCGCCCATGTCGCGCAAAATCTCTACGGCCGAGGTGAGCGCACGCTCGGGGTGATGCCGCTCTATCACACCATGGGCGTCCGCTCGCTGCTGGCGATGTCGTTGATCGGCGGCACGTTCATCTGCCTGCCGCGCTATGACAGTCGCCAGGCGCTGGCGCTGATCGAGAAGGAAGCGATCACCAATCTTTATCTGGTGCCGACGCTTTATCACGATCTCGTCCATCACGAGGCCTTTGCCGGGACCAACGTCTCCAGCGTGCGCAAGCTCGGCTTCGCCGGCGCGTCGATGACCGATGGCCTGCTGAAGAAGCTGAACGAGGCGTTCAAGCCAAGCCTGTTCGTCAATCACTACGGCAGCTCCGAGATCTACACCTTTACGATCGACCAGAACGCGGCCGCAAAGCCCGGCTCGGCCGGCAAGGCGGGGCTCAACCAGCACGTCAAGGTCGTGCGCATCGGCGCGAAGTCGGTGGCGGAGCTTGCCGCCGTCGGCGAGGAGGGCGAGATCATCGCCACGCTCAAAGGCGACGAGGCCTTCGAAGGCTATTGGCGCCGTCCCGAAGCGGACGCCAAGTCGTTGCGCGAAGGCTGGTATTTCACCGGCGATACCGGCTTCGTCGATGCCGACGGCGATCTGTTCGTCACCGGCCGGGTCGACGACATGATCATCACCGGCGGCGAAAACGTCTCGCCGGTCGAGATCGAGAGTTGCCTGTCGCTGCATCCAGCCGTGGACGAGGTCGCGGTCGTCGGCGTCGCGGACGAGAAATGGGGCAAGGTCGTCGCCGCCTTCGTCAAGCGCAACCGCGCGGTGTCTGAAGTCGAGCTGGAGCAGTTCTGCCGCACTTCGGGCCTTGCCAATTTCAAGCGGCCGCGCCGCTACGTCTTCGTCGACGCGATCCCGAAATCGCCGGTCGGAAAGCTGCTGCGGCGACTGCTCGTCGCCGGAGAATACGAGGCCGAGCGCCTGCCGCCGTCGGACGCGGCCTGATCATCATCCATTCAACAGAAGGAAGCACAGATGCCGTCACCCTACACATTCGCCGATCCCCGGCTCGCAAAGCTCGACGGGTTCAAGGTCGAGATCGACGAGGCGCATGAGCGCGCCGACATCATCCTGGGACGTCCACCCTACAACGTCGTGGCGATGCCGCAGCGCGACCAGCTGCGCCTGACCTTCGAGACGCTTGACGAGGATCCGCGCGTGCGCGTCATCGTCGTGCGCGGCGAGGGCGAGCACTTCTCCAGCGGCGGCAACATCGGCGGCTTCATGGCGGCGAGCCCGGAGCACGTCTCCAAGCTCGCCTGGAACATCGCGGCGCCGGCGCGTTGCGCAAAACCCGTGGTCGTGGCCAATCGCGGCTATTGCTTCGGCGTCGGTTTCGAGCTGTCGCTCGCCTGCGACTTCCGCATCGCATCCGAGACCACGCAATACGCGCTGCCGGAGCAGAAGCTCGGCCAGATCCCGGGCTCGGGCGGTTCGGCCCGCCTGCAGAAGATGGTCGGCATCACCCGCACCAAGGACATCGTGATGCGCTCCAAGCGTATCTCGGCCAAGCAGGCCTATGAGTGGGGCATCGCCACCGAATGCGTGCCGGATGCCGAGCTCGAGAAGGCGACCGACAGACTGGTGGACGAGCTCCGCACCTTCTCGCCGCTGGCGCAGCGCACGGCCAAGAAGCTGCTCAACGACACCGAGGATTCGACGCTGGCGATCGCCATCGAGCTCGAAGGCCATTGCTACAGCCGCCTGCGCCAGTCGGAGGACTTCAAGGAGGGCGTCGAGGCCTTCAACGCCAAGCGTCCGCCGAAATTCGTCGGCCGCTGATACGCGATGCAACGAACTGCCGTGGTTCGCAATGGTGCGGACCGCGGCATTACTCAAGCGGGGAGGTAGGACAAAATGGCTGAGATGGATATGCCGGCCGCGGGTGCGCAAGCATCGGCCGATAACAAGCAGATGGTCAACGCGATCATCGCATCGGTGCTCGGATGGGCGCTCGATCTGTTTGATTTGTTCATTCTGCTCTACGTGGCGCCGGTCGTCGGCGCGCTGTTCTTTCCGTCGAGCAATGCGGCGCTGTCGCTCGCCGCAGTGTACGGCTCGTTCGCCGTCACGCTCCTGATGCGGCCGCTCGGCTCGGCAGTGTTCGGGCACTATGCCGACGTGCATGGACGCAAGCAGGCGATGCTGATCGCCATTGTCGGCGTCGGCCTCAGTACCGCGGCGTTCGGCCTGCTGCCGACCATCGCGCAGGCCGGAATTATCGCGCCGATCATCTTCCTGATCCTGCGTCTGGTACAGGGTGTGTTCGTCGGCGGCGTCGTGGCCTCGACCCACACGATCGGGACGGAATCGGTGCCGGCGCAATGGCGTGGCGCGATGTCAGGCCTGGTAGGCGGCGGTGGCGCCGGCATCGGCGCGTTGCTCGCATCCTTCGTCTTCCTGATCACGTCCTCGGTCTTTCCCGGCGATGCCTTCGCCGTGCGGCTGGCGCTTCATGTTCTTCTCGGGGCTGCTGAGCTCGCTGCTCGGCTGGTTCATCTTCAGGAACCTCGAGGAATCGCCGTACTTCAAGGAGCTCA
The DNA here is from genome assembly GCF_024585265.1 of Bradyrhizobium sp. WBAH42. Taxonomy (NCBI): domain Bacteria; kingdom Pseudomonadati; phylum Pseudomonadota; class Alphaproteobacteria; order Hyphomicrobiales; family Nitrobacteraceae; genus Bradyrhizobium; species Bradyrhizobium sp. WBAH42. The sequence goes on from NZ_CP036533.1 coordinate 3,261,319, forward strand.
AGTCCCAGCAGGGCAACAAGCAGGCGAAGGTGTCGAAAGCGCCGGTCAAGGACGTGTTTTCGGGCGAGTATCGCGGCGTCCTGCTGGTCAATCTGCTCATCACCTTCGGCGGCGGCGCCGGCTACTACCTGACCTCAGGCTACCTGCCGAGCTTCCTGAAGGTAATCAACGCGGTGCCGAACCAGACCTCGTCGCTGATCCTGATGGGCGCGAGCGTCTCGGCGTTCTTCTCGGCCGTGCTGATCGGCGCGCTGAGCGACTGGATCGGCCGCAAGAAGACCTTTCTGCTGATCGGCACGCTGGCGGCCGTGCTGCTGCCGCTGTGCTATCTCAACCTCGCGGCGACCAAGGACACGACTGAGATCACGCTTCTTGCGCTCGCCATCGCCTTCATCGGCAATGCCGGCTATGCGCCGGTGCTGATCTTCCTGAACGAGCGTTTCCCGACCGCGCTGCGCGCGAGCGGCACGGGCCTGTCCTGGAACATCGGCTTCGCGCTGGGCGGCATGATGCCGACCTTCGTCTCGCTGGTGAGCGGCAGCCCGGCGCAGATCCCGATGTCGCTGGCCTGGTTTGCGGTCGGCGTCTTCGCGATCTATCTGATCGGGGCGATCGTGATCCCCGAGACCAAAGGCGACTTTCGCTGACCAAATCGACGCGGCCACCTTGTGGCCGCGTCGATTCATCGAACTGCGGGGCGAGATGGGCTGGCTCAGTCGCAGCCGCAATGGCTCCGGCCAGTTTGGCAAACGCGCAGCCTGCCGGTGCGCGCGGGCGCTCGCCATCTGTTGGAGCGTAGGATCATCGGTCCCGTCGCGATATAGAGCTTCATCCCATCGCGTAGTCCGGTATTGCTCTCTTTCTCGATGGCCGGCATCCTCGCACCCATGATGCGGAAAAGCGATCCCCAAAACGTCCAAGGCAGAAGGAGGCATTCGATGAAGATGATCAAAGGGCCTGCGATATTCCTGGCTCAGTTCGCTGCCGACGCGGCGCCGTTCAACTCGCTCGATGCGATGTGCGGATGGGCGGCATCCCTGGGCTACAAGGGGATTCAGATTCCGAGTTGGGATGGGCGGCTGTTCGACCTGAACAAGGCCTCGGAGTCTCAGACCTATGCCGACGAGGTGAAGGGCATTGCGGCTCGCCACGGCCTTGCCATCACCGAGCTTTCGACCCATCTGCAAGGCCAGCTCGTCGCCGTTCACCCGGCCTATGACGCGGCATTCGACGGCTTCGCCGCGCCGGAGGTGCGTGGCAATGCCAAGGCCCGTACCGAATGGGCCGTCGATCAGGTCAAGCGCGCCATTCTGGCCTCGAGGCGGCTCGGGCTGACGGCCCACGCGACTTTCTCCGGCGCACTTGCCTGGCCCTATGTCTATCCGTGGCCGCAGCGCCCCGCCGGCTTAATCGAGACCGCCTTCGACGAACTCGCCAGGCGCTGGCGGCCCATCCTCGACCATGCCGACGAGCACGGCGTCGATCTCGCCTATGAGATCCACCCGGGCGAGGACCTCCACGACGGTGTTTCCTACGAAATGTTCCTGGAGCGGGTGAACAACCATCCGCGCGCGAACCTGCTCTACGATCCCTCGCACTTCGTGCTGCAGCAGCTCGACTATCTCGACTACATCGACATCTACCACCAGCGCATCAAGGCGTTTCACGTCAAGGACGCCGAGTTCAATCCGACCGGCCGCCAGGGCGTCTATGGCGGATTCCAGAGCTGGGTCGACCGTGCCGGCCGCTTCCGCTCGCTTGGCGATGGCCAGGTCGATTTCGGCGCCATCTTCTCCAAGCTCACGCAATACGACTACGACAGCTGGGCGGTGCTCGAGTGGGAGTGTGCCCTGAAACATCCCGAGCAAGGCGCGGCCGAGGGCGCCGAGTTCATCCGAAACCACATCATCCGGGTGACGGAGAAGGCCTTCGACGATTTCGCAGGCAGCGGCACCGACGCGGCTGCCAACCGCAAGATGCTCGGCATCTCCTGAAGAGAGGGTGCAACATGGCTATCGAAGCAAGCAATGAAACCGGCGGCCATCGTCGTATCCGCCTCGGCATGGTCGGCGGTGGCCAGGGTGCCTTCATCGGTGCCGTCCACCGCATCGCCGCGCGCATCGACGACCAGTTCGAGCTGGTCGCCGGCGCGCTCGCGTCGGATCCGGTTCGAGCCAAAGCCTCCGCAAAGGAGCTCGGCATCGCTGACGACCGTGCCTATGGCTCGTTCGAGGAGATGGCGCGGGCAGAAGCGGCGAGAGCGGATGGCATCGAGGCGGTCTCGATCGTAACGCCCAATCACATGCACAGCCCGGTCGCGAAAGCTTTCCTTGAAGCCGGCATTCACGTCATCTGCGACAAGCCGCTGACGACGACACTTGCCGAGGCCGAGGAACTGGTGGCGCTGGTCAGGAAGACGGGCAGGATCTTCGTCGTAACGCACAATTACACCGGCTATCCCATGGTCCGGCAAGCGCGCGCGATGATCGCAAATGGCGAACTCGGCGAGATCCGTCTCGTCAAGGTCGAGTATCTGCAGGATTGGCTGACCGAGCCATTGGAAACCACCGGCCAGAAGCAGGCGGCATGGCGCACGGACCCGGCCCGGTCCGGAGCCGGCGGATGCATCGGCGACATCGGCACCCATGCCTACAATCTGGCCTGCTTCGTCACCGGGCTCGCGCTCGACGAATTGCTCGCGCAATTGTCGACCTTCGTCGAGGGGCGGCGGCTCGATGACGATGTGCAGATTCTGCTCAGGTGGAAAGGCGGCGCGAAGGGCATGCTGTGGGCGAGCCAGGTTGCCGTCGGCAACGAGAACGGGCTCACGCTGCGCGTCTACGGCAGCAAAGGCGGTCTCGAATGGGCGCAGGAGAATCCGAACCATCTTTGGTTCACGCCGTACGGCCGGCCGAAGCAGCTCCTGACGCGCGGTGGGACCGGCACATTGGCCGACGCCGCCCGCGTCAGCCGCATCCCCTCGGGTCACCCTGAAGGCTACCTCGAAGGTTTCGCGACGATCTATGCCGAAGCAGCGCGCGCCATCCGCGCGGCACAGGCCGGCCAAAAGCCGGATCCTGAGGTGATCTACCCAACCGTCGAGGATGGTCTGGCAGGGGTGCAGTTCATCGATGCTGCTGTGAAGTCCGCAACAAGCAAGGGCGCTTGGGTTCGAATGACGTAGCTGCAGTGCCTTGGGGCGTGCCTTGGGGCGCGGCACCGATGGCAACTTCAATGGCCCGCTCCGTGACTGAACCCAGTGCATCGAAACGCTGGTCGGGCTCCTAACGCCCGATCTTGTCTTGGTCGACCAGGATGTCAGCGTCTTCGGCAACGTACGAGGCATGCCTGAAGTCCCGTATCCTGGCGACTTTGCCCGACGCCCAGCCGAGCAGGATGAAGTATTTGGGCTTTGAACCGGGGATCGCCGCGGGATCGAGCACCAGGACGGCCGGATGGCCTTCGACGAGGCCCGGTACGAGGTGCCAGTCATTGATTGTTGCGTAGTTGCCGAAGTACCGGGACACCTCGGCCTTGCCGGTCAGTCGGGTCCTGTTGACCAGATCGAGCTTGACGTCCTCGGCGATCATGGCGCGTATCCCATCGAAATCCCGTGCATTGAAATGGTCGACATAATTGGCCAGCCGCGTGCGGTCGGCTGCCGACAGACGCGGAGGCGGCGCATCGTCGGGTTCCTCTGCAAGCTCGCGCAACTGCGTGCGCCCGCGATGCAGCGCAGCCTTTACTGCGGGCAGGCTCAAGTCCATGACATCGCAGATCTCCTGAAGCGAGCAGCCGAGCACGTCCATCAGGATCACGCTTGCGCGTTGGCCAACCGGCAGGCGCATGAAAGTGCGCAGGCTGGTCGCTGCGATTTGGCGGCTTGCGACCGTGTCGATCTCGTCAACGATCATGTCCACCTCCTGAAGCGAATGCAGTGCCTCTTGCCGGTTGCGCCGGCGCAGGAAATCGAGCGCCGTATTGTGAGCAATCCGGAACAGCCAGCCCTCCGGATTGCGGATCGGGCCGGCCGTAGAGGCCGCCTCCACGGCCTTGATCAGCGCGTCCTGCAGTACGTCTTCTCCGTCGATGGCGGATCCGACCATGCGCGCGCAATAGCGGTGCAGCCGCGGCCGGATAGCCACCAGGAGCGCCGGAATGTCGTGGGCCGCGCCTTCCTGAGCCGAGTTCATCATGCCTCCACCACGAGCCCTATGGCTCCGCCAGCACGCGATAATTGCCGACGACAATAGCACCGTTGCGCACCGGCGGCTCGGCGCAGCGGTCGCGCAAACCGCTCTGAAAGGCCTGAAAGGCCGCAAGCTTCGGCAGCGCTGACGAGCCGTCCTCGGCCGTGGTTTCGACGATGTGGATGAAGGTGTTGTCCTCGAGCCGCAGCGTCAAGTAACGCACCCCCTCCGGGTGCGCCGCCTTCAGCTCGGCAAACACCGCCTCGACCAGCTCGGCATTCTTGTCGGCCATGTCGGCCTTGGTCCTGTAGCGGATCACGTTTCGTTTCATCGTTGTCTCCTCATCTCACCGCAGCACGAACTTGCGGCTTCTCGATCACTAGGACGTCTGGCTGGGTCCAAAGGATGCGGCCCGCACAAGTTTTTTTCAGCCAGCATCCTTGGGCTCTCCTGCTTCGTCCTCTCCGCGACGGCGCCGTTCCGGCCCCAAGATGGAGATTGATGAGATGCAAGACGCTCCCACCCCCGCGGAGAAGACCTGGGTACTCGCCCTGACCTCGCTTGCCTCGTTCATGATGGCGCTGGATGCGATGGTACTTACGACGGCGTTCGCAGGTATCCGCATCGAGTTCTCGAGCTCGGTCGAGACACTGCAATGGACTGTTAACGCCTATAATCTCGCTTTCGCCGTGCTGCTGCTGTCCGGAGCCGCGCTCGGCGACCGGTTCGGGCGGCGCAGGATGTTTGCTGGCGGCATCGCGCTGTTCACACTCGCCTCGGCCGCTTGCGCGCTGGCGCCGACGATCGGTTGGTTGATCGCGGCGCGTGCCGCGCAGGGGGCTGGAGCGGCGCTGGTGATGCCGCTTGCGATGGCGATCCTGAGTGGAACGTTCGGGCGGGAGGAGCGCGCCAAGGCGCTCGGCATCTTTTCAGGGATTACCGGCTTTGCATTGATCATCGGGCCCGCGATCGGCGGCCTTCTCACAGAGCAGCTTGGCTGGCGCTCCATCTTCTGGATCAACCTGCCGATCGGCGCGTTCGCGGCCACATTGGTGCGGGCGCGTTTGCGCGAGAGCTTTGGACCTGCGGCAACACTCGACGTCACCGGGCTGACACTGGTCGCCGTTGCCGCTTTGGCCTGGGTCTGGAGCCTCATGCGCGGCAACAATGTTGGCTGGACCAGCGCGGAAGTCGTAGGTTCGATGATCGTTGGTCTCGTCTTCGCGATCGCATTCCTGATCTGGGAAGCGCGCGTCGCTGCGCCGATGGTGCCGCTCCGGCTGTTCGTGTCGCGGTCGTTCTCGGCGGCGCTCTCGCTGAGCTTCCTGTTCTATGCTGCGATGTATGGCGTCGTATTCCTGCTGCCGCAGTTCCTGCAAGTGACCCTGCATTTCGGCGCCTTCGGGGGCGGCGTGCGCCTGCTGCCATGGACGGCGACGTTGTTTGTGACCGCTCCGATCGCGGGCGCCGTGGTCGGCAAGTTTGGCGAGCGGCCGCTCGTCGTGACGGGACTGATCATGCAGGCGATCGGGCTTGGTTGGATCGCCTTCATCGCGTCGCCCGATGTCGCCTACGGCGCGCTGATTGCTCCGCTGGTGATCGCCGGCGTTGGGGTGTCCATGGCGATGCCCGCGGCGCAGAACGCCATCCTGAGCTCGGTTTCATTGGCTGAAATGGCGAAGGCTTCGGGCATCTTCAACATGGGCCGATTTCTCGGCGGCATGTTCGGGATTGCGGCGCTGGTTGCCACTTTCTCGGCGAATGGCGCAATGGACAGCGCGGCTCATTTCGCCGACGGTTTCGAGGCAGCGATGACATTGGCGGCGCTGTTGTCGCTGGTCGGCGCATGGATTGGCCTATTGCTGCCGGCCAGGAAACCGGTATCCACCGCGGCGGCGCCGCAAATGGTATCGAGAGCGCCGGGACGTTGATCCCCGATCAGCTGATCGATGCAAGTCCGTGTGCCGAGATGCGGCCGCGCTGTTGCGTCGTGCCCGGTCGTGGAGCCGTCACGTCTCGGGCTGCCAGCCGGCGGTCGCGGAGATGGCGCGCGCATGGAGGATCAGCGCGGTTGCGGTCGGGCCTTTCAGGTCGTCGTCGAGAATGCCGATCGGCCCCATCATCGTGATGGCGGCGATCATGAGCCCGGCCTGATCGAAGATCGGTGCGGATAGGGAGGTGAAGTTCGGCAGCAGCGCATCACGACAGCGGCTGATGCCGTCGCGCCGGATCGCGGCCATCATCTCTTCCACCTCGATCTTGGTGGTTGGCGCATCATCCATCCGCGGCTTGCGCGAGCGTTCCTCCTTGAGCTCTTGATCGAGCATCTCACCCGTCAGCGAGCGCGGCAGATGTGCGAGAAAGTTGCGTCCCAACGCGGACCGCAGCAGGCTGAGGACGCTTCCGACCCGCAGCTCGATGATGGGGCGGCTGGCCCCGCCCTCGACGCGATAGATGATGGTGGGACCGCGATTACCCCAAACGCCGAGAAACACCGTGTGGCCGATGGTCGTCGCGAGTTCGGTCATGGCCGGCCGTGCGACGGCAAAGACGTCGAACTGCTCGATCGCCGCCATGCCGAGCTTCAACGCATAGGGCCCGAGGGCGTAGCAGCCGGTGTCGGTCTCCTGGCGGACGATGCCCACCGCCTGGAAGCTCACGAGATAATAGTGGACGTTCGCGGCCGACATTCCGGTGTTGGCCGCGATCATCTTCAGCGGCACCGGCCGCAGTTCGGTCCGGAGGTAATCGAGAATTCTGAAGCCGATCTCGATCGACTGGATGCCGCGCCGGCGGTGTTCTGGCGTGGTGGTCTTGCTGGATTTGGCCCCGCGTGCGGAGGCTTTCGCCGGATCCGGCGGACGGGGGCGGCGCGATTTCTTCACTGAATGTCCTTGTAAATCAAATCGTTAAGTCGGGGGCGCTCCGATGCAATACGGCATATTTGATAAGATCATATGCATATGATCAAATAAAAACCAGACGGATCGCAAATACAAGCCGCTCGCGTGCGCAACTGAGGGTTCGATGCTCTTCGATATGGGACAGCTTCCGGCGGATATCCGCTACAAGATCCTGACCGCGACGGTGACGCCGCGACCGATCGCGTGGGTCACCACGCGATCCCGGAACGGGGCCGCCAATGCCGCGCCGTTCAGCTTCTTCACCGTGCTGGGCCACGAGCCGCCGACGGTCGTGCTCGGTCTGCTGCGCCATCCGAAACGAGGCTTGAAGGACACGGCGCAGAATATCGTCGAGACGGGCGAGTTCGTCGTGCACCTGGTGCCGCACCGGATGGCTGAAGCGATGAACGCGACCGCCGTCGATGCTCCGGCCGAGATCGACGAGATCGAGCTTGCGGGGCTGGAGACGCTACCTTCCCAAATGGTCTCGCCTCCGCTCCTCAAGGGCTGCCCCGTCGCGTTCGAATGCCGCTCCCTCGTTGTTCAGGAAACCGGGCCGCGGCAAATCGCGGTGATCGGCGAGATCGTCTGTGCGCACGTCGCCGAGCAGTTCGTGATCGATGAACAGCGAGGGCATATCGACACGATCGGCCTCGACCTCATCGCCCGCATGCACGGCTCCGGCTGGTATGCGAGGCCTCGCGACCTCTTCCAGCTGGCGCGTCCGGCGCCGATCGAATAGCGGCCGCCGGCGTTCAGAGCTGCAAACGTCCCGTCCGAGAGCCGATTGACATCGAATTGTTATATGTCTAAAAATATGCAAATTCATACATTATGCAGACCCCGCGAATGGACACGCGTCAGCTGAGGCTCAGGGTGCAGTCGGTCTCGGCAGAAACGCCGACGATACGAAGCCTCGTGTTCGACGTGGAGGGCGGCGCGGCACCGCGATGGCGGGCAGGGGCGCATATTCGTGTTTCGCTGCCGAGCGGGGGAGACCGGCCTTACTCCCTGATGGCCCTGCCGGGCCTGCTGGAAGGCCAGCTCGCGCTCGGGGTTCTGCGTGAGCGGATGTCGAGCGGCGGCTCGGCTTTCATGCATGCGCTCAAGGTCGGCGACGTCGTGACCGCCTCGGTGCCGGTCAACAATTTCCCGCTGCACGAGGACGCATCGCCCGCGCTTCTGTTCGCCGGCGGCATCGGCATCACGCCGATCCTGTCGATGGCGGCCGAGCTCGAGGACCGGGGAGCGACCTACCGTCTCCATTATGCCGGGCGGGCACCGGGCGCGTTGGCGTTCCTGCCGCAGCTCGAGGCCGTCTGCGCGCGCGCTCTCTCGATCCATTACGACAGCGACGCCTCGTGTCTCGACATCGCCGCGGCGCTACACGCCTCGCCTGCGAGCTCCCACGTCTATGTCTGCGGTCCCGCAGGCATGATTGATGCGGTGAAGGCCGCCGCTCACGCCGGCGGCATCGCCGCCGATCGCATCCACTACGAGCTCTTCAAGGCCGAGACCTCGAGCGCGCCGAACCGTGCCTTCGAAGTCGAGCTCAAGTCGACGGGAGAGGTCATCGCCGTCGCGGCCGACCAGAGTATCATCGAGGCGCTGGAAGCTGCCGGCCACGAGGTTCTCTCCGACTGCCGGCGCGGCGATTGCGGCATCTGCCAGTGCGGCGTGATCTCCGGTGTCCCTGATCATCGCGACGTCATTCTCAGCGACGACGAGAAGGCGTCGAACACGGTGATGCAGATCTGCGTCTCGCGCGCGAAATCGGATCGACTGGTGCTGGATCTCTAGGACAAGGACTTAGGACACCATGGGCAAGCACGCAAGTGACAGGCGCTCGATCGCGGCGCTGGTACGCGAGGCCGAGGTGCACCGCGACGTCTACGTCGACCCCGAGATCTTCGATCTCGAGATGGAGCATCTGTTTCCCAACAGCTGGATCTATGTCGGCCATGCCAGCCAGCTGGGCAAGCCCGGCGACTTCATCACTGCCACGATCGGCCGGCAACCGGTGCTGGCGAGCCGCCACACCGACGGCTCGATCCATGTCTTCTACAACCGCTGCCCGCACAAGGGCGTCAAGATCGCCTCGGAGCCCTGCGGCAACACCGGCAAGTTCTTTCGCTGTCCCTACCATGCATGGTCGTTCAAGACCGACGGATCGCTGCTCGCGATTCCCTTAAAGAAGGGCTATGAGGCGACCGGCTTCGGCGACACCCAGGCCAATGAAGGCTTGTCGCGCGTGAGGAACGTCGCGATCTATCGCGACTTCATCTTCGCGCGGCTGAGTGAGCGCGGCCTGTCCTTCGAGGATTATTTCGGCGAAAGCCTCTCGACGATCGACAACATGGTCGACCGCTCGCCGGAGGGCAAGCTCGCGGTGATGGCGGCGCCGATCCGCTACATGCACACCTGCAATTGGAAGATGCTGGTCGAGAACCAGACCGACACCTGCCATCCCATGGTCGCGCACGAGAGCTCGGCCGGCACCGCCGTCAAGGTCTGGAAGCGCGAGCAGGGCGATTCGACCGAGACGCCCATGGCGGTTCAGCTCTACGGGCCGTTCATGAGCCCGTACGAATTCTACGAGCAGAGCGGCATCAGGATCTGGCCCAACGGCCACGGCCACACCGGCGTCGCCAATTCGATCCACTCCAATTATTCCGACGTCGACGGCTATCTCGATCAGATGGTCGCCGCCTATGGCGAGACGCGGGCGCACGAAATCCTCGGCGAGGTCAGGCACAACACCGTCTATTTCCCGAACATCATGGTCAAGGGCGCCGTGCAGATCCTGCGCAACTTCATTCCGATCGCGGTCGACAGGACGCTGGTCGAGAGCTGGGTCTACCGCCTGGTCGGCGCACCCGACAAGCTCTACGAGCGCGCGCTGATGTACAATCGCTTCATCAACGCGCCGACCTCCATCGTCGGGCATGACGACCTGGAAATGTACGAGCGGGCGCAGGAAGGCCTCAAGTCCAACGGCAATCAGTGGATCAATCTGCGCCGTCTCTACGCAGCAGACGAACAGCCGGACGTCACCGCCGTCATCAACGGCACGTCCGAGCGGCAGATGCGCAACCAATTCCATGCCTGGGCCAAATTCATGACGATGGGCATGGACGAGCACACCGAGGCGGCGCAATGATCGACGACAAGGCCATCATCGATTTCATCTATCGGGAGGCCGAGCTTCTCGACACGATGCAGTGGCAGAGCTGGCTCGATCTGTTTCACTCGGAAGGGCGCTATTGGATGCCGCTCGAATGGCAGCAACAGGATCCGGTGCTGCAGCCGTCGCTGATGTACGAGGACCTGTTGCTGCTCAAGGTCCGGGTCGAGCGCCTCGCCGGCGAGCGCACCTTCAGCCAGAAGCCGAAGAGCCGATGCCACCATCTGCTCCAGGCCCCCAGGATCGTCGCCTGCGACGTCGCGGCGGGCGTGTTCAAGGCACGAACGTCCTATATCTACACCGAGACCCGCGGCGACTTGCTGGAGCGTTATTCGGGATGGGCATCGCACGACCTGGTTCAGGTCGGCGACGGCCTGAAGATCAAGCTCAAGCGCCTCGATCTCGTCAATTTCGACGCGCCGTTCGGCAACATCCAGCTCTTCATGTGAGTGCGCCTTGATCGCTGCAGCGACAGTCCATGCCCGCTTTCGCCAGACCGCGCTCCGCCGCGGCGAGGCCGGCTTCCTCAACGTGCTGCCTGAGACATCAGGCATCTACGGCATCCCGGCCGGCGAGATCTCCTACCGCGCGATGCTCGATCGGATCGAGGCCCGCCGCCAGGCGTTCGCCGAAAGCGGTTATGGCGAAGGCCACAGGGTGGGGCTCCTGCTCCAGAACCGGCCGGTGTTCGTCGAGCTGTGGTTCGCGCTGAACGCGCTCGGCGTCTCCGTGGTGCCGATCAACCCCGATCTGCGGATGAGCGAGCTCGAATACATCATCGCGCATTCCGAGATGAACGCCGCCTTCGTGCTGGCCGAACGCCGTACTGAGGTGGAGACGGCGGCGCGCCAGGCGGGCCGGCCGATTCCTGTCGTGACCGATGACGGCGACGTTCCCGCGCCCTATGACGGTACGCGGCCGCTGCGGCCGGCGGACGGCGCAACGGAATGCGCGCTGCTCTACACGTCGGGCACGACGGGCCAGCCGAAGGGCTGCGTTCTCACCAACGAATACTTCCTGCACAGCGGAAACTGGTATCGCGACGCCGGCGGGCTGATTGGCCTCAAGCCGGATGTCGAGCGCATGATCACGCCGCTGCCGCTGTTCCACATGAACGCGATGGCGGTCTCGCTGATGGCGATGGTTTCGGTCGGCGGCTGCCTGACCATGCTCGATCGTTTTCACCCGCGCAGCTGGTGGAGCTCGGTGCGGCAGAGCCGGGCCACGTGCCTGCATTATCTCGGCGTCATGCCGTCGATGCTGATGAGCGCCGCGCCCTCGCAAGAGGATCGGCAGCACGCGGTTCGCTTCGGCTTCGGCGCGGGTGTCGACAAGCTGCTTCACGCGCCGTTCGAGGCGCGCTTCGGTTTCCCTCTGCTCGAGGCCTGGGCGATGACCGAGACCGGCAGCGGCGGCGTGATCGCCGCCAATGTCGAGCCGCGTAAGGTCGGCACCAGCTGCTTCGGCCGCCCGGCTCCGGAGATCGACATTCGCATCGTCGATGACGGCGGGGATGACGTGCCGGCCGGGACGCCGGGGGAGCTGCTGGTGCGGCGGGCCGGCGCGGATCCGCGCTACGGCTTCTTCCGGGAATACCTCAAGAACCCCGAGGCGACGGCGGAGGCCTGGGCCGGAGGCTGGCTGCATACCGGCGATATCGTGTCGCGCGATGCGGACGGCGATTTGCACTTCGTCGACCGCAAGAAGAACGTCATCCGCCGCTCCGGCGAGAACATCGCCGCGGTCGAGGTCGAATCCGTGCTCAATCGGCATCCGCAGGTTCGGCAGGCCGCCGTCGCCGCGACGCCGGACCCGGTGCGCGGCGACGAAGTGGCGGCCGTCATCATCGCCGAGCAGGCCGGCGCCGACCGCGCGCTCGCCGAGCAGATCGTCCGCTGGAGCCTGGAGCAGATGGCCTATTACAAGGCGCCCGGCTGGATCTGCTTCGTCGATACCCTGCCGCTGACCGCGACCGAGAAGATCCAGCGCGGCGGCTTGAAGGATTCCGTCGCCAGGCTGATGCAGGACGGCGCCTTCTTCGATCTGCGCGATCTGAAGCGGCGGCAGGTCTGACGAAACGCAGGGATAACCGAGCATGAGCCAGGTCCGCACCACCCTCATCACCGGCGGCAATTCCGGAATCGGCGAAGCGCTGGCGAAGAGTCTCGTCGACAAGGGCCAGCGCGTGGTCTCGGTTGGGCTGCACAGGCCGGACTGGACACACGATCTGCTCACGGCTTTTTGCGCGGACCTGACCAGCCTCGAGCAGACGCGGGACGTTGCCCGGGAGATCGCCTCCAATCATGCGATCGATCGCCTCGTGCACAATGCCGGAATCATCCTGCCGAACCTGTTGCCCGACGCAAGGCCCGAAGACGTCCTGGCGCTGGCGCAGCTGCATCTCGGCGCACCCATGCTCCTGACCCAGGCCGCGCTGGAGGGGATGAAATCGCGCCGTTTCGGCCGCATCGTATTCGTCAGCTCGCGCGCGGCGATGGGCGCCGTGACGCGCTCGGCCTATTCCGCCACCAAGGCCGGCGTGCACGGCATGGCCCGGACATGGGCGCTGGAGCTTGCGTCCAGCGGCATTACCGTGAACGTCGTCGCGCCGGGCCCGATCCTGACCGACAATTTCTGGGGCATCATCCCCAAGGATTCCGAGCGGCAGGAAACAATGGCGCGTAACGTCCCGGTCGGCCGGCTCGGCGCACGCGAGGACGTCGCGCACGCCATCGAATTCTTTCTCGACGAACGCTCGGACTTCGTCACCGGGCAGGTGCTCTATGTCTGCGGCGGCACCAGCCTCGTTGGCCTCGGCCCATGACGCGTATCAATGACGCGCACCAACTGCGCATCGGATGACCCGCGTCAGATCTGGTTCTGCTTGACGTTTTCCATCATCTTGGCCAGCACGCGCGCGCAAGTCTCGATCTCGTCGGGATCGATCCCGGCGGTCAGGCGCTCGTAGTTCTTTGCCATGATCGGCCAGATCTTGCGCAGCAACGCTTCGCCCTCAGTGGTCAACGCCACGACCCGGCGGCGCTGGTCCTCCTCCGCGATCTCGCGCTTGACGAGACCGGCGGACACCATGGATTCGACCATGCGGCTCGCCGTCGATTGCTCGGTCACGGCGAGCACGGCGATCTCGTTGACCGTGAGCGTCTTGTAGATGAACAGCACCGACAGCGTACGAAAGACGACGTTGTTGATGCCATGCTCGGTGAGATCGCGGTTCTGATCCAGGTTCCAGCGATTGGCCAGCCGATTGAACAGATAGGGAATGTAGGCGTAGAGTTGATCTCTCGACCTTGGCGGGCCGGATCTCCACCTGCTCCTGGATTCTCTTGCCATTAGCTTTTTCGACTTTGCTTCTTGCTGGGGGTTCGGATCTTGGCCGAAAGCGAGCGTAGCACCGACAGCGCCGCGTCGAGTTCCTTGGCCGAGATGTTCTCGAATTTTTGGCCGAGATGCTTCTTGTGCACGTCGGCGGCCTTCCTGAACAAAGCTTCGCCTTTCGGTGTGAGGCGCACGATGAACGACCTGCGGTCCTCACTCGACATTTCCCTGCTGATCAGGTCGTCAGCGAGGAGGCGCTGCACTAGGCCCGAGACGTTGCCGCCTGATACCTTCAGGTTCTGCGACAATTGTCCGAGCGCAAGGCCGTTCCTGTCGCGGTCGAGCTGGGCCAGGACGTCGAATTTCGCCAGCGACAAGCCGAACTCGGCGCCGAGGAGGGAATTCAACGACGCGAAGATGTCTCCGTGCAGCGACAACAGCTGCAGCCAGAGCCGGGTCTCGATCTGTCCGAGGGGAACGATATTCTCTTTGAGTGCTGCCGGCATCGCATGACCAGGAGGGCGGGTTGGTCTGACGGAGATATTCCAAAGCTCTTTTCGGAGGTGATCGGGCCCCGATTAGCGCACCGGTCAGCGCAGTCAAGCAGCCCGGTTCTGACCAGCGTCGGTTGAACCGCAATCCTTCGCCGACGCCGGTCTCATCAGGCGAAGCTCTTGATGGTCTGGATGACGCCGTCGAGCTCCTTGCCGGGGCCGTCCTTGAGCGCCGCTTCGCGCAGGCGCCGGGCCCAATCGGCGGCGTCCTCGCGCTGTGCAACCAGCTTGATCGTGGCCAGCGTCCGGTCGAACTTCGACAGGCCGCGGCTGTGGGTATCGGAATAGCCCTTCACCAGCCGGCGGCATTGCAGGATCTCGACGCCGAGCTGGTAGTTGGTCCTGATAGCCTCGGTGGCGGCCTTGAGCCATTCGTCGCGATGCGCCGTCTCGATCGCATGGCGCCGTGAGCGGCGGCGCATGCCGCGAAGCCCGCCGACGGCATAGAGCACGAGAAACCAGGGCAGCGAATAGGTCCGCACCCGTCGTCCCCTGTTGATGCGGCGATCGAGCCAGCCCATCAGGCGCGGCTTGGTGTCGAGCCAACGTCCAAAGGACACCGGCAGCATTCCCATGATCTCCTCGAGGCGAGGGTGCATGAACTCGGTGGTTTGGAGCACCTGGCCTTGCACCAGCTCCAGCTCGCCCTCGATCCGCGCGCGGCGACTGGTGCGCGTCTTCAGGTCGGCAACGCGGATGACGTCGTCATAGGTCATGGCATTGGCGAGGTATTTTGCGGCCGTTTGGGTGAAGGCAAAGCTTCTGTCGATGCCGCCGGCACCACGATCGGCCGCGTGCAGCGCACCGAGAACGTCGAGATATTCGGCGCCGTAGGCGATGTCCTGGAAATCCACCACCTTTTTCAGGCCGGCCTGCGCCAGCGACAGCGCCGAGTCCGGCAGCTCCTGTTTCGCTCGTTCGAGCAGCTTGGCCAGCTCTGCATCCAGCGTCGCAGGCGCGCGGCTCTTCTCGCTCTCCTCGGCTCGCGGGACCAGGGCGGCCTCCGGCGCGCCAGATCGGGTGCGATCGAAAGCGGCTTCGAAAGTCTCGACGCTGGCCTTGGCGCCTTTCCCGCCGGCGCGGATCACCGACAGATAGCTGTCGCGGTCGAACGGCAGCACGCCGGTGGCCGCGAGCGCGCCGAACATCGCGGCCGAAATCACGCTCCCGTGCGCAATCGCCAGCGCGTTCATGTCGAAGATGATCTCGGTCTTGGCGGCGACGCCGATCGCGCCGGTGACGGCGCCGGGATCGGCAACGCCGTTGCCCGGCGCGATCTTCTCGCCGATGGCAAATGACCGGTGGTTGGACGCGATCAGCGTGGTGCGGTCCGGCGTCACCAGGCCGCGCAGGATCGAGCGCCCCGCCTCCATGAATTCGGCGGCCATCACGACGTCGACATCGCCGGGCGTCGGCATCAGCGAGAGGATCGGCTTGCGCCCATCGAGCGGCGGCATCGTTTCGATGTAGTAGATGGTCGCGCCGGTGCGCTGCGCGACGCCGGGCACCGAAGTCGACTGCGCGACCCAGCCATGGTTCTCCGCAAGCTGGACGATCCAGTCGGTCAGCACGCCGCCGCCCTGACCGCCCATGGCCAGGATCGCGATCGAGATCGGGCGTTCGGTCGCTTCGCCGGCCGCGGGAAGCGCCAGCCGAACCGTCTCGTCCCTCATGCCAGGACCCTCATGCCAGGACCCTCATGCCAAGGCCCCGAATGTCGGCCGCCGGCGATCGCGCCGTCGCTGCAGCCAGCCGATCACCGCCATGGCGATCCTCGACTTGAGCGTGTCCCAGCGCGTCGGATTGTGAATGACGTCGGCGCGATAGAACGAGGGGCACAGCACGGCAGCCTCGGCGACCTCGCCGCAATTGCCGCAGCCGACGCAGGAATTGTCGATCGCGGCGACCGGATCGTCGCGCAGGGGATCGTCGAGCTGCTTCACCGAGAGCGACGGGCAGCCGGACAGGCGAATGCAGGCGTGGTCGCCGGTGCAGACGTCCTCGTCGACGCCGAAGCGTTCCTTGACGACCCGCTCCCCGTCCTTGATCGCCTTGCTCACTTGCGGCTTCACGCGGCGCTGCTTGTTCAGCATGCATTCGGAAGAGGCGACGATGACCTTGGGACCTTCCTCCTTGGTCGTCAGCGCTTCTTTCAACGTGTCGCGCATCCTGGCGACGTCATAGGTGCGGTCGATCTGCCGGACCCATTGACCGCCGATGCCCTTCACGGCCTGCACGATCGAATTGTTGGTCTTTCGGCGTTTGTTGAGAGCGCGCGAGGACAGGATGTCCTGTCCGCCGGTCGCCGAGGTGTAGAAATTGTCCACGATGACGAACACGCCGTCATGCTTGTTGAAAACGGCGTTGCCGATGCCGCTGGTCAGCCCGTTGTGCCAGAAGCCGCCGTCACCCATCACCGCGATCGAGCGTTTGTCGGCCTTGACGTTGAAGGCCGAGGTCGAGGCTGGACCGAGGCCGAAGCCCATCGTGGTTGCGCCGATGTTGAAGGGCGGCAGGATGGAGAACAGATGGCAACCGATGTCGGCCGAGACATGGTGCTGGCCGAGCTCCTCCTCGACCAGCTTCATGGCCGCGAAGATCGGTCGTTCCGGGCAGCCCGTGCACAGCCCGGGCGGGCGCGGCGGCACGACCTGCTTGAGCTTCTCGACCGCCGGATGACTCAGCACGGGAGCGGCGTCCGGCGCCGGCGGCCGGTTGCCGAGCAGGCGCGGCTCCGTCTTCTCGAGGAAGTCCCTGATGCCGCCGAGCAGGACCTGCGCGGTGTAGTCGCCGCCCATTGGCAGCACATCCTTGCCGTGGACGCGCGCCTGGATGTCCTTGCGCCGCAGAACGGTGTTGATCGCCTGCTCCAGATATTCCGGCTGACCCTCCTCGACGATCAGGACCGCGTCCTTGTCGATGCAGAAGTCCGCCACCTCGGCCTCGATCACCGGATAGGTGACGTTCATGACGTAGAGCGGGACTTGCGTGTTGCCGTAGGCATCCGACAGACCGAGATACTGCAGCGCGCGGATGACGTTGTTGTACATGCCGCCCTGCATGACGATGCCGACCTTGCCCCGTGCCGGTCCCATCCGTTCGTTCAGCTTGTTGTCCCGGATGAAGCCGATCGCGGCCGGCATGCGTGTCTTGATCTTCTCCTGCTCGTGCTCGTAGGCCGCCGGCGGCAACACGATGCGATTGACGTCGCGCTTGGGATTGTTGAGCGCGTCCTTGATGGTGTGCGCCGGCCTGGCGTTGTCCTTGCAGGCAAAGCTGCCATGCATGTGGCAGGCGCGGACGCGGACCTCGAGCATCACGGGTGTGTTCGAGGCTTCCGACAGCTCGAAACCCTTTTCGATCAGGTTGACGATGCATTCATGGTCGGGACGCGGGTCGAGCAGCCACATCTGCGATTTCATGGCGAAGGCGTGGGTCCGCTCCTGCATGATGGAGGAGCCTTCGCCATAATCCTCGCCGACGATGATCATGGTGCCGCCGGTGACGCCGCCCGAGGCGAGATTGGCGAGTGCATCGGACGCGACATTGGTGCCGACCGTCGACTTCCAGGCCACGGCGCCGCGCAGCGGATACATCACCGAGGCCGAGAGCATGGCGGCGGCCGCCGCCTCGTTCGCCGAGCTCTGGAACACGACACCGAGATCGTCGAGCACGTCCTTGGCGTCGGCCAGCACGTCCATCAGGTGCGAGATCGGCGAGCCCTGATAACCGCCGACATAGGCGACGCCTGATTCCAGCAGCGCCTTGGTGATCGCGAGGATGCCTTCGCCGCGAAAGGTGTCGCCGGCGCCGAGCCGAAGATCCTCGACCTCGCGCGCGAAAGACCGTTCAGCCATTGCGTCCTCCAGAAATATGCATTACCATACTTTTACATGTAAAGTAAGTCAACGCCCGGGCATGCCGCCGTCGTGATAAGGAAGCGGTCGTGACCGACGACAGGGCATCGATCGCACGATACCACGACACAGCACCTGGAGGATGAGATGCGGGAAAACGTGATCGGCCGCGCCAACGTCGAGGACACCCCGGAGCTGAAGGCCTATTACAAGGACCTCGAGCGATACGAAGCTGGCGCCTTATGGACCGTCGCCAACAAGATCGAGCCGTGGCAGCCGCAATCGGCGTCCGTTCCCGTGCTCTGGCGCTACGAGGATCTGCGCGAGCATGTGCTGCGGTCTGTCGAGCTGGTGTCGCCGGAGAAGGCCGGTCGCCGCGTCATTTATCTCAACAATCCCGGTCGTCGCGAGGTGTCGGCTGCCGTCGGCTGGCTCTACTCGGGCCTGCAGGTCATGCATCCCGGCGAGGTCGCCACGGCGCATGCGCACTCGGCCTCGGCGTTGCGCTTCATCATGGAAGGTTCGGGAGCCTACACCATCGTCGACGGTCACAAGATGACTCTGGGGGCCCGCGACTTCGTGCTCACGCCGAACGGCACCTGGCATGAGCACGGCGTCGACGCCGGCGGCTCGGTGTGCATCTGGCAGGACGGGCTCGACATTCCTCTCGTCAACGCGCTCGAGGCCAATTTCTTCGTGGTGCATCCGAAGGTCCAGCAGGAGGAATCCGGCTATCCCGTCGACGACATGACCAGGACCTGGGGCAACCCGGGCCTTCGCCCGGTGAACGCGCCCTGGTCGAAGGGCTATTCGCCGATGTTCAAATATGAGTGGGAGCCGACCTACGAGGCCTTGAACAAATATGCCGCGGCAACCGACGGATCGCCTTACGACGGCATTCTCATGAACTACGTCAATCCGGTCACCGGTGGCCACGTGATGCAGACGATCGGCGCCAGCATGCAGTTGCTGCGGCCGGGCGAGACGACGAAATCGCATCGGCATACCGGAAGCTTCATCTACCAGGTCGCGAAGGGGCAGGGCTATTCCGTCATCGGCGGCAAACGCTTCGAATGGCGGGAGCGCGATATCTTCTGCGTTCCGTCCTGGGCCTGGCACGAACATGGCAATATCTCGAAGAGCGAGGACGCCTGCCTGTTCTGCTTCAACGACCTGCCGGTCATCGAAGGGCTCGGTTTCTATCGCGAGGAGGCCTATGGCGACAATGCGGGCCATCAGCCGGTGGACGCCTGACCGCCTCATTCGCCCGGGATTTCAACAGACGGATCAAGCTTCCATGCGTCTCGTAACCTATACTCTCGGCGCCGCCGGCGCCCGCCTTGGTGTTCTCGCGAGCGGATTGGTCGTCGATGTCGAGCGCCTCGGCGCATCATTCGGCCTGGAATGGCCGAACGACATGATCTCCTTCATCGACAATAACGCGACCTTGCTGCCGGCGCTTAAGAGTGGCCTGGAAAGCGCCAATGGACGCCTGCCGGCCGGCGCCGCGGTTCCGCTCGAAGACGTGAAGCTGCAGGCCCCGATCCCGCGGCCGCGCAAGAACATCTTCGGCATCGGGCTGAACTATCGCGCCCATGTCGCCGAATCCGCCAAGAGCCTGGATACCGACAAGGATTTGCCGAAACAGCCGGTCGTCTTCTCCAAGCCGCCGACCTCCGTGATCGGCCCGGGCGCGGCGATCCAGCACAATGCGAAGATGACGCAGCAGCTCGACTGGGAGGTCGAGCTTGCCGTCATCATCGGCAAGACCGCGACGCGGATCGCGCCCGAGAAGGCGATGGACCACGTGTTCGGCTATTCGGTGATGATCGACATCTCCGCGCGCGACAACCGCCGGGCCGGTCAGTGGATCTTCTCCAAAGGCATGGACACCTATGCGCCGTTCGGCCCCTGCATCGTGACTGCGGACGAGATTCCCGATCCGCATGATCTGCGGTTGTGGCTGACGAAGAACGGAGTCACGAAGCAGGATTCCAGCACCAAATACATGATCTTCGACATCCCGGTTTTGATCTCGGACATTTCGTCGGGCATGACGCTGGAGCCCGGCGACATCATCGCGACCGGGACGCCGGAAGGTGTGGGCGCGGGCATGAGCCCGCAGGAATGGCTGTGGCCGGGCGACGTGGTGGAAGCCGGGGTCGACGGCGTCGGTGTCATCCGGCATCCGGTCGTTGCGATCTGATGAGCGAGTTCTCCTTCGAGCGCAGGCTGCGGTTCGCAGACTGCGACCCCTCCGGAATCGCTTACTTTCCCTCCTATCTGAACATGTTGAACGGGGTGGTCGAGGATTTCTGGGGCGACATCGGATTTCCCTGGCCCGAATTGATCGGAAGCCGGAAGATCGGCACACCGACGGTGCATCTGGACTGCGATTTTTCCCGGCCGTCGATGTTCGGCGATCTCCTGACCTTCAAGCTGCGCATCGGCAAGGTCGGAAGGGCCTCGCTTCACTTGGCGCACGTGATCTCCGGTGCAGACGGCACGCGCTGGCGCGCCCGCCAGATTCTTGCTGCGACGTCGCTGGAAAATCATCATGCCATTCCCTGGCCCGATGACATTCGCGGCGCGCTCGAGCGACATCTTCACGCGGACGAGGGAACGCAGGCGGTACCGTCATGATTTCGCTCTTCGTGACATTCTCCGATCCGGCCGGCGAGCGGCGGCTCCATCCGGAGGACATGGCCGTCGCAGCCGAATTGGTCGGGTCGATCCCGGCGGTGACCGAGGCCTTGCTGTTCACGCCGCTGGAGCAGTCGGTCGATCATCCCTACAAGGCCGACGGCGCAGGTCCCGTGCTGGCGCTTCAGTTACGGTTTGACGATCTGTTCGCATGCGAGGCGGCGATGAACGGCGAGGGCAACCTCGCCAGGCTCGTGGCGGGCGACGGATTGCCGAGCCTCACCGGACTGGAGGTCACGCACCAGGTGATGCTCACGCGCGCCTTTCCCGTCGATGTCGCCGCGCATCCGGAAGGCGCCGGCATGCCGTGCAGCTATCTCGTTCACTATCCAGGACCCGCCGAAGACCTGAACGCCTGGCATTTGCACTATCTCGCGCATCACCCGGCGATCATGCGGACCTTCCCGGATGTCCGTCAGATCGAGATCTATACGCGGATCGATTGGGTCGACCGGTTGCCGTCGCGGCGGGTGGAGCACATGCAGCGCAACAAGCTGGTGTTCGACAGCCCGGCCGCCCTCGCACGCGCCCTGAGCTCGGACGTCATCGCGCGCATGCGCGCCGACTTCGTCCAGTTCCCGCCATTTGCAGGCGGCAACAAGCATTTCCCGATGCTGACGCGGACGATCAGGCGCTAGCGGGTGCGGCTCATAACGTGCGGCTAATGCACGCGGACAATAGACGTGTCGATCGTCTGCACGGCAGCATCGGCTTAGTGGCAAACCACTCGTAGTCCGTGAGTTCGTAGCGCATGATTCGGCCCCTTCCTTTGGGGGCCTTGAATCATGGCTCGGCTGTCAGGCTCAACAGGTCGCTAAGCACCCGGAAGCAGACCTATTATGCTCACCTTGAGTTTTGACGTTCATGACCCGAAGCGGACGTTTCCGACGCTGCAGCGCGATACAGACAAGGCCCAACGGATACCATATACTTGCGAGCGGTCTCTGGCTGGAGCAGCTCATGAGACGACGCGAATTCATCACATTACTCAGCGCCACGGCTGCGATGTGGCCGCGCATAGCGCGCGCGCAACGGCAGGGGCGCATCCCCAAAGTTGGCGTCCTCTGGCATGCCGCGAACATCGAAGAAGAAACTCCGTACTATCAGTCCCTGACTGAGGGTTTTAGAAAGCAGGGCTATGTAGACGGACAGAACATAACGCTGGAACATCGCTTTCCTGATGAAGTGCCCGAGGCTTTCGCCAGGATGGCAGCCGAACTCGTATCTTTAAAGTGTGATGTATTGATTGGAGCTGGGGCAGCTGCGCCGTACCTGAAGAGGGCGACAAGGACCATTCCAATAGTGTTTGTTTTTGGCTTTGACCCTATCGGAGCCGGCCTGATCGAAAACTTTGCGCGCCCCGGCGGGAATGTTACCGGATTGTCGAACTTTTCCGTCCAGCTAAGTGCGAAGCGGTTGCAGTATCTCAAGGAAATTGTCCCGACGGTTACGCGCGTTGGATTGCTGATCAACCCAAATGTTAAAATATCGAGCCTCTATGTTCAGGAGGCGATCGAAGCCGGAATCAAGCTCGGCGTTCATACCCAAGGTTTCGAGGTGCGCTCACTCAGCGATTTCGAACCCGCATTTGACGCGATGGTAAAGGTTGGCATGCAAGGGGTCGTCGCGAACGGAGAAAGCCTGATCTTTCAGGCTAGGAGAGTGATCGCAAATCTAGCGCTGGCACGCAATCTGCCGAACTGCGGCTACGTAAGAGAGCTTCTTGAAGCAGGTGGTCTTATCTCCTATGGAGTTGACCAGCGTGCGATGGCTCGCCGTGCGGCGGTTTACGTTGATCGAATTTTGAAGGGTGAAAAGCCCGCCGAATTGCCCGTAGAGCAACCGACCAGATTTGAGCTGCTCATCAACCTAAAAACCGCCAAGGCACTCGGTGTGACCGTGCCTCCTACGTTGCTCGCCAGCGCCGACGAACTGATCGACTAACTTTACGCTGCAAGTGCGATAGGCCGTTGTTGGCTTAGCAGAACCACGCCGATCCCGGTGTGATGTCGCGGATCGCCAGTAGAGCGGACGCGGGGCCGCTTTAGGTGCGACGCCAGCTTCTGACCCAAGGCAGACTTCCGCAAGTCCCGGGAAGCGCGAACACAGACTTGTAGTCACCGATCCAATCGTTTCGTGCCCTCACCCCGCGCCGAGCGCGGTTGGCATGGACGTTGAAGCACATTGGCGGCACGACAGACCGCAGAGGCGATCTATTTCAGATAGCCGACGTAGTAGATGCCGACCACGTTTTGCGAGGCATCCCGGATAGGCTTGTAGCCTGTGACGTAGGGCTTGCCGAGGATGTCGACCTCGCCATAGAAAGCTTCGCCCTTCCTGATGGACTCGATCGCCTTGCCCTTGGGATCCAAAATGGTTCCGATCGCTCGGGAGCCATCATCTTTCTTCACGTTAGTCGCGACCCGAACATACTCGTCACCGCTTCTGACGAAAATTGTGGCCGTGCCCTGCGCTTTCCTCACGACCTCGTCGACCAGGTCGAAACTATTGTTCATCTTTGCCGAACCAAAATAAATGACAGGTACCTCCTTGCCTGCAACAGGTTCAGTACCTTCGACCCTTGGCGGACCAAGCTGGGCCGCGATCGACACCAAGAGGTCCATGGCCGCCTTGATTCTCGGGTCCTGAGGTTCGGTTGGCTGAGCCAAAACTGACGTGGTCCAGGTGAGACACGCGGCGGCAAACATGCGGATTGCGGTTTGCTTGAGTTGCATGAGGTCTCCTCCTTTCCTGGAAAGGCAGCGATACCTCTGGATGACTCGGATCTGTGGCTCTGGCGCACAAAGTGCGTCGTCAGTTCGCATTGCGAGCCGCATGGCGACTCATACAAGCGTATCCGCTACCGATGTGAACCTTGCGGGAATCTCAACTCCCGTCGGATATCCCTCTTTGTTCAGCGCACGGATCCCAAAGTTCAGGCGATGAGGCAAAAAGTCGCGCGCCGGAGGTAAAGGTGGTTGGAAATGAGTCAGCGCTTCTAACCCGAAGGGCAACCATTGGCCCATTGCTTCCATTAGGGCGTAGCGGTGAGTTGTCCGGAGACGGGGAAAACCGGACGCTCCCGACCGCTGGTCAAAACGGAGCTTTTGATCCAATTCGGAGCTGGACGGGCGCCACTGCGGTTCAACTACGGCAGTCCTTGTGTCGCCGTAAAGGGATTGAACCCCCGTTCTGCAAGAGCAGCCCACGAAGCAGCGCCAAGATGTGGCAATCGGAAATAGAGTCGTGGCTTGGCCGGATCGGTATCCAGCATGAACCCGGTCGGTAGCGCTCGGACACTTGTGGCATAGAACCCACCGTCCGGCGACTTCTGGGATTCGATGACAGCGACCAACGATTTTGCCTCCGCAGCCCTGCCGAGCAATTTCAGCAAGAGAGCCATTTGGCTTGTCCCTTCGGTCCACACACCATCTCGGTCTTCACCGTAGGCGTTCCGGAGCCGTCCATCATGCCAGGTCCGGTCGTTGTCGATGGCCCAGAGAATCGCCGCGCCGATGCGACGTGCTTTGTCTTGCTCACCGCAACCGACCAATGCGATGGCGGCCACCGCATTGTCATAAAGGTATGCGGCGCCATGCAGAGGCCCCGAGTTCACGGTCGGATAGCTGGGCAAGAACAACGGCCCTGGCGGTGCCTTATCGATGAGACCAGCGAGGTACCCGCATGCAGACGCTTCTGGTGTTGCCAGAGCCCGTCGTGGAGTGGCGACCACAATGATTATGAGAGTCGCTAGGATGCATACCAAGGATGCTATTCGGGCCACTTGTCGTTCTCCGGGTGGCGGCTGATCCTAACCCATCGGCGATGTCTGGAAGTGGCCCCGTTGCAGAACAAGTTGCTGGGCTCTCCAACGGTCGGCTTTTGATCCTGGCCGTGTAAAAACTCAAGAATCGAAACGCAGCGAAGAATGATATTTTCAAGTCCGACCTCCAAGTTTAATCCGCTTGCGCCTTGAGCGTCTAAAGCGGCCTTCGACGAATAATTTCTTCTATCGCGATTGAGCCTCTTCGCGTTTTCACACAGCCAAGATCCTAAGCGGAAGTCGTCCAAAGATTCAGGCGTCTTTTCCGGACGCACGAGATCGTGTACTCTTTAAATAGCTGTCGTCGCAGGCGGGAATGCCGAATTCCTCGCGGGACTGAACGGACAGCAGTCGTGCCATCGGCAGCATTGCACTCGAAAAACCGACTTCCTTTTTCGCCGGTCCTTCAGCATTCGCATTCCAACGCGGGTGTGCGCAAGGCGCGCCCGGATGCTTTGAATCTGAAACGCGGGCCCCAGAGCGTGCCTGCGAGGAAGGAGATCTCCATGGCTGACCACCCCACTATTTCGACTGTATATGACCTGGCATCGCCGACCCTGCCGACCACGGCGGTCACTCGCCGCTCGCTCCTCGGCGGGGCCGGCATCGCAGTTGGCGCCGCCGTGCTTGCGTCTCCGCCGGGTATGTCCGGAGTAGCCCCGGCCGCGGCGCAGACCGTGGGCGTGGGCATGGAGGCGCGACCGCTCGACGCGGCGTGCAAGCGCCCCGCCTTCGAAGTCCGCGCGGCCTGCGCGAGCAATACCGAGAAAATTCCCATCCCGCCCCACCCGGCGAATGGCGATGAGGCGCGCTACACCAACAAGATCGGTTCCGATACGCGGGGCCTGCCGCACGACAAACGCGGCGAAGTGGAACAAGCTGCTTGGCAGGCTTTCTATATTGCTTGCCAGTCGGGCGATCCCGCTGATTTCGAGAAAATCCCGCTCGGCGGCACGCGCAAACTGGTCAATCCGGTAGGCACGCTGGCCGTCAGCCTGAGCGGCATGAACCCTACTCAGATTGCGCTACCGCCGGCGCCGGCCCTTGCAAGTGCGGAGCGCGGCGGCGAGGCGGTCGAGGTATACTGGCAATCCCTGCTTCGTGATGTTCCGCTTACCGAGTTGCGCGACGACACCTCCAACCGCGACGTGCTTGCAGCGACCGAGGAAATCAACAAGCTTGCAGATTTCCGCGGGCCGAAGTCTGGTGGTCGGGTCACACCCGGGACGCTGTTCCGTGCCAATGCGCTTTACTTCGACCCGACTGACCCGAAGGGTCGCTCCGTCACGCCTCTGGGTGTTTTGGACGGCCCGCTGATCTCGCAATTCCTGCTCCGGGACGTGCCCAACGCCGCACAGTGGGTCAGTGCTCAAATTCGCACCCCGTCGCCCGCCAACGAATTCCTGACCGAATATGAGGAGTGGCTGGCGATCCAGAATGGCACTCCACCGAAACGCAGGCTGCAGTTCGACACGACACCACGATACGTAGCGACAGGAAGAGATCTCGCCGAGTATGTCCACAGTGGTCCTGCATTTGGGTGGGCGGCAGCACTGCTCCTTGCAACACCCGGCGGTGGGGCGGACCAACGCTACTCCGGGATGTATCCACCGGCCGAGCCCGCGTCCTACCCATCGAACCCGTATCGAAAATCGAAAACCCAAAACCCTGGAGCTGCCACCTTCGGGTTGCCCTATCTGCAGGCACTAGTCGCTATGGGGATCAATAACTCCGCCCGCGTGTCCTACTGGCAGAAGTATTTCGTGCACCGGGCCGTACGACCGGAAGCCTATGGCGGTCTGGCCCACCATCGCCTCGCCAATGGCGTGAGCGACTACCCGTTGCACGATAACTTCCTGAGATCGGAAGCCCTCGATCGCAGCAAAGGCAGATACGGCACCTATCTTTTGTCACAAACCTATCCGGAGGCCGCGCCCTTCCATTCCAGCTATCCCGGCGGTGCCACGAGCGTTGGTGCCGTCGCAGCTACCCTATTGAAGGCATTTTTCGACGAGAGCCGCGTCATCGCCAACCCGGTGCAGCCCGATCCGGCCGACCCGACGAAACTGGTGCCCTATAACGGGCCGCCGCTCACGGTGGGTGGAGAGTTGAACAAGCTCGCGGCGAACTACGGTTTCGGACGGAATTGGGCGGGCATCCACTGGCGTTCCGACGCCTCCGCCTCAATGGCGATCGGCGAAGAAGTGGCTATCGGCATGCTGCGGGACGAGCGCATGACCCTCCGCGAACCTTTCGAGGGCTTTTCCTTCACGCGCTTCGACGGCAGCCGCGCGACGATCTGACAGCAGTCGGGCGACGCCCCCTGCCGTGGGGCGCCGCCCCGGTCCTGTGCAGAGTAGTGGAAGCGTTTATGCCCGACAGCCTATCGGTGGGGGCTGAGCGCGGCGCCTGCTCAATCAACGAGTACCCAAGCCGGGGGCGACTCTCGTTCTGATCGTCTTATGATGCGTGGTTGACCTGACCCGTGAACCGCAAACTTTCAATGACCGGAGCAGCCCACCAAATGCTTGCTTACCAACAATCTTAAAGACAGCGAAATTGCTCGGCATCGAGATTCCGGCATCCTTTCTCGACTGTGCCGACGCGGTGATCGAGTAGGCACAGTCCACTTCCGGAATTGGCCCATCGTGTCACATTGCATCGCCGCACCAACTCGGTAGCTTTCGGGACGAAGCCGACATCAAAGGGTGAGCAAGATCGGCCGGACCGGTCGCGTTTGACCCGAAACGCACATCGCGGCCGCACCTGGCGTCACCCTGGGTTCCCCCAGTCGCGCCGGTACTTACGGGTGGGCGGCAGCCAAATTCTCCACCGAATTTCGCTAGCCTGACGCGGAATGAGGTGCGACACTCGCGCCGCGCGGTTTGTCACGCAGTAGGCCACCATGGCTGACATCCCGGCCACTCACTATGTCAAAAGTGACGACGTCCATATTGCCTATCAGGTGATGGGCGACGGTCCGCGCGACCTGCTGTTCGTCCCAGGTTTTGTCTCCAATGTCGAAGCGCTCTGGCAATCGCCGGCACGCGCTTCCTTTTTCCGCAAGCTTGCAACGTTTGCGCGGGTCATCACGTTCGACAAGCGCGGCACCGGAATGTCCGATCGCGGTTCCCAGATCTTCACGCTTGAACAGCGGATGCACGACGTGCAGGCGGTGCTGGACCAGGTTGGTTCTCAGCGGGCCACCTTGTTTGGCGTGTCCGAGGGCGGTCCGATGTCGCTGCTCTATGCAGCTACGTATCCCGAACGCACGTCAGCTCTGGTGCTTTGTGGCACTTATGCGCGACGCTCGTGGGCCCCTGACTACGCATTCGCGTGGACCGATGCGCAGTGGAGCGCTTTCCTCGATGACATTGAGCACCATTGGGGTTCGGCAGATGCGATGAGTTTGCTGATGTGGGCGCCTAGCCTCGCTGGCAATAAGCAGGCACTTGAGCAAACCGCCGCCTACTTCAGGGCCTCGGCAAGCCCAGGCGCGGCATCGGCGATCATGCGCATGAACCGGGAGATCGATGTCAGGGACATCCTGCCCGTGACGCGTGTGCCGACCTTGATTTTGCATCGCACCGATGAGCGCGTCATTGACGTGAAGCATGCGCGCTACATGGCGCAGCAGATTCCTTGCGCCAAACTGATTGAGCTCAGCGGTCAGGACCATATGGTCTGGGTTGGCGATCAGGATGCAATTATCAATGAGGTCGAAGAGTTCGTCACCGGGCATCGGCAAGCAGCGGAGCCGGACAGGGTGCTTGCAACTGTGCTGTTTGTCGACATTGCGGGATCGACGGAGCGCGCGGCCGCTCTCGGCGACGGCGCCTGGCGCGTGCTGCTGGATGCGTTCTATGCCAAAGCTCGGGGCGTGCTCGGCCAGTATCGCGGCCGCGAAGTCAATACCGCCGGCGACGGTTTCCTTGCCACGTTCGATGGCCCTGCGCGCGCTGTGCGTTGCGCCAGCGCAATCGGCGACGCGGTGCGCCCACTCGATCTGAAGGTCCGTTGCGGTTTGCATACCGGCGAGTGCGAATTCGTCGCTCACGATATTGTTGGCATTGCCGTGCATATTGGTGCACGTGTGGCGGCGCTAGCTGCCCCGGGTGAAGTTCTGGTCTCACAGACGGTTCGCGATCTCGTGGCAGGCTCCGGATTGACGTTTGAGGAGCGCGGCCGCCACATTCTCAAAGGCGTGCCCGACAAATGGCGTCTGTTCCGTGCGGTAACGACCTAGCACGTCTTCACCCGCCATGCGGTCAACGCACCGCTTCCGAGAGCTGAGCGGAATAGCATCGCGGATCTGCCCAGGTCAGCCTTTGACCCAAACCGGAAGTCGGGCTGCGCCGCATCAGATGAGATGCCACGGCTCAAAACCCGCTCAACCATCGGCTTACATTTTTCATACCATCGGCTTATTCTTTGGGTGTGCGAAGATGCCTTCCTGCGAAGGGAGGACACCGTGAGAGGTTTGGCAACTTGCGCTATCGCTTCGAGGAATTCGCATTTGACATCGACCGGCGCGAACTGCATCGCGGGGCACAGGTCGTTTCCATTACACCACAGGTGTTCGATTTGCTCGAATACCTGATCCGAAATAGAGAGCGCGTCGTCAGCAAGGACGACCTTATCAACGCCGTTTGGAAAGGTCGCATTGTGTCCGATGCTGCGCTTACGACTCGCCTGAATGCTGTCCGCGCGGCCATCGGCGATACCGGCGAGGAGCAGCGCCTCATCAAGACGTTTCCGCGCAAGGGATTCCGTTTCGTCGGACAGGTGCAGGAGACGCGAGAAGTTGCGGGCCCGGATCCGGGCGATGCACCCGAGAGCGCTCTTGCGCTCCCCGACAAGCCCTCCATTGCGGTATTGCCGTTCGATAACATGAGCGGCGATCCCGAGCAGGAATATTTTGCGGACGGAATGGTTGAGGAGATCATCACCGCGCTCTCGCGGTTCAAATCGTTGTTCGTGATCGCTCGCAATTCTAGCTTCACCTTCAAAGGTCGAGCCGTCGATATTAAGGAAGTCGGGCGCAGACTTGGCGTGCGCTACGTCCTTGAGGGGTCGGTGCGCAAGGCGTCAGGCAAAGTTCGCATCACTGGGCAGTTGGTTGATGCGGTGACAGGCGCGCACATTTGGGTGGACAGGTTCGAGCGCGACCTGACTGATATTTTCGTTCTTCAGGACGAAGTCACAGTTGCGGTCGTCTCAGCCATTCACCCGAAATTACTTCAAACAGAAATTGCGGAGGCGGCGCGGCGACGACCGAAGAACCTCACCGCGTATGATCTCTATCTTCGAGCCGCGCAACAGTACTACCCAATGACCCGTGAAGGGGTGGCCGAGGCGATCAGGCTGGCTCGTCGGGCTTTGGAGCTAGATCCTCGGTTCGGCGTTGTCGCTGCTCTGGCAGGTCTCTGTCACATGAACAACGTCCTTTTTGGCTATGCTGACGATCCTGATTTCGAGCGGGAGGAAGCAATCCGGCTTTCTCGCTATGCATTGAGCGTCGACGATGATGATCCAGACACGTTAGCAATGGCTGCCGCAACCTCGGCATTCATGGTCAGCGATAGTGAACGTGAGATCGAAATGGCAGAGCGGGCGGTCAAGCTCAATCCAAATTCACATCACGCATGGAATGGCCGAGCTTGGGTCTATACAATTGCAGTTCAGCCGGAGGAAGCGCTCCGCAGCTTTGAACGTGCTATCCGCTTGAGCCCGGTAGACCCGCTGCTATACCGGCCGTTTACTGGGATGGGGGTGGCCTTAATTGAGCTTCGGCGCTTTGACGAGGCAATCGTCGCTGGAAAGAAGGCCCTTCGTCAGAACCCCTATTCGTCGGCTTACCGCTGTCTCGCCGCCGCTTTCGCCCATCTCGGACGCGACGCAGAGGCGCGTGAGTGGGCGGCGCATGTGCTTAAAGTCGATCCCGCCTTTACAATATCTGCGTGGATCGCCCGGGGCGGGCAATCACGCTGGAAGCTGTATACCGAGGGTCTTCGCAAAGCTGGGTTACCCGAATAAGCTCGGTGCGCAGGTGCCGACGAGGTGATCGAACAGAAACCCTTGTTGCTGCGGTGCATGAGTCCGGAAATGGCCCATCTGGGAAGTTGCGCTGGGTCTCACGGAGGTCCGCTTGTCGCGGCAGAGCGGACCAGATTTGCTCAACCTGAGTTCTTCGCATTTTGACCCGTTGCGGACATTTGGACGCAGCGACTGGGCCGATTGTTCTCATCGGCGTCCCGTCTTTTGAAGTGCTAGACTTCGACCATCGCTGCTCGCCCGCGCCGACGAGGTGATCGAATGAGGGCGTAGTTTGCTGCGGTGCATGAGTTCGAAGTCGGCACTTTTCGGACCTGCCGTGTCACCTGACGATTTACGCTTCCGAGGTAGACTGGACATCTCTGCTACGACGTCAGACTTCCGAAAGTGAGCCATAGCGTTCATTTGTGATCGCTCGGAATGTTTCGAAGCTGCTATTAACGCTCGACCTGGCAGACCGAACGCCTTCCGTGCAGCGATACGGTGATCGCATGAGACGATTTGCCGTTACAGTGTCCGCGCTTCTGGTTGTGCTGCTGTTCTTCGGGTCGGCAGCCACAGCTCAATCGGTGCGAAGAGTGGCGCGGATCGGCATGCTTTGCGTCCCTGCTTGCAAGGTTCCCTATATTGAGGCGTTTTCGGACGAGCTTCAAAAGATTGGCTGGGTCGAGGGCACGACCATTGCGACTGAGCGGAAAGACCCGGATTATCACCTCGACAAGCTTCCGGCGCTCGCGGCCGACCTCGTGCGGTCGAGACCCGATCTAATCGTTGCCTTCACTCCTTTTGCCGCCCGCGCTGCCAAGAACGCCACCCCCGACATACCAATTGTAATAATTCTGGTCGCCGATCCGGTCGGTATGGGACTTGCGTCAAGTCTTGCCCGTCCTGGCGGAAACCTTACGGGCGTCGCTACGATGGATCGGACCGATTTTGGTGGGAAGTTTCTTGGTATTCTTCGAGAGGTTTTGCCACAGGCCAAACGCGTGGCAGTTTTCCTCAACACCTCAAACGAGATGCATCGGCTGGTGTTTCCGGAGACGCCAACCGCGGCCGCCAAGCTCGGCTTTCAGCTCGACGTAATCGATGTGCACGAAGTGGGGGAAGTGCCTCGCGCCGTTGCCGCCGCAAAAACCCGGGGAGCCGAGGCCTTGGACATATTTAGTGACCCAGTCTTTCCTCCGAACCGTGTGGCGGATCTCGCAGTACAAGCCGGTTTACCATCGATCTCCTTCGACGCCGGCTTTGCGCGAGCGGGCGGATTGATTTCCTACGGGCCGGACTTTCCTGCCTTGGCTCGAATTGGGGCTCACTATGTGGACCGAATTCTGAGGGGCGCCAAAACGGCCGAGCTTCCTATCGAGCAACCCACCAAATACCTGCTTGTCGTTAATCTCAAGACAGCGAAATCGCTCGGTATCGAAATCCCAGCTTCCCTTCTCGCGCGCGCGGACGAGGTGATTGAATAAGGCTTGTCACTTCCGGTGTTGGCCCATCTGCGAAGTTGCGCTGGTCTCACGGAGGTCCGCTTGTCGCGGCAGAGCGGACCAGATTTGCTCAACCTGAGTTCTTCGCATTTTGACCCGTTGCGGACATTTGGACGCAGCGACCGGGTCGATTGTTCTCATCGGCGTCCCGTCTTTTGAAGTGCTAGACTTCGACATGCACGAGGCGTTTTCCATTGGGGGTTCCAATGAGACGGCGCGGTTTCATCACGCTTGTCGGCGGCGCGGTGGTGGCGCTGCCGCTCGCAGCGCTGGCCCAGAAACCGGGGCGGACCTATCGCCTGGGTTGCTTGTCTCCGCATCCTCGCGACATTCACTTTAACGTACGTTTTTTCGACAACCTCCGGCGCGCTGGTTTCATTGAAGGCCAAAACCTCACAATTGATTACCGCGCCTTTGCACCTCATATCGATCTGATTTCGCAACTTGCGGCGGAGCTGGTCATAGCCCAGCCCGATGTCATCTATGCTGCTGCACCCGAGGCAGTTGCCGCCGTACAGCAGGCGACCAAGAGCATTCCCATCGTTGGGATCACAGGCGATATGGTCGCGGAGGGCTTGGTAAAATCGTTCGCCCGGCCCAATGGCAATATCACGGGGATCAGCATTTTTTCCCCTGAGCTTAACGGCATGCGACAGGACATCCTGATCGAAGCCGTGCCCGGGATTCGCCGCATCGCGGCTCTCGCCGATCCCAGCACAACAACTGAGGCGAAGGCTCACGCTTTGCAAGAGGCGGCGCGCGCACGCAACGTGGAGCTTTCAATCTATCGCGTCGCCAGGGCTGAGGAGATTGCAGCGACTATTGATAAGGCACAGGCATCGGGGGCCACGGCGCTGAATGTTCTCAATTCCGGGATGCTCGACGGCAATGGTCCGCTGATCATGGAACGAGTTGCAGCACTGCGCCTTCCAACCATGTATCAGTGGGGATTGCGGGCCGAGCAAGGTGGCTTTATCGGCTACGGCCCATCCCCCGATCACTTGGCAGACCTTACTGCTCGATTTGCGGCGAGCCTCTTGCGCGGCACGATGCCTGCCGATCTGCCGGTCGAACAGCCGACGAAATTCGAGCTGGTGATCAACCTCAAGACCGCTAAGGCGATGGGCGTTACGGTGCCCGAGTCTCTGTTGGCGCGCGCTGACAAGGTCATCGAGTGAGACGATGCTGTTTGCCGTGTTGCATGAGTCTGCACATGGCCCTTCTCGGAGGTCCGACAAGGTCCGCTTTCGCGCCGCTGTTGCGGGACAAGCCGTCATCAGGCGCACCTACTCTTAGCGACAGATCTTATGAGTACACACCCTCATCGCGCTTTAGCGGCCGGAGCGCTGCGAGGGTGGCATAATGCCATTGTTTTGCCCGACGGGTCAAATGCCTTTCGAAAAATCAGAAGACACTGCACCTCCGACGCCAAGCCGTTGATATTGCTGTCGGCGGCTACTGTGCATGGGGTTGTTTTTCGATTTTGTCTGGCGGCGCTAATGTCCGCCGAGATAGGCGGTGATCAGCCGGGGATCGTGAATGAGATCCTTGGCGGGCCCGGACTGCACGATCTCGCCGGTTTCCAGGACGTAGCCGTAATCGGCCGTCTCCAGCGCGGCGCGGGCATTCTGCTCGACCAGCAGGATCGAAACGCCGAGATCGCGCAACGAGGCGATGGTGCGGAAGATCTCGCGCACGATCAGCGGCGCAAGTCCGAGACTCGGCTCGTCCAGCATCAGCAGCTTCGGCCGCGCCATCAGCGCGCGTCCGAGCGCGAGCATCTGGCGTTCGCCGCCGGACAGCGTGCCGGCCGCCTGGCGCTGCCGCTCCTTCAGCCGCGGGAAGCGGTCGTAGACCTCGTCGAGCGTCTTCTCGACGCCGGACCGGTCGCGCAGGCTGTAGGAGCCCAGCAGGAGATTGTCGGCCACCGACATGTCGGAGAACAGCTCGCGCTTCTCCGGCACCAGGCACAATCTGCGCTCGACGCGGTCCTCGACCGAGAGCTTGCCGATCTCGCTGCCCTGGAAGACCATGCGGCCTTTCGACGACAGCAGTCCGATTGCCGCCATCAGCAGCGTGGTCTTGCCTGCACCGTTCGGGCCGATCACGGTGACGATCTGCCCCTCTTCGACCGACAGCGAGACGTTGCGGACCGCTTCGACATTGTCGTAGCAGACCGTGACGTCGGACAGGGAAAACATCGAGCTCACGCGACGCCTCCAAGATATGCTTCCTGCACCCGCGCATCGCTGCGGATCGCGGCCGGCGCGCCCTCGCAGAGCTTCGAGCCGAAATCCAGCACGACGATGCGATCGACCAGCGACATCACGAACTCCATGTCGTGCTCCACGATCAGGATGGTCAGGTGGTCCTCCCGCAGCGAGCGCAGCAGTTCGGCCAGCCTGAGCTTCTCCTGGCGGCGCAGGCCCGCGGCCGGCTCGTCGAGCACCAGCAGGGTCGGATCCGCGGCGAGCGCCCGCGCGATCTCCAGAATGCGTTGGTTTCCGAGCGGCAGATTGCCGGCGAGCTCGAACGGCTTGTCGCCGAGACCGACGCGTTCGAGCTGGAGCAACGCCTCGTGGCGGGCACTCGCTTCCTCGCGCCGGTTGAGGCGGAAGGCTCCGCCGAACAGGCCGGCGGCGGTGCGGCCATAGGTGCCGAGCATCACGTTCTCCAAAAGGCTCATGCGCGGCCGCAGCTTGACGTGCTGGAACGTGCGCGCGATCCCGGCCTTGGCGATGCGGGACTGAGCGTCATGCGTGATCGCGCGCCCGGCGAACACGATCTCGCCCTTGTTGACCCTGAGCGCACCGGTGAGGCAGTTGAACATCGTGCTCTTGCCGGCGCCGTTCGGGCCGATCACCGCGAGGATCTCACCCGCGCGGACCTCGAAGCTGACATTGTTGACGGCGACGAGGCCTCCGAACCGGCGCTCGGCACCATCGACCTTGAGGAGAAGCTCGCCCGGCTTGGGCTGGGAGCGGCGGGGCAGGGGCGGTGCGGGCGTCGGCCGCTCGCGCTTCAATTTCGGCAGGTAGCGTGCAAGATAGGGCACGATGCCTTGGCGCGCCCATTGCAGGAACAGGATGAACAGCGCCGAGAACGCCACGATCTCGAGCTGCCCGGACGCACCCTTGGCGATCAAGGGCAGATAGTCCTGCACGCTGTTCTTCAGCAGGGTGACGATGGCGGCGCCGACGACGCCGCCGAGAAGGCTGCCTGCACCTCCGACCATCGACATCATCAGATATTCGATGCCCATGCCGGCATCGAATGGTCCCGGGCTGATGAACCGGCTCATATGGGCGTACAGCCATCCCGAGAGCGAGGCCAGGAACGCCGCGGTCACGAACGTCACCAGCTTGATGCGGAAGGCGTTGATGCCGAGGCTTTCGACCAGCGTATTGCCGCCGCGCAGCGCGCGCATGGCGCGGCCGAGCCGGGAGTCCAGGAGATTGTAGCCGAGGAAGAGCACGACGGCGACGATGCCCCAGATCAGGAAATAGATCTGCGCACTGGAAACCAAAGCGAGCGATCCGAAGCTGATCGGCGGGATCGAGGAGATGCCGTTGAAGCGGCCGAGCCCGTCCAAATTGCCGAACAGGAAGCCGATCGCCAGACCCCAGGCCACGGTGCTGAGCGAGAGGAAGTGCCCCTGCAGGCGGAGGGTGACGAGGCCGAGAACGGTTGCGACGCTGCATGTGAGCGCCACGCCGAACAACAGGCCGAGCCAGGGCGAATGGCCGTTCAACGCGGAGACCCAGGCGGTCGCGTAGGCCGCGACGCCGACGAACGCCGCCTGTCCGAACGAGACGATGCCGCCGACCCCGGTCAGCAGCGCGAGCCCGATGGCGACCAGCGAATAGATGCCGATGTAGTTCATCAAGGTGATGCTGAACGGGCTGAGGACGAAGGGAGCCGCAGCGAGGCCCAACACGGCCGCGATGGCGGCGATCCGAACGTGAAGGCGCGTCATTCCTCGATCTCCTCCTCGGAATGCAGCGATGCGAGCGATCGCCAGATCAGGATCGGGATCAGCAGCGAGAACACGATGACGTCCTTCAGCGCGCTGCTCTCGAACGATGCGAAGCTTTCCAGGATGCCGACGCCGACGGCGCCGATCGCAGCCCCCGGATAGCTGGTCATGCCGCCGACGATCGCACCGACGAACGCCTTGAGGCCGATCAGGAAGCCGGAATCGTAGAACACCGTGTTGACGGGAGCGATCAGGATGCCCGATACGCCGGCCATCAGCGAACCGAGCAGGTAAGCGATCGTGCCGGCGCGCGCCGGGCGGATTCCCATCAGCCGCGAGCCGGTCCGGTTCACGGCAGTGGCGCGAAGCGATTTGCCGACCAGCGTGAAGTCGAAAAAAAGATAGAGCAGGCCGCTGAAGACCAGTGCCGCAATCACGATCAGCATGGTCTGGCCCGAGATCAGGACGCCGGCGAATTCCATCGAGAGCGAGGTCAGCGGCTCGGTCCGGACGCCTTCGGGACCGAAGAACAGCAGACCCAGCCCGACGAGCGCAAAATGCAGCGCCACCGAGACCGTCAGCAGCAGCAGCACCGTGCCGTCCGCGATCGGGCGGAAAACGATGCGGTCGAGAAGCGGAGAGATCGGCGTGATCAGCATCAGCGCGAGCACCAGCCTGACGGCGAGGGGTGGGTCCATCCGCGTCGCCAGCCAAGCGCAACCGACCACCGCAAGGGGGAGCACCAGATAGAAGAGAAGCGCGCGCGGAGCGAGGCGGAGCTCGCCGGAGCGCGCCAGCGAAGCCATCTCGATCAGGGTCGCAAGGCAGGCCAGCACCACGACCAGCGCGCCCGTTCCGGGGAAGCGCTTTGCGTCGAGGGCCGCGAGCGTCAGCGCAGTGAAGGCCGCAATGTCGCCGAAGGGGATGAACACGACCCGCGTCACCGTGAATATGAGGACGGTGCCGATCGCCACCAGCGCATAGATGGCGCCGGTGGCGATGCCGTCGATCGCAAGAATGGCTGCGATATCGCTCGTCATTGAGCCGCTGTTCCCCCGTTGATGGCCGATCGTTTTCTTACGGCACGTACTTCCAGGTGCCGCCGGTCAGCCGGACGACGACGAGGGAGCGCTCGTCGACGCCGGTCGCGGCGCCTTGCTTGAAATTGTAGACGGCATGCACCCCCGGCAGCTCCTTGGTGCTGAGGATGGCATCCCGGAGTGCGGCGCGGAACTCGATCGTCCCCGGCTTTGCCGACTTGAGCGCGCGCTCGGCCGCGTTGGCGAAGATCAGCCAGGCGTCGAAGGAGTAAGCCGAGAAGCCGTCGGTGGTCGGAATGTTGTGGGTCTTCTGGTAGACGCTGCGGAAATCCAGCGCGATCTTCTTGGCAAAATGCTCATCGGGTAGCTGTTCGGCGACGATCACGGGCCCCGCCGAGACCTGAATCCCCTCGGCCGCCTTGCCGCCCACGTTGACGAAATCCGGATTGACCAGTGCCACCGTGCCGTAGGTATTTCCTTTGAAGCCGCGCTCGGCAAGGCTGAGCAGAGGCAGTGCGCCTTGCGTGCCGGAGCCGCCGTCGAGCACGGCGTCGGGCCGAGCGGCCATGACCTTGAGGATCTGCGCGGTGACGGAGGTGTCGGTGCGGGCATAGCGTTCGTTGGTCTGGATCTTGATGCCGTCGGCCGATTCCGCCGCCTTGGCGCCGTTGTAGACGAGGTCGCCCCACGCATCCGAGAAGCCGATATAGCCGATGTTCTTCATGCCATCGCGCTTCATGCGATCGGCGATGATCTTGACGAGCAGTGACGCTGGCTGCGGCACCGAGACCACCCATTGCTCCGGCGTGTCGGGCAGCTTGACGATCGGTGAGACCGCGATCATCGGCACCTTCAGTTCGCTTGCGACGGCCGCCATCGCGATCGTCGAGGGCGCCGTTGCGGTGCCGATCAGCAGGTCGACCTTCTCCTCCTCCACGAGCTTGCGCGCGTTGCGCGTCGCCGCCGAGGGATCGGACCCGTCGTCGAGCTGGATCAGGCGGACGGTCTCGCCATTGACCGATTTCTTGTACTCGTAGGCGGCATTGATGCCGCGCCCATAGGGGATGCCGATCGAGGAGCCGTTGCCGCTCAACGAGGTGACGAAGCCGATGGTGATGTCGGCCCGCGCCGCCGGCGCGACGGTGATTCCAACTGCAACTGCCACTAAGGCCAGGGTCTTGCGCATTGCCTTCTCCTGCTTTGATACGCGTGCGAATGACGGGAAGCCGCCGGACCTCAATCGGGACTGACGGCAATCGGAAGCGCTATTGCGGCGCCGGAGGTCGGCGCGAATATGAAGACTTCGCCTGGTTGGCGGCGGCGTCATGCCACTGCCTGTGGACGGAGGAGCACGCCGCCGCGCAGCCCTGCACAGGACATTGCCGCCCGTCGTTCAGCTCGGAAGACTGCCCACACGATCGAGTCGCTCAAGAGCGGTGTCCTGCAACATCATCGTTACGCCGCCAGAGCGGCAGGAATTAGTTAAAGCCTAAAGTATATCCGGCGAGCCCGTCAACAGCGCCTGACGGCTCTCTGCAAAAAAATGCTGATGCATACAATTCCGGCAGTTGGCGGCGGATTCTTGGGCGTCGCGAATGACAAAATCGGCAGTGGCGGCTGCGGCGTGCCAGCTCGCCTCCTTGGGTGCGCCGCACACATTTGACGCGCAAATTAGTTTGTGATTGAAATATTAGGGCCGGCGGTCCGGTGAGGAAGAGACGATGCGCATCTTCTGGCAGAGCTTCGTTGATGCGAGCGTGAACGCGCCTTACATGGCGCGGCTGTCGGAGTATCTCAACAGCATCGCGGCATCGGGCACGACGGTCCATGTCGAAGGCATATCACCGCCGGATCGCGAATTTGGCCGGCTCGCCGAATTGCGCTGCGCCGTTCAGGCCATCGACAACGGCATCGCAGCGGAAGAGCAGGGCTTCGATGCATTCGTCATGGGCCACTTCCAGGATCCCGGTCTGTACGAGCTGCGCGCAACGCTCGATATTCCCGTGATCGGAGCCGGCGAGGCGACGCTGCTTGCTGCCTCGCAGCTTGGTCGGCGGCTCGGCCTCGTCACGCTCGATCCCGTTTTCGAGGTCTGGCACTATGAGCAGGCCGAACGTTACGGCCTCGGCGGTCGCGTCGTTCACGTCACGGGCCTCGGCTGCAAGCCCGAGGATTTCGCAGATGCCTTCGCCGGCGATCAAGCCGCGCATGCCCGCATGATCGAGGATTTCGTCGCCTGCGCGTTGCCGCTCGTCGAGCGCGGTGCCGACGTCGTGATACCTGCCGGCGTGCTGCCGGGCCTGTTGATCGGGCGGGAGCACGGTCTCAAGGTCGGGCACGCCCCGGTGGTCAACTGCGCGGCGGTGGCGCTGAAGAGCGCCGAGATGTGGGTGCAGCTCAGGCGCCTCAACGGAACCGAGCCGAGCCGGGGTCCGAGCTTCAGGCGCGCCAGCGCGCTTGCCCGCGACGATTTCCGCGCGCTGCTCTCGCGTAACCGACGTTAGAGCCAGCTAGCGCGTTTGGAGAAGACCAACATGATGACGCCCGAGAAGATCCTGTACGACACCCAAGTCACGGCGACCGGCGGCCGCGACGGCAAGGCCGCGAGCGCGGATGGCCTGCTGTCGGTGTCGCTGTCGGTGCCGAAATCACTCGGCGGCCCCGGCGGCGAGGGTACCAATCCGGAGCAGCTTTTTGCGGCGGGTTATGCCGCCTGTTTCCTCGGTGCGGTCAAACTCGTGGCGCGCACCAGGAAGGTGGTGCCGTCTGCGGAGCCCTCGGTCACGGCGAAGGTGGCGATGGGACCAGTGCCCGTCGGATACGCGCTGGCCGTCGAATTGAAGGTCGATCTGCCCGGCGTGGAGCGATCGGTGGCGGAAGCCGTCGTTGCCGGCGCGCACGAACGCTGCCCCTATTCGAACGCAACACGCGGCAATATCGACGTGAAGCTGACGGTGATCTGAGGCGAATGGACAAGGCGGACGATCGTTGACGCTCTCGCTTCGCACACCCTACGACGGCATCGTGATGGCGGCCCCCGTCACGATACCCTATGTGCGCTATTCGATCGACAGCGCTCAATGGTGGATCGGCCGCGCCTTGAGCGCACTCGTTGCGCAAGCGGGCATCAGGGCTTCGGAGATCGACGGATTATGCGTCTCCAGCTTCACCTTGGGGACGGACAGCGGGGTCGGCCTGACGCAGCATTTCGGACTGTGCGTGCGATGGCTCGACACGATTCCGCTCGGCGGCGCCAGCGCCATCGCGGCGGTGCGAAAGGCGGCCCGCGCGGTTCAGGCGCGCGATGCCGACATCGTGGCGTGCGTCGCCGGCGATACCAACCACGTCGATTCCTTCCGCTTGACGCTCGAGAATTTCTCCCGCTTCAACCAGGATGCGGTCTATCCTTACGGCGCGGGCGGCGCGAATTCGAGCTTCGCTCTCATCGCCCGCAACTACATGCGGACCTTCGGAGTTAGCCGTGAGGACGTCGGCAGGATCGCGGTTGCCCAGCGCACGAACGCCTTGCGCAATCCGCACGCGCTGATGAAGTCGGCGCTGTCGATCGAGCAGTACCTCGCGGCGCGCCCCATTTCCGATCCCATTCATCTGTTCGACTGCGTGATGCCTTGTGCCGGCGCCGAGGCATTCCTCGTGATGCGGGAGGACACCGCCGCTTCGCTGCGACTACCCGCGGCAAAACTGCTGTCGACGATCGAGCGGCACAATGCCTTTGCCGATGATCCGATGCAGGTTCGTGGCGGCTGGGCGATGGACGTCGGTGAGCTCTATGCGATGGCCGGCGTCAAGCCCGACGATCTCGACATCGTCCAGACCTACGACGACTATCCCGTCATCTCGATGATGCAGTTCGAGGATCTCGGCTTTTGCGAGAAGGGCGAGGGGGCCGAGTTCGTCCGCCAGCACGATCTCACCATCGACGGTGACTTTCCGCACAACACCTCCGGCGGGCAACTCTCGGTCGGGCAGGCCGGCGCAGCCGGCGCCTATCTCGGTCTCGTCGAAGGGCTGCGGCAGGTCCTGGGAATTGCAGGTCCGACTCAGGTCAGGGATGCGAGCCTCGGCCTGGCGTCCGGCTTCGGTATGATCAATTATGACCGCGGACTTACCTCCGGTGCCGCGATCTTTGCCGGGCCTTCGCGATGATCGATCCGATTGAACCGCCTCGACGCAAGAACCCGCTGCTGCGGACGCGCCTGCCGACCGCGCCGCCGCGCGCCCGCAGCAGGACCTCGCACGGCTTTACGCGCGCTGCCGCCGAAGGGCACTTTATGCTCCAGCGCTGCGAGGGCTGCGGCGCCTTCACCTATCCGGCGCGCGAGGCGTGCCCGTCGTGCCTGTCCGCCGCGCTTGCGTTCGTCGACGCGCCGGCCCGCGGCGTGCTGCTGGCGCACACCACGGCGCACGTGCCGAGTGACGTCTATTTCCGGGAGCGGGCGCCCTGGCGCGTCGGCCTCGTCAAGATGGATTGTGGTCCGACCGTCGTGGCGCATCTTCATGCCGATTGTATCGAGGGTGCTCCCGTCCGCATGTCGTTTCAGCTCGACAAGAGCGGTCAGGCGGTGGCCTTTGCCCGACCCGAAGGGGAGACGCCCAATATGGCTGACGACAGGCAGTGGCGCGAAATGACTGCCGATCCCAAATTTCGGCGCGTGCTCGTGACCAGCGGCCGCAGTGCCGTCGGGCGGGAGGTCGCCTTGGCGTTGAAGGCCGCGGGGACCAAGACCGTGTTCGTGGGCATCGCCGAGCCGTGGCGGCCGTTTGCCGGCGAAGAGCTGCTGCGCGGGCAGGAGGGCATCGAGCTCTTACCCCTCGACGCCGCCGATGAAAAATCAACCGGTGATCTCGCCGCCGATATCGGCGGCAAGGTCGACATCCTCGTGAATACGATCGACTATGTGAGGCCCGGCGGCTTGTTGGACCGCAAGGGCACGAGCATCGCGCGCGACGAGATCGATC
The DNA here is from genome assembly GCF_024585265.1 of Bradyrhizobium sp. WBAH42. Lineage (NCBI taxonomy): Bacteria > Pseudomonadati > Pseudomonadota > Alphaproteobacteria > Hyphomicrobiales > Nitrobacteraceae > Bradyrhizobium > Bradyrhizobium sp. WBAH42. Next base: position 3,303,406 of record NZ_CP036533.1, read on the forward strand.
AGGCTTATCTCGGCTTCATCAATCTCGCACAGGCCTTCGGACCCGCGATGCGGATGCGGGGAGCGGACGGCATCAATAACAGCGTTGCCTGGGTCAACATCCTGTCCGTCCACGCGTTGGCGAACTGGCCCGCCTTCGGCGCTTACTCCGCCTCGCAAGCCGCCTGCCTGTCGCTCTCGCATTGTCTTCGCGCCGAGCTTCGGCCCGGCGGCATCAAGTTGATGAACGTCTTCACGGGGCCAGTCGACACGGAGTGGTTTCAGACCGTGCCGCCGCCGAAGGTGGCGCCGCGGGCGATCGCGCAGGCGGTCGTGGCCGGGCTCAGGAACGGACTCGAGGAAATGTATGTCGGAGACGTCGCCCAGGAGATTCGGCAGCGTCTGGCGGCCAATCCGAAAGCGCTCGAGCGCGAGCTCGACCGGTAAGTGAGCCCTTTTCGACCAAGGTGGAGGACGCGACAATGCACGGCAAGGCTCTCCTGGATCTCGCGGGCGCGATCGCTTCGGACGCGGTGCGCGTCATCGACCTGAGCTTCACGCTCAGCCCCGAATTTCCCGTGATCGTGCTGCCGCCCGAATTCGGCCAGGCGGCGCCGGTGCGCATCCAGGAGATCTCGCGCTATGACGCACGTGGCCCGGCCTGGTATTGGAACAACGTGACCTTCGGCGAGCATACCGGCACGCATTTCGACGCGCCGATACACTGGTTCACCGGCAAGGACCTCGCCAACAATGCGGTCGATACCATGCCGGCCAAGGACATGATCGCGCCCGCCTGCGTCATCGATTGCTCCGCGCAGGCGGCTCTGGATCCGGACTTCGTGCTCACGGTGCCGATCGTCGAGGCCTGGGAAGCCGAGCACGGCCGAATTCCGGCCCGGCACTGGGTGCTGCTGCGGACGGACTGGTCGAAGAAGGGCTGGCGCGATTATTCGAACCTCCGGGACGACGGGGCGCACACGCCGGGTCCGAATGCAGCCGTGATGAAATGGCTGGTGGAGGAGCGCGGCATCATCGGTTTCGGCACCGAGACGATCGGCACCGATGCAGGACAGGCCGGGCATTTCGAGCCGCCTTATCCGGCGCATCATTTCCTCCACGGTGCGGGCCGCTACGGCCTGCAATGCCTGTGCAACCTGGATCAGCTTCCTGCGACTGGAGCGATCATCGTCGCCTCCCCGCTGAAGATCCAGAACGGCTCGGGCAGTCCGCTGCGCGTGATCGCGCTGGTTTCGTCCACGTGAGATGCGCGTACGCCCGGCCGGGATTGACGCATCCAAACCACCAATGACAGGTGCCATGACTTCGATGAAATCACTGCTGGGTTCAGCGCTGCTCCTTCTGGCGGTTCCGTGCTGCGCGCAAGCCGATATCCTCGTCGGCTTCGTCACCGGCCTCAGCGGGCCGGTATCGTCGATCGGCATTCCCAATGCAAAGGGGATCGCTGCAGGAGAGGCCTATGTCGGCGAGATCGGCGGCGAAAAGGTGCGCCTCATCCAGCTCGACGATGCCTCCGATGCAACCGCTTCGGCGCGCAATGCGCGCAAGCTCATCGAGCAGGAGAAGGTCGACGTCCTGATCGGGACGTCGGGCGCGCCGCAGACGCTGGCGATGGCCACCGCCGCGATCGAGATGCAGGTGCCGATGATCGCGGTCTCCCCGATCGCGTCCGTTCCGGCCGGCGAAGGCGGCCCTTGGGTCGTTCAGACACCCCAACCGATGCCGCTGCTGGTCCAGGGCATCGTCGACCACATGAAGGCGCGCGGGCTGAAGACGGTCGCCTTCATCGGATTCTCGGATGCGCTCGGCGATCTCCTGTACGATTCGTTGTCGCACAGCGCCAAGGCGGCGGAAATCAAGGTCATCGCCAACGAACGCTATGCCCGCTCCGATTCGTCGGTGACGGCGCAGGTGCTGCGTGCCTTGGCGGCGAGGCCCGATGCCATCATGCTCGGCGGCACCGGAACGCCGGGCGCGCTGCCCGCCATTGCCTTGTCCGAGCGTGGCTACAAGGGGCCGCTCTACGGCAACAACGGAATGATCAGCGCCGACTTCCTGCGTCTCGCCGGCAAGGCCGCCAATGGCATCATCTGCCCCACCGGGCCGGTGATCGCGGCCGAGCAGCTGCCGCCGAGCAATCCCATCCAGAAGGTCGCCCTGGCCTACCGGGCCGCCTACGAGAAGGCGAACGGCGAGCAGCCGACGGACGGGTTCTCCTCCTACTCGTTCGATGGCTGGGTCGTCTTCGTCGATGCTGCCAAGCGCGCGCTGGCGACCGGGGCCAAGCCAGGCTCGCCGGAATTCCGTAGCGCGCTGCGCCAGGCCCTGTTCGCCACCAAGGAAGTCGTAGGCACGCAAGCCGTCTACAATTTCACGCCGGCGGATCGTCATGGTGTCGACGCACGTTCGCGCGTCCTCGTCCAGATCGAGGACGGTAAGTACAAGCTCCTGCCTTGATCTCGGGCAGGCCATTCGGGCCGGATGACGGAGCATTGCATGCGGGATGACGCCGGGCAGGAGCAGGATACGCCGGCCTGGGCACGTGCGGTCGAGTTGTTTCCCCCGTCCGACCGCGTGCTTTCGACCATCCTCGCCAAACAAGCGCGCCGCTACGGCGACCGCATCCTGCTGGTTGCAGGAGGGGCGCGCTGGACCTACGCGCAGACTGCGGCGATTGCGGCTGCATCGGCGCAGACGCTGATCGAGGCCGGCATCAAGCCGGGAGACCGGGTCGCCTTGATGTGCTCGAACCGGCCCGAGTTTCTTCAAGTCCATCTCGGCTGCGCCTGGCTCGGCGCCATCACGGTGCCGATCAACACGGCGCTGCGCGGCCTCCAGCTCGCACACATCTTCCGCAACTCGCGCCCTGCGCTCCTCGTCGTCGAGGCCGGATTTCTGGACGCAATCGAGACGATAGGCATCGAGGCCGGCCTGCCGCCGCTGGTGTGGACCATCGATCAGGTCGCGGAGGGGACGGCGAAGGGATCCATGCCGCTGCCCGCGCTCGCATCCATGGCGCCGCCCGGTGCCGTGCGGCCGGGAGATACCGTTGCCATCCTCTACACATCCGGCACCACGGGGCCGGCCAAGGGCGTGTGCTGTCCGCAAGCGCAGCTGTTCTGGTGGGGCATCTGCTCGGCGCGGGCGCTCGGCATCCGCGAGGGCGACGTGCTGTTCACGACCTTGCCGCTGTTCCACACCAACGCGCTCAATGCATTCTATCAAGCGGTGCTGAACGGTTGCACTTACGTGCTCGAGCAAAAATTCTCCGCGTCGGGCTTCTGGGCCGCCGCGCGCCTCCACAACGCAAGCGTAGGTTACCTGCTCGGCGCCATGGCATCCATGCTCATGGCTCAGCCTCGCAAGGAGGAGGATCATGCTCACGGCCTTCGCGTCGCCTTGGGTGGAGGCGTGCCACCGCAGATCCATCGGCCGTTCCTCGAGCGGTTCGGCGTGACGCTGGTCGACGGCTATGGATCGACCGAGACCAATTTCGTGTTTGCCGGCGCAATTCCCTCCGACTGTCCGGGAACGATGGGCTATCTGGCCGATGGCTTCGAGGCGCGGATCGTCGACGACAACGATTCGGAGCTGCCCGACGGCCAGGCGGGCGAACTCGTCCTGCGCGCCAGGGAGCCGTTCGCCTTCGCCACCGGATATTTTGGCATGGCGGAGAAGACGGTCGAAGCCTGGCGGAATCTCTGGTTTCATTCCGGAGATCGCGTCGTCAGGGATGCCGACGGACATTACCGCTTCATCGATCGCATGAAGGACTCGATCCGCCGGCGCGGCGAGAACGTGTCATCCTGGGAGGTCGAGCAGATCATCCTTTCCCATCCGGCGGTTGCGGCGTGCGCGGTCTATCCGCTGCCCTCCGAACTGGGCGAAGACGAGGTTGCGGCGGCGATCTTGCTGGAGCCGGGGCAGTCGCTGGAGCCTGTCGATATCATCAGGCATTGCGAAGGGCAGATCGCCTATTTCGCAGTACCGCGCTATGTGCGCATCGTGAACGAGATGCCGCTGACGGAGAACGGCAAGATCAAGAAGGGCGCGCTGCAACAGGCCGGCGTAACGACGGAGACCTGGGATCGCGAAGCTGCCGGGATTCGAATTCGGCGTTGAGGCTCATGACCGCTCGCGCCGTTGCAGGGCGTCCCTCACGGCACTCTTCACGTCGTCGAGTTCGCCGACGAGGCCGTCGAGACGGTCGATTGGAAGATCGGCGAGCAATTCGGCGAGCCAGGCGCCGTGACTCTTCGCCATCCGCCTGAAGGTCTTTCGGCCCTCGACCGTCATGCAGACGATCTGGACGCGCCGGTCCAGATGCGAGGGCGTGCGGGTGATGTATCCATCCTCGACGAGGCGGTCGACGATCGGTGTCAGGTTGCCGGCCGACACCATCAGGCGCTTGGGCAGTTCGCCCAGGACCAACCCGCTCGGCTCACGGTCGAGCTGGGCGAGGACGTCGAAGCGGGGCATCGTGAAGTCGTATTCCTCGCGAAACCGGCGCCGCAACTCGCCCTCGATCATGGACGTGCAGGCCAGCAGCCGAAGCCAGAGCCTTGTCTGAGCCCTGTACTCGGCCTCCGCGTCGGTCGCCTTCCTGTTGGAGGCCGGAGAGGACTCCTTTGCGAGTGCCAAATCGATCTCCTAAGCCTCGTTCGGGCTGCAAGCGAGTGGAATTCCATTCAGCTCGTAGAATAGTTCGTGCCAAAACTAAATTCAAGGCGTGACAGGATCAGGACTGGTCCTGATGTGGACGGAACCGTCAGCTTTCCATCGCTTGTGTCGCCGCAAGCAAGAGGTGTTTGAATATCGTCCCCGCCTGACGTCTTGACAATGGCCTCGGCGAGGGAAATAGTTTATACTTGAAATAATTGATGGTGCTGACGGCTTGGGCGGTCGCCGGTGCGGCAGAGAGCATGCCGGGTCCGGCGGGCCCCCGACCTTGCGGAGCGACCGATGAACTCACCGGCACAGACAATCTCCCGCGACTGGCTGGACTGGCCGTTCTTCGAGCCGCGTCATCGTGTGATTTGCGACGCGCTCGATCGTTTCGTCGCACAGGGTGATGTTCAGGCCGTCGATCACCGCGACATCGACGGCGCCTGCCGCAAGCTCGTGCGGGCGCTCGGTGCCGCGGGGCTGCTCGATTGCGCGGTCGCGGCGCCGGACGGCGACGTGACCAGCATCGATTCCCGCTCGATCTGCCTGTCGCGTGAGACGCTGGCCTATGCCGATGGCCTTGCCGACTTCGCCTTTGCGATGCAGGGCCTGGGATCCGGCGCCATTGCGCTTGCGGGCTCGTCGGAGCTGCGACACGCCGTGCTGCCGAAAGTCCGTTCGGGCGAGTGGCTGGCCGCGTTCGCGCTTTCGGAGCAGGGGGCCGGCTCCGACGTGGCGGCCATGACCTGCGCGGCGCGCGAAGACGGCGACAGCTATGTTCTGAACGGCGAGAAGACCTGGATCTCCAACGGCGGCATCGCCGACGTCTACACGCTGTTTGCCCGAACCGGCGAGGCGCCCGGCGCGCGCGGCATCTCGGCGTTCGTCGTGTTTCCGGACGACCCCGGCTTCAGCGTGGCCGAGCGCATCGACATCGTCGCGCCGCATCCGCTGGCGACGCTGCGCCTGGACAATTGCCGCATTCCGAACAGCCGGCTACTCGGAGCGCCCGGTGGCGGCTTCAAGATCGCGATGCAGACCCTCGACATCTTCCGGGCTTCGGTTGCTGCAGCCGCCTTGGGCTTTGCCCGACGTGCGCTGGAGGAGGCGCGACTGCACGCACAAACGCGCCGCATATTCGGGGCGACGCTGGCGGATCTGCAGCTCACCCAGGCCGCGCTCGGAGACATGGCGACCGAAACCGACGCCGCTTCGCTGCTGACCTACCGCGCCGCCTGGCGTCGCGACGTCCAGAAGCTTCCCACCACGCGTGAAGCTGCGATGGCAAAGCTGGCCGCCACCGAGACCGCCCAGCAGGTTGTCGATCGCGCCGTGCAGATGTTCGGCGGTCGCGGCGTGCGCAAGGGCGAAATCGTGGAGAGCCTGTATCGCGAGGTCCGCGCCCTTCGAATCTATGAAGGTGCGACCGAGGTGCAGAAGCTGATCGTCGCGCGCGAACTGCTCAAGCCGCGCTAAGCCGGCCCCGGGTATCTGTCACTCGCTCCGCCGGCGGAGCTAGCCTGGCCTGATCTCAGATCAGGCGCCTGCTCGACCTCCTGCGGCAGCACGGCGAGGAGGAGCGGCCGCGCTGATCGTCGGCCCCATGCCCATCCGGCGGAGGCGGAGCGGGTTCCGTCCGGCGCGATCAGACGCGGAGGAACCCTTGCACATGGTCGAAGCTTGACTCCGCGGGCCAGCCTCGCCGCCGATCGCTGGCCTGCACGGCCCCGCCTCCAAGCCCCCCATACCCCCCAGGGTGGGGCCGTGCTTCCAAGCAGGAGGTGCAATTGTCCGAGCCGACCGAGCAAGAGATCAGAGAACGCGCGCACCAATTGTGGGAGCAGGCGGGCAAGCCCGAAGGGCGCGAGGAGGAATTTTGGCACGCGGCGGAGCAGGAGCTGCGCAACGAGGACAAGTCGAACACGCTGCGGACGCCGGATACGCTGTGACCAACAAGACCTGCCCATTCTGCCAGGGTCTCGGATGGGTCTGCGAAAACCACCCGCTCCGGGTCTGGAGCGAGAAGCTCGGCGGCTGCCGCTGCGGCGAGGGCATGCCGTGCACCTGCAATACGGCCGAAGACCCCGAAATCAGAGTGGTGATCGTCGAAGCCGATACGACGTGGCATTAGCGGCGCCGGCTGCGCCGGTTCAAGCGATGCTGCGCAGCTGGTCATTTCCGAAAGCGCAACACCTGAAGGAACGGACCATCCGGGAAGCGAATTTAGTGTCTGCACGGCTCCGACAACGTTCCTTACCCACGGCAGTTTCGGCGGTGGACGAGCAGAAGAAGCTAGAGCACCAGATCGAACTCGCAACGCGAGCGGCCTCGCTCGTCAAGGACGAAACCACCGGACAACGCTTCAGGAGCTTCGCCGAGGAATTGAAACGAAAGCTGCTTCGCATGATGCGCCGTGGCAAGGTGCGCACACGCGCATATGAGCTCTGGGAGCAGGCCGGCCGTCCCAGCAATCGGGAGTTGGACTTCTGGCTCGAAGCCGAACGTCAGATCGAAGATGAACGCGAGGAGAAGAAGGGCGGGGGCGCTTCATAGCCAGTGCGTAGGATGAGTGGAGGCCTCGCGAAGCCCATCATGCACCCGCGTTCGGAAACATATTATTGATGGGTTTCGCTTCGCTCTACCCATCCTACCGAACCAGCAAAACGAAAAAGCCGCCAGGCTCTTCACCCTGACGGCTTTGCAAAGTCCGCAGCTGTTGATCGTCTTCCCAGCCTCGTGCGTACCGCCGTTACCTTGTTTGCGGCCATGCCCGATCCTTGTAGGCGATGGCGCGCGATTCCGCTGTGATCTGGAGCACACAGTGGAAGGGATTCGGTGTCACGTTCTAAAAGCCCGCGCTGCGCTGCAACCACAATTGCGCTCGCGAGCCCCCTCGGATCTCGTAGGACCTCCTACCCTTGGTCAAGGGGAACGTCCTTATAGGGCAATATGGTAGCGCCGTGCTCGATGCAGTCCAGGACGCTGCGCGCCGGCTTTGCCGGTGCCTTCGGCATCCTGGACAGCATCTGACCTCTCAGGCTCTCTTGACTATTTTGTATTGCTCGACGGACTGCCTCCGTCGTGGTGGCGCAGCCGTGTAAAATCTGTCCCATAGCGCTTCCTTCGAATCGTGCGACAAGGATGCACCATCAAAGTCTGGGACTAAACACCTAGTCTAGTTCGTGGTGTTCCGCAGAAGTTCAAAATCAATGCGAACTCTAGGAAGGTCAGTGTTGCTGCTCTTGACACTGCTATGGTCCGGTTCTGGCCCGAAGCTGTATAGCCGACGCGCATCCAAACGTCGGCTGTCGAGTGCAGATCGGACGTGGCGTGCACGGATTCAGACCGCCGATTTTGACCCAAAGCTGCCTTGGCGACGCCAACAGCTTAACGCGCCCGAGTGTGTCAGGGGGCGTCTCAACGGTCGCGTCGGGGCCAACTTGAGCCGGGCCAAACGTCGCCATTGACCCTTAGCTAACCTTTCGCAGCGCCCGCGTTTGTCCGAACCTAGTTGAGGTTTTTAATTCAAGCGCGCAAACTACCTCAATTGACGTTTGTCAGCGACACATGAACCCAGATCACGTACCGCCGATCAAGCGGAGGCGATCATGGGAAACGAGAAAATGCATCCACCAAAATATTGGGAGATGCGTGCAGAGGAGTTCCGCGCGAAGGCGGACAACTGCGAGCATAAGCAGGTCAAGGAATCGCTCCGTAAGATCGCCAACACCTATGACGACCTTGCCCGGCGAGCCAAGTTAATCCGCACCATCCAGGACTGACAGTATCGATGCTTGCAACGTGGCTCTACGTCAGTTCCAGTTTGCTCGGGCAGGATGCTGACGCCGAGATCGCCAACATTCGAAGTATCGCGGAAGCTCGAAATCCTGAACTTAGGCTAACTGGTGTTTTGTTGTTTTCCGGTCGCCATTTTGCTCAATTTCTTGAAGGCGCAGAAGCTGACCTAAATATCATGCAGGCTTCGATTTGTAGCGATGCCAGGCATACGGGCCTTGTGACGTTGCCGACAGATCCAATCGGAAAGAGAAGGTACGGGCGTTGGGCATTGGCTTATTTGGGCTGGGCCAGCCATATTGACGGGGTCCTTTCTGACGCCCTGCTCAAAAAGGACGGGCGAAAACTACTGCGCTACATGGACGAGTTCGTAGCGCAGCGTCACTGAATCAATGCTCCTCGGTCCATGAGTCCGGATATGGCCCCAAGGCGAAGTGGTCCAATCACCCGTTGAGGTCCGCTGTTAGTTGCAGATCGGACCTGCCGCTCTGCTCACAGCTCGCGCTCCATCGCGGGGTGACTACGGTTCTTCACTTTAACCCAGTACTTACTACGTCCGGCCTCATAGGGCCGGTCGCGACGTTTCGACACTAGTCCCTCAAGTCCCATGTTGCAGGCAGCGTGGAATAGATCAGGCCCAAGCTCGCCACGTTCGAAGGGATTGACGAAGACGCCTTCAGGACGACGTGCCAGCAGGCGCTCCAAGTTCGTCTTTCGCATTGACAGGGGAAGCATGCGGAGGTCGTCGCCGCCTGCGGCGAGAATATCGAAGGCGCAGAACTGCACCTCGTGATCATGTTTGCGGGAGTGAAGCGCGTTGAAATCGGAGACGCCATCGACGCCAAGCACGACGGCTTCGCCGTCGAGCACGAATTGCTTCTGGCGGACCTTACGCGCGGCTTCTACGATCCATGGATAACGACTCGCCCAATTGTAGCCGCCGCGCGTGATCAGGCGCACGCGGTCGCCATCGCGCTCCAAGCGGAGGCGATACCCATCATATTTTATTTTCATGGAGCCAATCGGCGCCGTCCGGGACCGTAGTACCCTTGGTCGGCAGGCAAAACTCAAAGGACCGAAACATAGGACCAAGATAGGCATTCACAGGGTTTTTGCGATCCGTGGGCCGAGGGATGCCCATGCTTTTGGTTAGCCGCTCAGGAACCCTGACGATCTCGGTGGTAAGCCCTTGCAACGCGCACAGCGGACGCGTAGAACAAAATGAGAACAGCGAGCCGCTCGCCAAACCCGTCTAAGTAGTGTTTATCCTCTGCTCGCCGCCTGTTTGCGGGAGGGGGGAATATGTCATTTGAGAATTTGGTCGTGGAGCGGGTCGTTCTCCACAAGGTCTTCAAGCGTCGGCATGACGGGGCGCTGGTAGCACCTAGCTATGCGGGGCAACTTGTGGCGTTGCCGACCGATGCCATGGCTTCATTCACGGAACGGGTAGTCGACGCTATGGGCGATGCCTCGCAAAGCATGGAATTGGAAATTGCGGAGCACGGACCTGACAGCGCAGTGGGGTTGGCCGCCACATTAGTTGGCAAGCCGGATGGTGCATTCATTGCGGGCTCCGCCAAGTTCGCGGACAAACTTGCAAATGCACAACAGGCCAAGAACCTCCCTGGAGGCAAGTTGGTGGTCTTCACCGGCACGGTTGGCGGCTCGTCGCGGCCGTATGTCGGCATCATCAAAGCTGAGAAGCAAAGTGGCTTCCGCGAACGCGGCACGGCGATCCAGTACTTGACCGACCTTTTCCTGACGCCTGCGTCGAAGCTGTACAAGATCGGCTTCTTCACCCTGGCGGATGCGCGCCGAACTTTGCCGGAAGCCTGGCGCGCGCACGTCTACGATAGTCATATGACGCAGCGAAACCGCGAGGGGGCTGCAAAGTATTTTTACGGGACGTTCCTCGGATGCAGAATGCCGGAGAATAGTGCGTATCTGACCCGCTCCTTCTTCGAAAACACCCGCGACTTCATCCGTCAGCTCTCAGTTGAGCCAGAAGAGAAGGACGATTTGCTGACTTCGCTGTACACTTATCTGAAGGTCGACCAAACGCCTACAATTCAGGTTAACAGCTTCTCAACGACTTATCTGCCCAATGATGCCCAAGATGACTACACGAATTATATGCAGTGCAAGAACTTCCCGCTCACTGCCGTGCAGAAGGATATCGGCGACCTCAAGGGCCAACTCAGCAAGCGCCGGATACGGTTCTCTGGTAGCATCGAACTAAGTGGGCCGCCGGAAGCCTTCAAGGACCTAATCGAAATGGAGAGGGTTGTCATGGATGGTGCCGAGCCCGGACAATCCGCCGTGTGGACGCGCATTACCATCAAAGACCGTATCCGCTCACAAGAATGACCGAGGAAGAGTTCCTTAGCCGCTGGTATCAGGAACGCCCGAGCGTCGAGGCGTGGGGGAAGTTTGTTGCTCAAAAGCTGATGGAGCAAATTGCTCCGCTCGTCACACCGGTATCGGCTGATATCTTCGTTCGCATCCCGGCTGAACCGCGACTGAAGGGGGATGGCTCGATCCTCACCAAGGCATTCTATCGCGGTAAAAAATATGCCGATCCGCTCAACGAGATCACGGACAAAGTCGGGGTGCGCTTCGTTGTGCTCCTGGACAGAGACATCGCGATTGTGTGCCGTGCCTTAGAAGAATGCGGGGAGTGGGAAGCGTCTAAGGACCGCGATTACGAGGAGGAGCGCGCGCAGGCTCCATACGCGTTCACGTATCAATCCGTACACTACGTGGTGCGCGCGAAAGGTGAAAAGAAACTAGGTGAACTCATCGTCGCGCCAGGGACGCCCTGCGAAGTTCAGGTGCGAACGCTATTGCAGCACGCCCATAGCGAGTTGACGCACGACACCATCTACAAGCCGAGCGTGGCGCAGACGCCGGAGATGCACCGGGCCGCAGCCAAGAGTATGGCCCTCATCGAGGCCACTGGCGATTATTTCCGGGAACTGATGGAGCTTATCGAGAGAAACGTCGCGCCCGCACGAGAGCTTTCAAAACAAATGTCAGACATGTATCGCGAACTTCTCGGTCGAGAGCCTGATCCGACGAGAGCCGAAGGGCTTCTCAATGACGCGTTTGCAACATTCGCTGGCGATAAGCCAGGGGAAGCCATCCGCTCGCTTTTTGAACAGAAGCCATTCCTGCTCGATCGCATCAGGGAGCGCTCTGCAACGAAGCTCCTCTTTCGCCAGCCAAGCATCATGCTTGTCTACTGGGCAGTGTCGAAGCGCCCGGCCGATGCACAAGATGCATGGCCGCTCACGTTCGCTGAGCTGAAACCGGTCTACACAGATCTCGGCCTCGCTGCTCCGACCAGTTAGGCGGCTTGCGCCACCTCGATCAACTCAAAGTCGTCAAGTGGTAGATCAAGGCTATCGGAGTGGTGTCGATCCATGTCCGAAATGTACGTCGCGTTCTGCCATGAACTTGGCGAGCCCCGGATAGGGGCATTTCTCACCTCTTTCTTCGCGGCTGTACTGCACGACATATTGATGGACCTTTAGGTCCATCGTTGGGCCGCTCTCTACGAGCAAGTGACCTTCCGCAAGCCGATAGCTGGGCATCAGATATTCTCTGATCCTATCGCAAACCAAGTTAGCCACGCACCTGCGAACAGTCATTGCATCGCATGTAGCGCTCCAGTTCATGCACCGACGTCGACTTCGGGCGCCGCACGATGTCGAGGGCACGGTCTGATTGGTGTCGCAGCCGAGACAGTCGGACGGCGAGACCCGCGTTATAGGTGCTCGTCACATTCTGCGAATAAGACTTTTGATCCAGATCATGGAGTTCTCGATAGCCCAGTTGGTCTGGTGATCAGTGAGGCTCGGCATAGGCGCGGAGCCGGGGCCGTGTCCAAACGGATTTCGGACCTTCGCAAAGAAAAGCTTCAGCGCCTCCATCTCCCATACTTCTATGAGTTTTGCGCCCCTCAGGTTATCGATGTATTGAGCAGCGCCTTTCTCATTGCCTCGGGTCAACCGCTTTTCGTCCGAGATGATCTTGATGGTGCTTTCCAGGGAGCGCGCGGCATAGAGGGCCGGATCGCGCCCACCCGTATCGCGCAGATCAATAGCCTCCTTCATATCGTGGTCAACATTGTGCCACTTCGGCTCCGCCACCAGCTTCCAAAAAGGAATCTCAATCTCCTGCGCGACGGTTTGGTCCTCAGAAATTTGAATAAAGCCGTTGTGGTAGTGGAGCTGGCAGTTCGCTTGGCGAAAGCGGGCATTTAGCTCGTTCACTGCTCCCTGAAACTTAGCGTTCAAACTGGCGTTTTGCCGCTCGTACCCCGTCGGCGGTTTTGCCGGGCATCCGCAAGCCGCCTTTGCCGACTACTGTCCGGTCGAACCCTTCAGCTATTGCGATATTCTCCGCGAGCTTAGCGTTCAGTCCCGCCACGAAATTCTCGTGCTCACGAAAGCCGATTTCGACTAGGCTGAGGCGCTCTTTGACAAAACGATCAGCCGATATTTCGCCGTCGAAACGCGTCAGCATCCACGTCTCGCACATCTTCGCCGTGCTGTTTCGACCGCTCTGCCATTGATCTTGCTTGTTGTAGAAGCCCCAGTACTGTGGAGACAATTCCTTCAGGCCAAGCTCTCTCGCCAGCAAGTCGTGTATCTGCGTCCAAAAATGCTTGCCACGCTCGTACTCTTTGCCGTCCACATAGTACGGGCAAATATCGTTCAAGAGCTGGTAGCCCTGCACGAGAAGGCGGCGCTGCTCCTCGTAAAACGTCTCCCACATGCGGGGCTGTTCGTAACGGCGAGCAAAAATATCAGTCAACATCGCTAATCTGCCCAGCCTCCATCGAATCGGAAGCTGAACGGTGGCACAATGCAGGGTAGCGGGGCGAGGATCGAAGCGCTTTTTCCGACCTATTCACAGGGTGCCTACCTAGACAGTGACATTATCCATCAGTCAGGCGGTGCCACTATGCAACCGCGTGAGTTCGGGACAAAGCGGACCTGCAAATCCGAAAACAGAGTACAATCCAAGGACGAATCGCAAGCCGCCCGGATTGAATTGAAAACCCGTAAGGCCATCTCAATCTGTTATCTATGCGGAGAGCCACTCCGCAACCCGCGCGACGACGATCACGTCCCGCCAAAGCAGTTCTATGCCAGATCGCTCAGGAGGAAATACAAGACCACCAACCTGCTCACCCTCCCGACGCACCGGGCCTGCAACAACGCTTGGAAACTAGACGAAGAGTATTTTGTCCAAAGCCTCGTCCCGTTCGTGCGCGGTTCGGAGGCCGGTGATGCATTGTGGAGGCACACTTTCGACAAGCTCCACAAGGGCCAAGGCGTCGCTTTGGTGATGCAGGTGAAGCAGGAGTTCATGCGTGAGGTTGGCGGAGTTATCCTCCCGGCCAATGTCATCGCCAAGCGATTTGACGCCGACCGTCTTCACGATGTGCTGTGGAAGATTATTCGGGGCTTGCACTTTAGCGACACGCAAGAGGTGTGGCCTGAACGCTGGACGCTCGCAGTAACCATCACGCTCCCGGGACAACAGCCGCCCGACGCTTTTCTGGCAATAACAAACGAATCTCTCCTGAAGACGCGCGGCCCCTATCCAGGAGTGTTTGCCTACAGCGACCACGTGTTCCCGGATGTTAATAACCTGCATTTTTGGGCGATGTTGCTGTGGAATAGGATCATCGTCACCGCTGCATTCCACGACCCGCATTGCGAGTGTGAGCACTGCACCTTCATAGGTCCTGTATTTCCAGAGCCTCTAAGCGGGACGCGGATGCTGTGATCCCACGTCGTCATGGTGACAGATCGGCGCATCCACAGCCCATTCCGACGGCCGGGCGAGCGAGACAGAACGGCGGACAGTGAGCCGCCATCGCATTTTCTCTAAACGACTATTCGGGGTCCCGCTTCTCCCACAAGGGGAGAAGCCGCCCGTCGACGTTAATAGAGTGGGGCGTGTCTTAGCGCTGCTCCACCCTTGCGCGCCAAAGGGCATCGAAAGTTTTTCGGTCAGCCGGCGCCCAGGCTTCTGCGTCCATCGGATTCCTCGACTTTTCGGTAAGCGCGCCTTCAAGTTCTCTATCGGAATGCGACTGGGTCGAAGCTAGAGCGGGCCACTCCAACAATGACTTCGAAAGCATGGCCCTACCTTCCTACCAGCATCTTCGTCCGTCGATGATGCGCCAAGACCAATACTCCCGCGCATTTGGTGGCACCTCGGCCCTGCATTGTTGTTTCGCCTGCGCAGATGTCAGTCCAATCAACAGGAGCGCCGCGATGCAAGTGGCAAAACGAATTGATGGAAGTTGTTTTGCCATCTGCTACGGGCTACTTCGTTGCTGCAGCCGAGCTATGGCGACCACCAGATCGGGCCTCTCAAAAAGCTCCACCAGCTTGTCGAGGATCATCCGCTCATTGTCGAGGGGGCGAGGCTGAAGGTATTCATCCACTATGCATTGGCTTCGATGATGGCGTGAATAGCCAATTGCTGATCTGTCATCGCTTCTTACCTATTCAGATCGCGTTCAATTCGCCGGTAGAGGAAGATGGAAGTCTCGATTTTGACTTATCCCATCAAATTTTATTTGACTGCGTGGCAAGGCGTGTTGTTCCCGGGAGCAAGCCACACCGAAAAACGGCGGAGGACGATTACGGGCGGGAGGTAGGTGGTCCAGGCTCCCTGGGGTTAATCAACTGGGGTAACCGGCAGAACTAAGCGGAGATCAAAAACTCAGGTAAATGCCGTCGGGGGAAACGTAGGTAGCGCTCCAGCGACTCGAACCCCCGACGTCTCGCGTGCATCGATCTCGAACATAACGCTGTCTCGCGCGACTCGTCGGCGTGGCGCTATTTGGAAATGGCTCCTAAGCTATTGGTATTACCACGCGTGTTTTCGACCGTTTTTTCCAAACGCGCGCTGAAATCATTGAATAATCAAGCAGGTTTTGATTCCGCCATTCGGAGGTTCGATCCCTCCCGCCCCAGCCAGAATCCCCGTTCAGCAAGTTCGCAAGGCGGTCGACTGGTTCGGGCAAAGCGGCCAAGGATGCGCGCAAGCGCGATCAGTTCAGCCTTCCAAGCAGTCTCCGGATGATCTTCCGCAGGTTTTCGGCGTACTCATCGACGACCTGACGCCTCTCGGTCGATGGCGGCAGCTGACGTTCGTCGTCCCCGTCCGGCGGCGGGCTATCCGTCTTGGATCTGCCCCGGATGATGGAGGCGATCGGCTTTGTCACTTTCACGGAACGTCCGACCTCTGGTGCACGACGCGCGTCGTTCAGGCTAAGGGTCAATTGCATCTGCGGCCTTCACACAAGTTAAGCCGCCGGGGCGGCGACGATCTGCGCTGGCACGTCGTCGGCGCGTTGCGTCGACGCAGAATCCTGCAAAGGAACCAATCGCGGCGCGCTAGGTGCACGAGGCGGTCGGATCGCACTTCGGGCAGCGCCCGTCTGCGGCTGCGCCGAGCTGACGGCCAAGCTCGGCCCTGAGGGCCTCCTTGTCCCATTCCGCGCCGTCGCATCTGACGATTCGCTTGGCACGTTCGAAGGCGTGGCTCTCGGCGGCGTCATCGCCGATGCGGACGATCACGTCGCAATGGAAGGGGCAGGCCGTCGTCGCGCGGGTCGTCTCCAGGGCATAGCGCACGACCTCGGTGAGATCGTCGGTGTCAATGTCGGCAAGCATGTCCGTTCTCCTGATCGGGCGTCGTCCGTTGCCGAGAAAGCGGCGCCGGCAATGCCTCGGATTCCGAACGTCGCTCGCTCCGGCAAGGGGCCTCGAAAAAGCGTTCCCGACGCCGACACAAGGCTATAGTCCGTGTCACAAACCTGTCTTGATCCAGCTCAAGGCCGCGGATGCTCTCGATTGGCAACTTGCCCACAAGCGCTGCGCGAGATCTTGGCCGCTTCCCGCGTGAATCCGTTCAGGACATTTGCCTAAGTATTGGCCCGCAATTTCAAGGCCGCCGCGCCGCGCGCATATTTACGGCATGGAGCGCAACGTCATCTTCAAGTGCCCCCGCACGGGCATGAACGTGCAGCACTGGCTTCCCGGCACAACCTCCGACGCCGCGGACACGCACGTCCCCGTCCGCTGTCCAGCTTGCGCTTCGCTGCACTTCGTCAATGTCGCCAGCGGCAAGACGTTGAGCGAGGGCATCGGCCGGCCTCGCGCGACATCTCAGACCCAGCCGCCGTCGACGATGTAATGCTGGGCGGTGCAGGCGGAGGCCTCGTCGGAGGCGAGGAAGACGGTGAACTTCGCAACTTCGTCCGGCATGAGCCTGCGCTTCAGGCATTGTCGCTGCTGCAGCTCGATCTCGCCGGCCGGCGTCATCCATTTCTCGAGCTGCCGCTCGGTCATGATCCAGCCCGGCGCGATCGCATTGACGCGGATGTTGTAGGGGCCATAGTCGCGCGCCAGCGAGCGCGTCAACCCGATCACGCCTGACTTGCTGGCGGTGTAGGCGGCCATGCCGCCTTGTCCTGCGATCCACGACACCGAGCCGAAATTGATGATCGCGCCGGCATTGGCCGCCTTCATGTCCGGCAACACGGCCTGCGATGCAAAGAACTGGTGCTTCAGATTCACCGCGATGCGGTCGTCCCAATAGTCCGGCGTCATCTCCTCGGTGTTGTGCCGCTCGTCATGCGCGGCGTTGTTGATCAGGATGTTGATCGGGCCATGAGCCTTGCGTGCCGCGACGACGCCGGCACGCAGCGCGCCGATGTCGGTGAGATCGACGTGCTGGAAATGCGCGGCCAGTCCCTGGTCGGACAGCTCACGTGCCAGGCGCTGTCCCTCGTCGATCTTGATGTCGAAGAACACCACCGTGGATTTCTGGTCCGCAAAACGGCGCACGATCGCAGCGCCGATTCCGGCTGCGCCACCGGTGACGAGCACGACCTTGCCGGCGAGGTCGGAATAGATGGCGGCCATTGGGCACCTCGTTTTGTTGCGGCCGGCGCGGCGGGCCGCGACCGACTCTTTTTTGAACCTTAGCCATTCCGCTGGTGAGGTGCATAGATCAGATTTTGTGTTGCGTACCTCAAAAATTGAGGGCAGGATTGCGTCAAAGAATAACAGTCGGTTGGGAGGATGTGATGAGATCGCTCGGGAAACTGGGACTCGCTGCTGTCGCATGCCTGCTTTGGGCCAGTTCCGCGTCAGCCGACACCACGGTCAAATGGCTGCACATCGAGGTCAACCCGGCCCAGGTGAAGATCTGGGAGGAGGTCGCGCGCAGCTATGAGGCGTCGCACCCCGGTGTGAAGGTCGAGATGCAGTTCCTCGAGAACGAGGCCTACAAGGCCAAGCTGCCGACCATCCTGCAATCGAAGGACCGGCCGCACATCATCTATAGCTGGGCCGGCGGAGTGCTGAAGGCGCAGGTCGAAGCGGGCGTTCTGGAAGACATCACCGATTCTGTGAAGAGCGGCGGCTACAGCGACACGATCGCACCGGCGGCGCTCGCGGCGTTCACCAGCAACGGCAAGGTCTTTGGCCTGCCGACCGCGCTCTCGCAGGTCGGCTTCCTCTACAACAAGGATTTGATGGCCAAGGGTAATGTCGATGCAAGCAAGATCAAGACATGGGACGATCTGCTCGGCGCGGTGAAAACGCTGAAGGCCGCGGGTGTTACGCCGATTGTGGTTGGCGGTGCCGACAAATGGCCGCTGCATTTCTACTGGACGCATCTCGCAGTGCGCGTCGGCGGCAAGCCGGCCTTCGATGCAGCGCTGAAGGGTGAGAATGGTGGCTTCGCCGGGGAGACCTTCCAGAAATCCGGCGAGCTGTTCAAGCAGCTGGTCGATCTCCAGCCGTTCCAGAATGGCTTCCTCGGCTTCAAGAACCCGCAGGCCGTCGGCTATTTCGGGGACGGCAAGGCCGCGATGATCCTGGCCATCTCGTCCTTTTACCACACCCAGCGCGCGCTCGCCGCCGACAAGGTCGGTCTCGGCGACGACAAGCTTGGCTGGTTCGATTTTCCGGTCGTACCCGGCGGCAAGGGTGAGCCGTCAGACACGCTCGGTGGCATCACCGGCTGGCTGATCACCAAGGGGGCGCCCAAGGAAGCCACCGACTTCCTGAAATTCTTTATCTCCAAGGACGTGCAGGCGCGGCTTGCCGCCGGCAACTTCATCGTTCCCGTCGTCAAGGGCGGCGAGGCCGGCCTCAACAGCGCCTTCATGAAGCAGATCGCGGCCAACCTGGCGAAGTCCAACTATCATCAGAACTTCTATGACCAGAGCCTCGGCCCCTCGGTCGGTCGCGTCGTTAACGACGTCACGGCGGAGATCGCCGGCGGCAGCATGAGCCCGCAGGACGCTGCGAAAGCCATCCAAGCGGCGTACAAGCAAGGCAACTGACCGTGGCGCGACGGATCGCGATCACCTCGCCGGTCGGCGTTGCCGGCGAGGCGGCTCCTCAGGTCGCGGTTCGCGGCCCCGGCTGGGATGGCCGCTTCACGGTCCTGATCCTGTTCCTGCCGCCCGCGCTGCTGCTGTTCACGCTGTTCGTGGTGCTGCCGATCGGCGAGGCCGCCTGGTACTCGGCCTTCAACTGGAACGGCTTCGGCAGGCCGACGAACTGGATCGGCTTCGACAATTACCGCTTCGTGCTGGAGACGCGGGCCTTCTGGCTCGCGCTGCGCAACAACGGGCTGATCATCGCCGTTTCGCTCGCCGTCCAGCTGCCGCTTGCGCTCACGCTGGCCCTCATGCTGGCGGAGCGCTTTCGCGGCGCCGTGGCGCTGCGCATGCTGTTCTTCATGCCCTATATCCTCGCCGAGATCGCGACCGGGCTGATCTTCAGCTTCGTCTATGACGGCGACTACGGCCTCGTCGCTTCGATCTGGCGCGCCTTCGGCGCCGAGCCTCCGCATCTCTTGGCCTCGACCGACACGGCGATGCTGGCGGTGCTGATCGTGGTGGTCTGGAAGTATTTCGGCTTCCACATGATGCTGTTCATCGCCGCGCTGCAAAGCCTCGACAAGAGCCTGGTCGAGGCCGCCCGTATCGACGGCGCGACGCGGACGCAGACGCTGCGCCACGTCGTGATCCCCTTGCTCTATCCCACGATCCGCCTGTCGGTGTTCTTCGCCATCATCGGCTCGCTGCAGCTTTTCGATCTCGTCATGCCGCTGACGCGCGGAGGACCGGCCGACTCCTCGAACACGATGGTGAGCTTTCTCTACAACAACGGCATCTCGCGCATGCGGGTCGGCTACGGCAGCGCCATCGGCGTCATCCTGTTCGCGATCTGCGTGACCTTTGCCTTCACCTACAAGCGATGGTTCATGCGCGATGAGTAATGCCGGGGCCAGAAGCGCATTCGATCCCGCCGTGCTGTTCAAGGCGCTGTTCCTCGGCCTGATCGCGATCTTCGTCCTGGTGCCGCTGCTCGCGACCCTGCTCGGCGGCTTCAAGTCGCTCGGCGAGCTTCGCGTCAATCCGTTCGGCCTGCCCAGGCATTGGGAGTGGCAGAACTACGCCGACATCCTGTTCTCGGCGCGCTACTGGCAGCTCCTGCGCAATTCGCTTGTCATCTCGACGCTGGCGGTGACGCTGACCCTGATCACGGCTTCGATGGCCGCGTTCACCTTCGCCCATGTCAGGTTCTTCGGCTCATCGATGCTGCTCAGCTATCTGACGCTGGGCCTGCTGTTTCCCGCTGCGACCGCCGTGCTGCCTCTGTTCATCAAGGTGCGGGATCTCGGCCTGCTCGACACTTATTTCGGCGTCGCGCTGCCGCAGGTGGCGTTCAGCCTCGCCATGAGCGTGCTGCTGCTGCGCCGCTTCTTCAAGGACATTCCATACGAGCTGCTCGAGGCCGCGCTGGTCGACGGCTGCAGCTACATCAAGTTCTTCCGCTATGTCACCTTGCCCTTGTCGCGTCCGATCCTGGCGACCGTCGGCACCATCACCTTCGTCAACAGCTGGAACGCCTATCTGCTGCCGCTGGTGATGCTGAACACCGATGCGCTGTATCCCTGGCCGCTCGGCATCATGGTCTACCAGGGCGAATACTCGTCCGAATGGCACCTGATCCTGGCCTTCATCACGCTCACCATCCTGCCCACGATCATTCTGTTCCTGCTGGCGCAGAAGCACATCGTGGCCGGCCTCACCGCAGGCGCGGTCAAGGGATGAGCCATCTGAGGAGATCATAATGAGAAAAGTCGGCGTCGGAATCATAGGCTGCGGGGTGATCAGCACCGCCTACCTCAAGGCGGCCCAGCGCTTTCCGGTCATGGAGTTCAGGGCGCTCGCCGACATGCGCAGCGAGGTTGCCGAGCGCCAGGGCGCGGCATTCGGCTTGCCGGGAATGCGGGTCGACCAATTGTTGAAGCGCGACGATATCGAAATCGTCGTCAATCTCACGGTGCCGCTCGCCCACACCGACGTCAGCCTGGCGGTGCTGAACGCCGGCAAGCACGTTCATTCGGAGAAGCCGCTCGGCATCAATGTCGCGGAAGCGCGCAAGGTCATGGAGCTCGCCGCACAGAAGAACCTGCGCGTCGGCTGCGCGCCCGATACGTTCCTTGGCGGCGGCCATCAGACCGCGCGCAAGCTGATCGACGACGGCGCGATCGGCACGCCCGTCGCGGGCAGTGCCTTCTTCGGCTGTCCCGGCCACGAGCGCTGGCATCCGGCGCCCGGCTTCTACTACCTGCGCGGCGGCGGATCGATGCTCGACATGGGGCCGTATTACATCACCGATCTCGTGCAATTGCTCGGTCCGGTCGCCAGCGTGATGGGCTCGACCGCGCGTCCGAGGAACGAGCGCCTCGTCACCAGCCAGCCGATGAACGGCGCGCTGATTCCGGTCGAGGTCGCGACCCATGTCGCCGGGACGCTGGAATTCGAGAGCGGCGCAGTGGTGTCGATCACGATGAGCTTCGACGTGCCGAAACATCGGCATGCGCCGATCGAGATCTACGGCGACAAAGGCAGCATGCTGGTGCCCGATCCAAATCGCTTCGGCGGCGAGGTGCAGGTGGCAAAGACCGGCGGCGAATGGGAGGTGATGCCGCTGACGCACGGTCACGTCGAGGGCGAGTTCCGCTCGATCGGCGTCGCCGACATGGCTGGCGCGATCCTGAACGACAGGCCGCATCGCGCCAGCGGCGCGCTCGCCTTCCACGTGCTGGAGGTGATGGAGGCGTTCCAGACCTCCGCCGACGAGGGCCGCCGCGTCAAGATCGAGAGCCGCGTCGAGCGGCCGGCGATGCTGCCGGCCGGACGTGAAACCGGACAGATCGATTGAGGGAATGACCATGCGCAAGGCAATGATTGTATGGGGTGGCTGGCCGGGACACGATCCCGATCTCTGCGCTTCGATGATCCGCGGCTGGCTGAAGGCGGAAGGTTTCGAGGTGCGGATCGAAACCACGACCGAGGCATTCGGCGATCCCAAAATCCATGATCTCTCGTTGATCATCCCGATCTACACCATGTCCAAGATCGAAAAGGCGGATGCGCTGAATCTTTGCGCTGCGGTGCGCAGCGGGGTCGGGCTCGCCGGCCATCATGGCGGCATGTGCGATGCCTTCCGCGATTCTGTGGACTACCAGTTCCTGTGTGGCGGGCAATGGGTTGCGCATCCCGGCAACATCATCGATTACAAGGTCGACGTGACCAAGCCCGACGATCCCATCATGAACGGCCTGAAGAGCTTCGAGCATCGTTCCGAGCAGTATTACATGCATGTCGATCCCGCCAACGAGGTGTTGGCAACGACGACTTTCACCGGTGAGCACGCGCCCTGGATCGAGGGCGTGGTGATGCCGGTGGTGTGGAAGAAGCGTTATGGCGCGGGGAGGGTGTTCTACTCCTCGCTGGGCCACCGCGCCTACGAGCTCGACGTGCCGGAGATCCGGACGTTGATGACCCGCGGCATGCTGTGGGCCGCGCGCGAATGACTGAAGGCGCGACCCAGCCGGTGCTTCGAGCCACGCTCGAGGACGTCGCGCGCGCGGCGGGCGTTTCGCTCGCCACCGTCGATCGCGTCGTCAACCGGCGCGAGGGTGTCCGCGCCAAGACCGTCGCGCGTGTCGAGGCCGCGGTGGCAAAGCTCGGCTATCGCGCCGATGTTGCCGCGGCGCGGCTCGCCCGCGGGCAGACCTTCCGCTTTGCTTTCGTGCTGCCGACCGGCAGCAACAGCTTCATGACCAATCTCAGCGAGCAGGTCGCGCGCACCGCGGGCTGGCTCGCCGGCCATCGCGGCTTCATCGACATCCACCATGTCGACGTGTTCGACCCCGATGTCCTTGCCGGTGCCCTGGAGAACCTCTCGCCGGCCTATCAGGGTGTCGCCGTCATCGCGCTCGATCATCCCAGGGTTCGCGCCGCGATCGACGAGCTCGTCGCGCGCGGGGTCGCCGTGGTGACCCTGGTGTCGGACGCGCCGAGCTCGTCCCGGGTGCACTATGTCGGGATCGACAATCCGGCCGCGGGCCGCACCGCCGCCACGCTGATGGGGCGCTTCCTTGCCGGGCGCGAGGGCACCGTCGCCGTGATTGCGGGATCGTTGTCGCTGCGCGATCACACCGAACGGCAGTTCGGCTTCCATCAGATCCTGTCGAGTGAGTATGCGAACCTGTCCGCACTCCCCGTCATCGAGGGGCGCGACGACAGCGACCGCACGCGGGACCTCACGGCCGCGCTGCTCGCGCGCCATGCCGACCTCCGTGGCATCTATTGCTGCGGCGCCGGAAACCGCGGCATCGCCGATGCGCTCGAGGCTTCGGGCCGCGCGCGCGAGGTGGTCTGGATCACCCATGAGCTGACCGAGCACACCAGGCGGTTCCTGGTGCGCGGCACGCTCGACGCCGTCATCAACCAGGATGCCGGCCATGAGGCGCGGTCTGCGGCGCGAGTCCTGCTCGCGCATTGTTCGGGCGAGCCGATCAGCCCCGACCAGGAGCGTATCCGCATCGACATCTTCCTGCGGGACAATCTGCCGTAGGCAGACGCGCGCAAGCGCTTCGTGAGGATTATCCCTCGTACTGGTCCGGCCCCATCGCCCAGGACGACTCGTCGTGGCCGAAGGCGTAATTGCGGTTGTTGAGCGCCGGATTGCGATTGACCATCGGCCGCATGAACATCGGATGGGTCGCTGAGCGCACCTCGTGCTCGACCGTGAACAGCGGCTTGCCGCTGTCGAGGTCGACGATGTCGCAGAACCGGTACTGGTATTGATTGTCCTCGCGGGAGATCAGCTTGCGCGCAAGCAGCTTGCGGTAGGGACCGGAGAAGTCGGTGATGTACATCTGCACATGGTGACCGTCATAGTCGCCCAGCGGCCGGTCGGTCTCGCGGAACAGCAGATGCTGGTTGCGGCCCGTCGTCACGGCGGCAACAGCGGCCTCGCCGTTCCGCAGGCTCGCGGGCATGCCCATGATCTCGGGATAGAAGGCGCAGATGCCGGCCGCCGTTCCCTTGGGCACGTCGAACTCGACATAGGGAATGCCGAGCGCGATCCGGCCGAACCGCGCGGCGTCGGGCTCGTAGCAGCGCACGCGGTTACCCCAGGGGCAAACTGCCTCGACATGGTCGTTGTGCTCCCTGAATGCGAACGCCGTGCCCTCGAGTTTCTTCGCGACCGATGCAAGCCGCGCCAGCAGCGCCTCGCGGCCTTCGATGACGAGGCCAACGTGTCCGCGCAGCACCTGCGGCCGGCCGCTCGGCAGATGAAACTGGCTCCGCCCGGCGTTGATCCACATGTTGGTATCGGACACCATCAGGTAGGGATCGCGGGTGAGCCCGAGCCCGGCGACGTAGAACAGCGTGGCGAGGCGCTGGTCCGGGACCTGGATGTTGACGTGCTCGAAATGGATGGCGTTGCCGAGATCTTCTTTGGATCGGTCGAATTGCTGCGGCATGGGTGTGCTCTGCGTCGTGGATTGAAAGCGCCATACTAGAGCACAATTTCCGCTCCCCGGAACGGCCGGCCGATCACATCTTGCGTGCTGGCCGTTATGCGCACCGGCTGCCTTGCCGTGGCACCCAGTCCCTGTAATCTGAGTAAAACACTGAGGAAGAAGCCGATGGCAGGAGTCTTGGAGGGCGTGCGCGTGCTCGATTTCGGGCGCTATATCGCCGGGCCCTATTGCGCCACCTTGCTGGCCGAGTTCGGGGCCGAGGTCATCCGCATCGAGAAGCGCGACGGCAGCGAGGATCGTTTCGTCGCGCCGGTGGGTGAAGGCGGCGAGGGCGCGCTGTTCCTCCAGGTCAATCGCAACAAGAAGTGCATCACGCTCGATCCGATGAAGGCGCAAGGCCAGGAGGTGATGCGCCGCCTGATCGCGACCGCGGATGTCGTGGTCGCCAACCTGCCGCCGCAGACCCTGCGCGCGATGAAGCTCGATTACGACTCGTTGAAGGCGATCAAGCCGGACATCATCCTGACCACGGCCACCGCGTTCGGCGGGCCGGGCCCGTGGTCCGACCGGGTCGGCTTCGACGGCGTCGGCCAGGTGATGTCGGGCTCGGTGTACATGACGGGCGCGGGCGATCCGCCGTATCGGGCCGCGGTGAACTGGGTCGATTTCGGCACCGCGCTGCACTGCGCCTTCGGCACGCTCGCCGCGCTGATCGAGCGCGGCAAATCCGGGCGCGGCCAGATCGTCGAGGGCGCGCTGCTCGCAACCGCGCTGTCCTTCACCAATGCCACGCTGATCGAGCAGGCCGTCATCAACGTCAACCGCGTGCCGACCGGCAATCTCGGCCAGACCGCAGCGCCCGCCGACATCTACCGCACGAGGGACGGCTGGGTGCTGTGCCAGGTCACCGGCCATCCGCTGTTCAAGCGCTGGGCGCGGCTGATGGGCGAGGAGGAGGTATGGCTGAACGACCCGCGCTTTGCCGACGACATCAGCCGCGGCAACAACGGCCGCATCATCAGCGAGCGGATGGCGCGCTGGTGCGCCGAGCGCACCACACAGCAGGCCGTCGACACGCTGGGCCAGGCGATGATCCCGACCGGCCCCGTGCTCTCACCGCAGCAGGCGCTGGATCATCCGCATATCCGCGCCGCCGGCTTCATGCAGGACGTCGACTATCCCGGCCTGCCGAAGCAGGCGCCGGTCGCCCGCGCCGCGGTGCGGCTGTCGGAAACGCCCGGCAAGATCGCAAGCCGCCCGCCGACGCTCGGCGAGCACACCGATCGCGTCCTCGCCGAGCTCGGCTATGATGCGGACCAGATCGCGGCGCTTCGACAAGGCGGCATCATCTAGCATCACAGCAGCAGCTTCAGCGCCTTGGCATCGGCCGGTGCTGCGCTCTTCTGGTCGTTGTCGAAATAGACGTAGACGTCGCAGCCCTGACGCTTCCACGACTTGATGCGCTTGGCCCATTGCGCCAGCGTGGCCTTGGTATAGTGCCCGTGATAGCGCCCGCTTGGCCCGTGTCCGCGCACATAGACGAAATCCGCCGTGCGCTTCCACGGCGCCGGCGCATCGTGATGGTCGGACAGGCACAGCGAGATGTTTTCCTCAGTCAGCATGCGCAGGATGCGCGGCTGATACCAGCTCGGATGACGGAATTCGAAACTGTAACGCCGCTTTCGTGACAGCAGCTTGAAGAACGACGCGAGCCGGTCCGCATTCGCCTCGAACTGCGGCGGCAGCTGGAATAGGATCGGGCCGGCCTTGCCGCCAAGCCGCGTGATGCGGTCCTCGAGCAGCTCGAGGCTGTTGACGGAGCGGTCCGACAGGCGCTTCCAGTGCGTGATGAATTTCGACGCCTTCCAGGCGAACACGAAATCGCGGCCGGTCTGCTCGCGCCATCCCGTCACTGCCTCCGGCGTCGGCGTGCGGTAGAACACCCCGTTCAGCTCCGTGGTGTCGAACTGCCCGGCATAGTAGCGAAGTTGCTGCTTCAGCGTCACGCCCTCGGGGAAGAACGGGCCGCGCCAGGAGGCGTAGTGCCAGCCCGAAGTTCCGATCAGAACGCGCGCCATGTTTCACGTGCCATCCGTTGCTATTTGCCGGAGGGAACGTCCGTGCGGCCGATACGTTTCTCGTGCGCATCAACGTAAGGACCGGAACCGATGTACGCGCTGTTCGAAGGCAACAAGCAGATCGGCAATCCCTTTCCGACCGAGAAGGAGGTGTGGGAAGCCGCCTTGATCGAGGGCCTGGTCACCGATGTCCCGGTCGCCAACGAGGAGGGCGGTCACCTCTTGCCCGACGGCTATCACGTCGAGCGCGTCGACGAGACATTCGCACCGCGGCCGGACTGGAAGCTGCCGCGCGAGATCTCCTGAGCTAATTGGACGCCAGCGCCGCCTTGGCCACCTCGGCCATCCAGCGCGAGGCCACGGGGAGGATCGCGTCGTTGAAATCATAGCGCGGACCGTGCAGCTCCGCGCCGTCGCGCAAGGGCCCGTTGCCGATCCAGACGAAGGCGCCGGGCCGCTGCTGCAGATAATGGGCAAAATCCTCGCCGGCCATGCTGGGGGCGAGATCGCGCCGCACCGGCGCCTGCACCTTCTCCGCGGCGATGCGCGCAAGGTCGGCCTCATCAGGCGTGTTGATCACGACGCCGACCCCCCAGACGATCTCGGGCGTGACTTTGACGCCGAAGCTGGTCGCGATCCCGGCGCAGGTGCGCTCGATGCCGTCGAGGAGGGTGTCCTTGACCGCCTCGCGGTGGTAGCGCAGCGTGCCGCGGATGGTGACGCGTCCGGCGATCTGGTTCGCCGCGGTGCCGCCTTCGATGGTGCACAGCGACAGCACGGCGGTGTCGAGCGGATCGACGCCGCGCGAGGTGATCGATTGCAGCGCGACGATGAGGTGCCCGGCCGCCACCACGGGATCGCGCGTCAGATGCGGCATGCCGGCGTGCCCGGCGTGGCCCTCGATCGTGATGGTGATGCGCCCGCCGGAGGCCATGACGACGCCGTCGTGCACGGCGATGGTTCCGGCGGCAAGGCCCGGCCAGTTGTGGAAGCCGAATATCCGCTCCATCGGAAAACGGTCGAACAGCCCGGCCGCGACCATCGCTCGCGAGCCGCCAAAGCCTTCCTCGGCCGGCTGGAAGACGAAATCGACCGTGCCGCTCCAATCGGTGTCGGCGGCGAGCAGCGCCGCGGCGCCCAGCAGCGAGGCGGTATGGCCGTCATGGCCGCATGCATGCATCACGCCCGATGTCTTTGAAGCATAGGGCAGGGCGGTGTCCTCCGTGATCGGCAGCGCATCCATGTCGGCGCGCAGGCCGACCCGCCTTTGCGCGTGGCCGCGCGTCAGGGTCGCGACGATGCCGTTGCCGCCGATGCCGGCCTCGAAGGGAATGCCGAGCTCGGTGAGCTTGTCCCGCACGAAGGCGGCGGTCTCCTTCTCCTGCAGCGACAGTTCGGGATGCGCATGCAGGTGGCGGCGCCACGCGGTCAGTTTCTGGTGCAATTCGGGGGACAAGGCAGGTGTCTCTTGAGTGATGTCGGTTGCCGCCACCATAATGGATTATCACCGCCATGCACCCCGCGCCTTGGAATGCCTCGCGTGCAGCAATGTGCTTTTTCCGTCATTCCGGGGCGCGCCTCTTGGCGCGAACCCGGAATCCATGGTGCAGCTCGCTCCGAGGCCCAATGGATTCTCAGGTGCGCAATTGCGCACCATAGCTCGCGACTTCGTCGCGCCCCGGAATGACGAGCATGGGTGTTACGCCAGCTTCGCCAGCCCCTTCCAATCGAACCCGATCCCATGCCCCGGCCGGTCGGGCGCCAGCGCCAGCCCGTCCTTCAGCACCAGCGCATGCTCGATGTACTTGTCGAGCCCGAATCCGTGCGCCTCCAGATAGGATCGGTTCGGGCAGGCCGCGAGCAGGTGCACGGTGACGTCGTGCGCGCCATGACTGGTGACGGGCAGGTTGAACGCCTCCGCCAGCCGCGCGATCTTCATGAACGCGCTGACGCCGCCGCAATTGGTCACGTCGGGCTCCGGATAGGACACCGCGCCGGATGCGATGTAGTTCTTGAACTCCCACAGCGAGCGCAGATTCTCGCCCGCCGCGATCGGCACGCCGCCGGCCTGCATGATGCGCAAATGGCCGGCGACGTCGTCGGGAATGATCGGCTCCTCCAGCCAGGTCAGGTCATAGGGCACGAAGGCGCGCGCGGCGCGGATGGCTTCCTCGACCGTCCATTTCATGTTGGCGTCCGCCATCAGCGGAAAGCCGTCGCCGAGATGCTGTCGCATCGCCGAGACGCGCGCGACATCGGACTTGAGGTCGGGCCGGCCGACCTTCATCTTGATGGCGCGAAAGCCCTTGGCGAGATTGCCGTCGGTCTGCTTGAGCAGCGCATCGACGGAGAGATCGAGGTCGATGCCGCCGGCATAGCACGGCACGTGCGCATCGAAGCCGCCGAGCAGGCGGTACAGCGGCAGCTTGGCGCGCCGCGCCTTCAAATCCCACAGCGCGATGTCGAGTGCCGACAGCGCCAGCACCGCCGGCCCGCCGCGGCCGCCATAATGCAGCCCCCACCAGACATGATGCCAGATCGCTTCGGTGCCGTCGGCCTCGCGCCCTTCGATCAGCGGCGGGATCTCGCGCTTGAGAATGTCGGCCACAGCCCCGCCATTGCGCCCGACCGTGTAGGTGTAGCCGACGCCCTCGGCGCCATCGGCATCGCGGACCCGGCAGGTGATGAGCTCGAATGCCGTCATGTCGCCATGCGTGGAGTCCGACAGCGCGACGGGGAGGGGGATCCGGTAGAACCCGGTCTCGATGTTTGCGATGCGCGGCATGTGGCCTCCCTGTTTTTTCTTTTGCTTCGTAGGGTGGGTTAGCTAGCGGTTGCGCGAAGCGCAAACGCTGGCGTAACCCACCACTTCTGTTGCCGTGGATGCATACGAGGATAGGTTACGCTGACGCTAACCCACCCTACAAACCAAACTCATCGCATCGTCGCGAGTTGCACCGCCAGCGCGCAGGCGCGGTCGTATTCGTCGAGATTGATCCATTCGTCGACCGTGTGCGCCTCGTTCTGGCCGGCACCGAAGGTCACGGTCGGAACGCCGTGGCGGACCATCCAGTTGGCGTCGAGGCCGCCATTGGCCGCGCGCACGTTCGGGGTGCCGCCGACCGCAGACACCGCCTCGATCGCGCGCTTCACGACGGGGAGGTTCTCCTTCATGCGGAACGGATAGTAGTCGGTCTCGGCCTTGAACTTGACCTTGCCGGACTTGCCTTGCGCGTTCGTCACCTTCTTGGCCGCCTTCTCGAACGCGGCCTTGTAGGCCTTGGTGATCTCCTTGAAGAACTTTCCGTCATGGCTGCGGCTCTCGCCGCGCACATGGACGTAGTCGGTGACGACGTTGGTGGCATCGCCCGCGGGGCGGCCTTCACCGCCGGTGACGGGACCGACATTGCTGGTGCCTTGCTGCTTGCCCTTCACCACCTTCCCGAACCAGCCGCCGGCCTTCACGTCGGCCAGCGCCAGGGCCATGATCATGGTCGAGGAGATGCCGCGCTCGGGTGCGACGCCGGCATGCGAAGCGCGGCCAAAAATCTCGACGGTCCAGCGGTCGGCGCCGACGGCCCCGATCACGACGTTGGAGGCCGAGCCGCCGTCATAGTTGAACGCCATCACCGGCGAGCCGAGCTCGTCGAGCTTGACGTGACGCGCGCCATAGAGCCCGCTCTCCTCGCGCACGCAGAACAGAAGCGTGATCGGCGGATGATCGAGCTTCTGCTTGGCGAGCTCGGCCGCCAGCGTCACCAGCACGCCGCAGCCGCAGCGATTGTCGCCGCCGAGCGCGGTCCTGGCCTCGTTGACGATCTTGCGCCCGGACTTCTTCGGCTTGGCGCCGGCGCACAGCGGCACGGTGTCCATGTGGGTCATGAACATGATCCGCGGCTGGTTGTGCAGCGCGCCGCGGCCGGGCAGGTCGACGATCAGGTTGCCGGTCTCGGTCGGCACAGGAATGCGCGTGTTGGCGTCGTCGAGCCGGATCGCCTTCGCCGGCACGCCGGCCTCCTTCAGCGCGGCCGTGAGCTCCCGCCCGATCGCCGCCTCCTGTCCGGTGACGCCCTCTACAGTGAGGAAGCGCATGAGACGATCGGTGGCGGCTTTGGTGTCGACAGGCATGGACTCGAATTCCCCTTGATGCGGATGGCGGCGCAGCATCCCCTGCGCTTTCGCATTTCGCAAGGGCTCAGACGCGCTGTGTGTAGATCAGGAAAATCAGCACGCCGAGCGCCAGCGCCGCCGCCATGAACAGCAGCACCGCCGGCAGCCCCGCGAGCGCGGCCACCGCGCCGGTGACGGACTGCATCAGCGCGGTGCCGAGAAAGAAGGCGAGATTGACGGCCGCAAGTGCTTTCCCTGCGACCTGCGCGTCGACGAGCTGCCTGGACATGCCGAACAGCAGCGGCTGCGCCGAGGTGAAGAGCCCGATGAGCACGAACAATGCCAGATCGTAGGACGGCGGCATGACGGTCACGCCGAACAGCCATGCAACGGCAAAGTGCGGGGCACCGAGCGCCATCAGCGCGAGCAGCAGCGCCGCGATCGCATGCGTGCCGGCGACCAGCTCACGGCGGTGGCCGAGCCTGCGGTCGATCATGCCGACCAGCAGCGGGCCTGCGATCATCGCCAGCGTGAAGGCGCCGAGCTGGTTGCCGGCCTCGACCCGCGTCAGTCCCTTGATCTCCATCAGCCAGGGCCCGCCCCACAGGCCGCGCAGCACCAGCGAGCTCGCCAGCGACACCATCGCCAGCGCGATCACGCCGCGCAGCGGCCGCGACAGGCCGAGCCTGACCACATCGATCATCTGCGACAGCGGCGAGGAATCGTCCTTGTGCTCGGCCGGCTGGTGCGGCACCAGCACGAACACCGCGAGCGCGACGAGGATGCCGCCGATCGCGGAGAGCCAGAAACCGGCGCGCCAGCCGTAAGTGTCGATCACGAAAGCGAGCGGGCTCGCCGACAGCAGCATGCCGATATTGCCGATCGAGAGGATGGCGCCGGACCACAATCCGAACCGCGCCGCCGACAATTGCTTGGCGGCGAGCGTCATCGGGCACATCAGCATGCCCGAGGTGGCGACGCCGAGCAGCAGCTGCCCGACGGCGAAGCTCTCAGGCCCCGTCGCAAATCCCGAGGCCACCGCGCCGAACACGGTTCCCGCCAGCAGGCCGAGCGACACCGGCCGCACGCCAAATCGGTCCATCGCCGCGCCGACCGGGATCTGCGAAGCCGCAAAGGCGAAGTGATAGACCGACGTGAGGCTCGCCAGCGCCTGCGGCTCGATGTGGAAATCCGCCGCCATCAGGTCGAGGCTCACCGCCGGAATGGTGCGCAGCAGGGTCGACAGCATGTGGCCGCAGGCGAGCGCGACCAGCGCGAAGATCAGCGCGCGGGTGGCTGTGCCCGCGTCGTTGGCGGCCGTGGTCATGAGCGTCCCGTCCCGAGAAGGTTTTGGGTGGGGTTACATGATCGCGGGGGCGGGCGCCAATGGCGGCAGTGCGACCCCCTCATGCCGGAATGTGGCTTCTCCAGTCGCGACCAGTCGCTTGGCAGGCTCATCCATGTCGCGGCGGTCGTGAACCTGAACCAGCGCCAAGACGTTATGCCGGCAAAACGTGGTATCCTGCAGACCAGGAAGCGCCATGACATGCGGTGGCAGCGGCAATGTCCTCGTCCGAGAGTACAAGTCAGACGACCAGCGACGCGGCCCGCCGGGAGCGGCGAAGGAGCAATTTTCTACTGTTGCTTCTCGCCGTTGGATTTCTCGTCTTCGGCGTCGCAGCGGGTGCACTCTATTACGCGTTGCGGCCGGAGATTCTCCGGATCGCCGTCGGGCCGCCTGGCAGCGACGATTACAAGGTCATTCAGGCGATGGCCGATGCGTTCGGCAGCGAAAGCCGAACTGTCAGGCTGCGTCCGATCAAGGTCGACGGAGCGATGGAAGCTCTCGCCCTGCTTGGGTCTGGCAAGGCCGATCTTGCCGTCGGCCGCGGCGACCTGGACATGCCGGCCGAGGCGCAGACCGTCGCGGTCGTACGCAAGAACTTCGTCGTGCTCTGGGCACCGTCCGGGCTTGCGGGCAAGAGTTCGAAAAGAAAGCCGTCGCCGAAGATCAAGGAGGTCGCCGATCTCTCAGGGCGCCGTGTCGGGGTGATCGGGCGGACGCCGGTGAATCCCGCGCTGCTGCGCGTCATCCTGAGCGCCGCCGGAGTGCAGCCCGACAAGGTCGCCGTGGCGCAGTTCGGCACTGACCAGATCGATGAGCTCGCGCGCGATCTCACCCTCGATGCCTTCATGGCGGTCGGGCCCCTCGACAGCAAGATCACCTCCGATGCCGTTGCCGCAACGGCGCGGACGCGCGGCGAGCCGAAGTTTCTCGCCATCGAGGCATCGGAAGCGATCGCCATCAAGCATCCCCGGTATGAATCGGAGGAGATTCCACCCAGCATCTTCAATGCGGATCCGGCTTGGCCAGGTGACAAGGTTGAAACTCTCAGCGTCAGCCATCTGATCGTGGCGAGAAAGAGCCTGCCCGAAGCGACGGTCGCCGCGTTTTTCCGTCAGCTCTTTGCCGTTCGCCAGGCGATCGCGAGGCAGGTCCCTGGCGCTGCACACATCACCAAGCCCGACCTCGAGAAGGAGGCTGAGCTGCAGGTCCACCGGGGCGCGGCGGCCGTCATCGACGGCAACGAACGCACGTTTCTCGACCGGTATGGCGACTTTTTCTGGTTCGGGCTCCTGCTTCTCTCTGGAATCGGCTCCGCTGCCGCTTGGTTGCGGCGCTATTTGAACCGCGACGAAAGGGACGACAATACCAGCCATCGCAACAGAATCCTGGCCATGGTTTCCAGCGCGAGGACCGCGGAATCCAATCAGGAGCTTGTGGCATTGCAGCGCGAGGCCGATATTATCATCGCCGAGACGCTCGAATGCTATGATGACGGCGCGATCGAGCAAGAGGAGCTCGCGGCATTCGGACTGGTGCTCGACCTCTTGAGCAATGCCATTGCCGAGAGGCGAACCGCACTGCAACGTACCACCCTCGAAACGGTTCGGGGCGCGGTAGGGAGCCACGGCGTTACGCCGCGGGCATAAAGCGTCGTGGCGCCTCCGTACTGCGCGCGACGGTTGCAGTAATTGCCTCGGCATACTCGTCTTCGTCATCGAGCGCTTCCGTCGGCGGATATAGGAACAAAAAAGACATCGTCTCTCTTACCTCGGTAAGGAGACCTGATCATGCTGTCCTCGAGACCACCGCGGCCCATTCGCACAACGCTCGATCTTGCGAACGCCGGTCAGGTCAAGTCGGTACGCAGGCGCCTTCGCATCACCAATGCCGATCTGGTCAGGATCGTCGACAAGATCGGCAATTCTCTGACGGCCATCGAGAAGGAAGTGGAGCTCGAGAAACTGGCCGCTCAGCAGTGTAATGCCAGGGACGCGACGACGACCCTCGAATGAATCCGAGCCATCACGTCGAAAAGGAGAATTGCGATGAACGGTCTGATCTACCTCATAGGGCTCGTCGTTGTGATCGCGGCCATTCTTTCGTTCTTTGGCTTGCGATGAGCGCTGTGGTCCTGCAGCCCGACGCACCACCGATCCGGTGAAGCAATCTCGCGTGCACCAAAATGGTTGATCCGCACCAGGTCAATACCATCATAGCGACGACGGTCTGCGCGGTCTTCAAGGACCTTCCCGACGCTCAAATCGGAACTGAAGAAGCCAAGCTGCTGGCGAAGCAGATCACTGAAGCGCTGAACGCAGCTGGGCTGCAGATCGTCCCTGTGGATCCGGCGATCAAACGGCCTTAGAGCGTGATGAGATCAGGTTTGATTGCTACAACGTTTGATTGCTACAACGTAAGTGCACTCCCTCTCCCGCTCTTGTCCGCCGAAGCCTTGGCGAAGGCGGATGCGGAGAGGGCTCGGGAGAGGGTGTTTCCGCAGTGGGATAGCCCCCGAGAGGAGAAAGCCCTCACCCGCGCCTTCGGCGCGACCTTTCCCGCCAGCGCAAGCGAGAGAGGTTGCACCGAGCCCGCGGCAATCGATTTGACCTAAAGCCATTCCGCTCTAGCTCCATGGCTGCGGCACCGGTCTTTCTGGCTTGAAGCTCCATCAGGCGGGGGCGGCGCTAGATCCGTTCGAAACTATCGACGTTGGTCGTCACGGCGCGCCACCAGTTCAACGGCTCGAGCCTGGCAGGCTCGCCCTCCCTGGCGGCACTCAGCGCCTGGTCGGCGACGACGAACCAGGCGGTCTCCATCTTTCCATGCCGCAACAGCCCCGTGTACGAAACGACGCGGTCGCCTGTCGCAGAGGAGCCCACGGCGACAAGGCCGATGCAATTGCCCCTGTGAAACCCGGTGACCTGCACCGTTTGTCCATAGAAGCCGCTATCTTCGAGCGCCGTCTCGAAGGTGCCTTCGATGCGCCCCTCCGTCTCGCTGATGATGCGAAGGACGGAGCCGAACTGATTTCGCCAGCTGCCGACCCACGACATTCCGGTTTCTCCCACGGTCACTTGCCCGGCGCGACGCGCAGCCGGTGCAATCGATGCAGCTCCCCGGCGGCGTCCTTCATCAGGCTGCGCGCCGCCTCTCGCTCCTGGCCGACGATGAACCCAGATGCGAAAGCCTGGGCGCGCCGGTTCGCCGGCGGCGCCGACAACGCCGTCTCCGTCGCCAGCTCGCGATGCGTCATGAAGTCGTTGAGCGATCCCAACGCGGATTGAATCGCCTTCAGCCGGCCGGAGAGGCTTGCGAGCTGCCCCTGGTCGCGATCACTGTAGAGGCTCACGAAGAAGTCGACGGCATAACGGATCTTCTTGATCCTGATCCGCAACTTGTGGCGTTGCATCGGATCGAGATCGTCCAGATGCTTGCCCTGCTTGCGCGCCTTCCTGATCCGGCGGTCCAGCACCGAGGCGGCGTAAGCAGCAATCGACCGATCGTCATCGGCGCGGGACTGTCCGGTCTCGATCCACTCGAGCACGCCGATCAGCAGGCGGCGGTAGCGGGGTGATTCGACGGCCTGGCGGGCGCGCGCGAAGGCGGCCCTCCGCTCCGCGGAAAACTTCTTGGCGATCGCGCGAGCGCCGCGTTTCGGCACGCCCTGATCGGCGATCGGCCGAATGCTTTCATTGAGAAAGACGTCGATCTCGCGTGCCGGCGCCAGCTCGCCCGTGAGCCATTTGAGCTCGATCTTGATCCGCTCCGTGCTGGCGCGCGGCAGGATGTCGGAGAACAGCGAGATCGCGGCCCGTAAGCGTCGCAGGCCGACGCGCATCTGGTGGACGCCTTTCGAATCCATGTCCCGCACCGGATCGGCATTCGCCGTGATCTGACGCAGCGTCGAATGCGCGATCACGCTGAAGGCATTGCGCGGCGACAGCTCGTGTGTCAGCTCGATCGGCTCGGCATGCTGCGCGCCCGCGCCGTTTCCCGTCACGAGTTCAAAGCCTCGCTCGGCTTTCGAGCGCAGATCGAGCTCCGCGCCCGTTCTGCGTTCGAGATTGCGCGCCAGCCGGAACAGGTCGACGGCCTGTCCGGACTTCAATTCCAGTTCGAGCTCAGCCACCGGCCGGGAACGCCGTCCGGCGCCGATGCGGCCGCGGTCGACGGCGAGCTCGATCTGGCTCCGTCGCACCCGCCTTGCTTCAGTCGTGCGGTGGACCTCGGTCCGAAACACCGCCCGCAGCTTGCGCGGAAGTTTCTTGGACGCGAGATTCGCAAGAGGCGTGTTCTTGATCTGCTTGAAGTCGGGCCTTGCGCCTGCGACCTCATGCTCCCATTCGCCGCGCGTCACGGTTCCGGCGCCGCCGGCCTTCACGGTCTGCACATAGCGGTCGCCGACCTTGCGGATGCGGAGCGTGAGACCATGTCGCCTGAGCTTCTGCTTGCTGGTGTCGTAATAGGTCGACACCAGATCCTGCTCCGACCGGTCGCCGCGCTGTCCGTTTAACGCGCCATCGCGCAGGACGGATGACAGCTTTCGTGGCGCAAGGCGGAATTTGAGTTCCGTTTCGGCATTCATCGGGCACGCTTCCGTTGCCCATTCAAAGTGGCGCCACCGCGAGAAGTTCCGTGTGCAACGCGCATTTCGGATGGTGATGCGCGTCGGCCAATTGCCGCGTCCGCCGGTTATGGAAATCCACGGAACTTGCCGCGAATCGATTGAGGCGCAGGCTAGAATGAATCCGGTCAGTTCATTGCGGCGGCGGGGGCGGTGGCGAAGGTGGCGATGCTTTCAGCTTCTCGACAATCGAGAGGAATGTCGGGGGCGCCCCGGTCTTCGCGTCGACCGAAAGACCTTCGCCGCACTCGAATGCACGTTCTGCGATCTCGTAGCCGAGTGCTCGATAGCTCTCGAATTGCGATTCCGAGAAGAACTGGTTCAGCGTGGTCTCGTGCGGAAAGGTCGCGTGGGCTATCGCATAGCTCAACACACCCATGGGCTCCGTGCCGTGCAGGCCCGACTTGAAATACAGGAGCAGTCCGTTCTGCGAGTCGCCGCCATCGGCCTCACGATAGAGAATGTCGCCGATCGCCCAGTAGGGCGCTTGCTCGGCGGGGGTTGGACGTTCCTTGAAGCGCTTCTTCAGGAGGTCAAGCCCGTCCAGGTCGATGCGTACTCCGAGATCGATCCAGATCTTGCGCAGCGCATTGCCGAGGTCCTCGAAGGAATAATCGGGGTCGCAGCCGGCGTCGCTGACCACGATCACGCGGCAGCGCCGGCGGACCATCTCGTAGAGGCCTAGATTTTCGAAGTGCCCGCCGTCGGTGAGGTAGACCCAGCGCTCGGTCTCGCTGGTCAGTCCGAACATCTCCATGAAGAACGGTCGGAGCGCGTTTGTTGGCTTGACCTCCGAATAGTAGGGATTGTCGCCGCGCGGATTGGCGAGCCACCAGCCGAGCCGCACATTGAACAGCGCCATCAGGAAGGCGACGCCCGGCGAGGAGTTGTAACCCATGCTCGGGCTCACGGCCGCGCCGGAAATCGCCATCGCGGTCCCGAGCGTCAGCTTTCCACCGTAAGGCTGCGGCTGGTGGGCCGTGGCGTAGGTCGTTCGGTATGCACCGTCCGAAAAGACCGCGCTGCCGCTGCCGCAATGGAGCGGCGAGAACGTGAAGGGCGCGGCCATCCGTTCCTGCCATGCCAGGTTCTTGGATGACACGAGGTTGAGCGCCCCGCTGATGACGTGGAACGGCTTCCATTTGGCCCCTGTCGGCGCGACGCCATGCTCCCAAAGCTCGTGCAGGAGCGGGCTGTCCCGGCCGTCGAAATCCGTAAAGGCGTTCTTCGTCTTGTCACGCTCCTTCTCGTTGCGCGACGCGCCCAGAAAGGCGCGAACCAGCCGATTCCGGTAGAGGCCGTGGAGTGAGTATCGGTTGATGCTGAGGACATGTGCGGCCGCGTAGATCAGCGCGCCGAGCAAGATGCCCGCCAGGAACACCATGGTCCAGGGCATGTGACCGTCTGCGCCGGAGGCAAGCGATCTGAAAGCTGCGTCCCAGCCGATGGACAGCAGAGCGACCAGGACGGCCGCGAAGATCGCCGCGGCAACGGCCGCGATCGTGTTGAGTCCGAGATATTGGCGCAAGCCTGAAATCTGCTCGGCGGCGGTCTTGGTCTTCGAACTCGCTCCGAGGAGGATGGAGAGCAGGCCGGAAAGACCTCCTCCGGCTGCGAGCGAGGGCACGGTTGCACTGCCAATCTGGGTCTCGATCCATCTTGCAGCCGGTGGCGCGCCGAGCACGAGCCCGAACCACACGAGCCAGCCGAGATAGGCCAGCGTGAAGAGCCCGCTCGACCGCGCCTGAAATTCCAGCCCGACATCCACTTCGGACAGGAACTCGGCAAACGAAATATAGGTCACGTCGGCGACGATGCGCGCCAGCACGATCCAGGGTAGCCCGAATACGCAGGCAAAACCCGCCGCCGTGGCGGCGGAGTCGGAGGGGTTGATGCTCCAGAGCAAAATCAGTCCCACGGCACTCAGCAGACCGAAAGCCGCGCCGGCGACAGCCCAGGCGATCAACTCCATCCACGGATGCTTGGGGCGCGACTCGGGCGGCGGCCGGGACGATCTCCCGAAGATGATCGTCCACAGGGGCGCCAGCGCCCAGGACGCCAGGAAAAAGATCATGCCAAGGATCGTTCCGCGGATCAGCACCGCCGCGGCCGGATGCTGGTCGTTGAATTTCTCGACAAATTCGAAGCCGCTGACGCGAAGCACATCCGTGAGAGTCTTCAGACCATACGGGCTCTGCAGCACGAGCACCAGCAGTGCGGCTCCGACAAGGAAGGGAGCGAGATCGCACAGGAGAAAGCGGGGCTGCGAGACGTTGATCCAGCCGCGCGCCGGGCGGTTTGCGACGGAGAAGGACAGGGAAACCAACAAGCACAGCGTTGGTATGGCCATCACGACCAGAAACCATATCGACCTTTCCGTGATGCTGTGGGCGTCGATAAGCGCAAAGTAGAGCGCCTTGGTGACGAGCACCGCAAGGATCATCGGAGGGACGAGCAGGATCCAGTTCAGGAACAGATTGCGCAGGACGCTGGCGACATCGCTCCACAGGTCGGGAGAAAGCGACGAGAAGCTTGGAGAGAGGAAGTGCGAGTTGCGCCGAAGGTTGGAAATCGGCTCGGCTTCCTCGTGGTCTCCGAGCGGACCGCGGCTCTCGCGCATGGTGAGTGCTGGAACCACCTTATCCGCCGGGACGCTTGGACCGGCGGTTCCGCAGAGTGGGGGGACAATCAGAGCCTGGCGCCCCTTCTCGCGCTGGCGCTCCTGATACAGCCAGGCCGACAGCCAACTGCCGATATAACCGCCTCCCGATACTGTCGACAGATACTCGAACTGCTTCAGGGCCGAGCCGGCCTTCTCGTTCTTGCGTTTCGACGTGACCTCCAGCGCGGCAATCCTTTGCAGGATACCGAGCGCAAACGCCGCGCTGCGGATTCCGCCACCGGACAGGCACAGCGCCCATCGCTCGTCTGCGTTGAAGGTCCGATAGATTTCTAGGAGCTGATCGGGGACCTGCTCGGTCTGCGGCGGCAATGGCCCTGGCGGGATTTCGGAGGAGGCGAGCCGATTTGTAATCGTTAGGTCGAAGGGTAGTATTGAAGAGGGCTCAGACGCTGGCGGTGCCGGGACTGGCGGGGCGCTGGCTGCCGCATCGTTCTCGGTCTTTGGCGGGAATTCCAGAGGATCTCCGCGGAGCGCCCGTCGTTCCTCCCAGAGGACCTGCGCAAGATTCAATGCGCCCATGACACCCTCCCGCTGTTTTTCCGATATCGGTCCAAGCTAGCGATAACGGGAATAACGGGCGTGTGAAGTAATTCACAAACACGCGTAAATTGTTAAGGGGTGAGGCCGTCAGCACGCGCGTCAGGACCGGAGGATGGCAGCCGGCCCCGCTCGTGACAGCGGCATCACTTCAGCTCCTCCAGCAGTCTTTGCGCCTCTTCGAGCAGCAGTCGCTGCTGTCCCGACTCGGCTTTGGCCGCTCGCGTGAACAGGCCGTGCTTCTGTGCGTTCCGGTTTCCTCTCGGCGCCCCTGATCGCCTTGCCCCACCGTGCATGCGACATCGCTGCTTCCCCCGCCTGGCCGGGGCGCGGCACGGGCCGCCGTAGCGAGTCCTCGCGCAGCAGCGAGGGCTCGACTGCATCGGTGCCGTGTTGCGGGCGTGGGCGCCGGTCATCGGCTCGGCCCCTGCCTTGCGTCGCTTTGGCCTGTCTCCGCAACGAGCACGCCCGCATGCTGCGTGACGTTGCCCACGATCGCCCGTCCGCCGTCCTGCACCGACAGGTTCTGCACCGTGATTGCGCGCTCGTCGCTGTTGCGATGGCGATTCAGCGCTTCGACCTGAGCGGCGAAGGTGCGGGAGAGCCGGGTCAACGCGCGGGCGATGCCCTCCTGCTGCGCGAGATCGTCGGTGCAGGCCAGCCGGCAGGCACAGCGCATCGCCGCCATATGCACCGACACCATCTGCGACACCAGCATGGCCTCGACGGAATCCTTCGGCGCGATGCTCCTGATCGTCGAGATCATGAAGGCGAGGTTGGCTTCGTCGGGCTTCTGCCCGACCGCGCTGGCTTTGACCAATTGCCTCAATATGCCGTGCATCGCGTCGCGGTCGGCGGCGCCGAGCGCCTCGACCAGCAGCTGCTCGCCGGCTTGCGGGTCGGGATGGCTGATCGCAATGCGCCGCTTGTAGAGTTTGACGCGCGGGTTCGCGGCGGGGGCGCTGCGATCGGATGCCGCGAGCGGCGAAGTGATGGGACGTGAGAGAGCTGTCGTCATGTGCTGTGTCCTTCTGGCGGCGCAGGCGCGAACGGCCGTTCGCTGCTGCGCGCGAATGCGAATTTTGAAATGTCGATGAAGGGTTTAGGCGCAACCGCGTCGGACGGCTTCGGCCTGGCGGGCCATGACGCTCGCGACTGTTGCGATGATGCCAGTATGCCACTGTTTTGCCCGACGCCTCAGAATTTATTTCGTGAAACCGAAAAATTCGTCCACCGCCCGCAAGTCCTTGTTCTGACAGGGGCGGTCTACTGTGCATGGGGTTGTTTTCGCATTTTTGTTTTGGAAGCGGCGCGCATGTGCCGTGCCACGGAATGCCGGCAGCCAAACGCGATTGCGAAATCCCGCACGGCCGCTATTCATGACTCCAAGGCGTCGCACCAAGAAGCATGCACAAGCGGCGCCAAGAGGTCTGGGAGAGAACGAATGCAACGAACGGCCCGCCTGCTGGCAGTCATCGCAGGACTTTGCGCCTTGGCGCTGGCGACAGAGGCTCTCGCGCAGAAATATCCGTCGCGGCCGGTCAAGATCATGGTCGGCTTCAGCGCGGGCGGGCCTGTCGACGTCGTCGCGCGCATCATCGGCGATCGGCTCAGCAACAAGCTCGGCCAGCCCTTCGTGGTCGAGAACCGCGCCGGCGCCAACGGCATGATTGCCGCCGAGGGCGTCGCGCGCGCGGATGCGGACGGCTACACCATGCTCGCCTGCAACTCGTCGACGATCACGCTGAACAAGACGCTGTTCAAGGATATCCGCTACGATCCGCAAGTGGACTTTGCGCCGCTCACCACGGTGGTGTCGGCGCCGCTCGTCCTCGTCGTCAACCCCGAGAATCCCAAGACGGCGAACGTCAAGTCGGTCGCCGATCTAGTCGCTGCGGCCAAGGCCGCGCCCGGCGCGCTCGCCTACGGCTCCGGCGGTAACGGCAATCTCGCCCATCTCGCCATGGAGCTGCTCAGCCAAAAGGCCGGCATCAAGCTGATCCACGTGCCCTATCGCGGCGGCTCGGCCGCCGAGGTCGGCATTCTCGCGCAGGAGGTGCTGGCGGTGTTCGATCCGCTCTCCGCCGT
This sequence comes from Bradyrhizobium sp. WBAH42, assembly GCF_024585265.1. Lineage (NCBI taxonomy): Bacteria > Pseudomonadati > Pseudomonadota > Alphaproteobacteria > Hyphomicrobiales > Nitrobacteraceae > Bradyrhizobium > Bradyrhizobium sp. WBAH42. The sequence goes on from NZ_CP036533.1 coordinate 3,345,236, forward strand.
GCCGCTGGTCAAGGCCGGCAAGCTGCGCGCGCTGGCGGTGTCCTCGGCCGAGCGGCTGCCGGCGCTGCCCGATGTGCCGACCGTGGCGGAGGCCGGCTACCCCGGCTTCGACATCTCGTTCTGGGTCGGCTTCTTCATGCCCAAGGCGACGCCGGCGCCAATCCTGGAAACCCTGCACCGGGAGATCGTCGCCGCCGCCAAGGACCCCTTGGCCGAGGAGAAGCTCGGCTCGCAAGGCGTCGTCAGCGTGCTCAGCCCGGCCGACTACGCTGCGAAGATCGCCAAGGAGACCAAGGAGCTCGCCGAGGTGGTCGCGGCCGCGAACATCAAGGCGGAGTGAGGCGGCGCGCTAGCCGCCGATCAGCAGCGTAAGCCGGTCGAGCAGCGGACGTTGTCCCGCGTTGATCTTCTCCTGCGCCGCCTCGAGCGTGAACCATTCGGCGCGGTCGACTTCCGGAAAGGCCTGCCGCTTGCCGCTGCGCGGCGGCCATTCCATCTCGAACGTGTTGCTGCGAATGCTGCGCACGTCGAGATCGAGCTCGGCCGCGAAGGCGGTGACGCGCTTGCCCCCGCGCTGCCTGACCTCGCCAAGCGGGGTCAGCGGCACGGACAGCTCGAGTCCCAGCTCTTCGGCGAACTCCCGTCGCGCGGCGAGCTCTGCGTCGTCTCCGTCCGCATACTCGCCCTTCGGGATCGACCATGCGCCGAGATCCTTGTTGTGCCAGAACGGCCCGCCGGGATGGACGAGGAGCACCTCGATGTTCCCACGCTCGCGATAGGCGATGATCCCGGCACTCTTCGCTGGCATTGCAGGTTCCGCAGAAAAGAGCGCGGCCTTCCTTCGGGAAAAACTGGAACTGCTCGTTTTAACGCAGGTTAGTAGCCCAGTTTCATTAGTTGAAAGGGAGTGAACCATGATCCGCCTGTTGGCAACCACCGCCTTGGGGGTGGTGCTGGCGAGCGCCGCGTTTGCGCAATCGCCCAGCACGAATCCGCCGTCTCAGCAGACGCCGCAGTCCCAGTCGAATACCACCGCGCCATCCGCGACCTCGCCGTCGAGCGCGGCCGACAAGCAGCAGACCACGTCGCAACCGCAGCAATCAACGACGTCGGGAACGCCAGCCCAGACCACGCAGGCCAACCCACAATCGTCCGGCTCCGGCACCGCCAATACGGGCTCGACCGCGCAGTCACAGAGCGGTGCGGCAAATTCCAATGCAGCCGGCAACCAGCCTGCAACGCAGCAGAGCGCCAACCCGCCTCCTGCGAACACCAACCAGGCGCAGGACCGGTCCAATCCGCCGCCGGCCAACAATCAGGCCCAGCAGGCACCTGCCGCATCTGGAACCAACCAGGCCCAGCAGGCACCGACTGCGCCGACGAGCAATCAGGCTGCCGCCCAGACCGACGTCAATATCAGCAAGCAGCAGGAGACCAGGATCAGCGCGTCAATCTCGCACCTCAACGTGCGGCCGCTGACCAGCGTCAATTTCTCGCTGAATGTCGGCACGGTGGTTCCGCGCGACGTGCACCTCTCGACACTTCCGCCGGACGTGGTCGAGATCGTGCCGCAATATCGCGGCTACAGCTTTGCGCTGGTGAAAGATCAGATCGTCGTGGTCGATCCGGCGACCTACAAGATCGTGACGGTGTTGCCGTACTCAGGCCAGTCCACGGCGACAACGACGACGACCACGCGCGAGCGTAGCGCCAGCAAGTTCTCGGATCGCGATCGCGAGGTGATCCGCAAGCATGCGAAGACCCGCACCGAAGGACGCAGCGAGGCGCGGACCACCGGCAGCACCGCACGCACGGAGATGCGCATCGGTGATCGGGTCCCGGAGACCGTCGAGGTCGAGGAATTCCCGACCACGGTCTACCGCGATGCGCCGGGCTTGCGCGAATATCGCTATATCCATCGCGACAGCCGGACCTACGTCATTGAGCCGCGCGAACGTCGGGTTATCGAGGAGATCGATTAGCTCAATGGAGATCGGAGCCGCGCAAGCGAGCGGCTCCGATCGCTAGCCTGACGTCCGTTCGCGCGATGCGATGCGAACGGCGCGCGCCTTCGCGCTCTTTCCGGCCGCGCGTGCCGCTATCATGCTGCGTGCCCTGCCGGGACCCGCGGCATTCTTCCGCAGCAGGGTTGCGAATTGCTTGCGCGCGCGGTTCGTCGTCAGGCGCGTCGCGAGTTGCTCGGCCTTGCGAATGATGCCCGCAACCGAAGGCGTCAGGTTCACCGGAACCCAGGCGACGTCCTTGGCCTTCGAAAGGCTGCCGATGCCCTCGCATGGCGCTTCGCGCGGCAGGTCGATCCTGATCGCGAGCGCCTCCGAGCGTTCGATCCAGTCTTCGGCTTTGGTGCCGGTGATGATCCGGACATAGTCGCGCGTTTCGCGCGGCAGCTCGCTCTCCCTGGCAAGCCATTTCTGGATGCGGCCGGGACCGGCATTGTAGGCGGCGGCAGCAAGGCCGAGATTGCCGAAATCGTCGCGCAGCTTGCGCAGGAATTTCGCCGACGCCGGCAGCGCCTTCATCGGATCGAAGGGATCGTCGAGCCCGACCTCGGCCGCCGTCCCCGGCATGAACTGGGCGACGCCCTGCGCGCCGGCGTGGCTGACCTCGTTGGACTTGAAGCGGCTCTCCTGCCAGATCAGGCGTGCGAAGAACGGCACTGGAATGCCGCTGGATTCGGCGGCCGCGCGCAGCGCGTGACAAAATCGTTCGGTTGGCGAGGGCTCGGCCTGCACCGCCGGCTCGACCGCGCGTGGTGGCTCGATCACCTGCTCATAGGCCGCGTGCGCGTTGGCAAGCTCGATCGCCTGCACGCTGGCGACGAAGAGTTCGACCACTGGAACAAGTGACGAGGCATGATTGTTCTGGAGAACAGTAGTGTCGAAACGTGATGCTTGCCGGGACGCCGACGGATCGAGGTCGCACATCAGAAGCAGAAACGCGGCGCAAGCCGCGACGACAAATCGCATTTGCGGGGACAACCTCGAACTGTGGGATGAACGGCCAGCGCTGCGCCGGCGATAGGAAGTTCTTAACCGTCCGATTGCGGCAAAGCTGCGGTCTCCTCGGTTCCTTCGGTGTTAGTACGGTGTTCCCGAAGAGAAACCTTCCGCGGGTTTGCGGGCCGCTTGCGAGTGGGATGTGCGATGACGATGCGATGGATGCTTGGCGCGGTGATTTCGCTGTGGCTCGTCGGCCCGGCGCTCGCAGGCAATCTCGATCCGGCTGCGGTGAACGAAGCTGCGCGTCCTGCGAAGCCGCCGGCCACCGACAAGCTGAATGCAGCCGTGGTGAAACTTCAGGTGCTGCTCGATCGCGCGCAATTCTCGCCCGGCGAGATTGACGGCAAGTTCGGCGAGAACGCGCAGAAGGCGCTCAAGGCGTTCGCGGAGCAGAACGGCATCGCATCCGACAAGGGAGTCGCGCCGGAGCTCTGGGACAAGCTGACCGCAGCGAGCGAGGGCCCCATTCTCGTCGACTACAAGATCACGGACGCCGATGTGAAAGGGCCGTTCCTGGAGAAATTGCCTAGTAAGCTCGACGACATGAAATCGCTGAAGGCGCTGAGCTACACCACCCCTCTCGAAGGACTTGCCGAGAAATTTCACATGAGTGCGGATCTGCTCAGGGCGCTCAATCCGGGCAAGGCGTTCGACAAGGCAGGAGCGACGATCGTCGTTGCCAACGTTCCGGCACGGCGCGAGCTGTCGCGCATCGCCCGGCTCGAAGTCGACAAGACGCACGGGACCTTGAAAGCGTTCGATGCCAGCGGCGCTCTGCTGGCGTTCTATCCGGCGTCAGTCGGCAGTCCGGATCGCCCGACGCCGACCGGAACGCTGAAGGTCACCGGCACCAACGCGCAGCCGACCTACCATTACAATCCCGAGTACAAGTTCAAGAGCGTCAAGTCCAACAGGCCGTTCGACATCCAGCCGGGGCCCAACAATCCCGTGGGAGCATACTGGATCGGCCTGTCGGCGCAGGGCTACGGCATCCACGGAACGGCGGAGCCGGACAAGGTCAGCAAGTCGGCGTCGCACGGCTGCGTCCGCCTGACCAATTGGGACGCGCGTGTGCTCGGCGAGAACGTGAAGCGCGGTACACAAGTCGTCTTCCTCGATGCGCCGACGGAATCCTCATCGAGGCGGCAGGGCACGCCAGCTGCGAAGCGTGCCGCGAATTAGTCCTTGGGAAAATCCTTGCGCATCGCGATCTCCGCCGCGTCGCCGGGCGACAGCACGGTCTGGTCGAAGGCGGCCTGCGGCGTCGTCATGATGTCATAGAGCGAGATGCCCTTGATCGGCTTGCCCATGAGCTCGCGGACGCATTCTGCGAGCGTGCCGTTGTAGACGAGATAGGGCGGACCGCGATCCTTCTGCCTCTGGCCTTTCAGCGACGGCCATTTCTTCAGTTCGGCCGGCGCGTCATAGGCGATCGGCGATCCCTCTTTGAACATGCGGTTGGCCCCGGTGGCTTGGATGGCCGCGAAGCCTACAGCCGCCGGGTAAACACCCGTTAAAGAATTGGTTCAAATCAGCCGGCAACGAAGGCGAGCAGGGTGCCGTTGGCCTTGGCCGGCGGCACGCAGATCGCAGCTCCGCTCCGCACGGCGGCCGACCCCAGCGCCATCTCGGTCGCCGCGAGATCGCCGCTCACCAGCACCAGCGCGGCGCCGCCGCGCTCGGAGAGGCCGGTCAGCGGCACGCCGGGATAGCGCTTGGCGAGCTGGTCCAGCGTCAGATAGACGAAGTCGGCGCGATCGCCGCCGGAGGGCACGCTGACCGCGCCGTCCGCGTCGGTCTTGGCTTCGCGGTCGATCAGGCGGGCGAGATGCGCGGCCTCCTTGGCGGGCTCTGGCGTTGCGATCAGCGTCTGCTTGATCCGCTTGGCCGCATTGGCGTGGGTCATCAGCTCGGGAATCCACACGGTCTCGCGGGTCTTGTGCTGGCAGGCGAAGATGCGCACGCCGCCCGGCGCTTCCGCCGTCGGCCACATGAAGGTGCGGAATTTCGCCGCCGAGATCGTACCATCAGGCAGCGTGACAGGGCGTTCGAAATCGGTCGGGCCGATCGGCTCCAGTCCCCGTGCGCGGATCTCCTCGGCGCCGGCCGCGCTATCGACCGCGGTGAAAGCGATGCGCTCGATCCCTTCGCCGCGCTTGTCCAGGAAGGCGCGCGCGGGAACATTGAGCTCGGTCGGGGCGAGCACGCCGAGCAGCTCCATATAGTCGGGGTCGAACATGATGGTGTAGTTGCCTGTGCCCATATGAACGCTGTGGGTGCCGCGCGGGGACACGGTGAAGCCCAGTTGCCGATAATTCTCGGCGGCCTTGTCGAGGTCCTTCACCATGACGACGGCGTGATCGGTACCGATGACGTTCTTGAGGGCCACTGTTCTCATCCCCGATTGCAAGCTGACTTTGCGCCGCGCCCGCGGCTGCCGGCCATGTCTACGCCGGATAGGCGGCCAAGTCATTTTCAATTCGGCGGGAGAAGCGGAATTTCATTCCGCGCAACGCATCCGCGTCCGCCGCGCCTCAGCGCGCCTGCTCGATATAGGCCGCGAGGACGGCGCGCTCCTCGCCGGTCATTTCCGTGATGTTGCCAGGCGGCATCGCATTCGACCAGGCCGCGACCCGCCCGATCAGGCGGATGTTGCGATGGATGTGCTCGGGCGTGTCGAGCAAAATGCCCTTCGGCGCGGTGACGATGCCGGCCCAGACCGGTTCGGCTGCATGGCACATGCTGCAGCGGGACATCACGATCTCCTCGACATTGGCGACCGTGACCGGCGCCGACAATGCGCCCGTCTTCACCTCGCGCGGGCCGGCGGCGGAAAGGAGGAGGATCGCAATCACGCCGGCAGCGGCTACGCCCCACACCCACCACGGCGATTGGCGGCCGGCATGGCGCTCGTTGAAGAAGTGGCGGATCACCGGCCCGAGCGCCAGGATGATCGCGACGATGATCCAGTTGAAGCGCGTGGCGTAGAGCAGGGGATAGTGGTTGCTGATCATCAGCACGACAACGGGGAGCGTCAGGTAATTGTTGTGGACCGAGCGCTCCTTGCTGGCCTTGCCGAGCTTCGGGTCGGGCGCCTGTCCGGCGATCAGGCTGGCCACGATCTTCTTCTGGTTCGGGATGATCAGCGTGAAGACATTGGCCACCATGATGGTGCCGATGATCGCGCCGATCTGGTTGAAGGCGCCGCGGCCGCTCAGCACATGGGTGAAGGCGTAGGTGAGCGCGACCAGGAACAGATAGCCGCCGATGGCGAAGGGCAGCTCGCGCTGCGCGAGCCCGGTGCGGCAGGCGGCCTCATAGAGCAGCCACGCCAGCGCGAGGCTGCAGAAGCTGAACAGCCCGGCCTGGAATGGCGTGAGATCGAGGATCGACTTGTCGACCAGGAACAGGTCGGCCTCGAGATAATAGACCACCACCATCAGCGCGAAGCCGGACAGCCAGGTGGTGTAGGCTTCCCATTTGAACCAGGTCAGCTCGTTCGGCATCTGGCTGGGCGCGACCAGGTATTTCATGATCCTATAGAAGCCGCCGCCATGGACCTGCCAGGCCTCGCCCTGCACGCCGTCAGGCAGGTCGGCCTTCGGCTTCAGGCTGAGGTCGAGCGCGATGAAATAGAAGGAACTGCCGATCCAGGCGATCGCGGCCACCACGTGCAGCCAGCGCAGCAGCAGGCTCGCCCATTCCGATATGATGGATCCCCACATGATCTCCCCATCCGACGCGACCTGGATGCCGCAGCCTCCATGACCGTAACCGGCGCTCGCCGCCCCCACAATGTGTCGCACCGTTCAACCGCGTTTTCCAGTATGATGGGCTGCGGCTGATGCACATCGTGCGGGCATGAACTGACGTGGGATTCGGCAGGCGCCAAACTCGCCGCAGACCTTTTTCGGTTGATCGGCGTTGACGCACGACACGGGCAAGGCGGAGGACGACGTGAGCGACAGGATAACGTTCGTGGCGATGCTCGCAGCGCTGCTGGTTGTGGCCGGCGCGCAGGCCGAGCCAGTGTTGCAAGGCAAGGACGCCTATGGTGATTGGCGCGCTGACAAGCCCGGCACGGTCAGGCTGATCCGGCCGCAGGATCTGGTCAGGCCTGGCGCCACGCGATCGGTTGCGAGCTCGTCGCGCGTTGTGCCGCGTCCGCCGGAAGCCGAGCTCCAGGTTCCGGCCGGCTTCAAGATCGAGCTGTTCGCCGAAGGCCTGCGCGCGCCGCGTATCATCCGCGTGGCACCGAATGGCGATGTGTTCGTCGCGGAAACACGAGCCGGGACCATCCGCGTGCTGCGCGCGGGTGAGGGTGGCAAGGCCGCGACCAACGAGGTGTTCGCCAGCGGCCTGCGGCAGCCATTCGGCATCGCGTTCTTTCCCAATGGCGACAATCCGCAATGGGTCTACATCGCCAACACCGACAGCGTCGTCCGCTTTCCCTACCAGGCCGGCGATCTCAAGGCGCGCGGCAAGGCGGAGACGATTGTTGCGAGCCTGCCGCATGACGGCGGGCATTCCACGCGCGATATCGTCTTCACGCCCGACAACAAGCGTATGCTGGTGTCGGTGGGCTCTCTCAGCAATGTCGCCGAGGGCATGGGCACACCGCCGGGCGGGATGGACGCGTGGTCGAAGACGCAGCCGCTCGGCGCCACATGGGCCAGCGAGCTCGAACGTGCCGCGGTGCTGGCCTTCAATCCCGACGGCAAGGAGCGAAAGATCTATGCCACCGGTATCCGCAACTGCGTGGGCCTCGCGATCCAGCCGCAGACCGGGCTGCCCTGGTGCTCGACCAACGAGCGCGACGGCCTCGGCGACGATCTCGTGCCCGATTACGTCACCAGCGTGAAGGAGGGCGCGTTCTACGGTTGGCCGTGGTTCTATATCGGCAACAATGAAGACCCGCGCCACGCCGGCGCGCGGCCGGATCTCAAGGACAAGGTGACGGTGCCTGATGTGCTGATCCAGCCGCACTCGGCCTCGCTCGGCATGACGTTCTACCAAAGCACGCAGTTTCCGCCCGAATACCAGGGCGACGCCTTCGCTGCCGAGCACGGCTCCTGGAACAGGTCGAAACGCACCGGCTACAAGGTGATCCGCATCCGCATGAAGGACGGCAAGCCGACCGGCGAGTACGAGGATTTCGTCACGGGGTTCGTCGTGAACGACAGCGAGGTGTGGGGGCGCCCGGTGGGCGTCGCCGTGGCGAAGGATGGATCGCTGCTGGTCTCGGAAGATGGCAACGGCACGATCTGGCGGGTGACATATTCGCGATGAGCGCCTTACTCTTTGCCTCTCCCCGCGTGCGAGGAGAGGGAGAAGAACGACCTACCCCCGCCTCACGCTGGCACCCCCATCAACCGGCAGCGTCACACCCGTAATGAAATTCGCCTCATCGCTCGCCAGGAACAGCGCGGCGTTGGCGACGTCCCAGCCCGTGCCCATCTTCCTGCGCAGCGGCACCTTGCTGTCGCGTTCGGCTTCGACTTCGGCGCGGGTCTTCCGCCATTCGCGGGCGCGGGTATCGACGGCCATCGGCGTGTTCATCAGGCCGGGCAGGATGACGTTGGCGCGGATGCCGTATTCGGCGTTCTGGTAGGCGAGCTGTTCGGTGAAGGCGATCATCGCCGACTTCGTCGCCTTGTAGGCGACGTAAGGATAGGTCGTGATTGCCGCCATCGACGAGATGTTGATGATGGCGCCGCTTCTCTGCGCGCGCATGATCGGGATCACCTCTTTCGCCGCCAGGATGCAGCTCTTCAGATTGATGGCAACGACGCGATCGAACGCCTCCTCGGTCAATTGCAGCAGCTCGGCATCGCCGCCGGCGAGGCTGACGCCGACATTGTTGTGCAGCACGTCGATACGCCCCCAGCGCGATTGCGCATCCGCAACCATCGCCTTGATGTCCTCAGCTTTGGTCACGTCCGCCTTGAAGGCCGCGGCCGTGCCGCCTTTCGCGGCGATCATCGCCACTGTTTCCTGCGCCGATTCCAGATTGTGGTCGACGCACAAAACCTTGGCGTCCTCGCGCGCGAAGGTGAGCGCAGTCGCCCGGCCGTTGCCCATGCCTTCGCCGGGGCTTTGCCCGGCCCCGACGACGATCGCGACCTTGTCCTTTAAGCGCATCTCGGTTCACTCCCGTCTTCGTCATTATTTTCGTGCAGATTAGCAATCGCGCTCCTGGGAGAGAAGAGCGCGCTTTCCGCCTTCATGTCATTGACATCACACGGAATTGCATGTGGCGGCCGGCCCATCGCGCATGGCTGGCCGTTGCAGTCCCGGAACCGTTCCGACCTCGCAGCGTTTGTTGCGGAGCCTTTCCCGCGCTAGGCTCAGTCCAGGGGCTTCCCAACCACCAGTGGCTTGCCGATGAATCTGCTCGACCCACAAGGGCCCGTGGCTGCCGCCAACAGCACCATCCTGGTCGATTCCGTCTTCATCATGCTCGTGATCGTGGTGCCGACCATTTTCGCGATCCTGGCTTTTGCGTTCTGGTTTCGCGCCTCGAATCCGAGGGCGCGCTATCAGCCGGAGTTCGTCTATTCCGGCCGCGTCGAGATGGTGGTGTGGGCAATCCCGGCGCTCACGGTGATCCTGCTCGGCGGCGTCGCCTGGATCGGCTCGCACCAGCTCGATCCCGCAGCGCCCGTGCCCGGCACCGGCAGCCCGGTGCGGATCCAGGCCGTCTCGCTCGATTGGAAATGGCTCTTCATCTATCCGGACCAGCGCATCGCCACCGTCAACACGCTGACGGTGCCGACCGGCGCCGAGCTGAATTTCCAGCTGACATCTTCGAGCGTGATGAACACGTTCTTCATCCCGCAGCTCGGCAGCATGATCTACACCATGAACGGCATGGTGACGAAGCTGAACCTGCGCGCCGACAACGAAGGCAAGCTTCAGGGCCTGTCGGCACATTTCTCCGGCGACGGTTTCCCGGACATGATGTTCGACGTCCACGTGATCTCGCCGCTCGCCTTTCCGGACTGGGTGGCGAATACGGCGAAGTCGGATGCGGTGCTGAACGAGGACAGCTACAAGAAGCTGATGCAGCAGGGTGTCGAGCGGGGCCGGCCGACCTACCGCCTCGAAGACCCGCGCCTGTTCGATCTGATCGCGACCCAGCACATTCCGCCCGGGCCCGGGCCGGAGCTCGCGTCCGAAGCAGGCCGGTCGCACAGTGGAGGCCATGATGCTCGGTAAGCTCGATTGGTCGGCCATCCCGTTCGACCAGCCGATTCCGCTCGTCGCCGGCGCGGTGGTGCTGGTCGCCATCTTCGGCGTGCTGGCCTGGGTCGCCGTCAAGGGACATCTGCCCTATCTCTGGCACGAATGGATCACCAGCGTCGATCACAAGCGCATCGGCGTCATGTACATCCTGCTGGCATCGGTGATGCTGCTGCGCGGCGGCAGCGACGCCATCATGATGCGGATCCAGCAAGCGGTGGCCTATCAGTCGCAGGGCTATCTGCCGCCGGAGCACTACAACCAGATCTTCTCAGCGCACGGCACCATCATGATCTTCTTCGTGGCGATGCCGTTCGTGATCGGGCTGATGAACCTCGTCGTGCCGCTCCAGCTCGGCGTGCGCGACGTCGCCTTCCCGACGCTCAATTCGGTCGGCTTCTGGCTGACGGCGACCGGCGCGCTATTGGTCAATATCTCGCTCGTGGTCGGCGAGTTCGCGCGCACCGGCTGGCTCGCCTTTCCGCCGCTGTCGGAATTGTCCTACTCGCCCGGCGTCGGCGTCGATTATTACGCCTGGTCGCTGCAGATCTCCGGCGTCGGCACGCTGGTGGCCGGCATCAATCTCGTCACCACCGTGCTGAAGCTGCGTACCAGGGGCATGAACTACCTGCGCATGCCGATGTTCTGCTGGACCACGCTGGCCTCGAACCTCCTCATCGTCGCGGCGTTCCCGATCCTCACCGCGACGCTCGCGATGCTGCTGCTCGACCGCTATCTCGGCTTCCACTTCTTCACCAACGAGGCCGGCGGCAACGTCATGATGTTCATGAACCTGATCTGGGCCTGGGGCCATCCCGAGGTCTATATTTTGGTGCTGCCGGCCTTCGGCATCTTCTCCGAGGTGGTCTCGACCTTCTCCGGCAAGGCGCTGTTCGGCTACCGCTCCATGGTGCTTGCGACCATGGCGATCTGCGTCATCTCCTTCATGGTCTGGCTGCACCATTTCTTCACGATGGGGGCAGGGCCGAACGTCAACGCCATCTTCGGCATCGCCAGCATGATCATCGCGGTGCCGACCGGCGTGAAGATCTATAACTGGCTGTTCACGATGTATGGCGGCCGCATCCGCTTTGCGACACCGATGTTGTGGTCGGTCGGCTTCATGGTCACCTTCATCATCGGCGGATTGACGGGCGTCCTGGTCGCGGTGCCGCCGGCGGACTTCATGCTCCACAACAGCATGTTCCTGGTCGCGCATTTCCACAACGTCATCATCGGCGGCGTGCTGTTCGGCGCCTTCGCCGGCTTCGAATACTGGTTTCCGAAGGCGTTCGGTTTCCGCCTCGACGAGCGCTGGGGCAAGGCGGCGTTCTGGTTCACCTTCACGGGCTTCTACGTCACCTTCATGCCGCTCTATATCGTCGGCATGCTCGGCATGACCCGGCGCATGCAGCACTATGACGTCGCGGCCTGGCGGCCCTGGATGATCATCGCTGCACTCGGCATGGCCGTGCTGACGATGGGTGTGATCTGCCAGATCGTGCAGCTCGTGGTCAGCATCCGCAATCGCGAGGCGCTGCGCGACCGCACCGGCGATCCCTGGGACGGTCGCTCGCTGGAATGGGCGACCTCGTCGCCGCCGCCGGTGTTCAACTTCGCCTTCCATCCCGATGTTCGCGGTGAAGACGCCTATTGGGACATGAAGGTGCACGCCCGGCAGCAATCGTTCGAGCATGACGTGCCCGAATATCAGGACATCGAGATGCCGCGCAATTCTCCTACCGGCTTCGTCTGCGCGTTCTTCGCCACCATCATGGGCTTCGCCCTGATCTGGCACATCTGGTGGATGGTGATCCTGGGGGGGATCGGCGCGTTCGCGACCTTCGTCGTGTTCGCCTGGCGCGACCATGACGAGTACGTCATTCCGGCCGCGGAGGTCGCCGCGATCGACCGCGTCAATATCGAGGAACGGCGCAGCCTCGTCAGCATGGCGGGAGCGGTGTGATGGCGATGACAGCAACCGTCGGCCATGCGCACGCCGATCCCCATCACATCGGCGTCGTCATCGAGCATCCCGGGCCCGCGCCGAAGCGGATCGTGACCGCCTACGGCTTTTGGGTCTTCCTGCTCTCCGACATCGTGATGTTCTCCTGCTTCTTTGCGGCCTATGCGGTGCTATCAGGCCAGACCGCCGGCGGCCCCAAGGGCGCGGAGATCTTCGAGCAGAGGAACGTCGCGATCGAGACGGTCTGCCTGCTGCTGTCGAGCTTCACCTGCGGCATGGCCAGCATCGCCGCCGACGTGCGCAACCGGTTCTGGTTCTATCTCGGCATGAGCGTGACCTGCGTGCTCGGCCTCATCTTCCTGGTGATCGAGTTCCGCGAATTCGCCGACCTTGTCGGCCGTGGCTACGGCCCGTCACGCAGTGCGTTCCTGACCGCGTTCTTCTCGCTGGTTGGATGCCACGGCCTGCACGTCTCCGCCGGCGTGCTCTGGCTGCTCACCATGATGGCCCAGGTCTTCGCGAAAGGCTTTCGCGCCGACGTGCTGCGGCGGATGATGTGCTTTGCGCTGTTCTGGCACGCACTCGACATCATCTGGGTCGGGGTGTTCTCCGTCGTCTACCTGCTTGGGGGTGCTCCATGAGCGATCAGACGCATATTCCGGCCGGGCGCGACCTCGCACCGGGCGAGGAAGAGCAGCATAGCGTCGGTGAGCGGATCCTGGGTTATGTCGTCGGTCTTGTTCTGGCGCTGTTGCTCACGGCGACGTCGTTCTTCATCGCCGGCACCGACCTGGTCTGGCAGCCTTCGATTCCCGTCGCGCTGATCGTGCTTGCGATCGCGCAGATGGGCGTGCACCTCGTATTCTTCCTGCACATCACCACCGGCCCCGACAACACCAACAACGTGCTGGCGCTCGCCTTCGGGCTGCTGGTGGTGTTCCTGGTGGTGGGCGGGACGGTCTGGATCATGGCGCATCTCAACGCCAATATGCCGCCGATGGACCAGATCATGCGGACGCAGTGACAGACCCCGCACGAATCCCGCACAAAAAGGAAGAGCCGCTTGTGGTGACAAGCGGCCCAAGTCTAGGGAGGAAACGCCCGAGCAAAGACAATCCGATGAGGATCGTCTGCCAAGGAAACGCTCGCGCAAAGCGCGTGCGCACTTTGATAAGTGCCGCAACTCCCGATGAAGTTCAATTCCGGATCAATACGGTCTCGGACTACCACTCACGCGTGCGTGAAGGAAATGTTCACTTCGGCCGACGGCAATTGTAGGCCTTCCGAAAGCCGGCGGCCTGGGCGTCGTCCTCGGAGCAGAACCAGCGGTCCGGCTTGGTGGTCGCCGGGTAGCTCGGGCAGCCGCGCAGATGATAGATGCCGATATTGCCGGTGACGCGGGCGCGCACCGCGAGCTTGCCCTTGATGCTGCAGCTGGGTGGCATGGTCAGCTCCTCCGGAAACAGCACGGCGCGGATCTCCTTGTCGCGGTCGGGCCGGCAGGCGGCGCCCAGCAGTGCGCCGTCCTTCTTGCCGCTGCGGAAATCTTGCGGCGCAACAAAGCAGCCCTTCCAGATCCCGGCCGCCGCCGTCTTGGCCTCGTTGGCCGCCGGCTTCACGTTGGCCTTGATCGGCTCGCGTGCGAGGGCAAAGCCGAGCTTGATCAGCTGCTCGTTCAAGCTGGCCTTGTCGCCCTCGGCCGTGCAGATGGCGCGGTGGCGCTTGCCAAAACTCTTCTCGGGTCCGACATCGTCGCAGCGCACCGTCCGCTTGTTGACCAGCTTGGCCAGCTGATCGCGGGCCTCGATGCCGCAGGTCCAGGTATCGGCGTGATCATCGATGCAGACCTGGTCCAGCTCCGGCGCGTCGACGCCGTCGAGCCGGTAGGTGACGTCTCCGACCTGGATGGAGTTGCCGTCCCGGACCGTCGCGGCGCCGGTCAGCGCGGAAACCGGTCCGGACGAGGCCAGAAATCCGGACAAGGCGAGAAACGAAACGAGCGCAAAAGCGCGGGCGGCGGCAAAGAATTTCTGGAAGGACATACGGTCTCGCTATCGATGGCTCGTGCGCCCCGTTCCTAGCATCCGGATGTGGCGAGACCAATGGTCTGCGCCGCGCGAAGTGCGACATTCCCGCCCCGCAGCTTTACTCCGCCGTCGCTCTGCCCCTATCGTTTACCGGCCCTCGCGACGCGCGAAAGGCCGAATCGCCCGGTAAGCGGCGAGGGGGGAGGACAAGGTTGCGATGAAAGACCCCGTGGACGTCCTGATCATCGGCGCCGGCGCTTCGGGCGCGGCGGTGGCGTGGTCGCTGGCCGAGACCAAGATGCACATCCTCTGCCTGGAGCAGGGCGGCTGGATGAACCCGGCGGAATATCCCAGCACGGGCCGCGACTGGGAGGCCAAGTTCTACGGCGAATGGTCGTCGAGCCCGAATGTCCGTGGCCGGCCCGAGGACTATCCGATCAACGACGACAACTCTCCGATCAAGGTGGTAAACTACAACGCGGTCGGCGGCTCGACCGTGATGTACACCGCGCACTGGCCGCGGCTGCATCCCTCCGATTTCAAGGTGCAGACGCTGGACGGCGTCGCCGACGACTGGCCGATCGATTACGACGCGCTGACCCCGTTCTTCGAAGAGAACGACCGCATGATGGGGACGTCGGGCCTGTCAGGCGATCCGCTCTCGCCGCTGACGCATCCGCCAATGCCGCAGCAGCCGCTCGGCCTGTCCGGCGCCATCATCGCCAAGACCATGAACAAGCTCGGCTGGCATTGGTGGCCGTCGGACACCACGGTCGCGACGATGGACTATGAGGGGCGGGCGCGCTGCATCAATCTCGGCCATTGCACGCCGGCTTGCGCGCAAGGCGCAAAATCCTCGACCGACATCACCTATTGGCCGCATGCGATCCGCGCCGGCGTCGAGCTGCGCACCCATTGCCGGGTGCGCGAGATCACCACCGACGAGAACGGCATGGCCTCGGGCGTGGTCTATTATGACAAGGACGGCGTCGAGCAGTTTCAGCCTGCGCATGTCGTCATCATCGCCTGCAACGGCGTCGGCACGCCGCGGCTGCTGCTGAACTCGGCGTCCAGCCGCTTTCCGAACGGGCTTGCCAATTCTTCCGGCCTCGTCGGCAAGAACCTGATGTTCCATCCCTATGCGCAGATCTATGGCTATGTGAAGGAGCCGACCGACTCTAACCGCGCGCCGCCGACCTGCCTGTGGAGCAAGCAATGGTATGACACCGACCTGTCGCGCGGCTTCGTGCGCGGCTACGGCGTCCAGTTCGTGCGCGGAGCCGGGCCGGTGTTCGAGGCCGTCGTCAGCGAGCAGAAGGGCATTTTGCCCTGGGGCGAGGATCATCACCGCGTCTTCCGCAAGCTCAACGGCCACCGGCTTGGTTTCTCCGCAATCTGCGAGGATCTGCCCGAGGAGCACAATCGCGTCACGCTCGATCCGGTGCTGAAGGACAGTCACGGCATACCCGCGCCGAAGATCGACTACACGATCAGCGAGAACAGCCGGAAGATGATGGAGCATGCGCTGGCGCGCGGCCGGGAGTTTCTCGAAACGGCCGGCGCGACCGACATCTGCGTCAACTCGCCGATCCCCTGGGGCGGCTGGCATCTGCTCGGCACGGCGCGGATGGGCACCGACCCCGAGCGCTCCGTCGTCAACGAATGGGGCCGCTCGCACGACGTGAAGAACCTCTTCATCGTCGACGGCAGCATCTTCGTCACCTCCGGCGGCGTGAACCCGACCTCCACCATCCAGGCCCTCGCGCTGTACATCGCCGACCAGATGAAGCAGCGTCTCGCCAATTTGTTTGATTGAGGTTGTGATGTCCGCAGACAACCAACTGACACGCAGGCAACGCGACGATCTCCGCGCCATCGCCGCGATGATCATTCCTGCCAGCGAGGAGTACAAGGTGCCGGGCGCCGACGATCCAGCGATCCAGGCCGACATGCTGGCAACGCTCGGCCGCGACACCAAGTTGGTGGCGGCGGCACTGGATCATCTGGCGCGGCTCGCCGGAGCGCCGCTCGCCGAGCTTGATGCCGCCAGGCGCGATGCGGTGGCGCAGGAGTTTCGCAATAACGGCGTTGCCGCCGCAACGCTCGTCCGTGTCGTGCTGCAATGCTATTACCGCGATGACCGCGTGCTGGGCTCGCTGGGGCTCGAGCTGCGCGCGCCATTCCCCAAGGGACATGTGCTTCCGGACGGCGACTGGTCGCTGCTCGATCCGGTCAAGGCAAGAGGCGGCGCGCTGCGGCGGGCGCCCTAGCCATCTGGGCAGTCCGGCCCTGCGCCCCAGGCAGGCCACTTGCGCCGGCGGGAACAGGCCACCATTTGTGTGAGCCCCAAGGACTCTTGCCATGTTGGATTTCACCTCAGATATCGCCGATGACGCACCGTCATCGCGAACGACGGCGGCCGCCCCGGTCGATGACCGGGCGCTGCTCGACGCCTATTCCAATGCCGTGATCGACGTCACCGACCGGGTCGGCCCTGCGGTCGTGCGGGTCGAGACCGGGCCGAAAGTGCCTGATAGACGCGAGCGCGGCGGGCTCGGCTCGGGCATCGTGATCTCGCCGGACGGACTCGTCCTCACCAACAGCCATGTGGTCGGCACGTCGAAGGAGATCCGGCTGCGCGACGTCGAGGGCCATGTTGGCGACGCCCAGGTGCTCGGCGTTGATCCCGACACCGATCTTGCGCTGCTGCGCGCCAACGGCGTGCGCGATCTGCCCTATGCCGCGCTCGGCAATTCCAAGACGTTGCGGCGTGGCCAGCTCGTGATCGCGATCGGCAATCCGCTCGGCTTCGAATCCACCGTGACGGCCGGCGTGGTCTCGGCGCTCGGGCGCTCGATCCGCTCGGTGAGCGGGCGCACCATCGAGGACGTGATCCAGACCGATGCCGCGCTCAATCCCGGCAATTCCGGTGGGCCGCTGGTGTCGTCGCATGCCGAGGTGATCGGCATCAACACGGCGATCATCAACGGCGCGCAGGGCATCTGCTTTGCGGTTGCCAGCAACACCGCGCAATTCGTGCTGTCGGAGATCATCCGCCACGGCTATGTCCGTCGCGCCTATATCGGTGTCGCCGGGCAGACCGCACCG
This sequence comes from Bradyrhizobium sp. WBAH42, assembly GCF_024585265.1. Taxonomy (NCBI): domain Bacteria; kingdom Pseudomonadati; phylum Pseudomonadota; class Alphaproteobacteria; order Hyphomicrobiales; family Nitrobacteraceae; genus Bradyrhizobium; species Bradyrhizobium sp. WBAH42. The sequence continues at coordinate 3,362,599 of NZ_CP036533.1, forward strand.
GTCCCGCGGCGGCACGCGGTGCTGGCCGGCGTCGAGAACAAGATGGGCGCGCTTCTGATGCAGATCGAGCCGGACGGCCCGGCAGCCAAGGCAGGCCTGTTGCCCGGCGACGTCGTGATCAGGCTCGACGGCGTCGAGATCAACGGGGTCGACGACCTGATCCGCGTGCTCGACCGCGACCGGATCGGTCGCCGACTCGCCATGGACGTGCTGCGGCTCGGCCGCCTGCGGACGATCGATATCGATCCCGTAGAGCGCAAGCCGGCGCGCTGAACTGTACTGAATCGCCCGGTCCAGCGATGATGCAGAAGGTGTGGCGAGCACGTGTCCACGATCTCGTCATTGCGAGCGAAGCGAAGCAATCCAGACTGTCTCCGCGGAAAGACTCTGGATTGCTTCGTCGCGAGGGCTCCTCGCAATGACGGTGGCGAGAGCTGTGCGCCTTTAACCGCTACTCCGCCGCCGCCGCAAAGCGGCTGTTCTCGAGCTCTGCTTCCAGCCGCGCCGTCTCGGCGGCCGCCAGCTTGATACTGGCTTCCTTGACATGCCCGAAGCCGCGGATGGTCTCCGGCACGCGCGCGAGCCGCGCCAGCAGCGGGATCTGCTCCGCCCTCAGCCCGGCGATCCAACGATCTATCATGGCAAAATAGTCCTCGATCAGCTTCCGCTCCGTCCGTCTCTCCTCGGTGCGGCCGAACGGGTCGAACGCGCCGCCGCGCAGGAATTTGAGTTTTGCCAGCACGCGGAAGGCGTGGATCATCCAGCTGCCGAACTCCTGCTTCTGCAGATGTCCGGTCACCTTGTCGCGCTTGGCGAAGATCGGCGGTGCCAAATGATACTTCAGCGTGAAATCGCCGTCGAATTTCTCCGACACTTTCTTGGCGAAGCTGCCGTCGGTGTAGAGCCGGGCGACCTCGTATTCGTCCTTGTAGGACATCAGCTTGAACAGGTTCTTGGCAACCGCTTCGGTGAGCTCGGTTGACGCGGGCGAAACCGCGCTCTCCGCCTTGCGCACCTTGGCGAGGGCTGCAAGGTAGCGGTCGGCATAGGCCTTGTCCTGATAGGAGGTCAGGAATTCCGCGCGCGTCGCGATGATGTCGTCGAGCGATTTGGTCGGCGCGGACGCGCGAGCCTTGAACTGGAGCACGCTGCGCACGCGCGACATGTCATGGGCGGCGAGGCGACCCCAGGTGAAGGCGAGCTTGTTCATCTCGATCGCGGCGCCGTTGATCTCGATGGCGCGGAGCAGGGCCTCCAGCGACAGCGGGATCGCGCCCTTCTGGAACGCGAAGCCGAGCATGAAGGGATTGGTCGCGATGGAATCGCCCATCAGCGCCGCGGCAATGCCTGTGGCGTCGATAATGTCGAGGTTGTTGTCGCCGATGGCGTCGCGCAGCACGGTCTGCATCGCGCCCATCTCGAAGTCGAGATCGGGGTTTTGCACGAAGCTCGCGGTCGGCTGCAGATCGGCGTTGATGTAGGCCTTGGTCACGCCGCGCTCGGCCCGGCTCAGCGCCGTCGTGCCGGCCGAGACGATCATGTCGCAGCCGAGGATGACGTCGGCGCCGCCCGTGGTGATGCGGACCGCGGAAATATCTTCCGGCCTCCGTGCGATGCGCACATGGCTCATCACCGCGCCGTTCTTCTGCGACAGGCCGGTGAAGTCGAGCGCCGAGCAGCCGCGGCCGTCGACATGGGCGGCCATGCCGAGGAGGGCACCGATGGTGATGACGCCGGTGCCGCCGATGCCGGTGACCAGGATGTTGTAGGGGCCGTCCAGCTCACGCGCCGGCGGCAGCGGCAGATCGGCGAACAGCTGGCCTGAATCCACAGCCGACGTCTTCATCCGCTTCAACGAACCGCCATGGATGGTGACGAAGCTCGGGCAAAAGCCCTCGACGCAGGAAAAGTCCTTGTTGCAGTTCGACTGGTCGATCTGGCGCTTGCGGCCGAATTCGGTTTCCAGCGGCTGCACCGAGACGCAGTTGGAGGCCTGCGAGCAATCGCCGCAGCCTTCGCAGACCAGCTCGTTGATGAAGGCGCGCTTGGCGGGATCGGGATAGAGCCCGCGCTTGCGGCGACGGCGCTTCTCGGCGGCGCAGGTCTGGTCGTAGATGATGACCGTGAGGCCCTTGATATCGCGCAGCTCGCGCTGCACGGCGTCGAGCTCGCGGCGGTGGTGGATGGTCGCGCCTTGCGGGAAGTAATTGCCTTGCGGATACTTGCTCGGATCGTCCGAGACGATCGCGAGCCGCTTGACGCCTTCGGCCCAGACCTGATGGGCGATCTGCGCGACGTTGAAGGCGCCTTCGGCCGGCTGGCCGCCGGTCATGGCGACGGCGTCGTTGTAGAGGATCTTGTAGGTGATGTTGATGCCGGCCGCGGAGGCGGCGCGCAGCGCCAGCAGGCCGGAATGGGTGTAGGTGCCGTCGCCGAGATTCTGAAAAATGTGCGTCTCGGTGGTGAAGGGCGATTGGCCGATCCAGTTCACGCCCTCGGCGCCCATATGCGAGATCAGATCGGTGCGGCGGGTCGGCATGCTCAGGGCCATGCCGTGGCAGCCGATGCCGGCCATGGCGCGGCTGCCCTCGGGCACGCGCGTCGAGGTGTTGTGCGGGCAGCCCGAGCAGAAGAACGGCGTGCGCGCGAGCTTGATCGGCGTGCTCGTCGTGACCGGATTGTCGAAGGCCTCGAGCCGGGCCAGGCGCTGCTCCAGCACCGGGCTGTGATGGCCGAGCTTGCGCAAGCGCGCCACCAGCGCGCCAGCGACGATGGTCGGCGTCAGCTCGCCCTCGCTCGGCAACAGCGGTGCGCCGCGCTCGTCGCGCTTGCCCGTCACGGTCGGGCGCTTCGACGCATCGACGTTGTAGAGGATGCGCATCAGCTGGTCTTCGATGAAGCCGCGCTTCTCCTCGACCACCAGCACGTCCTGCAGGCCCTCGGCGAAGCGCTTCGCGCCGCTTTCCTCCAGGGGCCAGGTCAGTGCGACCTTGTAGATGCGCAAGCCCAGGTCCTGCGCGTCCTTGTCGGTGATGCCCAGATCGGCGAGCGCCTGGCGCAGATCGAGATAGGCCTTGCCGGTCGCGACGATGCCGAGCCGTGCGGGCTTGGAATCGAGCACGATGCGGTCGAGCTGGTTGGCGCGGGCGAAGGCCTGCACGGCGGCCATCTTCGGCCCGAATAGGCGCTTCTCCGCCTCAAGCGGCGGATCGGGCCAGCGGATGTTGAGGCCGCCGGGCGGCATCTCGAAATCGTCGGGAAGCGCGATCCTGATGCGCTCCGGGTCGCTGTCGATCGAGGCCGAGCTCTCGACGGTCTCGCTGATCGCCTTGAAGCCGACCCAGCAGCCGGAGAAGCGCGACAGCGCAAAGCCGTAGAGGCCGAGGTCGAGATAGTCCTGCAGTGTCGCCGGATTGATGACGGGGATCAGCGCCGCCGCGAACACCTGCTCGCTCTGATGCGCCAGCGTCGAGGACTGGCAGCCATGGTCGTCGCCGGCGAGCGCGAGCACGCCGCCATTGCGCGAGGTGCCGGCGGCATTGGCATGCTTGAGCGCATCCACCGAGCGGTCCACGCCCGGGCCCTTGCCGTACCAGATGCCGAACACGCCATCGACCTTGGCGCCGGGAAACAGGCCGACCTGCTGGCTGCCCCAGACGGCGGTGGCCGCGAGATCCTCGTTGAGGCCGGGCACGAAGGCAATGTCGTGCTGCTGAAGGTGCGACTTCGCGCGCCACAGCGCGTGGTCGTACATGCCGAGCGGGGAACCGCGATAGCCCGAGATGAAGCCGCCGGTGTTGAGGCCCTGAAGCCGGTCGCGTTCGCGCTGCAACATGGGCAGGCGGACCAGGGCCTGCGTGCCGGACAGGAAGATCCGCTTCGATGCGAGCCGGTATTTGTCGTCCAGCTCGACCTGCAACAGCGTCATTTCGGAAGTCCTCGTCTCTTGGCTCGGCGTGGGGTTTGCGCTGCGGGAGGGAGTGCGGCTGCGCGATGCGAATTGTGACAGTCAAAAGGATGGGCCCGCGAAGTCAATATCGCTGGCCGCATCCGTGGCGCTCCTGCTAGTCATGGCTTGCACGCGGAGGAAAACATGATGGCGTTCGACACCGAGATCACTCAGACCGGCGGCGCCTTGGTCGGGCCGTGGCGCCGGCCGCGACAGATGCTGCAGGCGCAAACCTACGATGCGCATGCCTCGATCCATGACGACGCCACCGCGCAGAAGCTCGGCTTCAAGGGCGGGACGATCGAGGGCCCGACGCATTTCAGCCAGTTTGCCCCGCTTTGCGAGCGGCAATGGGGGCAGGTCTGGTTCGAAAGAGCTTGCCTTTCTGCCCACTATCGCAGCGTCTGCTACGAGGGTGAAGAGGTGCAGGCGATCCTGATGGCTTCTTCGGCTGAACAACCGGAGTGTCAAATTCAAATGGTCAAGCGGGACGGCACCGAGGTGCTGCGCGGCACGGCTTCCATCGTCGACAGCCCAACGGCTCTTGGTCTGCGTCTGCGCGAGCTTAAGCCGCTCGGCGACCCGGTGATCCTTCGCGACGTGCAAGTCGGTGTGACCGGCAAGCGGCAAACGGTGCGCATGGCGTTCGACCAGAACATGGGCGACCTCTATCCGTTCTCGCTTCGGCAGAAGCTCGCCGTCATCACCGAGCGCTCGCCGTACTATTCGGGCGCGGACAATCCGTGGGGCAAGCCGATCATCCCGATGGAGATGCTGAGCGTGCTGTTCCAGTACCGCTCCAAGGACGATCCGCTGCCGGCCAAGGGCCCGGCCGTCGGTCTGTTCGCCGACCAGGAGATCCGCCTGCTGAAGGGCCCACTCTTCGTCGACGAAGAATACGAAGTCGAGCGCGAGGTGGTCGCGCTCTCGGCCAGCCGCCGCACCGAAAGCGCCTGGGTCAAGACGCGCGTGTTCGACAAAGCGGGCACGATGGTCGCAACCATGCTGCTCAACGCGGCAACGCTGAAGGACTCTTATGCGCCGTATGAGGAGGAGTATCGGCGGCTGTATGGGGCAGGGCGGTAGCCTCTGCTCGTCATTCCGGGGCGCGCGTAGCGCGAACCCGGAATCCATTTCACCTCGCGTACCGCGGCCCGATGGATTCCGGGCTCGACGCTGACGCGTCGCCCCGGAATGACGGCGGAACGAGAGTCGTGGCCCGCTTATCCTTTAAGCAAATGCACGTCGCAAAGCCGTCGCACAGCGAATGAGCAGGCGCGGGCTCTTCCGATAACATTCTGATAGCGCAGAAAATTTCCTCGCGCGGTGCTCCGGACCGCAATTGTACACAATGGCACGGCGCTTGCAGAACTCCCGGCCAGGAGAGTTCTCGCGGGGCCGTCATGTTGAACTCAGCCAAGCCGACAAAGGGCGTCGTCAGCGCCGAGCCCGAGCCGATCACGCTCGACTGGCCCGCCACCGCGCTTCTCATCATCGACATGCAGCGGGATTTCATGGAGCCCGGCGGCTTCGGCGAGACGCTGGGCAACGACGTCAGCCAGCTCGCGCGCGCGGTGAAGCCGATCGGCGCGGTGCTGACGGCGGCGCGCGACAGCGGCATGTTGGTCATCCACACGCGCGAGGGCCATCTGCCCGATCTCTCCGACGCGCCGCCGGCGAAGGTCGAGCGCGGCGCGCCGAGCCTTCGCATCGGCGATCCCGGTCCGATGGGGCGCATCCTCATTCGCGGCGAGGCCGGCCACGACATCATTCCCGAGCTCTATCCGCTCGACAGCGAAATCGTGATCGACAAGCCCGGCAAGGGGGCATTCTACGCGACCGAGCTCGGCGAGGTCCTGGAGAAATACGGCATCGAGAATTTGCTCGTGTGCGGCGTCACCACGGAAGTGTGCGTCAACACCACGGTGCGCGAGGCTAATGACCGCGGCTATCGCTGCGTCGTCATCGCCGATGGCTGTGCGTCCTACTTCCCCGAGTTTCACGAGATAGGCCTGAAGATGATCAAGGCCCAGGGCGGCATCTTCGGCTGGGTCGCGGATTCAGCCGCAGTTTTGGAGGCGATGAAGATTTCGACCACATAGGGGGTACTATCATGAGCACATTGACGGGGACGGCTGGCAAGTCTGGATTCAAGCCGGCGCTATGGACATCGGGCGACTGGAACGCGTTTTTCGGCTTCGGCACCAACATCCTCGTCAACATGCTGGTGCTCACGGGCCTGTTGCGCTTCGTGCTGAAGATGCCCGATAGCCTCGTGTTCGGCCGCATCCTGCCCGCGCTGGGGCTGATGATGTGCCTGTCCACCTTCTATTACGCCTATCTCGCCTATCGCCTCGCCCAGAAGACCGGCCGCAAGGACGTCTGCGCGCTGCCGTCGGGCGTCAGCGTGCCGCACATGTTCATTGTCACCTTCGTGATCATGCTGCCGATCACGCTCAAGACCGGCGATCCGCTCAAGGGCTGGTCGGCGGGTCTCGTCTGGGTGTTCTTCCAGAGCTTTATCCTGATGATCGGCGGCTTTATCGCGCCGTTCATCCGCAAGATCACGCCCCGCGCGGCGCTGCTCGGCACGCTCGCCGGCGTTTCCGTCACCTTCATCTCGATGCGGCCGGCGCTCGAGATGTACATGACGCCGCAGATCGGCCTCGTCTGCTTCGCCATCATCCTGCTGAGCTGGTTCGGCGGCGTGAAATACTGGCGCGGCATTCCCGCGGGCCTCATCGCCATCGCGGCCGGCATGATCATCGCCTGGGGCTCGAACCTGTTCGGGCTCGGCCTCGGCGGCCTGAGCATCGCGGGTGTCGGCGCGGCCTTTGCCAATTTCGGCTTCTCGGTGCCGATCCCGGCGGTAGGCTACGTCTTCTCCGGCTTCGAGTTCCTCGGCATCATCCTGGTCACCGCCATTCCGTTCGGCATCTACGACCTCGTCGAGGCCATGGACAATGTCGAGAGCGCGGAAGCGGCCGGCGACGACTATCCGACCACGCGCGTGCTCACCGCCGACGGCGTCGTCAGCCTGATCGGCTGCCTGATGGGCAATCCCTTCATCAACGCCGTCTATATCGGCCATCCCGGATGGAAGGCGATGGGCGGCCGCATCGGCTATTCGGCGGCGACCGGCATCATGGTGGTGGTGCTGTCCTGGTTCGGCATCATCTCGGTGCTGCTGGCGCTGGTGCCCGTCGTCGCGATCTCGCCGATCCTGCTCTACATCGGCATGCTGATCGGCGCGCAGGCGTTCCAGACCACGCCGGTCAAGCATGCGCCCGCGATCGTGCTGGCGCTGACGCCGCATTTGGCCGCCTGGGCCAAGCTCCAGATCGACACCATGCTGGGCTCGACCATGATGGCCGCGGCATCGGTTGGCGGGCTCGCCGCCGACAAGGCGGACGCGGTCAAGGCGGCCGCGATTGCCGCGCTGCCGCAGCAGGGCGTGTTCTATCACGGCCTCGAGGTGATGGGCGGCGGCTCCATTCTCGGCGGCCTCATCTTAGGTGCGATCGGCGTCTTCATTATCGAGCGCGATTTCGAGAAGGCCTCGGCGTTCGCGCTCGTCGGTGCGGTGCTGACTTACTTCGGCTTCATGCACGGCGAGGCCGTCGGTATTGGCGGCGGCTTTGGCGTGACGCCGGCGGTCGCGCTGGCCTACGCCGTGGTGGCCGCCGGCCTGTTCGCCGCCAGCAAGCTCGGCGCCAGCGAGCACTACGCCGCGCATCCTGAGATGTCGGCAGCGCCGGCGGAATAAGGCGAAATCGCAACAAGAGCGGCCGGGCGCCGAGGAGGCGTCCGGCCGCTTCATTTTTCATCCGCCCTTCACGGCCCCCGCAGTCAGCCCAGCCACGATCTGCCGCTGCGCCAGCACGGTGAGCAGCAGCACCGGGAAGGTCACGATCAGCGCGGCGGCGGCCAGCGGTCCCCAGCTGAGCTGGTCGAACGAGATCATGTTATAGACCGCAACTGGCAGGGTGCGGGTCTCGCGCCCGGCCAGCACGATGCCGAACACAAAGTTGTTCCAGGAGAAGATCACGGCGAGAATGAAAGCGACCGCGATGCCGGGCTTGGCAATCGGCAGCGCAACGTGGCGGAAGACCTGCCAGCGGCCGGCGCCATCGATCAGGGCGGCTTCCTCCAGCTCCATCGGCGTCGTCTCGAAATAGCCGATCATGATCCAGATCACGATCGGCACGGTGACGACGAGATGGATGATGATCTGCGGCACCAGCGTGCCGAGCAGGCCGAGCCACTGGAACAGCAGGAACAGCGGGATCAAATAGGATAGGCCGGGTGTGATGCGGGCGATCAGGATCACGATCGCGGATTTATGCGCGGCCATGCGCGCGATGCCGTAGCCGGCGGGGACGCCGACCAGCAGCGCCAGCGCGGTCGAGCTGCCGGTGACGATCAGACTGTTGATGAAATAGGTCAGGAAGCGGTTGGAGGCGAGCACGTCGGCATAGTTCTTCCAGGCGATGCGATCCGGAAAGAACACCGGCGGGTAGGCCGCATTGTCGACCTCGAACTTGAGTGACAGCGAGAGCATCCAGAGGAAGAACAGGATGGCCGGCGAGACGATGACGAGCACGGACAGCCACAGACCGATTTTGCCGATGATCTGACGGGGTGTCATGCGCCGCTCGCGATCTCGGTCCACAGCATGCGCTGGCGGGCGTAGAGCATCACCGCCGCGAGCAGGACGATCAGCAGGAAGAACACGACCGCGATGGCCGAGCCGTAGCCGAGGTCGTAATAGGTGAAGGCGACGCTGTAGAGATAAATGTTGATCGTCTCCGATGCCGAGCCCGGTCCACCTTGCGTGATCGCGAAGATGATGTCGAAGCTCTTCACCGCGTCGATCATGCGGATCATGCCGGCGATGAACAGGAACGGCATGATCAGCGGCAGGGTGATGAAGCGGAACACCTGCCAGAAGCTGGCGCCGTCGATCTGCGCGCTCTCGTAAGGCTCGGTCGGGATCGCGGCGAGGCCGCCGAGCACGATCAGCATCACCAGCGGCGTCCACTGCCAGGTCTCGACCAGCACCAGCGAGGGAATCACGGTCGCGGGATGAAAGACCCAGAGCTGCGCAGGAATCCCGACCAGCGACAGCAGGTAATTGAGCACACCGAGCTGCGGGTGGAACATCATGGTCCAGACCAGTGCGATCGCAACGGGCGTCGCCATCATCGGCATGATGAAGATGCCGCGCAGAAATCCGCGGCCGGCGAAGTTCTGGTGAAACACCACGGCAGAGAGTGTGCCGAGGATCAGCGGCAGCACCACCGACAGCACGGTGTAGACCAGCGTGTGGCCGACCGCCTCGAGAAACCGCGGATCGCTGGTCAGCCGCAGATAGTTGGAGAATCCGACGAAGGTGGTGGGCGAGCCGACCTTCCATTCGTTCAGGCTCATCCAGATGGTGAAGACCCACGGGAAGATAATGATGGCGAGCACGACGACCAGCGCCGGCACCACGAACGGCCAGTAGGATGGCGGCCGCAGCTCCTTCTCCGGCGCGGCCTCGGTCGAAGCCGCGGCCGGAGTCGATTGTGTCAACGCACTCACGCTTTTTCGCTACGCTCCAGGATCGGCCGGAACTGCTCGTGAGCCTTTTTCAGCTCTGCGGCGGGGTCGGTACCTGTGATGGTCGAGGTAATTGCGGCGCCGACAAGATCGCGGAATTCGGCGACCGGGATGATCACGGGCAGGCCGAGCTTGCTGATCTTGGCGGAATCGATCACCGATTGCAGCCATTCCTTGGGCATCTTCACGCCGCTCTGGATCTCGGGATCGTTCAGGATCGAGTTGCGGAACGGCACGCCGCCACCGGCCTGCAGCAGCCGCGCGCCCTGCTTCTTGGAGACCACCCATTGGCAGAGCAGATAGGCGGCTTCCTTGTTCTTGCTCGCCGCAGCAATGCCGATGCCGTCGCCATAGGTGGCCGAAAATTGCCCCTTCGGTCCGGCCGGCACGACGGTGTAGCCGACCTTGCCGGCGACACGCGAGGCGGCCGGATCCTCCAGCGGCGGCGCCCAGCCAACGCCGTCGATCCACATTGCCGAGCGGCCTTGCGTGAAAGACGCCATCGACTCCATCCAGTTAAAGCCGACGACGCCGGGCGGAGCGACCTTCGTCAGCAGCGTCTGGTAGATTTTTGTTGCCTCGATTGCTTCCGGACCGTCGGTCAGGATGTTGCCTTTGGCGTCGAGGAATTCGCCGCCGCAATTGAGGAAGAAGTTCGTCCACAACGTCATATTGGCATTGCGCAGGCCTCGTCCGACGAAGCCGAAGGTGCCTTCCTTGGGGTCGGTGAGCTTTTCGGCAGCCGCGATCATCTCGTCGAAGGTCTTGGGCACCGCGACGCCCTTTTTCGCGAACAGCTCCTTGTTGTAGTAGAGGATGAAGTAATCGACCGACCACGGCAAGGAGAGCATCTGGCCCTTGTCGTTCTTGGCGTATTGCAGCCCCGCGGCCGAGAAATCGCTTTCGACGAGATCCGGCGCGGTCAGCGTCGGGTCCTTCATGAACGGCGTGATGTCGGCGAGCCAGCCGGCTTTCTCGAACTGCCGCTTTTGCACGTGATAGCTGAGATGCACGACATCGAAGCTCGGCCGTCCCGAGGTGAGCTCGATCACGACCTTCTGGCGCTGCTGTTGCTCGGGGATCTGCTCGGACTCGACCTGGATGCCGGTGAGCTCGGTGAACTCCTTGATGTTCTTTTGCAGGTTGTCGCCGCGCGGACCCTTGGCGAGGATCACCTCCAGCTTGGTCCCGGCGTATTTCTTCCAGTTGACCTCGGCGCGGGCGGGCAGGCCGGTCAGGCTGAGCGCGCCGGCCGCGGCGGTGCCCTTGAGCAGGCTACGGCGCGAGATGTCGTAATTGGCCAATGTAGATCCTCCCTTTGATTCATATTCTTTGGGACGGATACTAGCGGCCGTACCACGCCTGCCTAGTCCTAATCTGCCATCAGGGACGTACGGCCGGCGTTTCCATCGGCAGGCCACGGGCCCGCGACATCAGGTAAAGTTCGAGCGCGACCAGCTCGGGTGAGCCGTAATCATAGGCCTGGGCGCGGACCCCGCTCATGCAGCTGCGCAACCGGCGCTCGATCGACCCCAGCGTCTGCCACTCCAGGCGGTAGAGCGGATAGCCGGTCGGCTGCGCTTGCGTGATCGGGGCGCCGGCGAGGCGCTTGTCGAAATTGTCGTCATGGCAATTGGTGCAGGCAAGGTTGAGTTGGCCTTCGCGCTGCATGAAGAGGTCGCGGCCCTGGTCGACGAATGGCTTGAGCTGCGGATCGTCGCCTGCGGTGATCGGAATGCCGCGTGACTCGTGGCCGACGAAGGCGGACAATGCGAGCAGGTCGCGGCTCTCGTAGGGCAGCGGCGTCGCCTGCTGGTGATTGGCGCGGCAGAGATTGATCCGCTGATCGAGCGTGATTGGGCGCCCCAGCGCCTTGTCGAAGGCGGGGTAGCGCGCCGCGACGCCCTTCATGCTGCTGCGCGCATCGCCATGACAGTCCGCGCAGGCCTTGTCGGCGGTGCCGATCGTCTTCTTCCACAGCTGCTCGCCGTCGAGCACGAACAACATGCCGGGATTGGCGGTGTCGTCATCCTGCATCGCGCGCGTGTCCGGACCCATGAACGAATAGCCGGAGCGGCGCGAATCCGACGGGATCTCTCCGGCGAGCAGGGCGGGGCCCGTGGCGAGCAATATCGCCGCCGCTATCGCACGCCAAGAGCTCATTCGACCGTGATCGATGCCGATGCGGTGGACGAATAGCCGTTGTCGCCGATCCACTCGAACTCGAACTTGCCGCTCTCCTTGGCGACCGTAAAGAACGACAAATATGGGTTCGCCGCGATCGCCGGAAACAGGTCGGCGCGAAAGATCTCGGCGCCGTTGTAGCGGCAGACGAAGCTCGTGATGATGTCGCGCGGCACGAGCTTGCCGTCCGCGGTATGGCGGAAGCCTGTTTCCATGATGTGCGAGGTCAGCGTGCGAATCTCGATGATCTCGCCGCGTTTGGCTTTCGAGGGAACGTTGATGAGAGCGGACATCAGTTCAGCTCCTCGGTGCATGCCGCCAGCGTCACGACGATTTCGGCGGCAACCTGCCAGAACGTGTCGTCTGACAGGCGCGCGATCGCGACGACCTTCTGGGTGTCGGCGAGCCGGATCCGGGTCGAGACCTGGGCTCGGCCGGAAGATGGGCCAAAATAGAAATTGCCGATGTTCGGCTGCGGGTTCTTTTCGTTGAAGACGTGGATGCTCTTGATGTAGTCGTCCGCCGTCATCGGGCTCGTCACGCTGACCGTCATCGGCACCGTGTTGCCGTTCTCGACCAGCGGCGGAATGTCGAGCTTGACCCGGCCGCTGCGAAGCTGTGCTTCGCCGACGACGTTGCGGATCGCGGTGTTGAGCATCGCCGGCGTCGCTTGAATCGGGCGCAGCGTTACGATTGGAATCGTCCCGGCGATTGTCACGCCTCCGGCGAGGTTCAAGAATTGTCGTCGCGTGGTTGGCATGAAACTAGTCCCGAAGCGTTGCAAGAAATGAGACGATGTCTTCGATCTCCGCAGCCGACAAGATTGGCTTCCCGGCAAAATTGCGTCCGATCCGAAAGAGGCCGTCGTTACGATAATAGGACGGCATGATGGTCTCCGGATTGAAGCGGGAGGCATCGACCAGTCGGAGCCGCAACTGGCTCACGGACCACCGGTTCCCGGCACCGCCGAGATCAGGCGCGAGGTCGCCCTGGAACCGCGTTTCCGGGAATGGGCCGGAATGGCAGAGGATGCAGGTCGTCGTGCGTGCGAGCACCAGCGCGCGCCCGCGCGCAGCATCGCCGGGTGAGCCTGTGAGCGAGTCGGGAATGCCGTCGCCGACGATTGTGTAGGGCACGAGCTCTTCGGCTTGGGTCGGCAAGGCGAGGGCGAGGCTTGCCACGATGAGCGCGGCGATCGCAGCTACCGGATAGGATGGCTGAGGTCGCCGCGAGCTCCACTTACCTCTCCCGCTTGCGGGAGAGATCGGCGCGCAGCGCCGGGTGAGGGCTCTTTCCATCATGGCCCTAGCCAAAGGTGTCCGCCGTGATGGTCTCAAACCAGCGCTCCGCTTCCGTGGCCTCGCGGGCGCGCAATTCGCGCGGTGCATCGACCGGGCTGGTGCCGCCCTCGACCTCGGCAAAGATGTCGCCGCGCGGCTGGTAGTGGCCGGCGAGCGAGAAGCCGTAGCCTGGCGCGACGACGTTGTAACAGACGCCGGTCAGGCGTGGCGTGTCCGGCGCGCGGCCGGCGAGGAGATTCACGATCGCGCTAGCGCAAGCCTTGCCTTGCGCGCTCGCAGCGGACGCCGATTTGGGAATGCCGCCGCCGAGGCAGGCATCGCCAACGACGTGGACGTTCGGAACGAGTTTTGACTCGAACGTGACGGGATCGATCGGGCACCAGCCCGTCGCGTCCACAACGCCTGCGACGCCGGCGATGCGCCCCGCGCGCTGCGGCGGGATGACGTTGGCGACATCAGGGGTGTAGTTGCCGAACTCGGTGACGATGGTTCGCGTCGTCGGATCGACCGAGGTGACGCGGCCGCCTTGCGACAGTGCGACGCGCTCGATCATGTCGCCATAGAGCTCCTTCCACGCCTTCTCGAACAGCCGCTGCTGCGAGAACGCGTCCTTGGCGTCGAGGATCAGAACTTTCGAGCGCGGCTTTCTCGACGTCAGGTAATGCGCGATCAGGCTCGCGCGCTCGTAAGGCGCTGGCGGGCACCGGGAAGGATTGGCCGGGATTGCAATGGCGACCGTGCCGCCGTCCCCCATCGCTTCCAATTGCCGGCGCAGCAAAAGAGTCTGAGCGCCCGCTTTCCAGGCGTGCGGCATCGTCTCCGACGCGGCCTCGTCGTAGCCGGGCAGGGCTTCGAGATGGAAGTCGATGCCGGGCGAGAGCACGAGGCGATCATAGCCAACCGTGGTGCCATCGCCCGTCGTCACACGGCTCGTTTGCGTGTCGATGCCCGCCGCAGCCTGGGTGACGATGCTGATCCCCCCGGCGGCAAGCTTGTCATAGCCGAACTGCTGCGCCTCGATCTCGCGCAGGCCCGCGATCACCTCGTTGCTGAAGGGGCAGGAGACGTAGGTCTTGTTCAGCTCGATCAGGGTGACCTGCAATTTTGCATCGGCGCGCTTGAGCGCGCGGGCGCAAGCCGCGCCGCCAAAGCCGCCGCCGACCACGACGACGCGCCCCGCCGATTGCGCGCGCAGGATCGAAGGTGCGGCGAGCGATGTGGCCGCGACGGCGATGCCGAGAACGGCATTCCGCCGCGTCACCGGCGCATTCATGAGACCTGTCCGGAAAATGCTGCGGCGGCCGGTATGGCCGCCGCGATTTGTCGTTTGAGCATGACCTTTTCGGAAAACCGCTCCACACTTTTCCTGATCATGCTTTACGCGAAGGTGATGTTCTGGTCGCGCAGCGGCACCTGGCGGATGCGCTTGCCGGTCGCGGCAAAGTACGCATTCAGCACCGCCGGGGCCGCGACGCCGATGGTCGGCTCGCCGACGCCGCCCCAGAATCCGCCGCTCGGCACCATCACCGTCTCCACCTTCGGCATCTCGTTGATGCGCATCGAATTGTAGGTGTCGAAGTTGGTCTGCTCGATCTTGCCGTCCTTCACCGTGCAGCCGCCGTAGAACAGCGCGGAGAGGCCATAGACGAAGGAGCCGGCGACCTGTCGCTCCACCTGCGCCGGATTGACGACGTAGCCGGGGTCGGTGGAGGCGACGATGCGATGCACCTTGATCTTGCTGCCGTCGGTCACCGAGATCTCGGCGGCGCCGGCGACATAGCTGCCGTAGCCCATGACCTGCGCGATGCCGCGATAGACGCCTTGCGGCGCCGGCGTGGTCCAGCCGATCTTCTCGGCAACCGCGTTGAGCACCGCAAGGTGCTTGGGGTGGTTGCCCATCAGCTTGCGGCGGAATTCGAGCGGGTCCTGGCCTGCGGCCTGGGCGAGCTCGTCCATGAAGCATTCCATGTAGATCGCGTTGTGATTGACGTTGACGCCGCGCCAGAAGCCGGGCGGGACGTGCGGGTTGCGCATCGCATGCTCGACCAGAAGGTTCGGCACCGAATAGCCGATCGCGGCTTCGCCGGATTGGGCGACGCCCTGGAATGCCGCGGGATCCATCCCGTTCTGCAACGCTTCGGGGCGGAGCGAGAACAGGATAGATTGCCCGGACAGGCGGTAGTGTAGGGCGATCAAATTGTTGTTGGCATCGAACGCGCCGGTCATCTTGCACTGGGTGATGGGGTGATACCTGCCGTGCGCCATGTCCTCTTCGCGCGACCACAACAGCTTGATCGGCGTGCCCGGCATTTGCTTGGCGATCATGACGGCCTGGCGGACATAGTCGGTCTGGCCGCGCCGGCCGAAGCCGCCGCCTGGCATCACCTTGTGCACGTCACACTTTTCGGCCGGCAGGCCGGACGCTTCCAGCACCGCTGCAAACGCCGCCTCGCCGTTCTGCGTGCCGCACCAGACCTCGCATTTGTCCGCGGTGTAGAGCGCGGTGGCGTTCATCGGCTCCATGGTGGCGTGGTTCTGGTAGGGATAGGCGTAGACAGCCTCGACCTTCTTGGCGGCACCGGCAATCGCAGCCTTGGCGTCGCCGTTCTTGTTGCCGACATAGGCCGGCTGCGAATTGTCGAGCCCCTCCGCCAGCCATTTCGCGATCGACTCGCTGGAAACCTTTGCGTTGTCGCCTTCGTCCCAGACGATCGGCAGCGCCTCGAGCGCGGTCTTGGCGTGCCACCAGGTGTCGGCGACGACGGCGACCGCGGTGTCGCCGACCTTGACGACCTTCTTGACGCCTTTCATGCCGGCGATCTTGGCTTCGTCGAAGCTCTTCAGCTTGCCGCCGAACACGGGGCAATCCTTGATCGCGGCGTTCAGCATGCCCGGCAGCTTGACATCGATGCCGTAGACCATCGCGCCGGTGGTCTTGTCGGCGGTGTCGAGCCGATTGACGCCCTTGCCGATCAGCTTCCAGTCTTTCGGATCCTTCAGCTTGACGTCCGCCGGCGGCGTCAGTTTCGCCGCAGCCTCGGCGACCTTGCCGTAGGTCGTGGTCCGGCCCGACGGCGTATGGGTGATGACACTGTTCTCGGCCTTGCATTCGGAGGCCGGCACTTTCCAGGCGTCGGCTGCGGCCTGGATCAGCATCACGCGCGCGGTGGCGCCGCCCTTGCGGACATAGTCTTGCGAGGAGCGGATGCCGCGGCTGCCGCCGGTGGAGAAATCACCCCACACGCGCTTGCGGGCGACGCTCTGGCCCGGCGTCGGATATTCGGTGGTGACCTTGGTCCAGTCGCATTCGAGCTCCTCGGCCACCAACTGGGCGAGGCCGGTCAGCGAGCCCTGGCCCATCTCCGAGCGGGCGATGCGAATCACCACGGTGTCGTCCGGCCTGACCACGACCCAGGCGCCGATCTCGGGCGAGCCGTCGGCCGCGCGGACCACGGCGGGGCCGCCGAAGGGGAGGTCGAGGCCGATGGCGAGGCCCGCACCGACCGCGGCCGTGCCAATGACGAAGGCGCGGCGATTGAGCCGCGGCGAGATATGCTTGTTCATGTGAGGATTTCCTTACGCGCTCGCGATCGTGTGGATCGCCTCGCGGACCTGCTGGAAGGTGCCGCAGCGGCAGATATTGGTGATGGCCTCGTCGATGTCGGCGTCGGTCGGCTTCGGCTTCTCGTTCAAGAGCGCGGCCACCGCCATGATCATGCCGCTCTGGCAATAGCCGCATTGCGGCACGTCCTGGGCGATCCAGGCCTCCTGCACCTTGTGCAGCGCATTGCCCAAGGCGAGCCCCTCGATAGTGGTGATCTTCTTGCCCTCGGCCTCGCTGACCGAGATCCCGCAGGAGCGCATCGCGACGCCGTCGAGGTGAACCGTGCAGGCGCCGCATTGTGCAATGCCGCAACCATATTTAGTGCCGGTCAGGCCGGCATTCTCGCGGATCGCCCAGAGCAGCGGCGTATCCGGCTCGACGTCGAGCGTGAAGGTTTTTCCGTTGATTGTTAGGTTTGCCATCGCAAGTCCCCTGATTGGCCCAATCCACCGATTGAACTCAGGGGCGCAATGTGTCCGGCAAACTGGAACGGTTCAAATCAACAGTCCGAGGGGTGGCGGGGACGCATGGCCGTGTCGCTCTGGCGTATGGACCGGGACGCCGTTTTGGCTCATCCCTTCGCAATCGATTCGGGTTGACGCCTTATTCCGAGGGCGTCAATCCGTGGCTTGAGGCGACGTCCGGCTGCGAAGGCCGGTTCCAGGGCCCTGCGCGGCTTGCGCAGCGGCGACAGTTTGTCTCTTTTGCCGGGGTGCAAGTCGCGGGCGCTTTGGTACACTGCGCCGACGCAAAAGGAGTTCCATGAACGTGCCGAGTCCCTGCAACGTACTGATGCTCTACCCGCTGTTCTCGGCAGAGTCCTTCTGGACCTTCGGCGAATCCTGCAAAGTGCTGGGTGTCAAGCGCCCGGCCGCCCCCCTCGGCCTGATCACCGTTGCCGCGATGCTGCCCGAGAGCTGGACGGTCCGGCTGATCGATTGCAACACGGCGCCCTTCGGCGAGGAGGATCTCGCCTGGGCCGACGTCGTGTTCACCGGCGGTATGTTGCCCCAGCAGGCCGACACGTTGCGCCTGATCGAGCTCTGCCGCGCCGTGGGCAAGCCGGTCGTGGTCGGCGGACCAGATCCGACCTCGAGCCCCCACATCTACGAGCGGGCCGATTTCCGGGTGCTCGGCGAGGCCGAGAGCGTCATCGACGATTTCATCGCGGCCTGGGAGAGCGGCGCGCGGTCCGGCGTCTTCACTGCGCCGAAGTTCCAGGCCGACGTCACCAAGACGCCGGTGCCGCGTTTCGACCTGCTCAAGTTCGAGGACTATCTCTATCTCGGGGTGCAATATTCGCGCGGCTGTCCCTTCACCTGCGAGTTCTGCGACATCATCGAGCTCTACGGGCGCGTGCCGCGGACCAAGACGATCGAGCAGATGTTCGTCGAGCTCGAGACGATCTACAAGATGGGCTATCGCGGCCATCTGGATTTCGTCGACGACAATTTCATCGGCAACAAGAAGTCGCTGCGGCAATTCCTGCCGAAGCTCGCCGAATGGCAGCGCACGCACGGCTATCCGTTCGAATTCTCCACGGAAGCTTCCGTCAACCTCGCCGACGATCCGGAGCTCCTGGAGCTGATGGGTGCGGCCAATTTCTTCGGCATCTTCGTCGGCATCGAAAGTCCGGACCCCGAGACGCTGGTCGCGATGCGCAAGAAGCAGAACACGCGGCGCAACATCGCCGAGAGCATCCACAAGATCTACGCCGCTGGCATGCTCGTCACCGCGGGCTTCATCGTCGGCTTCGACAACGAGAAGGTCTCGATGGCGGAGTCGATGATCGAGTTCATCGAGGAGGCGGCTATCCCCGTGGCCATGGTCGGCCTGCTCTATGCCTTGCCGAACACGCAGCTCACGCGCCGGCTGGAGCGCGAAGGCCGGCTGCATTCGGGCCACGACGTGGCGCCGACCATCGGTGCCGATCAGTGCACGGCCGGCATCAACTTCGATCCGGTCCGCCCGTTGCGCGACATCCTGACGGACTACAAGCGGGTGCTGGAGCACGTCTACAGCCCGGCCGCCTACGCAGCACGCGTCGATCGCCTGATGACGCTGCTCGACCGGTCCAGGCAGCGTTCCGAGCTTGCCGAAGGTGATATCCGCTCCAAGCTCGGCGCCATGGAGACCGTGCACAAGGTGGTCTCCGCCCTTCCCGAGGCGCGGGCGCCGCTCTGGCAGACCTTTATGAACTGCGCCAAGCGCGACACGTCGTCGGCGCGCATCGCCGTGCAGATGATCGCGGCCTATGCACATCTCGGACCGTACTCGCGCAAGGTCGTCGCGGCCATCGACGAGCGCCTGGCCGCGCTGGACAACGAGACCGTCGCTCCCGTGGCCGTCGGCGTGACGGCGGCCTGACCGGCTTACTTCACCGCGAGCCGCAGCAAGCTCATCACGCTGCCGAGCGCGGCAAAGCCCGCGCCGAGCGCCAGCGCCAGTGTCGCGCCGTCATGACCTGCGAGCGCGAAGCAGGCGGCGGCAAGCGCCGCGCCGGTCGTCTGCCCCGTCAGGCGCGCGGTCGCGACGATGCCGGAGGCGCTGCCGCTGCGGTGAGCCGGCGCGCTTGCCATCACCGCCTTCATGTTTGGCGCCTGGAAGAAGCCGAACCCCATGCCGCAGATCACCATTCGCCAGATGATGTCAGGGATCGCGGGATTGGCCGGCAGTGCCGCCAGCAGCGCCATGCCGAGACCGAGCAGCACGAGACCGATGCCGCCGAGCAGGCCGACGGCATGGCGGTCGGAGAGACGGCCTGCGATCGGCGCCATGATGCCGACCACCAGCGGCCACGGCGTCATGAAGAAGCCGGTCTCGACCTGCGAGCGGCCGAGCACGTCCTCGAAATAGAACGGCAGCGAGACGAAGGCGAGGCCCTGGACTGCGAAGGAGCACACGGCCGTTGCCGCCGACAGGGCGAACATCGGCCTGGCGAACAGGTCGATCGGCAGCATCGGCGCGGGATGATCGGCATGGCGGCGGGTCAGGATCACGCCAAGCACGAGGGCGGTGACCAACTCGATGCCGACAACGATTGGCGACAGATTGTGCGCGGCGCTGCCGATGCCGGTGATGAACAGGCCGAGGCAGGCGGTGGCCAGGATCGCGCCGAGCAAGTCGAAGCCGTGATCGGCGCGCGGGGTCTTCGGCAGCATGGCAAAGCCTATGCCGATGGCGACGAGGCCGAACGGGATGTTGACGGCGAACAGCCACGGCCACGGTCCGAGCGCCAGGATGGCGGAGGCGATCGAGGGCCCGAAGGTGAAGGCGGTCGCGACCACGAGCGCGTTGTGACCGAAACCCCGGCCGAGCATGCGGCCGGGATAGACGAAGCGCACCAGCGCCGTGTTGACGCTCATGATGCCGCTCGCCCCCAAGCCTTGCAGGGTGCGCGCCACCAGGAGGCTGTCGAGCGACCATGCCACCGCGCAGAACAGCGAGGCGATGGTGAACAGGATCAGGCCGCCGAGATAGATGCGCTGGTGCCCGACGATCTCGCCGAGCGCCCCCAGCGGCAGCAGCGTCGCCACCAGCGCGATCTGGTAGACGTTGACCACCCACACCGACTGCTCCGGCGTGACGTGCAGGTCGGCGGCGATGGAGGGCAGGGCGATGTTGGCGATCGCGGTGTCGAGCGAGGCCATCGCGAGCGCAGTGAAGATCGCCGCGACCGCCCAGCGCCGCTGCGTCGCCGGAAGGCCGTCGGCGGTGGGATGGTCGGGCTCGCGCGCGGCGGCAGGTAACGTGATCGTCATTTTCGTTGGCGCGCTGCTCCGGCGGCGTAGCCATGGTGGGATGTTCGGCATGTACTACGGAGGCGCCGGCTTCCACAGGCGCAAGCTTGCATGCTGAGTATGCGCGAAGGTCAGGCGATGCGGCTCGCGCTGCGTGCGCAGGGGGAGGCCACAACAAAAAAGTCGAAAAACAACCCCATGCACAGTAGGAGGCCCTTTGATCGACAAGGCATTTTCCCGCCGTGTCGCAAACGGCGGTCGCAGCCGCGATCAAGTTGACCCGTCGGGCAAAACACTAGCAGGATGCTATCGTGACGGCGCCTGGACAGCAGCCTTCACGGCAAAAGCGTCACGAGCACATAGAGCACCACGGCAGCGCCGAGGCAGCGTCGCCAAGGGTTCACGCCGCGGAGGATCTCATCGGCGCCCCACATGATGAGTCCGCCTTTCACGACGACCGTCAAGCCGATGCTGGCCTTGCCGGCAGACGGCCATAGCCAAAGCAGAACGGCCGCAACGATCACGATCCATAGAACGAGATTGGGCCACTGAGCGATGGTGATGGCGCCTGTTTCGCGGCTCCGGAAGAACCACTCAAGAATCCGCCTCACGATCCTGTCGATCAGAGCTCGACCTCACCCTCTTCACGACCTTTCCAATAGGTCACGCGGTTGGCCTTGACCTTGATCAGGACGATGCCCGGCGTATCGACCCCGTCTTCGAACCATCTGTCGAGATCGCTCGTCCAGTGCTGCTGGAAGGCCGCCTTGTCCCGGATCAGTTCGGCAGTCCCTTCGACGGCCACGTAGGTCCCCTTCGAGAAAAGGCCCGCTTCCGACGAAAATCCGAGCGCCACTTTCGGATTGCGTTGGATATCCGACACCGTCCGCGCCTGTTCGTAGGTGAAGTAGTACGAGGTGCCGTCATAGGCGACGTCGCCATTGTTGCTCATGGGACGGTTGGCGATCTCGCCGTTCTCGGTGTGGGTCGACAAAATGGCAATGTCGATGCCGGCCATGTCCTTGGCGATCTCGGCGAGCGATGTCTTGGGCATGAATTTTTCTCCAGTGAGCTGGAGCAACTGCGGAATTAGGCCCGTGTTCCCAGAAGGATGGAATGGGGTACGTGCCTACATATCAGCTGGTGAATCGCGAGCCGGTCTCACGAACATGTGTCGGCGATACCGCTATTGGCCATCTTCGGACTCATGGTGGGCATTCTGCAATTCGCGCGAGCGGTGTCCGACCGCGCCAGGGCACGGCAAATCCTGGAGGACGGCGTCCAATCCGCGCTGCAGTTGGCGCGAGCCCTGCCATCCTGATGCCCGATGACCTGGGGACGGATCCTCGTCGTGCCTCGGGCCTGAGCATCGCCTCTGGCCATGCGGTGGCGCCTCTAATCCCTTCTCGTTGAGGCAGATCAAGACTCGTGCGGCGAACGCGCCGGACTCTCCTATCAGCGCATCGATGGAAGGGCGGCCCACATGCAGACCCTGCTCAGGGAAATCCGGAATACCCCTTTGCTCTGGATGCTGGCCTTCGTGCCCATCGTGCTGGTGGCCGAGGCGGTGGCGCCGCATTCTCACACGCTGCTGTTCGTGCTGTCGGTGCTGGCCATCGTGCCGCTGGCGGCGCTGCTCAGCCACGCCACCGAGGCGGTCGCCGCGAAGACAGGCGATGCCGTGGGCGGATTGCTCAATGCAACCCTCGGCAATTTGACCGAGCTGATCATCGCCATCGCGGCGCTGCGCGCAGGCCAGTACATGCTGGTGAAGGCCTCGATCGCGGGTGCGATCGTTACCAACGCGGTGTTCATGCTGGGCGCCTGCCTGCTGCTCGGCGGCCTGCGCTATCACGTGCAGGAGTATAACCGCGCCGGCGCGCGGCTTTCGTCCGGCCTGTTGCTGATGGCGACCGTTGCCCTGCTTGCGCCGTCGGCGGTTGCCGAACTCGACCACCTGCCGCAGGGCGGGGGCATCCTCAACAAGCTCAGCCTCGGCATTTCGATCCTGCTCATCCTCGCTTACGGGCTCGGCCTGTTGTTCTCGCTTCGAACCCACAAGGAATTGTTCGCCAGCGCCGATCATGGCGAGGACGACAAGGAGGCGCACTGGCCGATCGGAACAGCCGTCGGCACGCTGCTGGTTGTCACCGTGCTGGTGGCGCTGGTCAGCGAGATCTTCGTGGAATCGGTGCAGAAGGCGGCGGAAACCTTCGGAATGAGCCCAGCCTTCGTCGGCTTCATCGTCGTCTCGCTGGTCGGCGCCGCCGCCGAATTTGCGGTGGCCTTCGCCGCGGCGCGCAAGAACCGGCTGGACATGGCCGTCAGCATCGCGCTCGGCAGCGCTTCCCAGATCGCGCTGTTCGTCGCACCCGCGCTGGTGCTGCTCAGCTATGTGGTGGGGCCGAAGCCGATGGACCTGCAGTTCTGGCCGGGGGCCGTCACCATGGTGATGATCGCGACGGTGACGTCGGCCTTCATCACGGCCAGCGGGCGCTCGGCCTGGTTCGTCGGCGCCCTGATGATCTTCATCTATGCGGTGTTCGCGCTGACGCTGTACGTGGTCCCGCCGGCGGGCCAGGGATGAAGGTGGCTTTCGCGTCGCCGGTTGAATTGGTTGGCCGGAGAATGGCGGCTGTCGGCGAGCCATTCTCCGAAGAAGCGAAAGCGCTTCTCAATCCTCGCGCGATCGCGCCGCCGCCGACGGCGCCGGCCAAGCCATAACCGAGGCCGCGATAGCCATAGCCGCGATAGCCCCACTGCGCGGCCATCCGGCCTATTCCGGTGTGGCGCTGCCGTGACGGGCTTGATCTGGATCAAGCATTTGAGGCGTGGCGAGGCACGCGTCCGCCTGACAGGGGCAAGTGGGATTCAGAGGCGAAGCGCCGCTTCTTCGGCACGGCAATCGTGTTGGGCACCGGGCCCGAAGCGGGCTTTCCCCGGCCCGATTGCACTTCCATGGCGTCGCCCTTTGTCTGTACGATGTTTCGTGCTTTGGCCGAGGGCCCCATGAAACGGCGCCAGTTCATCACTGTCATCGGGGGTGTGGCTGCCACGTGGCCGTTCGCAGCTCATGCTCAGCAATTGACCAGGCTTCGCCAGATTGGCGTCCTTTCGCTCGGCCGTGGCGACAAATCCGACGCAAGTCTGAAGACGCTCGATGCGTTTGTCCCGGCCTTGCGTGAGCTCGGCTATGCCGAAGGAAAGGATGTCGCATTTCACCGCAGATTCGCCGACGGCGATGCCGACAAGCTCAGCGAGCTCGCACAGGAATTCGTGGCGCAACGGGTCGACGCAATCGTTGCGTTGGCTACCCCGGCTGTCCGCGCCGCCAGGAAAGCGACTTCCACCGTTCCCATTGTCGGCATCGGCATGGCCGATCCCGTCGAGGACGAACTCGCTTCCAGCCTGGCGCGGCCGGGCGGCAATGTTACCGGGACGACATTTCTTGGCCCGGAGCTGTTGTCCAAACGGCTTCAATTGCTCAAGGTGATCGTTCCAGGTCTTTCGCGCGTCGTCGTGCTGTGGCACCCCCGGGCATACGGTGAGCGCACGATGAAGGGGATGCTGAACGAAATCGAGAGTGCCGCTCAATCTCTCGGAGCCAAGCTTCAGCTTGTGTCGGCGGACGGTCCTGCCGATCTCGAAGGCGCGTTCGCGGACTTGGCCAAGGCGCGCGCCGATGGCCTCGTCCTGTTTCCCAGCCCGATGCTGTACAGCCAGTACGCGCGGATTGTGCCATTTGCCGAGAAGAACCGCCTGCCGGCGATCTACGCCGCCAGAGAGGCAGTGGACCTGGGGGGCCTGGTTTCCTACGGCGTCAACCTGCCTGACTTGTCGCGTGCCACCGCCAGCTACCTGGCCAGAATTCTCAAAGGCGCAAAGCCGGCCGAATTGCCGATACAGCAGCCGACCAAGTTCGAGCTGGTCATAAATCTTGCAACGGCCAGGACGCTTGGCTTGTCGATTGGTCGAGACTTTCTCCTGGTCGCCGACGAGGTGATCGAATGAGCAGCCCACCAGCCTTCCTGCACCGAAGCGGGTTCGCGTGCGAGCGCGGCTTCGATGTCGCGCCGGTGGGGTGCACCGTGCCGTCGTGTCAGACGGCGCGCTGGCTTCGTCGCGAGGAGAGATCCGGGCAAAGCACGAGCTTGCCTTCGAGACCGCCAGCCTCGAGGCGACGGTGAGCATCGGCGACCTCCTCGAAGGAGATCCGCTCGGCGATGCGCGGCCGAATGGCACCACTTGCCAGCAGCCCGAACAGTTGCTCCAGGTCCTCCTTGAACCAGCTGGGATGTCGCGCCCGCATGGCATTGACCGAGTAGAAGCGGGCTCGCTTGCCACCGGGCAACAATCTCCACAGGTACAGTCGCGCGATCTCCATCATGACAGGGAGCATCCGACGCTGTGCCTGCACGCTCGCCGAAAAGCCGATGGCACAGAGCAGGCCGCCGGGCTTGAGCGCCGCGTATGAGCGGCGATAGCCGTCTTCGCCGACGCCGTCGACGATGACATCGAATCCACCCGGCAGAATCCGCGTGAAGTCCTCATGCTGGTAGTCGATCGGCGCTGCCCCCAGGTTTCGGACGAGCGCCATGTGCTCGCCGCGTACGGTGCCCCACAGCTCGAGGCCGGCCAGTCTCCCAAGCACGAGCAGAGCCTGGCCGACCGCGCCGGCGGCCCCATGAACGAGCACACGTTGGCCTCGCCGCACCTTGGCCGCGCGGTGCAGAAGCTGGTAGGCGGTGGTCCAGCTCAAGATCAGAGCGGCCGCTTCAGCGGCGTCCACGCCCAAGGGCACGCGGGTCAGGTCGTTGGCCCGAAGCGTGCGATACTCGGCGTTTGATCCTACCACCGTCATGTCGGCCACGCGGTCGCCGATCTGAAAGTCGCGCACGCTTTCGCCGAGCTGATCGATTGCTCCCACGACGTCGTAGCCCATCACGAACGGCGGCCGGAGGCGCATCGTTTGCGGGTATAGGTGGCGCCTGATCAGCACCTCGGTGTAGTTGAGGCTCGATGCGAGCACGCGAACGCGCACCTCGCCCCGGCCAGCGTTCGGCAGGGGACCGTCGACAACCTCCAGCGTCTCGGGATCACCGAAGCTGCCGACCTGAACAACTCGATTGCGCTGCTCCATCATGGCAATCTCCATGCAATGCCGCAATTCAGCGCAAGGGAGGCAGACTGCAGTCGGGCTTGAACAGTGGATTGATCCAGATCAAGCTTGAGCGTGCACCGCTTGGAATTCTCCTCGGGCCAAATGACCAAACCAGGTTGTCTGGCGCCATCATTCATCATTGGAGGGGAATATGCCTGCAGTCATTATGCAGTTCGTTTCGCATCCAAGGCCCGGTAGCGATCTTGCGACGGTCCTACAGCTGGCAAAAGAGGGCGCGACACTCTGGAGGAAACACGGGGCCGATGTCAGCTATTGGTCGGTGATCGGTGGCGAGATCGGGAACTACGCCTTCGTGGCCCGCTTTGATAGCGTCGAAGCCTATGGTCGCACCTTGGCGTCACTGGGCGCCGATCCGGCTTTCGTTGAATTTCAAGCCAAGCGGCTGAAGGCAGGGCAATCGGATTGGGTGCGCTCCAACATTGCCGTCCAGGTTGATCTTTGAAGGAGCGCCTTCGCTCGCGCCTACGAGACCGCCTTCGGGCGGTCTCTTGCTGCACGACCGATGTCACCTGCTGGCCCGGCACCGAAGTCGGACCCCTTGTTGAAGTTCGGTCAGCGCGTTGGATAGGTAGAGTCGTTGCGAAGCCGATCAGGCTTGGCGGCGAACGTTGTCGATGGGTTCGCTTCGCTCTCGCCGGCCTGATCGCCGCCGCCCGCGGGCTTGGGCTGTCGAGGCGCCCCTACTGCCAAGATCGGCGTCGCCTCGCCGAGGTAGCTGTGACCTTTGAACGTCTGCGGATTCGTCTTTCCTGAGCTTTTTCCAGGCGGATACGAAGGTTCTGAAGCTCTGCCAGTTGAGAGCTGAGAGACGAAACACGTTGACGCAGAATCGCAATACGGTCGCACTGACCATGAGTACTCATGACGCGCCCCAAACTGTGACCTTTAAGAAATGACCGACTTGGGCGACAAAACAGACAAAACAGAATGGCTCAAACCTATAGTCTTAATGACTATAACACAGGTTCATTCACAAGGTGTGAATTGGGTCGACAACGCGCGGGAGGAGACGTGGCCGACGCGGTCGGACAAGCCAAAGGTCAAACCGCCGTTGGAGCGGTGATTTCGGGGGACCGTCCCAAGTCGATTCCGAACTCGTTTGCGGTAAACCGCTGCTAGAGCACAAGCCCAAGCGCCAACCAGGTAGCAACAGACAAACAGACGCCAATTCCCAAATACGGCAATGCAATGCGCATGGTCACTCCTCGATGCCGAGACGCGACGAGAACATGGTCAGATACGCAGATTCGGGGCGCCAGCCCTATATTCCATGCGATGTATTGAGCCGTGTAGCGGCATCGGCGAGCATATTTAATTTGACTCTTGAATATCGTGGAAATTATATGTATTTCAGTTAATTATTATATTTAATTTGGACGTCCCCCGCGCCGCAAGAGAGGCGTAATGCATGCGCCGATCAATCGATACTGGACCCAGGGATCGAGAAAACACCCGGATAGAAGACGCGGCGGGGGAGCTCGGTCACGAGTCGCTCGAGACGGGCAGATGGGTAGCCAAGGACGGCTCGCCGATCGGCTTTTCACCGACCCCATTGGATCCTGAGACCCAGGATGTCGATCCGGAGGAGGCAACATCGGGCAGTTCGCTCGTTGCGGCTGTCGTTCTGGTCCCCCTCATCTTCATTGGGGTGACCCTGCTCGGTGCTTTCGACCCGTTCAAGGCACAAACGACTCTCGAAATGACACGCATTGACGGCGGGAGCGCCGCCGGCCTCGACCAGCGGCCGGACATCGGGACCGGATCGCTAGCACTCCTTCAGAGCGAAACGTCCGAGGTCCTGGTGCAGGCGGTCTCGGCAAGCACGGCGGGACCTCGACAACGGCTCGACGCCGACGCTCCGCGCAGTGACGCGCTCTCCGGTGAGCTGGCCGGCGCGCGCAGCGAGCTTGACGAGGCGGTCCAGCGCACGCACGCGGCGGAAATTGCCGCGGAGGAGCTGCGGCAGTCGCTTCAACAGGAGCAGGCCCGCGGCGCCGCCTTCGCGGACGAACTTGCCGGAACCCGCCGCGAAATCGAGGCCCGTATCGCGCAGGCGCGCGACGCGGACGAGGCGGCCACGCAGCAGAGGGATGCGGCGGCGTGGGAGATCGCTGAACTTCGGCAGTCCCTGCAGCAGGAGCGGGAGAAGAGCGCTGTCCAGGCGAAGCGAGTGAGCGCCGCGCAGGCGCTAGCGGCAAGCGCCGAGCAAGAACGCTACGAGGCGCAGTCACGCGCCGCGGCGCTCGCGAGCGAGCTGGCCGGCATGGCTCGCGGATCGGCTCAGGCCGACAATGCGGCGGCGGAGCAAAGCGAGGCGGCGGGACGGGAGATCGCGGAATTGCGGCAGTCCCTGCAGCGGGAGCGCGACAAGAACGCAGCCCTCGCACAACAGGAGGACGCTGCGCGGTCGGCAACGGAGAACGCCGAGCACCAACGCCGTGCCTTCGAAGAGGCCCAGGCTCACGTTGCCGCGCTGGAGGGCAAACTTGCGCAAATGCGCGGAGACATCGAAACCCTGAACGAGCATCTGCGCGAGGCGAACGATGCAGCCTCGCAGCAGAGACAGGCGGCGAACCGGGAGATCGCCGAATTGCGGCAGTCGCTGCACCAGGAGCGGAGCAGGACTGAAGCCAGGGAGAGAAGCCTCGCCTCGGTATCGCGCCTCACCGATGAGCGCGCCCCGGTTGCGCAAAGAAACGACGGTCCGATTCCATCGACGGCGCAGAACGTGACCGCAGCGGAGCCGCCGACGAGTCCAGGCCAGGACGAAGTGGAGGCCCGATTGATCCCGCGTGCCAGAGCGTTGCTCGATCAGGGCAATATCGGTGCAGCGCGGATTGTCCTCGAGCTCGCTGCCGAGAAGAACATCGCGCAGGCGACCTTCATGCTCGCGGAGACATATGATCCCGCGGTTCTGTCCGCTTGGGGGGCCTATGGAACGCGCGGCGAGGCGGCCAAGGCGCGAGAGCTCTACGCGAAGGCACAGAGGAGCGGCATCCGCGGAGCCAAGGAACGACTGGATGCATTGCATCACTGAGCGTGGGCTTTGCATTCATGCTGGGACGAGTGGTTGCAGTGGGTCATCCGGAAAGGAACGACATGAACAAGGTGCCAAGGTCGCTCTCGTCGCTCCTGCTCGTCGCGCTGGTGCCGATTGCCGTGCTGCTTCAACCGGCTTGCCTGGAAGCGCAAACCGCAAGATCTGCCAAGGCGGATGCACGAGGGCCGCTCCCTCAGGAGAGAGAAAAGGACCGGATGAACGCCTGGACCGTCGGGCTCGCCGGCGGTCTGCTCGAGGGCGCGCCGATTCGTCTCGCCGCAGAAATGGCCCGTGTCGTCGACGACGGAGCAGAGCTGCATCTGCTGCCGATCGTCACCCGGGGCGCCACCGACAATCTGAATGCGCTGCTCTATCTGCGTGGTGTCGATACCGCGATCATCAATTCCGATGCGCTCGACGAGTACAAGCTTCAGGTTCCGCAGATCCAAAGCCGCATTACCTACCTGCTCAATCTGTTCCCGTCCGAGCTGCACATCTTCGTACGGCCGGAGATCACGAGCCTGCAGGACCTTGCCGGCAAGAAAGTGAACTTCAATACCCAGGGCACCGCAGCCGCCTATTCCGGACCGCTGATCTTCAGCCGCCTCGGCATCGACGTCGACAAGACGTTCATTCCGCATCAGCTTGCCCTGGAACAGATGCGCAAGGGTGAGATGTCGGCCGCAGTGTTCATCACGTCGAAGCCCGTCGACGCCTTCGTACGCGGTCGTTGGGAGGCCGGATTCAAGTTTCTCCCGGTCCACTACGACAGGAGATTCGAGGATTATTATCTGCCCGCGACGTTGGACGCGATCGAGTATCCCAATCTGATCAAGCAGGGCGACCGGGTCTCGACCATCGCGGTGCCGACGGCGCTCGTTGCGTTCAACTGGCGGCCGGGCTCGAATCGCTATCAACGGGTGGCGCGCCTCGTCGACTACCTGTTCTCGCGGATCGACCGCCTGCAGGCACCAGGCTTTGATCCGAAATGGCGGTCGATCAATCTTGCCGCAACCATCCCGGGGCTGACCCGCTTCCAGGCAGCGCAGGAATGGCTGGATCGCCAGGCGCGCAGCGCCCAGGCGAAGCCATGAACACTGCCGTTGCCCCGCTCGCCGTCGTCTTCAACGTTGCCTGCGGAATTGCTTACGCGCAAAGCGCGAGCGATTCCATGGAAGCACTTCGGGCTTGTTCGGGAATGGACGGATCGGCCCGGCTGGAATGTCTTCAAGAGTCATCACGCAAGTTGTCACCGCTTGCCCGGCGGGTGTCGGACGATAACTGGCTGGTCAGCGAGACCACCTCGCCGGTCGACTATTCGCCGATCGTCACCGCCATCACATCCTCTGTCGGCGGCTCCGATGGAGCCGCCATGCAGCTCGCAATCCACTGCCGCAAAGGCCGCACCGAAGTCACGATTGCCGGACCGGCGCTGTCACGGAGCGCCAACGAATACGTCATCTCCTTTCGGCTGAATGCGGACACGCCAACGCAACTCGCGGCAGCGTCGCCGTCATTCGGCTCCGGCGTCGCTTTCGGGGGCGACGTCGTAAAGTTGCTGAACGCGCTACCCGACGAAGGTCACATCGTTGTGCGCCTTTTCGCCCGCACTGGTCAGGTGCAAGACGGACAATTCCTGCTCAGCGGATTTGGGAACGTGCGCAAGAGAATGGCGGCTGCATGCAAATGGCCACATAGCGTCGCCAGACCAGGAAGGTGATGGTCAGGAAACGGGAGACACGAGATGATCAATCCGAAATTGGCGATGGCAGCGATCGGCGGCCTGGCGATGGTGCTTCTGGTCGTACCAAGCGTGCAGGCGCAGCAGGACAACCAGTTGAATCCGCACTCGAGCGCGACGAATCAAGTAAGCGATCCGAAGCAACCGAGTAGACAGGCGCAGGCGAGCAAGCCGGGACAGACTCGCACGGGCAAGCAAACCGCTGCGACCAGGGCGGCGATGGCTCAGGCGACAAAGGCCGAGATCGCCAAAAAGCCGCATCAGCTGATATTGCAGGTCAATTCCAACGACCCCGCGATGATGAACCTCACGCTCAACAATGCGAGCAATGTCGCTCAATATTACCGCGATCTCGGTGAACCAGTGTCGATCGAGATCGTCACCTTTGGTCCGGGTCTTCATATGCTGCGCGATGATACCTCGCCGGTAAAGCCACGCATCGAGGTGCTCGCGATGAGCAATCCCGAAATCTCCTTCAAAGCCTGCGGCAATACCCAGGACAATATGCGGAAGGCGGAGAGCAAGGACATCAATCTGATTCCTCAGGCGACGGTGGTCAAATCGGGTGTCGTCCGCGTCATGGAGCTGCAGGAACAGGGCTGGAGCTACGTCAAGCCCTGAGGTCCGGCGGTATGGGGCCATCGGATGCGCGGCTGGAGCATGATGGCGTGAGGCTTGATCGCTGCGCCGACGGAGGTGCACTCCCTCTCCCGCAAGCGGGGAGGCCGCGGCAGCCGTTTCGACGCAAAGCCATTCCGCTTTGGCAGGACATCTCGGCTCCGACGATCGGTTTCGCTCTCGCTCTACAATCCGACGGGCTGCGAACCGACCTTGACCTGATCTTCCCAGTCCTCCCATTCGACATTGTTGATGTCCAGGTAGCTCGAGACCGCCGAGCCGATGGTCGGAAAGAACTGGGCTTCGCCGACCTGCGCATACAAACCAAACCGCTTCAGCTTGTCCTTCACGGGATCCTTGAGCTCGGCAAAGCATAGTTCGATGCCCCTGGCGTGCAGCGCCTTGTCCAGTTCGGCAACGGTATCGCAGGCGGTGACGTCTACGCTCGTGACCGGTTCGGCGGCGACGACCAGCCAGCGCACGGGCGTCGGCGATTTTTCGACCGCGGCCAAAATACGCTCCTTGAAGAACTCGGCATTGGCGAAGAACAGCGGCGCGTCCCAGCGGAACAGCACCAGTCCGGGTATCAGGCGGGCATCGGGATATCTCGTGATGTCGTGATAGCCCTTGACGCCGTGCGCCCGCCCCAGAATCGCGGAGTGTGGACGCCAGCCGTCCCACAGAAACTCGGCAATGGCCACCGCGATGGCGAGGCCGATTCCCGGAATCGCGCCCAGCACGGCCACGCCGACGAAGCAGAGCACGGTCAACCAGAATTCCCAGCGCTGGATTCGGTAGATCCGTTTGAGATCACCGATCTCGATCAGACCGATCGCGGCTGCGATCACCACGGCGGCCAATGCGGCATTCGGCAGGTGCTGCAACAGGTTTGGCGCAGCCAACAGAAGGAACGCGATCGCAAGCGCGCCGACGACGCAGGTGAGTTGGGTGCGGGCGCCGGCCGCTTCGGCAACGGGCGTGCGCGAGGAGCTGCTGCTGATCGGAAAGCCCTGAAAAAACCCGGTTGCCAGGTTGGCGGCGCCGAGACCCACCATCTCCTGGTTCGGATCGACCTTGTCGCCCAAGCGAGCAGCATAGGTTCGCGACAACACGCTGGTATCGGCGAACGAGACCAGAGCGATGGCGCAGCCGCCGGCCAGCACGGGGATCAGATCGCTATAGCCGATCCTGGGGATGGAGAAGGCCGGCAGCCCCTGGGGGAGTGGCCCCAGGACTTTCACACCATAACCGGTTCCCAGGTCGAGGAGTGAGACGACAAGCGTCGCTCCGACGACGGCGATCAGGATTCCCGGCAGTCGTTTGTTGTCCTTGAGCAGCAGGATGACCATCAACGTGCCAAGTCCGACTGCGAATGCGGCCCAATTGATCTTGCCATCGCCGATCCCAACGGCGATCGCCCACAGGTCTCTCAGCGGTCCTTCGCTTTCGATCGAGAAGCCGAGCAGCTTTGGCAGCTGGCTGATCAAAACGGTCAGCGCGATCCCGTTCATGTAGCCGTATCGGATCGGCTTGGACAGCAGCTCGGTCACGAACCCCAACCGTGCGATGCCCGCTACAACGAGCACCGCTCCGGAAACGAGCGCCATCATCGCGGCAAGCATGGCCGCGCGGACCGGATCGCCGCCGGACAAGGGGACAATGACACCGAGGATGACGGCGGCCAGCGCCGAGTCGGGTCCGAGCACGATGATGCGGCTCGGACCGAACATCGCGTAGGCCAGAAGCGGGACGATGGTCGCGTAGAGGCCATGGATGCCCGGCAGTCCGGACGCCACGGCATAGGCGATCCCGACCGGGACCAGCATGGTCGCCAGCACGAGACCTGCGAATACATCATGCCGAAGCCAATCAGCTTCGTAGTGGCGAAGCGTGTTGATCCCGGGCACCCAACGCGTCCAACCGTTCACCGCGCGCACTCTCGTGTCGGTTCGCCGATAGCGCGCGAGGATCTCGCAACGGCTCGACCGTCCGCTTGACGCAAATCAACGTTGTCGATGCCTCGACCCTTCCGCGGCGCAGCAATGCTTGGGACGTGCATGAAGAGCGTGCGGTTCTAGAACTGATACCGCCGCAGTCCTCCATCCACCGGGATCACCGTGCCCGTGATGTACCGCGCCACCGGCGAGGCCAGGAACACCGCGAGTGCGGCCAGATCGTCCGGCTCGCCCCAATAGCCGACCGGGATCTCCTCCTCGGCAAAGCGCTCGCGGTAATCCGGCGGGTAGTTGCGGCGGATCTGCTCGCTCATGATGCGGCCGGGCGGGATGCAGTTGATGGTGATGCCGTGCTTGCCGATCTCGCGCGAGAGCCCCTTGGCCCAGGCGTGCACGGCGGCTTTGGCGGCGAAAGCGGCATTGAGGCCCTCCGGCTCCGACTTGCCGGTGATGTTGACGATGCGGCCCCATTTGCGCTCGATCATCTGCGGCAGCAGTGCATGCGCGATGCGGCGGTAGCTGGTGAAGTTGAGCGCGATCGCCTCGTCCCATTTGCTGTCGGGCGCATCGACGGGCAGGGGACGGCTGCCGCCGGCATTGTTGACGAGGATGTCGACATGGCCGAGCTCCTCCACGGCAAAGGCCGCGATGGTCTCGGCGGCGTCCTTGGCCATCACGTCCTGCGCGAACGGGATGATCAATCCGCCGCCGACCTCTTTCACCAGCTCGGCGAGGAGATCGGTGCGGCGCGCCACGCCGATGACACGCACGCCTTCGGCGGCGAGGCCCTTGGCGATGGCGCGGCCGATGCCGATGCTCGCGCCAGTGACGACAGCGGTTTTCGATGTGAGCCCGAGGTCCATGGTCGCACGCTTTCTTGGTCCTGCTTGTGTTTTGTTGTTGGTTTCCTGCCCTGTCCCGCGGGCTTGCGAATTGCCCGAGCGGGACGAGCAGTGGTAACCAAGAGGCTTGCCGAAGGACAAGAGCCTTTTTTTAAGGACAAAAGCCTTGGCGAAGGAAATACGAAAAACAAGGGCGTCGAAGGATGGTCTGGGATCCGCAGCAATATCTGAAGTTCTCCGGCCATCGGCTCCGGCCCGCCGTCGACCTGTTGCTGCGGATACCGGATTTTGCCCCGCGCGCGATCGCCGATCTCGGCGCCGGCGCCGGCAACGTCACCAAGTTAATCGGGGAGCGCTGGCCTGAGGCGCGCGTGACCGGTGTCGAGGGCTCGGCCGAGATGGTTGCGGCGGGACGCAGGGCCGCCCCTGACGTGGAATGGTCACATGAAGATCTCGGCCATTGGAGTCCCGCCGGACAGTACGACTTGATCTATTCCAATGCCGCACTGCACTGGCTGCCCAATCACGCAGCACTGTTTCCGTCGCTGATGGAGAAGGTGACGCCAGGAGGCATGCTCGCGGTGCAGATGCCGCGCAATTTCCTCGCGCCTTCGCATGTGCTGATCGGCGAGACCGCGCTCGACGGCCCATGGCGGTCCAAGGTGGAGCATCTCGTCGCCCCGCCCCCGGTGGAAGGGCCGGCCTTCTATCACGATCTGCTCGCGCCGATGTCGGCGAACATCGACATCTGGGAAACCGAATATCTGCAGGTGCTCGAAGGCGACAACCCCGTGAAGGAATGGACCAAGGGCACTTGGCTGACGCGCTATCTCGACGTTCTGCAAGGCGAGGAAAAAGCCGCGTTCGAAGCCGCCTACGGGATGCGCGTCGCAAAGGCCTATCCGAAGAATGCGGCGGGGCAGACGCTGTTCCCGTTCCGCCGCCTCTTCATGGTCGCGCAGCTCAAGGGCTGATGGCACTGCCGCAATGCGGCATAAGCGATCGTCCCCTTGGACTCGCGCGGGCACCGGCTTGCGCATCTGGCGGTCGCCACGTTAGCTTGGCTGCGGCAAATTGGGCTTAGGTCTAGTTGTTCGGCTGGCGGATTGCTGCCACTACTCGCCTGAAAAACAAGAAGAACCCGGTTAGAGGTTGTTGGGAGGTACGTTCATGCGCAAGCTGCTTGCCGCGGTCGCCGCCGCGGCTGTTCTCTTCGCTGCTCTCTCGGCTCCTCTCTTGGCTCCCGCCATCGCTCAAGCCCAGGGCCCGATCGTCATCAAGTTCAGCCACGTCGTCGCCAACGACACGCCGAAAGGGAAGGGCGCGCTGAAGTTCAAGGAGCTCGCCGAAAAATACACCGACGGCAAGGTCAAGGTCGAAGTCTATCCGAACTCCACGCTCTACAAGGACAAGGAGGAGATCGAGGCGCTCCAACTCGGCTCGGTGCACATGCTCGCGCCCTCGACCGCGAAATTCGCGCCGCTCGGCATCAAGGAATTCGAGGCGCTCGACCTGCCCTGGCTATTCAAGGACGACGTGACCTATTCCAACGCGATGAAGGGCACGATCGGCAAGTGGCTGTTCCAGAAGCTCGAGGCCAAGGGCATTATCGGCCTCGCTTATTGGGACAACGGCTTCCACATGCTCTCCGCCAACCGCCCCTTGCTGAAGCCGACTGATTTCCAGGGGCTTAAATTCCGCATCTCCGGATCGAAGGTCGCAGACCAATATCTCCGTATCATGGGCTCGATCCCGCAGATCATGGCGTTCTCGGAAGTCTACCAGGCGCTGCAGACCGGGGTGGTCGACGGCTGCGAGAACACGGCGTCGAACTATCTGACGCAGAAGTTCTATGAGGTGCAGAAGGACATCACCGTGTCCTATCACGCGCATCTGCAATATGCCGTCATCGTCAACTCGAAATTCTGGTCCGGCCTGCCGCCCGATATCCGCGCGCAGCTCGACAAGGCGATGGCGGAGGCGACCGACTACACCAACTCGATCGCGCGCCAGGAGAACGAGGATGCGCTGGCCGAGATCAAGAAGACGGGCAAGACCAACCTGCATTATCTCACCGAAGCCGACCGCAAGGCCTGGCAGGAGGCGATGCAGCCGACTTATAAATGGGCCAAGGGGCGCGTCGGGCAGGAGGTGCTCGATCTCCTCGCCAAGGAACTCGACGTCAAGATGAACTGACGGGCTGCGGCCCAACAAGAACACTACCAACGGTCGGGGGTGATCGCGCTCCCGGCCGTTGCGCTTGAACGATCCAATCCAGGGGGACCAAGTTGCTGCGTGTGCTGAATCGTTTTCTCGACCATCTCGAGGAATGGCTGATCGCGACGATGATCGCGGCTGCGACGTCGCTCATCTTCGTCGCCGTGCTGCACCGTTACGGCGCCGGGCTGTCGATCGACATCGCCAAATGGGCGGAAGCCCGCCACCTGGCCTTCCTCGCCGTGCCCGCGCGCGCCGCGTTCACCTGGCTTGCCTCGCTCGACCTGTCCTGGGCGCAGGAGCTCTGCATCTACATGTTCATCTGGATGGCGAAGTTCGGCGCCGCCTACGGCGTCCGGACCGGCATCCATGTCGGGGTCGACGTGCTGGTCAACATCCTGCCCGGCGGCTCGCGCCGGCGCGTCATCACCTTCGGCCTCCTGTGCGGAGCGTTGTTCACCGCCATCGTCGCCTATTTCGGCGCCGCGTTCGTCAGCCAGATGTGGCAGACCGGCCAGCAGTCCAACGATTTGGAAGCGCCGATGTGGATGGTGTATCTCACCATCCCGCTCGGCTCCGGCCTGATGTGCTTCCGCTTCCTGCAGGTCGCCTGGTCGTTCCACCGCACCGGCGAGTTGCCGCATCACGACATGGCGGGCGTCGAGGGTGTCGAGGCGGATCCGGTGCATCCGGCGCCGGTCACGCCCACCCAGGTCGTGCGGGACGAGCGCAGCCCGCTCGGCTGGATCCTGATGCTGCTGCCGGTGCTGATCGTCGCCCTGTGCTTCGCGCATGCGGCCCACGTCATCACCCTGCCGCAGGGCCTGCGCGTCCTCATCGTGTTCGCGCTGCTGCTCTCGTTGATGCTCACGGGCATGCCGATCTCGATCGCGCTCGGTCTGACCGTGCTCAGCTTCATGTTCACGCTGACCGACGTGCGAACCGAATCGGTGGCGCTGAAGCTGTTCACGGGCATCGAGAATTTCGAGATCATGGCGATCCCGTTCTTCATCCTCGCCGGCAACTTCCTGACCCATGGCGGCGTGGCGCGGCGGATGATCACCTTCGCAACGTCGCTGGTCGGCCATTGGTACGGCGGCCTCGCGCTGTCGGGTGTGGTCGCCTGCGCGCTGTTCGCCGCGATCTCCGGCTCCTCGCCGGCGACGGTCGTCGCCATCGGCTCGGTGATCCTGCCCGCCATGGTCGTGCAAGGCTTTCCGAAGCGGTTCGGCGCGGGCGTGATCACGACGTCGGGCTCGCTCGGCATTCTGATTCCGCCGTCGATCCCGATGGTGCTCTACGCCGTCTCCACCAACAGCTCGGTCGGCAAGCTGTTCATCGCCGGCATCGTGCCGGGGCTTGCGCTCGCCACGCTGCTCGGGATGACGACGTTCTATCGCGCCTGGCGCAACGACTATCCGCGGATGCCGAAGGCCACCTTCGTCGAGCGACTCGATGCGTTCCGCAAGTCGATCTGGGGCATCCTCCTGATCGTGATCGTGATCGGCGGCATCTACAGCGGCCTGTTCACGCCGACTGAAGCTGCCGCCGTCAGCGCGGTCTACGCCTTCATCGTCGCGGTGTTCATCTACAAGGATCTGAAGCTGCGCGACGTGCCGCGCGTGCTGCTGTCGTCGGCGAACCTCTCGGCGATGCTGCTCTACATCATCACCAACGCCGTGCTGTTCTCGTTCCTGATGACCTACGAGAACGTCCCGCAGGCGCTGGCGCAATGGATGATCGACCAAGGCCTGGGGTGGATCGGCTTCCTGCTGCTCGTCAACCTGCTGCTGCTGCTCGCGGGCAACGTGATGGAGCCGTCCTCGATCATCCTGATCATGGCGCCGATCCTGTTTCCGGTCGCGGTCAAGCTCGGCATCGATCCGATTCACTTCGGCATCCTGATGACGGTCAACATGGAGGTCGGTCTCTGCCATCCGCCCGTCGGCCTCAATCTCTACGTCGCCTCGGGCATCGCCAAGATGGGGATCACCGAGCTCACGGTCGCAGTGTGGCCGTGGCTGCTGACGATGCTGGGCTTCCTCGTGGTGGTGACCTATTGGCCCGGCCTGTCGCTGTGGCTGCCGCGGCTATTGGGGATGTAGCGAGGCGAGCGATAGGGCGCTCGTGCCCCGTTCTTTCTGTCATCTCTCTCCGCACACTCGCTGTCATCGCCCGGCGGCGAAGACCGGGCGATCCAGTATCCCACAGACGGTCGTGATGGAGCCGAGATGCCGCGGCGTACTGTATGCCCCGGTCGAGCCGGGGCATGACAGTGTGCCTCGAGGTGAGAGCAGCCCCTACTCCGCGCTGCTCACCAGCTTGATCCGCGGCGCCTTGGCCTCGGTCAGGCTGCGATAGGCGGCGAGATAGTCGAGGGCCATGCGCCGCGCGGTGAAGCGCGTCTCGAACTGCTTGCGGATCGCGGTGCGGTCGAGCTGCGAAAGCCGGTTCACCACGCCTGCGGCGCTGATGACATCCTCGACGATGAAGCCGGTGAGGCCCTCGTCGATGATCTCCGGCACCGAGCCGCGGTTGAAGGCGACGACGGGTGTTCCGCACGCCATGGCTTCGATCATGACGAGGCCGAACGGCTCCGGCCAGTCGATTGGCAGCAAGAGGCCGAGCGCGCCGCTCAGGAAATCCGATTTCTCGTGATCGCTGATCTCGCCGATGAACTCCACCAGCGGATTGTTCTCGATCATCGGCCGGATCAGCTCGTCGTAATAATCCTGGTCGGCACGATCGACCTTGGCCGCGATCTTGAGCGGAATGCCGCAATGGGTCGCGATCTTGATGGCGCGGTCGACGCCCTTCTCGGGTGCGATGCGGCCGAGCACGGCGAGATATTCCTGTTTCGCCGGCTTCGGCGTCAGCAGCTTCTCCGGCAGGCCATGGTGGATCGTCGTCACCCAGTTCGCCTGCGGCACCGGCCGCCGCTGCGCGTTGGAGATCGATATGACCGGCATCTTGGAGAAGGTGTTGAAGACCGGCTGATGCTCGGGAAGATCGAGCCGGCCGTGCAGCGTGGTCACGAACGGGGTCGGCTGGCGGTGGAACAACGACCAGGGATAATAGTCGAGGTGAAAGTGGAGGAAGTCGAATTCCTCGTCGTCACATTTCTGCCGCACCCGCTCCAGCAGCACCATGTGCAGCGCATTGGGATCGCGCACGGAACCGTCGAGCCGTAGCGCCCGCGGCCATAATGCATCGAGCTTGGCAGATGTCTGCGAGTCGCCACTGGCGAAAAGCGTCACGTCATGTCCCAGGGCCACCAGCTCTTCCGTCAACCAATGCACCACCCGCTCGGTGCCGCCATACAGCTTGGGTGGAACAGCCTCCGTCAACGGAGCTACCTGCGCGATGCGCATCTCACCATCTCCTCTGCGATCATGAATGTTGAAACCCCCACCTTTTACGGCACCGGCAATGCCAGACGAGGGAACGTTCCCGCACCTGCGAAGTTCCTTCTCCCAAACGTTACATATTCGACACGTCGGGGGACCGTCGCGATGCTGCCACCACATCTTCGCAGATCGTCCGCATCCGCATGTCGTGATGGCGTTGCCCGGGAACCGGGGCGAAGCGGTCGATGTTCACTCGACCAGTAACGAAACGAAAATCAGCATAACGGGGCGATAGCCATATGGATCAGCTTTCTGGATACGCGCGCAGGCCATTTGCCTTTGTCTTGCGCTATCTCCGGCGTCGTCTCGCGTCGCATTTGGTGATCCTGGCCGCGGTCGTGGGGGCCGTTGCCTGCTCCGTAGGCACTCAATATGGCGTCAAGGCTTTGGTCGATGCCTTGTCCGCCGGGCCCTCGCATGGCGGCGGCGTATGGCTGGCATTCATTCTGCTCATGTCACTGATCGCCGCCGACAACTTCCTGTGGCGGATCGCGAGCTGGACGGCGAGCTTCACCTTTGTCCGGGTCACGGGTGATTTACGGCGCGACATCTTTCGTCATCTGACCGGGCACGCGCCGAGCTATTTCTCGGATCGCATGCCCGGCATGCTGACGAGCCGCATCACGGCGACGTCGAACGCGGTGTTCACCGTCGAGAACATGTTCGTCTGGAATGTGTTGCCGCCGTGCATTGCCACAATTGCGGCAATCTTGCTGATTGGAACCGTCAGTCCCTATATGGCGCTCGGCTTGATCCTGATCGCCGGCGGCATGGTCGCCGCGATGTTTCGTCTCGCCGCCGCCGGCAAGCCGCTGCATGACGATTTCGCCGACAAGGCCGCGGTGGTCGACGGCGAGATGATCGACGTTATCAGCAACATGCCGCTGGTGCGCGCCTTCTGCGGCATCAGCCACGAGCATGAGCGGTTCGACGCGACGGTGAACCAGGAGCTGACCGCGCGAAGCCGCAGCCTGCGCTATCTGGAGAAGCTGCGGCTGCTGCATGCCGCCATCACCGTGCTATTGACCATTGCGCTGATGGCCTGGGCCATCTCGCTCTGGCAGAAGGGCGAAGCGACGACCGGCGACGTCGTGCTGGTCTGTACCCTTGGCATCTCCATCCTGAGCGCCACGCGCGATCTCGCGGTGGCGCTGGTCGACGTCACCCAGCACGTCGCGCGTCTGACCGAGGCGATCGCCACGCTGCTGGTGCCGCACGGGCTCCGCGACCATCCCGAGGCCGAGCCCCTGGTGAAGAGCGGCGCGGCCATCGCGTACAACAACGTCACCTTCGGCTATCCCGGCGGCGACAAGATCTTCGAGCGCTTCAGCCTGCGCCTGCAGCCCGGCCAGCGCGTCGGACTGGTCGGCCAGTCCGGTGGCGGCAAGTCGACGCTGTTCACACTGCTGCAGCGCTTCTACGACGTCGATGAGGGCAACATCACCATCGACGGCCAGGACATCGCGAAGGTGACGCAGCTGAGCCTGCGCGAGGCGATTTCCGTCGTGCCGCAGGACATTTCCCTGTTTCATCGGTCGATCCGCGAGAACATCCGCTACGGCCGGCCGAACGCGACCGACGACGAGGTGCTGCGCGCGGCGATCGCGGCGCGCTGCGACTTCGTCGAGAGCCTGCCCGAGGGTCTCGACACCATGGTGGGCGACCGCGGCGTCAAGATGTCGGGCGGCCAGCGCCAGCGCATCGCCATCGCGCGCGCCTTCCTGAAGGATGCGCCGATCCTGCTGCTGGACGAGGCGACCGCCGCGCTCGACAGCGAATCCGAGGAGGCGATCCGCGAGGCGCTGTCGCGCCTGATGCGCGGCCGCACCGTGATCGCGATCGCCCATCGACTCGCGACGCTGCGCAATTTCGACCGTGTGGTGGTGCTGAGGAATGGTAAGATCATCGAGGACGGCTCGCCCGAGCGTCTGATGCAGGGTCACGGGCCGTATCGTGAGCTGGTCACGCAGGAAATGAGCCGGCTCGCGCAAGCTGCCGCGTAACCAACAGTCGCGTTCTCGTGTCGGTCGCGTTTCGAAACAAGCGCAGGGGAGCAGCTCATGTCGGCCGAAGCCGTAACCAAGTTCGTCTCCGTGACGCGGACCCCGGAACAGGTCGCGGAACAGCCCTTCTACATTCCGATGACCGGGCCCTCGGCCCGGCCGCGGCGTTCGCTCAAGCACGACGACACGTTCATCGTGCTCGACAGCCACGGCGACATCGGCGCGTCCGCCGGCGGGCCAGACGGGCTGTTCCATCACGACACGCGCTACCTCGCGCGGCTCGAGCTGGTGCTCGACGATCTCCAGCCATTGCTGCTCGGCTCCAATCTGCGCGACGACAATTCGGCGTTGACCGTCGACCTCACCAATCCGGACATCTATCGGCAGGGCAACCTCGTTCTGCAAAAGGACCTCTTGCACGTCGTACGCACGATCTTCCTGTGGCGCGGCACCGCCTACCAACGCATCGGGGTGCAGAACCACGGCGACCGGCGCACCAGCTTCAACCTGACGCTGCTGTTCGGCAACGACTTCGCCGATCTGTTCGAAGTCCGCGGCGAGCGGCGACCGCGCCGCGGGATCGGAACGAGCCGGCTGCTCGGGCCGACCGACGTGCTGTTCGAATATCGCGGTCTCGACGACACCGAGCGGACCACCGGGCTGCATTTCGATCCGCGTCCGACGCGGCTCTCGGTCGATGCCGCAACCTGGGAGCTCGACCTGGAGCCGCACCAAGCCAAATCGCTGTTCGTCGCCGTATCCTGCAACCGGCCGGTGACGGAAAAGCCGGTGCGGTTCTTCCCGGGTCTGCTGGCGCACCGCCGCGAGATGCGGCTTCAGACGGCCGGGGCCGCCAGCATCGAGACCTCCAACAACATCTTCAACGAGGTGCTGTGCCAGGCCATGGCCGACCTCAACATGCTGATGACCGAGACGCCGCAGGGCCGTTATCCCTATGCCGGCATTCCCTGGTACTCGACGACGTTCGGGCGCGACGGCCTCATCACCGCGCTGCAGATGCTCTGGGTCGATCCGCGCATTGCCAAGGGCGTCCTGCGCCGACTCGCGCATTTCCAGGCCACGGCCGTCGATCCGCTCGCCGACGCCGCGCCCGGGAAGATCCTGCACGAGATGCGCGGCGGCGAGATGGCCGCGCTCGGAGAGGTGCCGTTCGCGCATTATTACGGCAGCGTCGATTCGACCGCGCTGTTCGTGCTGCTCGCAGGCAGCTATTTCGAGCGCACCGGCGACGAGGCCACGTTGATCGAACTGTGGCCCGCGATCGAGGCGGGGCTGGCCTGGATCGACGGTCCGGGCGATCCCGACCAGGACGGCTTCGTCGAATACCAGCGCGCGACCGAGAAGGGGCTGGCGAACCAGGGCTGGAAGGATTCCTACGATGCGATCTTCCATGCCGACGGCCAGCTTGCCGAGGGCAATATCGCGCTTGCGGAGGTGCAGGGCTACGTCTTTGCCGCCAAGCAGCTCGCCGCGCGTTGCGCGCTGCGGCTCGGCAAGCCGGACCGCATGCGCAAGCTCGAGGCCGAAGCCAGGGCGCTCGCCGAGCGCTTCGAGCAGGCGTTCTGGTGCGAGGAGCTCGGCACTTATGCGCTCGCGCTCGACGGCAAGAAGCGGCCCTGCACGGTCAGGACCTCGAATGCCGGGCAGGTCCTGTTCAGCGGCATGGTTCGCGAGGACCGCGCGCGTCTCGTCGCCGCCGATCTGATGCGGCCGCATTTCTTCTCGGGCTGGGGCATCCGCACCGTCGCGCAAGGCGAGGTGCGCTACAATCCGATGTCCTATCATGACGGATCGATCTGGCCGCACGACAATGCGTTGATCGCGCTGGGGCTGGCGCGCTACGGTCTCAAGCATACGGTGGCGCATGTCTTCAAGGGTCTGTTCGACGCCGCGACCTACATGGACCTGCGGCGGTTGCCCGAATTGTTCTGCGGCTTCCGGCGCGAGAAACGGCGCGGGCCGACGCTCTATCCGGTCGC
This sequence comes from Bradyrhizobium sp. WBAH42, assembly GCF_024585265.1. Classification (NCBI taxonomy): domain Bacteria; kingdom Pseudomonadati; phylum Pseudomonadota; class Alphaproteobacteria; order Hyphomicrobiales; family Nitrobacteraceae; genus Bradyrhizobium; species Bradyrhizobium sp. WBAH42. The sequence continues at coordinate 3,405,983 of NZ_CP036533.1, forward strand.
CTGCGCGCCGCAGGCCTGGGCCAGCGCGACGCCGTTCACGCTGCTGGAGGCGGCGCTGGGCCTCGAGTTCGACGTCGCGCGCGGCGAGATTCGTCTGCGCAATCCGCATCTGCCGGCGTTCCTCAACGAGGTGATCCTGCACGATCTGCGCCTCGGCGACTCCAGCGTGGACTTACGCGTCAGTCGTCACGGCGACGATGTGGCGCTGGAAGTGTTGCGCACGCGCGGTCAGATTCAGGTCTCGATCGTGCTGGCGCGCTAGCTGCGCAAGGAGGAGGTCATGCGCGCGACCGGATGGTTGGTTCTAAGCGTGGCGATCGTCGCGGGCTTGACGGTCGCCGTATCGCGCGCGGCGGAAGAGCCGGCCGCAGCGCCATCTTCACCTCCGACCGAAGCAAACGCACCGGCAACGGTACAACCGCCGGCTTCCGTCGTGCCCGTCACGCCCAAGGACGCCGCGCCGCCGCCATCGGTGACCATCATCGGCGCGAGCGAGGCCCACGGTGTGCTCGGCCGCGACGTTCGCAGCGCCGCCGGCGAGGACATGGGCCGCATCGTCGACGTCATCGTCGACCGCACCGGTCACGTCCGCGCTGCGGCGATCGATTTCGGCGGCTTCCTCGGCGTCGGCAGCCGCAAGATCGTCGTGGACTGGAACGCGCTGCGCTTCGGCAAGATCGCCAACAAGAAGGACAGCATCACCCTGGAATTGACCAAGGCGCAGGTCGCGGCCGCACCGGAATACAAGGAGGACACGCCGATCGTCGTGCTCGGCGCGTCCGGCAGCCTTCAGCCGCTGCAAGCGATTCAGTGAGGTGCAGGGAGGGCTGACCGCCCGTGCTGTTGTCGAGGAAGCCGAACCATGCAGATCGCGGCGGCGGCGTCGAGCAGGACAACGTCGCGGTGCAGGCGGCTGCGGGCATTCCGGCGCCGTCGCGCCAGAGCCTGCGCGGCCTCGACTGGTTCATCTTCTTCCTCGCCGACGTGCAGACCGGATTCGGCCCCTTCATCGCGGTCTACCTGACGACGCAGAAATGGACCCAGGTCGAGATCGGGCTCGTGCTCTCCATCGGCGGCATCGTCGCCCTGATCGGGCAGATGCCGGGCGGCGCGATCATCGATGCCGCGAAATCGGAACGCCTCGTCGCCGCCCTCGCGATCGCGGCCATCGGCGCCTGCGCGCTGGCCTATGCGGCGATGCCGATCTTCCCCGTCGTGGTCACCGCGGCCACGCTGCATGCGATGGCGAGCTGCGTGCTCGGGCCCGCGATCGCGGCGATCAGTCTCGGCCTCGTCGGCCCGCTCGCGATCGGCGAGCGGCTCGGCCGCAACGCGCGCTTCGCCTCACTCGGCAACGGCGTCGCCGCGGCGGTGATGGGCACCGCGGGCTATCTGCTGTCGAGCCGCTCGGTGTTCCTGGTCACCTTCCTGCTCGCGATCCCGACCCTGATCGCGCTGTCGCGCATCCGCGAGAACGAAGTCGACATCAGGCGCTGTCACGGCGAGATGCCGCCTGAAGCCGCCGATCGCGGCGACCCCAATATCTGGCACCTGGTCCGGCAGCGCCCGCTGATCGTATTCGCGCTCAGCGTGCTGCTGCTGCAGCTGGCGAATGCCGCGATGATGCCGCTGATGGCGAGCGCGGTGACGGCGCGGTCGAGCCAATGGGCGACTGTTCTCGTCGCCTTTTGCATCGTCGTTCCGCAAGCGATCGTGGCGCTGGTGTCGCCGACGGTCGGGCGCAAGGCGCAAGCGTGGGGCCGCCGGCCCCTGCTGCTGATCGGATTCGGCGCACTGGCGATCCGCGGCCTGTTGTTTGCGACCGTGCGCGATCCGTATCTGTTGGTGCTGGTGCAGGTGTTCGACGGCATTACCGCCGCGGTATTCGCGGTGATGATCCCGCTGATCGTCGCCGACGTCGCGTTCGGCAGCGGACATTTCAATCTGGCGCAGGGGATCGTCGGCACCGCGATGGGCATCGGCGCGTCGCTGAGCACGGTGCTTGGCGGCTACGTCAGCGACAAGTTCGGCAATGCCACCGCGTTCATCGGGCTGTCCGGCGTCGCTGCAGCGGGACTGCTGCTGATCCTCTTTGCGATGCCGGAGACGCGGCGCACGGGTCTGGTCGCCGCGAAAGAAATGGCCGGCTGAACGAGTTCAGCCGGCCAAAGTGGTTGGGGAGGTAGATCAAGGATCACGCGTCGAGATTGTGCAGGCGCTGGCGGTTGCGCAGCACGATCTGGCGGGCGCCGGAGAAACCGAGGATGCCCTGAGCGTGAAGCTGCGACAGCGCGCGCGACACGGTCTCCAGGGTGAGGCCGAGATAGTCGCCGATGTCGCGGCGGCACATCGGCAGCGCCATCATGCCGGCAACGGCGAGGCGGCGATCCATTTCGAGCAGGAAGGTCGCAACGCGCTCCATGGCGGTCTTGCGGCCCAGCAGCAGCATGTGGTCCTCGGCATGGCGAAGCTCGCCGGCGGTCATGGCCCAGAGCTTGCGGGCGACCTGGACGTCGGTGCCGGCGGCCTTTTCGAGGCTCGCGCGCTTCACGAGGCGCACGGTGGTGTCGATGATGGCTTCTGCGGCGAGGCGGTGGGTGGGACCGGATTCGAGGCCGAACACGTCGCCGGGAAGATGGAAGGCGCCGATCTGGCGGCGGCCGTCGGAGAGAAGCTTGTAGCTGCGCACCGCGCCGGTGACGACCTGGTAGACATATTCGGCCGCCTCGTCCTCGCCATAGATCTCCTCGTCCTTGCCGTAGGAGAACTCGGTGGCGACCAGGCCGACATGGCCGGCGATGGCGCCGAACTGGTCGGTAACGGGGTGGGCAGGAGCAATCTTGCCACCCACTTGGGTGTTGATCGCCTGGGTGTTGAGCGTCTGGGTCAGCATCTGCGCCATCTCCGTTGTGATGACGCTTTCCTACGCGGTATCGGGTGCTTCGAAAATTTCGCGAGATATCTTAAGGGGGGTGCCTTACGTAGAATCCCGTAGGTCAGGCGTGGGGGCGGTCCTTGATCGCGTGGCGGATGCATTTGACGAGGTTTTCATCGAGAAGCGGCTTCAAAACCACGTCCTTGATGCCCGCCGTCGCAGCCCGGGCCGAGATGTTCTCGTCGGGATAGCCGGTGATCAGGATCACCGGCGCATCGCGGTCGGATTTGCGCAGCCGGCCGGTCAGGTCGATGCCGTTGATGTCGGGCATCTTGTAGTCGATGACGTAGCAGTCCGGCCCTGGCGCGGCGCCGAGATTGAGCAGCGCCGTGCCGCTCCTGAAGGTTCGCACGGCGAAGCCGTCGGTCTCCAGCAGAAACCGCAGGGATCCCAGGACTGCGGCATCATCGTCGACCACAAAGACGGTGGGCTGTGGGGAGGACGACGGCCGCGCACGATATGGGCTGACCTCAACCATGCTCTCTGGCTAGCACGGCGCCGTGAAGCCGCCTTGACCTGCCTCAATCCTTGAGCATGCCGGCGCGCATCGCCAGGCGAACCAGTTCCGAAAGGCTGCTCGCCTGCATCTTGGTCATGACGTTGGCCCGGTAGACCTCGATCGTCCGCGGGCTGATGTCGTATTCGCGGGCGATCAGCTTGTTGGAGAGGCCCGCGACCAGCCCCTCCATGACCTGGCGCTCGCGCGGGCTCAAGGACGCGACGCGGGCAGCGATGTCCTGCGCGACGGCCTCGTTCTTGGCGGCGGGCTCGGCCTGGCGGATCGCCGATTCGATCATGGCGGTGAGACGGTCGTCATCGAACGGCTTTTCCAGGAAGTCGACGGCCCCGAGCTTCATCGCCTCGACCGCCAGCGGCACGTCGCCATGACCGGTCATGATCACGATCGGGAACGGGCTTTGCTGCGCCTTCATCCGCTTCAAGAGCTCGATGCCGTCGAGGCCGGGCATGCGCACGTCGGAGACGATGCAGCCGAAATCGAGGCCGGGCAGGGCTTCGAGAAAGGCGAGCGCGTCGTCGAACAGGGTGACGGCGAAGCCGGCGGAATCCAGCAGGAAGTTCAGCGAGTCCCGCATCGCCGCGTCGTCGTCGATGACATAGACATGTCCCTTGGTCGTCATGAATCAGCTCTCGTCGGTTGCCGGCAGGGTGAAGCGGAATGTCGCTCCGCCCGCTGCGTTGCTCTCGGCCCACATGCGGCCGCCATGGGCCTCGATGATCGAGCGGCTGATCGAGAGTCCCACGCCCATGCCGGTGTCTTTGGTGGTGAAGAAGGTCTGGAACAGGTTTGGAATGATGTCTTCCCGGAAGCCGATGCCGGTGTCGGAGACTTCCACCTCGATCATGCCGTCGGCGACGCGGGTGTTGGCGACGACGAGCTCGCGCCGCTGCGACTGCGCCATGGCCTCGAGCGCGTTGCGGAACAGGTTGACCAGCACCTGCTGAATCTGCACCCGGTCGGCGAGAACGAGGTCGGCGTCGGGATCGAGGCTGAAGCGGAGCTGCACGTTCTGCTCGCGCGCGCCGGCGAGCCCGAGCGCGCCGGCTTCCTCGATCAGCTTGGACAGGCTTTCGACCCGCTTCTCCGATTCTCCGCGGGAGACGAAGTCGCGCAGGCGGCGGATGATCTGGCCGGCGCGCAAGGCCTGCTCCGCGGCGCGGTCCAGCGCGCTTTCGACCTTCGGCATGTTGGGATCGGTGCTGCCGGCGAGGAGGCGCCGCGATCCCTTCATGTAATTGCTGATCGCCGCCAGCGGCTGGTTGAGCTCGTGGGCGAGCGCGGAAGCCATCTCGCCCATCGCGGTCAACCGCGACACGTGCACGAGCTCGGATTGCAGCTCCTGGAGCCGCGCCTGGGTCTGCTGGTGTTCGGTGAGGTCGCGCACGAAGCCGGTGAAATAGGGCTCGCCCGCGCGTTGCGTCTTCCCGACGGACAGGTGCATCGGGAACGTCGTGCCGTCGCGGCGTTTGCCCGTCACGATCCGGCCGATGCCGATGATGTGCGGATCATTGGTCCTGAGATAGCGCGCGAGATAGCTGTCGTGACGCGACTGATCGGGCTCCGGCATGAGAATGCTTACGTTCCGCCCGATGGCTTCCTGCCTGCTGTAGCCGAACAGCCGCTCCGCGGCGCTGCTGAAGAGCTGCATGATGCCGCGTGAATCGATGACGATCATGGCGTCGGGCACCGTTTCGAGAATCGAGCGAAGATGATTCTCCTGGGAGCGCAGCGCCTCCTCGAGCTGCTTCTCCTCGTTGATGTCGAGGAATATCCCGCTGAGGTGACGCGGCGTGCCCGCATCGTCCCGGATCACGCCGGCCCTGGCCCGGATCCATTGGCCGTTACCGGACGCGCCGCCGATCTTGAAGGACAGGTCGAGACCCCCGCCGCCTTCCGAGGCGCGCCCGATCGCTTTCAGGAGATGGTCCCGATCGGCGGGCTGCAAGAGCGAAAGAAAGAGATCGTAGCTGACGGCCTGGTCCGGCTGCAGGCCAAACAGCCGCCTGGCCATGTCCGACCATTCGAGTTCGCGGGTCTGCAGGTCGAGGTCCCAGGTGCCGACGCCGAATCCCTCGATGCGGACCCGGAAATGCTCGCCCCGACCATCGTCTGCCGGATGGGTCACGCGGGTCGGCGCCAAGCTCTGCTCCTATTCTCGGCGGGCCGGCAGGATGCCTTTACCGCTTCTGGAATGTCGCCCAAGCCATGCCCGTAGGCAAGCGCGGACGTTGAATTCACTGGCGGATTCCCATCACACGGAGAGCGAGCCACCAGCAGCGTCGGATTTGATCTATCTCAGCCTGTTGCGCGGCAGCAGGTCTAGGATTCGAAAAAATTCTGTAATGCTGGAGATATCCGATGACATACGCGACCGTCATGGTCAGCCTGGCGCTCGATCAGCCCAACGAAGCGCGTCTTCAGGTCGCAGGCGAACTCGCCGAACGATTCGAGGCGGCCATCATCGGGGTCGCAGCAGCGCAGTTCGCCCCGCCGCTCTATTTCACCGACGGCGCCGAGGCGCAAGCGCTGATCGACGACGGCGAAGCTTCGATCAGGCGGCGGCTCGCCGGCCTCGAAGCGCAATTCCGCGCGGCCGTGAAAAATCGCGGCGGGCATGCGGAGTGGCGCAGCGCCATGGACTATCCGGCGCGCTTCGTCGCGGCGCAGGCGCGTTGCGCCGACATCGTCGTCAGCGGTGGGCAGAGCCCGGCCTTCTCCGACGCTTTCTCGCTGGCGAGCCCCAAGGACCTGGTGATGCAGGCCGGTCGCCCGCTGCTCGTCGTTCCCGACAGGGCCAACTGGCTCGATCTGCGCAACGTGCTGGTGGCGTGGAAGGACACGCCGGAAGCGCGGCGGGCGGTGGCGGGCGCGCTGCCGATGCTGCACAAGGCGAAGGACGTCACCATCGTCGAAATCCCAGAGCGGGGCGACGACCGTTCGGCCGTGATGGCCGGGATCAGCGACGTTGCCGCCTGGCTCGGCCGTCACGGCGTCACCGCGACGGCGCGGGTCCTGGAGGCCGCAGGAAACGAAACCGCTGCTGCGCGGTTGGAGAAAGTCGCCGGTGACATCGGCGCGGGCCTGATCGTCGCGGGCGCCTATGGTCATTCGAGATTTCGCGAACTGATCCTCGGAGGCGTCACCCAATATCTGGTGACGCAAACCGCCCGCAGCGTGCTGCTGTCGCACTGACCATCCGGCCGGCCAATTGAGGAATCGAGGAGGACGCGCCGTGTATCAATTTCTTGAACAGACCGTCGACGGCTACATGACGCGCAACGTCAAGACGGTGCAGCGCGGCCTCGACTTGTTCCAGCTCAGCGAGATGTTCGAGACCGACGATTTCAATTCCTACCCTGTCGAAGACGACGGGCAGGTGGTCGGCATCGTCACCAAGTTCGACATCCTGAAGTGCTTCGCCTTCACGCCGAGCCAGATGTTGCCGCGCTACGACGACCTGATGAGCCGCAAGATCGGCGACGTCATGACGCCCGAGTTCATCTATGTGAGCCCCGACACGCGGCTGACACGCGTGCTCCAGATCATGGTCGAGCACCGCATCAGGAGCATCATCGTGCTCGATGGCATAGAGAAGCTGGTCGGCATCATCGCGCGCGAGGACGTCATCGCGGCGCTCAAGGCGACGGCGCGGGAGTGACGTCTGGATCCCTCGGTTCCAACCTCCGTGATTTCACGGAGGTGTCTCCAAGCGTGCCTACAGAACCAAGCCCTCGCGCGCGATGGCGCTACGCGCGGGGCGAAAAGGCACTCAGCTGGCGGCACATCGGCTCACATTAACAGAAATCCATCCATCTTGATTTCAATCAATTCCCCGCGAGGGTGGATGTGGTTTCTGGCAGCGTGTTCTTTCAGAGAGAATCCGCATGAGCCAGCCCTCCATCTCAAAATCCATGACCATCGGTGAAAGCGGCTTGGCTGTCGTATTCGCAGTCACCGCTTTCCTCTGCGTGATCGCCTCGGCCAAGGCGCTCGATGCGCCCTTCGCATTCCACGCCGCGCTCAGCGCGGCGGCGAGCGTGGCTGCGGTGTTCTTCATCGTCAACCGCTACTTCGAACGGCCGGCGGCTTTGCCGCCGCAGGAAATCAACGGCCGACCCAACTACAACATGGGGCCGATCAAGTTCTCCGCCTTCATGGCGATGTTCTGGGGCATTGCCGGATTTCTCGTCGGTCTCATCATCGCCTCGCAGCTGGCCTGGCCCGCGCTGAACTTCGATCTGCCGTGGACCAGCTTCGGCCGCCTGCGGCCGCTGCACACCTCCGCCGTGATCTTTGCCTTCGGCGGCAACGTGCTGATCGCGACCTCCTTCTACGTGGTGCAGAAGTCCTGCCGTGCGCGCCTTGCCGGCGACCTCGCGCCGTGGTTCGTCGTGGTGGGCTACAACTTCTTCATTCTGATCGCTGGCACCGGCTATCTGCTCGGCGTCACCCAGTCGAAGGAATATGCCGAGCCGGAATGGTACGCCGACCTCTGGCTGACCATCGTCTGGGTGGTCTATCTGCTGGTTTTCCTCGTCACCGTCATCAAGCGCAAGGAACCGCACATCTTCGTCGCGAACTGGTTCTATCTCGCTTTCATCGTGACGATCGCGGTGCTGCATCTCGGCAACAACCCCGCGCTGCCCGTCTCCGTGTTCGGCTCCAAGTCCTACATCGCCTGGGGCGGCATTCAGGACGCCATGTTCCAGTGGTGGTACGGCCACAACGCGGTCGGCTTCTTTCTGACCGCCGGCTTCCTCGCCATCATGTACTACTTCATCCCGAAGCGCGCCGAACGGCCGATCTATTCCTATCGGCTGTCGATCATCCACTTCTGGGCGCTGATCTTCCTCTATATCTGGGCCGGCCCGCACCATCTGCACTACACGGCGCTGCCTGACTGGACGCAGACGCTCGGCATGACCTTCTCGATCATGCTGTGGATGCCCTCCTGGGGCGGCATGATCAACGGCCTGATGACGCTGTCGGGCGCCTGGGACAAGCTGCGTACCGATCCCGTGCTGCGCATGCTCGTCGTCTCCGTCGCCTTCTACGGCATGTCGACCTTCGAAGGCCCGATGATGTCGATCAAGGTGGTCAACTCGCTCAGCCACTACACCGACTGGACCATCGGCCACGTGCATTCCGGCGCGCTCGGCTGGGTCGGCTTCGTCTCCTTCGGCGCGCTCTACTGCCTGGTGCCGTGGGCCTGGAATCGCAAGGGTCTCTACAGCCTCAAGCTCGTCAACTGGCACTTCTGGATCGCCACCCTCGGCATCGTTCTCTACATCTCGGCGATGTGGGTGTCCGGCATCCTGCAGGGCCTGATGTGGCGCGCCTACACCTCGCTCGGCTTCCTCGAATATTCCTTCATCGAGACCGTCGAGGCGATGCATCCCTTCTACATCATCCGCGCCGCAGGCGGCGGCCTGTTCCTGATCGGCTCGCTGATCATGGCCTACAATCTCTGGATGACGGTTCGCGTCGGCGAACAGGAAGTCCAGATGCCCGTCGCTCTTCAGCCGGCGGAATGAGGAGCTCAAGCAATGTCGTTCTGGACACGCCACCAAATCTTCGAAAAGAACTCGATCATCCTGATCGTCGGCATCCTGCTGGTGATCGCGGTCGGTGGTCTCGTCGAGATCACCCCGCTGTTCTACCTCAAGAGCACGATCGAGAAGGTCGACGGGGTCAGGCCCTACACGCCGCTCGAGCTCGCCGGACGTAACGTCTACGTCCGCGAGGGCTGCTATCTCTGCCACTCGCAGATGGTCCGGCCCTTGCGCGACGAGGTCGAGCGCTACGGTCACTTCTCGCTCGCCGCGGAGAGCATGTACGACCACCCGTTCCAGTGGGGCTCCAAGCGCACCGGTCCGGATCTCGCCCGCGTCGGCGCCAAATATTCCGACGAGTGGCACGTCACGCATCTGACCAACCCGCGCGCGATCGTGCCGCAGTCGGTGATGCCCGGCTATCCGTTCCTGAGCAAGGCCGAGGTCGACCCGGATGCGATCGCCGGCGACATGCGCGCGCTCAAGACCGTCGGGGTCCCCTATAGTGACGAACAGGTCGCCAATGCCGCAGCCGACCTGAAGGCCCAAGCAGATCCGGACAATGCCGGCACCGACGCCTTCACCAAGCGCTACGCCAAGGCCGTTGTACGCAATTTCGACGGCAAGACCGGCACGCCGACCGAGATGGACGCGCTCGTCGCGTACCTGCAGATGCTCGGCACGCTGGTCGACTTCAAGATCTACAACGAGAAAGCCAATCTTCGCTGAGAAGGCATGAACGATGAAAGCCATCCTGACCGTCCATAATCTTGCGTCCGATCTCGTGACGACGATCTGGACCCCGGCGTTCGTCGCGATCTTTCTCGCGATCATCGCCTACGCTTTTTGGCCCCGTAACAAGGCTGCGTTCGACAAGGCAGCGCACCTGCCCTTGCGGGAGGAGTGAGACATCATGACCGATCATTCTAGCGACATCGATTCCGTCTCGGGCAAGTCCACGACCGGGCACGAGTGGGACGGCATCAAGGAGCTCAACACGCCGCTGCCGCGGTGGTGGGTGATCTGCTTCTACCTCACCATCGTCTGGGCGATCGGCTATTGGATCGTCTATCCGGCCTGGCCGCTGATCCAAAGCAACACCACCGGCCTGTTCGGCTACTCCTCGCGCGCCGACGTCGCCGTCGAGCTCGCCAACCTCGAGAAGATCCGGGGTGACAAGATGGCGGCGCTGGGCACGGCCTCGCTCGTCGATATCGAGAAGGACCCGGCTCTGCTGGCGCTCGCCCGCGCCAAGGGCAAGACCGTGTTCGGCGACAATTGCGCGCCGTGCCACGGTTCCGGCGGTGCCGGCGCCAAGGGTTACCCGAACCTCAACGACGACGACTGGCTGTGGGGCGGCACGCTCGACCAGATCATGCAGACCATCCAGTTCGGCGCGCGTTCCGGCCACACCAAGACCCATGAGGGCCAGATGCTCGCCTTCGGCAAGGACGGCGTGCTGAAGGGCGACGAGATCGTCACGGTCGCCAATTACGTGCGGTCGCTCTCGGGCCTGTCCACCCGCAACGGCTATGACGCCGCCAAGGGCCAGAAGATCTTCGCGGAGAATTGCGCCGCCTGCCACGGCGACGCCGCCAAGGGCAACCAGGAGATGGGCGCACCTGATCTGACCGACAAGATCTGGCTCTACGGCTCCGACGAGGCGAGCCTGATCGAGACGATCAGCCAGGGCCGCGCCGGCGTGATGCCGGCCTGGGAAGGCCGGCTCGATCCCGCCACCATCAAGGCGATGGCGGTCTACGTCCACTCGTTGGGCGGCGGTAAATAGGCCGTTCCGCGACCGACGACTTCCGGCGGGGGCGAAGAAAAGCGCCCCCGTTTGAGCTGGATCAACTGATGCGGCGGTGTCGGGTCTAGGTTTAATCGCACCTCTTGAAAAGTTTTGGCGATGAACAAGACCGTGAACCCGAAAGACCTCACAACGGACGATGACTACGGGCCACTCTACGCAGCCCGCAAGAAGGTCTATCCCCAGAGCGTCTCCGGCACATTCCGCCGGATTAAATGGGGCCTGATGGCGTTCTGCCTCGGTGTCTACTATTTCCTGCCCTTCGTGCGCTGGAATCGCGGTCTCGGCGCGCCGAGCCAGGCGGTGCTGATCGATCTTCCCAACAGCCGCTTCTATTTCTTCTTCATCGAGCTGTGGCCGCAGGAGGTCTATTACTTCACCGGCCTGTTGATCGTCGCCGCGGTGGCGCTGTTCCTGATGAACTCCATCGGCGGCCGGATCTGGTGCGGCTATCTCTGTCCGCAGACGGTGTGGACCGACCTGTTCTATGCGGTCGAGCGCCTGATCGAGGGCGACCGGCGCGAGCGCATGAAGAAGGATGCCTCGAGCGATCCGATGAAGCTCGAGCGCATCTCCGAAATCGTGCTCAAGCATTCGATCTGGCTCTTGATCGCCTGGTGGACCGGCGGCGCCTGGGTGCTCTACTTCAACGACGCGCCGACCCTGGTGAAGGAGCTCGTCACCTTCCAGGCGCCGATGATCGCCTATATCTGGATCGGCATCCTCACCGCGACGACCTACATCCTCGCCGGCTACATGCGCGAGCAGGTCTGCACCTATATTTGCCCCTGGCCGCGTATCCAGGCCGCGCTCACCGACGAATGGGCGCTCAACGTCACCTATCGCTATGACCGTGGCGAGAAGCGCACCTCGGTGAAGAAGGCCGCCGAGCTGCGCGCGCTCGGGCAGCAGGTCGGCGATTGCGTCGACTGCTACCAGTGCGTGGCGGTCTGCCCGACTGGCATCGACATCCGCAACGGACCGCAGATGGAATGCATCCAGTGCGGGCTCTGCATCGATGCCTGCGACAACGTGATGACCAAGATCGGCCGGCCGAAGCGGCTGATTGGCTACGACAACGACATCAACATCCACCGGCGCCAGGAGGGCAAGGCGCCGATCTACCGGATCGTCCGCGCCCGCACCGTCGTCTACAGCGCGATCATCGCGGCGGTCGGCGGCATCATGATCTATACGCTGGCGACCCGCAGCCTGCTCGACGTCAACGTGCTGCACGACCGCAACCCGGTCGCGGTCAAGCTCAGCGACGGCTCGATCCGCAACGCCTATACGGTGCGGCTCCTGAACAAGAGCGGCTATGACCGCCTCATCGCGATCGACGCCAATGGGCCGGTCAACTCGACCGTTCACGTCGTCGGCGTCGATTCGGTGACGCCGGACCGGCCGATGATCGTGATCCCGCGCGATGCCACGAGCGAGCTGCGGCTCCTCGTCACCGCGCCGGCCGACAACAATCCGGAGAAGTCGATTCCGGTCCACTTCCACGTCACGGACATCGGGCTCGGCGTTGTCGCTTCCGCCACCGACAATTTCGTCTCGCCTTGAGAATCAGGAGACTGCCATGGCTTCCAAGCCGCTGACCGGAACCAAAGTCTTCCTGATGCTGGTCGCTTTCTTCGGCCTCGTGATCGGCGTCAACGCGACGATGATGAAGCTCGCGATCGCGACGCTGCCCGGCACCGACGTCGACAGCCCCTACGCCGCGGGCCTGACCTATGAGCACGAGATCTCGGCGGCGCAGGACCAGGCCGCGCGCAAATGGAAGGTCAACGCCCATATCGAGCGCCGCAACGACGGCGGCGCTTCGGTCCAGGTCGAAGCCCGCGATGCCGGCGGCCAGCCGATCTCCGGGCTGAAGTTCGGCGGCCGGCTGGAGCGGCCGACCGACAAGCGCGCCGACCTTGCGGTCGAGCTCAGCGAAGCCGGCAGTGGTCTCTATCGCGGCAATGCGGCGTCGGTCGCGCCGGGCCAATGGGACCTGGTGATCGAGGGCGAGGCGCGGGGGACGCGCGTGTTCATGTCGCGCAACCGCGTGATCCTGAACTGAAGGATTGGGTCATGCAGGTCACGCGCGATTTCTCTCACTATGTCCGCGACGCGGGCGAGGGCCTCCGGCACATCGATCTCGCCGTCGAGGGCGTTCACTGCGCCGGCTGCATGGCCAAGATCGAACGCGGGCTCTCGGCCATCCCCGACGTTACGCTGGCGCGCGTCAACCTCACCGACCGCCGCGTCGCGCTGGAATGGAAGGCGGGCACGCTCGAGCCCGACCGCTTCATCGATCGGCTCGAAGAGCTCGGCTACAAGGCCTATCCGTTCGAGACCGAGAGCGCCGAGGTCACCGAGGTCGCCGAATCCCGCTTCCTGCTGCGCTGCCTCGGGGTTGCGGCCTTTGCCACCATGAACGTGATGATGCTGTCGATCCCGGTGTGGTCGGGCAACGTCTCGGACATGCTGCCGGAGCAGCGCGACTTCTTCCACTGGCTGTCGGCGCTGATCGCGCTGCCGGCGGCGGCCTATGCCGGCCAGCCGTTCTTCCGCTCGGCTTGGCGCGCGCTGTCGGCGAGGACCACCAACATGGACGTGCCGATCTCGATCGGCGTGATCCTGGCGCTCGGCATGTCCGTGGTCGAGACGATCCATCACGCCGAGCATGCCTATTTCGATGCGGCGATCATGCTGTTGACCTTCCTGCTGGTCGGCCGCTTCCTCGACCAGAACATGCGACGGCGGACCCGCGCGGTCGCCGGCAATCTCGCGGCGCTGAAGGCGGAGACGGCGGCGAAGTTCGTCGGGCCCAGCGAGATCTCGCAGGTGCCGGTCGCGGCGATCCATCCCGGCGACATCGTGCTGCTCCGGCCCGGCGAGCGCTGCGCGGTCGACGGCACCGTGATCGAAGGGCGTTCGGAGATCGACCAGAGCCTGATCACCGGCGAGACACTCTATGTCACGGCCGAGCAGGGCACGCCGGTCTATGCGGGATCGATGAACATCTCCGGCAGCTTGCGGGTGCGGGTCTCGGCCGCCTCCGAGGCGACGCTGCTCGCCGAGATCACGCGGCTGCTCGACAACGCGCTCCAGGCGCGCTCGCGCTACATGCGCCTCGCCGATCGAGCCTCGCGGCTCTACGCGCCCGTGGTGCATGCGACCGCGCTTTTGACCATCCTCGGCTGGGTCATCGGGGGTGCCTCCTGGCATGATGCGATCGTGACCGGCGTTGCCGTGCTGATCATCACATGTCCCTGCGCGCTCGGGCTCGCGATCCCGACCGTGCAGACGGTGGCCTCGGGGGCGATGTTTAGGGCAGGTGTGCTGCTCAATGCGGGCGATGCGATCGAGCGACTGGCCGAAGCCGATCATGTGATCTTCGACAAGACCGGCACGCTGACGCTGCCCGAGCTCGAAGTCATGAACGCGGCCGATATCCCCGCCGATATTTTCGAGCTCGCCGGCCGGCTCGCGCTCTCGAGCCATCATCCGGTGGCGGCTGCGGTTGCGCAGGCTGCCAGTGCGAAGTCTCCGATCGTCGGCGCTGTGGAGGAGGCCGGGCAGGGCGTCCGCGCAACCGTCGACGGCGTCGCGCTTCGCCTTGGTCGCCCCTCCTTCTGCGGCGCCGAGGCGCTGGTCGGCGTCGCCGCGCTTGATCCCGAGGCCTCCATCGTGGCGTTCAGCAAGGGCAGCAAGAAGTTCATCCTCTCGGTTCGCCAGGGCCTGCGCCCCGATGCGCAGGCCGTGATCGCAGCGCTGAAGGAGCGCAACATCGGCATCGAGATCTTGTCCGGCGACCGCGAGCCCGCGGTGAAGGCGGCGGCGCATGCACTCGGCATTTCCGAGTGGCGTGCCGGCGTCACGCCGGCCGACAAGATCGCGCGCATCGAAGAATTGAAGCGGCGGGGCATGAAGGTGCTGATGGTCGGCGACGGCATGAACGATGCGCCCTCGCTCGCGGCGGCCCATGTCTCGATGTCCCCGATCTCGGCCGCGCATCTCAGCCAGGCCACCGCCGATCTCGTCTTCCTCGGCCGGCCGCTGGCCCCCGTCGTCGCCGCCATCGACGCTTCGCGCAAGGCGCTGCACCTGATGCGGCAGAACCTCTGGCTTGCGATCGGTTACAATGTGCTCGCGGTGCCGGTTGCGATCAGCGGCGTCGTGACGCCCCTGATCGCGGCCGCGGCCATGAGCGGATCGTCGATCCTGGTGATGCTGAACTCGCTGCGCGCCCGCAGCGCCTCGCGGGAGTTCGTGTGATGGAGATCCTGGTCATCCTGGTCCCGCTGGCCTTGATGCTCGGAGGTGCCGGCCTCGTCGCTTTCCTGTGGTCGCTCAGGAGCGGCCAGTACGACGATCTTGACGGCGCCGCCTGGCGTGCGATTGCCGACGACGAGCCGCCGCAGGAAGCGCCGGCGAAACGCTAGCGTTTCAGGGCGAAAGTGAGCAAGGCCGCCAGCGCGAGGGCGGCCCCGACGCCCCAGACGCACGTCTGCCAGCCGAAGCTGTCGAACAGCCGGCCGAGCACGGCCGTACCGACCAGCCCGCCGCAGAAATAGCACGCGAGATAAGCGCCGCTGGCGATGCCGCGGTTGTCGGCTGCGGCCTGTCCGACGAAACCCGTCGCGGCGGCCTGCGCGAAGAATGTGCCGACGCCGACCAGGACCATGCCGGCGAGCACCTCGCCGAGATGCGGCGCCAGCATCAAGGGCAAGCCGAGCCCAGCGACGGCGAGCGCACTCCAGATCGTGGGCCGCGTTCCCAGCCGCGCGGCTACCTTGCCGGCCAGAAGCGTCGTGACGACCGACGGCAGGAAGACGAAATAGACGAGGCCGAGATCCATCATGCCGAGCGACAGCGGCGGCCGCACCAGCACGAAATTGACGTAGGTGAAGGTGCCGATGAAGGCGAACAGGATGCAGAAGCCGATGCCGAAAGCGGCGCGCAGCTGCGGATTGCGCCAATGCGCGATGGTGGCGGCAAGCGGCGAAGCCGCCGGCATCATCGCATGCATCGGCCGAACGCGGTTGACGGTGAGATAGACCAGCGCCGCGCCGGCAAGATTGAGCGCCGCGAAGAAATAGAAGTTCCAGGCGAGGCCGAGGCCATCGGCCAATGCGGCCGAGATCAGCCGGCCGACGAAATTGCTGGCGACATTGCCGGTGATGTAGGCGGCAAACGCGCCGCCGGCGTCCATGGCGCTGCATTGCTCGCCGAGATAGGCGAGGGTGAGCGCGAAGGCCGACGCCATGCACAGGCCCTGCGCGACCCGCAAGGTGGTGAAGACGGCAAGATTGGGCGCGACAGCCAGCAGGCTGGTGGGGATCGCAAGCAGGGCCAGGCTCAGCAGGATGCCGGTTCGCCGGTCGATATGCGGGCTGAAGAAGCCCACCACGAGACTTGCTGTGGCCATGCCGAAGGTGCTGGCGTTGACGGCAAAGCCCATTGCCGCGGGCGTGACGTCGTAGTGCCGCGTCAGCGAGGGCAGGATCGCCTGCGTCGCGAAGAGATCGACGACCGTCAGGAAGGCGGTGAGGCCGATCACGAGCGAGCGAAACGCGAGGCCAGGGGAATGCGCATCCGCCGTCATCGCGGTCGGCTTCATCGACGCGGAAAGATCGGTCATGACAGGGCTCTCCGTTAATCCGTCATTCCGGGTTGGTGCGGACGGGACCGCGAAGCGGCCCGGAGCACCAGACCCGGAATCTCAAGGTTCTCAGGTGCGCAAGGGCGCACCAGAGTTCACGTCGCGCCCCGGAACGACGGCACACTTGGCGCTCATCACATGTGATGGTCGTTGGGATCCTTGCGGACGTCGCCGACGTAGAGAATGACGGTCTCCTTGCCGAGATTCTTCCACCAATGCGAGGTGCCGTAGACTTCGGGGCGGATGTCGCCGGCCTTGTGCACGATCGGGTCGACGCAGTTGGAGGCGTATTCGACGATCTCGCCCTGCTGCACGAAGATCAGGGCGGGGCGGTCGTCATGGCTGTGCCAGGGCACGATGCCGCCGGGCTCGATGGTCAGCTTGCGGAAGCGCAGCTCGCGGCCCTCGATATGGGCGGGCTGCTTGCCGAGATCGATCGCGCCGAGCGTCACGTCGGTGACGCCGACGGGCTTGTAGTCGACCATCTGCTGCGCGTTCGGCTTGGTCTTGCCGGCCGGACATTCGCCGGCGAAAACCGGCGTCGCAAATGTCAGTACGCCGAGAACGGCAACGCCGGTCCAAACCACGCGCGACATTGTGAGATGGCTAGACATGGAAAGTCTCCTCTGTTGGCCGCAACCCTGATGGCCGCGGGCTATGGCAGGAGCTTCGCCCGAGACCCTCTCCATCTTGAAATGCCGGCTTGCTCTCGATGCGATAGCCCGGCGCTATGCCGATAGGCGGCAGCTATCGAACCGATTGGGCATCGGCATTTCCGCTTTTGCGGCATCCAGCGTCCGATGCCAGCACGCCCGATTGGATTGCGGTCGCCTCTTGCGGGCGGGCGAGCCGGGAAACTAATATTCGCCCTCAGAGAAAGCCGGAGCAGGAAGATGACGTCTCTCTCGCCAGCCGACGCCGAGCAACTCAGGCTCGCCTTCCAGCGCTGCCGCGACATGGACGGCACGCTGAACGAACAGCTCCGCGCCTATGCCGATGCCAGCCGCAAGGTCTTTCCGGCCTATGGCGAGGCGGTCGATCGCCTGGTCGCGCGCTTGAACGGCAACGGCGGTGGCGAGACCGCACCGCGGCCGGGCGATCCGATGCCGCCGTTCATGCTGCCGGACGAGGGTGGGCGTCTCGTGTCGCTGCCCGCGCTGCAGGCGCGCGGCCCTCTCGCGGTGATGTTCTTCCGCGGTCATTGGTGTCCCTATTGTCGGCTCAATGTCCGTGCCGTGGTCCAGTCGGTGGACCGCATCAAGGCGATGGGGGCGCAGGTCGTCGCGATCATGCCGGAGACGCAGGAATATACCGGGCAGCTCAAGGCCGAATCCGGCGCGCCGTTTCCGATCCTGACGGATCTCGACAACGGCTATGCGCTGTCGCTCAACCTCGCAATCTGGCTCGGCGCCGAGATCCAGCAATTGCTGTCCTATCAGGACATGGCGAAATTTCACGGCAATGACGGGTGGATGCTGCCGATCCCGGCCGTGTTCGTGGTCGGGCGCGACGGCATCGTGAGGGCTCGTTTCGTCGATCCGGATTTCCGCAAGCGCATGGAGATCGACGATCTGATCGAAGCGCTGGAGCGCGCGAGCCGGGAGAATTGAGCGTCGGCGCTATCCCGCGATCTCGCGCCAGTCGGCGCCGCGCAGCATGCGCATCACGGCGTTGCCCACGGCGGTGCGTTGCCGGCCGGCGACCCCATAGAGGTTGACGGTGCGGCGGGTGTCCAGCCCCGTGACTGCGGCGCGGGTCAGCCGCTCCGGCACGGGTGAGGTGTGCGGCACCATGGCGATGCCCATGTCGGCCTCGACCAGCTCGATCAAGTCGCGTTCGTTCGAGACCTCATGACCCTGTTCGATGTCGATGCCGTGCTCGCGCAGGCTCGCGGAGATGCGGCGCGCGTGCTCGCAGAAGGTTCGGCTCAGCAGCAGCTCCGATCGCAGATCGTCCAGCTCGACCGAGCTGCGGCCGGCCAGGCGGTGCCCGTCGCCGACGACGAGCTCGAAGCTCTCGGTGAACAGCGGCCAGACGTCCAGCCGGTCCCAGGCCTCGTCGATCTCGGCCGCGATGCCGAGCTCGGCTTCGCCCTTCTTCAGGAAGTCGCCGACCTCGCGGCCCGAGCCGCGCAGGAAGCGGAATTCGAGCCGGTTGAACTGCCGCTTGATCTCGTTGAGATGTGGAATCAGCAAAGCGAGGTCGATCGAATGCGTCAGCGCAATGCGGAGCGCGCCGATCTCTCCGCTCCTGAACGAGGAGGCGAGCGAGCGCGCGCCGATGGCCGCGTCATAGCACTGCTTCAGAAGCGGATGCATGCGCTGGCCGAGCTCGGTCAATTGCGCGGCGGGGCGCTCGCGGCGGAACAGGTCGCCGCCAAGCTCGGCCTCCAGCTGCTTGATCGCGCGCGTCAGCGACGGCTGCGTCACGTTGCACTCTTCGGCCGCGCGCGTGAAGTTCAAGAGCTGCGCTACCGCGAGGAAATAGCGGACCTGGTGCATTTCCATGGATCGGCTCCCAGCAGAAATCGACCGGAAATCTAGCCGATCAGGGCAGGAAATGACATCCCGCCTGCGATAGCGCGGGCGTATGGACTCGGAAGCCAACCGGCATTTCCGCAAATCCCGGAGATCCCGCACCTTTCGCGACAGCCATGGCGCAGGTCGCGCCCAGAAGAGGTCCGGATCATGAACATCCCCATCAAGACGCAGACGTCAGCTTCATCACGCGTGCTGGCCGGCAAGGTGGCGCTGGTCACGGGGTCGACCAGCGGCATCGGTCTCGGCATCGCACGGGCCCTCGCCGCCTCCGGCGCCGACATCGTGCTCAATGGCCTTGGTGTCGCCAGCGAGATCGGCCGGACGCGCGAGCAGATCGCCGCCGAGTTCGGCGTCAAGGCCAGCTATTCGCCGGCGGACATGACGAGGCCGAAATCGATTGCCGAGATGATCGCCGCGACGGTGGCTCAATCCGGCCGGCTCGACATCCTGGTCAACAACGCCGGCATCCAGCATGTCGCGCCGCTCGACCGGTTTCCGGTCGAGAAATGGGACCAGATCCTCGCCATCAATCTGTCCTCGGCGTTCCACACCACGCGGCTCGCGCTACCTGCGATGCGGCAGAACGGCTTTGGCCGGATCATCAACATTGCTTCCGCGCACGGCCTGGTCGGCTCGCCGTTCAAGGCGGCCTATGTGGCGGCCAAGCACGGCATCGTCGGCCTGACCAAGGTGACGGCGCTGGAAACTGCGGAGGAAGGCATCACCTGCAACGCGGTCTGCCCCGGCTATGTCTATACCCCACTTGTCGAGGCACAGATCGACGGGCAGGCGAAGGCGCACGGCATCTCGCGCGATCAGGTGATCCGCGACGTTCTGCTGGCGCAGCAGCCCAACAAGCGCTTTGCCACGGTCGAGGAACTCGGCGCGCTGGTGGTCTTCCTGTCGACGGACGCGGCGGCCTCGATCACCGGCGTTGCGCTGCCGGTCGACGGCGGTTGGACCGCGCATTGACATGAGCCGGCGCAGCAAGTCGAATATTCGAACGGTGCAAGCTCACCAGGAGCGAGACATGGGCACGCAGGACAATTCGCAGCACAAGAAGTTCGACCTGCCGGGTCAGATCGTGCTCGTGCTTCAGGGCGGCGGCGCGCTCGGCTCGTACCAGGCCGGGGTCTACCAGGCCTTGCACGAAGCCGGCATCGAGCCGGATTGGATCATCGGCACCTCGATCGGTGCGATCAATGCGAGCCTCATCGCCGGCAACGCGCCCGAGCACCGGCTCGCGCGCTTGCGGGAGTTCTGGAAGCGGATGGAGCAGCAGCCCGTCTGGGACTGGCGCACCGCGTTTCCCGGCTTCAATGAGAAGCTGGCCTATTGGTCGACCGTGACCCACGGCATTGCCGGTTTCTTCCGGCCCAATCCGCTGGCCCATGCCGGCGATTCCTATCCGCTGGGCGCCGATCACGCCGGCTATTATTCGACCGCGCCGCTGGAGAAGACGCTGGGCGAGCTCGTCGATTTCGATCTCGCCAACCGCTGCACGCCGCGCCTGACGGTCGGTGCGGCTCATGTCGGCACCAGCGAAATGCGCTATTTCGACAGCCGCGACGGCGAGCTGACGGTGAAGCATGTGATGGCTTCGGGCGCGCTGCCGCCGGCCTTCCCCGCCGTGCGCATCGACGGCGAGCTCTATTGGGACGGCGGCATCCTGTCGAACACGCCGACCGAAGCGGTGTTCGACGACAATCCGCGCAGGGACTCGCTGATCTTCTCCGTGCATCTGTGGAATCCGGTCGGGCCGGAGCCGACCACGATGGCGGAGGTGCTGAACCGGCACAAGGACGTGCAATATTCCAGCCGCATCGCGAGCCAGATCGTGCGCCAGCAGCAGGCCCATCGCCTGCGCCATGTCATCAACCAGCTTGCGGCGCGGCTGCCCGAGAGCGAGCGCAACGATCCCGCGGTGAGGGAGCTGACGAGCTACGGCTGCCCTACCCGCATGCATGTGGTGCGGCTGCTGGCGCCGCAGCTCGAGCACGAGACCCATACCAAGGATATCGACTTCAGTCCGTCCGGGATCACGCGGCGCTGGCACGCCGGCTATGCGCACACGAAGTCGGTGCTGGCGCGCAAGCCCTGGATCGGCGAATTCGACCCGCTCGCCGGCGTTGTGCTGCACGAGCATCTGGACGAGATGCCGATGGCGGCGGAGTGAGGGCTCTGTCCGTCATAGCTTCGCACGACGACGATTTCGCAGGCGCGCGGTCCGGAGTATGGTCGCCGTATCTTCGTCGCGAGGCCTGCAATTGGTCGCTGAGAAAGATCTGGAGGAGTCGCTCGATACGCTGCGTGCCAACGCGGCGGGACCGGTCGCGGGCGTGTTCGGTCCGGCCTCGCTGACCTGGCAGATCGACCGGGAGGCCGTGATCTTTCTCGGCGCCGGCCGTGCGCTGCTGCTGCAACTGGCCCATCCATGGGTGGCGGCGGCGATCGCCGAGCATTCGCGCACCCTTGCCGATCCGATCGGCCGCTTCCATCGCACCTTCGACATCGTCTTCACGATGGTGTTCGGCTCGCTGGACCGGGCGCTGCTGTCGTCCCGGCAGCTGCATCGGCGTCACAGCATGATCGTCGGCGAAATGCCCGAGACCGTGGGTCCGTTCGTGGCCGGCTCGCGCTACTGCGCCAACGACATCCCCGCGCTGCGCTGGGTCCATGCGACGCTGGTCGAGACCGCGCTCATGGCACATGATCTGGTGCTGCCGCCACTCTCGGCGGAGGAGCGCGATCGCTATTGGTGCGAGGCCAGGCTGTACGGCGCCCTGTTCGGATTGACGGGGGATGATTTGCCGGCGAATTGGTCCGGCTTCGTCGCCTACACCGCGGCGATGGCGCAGTCGGAGACGCTGACCGTCAGCAGCGCAGCACGCGAGATCGCGACGCAGATCTTCACGGGCGCACGCCCGTGGTTGCGGCCGCCGCGCTGGTATCGCGCGCTCACCGCGAGCATGCTGCCGGAGCGCTTGCGTGCAGGCTTCGGCTTTGAGCTCGACGCGCGCGGAATCCGATCCGCCGACAACGCACTGCGGTGGATCAGGCGCACCTATCCGAAATTGCCTGACCGGCTGCGCTATGTCGGCCCCTACCAGGAAGCGCAGGCGCGGCTGCGGGGCGAGCTGCAGCCCGACTGGATGACACGGTGTCTCAACCGCGCATGGATCGGCCGGTCGCAGATGGACGTGCGTCGCTGAGCGCTCCCGGCGTGTCCCGGACAAGCTGCAACGCGTGGAGCGTTGCAGCGCAGAGCCGGGACCCAGGGGCCACGAGCTCAGTCGAGACATGGGCCCCGGCTCAGCAGCGCACCACGTCGCAAGGGCGACGCGCTGCGCTGCGTCCGGGGCACGAGAGGGCCGTTGGATACGCAACCTTCTCCGCGTCGTCATTGCGAGCGCAGCGACTTGTCCGCCGAAGCCTTGGCGAAGGCGGAAGCAATCCAGACTGTCACCGCTGAGGGATTCTGGATTGCTTCGTCGCTTCGCTCCTCGCAATGACGGAGCCTGCGGAACGCCTCGACCTCACACCGACGCCAGCTTGCGGTACAGCGCGCTGTAGCTGCCGGCCGAGATGCTCCAGGAGAACGAGCGTCCCATGGCGCTACGGCGCATCGTATCGAGCTGGTCGTGGGCCATGAAGGCCGAGAAGGCGCGCCGCACGCCGCCGAGGAACGACTCGCGCGACGGCCTCGAGAACAGGAATCCGGTCTCGCCGTCGCTGATGGTCTCGGCGAGGCCGCCGGTCTGGTGACCGATCGGCAGCGAGCCGAAGCGCTGGGCGTACATTTGGCTGAGCCCGCACGGCTCGAACCGCGACGGCATCAAGGTGAAGTCGCTGCCGGCGAAGATGCGTCGCGCCTGGGCGTCGTTGAAGCCGATCGCGACCCCGATTGCGTCGGGGCGACGGCGGTGCGCGTCGATCAGGGCCTGCTCGAGCGCCGGCTCGCCGGAGCCGGTGACAACGATCTGTCCGCCGGCGTCGACGATCTCGTCCGCCGCCGACAGAACGAGGTCGATGCCCTTCTGGTGCACGAGACGCGCGACGATGCCGAACATCGGCCCGCGCGAGACCGCCAGCCCGAACTGCTTGCGGACGTAGTCCGCGTTCGCCTTCTTGCCGATCCAATCGCCCGCGCCAAATTGCTGGGCGAGCTGGGCGCAGGAGCGTGGGTCCCAGCTCTCGTCGATACCGTTGAGGATGCCGGTGAGCTCGGCGGCGTCCGAGCGCAGGCGGAGCAGGCCCTCCAGGCCACAGCCGAACTCGGCCGTGGTGATCTCCCGTGCATAGGTGCCGCTGACCGTGGTGAGGTGCGAAGCATAGACGAGGCCTGCCTTGAGAAAGGAGACCTGATCGTAGAACTCGACGCCGTCGATGTGGAAGGAGCTCTCCGGTGCGCCGATCCGCCGCAGCGAGTCCTTCGGGAAGAGGCCCTGATAGGCGAGGTTGTGAATGGTCAGGATCGACGGCAGCTTGGCGCCGCGCCAGGCAAGGTAAGCCGGCACGAGCGAGGCCTGCCAGTCATTGGCATGGATCAGGTCTGCTGCCCAATTCTTGTCCAGCTTGCCCATGGCGAGCTCAGCCGCCGCCGAGGCGAAGCGCGCGAAGCGGATGTCGTTGTCGGGCCAGTCGCGCCCGAATTCATCGCCATAGGGGTTGCCGGGCCGGTCGTAGAGCTGCGAGCACAACAGCACATAGACCGGCAGGCCGTCCTTGGTCGCGGCACGGCCGAGCGAGCAGGCCGGCATCTCCGCGAATGCAGGACAGCGGCCAACGACCTGAATATGCGTGAGTTGCTCGATGATGTCGCGATAGCCGGGCAGCATGATCCGGATATCGGCGAAGGAGCGAAGTGCGCGGGGGAGGGCGGCGGAAACGGCTCCCAGTCCGCCAACGCGGACGAAGTCGTCCATCTCTGTGGTGACGAACAAGACCCTCAAGAACAGCCGCCCTCTTCAGACCCCGCTTGCTGCTATGCAAGAACGGGTCCAGTTGTGCTGGAATTCCAAAGCCCGCCCACGCGGCACGTCTGTTCGGTAAACACTTTCCTACTCAGCCGCCGCCCTCTAGGGTCGCCGCATCAACAACAAAGAACTTCGACGGTTCCAAAGAGTTCCGAGGACGCAGGCAGGCATGCAGCTAGCAGATAAGCATGAGGGGACGACGACAAAGGCCTTCGCAGGCCTGCGGGTGCTGGATTTTTCGACCACGATCGCGGGGCCCCATTGCACGCGGATGCTCGCCGACATGGGCGCCGAGATCATCAAGATCGAGACCGACGGCGGGGAGACGATGCGGACCCGGCCTCCCTTGCGCAACGGCTGCAGCACCGCGTTCGGCCAGCTCAATGTCGGCAAGAAGAGCGTGGTCCTCGACCTCAAGTCCGAGGATGGCAAGGAGGCGGTGCGCCGGTTGGCCGCGACATCGGACATTCTGGTCGAGAACTTCCGTCCCGGCGTGATGCGTCGCCTTCGGCTCCACTACGACAGCCTGCGTCAGGTCAACCCGAGGCTGATCTACTGCTCGATCTCCGGCTACGGCCAGACCGGCCCTTCGGCCGAACTGCCGGCCTACGCCCCGGTGATCCACGCGGCCTCAGGCTACGACATGGCGCATCTCGCCTACCAGCCGGGCCGCAACCGTCCGGACTATTGCGGCATCTACCACGCCGACGTCGTCACCGGGACCTACGGTTTCGGCGCGATCGCGTCCGCGCTCTATCAGCGCACCGTGACCGGTGTTGGTCAGCACATCGACGTCTCCATGCTGGAAACGATGCTGTCGCTGACGCTGACCGAGCTGCAGAGCTCGCAATTCACGGTGGCGCCGCCGCCACGCCCGATGTTCGGACCGACCGAGACGGCAAGCGGCTACGTCATGATCACGATCGCCAGCGAGAAGACATTCCAGGCCCTGATGGGGGTGATCGGCCGCCCCGACTGGGTCTCCGATCCACGCTTCGCCACCTATGCCGCGCGCCGCGAGAACTGGGCCGAGCTGATGGATGGCGTCGAAGTCTGGTCGCGGCAGCTTTCGACCGATGCATGCCTGCGCGTTCTTGGTGCTGCCGGCGTGCCGGCCTCGGCCTATCGCAGCGTGTCCGAGGCCTTGGCCGATCCGCAGCTTGCACATCGCCGGGCGCTCTCGGAGGTGCGGGACGAGGGCGGCTCGTTCCAGGTGCTCAACCTGCCGTTTCGGATGTCCGCGGCTGACACGACGCCGGCCAAGACCGTGTCCGTGCTCGGCGAGCACACAAGCGCGTTGCGCGAGGAGATCGGCCTTGCGAGCGGCTTATCAATTCCGCCAGGCAAAATAGCCGCGACATCCTGAGTCGCATCGCCGCCACATGCGGCGTTTGAACTCTCGTTGGTTCCTCTTGCCGAGGCGAGCATTTGTCGCCAAGCTCGCGTCCGAGTCATTCAACGATCCGAAACATCGGACGCGGGATCCCGGGAGGAACCATGACGAACGCGGCGGCCGTGGCACGCAAGCGCGTGCCTATTTTCCTCGTTGCGGTATTTGCACTGGCAACGCCGGTGCAGGCGCAGAAATCGGGCGGCAGCATCACCGTCGGTCAGGAGCTGGAGATCGCAGGCTTCGATCCGCTCAAGGTCGGCGTCTACGACACCTCGACCTTCACCGCCGCCGCCGCGATCTTCGACACGCTCACAACGCTGAATGACAAGGGCGAGGCGGCGCCGAAGCTCGCGCTGTCCTGGACCCATTCCGACGATTACAAGAGCTGGACCTTCAAGCTCCGCGAAGGCGTGAAATTCCACGACGGCACGCCATTCAATGCGCAGGCCTTCAAGGAGAATTTCGACCGGCAGAAGGACCCCGCCAACAAGTGCCGCTGCGCCTTCTACATCACCAACGTCAAGGAGGTGCTGGCGCCGGACGAACATACGGTGATCTTCAATCTGACCGATCCTTCGGTGAATTGGCCGGCAGTGATCACCATCCAGAGCTCGAACAACGTCATTCATTCGCCGACGGCCTGGAAGACCAAGGGCGATGATTACAACCGCAATCCCGTCGGCACCGGTCCCTACATCCTGAAATCCTGGACCGCCGGCGACCGCATGGTGCTGGAGAAGAACCCCAATTACTGGGACAAGGGCCGTCCCTATCTCGACCGCATCATCCTGAAGCCGCTGCCGGATGCGCAGTCGCGCTTCGCCTCGCTGCAATCGGGCGAGGCCGACATCATCTGGGACGACGAGAACGACGCCGACAACATCATGAAGGCGCAGAAGGACTCCAAGCTCACGGTGCACACCTACAAGGGCTCGGGCGCGCAAGTCTACGCCTTCAACACCAAGGTGCCGCCCTTCGACGACGTGCGGGTGCGGCAGGCGCTGGTGATGGCGATCGACCGTCCGAAGATGTCGCAGGCGATCAGCAATGGCCTCAGCCGACCTGCGAGCAATCCCTACGGCGACGGCTCCTGGGTCAAGTGCAAGGACGACGGTGCGCTGCCGTTCGACGTCGAGAAGGCCAAGGCGCTGATCAAGGAGTACGGCAAGCCGGTCGAGTTCAAGATGCTGGTGACCGCAACGCCCCGCGGCCGCATGATCGGCCAGGTGCTGCAGCAATTCTGGAAGCGCGCCGGCGCCAACATGGAGATCGAGCAGGTCGATCAGGCCACGATTCCGACGCGCGCCTTCACCCGTCAGTTCCAGCTGACGCCGTGGCGCATCGTCGATCTCGCCGATCCCGATCCGCAGATGTACGCGAACTTCCGCAGCGGCAGCCCGCTGGCGCTCGCCGGCTTCTCCGATCCCGAGCTCGACAGGCTTCTGGACCACGCACGCGTCACCGCCGACATCACCCAGCGCACCGAAGATTACTGCGCCATCAGCCGCCTGATCAACAAGGAGGCGATCTGGTTCTGGACCTTCCAGAACACTTACTACGCGCTGTCGAGCGCCAGGCTGAAGGGCTTTCCCAAGATCTACAACGGCGTGATCGACGTCTCGACCACCTGGCTGGAATGACCTCGCGATGCTGAACTTCGTCGTTCGGCGGCTCCTTGCGATGCTGCCGGTGCTGCTCGCGGTCTCGCTGCTCACGTTCCTGATCGCCTCGCTGCTGCCGGGCGATCTCGCGCTCGTCATTCTCGGCGACCAGGCAACGCCGGAGAATGTCGCGGCGCTGCGCCGCGACATGGGGCTCGACCAGCCGCTGTGGTGGCGATACCTGAGCTGGCTCGGCCATGTGTTGCAGGGCGATCTCGGCCGCTCGTTCCGCACCGGGCAGACCGTGCTGCAGGCGGTGGCGGAGCGCATCCCGGTCTCGCTGCAGCTGATGCTGATGGCCGAGTTCATCGGGCTCCTGATCGGCGTTCCCGTCGCGATCGCCTGTGCCGCGCGCGCCGGCGGCGCGTTCGACCGCTTCATGACCGGCAGCGCGTTCGCGATGCTGTCGATGCCGTCGTTCCTGACCGCGATCCTGCTGATCTATCTTTTCGCGGTCGAGCTGCGCTGGCTGCCGGCGACCGGCTATGTGCCGTTCACCGAGGCACCGCTGGCCAATTTGCGCTTCTTCGTGCTGCCGGCGCTGACATTGGCGCTGGCGGAATGGCCGGGCATCATGCGCGTGCTGCGCTCCGACATGATCGCGACCTTGCAGGAGGATTACATTGCGCTGGCCAAAGCAAAGGGCCTCAAGCCATCGCGCATCCTGTTCGTGCATGCGCTCAAGCCTTCGTCGCTGACCCTGGTGACGGTGACGGGCATCAATATCGGCCGCCTGCTCGGCGGCACGCTGATCGTGGAATCGATCTTCGCGCTGCCCGGCATCGGCCGGCTGCTGGTCGGGGCGATCTACACCCGCGACCTCGTCATCCTCCAGGGCGTGGTGCTGCTGGTCGCCTGCGGCTTCGTCATCGTCAATTTCATCGTCGACATGCTCTACGCCGTGCTCGATCCGAGGATCCGCCATGGCCACGCTTGAGCTGTCGATCCAGGACGAGGAGGCGGTTGCGCCGGTCGGCCGCAAGCGCAAGCTCGGCCTGTTGTTCTGGATCGCAAGCGCCTGGCTTGCGATCATCCTTTCGCTCGCGATCCTGGCGCCGGTGCTGCCGCTGCAGAACCCCGTCGACATGGACATGCTGGAACGGCGCGCCGCCTTCTCCTGGGAGCATTGGCTCGGCACCGACGGGCTCGGCCGCGACGAGCTCGCCCGGCTGATCTTTGGCGCGCGGGTGTCGCTGGCGGTCGGGCTGATCGCGCCCATGATCGGCCTCGTCATCGGCGGCGCGCTCGGCCTGCTGGCCGGCTATTTCCGTGGCCGGTTCGAGACGCTGGTGGTCGGCAGCATGGACGTCCTGCTCGCCTTTCCGCCGCTGATCTTCGCGCTCGCGGTGGTCGCCTATCTCGGGCAGTCGGTCCCTAACCTCACAATGGTCCTTGGCGTGCTCGGCATTCCCGCCTTCGTGCGCGTGGCGCGCGCGGCGACGCTGACGCTGGCGCGGCGCGAGTTCGTGATCGCGGCCGAGGCGCTCGGCGCCAGCCATGCGCGCATCCTCCTGCGCGAGCTGCTGCCGAACGTCATCCTGCCGCTGCTCGCCTTCTTCCTGCTCGGCGTCGCCGTCACCATCGTGGTCGAGGGCGCGCTGTCCTTCCTTGGCCTCGGCGTGCCGCCGCCGATGGCGAGCTGGGGCAGCATGATCGGGGAGGGACGCGACAGCCTCGACGTCGCGCCGCGGCTGGCGTTCCTGCCGGCGGCCGGACTGTTCCTCACCGTGCTGGCCTTCAACCTCGTCGGCGACACCTTGCGGGCCCTCACCGATCCACGTCAGGGGGCACTGTGAGCGCGCCGCTCTTGACCATCGAGGATGTTGCGGTCGAGCTGCCGACCCCGCGCGGAAACCTGCGCGCCGTCGATCACGTCGACCTTTCGCTGCAGGCCGGACGCACGCTCGGGATCGTCGGTGAATCCGGCTGCGGCAAGACCATGCTGTCGCGCGCCGTGCTGCAGCTGCTGCCGAAGAAGGCGAAGCTGACGGGCCGGGTGATGTTCGACGGACAGGATCTGGTGCGGCTCGAGCCTGAAAGCCTGCGGCGCTTGCGCGGACGCGATCTCGCGGTCGTGTTCCAGGACCCCATGACCTCGCTCAACCCGGTGCTCACCATCGGCACGCAGCTGATGGAGACGATCCAGGAGCACCTCGAGCTCGACGCCCCCGCCGCGAAGGCGCGCAGCATCGAGCTGCTCGCCGCCGTCGGCATTCCCGCGCCGGAGCAGCGGCTCGCGCAATATCCGCATCAATGCTCCGGCGGCATGCGCCAGCGCATCGCGATTGCGATCGCACTGTCCTGCGAGCCGAAGCTCCTGATCGCGGACGAGCCGACCACCGCGCTCGACGTCACCATCCAGGCGCAGATCCTCGATCTGCTCGCGCGCGAGCAGCGCCGCCGCCACATGGCGATGATCATTATTACCCACGATCTCGGCGTCGTCGCCGGCCGCGCCGACGAGGTCGCGGTGATGTATGCGGGCCGGGTGGTGGAGCGCGCGCCGACGCAGGTCTTGTTCAAGCGCATGCACATGCCCTACACCGAGGCGCTGCTGGCGGCGATCCCGAAGCTGGATGCCGCGCCGCATACGCCGCTGCCGGCGATCTCGGGCCGTCCACCCGATCCGACGCGGCCGCTGAAGGGCTGCTCCTTCGCGCCGCGCTGCAATTATTCCACCGCGCGCTGTCATGAGGCCAAACCGGTCCTGACGAGTGCCGAGATGCCGGGGCATGTCTATGCCTGCTTCCACCCGATCCGGATGACGGAGGGGATCGAGGCATGATGCAGCTTGCTGT
Organism: Bradyrhizobium sp. WBAH42; assembly: GCF_024585265.1. Classification (NCBI taxonomy): domain Bacteria; kingdom Pseudomonadati; phylum Pseudomonadota; class Alphaproteobacteria; order Hyphomicrobiales; family Nitrobacteraceae; genus Bradyrhizobium; species Bradyrhizobium sp. WBAH42. The sequence goes on from NZ_CP036533.1 coordinate 3,435,824, forward strand.
GCGCCCCGCGCCGCTTCTGAACGTCGACAATCTCGTCGTCGAATATGGCCTCGGCAACAAGATTGTTCATGCCGTCTCCGGTGTCAGCCTCCAGGTTGCGCGCGGCGAGACGCTCGGACTGGTCGGCGAATCCGGCTGCGGCAAGTCGACGCTCGGCCGCGCCGTGCTGCAACTGCGCCGCGCCAAGTCCGGCCGCGTGATGTTTGACGGCGCGGACCTCACCGCGATGGAGGGCGAGGCGCTGCGCAGGATGCGCCGCCGCGTGCAGCTGATCTTTCAGGACCCGATCGCCTCGCTCAACCCGCGCCGGCGCATCGGCGACATCGTCGCCGAGCCGCTGATCATCGCTGGCGTCAAGGATGCCGCCGAACGCAAACGGCGCGTTCACGAGGTGCTCTCTGCGGTCGGGCTCGACCCCGATCTCGTGGCCAACCGCCTGCCGCACGAATTCTCCGGCGGCCAGTGCCAGCGCATCTGTATCGCGCGGTCGCTGGTGCTCAACCCCGAATTCATCGTCTGCGACGAACCGGTCTCGGCGCTCGACGTCTCCATTCGCGCGCAGATCCTCAACCTGCTGGAGGAGATGAAGGCGCGCTTCGGCCTGACGCTGCTGTTCATCGCCCATGACCTCGCGGTGGTCAAAGCGGTCAGCGATCGCGTCGCGGTGATGTATCTCGGCCGGCTCTGCGAGGTCGGCCCTTCCGAGCAATTGTTCGCGCGGCCTGCGCATCCCTACACCGCGCTGCTGTTGCAGGCGATCCCGGTGCCCGATCCAGACGTTCGTCCCGCCGAAAGTGTGGCGGCCGGCGAGCCGCCATCGCCGATTGCGCCACCATCCGGCTGCCGCTTCCGCACCCGCTGCCCGCGGGCCGATCAGCGATGCAGCGCGGAGATACCGGAGTTGCGCGAGGTCGCTCCCGGCCAGTTCGCGGCTTGCCACCATCCGCTGGCTTGAACTAAGACCGGTTTGTCTCGCCGCGCCGACCGTGGCATGGTGGTGCGACAACAAGAAGCATGCGGGAGGACGCCGATGAAGAGTTTCAAGGTTGCCGATTTCAAGGCACCGCTGCAGGAGTTCGACGAGGCGACGCCGCAGCCCGCGGGCACGCAGGTGCTGATCAAGGTGAAGGCCGCCGGTGTCTGCCACAGCGACCTTCACATCTGGGAAGGCGGCTACGATCTCGGCCATGGCCGCAAGCCGCTCTCGTTGAAGGACCGCGGCATCAACCTGCCGCTGACCATGGGCCACGAGACCGTCGGCGAGGTCCTCGCCTTCGGCCCGGACGTGAAGCCGACCGACCAGGGCGACCTGAAGGTCGGCGATGTCGGCCTGGTCTATCCCTGGATCGGCTGCGGCAAATGTGCCACGTGCCTCGCCGGTGACGAGAACATGTGCCTGACGCCGCGCTCGCTCGGGGTCTATTGCGACGGCGGCTATTCCGATCACATGCTGGTGCCGCATCCGCGCTACCTGCTCAATCTGAAGGGCCTCGATCCCGCGACGACCGCGCCCTATGCCTGCTCCGGCGTCACCACCTATAGCGCGCTGAAGAAGGTCGAGCAGCATTTCGACACGCCGATCGTGATGTTCGGCGCCGGCGGTCTCGGCCTGATGGCGCTGTCGCTGCTGAAAGCGATGGGCGGCAAGGGCGCGATCATGGTCGATATCGACGCCAGGAAGCGCGAGGCCGCGGAGAAGGCCGGCGCGCTCGCGACCGTCGATCCCAAGGCGCCGGATGCACTGGAGCAGCTTGCGAAGAAGGCCGGCGGGCCGATCCGCGCCGTGATCGACCTCGTCGGCAACTCTGCTACGACGCAGCTCGGCTTCGATTGCCTGACCAAAGGCGGCAAGCTCGTCATCGTCGGCCTGTTCGGCGGCGGTGCGACCTGGGCGCTGCCGCTGATTCCGATCAAGGCAGTGACGATCCAGGGCAGTTATGTCGGAAACCTGCGCGAAACGCAGGAGCTGCTCGACCTCGTGCGGTCGAAGAAGGTGCCGCCGATCCCGGTGACGCAGCAACCGCTCGCCAAGGCCAACGACGCGCTGCTGCAATTGCAGCAGGGCGCGGTGGTAGGGCGTACGGTGCTGACGCCGTAACGAACGCTCTCTCCGTCGTCATTGCGAGGAGCGAAGCGACGAAGAAATCCAGGCTGCCTCCGCGGAAAGATTCTGGATTGCTTCGCTTCGCTCGCAATGACGACTTGGCTAACTCCTTCCTCGAGGCTTCCATGTCCGCAAACAACGCCTTCCACATTGCCGTGCTCGCCGGTGACGGCATTGGTCCGGAGGTCATGGCGCCGGCGCTCGAGGTGCTGCGCAAGGTCGGCGAAAAATCCGGCCTCGGCTTCCGCTTCACCGAGGCTCCGGCCGGCGCCAACCATTATGTCGCGACCGGCAAGTCGATGCCGGATAGCACCATCAAGCTCTGCGAGGAGGCTGACGCGATCCTGCTGGGCGCCTGCGGCCTGCCATCGGTGCGCTACCCCGACAATACCGAGATCGCGCCGCAGATCGAGCTGCGTTTCATCTTCGATCTCTATGCCGGCGTGCGCCCCGCACGCCTCATTCCGGGCGTGCCGAGCCCGATCGTCGGCGCGGACCAGCGCGGCATCGATCTCGTCGTGATCCGGGAGTCCACCGAAGGACTGTTCGCCTCGATGGGCAAGGGCGTCGTCACCCATGAGGACGCGCGCGAGACCATGGTGATCACGCGCAAAACCTCCGAGCGCCTGTTCGAGTTCTCGTTCCGCCTCGCCGAGCGGCGCAAGGCGCGCGGCAAGCCCGGTGCGCTCACCTGCGTCGACAAGGCGAACGTGTTCAAGGCCTTTGCGTTCTTCCGCGGCATCTTCGACGAGATCGAGAAGAAGCATCCAGGCGTGAAGACCGACCGGCTCTATGTCGATGCCTGCTCGGCGATGCTGGTCAAGCGTCCCTGGGATTTCGACGTGATGGTGATGGAGAACATGTTCGGCGACATCGTCTCCGACATCACCGCGAGCCTGATCGGCGGCCTCGGCATGGCGCCGTCGGCCGACATCGGCGACAAGTACGCGGTGTTCCAGCCCTGCCACGGCACGGCGCCCGATATCATGGGGCAGGGCAAGGCCAATCCCACCGGCATGATCCTGTCCGCCGCGATGATGCTGGATTGGCTCGCCGACAAACACGGCGTCGAGAGCGCCGCGGAGGCCGGCGAGACGATCGAGCGTGCGGTGGACCAAGTCTATGCCGGCGGCATCAAGCCGATGGAATTCGGCGGCAGCAACGGCACGGCTGACATCACGAAGGCGGTGCTTGCGGCGCTGTAGTTGAAGCGCGCGCGAAAGCGGTCCTCGGGGCCCTACGTCATTTACCAGCGACGCCAGTGGCGGTGGCCGTAATAGCCATATGGCCGTGGCCCGTAGAAACGGCGTGGGCCGTAATAGCCATAGGCACCGTAATAGTTTGGTCGCCACCAGCAGCGGCCCCAAGCGTTGCAGACCATGCGGACCTGATCGATATTCGCAGCCGGACCGCTTGCGATCTTGTCGGCCTGCGGGATACCGTTCGGCATTGCCGCAAGCGCCGGTCCCGACGCGAGCGACACACCACCCACCGCAGCCAGCGCAAGAACAGCAATTCTGAGTTTCATCGCAATCTCCCTCGTTGGTGGCGGGAGAACTTGCGGGAGATCAACTGGTTGCTATGGCGACTGGGCCGCGCGCGGAATTTAATCTTCCTGAATGTCGGTTCAGCTTCAGCGGCCCTGAAACTGCGGCTTGCGCTTTGCCATGAAGGCCTGGCGGCCTTCCCGGAAATCATCCGAGTCCATGCAGGCATTGCCGATCGCCTTGATCGCGTCCATGTCGCGTGCGCTCTCGTCTTTCAAGACCTGCGCAATGGTGATCTTGGCGGCCTTGATCGCGAGCGGAGCATTCTGCGCGATCGTCTCGGCAATCGTCATGGTCTCGCCCCAGAGCTCGCCTTGCGGGAACACGCGCTCGACGAGGCCGATGCGCAGCGCCTCGGCGGCATCGATGCGCATGCCCGTGTACATCAGGAGCCGCGCCCAGGACGGGCCGACCAGCGACACCAGATGCTTCAAGCCGTCATAACCATAGGCGATGCCAAGCCGGGCCGCGGGAATGCCGAACTGGCTGTCCTGCGAGGCGAGGCGGATGTCGGCGAGCATCGCGACCTGCATGCCGCCGCCGAGGCAATAACCGTCGATGCAGGCGATGGTCGGCTTGGGATAGTCGGCGAGGAGGGCGCGCTGGGCGGCGCTGCGCCTGGCGTATTGCTCGGACGCCGCCGCGTTGTGCCTGACCTTCTCGAACTGGCTGATGTCGGCGCCCGAGACGAACGCCTTGCCGCCGGCGCCGCGCAGGATCACGACGCGCACCTTGTCGTCGTCGCGCAAGGCGGTCAGCGCCTCGCCAAATCCCTCCCACATCTCCAGCGACATCGCGTTGCGCTTGTCGGGATTGTTGAAAGTGATCACGCCGACGCCGTCGGCCGTGTGCGTGAGGATCTTGCCGTCGGCGTAGGGTTTTTCGGTCATGCTGAAAGTGTCTGGCATCGCGCGCTCGCTGCTCGGTGGCGAGGCGCAATGTGCGGCGCAGGCGCCGCCGCGGTCAACCGGCGCTGGAGAGCAGAGCCTGCATCCGGCCGTGCTGCGATTGCATGGCGCACGACGGGGCCGAGACCCGAAGGAAGATTGCCAGGAAAAAGGGGCGGTCAGGCCGCTCCGAAAATCAAGGCCACGCGCGAATCGCGCGCGGGCCAAGTCAAGTTCAGATCGGATCCAGCCGATCTCGTGCAATCCGGCCGCGTCCCCGTGACGCGGCGGATTGAACGTCGGCCGTGAAGGCCGGACCGTCGATCGGCCTCAGCTCTCGTTCGCCGCGATCGATTCCATCAGCGAGACGAGCTGACGCTGCACCGTCTGATCCTTGATCTTGCTGTAGGCGCGCAGCAGGCGGAGGCTGAAGGCCGAGTCGAGGAAGAGCAGGCTCTCGACTTCGCGGGCCTTGTTGTCACCGTCGTAGAAGAAGGTCACGGGCACATCGAGGGCGGAGGCGATCTGCTGAAGCCGGGCCGCACCGACGCGATTGACGCCCTTCTCGTATTTCTGCACCTGCTGGAAGCTGACGCCGAGCTTCTCGCCGAGCTCGGCCTGCGAGATCTTCATCTCGACGCGCCGCAGACGAATCCGCTTGCCAAGCTCGATGTCCGGCTTGCCCGCGCTGCGCTGCTTCATTCTTTTCGCCGCTGCTTTCATCTCTGTTTTCACCTTTGTTCTTCGGTTGAAAATCCCCCGAAGAGCTGGGTCAGGGGTTCGCCCATATACGAGTGCTTGAATTCGTGCGGGTGCACGAACTCTTCCTTAAACCACGGGAAACGAGCCGGATTGAAAGCCTCGATCAGCCAGTCAATCATGTGCCTCACGCGCGGAATACGGCCGCTACCGGGATGGTAGGACAGCCAGATATCCAGCGGCCGGTTCAGCTCGACCTCCAGTGGAATCAACTTCCCGCCAAGCGCGATGGCGTAGCTCGGGAAGACGCCGATGCCGGCGCCATTCGCGACCGCCCAATAATTGGCGCTCGAGACGTTGGTCTTCATGACCAGAAGGTCACGTTCGGACACGCCCGGGAAGAAGCTCTCGAAAGATTCCTTGGCGGCGAGCTGGTCGGCGAATTGCAGCACCAGACGATGCTTGATCAATTCCGCCGCCGAGCGCGGCGCGCCATGCTTCTCGATGTATTTCTCGGAGGCCCAGAACATCAGATGCATGCGGCCGAGCCGCACCAGCTTGATGTCGAGCGCCGAGGGACGGGACAGATGGATGGCGACGTCGGCCTCATGGCGCGAGACGTCGGCCGAGCGCATCGCGCAATGCAGGTCGACCAGGATCTTCGGATAGGCCTGCTGGAATTCGACCAGGCGCGGGGCCAGCCAGAATGTGCCGAGCCCCTCGGTGACGGCGACGCGGACCTCGCCGGACAGGGCGTTGGCCATCGAATCGCTGGCGCGCAGCACGTCGAAGGTGGCCGCTTCCATGCGCTCGACGGCGGAGACCACCAGCGCGCCCTCATCGGTCAGATGGGTGCCGTGGACGTCGCGGGTGAATAACGTGGTGCCGGTCTGGCGTTCGAAATCGTCGATCCGGCGCCGCACGGCGTTGATCGACAGCGACAGGCGCTCGGCCGCCGAGCGAAAGCTTCCGCTTCGCACGACTTCCAAAAATATGCGGGCGGTGTCCCAATCCGAGAGGCCGCTGACATTTGTCTTTGGGCGTTCCGCCAGCGGAACGCCCCTTTCCGCCAAGGAGTGCATACAATTTCCTTTGGAAAGCTAAACTGGCAGAATCTGGAGCAAACCACAACCACGACGGGTTGGGGAACGACGAGTTTTGAACGTCATCCTTACTACCTGAGGGCGGTATTTGGATGCTGCCATGAGCTGGAAATTCGGGCGAGACTATTGGCTCGACTGAGGGGTATGGCGTGAGTTCCGTTGCGAGCCGCAAAATGGCTGCGGGATTGCCGGCGCTGTCCGCAATGAATGATCTTGCGCGCAAGTCCATGCTGTCGCCGCTGATGGATCGACACACCGCATCAGGCGTTTGCTCCCAAAGCATTTCGGCGATCGCCGATGGTGCCGCATGGCGATGGCGGCCGGAAATACGGTTCCACAGCAGAAACACACTGAAATCCGGTTCGAAGGCGCAGTCGCCTCGTGCTATCTTTTGTTTTCCATGGGGGGCCCAAGGGGCGTGAGCGATACGTCTCGCAGGCCGAATTAACGGAAAGAACGCCGGTGTCGCATTCAGACGAACAGTTGCAGTCGGTGCTGGAAACGCTCGAGGAGTGCCGCAGGGTTCTCAATGCGTGCAACAGCCGTGAGTCGGCCGAGATGCTGTCCATCGTCATCCTCGACGTCAGGATGAAACTGAAAGGAATTGACAGTGCCGATCTCAAGGCGCTGTGCGACGAAATGCTGCGGAGCGCTGCGAGCGAGCCGCCGCCCCCTTCCAAGCAGACGCAGGACCAGCCCCGGCGTCCGCTGCTCCGCGTGGTGAAGTAGCCGCGCCGCCGAATCCCGCTTTTTGGCGAGGTTTGTGCGCGTCCCGATGCCGCATCTGTGATCACGGAGGGCATCGGGAGGAGCCTTGGTTTTGTGCGCCTCAGTTGCGCATTCTCCGGCATCGGCTACACCAGAGCCGGTTCGGCTCCGGGCCGGGCGCGTTCCCTGCGCGCCGTACCGGGGCCTGAGATGGCTCCGACTGCATCATGCAAAATGTTTCGATCCCGGCGGCGCTGATTGCCGGCCTCGTCAGCTTCCTCTCGCCTTGCGTCCTGCCTCTGGTTCCGCCCTATCTGATCTACCTCACGGGCGCCACGATCGAGCATGTCGAGAGCGACGAGCCGGCCGCGGCCTCCAAGCGCGCGATCATGATGTCGGCGCTCCTGTTCGTGCTCGGCTTCTCCACCATCTTCGTGGCGCTCGGCGCCAGCGCTTCGCTGATCGGCGGGCTGATCCGGGCCTGGTCGGCGGAGCTGTCGATCCTCGCCGGTATCGTCATCATCGTCATGGGCCTGCACTTCCTCGGCCTGACGCGCATCGGCCTTCTGATGCGCGAGGGGCGGCTGCCGATCCCCAAACCGGTCGGCCTGTGGGGCGCCTATATCATGGGTCTTGCCTTCGCCTTCGGCTGGACGCCCTGCATCGGCCCGATCCTCGCCGCGATCCTCTCGATCGCCGCGGCGGAAGCCACGGTGACGAGGGGCGCCGGCCTGCTCGCGGTCTATTCCGCAGGCCTCGGCATTCCGTTCCTGATCGCCGCGCTGATGATCGAGCAGTTCTCCGCGCTGTTCGCGCGCATGAAGGGCCACCTCGTCAATGTCGAGCGCGCCATGGGCGCCTTGATGGTGATCACCGGCATCGGCTTTCTCACCGGCGCGGTCTCGAATGTGAGCATCTGGCTGCTGGAGACGTTTCCGGCGCTGCAGACGATCGGTTAGGGCGCAGGGGACCGGGTTTTCACGGACGAAAAAGTAGAGGAACCGTTGGAACCCGTCAGGCATGCTGTCAGGGAACGACGATTCCAAACCTTTCCGGTCCCGAGACGTTTGCATCGGGGACAAACTCGCATGGTGGAGATCACGTGACCAAGACATTGCGCTTAGAACCCTTGCCGGACAACGCGGCTTTGGTTGCTTGGCAATTTTTGGGGCAGCCGTTGCAGGAGTGGCCGAGCTGGGTTCAGTCGAATTGCTCGCTGCAGAAGGATGCCGACGGAAAATTCGAGCTTCGGCACGAGCGGCGCAGCGGCACTCAGATCGTCTATCTCGGCGAATGGCTGGTGAGAGATCTCGATGGCGGCGTCGACTTCTACACCGACGCTGAGATCTGGTCGCGGTTCGCTGCCAAACGCTGAAGCCCGATTGGGCCGGCGGTCGATCGCGCCTTAGTCTTTCCTGCTCGAGCTGCGGGCGATCAAAAGCCTGTGTCGTCGGTGGGGCAAAAAGCCTCGCGGTAGGACACATCCATAGAATGCAATCTGTGGTAATGTTTCGTCGTACTACACCCTGAGGGGCAATTCTTCTGAACGTATACTGAAACGAGAATTTTAGATCACGACATCTTCGGCGCCCCTCTCCCCTACAGCATTTTGAGCAGGAGCAAGCGATGGGAACCGACGTGAATGTTCATCCCGGTCATGGCAAGGCCGGACGTCAACCGACGCGACAATTTCTGGATACGCTTTCCGGACACGACGATCCGGGCATGTTTGGCCGGATGTTTCCGACCCTGGAGCCGCTGGCTGTCGACGACGGTCCGCTGCATGAACTCGCCGACGCGATGAAGGATCCCGCCCCCGGCGACGCCGCCGGAAACAATCCCAATGTCCCAGCGGGTTTCACTTATCTCGGGCAATTCGTCGATCATGATATCACGCTCGATCTGACCTCCTTCGGCGAGAAGGAAGCCGATCCGACCGCGGTCACGAATTTTCGCACGCCCGCGCTCGATCTAGACAGCATCTATGGTCTCGGTCCCGACGGAAGCCGTCATCTGTACGCGCGCAATTCGGCGACCGACAACGGCAAGACGCCGGGGCCCAAGCTGCTGATTGGCAAGACCGTCAACGTCGATGCCATCACGGGCGATCATCGCAGCGACCTGCCGCGCAATCCCGAGGGGTTTGCCCTGATCGGCGATCACCGCAACGACGAGAACCTGCTCGTCGCGCAAACCCATCTTGCGATGCTGAAGTTTCACAACAAGGTCTGCGATCAGCTCGCAGCGTCCGGCAAGCCGGCGGGCGAGATCTTCGAGGAAGCGCGCCGGATCGTGACCTGGCACTACCAATGGATGGTCCTGCACGATTTCGTGGAGCGGATCACCGAGAAGGGGACCGTCGCGAAGATTCTCGAGCAGGGGCGGCGTTTCTACCGCTTCAAGAAGACACCCTACATGCCCGTCGAATTTTCAGCCGCCGTCTACCGTCTCGGCCACAGCATGGTGCGCCAGGTCTATAGCCACAACCGGATCTTCACGCCCGGCGGCCTCACTCCGGCAACCCTGGATCTGCTGTTCAGGTTCACCGGGCTGTCGGGCGGCATCATCGGCGATCTGGCGCCAAACCCGATTCAGCCGCCGCTCCCGCTTCCGGTGCTTTCGAGCAACTGGATCATCGACTGGCGGCGCTTCTATCAGGTGCTGCCGAACAATCCTGCCGGCGTGACGCTCAATCCGTCGCGCAAGATCGATCCGTTCGTCGTGCCGCAACTCCACACCTTGCCCGGCGACGGCGGCAGCCTGCCGTTCCGCAATCTCAAGCGCGGCGTGCTGTTGGGCCTGCCCTCCGGGCAGGACGTCGCCAAGGCCATGAAGATCAAGAACCCGCTGACGCCGGCCGAAATCTCCAAGGGGACCGACGGCGCGGTGGCGAAGAAGCACGGCCTGCACGAGCACACCCCGCTCTGGTACTACATCCTCAAGGAGGCGGAACAGCGGGGCGGCGGCGAAAGGCTCGGGCCGGTCGGCGCGACCCTGCTCGCCGAGGTCTTCGTCGGCCTCGTCCATGGCGACCACCAGTCGTATCTCTGGCTCAAGGGCAAGAACTGGAAGCCGACGCTGCCCTCGCAGGTGCCGGGCGAGTTCACGATGGCCGATCTGCTGCGTTTCGTCGGGGACATCAGCCCGATCGACGGCATCTCGACGGTCTAGACCATGATCCGGAAAACCGCGCGACGCGGTTTTCCGGACAGATCGACGTCATGCGATCAACTCGGGGAGGGAGGCCGCCGCGGAGACGGCCGCTCTCCCGTCCTGATCAGTCGATTTCCTGCACGACGGTGCGTGAGCCGGGATCGACCAGCATCACGCGCTCTCCCGAATAGACGTAGCGATACTTCGTCAGCGACGGGCCCCAATCGGACGGAACCGCCTCGAGCTCGACGTCGCTCGGCACCGTCGCGCCGACGATGATCTTCTCCTTCGTCGTGACCGGGCGGATGCGATGTTCGGTGACGTAGGATTTGATCTTGGTCCTGTATTGCGGCTCGATCTGAACCGCGGCCGCATGGCCGGTTCCCGTCGTGGTCACCACGGTGGATTGCGCAAAAGCGCCGGTCGAGATCAACGCTGCCGCGGCGGACAGCAGGAACAGCCTCTTCATCCTGGTTCTCCTCTGAGGTGAATAGCGCCGCACCAACATCTCATCGCGGGTGGCGTTCCCGGCGATTAGGAACAAATTGCCAGTTTTTCCCGTTGGGATCAGCAGGCAACGAGCCCTGCAATCTGGAGGAGGAGAACATGAAGTTGAGAATAGCGTCCGCAGCGCTGATGGTTGCTGCGTTGTCCCTGCCGGCGTTCGCGGCCGACGAGTTTTACGTCGTCCAGGACGTCAAGACCAAGAAGTGCACCATCGTCGACAAGAAGCCGACGGACACGTCCATGACCGTCGTCAGTCCCTCGGGCACGATCTACAAGACGCGCACTGAGGCTGAGAGCGGCATGAAGACGGTCAAGGTCTGCACGTCCAACTAAGGAGGAGCGTGATGCCAGTGTTGATTCTGTGGGCCGTGCCGGCGATCATCGTGATCGGCGGCGGCATCTATCTGATCGGTCATTTGCATTAGGGCTTCGAGGAGCCGCGCGGTCCTCTTGCGTGCAGCGCACAGGTCCGCACGGCTGCCTCCTGAGCGCGCCGGCCGGAGCGCCCGTTGCAGTGCAGCAGGTCGTGCCGGAGCAGCGCCGCGACGATGAGGGCCGGCAACGCACGCGAAATCACTTCCGTCCCGTCGAGGTTTTTCATACGCTTGCCTCTCACAAGCCGCATAACGGCTGCGCTCACGGCCCGGCGACAGGGCTGGAGCATCAAAGGGAGGGGAGACGATGAAGCGAAGGTCATTTCTCGCTGGGATCGGCGCAACCACTGCGGCAGCTGCCATTGGCATGCCGTCGATCCTGAGGGCGCAAGCTCCGATCACGCTGAACGGTGCCGTGCAGTTCAATGACGATCATGCCTTCAACCGGGCCCTGCTGCGGTTCGAGGAGTTGGTGAAGAAATACTACGGCAAGCCCGTCAACTTCACCTTGCACAGGAACTCCTCGCTCGGCCTCGAGAAGCAGTATTTCGAATACATGTCGCAGGGCAAGGCAGTCGACTACGGCATCGTCTCGCCGGCCCACATGTCGACCTTCGCCAAGGCGGCCCCGTTCATCGATGCGCCCTTCGTGTTCAAGGGCATCGAGCACATGAACAAGGTGGTCGAAGCCAATATCCTGGCGCCGATCGCCGACGAGGTCGCGACCAAGGCCGAGGTCGTTCTGATCGGTTATGCCGGCGGCGGCATCCGCAACATCTTCGCCAACAAGCCGCTCAAGACCCTCGCCGATCTCAAAGGCCTCAAGGTCCGCGTGCAGGGCGCGCCGATCTGGTCGAAGACCTTCGCGGCCGTCGGCATGAGCCCGACCGTGATCGCCTATAACGAGATCTACAACGCGATCCAGAACGGGGTCATATCGGCCGGCGAGAACGAGGCGGCCGGCGTCGAGGCGATGAAGTTCTACGAAGTGGCCCCGCATCTCAACCTGACCCAGCACGCCGTGTCGATCCGGCCGATCTGCTTCTCGGTGAAGACGCTGAAGACCCTGCCGAAGGATCTGCAGGACGCGATCATGAAGGCGGGCAAGGAGGCCGGCGATTACGGCCGCCAGCTCGAGTCCAGCGAGGAGGTCGTCAAGCTCGACACGCTGGAGAAGGCCGGCAAGCTCAAGCGCGTTCCGTTCGAGGAGCGGGATGCCATGAAGAAGCTCGCCGACCCCGTGATGGCCACCTACGCCAAGGAGATCGGCGCGGAGGGCATTTTCGAGAAGATCAACATCGTCTGAGGCCGCCTTGTCCGCCGACAGCATCCCGGGCAGGCCCCGCTTCCTGCCCGGACATGGCGGATGAGCGCCGTACGGAGCTCCAATGTCCGAAATGCACGTCCCGTCCACACCCTCGCTGTGGCGTCGCGTCACCGCGGCCTACGCGAAATTGCTGGAATTCCTGCTTGCCGCCTGCGTCGGCATCCTGGTTATCCCCGTCACGTTGCAAATCGTCTCACGCTACACGCCGTTCATTCCCTCCTACATCTGGACGGAGGAGATGGCGCGATTCCTGTTCATCTGGACCATCATGATCGGCGCCATGGTGGGCATCCGCGAAGCGCAGCATTTCGAGGTCGACGTGTGGCCCGATCTGTCGCGGCGGTCGGAGGCCGCGGTGCGGATCATCGCGCGGCTCGGCGTGCTGGCACTGGCCCTCGTGTTCGTGTTGGCCGGAATCGAATTCACGCGCTTTGCCTGGAACAGGACGTCGGAGCTGGCCGATCTGCCGCTCTGGCTGATCCACGTCGCCTGGCCGGCGGCCGGCGTGACGTGGATCGTGTTTGCGGGCGAACAGATCCTTGATGAAATGCGCGTTCTGGTCGGGGCACAGAGATGAGCGGCACTGTACTTTCTGCCGGACAGGCCGCGATGGTGCTGTTCGGGGTCTTCATCGGCCTGCTGATCGTGCGCGTTCCGGTCGCCTTTGCGCTCGGCCTTGCCTGCGTACCGATCCTTCTGATCGAGCCGCGCCTGTCGCCGATGATGCTCGCCCAGGAAACCTTCAACGCCTACAATTCCTTCATCCTGCTCGCGGTGCCGTTCTTCCTCTTGACGGCGAACCTGATGAGCATCGGCGGCATCACCGACCGTCTGGTGGCGCTGTCGCGCTCGATGGTTGGGCACTGGCCGGGATCGTTGGCGCAGATCAACGTCGTGCTGTCGGTGTTCTTTGCCGGCATCTCGGGCTCCTCGACGGCCGATGCCGCCAGCCAGTCCAAGATCTTCATCGATGCGCAGAGCAAGGAGGGCTACGATCTTTCGTTCTCCATCGCCATCACGGCGGTGTCTGCAGTTCTAGCCGTCATCATCCCGCCGTCGATCCTGATGATCGTGTGGGGCGGGCTGATCTCGACCTCGATCGCGGCGATGTATCTGGCCGGCATCGTGCCGGGCCTTTTGATCGCGGGCGCGCAGATGGCGACGGTGCACATCTATGCGGTGCGCCGCGGCTATCCGACCTATCCGAAGGCGACCTGGGTCGAGATGCGATGTGCGATCTGGCGGTCGATACCGGCGTTGATGACGCCGTTCATCATCGTCGGCGGCATTCTGCTCGGCTGGTTCACCGCGACCGAGTCCGCCTGCGTCGCAGTGCTCTATTCCGTAGGGCTCTCTGCATTCTTCTATCGCGAGACAGGTCTACGCGAATTGTACAAGGCGCTGCTCGATACCGGGCGCCTGGCCGGCGTTGCCTTGTTCTGCGTGGGCACGGCGAGCGCGTTCGGCTGGCTGCTGGCCTACTACAAGATCCCGCAGGAACTCTTGGCGAATGTCTCGACCTGGGGCATGGGCACGGTCACGGCGGGCTTCTTCATCGCATTCTGCTTTCTGGTGGTGGGCTGCTTCCTCGACGCCATCCCGGCGATCATCATCGTCGGCACCGTGCTGGAGCCGCTCGCCAAGTCCGTCGATCTCCATCCGGTCCAGTTCGCGATCATTTCTATCGTGTCGCTGGCCTTCGGACTGGTGACGCCGCCCTATGGCCTCTGTCTGATGATCGCCTGCTCGATCGCCGGCGTGCGGCTGCGCTATGCCCTGAAGGACACGGTGATCATGCTGATCCCGATGCTGCTCGTGCTGGCGGCGCTCATCGTCTGGCCCAGCGTATCGCTGTTCCTGCCGCGCCTGATCGTGCCGGAGATGCTCAAATGAGCGCTTGATCATGCGATCCCGCGGCCGGCAGCCGCGGGATCGGCCGCGATTGGTTACAGGTTGCTCTCGGTGATTGCGGCGTAGACCATGCTGCGCAGCTCGCGGCGGAGCGGGTAAGCACTCGACGGCAGCACCTGGGTCATCAAGATCGTGATCAGCTCCTCGGCGGGATCGATCCAGAACGAGGTCGTGGCGGCGCCGCCCCAATTGTATTCGCCGGGGCTGCCGGCGATCAGGGTCTCCGCCGGGCGCATGGTGACGGCGAAGCCGAGACCGAAGCCGATGCCGTTGTAAGTCGCTTCGGAGAACAGCGAGCGCGAGACGTCCGGCAGCGCTCGGCCACCCGGAATGTGGTTGGTCGTCATCAGCGCCAGCGTCTTCGGCCCGATCAGCCTGACGCCACCGAGCTCGCCGCCATTGAGCAGCGCGCGGCAGAAGGTGAGATAGTCGGCGACCGTCGAGCACAGGCCGCCGCCACCGGAGATGAACGAGGGCGGCGACAGGAACGAGCTCGTTGTCGGATCGTCCTGAAGTGTCAGCCCCTCGCGGCGCTGGCCGGCATGGAAGGCCGTGCCGCCGCCCGGGTCCGCCGAATAGCAGGCCGCGAAGCGATGCGCCTTCGATGCCGGCACGTGGAAGTCGGTGTCGGTCATGCCGAGCGGATCGAGGATGCGCGATTTGAGGAACTGCTCGAACGGCATGCCCGAGATCTTGCCGATGAGATAGCCGATCACGTCGGTTGCGACGGAATAGTTCCAGGACTCGCCCGGCGAGAACTCCAGCGGGATCTTTGCCAGGCCCTCGATCATGCTCTGCAGCGTGCCGGATTTCTCGACCTCGCCGATCTTCTCGGTGCGATAGGCGGCATCGACGTTGGAGCGCTGCTGGAAGCCGTAGGTCAGTCCAGACGTGTGGCGCAAGAGGTCGACGATCAGCATCGGCCGGGAGGGCGGCCGGGTCAGGAACGCCGGATAGGTGCCGGCGACGAACACGCCGAGATCCTTCCACTCCGGAATGTATTTGGCGACGGGCTCGTCGATCGCGACGAGCCCTTCCTCGACCAGCATCATGAAGGCGACGCTGGTGAGCGGCTTGGTCATGGAATAGATGCGGTAGATCGTATCGTCCTTCACCGCCACCTTGCGCTCGACGTCGGCAAAGCCCTGCACCGAGCTGTGCGCGACCTTGCCGCGGCGGTAGACCAGAAGATGCGTGCCCGGGAAGCGTCCGGCATCGATGTACCGGCGCTTGAGATGCGCATCGACGCGGTCGAGCGCAGCCTTGGACATGCCGACGGATTCGGGCGAGGCAGGGGTGGGGGCGAGCATCAGTTCCTCCGGGGCGTTTTGTCGGAAAGTTGATACCGAAATGGTGGCCGCATTCCAAGTCGGTTGCGCTTAACGAGGCCGGGCCGCGTGGTGTAGACTCGGCCTCGGAACGCAAGGAGCCCGCCCGGGCCAACGATAAAAACGCGAGGGCAAACGCACCATGACGCAATTCAATGAGACCGACCTCACCGAAGCCGTCGTCAAAAGCTTCGATCAGACGCCCGATACGCGTGCGAAATTCCTGCTGCAGGAATTGGTGAAGTCGCTGCACGATTACGTGAGCAAGACCGGTCTCACCTTCGAGGAATGGGAATACGCCATCGATTTCCTGACCCGGACCGGGCAGAAATGCACCGACACCCGCCAGGAATTCATCCTCTTGTCCGACGTGCTCGGCGTCTCCATGTTGGTCGACGCCGTCAATCACAGGGATCGCGACGGTGCCACTCAGACTAAGGTGCTTGGTCCGTTCTATGTCGGCGAGCACAAGGTGACTGCGCACGGCACCGACATCTCGCCGAACAATCAGACGGGCGAGCGGATGTTCGTGCAGAGCCGCGTCACGGATTTGCAGGGCAAGCCGCTTGCGAACGTTCCCGTCGACGTCTGGCACGCCGATGACGACGGCTTCTACGACTCCCAGAAGCCGAACTATGACGAGGTCGGCGCCTCGGCGCGGGCGCGTTTCATCACCGACAGCGACGGCCGCTTCTTCTTCCGCACCATCCTGCCGTGCAGCTATCCGATTCCGACCGATGGTCCCGTCGGCGAGATGATCGTGCAGACCGGCCGCCACCCGATGCGCCCGGCGCACGTGCACTTCCTGGTCAATGCCAAGGGCTATGAGCCGCTGATCACCCACGTCTTCATGGACGGCGACAAATATCTCGATTCCGACGTGGTGTTCGGCGTGAAGGACGATCTCGTCGCCAAGGTCGAGCCACGCAACGATCCCACAATGCCCGACGGCACCAAGGCGAACGGGCGGTGGCACCTGATGACTTACGAATTCCACCTCAAGCCCGGCGGCGGCGTGGCGCCGAAACCGCTGGGGGTGAAGACGGCGGAGCCGGCGTGAGGATCAGGAAATCGGCGCGCGCAGCGACTATCTTTCGAGAAAGGCGGCAAGCTCCTCGGGCGTGCCCTTCGGAAAGGCTTCCTTCAGGAAGTCGAGGAAGGCGGAAACACGTGCGCTCAGCAATCGCCGCGACGGGTAGAGCGCCCACAGCTGGATCTCGGGAGCGTCGATGTCACCCCAATGGCTCAACGTGCCAACGGATAGATCGGGACTGACGAGGGACAGGGGAAGGCATCCAGCACCGACGCCGGCCCTGACCGCGTCACGGACCATGATCAGGGATGCCAGGCTGAGCACTGGATCGACTGCAAAACGCAATCGACCAGTCGCCCCCGTCACGTTCCAGGCGGCACTCCGGTCACCCGTCCCGCGGACGACGGCGGGTACTGCGAGCTTGTCCTTTGGTCGTTTCAGGTGGGGGTTCGCCACGACCACCAGCCGGTCGCGCAGGAAGATGCGACCGACGAGGCTCTCATCCGGATCGGGCCCGACTCGAATGACGAGGTCATAACCTTCCTCGACCATGTCGACGGCCCGGTCTTCCGTCGTTATTTCCAGGCGGACCTCCGGATATTTCAGGGCGAAGGCGGCGGCCAGCTTCCCCATGGCGATCTGAGAGAACAGCAAGGGTGCGCTGATGCGCAACTTGCCGCGCGGCCTGTCGCCTCCCGAAGCGATCGCTGCGGCGGTCTCGTCGAGCTCGGTCAGCAACGTCCCGGTCCGCTCGTAAAGCGCGCGTCCTTCCTGGGTGAGTTTCAAGGTGCGCGCGCCGCGTTCGAACAGGCGCAGGTTGAGCGCCGCCTCGAGCTCCGCGACCCGGCGGGACAAGGTAGCCTTCGGACGACCCGCAGCACGCGCGGCGCGTCCGAACCCGCCATGCCGGGCGACCAGATTGAAATCGGCGAGGGCTAGGAGATCCATGTGTTCCACCAGTGAGACGGTCTGTCCAAATATACCGTCTATCAGTCAGATTGTGGATCACTAGTTTCGGGGTGTCTTCAAACCCAACCCGGAGTGACCCCCATGACCATTCTCGTTACCGGCGCCACCGGCACCGTTGGCCGCCACGTCGTCGAACAACTCGTCAAGCGCGGCGCCGACCTGCGCGCGCTCGTCCGCGATCCTGCGAAGGCGAACCTGCCTGCAGAGGTCACCGTCGTGCAGGGTGACCTCCTCGACGTCGACGCGCTACGCGGCGCCTTCACGGGAGTCTCGACCCTGTTTCTGCTCAACGGAGTCGTCGCGGATGAATTCACCCAGGCGCTGGTCGCGCTCAACGTCGCGCGGGAGGCCGGCGTCGAGCGGGTCGTCTACCTGTCGGTGATCCACAGCGATCGCTACGTCAACGTGCCGCACTTTGCCGGCAAGTTCGGTGTCGAGCGCATGATCGAGCAGATGGGCTTCAACGCCACCATCCTGCGCCCGGCCTACTTCATGAACAACGATCTCACGATCAAGGACGTCGTGCTCGGTTATGGCATCTATCCGATGCCCATCGGCAGCAAGGGCCTCGCGATGATCGACGCACGCGACATCGGCGAGATCGCCGCGATCGAGCTCGTTCGGCGCGAGCGGGCTGCAACGCCGCTTCCGCTCGCACGCTTCAATCTCGTCGGTCGCGATCAGCTGACCGGCGCGAAGGCCGCCGCCATCTGGTCCGAGGCGCTGGGCCGCACGATCGTCTACCCGGGCGACGACACTGCTGGCTTCGAAAAGAATCTGAGGCAGTTCATGCCGAGCTGGATGGCCTTCGACATGCGCCTGATGAGCGAGCGCTTTCTCACGGAGGGGATGATACCCGATGCCGGCGACGTCGAGCGTCTGACCGAGATGCTGGGTCGCCCACTGCGCTCCTACCAGGACTTTGTCTCCGAGATCACGGCCTCCGCCTGACGGCGGCGGCATTCCCCGATCACATCAAGGAATTCCATCATGATCTATTCCATTACGACGCAGCTCGCACGTTCGCGGATCTCTCCACGCCTCAGCGCGCGTGCAGCAGCGCCAGCAGCACGACGACAGCGCAGGCGAGCGCGGCCGAGGTCAGCTTCCAGAACATCAGCGGATTGCGCTCGAGGAGGGGCGTGATGCGCGTGTTCAGATAGGCCGGATTGGGATTTCTGAGCTCGAAGACGAACTCGGACATGTCCTCGTGGCGCTTGTAGGGATCGGGATGCAGCGCTTTCCTGAGTGCGCCGTCGATCCAGCCCGGGATGCCGCGCTCGGCATCGATCGCGGGGCGATATCGCAATTTCCACGCGTCCGATCGTCCGCGGATTTTCGCAAGCTGGGCGCCGTAGGGCAGATGCCCGGTCAGCATCTGGTAGCAGATGGCGGCCAGCGAGAACATGTCGGACCGGGGCGAGCCGCCCTGCCCAAGGAAATATTCCGGCGCCGTATATTGAACCGTGCCGAGAATTTCTGCGTCGGCCGCTCTCGGCGCGGCTTCGGCGACGCCCGCGACCCTCACTGATCCGAAGTCGATGATCTTGGCGGTACCGGTCTTGTCGATCAGGACGTTGTCGGGCCGGAGGTCCTGGTGCAGCATCTCCATACGGTGGAAGGCGCGAAGCCCACTGGCGATCTGCTCGATGATCCTGCGCACCGTCTCCAGATCGGGACGCGGATTGTCGAGCATCCACTGCCGCAACGTCTGCCCCTCGACGAACTCGGTCGCGACGTAGAGATAATTGCGCCGCGTCGATCGCGATCGCGGCTTGAGCACGTACGGACTGTCGATCCGCCGCGCGATCCACTCTTCCATCAGGAAACGCTTCAGATAGGCCTGGTTGTCGCGCAGGTCGATCGACGGAATCTTGAGCGCGACCGTTTCCTCGGTTTCCGCATCGACGGCGAGATAGATGTGGCTGCGGCTGCTGCCATGGATCTCCCGGATGATCCGGTAGCCGTCGAACATCGCGCGCGGCTCCAAAAGAGGCGGCAATGGCAGCATCGAGGTCCGATCGAAAACGCCGGTTTCTTCCGGCACCGCGTCGATCCGCAGAATCTGGACCGTGATGTTGTCGTCGCTGCCACGCCGATAGGCTTCCTCCACGATCGCCTTCGCCGCGCCGTCGAGCTCGGCTGCGTGCTCGTTGATGGCACTCGTGACGAAACGCGCATCGACGAACTCGTAGGCACCGTCCGTCGTCAGCAGGAAGGTGTCGCCGGCCTGGATCTCGACCGTCTGGTAGTCGATCTCGAGCTGCGGGTTGATACCGAGCGCGCGGCCGAGATAGGTCTGCTCCGACGATACGATGATGCGGTGATCGTCGGTCAGCTGCTCGAGCGCCTTGCCGGCGAGGCGGTAGATGCGGCAGTCGCCGACATGGAAGATGTGCGCGGTCGCCGCCTTGATGACCATGGCGCTGAGCGTGCAGACATAACCCTTGTCGCGGTCATAGGCATATTGGCTCTTGCGCGTCTGCGCATGCAGCCAGGAATTGGTCGCCTCCAGCACGCGGCGGGCGGAGGTCTTCACCGTCCATGATTCCGACGTGCAGTAATAGTCCATCAGGAAGCTCTTGACCGCCGACTCGCTGGCGATCTGGCTCACCGTGCTCGAGGAGATGCCGTCGGCGAGGACGGCCGCGATGCCCTTCAGGCTGAGCAGCGGCTCCTCCGGAATGAGGACCCCGTGAAAGTCCTGGTTGACGGGCTTGCGGCCCTTGTCGGAGTGCTGGCCGACCGAGATCTGGAGTCCGCGGGACATCGTCATCACCGGCAAAGAGGAGCCTCACCCTGATTGGGCGAGGCTCCTCTGTCGAGACGTTTGATCAGGCCGCGACGCGGGGCTTTGCAGCCTTCTCCGCCTGGCGCTTCGGCAGGGTCATGACGTGGGTGGCATAGAGGGTCATGCCGGTGAAGGCGAGGCCGCCGACGAGGTTTCCGAGCACGGTCGGGATCTCGTTCCAGATCAGATAGTCCATGATCGAGAACTTCGCGCCGAGCAGCAGGCCCGACGGGAACAGGAACATGTTCACGACGGAATGCTCGAACACCATGTAGAAGAACACCAGGATCGGCATCCACATCGCGATGACCTTGCCGGGGACAGAGGTCGAGATCATGGCGCCGACGACGCCGGTCGAGACCATCCAGTTGCAGAGCATGCCGCGCAGGAACAGCGTCGCCATGCCGGCCGCGCCGTGCGCGGCATAACCCAGCGTTCGGCCTTCGCCGATATTGCCGATGGCCGCGCCGACCTTGTCGGGGGCTTGCGTGAAGCCGAACGTCGTGACGAAGGCCATCATGAAGGCCACGGTGAAGGCGCCGGCGAAATTGCCGACGAAGACGAGGCCCCAATTGCGTAGCACGCCACTGAGCGTGACGCCCGGGCGTTTGTCGATCAGCGCGAGCGGCGAGAGCACGAATACGCCCGTCAGCAGGTCGAAGCCGAGGAGATAGAGCATGACGAAGCCGACGGGGAACAACAGCGCGCCGACCAGCGGCTGGCCGGTGTTGACGTTGATCGTGACGGCGAACCAAGCCGCGAGGGCCAGGATGGCTCCGGCCATGTAGGCGCGGATGATGGTATCGCGGGTGGACATGAAGATCTTGGACTCGCCCGCATCCACCATCTTGGTGACGAATTCCGAAGGCGCGAGATACGACATCAATGGTTCCTTTTGCTTCGTAAGTGAGATCGACACGCCCCCAGGCGAGCGCGGCTGAACATCATCGGTCGTGCGGGCTGCCTGCCGCGCACGAGGGGCTATGGAAAGTCTGGAAGCCTTGGGAATCGCGTCACGAGGACTCTGAAGCCGGGAGACCGCGAAGCAGGTGAGCTTCCGGGACGCAGCCGCCAGAGGCTGCATCAATGCGGCCAAGCCGCAGTCGTCGTTGACGGCAATTGCAAAGCAAGTTGCGTGCCGCTACAGCGCGCCAGAAATAGAGAGCAATTTCAATGCAATCCCGCTCGGGCTGATCTCGTTCTGCCGCCCTCGCGGCCTCCTGATTGAGCTGATGCACAAGCTTTGTGCGTCGCACAAGGAATGTGCAAATCGCAAATTTCGCATGCGGAACCGGCCTGCGACAGTTTGGCGCGATCGTTATAATGCTTTGAACAATCATCGCTTTTTGCGGTGGCAAGCTTGGCATGAAGCTTGAATACGACCAGCCCGACGCCATTGAAGCCGTCCCGCGAGACATCTCATCCGATTTTGCTGACGCCACCAGACGGGGGTCCCCCCGTCATGCGTTCGCACGCGCCAAGGACGGCGCAACCGGACGGACGGGCAGCTCGCGCGCACAGCCGCAAATCATTCCGCAACGACGCCAAAGGACGACACTGCCTATGACCAAGCGCATCCGCCGGCCCTCGGAAACGACCGGCCTCAGCCGCCGGCAATTGTTGAAGGCCACCGGCTCGACCGCCGCCCTTCTTGCCGCCGCCAAACTGAATTTCCCCGCCGGCGCCTTCGCTCAGGACGCGGGCCCCGAGGTCAAGGGCGCCAAGCTCGGCTTCATTGCGCTCACCGACGCGACCCCTCTTTTCGTCGCTAAGGAGAAGGGGATCTTTGCCAAATACGGCATGCCCGACGTCGAGGTGCAAAAGCAGGCGTCCTGGGGCACCACCCGTGACAATCTCGTGCTCGGCTCCGAGGGCAACGGCATCGATGGTGCACATATCCTCACCCCGATGCCGTATCTGATCTCGGCGGGCAAGGTGACGCAGAACAATCAGCCGACGCCCATGTACATCCTGGCACGGTTGAACCTGAACGGTCAGTGCATCTCTGTCGCCAAGGAATATGCGGATCTCAAGGTCGGGATCGACACCGCGCCCTTCAAGGCGGCGCTGGAGAAGAAGAAGGCCGGCGGCAAGGCTGTTAAGGCCGCGATGACCTTCCCGGGCGGCACGCATGATCTCTGGATCCGCTATTGGCTCGCCGCCGGCGGCATCGATCCGGACAAGGATATCGAAACCATCGTGGTGCCGCCGCCGCAGATGGTCGCCAACATGAAGGTCGGCACCATGGATTGCTTCTGCGTTTGCGAGCCCTGGAATCTGCAGCTGATCCATCAGAACATCGGCTACACCGCGATCACCACAGGCGAGCTCTGGGACAAGCATCCGGAGAAGTCGTTCGGCATGCGCGCGGCATGGGTGGACAAGTACCCGAAGGCAGCGAAGGCGCTGCTGATGGCGGTGATGGAAGCCCAGCAATGGTCCGAGAAGGCCCAGAACCGTGAGGAAGCCGCGGTGATCTGCGCCAAGCGTCAGTGGATCAACTGCCCGGTCGAAGACATCACCGATCGCATGAAGGGCAAGTTCGACTACGGCACCGGCCGAGTGGTCGACAACTCGCCGCAGCAGATGCGCTTCTGGAAGGACCATGCCTCCTATCCGTTCCAGAGTCACGATCTCTGGTTCCTCACCGAGGACATCCGCTGGGGCAAGTACGAGCCGAACTTCGACAGCAAGGCACTGATCGCCAAGGTCAACCGCGAGGATCTCTGGAAGGACGCGGCCAAGACGCTCGGCGTCGCCGCCGCCGATATTCCGGCCTCTACCTCGCGCGGCAAGGAGACCTTCTTCGACGGCAAGGTGTTCGATCCGGAAAATCCGGCCGCCTATCTGAAGTCGCTCGCGATCAAGCGCGTCGAAGTCTGACGGAGCCCTGCGGCCGCCTTTTGAGGCGGCCGCATCGTCCTTGCCACGCCGGAGAGAGATAGCGATGAACATGACTGCCACGAAGATCGAGGTTGAGACCGCGAAGCCTGCCGCAACAATTGCGCCGGTCGTCGCGCTGACGCCGAAGCGTCCGCCGCGCACTGAGGCTTACGCACGGATGGCGCGCGAGACGGCGGTGCGCGTGATCCCGCCGCTGGTCGTGATCGCGCTGTTGACGCTGGTGTGGGAGCTGGTCTGCCGGAGGGCCGGCTCGGCGCTGCCGCCGCCCTCAAAAGTGTTTGCGGACACCAGGGAACTGATCTTCGATCCGTTCTTCGACCATGGCGGCATCGACAAGGGCCTGTTCTGGCATCTGTCCGCCAGTCTCCAGCGCGTCGCCTTCGGCTACTCGCTGTCGGCGATCGCCGGCATTGGGCTCGGCGTGCTGGTTGGGCAGTCGGTCTGGGCGATGCGCGGGCTCGATCCGTTGTTCCAGGTGCTGCGCACCATTCCGCCGCTGGCCTGGCTGCCGCTGTCGCTCGCGGCCTTCCGCGACGGCCAGCCTAGCGCGATCTTCGTCATCTTCATCACCTCGATCTGGCCGATCATCATCAACACCGCGGTCGGCATCCGCAACATCCCGCAGGACTATCGTAACGTCGCCGCGGTGGTGCAGCTCAATCCGCTCGAGTTCTTCTCCAAGATCATGATCCCGGCGGCGGCGCCCTACATCTTCACGGGCCTGCGCATCGGCATCGGCCTGTCGTGGCTGGCGATCGTCGCCGCCGAAATGCTGATCGGCGGCGTCGGCATCGGCTTCTTCATCTGGGACGCCTGGAACTCCTCGCATATCAGCGAGATCATCCTGGCGCTGTTCTATGTCGGCATCATCGGCTTCGTGCTGGACCGCCTGATCGCGGGGCTTGGCAAGTTCGTCACCCACGGTACCGCGCAGAACTGAGGAGAGGGACATGACCGCCTATCTGAAGCTCGACCACATCGACAAGGTCTTCACCCGCGGCGCCGCCACCACGGAGGTGCTGAAGGACATCAACCTGACGATCGAGAAGGGCGAATACGTCTCGATCATCGGCCATTCCGGCTGCGGCAAGTCGACCCTGCTCAACATCATCGCGGGGCTGACCGGCGCCACCACGGGTGGCGTGCTGCTGGAGAACCGCGAGGTGAACTCGCCGGGGCCCGATCGCGCCGTGGTGTTCCAGAACCACAGCCTGCTGCCATGGCTGACCGTTTACGAGAACGTCAGGCTCGGCGTCGACAAGGTCTTCGCCAAGACCAAGTCCCGTGCCGAGCGCGACGCCTGGGTGATGCACAATCTCAACCTCGTGCAGATGGCCCATGCCAGGGACAAGCGTCCTTCGGAAATCTCCGGCGGCATGAAGCAGCGCGTCGGCATCGCGCGGGCGCTGGCCATGGAGCCGAAGGTGCTGCTGCTGGACGAGCCGTTCGGCGCGCTCGACGCGCTGACCCGTGCTCACCTGCAGGACTCGGTGATGGCGCTGCATCAGAAGCTCGGCAACACCATCCTGATGATCACCCACGACGTTGACGAAGCCGTGCTCCTGTCCGACCGCATCGTGATGATGACCAACGGACCGAGCGCGCGCATCGGCGAGGTGCTGGAGGTGCCGCTGGCGCGGCCGCGCAAGCGGCTCGACCTCGCGACCAACGCCACCTATCTGAAGTGCCGCCAGCGCGTGCTCGAATTCCTCTACGAGCGTCATCGCTTCGTCGAGGCCGCGTAAATCACGGGTTCACACGAGATATGCCCGCGCCTAATTAATCGACATCAAGCTCAATCCCTGTGCGTCGCACAGGGATTGAGCGAATCGCAAATTTAGCGTGCGGAAACGCCCTGCAAACAATTCGGGCAATACGAATAACGTCCTGAAATCCCTGTGTTTCCCGCGTGCGCGCAACTGGCACGGAAATTGAAGCGTCTTTGCGCGACGCCAACGACGACGTCCCTCAACATCATCAATCAGCATCGTGAACTCGCCACCGGGGGTGAAGCCTCGGAGCGCGCCTCCGTGACCGGAGGCAGAGCCTGCAACGACGCAGCGGTGAGCCTGGAAGGGATACTCAATGACGAAGAATCCGACCCTGAACTCCAGCTGGATTTCAGATTGGCGCCCCGAGGACGAGGCGTTCTGGAACGCGACCGGCAAGTCGATCGCGCGGCGAAACCTGATCTGGTCCATCGTGGCCGAACATATCGGCTTCTCGGTCTGGCTGATCTGGAGCATCGTCACCACCAAGCTGCCGCAGGCCGGCTTCCACTACACCACCGACCAGCTGTTCCAGCTCGTCGCCGTGCCGGGCCTGATCGGCGCCTTCATGCGCTTTCCCTACACTTTCGCGGTGACGACGTTCGGCGGCCGCAACTGGACCATCTTCAGCGCGGCGATCCTGTTCATCCCGACCTTGTCGCTTGCCTACTTCGTCAGCCAGCCCGATACGCCGTTCTGGCTCATGCTGCTGGTCGCATCGACCGCGGGTCTCGGCGGCGGCAATTTCGCCTCCAGCATGACCAACATCTCCTTCTTCTTTCCTGACCGGATGAAGGGATGGGCGCTCGGCCTCAACGCGGCCGGCGGCAACATCGGCGTCTCCAGCGTGCAGCTCCTGACCCCCATCCTGATGACGCTCGCCGTCTTCAACCTGTTCCAGGCAACGCCCGTTGACGGCATCTTCCTGCAGAATGCCGGCCTGATGTGGGTGCTGCCGATCGGCATCGCGGTGTTCGGCGCAGTGTTCTTCATGAACAACCTCGCCACGGCGAAATCATCGGTGAAGAACCAGCTCGCGATCGTCAAGCGCAAGCACACCTGGATCATGGCGTATCTCTATATCGGCACGTTCGGGTCCTTCATCGGTTATTCGGCGGCGTTTCCGCTGCTGCTCAAGACGCAATTCCCCACCGTGACGATCTCGGTCGCCTTCCTCGGCCCGCTGGTCGGCTCGCTGTCGCGTCCGCTCGGCGGCTGGCTCGCAGACCGGGTCGGCGGCTCCATCATCACGTTCTGGAATTTCATCCTGATGGCGGGCGCCACGGTCGGCGCGCTCTACTTCGTCGGGCACAAGGACTTCGCCGGCTTCCTGTCGATGTTCCTGATCCTGTTCGTGACGACGGGCATCGGCAATGGCTCGACCTACCGCATGATCCCCTCGATCTTCCGCGAGGAGAACCTGTTCAAGGTGCGCGGCAAGGGCGATGCGGCGCGTAGCGCCGCCCTGAAGACCGCGAGTATCGAGAGCGGCGCGGCGGTCGGCTTCATCGGCGCGGTCGGTGCCGTCGGCGGCTATCTGATCCCGAGCGGTTTCGGCAAGTCGATCGCCATGACCGGCGGGCCGCAGCTCGCGCTCGCGATCTACCTCGGCTTCTACGGCTCCTGCCTCGCTCTGACCTGGTGGTTCTACCTGCGTCGCAGCCCGCAGGGTGAAGGCGCGCCAAGCCTCGCCGAGGCACGGGTGTGAGCACGACAAATTGGCACGAATGTCGCTTCTCCCCGTACGCGGGGAGAAGTCTCTCTGATGACGTTTGATCCATGAACTTTTTCCGCAATGGCGCGGACGAAGGCAGACCGAAACAGACTGGAGAACATTATGACGCCCGAGCAGATTACCCTCATTCAGCAGAGCTTCGCCAAGGTCGCCCCGATCTCGGAAGCCGCCGCGGTGCTGTTCTACGACCGCCTGTTCGAGGTGGCGCCGTCCGTACGCGCGATGTTTCCCGAGGACATGACCGAGCAGCGCAAGAAGCTGATGGGCATGCTCGCCGCCGTGGTCGGCGGCCTGTCGAACCTGGAGTCGATTCTGCCCGCGGCCTCCGCGCTCGCCAAGCGTCACGTCGACTATGGCGCCAAGGCCGAGCACTACCCCGTGGTCGGCGCGACCTTGCTGTGGACGCTCGAGAAGGGCCTTGGCGAAGCCTGGACGCCCGAACTCGCCGCAGCCTGGACCGACGCCTACGGCGTGCTGTCCGGCTACATGATTTCCGAGGCCTACGGCGCGCAGGCGCAGGCCGCCGAATAGGAGATGCGTTGTGAGCGAACCGCTGGTCATCGTCGGTAACGGTATGGCGGCCGCGCGTCTGGTCGACGAGCTCGCCAAGACCGCGCTCGGCCGCTACGCGGTTGCCGTCATCGGCGATGAGCCGCGGCTCGCCTACAATCGCGTGCTGCTGTCGTCCGTGCTGGCGGGCGAGACCGGCTCGCACGAGATCGAGCTGCGGCCGGCCGATTGGTGGCGAGACCGCGGCGTCACGGTGCGCTACGGCTATCGCGTCACCGAGGTCGATGTCGGCCGCCGCGAGCTCAAGATCGCGGGCGAGGAGAGCATGGAATATTCCAAGCTCGTGCTCGCCACCGGATCGACGCCGCTGCGGCTCAACGTGCCGGGCGCCGATCTCGCCGGCGTGCACACGTTTCGCGACACCCGCGACGTCGACCTGCTGCTGACGCTGGCCGCGGCCAGGAAGCGCGTCGTCGTGGTCGGCGGCGGCCTGCTCGGGCTGGAAGCTGCCTACGGTCTTGCCAAGGCCGGTGCACCCGTGACGCTGCTGCACCTGATGGACCGGCTGATGGAGCGTCAGCTCGATGGTCCCGCGGCCGACCTGCTCAAGACGCTGGTCGAGCGCAAGGGCATTCGCGTCATGCTCAATGCCGCGACGGCCTGCATCCACGGCGACGGCCATGTCCAGGCGGTCGAGCTCGCCGACGGCAGCCGCATCGAGGCCGATGCGGTGATCTTCGCCGCCGGCATCAAGCCGAACGTCGCGCTGGCGAAAGAGGCGGGGATTGCGGTCAACCGCGGCGTGGCCGTCAACGACGTGATGCAGACCTCCTCGTCCGACATCTTTGCGCTCGGCGAATGCGCCGAGCATCGCGGCACCTGCTACGGCCTGGT
Source organism: Bradyrhizobium sp. WBAH42 (assembly GCF_024585265.1). Taxonomy (NCBI): domain Bacteria; kingdom Pseudomonadati; phylum Pseudomonadota; class Alphaproteobacteria; order Hyphomicrobiales; family Nitrobacteraceae; genus Bradyrhizobium; species Bradyrhizobium sp. WBAH42. Next base: position 3,464,077 of record NZ_CP036533.1, read on the forward strand.
CGAGCCGGCCTATGAGCAGGCGCGCGTGCTGGCGCGGCATCTGGCCGGCCGGCCAGCCGCCTATCAGGGCAGCGTGGTCTCGACCAATCTGAAGGTCTCCGGCGTCAGCGTGTTCTCCGCCGGCGACTTCATGGGCGGGGACGGCAGCGAGAACCTCGTGCTGTCGGACCGCAGGCGCGGCACTTACAAGAAGCTCGTCATCGCCGACGGCCGGCTGACCGGCGCGGTTCTGATCGGCGATACGATCGACGCGCTCTGGTACCTCGAGCTGATCCGCAATCGCGACAAGGTCGCGGCGATCCGCACCGACATGATGTTCGGCCGCGCGCTTGCGCAGCCTTCGAAAGCGGCGTGACATGACGGCGATCGATCCAAATCTCCGCACCACCAAGACGACCTGTCCTTATTGCGGCGTCGGCTGCGGCGTGCTGGCGACGCCCGACGGGAACGGTGGCGCGGCGATCGCGGGCGATCCTGACCACCCCGCCAATTTCGGCCGGCTGTGCTCGAAGGGCTCCGCGCTCGGCGAGACCGTCGGGCTGGAAGGGCGGCTGCTCTATCCCATGATCCGCTGCAAGGGCGTGCTGGAGCGCGTCGCCTGGAGCGATGCGCTCGATCATGTCGCACATCGCATGCAGCACATCGTGGCACGCGACGGCGCGGACGCAGTCGCGTTCTATCTGTCCGGCCAGCTGCTGACCGAGGACTATTACGTCGCCAACAAGCTGATGAAGGGGTTTGTCGGCACCGCCAACGTCGATACCAATTCGCGGCTCTGCATGTCATCCTCGGTCGCCGGCCATCGCCGCGCCTTTGGCGCCGACACCGTGCCCGGCTGCTACGAGGATCTCGACCAGGCCGATCTGCTCGTCTTCGTCGGCTCGAACGCGGCCTGGTGCCATCCGGTGCTGTTCCAGCGCATGCTGAAGAACAGGCAGGAGCGCGGGGCCCGCATGATCGTGATCGATCCGCGCCGCACCGACACCGCCACCGACGTCGACCTGTTCCTCGGCCTCAGGCCCGGAACTGACACCGCGCTGTTCTCCGGCCTGTTCGTACATCTCGCCGACAACGGCGTGCTGGACCAGGATTACATCGCGCAGAACACGTCCGGCTTCGACGATGCGCTGGCGCGCGCGCGCAGCATCGCCGGCAGCATCACCGCGACCGCGCTCGCCACGGGCCTCTCCGAGCCGGACGTCGCCACCTTCTTCAAGATGTTCCGCGACATCGAGAAGGTCGTCACGCTCTATTCGCAAGGCGTCAACCAGTCGGCGCAGGGCACCGACAAGGTCAACGCCATCCTGAACTGCCATCTTGCCACGGGCCGCATCGGCAAGCCGGGTGCTTCGCCGTTCTCGCTGACCGGCCAGCCCAACGCGATGGGCGGCCGCGAGGTCGGCGGCCTCGCCAATATGCTGGCCGCGCATATGGGCTTCACGCCGCCCGACATCGACCGCGTCAGACGGTTCTGGAAGGCGCCGCGCATCGCGACCCATGAAGGCTTGAAGGCGGTGCAGCTGTTCGAGGCCATCAACCGCGGCGAGGTCAAGGCGCTCTGGGTGATGGGCACCAACCCCGCGGTATCGTTGCCCGATGCCGACATGGTGTGCGATGCCCTGAAGAAGCTCGAGCTGTTCGTGGTGTCCGAGAATGTGCTCTCCAACGACACCGTCGAGGCCGGCCCGCACGTGCTGCTGCCGGCGCTGGCCTGGGGCGAGAAATCGGGCACGGTGACCAATTCCGAGCGGCGCATCTCGCGCCAGCGTGCGTTCCTGCCGGCGCCGGGCGAGGCGCGTCCGGATTGGTGGATCCTGAGCGAGACCGCAAAGCGCCTCGGCTTCGGCGACAGCTTCAATTACAAATCGGCCGCCGACATCTTCCGCGAGCACGCCGCGCTCTCGGCCTTCGAGAACAATGGCAGCCGCGATTTCGACATCGGCGCGCTGACCTCGCTGTCGGACGAAGCCTTCGATGGTCTGCAGCCGGTGCAGTGGCCGGTGCGCGAAGGCGGGATGCCCGGCGAGCGCTTCTTCGCGCAAGGCGGCTTCTTCACCAATGACGGCAAGGGCCGCTTCATTGCGCCGGAGGTGCCGGTGCTGCGCGGCGAGACCGGCCCGTCGCGTCCCTTAAGGCTCAACACCGGGCGCATCCGCGACCAGTGGCACACCATGACGCGCACCGGCCTGAGCCAGCGGCTGGGCGCGCATCTGCCCGAGCCGTTCGTCGAGATCCATCCCGACGACGCCGGCAAATATGGCCTCGCCCATGACGGCTATGCCCGCATCACCACCGATTACGGCCAGTGCATCCTGAAGGTCGTCGTCAGTGAGCGGCAACAGCGCGGCACCCTGTTCGTGCCGATCCATTGGAGCGCGATGAACGCCTCGCACGGCCGCGTCGGGGCGATGGTAGCACCGTTCACCGATCCGTTCTCGGGACAGCCGGAAGCCAAGGCGACGCCGGCCGCGATCGCGCCTTACGAATTCGTCTTCCGCGGTTTCGCATTGTCGCGCAAGCCGCTCGATCTGCCGCAAAACCTGTTGTGGACCCGCGTCACCGTCAGCGGCGGCTTCGGCTATCTTTTCGCCGACAATGCGGATCTTGCCCGCTGGCCGGCCTGGCTCGAGAGCGTCGCCGGCGAGGACGTTGCCGAATATCGCGATTTCGGCGGCGGGGTTTTTCGCGCGGCTTCGTTCGCAGGCGATCGCATCGAGACCTGCCTGTTCGTCGGCCCGGCGCACGATGCCGGCGACTGGGAGGTGGTGAAGAGCCTGTTCGTGGCCGATCAGGTCACTGACGAGCAGCGCCGCATGCTGCTGTCGGGCAAGTCCGGCGAAGGCGCGGCCTCGACCGGTCCCATCGTCTGCGCCTGCTTCGGCGTCGGCCGCGGCACCATCTGCGACAGCATCGCGAGCGGCGCGCGCACCGCCGCCGAAATCGGTGCCAAGCTCAAGGCCGGCACCAATTGCGGCTCCTGCATCCCCGAGCTGAAACGATTGATCGCGACGACGGAGGTCGTGCCGGCGAAGCAGGCGAAGGTCGCAAGCGCGGCGGGATAGGGCTGGCTCTCTCCGTCGTCATTGCGAGCGTAGCGAAGCAATCCAGAGTCTTGCCGCGAAGATAGTCCGGATTGCTTCGCTGCGCTCGCAATGACGGCTTGGACACAGGTGTGTGCTAACGCTGCGATCTCGTGCCCCGGACGCAGCGCAGCGTCTCCCCGGCGATGCGAAGCATCGTCCGGTGCGACGGTGCGCTGCAGAGCCGGGGTCCATCCAACAGCGGAGTGTTTGGCTTTTCTGGGTCCCGGCTCTGCGCAGCAGCGTTTCACGCTGCAGCTCGTCCGGGACATGAGAGCGACGTGGACGCAGCCATGCCGCCCGCGCCAATCGACGCGCCCTCGATTGTGCCCTATGCTGCCGCGGCTTCTTCCCCAGCACCCATAACAACAATGATGTACTTGGAAACGCCGCCGCGCCTGATCGAGACCAGGCTGTTCTCGGCAATGCCCGACAAATTTCGCCGCAAGGGCGTGCGAACCGATTGGGCCGATGCCAACCGGCCGAATATCCCGACCGACAGTTTCATCGAGGGGCCATCCTTCGACAAGGACGGCCATCTCTACATCGTCGACATTCCGTTCGGCCGCATCTTCCGGATTGCGCCCGACGGTGACTGGTCGCTCGTGATTGAATATGAGGGCTGGCCGAACGGGCTGAAGATTGCATCCGACGGACGGATCCTGATCGCCGACTATAGGCACGGCATCATGGAGCTCGATGCAACGGCCGGGCGCATCAAGCCCATCCTGACCGGGCGCAATTCGGAATCGTTTCGCGGCTGCAACGATCTGCATCTCGCCGCCAACGGCGACATCTATTTCACCGACCAGGGCCAGACCGGCCTGCACGATCCAAGCGGGCGGGTTTATCGGCTGGCATCGAACGGCCGCCTCGATTGCCTGCTCGACACCGGCATCAGTCCGAACGGGCTGGTGCTCGACCCGACCGAAACCGTGCTGTTCGTCGCGATGACGCGCGACAACGCGGTGTGGCGGCTGCCGTTCATGAAGAACGGCAGCGTGTCCAAGGTCGGGCGCTTCTGCTCGCTGTTCGGCACCAGCGGCCCTGATGGGATGACCATGGATGCGAAGGGCCGCCTGTTCGTCGGCCACGCCTCGCTCGGGCACGTGTTCGTGTTCGCGCCGAACGGCGAGTTGATCGCGCGGATCAAGTCGTGCGCGGGACCGAATTGCACGAATGTCGCGATCGGTGGCGAAAACAAAGATCGGCTCTATATCACGGAGTCCTCGACCGGCAGCGTGCTGGTGGCCGATATCGGCGGGCTCGAAAGCATCTGAAGGAATAGACATGAACACGAAGCCCTTCGGCAAGACCGGCGCCAACGTCTCCGTGATCGGGCAGGGCACCTGGTATCTGGACCACGGCGACCGCAAGCGCGCGATCGCGGCGCTTCAGCGCGGGCTCGATCTCGGCATGACCCACATCGACACCGCCGAGATGTATGGCGATGCCGAGCTCGTCATTGCGGATGCGATCGCAGGCCGGCGCGATGAGGTGTTCCTCGTCTCGAAAGTGCTGCCGAGCAATGCCTCGCGCCGCGGCACCATCACCGCCTGCGAGCGCTCGCTGAAGCGGCTGAAGACCGATCGGCTCGACTGTTATCTCTTGCACTGGCGCGGCTCCTATCCCCTGGAGGACACCGTCGCTGCGTTCGAAGAGCTGGTGCAATCAGGCAAGATCAAATCCTGGGGCGTCTCCAATTTCGATGCCGACGATCTCGACGAGATTCTCGACGTCTCCGGCGAGGGCCGGATCGCCTGTAACCAGGTGCTCTATCATCTGAAAGAACGTGCGATCGAGCATGCGGTGATCCCGTGGTGCGAACGGCACAATGTCGCCGTCGTCGCCTACTCGCCGTTCGGCCACGACGATTTCCCGTTGAGCAGCAGCAAGGGCGGCGCCGTGCTGGCGCGCATCGCGGAGGCGCATCGTGCGACGCCGCGTCAGGTCGCGCTGAGCTTCCTGACCCGTGCGACTACGGTGTTCGCGATTCCGAAGGCCTCGTCCGCGGAACATGCCGGCGAAAATGCGGCGGCAGGCGATCTGGAGCTGACGAAAGACGAGGTTGCCGCGCTCGATGCAGCGTTTCCGCGCGGACCGAAGCCGCGCGGCTTGCCCATGCTGTAGTGCACAACGGGCAATATTAACGGAGCATTGACGCGCGCGGCGGCCCGCGCATATCGGCATCCTGTTTTCGGAAGTTGTGAACGCGGGGCATTTGTCGTTTTTTACGGCTGTTCTCGATTCGCATTTTGCCCGGGTTCCAGCCGTGACACCGCCGCCCGCCGCAGCCGCAAGGCTCGACGTTATTCCCATGCCTGTGCCGGAGAAGAAGCAGCAGGCTCGCCGCGCGCCTGCGCGCGTCGATCATCCCTTCAAGGGCATCGCGCTGATCCTGCTCTCGACGGTGTTTCTCGGCTGCTCCGACGTCACTGCGAAATATCTCTCGACCAGCCTGCCCTCGATCGAGATCACCTGGATCCGGTTCCTCACCTTCACGCTGCTGTTCACGCCGGTAATGCTGCCCGCCTCGCCGTTCTATGCGATGCGCACCAAGCGTCCCGGCCTGCACGTGATGCGCGGGGCGGCACTGCTTGGCTCCTCGCTGTTCTTCATCACGGGCCTCGGCTTCCTGCCGATCGCGGAGGCCTCCGCCACCGGCTTCGTCGCGCCGCTGTTCGTCACGGCGCTCTCGATCGTGTTCCTCGGCGAGAAGGTCGGCATGCGCCGCTGGCTCGCCACCGCGCTCGGCCTGATCGGCGTGCTGATCATCCTGCGCCCGGGCACCAGCGCGTTTCACCCCGCCGCTGTCTTTCCGTTGGTCTCGGCGGCGTGCTGGGCCGGCACGCTGATCTTGACGCGCATGATGAGCGGACGGGAAGCCGTCGTCACCACCATGGCGTATTCTTCGCTCACCGGCCTTGCCATCCTCACCGCAATCGTGCCGTTCGTCTGGGTGACGCCGTCCTGGACCGCGATCGCGCTCGGCATCTTCATCGGCGTCGCTTCGACCGCGGGCCAGTGGATCGTCGTGCTGGCCTATCGCTACGGCGATGCCTCCGTGCTGGCGCCGTTCTCCTACTCGCAATTGCTGTGGGTCAGCATTCTCGGCTTCTTCATCTTTGGCGAGGTCCCGAGCATCTGGACCATCGTCGGTGCGGCCTTCATCGTCGCCAGCGGCCTCTACATCGCCCATCGCGAGCGCGTCCGCCGCGCTCAGCTCTTGGTGCTGGAAGAGCGCTCTCCGAACGCCTGACGCAAGTTCGCGGGTTCCGCGTCGTGCTATCAATGGCTCCAACGATTAGGGAGGAGCCGGATGCGCGCCGCGATTTTCAGGAACGGTGAGATTGTCGTTGGCCGGATGGCCGAGCCGACGCCGGGCCCCGGCCAGGTTCTGGTCAAGACGCTCGCCTGCGGCATCTGCGGCTCCGACCTGCATGCGCGCCAGCACGCCCACCGCATGGTGGAGATGGCGACGAAGACCGGGCGAAAGTCCATGGACCTCGGCCGCGACGTCGTGTTCGGCCACGAGTTCTGCTGCGAGGTCGTCGATTATGGCCCGGGCACATCGCGCAAGCTGAAGCCGGGCACGCACGTTTGTTCGCTGCCCGCGCTGGTGACGCCACAGGGCATCGAAGGGATCGGCTATTCCAACGACAATGTCGGCGGCTATGCCGAGGCGATGCTGCTGAGCGAAGCGCTGCTGCTCGAAGTCCCCAATGGTCTCGCGCCGGAGCATGCCGCGCTCACCGAGCCGCTGGCGGTCGGCGTTCATGCCGTCGCCAAAGCCAATATCCGTGGCGGCGAGGTGCCGCTGGTGATCGGCTGCGGTCCCGTCGGGCTCGCGGTGATCGCCGCGCTGAAGCTCAAGCGGCTGCATCCGATTGTCGCGGCCGACTATTCGCCGGCGCGGCGCGCGCTCGCCGCCAAGCTCGGTGCCGACATCGTCGTCGACCCCCGGGTGTCGCAGCCTTACGCGACCTGGGCCGAGCACGCGCAGATGTCGGAGGCCGAGAAGGCGGCGCGGCCGCCGTTCCAGGCCATGCTGCCGGCGTTGAAGCCCGCGGTCATCTTCGAATGCGTCGGCGTGCCCGGCCTGTTGCAGCAGGTGTTCGAGGGTGCTCCGCGCGATGCGCGCATCGTCGTGGTCGGTGTCTGCATGGAGAGCGACAGAAGCGAGCCCATGCTCGGCATCATGAAGGAGCTCAACGTCCAATACGTGCTCGGCTACACGCCGGAGGAGTTTGCAGGCTCGCTGCGCCTGATCGCGGAAGGGCAGGTGGATGCGGCTGCGATGGTCACCGCCGAAGTCGGCCTCGACGGCGTCGCAAAGGCCTTCGCCGATCTCGCCAATCCCGAAGCCCACACCAAGATCATCGTGCAGCCGTGGCGGTGACGCTTTTGTAGGGTGGGCAAAGGCGCGGAGCGCCGTGCCCACCATGCATCCGCGTGCGTGGTGATGGTGGGCACGCTACGCTTTGCCCACCCTACCAGGCCGGAGCTTGCGGCTACACCGGCAGCGCGATCGAGTACTTCACCTGGCTGAGCGCGAAGCTCGACTCGATCGAGGCGATGCCGTCGAGGCGGGTCAGCTTGGTCTTCAGGAACGTCTCGTAGGAGGCGAGGTCGGCGGCGACGACGCGGAGCAGATAATCGCGGTTGCCGGTCATCAGATAGCATTCCAGCACCTCGTCCCATTTCGAGATCGCGCGCGCGAAGCGGTTGAGGTCCTCCTCCTTCTGCCGCGCCAGCTTGATCGAGATGAACACGCTGACATGCAGTCCCAACGCCTTCTGGTCGACGGTTGCGACATAGCGCGAGATGACGCCGCGCTCCTCCAGGAGCTTGACCCGGCGGTGGCAGGGCGACACCGAGAGTCCGACCTTGTCGGCGAGCTCCTGCATGGTCAGGCGGCTGTCGTTCTGAAGGTGGCTGAGGATCTTGCGGTCGATGGCGTCGAGCTCGGGCATTGGGATGGAACCTGCTTCTGGTCGGCTATGTTGGTAAAATATCCCAATATCGGCGGGTATGGCGCGAAAAATTGAGAAGTTTGACGCGGCCCGCAGGCGTATGATCGGTGCATATTTCCCGGAGCATCGCCATGCCCGTTGACCCCGCCCGTCTCGACACCCTGACTGCTCTCAGCCGCAAGGCGCTGTGGCTGTCGTCCTGGACCATCCACCACGCCAACCACATCCGCCCCAACGCGGACGGCCTCAAGGTCGGCGGCCACCAGGCCTCGTCCGCCTCGCTCGCCACCATCATGTCGGCGCTGTACTTCCACGTGCTGCGTCCCGAGGACCGCGTCGCGGTGAAGCCGCATGCGAGCCCGGTGTTCCACGCCATCCAGTACCTGTTCGGCCGGCAGAGCCGCGAGAAGCTGGAGAACTTTCGCGGCTTCAAGGGCGCGCAGTCCTATCCCTCGCGCACCAAGGATGTCGACGACGTCGATTTCTCCACCGGCTCGGTCGGCCTCGGCGTCGCACAGACGCTGTTCTCTTCGCTGGTGCAGGATTACGTCAAGGCGCATGGCTGGATGAAGGATCGCCGCGAGGGACGGATGATCGCGCTCGTCGGCGATGCCGAGATGGACGAGGGCAACATCTTCGAGGCGCTCGCGGAGGGCTGGAAGCACGGCCTGCGCAACACCTGGTGGGTGGTCGACTACAACAGGCAGTCGCTCGATGCCGTCGTGCGCGAAGGTCTCTGGGAAAAGTTCGAGACCATGTTCCGCAATTTCGGCTGGGACGTCGTCATCGTGAAATACGGCCGGCTGATGCGCGAGGCGTTCGCGGAGCCCGGCGGCGAGGCCTTGAAGCGTTGGATCGACAATTGCCCGAACGCGCTCTATGCGGCGCTCTGCTTCCAGGGCGGCGCGGCCTTCCGCAAACATCTGCATGACGAGATCGGCGACCAGGGCCCGATCACGAAACTGATCGACAAGCGCAGTGACGAGGAGCTTCTGGCGCTGATGTCGAACCTCGGCGGCCACGACATGGCGAGCATGCTGGAGGCGTTCGATTCCATCGATCACGACCGCCCCGTCTGCTTCATCGCCTACACCATCAAGGGCGTCGGCCTGCCCTTCCAGGGTCACAAGGACAACCACGCCGGCCTGATGACGGTCGCGCAGATGGAGAAATACCGCGACAGCCAGAACATCCGTCCCGGCCATGAATGGGACAAGTTCGAAGGCCTGTCGCAGGATGCCGCCGAGCTCGAGGCCTTCCTCGCGCGGGTGCCGTTCAACCAGGATGGTCGCCGGCTCACGGCGCCCGTCGTCGAGGTGCCGCAACAGCTCGCGTTCAAGCCGTCGCCGCAGATGTCGACCCAGCAGGGCTTTGGCCTCGTGCTGAACGAGATCGCGCGCAGCGACAGCGAACTCGCAAAACGCATCGTCACGACCTCGCCCGACGTCACCGTCTCGACCAATCTCGGCCCCTGGGTCAACCGCCGCGGCCTGTTCGCGCGAGCCGAGAAGGCGGACTTATTCCGCAGCGAGAAAATTCCCTCGACCTACAATTGGGATGCTTCGCCGAAGGGTCAGCACCTCGAGCTCGGCATTGCCGAGATGAACCTGTTCATCATGCTCTCGGCGCTCGGCCTGTCGCACCAGATCAACGGCGAGCGGCTCTTGCCGGTCGGCACGCTCTACGATCCCTTCATCGAGCGCGGGCTCGATGCGCTGAACTATGCCTGCTACCAGGACGCGCGCTTCATGGTGGCGGCGACGCCGTCCGGCCTCACGCTCGCGCCCGAGGGCGGGGCGCATCAGTCGATCGCAACGCCCTTGATCGGCATGGCGCAGGATGGGCTCGCCTCGTTCGAGCCGGCCTTCGTCGACGAGCTCGCCGTGATCATGGCTTACGGTTTCGAGCACATGCAGCGCGATCCGGGCGAGGGCGGCTCGGTCTATTTGCGGCTCTCGACGCGCGCCATCGAGCAGGCGCAGCGGATCATGACGGGCGAGCTGCGACAGGGCATCACCGATGGCGCCTATTGGCTGCGCAAGCCGGGGCCGAACGCCGAGGTCGTGATCGCCTATACCGGCGCGGTCGCGCCCGAAGCGATCGAGGCGACCGGCTTCATCGGCGAGAGCCGCCGCGACGTCGGCCTGCTCGCGATTACCTCGGCCGACCGCCTCCATGCGGGGTGGACCGCGGCGCGAAAATTGCGGCGCGACCGCCGCGGCGTGCAGCATCTCAGCCACATCGAAAAGCTGCTGGCGCCGCTGCCGCGCGACTGCGGCATCGTGACCGTGATCGACGGCCATCCCGCCGCGCTCGGCTGGCTCGGCAGCGTTCGCGGCCACCGTGTCGAGGCGCTCGGTGTCGAGCAGTTCGGCCAGACCGGCAGCATCGCGGACCTTTATCGGCACTACGGCATCGACGCCAACGCCATCATCGATGCGGCCGAAAGCCTCACCACCGGCGCGCCGGTGCTGCATCGGAAGATGGCGGTGTAGCGGAGGTAACTGCCTCGTCATTCCGGGGCGACGCGCAGCGTCGAGCCCGGAATCCATAACCACGATCGGGAGTATGGATTCTCAGGTGCGCAATTGCGCACCGTAGCCTGCGCCAAAAGGCGCGTCCCGGAATGACATCCGAGGGAGCCTTGCCACGTTCCCGCCATCGGCTCATATAACCTCCATCCGCCGCAACGCTGGTCCCGCATATGGCGGGTTCAATTGCCGGCGCTTTCGTGCAAGGATGCCTGCCGAAACGCCCCCTCCAAGCCCCCAAGAAGAGGTTAACGATGGTCAATCGCATGCAATTCTACATCGACGGCGCCTGGGTCGATCCCGCCGTCAAGAAGTCCACCGCCGTGATCAATCCGGCGACGGAAGAGGCGATGTACGAGGTTGCGCTGGGCTCCAAGGCCGACGTGGACAAGGCGGTTGCCGCCGCCAAGCGCGCCTTCGCGACGTTCTCCCAGACCAGCCGCGAGGAGCGCGTCGCGCTGCTCAGCAAAGTGATCGAGGTCTATAAGGGCCGCCTCAAGGAGATCGGCGCTGCCGTCTCCGACGAGATGGGCGCGCCGCTGCCGATGGCGGAGAAGCTGCAGGCCGGCGCCGGCCTCGGCCATCTCATGACCACGCTCGACGTGCTCAAGAACTATCATTTCGAGGAGCCGGTCGGCACCGCCATGGTGCTGCGCGAGCCGATCGGCGTGGTCGGCATGATCACGCCCTGGAACTGGCCACTGAACCAGATCGCGTGCAAGGTCGCGCCCGCGCTCGCCGCCGGCTGCACCATGATCCTGAAGCCCAGCGAGTTCACGCCGACCTCGGCGCTGATCTTCGCGGAGATCCTCCATGACGCCGGCGTGCCCAAGGGCGTGTTCAACCTCGTCAACGGCCTCGGCCCCGAGGTCGGCGCCGCCATGAGCGAGCACCCTGATATCGACATGATCTCCTTCACCGGCTCGACCCGTGCCGGCATCGACGTTGCGAAGCGCGCAGCGCCCACCGTGAAGCGCGTCAGCCAGGAACTCGGCGGCAAGTCGCCGAACGTCATCCTCGAAGGCGCCGACCTCACCAAGGCGGTGACCGGCGGCGTGATGCACATGTTCAACAATTCCGGCCAGTCCTGCAACGCGCCCTCGCGCATGATCGTGCCGCTGTCCAAGATGAAGGAAGTCGCCGCGATCGCGAAGGCCGTGGCCGACAAGACCAAGGCGGGCGATCCGCGCGGCGAAGGCACCACCATCGGCCCGGTGGTCAATCGTGGCCAGTGGGACAAGATCCAGGGCCTGATCAAGAAGGGCATCGACGAGGGCGCAACGCTGGTCGCTGGCGGCCCGGGCCTGCCCGAAGGCGTCAACAAGGGCTTCTATGTTCGTCCGACTATCTTCGCCGACGTCACCCCTGACATGACGATCGCGCGCGAGGAGATCTTCGGGCCGGTGCTGACCATCATCGGCGCCAAGGACGAAGCCGACGCGGTCAAGATCGCCAACGATACGCCGTATGGCCTCGCCGGCTACGTTACGGGCCCGACGGTCGAGGACGCCAAGCGCGTCGGCCGCCAGATCCGCGCCGGCAACGTCAACCTGCAGGGCGTGCCCAACGACCGCACCGCGCCGTTCGGCGGCTACAAGCAGTCCGGCAACGGCCGCGAATGGGGCAAGTTCGGCCTCGAGGACTTCCTCGAAGTGAAGGCGGTTGCGGGCTTCAACGCGGCGTAAGCTTTAGAGCGATCAAGCCAAACGCCGGAGCGGGAAACCGCCCCGGCGTTTTTTCGTTTGGTCATTGCGAGCGAAGCGAAGCAATCCAGAATCCTTCCGCGGAGACAGTCTGGATTGCTTCGCTTCGCTCGCAATGACGCAGGAGAGATCTCGTAGGGTGGGCAAAGGAGCGTAAGCGACATGCCCACGATCGCGCGACGAGCAAGAAATGGTGGGCACGCTTTCGCTTTGCCCACCCTACTACGAGGCCATTCCTTGCGGCGACATTATCCCCCGACCGCCCCCTGCGTGTTCACATACAGCGCATAGATCGACTGGCTCGCGGCCATGAACAGGCGGTTGCGCTTGACGCCGCCGAAGCAGACGTTGGCGCAGCGCTCGGGCAGGGCGATGCGGCCGATCATGACGCCGTCGGGGGCGAACACCACCACGCCGTCGAGCTCGGGATCGCCCATACCCCAGCCGCACCAGAGATTGCCGTCGATGTCGCAGCGCATGCCGTCGGGCGTGCCCGGCCCGGCATCGATATGGATACGCTTGTTCGAGAGCGTGGTGCCCTCGGGCGAGACGTCATAGGCGAGGATCTTGCGGTTCGGCACACCGCGCGATTCCACGACATAGAGGATCTTCTCGTCCGGGGAAAAGCACAGCCCGTTCGGCCCGAGCACGCCCTCGGCCACGATGGTCGCCTTGCCGGTCTCGGGATCGAGCCTGTAGACGTTGGGCTCGATCTCGGGCTCGGCCTTGTAGCCCTCGTAATTGCCGAGCAGGCCGAAGGTCGGGTCGGTGAACCAGATCGAGCCGTCCGATTTAACAACGACATCGTTCGGCGAGTTCAACCGCTTGCCGTTGAATTGATCCATCAGCACGGTGATGCTGCCGTCATATTCGGTGCGCACCACGCGCCGGCCGCCGTGCTCGCAGGTGACGAGCCGGCCCTGCCGGTCGCGCGTGTTGCCGTTGGCAAAATTCGAGGGCTTGCGGAACACGCTGACCGCGCCGGTCTCTTCCTCCCATTTGAGGATGCGCTGGTTCGGGATGTCGCTGCACAGCAGATAGCGCCCGTCACCGAACCAGACCGGCCCCTCGGCCCAACGCAGGCCGGTCGCCAGCCGCTCCACCGCCGACAGCTTCAGCCAGTATTTTTCGAAGCGGGGATCGAGTGCACGGATCGCCGGATCGGGATAATAGCTCGCCGGCCGCCAACCTGGCCGCTCCTCGGTGTGGGACGATGCCTCATTCATGCCGGTTCTCTCGTTTCGTTCCCTCTGGACAATCCTGCTATCATTAGAGACACGTGACCGCAAATTCGGTCACTAACGGTGAGGGACAACATGCCGCGTATTTTGATGACGGGAGCTTCGGGCGGAATCGGCACGAGCCTGCGGAAACTGCTGCCGCCGATTTATCCGGATCTCCTGCTCTCCGACATCAAGCCACCGGCCGATCTCGGCACCAACGAGCAGTTCAAGGCCGCGGACCTCGCCGACCTCGCGCAATGCGAGGCGATCTGCGAGGGCGTCGACGGCATCCTGCATTTCGGCGGCTATTCGGTCGAAGGCACCTGGGATCAGATCCTCCAGGCCAACATCATCGGCGGCTACAATCTGTTCGAGGCGGCGTACCGCAAGGGCGTCAAGCGCTTGGTGTTCGCCTCGTCGAACCACGCCGTCGGCTTCTATCCGCGCCACCACAAGATCGGCACCGACGTCACCCCGCGTCCCGACGGCCGCTACGGCGTCAGCAAGGTGTTCGGCGAGGCCGTCGGTGCGCTCTATGCCGACAAGCACGGATTGAAGGTCACGTGCCTGCGCATCGGCAATTTCGGCGACATGCCGCTCGACCAGCGCCGGCTCTCGATCTGGCTCAAGCCCGACGACCTCGTGCAGCTCTGCCGCATCGGGCTCGAGCATCCCGACATCCATTTCGAGATCTTCTACGGCGCCTCCTTCAACGAGCGCGCCTGGTGGGACAACCACCGCGCCTACGAATTCGGCTATCGCCCCACGGGCCGCGCCGAAGATTTCCGCGAGCACGCCATGGCCGAGCAGGCCAAGCTGAAGCCGGATCCGGTCGGCGATTATTTCCAGGGCGGCACGTTCTGCAGCATGGAGTTCGACGCCGATCGGAGCCGGGTCATCGATTGGAATAAGCGCTAGGGAGCGTGCGACATGGCGAGAGCGGCCGAAGCTCTGCTTGGCCGCTCAAACCGTACGTTCGCGCCGGATCAGAACAGGCCCGGGATCAACATAGCCACCTTCTCCCTGTAGTGCCGGTACTGATCTCCGAACAGAGTGACCAGGTCGCGCTCCTCCAACCAGATGCCGACGAAGATGTAGGCCGTCGTCACCATCGCGAACAGCAGGTGCCCGAGCGTCATGGTGGGCGTCGACCAGAACGCGATGATGAAGCCGAGATAGATCGGATGCCGGACCAGGCGGTAGAGTCCCGGCGTCCTGAACTTCATCGGCTCGGCGAGCTTACCTGCAAAGTGGCTGACGACTTGCGTCAGTCCGAACAATTCGAAATGGCTGATCAGGAACGTGCTGTACAGCACGATGAGCCAGCCGGCGAAGCTGCCGGCGACCGCGGCGTAGGCTGCCATAGGTGTCTCCATCTCCCAAACGATGGCGGTGATGGGACGCCATTGCCAGAACAGCAGGATCAGGCTCAGGCTTGCCAGCAGCACATAGGTGCTGCGCTCGAGTGCAGGCGAGGCGAAGGCGGCGAACAGCTTCTTGAAGCCCTGGCGAGCCATGCCGCTGTGCTGGACGGCAAAAAGTGACATCAGCGCGAGGTCGATCATCAGCGCCTGTCCGATCGAGCCCGCCGCGCCGCCGTCGATCGTCTTGGGCACAACGAACTGCGTCATGAAGCCGACGGCGTAGAGAAAGGTCCCGAAGAAGATCAGATAGGCGAGGACGCCGTAGCCGAGCACGAAGCTTCGTGCCGCGAACGAGCTTGCCGTCTGAGTAGTTCCGCTTTGCATGGTGATGGACATGATAGATCTTCCAGTTCAGGGGTGAGGGACTGAAGCGGCTGTTTCAACGGGCGGTGGTCACCGCCGCCTTCGTCACGTTGCAAAGGCTGTTGGAACCGTTGCGGCCTTGCATTTGCCTGGGCTTTTCTGGACCGTTGCGCCGCCGCTCACGCCTTCGGGTCGATGGTCGCCGAGCGTCGTTGCAGCCGAAGCCAGAACGAGCGACGTCATGACGGCACCGACCGTCCCGATCGCCAGCGCAGCGGTTCTGGACTTGAAATTTCCGAGCCTGAAAGTCTTGAAATCGGAGGCCTTGGCTTCGGAAACGTCGGATGGGAAGAAAGAATTCATGACTATTTCCTCGAGTTGAAATTGTCGCGGGGAATGCAAATCTTCCGACGGTGACTCGGGTCTCGAACGGTGTCGTCACCGTTGGTCATGGTCGCCGCAACCCTTCGCGAACTGCATTGCGGCCTTCTCGCGGTTCGCCAGCATGCTGGCGACAGACCGATTGATGAGCCGGCGAAGGCGCAGCAGGATGCCGGCGAGATATCGCCGCGAGGGGCTCAGCGCGGGCGGCGCCTGAGACTGAATGGACATTTCTCATCCCTTCACGGAAGCACGAGTTGAGGACGCCGCCCGCGCTGATCTGCTATTCGGCGGCGGCCGTCTGCGGGGTGGGATCGCCGCGAACGACGACGGTCGTGGCGACCTTGTAGAATTCCTCGCCCGGCATGCCGACGCGCCGTGCATGCTCGCGGATCGACTCCCCGTCGCGGGCTTCATAGATACAGAAGGTGCCGATGCGGCCGTCGGCCTCATGGACCACATAGCTGCGGATCCAGCGAACGCGATCGGACATCTGCTCGTTGCCGATCCGCGCGGACTTCGCGCCTGCGGCTTCCAGTTCGCTCAGGTTTGCCCAGGCGCTTGGACGGCGAATGACATAGAGTTCCATAAGGCGTCTCCTCAGGGTTGATGCTGCTGCCAGTCGGTCGTCGTGACCGAAGGCCATGAGGAGCTATAGGCGTCGCCGGCGCTGATCGTCCTGACCAGGGCCTGATCATTGCCTGATCCTTGTCTGAACCTTTTCCGTCTCTCCCGGACATAACGATATGACCCTCAGGTTTGGACCCTTCGAACTCGACGAAGCGGGCCGCGCGCTTATTCATGCGCAGCGGGAAGTCGCGTTGCAGCCGCGCGTGTTCGATCTGCTGGTCTACCTGACGCGTAACCGGGACCGGGTCGTCACCAAGGAAGAACTGCTCGATACCCTCTGGCCTGACGTAACCGTCACCGACAACTCCTTGCAGCGGGCGGTGAGCATGCTGCGTGGCGTGCTGCGCAAGGGTGGCATGGATGGCGCCATCCGGAACATGCCGGGCAGGGGATATCGTTTCTGCATCGACGGCGGATCGGAGCTACGGGTTGCCGCTCCCGAGACGACGGACAAGCAAGTCCCGGACGTGGGGGCGCGAGCGCAGCGCGCCGCTGCCGTGCAAGCCTGGGACGAAGCCGCAGCGCTGTTCGAGGCGGCCGATACGATCCAACCGCTCGATGGCGCCGACTTGCACCAATGGGCGCTGGCCTTGCAGTGCACCGGCAAGGCCGATGCGGCGCTGCCTATCCTGGCTCGCGCGGTCTCCGCCCACACCAAGGCCGGCAACGTGTCGCTGGCCGTCATCGATGCAGTCACACTCTCCTGCTTGCACTTCGAGCGCGGCCAGGCGGCGATTGCCAAGGGGTGGCTGGCGCGGGCGGAGGATTGGGCCTCCGAGATCGAGGATCCCGCCACGACTGCGCTGACTCTCTGGATGAAATCGAAGGTCGCCGCGTTCGACGGCGAGCCTGAACAGGCACTTTCGCTTGCCGATGCCGCGTACAGCACGGTCCGGCACAGGGACGCTGTTGGCATCGAGGCGCTGAGTCTGGCTTATCGCGGGTTCTACCGGCTGTGTCTCGGCGATACGCGCGCAGGACTGGCGGATCAGGACCTCGCCGCTACGATGGCGCTCTCCAGCGGCGATATCGACCCGATCGTCGGAGGCATCCTCTACTGCAACATCCTGTGGGCGGCGCGGATGTTCGGAGATTGGGCGAGGGCCGACCAGTGGACGCTCGGCTATCAGAAATATTGCACCGAGAGCGGGATGGAATTGACCGGCTCCTGTCAGCTTCATCGGTCAGAAGTCCTTGGCGTCAGGGGCTCGCTTGGCGAGGCCTTGTCGCGCATTCAGGATTCGCTGGCACGGCTGACCAGCGACGCGCCATGGGCGATCGGCGATGCGAATCGCGTGCTGGCAGACGTCCAGGCTGCGATCGGCAATGACGATGCCGCGCTCGAAGCTTACGAAAAGGCCTATGCCCTCGGCTGGTGCCCGGAGCCCGGCCACGCCATGCTTTTGCTGGAACGTGGCGAGGCTGAAGCCGCCTACACCAGTCTCGAACGCAGCTTGATCGGAAAGACCTGGTGGACCCTGCAGCGCCGAGGAATCCTGTTCGCGCATCTGGCGCTCGCCGCCGCGCATACAGGCCGCCATGAGCAGGCCCTGGAGCTGATCGAAGAGCTTTCCGGAAGCCCGGACCGATGGCCGATGCCTTCGATCCGGGCATTGACGAACGAAGCGCAGTCGGTTCTCGCCAATGTGCGCGACGAGTACGACTCTGCGCTGCGGCATCTGCACCTGGCCCGGCAGCTATGGTCGAGCATCGACGGGCGAGTGCAGGCGGTCAGGCTGAGACTCCGTATCGCGAAGCTGCAATTGGCGCATGATGACGTTCGAGGCGCTTCAGCGGAAATTCACGCAGCCCAGCTGGCGGCCGGCGAACTGGGTTCGCGGAAGTTCGAGGCTGCATGCGCCGCTTTGCGACGCGAGGTCGATACGCGAACGCGAGGACGTGCTGCTTAAGGACGGTCCGTGCTCCGTACCTCGCCTGTCATCGCAGAGGTGTTGCACGTCATTTTGCAACGCGCGCTTCCTGTTTCCTGGTCACATGCCAGAGCACCACGTGGTAATGCGGCACGTCCACGCCGGGGTGACCCGCGTTGAAGTAGAGACTGACGTGGTCAACTGGTGCTGCGGATCCCGCTCCCTCCCATGATTTGTGATCGTCGATGTCCTTGTTCGGGACCATGTACACGGTCGCCACCAGACGATCCCTGCGATCGAAGCACAGGAACGGCCCCAGCGGCAACGTGTCGGGCTTCACGAAAATGATGCCGAGGCCCGGAAAGAACTTCGGGAAATTCACGAGATCGCTGACCCGCTTGTATCCGTTTTTCTCGGCGACCTTCCGCTGATTGGGCGGCGAACGAACGATGTCGCGCTTCCTGTGCGCCTTGGTGCTTCGGTCAGGGGCTGTCCTGATGCGCTCGGTCGTGCCGGCCGGCGGCGCGTTGGGCGGTGCGAGTGTCTGCGGCGTCGGTGGAAAGAGGGGCGCGAATTGGGCTGCAGAGTGCCGCACGTCGGCGATCAAGGCGAGCAACGCAACCAAGGCTGCGCTCACAAGCGCGTTGCGCATCGACACCTCCCGACATTTGACTGCCAAATCTTGCTCACTTATCCGGATTGCGTTCTCGCCAGCGCAGGAACTCCCGGAATAAATCTTCCCGGTCGGGTGGATTGGCGGTCGGCTTTCCTTCGAGGAATCTGCCGAACGCCTTGCGAAGAGCGGCCTCGCCGCCGGATTGCTGCTGGAGCCAGCGCTCTGCCGGCCGAAATCGTCGCCATCCGGGGAGCTGCGCGGCCAGGTTCACCTCGCGCCATTTGGGGTGATGTGCGCCAGCTAGGAATTCAGGAAAGCGCGTGAACAATGTCTGGACGAAGAATTCCAGCAACCGAAACCGCTCGCTGCCACTCGGCCAGTTGTAGGCGAAGAGAGCGGATTTGATCGCGATCGTGTCGACGCTTGCTTCGGCGGCGATCACATTTGGGTAGTCCTTATGGCGGAGCGTCGATGGCAGATAATCTTGTTGCAGCAGCTCCTTGAGGTAGGGGATTGGCAGGAGGTGAATATTGTCGAGTTGCGACACCTGCGCCAGGAAGCTGACCGGTTTTCCTGAAACCAGCAGAGCGGCGGAGAGATCTCCCTTCCTCAGACCATCCAGCGCGGCCTCCGGTCCCAAGTTCGACTCGCTGATCTTGATGCCCAGACGGTTCAACACTTCGCGGCCGAGGATGGCGCCGGCACTGCCGTCCTCTCCGAGATTGACCCTCTTTCCCGAAAGTTCCGCCAGGCTTCCGATCTCCGGCCGCGCAAGGAGGTGGAACTCTTCGATATGGAGCGGTGCAATGTAGGTCAGTCTGTCTGAAATGTCCCCGAAGGTCCTTGTCTCCCGGAGGCGGTCGACCAGAACGACGGGCGCGATCGCCACGTCGGCACCTGCGAGGGTGAGCACATCGAGAACGTTACGGATACCGCCGTTTCCCACTATCGGCAGGACCCGTAATGCGACTTGGCCCCGAGGGCCGGTCTCTTGGCCGCCGGCGAGCGTGGTCGCAATGTCCTGAGCGAGCGCGAATTCAGTGCATTGCGGCGTACCGGTCACGAAGCCCACCGTATAGGGGTCCGCAGATCGCCCGGTCTCCTTCCTGGGGGTGCCTTCCTTTCTTGGAGACACTTTCGTGGCTTCGCTCGGAGAAGCCGACAGTCGCTGTTGCGCGAAACAAACCTGGACCTGCCCGCCAAAGTAGGCCGCTGCAATCAATGCGATGAACAAACCGGCCCGCATCGCTCCGCAGACCCTCATTGTTCAACCTGCTCGGTCAGCTCTCGCGTGGGACGTGACATGCCCCGAGAGGCTGCCACCGCGCGAAGCAAGGCCGAAGCAAATGCTTGGCGTTCCAACGCGGCCAGGACAGTGCCGTTCCGTGATGCCTGAAGCTGAAGTTTGTCGAGGCGCCCGGCCTCGCCTGCAATCCATTGGTGTGCCAAGCGGTGATCTAAGCCGGAAAGTGCGACGCTATCGCCCGGGCTTATTGACAATCGAGGAGCGCGCTGTACCACGATGGTAAGCCAAAAGGAGCGGCATGATGACGAGTGGCTTGCGCAAGGGTCTGACGAGTTATGGCGATGCCGGCTTCTCGCTGTTCCTGCGCAAGGCATTCATCAAGGCCATGGGCTATTCCGACGACGCGCTGGAGCGCCCGATCGTCGGCATCACCAATACCTATAGCGACTACAATCCCTGCCACGGCAACGTCCCGCAGATCATCGAAGCCGCCAAGCGCGGCGTGATGCTGTCGGGTGCAATGCCGTTCGTGTTCCCGACTATCTCGATCGCGGAGAGCTTTGCCCATCCGACCTCGATGTACCTGCGCAATCTGATGGCGATGGACACCGAGGAGATGATCCGCGCTCAGCCGATGGATGCGGTGATCGTGATCGGCGGCTGCGACAAGACGCTGCCGGCGCAGGTGATGGCGGCAATCAGCGCCGACCTGCCGACCGTGGTCATTCCTGTCGGCCCGATGGTGGTCGGTCATCACAAGGGCGAGGTGCTGGGGGCCTGCACCGACTGCCGCCGGCTCTGGGCCAAGTATCGCGCCGGCGACATGGACGATGCCGAGATCGAGGCGGTGAATGGCCGCCTCGCGCCGTCGGTCGGCACCTGCATGGTGATGGGGACGGCCTCGACCATGGCGTGCATGATCGAAGCCATGGGCCTGTCGCTGCCGATGAGCGCGACGATTCCCGCGCCGCATGCCGAGCGCTTCCGTCTGGCCGAGGCCAGCGGCAAGGTCGCCGCAGAGATGGCCAAGGCCAAGGGACCAAAGCCGAGCGAAGTGTTGACGCCGGCCTCGTTCAAGAACGCGCAGGTCGTGCTGCAGGCGATCGGCGGCTCGACCAATGGCCTGATCCATCTGACCGCGATGGCGCATCGCTCGCCGCACCGGCTCGATCTCGCGGCGTTCGACCAGATCGGCCGTGAGGTGCCGGTGCTGGTCGACCTCAAGCCATCTGGCGAGCACTATATGGAGCACTTCCACCACGCCGGCGGCGTGCCCAAGCTGCTGGCGCAGCTCGGCGATCTCATCGATCTCGACGCCAGGACGATCAGCGGCCAGACGTTGCGCGAGATCGCGGCGAATGCGGAGGACGTGCCCGGCCAGGATGCCATCCGCCCGCGCGACAATCCGATCAAGACAGAGGGCGGCCTCGCCATCCTGCACGGCAATCTCGCCCCGCGCGGTGCGGTCATCAAGCAATCGGCCGCGAGCCCGACGCTGCTGCAGCACACCGGGCGCGCCGTCGTGTTCGAGTCCGTCGAGGACATGACCTTGCGGGTCGACGATCCCGATCTCGACGTCACCGCCGATGACGTGCTGGTGCTGCGCAATGCCGGCCCGAAGGGCGCACCCGGCATGCCGGAAGCCGGCTATCTGCCGATCCCGAAGAAGCTCGCACGCGGCGGCACCAAGGACATGGTGCGTATCTCGGATGCGCGCATGAGCGGCACCGCGTTCGGCACCATCGTGCTGCACATCACCCCGGAATCCGCCGTCGGCGGGCCGCTGGCGCTGGTTGAGAACGGCGACATGATCCGTCTCGACGTGACCAAACGCAGCATCGAGCTCTTGGTCGACGCCGCCGAGCTCGACCGCCGCCGTGCTGCGTTGAAGCCGGCCGCAGCGCCGGAGCAAGCACGGCGCGGCTACGCCTGGCTGTTCAACGAGACCATCCTGCAGGCCGACGAGGGCTGCGATTTCGATTTCATGCAGAGGACGGGTCCCGCGAAGGTCTGAGCCGCCGCGCTACTTGCCCTTGCTCGTGAACTTCTTCACGGCGGTGCGGAAGTCTTCCGTGTTCATCGCCATGATGATCTTGTGCTCCTCGGCATCGAGCTGCTGCTTCACCGGCGTGGTCGCAGCCTGATAGACCAGCTGCTTGGTGCCGGCGATCGAAGCCGGCGGGTTCTGCGCGAGACGCTCGGCAAGCTGTCGCGTTGCCGCCTTCAGCTCGGTTGCGGGAACGGTCTTGGCGACCAGGCCCCATTCATAGGCCTGCTGCGCGGTAAAATTGTCTTCGGCGAGAAAGATCTGCAGCGCGCGGCGCGATCCGACCGTGCCGACGATGCCGACCGTCGAGCCGCCGTCGGGCGACACGCCGATCTTGGCATAGGCCGGCGTGAATTTGGCATCGTCCGCGGCGATGCAGAGATCGGTGACGAAGGCGAGGCCCATGCCGGCGCCGGCGGCCGAGCCGTGCACGCTCGACAGCGAGATCTTCGGCATCCGCCTGACGACCTCGATGAAGGCGTGATAGTGCTTCAGGAGCTCGCCGACGACGGGCGTCACCGTGCCGGCTTCGGCGGCGGCCCCGATCGTCTGCAGATCGCCGCCGGCGCAGAACGCGCGGCCTTCGCCTTCGAGCACGACGACGCGGATGTCGTCGGCGCCCTCGAGATAGGCCGCGAGCTGCTCGAGCTTCTGCGCTATCGCAAGGTTGATCGCGTTGAATGCGGCAGGGCGGTTCAGCGTGATGGTCGCGATCGGGCCGTCGATCCGCAGCAGAGCGGGATCGTCGGGCTTTGAGACGGGAGCGGTCATCTGGAATTCTCCGGCAGGAGGTCGAGGCTCGAACTAAATCGCAGAAGGGCAGGGGTGACAATCCCCGGCTGCCGCTCTTGCGCCGGGCGGAACGATAGGCTCAAATGGGGCTGCTTTCGCCAAGGGACGGACACGAGCGCCGGCTCCTCGCAAGGCCAGCAACCAAAATCAGCGAGAGAGGAGGCGGCATGGGTCACGCTCGTGTCTTCCGGAAATGGGCTGTCCGATGACTGGCCCGGTGATCATCGTCGGTGCCGGCCATGGCGGCTACCAGGTCGCGGCATCGCTGCGCCAGGCCGGCTTTTCCGAGCGCATCTGCCTGATCAACGACGAGGCGCATCTGCCCTATCAGCGGCCGCCGCTGTCCAAGGCCTACATCAAGGGCTCCGCGGGTCCGGAGAGCCTGATGTTCCGGCCTGAGAAGTTTTACCAGGACCAGACCATCGAGCTGATCGCCGGCCGCGCCACCTCGATCGACCGTGCCGCGCGCAAGGTGCATCTTGCCTCGGGCGGGATGCTGGATTACGGCCACCTCGTGCTGGCGACCGGCGCGCGCAATCGGCTGCTCGATCTGCCCAACGCCAACCTGCCCGACGTGAAATACTTACGCATCCTCGACGACAGCGAGGCGCTGCGCGCGATCATGCCGTCGAAGACGCGCGCCGTGATCATCGGCGCCGGCTTCATCGGCCTTGAGTTTGCCGCGACCGCCCGCATCAAGGGCCTCGAGGTCGACGTGCTCGAGCTCGCCCCGCGCGTGATGGCGCGGGCGGTGACGGCGGAGGTCTCGGAATATTTTCAGGACCGCCACCGCGAGGCCGGCATCCGCATCCATCTCGGCGTGCAGGCGACCTCCATCGAAGCGGAGGGCGGCAAGGTCACCGGCGTCTCCTTGAGCGACGGGCGGCATCTGCCGGCCGACCTCATCGTGGTCGGCGTCGGCGTGCTGCCGAACATCGAGCTCGCGGCCGAGGCGGGGCTGCCGGTCGCGGCCGGCATCGTCGTCGACGAATATCTCTCGACGGCTGATCCCAACATCTCCGCGATCGGCGATTGCGCGCTGTTCGCAAGCCCGCGCTTCGGCGGCTCGCTGCGGCTGGAATCGGTGCAGAACGCCACCGATCACGCCCGCTGCCTCGCAGCAAAGCTGACCGGCGACAAGAAACCGTACGACAGCCATCCCTGGTTCTGGAGCGACCAGGGCGATGACAAGCTCCAGATCGCGGGGCTGACCACCGGCTACGACCGCGTCGTGCTGCGTGGCGATCCTGCCAAGAAGGCCTTTTCGGCCTTCTGCTATCATGGCGACAAGCTGCTCGGCATCGAATCGATCAACCGCGCCGGCGATCACATGTTTGGCCGGAGATTGCAGGCCATGAACCGCTCGATCACGCCGGAGCAGGCCGCCGACGAAAGCTTCGACCTCAAGAGCGCGCTGGCGTGATCTTTCTTCTCCCTCTCCCCGTTCTTACGGGGAGAGGGTCGGGGTGAGGGGCCTATCCGCAGATGAGATGATCGCGAGACCTGTACCCCCTCACCCGGATTGCATCTGCGATGCAATCCGACCTCTCCCCGCAAGCGGGGCGAGGTGAAGAAAGCGCAGCGCCTATAAAACCGCCGCCACTTCCCCGGCCGTCGGCATCGACGGCCCGGCGCCCATCCGCTGCACGCTGATCGAGGCGGCGGCGTTGGCGAACGTCAGCGCCTCGCGCAAGGGCGCACCCTCAGCCAGCTGCGCTGCCAGCGCGCCGACAAAGCAGTCGCCGGCGCCTGTGGTGTCGACCGCCTTCACCACACGGCCGGCCACCGCAATCTCGTCGCGCCCGGCGAGCGCCAGCACGCCGCGCTTGCCGAGCGTGACGCAGATGGTCTGGTCCTCGCGCGCCTGAAGCTGTCGCGCGACTTCGGTGATGCGGGCGGCCGCGTCGCTCTCGGAGAGCTCGCTGCCGGCGAGGAAGCCGAGCTCGGTCTCGTTCAGCACGAGGATGTCGACCAGCGCCAGCAGCTCGCCCGGCATCTTCTGCGCCGGCGCCGGGTTCAGCACGGTGACTGCCCCCGCCGCGCGGGCGCGGTGGAAGAATGCGGCGATGGTCGGCAGCGGAATCTCGAACTGGCTGACCGCGACGTCGCCCTTCAGCAGCGGCACGACGCTGACGTCATCAGCGCCGACCAGCCCGTTCGCCCCGGGAACGACGACGATGGTGTTGTCGGCCTCGGCCACTGCGATGATGGCCGTCCCGGTGTGCGTCTCCGCCGTCTCCACGACGTAGCCGAGATCGATGCCCTGCTCGCCGAGAAAGGCCTTCAGCTCGGCGCCGAACGAATCCCTACCCAGCCGGCCGATCAGCGTGGTCCGCGCCCCTAAACGTGACGCCGCCACCGCCTGGTTCGCGCCCTTGCCGCCCGGAAAATACAGGACCTGGCGGCCGGCGACGGTCTCACCGATTCGTGGATGGCGATCGGCGGTCGCCACCACATCCATGTTGATGCTGCCGGCGACGAAGACGCGCCCCATCTTGTTCTAGACCCTGACCTCGAACTCGTGCCGAACCTTCGCGATGTCCACCAGAGTCGGCAAGCCGGCCTCGTTGCCGAGGCGCTGGATCTTGAAGGTCGAGGCGGCGCGGGCAAAATCGAAATGCTCGCGCCAGCTTTTGCCGGGATGGGCGAGGTAGGAATAGACATAGGCGCCGTGGAAGACGTCGCCGGCGCCGTTGGTGTCGATCACGCGCTCGCGCGGGATCGGCATCGCCGGCATTACCTGCACCGTCCCGGTTTCGTCGTACCAGAACAGGCCCTTCTCGCCCATGGTGACGCCGCCGATCTTGCAGCCGCGGCTCTTGAGATAGTCGAGCATCTTCTCCGGCGTCAAATCCATCTGCTCGCACAGGCGCTCGGCGACGATGGCGACGTCGATGAATTCCAGCAGCTCATGGGTGTTGGTGCGCAGGCCGCCGCCGTCGAGCGAGGTCAGGATGCCGGCCTCGCGGCACACCTTGGCATAGTGGATCGCCGCGTCCGGTTGGTGGCCGTCGACATGCAGCGCGCGACAGCCGCCGAGATTGAGCATCGGAAAGGGATGGATGTGCTCGTCGTCGCGGCAGCGGACGATGGCGCGCTTGCCGTCCTTGGGCATGATGAAGGAGAGCGAGGACTGGTTGACCTTGCGCCCATGCAGCGAGATGCCGTACTTCGCGCACATGTCCTGGAACATGCGCCCGAGCCAGTCATTGGCTGCGGTCGCGATCAGGTCCGGCACGATGCCGAGCTTGGCACAGCAGAACGCCGCGGTCACCGCGTTGCCGCCGAAGGAGACCGCGTAGTCACGCGCCACGTGCTTCTCGTCGCCGGTCGGCATGTGGTCGGTGATGAAGACGACGTCGATATAGGTCTGTCCGATGAAGAGAGCCTGCATTGCTTGTCCGTGATGCGCTTGTGGTCCCGGCGGGCGGGATGACTGTAGCACCGGTTCCGCTCCGGAGGGACGCTGAAATTATTCGCAAAACTGCCGCCCGAAGCGCTTGAGGTCAGCATGGTCCGGGAATACGACCATCACCGGCCAATGCCAAGCCCGGACAAACGCCGTCTTTCGCTTCCGGGGGTTCCAGGTCCATCAAAAGGGTGCAGAATGATCACCGGGCTCGATCACATCGTCGTTCTGGTGGGCGATATCGGTGCGGCCAGCGCGGCCTATCAGACGCTGCTCGCCCGCGCGCCGGCCTGGCAGAACTCGGGCGAGGGCGCCGACCGGGTGCTGTTCACCCTCGAAAACATGACCATTGAACTGATGGCCCCTCACGGCTTCAGCGTCACCGCCGACCGCATGCGCGCACTGCTCGGCGACCAGGAGGGCGTGCTCGCCAGCCTGTGCTTTCGTGTCGCAGACATCGGCAAGATGCACCGCCGGCTGGAGCGGGTGGCCCTGAGGCCGGACCCGGTCGCCGAGGTCGAAAGCAGCGACGCCGTTACGGACGCCGTGCTGCACTGGAAGCGCACGCGGGCCGCGACGGAGCTGACGCGCGGCGTCCGAATGTTCTTCCTGGAGCTGGCCGACGAGCGGCCGAAGTCGGTCGCGACCGACATCGCGCCGATCGAGGGGCTCGACCACGTCGTCGTCACCACGGAGGATTCCGAGCGCGCCGCCGCGCTCTACGGCGCCCGGCTTGGCCTTGATCTCGCGCTCGACCGCTCGCACCAGGATTGGGGCCAGCTGATGTTCTTCCGCTGCGGCGACCTCATCGTCGAGGTGGTGCGCCGCCCGGTCGCGGGTGGCGATGCCACGCATGACCGGCTCTGGGGCCTGAGCTGGCGCGTCGCCGACATCGACGCCACCCGCGCCCGCCTGATCGCTGCCGGACTCGACGTCTCCGAGGTGCGCACCGGCCGCAAGCCGGGCACGCGCATCATGACGGTGCGCAATGGCACCTGCGGAATTCAGACCGTGCTTCTGGAGCGCGCGCCGAAGCCGGTGGATTGAGGGACTCCGGTATTGGCTGCTCGATGAGAAGACGTGGGCACGGCGCAAGTGCGCCTTTGCCCACCCTACGAAACTGGTTTTCTTGGCTTCCGCCGTCGCTCTTCACTCGCAATGACGAAACTATGCGGCTGCCCACCCGCATGGTACATGGCATACCGAGAGCACCCAGCGAGCACCGGTTTGGCGAAGGCAAAGCGACCTCTGAAATGGCAGCGCGACCCCGAGGGGATGCGGCTGCGCATTCTCGAAGCCGCCAAGCAGGAGTTTTCCGCCCATGGCCTTGCCGGCGCGCGCGTCGACCGCATCGCGGCCAAGGCCGGCGCCAACAAGCGCATGCTCTACTACCACGTCGGCAACAAGGACGAGCTCTATCTCGCCGTGCTCGAAGGCGCCTATGACAAGATCCGCAGCGAGGAGCGGGGGCTCGACCTCGAACATCTCGATCCGCCCGAGGCCATCCGCCGCCTGATCGAGTTCACCTGGAACTACTTCCTGCGCAACCCCGAATTCCTGTCGCTGCTGCAGACCGAGAATCTGGCGCGCGCCAAGCACCTGAAGAAATCGACCAAGGTCAAGTCGATGCACTCGCCCTTCGTCGAGATGATCCGCACCGTGGTGCGCCGCGGCGTCGAGGGCGGGGATTTCCAGGTCGCGGTTGACCCGGTGCAGCTCTACATCTCCATTGCGGCGCTCAGCTTCTTCTATCTCTCGAACTCGGCAACGCTCAGCGTGATCTTCGGCCGTGATCTCCTGGACAAGAAGGCCAAGGACGAGCGGCTGGCGCACATGTCCGGCCTCGTGCTGGCGGCATTGACGGGCAAGTCCGCCGAGCTGTTCGAGATCGCGAAGGCCCCGAAGTCGCGGACTGCGGTGGTGCAGGCGGTGTAGCCTGTAGCCCAGATGAGCGACTTGCTCCGTCATTGCGAGCGCAGCGAAGCAATCCAGAATCTTTCCGCGGAGACAGTCTGGATTGCTTCGCTGCGCTCGCAATGACGACGTGGAGGCGGGCGCACCTCGCTCCGCTCTCGTGCCCCGGACGCAGCGCAGCACGTGCCGCTTCCCGGGTCCCGGCTCAGCGCAGCAACGCTTCGCGTTGCAGCGCGTCCGGGACACGAGAGGAGGCCGGAACCCCGGCGCAAAACGTCACAGGGAAAGCTCTGGACAGTATTTATCCAACGGGTTAATTTCTCGCCATAACGAAGAAGACTGCCGGGAGTGAAAATTGGCCGAGCCGAAGCCGCAAAACGCTGTTTCCAAGCTGCTGAATGCGGCCTGGGTTCGGCCGTTCTTGTTCCTGGTCTTCATCGTCGTCGCCTGGGATCTCGCGATCCGGATCTTCAAGATTCCCGCCTACCAGATCCCGTCGCCGCTCGACGTCGTCGCGGTGCTGCGCACCGAATGGCCGGAGCTGCTGCGCCAGTCCTGGCCGACCACCTATGCAACCGTCTGCGGCTTCCTGCTGTCGGCGCTGTTCGGCATTCCCGTCGCGATGCTGATCGCGGGGTCGAAGACGGTGGAGAGCTACGTCTATCCGCTGCTGGTGTTCTCGCAATCCGTGCCGAAGATCGCGATTGCGCCGCTGTTCGTGGTCTGGTTCGGCTTCGGTATCATTCCAAAGGTGATCTCGGCCTTCCTGCTCGGCTTCTTCCCGGTGGTGGTCTCCGCGGTGCAGGGTTTCAAGTCGGTCGACCCCGACATGGTCGATCTCGCCCGCGCCATGCAGGGCAGCCGCCTGCAGGTGTTCCGCGCGGTGAACCTGCCGCATGCGCTGCCCGCGATCTTCTCCGGCCTCAAAGTCTCGGTGACGCTCGCCGTCGTCGGCGCGGTGGTCGGCGAGTTCGTCGGCTCCAATTCCGGCATCGGCTATGTGATGCAGCGCTCGATCGGTACGTTCGACCTGCCGACGATGTTTGCGGCGCTGGTGATCCTCGCGCTGCTCGGCGTGGTCCTGTTCTGGATCGTCGACCGGATCGAGAAGCTGGTCATTCCCTGGCATGTCAGCCAGCGCGAAGACGTGATCTTTGCATCCTGACTAAAGCAACGAGCGGCCACCAACGGCCGACGCAACAAACGGCAAGGGAGAGAAACGATGAGGAAGTGGATTGGGGCTGCATCCGTGGCACTGCTGGCGTTCGCAGCCATGCCGGCGCAGGCCGCCGACAAGGTCGTGCTGATGCTGAACTGGTACGTCTATGGCGAGCACGCGCCGTTCTATTACGGTAAGGCCAAGGGCATCTACGCGGCCGAAGGCATCGAGCTCGAGATCCAGGAAGGCCGCGGCTCGGCTGCGACCACGCAGGCCGTCGCCGCCAAGACCGCCGATTTCGGCTATGTCGACGTCCCCACCATGATGCGCGCCGCGATCAAGGGCGCGCCGGTGGTCGCGACCGGCGTGCTGCTGCAGACCTCGCCGATGTCCGCCATGGGCTTCGCCGACAAGAACATCAGGAAGCCCGAAGACATCAAGGGGAAGACGGTGGCGATCACGCCAGCGGATTCCATGACGCAGATCTGGCCGTTGTTCCTGAAGAAGACGGGCCTGAAGGAGAGCGACTTCCAGACGGTCGCCGGCGACGGACAGACCAAGCTCAACGCCGTCATCAACGGACAGGCCGATCTGTTGCTCGGCTACGTCATGGACCAGTCGATGAAGATCAAGGACGCGACGGGCAAGGACGTCTACCCGATCAAGTTCGCCGACTACGGCATCAACATGGTCTCCTCGGGCATCATCGCCAACGCCGACTATGTGAAGGCCAATGCCGATCTCGTCCGCCGCTTCATGTCGGCAACGACGAAAGCGGTCGAGGCCGCCGAGAAGGAGCCGAAGGCCGCGGCGCAGTCGATCCTCGATGCCAACCCGAAGGGCGGCAAGATCGACACGCTGACGCAGGGCTTTGAGCTGACCATTCCGCTGTACCGGACCGCGGAGACCAAGGGCAAGCGGCCGTTCCAGGTCACCGACCAGAACATGGCCGAGACCGTCAATCTGCTGGTCGAATATGGCGGGCTCGATGCCAAGGCCAAGGAGAACCCGAAGGCCTTCTATACCAACGATTACCTGCCGAAGAGCGGCTCGTGACTGCCTTCGTCATTGCGAGCGAAGCGAGCAATCCAGACTGTCTCTGCGGAAAGACTCTGGATTGCTTCGTCGCTTCGCTCCTCGCAATGACGAGGCTGATCAGCGGCGTTCGATGGGATATGATTGAATGATACCAAAAAAGGCCGATCAAGCGGACCAGCCGGCCGCTCACCTCCGATTGGTGTCAGACCGGGCCGGGGACGGTTCAGGCATCAAGCTGTCGGGCGTGTCGAAGACCTATCGGACGCGCGACGGCGACGTGCCGTCGCTGCGGCCGCTCGACTTCCACATCAATGACGGCGAGTTCTTCGTCGTGGTCGGCCCATCCGGCTGCGGCAAGTCCACGCTGCTCAAACTGATCTCGGGTCTGCTGGCGCCGACCACGGGCGAGATCCTGGTCGAGGGCGAGAAGGTGACGACGCCGCACGGCAATGTCGGCATCGTGTTCCAGAACGCGCTGCTCTTGCCCTGGCGCAACATCCTGGGCAACGTGATGCTGCCGATCGACATGAAGCGCCTGCCGCGGCAGGAATATCTCGATCGTGCCAAGCAGCTGTTGAAGCTGGTCGGCCTCGAAGGCTTCGAGAAGAAATTGCCCTGGCAGCTCTCCGGCGGCATGCAGCAGCGCGCCTCGATCTGCCGTGCGCTGGTGCATGATCCCAGGATCATGCTGATGGACGAGCCGTTCGGCGCGCTCGATGCGCTGACGCGCGAGCGCATGAATGTCGAATTGATGCGGATCCAGCGCGAGACCAGGAAGACGGTGCTTCTGATCACGCACTCGATTCCGGAAGCCGTGTTCCTCGCCGACCGCGTGCTGGTCATGACCGAGCGGCCCGGCGCGATCGCCGCGATCTACGACGTGCCGCTGCCGCGCCCGCGCTCGCTCGACGTGATGGCCGATCCGGTGTTTACGGAGCTCGTGCAACGCATCCGCAAGCATTTCTTCTCGCAGGGTGCATTGGATTAGGTTATGGGATCTGCCGTTAGCCACCACGACGCCGGTGCGCTCCCTCCCCCGCCTGCGGGGGAGGGCTGGGGAGAGGGTGTCTCCGCTGGCAAGACTCCCCAAGAGGATAGAACCCTCACCCGGCACTTCGTGCCGACCTCTCCCGCAAGCGGGAGAGGTGCACCGCGCCAGTGGCCAGACCTCGCTCACCAACTTCGTCAAGCTGCAACACCATGTCCCCGCGCCTGAAGCTGCGAGACATCGCCTTCTTCGAACGTCCCGTGCAATTCGCGCGACCGTTCCGCTTCGGCGCGATCACGATCAACGCGACGCCGCAGCTGTTCGTGCGGGCCGAGATCGAGGTCGAGGGCAGGGGAAGCGCGGTCGGCGCCAGTGCGGAGTTGCTGGTGCCGAAATGGTTCGACAAGCGCCCGGAGTTGTCGCCGGCGCAGACGGTCGACGGCTTGCGCCGGTCACTTGAGATCGCACGCGGGCTCTATCTGGCACGCACCGGATATCAGACTGCGTTTGATCTGCACGCCTCGTGCATCGGTGCCCAGGTCGCGACCTGCGCGAAGAAGAACATTCCGGCCCTTGCGGCGGCTTATGGCCCGGCGGAGATCGACAAGGCGATTCTCGATGCGCTACTGCGTGGCGTGGAGACCAATTTCTTTGACGGGATGGCTGCCAACATCGCGGGCATCGATGCGCGGCTTTCTCCCGACCTGAGCGAAAGGGACATCAGGACGTTTCTCTCCAGCCGGGTGCCGCTGGAGCGCGTTTCCATCAGGCATACCGTCGGCCTGGATGATACCGTCGAAGGCGAGGGCGGCGTTGCCGATCCACGCGAAAACGCCGGTGCACGTTACTTCAAGCTCAAGCTGTCGGGCGATCCCGCTGCCGATGCGGCGCGGCTCGCACGGATTGGCAAGGAGCTCGACACGCTTGGGCGCGACGTCAAAGTGACGCTCGACGCCAACGAGCAATATGCCGACCTCGCCGCCTTGCAGGCGCTGATGGACCGGCTGGATCATAATGCCGCTCTGCGACCGATCGCGACGCGTCTGCTCTATGTCGAACAACCGATGCCGCGCGACACCACGCGGCAATCGCCGCTCGGCGCACTGGCCGGGCATGGCTTCATCATCGACGAGGCCGACGATTCCTACGATGCGTTCCCGGCGGCACGGGCGCTGGGCTATCGCGGCATCTCGTCGAAGTCCTGCAAGGGTCTCTACAAGTCGATCATCAATGCGACGCGCGCCGCGAAATGGAGCGCGGAAGGCGAAACCTTCTTCATCACCGGTGAGGACCTGACCTGCCAAGCCGGTCTTGCCGTGCAGCAGGACCTCGCGCTCGGCGCCTTCATCGGCGTCACCCATGCCGAACGCAACGGCCATCACTACGTCGACGGCTTCGGCGAGACGCCCGCCGCCGAGGCACGCGCCTTCGCGGCCGCGCATCCCGATCTCTATGCCGATGCCGGGCAGGGCATCCGCCTCAAGATTCACAGCGGCGATCTCCTGACGGGATCGCTTCACACAGCAGGCTTTGCGACGTCGGTCCATCCGGACTGGTCGGCGCTGCGCCCGCTCGAACAGCCAGGATCACTTCAGGAGCAATTGGCATGACCACCCAACGCCTCGGCCTCATCATGAACGGCGTCACCGGCCGCATGGGGCTCAATCAGCATCTGATCCGCTCGATCGTCGCGATCCGCGACCAGGGCGGCGTCCGCCTGAAGAACGGCGACCGCGTCATGCCGGATCCGATCCTGGTCGGCCGCAACGCCGAGAAAGTCGAGGCGCTGGCCAAGCGCTACAACATCACGCGCTGGACCACCGATCTCGACGCCGCGCTTGCCGACAAGAACGACACCATGTTCTTCGATGCCGCGACCACGCAGGCGCGCCCCGGTCTGCTGACCCAGGCCATCAACGCCGGCAAGCATGTCTATTGCGAGAAGCCGATCGCGACCAATTTCGAGGAAGCGGTCGAGGTCGTGAAGCTCGCGAATGCCAAGGGCGTCAAGCACGGCACCGTGCAGGACAAGCTGTTCTTGCCGGGGTTGAAGAAGATCGCCTTCCTGCGCGATTCCGGTTTCTTCGGCCGCATCCTCTCGGTGCGCGGCGAGTTCGGCTATTGGGTGTTCGAGGGCGGCTGGCAGGAGGCGCAGCGGCCGTCCTGGAACTATCGCGACGAGGACGGCGGCGGCATCATCCTCGACATGGTCTGCCACTGGCGCTACGTGCTCGACAACCTGTTCGGCAACGTCCAGAGCGTGAGCTGCATCGGCAACACCGATATTCCCGAGCGCTATGACGAGCAGGGCAAGAAGTACAAGGCGACGGCTGATGATTCCGCCTACGCCACGTTCCAGCTCGACGGCGGCATCATCGCCCACATCAACATGTCCTGGGTGACGCGCGTCTATCGCGACGACCTCGTCACCTTCCAGGTCGACGGCACGCTCGGCTCGGCGGTCGCGGGCCTCTCCGACTGCATGATCCAGGCGCGGCAGGCAACGCCCCGGCCAGTGTGGAATCCCGACGAGAAGCGGCTGCACGATTTCTACGGCGACTGGCAGAAGCTGCCGGACAACGTCACCTACGACAACGGCTTCAAGGAGCAGTGGGAAATGTTCATCCGCCACGTCTACGAGGACGCGCCCTACAAGTTCACGCTGCTCGAAGGTGCCAAGGGCGTGCAGCTCGCCGAATGCGCGCTGAAGAGCTGGAAGGAGCGGCGCTGGATCGACGTCGCCCCGATCAAGGTCTGAGGTTGATTGGATAAGCCGCGATGTCTACCAAGCCGTCATGGCGAGGAGCGAAACGACGAAGCAATCCAGGCTGCCGCCGCGGAGGCATTCTGGATTGCTTCGCTTCGGTCGCAATGACGGGGAGAGGTTCGAAATCATGAACAAGCCAGTCCAACCAATGTCGTCATTGTCGCTCAAGCTGCCGAAGACCGATCGCTCGATCGAGACCTACCGGCTCGCGGCTTCGCGCACGTTTCCCGCAAAGCTCGAAGGGCCGCTGAACCGCATCGCCTTCTCGGCCGTGCACACCGTGGCCGATCCCTTCGCGGACAACGATCCCTGGCTGTCGGTTGCCGTCGACTGGGACAAGACCATCGCCTTTCGCGAGCACGTCTGGGACCTCGGTCTCGGCGTTGCCGAAGCCATGGACACCGCGCAGCGCGGCATGGGGCTGGACTGGCCGACCTCGCTGGAGCTGATCACGCGCTCGGTCGCCGCCGCCAAGCGCCGCAACGCGCTGGTGTTCTCAGGCGCCGGCACCGATCATCTCGCAGTGGAGGACGCCAGAAGCCTCGACGACGTCATCCGTGCCTATGAAGAACAGGTCTCGGCGGTCGAGAAGGTCGGCGGCCGCATCATCCTGATGGCCTCGCGCGCGCTGGCCAAGCTGGGCCGCAACGCCGACGATTACGCGAAAGTCTACGATCGCGTGCTCTCGCAGGTCCGTGAGCCCGTCATCATCCACTGGCTCGGCGACATGTTCGATCCGGCCCTGACCGGATATTGGGGCACCGGGGATCTCGACAAGGCCATGGACATTGCGGTCGCCATCATCAACGGCAACGCCGCCAAGGTCGACGGCGTCAAAGTCTCGCTGCTCGACGAGCAGCGCGAGATCGACATGCGCCGGCGTCTCGACAAGCGCATCAAGATGTACACCGGCGACGATTTCAACTACGCGGAGCTGATCGCCGGCGACAGCCAAGGCTTTTCCCACGCGCTGCTCGGCATCTTCGATGCCATTGCGCCGGCGGCGTCCTATGCGCTGTCGCGGCTGGCGGCAGGAGACGAGGCCGGCTTCCACGACGTGCTGGGGCCAACGGTGCCGCTGTCGCGTCACATCTTCAAGGCCCCGACGCGGTTCTACAAGACCGGCGTCGTGTTCATGGCCTATCTCAACGGCCACCAGGATCATTTCACCATGGTCGGAGGACAGGAGAGCACCCGCTCCACGCTGCATCTCGCCGAGCTGTTCCGTCTCGCCGACAAGGCCGGCCTGCTCGCCAACCCCGAACTCGCGACGCTTCGGATGAAGACCGTGCTCGCCACCCACGGTATCGAACCCTGATGCGCGATTTTTCGTCCGACCACCGCTGGCTGTCGCTGAACACGGCGACCGTCCGCAAGCAGGGTGACCTCATCGAAATCATCGATGCCTGTGCAAGACAAGGTATCCGTGCCATCGATCCCTGGCGCGACCAGGTGGCCGCCGTCGGTCTCGACCGCGCCGCACGCGCGGTGCGCGAGGCCGGCCTCGATCTCTCAGGCTATTGCCGCGGGGGCATGTTCACCTCGGATGCCTCGCGCCGGGGCGAGGTGCACGACGACAACCGCCGCTGTGTCGACGAGGCCAAGGCGCTGGGCGCGCCCTGCATCGTCCTCGTCGTCGGTGGCCTGCCGCAATATTCGCGGCCGGGCAGCGAGGCGTCGAAGGATCTCGTGGCGGCGCGCGGGCAGGTCGAGGACGCCCTGGCCGACATGCTCGACTACGCGAGGCAAGCCAAACTGCCGCTGGCGATCGAGCCGTTGCATCCGGCCTATGCCGCTGACCGTGCCTGCGTGAACACGACAAAGCAGGCGCTCGACATCTGCGACCGGCTCGATCCCAAGCGTACCGGCATGCTCGGCGTCGCGCTCGACGTCTATCACATCTGGTGGGACCCGGAGCTGATGGACCAGATTGCACGCGCCGGCAAGGATCGCCTGCTCGCCTTCCACGTCTGCGACTGGCTGGTGCCGACAAAGGACATTCTCAACGACCGCGGCATGATGGGCGACGGCGTCATCGACATCAAATCGGTACGTGCGGCCGTCGAAGCGCAGGGCTTTGCCGGCTATTCCGAGATCGAGATCTTCTCCAACGACTGGTGGGGCAAGCCGATGGAGGAGGTGCTGCGCACCTGCATCGCGCGGCACAGGACGGTGGTATAGTTAACACAAGCGCCACAGCGTTCCCTCGTTCCTCGAAGCGAGAGAACGCTCCGACAAGAACTTTGGAGGCGCCCGAACCGTGCAGCCGGTGTGATCGTCTACGAGTGCAGCGGTCTGATGTTCTGGTTCATGTGGAAGAAGTTCATCGGATCGTACTTGGCCTTCAAGGCGGCGAGGCGGTCGTAGTTGTCGCCGTAAGTGGCCTTAAGTCTGCTGTCGTCTCCATCCTCCATCATGAAATTCACATAGCCGCCGTCGGCCGAGTAGGGATGCACGGCCTTCCAATAGTCCTTGGTCCAGCGCGTGATTTCGCCTGCTTTTTGCGGATTGGGATCGATACCGGCGATGACCATCGACCAGGTCGCGTCGCGCGTGTTCCAGGCGGTCTCGCTCTTGCCGACGCGATGGACGGCGCCATCGATCGGATAGAGATGCATGAGCGATAGCGCGCTCGGTGCTTTTCGGGCCTGCTCGATATGCGCGTCGATTGCTTCGTCGGTCAGTTCCTTCACGAAATCGCCGCGCCAGTACCACTGCAG
Organism: Bradyrhizobium sp. WBAH42; assembly: GCF_024585265.1. Classification (NCBI taxonomy): domain Bacteria; kingdom Pseudomonadati; phylum Pseudomonadota; class Alphaproteobacteria; order Hyphomicrobiales; family Nitrobacteraceae; genus Bradyrhizobium; species Bradyrhizobium sp. WBAH42. The sequence continues at coordinate 3,500,892 of NZ_CP036533.1, forward strand.
ACCTTTCGGGAAGAACGGATCGAACATGGACTGGAGGGCCGGATAGGGCATTTCGCCCATCCAATTGAAGAGCGGCGGGGGCAGCTCACCGAGCAACCCCGCTATGACCGCCTTGCCGTCTTCTGTCGGACCATTGTAGCAGGCAATGATGGCGCAGGCGCGCTTGCCCTGATGATCCGGCGGGAACGGGTCCATCGGCGGAACGGTCTTCAAGCCGACAAAGGCCCCGAGCTCCTCGGGAGCGCTGCGGAGGAAATCCCTGTACTTCTGCATCACGGTCCGGGCATTTTCGAGATCCCAGAAGATCGGACCGGCATATACCATCGTCACAGGATGAGCCTGGAACAGGAAGCTCGTGACGATGCCGAAATTGCCGCCGCCCCCGCGCAGTCCCCAGTAAAGATCGGCGTTCTCCGACTTGTTGGCGGTGACGATGCGTCCATCCGCGAGCACGACATCCGCCTCGAGGAGATTGTCGATGGTGAGGCCATGCTTGCGGGTCAGGTATCCCGTGCCGCCGCCGAGCGTAAGGCCGGCGATCCCAGTGGTCGATACAATGCCGGCCGGCACGGCAAGCCCGTAGATGTGCGTGGCGTGGTCGACATCGCCTTGCGAGCAGCCGGGTCCGACGCGGACGGTACGAGCGCCGGGATCGACCCGCACGCCTTTCATCATCGACATGTCGATCATCAGTCCGTCTTCGACACTGCTGAGGCCCGGCCCATTGTGGCCGCCTCCGCGGATCGCGACCTGGAGATCATTGTCCCTTGCAAAATTGACGGCTGCGACGACGTCAGCGACGTCGGCGCATCGCGCGATCATCATTGGACTCTTGTCGATCATACCGTTGTAGAGGCTCCGCACGGCGTCATAGTCGGCATCCATTCGCCTGATAACCGGGCCGCGCATATTGCCGATGAAGGTTTCGGTGGCCATGCTCTGCATGATGTCCTCCTATTCCACCCATGATCGGTCATTGGGTCGGAGGTTGCTCGCAGGGCTCCTCGAGCGTTCTCCGCCCGTTATGAAAAGGTAGATCAAGCGCAGCGCGATAGCCATCGCAAATCGACTACGCGTATGGGCAAGCCGATGAACGAGGTGCTGCGCACCTGCATCGAACGGTACGGGAAGGTGGTGTGCCTCCGCTTTCGGCGATCGAACGACATTGGTTGGACTTGCTGTCCGATCGACCCAGTTGCGAATGCGAAGCCGCGAGCTGCTGGGAGTACCACCAATGATGTAGTGACTGCCATCAGCTTTCAGGCAGAATATCATCCCGATGCCGCTGCCCCGCCACAGTCTGTGCCAGATCGGAGGTGGTAATCAGCGGCCTCAACGGTCAGCAGGCGCGGCGGATGCACCCATGCCTGTTGATCTTGCATGGCCCCGACGTGCAACCGTCGGGGCCATTGTTGTGATCGCGTGACGAGGCTGGCGAGCTTTGCCGAACGGCGCACTTTATTGCGGGGAAAGACCGCCAAGGACGATCTTGCAATTTAATGCGCCGGGCCAAACTGGTTTCAGATCAAATTTTGCCGGGGCGCGCTTTGTTCGGTGAAAAGGCAGACGATTGCGCTGTCATCGATTCACCGCCAAACACCGGGCTATCACTCGTCAATTCGATCTGCGAAGCTGTGACAACACAAATGCGCTTGTAAGCAAGCAAGCGCGAGGGGAGGTTCGCAGTGGATCAAGTGCGACGCATGCGTGCGATGGGCTCATTGTGCCGCCAACAGGCAGCCTACAACAGCATGAACAAGTGGAAGCTGCTCGCAGAAGCAGAGTACTGGGATCATCTGGCCGATCTTGCGGTGTCGTCTCACTTCCAGCAATGCAACGCCATTGCCTCGAATGAGGCCGAGCAGTCTCAATCGATCACAAACGCGAGTGATGCTGGGTCAACGACGATTTCCGTCGCGTGAGGTCAGAAAGGCCGTGCACCCATGAAAGGAAGGTCGGCTCTGAGTGCTGATCGTCCAGAGCATGACTGCTTGTGACCCCACAGCGGAGTTGACTCGTGTTCAGTTCCAATAACGCAAGTGTAGGGTTGCCGTGTCACCCGTGGGCTTGCTGTGGCAACGTCTGAAGTTTGGAAAAGCGCGATCATGGTCGGGTAAGCTCCTCCATGAGCGCCTTGGCGGAACGAAGGTCCGGCGTTTCGAAGCCTTCCGTAAACCAGCCGTAAACCGAGCCAAGAAGGCGCCGCGCGTCGGCCGTCCTGCCCTGGTCGCGCCAAAGCCGAGCCAAACTCATTGCAGCACGTAATTCAAAGGACTTTGCGCTCTGTCTTTGCGCGACCTTGAGTGCAGTTTGCAAATACCCCTCGACCTCGTCAGCTGGAGCACCACGAAAGTGGTGCAGTTCACCGTCGATGCATGCAAGTTCTGCCTCCCACATATGCTCGCCGCTGTGCGCGGCAAGGGCCTTTGCTTCGGCAAGGGTAGCGACGCCGTTGTCGTAGTCGCTCAAGTGGAGGTAGGTGGCCGCGAGCATCCACAAGTACCGAACCTGGTACCAACTGGCTCCGAGCCTGTTCCGCTCGTTCAGACTGAGGCGCATGAGCGCCAGGCCGGCCTCCACGTTGCCCTCTTGCGCCATTGCCCAGCCCCGCAGGATGAGGCCGCTCACGCGCCAATAGTTCAAGCTGTTCTGATCGGCGAGATGGATGATGGCGTCGGCGTGCGCATGTACGGCCGCCACGTTTCCCATTAGCTCCGCAAGAGCCGCCTCGCCATAGACCTGCACATGCGCGGTAAGGTTCGTCTGATTCAACTCCATGGCGTATTGAGATGCGGCACGGCTAGTCCGCTGAGCCTGTTCGGGGTAACCAAGAACCCAAAGCACAATCGCCAAGTAGGGTAGCGCCGAGGCCTTCGGGTCATGTACGTAGTGCACAGGCGGCGGCCGATGCTCCTCTGGCTGATAGCGACTCAAGATCGTTTCGAGCTCCGAGCGTGCGGTCAGAAAATCACCGGAATGCATTGCGGTGAGCGCGGCCAGACGATGCGCAGCCAATTCCAGTGCTGTGTGCCCGGTGCGCTCGGCGGCGCGCTGCGCTTCGGCAACGAGGCTCTGCATGGCAGCAAGGTCGCCGCGCACGAAGTGGAAAATGAATTTGCCGCTAAGGGTGGAAAACAAGGCACCCGTGTCGTCGAGCTCATAGCAGAGCGCATGAGCCCTGCTGAAGGCTGTGCCAAGCTGCGGAGCCGTGTATCCGTGAATGGCAATCAGTGGACCTCCGATTGCTGTTTGCAGAGCGAGTTCCTGGCGATCACGCTCCGGCCCTTGTGGATTGGACTTGAGTGCCTCCAGTCCCCTTGTGAGATGGGTGATCGCTTCGAGATTGGCGGAACGCGCAGCCGCGATACGGCCGGCCCGCAGCCAATAGTCCACCGCTTTTCCTGCCAGTCCACCCTCGGTGAGATGCAGAGCGATCGTCTCCGGCTCCGCCTCCGCACGGGCAGGGTAATGTTGTTCGAGAGCTGCAGCTATGCGGGCATGGATCTGCTGCCGCTTGCTCTTGAGGAGGCTTTCGTGCGCGATGTCCTGCACCAGCGCATGTTTGAAGCTGTAGCCAACATTCGGAGGTGCGCCACGACGGAATATCAGTTCCGCGGCCAATAGATCATTGAGAGCATGCTGGAGCGCGTGCTCGTCGAGCGCCGTCACAAGGCGCAGAAGATCGTGTCCGAATTCGCGTCCGATGCAAGCTGCAATCTGGGCAACTTCCTTTACCGGCGCCAATCGATCAAGGCGGGCCATCAAGGAGTCCTGCAGCGTCGTCGGGATCGCCAGCGGCGGTAATGGGCCGATCAACTCATAGCGGCTGCCCTGATCTTTGAGCAGCCCGGATTCGACGACGGCCTTGGTGAGCTCCTCGACGAACAACGGCACGCCGTCGGTCTTGGCCAAAATCTGCTCGAGCACCTCCTGAGGGAGCATTTTGCCGCCCGTGATCCGGTCAACGACTGCCGCCCCTTGCCTACGTCCCAGTCGGCTTAGAAAGAGCGCTGTCACGTGTCCATGACCCGTCCAGCGCGGAATGAACTCGGGCCGGAAGGTAACGATCATCAAGATCGGAAGTCGCTGCGCCTCGTCGACAAGCCGATCGAGAAGTTCGAGCATAGAAGGGTCTGCCCAATGGACGTCCTCGTAAACGGCAAGCACTGGCTGTCTTGCCGCTAAGCCTTGTATCTGTTCCAGAAGGGCCTGGAAGGTTCGCTCCTTCTTCTGGTGCGGACTAAGTGCAAGGGGTGGGTATCTCTCTCCGGTCGGGATTGCCAGGAGATCCGCGAGAACCGGCGCGCTCTCATGCACATCGTCCGCACCAAGAGCAAGCATGGCCTCGAGTTTATCGAGCTGTTCGTCGGAAGCGTCCTCCCGCCGTATTGCCGCTGCCCGTTCAAGGAGGCCAACGACGGGATACAAGGCGGTGTTGGTATGAAATGGTGAACAGAAATGGCTCAGCGGCGTGTGCGGCACACGTGCGACCTGGTCGCGTAAGGCTCGCACGAGCCGCGACTTGCCAATGCCGGCCTCGCCGCCGAGCAGGACGATCTGTCCTTCCCGCTCTTTCGCCCGCTCCCAGCGATCCAGGAGCAATGCAAGTTCTTCATTCCGTCCGACCAGAGCGGTCGTTGCCATGCCATGCTGGGCCTCGAACCTGCTCTCTGCTGCGCCTTCACCAATGACAAGCCACGCCTGCACCAGTTCCGGGAAACCCTTGAGAGGCACCGTGCCGAGGTCGTGGTACGTGAAAGCTTCGCCGAGTAGGCGGCGGGTCGACTCGGCAATCACCACATCACTCGGCTTGGCCAGACCTTGCAGTCGGGCGGCTAGGTTTGGTGTTTCGCCGATGACTGCGCGCTCGCGAGCCTCTCCCTCGCCAATCAGCTCGCCGACCACGACCAGACCGGTTGCGATGCCGACGCGGGCGGCGAGCGCTGCACCACCCGGTTCGGTAAGGGATGCGACCGCCTTGGTCACTCGAAGCCCAGCGCGAACGGCGCGCTCCGCCTCATCTTCGTGCGCCCGCGGCCAGCCGAAATAAGCGAGAACGCCATCGCCCAGGAATTTGGCTATGTGGCCTTCAAATCGGTCGATCTCGCCCACCACGGTGTTATGGTAGGCCTGCAAGAGGTCACGCAGCTCCTCGGGATCGCGCCCTGAAGCAAGTGCCGTCGAGCCGACCAGGTCGACGAACATGACTGTGAGCTGCCGACGCTCCGCGTCCGAAGGGATCGATGGCTTCGCGTAGTCGGCAGGTCCATTGGCCTCGACAGCCACCCGAGCAATCGGCGGAGCGAGTGCATGGATTGCCCTTAGCAAAGCCTTGCGCGGGCCGAGTGGCAAGCCAAGCTCCCGCAGGTCGGCTTCGGTCAGTTCTGGCAAAATCTCGGACGTGATTTCAGCGTCGCGAAACGTCTTTATGTAGCGCTCCAGCCCGAGACCGCGAAGCCATTGCGCGATATCCACGATAAGCCTCCTCGTGCCGCATCAGGCAACGGTCAGCTCAATTGAACGTATGCAACTTCAGCTTCAGCGAACCATCTGCCTGACGCTCAAACACGTGGGTTGCTATCCCGCCTGCAGGTTGGCTGGCGCCATCCGCTGTCTTACCGTTGGCACTCCAATGGGCCGTGCCGTAGACGATATTCTCATCTCCACCGGCGTCGATGACGACTAACCTGTGATCGGTGAATCCGCTTGAAAACAGCCCAGCAAAGAAGCTCTCGATCGCTGTCGGACCGGATATCACTTGATGCGTCGGCGGCAACAATTTGGCGTCTGACACGTAAGTCGCCGCGATAGCCCTGGCATCTGCTTTGTTGAATGCTGAATCCCACGCGGCGTACGCCGCAGCAATGTCGTGTTTTATGGAGGAAGCTAATGCTGTCATGATCCCTCCCTCAATCGCGGGGTTGCCTTCGCAGGAGACCGATTACGTCACCTGACGTCGTTCGACCGCTGCGCAAAATGCAACGAGAGAACGCGACGTCCTCACGGGCCTGCGACCTGTTGCAGCCTGTTGAAGCGCGCCTTCTGCTCGCTGCTCAGCGTGGCATAGAATTCGTCCAGGGCCGGCTCGACCAGCTTCGCGGCCGTCAACATGGCCTCGAGCCGGTGCTGCATCGTCTCGAGCCGTCCAATAGGCGTCAGCGGCGCATCGTTCGGACAGGCCGCCTGGAGGCCCTCAACGCCCTTCGCCGTCGCTTCGCTGAGCCGATCGAGCGCCTCCTTCTGCTTACCAGCGGGGTGGAGCACGGCTTCGATCCTCTGGATCGGCAGCTGCGTCAGGCTGGACTTCGGATCGCCGCAGCCCTCGCTACTCGCCTCCTGCTGCTGCGGAGAGCGCTCGCCGACATTGGGACCGAGCGCGTTGAAGCGGGCCTGCTGCTCGTCACTGAGCGAGTTGTAGAAATTCTCCAGCGCCGGTCGAACGATCTTGACGGCTTCAAGCGTCGCGCTGATGCGGTTCATCATCGCGCGCAAGCGGCCAGGAGGAGTCAGTGCATAAGTCTCCGTGCACGAGTCCTTGAACACACCGGCAGCGTTGGCCGCCGCCGTCTTGAGCTCGTCCAACAATGCGCGTTGCTCCGGCGTCGGCCGCACCGCCTGTGCGATATCGGCAAGCGGCCAGGCGGTCACGCCCTTGTCCGGTGTGGCGCACAATTGCTGAAGCATCTGCGGGCTCACGCTGGCGCGCTGGCGCGCGCGGTAGCTGCCGCCGGCTTGCGGAGTGTCATACGGGTAGGTGCTGGCATAAGCGGAGTAAGGGCCGTCACCGCCCCAGAACACGGTGTCGACGAAGTCGTCATAGGCGTACGCCCAATATCCGGGCTCGTAGGCATAGGACCAGAACGTGTAGTTGAAAATGTCGGAATAGGCGTAAGGCCAGAACACGGGCCCAAGCCAAGCCACGAACACCGCGGGATGACGGTGACGCCAGGCCTGTCGGGGAGCCCAGCCGCTTTGGCGGGCGGCGAGCGCCGCCTGGGTCTGCGGAGTGGCCTGGTCGCGGAAGCGCTCGGCAAACCGGCCGCGCTGGGTGGCCTGCGCAGCCGCAAGTGTCGCAGCGCGCTCCGCCGGGGCCTGCAATCCAAGCCGCTGCTGGCGCGCCAGGTCAATTTGCTGCGCGCGCTGCTCTCGGCCGAGCAAACGGTTCTGCGCCTGGAGCGTCCGTTGCTGCTCGCGCAACGCTCGCACGCCTTCGGGCTTTTGCGACTGCAATTGCTGCACCCGCTGCTGCAGGCGTTCGATGCGGGCCTGGCGCTCCGTTGTCTGGCGCGTCAGCATGTCGCGCTGGCGCTGCTCGACCTGCTGCGAGCGCTGTTGGACACGTTGCTCGCGCTCAAGAAGGCGGCTCTGCGACTGCAGCAACCGTTGCTGCTGTTGTCGCGCCCTTGGGTCTTCCGTCTTCTGCGATTGCAATTGCTGCACGCGCTGCTGCAAGCGGTCGATGCGGTCTTGGCGTTCCGCGGATTGGCGCGAAAGCATCTGGCGCGGCGGTCCCGATCGCTCGCTCACGGCCGGGGGTGCACTTGGGCGCGAAGGGGTGGCGATATGCGGCGTCGGCCGCGGCGCCATGGCCGGACGTTGTGGCGCTGCCGGCGGGGGGTGGAATTCGCGCCGCGGCGCCGCCACCTGCGGGGCGGCTCGCGGGGCACTGAATTGTGGGCTCGGGCGCGGTGGCGGTGATGCGATGTGCGGCGCCGGACGTGGCGCCATTGCCGGCCGCTGCGGCGCGGAAGGGGGATGGAATGCCGGCGCGGCGGGACGCGCCATGGCTGGCGGTGCCGCCGGACGCGCCATGGCTGGCGGTGCCGCCGGACGAGCCATTGCTGGCGGTGCTGCTGGACGAGCCATAGCCGGTGGTGCTGCCGGACGGGCCATGGCCGGTGGTGCTGATGGCGGCGCTGCGGCTGCCCCTGGTGGTCCACCTCGTCCGTGTCCGAGGGGTCCCTGGGCCGACGCGCTCGTCGTCAGCATCGAGGCACCAACTAAAACAGCCGTCAGGCAAACGCCACGCGGAAGCATGATCTTCGCTCCCAGCTCGTAATCGCCCACGACTTTCAACGCACGGCCGGCGGAATCGTTCGTTGCTGGCCACTGCCGGCATTGCGATCTTCCGACGCAGGCAGCCTCAAGAGAGATCCTGCGTCAGGGTGGTGGCGAGCCGCTCCAGCGCCCAGTCGATCTCGAGCGGCCGTCCAGGTTTGACCAGCTTGGCGGCCGTCAGTATGGCCGCTCTGAATTTGCGTCCGCGTTCGGCGGCAGAAGGGGCATTGGTCGGACTCGCGGCTCGCTGGCCGCGGTTGACCCAACCGAAACATTGGCCCGGGGCTTCTGTCCCACGTTTTGCGTTAGGACCACGGCGGCTCTTCGCTCGCCCCGGCTGCCTCGTGGTGGATCGTGAAACCCGCCGAACGCAAGCCGGTCAGCAACACAGTTCTTACAGAGGCAGGATCGAATCCAATATCCTTGGCGTTTGGCGGATGTGCCTCGCTGCCCTTCAATCGGAGCGCCAAGTGCAATTGCTCGCAAAGGTGCTGAACCACGAGATTGACCTGATCGTCAGTCATGATCTGCATTTCCTGCTACCGTTTTGCCTCCCAATTAGTAGCACACATGAAAATAGGCCGGTACGCGATAGTCGAATGATCGGCGCGAACGGGCGCCCGATGATCCGGCGCCGGCCTGTGAGTCGGCCCTGGTTGCAGCGCAGTCAACGCTGGCTGCGCTCCAGGCTTCACCGCCCGACGACCAGCAACATATTTCCATCGATACTGCTCTGCACTATGGCGATGCCGCATACCGCAATATTGGCTCTGGCAATCGCCTCGACTTCACCGCCGTCGGGCGCGACATCAACATCCTCAGCCGGCTGGGAGGCGATGGGGCGGCTTGAAAAACGCTCTCAGCGGCGGCAATCTTGACATGACTGAGGCCTCGATCTTGAGAATCTCGGCTTATGCCGATCGATGCAAGGATCGACGATGAAGCAGCGGCTTATAATGTGGCTTGCCGTTGTTGCGAGCGTCGCCTTGGTGCTCGCCGTCGCCTGGGCCGCCATCCTCTGGACCCGTCCGGAGCCTATTCGTATCGCATTCGCCAATTCGCTCTCTGGCCCGTCCGCTCCGGCCGGGACGGAAAGCCTGGTCGCGACGCAGCTTGCAATCGACGAGGTGAACGGCAAGGGTGGCGTCAACGGGCGGCCGATTGAACTCGTTCTGTTCGACGACGCAAGCGATCCAGCCGTGGCGCGCGCGAATGCGCAGGCGATCGCCAACAGCCCATGCGTCGCTGTGCTCGGGCACTATCTCAGCTCCGCATCGATCGCGGCGGCGCCGGTATATAAGGACGCGCGGATCCCGGCACTCACGGGAGGCGCGGCTGCCGACGAGCTGACATCCGGTCATGAATACTACTTTCGTGCGCTGTCACCGGTCTCCGCGCAGGCGCGCTCGATCGCGGAACATCTGCGCGCCGTGATGAAGGAGCCAAAAGTCCGCCTTGTTCACACGCTCGATTCCTATGGCAAGAGCTTTGCGCGCGGATTTGCGGCTACCTATCCGTCGGAGCAGTTGCGCGCATTCGGACTGGACGTCGCCCCGAGTCGGATTGGATCGATGGACGAGGCGCTGGACGCCGCCGCGCAGGAACCTGGCCCTGGCATCATCGTCGTTGGCGCGGCAGCCGATTATATCGCAGCCATCGTCAAGGGGCTGCGCCGCCGCGGCATCAAGGGCACGATCATCACAACCCAGGGGGCGGGTCGCGAAAGCTATTTGAAGAATTTCGTCGACGAGCCCGAGGAAAAAGCGCGTCCGGGTTTCTTTAGTGAGAATCTGTATGCCGCATCGTCGCTGATTTTCGATAGCGCCGGCGAGGCGGCGCAGGTTTTTGCTGCCGACTACAAAGCGAAAGCGGGAACCTCCCCAAGCTGGGTTGGCGGCGGCTCGTATGACGCCGCGCGTCTGATGATCGATGCGCTGAGACGAGCTGCCGTACATCGCCGGTTTATGAGTCAGGGGATTCAGAAACAATCCGACAGCAAGGCTGCAGATCGCGACCGCGTGCGCGTCGCACTGGCCGCAATCGACAGTCCGAAATCGGCGGTCGTCGGGCTGACCGGGCGACTCTATTTCAATGCGAACCGCGACATTCCGCGCCCGATCCGAATGGGCTTCTTCCGCTACGGTCGGTTCGTCACGGCGCCGCTGCAACTCGTGCGGATCGATCAGCCTAGTGGAATCGATCTCGCTGCAGAACAGGAGGCGGGCCATGTCATCGCGTTCGAGGATCGGCGCTACTGGATTCAGCGCGTTGTTTATACCGGCATCGACATCATTCGCGTCGGCCGGATTGACGTGAAGCAAAATTCGTTCAACGTCGACTTCTATCTCTGGATGCGGTTCGCTGGCGACGATGCGGCGGAGACGCACGTCGAATTCCCGGCCTTGCTGGATCGTGGGGCGTTCGATCCGGCTCGGCCGATGCAGGCTGGAAAGGAAGATGGCCTGAGCTATCGGCTCTATCGCGTCAGCGGCGATTTCAAGGCCCGTTTCGATCTCCATGATTATCCGTTCGACACGCAGCAGTTGCGTCTGCATTTCCAGAATACGGAACAGCGGCGGGAACTCATCACCTATGTCATCGATCGGTTCGGCTTGCGCCTCGCCGACGACGGAAGCTCGCGGGCCGAGGACGGGGCCTATTCCGGACTTCAGCTCTGGCGATTTCTCGGACTGAACTATTTCGTCGAATCCCTGTCCAGTGGCTCGACGCTCGGAAAGGCGTCCTTGTTTGGCGCCGAAGCAAGTACGGAATTTGCGGGCTTCGATGCGGTCATCATGCTGCGCCGCAGCTCCGCCATCTACATGCTGAAGAACCTGCTGCCGCTGTTTCTGCTCGTGCTCGTCGTATTCACGACGCTGTTCTTTCCCGAAACCATGTTTCGTGAACGCGTGACGATCCCAGTAACCTCGATCCTGGCGAGCGCGGTGCTGCTCGTAGCGGTGAACAGTCAGATCGGCGATGTCGGATACACGGTGGTGGTCGAAGAGATGTTCTACATCTTCTTTGTACTATGTCTCATGACGGTATTTGCGGGCTACAGGCATGAAAAACTTCGGGACGCCGGCCGAAAGCGCGTCGCAGTTGTTTTGGATCGCGCAGCGCAGGTCGTTTATGCCGGGACGGTGCTCGCTGTCATCGTCGTGCTCTACCGGCGTTATGCCGTGTGAGGCAAGCGTGGATACCTCGCCGACCCGCCACACCTTCTTGAAATTCAGGAGAAATCCTGCGTCAGGGTGGTCGCGAGCCGCTCAAGCGCCCAGTCGACCTGGTCGCTGGTGATCACCAGTGGCGGAGCAATGCGGATCGTTTGCTCATGGGTATCCTTGGCGAGGATGCCCTTGCCCTGGAGCGTCTCGCAGTAGCGGCGAGCGCGGCCGGCCTCGGGATGCAGCTCGACCGCCAGCATCAAGCCGCGCCCGCGCACCTCGCGGATCGTATTGGCGCGGATGGCTTTCAGGCCTTCCAGAAAGCGCGCGCCCTGCAGGGCCGCGTTCTCGATCATGCCTTCCTCGACCAGCACGCGCATCGCCGCGCGTGCCACCGCGCAGGCAAGTGGGTTGCCTCCGAAGGTCGAGCCGTGCTGCCCGGGCCTCAATGTCCCGAGCACTTCGTTGTTCGAGAGCACGGCCGAGACCGGATAGAAGCCGCCGGACAGGGCTTTGCCGAGCAGCGTCACGTCTGCTTCTATACCCTCGTGCTGTTCGGCGAGCAGCTTGCCGGTGCGGCCGAGCCCGGTCTGGATCTCGTCGAGCACCAGCATCACGTTGTTGGCGGTGCAGAGCTCCCGGACCTCAGTGAAATAGCCGGGCGGGGGAATGATGACACCGGCTTCGCCCTGGATCGGCTCGACCAGAAAGGCGACGGTGTTCGGCGTGATTGCGTCCCGCAGCGCTGCGGCGTCGCCGAACGGGATGATCTTGAAGCCCGGCGCGAACGGCCCGAAATGGGCGCGTGTCTCGGGATCGGTCGAAAAGCCGACGATGCCCAGCGTGCGTCCGTGGAAATTGTTGGCGCAGACGATGATCTCGGCCTGGCCGTCCGGCACGCCCTTCACCTCGTAGCCCCATTTGCGGACCGACTTGATCGCGCTTTCGACGGCCTCCGCGCCGCTGTTCATCGGCAGCACCTTGTGGGAGCCGGTGAGCGCCGCGACCTCCTCATAGAACAAGGCGAGCTGGTCGTTGTGGAAGGCGCGCGAGGTGAGCGTCAGCCTGTGCGCCTGTTCGACCATCGCGGCCAGGATCTTGGGGTGGCAGTGGCCCTGGCTGACCGCCGAATAGGCGGACAGGCAATCGAGGTACCGGTTGCCTTCGGTATCCCAGACCCAGACACCTTCGCCGCGCGCAAGGACGACCCCGATCGGCTCGTAATTGTGGGCGCCAAAGCGTGCTTCCGTCGCAACGAAATCAATGACCGACGCGCTCATCTGCCGTCACTCCATTGCTGCGCGGACGTCAACCGACGGCATCGCCGGTCGCGCCCAAATGAATGTGAGTATCGGTTTGCCAGCTCGGAAGCCTTGGTGCGCCGATGGCGCGGCGTGGCCTGATAGTCCCGAAATGTCAGGTGGTTCTGCCGGGCCACAGGGCGCCGTTCGGCGACCCAGGCTCTACGGTGCATGGGGTTGTTTTCGCAGTTTTTGTTGTCGAGCCCGTCAGCGAAGCGCGCAAGGCACGCTCAGGAAGCCGCGGAACCGCACCCGTCCGCCGCGTACCGGCTGGCCGCTCACGGCATAGTTCGGGAAGCGCGCCAGGAAGCGCGAGATCGCAATCGCCCCTTCGAGCCGCGCCAGCGCCATGCCGGCGCATTGATGCGCGCCAGTGGCGAAGGCGAGGTGCCGGTTCGGCGTGCGCGCGATGTCGAAACGCTCAGGGTCCGGAAACTGCGCAGGGTCGCGGTTCGCCGCGCCAATGCACAGCGTCACCGACGTGCCGGCGTCGAGCATGACGCCGCCGAGCTCGACCCTCTCGGTGGTCATGCGGTTGCCGAGCTGGTTGGAGCTCTCGTAGCGCAGTATTTCCTCGACCGCGGTCTTGATCATGTCGGGGTTCTCGATCAGGCGCTGCCTCTGGTCGGGATCACGGTCGAGCGCCACAAGGCCGTTGCCGATCAGATTGGTGGTGGTCTCGTGGCCGGCATTGAGCAGGAAGATGCAATTGTGCAGCAGCTCCTTCTCGGTCAGCCGCTCGCCGTTCTCCTCGCCCTGGATCAGGCGCGTCAGCACGTCGCGCTCGGGATTGCCGGGCTTTGCGCGCCGGTGCGCGACCAGCGTCTGCAGATAGCCGAGGAAGTCCGCCACCGCCTTGTTGCCGCGCGCGGCAGCCTCGGTCGATACCACCGGTTCGAGCGCACCCAGGATCGCCAGCGACCAGTCGCGCAGCGGGCCGCGCTCCTCGTGAGGCACGTCGAGCAGATTGCCGATCACCTCGATGGGAATGGACGCGGCAAAGTCCTCGATCAGTTCGCAAGCGCCCTTGGCGGCAATGGCATCGAGCAGGCCGTCGACGAGCTTGATGAGGTCCCCTTCCATGCTCGCGATCGCGCGCGGCGACAGTGCGCCCATGATCAGGCGGCGCACGCGGGTGTGGGAGGGCGGGTCGTTGAAGACGAGGCTGGTGGTGTGGTGCTCGTAGAGCGGAGTGTCGCCGTATTTCGGCGCGAACTCGCGCTTCTTGTCCGAGCTGAACGATTTCGTGTTCTTGTAGGTGGTGACGAGATCATCGTAGCGGGTCAGGAACACGGTGCCGCTGCGCAGGCGCTTGACCGGCTCGTTCTCCCGCAGTGCACGATAGGTCGGATAGGGGTTGTCGTAGAACTCCGGCGTCAGCTTCTCGAGGTCGAAGCTTGCCGCCAGCGCCTTCGCATCTGCGTTCATCCCGTTATACTCGCCGGTTAAAGCCGATATGCCGTTTTTGTTGTTCTGGTCGACGCGTGCATGCGTCTACAGTCTTTGCACCTTGCTAGCCGACCGGACAGGAAAATGCACGCACGCGCTGACGCTGCCGACACGGCCCCGAATTGGCCCGACGATATTTTCGCGACCTTGCAGCGCTTCGACGTCCGGCAGGTGCCTTACGTGCCTGACGCCGGTCATTCCAGGCTGATCCAGCGCGTGCTGGACTCCTCCACCATGCGCGGCATTGCGCTGACGACGGAGGAGGAGGGCGTGGCGCTGCTCGCCGGCGCCTGGGCGGGTGGACAGCGCGGCGTGCTGCTGATGCAGTCGAGCGGCGTCGGCAATTGCATCAACATGCTGTCGCTGATCCCGATCCTGCGCTTTCCGTTCCTGACGCTTGTGACCATGCGCGGCGAGTGGGGCGAGTTCAATCCATGGCAGGTGCCGATGGGCTCGACCACGCAAGGCGTGTTCGAGCTCTCCGGCGTCAAGGTGCTGCGCGCCTCGCACGCAGCCGAGGTGCCGGCCGTGTTAGAGGCCGCCGCAGCCCAGGCCTACAACGCGCTGACCCCCACCGCTGTCCTTCTGTCGCAGCGCCTGATCGGCGCCAAGGTTTTCACCAAATGAGCAAGGCCAATCTCCTCGACCGTCGCCAGGTCGTCTCCACGCTGCTGGCGAACCGCAAGGACGTCGTCGCGATCGGCGGTCTCGGGGCCTCAACCAACGACATGTGCGCCGCCGGCGACCATGCCCGCAACTTTTACCTCTGGGGCGGCATGGGCGGCGCCGCGATGATCGGGCTGGGTCTGGCGCTGGCGCAGCCGAAGCTGCCCGTGCTGGTCATCACCGGCGACGGCGAGATGCTGATGGGAATGGGCAGCCTCGCCACAATCGGCCTGCAGAAGCCGGCCAACCTCTCGATCGCAGTGCTCGACAACGAGGCCTATGGCGAGACCGGCGGCCAGACCAGCCACACCTCCGCGGCCGCCGACCTCGTCGGCATCGCCAGGGCTTGCGGCATTAACGACAGCCGGGCTGTCACGACCATGGCCGAAGTCGAAGCCTTCGCCAAAGCCGTCCACGACGTCTCTGCCGGGCCGCGATTTGCCAACGTGAAGATCGACAGCGCCAATCTGGAGCGGATTCTGCCGATCCGGGACGGGACCTACATCGTCAACCGGATCCGCGCTGACCTCGGCTTCCGGCCGATCTAGGCGGTCTGCCCATCCCTTGCCGAACTCCTGCACGCGGGCCGTGCAGGCTTGATCAATTTCCATCGATTCTACGTCGCACACAGGTTGCGATGCAACATAGTGCTTGACTCCTGCGTGGGTGAGTGCTTACTCACCCAGCATGAGCTCATTGCGTATGACCAGCGACCTGAGGCGTCAATTGATCCTCGGCGCCGCAAAGCGCTGCTTTGCCCGACACGGCTACACCGGCACCACGACGAAGAGCGTGGCGGCCGCGGCTGCCATTTCCGAGGCGCTGCTGTTCAAGCATTTCCCGTCCAAGGCGGCGCTCTATGCCGAGATCCTCAGCGACGAATGCGAGGCGGATCCCGCTCTGATGGAGCTGCTCGAACGGGAGCCCTCAACCGCCACGCTGGTCGAAGTGATCCGCGGGATGGTCGAACACTTCCTCCAGATCGCCGACGGTCCCGATCAGGAAGAGGCCCAGCGCCTGCGGCTGATGGCCACGAGCCATTTGGATGATGGCGAATTCGCCCGCTTGCTCTATGCCAAGATCGAGACGCTGATCGGCGCTGTCTTCGTCGCCTCGCTCGAGCGTGCGGTTGCGAGCGGTGACGCGCGGCCCTGCGCTGGCGATCCGCTCAACCTGTTCTGGTTTGCGCATCATGCTGTGATGACCGCGGCGCTGACCAGGCTGCCGGCCACGCCCTGTCTTGCTTACGGCAGGGCGACCGACCTGGAGCGGCAGCTCTGTGAGTTTCTCCTGAGGGGTATCGGACTTAACGACGCCGCAATTGCTTCGCATCTGGGCCGCAATCAGGCCGCGGATGCGAACCAGGCGGCGATTGCAGAAAGTGCATGACATGAACATCGTGGCCGAAAACAAGATTTCGGGGCAACCGATCGACAACAAGGCTCCCAAGCGTCCGGTCCGGCCGGTACGCTGGTTCATCATCGTCGGCACGCTTCTGGCCGTGCTCGTCGGTGGGCTCGTCTGGTTCAATTCCTTCCGCGGCCAGATGATCAAGCAGTTCTTCGCCAACAACAAGCCGCCGCCGACCCCGGTCAGCGCGGCCGAGGCGAAGTCCGAGGTGGTGCCGAACCTGCTCACCGCGGTCGGCAGCCTCGTCGCCGTGCACCAGGTCGACGTCAGCGCCGACGTCAACGGGCGCGTCACCGAGATCAAGTTCGAGCCGGGCACGCGTGTCGAGGCCGGCACGCCGCTGGTGCAGCTGTTCGACGCGCCGGAGCAGGGCGATCTCGCCAATTACAAGGCGCAGGCGACCGTCGCGCAGCTGTCGCTTGATCGCGCCAAGCAGCTGGCCTCGCGCCAGTTCGGTCCGCAGGCGACCGTCGATACCGCGCAGGCTGCTTACGACCAGGCGCAGGCGGGCATCGCCAAGACCGAAGCGTTGATCTCGCAGAAGCTGGTGCGCGCGCCGTTCGCCGGCGATCTCGGTATGCGTAAGGTCGAGGTCGGTCAGTATCTCACCGCCGGCACCGCGATCGTGTCGCTGACCGATCTGTCGGAGCTGTGGGCCAACTTCACGGTGACGGAAAAGGATTCCGGCAGCCTCAAGGTCGGCCAGACCGTCCGCCTGAAGGTCGACGCCTATCCCGGCCGCACCTTCCAGGGCAAGATCACCACGATCGAGCCGCAGATCGCCACAGATACCCGCAACATCCGGGTGCAGGCGACGATCGCCAATCCGGAGAAGATCCTGAAGCCCGGCATGTTCGTGACCACGACGGTGGTTTTGCCGGAAAAGCCGGCCGTGATCACGGTGCCTGAAACGGCGGTCGATTACACGCTGTACGGCGACTCGGTGTTCGTGATCACCGAAAAGAAGGAAGAGGACGGCAAGACCAGCCTGTCGGCGGTGCGCACCTTCGTGCAGACCGGCAACCGGGTCGAGGGTCGGACCGAAATCGTCAAGGGCGTGAAGGCAGGCGACAAGGTCGTCGCCGTCGGCCAGCTCAAGCTGCAATCGGGCGCGCCGGTGTCGATCTCGACTGATCCGGCCCCCCCGATCCCGGCGCAGCCGCCGCGCTACTGACAACATCCTCGCGTGATCCGGCCCGGCCGGATCACGCATCTTGAAAAAAGAAATCGAGATCGCCCGCGATGGCCTTTACCGATATTTTCATCAAACGACCGGTTCTGTCGGTTGTCGTCAGCCTGCTGATCCTGCTGATCGGCCTGCGCGCGGCGATGGTGCTGCCGATCCGGCAATATCCGAAGCTGTCGAACACGGTCATCAACATCACGACCGTCTATCCCGGCGCGTCCGCAGATCTGATCCAGGGCTTCATCACGACGCCGATCGAGCAGGCGGTCGCCTCCGCCGAGGGCGTCGACTACATCACCTCGTCCTCGGTGCTCGGCACCTCTACGATCCAGGTCTACATCAAGCTGAATTTCGATCCGAACCAGGCGCTCACCGAGGTGCTGGCGAAGACCAATTCGGTGAAGTACCTGATCCCGAAGGAATCCAACGACCCGATCGTCACCAAGACCACGGGCCAGACCACGGCCGTGATGTATCTCGGCTTCTCGTCCGAGGAACTGTCGGGTTCGGCGATATCGGACTACCTCACGCGCGTGGTGCAGCCGGTGCTTTCCACCGTCGACGGCGTCGCGTCGGCTGACATTCTCGGCGGCCAGACCTTCGCCATGCGGCTCTGGCTCGATCCTGTGAAGATGGCCGGCCGCAATGTGTCGGCTTCCGACGTTGCGACGGCGATCGCCGCCAACAACTTCCAATCCGCGGCGGGCCAGACCAAGGGCTATCTGATCGTCTCGAATATCTCGACGAACACGGACCTGACCAACGTCGATCAATTCAAGAGAATGATCGTCAAGGCGAAGGACGGCGGCTTCGTGCGGATGGAGGACATCGCCACCGTCGAGCTTGCCGCCCAGAGCACGAACGCCAGCGTCGCCTTCAACGGAGAGCACGCGATCTTCATCGGCGTTCAGGCGACGCCGCAGGGCAACCCGCTGACTCTCGTGAAGGGCGTGCGCGCGCTGTTCCCCGAGCTCGAACGCAACCTGCCGCCGTCGATGAAGATGAAGGTCGCCTACGACTCGACCAAGTTCATTCAGTCCTCGATCGAGGAGGTGGAGAAGACGCTGGGCGAAGCCGTGATCATCGTGATCGTGGTGATCTTCCTGTTCCTGGCCTCGCTGCGTTCGGTCATCATTCCCGTCGTCACCATCCCTCTGTCGATGATCGGCGTCTGCACCTTGATGCTGGCGCTGGGGTTCAGCTTCAATCTCCTGACCCTGCTCGCAATGGTGCTGGCGATCGGCCTCGTCGTCGACGACGCCATCGTGGTAGTGGAGAACATCCACCGCCACCTGGAGGAGGGCAAGACGCCGGTCCAGGCCTCGCTGCAAGGCGCGCGCGAGATCGTTGGGCCCGTCATCTCGATGACGATCACGCTCGCGGCCGTGTACGCGCCGATCGGTTTCCTTGGCGGCCTCACCGGTTCGCTGTTCCGCGAATTCGCCTTCACGCTGGCAGGCTCGGTGATCGTGTCGGGCGTGATCGCGCTTACGTTGTCGCCGATGATGTGCTCGGTGCTGCTGAAGAACACCGAAGAAGGCCGCTTCGCCAAGCTCGTGAACAACGTGTTCGGCGCGATGACGCGCTGGTATGGGCGCAAGCTCGACCGCTCGCTGGACTACAAGGCCATCACTGGCCTGTTCGCGATCACGATCCTCGGGCTCGTCGGCTTCCTCTACATGCACACCTCGAAGGAGCTGGCTCCGGAGGAGGATCAGGGCATCGTCTTCGCGGTGACCAAGGCGCCGAAATACGCCAACATCGATTATCTCGATTTCTACGGCGACAAGCTCGACAAGGAATTCGAAAAATTTCCGGAGACCGATCTGCGCTTCGTCCTGAACGGCATCAACGGCCCGCAAGGCGGCATCGCCGGCATGTTGCTCAAACCCTGGGACGAGCGAAAACGCTCGTCAATCAAGTTGAAGCCGCTGGTGCAGGCCGAACTCTCCAAGATCGAGGGCGTGCAGGCATTCGCATTCAACCTGCCGCCGCTGCCGGGCGGACCTGGCGGCCTGCCGGTGCAGATGGTGATCAACTCCACCGCTGGATTCCAGGCGGTCTATGAGCAGATGGAAAAGCTGAAGGACGCCGCGCGCAAGAGCGGCATGTTCATCGTCTCCGACAGCGACCTGGCCTATAACCAGCCGAACGTTGAGGTCACGATCGACCGCACCAAGGCGCAGGACCTCGGCGTCAACATGCAGAACCTCGGCTCTACGCTCGCGGTCCTGCTGGGCGGCAACTACATCAACCGCTTCAATCTCGAGGGTCGCTCATATCAGGTCATTCCGCAGGTGCCGCGCGTCAATCGGCTCTCGCCGGAAGCCCTCGGCGGCTATTACGTGACCACGAACACCGGCCAGCAGCTTCCGCTGTCGACCGTGGTCTCGATCAGGACCAAGACCGACCCGAATTCGCTGACGCACTACAATCAGCTCAATTCGGCGACGTTCTCGGCCGTGCCGATGCCCGGCGTGACCATCGGCGCTGCGGTCGATTTCCTCGAAGGCGAGGCCAAGAAGCTGCCGCAGGGCTTCAGCCACGACTATCTTGCCGATAGCAGGCAATATGTTCAGGAGGGCAATCAGCTTGCGATCACTTTCTGCTTCGCGCTGATCATCATCTTCCTGGTGCTGGCAGCGCAGTTCGAGAGCTTGCGCGACCCGTTGGTCATCATGATCTCGGTGCCGATGGCGATCGTCGGTGCTCTGATCCCGCTGTTCTTCGGCGCGGCGACCATGAACATCTACACCCAGGTCGGTCTGCTCACCCTGGTCGGCCTGATCACCAAGCACGGCATCCTGATGGTGGAGTTCGCCAACGAGCTCCAGGTCAACGAGCGGCTCGACCGCCGCTCGGCCATCGAGATGTCGGCCCGCATCCGCCTGCGGCCGATCCTGATGACCACGGCGGCGATGGTGACCGGCCTGATCCCGCTGCTGACCGCGACGGGCGCGGGCGCGGCCAGCCGCTTCTCGATCGGCCTCGTGGTCGTCGCCGGCATGTCGATCGGCACGCTGTTCACGCTGTTCGTGCTGCCGGCGGTCTATGTGGTGCTGGCGACCGACCATCGCGCGGCGGCCGATTCCGAGCGGAACAAGCAGGTCAACGAGCTCGACCTCGATGCAAAGGTGCTGCGGCCGACCTGAGGCCGCTGGCAAGGCTAGTCGAAGGGCGGCAGCGGTCATCCGCTGCCGCCCTTTTCGTTGCGCCCGGGTGAGCCCTTTTCCCGCGCTTGCGAGAGACAAGGTCCGGGCTTCTTGCTAGGTTCCGCGGGATGAGCCTGTCCCTTCACCCCGACACCCGCCAAGCCGGGACACTGCCGAGCGCGGCCCGCGGCGAGGCCGGCTCCGGCGAGACGGCGGGCCGCGGAATCCGGACCCGGCTCTTTGCCAAATACGTCGCGCTGTTCGTGGCCGTCGTCGCCATCGCGCTGCTCGCCAATGGCTTGTTTGAGGTCTACTTCTATTATCGCGAGCACAAGGCCTCGCTGATCCGGGTCCAGCACGAGCAGGCGGAGGCGGCCGCGGCCAAGATCGGCCAGTTCGTCAAGGAGATCGAGAGTCAGCTCGGCTGGACCACGCAGCTGCCCTGGTCGAGCGGTTCGATCGAGCAGCGCCGGTTCGACGCGCTGCGCCTGTTGCGCCAGGTGCCTGCGGTCACCGAACTGGCCCAGGTGGATTCGACCGGCAAGGAGCGGCTGCGGGTCTCGCGGCTGGCGATGGACGCGCTCGATAGCGGGATCGACCTGTCGAGCGACCCGAAGTTCACCGAGGCGGTCGCGCGCAAGGTCTATTACGGACCTGTCTATTTCCGCCGGGAGTCCGAGCCTTACATGACACTGGCGCTGGCGGGCGCGCGCAAGGACGCCGGCGTCAGCATCGCCGAGGTCAACCTCAAGCTAATCTGGGACGTCGTGTCCCAGATCAAGGTCGGCGAGCACGGCCATGCCTACGTGGTCGGCCCGGAGGGCCGCCTGATCGCGCATCCCGACATCAGTCTCGTGCTGCGCAACACCGACATGTCCGGCCTCGCCCAGGTGAGGGGTGCCCGAGCTGGTGGCGGCACCATGCCGGACTCGTTGCAAGAGGCGAACAACATCCAGGGACAGACGGTCCTGACAGCCTCAGCCCCGATCCCGCCGCTGGGCTGGACCATGTTCGTGGAGCTTCCGGTCGAGGAGGCCTATGCTTCGCTCTACGCCTCGTTGCAGCGGCTCGCCATCGTGCTGCTCGCGGCCTCGATTTTCGCGGTGCTCGCCGGGGTTTTCCTGGCGCGCCGCATGGTCGGGCCGATCCAGGCGCTGCGCAGCGGCGCCGAGCGGATCGGCGGCGGCGACTTCTCCCAACGCATCTCGATCAAGTCCGGCGACGAGCTCGAAGGCCTCGCCGATCAGTTCAACGAGATGGGCGCGCGCCTGCAGGAATCCTATGCCGACTTGGAAAGGAAGGTCGAGCAGCGCACGGCGGAATTGAGCGAATCGCTGCAACAGCAGACCGCAACTTCCGAAGTGCTCCAGGTTATCTCCATTTCCCCCGGACAATTGGGGCCGGTATTTCGCATCATGTTGGAGAACGCCACTCGCATCTGCCAGGCTGAGTTCGGGTCTCTTTATCTGCGGGAGGGAGACACGTTCCGCGCCATCGCGATGCACGGTGTTCCGGCCGAGCTGAAGGACGAAATCTACCAGAAGCCGACACGGCCGGCTCCGAACACCGTCATCGGCCGCATCGTTCGGACCAGGGAAACCGTGCATGTTGTCGATACGAGGACGGAGCCGGACTTCTTCGAAACACCTCAAGGATATGACGGACCAATACTGGCGCTACGCGCCGGGGCGCGGACACTGGTTGGTGTTCCCATGCTCAAGGACGGCGACCTGATCGGCGCGCTTCTGATCTACCGTCAGCGGCCTCTTGCCTTCTCCAGCAAGCAAATCGAGTTGGTGACGAATTTTGCGGCGCAGGCTGTGATCGCGATGGAAAATGCGCGCCTGCTCAACGAATTGAGGGACCGCACGGATGAGCTGTCGCGCTCACTCGAGGACCTGCGCGCCGCTCAGGACCGTCTGATTCAGACCGAGAAGCTCGCCTCGCTCGGCCAGCTCACCGCCGGCATTGCCCATGAGATCAAGAACCCGCTTAATTTCGTCAATAATTTCTCCGCGGTCTCGACCGAGCTGATCGACGAGCTCAACGAGACCCTGCAATCCGCCGCGCTCGACGGCACGACGAAGCAGGAGGTTGACGAGCTGACCGGCATGCTCAGGGCAAACCTCGAGAAGGTGGTGCAGCACGGCAAGCGCGCCGATTCCATCGTCAGGAACATGCTGCTGCATTCGCGTCAGGGTTCCGGCGAACATCGCGCCGTCGACATCAATGCGGTGGTGGAGGAGAGTCTCAATCTCGCCTATCACGGCGCGCGCGCCGAAAGGCCTGCCTTCAACGTCACGCTCCAGCGCGATTTCGACCCGGCTGCCGGCATGATCGACATCTATCCCCAGGAGATCACGCGCGTCTTTCTCAACCTGATCTCGAACGGCTTCTATGCCGCGAACAAGCGCAAGGAGAGCGACGGCGAGGCATTCGAGCCCACCTTGCGCGCGGCAACGAAGAATCTCGGCGACAGGGTCGAGATCCGGATCCGCGACAACGGCATGGGGATTCCGCCTGAGGTGAAGGAGAAGATGTTCAATCCTTTCTTCACCACCAAGCCGGCCGGCGAAGGCACGGGCCTAGGCCTTTCAATGAGCCACGACATCGTGGTGAAACAACACGGCGGCACGATCGACGTGAACACCACGCAAGGTGTATTCACCGAATTCATCATCACGCTGCCGCGGACGATGGCAGCGGCCGACACTTCCGGAGGAAAGTCTTGAACGTTTACATCCTGGTCGTCGATGACGAGCCCGACGTCGAGGCATTGTTTCGGCAGCAGTTCCGGCGCGACCTGCGCGCTGGCCGCTTCCAGATGGAGTTTGCGCTCTCGGCCCCCGAGGCGCTCGAGCGCGCTGCCGAAGTTCGTGATCCCTCGCTGATCCTGATCCTGTCCGACATCAACATGCCCGGCATGAGCGGGCTCGACATGCTGCCGAAAGTGCGTGCCGCGCATCCGGACGTTCCCGTCATCATGATCACGGCCTATGGCGATGCCGAGACGCGCCGCAAGGCGATCGAGCGGGGCGCCGTCGGGCTCCTCACCAAGCCGATCGACTTTGCGCTGCTGCGGCAGGAGATCGATACGAGGCTCGAGCAAGCCGCATGACTGCGACCATCCTCTTCGTCGACGACGAGCCGGACCTCGAGGCGTTGATCCTGCAGAAATTCCGCAGGCAGATCCGCGATGGGCAGCTCGCGCTCATCTTCGCGCGCGACGGCCTGGAAGCGCTGGAATCGCTGGAGCAGAATCCGCATGTCGACATGGTGGTCTCCGACATCAACATGCCGCGGATGGACGGTCTGTCGCTGCTGGCGAAGCTACAGGAGGCCGAGGAGAAGAAGTCGACCATCATCGTTTCGGCCTACGGCGACATGAGCAACATCCGCACCGCCATGAACCGCGGTGCGTTCGACTTCCTGACCAAGCCGATCGACTTCGCCGACCTCGAAGCTACGATCGAGAAGACCATCCGCCATGTGGAGATGCTGCGCGAGGTGCGGCGGCGCCAGATGGAAGCCGAGCGCGCCCATGCCTCGCTGTCGCGCTTCTTCTCGCCGGAGATCGCAAGGCGGCTGGCCGGCGACGTCGATGGCGACGGCATGGAGGTGCAGTGGCGCGATGTCGCCACCCTCTTCACCGATATCACCGGCTTCACCTCGCTGGTCGAGACCGCCCCTCCGCAGACGCTGGGCGAGCTCCTCAACGAATATGTCGGCGGCATGACCGAGATCGTGTTTGCCCATGAGGGGACGGTCGCCAAGATCATCGGCGATGCGATCCAGGTGCTCTTCAACGCCCCCGGCGACCAGCCGGACTATGCAACGCGTGCGGTCGCCTGTGCCCATGCTCTCGACGCCTGGGCAGAGGACTTCTCGGCGAGCTGGAAAGCAAGAGGTGTGAATTTCGGAGCCACCCGCATCGGTGCCCATGCCGGCCCGGCGCTGGTCGGCAATTTCGGCGGCAACCGCTTCTTCGATTACACGGCCTATGGCGACACCGTCAATACGGCCGCCCGGCTGGAGACAGCGAACAAGCATCTGGGAACGCGCATTTGCGTCAGTGCCAGCGTGGCAAAGGGGGCCGAAAATTTTCGTGGCCGTCCCGTGGGCGACCTGATGCTGCGCGGACGCAGCGAGCCGCTGCGCGCCTTCGAACCGCTGCTGCAGGCGAAATTCGAAGCGCCGGCGACGGCGCAATATGCCGAAGCCTTTGCCAAGATGGAGGCCGGCGATGCCGCCGCCATGCCGGCCTTTGCCGCGCTGGTTGGCATGCACGCCGACGATCCCTTGGCCGGGTTTCACCTCAAGCGCCTGCTCAACGGCGCCAAGGGCACCCGCATGCAACTGGAATAGGAGTCCGTCATGACGCGCGAATTCTCGGCCGGCAACTACCGTTTCATTCCATCCGTATTCCAATATTCCGCAGGTGCCGCCGCGGATGCGGGCTATGAGATCGAGCGGGTCCGGTTCGACCGCCTGGTGCCGCTCGCGGAAGGATTTGCGCTGGCTGCAAAATTCATCCAGGAGGCGGGGCGTCCGCTGACGGCTTTCTGTGCCTGCGAGCTGCGCTCGCCGGCGGCCTTCAGCGAGGAAGGTTTTCGCGCGTTCAACCTGCACTATGTGAAGACGCTGTCGGAATGGGGCATCTTCGACGGCACCACCAATCCGGTGGCGCGCAGCAATGTCTGTCCGGAGATCGATCCGCCGTCTGAGCCGTCGTTCTATGCGTTCTCCTTCACGCGTCCAACGCGGTCAGATTTGCCGAGCTTCGTCATCGCCGGCGGCGCCGAGGCGCGCGAGGGCGGCGGCACCTATGTCGAGCGCACGGTGCGCTACCGCGACCTCAGCCCGGAGGGGCTGCGCGAGAAGGTGCGCTTCACCACCACATCGCAGATGGAAAACCGGATGGCGGCCTTCGGCTTCGGCTGGAAGGATACGACCGGCGTGCAGGCCTATTCGGTGCACGACTTTCACCACGCGCTGGTGGACGAGCTGGTCCGCCGCGGCGCGCTCCGCTCCGGGCTGACCTGGCATTTCGCCCGTCCGCCGGTGGTCGATCTGGAATTCGAGATGGATTGCCGCCGCGTGCTGCGGGAGGTGGTGATCTGAGGTCCTCATGCTGAGGACCGGCCGTGAGGCCGCGTCTCGAAGGATGGCCGCGGGTTGCAGCGGGGCCTTCATGGTTCGAGAGGCGTGTCATAACGCGCTCGTCACCATGAGAAATAATCAACGCTGCCTTGGGTCCAGCGCGTCGCGCAGGCCGTCGCCGAGCAGGTTCAGCGACAGCACGACGAGGAAGATCGCAAGACCTGGCCAGATCGCCATCCAGGGCGCCTGGGTCAGGAAGCGCTGCGCGGCGTTGAGCATGCTGCCCCAGGACGGCGCCGGCGGCTGCTGGCCAAGACCGAGGAAGGAGAGGGCGGCCTCGGCGATGATGGCCGCTGCGATCGAGAGCGTCGCCTGCACCAGCAGCGCCGGCAGGATGTTCGGCAGGATGTGCGAGAACGCGATCCGCCACGGCGGATTGCCGAGCGCGCGCGCGGCCTCGACATAGTCTTCGGCCTTGACGACGAGCACCTGGCCGCGGGTCAGGCGGATGAAGATTGGCGTCGCCGAGATGCCGATCGCGATCATGGCGTTGCCGAGGCTCGGGCCGAGGAACGCGGCGAGCGCAATCGCCAGGATCAGGAACGGGCAGGCCAGCATCGCATCGGTGATGCGGCTGATCAACGCGTCGGTGAAGCCGCCGCGATAGCCGGCGAGCAGGCCGAGCGGCACGCCGATGCCGAGCGCGATCGCGACCGAGATCAGACCCGCGAGCAGGGAGGCGCGCGCGCCGTAGACGATGCGGCTCAGGATGTCGCGGCCGAGCTCGTCGGTGCCGAACCAGTGTGCCAAGGTCGGCGGTTTGCGCACCAGGCTCCAGCTCGTCCCGATGGGATCATAGGGCACGATGAGCGGGGCGAGCACGGCAAGGATGATGAACATCGTGAGCACGACGAGCCCAAACACCGCCGCCTTGCGCTTGAACAGCCGCCGACGCGCGCGGCGGGCCGGGCTATCCAGCTCGTCGGCTTTCGTGAGGGGGCGGGGCAGCGCGGCGTCGGTCATGGATCAGCCCCGAAGTCGCGGATTGACGAGGATATAGGCGATGTCGGCCACGAGATTCAGCGTGATGTAGACCGTGGCCGTCACCAGGACGACGCCTTGCACCACCGCATAATCGCGGTTGAATACGGCATCCACGATCAGCTTGCCGAACCCGGGAATGGAGAAGATCTGCTCAGTCAGGACCGCGCCGGAGAGCAGCGTGCCGAGCTCGAGCGCGCCGAGCGTAATGACGGGGGTCAGCGCATTGCGCATGGCGTGCTTGAGGATCACCGTGCGCTCCAACAGTCCTTTGGCGCGCGCGGTGCGCACGTAGTCGCTTTCCAGCACCTGAAGCATGGCGCTGCGCGTATGCCGCATGAGGATCGCGGCGATCGCATTGCCGAGCACGAAGGCTGGCATGATGGTGACGGCCAGGCTTGCGCGCCAGTTCTCGGTGAGTGGCACGTAGCCGGAAGCCGGCAGCCAACCGAGCTCGATCGAGAACAGGAAGATCAGCATGATCCCGAGCCAGAAGTTCGGCGTCGAGATGCCCCACAGCGCAAATAGGTTGGCGCCGTAGTCCCAGGCCGAACCTTTCTTGACGGCGGCGACGATGCCGGCGGGAATACCGATCAGGAACGCGATCAGGATTGCCATCGAGCCGAGCTGCAGCGTCACCGGCAGCTTCTGCGCGATCAGCTCGCGCACCGGCATCTTGTTGCGCAGCGACTCGCCGAAATCGCCCGCGAGCACGCCCTTGATCCAGTAGGCGTATTGCACCGGGACGGGCTGATCGAGCCGGTACTGGCGACGGATCTGCTCGATCACGGCCGGGTCGCGCTCTTCGCCCGCCATCACCAGTGCGGGGTCACCCGGCAGCAATTGCTGCAGCGAGAAGATCAGCACCGAGACGAAGAACAGCGTCGGCACGATCTGCACGAGTCGACGGGCGAGGAAGTTCAGCATGGTCCCACTCGTGTCCCGGGCGAAGCGCAACATGCAATGTTGCGCTGCTGAACCGGGACCCAGCTGCCACAGTTCGTTGTTGCCATGGGTCCCGGCTCTGCGGAGCAGCGCTTCCGCGCTGCGCCGCATCCGGGACACGGACTAAATGTCAGGCCGATCACTTCAGCTTGAGTCCGATGACCCGGACGAGGCCGTCGGGCATCTGCCTGTAGCCTTCCAGCTTGGTCGTATGCGCGATGATGATGCGGCGGTGATAGAGGTACAGCAGCGGCTCTTCGTCCTGGACCAGCTTAGCCAGGATTTCATAGCTCGCCTTGCGCTTGGCGGGATCGGTGACGAGCCGCGCGTCCTCCAGCGCCTTGTCGGCTTGCGGATTGTTCCACCCGCCATAGTTCTGCGGCGCGCCATTGTGCAGGAACACGAAGGTGTTGCCGTCAGGGTCGACGCGGCCGCTCCAGGCGAGCATGTAGGCCTGGTAGTCACCGGCCTCCGCTTGCTTGAGTCCGGTCGCGAACTCGGTGACTCGGATCTTCATGTCGAACCCGGCTTCCGCCGCCATCGATTGGATCACCTGCGCGGGCGTCTCGGTTTCCGCGCCCTTGGGCACCAGGAAGTCGACGCTGACCGGCGGCGTCACGCCGGCCTCCTTCAGCAGCGCTTTGGCCTTGTCGACGTTGCGGGGACGGACCGGAAGCGATTTCTGATAATAGGGATGATCGGGATTGACCCATTGGTTGCCGACCTGGAACTCGCCGTTGAACACGACCTGATTGATCGCATCGCGGTCGATGGCGAGGTCGAGCGCCTGCCGCACCTTGGCGGATTGGCTGAGCGGGCCCTTGGCCTTGTCTTTGCCGATGTTGAGGGTGATGCCCTGATAGCCGAGCTCGATGGCGGTCGCGACCTTCAGCCGCGAGTCGGCGCGCACCTCCTTCAGATCGGTGGCGAGCACGCGCTCGATCAGGTCGAGGCCGCCGGATTTCAGGTTTGCGAGCCGCACCGTGGCATCGACGATCGGCTGGAACACGATCTTGTCGATGAAGACATTGTCCTTGTTCCAGTAGTCGGCGAACTTCTCGAATACCATGCGGTCCTGCTGCACGCGCTCGACGAACTTGTAGGGGCCGGCGCAGACCGGGCGCAGGCCGAACTTGTCGCCGGCCTCCTTCGCCGCCTTCGGCGACATCATCATCCCTGCGCGGTCGGTGAGCTGAGCGAGCAGCGGCGAGAACGGCGACTTCAGCACCAGCTTGATCGTGAGGGGATCGACGACCTCGACGTGATCGACCGAGGCGAGCTCCGGTTTCCGGAACGAGCCGGGGAACGTCAGATGCCGTTCCAGCGAGAACTTTGCGGCCTCGGCATCGAGCGGCTCGCCGTCGTGGAATTTCACGCCGGGCCGCAGCTTGATGATCAGCGCCTTGCCGTCGTCGGCGGTTTCGCTCGACAGGGCGAGCTGCGGCACGATGTTGAGCTTCTCGTCGATGTCGAACAGCTTGTCGCAGAAGGCGGAGAACACGATGCGGCCGACATAGGTGCGCGCCATCGTGGGATCGAGGATATCGGGATCTTCGGCAAGGCCGATGCGCAGCGTGGTCTGGGCCTGCACGGCTCCGAGCGACATCAGGACGGCGGCGGCCGTTGCGGCCAGGCGAGACATCTTCATCGGACAATCCCCATTGCTTCGGCTATTTCTGTATACCAACCCCGGTGGGACTTCTGCCTTCCGTCTTTTGGCTGAAGGCCGCGACCAATTTTGCAAGCGCCGGCGAAAACCCGCCGGCGGTGGGCAGAATGGCGTCCGCGGACGGCAGCTCCGCGGTGCGATGACAGGCGGTGGCGTGGCCCGTGCCGTCGGCCAGAAGCGCAGGCGCCTCGTTGCGGCAGCGCTCGATCACGAACGGGCAGCGGGTGTGAAACCGGCAGCCGGCGGGCGGATTGAGCGCGCTTGGGATCTCGCCCTCCAGCAGCACCGTCGTTCGTTTCGCCTTCGGCTGTGGCAGCGGGATCGCCGACAGCAGCGCGCGGCTGTAGGGATGGCGCGGTGCGGCGAACAGCGCATCGGCTTCCGCCGTCTCGACGATCTGGCCGAGATTCATCACCGCGACGTGGTCGGCGATGTGCTTGACGACGGCGAGGTCGTGCGAGACGAAGATGTAGGCGAGGCCGAGCCGGTCCTGCAGCTCGCGCAGCAGGTTCAGGATCTGCGAGCGGATCGAGACGTCGAGCGCCGAGACCGGCTCGTCGCAGATGATGAGCTTCGGTTCGACCGCGAGCGCGCGGGCAATGGCGATGCGCTGGCGCTGACCGCCGGAGAATTCGTGCGGATAGCGCCGGGCGAGGCGCGGCTCCAGCCCGACCAGCCGCAGCAGCTCGGCGACGCGCTCTGCCCGCCGGGCCGGCGGCACCAGATCGTGCAGGGCCAGCGGCTCGGTCAGGATCTGGCCGACTGTCATGCGCGGATTGAGCGAGGCGTAGGGATCCTGGAAGATGATCTGCGCCTCGCGGCGGAAGGCGCGCAAGCCGCTGGCATCGAGCGCGAGCAGGTCGCGGCCGTCGAAGCGCACCGTGCCGGCATCCGGCTCGATCAGCCGCAGCACCAGTCGGCTGACGGTGGATTTGCCGCAGCCGGATTCGCCGACGAGGGCCAGCGTCTTGCCGGCCTCCAGCGAGAAGGACACGCCATCGACCGCCTTGACGTGCGCCAGCGCGCGGCCGAGCAGCGAGCGCTGGGCGACGAAATGCTTGACCAGGCCGTTGACTTCGAGCAGCGCCATCACCACACCAGCAATTCGAGCGGCGCGCGGATGCAGCGCGAGACATGGCCTACGCTGACTTCGACCAGCGGCGGCGGCACCTTGGTGCAGGCGTCGAGCACGAAGGGACAGCGCGCGGCGAAGCGGCAACCGGCGGGCGGCTGCGCCATATTCGGCACCATGCCTTCGATCGTCGCAAGCTGCTCGGCGCGGTGGTCGAGCCGCGGGATCGAGCCGAGCAGGCCGACCGTGTAGGGATGCTGTGGCGCGGAGAACAATTCATCCACCGGCGCGCGCTCGACGATCTCGCCGGCATACATCACCGCGACCTCGTCGCAAACCTCGGCGACGACGCCGAGATCGTGGGTGATCAGGATGATCGCGGCGCCGCTCGCGGCCTTGAGCTCGCGCATCAGCTCCAGGATCTGGGCCTGCAGGGTGACGTCGAGTGCGGTGGTCGGCTCGTCCGCGATCAGCAGGCGCGGGTCGCAGGCGAGTGCCATCGCGATCATGACGCGCTGGCGCATGCCGCCGGAGAGCTTGTGCGGGTAGTCGTCGATCCGACGCTCGGGCGAGGGGATATGGACGCGGCGCAACAGCTCGATCGCGCGCTCGCGCGCGCTTCTCCGCGAACCGCCCCGGTGACGCAGGATCGTCTCGATGATCTGGTCGCCGATCGTAAAGCTCGGATTGAGCGAGGTCATCGGTTCCTGGAAGATCATCGCCAGCCGGTTGCCGCGCAGATCACGCAACGTCTGGTCCGGCGTCGCCAGCAGGTCGAAACCGTCGAAGCGGATCGCGCCACTTATTTCCGCGCTTTGCTTCGGCAGCAGGCCCATGATCGCCAGCGACGTCACGCTCTTGCCGCAGCCGGATTCGCCGACGAGACCGAGCGTGGCGCCATTGGCGACGCTGAGATCGACGCTGTCGACCGCGTGGGTGATGCGGCCGTCGTCGCCGTGAAAGCGGATACGCAGATCCTTGATCTCGATGAGGGGGCTGGCACTCATGATCGTCTCGCGCGCGCCGCAGCGATGCTGGCGTCGATGACGCTGCGATCGGTGTTGCCGGCCGGGTTCTGCCGCGTCGGCATGGACGGGCGGAAGTGGACCCACAGCTCGTGGCTGACGCGCTCCAGGCGCTCGAGCTCACTGATCGGATCGGGATGGTCGTCGGCGCGAATGTCGAGGGCAGGCCATTCCTCTTCGCCGTGGATCAGGAGCGCCGCCGACTGCTTGCCGCGCTTGTCGCCGCCGGCGGCTTCGCCGGCGCGCATTGCCGCGAGCAGGCGGCGCGGGAACGGCAGGCTGTCATTGGCGATGTAGGTCTTGGCGGTCTCGTCGAGCACATCGGCCCCGGTGAGCATGTTGCCGGCGATCGAGAACCCGCTGCCAGCGACGTGGCCGCACCAATCGACGCAGTCGCGCCCGGTATGCGCGGCGATTGCGCCGCTCGCATCCATGATGTGGATCTGGCGGCTCTCGCGGCCCTCGTCGGTCGCCAGCAGCGCGGCGAGCACGTCGTGCGCGTTGAGGCCCTCTCGCAACAGCTTGAGGCCGTCGATGCCGTAATAGGGATTGACGAAGGCCTGCGTTGCGATGGCGCCGAGGCCGGCCGCGATATAGGGCACGCGCGCGCCGACGGCGAAGAAGCGGGTTGCGACCGCGATGCCGAACTGGCCGGTGGCAGGATCGCGCGCGATGATCGACCAGGTCATGTGCTGCCTTCAGCGCCCCGCCGCGTAGCCCTGCATGCCGCGCGGATTGGCGGCGGCGCGGCGGCGGCGACCGACGCGTGAGGCCGCGGTGAGGCGGCCTTCCGACCAGTCGGGACCGACCTCGACGATATGCCCGCGCTCGCGCAGGTTCTCGATCGTCGCCTTCGGCACGCGGTTCTCGACCACGAGCACGCCGGGACGCGCGGTGCGCGGCCAGAACGAGATCGGGAAATGCTCGGAATGCCAGGCCGGCGCGTCGATCGCTTCCTGGAGATTGAGGTTGCAATGGACGTGACGCAGGAAGAATTGCGTGATCCACTGGTCCTGCTGGTCGCCGCCGGGCGAGCCCCAGGCGAGATACGGCTCGCCGTCGCGCAGCGCCATGGTCGGAGAGAGCGTCGTGCGCGGCCGCTTGCCCGGCGCGAGCGAGCCCGGTTGGTTCTCCTCCAAATCGAACATTTGTGCGCGGCTGCCGAGGCAGAAGCCCAGTTCGGGAATGACCGGCGAGGATTGCAGCCAGCCCCCTGAAGGCGTCGAGGACACCATGTTGCCAGCCTTATCGATGATGTCGAAATGCACGGTGTCGCCGCGCACCTCGCCGAATCGCCCCACGGTCGGCTCGCCGGCGCCGAGCGCGCCAACAGCCTCGCGTTGGCCCTCAGCGCGGCGCAGCTTGACTACGCCGCCGAAGCCCTCGACTGCGCCGGGCCGGAGATCGAGCGAAGCCTTTTCGGTGACCAGCTTGCGGCGCTCGTCGTTGTAGGCATCCGACAGCAGCGTCGCGATCGGGATCTCGCTGAACTTGGGATCGCCGTAGAATTTTTCGCGATCGGCGAAGGCGAGCTTGGCGCATTCGATCTGGAGATGGATGAACTCCGGCCCGGTCGGGTCGAGGCCGTCGAGCGCAAAGCCCTTCAGCAGCGCGAGCTGCTGCAGCGTCACCGGGCCCTGGCTCCAGACGCCGGCCTTGCAGACGGTGTAGCGGCCGTAGTCGTAGGTGAGTGGCGCCTCGACCGTCGGCTGCCAGCGCGCCATGTCGTCGGCGGAGAGCACGCCGCGATGCGGCGAGCCGCTGACGTCCATCACCTCCTGGGTCCGGCAGAACTTGTCGATGGCCTCCGCGACGAAGCCTTGCGACCAGGCTTTGCGCGCGCGCTCGATTTCGGCGTCGCGGCCGCCGCCGTTCTCGGCCTCGCTGAGAATGCGGGCGTAGGTCGCGGCCAGCGTCTTGTTGGTGAACAGCGTGCCCGGCTTCGGCACTTCGCCGTTCGGAAGGTAGACGGCGGCCGAGGTTGGCCAGTGCTTGCGGAACAGCTGCTCGACGGTCTGGATCGTGGCACAGGCGCGCTCGACCAGGGGATAACCGTCGCGGGCGTAGGAGATCGCCGGCTCCAGCACGTCGCGCACGCGCATCGTGCCGTAGTCGCGCAGCAGCATCATCCAGGATTCGAACGTGCCGGGGACGCAGGCGGCAAGCAGGCCGGTGCCTGGCACCATGTCGAGGCCTTCGCTCTTGTAATGCGCGATGGTGGCGCGCGCCGGCGCCGGGCCCTGGCCGCAGATCACCTCGGTGCGGCCGCGCTTGACGTCATGAACGATCACAGGGACATCGCCGCCTGGACCGTTCAGATGCGGCTCGACCACCTGGAGCGTGAAGGCGGTGGCGACGCCGGCATCGAAGGCATTGCCGCCCTTTTCCAGGATGCCCATGCCCACGGCCGTCGCGATCCAGTGCGTGGTGGCAACGACCCCGAACGTGCCCTCGATCTCGGGCCTCGTCGTGAACGGATCGGGATTGATATTGCCCATGGGACTTCACCACCTTATTTTCGGCGCGCGCAATTGATCACAGGGCCACGCCGCCGCCAAATGCGCAGGCTGCATGGCACGGGCGCGTCACGCCGGGACCGGCGCGGTGTTGACGGCGTGGCAGGCGACGCCGTCAATCAGTTCCGGCGTCTCCCTGCGGCAGAGATCGAACGCCAGCGGGCAGCGCGGATTGAAGGCGCAGCCGGGAGGCGGATTGATCGGATTCGGGATCTCGCCCTTGACCGGAATGCGCTGGCGGCCGCTCATGGCAAGATCAGGCACGGCACCCAGCAGCATCTTGGTGTAGGGCATGCGCGGATTGGCGAACAGCTCGCGTCCGTCCGCGATCTCGACGATGCGGCCGAGATACATCACGCCGACGCGGCTCGCCATGTGACGGACCACGGCGAGGTTGTGGCTGATGAACATGTAGGTCAGGCCGAACTTGTCCTGGAGGTCGCGCATCAGGTTCAGGATCTGCGCCTGCACGGAGACGTCGAGCGCCGAGGTCGGCTCGTCGCAGACGATGAATTCCGCGTCGGAGGCGAGCGCCCGCGCGATCGCGATGCGCTGGCGCTGGCCGCCGGAGAATTCGTGCGGGTATTTCAAGCGGTCGTCCGGATGCAGGCCGACGAGGCTGAGCAGCTCGCCGACGCGGGCCTGGATGTCACGCTCGCCCTGGATCAGGTCGAAGGCACGGATCGGCTCGGAGATGATGGCATCGACCCGAAAGCGCGGGTTCAGGCTCGCATAGGGGTCTTGGAAGATCATCTGGATCCGGCGACGCAGCTTCCGCCGTGCGAGGGCCTGCCGCGGGTCGGTCATGGAGACGCCGTCGATCAGCACGTCGCCGGCGCTTGGCGGCAGCAGGCCGACGACCATGCGTGCCACCGTGGTCTTGCCGGAGCCGGACTCGCCAACGAGAGCAAACGTCTCGCCCTTCCTGATGTCGAAGGTGACGTGATCGACCGCCTTGAGATATTCGAGGTGTCCGCCTTCCAGCACGCGGTTGAGCCAGGGTTTCGAGACGTCGAAGACGCGGCGCAGGTTTGTGGCCTGGACGAAGGGAGCGCTCATGCCACGCTCTCCGCCGGCACATCGTCATAGAGGTGGCAGGCGACGGATTGCGCGCCGCGCGGCAGCGGCTCCGGCCGATCGACCCGGCAGCGATCGAAGGCGAAGGCGCAGCGCGGATTGAACGAGCAGCCGCGCGGGATTGCCGACAGGCGCGGCATCGAGCCCGGGATCTGCACCAGGCGCTTGTCCTCGCCGGCAAGCGTCGGGATCGCGCCCATCAGGCCCTTGGCGTAAGGGTGCAGCGGATTCTTCACGACGTCCTGCACCGGGCCGATCTCGGCGACACGGCCGGCATACATCACGGCCACGCGGTCCGAGGTCTCCGCGATCACGCCCATGTCGTGGGTCACCAGCATCACGGCGGTGCCGTGGTCGCGGCCGAGGCGCTTGATCAGCGAGATGATCTGCGCCTGTACGGAGACGTCGAGCGCGGTGGTCGGCTCGTCGGCGATGATCAGCTCCGGCTCGGCGCAGATCGCGAGCGCAATCACGACGCGCTGGCGCATGCCGCCGGAAAACTCGTGGGGATAGCCGTCGATACGCTTTTCCGGTGCGGGAATGCCGACCTCGGCAAGCAGGTCGATGGCGCGGCGGCGGGCGGCCGACTCCGACAGACTGAGATGGGTGCGGATCGTCTCCACGATCTGGTCGCCGACCTTGTACAGCGGGTTCAGCGATGTCAGGGGATCCTGGAAGATCATCCCGATGCGCTTGCCGCGCACGCGGCGCATCTCCTCCGGCGGCAGATTATCGATGCGCAGGCCCGCGAGATGAATCTCGCCGCCGGCGATGCGGCCGGGCGGATCGATCAGGCCGATTACCGCGAGGCCGGTGACGGACTTGCCGGCTCCGGACTCGCCGACGACCCCGAGCACCTCGCCCTTGGCGATGTCGAAGGAGACGCCGTCGATGGCGCGCAGCGTGCCGCGGCGGGAGGCGAACTCCACGTGAAGATCGCGTACGGAAAGGACGGGTTCGGTCATGGACGAGGCGTATTCATCGAAGCTTCGGATTGAGCGCATCGCGCAGCCAGTCGCCGAGCAGATTGATCGACAGGATCAGCGCCGCGAGCGCGAGCCCCGGGAAGGCGACGATCCACCATTCGCCGGCGAACAGATAGTTGTTGCCGATGCGGATCAGCGTGCCGAGCGAGGGCATGGTGTCGGGCAGGCCGACGCCGAGGAAGGACAGCGTCGCCTCGGTGATGATGGCGAGCGCGAGGTTGATGGTGGCGATGACCAGGATCGGGCCCATCGTGTTCGGCAGCACGTGCCGCAGCATGATCTTCGGGGCGGGCAGGCCGATCAGCTGCGCGGCGGCCACGTAGTCCTTGTTCTTCTCCACCATCACGGAGCTGCGCACGGTCCGGGCATAGCCCACCCAGAAGCTCAGGCCGATCGAGATCACCAGCACCGCCAGCATGCTGGTGGCGTCCAGCCGGTTGCCGAGGATCGACTTCGCGATGCCGTTGACCAGGAGCGCGATCAGGATGGCGGGGAAGGTGAGCTGCACGTCGGCGATCCGCATGATGACGCCGTCGACTGCGCCGCCGAAATAGCCGGCGATCAGGCCGAGCGCGATGCCGAGCGCGCCGGCGAAGATCACGCCGGCGACGCCCACGGCGAGCGAGATGCGCATGCCGTAAAGGATCGCGGAGAACACGTCGCGGCCCTGCTCGTCGGTGCCGAGCAGGAACGGGGTCTGGCCGTCGGCGGTCCAGAGCGGTGAGATCCGCGAATTGATCAATTGGAGCTGCGCCGGATCGAACGGGTTCTGCACCGCAAGCACGGATGCAAAGATCGCAAGCAGAAAGAACAGGACCGTGATGGCCGCGGCCACCATGGTGAGCTTGGAGCGGCGGAACGAATAGAACAGGTCGCTGTCGAGCGTGCGGCTGAACCAGCCATGCGCGGCCTGCACCGGCTGTGCGCTTTGCTTGTCGGAATTGGAGACGACTGCGTCGGACATGCAGGCTGCCTTATGCGGCGCGACCGACGGTCGAGCGCAGGCGCGGATCGACCACCGTGTAGAGAATATCGACCACCAGATTGATGGTAACGAAGATCAGTGAAACCATCAGCAGGTAGGCGGCCATGATCGGAATATCGACGTTTTGCACGGCCTGGACGAACAGAAGCCCCATGCCGGGCCATTGGAACACGGTTTCGGTGATGATCGAAAATGCAATAACCGAGCCAAATTGAAGCCCGGCTACGGTGATCACCGGAATCAGCGTGTTCTTCAGCGCGTGGCCGAAATGGATCGCACGCGTGGTCAGTCCCCTCGCGCGGGCGAAACGGATATAGTCGGTCCGCAGCACTTCCAGCATCTCCGCGCGCACCAGGCGCATGATCAGGGTCATCTGGAACAGGCCGAGCGTGATCGAAGGCATGATCAGCGCCTTCAGTCCCGATAGCGTCAGCAGGCCCGTCGTCCACCAGCCGAGCTTGACCACCTCACCGCGGCCGAACGAGGGCAACCAGCCCAATGTCACCGCGAACAGATAGATCAGGAGAATGCCGATCAGAAAGGTCGGCAGCGAGATGCCGATCAGCGAGACCGCCTGGAATAATTTGGCCAGCACGGTATCGCGCTTGAGCGCCGAATAGACGCCCATCAGGATGCCGCAAACCATTGCAAACACGGTCGCACAGATCGCAAGTTCCAGCGTCGCGGGCATGCGCTCCATCAACAGGGCCGCGACCGGCTGACGGAACTGGTAGGAGACGCCGAACTTGAACTGCGCCGCATCGGCGAAATAGCGCACGAACTGCACCGGCACGGGGTCGTCGAGGCCGAGCGACTTGCGCACGATCGCGCGTTCGGCTGCCGAGGTGTCGATCGAGACGATCTGATTGACGGGGTCGCCGGCGAAACGGAACATCGAGAACGCGATGATGCCGACGGCGAACATGACGCCGATGGCCTGAACGGCGCGGCGAAGCGTGAAAGCGAGCATGCCTTCCACTTTCCTTGGGTGAGCGTACGGCCGACGTCCTTGTCGGCCGGAAGGAAAGGTCCCGGAAGGCAGATGCCGCCGGGACCTCGTGTTTCAAGCGACGCTATTCCTTCTTGGTTGCCCAGTGGAACATGACGAGATTGTCGGCGCGCTGCGGCAGGTTGACCTTCTTCGAGACGCCCCAGGCCAGCGCCTGCTGGTGCAGCGGGATGTAGGACCAGTCCTTCATGCCGATCTCGTAGGCCTCCTTGATCAGCTGGTTGCGCTTCTCGGCGTCGGTTTCGACCAGCACCTTGTCGGTGATGGCGTCGAACTCCTTGTTGCAATAGCCGCCGAGATTGGCCTCGCCGCGCGAGGATTTCGCATCGTCGCGGCAGCCCATGATGTCGTAGAGCACGTTGTGGGAGTCCATCGTGCTCGGGGTCCAGCCCAGCAGGTAGAACGAGGTCTGGTAGCCGCCCTGCTTGAGCACCTTGGCGAAGTACTGCGCCTTCGGCTGGGCCAGGAGATTGATCTTGACGCCAATGCGGGCAAGCATGCCGACCACTGCCTGGCAGATCGCGGCGTCGTTGACGTAGCGGTCGTTCGGGCAGTCCATGGTGACCTCGAAGCCGTCGGGGTAGCCGGCTTCGGTCAGCAGCTTCTTGGCGCCGTCGGGATCGAATTTCGGCCGCGTGAAGCTCTTGGACAGTGCGAACAGCTCCGGCGCGATCATCAGCGCCGACGGCGTCGACAGGCCACGCATCACGCGCGTCTTGATCAGCTCGATGTCGATCGCCTTGTAGAAGGCCTCGCGGACGCGGGCGTCCTTGAACGGGTTCTTGCCCTTGATGTTGGAGTAGAGCAGCTCATCGCGCATCTGATCGAAGCCGATGAAGATGGTGCGCAGCTCCGGCCCCTTCAGCACCTGGGCATTCGGGCTGGAATCGACGCGGGAGATGTCCTGGATCGGAACCGGCTCGATGACGTCAACCTCGCCCGAGAGCAGCGCCGCGACGCGGGTGGCGTCGGAGGAGATCGGCGTGAAGATGATCTCCTTCAAATTGCCTTCGACCTTGCCCCAGTAATTGGGATTGGCCTTGAACACGGTCTTCACGCCGGGCTGGTGGCTTTCGATGATAAAGGGGCCGGTGCCGTTCTCATGGAGCGAGGCGTAGCTCGGCGTGGTCGCCGCTACCGGCGTCGGGTCGACGACGTTGTTCTCCTCGGCCCATTTCTTGTCCATGATGTACCAGACATCCCACGAATTATGCAGGATGGGATTGGGCGAGGGCAGGACGAAATCGACGGTGTAGTCGTCGACCTTGACGACCTTGACGTCGGGCGCAAGACGGGT
This sequence comes from Bradyrhizobium sp. WBAH42, assembly GCF_024585265.1. Classification (NCBI taxonomy): domain Bacteria; kingdom Pseudomonadati; phylum Pseudomonadota; class Alphaproteobacteria; order Hyphomicrobiales; family Nitrobacteraceae; genus Bradyrhizobium; species Bradyrhizobium sp. WBAH42. Next base: position 3,540,003 of record NZ_CP036533.1, read on the forward strand.
CTGCATGTTGGACCCCTTCTTGCGGACGCGATCGGCCGAGAACACCACGTCGTCGGCGGTGAAGGGATCGCCGTTGTGGAATTTCACGCCCTTGCGCAGATGAAAGCGCCAGCGGGTCGGCTCCGGAGTTTCCCAGCTTTCCGCCAGTGCCGGAATGATCTTGAGGTCCTTGTCGCGCGCGGTGAGGCCCTGATAGACGTGGCCGAGATGGGCGTGGGTGGTGCTCTCGTTCAGGGTATAGGGATCGAGCGACTTCAGGTCACCCTGATTGGCATAACGTAGCGTCTGGCTGGCTGCTGGCGAGATCGCCAACGCAAGCGTACCGGCGAGCGTCGCCGCAAACAGACTTTGACCGACTGACATTCTTGACCCTCTCCACACTGCCGCGCCGGTGATTTTTGATTGTTCGGCGGGGCTTACTGATCCATGTTGCCCAGAGTTCTCGACCCGTGCAAGCGTCATTCCAGCAAGGAACGCGCCAAGTTGCACCGCTGTGCAGCAATGCTGCCCGGCAATCCCGGGCAGGCCGGCGAGCTTCTGCGCGGGGGCGCGGGCCGGACAATTTGATTGACCATACCCGTCGATCGGGGGAGCCGGTCCTAACGGCTTCCCCTCAGGTCGCTTGCGTTGCAGACCTTCTCGCGGTGATACTCCGACAGGCCGCTCGAATCTCATCTGGAGGGGACATGAAGGTTAACATCGAAATCGACTGCACCCCCCTTGAGGCCCGCCAGTTCTTCGGTCTGCCTGACGTGGGGCCGATGCAGACGGCGGTGATGGACAAGCTGCAGCAGCAGGTGCTCAGTAACATCGAGAAGGTCTCGCCGGAATCGCTGATCCAGAGCTGGTTCACCTTCGATCCCAAGATCGCCGAGCGGTTTCAGGACATGTTCGTCGCGATGGCCGGCCTCGGCGGCCCGCGCAGCGGCGACAAGAAAAAATAGTGTCGCCGGGGCCGGACGGGGCGCTGCAAGAAGGCCGGCTTCGTCCGCCGGGTCTCGGCCTGCTGCTCGCCGAGGCCCGTGGGCTGTTCGAGTTGAATGCGAGCCTCTTGCTGTCGCCGCTCCTGATGCGGGCGCCGCGGGGCGACGGCCATCCGGTGCTGGCGCTGCCGGGCTTTCTCGCCAGCGACCTCTCGATGGTGCCGCTGCGGCGCTATCTCAGCGAGCTCGGTTATGAGGCGCATGCCTGGCGGATGGGCCGCAATCTCGGCGGGCTCGGGCGCATGCGGGATTCGCTGCGCATGCGCCTGGCCGAAATCCATGCCGCCACGGGACGCAAGGTCAGCCTGGTCGGGTGGAGCCTCGGCGGCGTCTATGCCCGCGATCTCGCGCTTTGGGCACCGGACAAGGTCCGCTACGTCGTCACGCTCGGCAGCCCTTTTGCCAACGACGTACGGGCGACCAACGCGACGCGGCTCTACGAGACGCTGTCCGGCGAGCGGGTCGATGATTTTGTGGAAGCGCGCGAGGCTATCGCCGGCGATCTGCCGGTGCCGGCGACGTCGATCTATTCGCGCGCCGACGGTGTTGTGAACTGGCGGACCTGTCTGCTCCGCCCCTCCGAGCGTGCCGAGAACATCGAGGTGCTGCTGGCGAGCCATATCGGGCTCGGCGTAAACCCGGCGGTGCTGTGGGCCGTGGCGGACCGCCTGGCGCAACCGGAGGGAGACTTCTGGCCATTTGACCGGGCGGGACCCTTTGCCATTGCATATGCCCCGCCGGAGCGGGCAGTATCGGCCTGACGAGAAGCGCCGCCAAGGCGCCCGTCGAATATACGGGAGGGAACCATGGCTGACGGTAAGAAGCTGTCGTCGCTTGACGCGTCGTTTCTCTATCTGGAAACACCGGAGATGCCGATGCATGTCGGCAGCATGGCGATCTTCCGCCTGCCTGACGACTACGAGGGCGATTTCTTCGAAGACTTCAAGGCGATGATCGTCTCGCGCTTGCACATCGCGCCGATTCTCAAGGCGCGGCTGGAGAAGGCGCCGCTCGACATCGATCATCCCTCCTGGGTCGAGGACGACCAGTTCGACATCGACCGCCACATCTTCCGCGCCAGCCTGCCGCAGCCGCGCGATCGCGCCACGCTCGAGCGCATCGTCGGCTGGATGCATGCCAAGCTGTTGAACCGCGCCCGCCCGCTCTGGGAGTTCTACGTATTCGAGGGCATGAAGGACAATGAGGTCGGGCTCTATTCCAAGATGCACCATGCCGCGATCGACGGCGGCGCCGGTGCGGCGCTGACCAACATGATCTACGACATCTCGCCGATCCCGCGGAAGGTCGATCCGCCGACCGCGGGCAGCAAGCCCGGACAGGAGCCGCGCGACATCGCGGCGAACCTGCTCGATTCCTATCAGCAGCTGTTCAGCCAGCCGCTGGAGGCTTCGCAAGCGGCGAAGAACCTGCAGCTGCCGCGCACCGGCAAGAGCGATATCGGCTCGATCCTGTTCGACAACGCGATGTACCAGATCGAGAGCGCGGTGCGCTTCGCCGGCAACATCCCGACCGTGCTCAAGAGCGTCTCCGACGTGCTCGGCAAGATCGCCGATCCGAAGTCGCGCGAGAGCCTCGCCAGCATGGTGTCGCCGCCGACCATGCTCAACAAGACGATCTCCTCGGAGCGGAGCTTTGCCGGCGTGTCGATCCCGCTGTCGCGGGCCAAGGCGTTGGCCAAGCAGGCCGGCGGCAAGCTCAACGACGTCGTGCTGGCGCTCGCCTCCGGCGTGGTTCGCCGCTATCTCCTGCAATATGGCACGCTGCCGGCGAAATCCCTGACCGCCGCCGTGCCGATCTCGCTGCGTGAGGAGGGCAACACCGAGGCCAACAACCAGGTGTTCGGCATGATCTGCTCGATCGCCACCAACATCGAGGATCCCAAGGCGCGCCTTGAGGCCATCATCGCGCAATCGACCAAGTCCAAGGAGATGTCGCATCCCTTGCGCGCCTTGATGCCGCAGGTCTCCAACATCTCGATGCTGGGCGCGCCGATTATGGTGCAGATCCTGGCGTTGCTCTACAGCCGCTCGAATCTTTCCGACGTGCTGCCGCCCGCGGCCAACATCACCGTGTCCAACGTGCCCGGGCCGCGCCAGACGCTCTATGCCGCCGGCGCCGAGCTCTTGCACATCTTCCCGGTGTCGATCTCGACCCACGGGCAGGCGCTCAACATCACCGTGCAGAGCTATCGCGACCAGCTCGATTTCGGCTTCATCGTCGGCGCCAACATCATTCCGCACGTCCAGGTGATGTGTGACATGCTGCCCGAGGAGTTCGCCGCGCTGGAGGCGGCCTACACGCCGCCGGCCACCGATATCAAGGGCGCTGCGGAGTAAGGAATTTGCAATGATTGAAATGCCCCCGCTCAAGTTCGCGACGACGAACGGAATCCGCATGGGCTATTACGAGGCAGGCCCCGCCGACGACAAGCCGCCGGTCGTGCTGTGCCACGGCTGGCCCGAGCTCGCCTTCTCCTGGCGCCATCAGATCAAGACGCTGAGCGAGGCCGGCATCCGCGTGATCGCGCCTGACCAGCGCGGCTACGGCGCGACCGACCGGCCCGAGCCGGTCGAAGCCTATGACATGGAGCACTTGACCGGCGATCTCGTCGGTTTGCTCGATCATCTCGGAATCGACAAGGCGATCTTTGTCGGTCACGACTGGGGCGGCTTCGTCGTCTGGCAGATGCCGCTGCGGCATCCCACGCGCGTCGCCGGCGTCGTTGGGGTCAACACCCCGCACTGGGACCGCGCGCCGATCGACCCGATCGCGCTGTTCCGCCAGCGCTTTGGCGACCAGATGTACATCGTCCAGTTCCAGGACCCCGCGCGCGGACCGGACAAGATCTTCAGCAGCCGTGTCGAGCAGACTTTTGACGCCTTCATGCGCAAACCGGCCGCGCGCCCTCCGGGTGCGCCCGAGGAACAGCCGATTGCCGGCATTGGTGCTTCGCCCCGCATCAACCTGGCGTTCCCGCAGATGATCGCGAATTACGACGCCAGACATGATCCGCGCACGCCGATCCTGTCGGCTGACGAGAAGAAAGTGTTCGTCGATACGTTCACGAAGACCGGTTTTACCGGCGGCATCAACTGGTACCGCAATTTCACCCGTAACTGGGAGCGCGCGAACGGGCTGGACCATCACGTCCACGTGCCGTCGCTGATGATCATGGCCGAGAACGATGCGGTGCTGCCGCCATCGGCGGCCGACGGCATGGAGAAGCTGATCGATGACCTCGAGAAGTATCTGGTGAAGGACAGCGGCCATTGGACGCAGCAGGAGAAGCCGGAAGAGGTCAGCGCCAAGCTGATCGAATGGCGTAGAAGGCGGTTTGGCTAGCGCCCGTCATTGCGAACGCGTCATTGCGAGGAGCGGAGCGACGAAGCAATCCAGACTGCCTCCGCGGATATATTTCTGGATTGCTTCGCTTCGCTCGCAATGACGACATTGAGGCAGGGGGACTACATTTCGATGTCATCCAAGAACCGTCTGGACCCGATTCCGCAGCCGCCGACCAAACCGGTGGTCGGCAACATGCTGTCGCTGGACGCGGCCGCTCCCGTGCAGCACCTGACGCGGCTGGCCAAGGAGCTCGGTCCGATCTTCTGGCTCGACATGATGGGCTCGCCGATCGTCGTCGCCTCCGGCCACGATCTCGTCGACGAGCTCTCGGACGAGAAGCGGTTCGACAAGACGGTGCGCGGCGCGCTGCGGCGTGTGCGTGCGGTCGGCGGCGACGGCCTGTTCACCGCCGACACCCGCGAGCCGAACTGGAGCAAGGCGCACAACATCCTGCTGCAGCCCTTCGGCAACCGCGCCATGCAGTCCTATCACCCGAGCATGGTCGACATCGCCGAGCAGCTCGTCCAGAAATGGGAGCGACTCAACGCCGACGACGAGATCGACGTCGTCCATGACATGACAGCGCTGACGCTGGATACGATCGGCCTGTGCGGCTTCGAGTACCGCTTCAATTCGTTCTATCGGCGCGACTACCATCCTTTCGTCGAGTCGCTGGTGCGCTCGCTCGAAACCATCATGATGACGCGCGGCCTGCCGTTCGAGCAGCTCTGGATGCAGAAGCGCCGCAAGACGCTGGCCGAAGACGTCGCCTTCATGAACAAGATGGTCGACGAGATCATCGCCGAGCGGCGCAAGAGCGCGGAGGCCATCGACGACAAGAAGGACATGCTCGCCGCGATGATGACCGGCGTCGACCGTTCCACCGGCGAGCAGCTCGACGACGTCAACATCCGCTACCAGATCAACACGTTTCTGATCGCAGGGCACGAGACCACCAGCGGCCTGTTGTCCTATACGCTCTATGCGCTGCTCAAGCATCCGGAGATTCTCAAGAAGGCCTATGACGAGGTCGACCGCGTCTTCGGTCCCGACGTCAACGCCAAGCCAACCTATCAGCAGGTGACGCAGCTCACCTACATCACGCAGATCCTGAAAGAGTCGCTGCGGCTGTGGCCGCCGGCGCCGGCTTACGGCATCTCGCCGCTGAACGACGAGACCATCGGCGGCGGCAAGTACAAGCTCAGGAAGGGAACGTTCGTCACCATCCTGGTGACGGCGCTGCATCGTGATCCCAGCGTGTGGGGTCCCAACCCCGACGCGTTCGATCCCGAGAATTTCAGCCGCGAGGCGGAGGCGAAACGGCCGATCAATGCCTGGAAGCCGTTCGGCAACGGCCAGCGCGCCTGCATCGGCCGCGGCTTCGCCATGCACGAGGCCGCGCTCGCGCTCGGCATGATCTTGCAGCGCTTCAAGCTGATCGACCACCAGCGCTACCAGATGCATCTGAAGGAGACGCTGACGATCAAGCCGGAAGGCTTCAAGATCAAGGTGCGGCCGCGTGCCGATCGCGAGCGCGGCGCCTATGGCGGGCCCATTGCAGCTGCGTCCGCGGCGCCAAAGGCGCAGCGCCAGCCCACCACGCGGCCCGGCCACAACACGCCGATGCTGGTGCTCTACGGCTCCAATCTCGGCACCGCCGAGGAGCTCGCAACGCGCATGGCCGATCTTGCCGAGATCAACGGCTTTGCCGTGCATCTCGGCGCGCTCGACGATTATGTCGGCAAGCTGCCGCGGGAGGGCGGCGTGCTGATCATCTGCGCCTCCTACAACGGCGCGCCGCCCGACAATGCCACGCAATTCGTCAAATGGCTCGGCAGCGATTTGCCGAAGGATGCCTTCGCCGGCGTGCGCTACGCCGTGTTCGGCTGCGGCAACAGCGACTGGGCTGCGACCTATCAATCGGTGCCGCGCTTCATCGACGAGCAATTGTCGAAGCACGGCGCGCGCGCGGTCTATCCGCGCGGCGAGGGCGATGCGCGCAGCGATCTCGACGGCCAGTTCCAGAAATGGTTCCCCGCAGCCGCGCAAGTCGCGACCAAGGAATTCGGCATCGACTGGAACTTCACCCGGACCGCCGAGGACGATCCGCTTTACGCGATCGAGCCTGTCGCGGTGACCGCGGTCAACACCATCGTCGCCCAGGGTGGCGCGGTGGCGATGAAGGTGCTGGTCAACGACGAGCTCCAGAACAAGGCCGGACCTTATCCATCGGAGCGCTCGACGCGCCACATCGAGGTGGAGCTGCCGGCCAACGTCGCCTATCGCGTCGGCGACCATTTGAGCGTCGTCCCGCGCAACGATCCGACGCTGGTGGATTCAGTTGCCCGCCGCTTCGGCTTCCTGCCGGCCGATCAGATCAGGCTCCAGGTGGCTGAAGGCCGGCGCGCGCAATTGCCGGTCGGCGCGGCCGTGTCGGTCGGCCGCCTGCTCAGCGAGTTCGTCGAGCTGCAGCAGGTGGCGAGCCGCAAGCAGATCCAGATCATGGCCGAGCACACCCGCTGCCCCGTCACCAAGCCGAAGCTGGTGGCCTTCGTCGGCGAGGAGGCGGAGCCGCTCGAGCGTTATCGCACCGAGATCCTCGCCAAGCGCAAATCGGTGTTCGACATGCTGCTCGAGTATCCGGCCTGCGAATTGCCGTTCCACGTCTATCTCGAAATGCTCTCGCTGCTGGCGCCGCGCTATTACTCGATCTCGTCCTCGCCGTCGGTCGACCCGGCGCGTTGCAGCGTCACGGTCGGCGTGGTCGAGGGGCCGGCGGCCTCCGGCCGCGGTACCTACAAGGGCATTTGCTCGAACTATCTCGCCAACCGGCGGCCGGGCGATACGATCTATGCCACCGTGCGCGAGACCAAGGCAGGCTTCCGCCTGCCGGATGATCCATCCGTGCCGATCATCATGATCGGTCCGGGCACGGGACTTGCGCCGTTCCGCGGCTTTATCCAGGAGCGCGCCGCGCGCAAGGCGAAAGGGACCACGCTCGGCCCGGCCGTGCTGTTCTTCGGCTGTCGCCATCCCGATCAGGATTTTCTCTATGCGGACGAGCTGAAAGCGCTGGCGGCTGCTGGCATCACCGAGCTGTTCACCGCATTCTCGCGCGCGGACGGGCCGAAGACCTATGTGCAGCACGTGCTCGCCGCGCAGAAGGACAAAGTCTGGCCGCTGATCGAGCGGGGCGCGATCATCTATGTCTGCGGCGATGGTGGAAAAATGGAGCCCGACGTGAAGGCGGCGCTCATCGCGATCCAGCGCGAGAAGAGCGGCAGCGATGCCGCCGCCGGTGCCCGGTGGATCGAGGAGATGGGCGCGAACAACCGCTATGTGCTGGACGTCTGGGCGGGCGGGTGATTGCTCGCCCTTTCGTGCTAAAGCACTCCCATGATTCCCTGGGAAAAGCTCGACACCGCCAAAGTCCCCGGTTCCGACGAGGAGCTCCGCCTGATGCGGCGGGGCAAGGAGTTCTCCATCAAGCTCGGCACCAACGAGCTGATGAACAGCCGCCTGTCGGGGTCGGAAGCGGCGCTCGCCACGCTTGCCGCGAAGCAGATCGAGAAAGTCGCAAAACCCGTCGTTCTCATCGGCGGTCTCGGCATGGGTTTCACGCTACGTGCGGCGCTGGCCGTGCTCGGAGCCCAGGCGAAGATCGTCGTCTCCGAGTTGGTCCCGTCGGTCGTCGCCTGGGCGCGGGGTCCGATGGCGGAGGTGTTCGGCGACAGCCTCGATGATGCCAGGGTGAGCATTCGCGAGATCGACGTCGGCGAAGTCATCCGGGCGAAGCGTTCGGCTTTCGACGCCATCCTGCTCGACGTCGACAACGGGCCCGAGGGGCTCACCCGGAAGGGCAATGACGCACTCTACGATGCGAGCGGGCTGCAGGTCGCGAAGACGGCGCTGCGGCCGGGAGGCGTGCTGGCCGTCTGGTCGTCGGGACCCAATCCGGAGTTCACAGGGCGTCTCAAGCGCGCCGGCTTCGACGTCAACGAAGTCAACGTTCGCGCCACCGGCAGAGGCGGCGGCGCGCGCCACATGATCTGGATCGCGCGGAAGGGCTAGGCAACGACCCAAGGCTAGAACATCGTGTTGCCGTTCGCGGGGTTTTCAGGAATCTCCTGAACGACGTCCCAGTGCTCGACGATCTTGCCGTTCTCCAGCTTGAAGATGTCCACGATTGCGCGGCCCCTGGTGCCGGGCTCGCGAACGGAATGAACGTGCAAGATGACGAAGTCACCCTCCGCAAAACTGCGCTTGATCTCGCTGCGCGAGTTCGGAAACTTCTCGCGCAGGAAGCCGATGAACTTCCGGAAGCCGTCGGGCCCGTCGGGAGCGGTTGGATTGTGCTGGACGTAGCGGTTGCCGACATAGGCGAGGGCGGCGTCGGCGTCCTTCTGATTGAGGCCTTTCTCATAGAAGGCCAGCACGGTTTGGCGGTTGGCTTCTTCCTGCGCGCTGGCGGCCATCGCGTCGCCGCCGGCAAGAGACAATATGAGAATGGAAGCGGCCATCATTGCCGCGGATCGGATGATGAAATTCATGTGAGCTCCGAGAGGCCGCGCCTCTGTTTGGCGTCTGAGACGGCTTGTATAGCCTTCATCGGAACCCACGTTAAGACAGGCACCGGCAGCTCACATGGTCACCGAGAGGAGACTGGCCGGCCTAGGCCGCCTGCGCCGCCGCGCCGTGCGCGTGCTTGTCGATAGCATCGATGATCTCCGGCCAGAAGCGCATGGGCAGCGCGTGGCCCATGCCCTCGATCATCAGCAGCTTTGCGTTCGGGATCGACGCGGCCGTGTCCTTGCCGCCTTCGGGGCGGACCAACGGATCGACGGTGCCGTGAATCACGAGCGTCGGTGCCCTCACGCCGTGCAGCCGCTCCTTGCGGCTGCCGGAGGCGAGCACGGCGCGGAGCTGGCGGCCGACGCCGGCCGGATTGAGCCCGCGTGCGAACACGCGCTCGGCGCGGCCAGGGTCGAGCGCTTCCTCTTCCGGGAAGTGCCCGGCGCGCAACACGTTCCAGGTCTGGCCGTAGCGGACGATGAACTCCTCCTTGCTGCGCGGCGGCGGCGCCATCAGCATCGCGGCGGCCTCGCGGGTCGGGGGTGGCACGCGCGGATTGCCCGTCGTCGACATGATCGAGGTCAGCGAGCGCACGCGGTGCGGAAACGACAGCGTCACCTCCTGCGCGATCATGCCACCCATGGACGCCCCGACGAGATGCGCCGACTTGATGCCGAGCGCATCCATCAGGCCGACCGTGTCCTTGGCCATGTCGATCAGCTTGTAGGTGGCGGCCACGGGGATCCGCAAGAAGCGCAGCTTCAGCAGCTCGAACGGCGTCAGGCGCTTGCCGCCGCTGAGATGGCTCGACTTGCCGATATCGCGGTTGTCGAAACGGATCACGCGGAAGCCGCGGGCGGCGAGCTGCTCGCAGAACGCATCGTCCCAATGGATCATCTGTGCGCCGAGGCCCATGATCAGCAGCAGCGGCTCGGCATTGTCGTTGCCGAAGATCTCGTAGCAGATGTCGATGCCGTTGGCGCGGACGGTCTGGGGCGGCTGATGGGCGGTCACGGGTCCCTCCTGCTGACCGATGCTGTATCGCACGGTTTCGTTCCGCGAAGAAGCGGCGTGTCCGACGCCGCGCCTGCTGCTTGCCGGTTGACCGGCACCGCGCAACGGTGTGGTATGGCGGGACAAGAAGGGTGCAAAGCCCTCCGCATTGGGAGGACGCTGATGACCGACAAGATCACCGATCCGGTCGCCTTGTGGCAGAAGATGGTTGGCGAAATGGAGAAGGGTTTCAACTCCTTCGCGACCAAGGCGATGGAGACGCCCGAATTCTCGCAGGCCATGAACCGCGCCGGCGGCGTTGCTGCAGGTGCTCAGAAGCAATTCGGCGATCTCATGGAGAAATACCTGCTCTCGATGAACCTTCCGAGCCGCGAGCAGATGACCGGCATCGCGGAACGGCTCCAGTCGATCGAAGGCCAGCTCGGCGAGATCAAGTCGATGCTGAGCCAGATGTCGGCCAATTCGGGCGCGCAGCAACCCGGCGCCGCGCCGCGGCCGCCGCGCACCAAGCGTCCGCCATCCGAAGGCGGAGACCAAAAATGAACGCGCCGGCGGGACTTGATCTTGCCTCGATCCCGGAGCGCATCCAGTCCGAGGTGCAGCGCGCGATTCAGCGCAGCATCAAGGGCGTCGAATATTTCTCAACCTCGGGCCCCACGCTCGGCTCGACGCCAAAGGATGTGCTGCATTCGCGCGGCACGATGAGCCTCTATCACTATCGGCCGATGTCGGATGAGATCTACCGCGTGCCGGTGCTGATCGTGATGGCCACGACCAACCGCGGCTACATCCTCGATCTCGTGCCCGGCCAGAGCTTCATCGAGTTCCTGCTGAGGCGCGGCTACGACGTCTACATGCTGGACTGGAGCGCGCCGCGGCCGGAGGAGAAGAGCCTGCGCATGGAGGACTATGTCCTCAACTTCATCCCCGACTGCGTCCGCCGCGTGCAGGCCGATTCCGGCGAGCAGGACGTCTCCATCATCGGCTATTGCTTTGGCGGCGTGCTGTCGCTGCTCTACGGCTCGATCCACCAGGACGGGCCGATGAAGAACCTGATCTGCTTCACCACGCCGATCGATTTCCGCGAGATGAAGCTGTTCTCGAATTTCTCCGACCGCCGCTATTTCGACGTCGACCACCTCGTCGACAGCGTCGGCAACGTGCCGCCGGAGATGATCCTGTCCTCGTTCGAGATGCTGCGTCCGGCCTCGCGCACGGTGAGCCAGATCCAGCTCTGGGAAAACATCTGGAACGACGAGTTCGTGAAGTCGTACCGCATGTTCGACCGCTGGGCGACCGACACGCTGCCGCTGGCCGGCGAATATTTCCGCTCCATCACCAAGGACCTGATGTGGGACAACAAGCTGTTCAACGACACCATGTCGGTCGGAGGTCGCGCGGCGAAGCTCGAGAACATCACAGTGCCGATCCTGCATGCGGTCGCCGAGCACGACCACATCGTGCCCTATGACGCCGCCAAGCACCTGATCGCCAAGATCGGCTCGACTGACAAGGAAGAGGTGATGCTGAAGGGCGGTCACGTCTCGCTCGTTGCCGGTGCCAATGCGGTGAAGCGGCTGTGGCCGAAACTGGATTCCTGGCTGGGAAAGAGATCGACATGAGCGAGCAGCGTTCCTATCCGCGCCACGTCAAGACCGACGCCGGCGATATCGAGATCCGCCTGATGTCGCCCGCGGACGAGGCCGCCGTGCTGGCCTTCGGCAAGGGCCTGCCGACCCATGATCTGCTGTTCCTCCCCCGCAACATCAGCGAGCCGAAGGTGCTCTCCGCCTGGGTCAAGGAGATCGAACGGGGTGCGATCACGAGCCTGCTCGCGGTCAGGGATGACAAGGTCGTCGGCTGCGGCACGCTGGTGCGTGATCCCCATTCCTGGTCGCCTCATGTCGGCGAGATTCGCATGGTGGTTTCGCCCGAGGTCCGCGGCAAGGGCGTGGGCAAGGCGCTGTCGCAGGAGACCTTTGCCCTCGCGCTCGGGGCAGGCCTGGAAAAGCTCTCGGTCCAGATGACGGTGGATCAGCAGGCAGCGATCGCCTTGTTCGAGAGCCTCGGCTTCAAGGCCGAGGCCCTGCTGCGGGACCATGTGCGGGACGTCGACGGCAAGACCCATGACATCGTCGTGCTCGGCCATAACATTGCGCAGGTCCAGGCTCAGATGGAGGCCTATGGGCTGCCAGGCGCCGTCCAGCACTAGCAGCGCCGTCCGGCATTAGGGCCGGATCGGGCCGATTCTGAGCCCAATGGCTAGGGAGGCACCACGATGCCTCCGGCTAAGGCTCTTCACGATTTCGTGATATCGCAGTGCAATACGAATATTGCATCGCACCATTAACCGTGCCATATAAGCCGTGCCCCGGGCCAATGCGGACGGGGTGAGCCCATAGCTCAGACCTTTGAGGATGGAGAGAACCCCATGACCACTGAAACCAACACCGCTTTCGAGGGCTTCAAGGACGCTTTCAAGAACATCCAGAACCTGGAAGTTCCCGAGGCCGCCCGCGAATTCGTCAAGAAGACCGCCAACACCGCCAAGGACCGTGCTGCCGAGGTGTTCGCTGGCTCCGAGCGCGTGACCGCCGCCGTCGAGAACGCGGTGACCGAGTCCGTCACCGAGGCCGGCAAGATCAGCCGCAACATCCAGCAGGCGATCTATGAGGACGCCGAGGCGTTCTTCTCGGGCATCGACAAGCTCGCGTCCGCCAAGTCGGTCAGCGAAGCCGTCGAGATCCAGTCGAGCCTGCTCCGCTCCCGCGGCGAAGTGTTCGTCTCGCGCGCCAAGGCGACCGCCGACTATCTCGGCAAGCTCGCCGCCAACGGTGCGAAGTCCGCTCAGGACAATTTCGCCAAGGTCTACAGCAAGACCGCCTGATCTGGCGCCTGAGCACAAACTGAATTTGAGGCCCGCTTCGGCGGGCCTTTTGTTTGGCGCCGCCGTCATTGCGAGCGAAGCGAAGCAATCCAGAGTCTTTCCGCGGAGGCGGACTGGATTGCTTCGCTTCGCTCGCAATGACGAGTACTGTGATGCAGTCATGGACTCATCTGCCACCTTCTCCTTCGACACTCCGGGCGATGCCGAACGAGCGGCCGAGCTGCGCCGCGTGAAAGCGCTGGCGACGCTGGTGCTGGCCTTGACGCTGGCGCTGTTTGTCCTCGCAAAGTGGCTGCTGCCCGTGCATCCCGTGTTCGGCTTCATTGCAGCCTTCGCGGAAGCCGCGACCATCGGTGGGCTCGCCGATTGGTATGCGGTGGTGGCGCTGTTCAAGCGGCCGCTCGGCCTGCCGATCCCGCACACCGCGATCATCCAGAGCAACCAGGCCCGCATCGCCGACAAGCTCGGCGAATTCATCCAGGTGCATTTCCTGGAGGCGGGTCCCGTCGAGGCCAAGCTGAAAGAGATCGACTTCGGCTCCTTCGTTGCCGACTGGCTGCGCAACCGCAAACGCAGTGACGACCTTGCGCGCTTCGCACTGCGTCTGTTGCCGGAGGCGGTGTCGGCAACCGAAAGCTCCGGCTTGATGACCTTCATCATCCGCCGCATGTCCTCACAGCTCCAGGCGATCGATCTCGCGCCGCTCGCGGCCGGCACGCTGCGGGGCTTCGTCGCGGAGGGACGGCACCAGATCCTGTTCGACGATCTCCTGCGCGTGATGCACGAGACCTTGAACCAGACAGAGACGATGGCGATGATCCGCGAGAAGGTGCGCGCGGAATTGCCGACCCTGCTCAAGCTCTATCGCGCCGACAAGTTTCTGGTGAACAAGATCGTGGCCTCCGCGACGGCCTTCTTCAACGAAGTGCGCAGCGATCCCAAGCATCCGTTCCGCGGCGAGTTCGACCGCATGGTGCTGGGCTTCGTCGACCGGCTCGGCACCGACCAGGCCTATATCGACCGCATTGACGGCTTGAAGCGCGATCTTCTGGCGCGGCCGGAGCTTGCCGACCTCGCCCGCACCGTCTGGGCCAATACGCGCTCCTTCATCGAGCGCAGCGCGAGCGGCGAGACGCAGGTGCTGCAACATCATCTCGCCGGGATGTTCGTCTCCGCCGGCGAGGCGCTCGCCAGCGATGCCGAGCTCCGCGGCGAGATCAACAAGGGTCTCGTGACCGTGCTGCGCAGCTTCGTCGCGGACCAGAAGAGCGGCGTCTCGACCTTCATCTCCGATCAGGTCAAGGCGTGGAATATGACGCAGCTGATTTCGCTGATCGAAATCAACATCGGCCGCGACCTGCAATACATCCGCTTCAACGGCTCGTTGATCGGTGGGCTCGCCGGGCTCGTGCTCTACACCGTAGAATCCCTGCTCCGATTGTTGTGACTTTTGCGTCACGGCCGTTAGCATTAACGCGCGGGCCTATTGTCGCCTCGCGTCTGTCCCGCTTGAATATCGGGAACCGGCCGCCTAGCTGATTCCTGTTGCGCTGCGGAACGATCAAGAAGCCGGTGCATTGGAATTCACGCCGATTTGCCGGTCTCGCTGCCGGCGGCCTTTCCAGGATTCTTCCCAGGGGAAACATTGATGACCGCAACTGCCCAGATGCTGCGCCCGCCGTCCCGCACCTTGATGTTTCTGGAGGGGCGGGCGATTCACGAGTTCGGCGCATTCCTCGGCGCGCTGCCGCTGTTGAGCCTTGCGCCGCGCGGCGATGGGCATCCGGTGCTGGTGCTTCCGGGCCTCGTGGCGTCCGATGTCTCCACACGCGCGCTGCGCGCGTTTCTGACCAGCAAGGGCTATGCGGTCAGCGGCTGGCGCCAGGGGCGCAACTATGGCCTGCGCGAGGGCGTTCAGGACGCGATGGTCGATCTGGTCCATGAGCTCACCGACACGCATGGCCGCAAGATCAGCCTGGTCGGCTGGAGCCTCGGCGGTCTCTACGCGCGCCAGCTCGCCAAGATGATGCCGGAGCGCGTACGCCAGGTGATCACCCTCGGCAGTCCCTTTGCCGGCGATCCGCGCTCGACCAATGCCTGGCGCGTCTACGAATGGGCGAGCGGGCGCAAGGCCGACGAGGTCGATCCGCGCTTTGGCGGCGAGCTCGCCGTGCCGCCGCCGGTGCCGACCACCGCCATCTTCAGCCGCACCGACGGCGTCTGCGCCTGGCAGGGCTGCATGGAGAAGTCGGGCGCACAGACCGAGAGCATCGAGGTCGAAAGCAGCCATTGCGGCATGGGCCATCATCCCGCCGCGGTCTATGCCGTGGCCGATCGCCTCGCGCAGAAGGAAGGCCAATGGCGCCCGTTCGATCGCAGCGGCTGGCGCAGCCTGGCCTATCCCGACCCGCACAGGTGATCCTTCGCCTCTCCCCGCTTGCGGGGAGAGGCCGGATTGCATCGAAGAATGCAATCCGGGTGAGGGGGCTCTCCACGAATCCATCTACCAATGTGTTTGCTGATGCAGCCCCTCACCCCAGCCCTCTCCCCGTAAGAACGGGGAGAGGGAGAGCAAGAGCCGTCGCTTCCCTCCATTGTCGCGCCCGCACCAAACGCGCTATGCCTCGTGCATGGCGCATCCGCTCTCACGCATCATCGACCAGCTCAAGCGCGAGCCCTCGCGCACCGGCTCCATCGTCATCACCGTGTTCGGCGACGCCATCGTGCCGCGCGGTGGTTCGGTGTGGCTCGGCACGCTCTTGGAATTCTTCGAGAGCCTCGATATCGACAGCGGCGTGGTGCGCACCGCGATGTCGCGCCTTGCTGCCGACGGCTGGCTGACGCGCGAGAAGGTCGGCCGCAACAGTTTCTATCGCCTGGCGGACAAGGGGCGCCAGACGTTCGAGGCCGCGACGCGCCACATCTACGATCCGCCGCCGTCCGACTGGACCGGGCGCTTCGAGCTGCTGCTGATCGGCAATGGCGAGGATCGCGACGCCTCGCGCGAAGCGTTGCGCAATGCTGGCTTCGGCAGCCCGCTGCCGGGCGTGTGGGTGGCGCCGTCAGGTGTGCCGATGCCGGAGGAGGCAGCGGGCGCGATCCGCCTCGAGGTCTCCGCGGAGGATGACAGCGGCCGCCGTCTGCTCAGCGCGAGCTGGCCGCTCGATCGCACCGCCGATGCCTACCTGAAATTCATGAAGACCTTCGAGCCGCTGCGCGCCGCGATTGCGCGCGGCACCGATTTGTCCGACGCCGACGCCTTCACCGCGCGGATCCTCTTGATCCACTATTACCGCCGCGTCGTGCTGCGCGATCCGCTGCTGCCCGAGAGCCTGCTGCCGCCGGATTGGCCGGGCAGGGCTGCACGCGAACTCTGCGGCGCGATCTACCGCGCGCTGCTTGCTCCGTCCGAACAATGGCTCGACAGCCATGGAACCAATGAAAAAGGGGCGTTGCCGGCGGCACGAAGGCTGCTGGAGCGGAGGTTCGGCGCCTGACCGTTATGTTACAGAAATATCTTGCATGACGTGAATCTTGTTATATATTATCTCTAAACGGGAGGATGCGCATGTACACCCAGGCGCTGAACACGGCCGAGACCGCTGACCGCGATCTGGAGGATGCAGGCAAAGCTGCGCAATTCCAGGCCCGCATCGATGCCGAGGAGCGCATCGAGCCGAACGACTGGATGCCGGCGGCCTATCGCAAGACGCTCACTCGCCAGATCTCCCAGCACGCCCATTCCGAAATCGTCGGCATGCTGCCCGAAGGCAATTGGATCACGCGCGCGCCGACCTTGCGCCGCAAGGCCGCGCTGCTTGCCAAGGTGCAGGACGAGTGCGGCCACGGGCTCTATCTCTACGCCGCCGCCGAGACGCTCGGCTCCTCGCGTGAGGAGCTGGTCGACGCCATGCTCGCGGGGAAGGCAAAATACTCCTCGATCTTCAACTATCCGACGCTGACCTGGGCGGACATCGGCACGATCGGCTGGCTGGTCGACGGCGCCGCGATCATGAACCAGATCCCGCTGTGCCGCTGCTCCTACGGACCGTATGCGCGTGCGATGATCCGCGTCTGCAAGGAGGAGTCGTTCCACCAGCGCCAGGGTTACGAGATCATGGTGACGCTGTGCCGCGGCTCGGAGGAGCAGAAGGCGATGGCGCAGGATGCGCTGAACCGCTGGTGGTGGCCGGTGCTGATGATGTTCGGTCCCCCGGATGCGACGAGCCAGCACAGCGACACCTCGACGAAATGGAAGATCAAGCGCTTCTCCAATGACGAACTGCGCCAGAAGTTCGTCGACGCCACCGTGCCCCAGGCGCAATATCTCGGCCTCACCATTCCCGATCCCGGCATGATTCAGGATGCCGACGGGCACTGGCGCTACAGCGAGATCGACTGGAGCGAGTTCAAGCAGGTGCTCGCCGGCAACGGCCCCTGCAACCGCGAGCGCATCGCCGCGCGCCGCAAGGCGCATGAGGAGGGCGCCTGGGTGCGCGAGGCGGCCGCCGTCTATGTCGCCAAGCGCGCCCAGCGTCAGACCGCCCAAGCTGCAGAATAGGAGATCGAAATGGCCACGCCGAACACGCCGCTGTGGGAAGTCTTCATTCGCAGCCGCAATGGGCTCGCGCACAAGCATGTGGGATCGCTGCATGCGAACGACGCGACGATGGCGCTGCAGGCCGCCCGCGATATCTACACCCGCCGCGGCGAGGGCCTGTCGATCTGGGTCGTGCCCTCCAGCGCGATCACCGCGAGCGATCCCGCCGAGAAGGGCATGATGTTCGAGCCGGCGGAATCCAAGATCTACCGGCACCCGACGTTCTACGAAGTGCCGGAAGAAGTGGGGCACATGTGATGGCGGTCGCCAACATCCAGGTCTCGGAAACGCCGCTGGTGCTCTACGCGCTGCGCCGCGCCGACGATGCGCTGATCCTCGGTCATCGGCTGTCGGAATGGTGCGGGCATGCGCCGATGCTGGAAGAGGACATGGCGCTCTCCAACATCGCGCTGGACCTCATCGGTCAGGCGCGGGAGCTCTACAGCTTTGCCGCCAAGGCCGAAGGCAGGGATAACGACGAGGACAAGCTGGCCTATTTGCGCGACGTACGGCAGTACCGCAATCTGCTCCTGGTCGAGCAGCCCAACGGCGATTTTGCCCAGACCCTGGTGCGGCAGTTCTTCTATTCCGCCTTCGCCGATCTCTATTGGCGCACGATGATGAGCTCGCGCGATGCGACGCTGGCGGCGATTGCTGCGAAATCGGAGAAGGAGAGCGCCTACCATCTGCGCCATGCCTCGGAATGGATCATCCGGCTCGGCGACGGCACTGAGGAGAGTCACCGGCGCGCGCAGGCTGCGATCGAAAATCTCTGGGCTTTTACCGGCGAGATGTTTGCCGTCGACGACGGCGAACGCGCCCTGATCGATGCCGGCATTGCTGTCGATCCCGCGAGCTTGCGCGGGCGCTGGTTGACGACGCTCACCGATGTCGCCCGCGAGGCAACGCTCGCGCTGCCGCAGAACGATTGGATGCAGCAGGGCGGCCGCTCCGGCCGCCACAGCGAGCATCTCGGCCATCTCCTGTCGGAGCTGCAATCGATGCAGCGAACCTTTCCGGGGCTGACATGGTGACGGTGCTGGAGCGTGATGGCGAGCTGCGCCAGCGTGCCTGGAACGCTGCGGCTAGCGTGGTCGATCCCGAAATCCCGGTGTTGACCATCGCCGATCTCGGCGTTCTCCGCGACGTCGTTCTCGACGGCGATCATGTCGAGGTCGCGATCACGCCGACATATTCAGGCTGCCCGGCCATGAACATGATCGCGCTCGAAATCGAGGTCGCGCTGGAGCGCGCCGGTTTCCGTCATCCGAAGATCCGCACCGTGCTGTCCCCAGCCTGGACCACGGACTGGATGAGCGAGGAGGGGCGCGAGAAGCTGCGCGCCTACGGCATCGCGCCGCCGCAAGCCTCGAGCTCGCGCCGCGCGCTGTTCGGCGCGCAGACGGTGGCGTGCCCGCAATGCGGCTCGGACAAGACCGAGCTGCTGTCCGAGTTCGGCTCGACCTCCTGCAAGGCGCTCTGGCGCTGTAAGGCCTGCCGCGAACCCTTCGACTATTTCAAATGTCATTGAGGCGCACGATGCCAGCCCCGCCGTCATTGCGAGGAGCTCTTGCGACGAAGCAATCCAGACTGCTTCCGCGGAAAGACTCTGGGTTGCTTCGCTTCGCTCGCAATGACGACTTAGAGACCGAACGAGGGTGCCCGTGATGTCCGCAGCCGCACCGCGCTTCCATCGCCTCGCCGTCAGCGACCTCCGCCGTGAGGCCACGGACGCCGTGTCGATGACCTTCGCAATCCCCAACGAACTCGCCGGCGATTACGCCTTCACGCCCGGCCAGTACCTGACGCTGCGCACCATGCTCGACGGCGAAGAGGTGCGCCGCTCCTATTCGATCTGTTCCGGTCCCGATGACGGCGAGATCCGTATCGCCGTGAAGAAGGTCGATGGCGGCGCGTTTTCGAGCTGGGCAGCCGACGATCTCAAATGCGGCGACGAGCTCGACGTGATGACGCCAACCGGCCGCTTTGGCGTGGTCCCGCCGGCAGATGGGGTGTGCATTCACGTCGGTTTCGCTGCCGGCTCCGGCATCACGCCGATCCTGTCGATCGTGAAGGGCGTGCTGGCGCGCGAGCCGGACAGTCGCTTCTTCCTGTTCTACGGCAACCGCACCACCGACAACATCATGTTCCTCGAAGCGCTCGAGGAACTCAAGGACCGGTTCATCGATCGTCTCTCGATCTTTCACGTCATCTCCGGCGAGGAGCAGGACATCCCGATCCTGCATGGCCGGCTCGACGGCGAGAAGGTGAGGGTGCTGCTCCGCTCGCTGGTGCCGGCGGAAAGCGTCGATCATGTCTTCATCTGCGGTCCCCTTGGCATGAGCGAGGACATCGAGGCGACCTGCCGCGATCTCGGCATCGCGGACGAACGCATCCATGTCGAGCGCTTCGTGTCCGAATTCGGCGGCAAGCCGCGGCCGAGAAGGGCGGTTGCGCCCGACGCGCCGCCGAAGGCGATCGCCTCGTTGATCATCGATGGCAAGCGCCGCGACGTGCCCGTCGCCGAGGACGAGGCGATCCTCGATGCCGCCCTGCGCGCCGGCGTCGATCTGCCCTTCGCCTGCAAGGGCGGCATGTGCTCGACCTGCCGCGCCAAGCTGGTCGAGGGTGAGGCGCCGATGGACATCAACTATTCGCTGGAACCGTGGGAGCTGAAGGCCGGTTTTGTTCTCACCTGCCAGGCCAAGCCTTCTACGGAGCGGGTCGTCGTCGATTACGATCATGTTTGACAGTGTTGTCCAACCAGCAGAACATTGCGTGCAAACAGCCGGGAGAAGCGCGTGAACGTCAAAGCCGCCCTGTCGCCTGAGGATATCGCCCGCGCCTGCGCCGATGCGATGTGGGCCGAGGACGATGCCTCCAAGGGTCTCGGCATGGAGATCGTCGAGATCGGCCCGGGCTTTGCGACGCTCGCAATGATGGTGCGGCCGGACATGGTCAACGGCCAGCGCATTGCCCATGGCGGCTTCATCTTCACGCTCGCCGATTCCGCCTTCGCGTTCGCGTGCAATTCGCACAATGAGCGCGTCGTGGCGGCGCAGGGCCAGATCACCTTCATCAAGCCCGGCAAGCTTGGCGATCGTCTCATCGCCAAGGGACGGGAAATCACCCGCGGCGGCCGTTCCGGCATCTACGACGTGCGTGTCACGGCGGGCGAGGTCGTCATCGCGGAATTCCGCGGACATTCGCGCGTCATTCCCGGCGCGTGGCTGCCGCCGCAAGATCAATAAGACCAAAAAGAAGAAAAGAACAGACAACGTGGGGAAACGAGGATGGCTCTGACGAGGCTCAAGGAAGGTGGCAGCGCCTATAACGCCGAGATGGACGCGCACGAGCGCGCCTCGCGCGACGAGATCATGGCGCTGCAGAAGCAGCGGCTGGCCTGGTCGCTGAAGCACGCCTACGACAACGTCGCGCATTACCGCAAGGCCTTCGACACGGCGGGCGTGCATCCGTCCGATTTTCGCGAGCTCTCCGATCTCGCGAAATTTCCGTTCACGGTGAAGACGGACCTGCGCGACAACTATCCCTTCAACATGTTCGCCGTGCCGCGCGAAAAACTGGTGCGGGTGCATGCCTCTTCCGGCACGACCGGAAAGCCGATCGTGGTTGGCTACACGCAACGCGACATCGACACCTGGTCCGAGGTGATGGCGCGCTCGATCCGCGCCGCTGGCGGCCGCACCGGCATGATCATCCACAATGCCTACGGCTATGGCCTGTTCACCGGCGGTCTCGGCGTGCATTACGGCGCTGAGAAGCTCGGCTGCACGGTGGTGCCGATCTCCGGCGGCATGACCGAGCGGCAGGTGCAGCTCATCAACGATTTCCGGCCCGACATCATCACGGTAACGCCGAGCTACATGCTCGCGATCCTCGACGAGTTCAAGCGCCAGAAGCTCGATCCGCGCCAGTGCTCGCTCAAGATCGGCATCTTCGGCGCCGAGCCCTGGACCAACGCGATGCGCGCCGAGATCGAGGACGCCTTCGACATGGACGCGACCGACATCTACGGCCTGTCCGAGGTGATCGGCCCCGGCGTCGCGCAGGAGTGCATCGAGACCAAGGATGGCCTGCACATCTGGGAGGATCATTTCTACCCGGAAGTGATCGACCCCGAGACCGGCGCTGTGCTGCCGGACGGCGAGAAGGGCGAGCTGGTCTTCACCTCGCTCACCAAGGAAGCCTTTCCGGTGATCCGCTATCGCACCCGCGACCTGACGCGGCTGCTTCCGGGCACGGCGCGGCCGGGCATGCGGCGCATGGAGAAGGTGACGGGCCGCTCCGACGACATGATCATCCTGCGGGGCGTCAACCTGTTCCCGACCCAGATCGAGGAGGTGCTGCTCGCGACCGACTGGTGCGGCGGCCACTTCATCCTGGAACTCACCCGCGAGGGCCGCATGGACGAGCTGACCATCATCGCCGAGGCACGGCCCGAGAGCTGGGACGGCCGCGGGCTCGTCGATCATGCGGACCGGATTTCGACCCACATCAAGAACACGATCGGCGTCAGCTCCAGGGTGCAGGTGGTTGCGCCCGCGACGCTGGAGCGCTCGCTCGGCAAGGCCAAGCGGCTCTACGACAAGCGGCCCAAGGACTGACGGGACGGATTGACTCGACTGGCTCCAGAGGCGACAAGGCCCGCGAGAAATCGCGGGTCTTTTCATGTCAGCCGATGCCAAAACCGTCGAAGCGCGCTGCGTGCGCCTCAACGCCAAAGCTGAAAATGCCGCTGCGCTTGCACCGATCGTTGAGCGCCGGATGCTCGCGCGTGGGCCGAACGATCTGCTGATCGAAGTGAAGGCCGCCGCCGTCAATCCGTCCGACGTCAAGGCTGCGACCGGGCTGATGCCCTATGCCGTGTTCCCCCGGACCCCCGGCCGCGATTACGCCGGCGTGGTGATCGACGGGCCCACCGGCACAATCGGGCGCGAAGTGTTCGGCTCCTCCGGCGATCTCGGCATCCGTCGTGACGGCACCCATGCGAGCCATCTCGTGGTCGAAGCCGATGCGGTCGTGGAGAAGCCGAAGACGGTGTCCTGGGAGGAGGCCGCCGGCATCGGCGTGCCCTTCGTCACCGCGATGGAAGGCTTTCGCCGCGCCGGCGTGCCGAAGAGCGGCGAGACTGTCCTGGTGTTCGGCGTCAACGGCAAGGTCGGCCAGGCCGCGGTGCAGATCGCGACTTGGCAGGGCGCGCGCGTCATAGGCGTGGTGCGCAAGGCGGAAGCCTATGAAGGCCACGCCAACGCGCCCATCGAGGTGATCGACGCCTCCGTCACCGACGTCGCCGCGCGCGTGCGCGAATTGACCGGCGGCAAGGGCGCCGACATCGTCTTCAACACGGTCGGCGATCCCTATTTTCAGGCCGCGCACAAGTCGCTGGCCTTGCGCGGCCGCCAGATTCTGATCGCCGCGATCGATTGCATCGTGCAGTTCAACATCCTCGAATTCTATCGCGGACAGCACACCTATGTCGGCATCGACACGCTTGGCCTGTCGTCGGCCGCAACGGGCGCGGTGCTGCGCGACCTTGGGCCGGGTTTTGCGAGCGGCCATCTGAAACCGTTTCCGATCAAGGCGAACGCGATCTATCCGCTGGAGCGCGCGAAGGAGGCGTACGTCGCCGTCGCCGGTTCTTCGCGCGACAGGGTGATACTGAAGCCGTAATCCACCATCATTGCGAGCGCAGCGAAGCAATCCAGAAAATGCATCCGCGAAGACAGACTGGATTGCTTCGCTGCGCTCGCAATGACGGAGAAAGGCGAGAGGTCTGAGAACAACCGATGGAATCCACGCAACTTGTCATCCTCGCTGGTCTCGTCATCGGCCTCGTCTACGGCGCTGTCGGCCTGCTCAGCGGCTTCTGCCTGATGAGCAGCATGCGCGGGTGGCTGGCGGAGGGTGATGGGCGACTGGTGCGGAGCTATGCGCTGGCGATTGCGGTTGCGATCGCCGCCAGCCAGCTCCTTGCCGGCAGCGGCACGGTCGATCTCGGCAAGTCGATCTATCTGCAGCCGTCGTTTTCGCCGGCGGTGCTGTTCCTCGGCGGCCTGCTGTTCGGTTACGGCATGGTGCTGTCGAACGGCTGCGGCTCGCGGGCGCTGGTGCTGCTCGGCCGCGGCAATCTCCGCTCTTTCGTGGTCGTAATCGTGCTGGCGATCGCCGCGCAGATGACGCTCAAGGGCTTGATCGCGCCCGGGCGTATCGAGCTGGTCCAGGCGACGCAAACTACGGTCAACGCGAATTCGCTGCCGTCCTTGCTCGCGACGCTCGGACTCACCGAGGCGGCTGCGCGCGCACTGGCAGCCGCGACGATCGTCGTCGCGCTGATCCTGTTTGCTATCGCGCATCCGGCGTTCCGCCGCTCGCCCGGTCAGATCGTAGCGGGCGTCATCGTGGGCCTCCTCGTCGCCGGCGGCTGGTTGGTTACCGGCTATCTCGGTGCCGACGACTTCAATCCGGTCCCCGTGACCTCCCTTACGTTCGTCGCGCCGATCGCCGATGCCCTGCAATACGCCATGCTCTCGACCGGGCTGACGCTCAACTTCGGCATCGCGACTGTTGCCGGCGTCTTCACCGGCAGTCTGGTGACGGCAGTCGCAACTCGCCGCTTCAAGCTCGAGGGCTATTCGTCGCCACGCCACATGCTGCGCTCAGGGGCCGGCGCTGCGCTGATGGGGATCGGCGGCGTGATGGCATTCGGCTGCTCGATCGGGCAGGGGCTCACGGGCGTGTCTACGCTCGCGCTTGGCTCGTTCGTCGCGGTTGCCGGCATCCTGCTCGGCACCGCGGCAGGGCTGCGCGGTGCGCTGCGGGTTCAGCCGCTCCAGGCCGCCGAAGCCGACTCGCGGGCCGCTTGAGCTACTCCACCGCCTTGGTCACGATGCGGATCTCCGATGTCAGGGTGCGGTGCACCGGGCACTTGTCGGCGATCTCCATCAGCTTCTTGCGCTGCTCGGTATCGAGGGCGCCGTCGATCGCGATGTCGCGCTCGATTTGGTCGAGCATGCCCTCGCGGGTCTCGCATTCCGCACAATCCTTGGCGTAGATCTTGGAATGCTTCAGCGTGACCGTGACGCGGTCGAGCGGCAGCGACTTGCGGTCGGCATAAAGGCGCATGGTCATGGAGGTGCAGGCACCCAAGCCGGCGAGCAGGAAATCGTACGGGCCGGGTCCGGCATCGGCGCCGCCGGCCGCGAGCGGCTCGTCAGCCACCAGATGATGTGGGCCGACCGTGATGGCCTGGTTGAATTTGCTCTTGCGGGTCTCCTGCACCACGACCTTCCGCGGCTCCTCAGGTAGATCCATCGCCTTCGCGGGCTTCGCTGCATCGACATAACGGCTCGCCCAGGCCACGATCACGTCGGCCGCATAGAGCGCGTCGGCAGGCTTGGTCAGAAGATGATCGGCATGGTCGAGCGAGACGAAGCTCTTGGGGTGTCTTGCCGCAACGAAGATCTTCGTCGCGTTGTCGATGCCGACGGTGTCGTCGACGGGCGAATGCATCACCAGCAGCGCCTTGTGTAGGCCGGTGGCGTCCTTCATCAGCGCTTGCTCGGCGATGTCGTCGAGGAATTCGCGCTTGATCCGGAACGGCCGTCCCGCGAGCGAGACTTCGACCTCGCCCTGCGCGCGGATGTCGTCGAGATGCTCCCTGAACAGGCCGGTGACGTGGGCGGGATCCGAGGGCGCCGCGATGGTGGCCACCGCTCTCGCCTCCGGAATCTGTCCCGCGGCGGCGAGGATCGCGGCGCCACCGAGGCTATGGCCGATCAGGATCGAGGGTGCCTTGCGGATGTCACGCAGATGATCGGCTGCGCGCACGAGGTCGGCAACGTTGGAGGAGAACGTCGAATTGGCGAAATCG
Source organism: Bradyrhizobium sp. WBAH42 (assembly GCF_024585265.1). Taxonomy (NCBI): domain Bacteria; kingdom Pseudomonadati; phylum Pseudomonadota; class Alphaproteobacteria; order Hyphomicrobiales; family Nitrobacteraceae; genus Bradyrhizobium; species Bradyrhizobium sp. WBAH42. Next base: position 3,565,316 of record NZ_CP036533.1, read on the forward strand.
CCTTCGCTCGAGCCGAGCCCGGTAAAGTCGAAGCGCAGCACAGCGATGCCCCTGGCCGCCAGTGCCACGGAAATCCGCTTTGCTGCCAGCGTGTCCTTGCCGCAGGTGAAGCAGTGCGCGAACAGCGCGAAAGCCGCGGGCTCGCCGTCGGGCAGCTCCAGCGCGGCCGCGAGCTGATGGCCGCCTTCGCCGGTGAATTGAAAGCGTTCCGTCGGCATGGGCTTCCCCCGTTCTTGCTCGAATTTAATCGCCCGAATAGCGCTGCTCGGCCCAGGGATCGCCGCGGTTATGGTAGCCGCGGACTTCCCAGAAGCCCGGCGCGTCCTCGGTCAGGAATTCGATGGCCTGGAGCCATTTCGCGCTCTTCCAGAAATAGAGGTGCGGCACCACCAGCCGCACCGGGCCACCATGCTCCTCCGTCAGCGGCTGGCCGGACCAGCTGTGGGCGAGCAGCGCCTCCTCGGCGGCAAAATCCTCCAGCGCGAGGTTGGTGGTGTAACCGTCGTAGGAATGCAGCACGACGAAGCGGGCATCCTCGCGCGGCTGGCAGGCCGCCAGCAGCTCACGCGTGGCGAGCCCTTCCCACTCGTTGTCATAGCGCGACCAGGTCGTGACGCAATGGATGTCCGAGGTGAACCGGGACTGCTTCTGCGCGGCGAACTCGGCAAAGCTCCAGAACACGGGCACCTCGACCGCGCCATAGACGTCGAGCCGCCAGCGCTCGCGCGAGACCGGCGGGGTGACCCCGAGATCGAGCACCGGCCAGTCCTTGGTGAGGTGCTGCCCGGGTGGAAGCCGTTGATCCTCCGGCCGTGTGATCTTGCCGGTGAGAAAGCGGCCCTCGCGCGCCCATTTCTCCTTGGTGCGCGTCAGCTTGCTGTCGGATGGCGTCTCGTCGGTCATGGCCTGCTCGTGGCGATGCATGGCGGAGGCGTGCTTGGTGTCGCGCATGCCATGACAGGCCTGTCCGCTTCCTTCGCTTCGGGAAGGCTTACATCGCCTTTCCGAGCAAAAATGGCAACTGGCGTGGGCCTCGGACCGTTCCCTGTGACCAGGTCACGGTGCCTGCCGGATCGAGCCGGAAGTCGGGAATCCGCTTCAGCCATTCCTCCAGCGCCACCTGCATTTCCATGCGCGCGAGGTTGGAACCGACACAGCGGTGGATGCCGAGACCGAAGGCGGCGTGGCGATTCTCGCGCCGGTCGATCACGACTTTGTCAGCGTCCGGAAACATCTTGGGGTCGCGGTTGGCTGCCGGAAACGACAGCAGCACCATGTTGCCCGGCTTGACCGGACAGCCGGACACCGTGGTCTCCTTGACCACCTCGCGCGCCATCGTCACCGGCGAATAGGCGCGCAGCAGTTCCTCCACGGCGGTCGGTATCAGCCCGGGCTCGGCGATCAGCCGCTCGCGGTCGGCCGGCGTCTTCGCAAGATGCCAGAGCGAGGAGCCGATCGCGCTCCAGGTGGTGTCGATGCCGGCGATCAGCAGCAGGCGCAGCGAGCCCATCACATGGCTGTCCTCGAGCGGATTGCCGTTCTTGTCCCTTGCGTTCATCAGGTAGGAGATCAGGTCGTCGGTGGGCTTGTTCTTGCGCGCTTCGATGTGGCCGCCGAAATAGGCCGTCATCTCCTGCACGGCCTGGAGCAGCTTGCTCTCGTCCCTGATGCCGAGCTCGAGGATCATGTGGATCCAATTGATGAAAAGGTCGCTGTCGCTCTCGGGAATGCCGAGCATGTGCGCGATCGCCCGAACCGGAATGTGCTTGGTGTAGCGCGCCGCAGCGTCCACTCGCCGCTCGGCGATGAAGTCGTCGATCAGCTCGTTGCAGATAGCGCGGACCCGCGGCTCGAGCTTCTTCATCGCGTCCGGCGTGAAGGGCGGCAGCAACAATTGCTTGGCCGGCTTGTGCTCGGGCGGATCGGAGGTGATCGGCGGGGCCGCGTTCCGGCTGGTGATTTCCGGCCGCACGTCACGGACGATGATGCGGCGTGAGGAGAAGTGCTCGGAGTCGTTGGCGATCTCGCGCACGGCCTCATAGGTCGTCGGAAGGTAGCAGCCGAGGAAGCGTTTCGTGTGCACCACGGGGCTTGCGGCTCGCAGCTCGTCCCAGATCGGGAAGGGGTCCTCCGTCCATTGCGGATCGGTGTGGTCGAAGTCATGGACCCAGTCGGTCACGGGCGGATGGGCGGCGGGCTGGTCGACATCGGACATGGCAGGGAATCCCTTGGCTCGTGTTCGCTGAAAGCACGCGGGGCGGCCGCGGCCGCGTTATTCCTCGATCACATCGATTGCGATTTCCGGACAGTTGGACTTCGCAAGCCAGGCCTTGTCCTCGAGCCCCGGCGGGACGGTGCCGTCGCCGGCTTCGTGCGCGTTGCCGTATTCGTCGAGCTCGAAAAGCTCCGGCGCGAGCGCCTTGCAGCGGGCATGGCCCTGGCATTTGTCCGGATCGACGTGAACCTTCAGTCGCTCTGCCATTTTCGGCTTCCTTGGTCGTGTGCGCGCGAGGGCCCGAAGGGCGGCGCGTTTCCTCATCCCGATTTTGTTTAAGTTATATGCTATTACATTCGCGGCGGGCTTCCCCTGTCAAGCGCAAACTTATAGGCTTCGCCCCGACATGCGTTCACGACCAGCCCGCAAGCCCGAGAAGACCTACCACCATGGCGATCTCCGCGATGCGTTGATCGAGGCCGCGCTGCACGAGGCGGAGCAGGGCGGCGCCGAGGCGATCAGCATCAAGGCGCTTGCCAAGAAGCTCGGCGTCTCGCAGCCGGCGCCGTACCGGCATTTTGCCGACCGCGAGGCGCTGCTCGCCGCCGTCACCGCGGAAGCATTCCGGCAGCTCTCAGCGCTGTTGCGCGAAGCGATGGCAAACTCGTCGAAGCAATCGAAGCTCTCGCGGCTCGCACAGGCGACGCTCGATTTCGGTCTGCGCCGGAATGGCATTTACCGCTTGATGTTCGCCTCACGCACGGTGTCCTGCGCGGCCAAGGGCAGCGAGTTGCACGCAGCGACGCGGGAGACCTTTGCGCTCGTCATCGAAGCTTTGGAAGCGCCCGCCGTGGGTTATTTGCGCGAGCGGCAGGCGCTCAAGATCTGGGCGGCGCTGCACGGGGTGGTGATGCTGGCCGAGCAGGGCCTGTTCACCGGCGAGGCGGCGCACGCCACGCGCGAGGAGCTGGTCGAGGATTTCGTCAACGAGACCAAGGCTGCGCTTGCGGTCGCGATCAAGGATGCGCGGCGTCGGACCAAGGCCGGCGCTTAGAGCATGATCCGGAAAAGTGTGAAGCGGTTTTCCGAGAAGATCATGCTCGAACAATAACCTGAAGCGCGATGACGATTCATCCTAATCGCATCGCGCTTTAGGCCTTCACCTTCAACAGCCTCATCAGCTTCTCGACCGCGCTGTCCGGCGTGGTCACGACGGGGAGGCCCGTGGCCTCCGCGACGAGCGGCGCGGTCGCGGCGATGCTGAATTGCGCCAGCGCGATGACGTCGCAATCGCGCAAGCTCCTTGAGGCGTCTGCGATCAGCCGGTCATGCGTGGTGCGGTCGCCGTGGTCGAGCGCTGCCAGTGCGCCTTCGGCAAGTTTCGGCACGACCTCGACCGAAGCGGGAAATTCGGACGGCATCGATGCCAGCGTCGGCGGAAAGGTCGAGAGCAGGCCGATGCGCTGGCCCATGGTCACCGCCCTCTCGATCATGGCCTCGTTCGGCTTGAGCACCGGCATCGGCGCATGCGCGCGCGCGACGGCCTCGATGCAAGGGCCGAAGGCGGAGCAGGTGAACAGGATGCCATCCGCTCCCGTCGCCGCCGCGTAATCGCCGAGCGCCAGGAAGCGTTCGGTCATGGCATCAGTGAGCGTGCCGTCGCGGGCCAGGTCTGCAGACAGGCTGTCGTCGAGCAGGTTCATCAGCCGCGCCTCGGGCCACGCCTGCGCAAGCGCCGCCTCGATCGGGGCGATGGAATGCTTGAGGGCGTGGATCAGGGCGATGCGAGGGGGCGTCGGCATGGAAGGTGACTACCTGGGAGGTCTCGTGCCCCGGACGCAGCGCAATGCGCAGTATTGCGCTGCAGAGCCGGGGCCCATTGTCGTTGCTGGTCGCGGCTCTGCGCAGCAGCGTTGCACGCTGCAGCGTGTCCGGGACACGGAGCACCTTTACTTGAACGGAATGGCGTACATCAAGCCGCCCTTGCTCCAGAGGCCGTTGAGGCCGCGATCGAGCTTGAGCGGGCTCGCCTTGCCGACATTGCGCTCGAAAATCTCGCCGTAATTGCCGCCGGCCTTGATCGCCGTGACCAGCCATTTGTTGTCGAGCCCGAGTCGCGAGCCGAGATCGCCGCTGGCGCCCAGCAGCCGCTGGATCGCGGGCGTCTGCGACTTCGTCATCTCATCGACATTGGCCTGCGTGACGCCGAGCTCCTCGGCCTCGATCAGGCCGTAATGCAGCCAGGTGATGATGTCGCTCCAGACCTCGTCGCCGTTGCGGGTGAAGGGGCCGAGCGGCTCCTTGCTGATGGTCTGCGGCAGCACGATGTAGTCGGCCGCGTTCGGCGCCGCGGTGGTCACCGCGCCGGCGAGGGCGGAAGCGTCCTGGGTCATGGCATCACAGCGGCCGCCGAAGAAGGTCTGGTACATGGTGTCGATGCGGTCGAACACCAGCGGCTTCCAGTCGATGCCGTTGGCGCGGCCGTAATCGCCGAGCGTGACCTCGTGCGTGGTGCCCTGCGCGACGCAGACGGTGGCACCCTTGAGGTCCTTCAGCTCCTTCACGCCGAGGTCCTTCTTCACGACAAAACCCTGGCCGTCGTAGAAGTTGATCGGGCCCTGCCGCAGGCCGAGCGTTACGCCGCGCAAATAGGTCTGCGTCGAGTTGCGGTAGAGCACGTCGATCTCGCCCGATTGCAAGGCGGTGAAGCGGTTCTGTGCCGTCAACGAGACGTAGCGCACCTTGGTGGGATCGCCGAGCACGCTGGCCGCCAGCGCGCGGCAATAATCGACGTCGAGACCCTTGTAATTGCCCTGCGAGTCCGGTGCCGAGAAGCCGGCAAAGCCGGCGCTGACGCCGCACACCAGGGTGCCGCGACCCTTCACCGTATCGAGCGTCGCCGCCGACGCCATCACCGTCGATGCCGCCAGCAGGCCCGCTGCAATAACCACTTTCCTCATACTACTCTCCCCTCAGTGATTGACACTACGCAACACGTTGTCGACGGCCGTGCCGAGCTTGTCGACGATCAGGTCGATTTCGTCCGCCGAGGCGATATAGGGCGGTGCGAGCAGCACGTGGTCGCCGCGCACACCATCGACGGTGCCGCCGCCCGGATAGCAGCCGAGCCCGTTCGCGAAGGCTTCGGCCTTGATCTTCTGGTGCAGCTTGAGCGCCGGATCGAACGCGGCGCGGCTAGCGCGATCGGCGACGAGCTCGATTGCCCAGAACAGGCCTCGGCCCCTGATGTCGCCGACATGGCGGTGATTGCCGAAACGCTCCGTCAGGCGCTGCTCGAGCTGCTTGCCGCGCTCCTTCACGCGGTCGAGCAGACCGTCGTCGCGGATCACATCCTGCACCGCGAGCGCGGCGGCGCAGGCGAGGGGGTGTGCCAGATAAGTGTGGCCGTGCTGAAATGCGCCCGTGCCCGAACGGATGGTGTCGATGATCTTGCCGCTTGCGAGCATGGCCCCGATCGGCTGGTAGCCGCCGCCAAGCCCCTTTGCGATCGCCTGGATGTCGGGTGCGACACCTTCCTGCTCCCAGGCATGCGTCGTGCCGGTGCGGCCCATGCCGCACATGACCTCGTCGAGAATGAGCAGCGCACCGTGCCGGTCGCAGATCTCGCGCACCGCTTTGAAGTAGCCGTCCGGGGCGGTCACGGCGCCGGCGGTGGCGCCGACGACGGGCTCGGCGAGGAAGGCCGCCACGGTGTCGGAGCCGAGCCGCTGGAACTCGGCGTCGAGCTCGGCGGCGAGGCGCGCGACGAACTGCGCATCCGACTCGCCCTCGCGCTTCTCGTGATAGGCGAACGCCGGCGTGACGTGGCTGAAAGCGCTCGACAGCAGCGGCGCATAGGGCGCGCGACGCCAGGCATTGCCGCCGGCGGCGAGCGCGCCGAGCGTGTTGCCGTGATAGCTCTGCCGCCGCGCGATGAAATGCTGCCGCTGCGGCTGGCCGCGCTCGATGAAATATTGCCGCGCCAGCTTGATGCTGGCTTCGATCGCCTCCGATCCGCCGCTGACGAAATAGGCGTAGGCGAGACCGCCGGGCTCATGCCCGACCAGCCGCTCGGCCAGCGCTTCGGCCGGCTCGGAAGAGAAGAAGGCGGTGTGGGCATAGGCCAGGGTCGAGGCCTGCCTGGCCATCGCCGCGATCACGCGCGGGTGCTGGTGGCCGAGGCAGGAGACCGCCGCGCCGCCGGAGGCATCGATGATGCGACGCCCGTCCTCGGCGAAGAGATAAACGCCTTCGCCGCCGATCGCCTTGGGCGGCGTTTCGCGCAGCGAGCGATGCAGCACGCGGCTGGTGCGGGTGCTCATGGGTCAACCTTTCTCCGAGACGTAGGTGGAGGCAGCACTGAGCCGCGCCTCGGTATTTTCCAGACGCTTCTTCGCGGCGGCGCCGCCGAGCGAGAACGTGACCGCCGCGAGCGACTGCGCAATCGCGATCGCGCCCGTGAGGCTGGGGAAAAAGCCGGGCGAGGAGGCCGCCTCGAACAGCAGCACGTGATCGGCGCCCTCGGCCATCGGTGCCGCGAGGCTGTCCGCGATCGCGACCAGCGTTGCGCCGCTGCGATGAGCGGCCTGCGCGACGCGGACGCTGGCATGGGTGTAGGGCAGGAAGCCGATGACGATGACGGCTTCGTCGGGCCGGAACGCGCCGAGATCGAGATCATCAGGCCCGGACGTGCCGACGAGCTGCACCTGTTCGGGCCGGAACAGGCGCAGCTCGTAATTCAGGAGCTCCGCGACGCTGCGGCAGCTGCGGTAGCCCGCGATCCAGATCCGCTTGGCCTCGTGCAGCGCGCGCGCCGCTTCCGCGATCGGCTGGGCCGGGATGCGTGGAAGGCCCGCGGCCTCGGCCTCGAGCTTGTCGATGACGAGCGTAACATCGGCGTTCGGCCCGTGACGGCGGCCTCTTGTGCGGCCGGAGAAGGGCGCGGTCTGCGATGGCCGGCGCGCCTCGGTCAGCGCCGCGCGCAGCTCGTCCCATCCGGAATAGCCAATCGCCTTCGCAAGCCGCGTGAACGCGGCGGGATCGGCGCCGGCTTCCGCCGCGAGATCGCGCATCGAACGTGTGGTGGCGTCGTAATCATTGGCGGCGACGAAACGGCCGACCTCCTGCAAGCGCAGGGGGAGCGATGGCAATGCGATGCGCAGTTCGCTCAGGGGCGAGGATTTCGCGGGCTCGGCCATGAAACATTTGTTGCATGAATTTCAGTTCGGTGCAACACTTGACGTGCGTCGCCGGAAATCGCTGCATTTGAAGAAGGATTTTTGTGCTGTGACCGCCGATCATCCCAGAGCACCGCCGCGTCGTCGCTTCGTGCTCGGGCGCAACGAATTGAAGGGGCTGTTCTGGCAGGTCTTGGTGGTCGGCATCGCGGTCGGGGTGATCGCCTTCCTCTGGTCCAACACCGTTACCAATCTCTCGGCGCGGCGCATCACCACCGGCTTCGCCTTTCTCGGCCGCGAGGCCGGCATGCCGATTGCCGACAGCCTGCTCGCCTACAATCCGAGGGATAGTTATCTCTGGGCCTTCGTCGTCGGCGTCGCCAACACCTTGCGCGTCGCCGTGATCGGCATCGTGCTCGCGACGATCCTGGGCACGCTGATCGGGATCTCGCGGCTGTCGGCCAACTGGCTGTTGTCGCGGCTTGCGGCGGTCTATGTCGAAACGCTCCGCGACATCCCGCTGCTGCTGCAGCTGCTGTTCTGGTACGTGATGATGCAGGCGCTGCCGGCTGCACGCGCCGCGTGGCGGCCCGTCGAGGGCGTGTTCCTGTCCAATCGCGGCCTGATCCTGCCGGCGATGCCGTTCGGGCCGCCGCAGCTCACGGTGCTCGGCACCGCGCTACTGGGCTGCGCGGTGTTTTTCCTCTTCCGTCGGTGGCTGGTCGCGCAGCAGATGCGCGACGGCAAGCCGCGGCCGGTCTGGCCGTCTGCGCTCGGTCTCATCGTCGTGGTGCCGGCCGCGGTCTCGCTTGTGCTCGGCGTGTCCTGGACGATCGAGTGGCCGCAGCTGCGCGGCTTCAATTTCGTCGGCGGGTTGACGCTCGCGCCGGAATATTTCGCGCTGCTGATCGCACTGGTGACCTACACCTCGGCCTTCATCGCCGAGATCGTGCGCAGCGGCATCCAGTCCGTGCCGCGCGGCCAGTGGGATGCCGCCAACGCGCTTGGCCTGCGCCGCAGCTTCATGCTGCGGCAGATCATCCTGCCGCAGGCGCTGCGCGTTATCGTGCCGCCGATGACGAGCCAGTATCTCAACCTGACCAAGAACTCCTCGCTCGCGGTCGCGATCGGCTACCAGGACGTCGTCTCGATCGCCAACACCACGCTGAACCAGACCGGGCAGGCGATCGAAGCAATCGCGCTGATCATGGCGGTGTTCCTGACCATCAGCCTGTCCATCAGCTTCTTCATGAACTGGTACAATTCGCGTATCGCGCTGGTGGAGCGCTGATCATGACGGCTATCACGGACGTGCCGGAGACGCCCCGAGCTGCCCGCCGTCCGCAGCTTGGCAATCCGGTGCTGCACTGGCTGCGCAAGAACCTGTTCTCCTCGATTCCGAATGGGATCCTCACCGTCCTGCTGCTGGCGCTGCTCGCCAAGGGCATTTTCAGCTTCGTGCAATGGGGTATCGTCTACGCGGTCTGGCTGACGCCCACAAACGATTCCAGCGCCTGTCGCGCCGCGCGCGGCCTCGGCGCCTGCTGGGCCATCATCCCCGAAAAGTACCGCTTCATCCTGTTCGGCACCTATCCGTTCGACGAGCAGTGGCGGCCGGCGCTATCGGTCGTGCTGTTCATTGCGCTGTACACCCTCTCGACCCGCCGCGCGCTGTGGCGGCGCGAGCTGGTCTATCTCTGGATCGGTGCACTGGCGCTGATCAGCGTGCTGATGTGGGGCGGCGTGTTCGGCCTGTCCTTCGTCTCGCAGGACCGCTGGGGCGGCTTGCCGGTGACGCTGATCCTGGCGACGTTCGGCCTCGCCTTCGGCTTTCCGCTCGGCATCCTGGTCGCGCTCGGCCGGCGTTCGAAGCTGCCGGCGATACGTTCGCTCAGCGTGCTTTATGTCGAGCTGATCCGTGGCGTGCCGCTGGTGAGCCTGCTGTTCATGGCCAGCGTGATGTTTCCGCTGTTCATGCCGGCCGGATTCAACATCGACAAGCTGCTGCGCGCGCAGATCGCGATCATCCTGTTCGCCGGCGCCTACCTCGCCGAAGTGATCCGCGGCGGGCTTCAGGCGGTGCCGCGCGGGCAATATGAAGCCGCCGACGCGCTCGGCCTGTCCTACTGGCGCAAGCACCGCTTGATCATCCTGCCGCAGGCGATCCGCCACGTCATCCCGCCGCTGGTCAACACCTTCATCGCCTTCTTCAAGGACACCAGCTTGGTGCTGATCATCGGCATATTCGACCTGCTGACGACGGCCAAGACCGCGATCATCGATCCCGCCTGGCAGCAGTTTTCCGTCGAAGTCTATATCTTCGTTGCCGCGATCTACTTCGTCTTCTGCTTTGCGATGTCGCGCTACAGCCGGAGCCTGGAGGCGACGCGCGGGAGGTGAGGCCTCGTGTCCCGGACAAGGTGCAGCGCTTCAGCGCTGCGCCGCAGAGCCGGGAGCCAGGGCTGCAGGGGAGGTCGCGGAGAGATGGGCCCCGGCTCTGCAGCGCAACGCTGAAGAAGCGCTGCGCTGCGTCCGGGGCACGAGAGCGCGGCTAGTTCTTCACCTTCGGATCGATCGGCGTCGTCGCGCGCAGGCCCAGAATATCCTCCAGCATCTTCGCGCCGGCAATCACCTGCGCATCGGCACGCGGCGCGCCGACCACCTGGACACCGACTGGCAGGCCCGACGCCGTGAAGCCGCAGGGCAGCGAGAGGGACGGGCAGCAGGCCAGCGTGATGGCATAGACGATGCCGAGCCATTCAATGTAGTTCTCGAACCTCTTGCCGGCACATTCGGCGACATAGCGATGCTCGATCGGGAAGGGCGGAACGATCGTGGTCGGCGTCAGCAACAGATCGTAGCTCTTGAAGAACTCGACCGCCCGCGCCGTCATATCGACGCGCTGCGCCTCGGCACGCGCGAGCTGCTCGACCGTGAGCTTGAGGCCTTCCTCGATGTTCCAGATCACTTCGGGCTTGAGCAGGTCGCGCTTGGTGCGCAGCAGATTGGCCTTGGTGATTGCAAAATCGAAGGCGCGCAGCACGTGGAAGCATTCATGCGCCTCGCGCCAGTCCGGATGCGCCTCCTCGACGATGGCGCCCGCCTCCGCGAAACGTTCGGCGGCCTTGCGCGTGATCGCCTTTACCTCGGGGTCGACCGGGGTGATGCCGAGATCGGGCGAATAGGCGATGCGCTTCGGCCTCTTGCCCGCCTGGGCCGCCGACAGGAACGAGGTTGCCGGAGCCGGCAGTGACAGCGGATCGTCGGCATAGTCGCCGCTCATGGCATCCAGCAGCAGCGCGAGATCCTCGACGTTGCGCGCCATCGGGCCGACCACGCCGAGATTGCGATCGATGCCGGACTTCGGAGTATGTGCGACGCGGCCAATGCTCGGCCGCATGCCGACGACGCCGCAGAAGGCCGCCGGGCTGCGCAACGACCCGCCCATGTCGGAGCCCTGGGCGAGCCAGGCCATGCCGGTCGCCAGTGCCACCGCCGCGCCGCCGGAGGAGCCTGCGGCCGATTTCGTCGTATCCCAGGGATTGAGCGTCGCGCCGAACACCTCGTTGAACGTGTTGGCGCCGGCGCCGAATTCCGGCGTGTTCGACTTGGCGTAGACGACCGCGCCGTTGGCCTCGAGGTTCTCGACCATGAGGTCAGACTTCGCGGGGATGTTGTCCTTGAAGATCGGCGAGCCCTGCGTGTTCAACACGCCCGCGACATCGGTCAAATCCTTGATCGGCACCGGCAGCCCGGCGAGCAGTCCGCGCGCACCCGCCGGCTTCTGCATAAGTGTCTTCGCGCTCTCCCGCGCGCGATCGAAGCACAGCGTCGGCAGCGCGTTGACCTTGCCGTCGACCTGCTTGATGCGCTTCTCCAGCACGTCCAAGAGCTCGAGCGGCGAGACGTCGCCGGAGCGCAGCTTGTCGACGACGGTGCAGGCGGTTTCGCGGATCAGATCTTGGGACAATTAGCTTACTCCTGTGCTTATTCGAAGCTCGTCATTGCGAGGAGCGAAGCGACGAAGCAATCCAGACTGGTTGCTACAGAGGCATTCCTGGATTGCTTCGCTGCGCTCGCAATGACGAGGATAATGTTATCCCCACCCCGCGCTGATGCCGCCGTCGACCGTGTAGATCACGCCCGAGGTATAGCCGGCGCGATCCGAGGCGAGGAACGCCATGAGGTCGCCGATCTCGCGCGCATGCGCGGGCCTGCCGAGCGGCAGGCTCTTCTGGAATTCCTTGTAGCGGGTCTCGTCGCCGAACTGGTGCTTGGCCCGCGTCTTGAGCAGGGTGACGTGGCGGTCGGTGCCGACGGGGCCGGGATTGATGCCGACGACGCGGATGTTGTCGGCGAGGCTCTTGCCGCCGAGCGCACGGGTGAACGCCATCAGCGCCGCATTGCCGGCGCTGCCGCAGATGTAGTTGGCGTCGAACTTTTCGCCGGCCGCGCCGATGTCGTTGACGATGACGCCGCCGCCCCTGGCTTTCATCTGCGCGTAGATGTAGCGCGTCAGGTTGATATAGCCGAACACCTTCAATTCCCAGGCGTGCCGCCAGGCCGCCTCGTCGATCTTGTCGATCGAGCCGCCGGGGATGTCGCCGGCATTGTTGACGAGCACGTCGATGTCGGCGGCTTCTTTCGCCAGCCGGGCCACGTCGTCCTCCTTGCGCAGATCGACGATGCTCGTTGCGGCGTCGATCTGGTGCGCGGCGCGCAAGCGGTCGGCCAGCGCCTTGAGCTGATCGCCGCTGCGTGCCGCGAGGAGGAGATGCGCGCCTTCCTCGGCGAAGGCCTCGGCAGCGGCTGCGCCAATGCCCTTGGACGCGCCGGTGATCAGGACGCGCTTGCCGCGCAGATGCAGATCCATGGGGGTACTCGTTCGTGGGAACAGGATCAAATCAGTAGGCGCTCGCCCGCGCCATGGTCAACATTGCAGTGCAGCGTTGCACTGCCGCCGCGTTTGGTCCATTGCAGTGCAGTCAGAAGGCGGCGACTGCCGGACCAACCAAGGACGTTCTCGATGAGCAAGAAACAATACCGGATCGCGGTCATTCCCGGCGACGGCATCGGCAAGGAGGTGATGCCGGAAGGCCTGCGCGTTTTGGAGGCGGCGGCGAAGAAGCACAACGTCTCGCTGCATTTCGACCATTTCGACTTCTCGTCCTGGGACTATTACGAAAAGCACGGCCAGATGATGCCGGATGACTGGAAGGAGAAGATCGGCAAGCACGATGCGATCTATTTCGGCGCGGTCGGTTGGCCGGCCAAGATCCCGGACCACGTCTCGCTGTGGGGCTCGCTGATCAAGTTCCGCCGCGAGTTCGACCAGTACGTCAACCTGCGCCCGGTGCGGCTGATGCCCGGCGTGCCGTCGCCGCTGGCGGGGCGCAAGCCCGGCGACATCGATTTCTGGGTGGTGCGCGAGAACACCGAAGGCGAATATTCCTCGGTCGGCGGCCGCATGTTCCCGGACACCGACCGCGAGTTCGTGACGCAGCAGACGGTGATGACCCGCACCGGCGTCGACCGCATCCTGAAATTCGCCTTCGAGCTCGCGCAGTCGCGGCCCAAGAAGCACCTGACCTCGGCGACCAAGTCCAACGGCATCTCCATCACCATGCCCTATTGGGACGAGCGCGTGGAGGCGATGGCCAAGAAGTTTCCGGGCGTGAAGTGGGACAAGTACCACATCGACATCTTGACGGCGAACTTCGTGCTGCATCCGGACTGGTTCGACGTCGTGGTCGGCTCGAATTTGTTCGGTGACATCCTCTCCGATCTCGGCCCGGCCTGCACCGGCACGATCGGCATCGCGCCGTCAGGCAACATCAATCCCGAAGGCGATTTTCCCTCGGTGTTCGAGCCGGTGCACGGCTCGGCACCCGACATCGCAGGTCAGGGCATCGCCAACCCGATCGGCGCGATCTGGTCCGGCGCGATGATGTTCGAGCATCTCGGCGAGAAGGAAGCCGGCAAGTCGATCGTCGAGGCGATCGAGCGCACGCTGGCTGAACGCACGCTGCGCACCAAGGATCTCGGCGGCAATGCCGACACGACTGCGTGCGGCAAGGCGGTCGCCGAGATGGTGGACTGAGGCGGTCGATCTTTCCCTCTCCCCTTGTGGGAGAGGGTGGCTCGCCGCGCAGCGGCGAGACGGGTGAGGGGTCTGTCTCCGCGGAGACAGATCTATCATTCGCAGAATTGCTCGCCGAGAGAACCCCTCATCCGGCGCTTCGCGCCACCTTCTCCCGCAAGGGGAGAAGGGAAGGGCAGCAGTGCTTTTGGCTTAGGCCTCAAACATACGATTTCCGCGCCGGATCGAAGATCGGCGGGTAGTCGTTGTCATCGAGCAGGTCGAGAAACGGGTCGAGTCCCCTGGACTTGATCAGCGCGAGCTCCTGCTGCGAGATCAGGTTCACGGTCAAGATCTCCACGGGATCGCCCGCGATCTCCAACGCCTCGGCGATCTCCTTGTCGGGGCCGATGATCGGTGTGAGAAACAGGAACGTCTGGAAGTCTGTTCCCGCAACCGGCGGCCACGGAAGCGCGACGCGATGGCCGAAGCCCAACCAGGTCGTGTCGATGAACGGCAGATTGGCCAGCCAGCGCAGATTGGCCCAGACCTCCTCGGTCGGCTCGCGGACGTACCACATCAGCTCGGCTCGTGGCATCGCGTCCCCTGGGACACCGTGCATCCGTTGCTCGCTCATGCCGTTGGTGAGAAGGACATAGCCTTCGTCGGAGCCCTCCCGGCAGACCGGGACGAAATCGCGGCCGAAGGCGTGGATGTCGATCCGGCGCTCTGCGTTGTCCGCGAACGTGTGCTCGGGCTCGCCAAGCTCGCTCTCATAGATGGCGAGCCGTTGCCGGTAGAGGTCGGCTGCGGGTGATGGCTCTGCGGAGCCGGACACGAATTTTGCGAGACGGGAGAGCATGTGAACCTCGAAAGCGGATATGAGCCGGGATATCCGCGTTGTCGCGAGGCAACGCGGGCCGGTTCAAATTCGCCCCGCGGGCGAGCCGATGCTTCGCCGTCGTCCACACTCCCGTGCGCAATCATCCATGAGGTCGTAACGACGCTGAGGATGCGCTGCGGTCGCAACTAGCCTGCGATCTTCTCGATCGCAGCCTGATCCAGCCCGAACTTCTTCCCGGCCTCCAGAATCTCCTGCCACGTCGTTGGATCGACTGGAATGCCTTCGGCAAGGCGCTTCTTCCTGGTCTCGCGTTCCGGGTCGCCGGCGATCAGCACCTTGTCGACCCCGGGCGCGGGCGGTGAGCCGGTGTGCCAGGCGACGAAACTTTCGACCTCGCGCGCGAGGTTTTCGCCGGTGCCGAGCTTGTCCGGGTCGATGACGATCGACAGCATGCCGTTGAGGACGTTGTACTTGCCGTCGGACGGGCCCTTGACAACCTGTCCGCCGGAGAGCGCACCGCCGAGGATCTCGCACACGAGCGCGAGTCCCGAACCCTTGTGCTCGCCGAAGGGGAGGATGGCGCCGTACGGCGGAATCACGGTGTAGCGCGGGTTGGTCGTCTGCTTGCCTTCATTGTCGATGATGGTGCCGGGCTCCAGCGCGACGCCCTTGTTGTGGGCGACGCGGGTCTTGCCCTGCGCGATCCTGCTGGTGGCGAAGTCGAGCACGATGGGATCCTTGCCGGCGCGCGGGATTCCGACGCAGAACGGATTGGTACCGTGACGCGCATCGCTGCCGCCCCAGGGCGCCACGATCGGCCGCGAGATCACGTTGACGAAGTGGATCGAGACCAGCCCGTGGTCGATGCACTGCTCGGCCCAGTGGCCGATGCGGCCGATATGGTGCGAGTTGGAGAGGCCGACGAGACACACGCCGTTGCGCTTGGCGCGCTCAGCCGCCAACTCCATCGCCTCATGACCGATCACCTGGCCATAGCCGGTGAGGCCGTCGAGCGTGAGGAGCGGACCGGTGTCGAGCACGATCTTGACGTGCTGGTTCACGGCAAGGCCGCCATTGGTGACGCTCTGGACATAGCGCGGGATCATACCGACGCCGTGGGAGTCATGTCCCCTCAGATTGGCCTCGACCAGATTGGTCGATACGAGCTCGGCCTCGCGCTCCGAGGAGCCGCCGGCCTTGACGATGGCGCGGACCACATTGGTGAGCGGCTCAGCCTTGATGATGCGATAGTCGGCCATTGTTGTTGCTCTTATCCCTTCACGATTCGGCGGCAGTGAACCAGCGCCGCCTCAATCAGGTTCTCGCTCGCCTCCGGCGTGCGGAAGGCCGAATGCGCCGACAGCGTCACGTTCGGCAGCTTCGTCAGCGGATGATCGCCGGGCAGGGGCTCGATGTTGAAGACATCGAGGCCGGCGTGGCGGATATGGCCCGACTTCAGCGCGTCGATCATGGCGGCCTCGTCGACCACAGCGGCGCGGGCGGTGTTGATGAGGATGACGCCGCGTTTCATGGCAGAGATCTTCTCGCGCGTGATCATGCCGCGCGTCTCGTCGTTGAGCAGCAGGTGCAACGACACCACGTCGCTTCTCGCCAGCACGCTGTCGAGGTCGGTGAATTCGACGGCGGGATGGCTCTTCGGCGAGCGGTTCCAGGCGATCACCTTCATGCCGCTACCGGACGCAATGCGCGCGACCTCCGCGGCGATGCCGCCGAAGCCGATCAGGCCGAGCGTCTTGCCGGTGAGCTGCATGCCGTCCTCGCGCAGCCAGTTCCCGGCGCGCATCTCGCGGTCCATCATCGCGATGACGCGGGCCGACGCCCACATCAGCGCGATCGCGGATTCCGCAACCGCCGTGTCGCCGTAGCCCTTGATCAGATGCACGGAGATGCCGAGCTCGGCGAGCTCTTCCGGATTCATGTAGCTGCGCGCGCCGGTGCCGAGGAACACGACGTGCTGCAGCCCGGTACATTTCTTCGCGACCTCGGTCGGCAGTGCGGTGTGGTCGACGATCGCGATCTCGGCGCCGTCGAGAACTTCCGGATATTGCTCGGGTGTGATGTCGGGGTTCCTGTTGATCCGCACTTTGGGATCGCCGGGCTTCTCCAGCCGTTCCATGATCACGGCCAGCGATTCATTGGCGTCGACGAAAACTCCGCGCATAATTCTCTCCGGTCAGGACGCGACGCCGGCGATCGCCAGCACGGTATGCATGAGGACGTTGGTGCCCGCGGCGCAGTCGCCTTGCGTCGCATCCTCCAGCTCGTTGTGGCTGATGCCGTCCTTGCAGGGCACGAACACCATCGCGGCCGGCATGACCGTGTTGAGGTTGCAGGCGTCGTGGCCGGCGCCGGAGGTGATGCGGCGCGAGGAATAGCCGAGCGTCGTCGCGGCATTCTCGACGGCAGCAATCAGCTTCGGATCGAAATGCGTCGGCGGCTTGCGCCAGACGAGATCGATCTTGACCTCGACCTTGCGGCGCGCGCCGATCTCGGCGATTGCCGCACGCAGATCGCGATCGAGCGCATCCATGATGGCGCCGTCGGCACTGCGGCAATCCATGGTGAAGGCGATCTCCCCGGGAATGACGTTGCGCGAGGGATTGGCGATCACGGCCTCGCCGATGGTGCCGACCGCGTTCGGTCCGTGCTTCTTCGCAATGGACTCCATCGCCAGCACGATTTCGGACAAGGTCGCCAGCGCATCGCGCCGCAGCGGCATCGGCGTCGAGCCCGCATGGCTCTCGAAGCCGGAGATCTTGCCGTCGTACCAGAGCACGCCCTGGCCGGAATCGACCACGCCGATGGTCTTGCCTTCCGCCTCCAGAATTGGACCCTGCTCGATGTGCAGCTCGACGAAGCAGCCGAGCTTCTGAAAGCCGACCGGCTTGTCGCCGCGATAGCCGATGCTGTCGAGCGCCTGGCCGACGGTGGTGCCATCGATATCCTTGCGCGACAAAATGTCGTCGGTTGTGAAGTCGCCGACATAGGCGGCGGAGGCCATCATCGCAGGTGCGAAGCGCGAGCCTTCCTCGTTGGTCCAGTTGACGACGCAGATCGGCGCCTCGGTCTCGATGCCGGCATCGTTCAGCGTGCGGATCACCTCCAGCGCGCCGAGCGTTCCCAGGATGCCGTCATACTTGCCGCCGGTCGGCTGGGTGTCGAGGTGCGAGCCGATGCCGACGGGCAGCTTCGACATGTCGCGGCCCTTGCGCAGGCCGAACTGTGATCCGAGCGCATCGACGTGGACGTCCAGTCCGGCGTCCTCGCAGGCCTTGCGGAACCAATCGCGCACCTGCTTGTCTTCGCTGCTCAAGGTCAGCCGCCGCACGCCGCCTTTGGCCGTCGCGCCGAATTGCGCGGTCTCGTGGATGGAGCCCCACAGGCGGGCGGAATCGATTTGCAGGTTGGTGGCGGCTCGGCTCATGCGGTCGTTCTCTCTTTTTGTCCGGCGCCTTTTTCAATGACGCGCCTGTGCGGGCGCGTCAACCGCGAGGCTGCTCTGCGCAATTTGCCGTGCAAGCTCGGCGACGCGCTCCACGGCGACGACGTCGGGAGAGGCGAGCCAGCTCGCGGTGAACGTCAGCGGTGCGATGGCGAGGTCGGTGTCGAGCAGCTGCAGGCGCCCGTCGGCGAGCTCGTTCTCGACGATGGCGTCGGGAATCACGGCGATGCCGAGTCCCTCGACCGCCATGTGGATGACGGTCGCCAGCGAGGCGGACGCGTGCAGGCGGATCGGCGGCAGCTCGGGCCGGTCGAACACCTCCCGCACGACCTCGTAAGGCTTGGTCTTGCGCGGGAAGGTGATGATCGGAAACCGCGCGAGCTCCGCCGGCGTCAGCGGGCCCTTGCCGAGCCCGAGCGAAGGACTTGCGAGAAAGCCGATCGGATAATCGGCGAGCACGCGGTTGTGCACGCCGGAGGCGGACAGCGGTCCGACGACGAAAGCGAGCTCGATCTCCTGCGCGAGCAGGCGCGCGGTGAGATTCGGCGTGATGTCGACCTCGATCTCCAGCGACAGGTTCGGATAGATTTCGTTCACGCTCTTGACCAGCCGCGGCAGCCAGGTGTGCACGATGGTTTCGGCGACGCCGAGCCGCATCACGCCGCGCATCGCCGAGCGGTCGCCGATCTCCGCCATCATCGCAGCGCGCAGGCCGATCAGCTTCTCCGCGTAGACCATCATCTGCCGGCCGCTCGGTGTCGGTGACGCCACGCGATGATCGCGGTTCAGCAGCTTCACGCCCATCTCGCGCTCGAGCTGGGCGATGCGCTGGGAGATCGCCGGCTGGGTGGTGTTGAGCCGTTGCGCGGCGCCGCGGAAGCTGCCGAGCTTCACAACCCACAGGAACGTCTCGATCGACCTGAAGTCCAGCATTGGAAGGATTTTCCCGATCGATAAATCATATTTATCGAGATTGATTAGAAACGACGATTAGACTTTATAGCACGCTTGGTGTTGGTTTGTCTTTGTCGAGTTTATAGGCAGGTCGATCACATGACTGTTTTGGTGGCAGCGCAGCAAACTGAAACACCCGACACCCTCCCGAGCCGCAAGGCCCGGCTCGCCTACCGCGAGGGGCTGGTTGCCTCCACCGCCGGCGTCGCCCCCGGATGTGTCCAGGGCAATCTGGCGATCCTGCCGGCGGAATATGCCGGCGCCTTTCACCGCTTCTGCCAGCTCAATCCCAAGCCGTGCCCGATCATCGGCATGTCCGACGTCGGCAGTCCTTACATCCCCTCGCTCGGCACCGACCTCGACATCCGCACCGACGTGCCACGCTACCGTGTCTGGCGCGACGGCGAGGTCGTGGACGAGCCGACCGACGTGAAGAGCTACTGGCGCGACGACCTCGTTACCTTCGTGCTCGGCTGCTCGTTCTCATTCGAGGAGGCGCTGCTCGAGGAGGGCATGCCGATCCGCCACATCGAGAAGAACGTGCGCGTGCCGATGTACCGCACCAACATCGCCTGCGGCGAGGCCGGTCCGTTCGCCGGCCCCATGGTGGTGTCGATGCGCCCGTTCAAGCCGGCCGATGCGATCCGCGCGGTGCAGATCACCTCGCGCTATCCCGCCGTGCACGGTGCGCCCGTGCATCTCGGCCATCCGCATCTGATCGGCATCAAGGATATTGCCAAGCCCGACTACGGCGATCCCGTACCTGTTGCCGAAGACGAGATTCCGGTATTCTGGGCCTGCGGCGTGACGCCGCAATCGGTTATCAACGCCGCGAAGCTGCCGTTCGCGATCACGCATTCGCCCGGCCTGATGCTGGTGACGGATCTGAAGAACAAGACCATGGCCGTGATTTAGTAGGCAGCGTTTGCTGTTTCTTCGGGCTTTACGCTCTTTGCCAATCGCTTCATTCGATACGCGCAAAAATTCGGATAACAGGGGACTTTAGCCAATGACGATGACTCGCCGCGATGTACTGCTCGGAGCCACCGCCGCCGCTGCGCTGCTGCCATTAGCTGCGCGCCCGCAAACGTCTGAAGTGGTGATTGGCGCAACCTATCCCCTGTCGGGCTCCGGCGCGCAGGTGGGTGTCGATGCGCAGCGTGCTTTCGAGACCGCGATCGACATC
This sequence comes from Bradyrhizobium sp. WBAH42, assembly GCF_024585265.1. Taxonomy (NCBI): domain Bacteria; kingdom Pseudomonadati; phylum Pseudomonadota; class Alphaproteobacteria; order Hyphomicrobiales; family Nitrobacteraceae; genus Bradyrhizobium; species Bradyrhizobium sp. WBAH42. The sequence continues at coordinate 3,585,234 of NZ_CP036533.1, forward strand.
ATCAATAACGACCAGGATTTCGATCTTCCGCTGGCAAAGGGCGCAGGTTTGCCCGGTCTCGGCGGTGCCAAGATCCGTATTGTCTATGCCGACACCCAGGGCGATCCGCAGAAGGGGCGCGCCGAAGCCGAGCGGCTGATCACGCAGGAAAAGGTCTGCGCCATCCTCGGTTCCTATCAGAGCGCAGTCGCGGTCACGATCAGCCAGATCTGCGAACGCTACCAGACCCCGTTCATCTCGGCGGACAACTCCTCGCCGAGCCTGCATCGCCGCGGTCTGAAGTATTATTTCCGCGCCTCGCCGCATGACGAGATGTTCTCGGCCGGGATGTTCGACTTCCTCGATGCGATGAAGAAGAAGGGCGCCAAGGCCAACACGCTGGCGCTGTTCCACGAAGATACCATCTTCGGCACCGACTCCGCCAACGCGCAGACCAAGCTCGCGACCGAGCGCGGCTACAAGATCGTCGCCGACATCAAGTACCGCGCCAACTCGCCGTCGCTGTCGGCCGAGGTGCAGCAGCTCAAGGCCGCCAATGCCGACGTGCTGATGCCTTCCAGCTACACCACCGACGGCATCCTCTTGGTCAAGACCATGGCCGAACTCGGCTACAAGCCGAACGCCATCGTGGCGCAGGCCGCCGGCTTCTCCGAGAAGGCGCTGTACGACGCAGTCGGCGACAAGCTCGAGGGTGCGATCACCCGCGGCAGCTTCTCGCTCGATCTCGCCGCCAAGCGGCCGATGGTCGGCAAGATCAACGATCTGTTCAAGGCGAAGTCGGGCAAGGATCTCAACGACAATACGTCGCGCCAGTTCATGGCCATGATCATCATGGCTGACGCCATCAACCGCGCCAAATCCACCGAGGGCGAGAAGATCCGTGACGCGCTGGCCGCGACCGAGATGCCGGGCGAGCAGACCATCATGCCCTGGAAGCGCGTCAAGTTCGACGAATCGGGCCAGAACAACGATGCCGATCCGGTCCTGCTGCAATATGTCGGCGGCAAGTTCGTCACCATCTTCCCGTCGCAGGCGGCGGTGGCCGATGCAGTCTGGCCGATGAAGTAAGCGATCAGGTTGCGGGCGGGGGACGAAGCGACGTGACAGCAGAAACGATTATCCAGAGTCTTGCGAGCGGCCTGCTGATGGGGCTGCTTTACGGACTGATCGCCGTCGGCCTGGCGTTGATCTTTGGCCTGATGGACGTCGTCAACTTCGCCCATGGCGAATTCCTGATGCTGGCGATGTACGTGACATTCTTCCTGTTCACGTTCTTCGCGATCGATCCACTGCTGTCGGCGCCGCTGGCCGCCGCCGCCCTGTTTGTCCTGGGGGCGGCGGTCTATCTCCTGATCGTGCGGTTTGCGATGCGTGCCAAGGCCAATGTCGGCATGGTGCAGATCTTCGCCACCTTCGGCCTCGCCATCGTGATGCGGGGCCTCGCGCAGCTGTTCTTCACTGCCGACTACCGCAGCGTTCCCAACTCATGGCTCGGCGGCAAGACGGTATCGGTCGCCGGGATCTACCTGCCGCAGCCGCAGCTGTTCGGCGCGCTGGTCGCGATCGCCGCGTTCGGCGGGCTCTATCTGTTCATCAACCGCACCGATTTCGGCCGCGCGCTGGAAGCGACCCGTGAAGATCCCGGCGCGGTGGCCCTCGTCGGTATCGACAAGAACCGCGTGTTCGCGCTCGGCTGGGGCCTCGGCGGTGCGCTGGTCGGGCTTGCCGGCGCCATCATGGCAACCTTCTTCTACATCTATCCCGACGTCGGCGCGTCCTTTGCGCTGATCGCCTATGTCACAGTCGCGCTCGGCGGCTTTGGCAGCGTGTTCGGCGCCTTCGCCGGCGGCATCGTCGTCGGCCTGGTCGAAGCCACCACCGCGTTGATCCTGCCGCCATCGCTGAAGTCGGTCGGCATTTACGCGGTCTATCTGCTCGTCGTGTTCATTCGGCCGCGTGGCCTGTTCGGGTCGATGTGATGGACAAGCAATTCGTCGCGCGGCGCCGCCGCGACCTCATTACCGCCGCCGGACTTGCGGCCGTCGCCGCGATCGTGCCGCTGTTCGTCAAGGACGTCTACGTCCAGAACATCATGGTGCTGACGCTGATGTACGCGGCGTTATCGCAGAGCTGGAACATCCTGTCCGGCTATTGCGGGCAGATATCGCTCGGACACGCGCTGTATTTCGGGCTCGGTGCCTACACCACCGCGCTGCTGTTCACCAAGTTCGGCGTGCTGCCCTGGTTCGGCATGATCGCCGGCGGGTTGATCTCCGCCGCAATCGCGATGGCGCTGGGCTATCCTTGCTTCCGCCTCGGCGGCCACTACTTTGCGATCGCCACCATCGTGATCGCCGAGATCGGATTGCTGCTGATCCAGAACTGGGACTGGGCCGGTGCGGCCCTCGGCATCGACATTCCCGTGCGCGGCGACAGCTGGCTGAAATTCCAGTTCACGCGCTCGAAACTGCCATACTTCTACTTCGCGCTGGTGCTCGCCTGCGTTGCCTGGTTCGTCACCTGGTGGCTGGAAGATTCCAAATGGGGCTATTGGTGGCGCGCAGTGAAGGACAACCCGCAGGCGGCCGAGAGCCTCGGCGTCGTCGTGTTCAATTCGAAGATGGGCGCGGCGGCGGTCTCCGCCTTCCTGGTCGCGGTCGGCGGCAGCTTCTATGCGCAGTTCGTTTCCTACATCGATCCCGGAAGCGTCATGGGCTTCCAGTTCTCGCTCTTGATGGCGCTGCCGGCAGTGCTTGGCGGCATCGGCACGCTGTGGGGGCCGCTGCTTGGCGCCGTCATCCTGATCCCGATCACCGAGTTGACGCGCTCCTATATCGGCGGCTCCGGCCGCGGCGTCGACCTCATCGTCTACGGCGCGCTGATCATCCTGATCGCGCTCGCGCGGCCGGAAGGGCTGGTCGGCCTGTTCTCGCGCCGGCGCAAGGAGGCCACGCGATGACCGCGCTACTCGAAACCCGCGGCGTCTGGCAGCGCTTCGGCGGTCTGATCGCCAACAGCGACGTCTCGATCTCGGTCGGCCGCGGCGAGATCGTCGGCCTGATCGGCCCGAACGGCGCCGGCAAGTCGACGCTGTTCAATCTGATCGCCGGCGTGTTGCCGCCAACCCAGGGCTCGATCATCTTCGACGGCGAGGACGTCACGACTCTGCCGGCGGCCGCGCGCTGCCAGCGCGGGATCGGGCGCACCTTCCAGGTGGTCAAAAGCTTCGAGACGATGACGGTCATCGACAACGTCATCGTCGGCGCTCTCGTGCGCAACACCGTGATGCGCGAGGCGCGCCGTAAGGCGCATGAGGTGCTGGAATTCACCGGGCTCGCCGCGCGCGCCGACGTGCTCGCGAGCGACCTGGTGCCGGCCGAAAAGCGCCGCCTCGAAGTCGCACGGGCGCTTGCGACCGAACCGAAGCTGCTGCTGCTCGACGAGTGCCTCACTGGCCTCACGCCGACCGAGGCGCAGACCGGCGTTGCCCTGGTGCGCAAGGTGCGCGATGCCGGTATCACCGTGCTGATGGTCGAGCACGTCATGGAGATCGTGATGCCGCTGGTCGACCGCGCCATTGTGCTCGACCTCGGCAAGGTGCTGGTCGAGGGCAAGCCCGCCGACGTCGTGCGCGATCCCAAGGTGATCAAGGCATATCTGGGAGATCGTCATGCTGTCGGTGCGTGAAGTCACCACCGCCTATCAGGGCCTGGTCGCGATCTCCGCGGTCTCGATCGAGGTGGAGAAGGGCGAGATCGTCTGCGTCGCCGGCGCCAACGGCGCGGGCAAGTCGACGTTGCTCAAATCCATCGCCGGTGCCGAACGCCCGCGTTCGGGCACCGTGACGTTCGACGGCAAACGCCTCGACGGCATGGCGCAGCATCACATCACGGCCACCGGCATCGCCTATGTGCCGGAAAACCGCCGCCTGTTCCCGCGCCTGTCGGTCCGCGACAATCTTCGCCTCGGCAGCTATCTCTACCGCGGCGAGGCGGACCGCGAGGCGCCGCTCGATCTCGTTTTCAACCTGTTCCCGCGCCTTCAGGAGCGTTTGGAGCAGCGCGCCGAGACGCTCTCTGGCGGCGAGCAGCAGATGCTCGCCATCAGCCGCGCCCTGATGACGCGACCGCGGCTGTTGATGCTGGACGAGCCCTCGCAAGGAATCATGCCGAAACTGGTGGACGAGATCTTCCAGGCGGTGAAGCGCATCCGCGACGCCGGAATGACGGTGCTGATCGTCGAGCAGCGCATGGCCGAGTGCCTGGAGATCGCCGACCGCGCCTACATCCTGCAGACCGGCCGCGTGCTGATGCAGGGCCGGTCCGCGGAGATCAAGGGCAATCCCGACGTGAGGAAGGCGTATCTCGGATTGTAGCCGCGCGCTACGATCCCTATCCCGATTGCTTCTTGTTCCGATTCTTGCTTGCGCCGCGCAGCGTTGACGCGGGTGCCGAGGGTTGCCCGAAGCCATACATCTGAATGCAGGAGAGCAGGTCGACATAGCTTTCGATGCCACCGGCGGAGGCCTCGGTGGTGCATTGGGTGCGAATTGTCTCCGGCGTTGTCGGCCAGATGGGCCCGAGCTGTTGCTGTGCGGTTTGCTCGTCGCTCATGCAGGCCTCGTAGGACTGCGGTTCGGTCAGCGACTTGTCGATCTCCTGAGTTGCCTTGCAGTTGGCCTCGACCTTGAGATCGGGGACGCCGCGCGTAGACGTCTGCGCGCTTGCGGAAAGTGGCAGGGCAATAAAGCAGGCGGCAGAGAGGAGGGTGCAGGATACTTTGAAATCCATGACAATTCTCCTGGCGATCGATGAAACAACTCCTTCAGTCAATTACAGGGGGATCATGTGCTCGCGATCCCGGTTATGCAAATCAATTCCGGCAGTGTCAGACGGTGTCGTAGCCGATGAGCAAAGCGATATCCGGGGCCGCTGGTCCCACATATCGCTCCGCTCATGCGGGCTTCTCCGTCGCCACATCCTACGTCATTGCGAGCGTAGCGAAGCAATCCAGAGTCTTTCCGCGGAGGGATTCTGGATTGCTTCGCTGCGCTCGCAGTGACGAGGTTGGAGCGAGGCTCAATCGTCGTGCCCATGCTCCGGCAGCGTCACCCCGAACACCTTCACCAGATCCTTCACCTGCTCCGGCGACAGATACCGCGGGTTCATCCCGCGCAGCAGCAGGTACAGCTTCGCCGTCTCCTCCAGCTCCTCCGTGGCGAACACGGCGGCTTCCAGCGTGTCGCCGGCAACGACCGGACCGTGATTGGCGAGCAGCACGGATGAATATTTCCCCGCCAGCCCCTTGATCGCATCCGCGACCGCGGGATCGCCGGGGCGGTAATAGGGCACGAGTGCGGTGGCGCCGCATTTCATCAGGTAATAGGCGGTCATCGGCGGCAGCGCGGCGCGCGGGTCGATCTCGGGGAGCATCGAGAGCGCGACCGAATGCGTGGAGTGCAGATGCACGATGGCCCGCGCGCTTCCGCGCGTATCGTAGAGGGCCGTGTGCAGCGGAACTTCCTTGGTCGGCGCATCGCCCGAGACCAGCCGGCTCCCGCTATCCAGCCGTGACAGTTTTGCGGGATCGAGGAAACCGAGCGAGGCGTTGGTCGGCGTCACCAGCCAGCCTCCGTCGTCCAGCTTGACGCTGATATTGCCGGAGGAGCCTGGCGTCAGCCCGCGCTCGAACAGGGATCGTCCGAAGCGGCAAATCTCCTCGCGCAGCCTTGTTTCGTTGCTCGTTTCGGTTCTCATGGCCGTCATGCCTGCTTGTCTCACGCTTTGGCAGCGCGGCCAAGCCGTGTTATTCGGTTGCCAAGCTGCCGCAAAAGGGCGGCCATCCGGGAAACGTTCGCAAGGGTCAGTTGCATATGTCCGCCTCCACGTCACAAAGTCAGCGTATCGCCGTCGTCGGGCTCGGTTCGATGGGATTTGGCATGGCGACCTCGCTCAAGCGCGCCGGCCACGCCGTGACCGGCTGCGACGTCTCGGCGGATGCCGTCGCGCGCTTCGTGAAGGACGGCGGCGCGGGAGCCAAGACGCCGGCCGAAGCGGCCAAGGACGCCGATATCGTCGTCAGCGTCGTCGTCAATGCCGCGCAGACCGAGGCGATCCTGTTCGGCAAGGATGGCACCGCCGAGACCATGCCAAAGGACAGCGTCTTCGTCTCCTCGGCGACCATGGACCCGGATGTGGCGCGGCGCCTGGCTAAGCAGCTGGAGGCGACCGGCCGGCATTATCTGGATGCGCCGATCTCCGGCGGAGCACAGCGCGCCGCGCAAGGCGAATTGACGATTCTTGCCTCCGGCAGCCCGGCCGCCTTTGCCAAAGCGCGGCCGGCGCTCGATGCCATGGCTGCCAAGCTCTACGAGCTCGGCGATGCCGCCGGGCAGGGCGCTGCGTTCAAGATGATCAATCAGCTGCTCGCCGGCGTTCACATCGCCGCCGCCAGCGAAGCGATTGCGTTCGCGGCCAAGCAGGGCCTCGACATCCGCAAGGTCTACGAGGTGATCACGGCCTCGGCCGGCAATTCCTGGATGTTCGAGAACCGCATGCCGCACGTGCTCGACGGCGACTACACGCCGCGCAGCGCGGTGGAGATCTTCGTCAAGGATCTCGGCATCATCCAGGACATGGCGCGCAGCGCCCGATTCCCGGTGCCGGTCTCCGCCGCCGCGCTCCAGATGTTCCTGATGACGTCGGCCGCCGGCATGGGCCGGGACGATGACGCATCGGTGGCGCGGATGTATGCGCAGGTCACCGGCGTCAAGCTGCCCGGCGACAAGTAAGAGGACCTCCAATGCCCCGTTTCGCCGCCAATCTCTCGATGATGTTCACCGAGGTGCCGTTCCTCGACCGCTTCGACGCCGCTGCGCAAGCGGGCTTCACCGCGGTCGAGTTCCTGTTTCCCTACGAGCATCCCGCCGAGGCCGTCGGCGAGCGGCTCAAGCGCAACGGCCTGACCCAGGCGCTGTTCAACATGCCGCCGGGCGACTGGAACGCCGGCGAGAAGGGCTTTGCCGCGCTGCCATCACGCTTCTCCGATCTCAAGGCGAGCCTGGAGACGGCACTGCCTTATGCCAAGGCGACCGGTGTCAAGCGCTTGCACCTGATGGCCGGCATCGCCAACCGCAGCGAGCGCGCCGCGATCGAGGCCTTCTACAAATCGGTGGCCTGGGCTGCGGAATTCTTCGCGCCGCACGGCATCGACGTCGTTATCGAACCGATCAATGCGCGCAACGTGCCCGGCTACTTCCTCAACGATTTCGGCTTCGCGCGGGATCTGATCCAGGAGCTGAGGCTTGCGAACCTGAAACTCCAGTTCGACATCTATCACTGCCAGATCATCCATGGCGACGTCACCATGCGCTTGCGCGAGATGATGCCGATCATCGGCCACATCCAGATCGCCAGCATTCCCTCGCGCAACGAGCCGGACGGCGAGGAGCTGAACTATCCGTTCCTGTTCGATGAGCTCGACCGGCTCGGCTATGCCGGCTTCGTCGGCTGCGAATACAATCCACGCGGTAAGACCACCGATGGCCTCGCCTGGTTCAAGCCCTATGCGGGAGTGAAGCCGTGACACTTGCATTGGGCTGCATCGCCGACGATTACACCGGCGCCTCCGACCTCGCCAACACGCTGACGCGCGCGGGCCTGCGCACCGTCCAGACCATCGGCATACCTGCCGACGATCTGGCGCTGCCCGAGGTCGATGCCGTCGTGGTGTCCTTGAAGAGCCGTTCGATCGAGGCCGGCCTTGCCGTGTCGCGCTCGCGCGCGGCGGACAAATGGCTGCGCGGCCGCGGCGCGGGCCACGTGCTGTTCAAGATCTGCTCGACCTTCGATTCCACCGATGCCGGCAATATCGGCCTCGTCATGGACGCGCTGCGTGCCGATTGCGGCGAGGGAGCCGTGCTGGTGACGCCGGCTTTTCCGGAGACCGGGCGCACCGTCTATCAGGGCAATTTGTTCGTCGGCGCCGTGCCGCTCAACGAGAGCCCGCTCAAGGACCATCCCCTCAACCCCATGCATGATTCCAACCTGGTGCGCGTGCTGGCGCGCCAGAGCAGGACGCAGATCGGCCTCGTCGATCTCGCCACCGTCACGCGCGGCGCGGAGGCGGTGCGGGCACGTTTGGCCGAACTCGCCGCCAAGGGCATCGGTGCCGCGATCATCGACGCCGTGTTCGACCGCGACCTCGAGACCATCGGTCTCGTCGCCGCCGAACACCTTCTATCGGTCGGCGCGTCCGGCATGGGCCTCGGGCTTGCGCGCGCGCTGGTGTCGACGGGCAAGGTGAAGTCGGCGCCGCCGAGCAGCGAAACCGGCGCTGCGGTCGGCGGACCGGCCGCATGCCTTGCCGGCAGCTGCTCGCAGGCGACGCTTCAGCAGATTGCCGTCGCCGAGCGCATCATGCCGGTGCTCCATCTCGATCCCGAGCAGATCGTCGCGGGCGCCGGCGAAGCGCAGCGCGCGCTGGACTGGGCAAGGCCGCGGCTTGCGGAAGGTCCGGTGCTGATCGCTTCGAGCGCGACGCCGGAAGCCGTTGCCGCCGTACAGGCACGCCACGGCCGGGATGCCGCCGGCCACGCCATCGAGCAGGCCATGGCCGATATCGCCGAGGGCTTGGTTCAGGCCGGCGTCCGGCGCCTGGTCGTCGCCGGTGGCGAGACATCCGGCGCCGTGGTCGATCGGTTGAGGATTCCCGGATTTCTCGTAGGAGTGGAAATCGCTGCGGGAGTTCCGGTGCTGCGCGCGGTCGGCTCGGAAGCTGGCGACATGTTGCTAGCCCTGAAGTCCGGAAATTTCGGCGGCGCGGAGTTCTTCACGGATGCGCTTGGGCTCATGCGCTGAGCGCAGGGCGTTCTTAGCCGCCTGTTCACTTGTTTCGGGCTCCGTAACTCGCACGGAGTCGTCGCTGACACCTGCACGGGTGCTCTGCTGTCGGATGTCGGTGCTGCTCCCTTTGGTTGATTCGTAGAACTTCCGGGCGCGGCACCGCCGCCAGCACAAAGAGACTCCTATTATGCTCGCCACCATTTCCATCCGCGCCAAGATCATCAGTGTCGTGGCGTTCCTGCTGGTCGCGATGGCCGGCATGGGCCTGCTCGCCGTCATGAAGATGCGGTCGATGAACGCCAACACGGTCGACATCACGACGAGCTGGATGCCGAGCGTGCGGGTGCTGGGCGAGATCCGGGCCGCCGTCATCACCTACCGCAACGTGGTCCGCGAGCACATGCTGTCCGAGACGCTGGATGACAAGCTGGCGGCAGAGCAGACTGCGGCGACCGTCACGGAGATGCTGGCCAAGGCTCGAAAGAACTACGAGCCGATGATCACCTCGCCGGAAGAGCGGGCGCTCTATGGCGAATGGTCGAAGTTGTGGGCTGAGTACCAGAAGGGCGCCGAGGACGTCATGGAACTGTCGCGCATGGAGGCGGGCAAAGTTCCGCATGCGTCCCATGAGCTCAATACCAAGACTGTCAACAAGATCGGCCTGATGTCCGACGAGGTCCTGCAGAAGGACATTGATCTCAACACCAAGGGCGGCAATCAGGCCGCCAGCGACGCCGCCGAGAGCTACTATCATGCGTTCATGCTGGCTTCGATCATTCTCGGCGCTGCCGTCGTAACCGGCGTCGGCGTCGGCTTCTATCTCGTCCGCGACGTCTCCAGCGGCATCAGCTCGATCACCCTGCCGATGCAGGCGCTGGGCAAGGGCGACCTCTCCGCCGAGGTCCCGCATCGCGGCGAGAAGACCGAAATCGGCGCCATGGCCGACGTGCTCCAGATCTTCAAGGAGGCGTTGATCGCCAAGAAGGCGGCCGACGAGGCCGCCGCAGCCGATGCCGAAGCCAAGATCGAGCGCGGCCGCCGCGTCGACAACATCACCCGCGAATTCGAAACGATGATCGGCGAGATTGTGCAGACCGTGTCGTCGGCCTCGAGCCAGTTAGAGGCCTCCGCCTCGACCCTGACCGCGACCGCCGACCGCTCGCAGCGGCTGGCGACCACGGTGGCCGGCGCTTCGGAGGAAGCCTCGACAAACGTGCAATCGGTGGCCTCAGCCACGGAGGAGATGGCCTCGTCGGTCGGCGAGATCAGCCGCCAGGTGCAGGAATCGGCGCGGATGGCGGGCGATGCCGTCGGTCAGGCCCGTGCCACCACCGAGCGCGTCAGCGAATTGTCCAAAGCCGCCGCGCGCATCGGCGACGTCGTCGAGCTGATCAATACCATCGCGGGCCAAACCAACCTGCTGGCGCTGAACGCCACCATCGAGGCGGCGCGCGCGGGCGAAGCCGGCCGCGGCTTTGCCGTCGTCGCCTCCGAGGTTAAGGCGCTCGCCGAGCAGACCGCGAAGGCGACCGGCGAGATCGGCCAGCAGATTTCCGGCATCCAGGCGGCGACCAATGATTCGGTCGGTGCGATCAAGGAGATCTCCTCGACGATCGAGCGCCTATCGGAGATCTCGTCCGCCATCGCCGCTGCGGTGGAAGAGCAGGGCGCCGCGACGCAGGAGATTGCGCGCAACGTGCAGCAGGCGGCGCAGGGAACCCAGCAGGTGTCGTCCAACATCACCGACGTGCAGCGCGGCGCGACCGAGACCGGCACGGCCTCATCGCAGGTGCTGTCCGCGGCGCAGATGCTGTCGAACGATTCGAGCCGGCTGAAGACCGAGGTCGGCAGGTTCCTGACGAGCGTCCGCGCTGCCTGAGTCTCGACCGCGTCGGAAAAACAGGCGGATCTCGTAGGGTGGGCAAAGGCGCTCTTGCGCCGTGCCCACCATTCTTTCCGGGTCACACGAAGGTCGTGGGCACGCTTCGCTTTGCCCACCCTACGAGATCACGCCGCCCGCCACTCCGGCACGCCATCTTCTGCCATAGCGATCTCGCCGAGCGAGCCGACCGGGGTGCGGTCCATGTCGAGCAGATGCGCCAGCGTCGCGCCATCGCTGGCCGGAATCCGCGCCAGCGTGCGGCGATCGTCCTCTGTCCGCAGCATCACCACGCCGTGCTCGACGTCGCCGCCGCGGCCGTAGAGCACGGTGAAGCTCTCGACCTTGCCCTTGCCCGAAGCCTCGTTAACGAACTCCGGCACCGCGCGCTTGTTGCGGTCGGCCTCGTCTTGCACGCTCGTCTCCTGCGCCAGCGCCTCGCGCGGCGGCGTCTTCGACACCACCAGCGCGTGGTGCTTGGTGACGAAGCCGCCCTGGCCGTAGAGCAGGCCGAGCCTGGCGTCGTCGCGCACACGCCGCACCATCGCGCAGGCCGCATGCGTCATGTAGGTGTTGAGCGGCGCGCCGAAGAACGTGAGGCCGCCGGTCACGGTCGGCTGCACGTCGGGTCCCAAGCCCAGCGTCCGCCGCGCCATCTTGGGCACGCAGGGGAAGCAGCTGTAGAGCTCGATCGCGTCGAACCTGTTGCCGTCGCCCGCGAGGTCCATCACGCTCGTGAGCACGGCGTTCTGCGGGTGGCTCTCGTAAAACTGGTCGCGCAGCAGATAGTCGCGCGGCTCTTCCGCCGAAGCACCGCCGAGCGGGTAGACCAGTTTGTCCTCGGCGACCCCGGCCGCCCGAGCCTTGGCGAGGCTGGTGAGCAGCAGCGCGCCGCCCATGTTGACGCTGGGGTTGGCCACCATCAGCTTGTTGTAGGGCCAGGCGATCAGGCGGTTGTCCGCGGTCGGTGTCGTGATCTCCTCAGGCGCGTAACGCCGCTTCAGCCAGGCATTGGGGTTTTGCACGGCGGCTTCCGAATAGCGCGACCACAGCGTGCCTGATTCCGCCATCGCCTCGCGCGGCGTCTGGCCCCAATGCGTCGAGGAGGCCGCTTCGTAGAATGGATACACCGTGACGGGCCGAAACACGCCGAGCTTCACTGCCAAGGGCTTCTGGAAGGCCGCGCCGCGCTTGGGCTCCTCGACGTCATGGGCGAACGGCGTCCACGGCAGCTTGATGCCGGCGCGCTCCGCCTTGGTCGCGGTCGATTGCGCCTCCGCGCCGCACACCGCCGCAACGCTGCACTCGCCGCGCGCGATGCGCTTGGCCGCCTCGTGGATGTAGCGGATCGGGCTCTCGCCGCCGACCGGACCGTAATAGCAATGCGCCGGCGAGATGCCGAGGCGCTGCGCCAAGAGCTGCTCCGGATCGCGATAGCGCCAGCTCAGGAAATTGACGACGTCGAGCGATTGCACCTCGCCGAGCAGTTTTGCACCGGTGTCCGCCTCCGCGCGCCGCAGCGCCTGTTCGAGCAGGTCGAGCGGCTCGAGGCCTTCCGTGATCTCCTTGGGGCGATCGACGATCTCGCCGATGCCGACGATGACGGGGATGCGGTCTTCGGGGATAGAGTTCTTGTCAGTCATAATCTCGATTCACGACGTTAGTTGCTTCGTCATTGCGAGGAGCGAAGCGACGAAGCAATCCAGAAATCGGTCCGCGGAGGCAGTCTGGATTGCTTCGCTGCGCTCGCAATGACGAGTGGACTACTCCGTCACCAGCGCATTCATGTGCTCGACGGCTTCGGCGAAATCTTGCTTGAACTCCTGTACCACGGCACCAGCTGATTTCACGCTGTCGATCAGGCCGACGCCCTGGCCGACGAAATAGCTGACGAGATCGCGCGCCCTCGCGTTGCCGCTTGCGGCGGCGCGGTCGATCGAATGGAAGGCGTCGCGGCTGATGATGCTTTGCAGCGGCATCGGCAGCGCGCCCGGGCTGTCCGGCGCGCGGTCCCAGGCATCGGTCCAGACCGAGCGGAGCTGCCGCGCCGGCTTGCCGGTGCGGCCCTTCGAGCGCACCGCATCGCGCGAGGAGGCCGCGATCATCTTCTCGCGAAAGATCTCCGTGGTCTCGGCCTCCACGGTCGCAAGCCACACCGAGCCGGTCCAGGCGCCGGCCGCGCCCATCGCCATGCAGGCCGCCATCTGCCGTCCCGTCATGATGCCGCCGGCCGCCAGCACCGGCACGTCGCGAATGGGCTTGATCGCCTTGATCACCTCCGGCACCAGCACCATGGTCGAGACCTCGCCGCAATGGCCGCCAGCCTCGGTGCCCTGCACCACGAGGATGTCGACCCCGGCCGCGACCTGGCGCAGCGCGTGCTCCTTGGCGCCGACGAGCGCTGCGACCGGCACGCCATGCTTCTTGCCCATCTCGATCATCGCCTTCGGCGGCACGCCCAGCGCGTTGGCGATCAGGCGGATCGGATGATCGAAGGAGACCTCGAGCAGCTGAAGCGCGGTCTTGCCGTCGAACGGCTGCGGCTGGTTGTCCGCGACCTCGCTGCTGGTCAGCTCGATGTCGTACTTCTTCAGCAGATCGCGCGTGTAGTTGCGGTGCTCCTGCGGCACCCGCGCTTCCAGGCTCTTCCAGGTGACGTCCTTCTCGCCCGCGGTCGAGATGTTTTCCGGGATCAGCACGTCGATGCCGTAGGGCTTGCCGTCGACGTGATCGTCGATCCACTTCAGCTCACGCTCGAGCGTATCCGGCGTATGCACCGTCGCGCCCAACACACCAAACCCGCCGGCGCGGCTGACGGCGGCAACGACGTCGCGGCAATGGCTGAAGGCGAGCAGCGGGAAATCGATCCCCAGCATGTCGCAGATCGGCGATTTCATGGCTCTCTCCCGGCGGCAGGCTTCGCATTCTCGTTGCTTTCGCTGGCAAAGCAAAGTGACGCGAGCCGATCGATGACATGCCGGATTCGACGAGGCATCTTGTGTGTAGACGTCGCGCTCTATCCCCGGGCCGCAGGCCGCGGCGTCCTGAGTGGCGTCGTCATTCCGGGGCTCGGCAAGCGAGAATCCGGCCCCGGAATGACGGCGGGGAGGGGCTGCCATGACAAAACGCAGAGTTGTCCCGTCCGGCAATGCATTTCGGCGCCCTTGTCATCGGCCGTTTGCGGGCTAATTAATGCAGGCGCATCTTTTTGCCGGAGCCCCCGCATGACCGACGCCCCCTACGTGCCGCCTAAAGTCTGGACCTGGAACAAGGAGAACGGCGGTCAGTTCGCCAACATCAACCGACCCATTGCCGGCCCCACTCACGACAAGGAGCTGCCGGTCGGCAAGCATCCGCTTCAGCTCTACTCGCTGGCGACGCCGAACGGGGTGAAGGTCACCGTGATGCTGGAGGAGCTCCTGGCGCTCGGCCACAAGGGCGCCGAATACGACGCCTGGCTGATCAGGATCGGCAACGGTGACCAGTTCGGCAGCGGCTTCGTCGACATCAATCCGAATTCCAAGATCCCGGCGCTCATGGATCGCTCCGGCCCGGAGCCGATCCGGGTGTTCGAATCAGGCTCGATCCTGTTCTACCTCGCCGAGAAGTTCGGCGCCTTCCTGCCGAAGGACATCAAGACCCGCACCGAGGCGATGTCCTGGCTGTTCTGGCAAATGGGCAGCGCGCCCTATCTCGGCGGCGGCTTCGGCCATTTCTACGCCTATGCCCCGACCAAGATCGAATACGCCATCGACCGTTTCGCGATGGAGACCAAGCGCCAGCTCGATGTGCTCGACCGGCGTCTCGCCGACAACGAATATCTCGCGGGCAAGGACTACACGATCGCCGACATCGCGGTGTGGCCCTGGTACGGCGCGCTCGCCAAGGGCCTGGTCTATGGCGCCGGCGAATTCTTGTCGGTGCAGGACTACAAGAACGTGCAGCGCTGGACCGACCAGATCGCCAAGCGTCCGGCCGTCAAGCGCGGCCGCATGGTCAACCGCGTCTCCGGCGATCCCGCCAGCCAGCTCCACGAGCGCCACGACGCGTCCGATTTCGAGACCAAGACGCAGGACAAGCTCGTGCCCGCGACGTAGGCGCTTCACCTCTCCCCGCTTGCGGGGAGAGGTCGAATTCGATCGAAGTCTTGTAGAGGTCTCGTAGGGTGGGCAAAGCGTAAGCGTGCCCACCACCTCTCTCGTAGGCCGCATTGGTGGGCACGGCGCGCGAAGAGCGCGCCTTTGCCCACCCTACCGGAAGTCACGCCATGCTCAGCTCGTGGCGGCCCACCACCATCCAGTGCACCTCGTCCGGACCGTCGGCGAAGCGCAGGTGCCGCACGTCCTGATACATTTCGGCGAGCGGGGTCCAGTGCGAGATGCCGGTGGCGCCGTGCATCTGGATGGCCTGATCGATGATCCTGCAGGCGCGCTCGGGCACCATGGCCTTGACCATGGAGACCCAGACGCGGGCCTCCTTATTGCCGAGCACGTCCATCGCCTTGGCGGCCTTCAGCACCATCAGCCGCATCGCCTCGATCTCGCAGCGCGCCTGCGCGATGATCTGCATGTTGCCGCCGAGATGGGCGATCTTCTTGCCGAAGGCCTCGCGGGTGAGGCCACGCTGCACCATCAGGTCGAGCGCCTTCTCGGCCTTGCCGATGGTGCGCATGCAGTGATGGATGCGCCCCGGTCCGAGCCGGAGCTGCGAGATCTCGAAGCCGCGGCCTTCGCCGAGCAGGATGTTCTCCTTCGGCACCCGCACATTGTTGAAGCGCATATGCATGTGGCCGCGAGGGGCGTGATCCTGGCCGAACACGTACATGGGACCGAGGACCTCGACGCCGGGCGTGTCGCGCGGCACCAGGATCTGCGACTGCTGCTTGCTCGGCGCCGCGTCCGGATTGGTCTTCACCATCACGATGAGGATCTTGCAGCGGGGATCGCCGAGGCCGGAGATGTAATACTTCTCGCCGTTGATCACCCATTCGTCGCCGACGAGCTTTGCGGTGGTCGAGATGTTCTTGGCGTCGGAGGAGGCGACGTTCGGCTCGGTCATGACATAGGCGGAGCGGATCTCGCCGTTGAGCAGCGGCTTCAGCCACGTCTCCTTCTGCTCCTTGGTGCCGACGCGCTCCAGCACCTCCATGTTGCCGGTGTCGGGCGCCGAGCAGTTCATGGTCTCGGAGGCCAGCGGGCTCTTGCCGAGCTCGGCGGCGATGTAGGCGTAGTCGAGATTCTTCAGGCCCTGGCCGGTCTCGTCATCGGGCAGGAAGAAGTTCCAGAGGCCTTCCTGCTTGGCCTTGTTCTTGGCCTTCTCCAGCACTTCGAGCTGCTTCGGCGTAAAACTCCAGCGATCTTCCTTGCTTTCGCCCGCCTTGGCGAACTCGATCGACATCGGCTCGACGGTGTCGCGGATGAACTTCTTGACGTGATCGTAGAGCGGCCGGACCTGGTCCGACATCCGCAGATCGTTGAGCTCGTCGCCGGGATTGAGCGTGTAGTTGGTGGTGCGGGGAATGTAGGTGTGTTTTGTCATTGGTCCTCCCGGGATCGCTAGAATTGTGTTGAGCGCAAGAATAGTCGCAGCGCCGGCAAAGTGCGAGCGCGCATTTTCACGCGCGAGGCCATGCCATGCGATGGAATATCGCGAGGACGTTTGAAATGTTGTTTGAATGGGGTGTGGAAGGCGGCAGGCTCGCGCCTCACTCTCCGCTGTCATCGCCCGACTTGATCGGGCGATCCAGTATTCCGAGACGTCGGTCGTTTATCGAGAGGCCG
Organism: Bradyrhizobium sp. WBAH42; assembly: GCF_024585265.1. Lineage (NCBI taxonomy): Bacteria > Pseudomonadati > Pseudomonadota > Alphaproteobacteria > Hyphomicrobiales > Nitrobacteraceae > Bradyrhizobium > Bradyrhizobium sp. WBAH42. The sequence continues at coordinate 3,601,736 of NZ_CP036533.1, forward strand.
CGGCGTACTGGATTCCCCGCTTTCGCGGGGAATGACAGCTGTGGGCGGGTCTACGTCAATTCGGCACCCGATGCATCGCGCAGATCTTGTTGCCGTCGAGGTCGCGCAGATAAGCGAGATAGAGCTTAACCCCGGAGCCCTCGCGGATGCCCGGCGGATCCTCGATCGGCTTGCCGCCGGCCGCGACGCCCGCCGCGTGCCACGCATCGACCTGTTCCGGCGAATTGGCGGCAAAGCCGATCGTGCCGCCATTCGCGCATGTCGCCGGTTCGCCGTTGATCGGCTTCGACACCGAGAACACGCCGGTCTTGGTGATGTAGAAGATGCGATGGCCGTCGACCCTGGCCGGCCGCACCTCGAGCGTGCCGAGCAGCTTGTCGTAGAACGTCTTGGCTTTGTCGAGATCGTTGGTGCCGATCATCACGTGCGAGAACATTTGCCCATTCCCTTCTGCGCTGACAAAACGAGGAGCCGTAGGGTGGGCAAAGCGCAGCGTGCCCACCACGACATTCGAAAAATGCTTACGGTGGGCGCGGCGCAAGAGCGCCTTTGCCCACCCTACGAAATCTCAAAACGCGGTATAGCCGCCGTCGATCACGAACGTATCCGCGGTGTGATACGACGACGCCTTGCTCATCAGATACACCGCGATGCCACCGAAATCTGACGCCTCGCCGAACCGCCGCATCGGAATCCGCGGCATCACGTTGGCGACGAACTTGTCGTTGGCCATGAGTCCTGCGGTCATGTCGCTCTTGATCCAGCCGGGCAGGATCGCATTGGCGGTGACGCCGTAACGCGCCAGTTCGACGCCGAGGGCGCGCACCAGCGCGTTGATGGCGGCCTTGGTCGCGGCATAATGCTCGTTGCGCGCGGTGCCGAAGATCGAGGCGAGGCTCGAGGTCGCAACCAACCGGCCGAAGGGATCGCCGGCATTGGCGCGATCCGTCATGTGCTTCGCCGCGGCCTGGAAGGCGTGGAACACGCCGTCGAGATTGGTCGCGAACATCGTGCGCCATTCCTCCTCGGTGCGCTCGATGAAGGCGCGCCGGCCGCCGCCGCCGATGCCGGCATTGGCGAAGCAGCCATCGACCCGGCCGAAGGTGTCGAGCGTGGCTTTCATCGCTGAAGCGACCGAGGCGGGGTCGCTGACGTCGCAGACGCGGCTGTCGACCTTGCCGGAGAGGCCCGCCATGCTCGCGGCAGCGGCCTTGTTCTTGTCAGCATTGCGGCCCCAGATCGAGACGTTGCAGCCCTGGCCCGCGAGCGCCTGCGCGATGCCGAGGCCGATGCCGCCATTGCCACCGGTGATCACGGCCACGCGGCCGGAGAGGTCGAAGAGGTTCATGGCGCGTTTCCTGTTTTTTGTCTGCGGCCCATCAGCCGCTGCGCACAAGATTGCTTGCTATGCTCCGATCACCATGGACAAGACCGCGCCAAAAATCAAATATGCGCCCCGGCAAAACCAAATTCCGGCCTGCGAAACTGACGCGGGCCGCAACTGACGAGGAAACCATGCAGTTCAAACACGTCACGCTCGACTTCGATGGCTCGGTCGCGATCCTCAAGCTCGACCATCAGGAGGTGATGAACGCGGTCTCCGTGGACATGCTGGGGGGCCTTGCCGAAGCGCTCGATACGATCGAGGAGAAGAAAGGCGAGGTGCGCTGCGTGGTGCTGACCGGCGCGGGGCGCGCGTTCTGCACCGGCGCCAATCTGCAGGGCCGCAACAACCAGTCGAAGAAGACCAAGGCCGGCCTGACGCTGGAGACCGGCTTTCATCCCTTCCTGCGCCGCATCCGCAATCTGCATTGTCCCATCATCACCGCAGTCAACGGTCCCGCCGCCGGCGCCGGCATGAGCTTCGCGCTGCTCGGCGACATGATTTTGTGCGCGCGCTCGTCCTATTTCCTGCAGGCCTTCCGCCGCATCGGGCTCGTGCCGGATTGCGGCTCGACCTGGCTCTTGCCGCGGCTCGTCGGGCGCGCGCGCTCGATCGAATTGTCGCTGATGGGCGAGCGGCTGCCGGCCGAGAAGGCGCTGGAATGGGGCCTCGTCAACCGCGTCTACGATGACGGCGTGCTGATGGAGGAGGCGATGAAGCTGGCGCGCGATCTCGCCAGCGGCCCGACCGTCGCACTGTCCCTGATCCGCAAGCTCTATTGGGACAGCCCGGAAAACTCCTTCGAAGATCAGCTCAATCTGGAATTCCGGTGCCAGCTCCGCGCCGGCGACACCGAGGATTTCCGCGAGGGCGTCGGTGCGTTCCTCGAGAAGCGGCCCGCGCAGTTCAAGGGCAAATGATCGAGGCGGCGCTTTCACGCAGCGTCCAGCGCTGGTGCGAAGGGGCGACCGGCGTCACCTCTGCGGCAAAACTGTCCGGCGGCGCCAGCCAGGAAACTTGGCGCTTCGACATCAGGCATCCCAACGGGCCGATCGGCGCCATCCTGCGCCGCTCGCCAAAAGGCTATGGCGCGGCGCCGACGCGCGCTGCGGGCCTCGCGGCTGAAGCGCAGCTGATGCAGCTTGCTTATGAAGCCGGCGTGCCGTCGCCGCGCGTGATGCATGTGCTCACGCCGGAAGACGATCTCGGCACCGGCTTTATCGTGCAGCGGGTCGAGGGCGAGACGATCGCGCGCAAGATTCTTCGCGATGAGGAGTACGCGGCGGCGCGCCCCATTCTGGCGCGGCAGATCGGCGGAATTCTCGCAGGTCTCCATCGGCTGCCGCACGACAAATTGCCTCAGCTGCGCAGCAGGGGCGCGACCCAGGAGATCGCCGAGTTCGAGCGCGACTATCGCAGCCTGAACTGGCCCAAGCCTGTGTTCGAGCTGGCGCTGCGCTGGCTGCGCGACCACGATCCCGGTCCCGCGGCCGAGACCACGCTGGTGCACGGCGATTTCCGCAACGGCAATCTCATCATCGGCGCCGATGGTGTCCGCGCCGTGCTCGACTGGGAGCTCGCCCATCTCGGCGACCCCATGGAGGATCTCGGCTGGGTCTGCGTCAACTCCTGGCGCTTCGGCGAGATCGACAAGCCCGTCGGCGGTTTTGGCACACGCGAGGAGCTGTTCGCCGGCTACGAGGCGGCAGGCCGAAAAGTCGATCCAGAGCGAGTCAAATTCTGGGAAGTGATGGGCACGCTGCGCTGGGGCATCATGTGCGGCGGCATGATGCAGCGTTTTCGCGAGGGGCCCGACCATTCCATGGAGCGCGCCATGATCGGCCGCCGCGCCAGCGAGACCGAGATCGATCTGTTGCGCCTCCTGGCGCCGCGCGGGAGCTGACACATGCAGGACGAGCCGACCCCGATCGAGCTGACCAAGTCGGTCGCCGATTTCCTCCGCAACGACATCACGCCGCTGATCTCCGGCCACCAGGCCTTCAAGCTGCGCGTCGCCATCAACATCCTCGATCTCGTCACGCGGCAGCTGACGCAGGAGGCGGGGAGCGATGCGAAGGAGGTTGCGCGCCTGCGCGCACTGCTCGGCATCGACGGCTCGGTCATGGAGCTCAACCGCGCGCTCGCCGAGCGCATCGCGAGCGGCGAGGTTGATCTGGCAACGCCGGGTCTCGCCAATCATCTCTGGGCGACCACGATGGACAAGCTCGCGGTGGATCAGCCGAATTACGCTTCGTACAAGCGGGAGTTGGGACGGGGCGGGTAAGGAGGTCTTGCTCCAAATTCGGTGTCATCGCCCGCGAAGGCGGGCGATCCAGTACTCCGAGACGGTTGTGGTTAATCGATAGGCTGCGGCGTACTGGATGCCCCGCCTTCGCGGGGCATGACAGCGATGATGTTGATGTGGGCGCGCGCCGGAATGACACCCGGACCCTACTTCCCCACCCATTTCGGCGGCCGCTTCTCCGAAAACGCCTTCGGGCCCTCGATGTAATCCTGCGAGGCGACCATCGCCTGCACCGCCGGGTAATCGCGCTGCTCCGCGATGGCCTGCTCCAGCGACACGCCGAGCCCCTTCTGGATCGCCTGCTTCGAGGCCCGGATCGACATCGGCGAATTCTTGGCGATCGTCTCCGCCCAGCGCAGCGCAGCCGTCAGCGCCTCGCCCTGCGGCACCACCTCGTTGACGATGCCGAGCTCGAGACCTTCCTTGGCGCTGACATGGCGCGCGGTGAGGATCATGCCCATGGCGCGCTTCAGCCCGATCTGGCGCGGCAAGCGGTGCAGGCCGCCGGCGAGTGCGGCTAGTCCAACGCGCGGCTCGGGCAGGGCGAAGGTTGCGTTCTCCGCGGCGATGATGAGGTCGCAGGCCAGCGCGATCTCGAAGCCGCCGCCCATGGCGACGCCGTTCACGGCGGCGATGATCGGCTTGTCGCAGTCGAAGCGTGAGGTGAGGCCGGCAAAGCCGCCCTTGTCCCAGCCGCGCTTTCCTCCCGCCGCCTGCCACTTCAAATCGTTGCCGGCGCAGAATGCCTTGTCGCCGGCGCCGGTGACGACCGCGATCCACTGCTCGGGATCTCCGGAGAAATCATCGAACACTTTCTGCAATTCGAAATGCGCGTCAGTGTGCAGCGCGTTGTAGACCTCGGGCCGCGACAGCGTCACGATCGTGATCGGCCCCTTGCGTTCCACCTTTGAGAATTTCAACTCCATCGCGCGCTCCCGGATTTTCTTTCGAAGGAATATCGGCGCCATACTACCGTGCGGGTGCGCCTGAGCACCATCGAATTGCGCTGGCGCGCCTTGCGTCGCCGTCACGTCTCGGCTTGCTTGACTTGCACGCGCTCTTCTCACCTTAATCGTGCCAAGCACGAATGCGCCTAGCGCCTTAACGCAAAACGATAAAATCAATCCGGGAGAGAACCTGTGGATTTCTCACTGCCTGCCGATCTCGTCGCCTATCTCGGAGAGCTCGACCGTTTCATCGAACGCGAAATCAAGCCGCTGGAAGCGGCCGATGACAACATCCGCTTCTTCGACCATCGCCGCGAATGGGCGCGCACCGATTTCGAGAATGGCGGTCTGCCGCGCCACGAATGGGAGGCGCTGCTGCGCAAGGCCAAGGATCTTGCGGATGCCGCCGGGCATTTGCGCTTTCCGGTGCCGAAGCAATATGGCGGCAAGGACGGCTCCAACCTGTGGATGGCCGTGATCCGCGAGCACTTCGCCGCAAAGGGTCTCGGCCTGCACAACGACCTGCAGAACGAGCACTCCATCGTCGGCAACTTTCCCGTCGTCACCATGCTCGACCGCTACGGCCGCGACGACCAGAAGGCGATGATCGACGGCTCGATCAGGGGCAAGTACCGCATCACCTTCGGCCTGACCGAGCCGCATCACGGCTCGGACGCAACCCACATGGAGACGCGCGCGGTGCCCGCGACGCGCGACAACGTCAAGGGCTGGATCATCAACGGCGAGAAGATGTGGACCACGGGCATGCATGTCGCCACGCACTGCGCGCTGTTCGCGCGCACCAGTGGCAATGACGGCGACGCCCGCGGCATCACTTGCTTTCTGGTGCCGGCCAAAAGTCCCGGCGTCAAGGTCGAGGAGTACATGTGGACCTTCAACATGCCGACCGACCATCCCCGCGTCAGCTTCACCGACGTCTTCGTGCCGGAGGATGCCCAGTTCGGCGAGGTCGGCCGCGGCCTGTCGCTGGCGCAATGCTTCGTGCACCAGAACCGCATCCGCCAGGCCGCGAGCTCGCTCGGCGCGGCAGTCTACTGCATCAACGAGAGCGTGAAATACGCGCGTGAGCGTAAGCCCTTCGGCAAGGCGCTCGCCGAGAACCAGGCGATCCAGTTCCCGCTGGTCGAGCTCGCCACGCAGGCCGAGATGCTACGCCTCTTGATCCGCAAGACCGCCTGGGAAATGGACCAGCTCAACGAGGAGCAGATCGAGCGCACACTCTCCGACCGCGTCTCGATGTGCAACTATTGGGCAAACCGTCTCTGCTGCGAATCCGCCGACCGCGCCATGCAGGTCCATGGCGGCATGGGCTATTCACGCCACAAGCCATTCGAGCACATCTATCGCCATCACCGCCGTTATCGGATCACCGAAGGCAGCGAGGAGATCCAGATGCGGAAAGTGGCGGGGTTCCTGTTCGGCTATATGGGGCCGGGGAAGCGTTGAGGCTTGCACGGATCTCGTAGGGTGGGTTAGCGCTGCGATTGCGCGAAGCGTGATCGCAGGGCGTAACCCACCGGCGCCATCCGCGTGGTCAGCAAAAAGGTGGGTTACGCCTGCGGCTAACCCACCCTACGGCATCACGGATTAGTTCACCCGTCGATCCTTCCCCGCCCAATACGGCTCGCGCAGCTGCCGCCGCAGGATCTTGCCACTCGGATTCCGCGGCAGCGCCGGCAGGAACTCGACGCTCTTCGGCGTCTTGTAGCCGGCGATGCGCGTCCGGGTGAAGTTGATGATGTCGGTGGCGGTCGCCTGCTTGCCGGGCTTCATCACCACGATCGCCTTCACGGCCTCGCCCCATTTCTCGTCGGGCACGCCGATCACGGCGGCTTCCGCGACGTCGGGATGGTCGCATAGCGCGCTCTCGACCTCGGCCGGATAGATGTTCTCGCCGCCCGAGATGATCATGTCCTTGATGCGGTCGTGGATGTAGAGATAGCCGTCCTCGTCCATGTAGCCGGCATCGCCGGTGCGCAGCCAGCCGTCGCCGCGCAGCGTCGCGGCGGTGGCTTCCGGCAGATTCCAATAGCCCGCCATGTTGGAGCCCGAGCGCGTCGCGATCTCGCCGACCTGGCGCGGCGGCAGCGGCTTGCCGTCGGCGTCGAGAATTGCGATTTCGACCCCCGGCAGCGCCTTGCCGGCCGAGCGCATCCGCTCCAGCCCCTCGACGTGGTCCTCCGGCGGCAGCGCGACGATGGTGCCCGTCGTCTCGGTCATGCCGTACATCTGCACGAAGCCGCATTTGAAGACCTCGATACATTCCTTCAGCAGTGCTGCGGGAATCGGCGAGGCGCCGTACAGCATGTATTTCAGTCGCGAGAAGTCGACCGTCCTGGCGCGCGGCTGCCGCACCACGAACTGCATCGCCGCCGGTACCATGAACAGCTTTGTGATGCCCGACTGCTCGAAGAAATCCAAAACCTTGGTCGGATCGAACTCGCGCGCGATCACGCCGCGGGCGCCGTGGTAGAGACCCATCACGCCCCATCCGGAGCCGCCGATGTGGAAGATCGGCATCGCCACCAGCGAGACGTCGTCGGTCGACCACCGGTTCCATTCCGGCTTGTCCTCGGCGTTGCCGGTCTGCACCAGGTTGAGGAAGTTCGCGTGGCTCAGCATTGCGCCCTTCGGCTTGCCCGTGGTGCCCGAGGTGTAGAGCTGGATCGCGATGTCCTTGGTGTCGATCGGCACCTTGGGATCGTCGCCGCGCTGCGCATCGCGCCACGCCGTGAAATCTGGCCATTCCGGCACGCCGCCCTCGGCGGTGATGATGGTGCGCACGCCCGGTATCTGGTCCCTGATCTGGCGCACCTGTGTGATGAATTCGGGCCCGACGAACAAAACCGGCGCCTTGCAATCCGACACGATGAAGGCGACCTCAGGGCCGGCGAGCCGCCAGTTCACCGGTGCCATCACGACGCCGGCCTTCATCGCACCCATCAGGAGCTCGAAATAGATGTCGCTGTTCTTGCCGAGATAGGCGATGCGGTCGCCCTTCGTCACGCCCATTGCGAGGAGCGCGTTGGCGACCTTGTTGGTCTTGATGTCGAACGCGGCAAAGCTGGTGGTGCGGCCTTCGAACTCGTAGGCGATGGCGCTGCCGCGGCTCTTCGCACGCTCGCGCACCATGTCGGCGAGGTTCGCCAATGGCTGTGTGGACATGTTTCTCCCGTAGCTCTTGTTTTTATGCGCGGGAGTGTGGCGTCATCGGCGGATGAAGACAAGATGGCAGGAGAATGCCGCCGTCTCGTGTCCCGGACGCTGCGCAGCACGAAGTGATGCGCTGCTGAGCCGGGACCCAGCATGCTGCGACATGGGCCCCGGCTCTGCAGCGCACCACGCCGAAGGCGGCGCGCTGCGCCGCGTCCGGGGCACGAGAGAACATCACCCCCGCTTCGCGCGGTCCTTCTCGTTCTGCGCCATGATGCTCTCGCGCGCCGTTTTCCAGTCGTCGTCGCTCCAGTCACGGAGCTGGTAGAAGTTGCCGCCCATCGCGAGCGCCTGGGCGCCGTCCATGGCGATGGTCTCGCCGTTGATCCAGTCGCAGCCGCCGGAGATCAGGAACACGGCAACGTTCTGCAGTTCCTCCATGGTGCCGACGCGGCCCATTGGGTTCATCGCCTTGGTGCGCGCGCCGGCCTCGTCGCCCGGCTTGATGCGCTTGCTCATCCCCTCGGTCGGGATCTCGCCCGGGGCGATGGTGTTGAGGCGGATGCCGTGTCGTCCCCATTCGGTGGCAAGCGACATCGTCATGGCGTGGATCGCCGACTTGCTCATTGCCGACGGCACCACGTAAGGCGAGCCGTTGCGCACCCAGGTCGTGGTGATCGAGACGACGTTGCCGGGCTGCTTCAAGGCGATCCAGCGCTTGCCGACCGCATGCGTCACGTAGAACGTGCCGTGCATGACGATGTTGGCGACCGCATCGAAGCCGCGCGGCGAGAGCTCCTCGGTGCGCGAGATGAAATTGCCGGCCGCATTGTTGATGAGATCGGTGAGGGGACCATCGCGGAAGATGGTCTCGATCATCTCCTCGACCGCAAGCGCGTTTCGGATGTCGACGCCGTGGCTGGTGACGCGGCCGCCGTAGCGATCCATCAGCTCGGTCGCGGTCTCGTCGCAGACGATCTTGCGCCGGCCGCAAATGTGCACCTCGGCGCCGAGCTGGAGGAATCGCTCCGCCATCGATTTGCCGAGGCCGGTGCCGCCGCCGGTCACGAGGATGCGCCGGCCGGCCAGAAGATTTTCCTTGAACATGGCTGTTTCCCCCGTAGGGATTGTCAGTTAATTGGTCGATTGACTAAATCCGGCCGCCGTCGTCCTGTAAAGCGGCACCGAACAAGAACAGGGGAGAATTGATCCATGGAAGATCGCGTCTCGATCTCGATCTCGGAAGGCGTCGCCGATGTGCGCCTGGTGCGCGCGGACAAGATGAACGCGCTGGATCAGCCCATGTTCGAGGCCCTCGTCGCCGCAACCGACCGGCTTTCGAAGGAAAAAGGCGTGCGCGCCGTCGTGCTCTCAGGTGAAGGCCGCGCCTTCTGCGCCGGGCTGGACATGGGGCGTTTTGCCGCCATGAAGGAGAAGGGCGGCAACGGAATTCCGGGTGGCGAAAATCGCGATCTCACGGTGCGCACCTATGGCAAGGCCAACCTCGCGCAACAGGCGGTGTGGGGCTGGCGTCAGCTTCCGATGCCCGTGATCGCGGCCGTGCACGGCGTCGCTTTCGGCGGCGGTTTCCAGCTCTCGCTCGGCGCCGACATGCGCTTTCTCAGCGCGGATGCGCGAATGTCGATCATGGAGATCAAATGGGGCCTGGTGCCCGACATGGCGGGCACGCCGATCCTGGCCTCGCTGGTGCGCGACGACATCCTGCGCGATCTCACCTACACGGGCCGCATCTTCTCCGCGCAGGAGGCGCTGGCCTACGGCCTTGCCACGCGCATCTGCGACGATCCGCGTGCTGTGGCGCTGGACGTCGCGCGCGAGATCGCAGGGAAAAGCCCCGATGCGATCCGCGCGGCCAAGCGGATGCTGAACAATCTCTCGGTCGATCCGGGCCCGGCACTGCTCGCCGAATCCGTCGAGCAGCAGAAGCTGATCGGCAGCCCCAACCAGACCGAGGCGGTCCGCGCCAACCTGGAGAAGCGCGCGCCGAATTTTGTGGATTAGCCTCTTGTCATTCCGGGGCGATGCGAAGCATCGAGCCCGGAATCCATAACCACGATAGGGAGTATGGATTCCGGGCTCGCGCCAAGAGGCGCGCCCCGGAATGACGACGGTGGTTGTGTCGATGCCCTTCAACCCGACGAAAGATCGGAACTCAACAAATGAACGAAACGTCTCACTTCCTCGGCATCGTCTCCGGCGACCGCCGCCGTTCTCACGCCGAGGTCGCTGACCGCACGGGCCGCATCGCCGCCGGCCTCGCCAAAATCGGCGTCCGCCAGGGCGATTGCGTCTGCATGCTGATGCGCAACGACATCGCCTTCCTGGAAGCTGCCTACGCCGCGATGCGGCTGGGCGCCTATGGCGTGCCGATCAACTGGCACTTCAAGCCGGAGGAGATCACCTACATCCTCGAAGATTCCGGCACAGCCGTCCTGATCGCTCATGCCGACATGCTGCATGGTTTGCGCGATGCGATCCCGCGTGGCGTCACCGTGCTCAGCGTGCCGACGCCGCCCGAAATCCGCTCCAACTACAGGATCGATCCGGATCATCTGACGACGCCGAGTTTTGCGACCGATTTCGAAGCCTGGCTCACGCAACATGAGCCCTATGACGGTCCGATCGTGCCGCAGCCCATGAACATGATCTATACCTCGGGCACGACGGGCCATCCCAAGGGCGTCCGCCGCAACGCGCCGACGCCGGAGCAGCAGGCCGCGGGTGAGCGCATGCGCGAGATGATCTATGGGCTCAAGCCCGGCGCCCGCGCGCTGCTGCCGGGCCCGCTCTATCATTCCGCGCCGAACTCGTTCGGCATCCGCGCCGGCAAGCTCGGCGGGGTGCTGGTACTGATGCCACGCTTCGAGGCGGAGGAATTTCTGCAGGCGATCGAGCGCTTTGAGATCGACACCATCTTCATGGTGCCGACCATGTTCATCCGCCTGATGAAGCAGCCCGAGGAGGTGCGCAGGAGGTACGACATCTCCTCGCTGCGCCACGTCATCCATGCCGCCGCGCCGTGCCCGGCCGACGTCAAGCGCGCCATGATCGATTGGTGGGGGCCGGTGATCTACGAATTCTACGGCTCTACCGAATCCAGCGCCGTGACCTTCGCGACCTCCGAGGATGCGCTGAAGAAGCCCGGCACCGTCGGCAAGATCTCGCCCGGCGCCGAGCTGCGCTTCATCGGCGAGGACGGCCGCGTGCTCGGCGTCGGCGAAATCGGCGAGATCTATTCCCGCATGGCCGAGATGGCCGACTTCACCTATCACAACAAGCCGGAGAAGCGCGCCGAGATCGACCGCGACGGCTTCATCACCTCCGGCGACGTCGGCTATATCGACGAAGACGGCTACGTCTTCATCTGCGACCGCAAGCGCGACATGGTGATCTCGGGCGGCGTCAACATCTATCCGGCCGAGATCGAATCCGTGCTGCACGCCGTATCAGGCGTGCATGATTGCGCCGTGTTCGGCATCCCCGATGCCGAGTTCGGCGAAGCGCTGATGGCGGTGGTGGAGCCGCAACCCGGGATCACGCTCGCTGCCTCCGATGTCCGCGCCGCGCTGAAGGCGCATCTGGCCGATTACAAGGTGCCCAAGCACATCGAGATCCGCAGCGGCCTGCCGCGCGAAGACTCTGGAAAGATCTTCAAGCGCCGCCTGCGCGATCCCTATTGGGAGCAGGCGGGCCGGAAAATCTGACGATATCGTAGGGTGGGCAAAGCGGAAGCGTGCCCACCAAATTCGCTTGCGGAGACAAGATCGTGGGCACGGCGCAAGGGCGCCTTTGCCCACCCTACGGGACCACGCTCATCCGGCTACGCTTTGCGGGCCTTGAAGCGTCTTAGCAGGGACAGATTCCGAGCCTATATAGCTGGGATCATCCACCTCCGGATCATCCCATGGCGCCCGTATCCATTCTCCTCAACATCCTCTGGATCCTCATCGGCGGCGCCTGGATGGCGTTCGGCTGGTTGATTGCGGCGATCGTCATGGCGATCACCATCATCGGCCTGCCCTGGGCGCGGGCGGCGTTCAACATCGCCGTCTACACGCTGCTGCCGTTCGGCTCGAAAGCGGTCAGCCGCTACGACGTGACCGGTGTCGAGGACATCGGCACCGGCCCGCTCGGGGTGATCGGCAACATCGTCTGGTTCGTGCTCGCCGGCTGGTGGCTGGCGCTCGGCCACCTCGTGACCGCGCTCGTTCTCGCCGTCACCATCATCGGCATCCCCTTCGCCTGGGCGCATCTCAAGCTCGCCGGCATCGCGCTCTGGCCGATCGGCAAGGTGATCGTGCCGGCATAGGGCGAACGCGGTAGGATGGGTAGAGCGCCAGCGAAACCCAACATCTGCTCTCGGATGATGAAACATGATCGGTTTCGCTTCGCCGGGATGTCCCGAGCACTGCGAGACCGCGAAGGCATGTTTGTTGACAAGGCCGGCCATTCTCGTGCCCCGGACGCAGCGCAGCGCTCCCCCGGCGATGCGAAGCATCGTCCGGTTCAGCGATGCGCTGCAGAGCCGGGGCCCATGTCGCGGCACATGTGCTCTGTCGCTCCTCGGTCCCGGACGCGCTGCAACGCTAAGGGGCGTTGCAGCGGGACAAGAAATCTTCGCCCTGCCGCGCCGCCACCAACTTCATCTTGCACTGCGGCAGAAAAATATCGCACACTCCGCCGGACCGGGCCGCCAAGGGCGCGAGCAGGGGAGCGAGCCATGTCCCTCCAGACCGTAACATCCGACGCCACTGAGCTTCGCCCCAACCGCCCTGAGGATGTTCAGGCGATGGAGGCCGATGCCCGGCTGCGGGACGACATCCGCCTGCTCGGGCGCATTCTCGGTGACACCGTGCGCGATCAGGAGGGCGCCGAATTGTTCGACCTGGTCGAGCGCATCCGCCAGACCTCGATCCGGTTCCACCGCGACGAGGACCGGCTCGCCCGCCGCGAGCTCGAGCAGATCCTCGACAGCATGTCGACCTCCGAGACGGTGCGGATCGTCCGCGCCTTCAGCTATTTCTCCCACCTTGCCAACATCGCCGAGGACCAGAACAACATCCGCCAGATGCGCGCGCGCAGCGCGGCCAAGAATGGCGGCTCCGGCGTGCTGGCGGAGACACTGGCGCACGCCAAGGCGGCGGGCATTGGTCCCGACCAGCTCCGCAGCTTCTTCAAGACCGCGCTGGTCAGCCCGGTGCTGACCGCGCACCCGACCGAGGTCCGCCGCAAGAGCACCATGGACCGCGAGATGGAGATCGCAGCCCTGCTCGACCGCCGCGAGCGTGTCGCCATGACCGCGGAGGAGGCCGATGCCGGCGACGAGCAGCTGCGCCGCGAGGTGCTGACGCTGTGGCAGACCAATCTCTTGCGCCGGACCAAGCTCACCGTGTTGGACGAGGTCGCCAACGGCCTGTCGTTCTACGACTACACCTTCCTGCGCGAGGTGCCGCGGCTCGTCAACGCGCTGGAGGACCGGCTTGAGGAGGGCGGCGAGGCGGCCGCGAGCGAGCTTGCCTCGTTCCTGCGGATGGGCAGCTGGATCGGCGGCGATCGCGACGGCAACCCCTTCGTCACCGCCGACGTGATGCGCGGCACGCTGCGGCTGCAGTCGAGCCGGGTGATGCAGTTCTATCTGAACGAGCTGCACGTGCTCGGCGCCGAGCTGTCGATCGCAGCCCATCTCGCCGACGTCTCGGAGGAGCTGCGCAATTTGGCGGAGCGCTCGCCGGACACCTCGCCGCATCGGAGCGGGGAGCCCTATCGCCTCGCGGTCTCAGGCATCTATGCCCGGCTCACCGCGACGGCTGAAAAGCTCGAAGTCGAGATCACGCGCCGGCCGGTCGGCAAGGCGGCGCCTTACGAGAGCGTCAGGGAGCTGCAGGCCGATCTCGACGTGCTGCATCGCTCGCTGATCTCCAACAATGCCCGCGTCATCGCCCGCGGCCGGCTGCGGCTGCTCCGCCGCGCGGTGGACTGCTTCGGCTTTCACCTCGCCCGGCTCGACATCCGCCAGAATTCGGCGGTGCACGAGCGCACCATCGCCGAGCTGATCGACGCCGCCAACCCCGGCATGTCCTATCTCGCGCTCGGCGAGGAGGCCCGCATCTCGCTGCTGACCAACGAGCTGCGCTCGACGCGCGCGCTGGTCTCTCCTTTCGTCAAATACAGCGACGAGACCATGGGCGAGCTCAACGTGTTCCATGCCGCCGCGGAAGCGCATGCGAAGTTCGGCTCGGACGCCATTCCCCAATGCATCATCTCGATGTGCAAGGGCATGTCCGACATGCTCGAGGTCGCCGTGCTCTTGAAGGAGGTCGGCCTCGTCCATCCCTCCGGCCGCAGCGCCATCAACATCGTGCCGCTGTTCGAGACCATCGAGGATCTGCAGGCCTCGAGCAGCATCATGGATCGCATGCTGTCGCTGCACGATTACCGTCGCCTCGTCGACAGCCGCGGCAGCGTACAGGAGGTCATGCTCGGCTATTCCGACTCGAACAAGGACGGCGGCTTCGTCACCTCGGGCTGGGAGCTCTACAAGGCCGAGATCGGCCTCGTCGAAGTCTTCGAGCGCCATCACGTGCGCTTGCGCCTGTTCCACGGCCGCGGCGGCTCTGTCGGACGCGGCGGCGGGCCGAGCTATGACGCCATCGTCGCCCAGCCCGGCGGCGCCGTGAATGGCCAGATCCGCATCACCGAGCAGGGCGAGATCATCTCGTCGAAATATTCCAACGCCGAGGTCGGCCGCAACAATCTAGAGATTCTCGCCGCGGCGACGCTGGAGGCGAGCCTCCTGCATCCGCGCCAGAGCGCACCGCGCCGCGAATATCTGACGGCGATGGACGAATTGTCGAACCTCGCCTTCAAGGCCTATCGCGGCCTCGTCTACGAAACCGAAGGCTTCGTCGATTACTTCTGGTCGTCCACCGTCATCAACGAGATCGCCACGCTCAACATCGGCAGCCGTCCGGCCTCGCGCAAGAAGACCCGCGCGATCGAGGACCTCCGCGCCATTCCATGGGTGTTCTCCTGGGCGCAATGCCGCCTGATGCTGCCCGGCTGGTACGGCTTCGGCAGCGCGGTCGAGCAGTGGATCGCGGAGCATCCCGATAAGGGCATGCCGTTCCTGAAAGAACTCTACAAGGAATGGCCGTTCTTCCGCATGCTGCTGTCGAACATGGACATGGTGCTCGCCAAGAGCTCGATCGCGATCGCCTCGCGCTATGCCGAGCTCGTGCCCGACGAGGCCTTGCGCGAAAAAATCTTCGGCCGCATCCGCCGCGAATGGCATTCCTGCATCGAGACACTCTTGGACATCATGGGCCAGGACCGGCTGCTGCAGGGCAACCCGCTGCTGGAGCGCTCCGTGCGCCACCGCTTTCCTTATCTCGATCCGCTCAACCACGTGCAGGTCGAACTCTTGAAAGAGCATCGCGCGCAGAACCCGGACGAGCAGGTGCTGCGCGGGATCCAGCTGACGATCAACGGGATCTCGGCGGGGTTGCGGAATACGGGGTAGCTGCAACGTCGTTCCGGGGCGCCCGAAGGGCGAACCCGGAACCTCGACGTCACCAACTCACGGCTTCATCGCGCCCTGCACGCTGGTGTAGACGGCATAAAGCGATGTCGAGCCGCAAATATAGAGTCTGTTGCGCTGCTGGCCGCCGAAGCACAGGTTTGCCACGGTCTCGGGAATGTGGATCTTGCCGAGCAATTCGCCCGAGGACGTATAGCAGCGCACGCCGTCTTCGTTCGGATCGCCCCAACCGACCGAGCACCAGACCCGCCCCTCGGTGTCACAGCGAACGCCGTCGGTGATGCCGGGCTTCGGCATGTCTGCAAAGACCTTGCTGTTGGAGACCTTGCCTGCCGCGACGTCGAGGTCGAACACGCGGATATGCGAAGGATTGTCCGGCCCGTCGGTGAACCCGGTGTCGCAGACGTAGAGCTTCTTCTCGTCGGGTGAGATGGCAAGCCCGTTGGGCTCGACAAAATCGTCGACCACGACCTTGACCTCTCCGGACTTCGGATCGACGCGGTAGACGTTCTTCTTGTCCTGCTCGGGGTCGGCCTTGATCCCCTCATAGAAACCGCCGATGCCGTAAGCGGGATCGGTGAACCAGATCGCGCCATCGGCGGTTACGACCGCATCGTTCGGGGAGTTCAGCCGCTTGCCGTTGTACTTGTCGGCAATGATCGTGATCGAGCCGTCGAGCTCGGTCCGCGTCACACGCCTGCCGCTATGCTCGCAGGTGATCAGGCGTCCCTCGCGATCGATCGTGTTGCCGTTCGAGTTCATCGACGGCTGGCGATAGACGCTGAGGTGACCGTCGTCCTCGCAGAAACGCATGATGCGGTTGTTCGGAATGTCGCTGAACAGCACGTATCGCCCGGCTGCGAAATAGACGGGCCCCTCGGCCCAGCGGAAGCCGGTTGCGACACGCTCGACCGCCATGGTGCCGGCGAAGGCCGGAAAGCCGGAAGGACCGAAAGTCGGCGGTCCCTTCTTGGCCGATTCCAGATGAGAGTCGGGGTAGCGGCTGCCCGGCAATGGTCCGAGCGGCAGCGGCGCCGTCGATCTCGTCGGTGCGCCGGTCTGGCCGAGGGGCGCGACGGAAGCCGCCAAGGCTCCGTTCAAGGCTCCGTTCATGGTGACGCCCGTCGCCGCGACTGCGGCGGCAGCGCCCTTCAACAGCGTGCGGCGCGCGAGAGAGGGCTCGCTGCTATTTGCGGGAATGGTCAGTGGTTTTGTCATGGTTGCCTCCCGATTTTTTTTATTGGGAGCAAACCATCCGCCCGCAATCGGGCGTAAAGCGGGCGATCTCCGGCTGGACAACCGGAGATCGCAATGCAGCAAAGGCAGGGATCGGTTACACCGGATCCCAGGTGAAGATGTCGGCGGAGCGGTCGAGCTTGTAGAACGAGCCCTTCAGCGCCGGCATGCCGTGTTCCGCAATCGACTGCGGCGTCCAGCCTTCGCTCCGCTGCACCGAGCGGATCGGGCGGTTCTGGCTGAACAGGAAGATCTCGTTCATGCGCACGCCGAAGATCTGGCCGGTGACGTCCTTGGCGGAATCGCCGAGCAGATAGCCGCAGAGGGGGGCGATCTTCTCCGGGCCCATCTGCTTGATTTTCTCGACGCGCGCCTTCTCGGCGTCGGTCTCGGTCGGGATGGTGCCGATCATGCGCGTCCAGGCGAACGGCGAGACGCAATTGGAGCGGACGTTGAAGCGGCCCATGTCGAGCGCGATCGACTTCGACAGCCCGACGATGCCGAGCTTGGCCGCCGCGTAGTTGGCTTGGCCGAAATTGCCGATCAGGCCCGAGGTCGAGGTGAAGTGCACGAACGAGCCCGACTCCTGCTCGCGGAAGATGCGCGCCGCGGCGTGGCTGACGTAGAACGAGCCCATCAGATGCACCTTGATGACGGCCTCGAAGGCTTCCACGCTCATCTTGTGGAAGATCATGTCGCGCAGGATGCCGGCATTGTTGACGACGCCGTCGAGCCGGCCGAAATGATCGGTCGCGGTCTTCACGATCTTGCTGGCGGGAATAGCTTCCGCGACGCTTTCGAAATTGGCGACCGCCGTGCCGCCGCGCTTCTTGATCTCCTCGACCACCTCCTCGGCGGGCGCCGCGTTCGCGCCCGCGCCGTCGGCAGCTCCGCCGGGATCGTTGACGACGACCTTGGCGCCCTCGGCCGCGCACAAGAGCGCAATCTCGCGCCCGATGCCGCGCCCTGCGCCGGTGACGATGATGACCTTGTCTTGCAGTGATTTGCTCATGTGGGTTCTCCTGTTTTCTTACCTCGCCCCGCTTGCGGGGAGAGGTCGAATTCGAGCAAAGCTCGAATTCGGGTGAGGGGGACTCTCCGCGAGTCTGGTGTATGTGGATGCAGCCCCTCACCCCAACCCTCTCCCCGTAAGAACGGGGAGAGGGAGAGGCGAGCAGCCATTACCTCTCGTTCGTGAACACGATCGTGCCACTCGCCGCGAACATGCCGCCGACGCCGTGGCACACCGAAATCTTCGCGTTCGGCACCTGCGCCGGCGCGATCCCGCGCATCTGGCGCACGCTCTCCTGCAGCGCGTACATGCCGTACATGCCCGAATGCATGTAGCTCAATCCGCCGCCGTTGGTGTTGAGCGGCAGCTTGGCCCCAGGCCGCGTGTTGCCGTCGGCGATGAATTGGCCGGTTTCTTCGTACGGCATGAAGCCGAGATCGCCGAGGCCGAACAGCGGCAGATGCGCGAATGCGTCGTAGATCATGAGATGATCGACGTCCCCGTGCGCGATGCCGGCCTCCTTGAAGGCCAGCGGCCCCGCCGTCTTGAACGCACGCGAGGAGTTGAACGTCTCCATCTGGCTGACCATCGGCGTCTCAACGCTCTCGCCGGTGCCCATGATGTAGACCGGCTTCCGCGGAAAATCCCTGGCGCGGTCGGCCGAGGTCAGGATCAGCGCGCCGCCGCCGTCGGTGACGAGGCAGCACTGCAGCAGCCGGAACGGATAGGCGATCATGCGCGAGTTGAGGACATCGGCAACCGTGATCGGGTCCTTCATCATCGCGCGCGGATTCTTCGCGGCCCATTCCCGCTGCACCACCGCCACCGAAGCCAATTGCTCGTGGGTGATGCCGTAGGTCTTCATGAAGCGCAGCACGGGAATCGGGAACATGCTGGGCGGGCCGTAGACGCCGAAAGGAGCCTCGAACTGGCCGTTGAGGCTGTCGGCCGCCGTCGAGCGCGGCAATTTGCCGATCATCGACTTGCCGCTCTCGGCGTGGGTGATCAGCACCGTCTTGCAGAGACCCGCCTCGATCGCCGCCGCCGCGTGCCGGACATGCAGCATGAAGGAGCAGCCGCCGACCGAGGTGCCGTCCACCCAGGTCGGCTTGATGCCGAGATAATGGCAGACCTGCTGCGGCGTTTCGACCGCGGTGGCAAAGCCGTCGATGTCGGAGAGCTTCAGCCCGGCGTCGGCAATGGCGTTGAGCGCGGCGTCCGCATGCAGCTGGAGCTGCGAGGCGTTGGGGATGACACCGAGCTCCGTGGTCTCGGCTGCGCCGACGACGGCAACCTGGTTCTTGCGCATGGTCTACCCCTTCGCCGGACGGAAGACGGGAAGGGTGATCTTGTCGTCGAGCTCCTGGAACGCGACCTCGAGCTTCATGTCGAGTTCGAGCGCCTCGGGGGTCTGCGGGCAGTCGATGATGTTGCTCATCATCCGCGGGCCTTCGTCGAGCTCGACCACCGCGATGGCGTAAGGCGGCGTGAAGCCCGGTGCCGCGGGCCGGTGGTTGATCACGTAGCTGTAGAGAAAGCCCTTGCCGCTCGCCTTGAAGATGCTGACCTTGCGCGAGGCGCAGGAGGGGCAGAACGGGCGCGGCGGGAAGTAGACGTGGGCGCAGGCATCGCAGCGCTGCAGGCGCAATTCGCCGGCCTTGGTGCCGTCCCAGAAATGCTGGGTCTCCGGCGTCGGTTTCGGTCGCGCGCGCTGCGGTTCGGCCATGTTGGCGGCTCCTCCCAAGAGTCTCCCGAGCGACAGGCCTCGCGCCCGCCGGTTTCGAACTTGATGCGACAATCGACCATGGCGCGTCAACGGTCCAGCAATGCGCATGCATGCCATCATGCGCACAATGCTT
This sequence comes from Bradyrhizobium sp. WBAH42, assembly GCF_024585265.1. Classification (NCBI taxonomy): domain Bacteria; kingdom Pseudomonadati; phylum Pseudomonadota; class Alphaproteobacteria; order Hyphomicrobiales; family Nitrobacteraceae; genus Bradyrhizobium; species Bradyrhizobium sp. WBAH42. The sequence continues at coordinate 3,621,211 of NZ_CP036533.1, forward strand.
GTGTCGAGCTGAGCCAGCGCTATAGATTGCGCGCGAATATTCCGTGAGACAGACATGCCCGATTTTCCGACACTGGCGCAGCTCGCCGATGACCTCGAAAGCGGCCGCACCACCTCCCGCAAGTTGGTCGAGGCCTGCCTCGCCAGGATCGCCGACCCCGCCGGCGAAGGCCAGCGCGCCTTCATCCACGTCGACAAGGACGCCGCGCTTGCGGCCGCCGATGCGATGGATGCCTTGCGCAAGGCCAAGGCGGCGCCGTCGCGCTATGCCGGCATCCCGATCTCGATCAAGGATCTGTTCGACATCAAGGGCCAGGTGACGCGCGCCGGCTCGCGCGCGCTCGATGACTCAGCCCCGGCCGAGCACGATGCCGCGACGGTGGCGCGGCTGCGCGGCGCCGGCTTCGTCGTCATCGGCCGCACCAACATGACCGAGTTCGCCTATTCCGGCATCGGCATCAATCCGCATTATGGCACGCCGAAGGGGGTCTGGAACCGGTCCGAAGGCCACGTGCCCGGCGGCTCGTCGGCCGGCGCGGCGGTGTCCGTGCTCGACGGCATGGCGCATGGCGCGCTCGGCACCGACACCGGCGGCTCCTGCCGGATTCCGGCCGCCTTCAACGGCATCGTCGGCTACAAGCCGACGCAGCGGCGCGTGCCGCTCGACGGCTCGGTGCCGCTGTCGTTCTCGCTCGACAGCATCGGGCCGCTGGCACGATCGGTCAGTTGCTGTGCCATACTCGATGCCGTGCTCGCGGGCGAGCCGATCGTCCCGTTGAGGCCGCGGCCGATCCAGGGCATGCGTCTCGCGGTGCCCACCACGATCGCGCTCGACGATCTCGACGCAGAGGTGGCCAAGACCTTCGAGCGCGCGCTGAAGACGCTGTCCGATCACGGCGCCATCATCGAGCGGATCGAGATGGCGGAGTTCCACGACGTCGGCCCGATGAATGCCAAGGGCGGCTTCGCGGCGTCCGAGAGCTATGCCTGGCACCGCTATCTCATCACGGCCAAGGGCGACGTCTACGATCCCAGGGTCGCCGTGCGCATCATGCGCGGCGAGGCGCAGAGCGCGGCCGACTACATCGACCTGCTCAACGAACGCCGCTCGCTGATCGCGCGCGTCAACGCGCGCATCGCGCCCTATGATGCCCTGGTGCTGCCGACGACGCCCAACACACCGCCGAAGATCGCCGACCTCGCCGACGATCAGGCCTTCACCCGCGAGAACATCCGCGCCTTGCGCAATTGCAGCCTGATCAACCTGATCGACGGTTGCGCCATCTCGCTGCCCTGTCATCGCGAGGGCGACGTTCCCGTCGGCCTGATGCTGGCGGGCGCAGGCGGCTCGGACCATCGCATTTTCGAACTTGCTGCCGGCATGGAGGCCGTCATTCGTGTTTGACCTGACTTTCACCATCGACGCCAAGGACGCCACTACGCCGCTGACGCTGGCGATCGATCAACTGGTCATCGCCGGCTGGACCGGCCGCGACACGGTCGCGCGCGACAAGCACATCGCCGAGCTGGAGGAGATGGGCATCGCCCGCCCGGCCTCGACGCCGATCTACTACCGCGCCTCGGCGCGGCGGTTGACCCAGGAAGACAGCATCGAATGTACCGGTGGCGATTCCTCCGGCGAGGTCGAGTTCGTGCTGATCGGCTGGCAGGGCCGCATCTTCGTCGGCTGCGGCTCCGATCACACCGACCGCAAGGTCGAGGCCTACAGCGTCACGGTCTCCAAGCAGATGTGCGACAAGCCGGTCGCCTCGACGCTCTGGGAGCTCGAGGACGTCATCGGCCATTGGGACAAGATGATCCTGCGTTCCTACGCCACCATCAAGGGCGAGCGTGTGCTCTACCAGGAGGGCACGCTGGATGCGATGTTGCCGGTCGCCGACCTCATCGCGCGCGGCTTTGACGGCGGCAAGTTCCCCGACGGCAGCGCCATGTTCGGCGGCACCTTCGCCGCCAAGGGCGGCATCCGCCCGGCGGATCGGTTCGACTTCGAGCTGGAGGATCCCGTGCTGAAGCGGACGATCCGGCACGGGTATGACGTGGTGACGCTTCCGGTGAGGGGGTAGGTCACTCCACACGAGCGGCGGGGGATAGTCGCTTCACAAGCGACGGTCTCGTAGGGTGGGCAAAGCGAAGCGTGCCCACGTCTTGCGAAGGCGTGGGCACGGCGCAAGAGCGCCTTTGCCCACCCTACGAGATCTCTCCTCCGTCATTGCGAGGAGCCCTTGCAACGAAGCAATCCAGACTGTCTCCGCGTAGATATTCTGGATTGCTTCGCTTCGCTCGCAATGACGGGGAGATAGTCATCGGAAATCGGGTGGCGGAGGGCGAGTCTGCTTTGCGAAGGTCGCAGCCATGACAGCAACAGCACGCAAATCGCCCCAGAAGCCATCCGCCGACCTCGCCGCCCACGTCGATGCCTTCGACTGGCCCCAAATCACCGCCGAGCTCGACACCCAGGGCTGCGCCGTCCTGAAGAACCTGCTGACGCCGGACCAATGCCGCGCCATCGCCGCGCTCTACCCGGACGATGCGCACTTCCGCAGCCGCATCGTCATGAGCCGCCATGGCTTTGGTCGCGGCGAGTACAAGTACTTTTCCTATCCGCTGCCCGATCTGATCGCGCAGCTCCGCCCCGCGCTCTACCCGCATCTTCAAGCCGTCGCCAATCGCTGGAACGAGGCGATGGGGATCGACATCCGCTATCCCGCCACACACGCGGCATTCCTGAAACGCTGCCACGACGCCGGGCAGGCGCGGCCGACGCCGCTGCTGCTGCAATATGAGGCCGGCGACTACAACTGCCTGCACCAGGACCTCTATGGCGAGCACGTGTTCCCGCTCCAGGTTGCGATCCTGCTCTCCGAGCCCGGACGCGATTTCACCGGCGGCGAGTTCGTGCTGACCGAGCAGCGCCCGCGCATGCAGTCGCGGGCCGAGGTGGTGCCGCTGATGCAGGGCGATGCGGTCGCCTTCGCTGTGCATCATCGCCCGGTGCAGGGGACACGCGGCACCTACCGCGTTAATCTCCGCCACGGCGTCAGCCGGATCAGGTCCGGCCAGCGCCACACGCTGGGTGTGATTTTCCACGATGCCAAATGAGCGCTGCGATTGACGGGTGATTTGTTCGACAGCGTCGCCGAGGCGCAGCCGCAGCGCGAGGCGATCGCCGACGGCGCCGTGCTGCTACGCGGCTTCGTCAAGCCGATCGAGAGCGGGCTGATCGACGCGGTGCGCGCCATCGTGGCGCAATCGCCGTTCCGGCGGATGACGACGCCCGGCGGCCATCAGATGTCGGTGGCGATGACCAATTGCGGCGAGCGCGGCTGGATCACCGACCACACCGGCTATCGCTACGATCCGATCGATCCGCGCACCGCTGCGCCATGGCCGGCGATGCCGCCGCTGTTTTGCGATCTCGCCCGCCGCGCCGCGGAACAGGGCGGCTTTGAAGGCTTTGCCCCCGATGCCTGCCTCGTCAATTGCTACGAGCCGGGCACGCGGCTGTCGCTGCATCAGGACAAGGACGAGCTGGATTATTCCGCGCCGATCGTCTCGGTCTCGCTCGGCCTGCCCGCGACCTTCCTGTTCGGCGGCCTCGCGCGCAGCGACAAGCCGCGCCGCTTCCGGCTCGTCCATGGCGACGTGGTGGTCTGGGGCGGGGCCAGCAGGCTCGCCTATCACGGCGTCGCGCCGCTCGCCGACGGCGAGCATCCGCTGCTGGGAAGGAAGCGGATCAATCTGACTTTCCGCAGGACGCGCTGACGCGTTTCCTTCTCCCCTTGTGGGAGAAGGTGCCTTCCCGAAGGGAAGGCGGATGAGGGGTCTCGATCCGCGGAGACAGACCCCTCATCCGTCTCGCTGCCGCTTCGCGTCAGCGATCCACCTTCTCCCACAAGGGGAGAAGGGAAGAGTCCCGGAACGACGACGCTTCGTTTAAGGCTTCGGCGGGTGAATGAAAGCCCACGGGCTGACTTCGGAATCCCTGGGCACCTCGACGGAAATCAGCACCGGCCCGCCGTGGCCGAGCGCCTTCTCCATTGCCGCCCTGAACTGCTCCGGCGCGGTGACGCGCGCAGCAGTCACGCCAAAGGACTCCGCGAGCTTGACGAAATCCGGATTGACGAGATCGGAGGCCACGACGCGGCCGTCGAAGCGTTCGCGCTGGTCGCGGCGGACATTGCCATAGGCGTTGTTGTTGAACACCAGCGTCACCACGCCGATGTTGAACTGCACCGCGGTGGCAAGCTCCTGCACGCCGAACATGAAGCCGCCGTCGCCGGTGATGGCGACGACAGGCTTGTCGGGATTGGCGACCTTGGCGCCGAGCGCAGTCGGAAAGCCCGAGCCGAGCGTGCCCTGGTAGCCCGAGGTGATGAAGGTGCGCGGCTGGTAGACCGGAAAGCCGTACCAGGAGGCGAAGCCGACCTGCGACAGTTCGTCGGTGACGATTGCGTCCGCCGGCAGCACCTCGCGCAGGATGTTGAGATAGGCCATCTGCGGCTGGACGCGCTGGATCTCGGCTTGCGCTGCTGCGGTGGCCTCGCGAATGTCTTCGCGTCGGCTGCGGCTCTTGGCGTAGCCGGCCTTCTTCACGGCCGCGACGAGATCGGCCGTACCGGCCTTGGCATCGGCGACAATTGCAACATCGGCGGCGAGCCGGCGCATCTCGGCCGGATCGATGTCGATGCGAATGGATTTCAGGCCGCTCGGTTGATAGGGCCAGCGGAAGCCGGAGGCCGGCAACTCGGCGCGGGTGCCGATGGCGATCATCAGATCGGTTGTCGGCCAGAGCTTGTAGGCGGCGGCCATGGTGAGCCCGAGCTCGTGGGCATTGGAGACGATGCCGCGGCCGCTGCGGAAGGCGACCACGGGCGCATCGATCGTCTCGGCGAGCTCGAGGATCTCCTCACCCGCTTCGATCGCGCCGCTGCCGACGAAGATCATCGGCGCCTTGCTCGCCTTGATCAGCGCTGCCGCCTGCTTGATCATATCGGGATCGGGCTGCGGCTCCGACAGCGGCTCCAGCACCTGCGCAGGCACTGTTGCCGCGCGCTGCGTGAAGACGTCCCAGGGCATCTCGACCGAGGCGGGACCGCGCCGCCCAGACATCATCTCCTGGAACGCGCGCGACACGATTGTCGGCGCGTTGCCGGGATGTTCGATCCGGTCGGCCCATTTCACATAGGTGCGCAAGGTCGCGAGCTGGTCCGGCATCTCGTGCAGATGGCCGCGGCCCTTGCCGAGGAATTGCGTCGGCACCTGGCCGGTGACGCAGAGTACCGGCTCGTTGCAGCCGAAGGCGGTGAGCAGCGCCGCGCTGGCGTTGAGCACGCCCGGGCCGGGCACCACGCTGAACACGCCGGGCCTGCCGCTGGCGCGCGCGTAGCCGAATGCCATGTAGCCGCAGGCCTGCTCGTGTCGTGCGCCGATCACCTTGAGCTGCGCCTGGTGGAAGGCGTCGAACAGGCCGTAGACCTGCGCGCCGGGCAGGCCGAACACGGTGTCGACGCCGTGGGCGACAAGCCCGCTTACGATCGCTTCGCCGCCGGTGAGGGTGGTCATTTTGGCACTTCCATTTCGGTTGTTGGTCAGGCCTCGTCGACGACGCCGTTGCGCAAAGAGCCGATGCCCTCGGCCGCAACTTCGATTACGTCGCCCGGCTTCAAATATCGCGGTGGATCGAACCGCGCACCGGCGCCGGTCGGCGTCCCCGTGACGATCACGTCGCCGGGAACGAGCGTTGCGAAGGTCGAGATATAGCTGATGAGGTAGCGGAACGAAAACATCAGCCGGCTGGTGCGGTCGTCCTGCCTGAGCTCACCGTTGACATGCGTGGTGAGGCGGATGTCGGCGACCTGGGACTCCTTCGTGTAGGGCACCAGCCACGGACCGAGGCTGCCGCTGGAATCGAAGTTCTTGCCCTGCGTCACGTTGAACTTGGCGTGGCGCAGCCAGTCGCGCACCGAGCCTTCGTTGCAGAGCGTGAGCGCGGCGATGTGGTCGAGCGCGCTGCTTTCGGGGATATGCCGGCCCTGCTTGCCGATCACCAGCGCGATCTCGCCCTCATAGTCGAGCTGCGCGGAGGCACGCGGGCGCACCAGCGGCGTGTCGTGGCCGACGAAGGAGCGGGGCGAGCGCATGAACATGCTCGGATATTTCGGCGCCTCTTGACCGTCCTTGTACTCGGCATTGCGGTCGGGATAGTTGACGCCGATGCAGATGATCTTCTCCGGCGCCGGGATCGGCGGCAGCCAGGTGATCTCAGTGAGCGCGTGATCCGGCGTGCGGCTGGCGGCCTCTTCGGCAAAGCTGATGAGCTTGCCCGCAGCGATCACCTCGCGCAGCGTCGGATAGGTCTTGGCATAGCGGGCGGAGAGATCGACGATGCCGCCCTCCAGGACGGCGCCATAGCCGACATCACCCTTGACGGAAAAAGTGGCGAGACGAGGCAACTTCATCAGTCCGCCACCAGCACATCGGCCACGAATTTCGGCTCGCGCACGGCCTGGCCCGTGAACGGCGAGCCCTGTTCGAACCAGGAGCGCGGGGCAGGGGCGCCCCACAGCGTCTGACGGCGCGGATCGCGCAGCGACCAGCGCAGCGGCTCATGGTCGTGATCCCCCGTGAAATAATCGCTGGTGTAGAGCTCGATGCGGTGCCCGTCGGGATCGCGCACATAGAGGAAGAACGCGTTCGAGATGCCGTGGCGTCCCGGGCCGCGTTCGATGTTCTTCACAAAACCCTGCGAGGCCATAACATCGCAGAGATGGATGATGTTCATCGCCGTCGGCGTCCAATAGGCGAAATGGTGCAGCCGCGGGCCCTTGCCGTTGGTGATCGCAAAATCGTGGACGTTGCCCTTGCGGTGCATCCAGGCCGCGGCGATGCGTCCATTCGGCCCGTCCTCCTCGGCATATTCGGTGAGGCGGAAGCCGAGCCGGGCGTAGAATTCCATCGTGTCCTGCACTTCGGCGGCGAAGACGTTGAAATGGTCGAGCCGCTGCGGGTGGCAGCCCCGGTAGAGGTCGTAGCGGCGCAAGAGATGCGGCCGCCGCTCCATGGCAGCATAGAGCTCGATCTGGAAGCCGAAGGGGTCGGTGAATTGCAGCGTGCGGCCCTGGAACGGCTGATCGACGAAGGCGTAGGAAAGGCCGGTCTCGGACAGGAAAGCGGCGGCCTTGTCGAGATCCTTGTCGTTGCCGACCTTGAAGCCGAGCCGGGCGCAAGCCGGCACGGCTGCCTTGCGCAGCACCAGCGAGTGATGCTGGTGCTCCTCGGCGGCGCGCAGGTACACGGCGTTGTCGTCGGCGTCCTCGACGTGGAGGCCGACAATGGTCTCGTAGAACTCGCGGCTCAGCTTCAGGTCGGTCACCTCGAGCACGACGTGGCTGGAGCGGATGATGTTGAACGGCGGCTCGAAGATGTGTTGCGGTACGGGCATTGCGTTTCCCCTCGGTCCTGTCATTCCGGGGCGGCTCGCAGAGCCGAGCCCGGAATCCATCGCGCAGCAGAGTTGGTGGATGAATGGATTCCGGGCTCGCGCTCCGCGCGCCCCGGAATGACAATCAAATTCCCAGCTTCTGAATCTTGTGCGTGCCCCGCGCCAGCGAGACGTGCTTGGTTTCCATGTAGAAGTCGAACGAGTAATCGCCGCCGTCGCGGCCGATGCCTGAAGCCTTCATGCCGCCGAACGGCGTCGGCAGATGGCGGACGTTCTCCGAGTTCAGCCAGATCATGCCGGCCTCCAGCGCGTCGGCAACGCGCAAGGCACGGCCGACGTCGTTGGTCCAGACATAGCCTGTCAGGCCATAGCGGATGTCGTTGGCGATCTCGATTGCGTCCGCCTCGTCTCGGAACGGCAGCACGGTGAGGAACGGGCCGAACACCTCCTCCTGCGCCACGCGCATCTTGCCGTGCGCGCCGGTGACCAAGGTGGGCTCGACATAATGTCCGCCGCCCGGCCCGTCATAGGCCTTGCCGCCGACCGCGATCGTGGCGCCGTCCTGGCGCGCGACGTCGAAATAGGAGCAGACCTTTGCCAGATGCCGCTCGTGGATCAGCGGCCCGATCTCGGTGGCGGGATCGAGGGGATGGCCGACCCTCAGCGCCTTCACCCGTGCGGTCAGCTTCGCCACGAACTTGTCCGCGATGCTCTGTTGGATCAGCAGCCGGCTCGATGAGGTGCAGCGCTCGCCGTTGAGCGAGTAGATCATGAACACGACGGCGTCGAGCGCGCGGTCGAGATCGGCGTCGTCGAACACGATCACCGGGTTCTTGCCGCCGAGTTCGAAATGCACGCGCTTCAGCGTCGGCGCGCCCTGCATCATGATGGCCGAGCCCGTCGCGCTCTCGCCGACGAAGCCGATCGCCTTGATGGCGGGATGCTCGGTCAGCGCCTTGCCCGCTTCCTCGCCAAAGCCGTGCACGGTGTTGAGCACGCCGTCGGGAACGCCGGCGTCCTTGACGAGCTTCGCCAGGATAGAGGCCGTCACCGGCGACCATTCGGCCGGCTTGTGCACGACGGTGCAGCCGGCGGCCAGCGCCGGGGCGATCTTCCAGGTCGAAAGCATGAACGGCGTGTTCCACGGCGTGATCACGCCGACGGGACCGATCGGCACGCGCGTTGAGACGTTCCAGTGCTCGTCGCTCGGCGTGTTGAGGCCGTCGCGTGCCTCCGCGCATTTGTCGGCGAAGAAGCGGAAATTCTCCGCGGCGCGGATCGCGGCCTTGGCCATGAAGCGATAGGCCTGGCCGGTGTCGATGCATTCCAGCACCGCGATGTCGTCGGCATTGTCCTCGATCGCGTCGGCCACCCGATGCAGCAGCTTCTTCCGCATCGCCGGCCCCATGTCGCGCCAGGACTTGAACGCGAGCGCAGCCGCGGTCGCCGCCGCGTCGATATCCTCGGCACTGCCCCGCGCGACGCTGGCGAGCACGGCACCATCGACCGGCGATCTGGTCTCGAAGGTCTCGCCTGAGATCGAGGCGACGGTCTTGCCGTCGATCATGTGGCCGATGCCGTCCGCGCGCAGAGTCTTCAGCAGCGGCGCGACGCGGTCGCGGTTGGCCTGGAATAGATCGGCTTTCGGCGTGGGCTTATCCATGAGCGGCCTCCGCTTTCAGGGCGTCGTGAATATTGTTGCGCTTCCAGCTGGTGTCCTTGTCGTTGATCTGCATGTCGAACGACAGAGCGAACTTGCTGGCGGCGAAGACGGGGTCGAGATGCTTCGAGAGCGCCTGAAAAACATGCTCGCCGGCTTTCTGGCGGGTGGGAAGGTCGCGGCCCTCGCCGATGCGCAGCACCATGTCCAGGAACCCGTAGTCCTGCCGCGCATCCGCGATCGCATAATGCTCGCACCTGACAGCGCGAACGCGGATGCCGCCGAGCGGGAAGATGCCGGTCTCGCTGGCTGCCTTGCGCACGACCTCGCATACCGCGGCGATGTCGAGGCGGCCGTCGAGATTGGCCGAATATTCGATGGTGAAATGCGGCATCGCGGTTTCACTCCCTGTCGTCTTTCGTTTACGCGAAGTAGCAGCTCACCGAGCCGTAGGCGCCATAATCGGCCTGGATTGTGTCGCCCTTGCGGGTCTCGATCGGACGGATGAACGAGCCGGCGAGCACAACCTGGCCCGGTTCGAGCGCCAGCCCAAGCGGCGCGATCTTGTTGGCAAGCCACGCCACGGCGGTCGCAGGATGATTGAGCACGCCGGCGGCAAGGCCGGTCTCTTCCAGCTGGCCGTTCCTAAAGCACAGCGCGCCGATCCAGCGCAGGTCAGCATCCAGCGGGCGGATCGGCCGCCCGCCGAGCACGATGCCGGCATTCGCCGCATTGTCGGCGATGGTGTCGAAGATCTTGCGCGTCGCCTTGGTCTTGGGATCGACGCGCTCGATGCGCGTATCCAGGATCTCCAGCGCCGGCACCACGAAGTCGGTGGCGTTGAGCACGTCGAATAGCGTGCAGTCGGGCCCTGAAAGGCGCTTGCTCATGACGAAGGCGAGCTCGGCTTCGACGCGCGTCGCGATGAAGCGCTCGGTCGGAACGATTCCGCCATCGGCGAAGAACATGTCGTCGAGCAGCACGCCGGAATCCGGCTCGTCAATGCCAAGCGCGCTCTGCATCGCCTTCGAGGTCAGGCCGATCTTGTGGCCTTTGACCACCCGCCCCTCGGCGATCTTGACGTCGACCCAGGCCTTCTGAATCGCGTAGGCGTCCGCGATGGTGATGTCGGGGAAGTCTTGCGAGAGCTGCCGGATCTGCGTGCGGGTTTTCTCCGCCTGGTGCAGACGCCTCGAGCAAGCCTGGATATCGTCGTTGGAAAGCGCCATGCGTGATCTTACAAATCGTGGTGCCGCGAGATACTTAACATGTTAAGTGAATGCGTCAAACACAAATTCGACTTGCTGCACTGCAAACGTTTTGCGGCTTGAAAGGGCGTCATGACCAAGAAATCCGCCGATCCCGCCAACGGTCACCCGCCGGCCGCGCGCCAGGTGCCGATGCGCGATTTCTCGCGCTCGCTGCCGATGTCGTTGCTGCGGGCCCGGGAAGCGGTGATGCGGCAGTTTCGTCCCTCGCTGCGCGAGCACGGCCTGACCGAGCAGCAATGGCGCATCCTGCGGGCGCTGGCGGCGATCGAGGCGGTCGAGGTCACGGAACTCGCGCGCACCGCGTTCCTGCTCGGGCCGAGCCTGTCGCGCATCCTGCGCGATCTCGAGGCCCGCAACCTGATCGAGCGCAAGACCGCGAAAGCGGATCAGCGCCGCAGCATGGTCTCGATCTCGAAGGAAGGGCTGAAGCTGATGGCGTCGGTCGCGCCGACGTCGGAGGCGATCTATGCCGAGATCACGCGGCGCTTTGGCGCCCGCAAGCTCGCCGAATTGCAGGAGATGCTCGGCGAGCTCGAACGGAGCCTTGCGGGGCTCGGAGGCGCGGACGAGACAATAGCCGAGGAGTGAAACCAGATATGCGTGCGTGCGCGGCGAGAGCCATGGACATTCACGCTTTTTTTCGCTCAAAGTGCGGCCCAACCCGATCCGCGGCGAGTGAGAGCAACAGGGAAGGAAAGGCAACGTGGCGAATAAAGTCAAAGAGATCTGGAAGTCGGGCAAGGCCGTCGTCAACGCGTGGCTTGCCATACCCTCCGGCTTCTCGGCCGAGATGATCGCGCAATGCGGCTTCGACAGCGTCACGGTCGACATGCAGCACGGCGTGCAGGACTATCTCTCGATGGTGCAGTGCTTCCAGGCCATGGACAAGCATCCGATCACCCCGATGGTCCGCGTGCCCTGGAACGAGCCCGGCATCATCGGCAAGGTGCTCGATGGCGGCGCCTATGGCGTGATCTGCCCGATGGTCAACACGCCGCAGGAAGCCCGGAACCTGGTCTCCTATTCGAAATATCCGCCCAAGGGCGTGCGCTCCAACGGCCCGATCCGCGCCGGCATGTACGGCACCGCGGGCTCCTATCAGAAGACGGCCAACGACGAGATCGTGCTGCTGCCGATGATGGAGACGCGGACCGCAGTCGAGAACATGGAAGCCATCCTCGACGTCGAGGGCATCGACGGCGTCTATATCGGACCGTCCGATCTCGGCTTCTCCTACGGCCTCGAGCCCAAGCTCGACCGCAGCGAGCCCGAGATCCTCGCGATCTACGACAAGATCATCAAGGAGTGCGGCAAGCGCGGCCTCAACCCGGGCATCCATTGCAGCGGCGCCGAAGGCGCAGCGCGCGCCATCAACATGGGCTTCAAGCTGGTGACGCTGTCGAACGAGGTCGGCCTGATGACGACCTACGCCAAGATGCAGGTGAACGCGACCCGCAAGGATTCGGGCGGCAAGGCTTGAACTCTTTCCCTCTCCCCGTTCTTACGGGGAAAGGGTCAGGATGAGGGGCCTCTCTCAACACGACTAATCTAACGATCGAACGCGCGGCTTGCCCCTCACCCGGATCGCTGCGCGATCCGACCTCTCCCCGTAAGAACGGGGAGAGGTGAAGTAAGAGACCCCAAGGAGACTCCCATGACCATCAGCCCCGTCATCCGCCTGCATCCCGATGATGGCGTGGTGATCGCGCGCGCGAGCCTGCCGCCGGGAACATTGGTCGCCGACGGCGTGAGCACGGTCGATCGCATCCCCTCCGGCCACAAGGTCGCGATCAAGCCGATCGCGGTAGGAGAGCCGATCAGGCGCTACGGTCAGATCATCGGCTTTGCCACGCAAGCGATCGCGCCGGGCCAGCACGTGCACGTGCAGAACTGCGGCATGGGTGATTTCTCAAAGGACTATGCCTATTGCGTCGACGTCAAGCCGACGCCGAATTTCGACCTGCCGGCGACCTTCGAAGGCATCCGCCGTCCGGACGGCCGCGTCGCCACGCGCAACTATATCGGCATCCTCACCTCGGTGAATTGCAGCGCGCATGTCGCGAGCCTCGTCGCCGACGTCTTCAAGAAGAATCCGTTCACCGGCGACAATCCGCTCGCCGACTTCCCCAACGTCGACGGCGTGGTCGCGCTGACCCACAAGACCGGCTGCGGCATGACGCAGAACGAGCCGCTGGCGCTGCTTCGCCGCACCCTCGGCGGCTATGCGCGGCACGTCAATTTCTCCCACGTCATCGTGCTCGGCCTCGGCTGCGAGGTGAACCAGATCGGAGGCCTGATGGAAGAGCAGAAGCTCGCCGGACGCCTGCGCGCGATGGACATCCAGGAGGTCGGCGGCACCCGCAAGACAGTGGAGGCCGGCATCGCCTTCGTGCGCGAGGCGCTGACTGACGCCAACAAGGTCAAGCGCGAGACGGTGCCGGCGAGCGAGCTCACCGTGGCGCTGCAATGCGGCGGCTCGGACGGCTATTCCGGCGTCTCGGCCAATCCTGCGCTCGGCTCGGCCAGCGATCTCATCGTACGTCACGGCGGCACCGTGATCCTGTCGGAGACGCCGGAGACCTACGGCGCCGAGCATCTCTTGACGCGCCGCGCCGTCAGCCGCGAGGTCGGCGAGAAGCTGGTCGACCTCATGCGCTGGTGGGACGAATATACGACGCGCGAAGGCGCCGAGATGAACGCCAATCCCAGCCCCGGCAACAAGGCCGGCGGCCTCACCACCATCCTGGAGAAGTCGCTCGGCGCGATGGCCAAGGCCGGCACCACCAACCTCGTCGAGGTGCTGCGCTACGCCGAGCCCGTCACCAAGAAGGGCTTCGTGTTCATGGACACGCCCGGCTACGATCCGGTCGCCGCGACCGGACAGGTCGCCGGCGGCGCCAACCTCGTCTGCTTCACCACGGGCCGCGGCAGCGTGTTCGGCTGCAAGCCGGCGCCGTCGATCAAGCTCGCCACCAACACGCCCATGTACAAGCGCATGGAAGAGGACATGGACGTCAATTGCGGCACCATCCTCGAAGGCGAGGAGAGCGTCGAACAATGCGGCCAGCGCATCTTCGAGCTCATCCTCAAGACTGCCTCGGGTCAGCCGACCAAGAGCGAGAGCTTTGATTTCGGCGGCGCCGAGTTCGCGCCCTGGGTGCTGGGCGCGACGATGTGATGGTGCTGATGCACCCCGCTGCAGGATGCCGACACCTACGTACTCATACGTAGGTGTCATATGACCGCAGGAGTTTCCGCGGTCACTCGGGATTAACATTTCGCACCGTATTCGTGAGGTGATGCGGGCTACCCTTCGAGGGGCGCTGCCCTTCGACAGGATTCGTCAACGATGACGAATGCGATACGGCCGACTGGCGTGGAAAATCTCCTCGGCGAGAAGGAGCTGATCGTGTCCAAGACCGATCTCAAGGGCCGCATCACCTACGCCAACGACGTCTTCATCCGGATGGCGAAATATTCTTACGCCGAGCTGATGGGCGCGCCCCACAGCCTGATCCGCCATCCCGACATGCCGCGCGCCGTCTTCAAGCTGCTCTGGGACACGCTGCAGTCCAGGCAGGAGATCTTCGCCTACGTCGTCAACCTGGCGAAGGACGGCAGTCATTACTGGGTGTTCGCCCACGTCACGCCGACGTTCGACGAGCGCGGCAACATCGTCGGCTATCACTCCAACCGTCGCAAGCCGGATCCCGCGCAGATCGAGCGCATCAAGCCGATCTACAAGACGCTGTGCGCCGAAGAGGCGCGGCATGCCAATGCCAAGGAGGGCATGCAGGCAAGCTTCGAGGCGATGATCGGGCTGCTCAAGCAACAGGGTGTCGGTTACGATGAGTTTGTGCTCTCTCTCTAAGGCGCAGGGAGCGACCGCGCTCGCGTGTGGTCTTGCCGTCGTCGCGTTCGTTCTCTCTCTTCTCGGCATGACCGGGATCACGAGTGCCGCTCTGCTTGGCGCGACGATCGCGCTCTCCGGCTATGCCGTCTGGTGTCAGCACCGCACCGCGGTTGCCGTCGACGAGGTCGCCGATGTGTGCCGCAAGGCGGCGGGCGGCGATCTCGAGGCGCGCATCCTCAGTGAGCGGCAGGCCGGGCGGATCGGGGCGATCCAGAAATCCGTCAACGACATGCTCGACATCACCGATGCGTTCCAGCGCGAAGCCTCGGCCTCGATGGAGTATGCCAGCCACGGCAAGCATTTCCGCAAGATCCTGGCGCGCGGATTGCCTGGCTCGTTCCGCCGCTCGGCCACCGTCATCAATGCCGGCACCGACAGCCTCGGCCGCAGGGTCGTCGAGATCGCGGATCTCGCCAGGCAGTTCGGCACGCATCTCGACCAGGTTGCGGGCACGCTGATGGGCGCCGCGACCGATCTCGAATCCGACGCCGGCCAGATGGCGGCGGCGGCGGCGAAGACCAGCCTGCAGACCTCCGGCGTGCTCTCTGCCTCCGACCAGGCCTCGCGCAACGTTGCCACCGTCGCCAGCGCCGCCGAGCAGCTCGCATCGTCGATCGCCGAAATCAACCGCCAGGTGGCCGGCTCGACCGCGAGCACGGGGCGGGCGGTGAACGAAGCCAATCGCGCCGGCAGCGAGATCCGGAGCCTTGCGGACGCCGCGATGCAGATCGGCGACGTCGTCAAGCTGATCAGCGAGATCGCCTCGCAGACCAACCTGCTCGCGCTCAACGCCACCATCGAGTCGGCCCGCGCAGGGGAGGCCGGCCGCGGCTTCGCGGTGGTGGCCTCCGAGGTCAAGAGCCTCGCCAACCAGACCGCCAAGGCGACCGAGGAGATCAGCGCCAAGGTCGGCGAGATGCAGCAATCGACCAGCAATTCGGTCGCGGCCGTCGAGGCGATCGCGCAGACCATCGCCGAAATCAACGGCATCACCGCCTCGATTGCGGCCTCGATCGAGCAGCAGGGGGCGGCGACGCGCGAGATCGCCCGCAACGTTCACGAAGCCTCCGCCGGCACCTCGCAGGTGTCCTCCAACGTCACAGGCATCAGCGAAGCCGCTGCCGACACCGGCCGCGTCGCTGTTCGCGTCAACCACGCCTCCGAGCGCGTCCACGGCGAAGTCGAGATACTCCGCCGCGAGGTGACCCAGTTTTTGCAAAGGCTGACGTCTGCGGCGTAACGCGCTCTCTCTTTCCCTCTCCCCTTGCGGGAGAGGGTGGCTCGCCGCGAAGCGGCGAGACGGGTGAGGGGTCTCTTTCCTCACGACCGATCTTGCGACTGGAGAGATACCCCTCATCCGGCGCTTCGCGCCACCTTCTCCCGCAAGGGGAGAAGGAAGAAAGGCGCCCACAATCACCCGCCCCGCACCTTACCTAGGCACCCTGTGCCCGTTGTTAGTGCTTGATCGCGCTGTCCTCAGGTGTTCTGCTCAAAAAAGCTGCTGGAGCACCGCACCCCGTGTCGATCTACGTCGCGCTACACCACGTCACGCACTACAAATATGACCGCCCGATCGACCTTGGACCGCAGACTATCCGGCTGCGGCCGGCGCCGCATACCCGCACGCCGATCCTGAGCTATTCGCTCAAGGTCACGCCTTCAAATCATTTCGTGAACTGGCAGCAGGACCCGCAGGGCAACTGGCTGGCGCGCTACGTCTTTCCGGAGAAGACCACCGAGCTGAAATTCGAGGTCGACTTCACGGCGCAGATGACCGTGGTCAACCCGTTCGACTTCTTCGTCGAGCCCTATGCCGACAGCTTTCCGTTCGACTATCCCAAGGATTTGAAGACGGAGCTCGCGCCGTACCTCGAGACCATCAAGCCCGATCGCCTGTTCGCCAAGTTCCTCGATACGATCCCGCACGAGGCCCCGAACACCGTCAATTTCCTGGTCGACCTCAACCGCGAAATCCAGAAGAAGGTCCGCTACATCATCCGCATGGAGCCGGGCGTGCAGACGCCGGAGGAGACGCTTGTCTCCGGCGCAGGCTCATGCCGCGATTCCGCGTGGCTGCTGATCCAGACCGTGCGCCATCTCGGGCTCGCCGCCCGCTTCGTCTCCGGCTATCTGGTCCAAATCCGTCCCGACATCGATCCGATCGAGGGACCGCCGGAAGTCGAGAACGATTTTACCGATCTGCACGCCTGGGCCGAGGTCTATCTGCCGGGTGCAGGCTGGATCGGATTCGACGCGACCTCGGGCATGCTCGCAGGCGAAGGGCACATCCCGGTCGCAGCCACGCCGCACTACCGTTCGGCGGCGCCGATCTCGGGAGGGGCCGGCTTTGCCGAGGTCGAGTTCTCCTTCGACATGAGCGTGAAGCGCATCCGCGAGGCGCCGCGCATTACAAAACCGTTCTCCGACGAATCCTGGGCGCGGCTGAACGATCTCGGCGAGCAGGTCGATGGCGATCTCGCCGCCCAGGACGTGCGCCTGACTATGGGCGGCGAGCCGACCTTCGTCTCGGTCGACGATCTCGAGGCGGGCGAGTGGAATACCGAGGCCGTCGGCCCGACCAAACGCGCGCTCGGCGACGATCTGATCCGCCGTCTGCGCACGCGCTTCGCGCCGGGCGGACTGCTGCATTACGGCCAGGGCAAATGGTATCCGGGCGAGAGCCTGCCGCGCTGGGCGTTTGGCCTGTACTGGCGCAAGGACGGCGTGCCGATCTGGAAGAATTCCGACCTCATCGCCAAGATCGAGAATCCGCGCCGTGCCGAGGTGAAGGACGCCGAGGCCTTCATGGAAGGCACGGCGGCCCGGCTCGGCCTCGATGCCGGCTACATCATGCCGGCTTATGAGGACACCGCGTACTGGCTCCAGAAGGAGGCCGAGCTTCCCGTCAACGTCGATCCCTCCGATTCCAAATTATCCGATCCGGAAGCCCGCGCGCGGATGGCACGCGTGTTCAACGAGGGTCTCAACGCACCGCGTGGCTTCGTGCTGCCGG
Source organism: Bradyrhizobium sp. WBAH42 (assembly GCF_024585265.1). Taxonomy (NCBI): domain Bacteria; kingdom Pseudomonadati; phylum Pseudomonadota; class Alphaproteobacteria; order Hyphomicrobiales; family Nitrobacteraceae; genus Bradyrhizobium; species Bradyrhizobium sp. WBAH42. Next base: position 3,638,529 of record NZ_CP036533.1, read on the forward strand.
TGCAGCGCTGGAACGCGCCGCCGCGCTGGCGCAGCGAGCGTTGGCAACTCCGGCGCAACCATCTGTTCCTGATGCCCGGCGATTCGCCTCTCGGTTTGCGCCTGCCGATTGGGTCGCTCGGTTACGTCCCGCCCAACCAATATCCCTACATCGTCGAGCAGGACCCGATGGAGGCGCGCGGCAAGCTGCCGGTGTTCACGCTCGCCGCGCGTCCGGAATCCCCGCCGCGGGCCGCGCCTGAGCATCTCAACACCTCCGTCCCGGTGCGCACCGCGATGTCGGTCGAAGTCCGCGACGGCGTGCTCTGCGCCTTCATGCCGCCGGTCGAGCGCATCGAGGACTATCTCGAACTCGTTGCCGCGCTCGAAGCCACCGCCGAGGAGATGCAGCTACAGGTCCATGTCGAGGGCTACCCGCCGCCGTTCGATCCGCGCATCGAGGTGATCAAGGTGACGCCCGACCCTGGTGTCATCGAGATCAACATCCAGCCGGCGAAGAGCTGGCGCGATGCGGTCGAGATCACCACCGGCCTCTACGAGGATGCGGCAAAGGTCCGGCTCGGCGCCAACCGCTTCCTGGTCGACGGCCGTCACACCGGCACCGGTGGCGGCAATCACGTCGTGGTCGGCGGCTCCTCACCGCAGGATTCGCCGTTCCTGCGCCGGCCCGATCTTCTGAAGAGCCTGGTGCTGTATTGGCAGCGCCATCCTGCGCTGTCCTACTTCTTCTCCGGCCTGTTCATCGGGCCGACCAGCCAGGCGCCGCGCATCGACGAGGCCCGCCACGACAGCATCTACGAGCTCGAGATCGCGCTCTCGCACGTGCCGCCGCCGGGCTATCAGACGCCGCTGTGGCTGGTGGACCGGCTGTTCCGGCATCTGCTCGTCGACATCACCGGCAACACCCACCGCGCCGAGATCTGCATCGACAAGCTCTATTCGCCGGAGGGGCCCACGGGGCGGCTCGGCCTCGTCGAATTCCGCGCGCTCGAAATGCCGCCGGACCCGCGCATGTCGCTGGCACAGCAGCTCCTGATCCGCGCGCTGATCGCAAAGCTCTGGCGCGAGCCGCTGAGCGGCAAGTTCGTGCGCTGGGGCACCGCGCTGCACGACCGCTTCATGCTGCCGCATTTCATCTGGGACGATTTTCTCGACGCGCTCGGCGAGCTCAAGCAATCGGGCTATCCGTTCGAGCCGGAATGGTATCTGGCCCAGCTCGAATTCCGCTTCCCCGCTTTCGGCCGCGTCCATCATGGCGGCGTGACGCTGGAGCTGCGCCAGGCGCTGGAGCCTTGGCACGTGCTCGGCGAGGAGGGCTCGGCCGGCGGCACCGTGCGCTATGTGGACAGCTCGGTCGAGCGGCTCCAGGTCAAGGCCGAAGGCTTCGTCGAGGGCCGCCACGTCGTCACCTGCAACGGGCGCCGCCTGCCGATGACCCCGACCGGCCGCTCCGGCGAGGCCGTGGCCGCCGTCCGCTTCAAGGCCTGGCAGCCGGCATCCGGCCTGCACCCGACCATTCCCGTCCACGCGCCGCTGACCTTCGACCTGATCGACACCTGGAACGGCCGCTCGCTCGGCGGCTGCGTCTACCACGTCGCCCATCCCGGTGGGCGCAATTACGATACCAAGCCGGTCAACACCTACGAGGCCGAGGCCCGGCGGCTGGCGCGCTTCCAGGACCACGGCCACACCCCGGGTCCGATGCAGCCGCCGCCCGAGGAACGCACAAATGAGTTTCCGCTGACCCTCGACTTGCGGACCCCGCTCCTGCAATGAGTATGATGGTGGGCAGGGAGAGGCGCATGGCCGAGGGCGCAGCCGAGCAGGACGACAAGGCGGGAAAGGCGCAAGGCCAACGTGACGGCCAGCGCCGCCTCGCGCAATGGGTCCGCGACTATAGCCGGCTGCCCGGTATCCCCGACGAGTTCTTGAGCCCGGACGGCAGCCCGCGCGCGGTCTGGAGCCGCTTCTTCGACGCCTTCGGCGCGCTGGCGCCCGACGAGATCGAGCGGCGCTTCGGCATGGCCGACCGTCACCTGCGCGAGGCGGGCGTCACCTACCGCGCGCCCGGCGACAGCGCCGACCGGCCCTGGTCGCTCAGCCACCTGCCGCTTCTGATCGATGAAGCCGACTGGCAGCAGCTCTGCGCCGGCATCACCCAGCGCGCCGAGCTGCTCGAGCGCGTGCTGCGCGACATCTATGGCGAGGGGCGCCTCGTGGCGGAAGGCGCGCTCCCGGCTGCGGCGATCGCCGGCAGTCCCGAATATCTCCGTCCCGTCTGCGGCGTGCCGCCGCCGGGCGGACGCTATCTGTCGATCTATGCCGCCGATGTCGGCCGCGGGCCCGACGGCCGCTGGTGGGTGCTCGGCGACCGCACCCAGGCGCCATCAGGCGCGGGCTACGCGCTGGAAAATCGCCTGGTGCTGTCGCGCGCCTTCTCCGATCTCTACAAGTCGATGAACGTGCCGCGTGTCGCGCCGTTCTTCGAGGCGTTCCGCGACAGTCTTCGCGCGCGCGCCGATCGCGACGAGCCGCGCATCGGCGTGCTCACTCCCGGCAGCTTCAGCGAGACCTATTTCGAGCATGCGACGCTGGCGCGCTATCTCGGCTTCCTGCTGGTCGAGGGCGACGACCTCGCGGTCAGCGACAACCGCGTCCACATCCGTACCGTCGCCGGCCTGAAGCGGCTGGATGTGCTCTTGCGCCGGGTCGATTCCAACTCGCTCGACCCGCTCGAGCTCGATGCCTCCTCACATCTCGGGGTGCCCGGCCTGATCGACGTCTTGCGCAAGGACGGCGTCGTCGTCGCCAACATGCCGGGCTCGGGCGTCCTGGAGGCGCGGGCGCTGCTCGGCTTCCTGCCGGCGCTGAGCCGCCGCCTGCTCGGCGAAGACCTCAAGATGCCGCACATCGCGACCTGGTGGTGCGGCCAACGCGTGGCGCGCGACGAGGTGCTGGCGCGGCTCGACGAAGTTGCGATCGAAGGCGCCTATCGCCGCGGCGTTCCCGGCTTCGACTCGCTTGGCCCGGTGCTCGCGAGCGAGCTCGACGCGGGCGGACGGCAGCGCCTGATCGATGCGATCAGCGCGCGCGGCATGGACTATGTCGGCCAGGAGGTGGTGCGGCTCTCGACCATGCCGGTGTGGGAGCAGGGCCAGATCACGCCGCGCCCCTTCGTGCTGCGCGTGTTTGCCGCCGCAACACCGGACGGCTGGGCCATCATGCCCGGCGGCTTCTGCCGGATCGCCGAGCAGCCGGACGCGCGCGCGGTGTCGATGGGCGACGGCGCGCGCGCCGCCGACGTCTGGGTCGTCTCCAACAAGCAGGTCGCGACCGCGACGCTTCTGCCCGCGACGGACAAGGTCCGCATCCGCCGCATCGCCGGCGTGCTGCCGAGCCGCGCCGCCGACAATCTGTTCTGGCTCGGCCGCTACCTCGAGCGCGCCGAGGCGACGCTGCGCCTGGTGCGTGCGCTTGGTTCGCCGAGCGGGCCCAACAAGGGCACGGCGGCCTCGGCGCAATCGGCCGAACGCATCCAGCGCCTGCTGGTGGCCTGGGGCGCGGTCTCGCAATCCTCGCGCACGGCCGCGGGACGCATCGTCGCCGAAGCGCTGCAGAGCGCGGAGCGTTTCGGCTCGGCCCTGTCGCTGGTGCGCGCGGCGCAGCGCACCGCGACCTCCTTGCGCGAGCGGCTGTCGCCCGATGCCTGGCAGGTGATCACGGAAATGGCCGAGCGTCTCGCCTACGAGGTCGAGGACGACGACAGCGTGCTGAGCGCGGCCGAGCTGACGTTGCAGGAGCTGGCGAGCTTCGCAGGCCTTGCGCAGGAGAACATGAACCGCGCCGCCGGCTGGCGGTTCCTCGACATCGGCCGCCGCGTCGAGCGCGCCATCAACACCACGCGCTTCACGCGCCAGTTCGCCTATGACGAGGCCGGCGATGAGGATCTCGACATCCTGCTGACGCTGGTGGACTGCCAGATCACCTACCGCTCGCGCTATCTGCTGGCGCCGATCCTGGCCCCGGTGCGCGACCTCGCGGTGCTCGACGGCTACAATCCGCGTTCGGTGGCGTTTCAGGTGACGACGCTAAACGAGCACATTGCCGCGCTGCCGAGCCTGAAGGAGCACGGCCTGATCGAGAAGCCACAGCGTCTCGCCGTGGCGATGCAGGCGATGCTCGCGACCGCGGAGGCCGAGAAGCTCGAGGTCAAGACGCTGTTCGCGCTGGAGCAGGATCTGCTCAGCCTCGCCGAGGCGATCGGGCAGCACTACTTCCCGCATGGCCCCAATGCCGCCCGGCCGGAAAAGTTGACGGGGCTGGCGTGATCTACGACATCCGTCACGTCACCACCTACGAGTATGAGAATCCCGTCAGCTTCGCCCGCTGCACGCTGCGGCTGGAGCCCAGAAGCGGCGGCGGCCAGGAGCTGATCTCGCACGAGGTCGAGATCCATCCCCGCCCGTCCGAGCGTAACGTGCGGCGCGACTTCTTCGGCACGCTGACCGAGAGCGTGGTGATCGAAGCCGCGCATCGCAACCTGCGCATTGACTCGCGCTCGCGGGTTTCGATCTCGCGCCGGCCGCCGGCGCGCGATGCGGTCAGCCCGCCCTGGGAGAGCATTCGCGACATCGCGTTCGAAGCAACCAGCCTCGGGCCGTCCTCGCCGGTCGGCTATGTCTTTGCCAGCCCCCTGGTGCCGGTGCTGCGCCCGGTCAGCGCCTATGCCGGGATGAGCTTTCCGCCCGGCGCGGGCATCCTCACCGGCGCCGTCGACCTGATGCGACGCATCCGCGGCGAATTCCGTTACGATCCCAAGGCGACCGTGATCTCGACGCCGCTCGACGAGGTCTTCGACAAGCGTCACGGCGTCTGCCAGGACTTTGCCCATGTCATGATTGCCGGGCTGCGCGGGCTCGGCCTGCCCGCGGCCTATGTCAGCGGCTATTTGCGCACCATTCCGCCGCCGGGCCAGCCGCGGCTGCAAGGTGCCGACGCCACCCACGCCTGGGTGTCGCTGTGGTGCGGGGCCGAGCTCGGCTGGATCGATCTCGATCCGACCAACGATCTCCTCATCGGCAACGATCACATCGTGCTCGCAATGGGGCGCGATTTTTCCGACGTCTCGCCGGTCGACGGCATCATCGTCGGCTCGCCCAAGCAGAAGCTCGCCGTCGCCGTCGACGTGCTGCAGGTGGAGTAGCCGGCCCGCGCGTCCAATTCCCTGCGGTGCCGCGCCCCGAGCGGCGGCAGCGGCTTTCCGGCTGCTTTGGGTTGTGTTAAACTGTGGCCGCAACCGTGATGTTGCGCAGCGAAACGACGCGGTATTTTCGTATTTTCGTCCCCGACGTTTGGTTACCCGGCCCAAGATGGGCTATGCTCCCCGCTGCGTCGAGGACAAGAATGAGACGTCGGGAGACGGCATGGGACACCAGCGGCGGACGGGGCTGCATCCATGATAACCTTACCGAGACTGGCGGCCGAATCCCTGGAGGAATTCCTCGGCAAGTTCCTGCGTCGCCGGTTCGATGAAACTGCCGCGAGCATCGTGGAGAGTGCGACCCGCACCGCGATGGAGTGTATCGGCAACAGCGATGCGCTCTATCACAACATCGAGCATACGATGCTGGTGACGCTGGCAGCCCAGGCGATCCTCCGCGGCCGAAGTCTTCATACCCATCTGTCGGCCGAGGATTACGTCCACGTCCTGATCGCCTGCCTCGCTCACGACATCGGCTATGTGCGAGGCCTGTTCGAGGAGGACGATGAGGACGGCTTTCTGGTCGACGCGGCCGGCACCAAGGTTTCCCTGCCGCGGGGTGCATCCGACGCCAGCCTGATGATGTATCACGTCGATCGATCGAAATTGTACGTGACGCGGCGACTGCGGCATATTCCGGGACTCGATCCGGAACGCGTCGCCCGTGCCATCGAAGGCACAAGGTTCCCCGCTCAGCAGGGCCAGGACTATGACGACGAAGCTTCGATCCTGCGTGCGGCCGACTTCATCGGCCAGCTCGGCGATCCCAATTATCTGCGCAAGGCCAATGCGCTCTATTACGAGTTCGAGGAGGTCGGCATCAACCGCCAGCTCGGCTACGACTCGCCCGCCGACATCGTGAACCGCTACCCGCAATTCTATTGGAACAGCGTCGCACCGCACATCCAGACCGAGATCGGCTATCTCAACAAGACCGAGATTGGCCGGCAATGGATCGCCAATCTCTACAGCAACGTGTTCCGCGCCGAACGCGACATCTCGCTGTCCGGTCCGCAGAAGTAGATCGGGCTCTCGTAGCCCGGATGGAGCGAAAGCGAAATCCGGCATTCGCGGATGCTGGCGTCCCGGCTTGCGCTACGCTCCATCCAGGCTAGCTGGCCCCAATACCGTGAGCAAATCATGCAACAAAAAACCATCACCACGGATATCCTCGACATCGCTTATCGCGAATACGGTGCGCCGGACGGCTGGCCCTGCATCATGGGGCACGGCTTTCCCTATGACGTGAACGCCTATGCCGAGACCGCGCCGATCCTTGCTGAGGCCGGCGCACGCGTGCTGGTGCCCTGGCTGCGCGGCTATGGGCCGACGCGTTTCCGTTCCACTGCAACGCTGCGCTCCGGCGAGCAGGCGGCGCTCGGCGCCGATCTCTTGGCCTTCATGGATGCGCTTCGTATCGAGCGCGCAATCGTCGGCGGCTATGATTGGGGAGGGCGCGCCGCCTGCGTGGTCTCGGCGCTCCATCCGGAGCGCGTGATCGGTCTCGTCTCCGGCAATTCCTACAACATCCAGAACATCGCCCGATCCATGGAGCCGGCTTCGCCACCGGAGGAGGCGGCGCTCTGGTATCAATATCTCTTCCACAACGAGCGCGGCCGCCGCGCGCTGGAGCGCAACCGCCGCGGCTTTGCGCGTCAGCTCTGGACGATGTGGTCGCCGAAATGGACATTCGACGACGCGACGTTCGAGACGAGCGCTGCATCGTTCGACAATCCTGACTTCGTCGACGTCGTGATCCACTCCTACCGCCACCGTTATGCGCTGGTGGCGGGCGATCCCGCCTATGCGGGAATAGAGGCAAAGCTCGCCGCGCAGCCGCCGATCCGTGTGCCGACCATTGCGATCGACGGCGACAGCGACGGCGTCAATCCCGGCACCGCCCACCACGCGGGCAAGTTCGAGGGATTTTTCGAGCGCCGCGTCTTCACCGATGCCGGTCACAACCTGCCGCAGGAGCGGCCCGCCGAATGGGCGCAGGCCGTGATCGACGTCCGGAAAGCGACTGCGTCATAGGCAGCGCCGACGCGCCTTCGGCGCTCCTCACCTGAGGCTATGGCGCGCTGGCGCTGGGCCAACGACCCCGTTCCCCAAATTTCCCTGATCTGCGGGAACCTTTTCCGATTGCAGCCGTCCAAGCTGTGGGCCCGCTTCCATAGGCGGGATCGTTGCAGGGAGGATCTTGATGAAGTCATCAGTGCGCAAGCTGGAACGTGTCGCGGTGGCGCAGGCGCCGTCCGATCGGCCGGACAAAGCGGAGGTCGAGCAGGCGATCCGGACCATGATCCGCTGGGCCGGCGATGATCCGGCGCGCGACGGTTTGCGCGAGACACCTGATCGCGTCGCACGCGCTTTCGAGGAGTATTTTTCCGGATACGCGCAGGACCCGACGGAGATCCTGCAGAAGACCTTCGAGGAGATCGAAGGCTATGACGAGATGATCGTGCTGCGCGGCGTTCGCTTCGAGAGCCATTGCGAGCACCACATGGCGCCGATCGTCGGTCGCGCCTGGGTCGCCTATATTCCGCAGGGGCGCGTCGTCGGCATCAGCAAGCTTGCGCGCGTGGTGGACGTCTACGCGAAACGGCTTCAGATCCAGGAGAAGATGACCGCGCAGATCGCCAATACCATCAACGACGTGCTCAAGCCCGAAGGCGTCGGCGTCATCATCAAGGCGACGCATCATTGCATGACCACGCGCGGTGCGCACAAGCCGGGGACCGATCTCGTCACCAGCCGCATGCTGGGTGTGTTCCGCGACAGTGCGCTGACGCGCCAGGAACTGCTGGGGCTCGCCAATTCGGACGATTAACCCCGCGCGCGCAAGGAGGCGTTTGCCATGGCCGAAGACAACAAGCCGAGCGGACCCGACCTGAGCAAAGGCGTGTCGCTGACCGCGTTCAAGGATGGCAAATTGCTCGGTCACGTCGGCGAGGACGACGTTCTGCTGGTGCAAGCCGGCGGCGAGATCTTTGCGATCGAGCCGGCCTGCAGCCATTATCATGGCCCGCTTGCCGACGGCTTGGTGGTGGGCGACAGCATCCGCTGTCCCTGGCATCATGCCTGCTTCTCCTTGCGCACGGGCGAAGCCAGTCGTCCGCCGGCATTGAATGCGCTGGCGGTGTGGGAGGTCGAGCGCGATCGGGACAAAATCATCGTTCGGCGCAAGCGCGAGGCACCGAAGCCGCCGGCTGCACATCGCAGCGCGGCAACGCCCGACAAATTCGTCATTGTCGGCGGCGGTGCTGCCGGCTTCGCTGCCGCCGAGACGCTCCGGCGTGAGGGTTTTGCCGGCGCCATCACCATGCTCAGCAATGACGGCGCGATGCCGGTCGACCGGCCCAACCTGTCCAAGGACTACCTCGCGGGCAACGCGCCGGAGGACTGGTTGCCGTTGCGCGGCGAGGATTATTACCGGGACGCCGGTATCGATCTCAGGCTCAACACCGACGTCGCTGCCATCGGTCTCAAGACGCGCAGTGTGACGCTGGGCAATGGCGACAAGCTCCCATTCGATCGGCTGCTGCTCGCGACCGGCGCCGAGCCGGTCAAGCTGCAGATTCCGGGCGCGGACCAGCCGCATGTTCACACCCTGCGGACCGTCGCCGACAGCCGCGCCATCATCAAGGCCGCAGGGAGTGCGAGGCGCGCGCTGGTGATCGGCGCCAGCTTCATCGGCCTCGAAGTCGCCGCCTCCTTGCGGGCGCGCAAGATCGAGGTGCACGTGGTCGCGCCGGAGGAGCGGCCGATGCAGAGGGTGCTCGGCGCCGAGATGGGCGACTTCATCCGGTCGCTGCACGAAGAGAACGGCGTGATCTTCCACCTGAAGGACACCGTCGACCATCTCGATGGCCTGCGCGCGACGCTGAAAAGCGGCGCCATCATCGAGGCCGACCTCGTCGTCGTCGGCATCGGCGTCAAGCCGCGCCTTGCGCTCGCCGAGCAGGCGGGACTGGCGGCTGATCGTGGCGTCAGCGTGAGTGAATATCTGGAGACCAGTGTATCCGGCATCTTCGCGGCCGGCGACATTGCCCGCTGGCCTGACTCGCACTCGCGGCAGACCATCCGCGTCGAGCATTGGGTGGTGGCGGAGCGGCAGGGGCAGACCGCGGCGCGCAACATGCTCGGCAGGCGCGAGCGCTTCGATGCGGTGCCGTTCTTCTGGAGCCAGCACTACGACGTGCCGATCAACTATGTCGGCCACGCCGAAAACTTCGACGACATCGCGATCGACGGCAGTATTTCGGGAAGGGACTGCCTGCTGAAGTACCGCAAGGGCGGTCGCGTGCTTGCCGTCGCTTCAATTTATCGCGATCTCGACAATCTCAAGGCCGAGCTCGAAATGGAGCGGCCACGCCGCTGACGCGCCGAATTCGATCTTGATTTGTGTCAACGTTGCCGCAGGTGGGGGCTGCTCTACTGACTGTCGTCCCGGCATGGGGCGTGCTATCCTGGCGCGTGCCCGCGGGCTTCGCATGCAGGAGTGGCCCATGACAAGTGCTTCGGATGCGTCCCGTCATCCCGGTCTCGGCTCGGGTATCTCTGCGCTACACGGCAAATGGGGCTGGATCGTTGCGCTCGGCGTCGTCTATCTCATCGCCGGCTTCGTTGCGCTCGGCAGCATGGTCATGGCGACGGTGGCGAGCGTGATCGTGGTCGGCGCCATGATGATCGTCGCCGGCGTGACGGAGATCATCGGCGCATTCCAGATGAAGAGCTGGGGCAAGTTTCTGATCTGGGCCTTGCTCGGCGTGCTCTATGTCGTCGCCGGCTTCCTGACCTTCGCGAACCCGCTATTCGCGGCAGTCCTGCTGACGTTGTTCCTGGGCGCGTCGCTGATAGCCTCGGGCGTGGTCCGGCTGTTTCTCGCCTTCAGCATGAAGCGCGAGAGCCCGTGGGTCTGGGTCGCGCTCTCGGGCGCCATCACGCTGCTGCTCGGCCTCCTGATCGTGGCGCGCTGGCCGGTGAACAGCGTCTATATCCTCGGCCTGTTTCTCGGTATCGATCTGATGATGGCCGGCGCCGGCTGGATCAGCCTGGGCTTTGCCTTGAAGCGGCGCGGCTAGCGCAACGCCATCAGCAACTCGACGCAAGACCCTCTTGCGCAACTCCGCTGAGCTGAACGTGCTGACAACAAGCAGCACGCCGCGCGATCGTCTCGCGCGGCGATGTTCACCCGGGGAGAAACCATGAAAGCCGCTTTGGCCCTGGCCGCAGCGCTGGCTGCCGCCTGCTTGTCCGACCCTGTCTCGGCGCAAAAATCCTACGGCCCCGGGGTCAGCGACACCGAGATCAAGATCGGCAACACCATGCCCTATAGCGGCCCGGCCTCGCCGCTCAGCATCACGGGACGGGTGATCTCCGCCTATTTCGACGAGATCAACGAGAAGGGCGGCGTTGGCGGACGCAAGCTCAACCTGATCTCGCTCGACGATGCGTTCTCGCCGCCCAAGACCATGGAAGCCGCGCGGCGCCTCGTCGAAGGCGACGGCGTCGCCTTCATCTTCGCCACCATGGGCACCGCGCCGAGCTCGGCAATCGCAAAATATCTCAACAGCAACAAGGTGCCGCAGCTCTTCCTGATCAGCTCGGCCTCGAAGTGGAACGATCCCGCCAACATGCCCTGGTCGATCGCGCTGCCCTGGGCGCCGAACTACACCAGCGAGGCCGCGATCGACGTCGCCTATGCCCGCGCCAAGAACCCGAATGCGCGCTTTGCGGTGCTCTACCAGAACGACGACGCCGGCAAGGAATATCTTCGCGGCGTCAAGGAGGCGCTCGGTGCCGACGCCGACAAGGCGATCGCGATGGCGTCGAGCTTCGAGGTCGCCGACCCCACCGTCGATTCCCAGGTCCTGACGCTCGCCAACACCAAGGCTGACGTCTTCATGATCTATTCGGTGACGCCGCGCGCCTGCGCGCAGGCGATCCGCAAGGCGCACGAGGTCGGCTGGCAGCCGACGCGCTTCCTGGCCAGCGGTTGCGCCAACAAGGCCACCGTGATGGTGCCGGCGGGGCTCGAGGCCGGCAAGGGGGTGCTGTCGCTCGGCGCGCTGAAGCCGTTCGTCGAGGCACCGAAGGACGATCCGGCGATGGCGGCCTATATCGACTTCATGAAGAAGCGCCTGCCCAATGCCGACATCAACAACGTCGCCGGCCTCTACGGCTACACCGTCGCCGAGGCGCTGGTGGTGCTGCTGAAGCAATGCAGGGACAATCTGACGCGCGAGAACATCATGGCGCAGGCGGCGAACCTGAAGAATGTGCCGCTGTCGCTCCTGATGCCCGGCATCACCCTCAACACCACGCCGCAGGATTTCCGCCCGATCAAGGACGGCTACATGCTCCAGTTCGACGGCAATGACTGGGTGGTGGCGAGCGAACTGTTGCGGGGGACGTGAGGCGGGGGCTCTCACCGCGAACTCGGAATCGTAGAATCGTAGGGTGGGCAAAGGCGCCCTTGCGCCGTGCCCACCATCTATCAATGATGATCGAAAGAATGCGTGGGCACGCTTCGCTTTGCCCACCCTGCAGGACTGAAGGGGACGTGAGGGGCGGCCGAGGAGGCGGTGCTCCCTCTCCCCTTGCGGGAGAGGGTGGATGCGCGAAGCGCAGCCGGGTGAGGGGTCTCTCTCCTCACGAACGTTGTCGCCGACGGAGAGAACCCCTCATCCGGCGCTTCGCGCCACCTTCTCCCGCAAGGGGAGAAGGAAGAAGGAGACCCATCATGGACTTTCAGCACTCCGCCCGTTCCTTGGAGCTCCAGGAGCGCGTCCGCCAGTTCATGCGCTCCCATGTCGAGCCTGTCGAGGATCTCTATTACGAGCAGGTCAAGCCGGAGGCCGCGCGCTACAGGACGCCGCCCGTGCTGCAGGAGTTGAAGCGGCTGGCGCGGGAGCAGGGGCTGTGGAATCTGTTCCTGTCCGGCGAGCACGGCCCGGGTCTGACCAACCTCGAATACGCGCCGGTGAAGGAGATCATGGGCCGCATCCTCTGGGCGCCTGAAGTCTTCAACTGCTCGGCGCCCGATGTCGGCAACATGGAGGTGCTCGCAAACTACGGCACCAAGACGCAGCAGGAGCGTTGGCTGAAGCCGCTTCTGGAGGGGCGGATCCGCTCCGGCTTCTCGATGACGGAGCCGCAGGTCGCCTCCAGCGACGCCACCAACATCCAGTGCGAGATCAAGCGCGACGGCGACGACTACGTCATCAACGGCCGCAAATGGTTCACCTCGGGCGCGATGAACGAGGATTGCGAGATCCTGATCGTGATGGGCAAGACTGCTCCGGACCATCCCGACCGCCACCGCCAGCAATCCATGATCCTGGTGCCGAAGAATACGCGTGGGGTGCGCATCGTACGCGACATGCTCACCTACGGCTATGACGATGCGCCGGTCGGCCATCCCGAGATCGTCTATGACGACGTCCGCGTGCCCGCCGAGAACATTTTGCTCGGCGAGGGCCGTGGCTTCGAGATCGCGCAAGGTCGGCTCGGCCCCGGCCGCATTCATCACTGCATGCGCCTGATCGGCTGCGCCCAGCGCGCGCTGGAATTGATGTGCCAGCGCGCGGTCTCGCGCGTCGCCTTCGGCAAGCCGCTCGCAGAGCAGGGCTCGGTGCGCGAGGACATCGCGCATTCCTTCTGCGAGATCTCACAGGCGCGGCTGCTCACCTTGCAGGCCGCCGACAGGATGGACCGCGAGGGCAACAAGGCCGCGCGCGATCTGATCGCCGCGGCCAAGATCGTGGTCCCCAGCATGGCCGCCCGCGTCATCGATCGTGCCATCCAGATCCATGGCGCCGCCGGCGTGTCGCAGGACACGTTCCTCGCGCGCGCTTACGTCTACGCCCGCTTCATCCGCATCGGCGACGGCCCGGACCAGGTGCACCTCGCCGCGGTGGGCAAGGAGCTGATCAGGCGCGGCGGGGTGATGGCGGGGTAGAGGTGACGTCCTGCGCCAGGATCTGCGCATAGAGGAATGCATTGGACCCGGGCAAGGATTGCGCTTTTCGCTTGTGGCCCATCTCGGACATAGGGACGCGGCTTCGGACATCGGATTGGTTGTCCATTCTCACTAGCTGTGTCGCCGCAAAGTGCTAGGCTTCGGACATGGATGGGCCTTTCCTCCGCGGTGCTCAATGAGACGACGCGAGTTCATGGGGCTGATCGGCGGCGCGGCGGCGACGTGGCCGCTCGGAGCGCGTGCGCAGCAACCGGCAAGGTGGCGCTACAGGGTAGGCTATCTCGCGAGCGCGTCGCGGGAGCAAACACTTCGTAATGTTGGAGCCTTCGAAGCGGGCCTGCGGAGCCTGGGCTACCGCGCTGGCGAGAATGTCGTCATCGAGTACCGCTTTGCCGACGGAGACATGGGGCGGCTGGCGGCGCTTGCCACAGAGGTGGTCGGGCTCGGCGTGGACGTCATCGTGTCCGGGACCAATGCGACCACGGTCGCAGCCATGAAGGCAACCCGGACGATCCCGATCGTGATGGCCAACAGTGCTGAGCCAGTCAGTGCCGGACTCGTCGCCAGTCTGGCGCGCCCGGGTGGCAATGTCACCGGGTTCAGCTCGGAGCCCGGCGATGAGATCAACGGCAAGCGGCTCGAATTTCTGAAGGACACTCTGCCGAACCTATCGCGTGTGGGCGTTCTGTGGAATCCGGACTTTGCGCCCAATCAGGACCGGCTGGCGTCGCTGCGGGAAGCTGCCCAAGCGCTGGGGTTGACGCTTGTCGCGGCCGAGGCGCGCGGCCCGGACATGCTTGAACAAGCGTTCGCGACAATGGTGAGGGAACGCGCTCAGGTGCTCGTCGTGTTGAGCGATGGAGTACTGTTCAACCACCGCGGTCTGGTTGGCGTCATGGCCGTCAGAAATCAGCTGCCTGCAATCTCTGCGGTGAGAGAATACGCGGAAGCGGGCTTCCTCTTGAGCTACGGGACTGATTTGCCAGATCAGTTTCGCCGGTCTGCAATCCTTGTCGACAAGATTCTCAAGGGTACGAAACCTGGCGATCTGCCGGTTGAACGGCCGATCAAGTACGAACTTGTTATAAACCTCCAGACCGCCAAGGCACTCGACATCAACATGCCACCGACCCTGCTGACGCGGGCCGATGTAGTGATCGAGTAGGCACTTGATGTCGCTTATTGGCCCTCCGCGTCAGTTGGCGCGGAGCTGCAACATGCCCGTAGCCGTGGGCGAGCCGGAATTGTCGGGATCAGGTACACCGGCGCGATGAATTTCTGGCGAACATCCCGGGATCGTTGCCCATATGCTAGACTGCCGATAGCGAGGATTTGCAAGGTCGCAGCGGCATGAGACGGCGCGAGTTCATCAAGGCCTTCGGCAGCGCGGCGCTCGCGTTTCCGCTTCCGGCTCGGGCGCAAAAATCCGCGATACCGGTGCTTGGCTCTCTGAATCGCCCGAGCCCGGGGACGGAGGCGTTCGGCACCGCGTTCCGTCGCGGTCTCAAGCAGATGGGATTTGTCGAAGGCCAGAACCTTCTGATTGAAGGGCGTTGGCCCAACCCCAACGAAGACTTGCGAGAGGCCGCGGCCGAGCTCGTGCGGAAGCAGGTCGCCGTGATCTTTACGGCCGACAATGGCGGAGCGCTGGCCGCCAAGGCGGCGACCTCGCAAATTCCGATCGTGTTTGTCGTGGGTCTAGATCCCGTTGCCATGGGTCTCGTCGCCACCATCAACCGCCCAGGCGGCAACGCCACGGGCGTATCGTTCCAGGTGAGTGCATTGGAGCCGAAGCGGTTCGAATTGCTGCGTGCACTATTGCCGGCGGCTTCCCTGATCGGAGTGCTGGTCAACCCGGACAATCCGAACGCGGATCCAAGTGCCGTGCGCCTGGCCGCATCTGCCTCGGGGCTGCAGCTGCTCGTTATGGAAGCTCGCAGTCTCGCCGAGGTGGAAAGCGCATTCGCGCAACTGGTTCAACGCGGAGCGAATGCGCTGCTCGTGACCTCCGATCGCCTGTTCAATCTGGAGCGTCGTCAGCTGGTGGATTTCGCGGCGCGAGCCGGCATTCCGACCATCTACCCTTGGCGCGACTTTGCCGATGCTGGCGGCCTGATGAGCTATGGTAACAGTCTCACGGACGCTTTTCGGCAGGGCGGGCTGTATGTTGGCCGCATCCTCAGGGGTGACAAGCCGGCCAGTCTGCCCATCTGGCAGCCCACCAGGTTCGAGTTCGTGATCAACCTCAAAACGGCAAAGGCAATGGGCCTCGACATCCCGCCGGCTCTGCTGGCGTTTGCCGACGAGGTGATCGAGTGATCGTCTCACGATCGTCGAACCGCTTGGGGGTGATGCAGCGCTTCAGATCACTGTAGCACAATAGTAACCAATACTGGCCGAGAGTGACCCTGCACGCCATGGCAGGTTCACCCAGGTGAAAGAGCATAGATCGCTTTCGCGCGAGATAACGTCTGCGGCCGACGTCGCGGGCAGCGCTCGCGCCCCCGATATGCCGGCAAGCCGTTTCCGCATGAGCCTGCGTTGGCTGATCGTCGCGGCGCTCCTCCTGGCCGCCTTGCTCGTCCAGATCCCCATCGTTCTGAACCCGGATTTGGCCTGTCTGCTGACGGAAGGCGAGCAGGTCCTGGATGGGCGCAAGCCCGGCGTCGACCTCCTGGAGCTGAATCCGCCCCTGTCGGTCTATCTGTACATGCCGGCATCGATGCTGGCGCGAACGACCGGCATTGCGCCTGAGCTCATCGTGATCATCCTGATCCTGGTCGAAATCGTCGTCGCGCTTCTGATCATTGATCGTGCCGCTGCGGCAGCGAGGCTGGGGGCTGACGAGCGGATCGTCGCAACCTGCCTGTTCGCGTTCTTGTTCGCGATACTTCCGAGCGGCGTCTTCGGACAGCGTGAGCACATCGCCGTCATTGCGCTGACCCCTTTCGTCGCCGTCACGGCGATCCGCTGGCGCGGCCTCAGCCCCGGACCGGTGGCGGTCGTGGCAGGACTTGGCGCCGGGCTGGCCTTGAGCATCAAGCCCCACCTCGCCCTGGTAATAGGGCTTCCGGTCGTCCTTGCGGTCTTCCGCCAGCGCTCGCTCAGGCCGTTGTTCTCTCCGGAAGCGATGACGGCGGCTGCTGTCGTCATCGGCTACGGAGCGATCCTCGTCATCGTCTTCCCCGCTTATCTGTTCGACTATGCGCCGATGGTCTCTGCCGCTTATCTGCCGCTGCGGATGAATCTGGGCGATCTGCTGTCCTTCCCGGCCACGGTGATGGCCGGATCCATCGTGTTTCTCGGCCTGCTGGCCCCGCACGAGTTCAAGATCGGGGGCAACGCGACCCCGTGGCTGGCCGCAGCCGTCGGCGGAGCTGCGAGTTTCGTTCTCCAGGGCAAGCATTGGACCTACACGGCGTTTGCGCTCTGCGTCTTTGCGATTGCCGCGCCGCTGCTCCATGCGCGCGTGAGGACGATGCGGATACCGGTCATGATCGCCGGCCTTGCGGCCGTTGCGCTCATCGCCTACTGCCTGTCTTTGCAGGTCCGGCCGTTTCCGCCGCTCAAGGAGCGCATCCAGGCTCTCGCAACGCATCCGCGGCTGATCACGATCGGCGATCACATCGCGCTGGGGCATCCGCTCGTCCGTGAGGTCAACGGGACCTGGGTGGGCAGCTCCTGCGTGCAGCTATTGGCGGCCGGCGCGATGATGCTCCAGAAGACGACGCAACTAACCCAAGGCGAGCGCGCAAGACTGGACAGCATCATCGATTTCGAGCGACGGCACTTGCTCGCGGACCTGCGCGCCGGTCGACCGGATGTGATCCTCGTGGATACCCAGCTGCTGAGCGCGGTCCCGTTCGACTGGCTGGCCTGGGCGAGGTCCGATCCCGAGATCGAGGCGGAGCTAAGTCGCTACCGCGAGGTCGAAGATGCCGACGGCCGCGTCCGGATCCTGGTCGCTCGATCGGGTTCGGAGCGGTAACAACCCGTTCGGTCGTGCGCCGGCCGCGGCACGGGCGCCACGCTCGCCATGCTGACATCATGCCAGTGTTTTGCCCGACGAGTCAAAATCGGTTCGTAAAAACAGCAGGCTTTCACGTCGGCCGCCAAGCCATTGAAAAGCTTGGCCCCGTCTACTGTGCATGGGGTTGTTTTTCAGTTTTTGTTGGAGCGACCGCTTTCGCCGCGGTGGTCCAGCCGCTACCCCGCCTTGGCGATGCGGCCGTCCGCCGACCCCGCGCGCAGGTTCTGGAAGAACGTCTCCACCTCCCGCGACAGCGTCTGCGCCGTCTCGGTCAGGCTGCTGGCTGCGGTCAGCACCGAAGCCGCCGCCGTATCGGTCTCGCCGATGGCATCGCGCAGCGAGGTGATGTTCGCCACCAGCGTCTCGTTGCCCTGCGCGGCGCTTTGCGCATTGGAGGAGATCTCGCGCGTGGCCTGGTCCTGCTGACTGACGGCGCCGGCAATCGCGGACGTGACCTCGTTGATCTCGCGCACCGCGCCGCCGATCTCGCGCACGGCGTCGACCGCGTTGCGGGTCGAGGCCTGGATCATCGCGACGTTCTCGCTGATCTCGGCGGTGGCCTTGGCGGTCTGGCCTGCGAGCGCCTTCACCTCGTGGGCGACGACGGCAAAGCCGCGGCCGGCATCGCCGGCGCGCGCCGCCTCGATGGTGGCGTTCAGCGCGAGCAAATTGGTCTGCTCGGCGATCGCCTGGATCAAATTGAGCACGCCGTCGATGCGTTGGGTGGCCGCAGCGAGGCTCTCGATCTCGGAGATCGACTTCTCGGTGCGCTGGCCGGTCTGCTCGACCGCGCCGGCGCTCTGCCGCACCTGGCGGCCGATTTCCACCACCGAGGCCGAAAGCTCCTCGGCCGCGCCCGCGACCGCCGTGACGTTGTGCGAGGCCTGCTCGGTGGCGTTCGCCGCGCTGCCGGCGCGGCTGCTCGCATCCGCAGTGACCCGCGTGATGGTCTGCGCGGTCTCGCGCATGACGGAGGCATTGTCGCTGAGGCCGCGCATGATCGCGCCGATCGCCTCGCGAAATTGCTCGACGGACCGCTCGACGTGGCGGGCGCGCTCCTCGCGCGCGGCGGCGTCTTGCGATACTTGCGAGGCGAGGTTGCGGTTGCGCCCCATCGCGTCCTGGAAGACCTGGATGGCGCGGGCCAGCGCGCCGATCTCGTCGGCGCGGTTGGAGTGCGGGACCGCGACATTTTCGGCGCCGTCGGCGACCTGCTTGATGGTGGCCGTGATCGCGGCGAGCGGCCGGGCGATCGAGCGGGCGATGATGACGATGCCGACGACGACGAGGGCGAGCGCGACGCCGCCGAGGCAGGTGAGGATGAACGAAAATGTGCGGTTGGTCTCGGTCTGCTGCGCGATCTGCCTGGCGCGCTCGGCATAGACCTTGGACAGCGCCTCGAGGTCCTTGTTCAGCGCCGAGCGCACGCTGCGATTGGCGTCGTTGTCGCCCCATTCGCGGCCCGCGGCCGCATTGATCTCGACGCCGCGGCGCACCAGCTCCTTGCGGA
Organism: Bradyrhizobium sp. WBAH42; assembly: GCF_024585265.1. NCBI lineage: Bacteria > Pseudomonadati > Pseudomonadota > Alphaproteobacteria > Hyphomicrobiales > Nitrobacteraceae > Bradyrhizobium > Bradyrhizobium sp. WBAH42. The sequence continues at coordinate 3,657,312 of NZ_CP036533.1, forward strand.
ACTCGACGAACTGCTCGATGCGCTTCTTGAACGTCGCGAACTGCTCGGCATCGTCGGCCTTGACGATGGTCTCCCAGCGCTTCACGACGTCGAGGATCTGGGCGTTGAACTTGAGCAGGCCGTCACCGTATTTCTTCACCACGGCCGGCTCGGTCGACATGTAGACGCCGCGCGATTCCATCACCACCGCATAGACCAGCGAGTTGACCCGCTCGACGTTCAGCGCGGCGGCATTGGCAGTCTCGATCGCGCCTGCGAGGTCGGCGCTGCGGCGGCTGTTGTAGTCCGACAATATCGCGATCGCCGCCGTGAGCAGCGCGAACAGCGCGAAGATCGCATAGAGCTTGCCAGCAAGCGTGAAGCGGCCTGCCGGCTTGGCGGCATTCCCAGATCGGTCGGATGTCATGATGTTCAGGGGCCCGGATTGGCCTGGAGCGGCCGGTGAGCGGGGTTGGGTAAAATTGATGCAAAACTATGCGGAACGAAGATGGATACGGCGTTAACGCAGCTCCTGGCCGCCTCCGTCCTTGGTCGAAGGAAAGGCAAGCCATTTCAGCGTCTTGATCCCTGGGTTTAGTTTCAGGATAGTCTTTCGGGATAAGTCCTGGAGTCGGCCGTTGGCCGAGCAACCCCGGAGAGACCCTTGGTCTACCGCCACAGCATCGACGCCACGACCTACAGCTTCCCAGATCTGCGCGAGCTGCTCGCCAAGGCGACACCCCCGCGCTCCGGCGATCGGCTGGCCGGAATTGCCGCTGCCAGCTCCGAGCAAATGATCGCAGCACGGATGGCGCTCGCCGATGTGCCGCTCGGCCAATTCCTGCAGGAAGCCGTCATTCCCTACGAGGCCGACGAGGTCACCCGCCTCGTCATCGACAGCCATGACGCCAAGGCGTTTGCGCCGGTGGCATCGCTGACGGTCGGCGCCTTCCGCGACTGGCTGCTGTCGGACGCCGCAACGCCCGACGTGTTGAAGCGGCTGGCGCCCGGCATCACCCCCGAGATGGCGGCCGCGGTGTCGAAGCTGATGCGCAACCAGGATCTGATCCTGGTGGCGCGGAAATGCGAGGTCACCACCGCCTTTCGCAACACCATCGGCCTGAAGGGACGGATGAGCACACGCCTGCAGCCGAACCACCCCTTCGACGATGCCAGGGGCATCACTGCCTCGATCCTCGACGGCATCCTGCTGGGGGCGGGCGATGCCTGCATCGGCATCAATCCCGCCAGCGACGATCCCGCAATCATCGGGCAATTGCTGCGGCTGCTCGACGAGATCATCGCGCGGCTGCAAATCCCGACGCAGGGCTGCGTCCTGACCCATGTCACGACGACGCTGTCACTGATCGGGCAGGGCGTGCCGGTCGACCTCGTCTTCCAATCGGTCGCAGGCACCGAGGCTGCCAACCGCAGCTTCGGCATCGACCTTGCGCTTCTGAAGGAGGCGCACGAGGCGGGGCGATCGCTGCGGCGCGGCGCCGAAGGGCAGAACGTGATGTATTTCGAGACCGGCCAGGGCTCGGCGCTGTCGGCGGGCGCCCATCACGGCGTCGACCAGCAGACCTGCGAGGCGCGCGCCTATGCGGTCGCCCGCGCCTTCGCCCCGCTGCTGGTCAACAGCGTGGTCGGCTTCATCGGCCCGGAATATCTCTATGACGGCAAGGAAATCATCCGCGCCGGGCTGGAGGATCATTTCTGCGGCAAGCTGCTCGGCCTGCCCCTCGGGGTCGACATCTGCTACACCAACCACGCCGAGGCAGATCAGGACGACATGGACAATCTGCTGACGCTGCTCGCCGCCGCCGGCGTCACCTTCATCATGGGCGTTCCCGGTGCCGACGACGTCATGCTGAACTACCAGTCGACGTCTTTTCACGACGCGCTCTATGTCCGGGACGTCTTTGGTTTGCGCCGCGCGCCGGAATTCGACGATTGGCTGGCGCGGTCGGGCATCACCGGCGGCGATTTCCGGATTGCGGCCGATGCAGGCCTGCTGCCCGATTTTGCCTCGCGTCTGATCGCGTAAGGCGGCACTAAGCGTCAAACTTTCTCCTTTGGGGAAACCGTCGGCGCTGCCCGGAATTGTGCTTGTGCCACAATGTTGAGAAATTCCGGCGACAGCATTACGCTATGTGTCTGGCTGGCAATTTCCGCAACCAGGTCGTGGCGGGGGAGCTTTGATGCGAGCTGAAAGTAACGGAACGTCCCGGCGGATTCTCTGCGTGTTTCCGCGCTACACCTCGTCCTTCGGCACGTTCGAGCATTCCTATCCCCTGACCGATGGCGTCCGCGCCTTCATGCCGCCGCAGGGGCTGTTGCTGATCTCCGCCTATCTGCCGCATGACTGGCAGGTCAAATTCGTCGACGAGAACCTCCGCCGCACCACGAGGGAGGAGTTCGAATGGGCGGAAGCCGTCTTCGTCAGCGGCATGCACATCCAGCGCCAGCAGATGAACGACATCTGCCGCCGCGCGCATGAGTTCGATCTGCCGGTCGCGCTCGGCGGTCCCTCCGTCAGCGCCTGCCCCGACTATTATCCGTCCTTCGACTATCTGCATGTCGGCGAGCTGGGCGATGCCACCAACCAGCTGATCGAGATCCTGTCGCGCGACACCTCGCGTCCCGAGGCTCAGGTGGTGCTGACCACCAAGGACCGCGTGCCGATGACGGAGTTTCCGATCCCGGCCTATGAGCTCGCCGAGGTCAAGAAATACTTCCTCGGCAGCATCCAATATTCCAGCGGCTGTCCCTATCAGTGCGAGTTCTGCGACATCCCCGGCCTTTACGGCCGCAATCCACGCATCAAGACGCCGCAGCAGATCATCGCCGAGCTCGACCGCCTGCGCGAATGCGGTATGACCGACACGGTCTATTTCGTCGACGACAATTTCATCGGCAACCGCAAGGCGGCCATGGACCTGCTGCCGCATCTGATCGAGTGGCAGAAGCGGACCGGCTATGTCGTCCGGCTGGCGTGCGAAGCCACGCTCAACATCGCCAAGCGCCCCGAGATCCTCGAGAAGATGCGCGAGGCCTATTTCATCACCATCTTCTGCGGCATCGAGACGCCCGATCCTGACGCGCTGAAGGCGATGCAGAAGGACCACAACATGATGGTCCCGATCCTGGAGGGCGTGCGCACCATCAACTCCTACGGCATGGAGGTGGTCTCGGGCATCATCATGGGGCTCGACACCGACAAGCCGAACACCTCGGAGGCTTTGCTCGCCTTCGTCGAGGAGTCCCGGATTCCGCTGCTCACCATCAACCTGTTGCAGGCGCTGCCGAAGACGCCGCTATGGGACCGGCTGGAGCGCGAGGGGCGCCTGGTCGATGACGACAGCCGCGATTCAAACGTCGACTTCCTGTTGCCCTATGACGAGGTCGTCGCGTCCTGGAAGCACGCCATGGCGGTCGCTTACGCGCCCGAGAAGGTTTACGCGCGCTTTCAGCATCAATGCGACAACGTCTATGTGCACCGCCTGAAGATGCCGGTGCCGGACGAGATGAAGACCTGGCGGAACATCCGGCGCGGCCTCGTCATGCTGCGCAACATCTTCTGGAAGGTCGGCGTGCTCGGCGACTACAAGCGCGTATTCTGGAAGTTCGCGCTGGGGCGCATCAAGCGAGGCGATCTCGAAGGCCTGATCGGCTGCACGCTGATCGCGCACCACCTCATCACCTTTGCGCGGGCGGCCTCCAGCGGCAAGCAGAACGCTTCGAACTATTCGATCCGGCTGCGCGAAGCCGCGGTTCCCGCCGAATGATGCCGCATGTCTGATCCGGCCCCGCCGCGCCGCCCCGTCCTCGATCTGCGGGCGTTCACGCCGGCGCGCGTCGCGCTCGGGCGCAGCGGCGCGAGCCTGCCGACGAAGGCGCTGCTCGATTTCACGCTGGACCATGCCCGTGCGCGCGATGCCGTGCATGCGGCCTTCGATACGCCGCGTCTAATCGCCGATCTCGACGCGCTCGGTCTTGCGGTGACCGAGGTGAGGAGCCGGGCGGTCGATCGCAGCGACTATCTGCGGCGGCCGGATCTGGGACGACAGCTCGAGCCCGACTCGGCGCAGCGTCTGGCACGAAGCGTCTCGGCGCCGTGCCAGCTCGCTGTCGTGATCGGAGACGGCCTGTCCGCAGCGGCGGTCCACAGCCATGCGGCGATCGTGGTAGGGCGCCTGTTGCAATTGCTTGCCGAGGGCGATGCTGTTGCGGTCGGCCATGTCGTCGTCGCCTCGGGCGCGCGCGTTGCGCTCGGCGACGAGATCGGCGCCATTCTCGGCGCGCGCATGGTTTTGATGCTGATCGGCGAGCGGCCCGGCCTGTCCGCGCCCGACAGCCTCGGCGCTTATCTGACCTTCGCGCCGCAGCCCGGCCGCACCGATGCCGAGCGCAATTGCGTCTCGAACATCCACCACGCCGGGTTGAGCCATGACGAAGCGGCGTTCAAGATCGCCTGGCTGGTTCGCGAGGGGCTGGCCCGGGAGGTCACCGGCGTCGCGTTGAAGGACGAGAGCGCAGATCGCGCGCCGCGCCAAATTGGCACATTCTCGCCGGGATAACCGGGGACCGGGCCCGAAATCGCCGCATCTTGATCGATTTGCCCACACTTCGCCTGCTTGCGAGAGGGGTGACTGACCTGCTAAACCCCCTCGCGGCGATTTTCCGCGCATTTTCAAGGGGCAAGCCTCCCATTGGTATGGCGTTTTCAAGCCGTTCGCGGGGCGCAATAAGCTCACAGGCCGAGCCGATTTAGGAACTGGACAAGGCATGCTCGAAAAGCACAGCGAGAGTGAGGTTCATGTCGACAAGGTCGAGCAGGGACCTGCGTCCTCCATCGCCTTCGGGCTGGAGCGTCTCGGGCTGATCGCCGTCCGGGCCCCGATCGTCTCCTGCATCGTCCTGCTCGCGCTGATTGTCGGCGCGGTGTTCGGCATCTACCGGATCAAGATCGACGATTCGCTGTCGCAGCTGTTCCGCTCCGACAGCCGGGAATTCCGCCAGTATGAAGAGGTGACCAAGAAGTTCCCGGCGGAGGAGTTCGACGTCCTCGTCGTGGTCGAGGGCAAGGCCCTGCTGGAGCGGAACAACCTGGAGAAGCTGCGCGACTTCGTCACCGACTTGCAGCTGGTCGAAGGCACGCGCGGCCTCGTCTCGCTGTTCTCGGCGCGCCAGGCGCCGGCCCCGGGGAAGCTGCCGGCGGCGCTGTTCCCGGCCGAGCTGCCCGAGGGCGCGGCCTATGACAAGTTCATCGAGACCGTCAAGAACAACGAGATCATCCGCGGCAAGCTGTTGTCCGAGGACGGCACGCTGGCGCTGATCGTGCTGTCGCTCGATCCCGAAGTGGTCGGCTCCAACAAGCTGACCAAGACCGTCGGCGACATCCGCGCGCTGATGAAGGAAGATCTCGGCGACACCGGGCTCAACGTCCAGCTCTCCGGCGTGCCGGTGATGCAACTCGAGATCCGCAACGCGGTCGAGCGCGACGGGCTGACCTACAACATCCTCGGCATTCTCGCCGGCTGCATCATCGCCATCATCTTCTTCCGCAAGATCTCGTTCATGATCGCGGCGGCATTCCCGCCGATGATCGCGATTCTGCTGGCGCTCGGCGCGCTCGGCTGGGCCAATTTCAACCTCAACATGTTCCTGAACGTGATGACGCCGCTCATCATGGTCATCAGCTTCTCGGACTCGATGCAGCTGACCTTCGCCGCGCGCGACCGGCTGATCGCTGGTCAGGACAAGTTCACCGCGTTCAAGAACGCGGTGCTGGTGGTGGGGCCGGCCTGCGTGCTGACGCACGGCACCGCCGGCATCTCCTTCATCGCGCTGCAATTCTCCGACTCCGACCTGATCCGCAAGTTCGGCGAGGCTGGGCTTGCCGCCACCATCATCGCGCTGGTCGCGGTGCTGTCGCTGGTGCCCGTTTTCGGCGTGCTGTTCGTGCGCAACGAGAAGGTCTTCGCGGTCAAGTTCCAGGGGGCCGATGCCGGCGTCCAGGCGCTGCGCAATTTCTGCTACTGGATCGCGGTCCGCATGGTCGGCCGGCCCGGCCTGTTCAGCCTGATCGCGGTGCTGTTCGTCGGCGGCCTCGGCGTCATCTATGCCAATCTGGAGCCGCGCTACCGGCTCGCCGACCAGGTGCCGGACAAGCGCCAGGCGGTCGCCGCCAGCGACCGGCTCGACGCCAAGCTCACCGGCGCCAATCCGGTCAACGTGCTGATCGTGTTCCCCAAGGGTGAAACGCTCTATTCACCGCAGACGCTCCAGACCATCGCTGAAGTCCACGCGACGGTCGAGAAGGCCGCGGGCGTCGGCAACGTCTGGTCGCTGGAGACGCTGCGCCGCTGGCTGGCGGAAAAGGCCGGCAGTGCCGACGTCGCGACGCTGAAGGAATATGTCAGCGTCATTCCCGAGCATCTGGTGCGTCGCTTCATCGACGCCGAGCAGGACGCCGTCGTGGTCGCCGGCCGCGTGCCGGACAAGGATTCCAGCCAGCTCCTGCCGATCGTCGACAAGCTCGATACCGAGCTCGATGCTGTCCGCAAGAAGCATCCGGGATACGAGGTCGCGGTGACGGGTCTCGCTGCGATTGCGGCGCGCAACTCGGCCAGCATGATCGAGAAGCTGAACCGCGGCCTCACCGTCGAATTCGCGCTGGTCGCGATCTTCATCGGCCTTGCCTTCCGCTCCTGGGTCGTGATGTTCGCCTGCATCCTGCCGGGCATCTTCCCGGTGGTGATGTCGGGAACGGTGCTGTGGGCGATGGGCGAGGGACTGCAATTCGCCAGCGTCGTCGCGCTCACGGTCTCGTTCGGCCTGGGGCTGAGCGCCACCATCCACTTCCTCAATCGCCTGAGGCTCGAGAGCAAGCCGGGCGTCGGCTCCGCGCTCGCGGTGGAGCGGGCGACCGTGCTGGTGGGACCTGCGCTGATCCTGACCACGGTGGTCTTGGCCTGCGGCCTCGTCGTCACCGTGTTCTCCGACCTGCCGTCGCTGCGGCTGTTCGGCTGGCTCAGCGCCTTCTCGATGGTAATGGCGCTGGTCGCCGACCTCTTCATCCTCCGGCCGACGGCGATGTGGCTGATCAACCTGCACGACAAGCTGCAGGGCACGGATAAGCCGGCGATCTGAGTCTGGGGCGGCAGACGCCGCCTCGCGCTCACGCCTCGACGCGGACGATTCCGTAGGGGTTGAACTTGAAGTCGTCCTCGGCGTAGTCCTGCTCCCGCGACAGCGTCAGCTTGCGGTCGCGCAACGTCGCCTCGACGCCGTGCTCGGCCATGGCGTTGGCGATCTCTTCCATCAGCATCACCGCGGACCATTCGTTGCCGCGCGATTTCGCGACATAGACCTCCGGCAGGCCGACGAGGTGATAGCCGACGGTCTCGTAGTAGCGGTCGCCGGCGAGCGGGCGCTTGGCGAAGGCAAGACGACAGGCCTTGGTGACGGCGGGGGTCATGCGCAGGCCCTGGCTGGTGATGGAGCCCTTGCGCGCCTGGTCCATGAGACTTCGCCACCGCGCGAGGCCGTGGGCGACGCCGGCGCTTTCGCCTTTTGCGGCAACGGCGCCCGCGTCGAACATCTCGTCCACGATCTGCAGCGCGGCGGCCGAGTAGGCGGCCGTCTTCTGCTGAGCCATCGGCGGGCTCCGCAGGTAGAGGACCGATTTGTGGTTGGCCACGGCCGCTTCGTCGGACGCGGACCATGCCTTCGGGAAGACGCGGTCCCAGCACACGCCGAACGACCGCTCCATGCGCGGATCGGGCTTTCCTTGCGAATAGGTGCGGTCGATCTCGAAGCCGAAATCGGCAATCGTTTTGGCCACCGCCTTCGGCGGATGCAGCAGGCTTTCATTCTTGCCGAGGAAGCAGAGCACGTGACGCGGCTTCACGGACGAAGACTGCATGTTCGCTTCCTGCTGATCACCGGCGAAGGCGCGGCTGGCCACGAACAGGCCGGCGGCTTTCAGCAGATGTCTGCGGATCGGGTCCATCTCAGCAAATCCAGCCGCGCAAGTTCATGTCAGCAAAAAGCCCCCGGCTCGCAGAACCGGGGGCATGTTCCTCGTTGCGGGCAAGAGCCTTCAGCCCTTCGTCATGGTGATGTTGACGCCGCGGATCTCGCCCTTGGACGAGATCTGCACGGTCTGCTTGGTGCCGTTGGTGCGCAGCGACAGATTGGCGGCAAAGCCGTTGGCCTCGACGAAGACCTCGATCTGGCCGCCACCGGCGGTGCCCTGGAGGTTGCCGAAGATGTTGCGGCTGGACTCGCTCCAATTGCCGGAGATGCGGTCGCCCTGGCTCGTCACGTCGCTGGTCAGGTCGAACTTGTAGCTGTCGGAGGCGCAGTGCAGCGCCTGCTTCAGACTGAGGCCGCTGCCGGCGACCTTGTAATCCGCCTTGCAGCGGATGCGCTCGGTGGAGCCGTCGGACAACGACACCGTGCCGGTGCCGCTCCATGCGCCGTCGAAACCGGCGAACGGTCCGGACGACTGAGCATGGCTTGCCGTAACCGAAAAGAGCAGCGCCGCCCCGATGCCGGCCGCCGTGATTGCCAGTCCAGATCGCCCAAAGAATTTCATCGCAAATATCCCGTTTTGGAACGACGTTCGCTCATCATTGAGAACGTCTCGCCACATCGAAAGTTTAGTGCTCCGAGCAAGTCGCAGGTTCAAAGCCCGGCGGCCAGAGACGGCGGTTCACGCAGCCCCGCCGCGCTTCAGGGCCGCGATTTGCCGCGTTTCGGCATGTTTGCGGCGACCAAGGGGGGGCGAAGAGATGCAGCGCGGCAACAGGTCTGCATTAAAACGCAATGCTTCCGAATTATGATGTAGGATCAAACCCTTACATCTGCGATTGAAAATGCGGGGAAGACCTGTTCGGCGGGTGCGGCGCCAATTTGGCCGCATTTGCCAGTGCTTGTGCCTTCTCTGAGGCCGCTACAAGCGGCGACTTGCCATCAGAACAATCCGTTCCGGTCATCCGCCCTGTGCAGTCCGGGATCGGTGCGATTCTGCCGTCAGAATGAAGGAATACAATGCGTAATCTTCTCGTCGCTCTCACCCTGCTGTCGGCCTCCCTTTCGACAGCGGCGTTCGCCCAGCAAGGGCGAGGCACGGACGCCGAGCAGAAGGCCTGCACCCGCGATGTGCAGAAGTTCTGCCGTCCGGTCATCGACCAGGGCGATTTCACGATCCTGGCCTGCCTCAAGGAGAACCGGGCCAAGATCTCGCAGGCCTGCGACCAGGTCCTGAAGAACCACAATCAATAAACTCGGCCATTGGCCCCCAAGGCGGCCCTCGGCCGCTTTTTCCGGGCGCGATCCGCGAAGGGGCGGCCGTCGACGGACAGGATTGGTTTTGCGGCCGTATTCCCCTATATGGGGGCCGCGGCGGCATCGCCGGCATGAGCCCGCGCGAGCGAAGAAGCCCTTCCTGTCCAACCGATTGTAAACCAGCCCCTCGATGACCTCTGCGAGCGAATTGCGATCCGGCAAGGGTGACCGCGACGAGAATTTTCCCGTCGCGTCCTGGATCATTCATCCGCGTCATCGCGCCCTGATCCTGGCCTATTACAATTTCGTCCGCACCGCCGACGACATCGCCGACCACGCCACGCTGCCCGCCGACCAGAAGCTCGCTTTTCTCGACCTGCTCGAGGCGGAACTGCTCGGCAAGGGCGACACCCAGCCTGAGGCCGTCAGCCTGCGCCGCGCGCTGGCCGAGCGCGGCATGCCGCCGCGCCACGCGCTCGACGTGCTGATCGCGTTCCGCATGGACGTGACCAAGCTGCGCTACGAGACCTGGGACGAGGTCATCCATTATTGCCGCTACTCGGCGATGCCGGTCGGCCGCTTCATGCTCGACGTCCATGGCGAGAGCACCTCGACCTGGGCCGCCTCGGACGCGCTCTGCGCAGGCTTGCAGATCAACAATCATTTGCAGGATTGCGGCAAGGATTTCCGCGAGCTCAACCGCGTCTATCTGCCGCGCGATGCGCTGGCAGCACACGGCGCCTCGGTCGAGCAGCTCGGCCTTGCGCAATCGCCGCCAGCGATGCTGGCCTGCCTGCAATCGCTCGCCGCGCGCAACGAGGCGCTGCTCGAGGAGGGCAGGTCGCTCGCTGCGGAAATCCGCGATTTCCGTCTCGGCGTCGACGTCTCCGTCATCCAGGCCTATGCCGACCGCATCGTGCGCCTGCTCAAGGTCCGCGATCCCCTGCGTGAGCGCGTGCATCTGAACAAGTTCGAGCTGCTCGCCTTCAGCCTCGCCGGGATGATCGGCGAAGTCGGCCGCCGTGCGGTCGGCCGCAAGGCCATTTCCAGACCGGGGACTGCCCATGACGCTTGAGGCGACCACGCCCGGCGCCAATTACGGCTCGACCGCATCCGGCAGCTCGTTCTATGCCGCGATGCGCATCCTGCCGCGTGACCAGCGCGACGCGATGTTCCAGATCTACAGCTTCTGCCGCCAGGTCGACGACATCGCCGATTCCGACGGCCCGCGCGAGGAGCGGCTCGCAGCACTTCAGGAATGGCGCAACGACATCGACGCGCTCTATCAGGGCCATCCCCCGCCGAGGCTGAAGGACTACGTCGCCTCGGTGAAGACGTTCGGGCTCAAGCGAGAGGATTTCCTCGCCATCGTCGACGGCATGGAGATGGACGTGCCGCAGGATATCCGCGCGCCCGACATGGCGACGCTGGATCTGTATTGCGACCGCGTCGCCAGCGCCGTGGGGCGGCTGTCGGTGCGGGTGTTCGGCATGCCCGAGGAAGACGGCATTCTGCTCGCGCACCATCTCGGCCGCGCGCTTCAGCTCACCAACATCCTGCGCGACATCGACGAGGACGCCGGCCTCGGCCGGCTCTATTTGCCGCGCGAGGCGCTGCTGCATGCCGGCATCACCTCCAACGATCCGAACCGCGTGATCGCCGAGCGCGCGCTGCCGAAAGTCTGCCTGCCGCTGGCGCAGCGCGCCAAGGTGCATTTCGAGAAGTCGGACGAGATCATGAACCGCAACAGGCGCCGCGCCGTGCGCGCGCCGCGGATCATGTCGAAATACTATCATTCCATTCTGGACCTCCTGATCGCGCGTGGCTTCTCCGCGCCACGCGCGCCGGTACGTGTGTCGAAGATCACACGGATCCTGATACTGCTCCGTTACGCTTTCATCTGATGCAAAACACAGCTCACATCATCGGTGCTGGAATTTCCGGCCTCTCCGCCGCCGTGCGGCTCGCCAATGCCGGCTTCAAGGTCGCCGTGCACGAGGCGACGCACCAGGCCGGCGGCCGCTGCCGGTCCTATTTCGACGGTGCGACCAATCTCACCATCGACAACGGCAATCATCTGCTGCTGTCGGGCAACAGCCATGCGCGTGCCTATGCGCGCGCGATCGGCACCGAGGCGGGCCTCGTCGGCCCGGAGCGCGCGCAATTTCCCTTCGTCGACATCAAGACCGGGCAGCGCTGGCAGATCGATCTCGGCGACGGCCGCTGGCCGACCTGGGTGCTCGACGAAGGCCGCCGCGTGCCTGACACCGGCCTTTCCGATTATCTCAAGCTGGCGCCGCTGATCTGGGCGTCGGAGGAGACGCTGGTCGGCAAGTCGATTCCGACCGAGGGCATCCTTTATCAGCGCCTGGTGCAGCCGCTGCTGCTCGCCGCGCTCAACGTCGATCCGCCTGAAGGCTCGGCCGGGCTTGCCGGCGCGATCGTGCGCGAAACGCTGCTGGCGGGCGGGCAGGCCTGTCGTCCCCTGATCGCGCGCGATGGCCTCAGCGCCGTGCTGATCGAGCCCGCCGTGACGTTTCTGCAGGAACGTGGCCACACCGTTCAGCTCGGCCATGAGCTGCGCTCGTTCGTCAGCACTGACGGCAAGGTGACCGCGCTGAATTTCGGCGGCGAGGATTTGATCCAGCTCGGCGCGGGCGATGTCGTCGTGATGGCGGTGCCGCCGCGCGCGGCCGCCGGCCTGTTGCCGGGGCTGAAGACGCCGACCGAATTCCGCGCCATCGTCAACGCGCATTTCCGCTTTGAGCCGCCGCCCGGCTCGGCGCCGATCCTCGGTGTGATCGGCGGCATTGTGGAATGGCTGTTCGCGTTCCCGAATCGGCTCTCGGTGACCATCAGCAACGGCGACCGGCTCGTCGACATGCCGCGCGAGGAACTCGCGCAGGCGATCTGGAACGACGTCTGCGAGGCAGGCGGTGTCTCGGGCGAGCTGCCTCCTTGGCAGATCGTGCGCGAGCGCCGCGCCACATTTGCGGCGACGCCGGCCCAGAATGCCCTGCGTCCGGGGCCGGTCACTGCGCTGAAAAACCTGTTCCTCGCCGGCGACTGGACTGCTACGGGATTGCCAGCAACCATCGAGGGATCGGTCCGGTCGGGTGACCGCGCCGCCGATCTGGTTCTGGCCGCCAAAGGATCCTGAAAGGCGGCCTGACGGGCAAATGTCCCGGTCAACTTTCAATCGACTATCGGAGTAATCGAGCGACATGGATTCCGTGACCGCGACCAGCCGCGAAGCTTTGGAATCGAGCATTGCGTCGGCGACCCAGGGCGTCCTCGGCTTCCAGCAATCCGACGGCCATTGGGTGTTCGAGCTCGAGGCCGACTGCACGATTCCGGCCGAGTACATCCTGCTGCGCCACTATCTCGCCGAGCCGGTCGACACCGTGCTCGAGGCCAAGATCGGCAACTACCTGCGCCGCGTTCAAGGCGCTCATGGCGGCTGGCCGCTCGTGCATGACGGCGAGTTCGACATGAGCGCCAGCGTGAAGGCGTACTTCGCGCTGAAGATGATCGGCGACTCCATCGACGCGCCGCACATGGTGCGCGCGCGCGAGGCGATCCACGCCCGCGGCGGCGCGATCAACAGCAACGTCTTCACCCGCTTCCTGCTCGCAACCTTCGGCGTCGTGACCTGGCGCGCGGTGCCGGTGCTGCCGATCGAGATCGTGCTGCTACCGTTCTGGTCGCCGTTCCACCTCAACAAGATCTCCTACTGGGCGCGCACCACCATGGTGCCGCTGATGGTGATCGCCGCGCTGAAGCCGCGCGCGAGGAATCCGAAGGGCGTCGGCATCGACGAATTGTTCCTGCAGGACCCGCGCTCGATCGGCATGACCGCCAAGGCGCCGCATCAGAGCATGGCCTGGTTCCTGCTGTTCCGCTCGCTGGATGCGATCCTGCGCGTGATCGAGCCGCTGTTTCCGAAGAGCCTGCGCAAGCGCGCGATCGACGCCGCGCTCGCCTTCACCGAGGAGCGGCTCAACGGCGAGGACGGCATGGGCGCGATCTATCCGCCCATGGCCAACATCGTCATGATGTACGACGCGCTCGGCAAGGACGAGAACTTCCCGCCGCGCGCGATCACGCGCCGGGGCATCGACAAGCTGCTCGTGATCAAGGGCGACGAGGCCTATTGCCAGCCCTGCGTCTCGCCGGTGTGGGACACGACGCTGACCGCGCATGCGCTGCTGGAAGCCGGCGGCGACAAGGCGGTGCCGGCGGCGAAGCAGGGCCTCGACTGGCTGATCCCGAGGCAGGAGCTCGCGGTGAAGGGCGACTGGGCGGTGAAGCGGCCCGACGTCCGCCCGGGCGGCTGGGCCTTCCAGTACAACAATGCCCACTACCCCGATCTCGACGACACGGCCGTGGTCGTGATGTCGATGGACCGCATGCGCCGGGAGCACGGTGCGGCCGGCTATGACGAGGCGATCGCCCGCGGCCGGGAGTGGATCGAGGGCATGCAGAGCGACGACGGCGGCTGGGCCGCCTTCGACGTCAACAACCTCGAATATTACCTGAACAACATCCCGTTCTCGGATCACGGCGCGCTGCTCGATCCGCCGACCGAGGACGTCACCGCGCGCTGCATCTCGATGCTGGCCCAGCTCGGCGAGACCGAGAAGACCAGCAAACACGTCGCCGACGGCGTTGCGTACCTGCGCAAGACCCAGCACCCGGAGGGGTCCTGGTACGGCCGCTGGGGCATGAACTTCATCTATGGAACCTGGTCGGTGCTGTGCGCCCTCAACATGGCCGGCGTCGACCACAAGGACCCCATGATCCGCAAGGCGGCCGCCTGGCTGGCCTCGATCCAGAACGACGACGGCGGCTGGGGCGAGGACGCCGTCAGCTACCGACTCGACTACAAGGGCTGGGAGGCCGCCCCCTCGACCGCCTCGCAAACGGCATGGGCCTTGCTTGCCCTGATGGCGGCAGGCGAGGTTGATCACCCGGCCGTCGCCCGCGGGGTGGAGTACCTGATTGCAACACAGAACGAAAAAGGGCTGTGGGACGAGCAGCGGTACACCGCCACAGGCTTCCCCCGCGTGTTCTATCTACGTTATCATGGTTACCCAAAGTTCTTTCCGCTGTGGGCATTGGCGCGGTATCGGAACTTGCGGAACACCAACAGCAGGGTGGTAGGGGTCGGAATGTGACTTTGGGGACGGGGGACTTTGTTACCGCGGGTAATGCCATCGACCCGCGGCCGATACTGATCGTGACTGGACTGGTGCAGGAGGCCCGCATTGCGGCCGGGCCTGGCATGGCGGTCATTTGTTCATCCAGCAGCCCGACCCAGTTGCGGGCGCTTCTGACGGTGGTGGACCCAGAGACGATTCGCGGCGTGATCTCGTTCGGCGTGGCCGGCGGGCTCGATCCGAGCTTGCGCTCCGGCGACGTCGTGCTGGCGACCGAAGTGCTCTCCGGCGACGCCCGCTGGGCTGCCGGCTTGTCGCTCGGTGACGACCTGATCGAGCGCCTGACCTCCGGCCGCCGCCGCGTCGTGCGCGGCAGCCTCGCCGGGGCCGAGGAAGTGGTCACGAAGCGGTCCTGCAAGGCAGCGCTGCACTCCGAGACCGGGGCCGCCGCCGTCGACATGGAAAGCCACATCGCCGCCGCCTACGCCGCCGAGGCCGGGCTGCCTTTCGCCGCGGTCCGCGTCATCAGCGACCCCGCCCACCGCGCGCTGCCGGCGCTCGCCCGCGCCGCGATCAAGCCGAACGGCCAGATCGACCTCGCCGCCGTGCTGCGCGGCATCGTGCGCAATCCGGCGACGCTGCATGCCCTGGTCTCGACCGGCATCGACTTCAACCGCGCGCTGCGGTCTTTGCGTGGCTGCCGCGATTATCTGATCGGGACGGAGCTCGTCGAGAGCGAGGAGTTGGTGTCGAAGGCGGCGTGAGCGGGTTCTTCGAGTTGGCAAGACAAAACAGCCCGGTCGTCTGACCGGGCCTTTTGTTTTGAGCTGCCTGATCCCCGTCACGGGCGAGTGGCGTCCTTCCACTCAGCACGCAACGACAGCGATAGGCTCGCAGGAGCTCAACGCGGCTGGTCAAAATGCCCGTCGGGCAAAACAGCGCGGACCTCGTCAATCCCTTACTGCAAAAATATTCCACTTTCCCGAATTTCGGATTTGTGGCATAGGACGCTCATCCCGGTCCTGCCAGAGGGGCGCTTCGCGATCGTCACGAGATGCGGGTCGGGGTGCGGTGGACGCGGCAGCGCCGGCGCGAAAGGCGATGACAGGGCGGGCATCCGTGAGTCATGCGCGACGCGTACGACACGGCGCCGTCAAAGCGGCGAGGCTGGATCTCTGGGGCGAGCACACGCGAGCCCCCGATGCTTCCTGAAGGGCCGTCCGCGGACGGAGAAGTCGTGTGGTCCCGACGCCCGGGGTTCTGGCGTCAAGTCTTGCGGTGATGCGGCGGCCCGACCGGGTGTGCACATCGATCAGCCGCGACGACGACGGGGGCAATAGTGCAACGCTCCCCGAGGAGAGCACGAAGGACACCGTTAAAACCATCCGCGCAGGGAAGGCCGGGCGATCGGCATCACCTGTGATCCACCCCGTGTGCGTTTTCGATGCACGCGGACCGCGGGTGCCGCCGGCGCCCGGCCTTCCCTGCGCCCTCTGGTCTTCAAAGGGGCGCGAACGAGACGCATAGCCCGGGCGAACGCACCGCGGGGATGCGAAGGTGTGTCTGCGATGGGCAGCGCGAATGGCAAGAGCAAGCTGCTGCCGCACTCTCCGTCATTGCGAGCGCAGCGAAGCAATCCAGACTGTCTCCGCAGAACGATTCTGGATTGCTTCGCTGCGCTCGCAATGACGCTGGGGCTGATAGCGTGCTCCCAAGCCGCACGAATCCTGCCCAGAAGAAAAAAGCCCGGTCGCGCTGGCGGCCGGGCTTTCGTCGTGAGGTCTGATCGTGCGGCGTTTTACGCCGCCGTCGAAGCCTTCTGCGCGGCCTTCGCCTGCGCGGCGGCGGCTTCGTCCTTGCGGATCTCGGAGAGCTTCTTCTGGACCTGCTCGGAGAAGATGTACTGCGCCGGGCGCTGCTTGGAGAGGTCGATCTCCGGCGCCATCGGGCCACTGGTCCGCACGCCGCGCAGCGCCACCCACATCGCCTTCAGCGGGTTGTTGAGCGCTGCGGTCGCCGCGGTCGGCTCGTAGCCGCAATGGGCCATGCAGTCGGCACACTTCTCGTACTTGCCGGTGCCGTAGGAATCCCAGTCGGTGGTCTCCATCAGCTCCTTGAAGGTTTTGGCGTAGCCTTCACCGAGCAGATAGCAGGGCTTCTGCCAGCCGAAGATGTTGCGCGCGGGCATGCCCCACGGCGTGCACTCGTATTCCTGGTTGCCGGCGAGGAAGTCCAGGAACAGGCCGGAATGCATGAAATTCCACTTCTTGCCCTTGCCCATCGCAAAGACGTCGCGGAACAGCTTCTTGGTCTTGGTGCGGTTGAGGAAGTGCTCCTGGTCCGGGGCGCGCTCATAGGCGTAGCCCGGGGACATCGAGACGCCGACACCGAGCTCGGTGGTGAGGTCGAGGAATTTGGCGATCTCCTCGGCCGGGTGGCCGTCGAAGATGGTGGCGTTGACGTTGACGGTGAAGCCGCGCGCCTTGGCCGCCTTGATCGCCGACACCGCCCGGTCGAACACGCCCTTCTGCGAGACCGCCTTGTCGTGGTGGTCACGCAGGCCGTCGAGATGTACCGAGAAGAACAGATAGGGCGAGGGCTCGAACAGATCGAGCTTCTTCTCCAGCAGCAGCGCGTTGGTGCAGAGCGAGACGAACTTCTTGCGCGCCACGAGGCCGCGCACGATCTCGCCGATCTCCTTGTGGATCAGCGGCTCGCCGCCGGGAATGGCGACCATCGGCGCGCCGCATTCATCGGCCGCGTCCCAGCACTCCTGCGCGGTCATGCGGCGGTTGAGGATGGCATCGGGATAATCGATCTTGCCGCAGCCGACGCAGGCGAGGTTGCAGCGGAACAGCGGCTCCAGCATCAGCACGAGCGGATAGCGCTTGCGGCCAAGCAGTTTCTGCTTGAGCAAATAGCCGCCGATACGCATTTCCTTGAAGAACGGGATAGCCATTACAGGTTTCTTTCTGGGCTTTTCAATTCAGGTGGGTCAGCTCGCGGCCAGTTGGGCCGGAAGCCGGAATTCGATGTTTTCCTCGCGGCCCGGCAACACCGAGACCTTCACCGGTCCGATCCGCCGCATCGCTTCAATCACGTCATCCACGAGTACCTCGGGCGCCGAAGCGCCGGCCGTGACGCCGACGGTTCTGGCATCCTTCAACCACTCCGGATTGAGCTCGCTGCCGTCGGCAATCAAATAACTCGCGACGCCGGCCTCAGTGCCGATTTCGCGGAGCCGGTTCGAGTTCGAGCTGTTGGCAGCGCCCACCACCAAGATCACGTCGACCAGCTTGCTCAAGTCCCTTACCGCAGATTGGCGGTTCTGTGTCGCATAGCAGATATCCCGGATATCCGGACCTTGAATGTCTGTAAAGCGGGCTTGAAGGGCCGCGATGATGTCCTTGGTGTCGTCGACCGACAGGGTGGTCTGGGTGATGTAGGCCACTGGCGTATCCGCCGGCAGGGTCAGTGCCTTAACCTCTTCAACGCTTTGAACAAGCTGCACCGGCCCCGGGACCTGGCCCATCGTGCCCTCGACCTCGGGGTGGCCGGCATGGCCGATCAGGATCAGGGTGCGGCCCTTGCCGATGTAGCGCTTCCCCTGATTGTGAACTTTCGTGACCAGCGGGCAGGTGGCATTGAGCACCGGAAGGTCGCGTGCGGCGGCCTCTTCCTCGACGCTGCGGGCGACGCCATGGGCGCTGAACACGGTCACCGCCTTCGGTGGCACCTCGGAGAGTTCCTCGACGAAGATGGCGCCTTTGTTCTTCAGGCTCTCGACGACGTATTTGTTGTGCACGATCTCATGGCGCACGTAGACGGGCGGGCCGTACTTCTCCAGCGCCCGTTCCACGATCTCGATTGCACGCACCACGCCCGCGCAGAAGCCGCGCGGTTGCGCCAGATAAAGTTCCATGGGACGCCCATCACGCAAGTTGCACCCATCCGCTCTCGTAAGTCCCCAAGCGGCACTCCGATACTGACCAATGAGTTGCAATATCCGCACCATTGGTTCGCGCCTGCGGTAACTACCCACCCCTGTGGGGGCTCCGCCGCATGGAGGCGCAGTACTTTGTGTCAAAAAATCGGCAGAATGGAAAGCTGGAACCGCGGGCGGAGGCTTCTGAGGTATTTTGGTAGGGTATGCGATGTGCTCGCTTGCGCGACATTCCTGCGTAGTCCTTCGTCACTTTCCCGCCTCAACTCCCCGGCTATACCGGCGGCCCGCATGATTTTGCACGGTCTCCCGCCGTTTACCCTCGAACCTTCTGGCGGCGAGAACCACCCAAAACAGCAATAGGTTTCGCCCGGGAACTCCGATAAACAGCGGGCGTTTCCGGCAAGCTGTTAACCGCAGAAAGAAAAGAAGTGCTGCAAAGCGTCGTCGTTGCCATCGTCAGGGCCTGCACCCGGTTTGCCTCCCTCGTCGTCGTTCTCGGGCTCCTGCTGTCGGTGGGGGCGGGCTATTACGCTGCGCGCCACTTCGCCATCAACACCGACATCAACTCGCTGATTGCCCAGAATCTGGACTGGCGCCAGCGTGATCAGCAATTCGATCGCGCCTTCGACCGCGATGCGACGATCACGGCGGTGGTCGAGGCCAAGACCCCGGAAATGGCGAGCGCGGCGGCCGATGCGCTCTACGCCAAGCTGAAGGACGACAAGACCAACTTCCAGTCCATGCAGCAGCTCGGCAGCGGCGAATTCTTCGAGAAGAACGGCCTGTTGTTCCTGCCGACCGAGGAGGTCGGCAAGATCACCGGCCAGTTCGAATCCGCAGCGCCCCTGATCGAGATCATGGCCGGCGACCCCTCGATCCGCGGCCTCACCGGGGCGCTGGAGACGGGCCTTGCCGGCGTCAAGCGCGGCCAGGTCAAGCTCGACAACACCGAGCGGCCCTTCAACCTGATCGCGCAGACGGTCGAGACCGTGCTCAACAAGGGCAATGCCAGCTTCTCCTGGCGCGAGCTCGTCAGCGACGAGCCGCTCAAGGATTCGGACAAGCGTACCTTCATCGAGTTCAAGCCGATTCTCGACTACAACGCGCTGGAGCCGGGCAAGGATGCCACCGACGCGATCCGCAAGGCCGCTGCGGATCTGGATTTCACTGGCAAATACCAGGCGCGGGTGCGGCTGACCGGCCCCGTGCCGATCGCCAACGAGGAATACGCCACCGTTCAGGAGGGCGCGGTCGTCAACGGCGTCGGCACGATTCTCGTCGTGCTGGTCATCCTGTGGCTGGCGCTGCATTCGTCGAAGATCATCTTCGCGGTGTTCGTCAATCTGTTCGTCGGCCTTGCGATCACGACCGCGGCCGGCCTGATGATGGTCGGATCGTTCAATCTGCTGTCGATCGCCTTCGCGGTGCTGTTCGTCGGCTTGGGGGTCGATTTCGGCATCCAGTACAGCGTCCGCTACCGCTCGGAGCGCTACAAGCACGACGATCTCGCCGGTGCGCTGGTGCTGGCGGCCAAGCGCTCGGCGGTGCCGCTGTCGCTGGCGGCGATGGCGACGGCTGCCGGTTTCCTCTGCTTCATGCCGACCGACTACAAGGGCATCGCCGAGCTCGGCCAGATCGCCGGCGTCGGCATGCTGGTGGCGTTCATCTCGTCGATTACCGTTCTGCCAGCCATGCTGAAGCTGCTGAACCCGCCGGGCGAGCCGGAGCCAGTCGGCTACGCCTTCCTCGCGCCGCTCGACCATTTCCTGGAGAAGCATCGGGTGCTGATCGTCGGCGGCACGCTGCTGCTCGCGCTCGGCGGCCTGCCGCTGCTCTACTTCATGAAGTTCGACTTCAACCCGATGAACCTGCGCAATCCGCACGCCGAGTCGATCGCCACCTTCCTCGATTTGCGCAAGGATCCGAACACCGGCGCCAATGCCGTCAACGTGATGACGACGTCGGAAGAGCAGGCGAGCCAGGTCGAGGCGAAGCTGGAGAAGGTGCCCGAGGTGCTCAGGGTGATGTCGCTCGACAGCTTCGTGCCGCAGGACCAGCCGCCGAAGCTGAAGCTGCTCGCGCAGGGCGCCAAAGTGCTGAATCCCGCGCTCAACCCCGATCAGATCGACGCAGCGCCGACGGATCAGGAGAATGTCGAAGCGCTGAAATCCTCGGTCGACAATCTGCGCCGGACGGCGGGCGAGGCGAAGGGCCCGGGCGCTGTCGCCTCGCGCCGTCTTGCCAACGCGCTCGAAAAGCTCGCCAATGGCGACGAGGCCACGCGCAACAAGGCGCAGGACGTGTTCGTCGCGCCATTGAAGATCGTGTTCGACCAGCTCAGGAACGCGATGCAGGCAGGTCCCGTCACCCTGAGCTCGCTGCCGCCCGATCTCGTCAGCGCCTGGAAGAGCAAGGACGGCGTCATCCGCGTCGAGGCGCTGCCCAAGGGTGATCCCAACGACAACGATACGCTGCGCAAATTCGCAGCGGCGGTGCTCCAGGCCGAGCCGACTGCGATCGGCGGGCCGGTCTCGATCCTGAAATCCGGCGACACCGTGGTGAAGGCGTTCATCCACGCCGGCATCTATGCGCTGCTGGTGATCGGGCTTCTGCTGTGGATCACGCTCCGCCGCTTCGTCGACGTGCTGATGACGCTGGTGCCGCTTCTGGTTGCCGGCGCGGTGACGCTCGAGATCTGCGTGTTGATCGGCCTGCCGCTGAACTTCGCCAACATCGTCGCGTTTCCGCTGCTGCTCGGCGTCGGCGTCGCCTTCAAGATCTATTATGTCGTGGCCTGGCGCTCGGGCAGAACGAACCTGCTCCAGACCAGCCTGACGCGCGCGATCTTTTTCAGTGCGCTGACGACGGCGACCGCGTTCGGCAGCCTGTGGCTGTCGAGCCATCCCGGCACGTCCAGCATGGGCAAGCTGCTGGCCCTCTCGCTGGTGACGACGCTCGCCGCCGTGCTGCTGTTCCAGCCGGCCCTAATGGGCAAACCCCGCAATCTCAGGGAGTAGGCAGATGTCGCCGACGGGGTCGGCGGTGCCCTTCTGACCGGGCTTGGCTGCGCCGGCGGCCTTGGGAGCTGCGGGCGCAGGCGTGGTGGTGCCGCCCGTGGCTTGGGCTGCCTGGGCCCCTTGCCCCGCTTGCGGCTTCGGCGCAGTGCCGCTGGATTTCGCCGCGCCCTTGGCCATGGCGTTGGCAGGGCTGGAAGGGATCGGCGGGCCGACCCGGGTCCAGGTTTCGCCGCCGCAGAGGAAGCCCATGACGCAGCCCTTGATCTCGAGCTGGTCGGGGCCGGCCGGCGTGATCGTCGCGCTGTAGAGCTGACCGTCCTTGGCGTTGTAGACCTGCCCTTCCCACTGATCGACGCCGGGCTTCTTCTTCATGTCGATCAGGGTTGCCATGCCGAGCGTCGGCCTGTTCTTTTTCGAGGCATCCGGATTGTTCTCGTCGCGCCCGCCGGGCTGCTTTTCCCAGGAAACCGCGCCCCACATGCTGCCGTAGCATTGGGCGACGCGAATGTTGGCAACGCCGTCGGCGACCCGCCAGTCGCCGGTCGGATCCGCGCCGAGCGCGGGCGTCAGGCCGGCGTAACCGCCAGCCAGTATTAGTCCGGTGTAAAGGGCCAAACGCATGTGTGTTCCTTGGCAGTGCAACATGGTCTAAAGCTGTGCTTGCGAAGATGGTCCGAAAAAGGGCAAAAGGCCGCACAGACCGTTTTCAGTAACGGTCCGTTTTCAGTTGACGAGACGGCCCTCAACCGAAGTATGTAGCGGATGCACAGCCCAAATCCAGACATGTCTCAGCTATTCGCGGACCGTCAGGCCCAGCGCAGCACCCTGCATAACCGGTATCTGAACGAGCAGTTCGTTCGGGTGCTCAAGACCATCGGCTACGATGTCGGCTTCCAGAAGGGGCAGGGGCAGTACCTCTACGACCGCGACGGCGCGCGCTATCTCGACCTGTTGTCCGGCTTTGGCGTGTTTGCGATCGGGCGCAATCATCCCGTCATGCGCGAGGCGCTCAAGAGCGTGCTCGATGCCGACCTGCCCAACCTCGTCCAATTCGACGTTTCGACGCTCGCCGGTGTGCTGGCCGAGCGCCTCCTGAAATACGTTCCCTATCTCGACAAGGCGTTCTTCGCCAATTCCGGCGCGGAATGCGTCGAGGCTGCGATCAAGTTCGCGCGCGGCGCGACGGGGCGTCCCGGCATCGTCTATTGCGCGCACGGCTATCACGGGTTGACCTACGGCGCGCTGTCGCTGACCGGCGACGCCAATTTCCGCACCGGCTTCGAGCCGCTGCTGCCGGGCTGCACCCCGATCCCGTTCAACGACCTGGCCGCGCTGGAAAAGGCGCTGGCCTCGCGCGAGGTCGCCGCCTTCGTCGTCGAGCCGATCCAGGGCAAGGGCGTCAACATGCCCACCGACGAGTTCCTGCCCGGGGCGGCCGCGCTCTGCAAGAAATACGGCACGCTGTTCGTCGCCGACGAGATCCAGACCGGCATGGGCCGTACCGGCCGCTTCCTCGCGGTCGAGCACTGGAACGTCGAGCCCGACATGGTGCTGCTGTCGAAGTCGCTGTCGGGCGGCCACGTGCCGGTCGGCGCCGTGCTGACGCGCAAGAGCATCTTCGACAAGATCTTCAACCAGATGGACCGCGCGGTGGTGCACGGCTCCACCTTCTCCAAGAACGACCTCGCGATGGCCGCGGGCATCGCCACGCTCGACGTCATGGAATCGGAGAAGCTGATCGATGCGGCCGCCAAGCGCGGCGCCGAGCTGCGCCTCGCGCTGACGCGCATGGTGCCGGGCTACGAGCTGCTCAAGGAAGTCCGTGGCAAGGGCCTGATGATCGGCATCGAGTTCGGCCCGCCGAAATCGCTGCGCCTGCGGGCGTCCTGGAACGTGCTCGAGACCGCCAACAAGGGCCTGTTCTGCCAGCTCATCACCGTGCCGCTGTTCAAGGATCACAAGATCCTGACGCAAGTCGCCGGCCACGGCAGCCACACCATCAAGCTGCTGCCGCCGCTCACCATCACCGAGGAAGACTGCAGCTGGATCGAGCGCGCCTTCGACGACGTCATCGCCGGCAGCCACAAGGTCCCCGGCGCGATCTGGTCGCTCGGCAAGACGCTGGTGGACAACGCGGTGCGAAGGTCGGCGTAAGGCCGATCTATCTCAGCAATCGTCATTGCGAGCGTAGCGAAGCAATCCAGTATCCCTCCGCGGATGCGGTCTGGATTGCTTCGCTACGCTCGCAATGACGGCGGAGACCGTTACCCCTCCACGTTCGCCTTCATTGCCGCCTCGAACTTGTCGACGAATTCGGCAAGTTCGTCGGCGCCGAGATCGCTGACGGCCCAGAAGTTCAGGCCGCGGCCGCCCCAGCGGCGGCAGTTGAAGCCCTGCATGGTCTGGGTCTTCGGCGGCCGATGCTCGGTGCTCGAAGTTTGCGACACGAACAGATTGATCACGTGTTGCCGGCGCCGGTAGACCACGGCGCCGATGGCGCGGGCGTCGATATAGTCGAGCCGGCCGCCGACCAGCGTAAAACCTTGCGCGGTGAGGTCGATCACCGGTGGTGCGACGTCGAGCTTGCCGTTGAACCAGGGCTTGACGGTGTGCTGGTCGGTCGAGACCACGTCGGTGAGATGGCCGGCCTGGAGCGAGCGCAGATGCGCGGAGACGACCTCAGACAGAATCCGCTGCTGGTCATCCTGGCGCAGCACCACCGCGACGATTCCGGTGGCGGCGAGCGCGGAGACGGCCGAGCCCATCGCAAATCCGCGCAGCACGGCGCGGCGGCTCGGCTGCTGGCGCTGCGGCTCAGGCAACGAGGCTTCGATGCGAGCGCGCAGGCTTGCCGGCGCGGTGTAGCGCAAATTGGTACCTGCGAGCGCGCGCTGCATCTCGCGCTGCGCCGCGAACTCCGCGGCGCAGGCCGGGCAGCTCGCGATATGGGCCTCGACCTCGCGCGCGTGGCCGGCATCGAGCTCGCCATCGAGCAGCGCGTGAAGCAGGATCCTTGCTTCGTCGCAGGTCATTTCGCTTGCTCCTCTTCCGTCCAGGCCGCGCGCAGCATGGCGCGGGCGCGGGCGAGGCGGGACATCACGGTGCCGACGGGGACGCCGACGGCCTCGGCGATTTCAAGGTAGGACAGGTTGTTGATCTCGCGCAGCACGAATGTTTCCTTGAACGGCTCGGCGAGCGCGTCGATCAGCTTGCGGATGGCGCCGGCATCGCGGCTCCGCAGCACTTCAGTCTCGGGGCTCGCCTCGGTCTCCCGCCAGAGCGGCGTCTGCTCGGCGGCACCTAGCGTATCCTCGATCGCGCTGGGCCGGTTCGCGCGACGCACATATTCGGCGTTGCAGACGTTGCGCAGGATCGCGAACAGCCAGGGCTTCATCGCAGGCCCCCGGTAGCTGTCGAAATGCTTCAGCGCGCGCAGATAGCACTCCTGCACCGCGTCCTCGGCGTCAGAGGCATCGCGCAGCAGGTAGCGTGCGAGCGTGTAGACGTCGTCGAGATAGGGCAGCGCTGCCTCGCGGAAGCGCTGTGCCTTCTGCACATCGTCGGTGGCGGGCATCGCTCCTCGCTTTGCCTCTGGTTCTTCTTTTGCCTTGACCGCGGGCGCATGCGCCCGGCCGGCGTGGGACCACCGGCCGGGCAGGACGTTGATGCCTTGGTTGAAGACGTTACTCAACCTTGATCATCCCCGTCATGTGCGGGTGCAGCGAACAAAAATACTTGTAGTCGCCCGCATTGGTGAAGGTGAAGGAGAACTTGTCGTCGGTATCAAGAGTCTTGGACCTGAACTTGCCGGCAGAGACGATGGTGTGCGGGATATCGTCCCGGTTGGTCCAGGTCACGGTGGTGCCGACCTTGATCTTGAGCTCGGCCGGCTGGAACACGAAATTGTCGATGTGCACGTCCAGGTCGTCGGCGCGGGCTTTTGTTGCGGGCAACAGGATGGCCGCGGCCAAAGCGAGACCGAGGTCGAAACCGAAGTCGCGGCGATTGAGAGTCTTCATTGTCAGCTTCCGTTCAGCCTTAGCCCTGGAGCGGCGTGTCGATGATCGCGAGCCGCTGCTCGTTCTGCTTGAAGTTGATGCTGGCTACCCCAAGCATGGAGCGCAGCCTTGCGTCCTCGACCTTCATCGGACCGGGCGAGGGCGCGGCCCCCGGCGCCGGCTGCGGGAAGGCGGTCGAGCGCGCGGTGTGGAAGGTGACGTTGCCCTCGACCTTCTGCATCACCTGATGGATGTGCCCGTTCAGCACGGTGACCGAGCCAAAGCCCTTGACGTATTCCAGCGCGCGGCCGCCGTCCTCGGTGCCCCAACCCCATTGCGGATAGACGGTCCAGAGCGGGATGTGCGCGAACAGCACGACCGGCGTCGATTTCGACTTGCCGCGCAGATCGTCCTCGAGCCAGGCGAGCTGCTCGGCGCCGAGATTGCCCAGGCCCCCGGCCTTGAGGTCGACGACGTTGACGAGGCCGATGAAGTGCACGCCGCCGGCGTCGAACGAGTACCAGCCGTGACCTTTGGTGCCGCGGCCGTAGCGTTCGCGATAGAGCTTCACCTCCTCATCGATGAAATCATGCTCGCCGGGCACGTAATGCACGTCGAGCTTGGTCTGCGAGATGATGCGCTCGGCATTGTCGAACTCGGCGGCTTTCGACAGATGCGTGATGTCGCCGGTGTGGATCATGAACGACGGCTTTGCAGGCATCGCGTTGATCTTGTTCACGGCCTCTTCCAGCGTGCCGAGCGCGTTGGGATTGGCCGGCTTGTCGAAGCCGACATGGCTGTCGCTGATCTGGAGGAAGCTCATGCCGGGCGCGGCCGCCGTTGCGGCCTCAGCCGAATCGATGATGCCGATCGAGCGTGGCACGCCGCCCGTGGCGGTCCAGAGCACCCCGGTGCCGGCCCAGGTCATGCATTCCAGCACCTTGCGGCGGCTGACGCCGTCGTCCCCGTGATTGTCTCCGCTCATCGCGCCTCTCCACGTCGCCCGGAATTGGGCTTCGGGGAGGTGATCGGGGGAGGGAGGGACTTATTCCCGGATGGGATGACGATTTCGTGAGTGCAGTCTCGTGTCCCGGACAAGGCGCAGCGCCGCTTGGCGGTGCGCCGCAGAGCCGGGACCCAGGGCCGCAATGGGTCCCGGCTCCGCGTCGCACCGCTTCGCGCTGCGCCGCGTCCGGGACACGATAGCGTCTACTTCGCATCCTCCAGGATCATGGTCGCACCCTTCTCCGCGATCATCGCGGTCGGCGTATTGGTGTTGCCCGACGTAATCGTCGGCATGATCGAGGCATCGACGATGCGCAAATTGCCAAGGCCATAGAAGCGCAGGCGCTCATCCACCACCGCCATCGGGTCGTTTGCCGTGCCCATCTTCGCGGTGCCGACAGGGTGGAAAATGGTGGTGCCGATGTCGCCGGCGGCCTTTGCCAGCGAGGCGTCGTCATCGCCGACCGTCGGCCCCGGCAGATATTCGCTGGGCCGGTATTTTGCCAGAGCCTTCTGCCGCATCAGGCGGCGCGTGGTGCGGATGGCGTCTGCGGCGACCTGGCGGTCGTCGTCCGTCGACAGGTAGTTCGGCGCGATGATCGGCTTCTCGTCCGGGCTCGCCGAACGCGGTCGCACCGTGCCGCGCGAGGTCGGCTGCAGATTGCAGGCACTGACGGTGATCGCAGGGAAGCGATGCAGGGGATCGCCGAACTTGTCGAGCGACAGCGGCTGCACGTGGAACTGGATGTTGGCGCGGGCGCGCGTCGCATCGGAGCGCGTGAAGATGCCGAGCTGCGAGGGTGCCATGGTCAGCGGACCGCGGCGGCGGAAGGCGTAGTCGAGCCCCATCAGGCCGCGGCGGAACAGATTGTAATAGGTCTCGTTCAGCGTGCGCACGCCCTCGACCTTGTAGATCGCGCGTTGCTGGAGATGGTCTTGGAGATTGCGCCCGACGCCGGGCTTGTCCATGACGATGTCGATGCCGAGCGGCGACAGCCAGTGGGCAGGGCCGATGCCGGAGCGATGCAGCACCTGCACCGAGCCGATGGAGCCTGCCGAGAGCACCACCTCGCGCTTCGCGCGCGCCTCGATGATCTCGCCGTTCTGGATGAAGCGCACGCCGACGGCGCGGCCCTGCTCGATGATGAGGCGGTCGACCAGCACGTGCTTCTCGAGCCGCAGGTTCGGACGGTTGAGCGCGGGCTTTAGGAAGCCGCGCGCCGACGACCAGCGCCGGCCGCGCTTCTGGTTGACGTGGAAATAGCTGGTGCCTTCGTTGTCGCCGGTGTTGAAATCCGGGATGCGCTTGATGCCCATCTCCTCGGCCGCGTCACCGACGGCATCGAGAACTGCCCATGACAGCCGCGGCGCCTCGATGCGCCAACCGCCCCCGGCGCCGTGATGCTCGCTGGCGCCAAGGAAGTGGTCCTCGAGGCGCTTGAACAGCGGCAGCACGTCGTCATAGCCCCAGCCGGTCAGCCCAAGCTGGCGCCAGTGATCGTAGTCGGCAGCCTGGCCGCGCATCGAGATCATGGCGTTGATCGCCGAGCAGCCGCCGATCACCTTGCCGCGCGGATAGGCCAGCGAACGGCCGTTCAGGCCCGGCTCGGCCTCGGTCTTGAACATCCAGTCCGAACGCGGATTGCCGATGGCGAAGAGATAGCCGACCGGAATGTGGAACCAGATCCAATTGTCGTCGCCGCCGGCTTCCAGGATGAGGACGCGGTTGTTGCGATCAGCTGACAGCCGGTTCGCGATGATACAGCCTGCCGTACCGGCTCCGACGACAATGTAGTCAAACTCACCTTCAAGCCGCCTCGGCATTCTGCTTCCACCCGAATGGTCTCTTTGCGTTCGTCTAATAGGCTGACGCAGCCGATCGGGACAAGCCCGGCCATGCCGGGTGAACAGGGCTAGACCCCGATTGCCGGCGGTTGGGTGGACCGACGCTTGCATGGTAGACAGTCCTGTATTTCCACCAGCTCGAGACCTTCCATGCCCATTGTGAACCGCGTCGCCGACCTTCAACCCGATATCCAGGCCTGGCGGCGGGACATCCATCAGCATCCCGAGCTGCTGTACGATGTCCACCGCACCGCAGCATTCGTTGCGGACCGGCTGCGGGAGTTCGGCTGCGATGAGGTCGTGACCGGCCTCGGCCAGACCGGCGTTGTCGGCGTGATCAAGGGCAACAAGCCGGCCGGCGAGGGGCTCAAGGTGATCGGCATGCGTGCCGACATGGATGCGCTTCCGGTCGAGGAGCAGACCAATCTGCCTTACGCCTCCAAGACCCCCGGCAAGATGCACGCCTGCGGTCATGACGGCCACACCGCGATGCTGCTCGGGGCGGCCCGCTATCTCGCCGAGACGCGCAATTTTGCCGGCGATGCCGTGGTGATCTTCCAGCCCGCCGAGGAGGGCGGCGCCGGCGGCGCGGCCATGGTCAAGGACGGCCTGATGGAGCGCTTCGGCATCGAGCAGGTCTACGGCATGCACAACGGCCCGGGCATCCCGGTCGGCTCGTTCGCGATCCGGCCAGGCCCCATCATGGCGGCGACCGACGAGGTCGACATCATGATCGAAGGCCTCGGCGGCCACGCCGCGCGTCCGCACAAATGCGTCGATTCCGTGCTGGTCGGCGCGCAGGTAATCACGGCCCTGCAGTCGATCGTCTCCCGCAGCGTCGATCCCCTGGAATCGGCGGTGATCTCGATCTGCGAGTTCCACGCCGGCAACGCCCGCAACGTCATTCCGCAGACCGCGACGCTGAGAGGCACCATCCGCACGCTGACGCCGGAGGTGCGCAAGCTGGTCGAGAAGCGCGTGCATGAGGTCGTGGCGGGCGTGGCGCAGATCACCGGCGCCAAGATCGACCTGCACTACAAGCGCAACTATCCCGTCGTGAACAACCATGCCGCGGAAACCGAGGTGGCACGGCGCATCGCCACGCAGGTCGCGGGCGAGTCCCATGTCCACGAGATGGCGCCGCTGATGGGCGGCGAGGATTTCGCCTACATGCTGGAAGCGCGGCCCGGCGCCTTCATCTTCTGCGGCAACGGCGACAGCGCCGGCCTGCATCACCCCGCCTACAATTTCAACGACGAGGCGATCGTCTACGGCACGTCCTATTGGGTGAAGCTGGTCGAGGAGCAGCTCGCGGCGTCGTAGCTTTTCGTCACCTCGCCCCGCTTGCGGGGAGAGGTCGGCGCGAAGCGCCGGGTGAGGGGGACTCTCCGCGAGTCCATCTGTCACTATTTTCTCGGATGGAGCCCCCCACCCCAGCCCTCTCCCCGTAAGAACGGGGAGAGGGAGCGGCTCTCAGAACATCCGCGAGAAGATCACATAGAGCGTCGCCGACAGCATGATCGCGCAGGGCAGCGTCAGCACCCAGGCCATCAGCAGGTTGCGGATCGTCGACCATTGCAGGCCCGAACCGTTCGCCGCCATGGTGCCGGCGACGCCCGACGACAGCACATGCGTGGTGGAGACCGGAAGGCCGAACACGTCGGCCGCGCCGATCGTGGCGGCGGCCACGAGCTCGGCGGACGCTCCTTGCGCGTAGGTGAGATGGCTCTTGCCGATCTTCTCGCCGACCGTGATGACGATGCGCTTCCATCCGATCATGGTGCCGAGGCCGAGCGCGATGGCGACCGCGATCTTCACCCAGTTCGGGATGAACTTCGTGGCGGCATCGAGCGATCCCTTGTAGGCGTTCAGCGCCGCGATCTCCTCCTTGGTGAGATCGTTCTCCTTGTCCTTCATCAGGAAGCGGATCGCTTCGGAGGTCATGTACATGTCGTTGCGGGTGTTGCCGACGGCTTCCGCGGGCACCTTGTTCAGCGTGCCATATTTGGCGACCTGGTCGCCGACATCCTTCACCAGCACGGCAAGCGAGGGATAGGTGCCCTCGTTGATGTGGCGCAGCGTGATGTACTGCGTCACGGCGGGGCGGGGATCGCCGATGATGCTGTGGCCGGCGCCCTTCGCCGAGATCACCTTGGCGGCGGCATCGGAGGTCTTCTGGAACTGGACGACCTGCGATTCCGGCAGCGCGCGGTTGAGCGCGTAGGCCGTCGGCACGGTGCCGATCAGGATCAGCATGATCAGGCCCATGCCCTTCTGGCCGTCGTTCGAGCCGTGCGCGAAGCTGACGCCGGTGCAGGTCGCGATCAAGAGGCCGCGGATCCACAGCGGCGGCGCCTTGTTGCCCTCCGGCGCGGAATAGAGCGCCGGGTTGCGCACGATGAACTTGAGCAGGAGCAACAGCGTGGCGGCGCAGATGAAGCCGAACAGGGGCGACAGCAGCAGCGCGTAGCCGATCTCGGTCGCCTTGGTCCAGTCCACGCCCGAGGTGCCGTCGCGGCCGCGCATGACGGCGTTGGCGACGCCGACGCCGATGATCGAGCCGATCAGCGTATGCGAGGAGGAGGCGGGCAGGCCGAAAAACCAGGTGCCGAGATTCCACAGGATCGCGGCGATCAGCAGCGCGAACACCATGGCAAAACCGGCGCTGGAGCCGACCTGGAGGATCAGCTCGACGGGCAGCAGCGAGACGATGCCGAAGGCGACCGCGCCGGAGGACAGGAGCACGCCGAGGAAGTTGAAGAAGCCCGACCACATCACCGCGACCTCGGCCGGCAGCGAATGGGTGTAGATCACGGTCGCCACCGCATTGGCGGTGTCGTGGAAGCCGTTGACGAATTCGAAGCCCAGCGCAATTAGGAGCGCGACGAACAGGAGGATGTAGGGCAGGTAGGTCGTGACCCGCGCGCCGGTGGCATTGACGTCGACATAGATGCTGTAGGCGACGAACAGCAGGCCCGCGGCGAGGATGCCGAAGAACAGGATCATCGTCAGCGGATTGAAGCCCTTGTCGAGATTTGGCCGCGAGGCCGGCTGGACGGGCGCGGGATCTGCTACCGCGCGGTCGAATGCAACATCGGTCATGTCTGGACGCCCCTTAACTTTCAGGTCAAGGCATTGTCCGCGATGGATTTGAAGCCTGGATGACAACCGAGGCGCGAAAGCTGTTTTCCTGCAAGTATGCCGTTGTCCTGCCAGTGCTTAGGCGGCGCGTGCGGCCTTTTTCTGCAAGCCGGCGGCGATCTTCAGATCCTCGACAAAGCGTCGATACTCCAGCACCTTGGCTTCGGGATCGGGCAGCCGCAGCAGATAGGACGGATGCACCGTCACGAGCGCCTTGCGCCCGTCGGGAAGATCGATCAACCGGCCGCGGTTCTTGCCGATCGGAGTGATCTTGCCGAACACGCTTTGAGCGGCGGTGGCGCCCATCGCCACGATGAGATCGGGCTGGATTGCCGAAACTTCCCGCTCATACCATTGCCGGCACGCCCGGATCTCCGGGGTGTTCGGCTTCTGGTGCAGACGGATCTTTCCGCGCGGCACGAATTTGAAGTGCTTCACCGCGTTGGTGACATAGACCTTCTTGCGGTCGACGCCGGCCTCCTCCAGCGCGCGGTCGAGCATCTGCCCGGCCGGGCCGACGAAGGGGTGACCGGCGAGGTCTTCCTTGTCGCCGGGCTGCTCGCCGACCAGCATGATGTTGGCATTCTTCGGGCCTTCGCCGAACACGGTCTGCGTCGCGTCCTTGTACAGATGGCAGGCGCGGCAATGCGCGGCCTCCTCGCGGAGCGTTTCGAGATCGTCGGCAGCTGGCTTGCGTTTCATCGGAGCCTCCGGCCGCTTCTGAGGCTTATGCGGATCGGTTGCGGCATTGGCGATCATGGCACCGGTCATGCGTTCGGCGTCCTCGATCAAGGGCTTAATGATCGAAGCCTCGGGCAGGTTCCTCCAATATTTCTTCGGCATCTCGGCCTGCATCGCCTTCACCTTGAGCCGGGCCGGATTGAAGATGCTGGCGTAGTAACGCCGCCAGGTTTCCTCGAGACGGTCTTCGCCCGGCGCCTCGCTCTTGCTGACGCCCGGCGTGAACGAGAGCGCATGGCCGTCCCAATGCGCGCAGAGGTCCGGGGTCAGGATCGACCAGGGCATGTCGGCAAAGCGCTTGGCGAAGAACGGCGCGGCGAGCTCGACGATATGATGCTCCGGCTCGAACCAGGCGACGTAATGCGCCTGGCGTTCCCGGCCGATCTCGCGGAAGCGGACGAAGGCATGCATCTTGTGCTCGTCGCGATAGACCGCTTTCGCCATGGAAGTGACGCGCGCGACATCAGGATCGGTCGCGACCTCGATGAGATCGTGGTTGTCCTTCAGCCGGAACAGCAGGCGATAGAGGATCGCAAAGCGCTCGCCGTCGCGGTGCAGGATCGCCGCCTTGGCGAGCTCGACGAATTTGCCTGATACGTTGAAGGTGCCGTCGTTCACCTCGAGGATCGGAGACGGCGCGGGGGACGCGAACAACTCGGCTTCGCCGCCTTGCACGGTCCAGGTGACGTCGCTGGGCGGCACGTGGTGAAGCACGAGGCTGCGCGCGGCATTGCGCCAGCCGTCGAAATCGGTTTCGGTGTCGAGGGTGATGTACTGCATCAGAAGCCAAATCCCAGTTGCGTTGCCTTCGGCTTGAACCGTTCGATCAGCCCGGCGGAATCGAGACGATGCGATGAGGGGCGGTGATCGCTGAGGACGATGAACGGCAGCGCCTTGTTGCGTGGCACATGCAGCTGCGCGAGATCGGCGAGGCGGATCGTGGTGGTGCGCCTTGTTGCGATGATGCGGTCGACCGTCCTGGTGCCGAAGCCCGGAACGCGCAGCAGTTCCTCACGGCTGGCGCGGTTGACGTCGAGCGGGAAGCGGTCGCGGTGGCGCAGCGCCCAGGCGAGCTTGGGATCGATGTCGAGCGGCAGCATCGCGCTGTCGTCGACGATCTCGCCGACATCGAAGCCGTAGAACCGCATCAGCCAGTCGGCCTGGTAGAGCCGGTGCTCGCGCAGCAGCGGCGGCGCGCGCAGGGGCAGTGCGCGGCTGGCATCGGGGATCGGGCTGAAGGCGGAGTAATAGACGCGCCGCAGCCGGTAGGCGCCGTAAAGGTTGGCGCTGGTGTGGAGAATGGTGTGATCGGAG
Organism: Bradyrhizobium sp. WBAH42; assembly: GCF_024585265.1. Classification (NCBI taxonomy): domain Bacteria; kingdom Pseudomonadati; phylum Pseudomonadota; class Alphaproteobacteria; order Hyphomicrobiales; family Nitrobacteraceae; genus Bradyrhizobium; species Bradyrhizobium sp. WBAH42. Next base: position 3,690,754 of record NZ_CP036533.1, read on the forward strand.
GCGCTGTCTGCGCCGACGATCATCTGGGTGCTCTGTCCGGCCGGCGCAAAGCGCTGCGGCTTGGCCTTTGTCTTCGTTGCGCGGTTCTCCTCGGCCTCATCCAGCTTCAACCGCAGCCGGCCCATGGTGCGGCGGATCGCGCGCACGTCCTTCTCAGGCGCGAATTGCTGCAGGCTGGTCTCCTCAGGCATCTCGATGTTGATCGAAAGGCGGTCGGCATATTTGCCGGCCTCGGCGATCAGCGCATCGTCGGCCTCGGGAATGGTCTTCAGGTGGATGTAGCCGCGGAAGTGATGCTCCTCGCGCAGTTTGCGCGCGACGCTCACCACTTGCTCCATCGTGTAGTCGGGGCTGCGGATGATGCCGGAGGAGAGAAACAGGCCCTCGATGTAGTTGCGCCGGTAGAAGTCGAGCGTGAGCTTGACCAATTCGTCGATGGTGAAGCGGGCGCGTGCTACGTTCGAGGACGCGCGGTTGACGCAATAGAGGCAATCGTAATTGCAGGCGTTGGTCAGCAGCACCTTGAGCAGCGAGATGCAGCGTCCGTCCGGCGCGTAGGAATGGCAGATTCCCATGCCTGGCGCGGTCGAGCCCATGCCCTTGCCGTCGCTGGAATCCCGCTTCTCGGTGCCGCTGGAGGCGCAGGATGCGTCGTATTTGGCGGCGTCCGCCAGAATCTCCAGTTTGCGTTGCACGTCCATTTTGGAATCCCTTTGATTCAACTCATGAATCCGACAGCGCGCCAATTCGATTGACTCTTCGAGCACCGTTAGCTTTATATTAGAACATATCATGAACAAATGAGCCAGCCGTTGGTTCTTCTTTTGAAGACCACGGCACCAATTCCTGAAGGAGCGGCGAGCATGAGCGGCGCACGCATCAGCGCGCTTGCGACCTTGCGCAGCCAGATCGAGCGCATCGAGACGGCGGAGGTCGTGCATCAACACGATCGCGTCGCGCTCGGCCACAGCGAGGCCGACAGCGCGCTGAAGGGCGGGCTCGCGCGCGCGGCGATCCACGAGGTGTTTTGCGAGGGGCGCCAGGGCGCGGCCGCGACGGGCTTTGTCATGGGGCTTGCGGGACGCGTGAGCGCGCGTCGGCCGCTGCTGTGGGTGCGACAGGATTTTTCGGAGCTCGAAGCCGGTGCGCTGTCGATGAGCGGGCTTGCCGAACTCGGCCTCGATCCGCGCCGTGTCGTGATGGTGCGCGCGGCCGATGTCGAGAGCGCGTTGCGCACCTCGGCCGATGCGCTCGCCTGCGATGCGCTGGGCGCCGTCGTGCTCGAGTTGTGGGGCGAGACCAGACAGTTCGATCTCGTGGCAAGCCGCAAGTTGACGCTCGCCGCGCAAGGCTCGGGCGTTACCGGCCTCTTGCTGCGGATGGCGGCGCAGCCGCTGCCTTCGACCGCGGAAACACGATGGATGCTGCGGGCGGCGCATTCGCCGCCGGGCTCGGTGTGGAGAGCCTGGGGCGCGCCGGTGTTCGATGCCGAACTCTTGCGCAATCGTCATGGCCCGTGCGGCCGGTGGATCATGGAATGGAATTGTGATGAGTGCCAGTTCAGTGAACCGTCGACGTATCCTCAGCCTGTGGCTGCCGCGCCTGCCCATCGACAGGATCCAGCGGTTCTTCAGCAGCGCCGGGCTGGGTAAGGCCAATCATGAGCCTGATATCGTCGTCATCAAGGACAACAATGCGCTGGTGATCCATGCGCTGGACGAGGCCGCCGAGCGCCTCGGCCTGTATATCGGCCAGCCGCTCGCCAATGCGCGGGCGATGTGTCCGGACCTGCGTGTGTTCGACGCCGACCCTGTCGCCGATGCCAAGACGCTCAGCGATATCGCCGATTGGTGCGACCGTTTCACGCCGCTGGTGGCGCTCGATGCGCCGCACGGGCTGTTTCTTGACATCACCGGCTGCGCGCATCTGTTCGGCGGCGAGGCGGCGCTGTTGCGGACATTAGTCCGCGCGCTCTGCCGGCAAGGCTTTGCCGTCAGCGCGGCGATCGCCGGCACCTCGATCTGCGCCCGCACGCTGACGCGGCAGGCATCCGGCACCATCGTTGCCGATGGCGGCGAGGCGGAGGCGATCAGGTCGTTTCCAGTCTCCGCGCTCGGTGCAGGTGAAGCCATCACCACCGGCCTGCGCCGCGCCGGGCTGAAGACCATCGGCGATGTCGCATCGCGCAGCGCCTCCGAAATCACGGCGCGGTTCGGCGCGCGCTTCTCCACGCTGCTCGCCCATGCGCTGGGGCAGGGCGATGCGCCGATCAGCCCGCGAAAACCGCTGCCCGATTACATCGTGGAAAAACGCTTTGCCGAGCCGATCGCGACCGACACCATGATCGCGATGACGCTGTCGCGGCTGGCCGACACGCTTGTTACGTCCATGGAGAAGCAGGGCAAAGGCGCACGGCGACTTGAAGCGGCATTCTTCCGCACCGATGGCGTGGTGCGCACGATCACGGTCGAAACCGGACGTCCCGTGACGCGAAGCGCCGTGATCGACCGCCTGTTCCGCGAGCGGCTCGATGCAATCGCAGATCCCCTCGATCCCGGCTTCGGCTTCGACATGGTGCGGTTGTCGGCGAGCCGCACCGAGACCGTGGTGCAGGAGCAGCGCGATCTCGATGCCCATGTCCACGACAATGACGAACTCGCCGCGCTGATCGACCGCATCGCCGCGCGCATCGGGGGAAAACGCGTCGTCGTGCACCTGCCGCAGGATACCCACATCCCCGAAAGCGCGGTGCTGGCCGCATCGGCGCAGCATCATCTCGCGGCTGCCATGCAGGCGGAATGGCCTGTTCGTACCGAGAGCGAGCCGCCGCTGCGTCCCTTGCGGCTGTTCGACAAGCCGGAGCCGATCAAGGTGCCGTTCGCGACCGTGCCCGATGGCCCGCCGCATCAATTCACCTGGCGCCGCGCGCTGCATGCGGTGGTGCGGGTGGAGGGCCCCGAGCGCATCGCGATGGAATGGTGGCGGCAGGACGGCAAGCAGCTGACGCGGGATTATTTCCGCATCGAGGATGCCGAGGGCCTGCGCTTCTGGATCTTTCGCGACGGTCTCTATGAAGGCGAGGTGTTCGACGGTGACGGCAAGCCTGCGTCTCCCGGCTGGTATGTGCACGGTCTCTTCGCATGAATACGCTCAGCTATGCCGAGATTGGCATCACCACCAACTTCTCCTTCCTGCGCGGCGGCTCGGATCCGCGTGCCTATGTGCATCAGGCCAGCGCTCTGGGAATTCCGGTGATCGGCATCGCCGACCACAACACGCTCGCCGGCGTGGTGCGTGCCTGGAACGAGCTCGACAATGACGAGGTGCTGCACAAGCCGAAACTGTTGATCGGCGCCCGCATCGTCTTCATGGATGGCACGCCCGACATCCTGGTCTATCCACGCGATCGCGCCGCCTATGGCCGGCTGTGTCAGCTCCTCACGAGGGGCAAGCGCGGCGACGACATCACGCGGATCGAGAAAGGCGAGTGCCGTCTCACCTTCGCCGATCTCCTGGAATTCTCGCAAGGCCAGCTCCTGATCCTGACGCTGCCGCATCGTTTCGAGCCGGCGCAGGCGCTGGATGTTCTCGCAAAGCTTAGGGATAGCCGTGCCGAGGGCGTGTGGCTGGCGGCGAGCCTGCTCTATCGCGGCGACGACAGGCGGCGCCTCTCGCGGCTCGATGATCTCGCCGCAAAGGCCAAGGTGCCGCTGCTCGCGACCAACGAGGTGCTGTATCACGATCCTCGCCGCCGTCCGCTTCAGGACGTGCTGACCTGCATCCGGGAAAAGACCACGATCGAGGCGATTGGACGGAAGCTCGAAGCCAATGCCGAGCGCTTCCTGAAGACGCCGCGCGAAATGGCGCGGCTGTTCCGCGATTTTCCCGAGGCGATCGCAGAGACCATGCGCTTTGCGGACGCAATCGAGTTCTCGCTAGATCAGCTCAAGTACCAATATCCCGACGAGCCGGTGCCGCCGGGCAAGACCGCGCAGGGGCATCTGGAGGACCTGACCTGGGCGGGCGTCGACAAATATTTCGGCGGCAAGATCGACGACAAGCTGCGCGCGACCTTGAACAAAGAGCTCGCGCTGATCGCCGAGCTGAAATACGCGCATTACTTCCTCACCGTGCACGACATCGTCCACTACGCGCGCAGCCAGAACATTTTGTGCCAGGGCCGCGGTTCGGCAGCGAACTCGGCCGTGTGTTACGTGCTCGGCGTCACCTCGGTCGACCCGACCAAGGTCGATCTGTTGTTCGAACGCTTCATCTCCAAGGAGCGGCTGGAGCCGCCCGATATCGACGTCGATTTCGAGCATTCGCGCCGCGAGGAGGTGATGCAATATGTCTATCGGCGCTACGGCCGCCACCGCGCCGCGATCATCGCCACCGTCATTCATTATCGCCCGCGCAGCGCCATCCGCGACGTCGGCAAGGCGCTGGGCCTGACCGAGGACGTCACCGCCGCGCTCGCCGACACCGTCTGGGGCAGCTGGGGCAAAGGCCTCAATGACATGCAGGTCCGCCAGGCCGGGCTCGATCCCGACAATCCCATGATCAACCTCGCGGTCGAGCTTGCGACCGAGCTGATCGAATTCCCGCGTCACCTGTCCCAGCATGTCGGTGGCTATGTGCTGACCCAGGACCGGCTCGACACCTATGTGCCGATCGGCAATGCCGCGATGGACGACCGCACCTTCATCGAATGGGACAAGGACGACGTTGACGCGCTTCATATGATGAAGGTCGACGTGCTCGCGCTGGGCATGCTGACCTGCATCAGGAAATGTTTCGATCTCATCGACCAGCACAAGGGCGAGCGTTTTGTGCTTGCGAGCGTTCCCCAAGACGATCCCAACGTCTACGACATGCTGTGCCGCGGGGAATCGCTTGGCGTGTTCCAGGTCGAGAGCCGCGCGCAGATGAACATGCTGCCGCGGCTGAAGCCGCGCACCTTCTACGATCTCGTCATCGAGGTCGCGATCGTTCGCCCCGGGCCGATCCAGGGCGACATGGTGCATCCCTACTTAAGGCGGCGGAACGGGCTGGAAAAGGTGAGCTATCCGTCTCCGTCGCCGGACCATGGTGACAAGGACGAGCTTTACAAGGTGCTGCACAAGACGCTCGGTGTTCCGCTGTTCCAGGAGCAGGCGATGCGCATTGCGATCGAGGCCGCGCACTTCACCTCCGAGGAAGCCAACGGCCTGCGCCGCTCGATGGCGACCTTCCGCAACGTCGGCACCATCGGCCAGTACGAGGAGAAGCTGATCGGCAACATGGTCGCCCGCGGCTACGATCCCAATTTCGCCAAAAGCTGTTTTGACCAGATCAAGGGATTTGGCTCCTACGGCTTTCCGGAGAGCCATGCCGCGAGCTTTGCACAGCTGGTCTACATTTCGTCGTGGCTGAAGCACTATCATCCCGACGCCTTCTGCTGCGGTCTGTTGAACTCGCAGCCGATGGGCTTTTATGCGCCGGCGCAGATCGTCGGCGATGCCCGCAAGAACGGCGTCGAGGTGCGCGACATCGACGTGTCCTACAGCTTTGCGCAGAACACGCTGGAAAATACGGATGGCAAATACTGTGCCGTGCGCCTCGGCTTCCGCCAGATCGATGGATTCCACTGGCTGGACGAGGACGAGGAGAGGCTGAAGCGCTCCCAGCGGTCATTCCGGGGCGACGCGTCAGCATCGAGCCCGGAATCCATAACCACGATCGGGAGTATGGATTCTAAGGTGCGCAATTGCGCACCAGAGCTCGCGCCAAGAGGCGCGCCCCGGAATGACGACGTGGAGAGAGTGCCCGATTGGGCCAATCGCATCGTCGCCGCGCGCAACCGCCGTCCCTTCACCTCGCTGGAAGATTTCGCCCGCGACACCGGGCTGCCCAAGCGCGCGCTGATCCTCTTGGCGGATGCCGATGCGTTCCGCTCGCTCGGGCTCGATCGCCGCGAAGCGCTGTGGCAGGTGCGGCGGCTGCCCGACGACGTGCCGCTGCCGCTGTTCGAGGCGGCGACCGCGCGCGAGCAGCCGGACGAAGGCGCAAAACCGCTGCCGGTGATGCCGCGCGCCGAGCAGGTGGTCGCGGACTATCAGACCATCAGGCTGTCGCTGAAGGGCCACCCGATGGAATTCTTGCGCGAGATGTTGACGCGCGAGCGTATCGTCGCCTGCAAGGAGATCAGCCATGAGAACGAGCGGCGCCGTGTCCGCTGCGCCGGCGTGGTGCTGGTCCGGCAACGCCCGGGCAGCGCCAGCGGCGTCGTGTTCATGACGCTGGAGGACGAAACCGGCATCGCCAATGTCGTGGTGTGGCCCAAGGTCATGGAGCAGTACCGCAAAGAAGTGATGGGCGCGAGGCTCATCCTGGTCGAGGGCTACATCCAGAGCAGCCCGGAGAAGGTGACGCATCTGATCGCCCAGCGCATGGTCGACCGCTCGCACGATCTGGTCGGATTGTCCAACGATGCGCTAAGCCGCAAGCATCCGGTGCCGGCAGGGGCCACCGTCGTCGAGCCGCTCAACGAAGACCCCCGCGCCCTCGCGGATAGCCCAGCGCAAAAAATCCGCCACCCCCGCAACGTCCGCATCCTGCCGCCGTCGCGGGATTTTCATTGAGCGTCGTAAGGCGGGCTGCCCACCACGCCGTCATTGCGAGCGCAGCGAAGCAATCCAGACTGTCCCCGCGGAAAGATGCTGGATTGCTTCGCTACGCTCGCAATGACGAGTTTGCTGACGGCGATCGCGCGCCACACTCTCAGCTGCCGTAGGGTGGGCAAAGGCGCGTAAGCGCCGTGCCCACCTTCTGGGATCTCGTCGCGAAAGCGGTGGGCACGCTTCGCTTTGCCCACCCTCCAAGTTCGTCGATGATGATGCCGCCCCTCAAAAATTCACCCGGTTCGAGATCGCACCATCCACGACGAGATTCGAACCCGTGGTGAATCCCGACACCGGGCTTGCCAGAAACACCGCCGCGTTCGCGATCTCCTGCGGCGTCGCCATGCGGCCGGTCGGATTGCGCTTCATCGCGTCCTGGTACCGCTCCGGCATGTTCTTCTCGATCGTCTCCCAGACGCCGCCCTTGAAATAGACGGTGCCGGGCGACACGACATTCACGCGGATCTTCTTCTTCGCGTATTGCCGCGCCAGTCCCTTGGCCATGTGGATCAGCGCGGCCTTGATCGGGCCGTAGGAGCCGGCCGCGTCCGCCTGCGCCGCGGCGATCGACGAGACGATCACGAAGGCCGCATCGCCGCCTTCGGCGCCGCTTGCCTCGAGGAACGTCCGGGCGGCATCGAAGGCGTGCACGGCGCCGAGCACGTCGAGCCGGAAATTCTGCTCCCAGGATGCGGGATCGTGCCCTTGCGCCATTGCGCCGGCATTGGAAAACAGCAAGTCGATGCCGCCGAGCGCTTTTCCAGCCGTCTCGATCCAGCTTTTCAGCGCCGCGCCGTCGGTGACGTCGACCGTGCCGCCGGTGGCGTTGATGCCGCTCGCCTTCAACTCCGCGACGGTTGCCGCAACTTGATCGGCGTTGCGCGCGCACACCGCGACATTGGCACCTTCACCGGCCAGCGTCGCCGCAATCGCCCGCCCGATGCCGCGCGTGCCGCCGAGCACGACGGCGTTCTTGCCCTTGAGACCGAGATCCATTGTTGGCTCCTTTTTGGTGGTCGCAGGGACTGTAGCTGTTTCGAGAGACGCCCAGAAGCCCCCACGTCGTCATTGCGAGCGCAGCGAAGCAATCCAGATTGCATCCGCAGAAACAGTCTGGATTGCTTCGTCGCAAGGGCTCCTCGCAATGACGCGGAGAGACGCGGGACTCCTCACTCCGGCGCAGCCCCCACCGGCGGGCCACCGGGCGGGCGGTGCAGGAAGGTCAGCGAGGCATAGGCGCCGGCCCAGGAGCCGATCGCGGCGAAGGCGACATAGAAGGCGTTCTCGGTGTAGCTGATCACGGCGTAGGAGGAGAGCAGGTACCAGACCGCGCTCCAGTTCGCGGCGGGGATGCGCTTGCGCGCGATCACGGCCGAGGTGAACATGACATAGACGGCATCGGTGGCCGCTGTCGCGATGAACACGGCACCTGCGATGAGGGGATCGATGGCGGCCATTGCATTCCCTTATGTGCTGATGGATGGTCGCGAAACTACAGCATGATCCGGAAGAATGTGCAGCGGTTTTCCGACGCGACAAACGCGGAACGCGCTTGCGCGGAGATCATGCTCAACTGCAAGGGAGAGAAGTGGCCATGCAAAGCCCCGCCGATATTCTCAAGGATATCTGGACCTCCGCAGGTGGCGATCAGGCCGCGCTCGGCCGCGTGCGGCTGACCGGCGAGGAGCCGCAAATCCCGTCCTCGTTTCGCGTTGCCGTCGCCGGCCAGACCACGATCGCGGCGGCCGGCCTTGCCGCCGCCGAGATATGGAAGCTGCGCAGCGGCGAGGCGCAGGACGTCTCCGTCGACATGCGCCATGCCGTCGCCGAATGCCGTTCCGAGCGTTATCTGCGCCGCGACGACAAGCCACCGCCACCGGCCTGGGACGCCATCGCCGGCGTCTACAGAACCGGCGATGGCCGTTTCGTTCGCTGCCACACCAACTTTCCGCATCACCGCGACGCCGTCTGCAAGGTGCTCGACTGCGAGCCCGAGCGCGAGAAAGTACAGGCCGCATTGATGCAGTGGAAGGGCGAGGATTTCGAAAGCGCGGCCTATGCCGCGGGCGGCGTCGTCGCCTTGATGCGGTCCTACGACGAATGGTCCGCGCACCCGCAGGCGCGCGCGCTCGCCGAGTTGCCGCTGCTCTCGATCGAGAAGATCGGCGAGGCGCCGCCAAAGCCGTGGCCAAAAGGCGATCGTCCGCTCTCAGGTCTTCGCGTGCTCGATCTCTCCCGCGTCATCGCAGGTCCCGTCGCCGGCCGCACGCTCGCTGCGCACGGTGCGGACGTGCTGCTGGTATCAGGACCGGATCTGCCCGCGATCGACTGGCTCACCATCGACACCGGCCGCGGCAAGCTCACCACCTTCATCGAACTGAAGAGCGAGGCCGGCAGGGCGCAGCTGCGCGGGCTGTTGAAGGACGCCGACATCTTCTCGCAAGGCTATCGTCCGCGCGCGCTCGCCGCGCTCGGCTTTGCGCCGGAGCACGCAGCGCAGATCAATCCCGGCATCGTCTATGTCACGCTGTCGGCCTATGGCCACGCCGGCCCCTGGGCCGAGCGGCGCGGCTTCGACTCCCTGGTGCAGACCACGACGGGCTTCAACCATGCCGAAGGCCAGGCCGCCGGCATCGATGGCCCCAAGGAATTGCCGGCACAGATGCTCGACCACGCCACCGGCTATCTGATGGCGTTCGGCGCGATGATGGCCAAGGCACGCCAGGTGCGCGAAGGCGGCAGCTGGCACGTGCGCGTATCGCTGGCGCAGACGGGGCGCTGGCTGTGGAATCTCGGCCGGCTCGAGGGCGGATTGAATACCCCGGATACTACGGGAGAGGCCGTACATGCTGCGTTCATAGAACGCATGCAATCTGGCTTCGGCACCTTGAAGGCGGTGCAGCATTCCGCACTGCTGTCGAAGACGCCGGCGCAATGGAGCCGTCCGGCGATGCCGCTCGGCAGTCATCCGGCGCACTGGCCGGCGCGAAGCTGACATGAAGCTGACGTGTCGCAAAATTTTAACGCAAACGGATAGGGGCGAGGCGTTTTTTAGGTTGTTTGAACTCCCAATTCGGCACTATTAGCGCGACCGATCAGGCCGTCATTTGCCGAGATCGTCGCAGACACGACCGGGCCCCATGGTAGTTGAGAATACCAAGCGATTGCAGGTGCTTACAAAACAACGGGTGATCGCATCCGTAGTTTTACTAGCTCTCGCCGGCGCCGGTGCCGGAGCGTACGGCTTCTTCTCTTCGGGGGCGAAGGAAAAGAAGCACTCCGAAATCTCCAGCCAGTCGCGCAGGAATGCGCAGACCTTCACGCCGACGCCGTCCGAATGGGCGACGCTGACGATCGAGCCGGTCGCCGCCAGGAGCTTCCGCGCCGAGTATGTCACCGAGGGCAAGGTCGCAGTCGACGAGGACCGCTCGACCCCGGTGTTCTCGCCCTATGCAGGCCGTGTCACCAAGCTGCTCGCAAAGCCGGGCGAGACGCTGAAGCAAGGTCAACCGCTGTTTACGATCGAGGCCGCCGAGACCGTGCAGGCCCAGAACGATTTCATCGCGGCGATGACTTCGCAGAACAAGGCGAAGTCGGCGCTCGAGCTTTCCGACATCCAGTTCAAGCGCGCCAAGGACCTCTACGAGGGCCATGCCATTCCGCTGAAGGATTACCAGCAGGCGGAAGCGGCCCAGGTGCAGGCGCGCAACGACATGCGCTCTTCTGTGACGGCGCTGGAAGCCGCGCGCAACAAGCTGCGCATCCTCGGCTTCACCGACGAGGCGATCAGGACGTTCCAGGAAAAAGGCGTCATTGACCGGGAGATCACGATCTATTCGCCGATCTCCGGCACGGTCGTGCAGCGCAAGATCGGCCCGGGCCAATACGTCAATTCCGGTGCGAGCGATCCGGTCTTCGTGGTCGGCGACCTTTCCACGGTCTGGCTCACCGCCTTCGTGCGCGAGAGCGATGCGGCCGCGGTGTGCATCGGGCAGGACATCACCGTCAACGTGATGGCGCTGCCGGGCCGTCCGTTCAGCGCCAAGATCAATTACGTTGCCGCCGCGATCGACCCCGCCACCCGCCGCCTGTTGGTCCGCGCCACGATCGACAACAAGGACGGGCTGCTCAAGCCGGAAATGTTCGCGAACGTCACGATCTATTCGGCCGGCGACCGCGCCGCGCCGGCGGTGCCGAAGCAGGCGCTGATCTACGAGGCCGACAAGGTCCGCCTCTGGGTCGCGCGTGAGGACAAGTCGGTCGAGCTGCGCCAGATCAAGACCGGTCTCATCAACGGCAATCTCGTCGAGGTCACCAGTAATCTGAAGCCCGGCGAGCAGATCGTCACCAAAGGCAGTCTGTTCATCGACCGCGCGGCGTCCGGCAGCTGATCGACGACCCAAGAAAATTGAAGACCTGAATGGATCGTCTCGTTGCCCTAGCCGTCAACCGGCGTTTCCTGATGGTCGGCATGTTCGCCGCCGTGCTGATCGGCGGTCTGATCGCGTTCAACCGGCTCAACATCGAGGCCTATCCCGATCCGACCCCGCCGATGGTCGACATCGTGACGCAGAGCCCGGGGCTGTCGGCGGAGGAGATCGAGCGCTACATCACGATCCCGATCGAGACCCAGGTAGCGGGCCTGAAGAACATCACGACCATCCGCACCATCTCGCTCTACGGTCTGTCCGACGTCAAAATCCAGTTCTCCTTCGCCTATACCTATGACGAGGCGCTGCAGCAGGTGCTGAATCGCCTGGCGCAGCTCGCGCCGCTGCCCGGCAACGTCCAGCCGCAGATCTCGCCGCTCAGCCCGATCGGCGAGATCTTCCGCTATCGTCTCGTCGGCCCGCCGAACTACAGCGTGCTCGACCTCAAGACCATCCAGGACTGGATGCTGCAGCGCCGCTTCCGCGCGGTGCCAGGCGTGATCGACGTCACCGGCTGGGGCGGCAGGAGCAAGACCTACGAGATTCAGGTCGACTTCAACAAGCTGGTCGCCAACGGCCTGACGCTGCCGCAACTGCTCCAGGCGGTCGGCAATTCCAACGTCAATGTCGGCGGCAACACCGTCAATATCGGCCAGCAATCCGCCGTGGTGCGCGGCGTCGGCCTGATCCGCTCGATCGACGACCTCGCCAACACCATGGTGGCGCAGACAGGCGGCAATCCGGTGCTGGTCAAGGACGTCGCCACCGTCACGGTCGGCCAGAAGCCACGTCTCGGCATTGCCGGCCTCGACGATTCCGACGACATCGTGCAGGGCATCGTGCTGATGCGGCGCGGCGAGCAGAGCTCGCCGACCATCAAGCGCGTCCACGAACTCGTCCAGCAGATCAACAACTCCAGCATCCTGCCGCCCGGCGTGCGCATCGAGCGCATCTACGACCGCGGCGACCTGATCGAGCTCACCACCCACACCGTGCTGCACAACATGGTGATCGGCATCCTGCTGATCGTGCTGTTGCAGTGGATCTTCCTCGGCGATCTCCGCAGCGCGCTGATCGTCGGCGCCACCATCCCGTTCGCGCTGTTCTTCGCCGTCATCATCCTGGTGCTGCGCGGGGAATCGGCCAACCTCCTGTCGGTCGGCGCGATCGATTTCGGCCTCATCGTCGATGCCACCGTCATCATGGTTGAGGCGATCTTCCGCCGCCTGACGCAAACGACACCGATGTCGGAATCCGAGCATATGTCGCCCGAAACGCTGTTCGGCATGAAGAGCCATGCCATCCTCAGCGCGGCCGCCGACGTCTCGCGATCGATCTTCTTCGCCGCCGCGATCATCATCGCGGCCTTCCTGCCGCTGTTCACGCTGTCAGGCGTCGAGGGCAACATCTTCGGCCCGATGGCGCGCACCTATGCCTACGCGCTGGCCGGCGGCCTCCTTGCCACCTTCACCGTCACGCCCGCGCTGTCCGCCATCATCCTGCCCGCGCATGTCGAGGAGACCGAGACGAAGGTGATGCTGATCCTGCACCGGCTGTACTCGCCGTTGCTGAATTGGGCGGTCGCCAATCGCAGCATCGTCCTCGGCGGTGCGGTCGGCCTCGTGCTGATGACGGTCGCACTCGCCCGGCTGCTCGGCCTCGAATTCCTGCCGAAGCTGGAGGAGGGCAATCTCTGGATCCGTGCCACGCTGCCGCCGACCATCTCGCTCCAGGAAGGCAACAGCTACGTCAACGAGATGCGCAAGGTGATCCGGGCCCGGCCCGAGGTGGAATCCGTGGTGTCGCAACATGGTCGTCCCGACGACGGCACCGACGCCGCCGGCTTCTTCAACGCCGAGTTCTTCGCGCCGCTCAAGCCCGTGAGCCAGTGGCCAGGTACCCGCGACAAGGAGGAGCTGACCGCGCAATTGCTCAAGCAGCTCGACGATCGCTTCCCCGGCGTCGAGTTCAATTTCTCGCAATATCTCCAGGACAACGTCTCCGAAGCCGTCTCCGGCGTGAAGGGCGAGAACTCGATCAAGCTGTTCGGCAGCGACCTCCAGGCGCTCACCGACACCGCCAACAAGATCAAGCAGGTGCTGTCGACCGTGCAGGGCGTCACCGACCTCGCGGTGTTCACCTCGCTCGGGCAGCCGACCGTTCAGATCGACATCGACCGCGCCAAGGCCGCGCGTTACGGCCTTGCGCCGGGCGACATCAACGCCACCATCAAGGTCGCGATCGGCGGCGACACCGCCGGCGATCTCTATGAGCCCGGAAGCGACCGCCACTTCCCGATCATCGTCCGCCTCGCGCCGGAATATCGCCGCAGCGCCGAGGCGATCCAGAACTTGCGGATCGGCGCGCCCGGGCCGAACGGCACCGTCACGCAGATCCCCTTGAGCGAGGTCGCGACCATCAGCCTCGTCTCCGGCGCCGCCTACATCTATCGCGAGCAGCAGGAGCGTTATCTGCCGATCAAGTTCTCGGTGCGCGAACGCGATCTCGGCAGCGCGATCCGCGAGGCGCAGGACAAGATCGCCGCGCAGGTGCAGCTGCCGCCGGGCTCGCACATGGAATGGGTCGGCGAGTTCGGCAATCTCCAGGACGCGATCCGGCGGCTCTCGATCGTGGTGCCGATCTCGCTGGCACTGATAGGCGTGCTGCTCTGGTTCAACTTCGGTTCGATGACGGACACGCTGCTCGCGATGAGCGTGATCCCGATGGCGATCTTCGGCGGCGTGCTGGGCCTCTTGATCTCGGGCACCGCATTCAGCGTCTCGGCGGCGATCGGCTTCATCGCGCTGTTCGGCATCGCCGTGATGGACGGCATCATCATCCTGTCGCAGTTCAACCAGCTGATCGAAGAGGGCATGGACCGCATGAGCGCGGTGGTGCGCACCGGCGAGCTGCAGCTCCGGCCCGTGCTGATGACCTGCGTCGTCGCAGGCGTCGGCCTTCTTCCGGCGGCGCTGTCGGAAGGCATCGGCTCGCAGGTGCAGAAGCCGCTCGCGGTCGTCGTCGTCACCGGCATGATGCTGGCGCCGGTCGTGATCCTGGTGACCTTGCCGGTCCTGATCTCCTTCTTTTCCCGCCGCGCGCGCTGATCGTCAGAACCCGTAGAGCCGCGCCGGATTGTCGACCAGGATCTTCTTGCGCTTTCCGGCCGGCGATCTGGCAGAGAGGGTAAGATCGACGGGGTCGAGGCCGAGGAGAGGCACAATTTTTGATTGCTGCTCTACTATTTGACTTTACCAGTCCAGAAAACTGGTAAAAAACTACAACGGTTGGTTGAGCCGTGGTGGTCGGCGTCGATTGCGTCTCTCTTTATTGGTAGGGCTAATTCATGAAGACCATTGTCCCGCTGAGCGCCTCGAATGGGGCGCAGTTTTACGTCGAAGTGGAAGATTCCGAGGCGGACAACTGGGTGGCGAGATCCGAGCCGCGTTCGCCGCTATCTGATCAACCTGAGGGATCGGAGCTAACCTCGGCAGCGGGAGATGCGTTTGAGGCCATGAGTTCTCTGCAGGAGGGGCTGCGCGACGTGATCGCGAAGATCCATTCTGCCTTAACGGACTCGGCTCCGAGTAGTTGGAAATTGGAACTCAATGTCGGCTTTAAAGGCAAGACCTCCCCTATTCCGGTCCTGCTGTCAGGCGAGGCTAACGCGACTTTGAAGCTTCAACTGGAATGGAAGCGCTGAGAAACCTAGATGGCGGCTGGCGAGCCGCAGTGGTTCGGCTGTTCGCTGCGGACCACAACGATTCAAGTAGGTTTGGTACTTACCTCGGGTCGGCGTTTCTCGTCAGCGAGACGCAATTGTTGACATGTCGACACGTCGTTGAGGGCCAAAGCGGCGAGTTGTACGCTTCCGGTCCAGCTTGGACAGGCCGGCAAAAAATAGTTAACATCTTAAGAAGTGCAGATAGGGATGTCGCTCTCTTAGAAGTGGCCGACGATCTTGATCGATTGGTTGCGCCACTGTTCTGTCGATCAAATCGAGATGTAATCGACAATAGGGTGGAAGTGACAATCGCTGGATATCCAAGCGCCGTCGGTCCACTTGAATTTCCGAGAATGAAGCTGCGTTCATACGAAGGCATGCTGAATACCTGGGTTCTGCATACTCATATTAGCAAAGGGTTGAGTGGTGGACCCGCGATAGTTGATGGTGAAGTTGTCGGGATTGCTCAAGCCCGAGAGACGGACGGTGGTAAGAGTTACGTCATCCCCCTCAATGCCGTGTCTGACCTTCTGTCTCAAAGACTCAAATCAGGTGAGAGAGGAAAATTTAGCGGCACAAATCAAGCTCCTTCAGCTCCGGCTGAATTCATAGGGCGTACTGAGATACAGAGGGAATTGAGACAATCGCTCTTCGAGGAAGCCAACCGCGTTGTGTGTCTGAAGGGGCTTGGCGGAGTAGGCAAGACTTCGTTGGCCCAAACGCTAGCGTGGGACTCAGAGGTAAGATCGCGGTTTCCGGATGGAGTGTTGTGGACGACGCTTGGTCAATCGCCAGATGTCTTGTCGTGCCTCCACGAAATCCTGATGCCGTTGGAGAGAACAACGTCTCAATATGCATCGATTGCGCTGGCTTCCGCGCAGCTGCGCATTTTATTGAGCAAGGCGCGCTTTCTTCTCGTTCTAGACGACGTCTGGGCGTTCGAAGACGTGAGACCTTTTCTCGTGGCAGGGCTCAATTGTCGGATAGTCATAACTACTCGCGACAAATACGTAGGAGTCGCGGCCTCGGCGAGAATTTTTGACGTAGGGGTGCTCTCTCTGGATGAAGCGCAAGCGCTTCTGCGCGCGAGGCTTTCGTCCGATGCGGCAGCAGCGATGAATGGTGAGCAAACCGAGACATTGGCACAATTGGTTGAAGGCCTTCCGCTCGCGCTGGAGATAATCTCCGTACATCTGACCGACGGAATCTCCGCCCATCTTCTAATCAATGAGTTGAGGACCGAGATTGGCAGGCTGAGGGCGTTGACGATCGATGCGGCCTATGATGGAAATCGAAAGCTTAGCCTAGAGGCGACGCTTACGCTGAGTTTCGCTGCCCTGCAGCCTCAAAGTCGTCGGGCGCTGTTGCTGCTGGGATTATTGCGTTCGCAAGGCCTGATTACGCCGGGTGTAACTTCTATTTTGACGGGCGACACGCTCTTCGACGCAACCAAACTTCTTTCTTTTCTTGCGGCGAAATCGCTCTTAATGGCCGCCCAGACTGAAGCGGGTGAGCGTGTCTATCGGATGCACGATCTGATAAGAGATAAATGTCGGCTAGAGCTGCTTGACGGGGCCAGCAGGGGCGACCAGCAGAACCCCTTCCGTGGTAACGCGCAAACCTTTGTTGCAAGCCAAATTAAGCAACGTAAAGGGCAGGAGCCGTGGTCAAGGTTAGGCAAAGATAGTTACCTTTCAAGGCATCTGGTCTTTCACTTGATTGAATCGGGAGATCTTCCCTCTGTATTCGATCTTCTCGAAGAAGATGAATTTTCGTCTGATGCGGTCACCGTGAAAAACGGATGGCTCGTCAGCCAGGAGCGTTGCGGGTGGCCGCACCAATTCTTGTCCGACGTTGATCTTGCGTGGTCTCTGGCTGAGTCGACTTTTGCAAAAGTCATGACCGATCGGAGCGCGACGTTAACGCAAGAGGCGGTCAGTAGCTTGGGTTATATTATTCGAGCCGCGTTCGTGACAGCGTCCGTCATAAATCAAAACGCAAGAATATCTAAGCGACTGGTTCGCCTTCTCCTTCGACATGGCGTGTGGTCCCCGGGGCAGGCGGTTTATGCGGTCGGTCGATCTTTGGATCCTTACGAGTTGGTAGACTTTGCCAATGAGTTGCCGGAGCCTTACAATTCTCAGGCGCTTGCACTAGCTCTCGCTCGTCTGTCTCAGCTTTTTCATAGAGCTGATGCATCTAACGTCCTATCGGCGCTTGCTGCAGCTCTTTTTCTGTTTGACGGGCAGAAAAAGGAAACGACCAGGAGGGTAATCGGCGAGTTGTGCGGCCCGACAAGCCAATTGCCCTTGAGGTCCCTCGACGATAGGGAGCTGGTCGACTACGCCGTAGAAGCGCTCGTGTATGATATAAATGTGCGACCGGTCGTGTTTGATCGTGTGGTGGAGTTCTTGCTATCCCGGTTGGTAGCTGAGTTGGAGGCAGGCGAAACGAGCCGAGTGTATATTTTCGCCGAGCGATACGTGCGGCTTCTTTCTGAGTTGCTTTTCAACTACCTTTGGAAGAGCCAAACAGTTTCCGGCATTCATCGTGCTGTGACATCTCTAGGCAAGTTTCGATCAAATATTTCTACGGTTCTGGAGCGGTTAGCAGACGAGGGTGTGGCATCTTTAGTTAGCCTCTTGCCTCGCGAGCGGATCACCGCTCTCTTTGATCAGACGTTCGCTAAATTCCAAGCGGCTTCGGCTCGATTGGACACATTGGAGGTTGGGCAAATTGGAGAGTTGCGCTCCTCGCTTAGCGAGCTCGCGCGAGTGATGATTCTCTGCGTAGCAAATTGTGACGACGGTAGACTTGATGATCTGGTCGGCCAATTTGCGCGGAGGTACGAAAGGTTTAGATCAGACATATACGTATTTTTGGCTCTGCTTGGCAAGGACCAGGTCGTTCGTTCGATTCGTCAATTGGGGCCGTTCGCTCCGATGGCAGACCAGTTGCAATGGGTATCGTCGTTTGGGCACGAACAGCTCCGTCGAGATATCTTTTCAAGTTCAATCGTTGAATTGGAAAAGGGGGCGGTGAGAGCGAATTCTGGCGCGATTCTAGAAATTTGCGAGCGACATTTTTCTAGGATGAATTATGAAGAGCAGCGTCGTTTGGCTAAGCTGCTGATAAGGTTGCCCTACAGTACGGCAGTGACGGCTGTTGTGGTCCGCATCTTTGATGAGCTTGAGGATGTTGAAGCAGAATCCACCTATCTCGCGGCGAGAGAAGTCGGCGATCCAATCGGTCTCTTCGTCCTTGGCTGTGCTCGTACTTGTCGGGGCGGCGCTTGGGACGAGGCCGCGGTTGATAATTTGACTGGCGTTCTTCGGTCAATCTTGCAGAAGGCAGAGACGGTCAGGGCAGTTGTTGACGTGGTTACATTCGTGAAATTGCCATCCAGTGTGTCGGCACGCTTCTTGGAGATTGCTATCGAGTCTGCTCGAAGTATAACCGACGATGAGCCGGTCTTTCAGGCATTCGTACGTGTAGCCAGCTTGGCGCCCAATGGCGCAAGCTTGGTCGCGGTCGCACCTATTCTCAGCGGCGTTCCTGGTATTGTGCTGTCGGACGAACAAATTAGAGCGTGCACGAAGATCAAGCTCCGCTCGCTGGACGCGAGTGAGCCCTTTAGACGTGCAACCACGAAGATCGAAAATGCGCCCGACGAGTATTTCGGAAGTATGCTCAGCGATACAGAACTCGCTGCCGAGCTGTCGAAGAAACTCAAGCAATTAATTACCACCGATTCAAGATCTGCCCTGTATAGCGATGTGGTTCCCTATGTCCGAGAGCTTGCATTGCGGGGCTATGAGGATGTGGCGCTAGAGACTTCGTACGCCATCCACGATTGTTATAGGTGGTGGCGGTAGTTGCGGGGCTGTCTAGCTTCTCCCGTCATCCAGAATAGCCGAGATTCCAGGCTTCTGGGCTAGCAGGGATCAGAACCCGTAGAGCCGCGCCGGATTGTCGACCAGGATCTTCTTGCGCACCTCGGCATCCGGCGCCCACACCGGAAGCTGGTTGAGCAGGCGGCCGTCGTCGATCTGATAGAGCGGCGCGATGTCGGTGGGCTTGCGTCCCTCGACGCGGCTCGAATCCGGATGCGGCCAGTCGGTGCCCCAAACGATGCGGTCGGCATTGGCTGCGATCAGCGCGCGGGCATAGGGCACCATGTCCTGATAGTCGGGCGCGAGCTTCGACGAGCGATAGGCACCGGAGATCTTCACATGGGCCTTGCCGGACTTCACCAGCGCGACGAGATCGGAGAAGCCCGGCTGCTCCAGCCCGAGCGAAGCCTCGAGGCCGCCGAAATGGTCGAATACGACCGGCACCGGCGCCGTCTCGACGAGGTCCTTGATCGCCGAGATCATGGCCAGCGTGGTGTAGAGCTGCACGTGCCAGCCGCGCGCCTTCATGCGCTCGACGGCGGCGGTGAAGCGCGGCCGGCCGACATTGGGATCGTTGACGCCGCCGGTCGCCAGATTGAGGCGGATGCCGCGGAAGCCGTCCTGGTGCATCGTATCGAGCGCGCTCTCCGGCGTCTTGTCGTCGATCACGGCGACGCCGCGCGCGGTCGCGCCGCGCGCCTTCATGCCGAACAGCGTGGAGGAATTGTCGGTGCCGTAGACGCTCGGCGTCACGATCACCACGCGCTCGATATGCAGCGCCTTGTGCAGTGCGGCCATTTCTTCCGGCGAAGCCGGCTCCGGCGTATAGACGCGTCCGGCGAAGAACGGAAACTTTTCGACATCGCCATGAATGTGGGTATGGCAGTCGCAGGCATGCGCCGGGACGTCGAAATTGATCGGCGTCGCGGGCTGCGCCGCGCGGGCATGGGCTTTGCTGGTCATGGCTACTCCGGCCGCAAGGGAGGCAAGCAGGACGCTGCGTCGGCTGAGCATGGTTTCTCTCCCGGTTATTTTTTTGTAGGCGGGTGGAAGGAGAATATCACATCAGCCGGGCAACCGCTCCGCTTCGCTGCATAGCTGCTCGACGAGACCAGCAAGCGGACGTGAGCCGTCCACGCGCACGACCGGGCAGGGCAGGCCCGAGAGCCACGCTTCATGCTTGGCGAGACTGCGGCCTTCGCGATCGCCGGCTTCGTAATGGGAGGCCCATTCGACGAAGTCTTCGGTTTCGCCATGGCGCCAGCCGCCTGGCGCGACGGCATCAGCGCCGAAATGGGCGGCCTCGCGGGCGCGCAACCGCTTCATCCGGATCTCGCGCGGCGCGGTCACGAAGACGACCAGGTCGAAGTACGAAACGAGCTCCTCACCCCAGCCGGTGACGGATCCGCTCAGCGCCCAGTCGAGGCGCGGCAAGAACATCTCGCGCATCAGGCGCAGGCGGTCGGCGGCCGGGCGGGTCGTCTGATAGGGCGGCACGGTCGGCAGCCAGAAATAATCGTCGCTGTCGTGATGCGGCAGCGCCAGCTGGTCCGCGAGCGCGCGACCGATCGTGGTCACGCCGGAGCCCGAGGCTCCCATCAGATGGATGCGGCGGCTTTTCATCGGCATCCACCAGAGAGATTTGAAAGCTACTGCCCCGACGGCGTGCGCAGGCCGTGCCAGGCGTCGCGGACCTGGTGGTAGTGCACCTCGGGCAGGTAATCCGGCGTGTTCAGGTTCAGCGTCTTGACGTCGAGATGGCCGATGGCGCTGAGCAGCGTGTAGGAGGCGATCACGCGGTCGCGTTGCGCGCCGATCAGGCGGGCCTTGGCCTGGATCAGATCGGCCTGCGAGTTCAGAACGTCCACCGTCGTGCGCTGGCCGCCTGCGGCCTCGCGCTGCACGCCCTGCAGCGCGACGGTCGCCGCCTTCACCTCGGATTCGGAGGCCGAGACCGTGATCTTGGCGCCTTCATTGGCGACCCAGGCGCTGACCGCCGCCGTGCGCGCCTGGTTGCGCACCTGGTCGAGCACGAGGCGGCTCTGCGCCGTGATCTCCTTGGCCTGCCGGGTCTGCGCCGCGGCCTGGCCGCCGTCGTAGATCGGCGCGGTGACGTTGGCGACGATCGAGGCCTGGTCCTCGGCGAAGGTGCCGAGCGTCGGGTCGTTGTTGCGGCTCTTGCTGGCGCTGCCCTGGATGGTCGCGCTCGGCAGCAGCGTGCCTTCGGCGATGCGGATGTTGGTGGAGGCGACATCGACGTCGAAACTGGCGGCCATCACCGCCGGATGCTGGCGGATCGCCATCGTCATGGCGTCCTCGCGACTCTTCGGCAGATAACGATCGACGGCCTCGGCAGGCCTGAGCTGCGAGGGCGCATTGCCGATCACTTGCGCATAGGTGGCCTGGCTGACCGCAAGCGCGACCTCGGCCGCGTTGAGATCGGCAAGGCCACGATTGAGGCGGGCTTCGGCCTGCGCGGTGTCGGTCGGCGTGACGTCGCCGGCATTGAGGCGGCGCTGGGTGACGGCGAGCGTCTCGCGCAGGAAGGCGACGTTGGAGCGCTGCGCCTCGACCAGCGACTGGTTGGCGAGAACGTTGGTGTAGGCCGTGACCGCATCGAGCAGCACGCCCTGGCCGACATTGCGCAGCGCTTCGCGGCCCGACTGCACCTGGAGCTCGGCGGCCCGCACGCCGTTGGCGGTGCGGAAGCCGTTGAACAGGCTCTGCGTCACGGTGACGCCGATGATCCAGGGCTTCAGATTGCCGGTCTGGATGGTGTTGTCGGGCAACAGATTGCGGACCGATTGCAGCCCGGCGCTGAGGCTCGCCACGATCTGCGGCCGGTAGCCGGCGAGCGCCTGCGGCACGTTCTCGTCGGTGGCGCGCTGGCGCGCGCGCTCGGCATTGAGCTGCGGATTGGTCTGGTAGGCTTTTGCCAATGCTTCCGGGAGGGCTTCGGCCGATGCCGTCGCGGGCAGGGCGCAAGAGAGCGCCAGCGTGGTCCATGTCGCAAGCACAGGACCCGCGCCCGATCGACGTCGCGTCCCTCCGCGACCAGCTCTGGCGGTACGCCCAATCATGTATTCCTGCTTAACCCCGGCTGTCCGCCCCCGCCGACGATGGCCTCTTAACTGTTTAGCCAGCCGAGGTCCCGCAGGCAAACTGCCGCGGGGGAAACCCCCATGTATTCCGTGCTTGTTGCAGGCGCGTCACAGGATGCATGCGGCAAAGCGCCAGTGCCTTACACCAGCCTGACCGGTTTGTGCGCTACCGGTTCTTGTTCATCGGCTTGCGCTTCTCGATGAATGCCGCCATGCCCTCCGAGCGGTCCTCGAGCGCGAAGGTCGAATGGAACAGGTTGCGCTCGACGCTCATGCCTTCGGAGAGCGTGGTCTCGAAGGCGCGGTTCACCGCTTCCTTGGCCATCGCGGCCGCGGGGCGCGACATCGCGGCGATCTTCTCGGCGGCCGCCATGACCTCGTCCATCAGCTTGTCGGCGGGTACGATGCGGCTGACGAGGCCGGAGCGCTCGGCTTCCGCCGCGTCCATCATCCGGCCGGTGAGGCAGAGGTCCATGGCCTTGGACTTGCCGATCGCGCGTGTCAGCCGCTGGGTACCGCCGATACCTGGAATGGTGCCGAGCGTGATCTCGGGCTGGCCGAACTTCGCGGTGTCGGCGGCGATGATGAAATCGCACATCATGGCGAGCTCGCAGCCGCCGCCGAGCGCGTAGCCCGCGACCGCGGCGATGGTCGGCTTGCGGCAGCGCGCGATGCGGTCGCCGCCGATCGCGGCGAAATCCTCGGAGAACATGTCGATGAAGCCCTTGGGCTGCATCTCCTTGATGTCGGCGCCGGCGGCAAAGGCCTTCTCGTTGCCGGTCACGACGATGCAGCCGATGGCGTCATCGGCCTCGAGATCGTCGACCGCCGCGGCGATCTCGCGGAAGACGCCGAACGAGAGCGCGTTGAGCATCTTTGGCCGGTTCAGCTTGACGATGCCGACCGCACCGATGCTCTCGACGATGATGTGTTCGAACGTGCTCATGCTCCACCCACGCTTTTGATTGAGTGGGCAATGTGCCCGCTGGCGCGGATGCCTTCAAGGGGGCCGGACGCGGGACGCGCGGCGTGCGTCCCGCGGAACAGCCAATCAGGCCATGAACATGCGCGCGGCGGAGGCCAGGGTCAGCAATGTGCCGACGCCGATGAAGATCTTGCCGATCAGGGAGCTCTGGTCCCAGGCCGAGCTCTGCTGGGCGCTGGCCATCACCGGCGCCGGCCGTGGCTGCGCCTCGGTCGCCGCGATCACCGTCTTCTGCGGCGGCGGGTTCTCCTGCAGGGCGCGATCGATGTCGTTGAGCTGATCGGGCGCGACGACCTGGTTTTCCGGGTTCTCAGCGTTGGTATTATCGGCGGCTGCCTGGACGTTGTCGTTGGCGCGGTTCGTCATCGCGGAGACGGCTGCGGCAGCCGGCGTCTCAGCGGCGAGCTGCGCATTGGCGTTGGCGACCCCCGGGGGCATCTGGCTCGCGGCCGGCACCTGACTGTCGGTCTTGTCGTTCCTGGCCTCGTCGGCCTTGGCCGCCGCGTCCTTCTTGTCGGCCTTGTCCTCGGATTTCTGCACCGTCTTCTTGCTGTCGGTGCGGCGCGAGTCATGGCGCCGGGGCTTGGGCGTATCGGCCCCTTTGTCCACACTCTCCGATTTGTTGCCGGCGGCCGAGTTCGGCGCCGCCTGTGCGACGCCTCCGGACAGCAAGACAAGCCCGGCCAAACCGATCAGGGCCGCGCGCGCGCTGGTTTTCATCATGTCGACGATCTCCCCAATTCCGCCCGTCCCGGTAGCGAACAGAGACCCCGGGGCGTGACGACAGCGCGGCAAAAAATGGGAATCTTCGGGCTACACCCGCCAAAAACGCGGCAAACCCCCTCCCGCAGCCACCCGCCCGATGCGGGACGCAGCGATCGGTGTTATGAGCCGTCGCAGATGTTTGCGGCCGCATCGGTCGCGCGCCCCGGATCTTGATCACGAATTCGTGATATGTTCGGTGCCCGCGTAACAAATTGAAAGAGCGGCCGAATTGCATGGTGAGGGGCGCGGGTGCGCGGACGTGAGGACGAATGGACCGGCCTGATGCGGTCGGCCATGGCCGGCGATGATGCCGCGTATCATCGCCTGTTGAAGGCAGTCACGCCGGTGCTGCGGGCCGCCGCGAGGCGTGGCCTGGCGCGGGCAGGTCAGCCCCCCGACCAGGCCGAGGATATCGTGCAGGAGATTCTGTTGGCGGTGCATCTGAAGCGGCATACCTGGGACAGCGAAGCGCCTTTCGCACCCTGGCTGTTTGCGATCGGCCGCAACAAGCTGATCGATGCGCTCCGCCGGCGCGGCAGGCGCGTGTTCGTCAACATCGACGATTTCGCCGAGACGCTGCCGGGCGAAGCGCCGCAGGAGACCGCTTCGGCCGGCGAGGTCGCCGCCCAGCTCGGAACCCTGCCGCAGCGTCAGCGCGACGTGCTGCAGTCGATCGCGGTCGAGGCCGCCTCGATCAAGGATACGGCGACAAAGTTGTCGATGAGCGAGGGCGCCGTCCGGGTCGCGCTGCATCGCGGACTTGCGGCGCTGACGGCCAAACTGCGGGACCATTGATCCATGGACACCGATCAACTCATTCGCTCGCTTGCGGTCGACAACGCGCACCGCGCCCCACGGGTCGGCGCCGTGCTGACCATGGCGCTGCTGGTGGCCGCGCCCTTGTCGATCCTGATCTTCGCGACGTTCCTCGGTATGCGCGCCGACGTGATGAGCGCCATGCGCAATCCGTTCTTCGACATGAAGTTCGCGGTGACCCTGTCGCTCGCAATCCCCGCCATCATCGTCAGCCTGCATTTGTCGCGTCCCGAAGCCCTGCTGCGCGGCTGGGGCTGGCTGCTGCTGCTTCCCGTCGGGCTGCTTGCGGTGGCGATCGGCAGTGAGGCGATGATGGCGCCAGCCATGCCGATGACGATGCGCCTGATGGGCAAGAACTCCAGGGTGTGCCTGGTCGCGATCCCCGCGATGTCGCTGCCGCTGCTTGCGGGGGCGCTGTTCGGCCTGCGCCACGGCGCGCCGTCCCGCCCCGCGCTCGCCGGAGCGCTCGCCGGGCTGGTGTCGGCCGGACTTGCGGCGACCCTCTATGCCTCGCACTGCACCGACGATTCCCCGCTGTTCGTCGCGACCTGGTACACGCTCGCGACCGCGCTGGTGACGGCGATCGGCGCGGCGGTGGGATCGAGGGTGTTGCGGTACTAGCCGCGCCTGCTTCAGGCCACCGTCGTCGCATTCTGCATGCGGTGGAAGCGCAGGACCTGTTGTGCGGTCGATGCGCGCAGGCTCTCGTAGGTGTCGCGCAGCTTCAGCATGTCGGTCTGCGACCCGCCGGAGAGCTTCTCGCGCATGGCGATGATCGCGCGCACGCTCGGCCATTGCATGCCCGCGACCTTGGCGAGGATCATCACGCCCTCGGTACGGCTTTCGATCATCATGGTCTCGGCGGTCTCGACCGCAACGCCCGCGAGCGCCGCGAGCCCGGCATTGGTCTCGTCGAACTTGCCTTGTTCGGCGAAAGTCGTGATCTGGAGCTCGGTGAGACGGCCGTCCTCGTGCAGCGACTTCACCAGCGCGCGAGCCATGTCTGTCTGCTTCGTCCTGGCAACGGCGCGAACCCGTTGGGCCGCTTCCTCGACGGCTCTCGACACCTCGTCCGCGAGCTCAGGATGTGCGGCCGCGAGCTTCCTGTGCACACTCGAGGATGCCTTGGCGACCAGCCTCAGATAGTGATGGCGCGGCAGGTCAGGCCGCAGGCCGATGCAGCCGGCGAGGTCGTCGTCGCGCTCGGCGCGGACGACGAGGTCGGCGAGACTCTCCTCGGATAATTGCGCGCCCGGATTGCCGACGGTCGACTGCACCACGTCCTCGTCGCCCCGCGCCACCAGCACGTCGGTCAGGGCCTCCGACAGCGTTCGCCGCAGCGAGATCGCCTTGAGATGCGCCTGGCCCCTGGTGCGCGCGATCTCGATCAGTGTCGCCTCGTCCAGTCGTTCCGACTTCGACAGCACGGGGCCGGAGACCTCGATGATCTCGTCGAGCGCGAGCGTGCGGATGATCTGCGGGGGCGCAGCCGCGATCGGTGCGAGCCGTTCGGCGAGCAGCGCCCTGGCCGACGTCTCGATCTGCTCGACCAGGCACTGGAACACGTCGTCGAACACGCGGATGTGGTCGTCGGAATAGTCGACCGCGTTGCCCACGAAGAGGTCGGTGACGCGGCGCAGCGTCTCCACCCGGCGCGCGACGGTGCCGTGCGAGAGGGCAGCCTGCAATTCCTCGATCAGGTTTTCGGATGGTCTTGCGGAATTGGATCTCATTGCCCTGTCCTGGAGCGTTCGGGCCGGCGGCGGCTTCTGTCGCACCGGAGGAAAATGGGTCGGTCAGCTCGTTGCAATGCAGTTGCGCCCTTGCGCCTTGGCGGAATAGAGCGCGCTGTCGGCGCGCGCGAGAAACGTGTCGGCAGTATCGGCGTCGCGCAGCGTCACGACGCCCGCGGAAATGGTCACCCGCATGCCCGGAGAGAATGCGCTCCAGTCCAGATCGGCGACGATGCCGCGCAGGCGCTCGAGCACGCGGCGCGCGACGTCGCCCGACGTGTCCGGCAGCAGCAGCAGAAATTCCTCGCCGCCGTAGCGGCCGAAACTGTCGGTCGGCCGGGTGTTGGCGAAAATGGTGATCGCGAAGGTGCGCAGCACCTCGTCGCCAATGGGGTGGCCGTAAGCGTCGTTGATGCGCTTGAACCAGTCGAGATCGATCAGGGCGATCGCGCAAGGCGTGGATGCCTGCCGCGAGTTTTCGATCTCGGCGTCGAGAAGCCGCATGATGCAGCGGCGGTTGTACGAGCCGGTGAGCTCGTCGAGCTCGGCCAGTTCCTCGATGCGGCGATAGGCGGCCTTCAATTCGATGCTGCGCCGGTACAGGATCTTGCGCAGCGTGGCGCCGAACAGGCCGAGGAAGGCGCACTGGCCGATCACCAGCACGAAGCAGAGCATCGAGGCGGTTCGCTGCAGCCGGGTCGCGACCGGCAGTCCGATCGGCAGATCCGATCCGAGGAAAACCAAGGTGAGCCCGCAGGTGGCAAGGCCCCAGGTGACCATTGCCTGGCTCGACGTCATGCGCAGCGTGCCGAACGCGAAGATCAGAAACAACACGGCGAGGAACGCGACCCCGACCGTCGGCACCGCGAGCAGGAACACCAGTTGCAGCGCCATATGCGCCGAGATCTGATAGACGGTGAGGTAATGATCCTCGAAGCGGTTGCCGAAACCGGCTTCCGACAGCACCGTGAACGTCCCGATGATCAGGAGGCCGCCGAGCCAGAACAGCGACGGAACGCCGATGGAGATCGTCCCGTCATAGGCGTAGAGCAGCAGGACCGAGGCGCCCAGCGAGTAGCTTGCGACCTGGCCGATATACATCTGGCGGCGCTGCCGGGCCCGGCGTGCCCTGACCTCGGGAGCTGTCGTCTCGGACGCGAGGACGAGATCCGCGACCTCTGCGGCATTCCTCTCCGGAAAGGACGTCGCGGCCGTGCTCATGGTCCCGCCAATGGTGGATGTCAGCGTAAAAACCTACGTGGCAAGCCTTTAGGTTTGGTATCCTTTGAAATCGAATCCGAACCGTGCAGCGCGGAACAAGGCGATAAGCCAGTGTGAGATTTTTACCGGCGATCAGGTATCGTGTGCGCTGCGGTCGAGCCGAAGCAGGGCTTGGCGCGACAAAGGTGGTGCAGGGCTGCTATGGAACCGGTGAGGCCGGGCCGCCTGTACCCCGGACAGGGCATTCCGCAGGGAAATTCGCAGTATTATGGTACCGATTCGGACTTGCGACGCTGACCACCGCGGGTGGGACGAGAAAAAAGCCTGTATGTGGGGTAGCTCACACAGGCCCCCGTATGAGTGCGGTAGGTTGAACAATTTTGCCCCCCACGTCGAACCGTCCGCCGCATCGACTCGACCAACTTTGCGAGACGGCCATTGAGCGCGACACAGGCGGCTTCGGACGAGATCCTGATCGCCAGGATCGCTCAAGGTGACCGGCTTGCCATGCAGGTGCTGTACGGGCGGCACCATGTCAGGGTTTACAGGTTCGGACTGAGGCTCGTGCGGGACGAGCAGGCGGCGGAAGACCTCATCAGCGAGGTGTTTCTCGACGTCTGGCGTCAAGCCGGCAAGTTCGAGGGCCGATCCGCCGTTTCCACCTGGCTGCTGGCAATCACCCGATTCAAGGCCCTGTCTGCGCTCCGGCGCAGGAAGGATTTCGAGCTGGACGAAGACGCCGCCAACGCGATCGAGGATACGTCCGACGATCCGGAAACGGTGGTGCAGAAGAAGGATACCAGTGAGGCGTTGCGGGAGTGTCTGACGGGCCTTTCGCCGGATCACCGGGAAATCGTCGATCTCGTCTACTACCACGAGAAGTCCGTGGAAGAGGTGGCCGAAATCGTCGGGATACCGGAGAACACTGTGAAGACGCGCTTGTTCTATGCGCGCAAGAAACTGGCCGAACTGCTGAAGGCAGCCGGCGTTGAGCGAGGCTGGCCATGATGGCTTTGAGCAAGAAGATGCTGGAGCAAGAGCCCAGTGAAATTGAACTGCTGCTGCCCTGGCACGCTGCCGGCACGCTGAACGCGCGCGATGCGCGCCGTGTCGAGGAAGCGCTGGGGCGCGATCCCGAGCTCGCCAGGCAATATGCAGCGATCCGCGCCGAGTACGAAGAGACCATCCACCTGAACGAGAGCTTGGGGGCGCCGTCGGCGCGCGCGATGCAGAAGCTGTTCGCTGCGATCGACGCCGAGCCGGCCCGGGCGAGCGGCTCGCTGCCGCTGTCGGCGCGCATCTCGACCTTCTTCGCGAGCCTGTCGCCGCGCACGCTGGCCTGGTCGGCGAGCCTCGGCGCCGTCGCGCTCGTGCTGCAGGCCGGCATCATCGGCGCCGTGCTGATGAAGAAGCAGCCGGCGACCTTCCAGACCGCCTCGCTCTCGACCAGTGCGCCGATCACACGCGAGCTTGGCAGCGCGGCCGCACCGGCGCGTGCGCTGGTGCGCTTCACGCCCGAGGCGCGCGTCGCCGACATCACCGCGCTGCTCGACAGCTACCAGGCTTCGATCATCGGCGATGCCAAGGGCGGCATGTTCCGCCTCCAGTTCGACAAGGCGATGAGCCAGGACGAGCTCGCTTCGCTGCTCGGCAGGATGCAGCGCGAGAAGTTCGTCAACCTCGCCGTCGCGGCGCCGTAGTCGCGCCGCTAAACCGATGACGGGCAAATCCGAGAGCTGGGTGCGCACCGGGATCCGCGCTTCATCCGTCGGCGTTGCCTTTTTGGTCGCCTCCTGTCTCGGCGTCGAGGTTGCGCAGGCGCAGGCGATCATGCGCACCCCCACGATCAGTGTGCCCTCGCGCACGCCGACCATCTCTCCCAACATCACCCCGCGGGTCAGCCCGAACATCGCTGCGCGCGCGGTAAGCGTCGACCGCGGCCCGCGGACGATGGCGACCATTCCGCGTACCACGACGTCGCGCATCCGCCCGACGACGCCGGTGCTGCCCTACGCGCGTTACTCGCCGAACCTCTATCCGGCCTGCACCGCGCCCTACCGTGCTGCCGACGGCGAATGCCTGGCGCAGCCGAACGCGGGCGGCGAGGGCACCGGAAAATCTGGCAAGAAGAGCGCCGGCAAGGGGCGCGGCAACGATACGCCGGTCGCGCTGACCTCGCGCAGCTTCGCAGGCGAATTCGTCGCCGAGATCGACGGCGTGCTGTCGACCGCCGAGGCCGACGAGCTGGCGCGTCGCCACGGCCTGACCCGCCTCGCTTCCGAGAATTTCCCGCTGATCGGAGCCACGTTCGGCCTGTTCCGCATTGCCGATGGCCGGCCATACGAAACCGTGCGGCGCGAGTTCGCGGCCGACGGCAGCGTGCGCTCGCTGCAGCCGAACTTCCGCTACGTGCTCCAGGACCAGAAATCGGCTGCCACGACCGAGGGCGATCCTGCGCAATATGCGCTGGCAAAGCTCCGCCTGCCGCAGGCGCATACGCTGGCGCACGGGGCCAACGTCACGATCGCCGTGATCGATTCCGGCGTCGACGCCCGGCATCCCGAGCTCGCCAATTCCATCGCCGACAATTTCGACGCCCTCGGCAGTGCCGAAGGACCGCACGTCCATGGTACCGGCATCGCCGGGGCGATCGCGGCCCATGCCCGTCTGATGGGCAGCGCGCCCGAGGCCCGCATCATCGCCATCCGGGCCTTCGGCGGTGCCAATGGCGGCGCCGAGAGCTCGTCCTACATCATCCTGCGTTCCCTGAATTACGCCGCCGAGCACGGCGCGCAGATCGTCAATATGAGCTTTGCCGGTCCGAAGGACGCGGTGATCGAGCGCGCGATCGCGGCGACGGCCGCGCGAGGTCTCGTGCTGATCGCGGCCGCCGGCAATGCCGGCGCGAAATCGCCGCCGCTCTATCCGGCCGCCAACCCCAACGTGATTGCAGTCAGCGCGACGGATCAGCAGGACAGGCTGTTCGCCGCCTCCAACCGCGGCAACTACATCGCCGTCGCGGCCCCCGGCGTCGACATCTTCCTGCCGGCACCCGACGGCAAGTACCAGATGACGTCGGGAACCTCGTTCTCCGCCGCCTATGTCTCCGGCGTCGCGGCGCTGCTGCTCGAGCGCAATTACGCACTCAAGCCGGAAGCGCTGCGCATGACACTGGTGAAGACCGCGCGCGACCTCGGCTCCCCCGGGCGTGACGACCTCTTCGGCGACGGTCAGGCCGACGCGTTTGCCGCCGTCATGGCTATTCCCGTCGACAGCGCGACGCCGGTCGCTGCTGCCTCGGGTACAACAAAACGTGAAGATGCCGACAAGCGTCGCGACGAGCCCGGCATTCGCGCGATCGAACAGCCCTCGCTGTCGAGCACAGCCGATAAAGCCGCGATTTCTCAGGCAGATAGGCCGGCGACGCGATAGTCGCTGCGACAACTTTGCGCGCGCGCCGAAGGTCAAAAAATCAGACCCCGCATTGAACGTTGAGCCCGCTGCCACGACCAACTGATGTGGGAGCGGTCATCCCTCCCCATCAGTCATATCAGGCGCGAGCGCCCATCCACCCCAAGCGCCCATATGGCTCGACCCGTCCGGTTGTCCCCCCGGACGGGTCTTTTCTTTTCAGAGCGTTTTTGACCGAAGTGGATGCCGGTTCGCGTGAGGAAAAACGCGTCAAAACAGGAATCTGGCGTCCGATCTTTTGAAGCTTCGCTTCCGTTCAGCTTGCGGTTGAAGGTCGCCGCGGCGTCGGTCGCCGCCGCGCGCGGAGCGCGCCGCAACTCCGTTATGCTTGTGCGAAGCTTGACTCGAAAACACGGAAAATCACCGCACGACTACGGTGTTTGACGACCAATGCCGCGTCGTTGCTGGACAAGTCAAAACTTTTCCACAAAATATTCATGTCGCGTCTAAATTGATTCGTGTGCGTTGCGTCCCCCGCGTCCGTGTTTTCTCCTGACGGGCTGGTTCATGACACATCGCCAAGAGTTCGTTCGCGACGCGGCTGGCAGCCGCCAAATCGCGGCGCGTTGGTGCGCTCTCGCCGAACAGCGCCTGCAACATCTCTCCGAGATGTTCGAGACCGGCCGCTGGCGCCGCTATCATTCCGAGATCGCGTTCCTCGAAAACATCCAGGAAGCCAAGCGCGCCGTCCAGACCTGGCGCGCGCTTGCGACCGGCGGGGACGTCGCCGAGGCGGCCGCGAGCGTGACGCCGGCATTCGGTTGGTCGCCGGCGACGATGCCCCGCAGGGCGCCGCGCGAGCAGGCGCAGACCGTGCAGCCCAAGACCTTGCAGCCCAAGGCCGTTCATATCGCTCCCGCGACCGCCACGCCGGTCAGGCTCGATCCGAAGCCCGACGTGCTCGCGGAGATCACCGAAGCCCCGATCGCGCCGCTTGCCATGCCGGTGGCTTGGCCGTCGTTCACCGCGCCTGCCGAGATGCCGCCGCTCAAGGCTCCCGCTGCGAAGGCACCGTTCACCGCACCTGCCGTGAGATCGCCGCGCGCGGAGCCGGCCGCAACCGCGCCATTCACCGCGCCGGAAGTGAGGCCGCCGGTGCCTGCCGCGCAGCCGCCGAGGACGGCGCCTGCAGCGATGGCGGCGCTCCTGCCGCAGTTCGCTCCGCCCGCCGAGGAAATCGTCGCCGCCCCCGAGCGCGTCGTCGAATTCACCTTCAGCCTCGACGGCCTGGAAGCGAAATACCCGCTGCTGCGGAACGCGTTCTAACGCTCCGTCGCGAGGGCAAAACGGGAGGCAGCCGCACCTGTCGCTCCGTCATCCTGAGGTGCGAGGCATGGGACGCAGTGCGTCCCATGAGGAGCCTCGAAGGATGCAGGGCCCGGCCGTCAACCACGCCTACCTTCGCACCGCATTGCCGCCGACCAGCAGCTGCGCGAAGCGTTGTGCGCCGTCGGCCGACAGGTCCGACGTCACCGCACGGGCGTGATCGAGGCCGACCACGGCACCGCGCGGCGTCTCGGAGATCATGTTGTTGTTGACGAGCGCGGTGCCGGCGCCCGGCACCACGGAGACGCCGACGCCGGCCAGCGCCTTGCGGATCACGTTGCCCGTGATCGCGACATCGCGCAGATATCTGCCCCAGCCGGCGACGATGCCGTAGGACGGCGCGTTCTCGATGACGTTGCCGGTCACCGAGGAGTCCGCCTCGATGTAGATGCCGACGCCGGCATCGTCGTCAGGCGCGGTGCCGATCGGCCGCTTCGGGACCAGGTTGCGGATGATGTTGCCCTGGACCACCGCGATGCGGCCGCCCTCGTTGAAATTGCAGACGGAGACGCCGACGGCCGCGCCGTCGACAATGTTGTTGGCGATCACGGCGGCTTCGAACGCGAATTCGGAATAGAGCGCGACCTCGCGCACGTCGCTGACGCTGTTGCCCGTGATATGGATGTTCGAGGCCGAGTTGCCGCGCACAGCCGAATAGTCGCAATTCCTGATGCGGTTGCCGCGCACGATCACATTGCCGGCGCGAAAGGCGTTGATGGCATTGCCGTATTGGCCCGAGCCGCCGGGGCCGGCCTTGATGTTCTCGATGCGGTTGTCGACGACCAGCGTGCCGTCATCGCCGATCGCATTGCGCAAGATCTCGATTCCGTTGTCGTTGGTGCCGAGAATCGTGTTGCGGGAGACACAGAGGCCCCTGGCGTCGAACGACACAACCGCCGTCACCGCGATGCCGGTGAAGATATTGCCGGAGATGTCGCCCGCGACCTGCTCGAGCCAGATGCCGCTGCCGCCCGAGCTCGTGATCTCGCAATCGGTGATGCGCACATCGCGCCCGCCGAGGACGTGGATCAGGCCGCGCCGTGTCGGCAGCGCAATGCCGCCGCCGTCGAAGGTGATGCCGGTGATGCCGATCGCATCGGAGCCGTCGCTCTGGATCGCCGCGGCCCCGCCGGTGAAGACGAGCTTGGTCGCGCCGCGCACGCCGATCAGCTGCGCGCCGTTCGGCAGCCGCAACAGGCCGGTCCGGTACACGCCGGGTGGCAAGGCGAGCGGCATTTGCGCGCGCGCGGCCTCGTCGATGGCGCGCTGCAGTGCGCGCGTCTGGTCCTCGCTGCTGCCGGGCCGCACGCCGTATTGCGTGGCATCGCGGCCGAGCATCGACGTCAGCGGCGCGGCGCGCGCGGCGTCAACAGGCATGGCGAGGGCACCGGCAATGCCGGCGGTCGAAGCCCCGATGAGATGACGGCGATTGAGGTCCATGACGCGTCCTCCGGCGGACGCGGGGGTCCGCAGCGGTTTCGTAGCTCAGCAGGGCGAGGACCGTGAGGATTGTTGGCGGTAGGGTTAAATGTTTACGCAAGAGACGGTGCCGTAGGGTGGGCAAAGCGTAGCGTGCCCACCATTGTCCGCGCCCAAGCGATGCATGGTGGGCACGGCGCTGCGCGCCTTTGCCCACCCTACGAGACCGGTATGTTCCGCGCCTTCCGTGCCAACTGCACCATCTCCATCAGCATCGCTTCCCCCGCATCCACCAGCTCCTCCAGCGTGATGCGGGCTGCGCCCTTGCGGCTAACGGCGCCGCTGCGCGCAAGCAAGGGAATGTGGATGAACGCCGCAAGCCGCGGCCCGCCCGCCTTCACGTGCTCGATCGCGCGCCAGCTCAGATAGTTGCAGAGATAGGCGCCGGCATCGCGCGAGGGGCGCGCGTCGATGCCGGTGAGGCGCGCGGCGCGCAGCAGCCTTGCCGTGTGCGGGCCGAACATCATCGCGTCCGCATGGCCGGCGATGCCGCGCTTTGCCGAGCGGGTGTTGGCGGCATCGGGCCAGAGCATGGTGACCGCGTTGCGCGCCCGCGTCTCGATGCGCAGGTAAGGCGTGCGTGCGGCGAGGCCGAACATCAGGAGCGCGTCGGGCTTTTGCGCAGCGAGCATTTCAGGCAATTGGCGGTCGACCGCGGCATAGGTGACCGGGAAGATGTGGCTCGATAGCGCGACATCGTCGAGCGCGGGCCGGCGCAATTGCGCCAGCCGCGCCACCAGCGGCTGGGTCGGATTATAGGGCGCGCCGGGAAACGGACCGAAGCCGGTGAGGAGAATGCGGAGCTTGTCGCTCATTGCAGCAACTCCAGGATCTGCTCGGCGGCGAGTGCCGGCGTGAGATGGCCATCGGCGACCTCGGCCTCGATCTTGCGGACTTTCGTCCGCACCGATGCCTCGCTGCGGAGCCTCGCCAGCATGCGCTGCTCCAGCATCGACCACATCCACTTCACCTGCTGCTCGCGCCGCCGCGCGGCGAAATCGCCGGACGCGCTCATCGCCTTGCGGTGATCCAGAACCTTCTGCCAGATCCTTGCGATGCCGTCGCCGGTCAGCGCCGAATAGGTCTCGACCGGCGGATGCCAATGCTCCGATCGCGGCGCCAAGATATGCAGCGCGCCGCGATAGTCGGCAGCGGTGATCTTGGCGCGCTTGAGATTGTCGCCGTCGGCCTTGTTGATCGCGATCATGTCGGCGAGCTCGACCAGGCCCTTCTTGATGCCCTGCAGCTCGTCGCCGCCGCCCGGCAGCATGAGGGCAAGGAAGAAGTCGGTCATGTCGCAGACGGCGGTCTCGGACTGGCCGATGCCGACGGTCTCGACCAGCACGACGCCGAAGCCGGCGGCCTCGCACAGCAGCATCGCCTCCCGCGTCTTCGCCGCAACGCCGCCGAGCGTGCCGGAGGAGGGCGAGGGGCGGATGAAGGCGTCGTTCGCGGCCGACAGCCGCGCCATCCGGGTCTTGTCGCCGAGGATCGAGCCGCCGCTGCGCGCCGAGGACGGATCGACCGCGAGCACCGCGACCTTGTGGCCCTGTTCAATCAAATACGTACCCAGCGCATCGATCGTGGTGGATTTCCCGACGCCGGGCGAGCCCGTGATGCCGACGCGGAACGCCTTGCCGGTGTCGGGCAGCAGCATCTGCACCAGCTCCCGCGCCAGCGCTTGGTGGTCGCCGCGCCGGCTCTCCACCAGCGTGATCGCCCGCGCAAGCGCCGCGCGGCTGCCGGTGCGGAGGTCGCGGGCGAGGGATTTGATGTCGATGGATTTGGGAGTGGTCATCGTTGCTTTCGCGTCCAGCCGCTAGCGGCCTGACATGCGAACGTGTCTCTCAGCGCAGGATTTCAACGGTGGAAGGTGTGTTTGAATGATATCCCAAACGATCTCGGCCTTCGTCATATGATAGGCATGACGCAGAAGATTTCCAAAGTCGATCATCTTGCGCCAGTCGATTCCAGGCTCCGTTCGCTTGACCTCATCCGGGATGAATCTCGATGCCTCGCAGATGATCTCGAGAAGCCGTTCGATTGCGAGGCGGGAGGTCTTTTCGGAGACAAATTGATCGAATGTGAGGCCCTTCGTGACGCTTTCGATGTCCGATATGGCTTCCAGAATGTCGAGTAGCCGGTCTTCGACGGTCGGCGGCATTCAGAAGACCTCGATCAGATCGTCCGCGATCCGCTCGGCCATGCGCGGCTTCAGCAAGTCGCGCATCGATACCTGCACTCGAACGCCGACATGATCCTCGATCAGGTGTAGGACCTCAAAATAGTCGAACCGCGGCGCTTCCTCGCGCGAGGTCGTTTCGACCAACACGTCGAGGTCACTGTCCGGCCGCGCGTCACCG
This sequence comes from Bradyrhizobium sp. WBAH42, assembly GCF_024585265.1. Lineage (NCBI taxonomy): Bacteria > Pseudomonadati > Pseudomonadota > Alphaproteobacteria > Hyphomicrobiales > Nitrobacteraceae > Bradyrhizobium > Bradyrhizobium sp. WBAH42. The sequence continues at coordinate 3,726,720 of NZ_CP036533.1, forward strand.
CGGGCACGCGATCCGAAGATGTGCAGCCGTTTCACGCCCGCAGCCCTCAAGGCGGGAGCAAGCTCTCGGAGCTTCCCGATGAGAGTTTGGAGTGGAATGTCTGCGACATCGGTCATGGCCGGATATTAGCACAGCGCAGCCGCCCGGCCCAGCGATACGGAGACAGTTCTGCTGACCCGGCCGGGGGCAGGCGAGGCCCGCGCCCGGGCGATATCACCGGGTCGTTGCGGCGACCGTCTGCGCTGGTTTCACCTTGCGCCAGACCCACACCATCACCGGCCACAGCAGCGCGCCGATCGCCATGGCAGCGAGGATGGCCGCGACCGGGCGCTCGAAGAACGGCAAAATGCTGCCGTCCGACTTGATCAGCGAGGTGACGAAGGCCTGCTCGACCATGGTGCCCATGACGATGCCGAGCACCATCGCGGCGACCGGATAACCGTTCGCCTCCATGACATAGCCGATCACGCCGAAGGCGGCGACGGTGACGACGCCGAACATGTTGTTGCCGATCGCAAACGAGCCGACCGCGCAGCACAGCATGATGATCGGCATGATGGCCGAGCGCGGCGCCAGCAGGATATAGGCGGCGACCCGGATCATGGCGATGCCAAGCGGGATCATCAGGATGTTTGCGATGATGAACATCAGATAGATCGCGTACATGCTCGACGCCTTCTCGGTGAACAGCGTCGGGCCGGGATTGAGCCCCTTCATGTAGAGCACGCCGATCGCGATCGCGGCGATGGTGTCGCCGGGAATGCCGAACAGCAGCGAAGGCACCCAGCCCGAGGCGATGCTGGCATTGTTGCTGGCGCCGGCCTCGACCAGGCCCTCCACGTGGCCGGTGCCGAACTTTTCCGGCTCCTTGGAGAAGCGCTTGGACATCGCGTAGGAGACCCAGGCGGCCATGTCGGCGCCGGCGCCGGGCAGTACGCCGATGATGATGCCGACGATGTTCCCGCGCGTCATCTGCCAGTGATAGAGCTTGGTCAGCCTCCATTGGCCGGCCATGATGCTCCCGAATTTTCGTCGCGGCAGGGGTGGTGGTTCTGGCGTCAGCATCGCGCGCATCACCTGCGCCACCGCGAACACGCCGACGAGGGCCGGGATCGGCTCGATGCCGCCGAACAGATCGGTGAGGCCGAAGGTGAAGCGCGGGATGCCGCCGGGATTCTCGATGCCGATGCAGGAGACGAGCAGGCCGATGAACATGCCGGCGATCGCCTTCACCGGCGAGGAACGCGCCACCAGGGTCGCGCACATCAGGCCGAGCAGCGCCAGCCAGAAATATTCGAAGGTCGAGAACGACAATGCGATCTCGGCGAGCGGCGGCGCCAGGATCATCAGCGACAGCACGCCGGCGATGCCGCCGACGGCGGAGAACCAGACGCCGGCCCCTAGCGCCAGCTCGGCCTGGCCTTTGCGCGTCATGGCGTAGGCTTCATCCGCATAGGCGGCGGAGGCGGGCGTGCCCGGGATGCGCAGCAGCGCGCCGGGAATGTCGCCGGAGAAGATCGCCATCGAGGAGGCCGCGACGATGGTCGCGATCGCCGCGATCGGCGACAGATAGAAGGTGACGGGGACGAGCAGGGCGGTCGCCATCGTCGCCGACAGGCCCGGCAGCGAGCCGATCACGAGGCCGTACACGGAGGCCGCGATCATCGCGATGATGACCTCCCAGGTGGAGATCAGCGCGAAGGCATCAATCAGGGTCTTCAGCATGGGATTACCAGGGCGTCGGCAACAGGCCGGCGGGAAGCGGCACGCGGAGCAGCTTGCCGAAGATGAGGTGAATGGCGAACGGCGAGAGCATCGCGAGCGGCAGCGCCAGCTTCCACTTGGCTCCGAGCGCGGTCGAGGTCACGTAGACCATGATCGCCGCGGTGATGATGAATCCGAGCCTGTCGGCGGCAAATACATAGAACAGCAGCAGCGCCGGTGGCAGCAGCGCGCGTAGGCCGTAGAGCTTGCTCTGCGGCGGCGGGGCTGCCGCCTGGCCGTCCTCGAACGGCACCAGCTCTTCCTCCTCCTCGAACGAATGGCCGATGCCGAACACGATCGCGAGCCCGCACAGCGCAAGGCCGCAGCCGATCACCAGCGGAAATACGTTGGGGCCGACCGGCTGCCCAGGCACCGGCGGCAGAATGTAGCCGCCATAGGCGGCAGCCGCGCCGAGCACGACGAGAAACGATCCCGTGACGGAGTCGGGAAGACGCATGGGAGGGCCCTGTGAGAGATGTTCTGCCTCGCGCGCGGCGGGGCTATCGAATATGCACTCCGTCATTGCGAGCGTAGCGAAGCAATCCAGAGTCGTTCTGCGGAGGGATTCTGGATTGCTTCGCTGCGCTCGCAATGACGATGTGGCAAGAGCTCAGTCCTTCACGCCTTGCTCAGGCCCGCGGCCTTCATCGCCTCGCCCATCTGGGCATCGCCCTTGTCCATGAAGTCCGCGAAGTGGGCCGCATCGCCCCACACGGTGCCGAAGCCGCGATTGCTCATGAAATCCTTGAACTCGGCCGAGTCGTAGACCTTCTTCAGCGCCGCCGTGAGCTTCGTTGCGATCTCCGGCGGCAGATTTTTCGGCCCGGCAATGCCGCGCCAGGCGCCGGTTGCGTAGTCGATGCCCATGGCCTCCTTCAGCGTCGGCACGTCCTTGAACACCGGGTTGCGCGCGGGCGCCATGATGGCGAGGCTCCTGGCCTTGCCGGCCTCGATGATCGCGCGCGCCTCCGGCACCGAGCAGGTGGTGAGGTCGAGACCGCCGGCGGCAAGATCCTGCATCGCGGGTGCTGCGCCATTCGACGGCACCCAGGCGACCTGGTTGGCAGGCAGGCCCATCGCCTGCATCCAGCCGACCAGCGCCAGATGCCAGATGCCGCCCTGGCCGGTGCCGGAGGCCTTGAACTTGCCGGGAGGCGCCGCCTTGATCGCATCGGCGAGCTCCTTGACCGTCTTGTAGGGCGAGGAGGAGGAGACCTGGATGCCGGGCGGATCCTCGTTCATCAGTGCCAGCGGCGTGTAGCTCTTCGGCGTCAGGTCGGTGAGGCCCTGCCAGTGCATCATCGAGATTTCGACCGTGAGCATGCCGATGGTGTAGCCGTCGGGCTGCGCGGTCGCGATCGCGCTGTGGCCGACCACGCCGGAGCCGCCGGTGCGGTTGACCACGTTGAACGGCTGGCCGAGGTCCTTCTCCAGCAGCGCCGCGACGATGCGCGCGGTGGCATCGGTGCCGCCGCCGGCGCCCCAGGGCACGATCACGGTGACCGGACGGGCCGGATAGGCTTGCGCAAGTGCGGGCTTGAAGCCGAAAGCGGCGGATGCCGCGACTGTGGCGGTGGAAGCCGCAAAGTTGCGGCGCGAAATCTTGGACATTGAATGCCTCCCAGCGGCGCCCGTGATGTCGGACGCTCTTGTCAACGCCGGCATTCTAGTCGGCTTTGCGTCGCCGCTGCAAGGTAGCGCTACCAACTGGAAGCGCCATGTTGTGTGAAAGCAGACGGCCCGCGAATGGGGGTCGGAAATCGGGTGGGTTTTGTCCGCGCGCGAAGCCAACTTCAGCGCGTAACGAAGAACCAAAGGCAAGCCATCGATGACCCAAGCCTATTACAGCGCCGTGCTGGACCATCCGCTGAACGACGTCTGGTCGCTGATCCGCGATTTCAACAACTACCCCGCTTACATCGACGGGGTGAGCGAAAGCGAGATCGAAGATGACAAGCGCGGCGATGAAGTCGGCGCCATCAGGCGCTTCTGCTATCTCGGAAACCTGATCCGCCAGCGTCTGGTCGATCACTCGGACCGGCAGCACACTCTCACTTATGCCGGTCTCGAGGCGATACCCTACCCGCAAGACGACGGCGGACCGAGTCCGGCGCCGGCGCGCTACCAAGGCACCATGCATCTGCGTCCGATCGTCGAAGGCGACCGCACCCTCATCGAATGGTCGGTCGCGCTCGAAACCGAAGCTGCGGACGCCGAGCGCTGGAAAGCCCTGTTTGCCGCCTGGATTCCCGATTGGACGGATTCACTGGCACGGACCCTGGCCCGGACCCGTCCGCGATCTGGTTAGAGCATGATCCGGAAAAGTGTGACGCGGTTTTCCGAGCGGATCATCCTCAAACAAGGATCTAAGGCGCGATGACGATTCGTCCAAATCTCATCGCGCTTTAGAAGATCTCGAGGGAGAGGCTACTCCGCCGCCTCGCTATGCCCCAGCCGGGCGTTCAGCTTGCGGATCAGCTCCTCGGCCGCATCCGCAATCACCGTGCCGGGCGGGAAGATCGCCTCGGCGCCGGCGGCATAGAGCGCATCGTAATCCTGCGGCGGCACCACGCCGCCGACGATGATCATGATGTCGTCGCGGCCCTGCTTCTTCAGCGCGGCCTTCAGCTCAGGCACGGCGGTGAGGTGGGCGGCTGCCAGCGAGGAGACGCCGAGGATGTGCACGTCGTTCTCGACCGCCTGCCGCGCGGCTTCGTCGGCGGTGGCAAACAGCGGCCCGATGTCGACGTCGAAGCCGATATCGGCGAACGCTGACGCAATCACCTTCTGGCCGCGGTCATGGCCGTCCTGGCCTATCTTGGCGACCAGGATGCGCGGGCGGCGGCCTTCCGCCTCCTCGAAGGCGTCGATCAGCGCCTGAACCTTCTCGACCTGGGTGCCCATGCTGGACGCCTCCCGCTTGTAGACGCCGGTGATGGACTTGATCTCGGCGCGGTGCCGGCCGAACACCTTCTCCATCGCGTCGGAGATCTCGCCGACGGTCGCCTTGGCGCGTGCCGCGTCGATGGCGAGCGCGAGCAGATTGCCGTTGCCTTCGCCGGCCGAGCGCGTCAGCGCGGCGAGGGCGGCATCGACCTCCTGCTGATTGCGCTCTGCCTTCAGCCGCTTGAGCTTGTCGATCTGAAGCCGGCGGACATTGGTGTTGTCGACCTTCAGGATCTCGATTTTGTCCTCGTCGGTCGGCTTGTACTTGTTGACGCCGATCACCGCCTGCTTGCCGGCGTCGATCCGCGCTTGCGTCTTGGCCGAGGCCTCCTCGATGCGCAGCTTCGGCACGCCGGCTTCGATCGCCTTCGCCATGCCGCCGAGCTCCTCGATCTCCTGGATATGGCCCCACGCCTTGGCGGCGAGGTCGCGCGTGAGCCGCTCGACATAATACGAGCCGCCCCAGGGATCGATGATGCGGGTGGTGCCGCTCTCCTGCTGCAGGAACAGCTGGGTGTTGCGGGCGATGCGCGCCGAGAAGTCGGTCGGCAGCGCCAGCGCTTCGTCGAGCGCGTTGGTGTGCAGCGATTGGGTATGGCCTTGCGTCGCCGCCATCGCCTCCACGGTGGTACGCATCACGTTGTTGAAGACGTCCTGCGCGGTCAGCGACCATCCCGAGGTCTGGCTATGCGTGCGCAGCGAGAGAGAGCGCGGGTCCTTGGGGTTGAAGGGTTTCAGCAGCTTCGCCCAGAGCAGGCGCGCCGCGCGCAGCTTGGCGACCTCCATGAAGAAGTTCATGCCGATCGCCCAGAAGAACGACAGGCGCGGCGCGAAGCGGTCGACGTCGAGCCCCGCGGCAAGTCCGGCGCGCAGATATTCGACGCCGTCCGCGAGCGTATAAGCGAGCTCGAGATCCTGCGTCGCGCCGGCCTCCTGCATGTGATAGCCGGAGATCGAAATGGAATTGTACTTCGGCATCCTCGTGGAGGTGTAGGCGAAGATATCCGAGATGATCCGCATCGAGGGCGCCGGCGGATAGATGTAGGTGTTGCGCACCATGAACTCTTTCAGAATGTCGTTCTGAATGGTGCCCGACAGCTTCTCCGGCGGCACGCCCTGTTCCTCGGCGGCGGCGACGTAGAGCGCGAGGATCGGCAGCACCGCGCCGTTCATGGTCATGGACACGCTCATCTGATCGAGCGGAATCCCGGCAAACAGCGTGCGCATGTCGTAGATGGAATCGATGGCCACGCCGGCCATACCGACATCGCCGCCGACGCGCGGATGGTCAGAGTCGTAGCCGCGATGGGTGGCAAGATCGAAGGCGACCGAGAGACCCTTTTGCCCGGCCGCCAGGTTGCGGCGGTAGAACGCGTTGGAATCCTCCGCCGTGGAGAAGCCGGCATATTGCCTGACGGTCCAGGGCTGGTTGACATACATGGTCGGGTAGGGACCGCGCAGATAGGGCGCGATGCCCGGATAGGTTTCGAGGAAATCGAGCCCGGCGACATCAGCCTCGCCATAAGCGGGCTTCACCAGAATGCCCTCCGGCGTCAGCCACGGCTCGGCGCTGCCCGCAGGCGCAGCGACGGTTGGCCGCTCAAAGGCAATGTCGGCGAAATTCGGAATGCGGCTCATGGCTTCAACCATATCGTAAGCTCAATCATGATCCGGATGCTGATGGCTGACGATGGTCGCCATCTTCTCCGGTCCGTAATTCTGCTGCGTGGTCTGGCTCGGCAGATTGGCGATGCCGACCACCCAGCCGAGGCGGGATTCGGTGCCATATTGCCGGGTCGGCACCACGTGGTCCGGTCGGTCGAAGGCGCCGGTCATGATCTCGATGCGCGGGCCATCGATGCGGCGGAAGCTCAGGGGCGTGCCGCAGGCGGCGCAGAAATCGCGCATCGCGATCGACGAAGATTGGAACGCCGACGGCGTGCCCTTGGTCCAGGCAAAGTCCGTCTTCTCGATATCGGCGAAGGAGGCAAACGGCGCGCCGCTGGCCTTCTGGCACATCCGGCAGTGGCAGATCGAAATCTTGTTCGGCGACGCCGTCAGCGCAAAGCGCACGGCGCCGCATTGGCAGCCACCGGTGAGAACGGGTTTGCTGGTCTCGGTCATGCCATTTCCATCCGTCGATAGGCGTCTTGCAACGTGACAACCGCATCACCCCCGGCGAAGACAAAACCCGTGACGCCGGCGGCCCGCAGCGCCGCCTCGGCCTCAGCCGGGCGGCCTGCCAGATAGATATGTCGCCCGCCGCTCGATTGCAGGGCCCTTGCCGCAGCTTCGGCGTGTTCCGCATAGACCTTGTCGCTGGAACACAGACAGGCCAGCTCGGCGCCGGAGGCCTTGAAGGCCGCGGCCAGCTTGGCCGGATCGGCAAAGCCCTCGCTGTCGACCGCCTGGATGCCGCCGGCCTCGAAGAAGCTCTTGGCGAACGTCGCGCGCGCGGTGAAATCGGCGGGCGTGCCGAGATTGGCCAGGAACACCTTTGGCCGTGCGCCCCGCGCCTTCAACATCGCGTCGGATTTGTCGCGCAGCGCCTCGAACGGTTCCGCGAGACGGATCGGCGCCAGCGCCTCGAACTTGTATGTCTGTTCGCCATAGGGCGGAAGCGCGATCGGCGTTGCCTTCAGGACAGTGGCTTCGCTCTCCTGCAGGTTCGGAAACTCGCTGGCGCCGGTCAGCACGTCGCGGCGCTTCGCGATATTAGCCTCGCGCGCCTTCCGCGTGGCCGCGACCTTGCTCTGGAACACACCCTGCTGAAGCGCGGCGAAGGCGCCACCGGATTTCTCGCTCTCCTGGAATAGCGCCCAGGCCGCTTCGCACAGCTGCGCCGTCAGCGTCTCGATCCCGCCGGCGCCCGCCGCAGGATCGCTGACCTTGGCGAGGTTGCTTTCTTCCAGCAGCAAAAGCTGGGTGCTGCGCGCCACGCGCCGCGCGAACGGATCGGGTAGGCCGAGCGCCAACGTATGCGGCAGCACGGTGATGGCATTGGCGCCGGCGAGCCCCGCGGCGAAGGTCGCCACGGTCGCGCGCAGCATGTTCACGTAGGGATCGCGCTGCGTCAGCATGCGCCAGGACGTATCGGCGGCGATGAACAGCGGTTTCGGCGTGAGCCCGCAAGCGGTCACGATGCGCGCCCACAACAGCCGCAGCGCGCGGAATTTGGCCATGGTCAGGAATTGGTCGGCATCAGCGGCGAGCCGCGCATAGACCATGCCCTGCGCGGTTTCCAGCGGAATGCCCGCGCCTTCGATCGCGCGCAGATAAGCGACGCCGCAGGCCAGCACGAAGGCGAGCTCCTGCACTTCCGAACCACCGGCATCATGGATCACGCGGCCGTCGGCGGAGGCGAACGGCCCCCTGAAGCCGAGCCCGGCGAGGCCCTTGATGGCGCCCGTGATCGCGGGGGCGATTTCCTCCCAAGTATAGGGGCTGTGGCCCCACACCGCGCCAGCCGCGAGCGGATCGAGCCCGAAGCGGATGTTGCAGGCGGCGGGATCGAGGCCGTTGCACTTCACATATTCCGCGACATGGATCGCCGCCATCCGCGATTGCGGTCCGATCTCGAGGTCGATGCCGATCCCGGCGTCGAGATGAATGTCCTTCAAGACCTTTGCAACCGCGTCGGCAGAAGGTTCCAGGCCGAAACCGCGCGCGCCATTGGCGCCGGCGAACACCAGTGCAAGCCCGGTTGCACCGTTCTCCAGATCCTGCAGCGCCTGCGCATTCGCGAGCGCAGCGTCGGGATGGTCGATCCGCTGCACGATCTGCCACGGCGCGGCCGCGGCCCGTCCGACCACGGGTGCAACGCCCCTCGCGCGCGGATAGAGCGGTTCGATCTTGATGCCGTCATAGGTCTTGCCGACCAGCTTCTCGAACGGCGCGCCCTTCAGCACGCCGTCGACCAGCTTGCGCCAGTCCTCAGGCGTAGCCTTGGGAAAATCCGCCGCCAGCGGCAGGTCGTCAGTCACGGAGGTCATGCGGCGCGGGGCTCCCGAACGTCTTGTTATTCGCAGGCGAAATTGCCACGGCGGACCGTTCCTGCAAACGGTTGTTTTTGGTTAACCGGTATCCGGAAGCCGCTCAATGCCTTGCGTCGAGACGCTGGCGAGCCCGTCACGCACACGAATGCCCGAGATCACGCGGTCCGGTGCGATTTCGGCCAGCGGCACCAGCACGAAGGCGCGCTCGAACAGGCGCGGATGCGGCAGCGTCAGGTCGGGCTTCTGCAAGGAGACATCGTCGTAGGCGATCATATCGAGATCGAGCGTGCGCGGGCCCCAGCGCCGCGCCTTGGTGCGTGTGCGGCCGAATTTCTGCTCGACTTTCTGCAGCACGAACAATAGCGCATGCGGATCGAGACTGGTCTCGATCTCGATACAGGCATTGATGAAGGGATCCTGGTTCTCGTCGCCCCAGGGCGGGGTCGTATAGTCGGACGAGCGCGCGATCAGTGCCCCCTGTGCCATGCCGCAGATATGCGCGATCGCCTTTTTGAACGTCGCGCGGACATCGCCGACATTGCCGCCGAGTGCGATCAGCACGCTCGCCATATTAGGGGTGCCGCGAGCGTGTCAGCACGATACCGACATCGTCGAAGATCGCGGCGATCGGCGCATGCGGCTTGTGCACCGTGACCTTCACGGCGCGGATGCGCGGGAAGTGCGACAGGATCGCATCAGCCACCGCGCCCGCCGCGCGCTCCAGGAGCTTGTAATTGGTGTTCTTGAACGCCGCCGTCGTCGTCGCCACGACTTCAGCGTACGACACCGTGTCGGCGAGCCGGTCGCTGCGCGCAGGCTCCGACAGGTCGGTATAGAGCTCGAGATCGATGACGAAACGCTGGCCGACCTCGGTTTCGTGATCCATCACGCCGTGGCGGGCATGGATCGACAGGCCGGTGACGAAGATCGTATCGGTCATTGCTCGCTCTCGATGGCATGCGCCACCCGCAGGGCCTGCAGGGTTTCGGCGACGTCATGGGTCCGGATGATCTTTGCACCGCGCTGCGCGGCGATCAGATGCGCCGCGATCGAGCCGGCGAGCCGCTCCGAGGGCTCCGACGGCGACACCGTGACGATGAAGCGTTTTCGCGAGGCGCCGACCAGGATCGGCAGGCCGAACATGTCGAGCTCGCGCAAGCGCGCCAGTGCGGTCATGCTCTGCTCGGCGGTCTTGCCGAAGCCGATCCCGGGATCGAGCACGATCTTGTCGCGCGCGATGCCGGCTTTTGCGGCAAGGTCCAGCGAGCGCAGGAAGAACGTCTTGATGTCCGCGACGATGTCGATGGCGGGATCGACGCTGTCGCGGTTGTGCATGACGATGACGGGCACGCCCCTGGCGGCGATCAGCGGCGCCATCTCGGCGTCGCGTTGCAGGCCCCAGACGTCGTTGGCGATCGCCGCGCCCTGGTCGAGCGCGAAGGCCACCACCTCCGCCTTCATGCTGTCGATCGAGACGGGCACACCGAGCGCCACGATGTCCGATAGCACCGGCTTCAGCCGCGCGAGCTCCTCCGCCGCCGTGACCGGCCGGGCGCCCTGGTAGGGCCGGGTGGATTCGGCGCCGATATCGATGATGTCGACGCCGGCGGCGATCATCGCCCGCGCCCGCTCCAGCGCCCGCGCGGGCGCGATGAACTCGCCGCCGTCGGAGAAGGAATCCGGGGTGATGTTGAGCACGCCCATCACCGCAGGAAGCGGCCGGCCCACGAGCGTCCGCAGCGCGTCGATCCCGGCCGAGCCGGCCGGCGGGACGGAAGGGGAGGGCGAGGCATTCATGCGGCCCGCTTTGCGCGGTCGCGAAGAGGGTGTCAAGCCGGGATTGAGGGCGATTCGCGGCCATTCCGATGCGCACAGACGGCCGAGAGGACGCGATGTTCTTGCCCACACTCCGTCATTGCGAGCGCAGCGAAGCAATCCAGACTGTCACCGCGGAAAGATTCTGGATTGCTTCGCTGCGCTCGCAATGACGATCTGGGAGCAGTGATGCCCCACCTCTCCAGCTTGGCCCGCAGCCTAATACGTAATCTTCGGCGGCAGCTTCTTGGCCTTGGCGATGATGTCGCCGACCGACTTCTCGGAAGGCAGGAGGCGGACGAGCTTCTTCTTCTCGTTGGCCTCGCGCATGCTCTGCGCCAGTCTCGCCGGATTTCGATAGGCGAGCTCGCGCACGGTGGTGACGCCGGCGGCGCGGACGAGCCCGACCTTGGCCCTGCCCATGCCGGGGATGCGCATGTAGTCGGAGACGTTGGCCCATTCCAGCAATTGCTGCTCGCTGATGCCGGTCTTGGCCGAAAGCGCCTTGCGGCCCTTCACGGTGGAGGCCGCCTCGAGCAGCGCGTCCGTGGTGCGGATTCCTTGCGCCTTCAGCTTGTTGGCGGCAAAGGCCGGCAGGCCCTCAATCTCGGAGATCGGATATGTCATGATGCTCGATATGAAAAGCGTCGCTCAGGCGAACTGGCTGAGGCCCGGCGTCCCCGCAATGATCTTGCCCATCTGATCCGCTCCGATTTTGTCTCGCCCGTAGCGGAAAAGTTCACGGGAGACGTTTTGAATCTCGGACATGCCGAGCCCGAGGCTCATCAGGCGCGTGCCGACGGCCATCAAGCCGCCGCCCATCAGCCGCGACAGGGCGCCACCGCTCTTGGACGCTTCGATCGCAGCTTCCGCTCCGGGGATCTGATCGATCAGGGCCTGCACGGTGTCGGAAGGACCCTCGTTGCGAAGGAAGGCCAGGATGATGCCGACGGTCTTTTCAGCGACAGCACCGTCTATGCTGGCGTTTGTCGCCAGCCGTCCGATCAGCTCGTCCATAAGACCCGCCCCTCAGCCGGTTTACATTCCGGAATATTGCTTTCGAAAACGATCTTGAGCCGGTGTGACGTGAAATACAAGCGATGAACGCATGCGCCGTCGCGAACGCGCGAAAAGTGTTGCCGCCGTGCAAGAGCCTAGAACGAATCGGCAAAAAATTGCCGCGTTGCGAACGCCGCGTTCCGACTTTCGGCTGATCTCGCCCATCGGTGTCCGATAATGTCGCATGCGCAGGAGCCGCTGAACCGATTTAATCGGCGCGCGAGATGCGTTAAACTACGGAACTGGTGCATTTGAGTTTCAATACGCGAAACTCGGCAGAGAGATCAGAGAGAATAATGACCGCACAGGACAGCAAGCTCGGCGATACCGACGCCAAGATCTTCGTCGGCAAGGGAGACGAGCAGGCCTGGCTGACGCTTGCGCTCGCCAATCGCCACGGCCTCGTCACGGGTGCAACCGGAACCGGCAAGACCGTGTCGCTGCAAGTGATGGCGGAAGGATTTGCACGCGCCGGTGTTCCGGTCTTCGCGGCCGACATCAAGGGCGACCTCGCCGGCATCTGCCAGATCGGCGAACCCAAGGACTTCATCGTCAAGCGCGCCAACGAAATGGGGCTGAGATTCCAGCCCGATCAGTTCTCGACGGTGTTCTGGGACGTATTCGGCGAGCAGGGCCACCCCGTGCGCGCGACCGTCACGGAAATGGGGCCGCTTCTGCTCGCGCGCATGCTCGATCTGAACGACGTGCAGGAAGGCGTGCTCAACGTCGCCTTCCGCGTCGCCGACGACAACGGCCTGACCTTGATGGACATGAAGGATCTGCGGGCGCTGCTCGATGCCATCGTGCCCGACAGCGGAAAGAAGGCTGCGGACGCGGAGCAGGACCCGCTCTCCGCCATCCGCAAGGCCGCTCAGGGGTTCGGCAACGTCACCAAGGCCACCGTCGGCACCATCCAGCGCCAGCTCCTGGTGCTGGAGAACCAGGGCGGCACCAAATTCTTCGGCGAGCCGGCGCTGACGCTCAAGGACTTCATGAAGACCGACAGCGACGGCCGCGGCATGGTCAACATCCTGGTCGCCGACAAGCTGCTCCAGAACCCGAGGCTATACGCGACCTTCCTGCTCTGGATGTTGTCGGAGCTGTTCGAGGAGCTGCCCGAAGCCGGCGATCTGCCCAAGCCGAAGCTGGTGTTCTTCTTCGACGAAGCGCATCTGTTGTTCAATGACGCGCCCAAGGCGCTGATGGACAAGATCGAGCAGGTGGTCCGCCTGATCCGCTCCAAGGGCGTCGGCGTCTACTTCGTGACGCAAAATCCGATCGACGTGCCCGACCGCGTGCTCGGACAATTGGGCAACCGGGTGCAGCACGCTTTGCGTGCCTTCACCCCGCGCGACCAGAAGGCGGTCGCCGCTGCGGCGCAGACCTTCCGGCCCAACCCGAGGCTCGACACCGCAAAGGTGATCACGGAGCTCGGCAAGGGCGAGGCGCTGGTGTCCTTCCTCGAGGGCAACGGCACGCCTTCGATGGTGGAGCGGGTGATGATCCGGCCGCCGTCCGCCCGCATCGGACCAATCACGCCGGACGAGCGCAAGTCGATCATGGCGGCAAGTCCGGTGAAGGGCAAATATGACACGGCCGTCGATGCGGAGTCCGCCTACGAGATGATCCAGAAGCGCATCGCCGGCACGGCGGCGACCGCCGATGGCCCCGCGGGCGGAGGCGGCGGCGGCGTTCTCGGCCAGATCGGCTCGATCGTCGGCACCATCTTCGGCACCAACGTCAAGCGAGGCCGTCTGTCGACCGGCCAGGTCATCGCCCGCGACGTGACGCGATCGGTCACCAACCAGGTGATCGGCGGGATGGCCGCCAATCTCGGCAAGTCGATCGGCGGTCAGCTCGGCGGCTCGATCGGCCGCACGCTGGTCCGCGGTGCGCTCGGCGGATTGCTGCGGCGGTAGGCAGAACGCCCCACGGCAAGGCAATCGATCGACCGCTCCCGCGATCTGGGAGGGCCGAACGTCACACATTCAGGTGAGGGGACTCTCCAAGCCCTTGCCGGTCTGCTACGTCCTGTGTCATCGCCGCTCAGGACCGCACCGTGACCACGTCCTCCCCGTTAGCCAAGCCTGACCTACCCAGACGCCCGTCGTTGCGGGCGCCGCTGGATCTGCTTTTTCTGTTCTGCTGCATCCTCCTGGCCGCCGACGTGCTCGTTCCCGAGATTTTTGGACGCGGCAAGACCAAGGACTATTCGCTCTGGTACTGGGCCGGACAGCAGGTCTTGCAGGGTGACCCGCTCTATCCTGCCGCGCCCGAGGACTATTTCGATTTCATCTATCCGCCGCTGCCGGCGATCCTGCTGGCGATCCCGAGCTGGTTCGGCAAGATCCCGCTCTATGTCGTCCTGTCGATCCTGAACGCCGTGGCGTGGTGGTGCACCGGGGCCCTCTCCCAGGTCATGACCGGCTCGGGCCGCGCGCCGGGTCGATGGCTGGAGGCGCTGCCGGTCGTCGTCACCGTGTCCTTCGTGTTCGACATGTTCGACCTCGGCCAGCCGAACCTCGTGCTGCTGGCGATGATGCTCTACGGCTTCTGGAGCCTGCGGCATCAACGGTCGTGGCTCGCCGGCTTCATGTTCGCACTCGCCATCGCCATCAAGGTGTTTCCAGTCGCGGTGCTGCCTTATCTGGCGTGGCGGCGCAAATGGGCCGCCCTTGTCAGCACGATCGTCTTCACCGGCATACTTCTCTACCTCGTGCCGGCGCCGATCCGCGGCTTCGAGCGCAACGCCGCCGAGCTTGCGAAATGGTACCAGGGCATGGTCGGGACGAGCTCGGAAAAAGGCTTTGGCCAGCGTGGCGAGCAGAACTGGTCGTGGGTCAACCAATCCCTGATTGCCGTCACGCATCGCCTGGTGCGGCCGATCAACTACAATCAGGACGATCCCAAGAAGCCGCCGCGCACCATGAACGTCATCGACGTCGACTACAGGACGGCGAACTGGATCGTGCTCGCGCTGTCGGCGCTGCTCGGGCTCGGCTTCGTCGCAATCATGCCGCGGCAAGCGCGGCGAACGGCGCGCTCGGATGCCGAGGAGCTCGGCATCCTGTTCTGCCTCATGACGGTGGCCTCGCCTCTGGCCCGGCAATACTACTTCATGTGGCTGTTCTTCCCGATGACGGTGTTGATGCATCGCGCCGCCTTCGACGAGCGAGCGCATGTGCGCCTGGGAACCTGGCTCGCGCTGGGTGCCGCCGGCATCCTCATGCTGCTGTCGTTGCCGTGGTTTCCCATTGTCATCCAAGCCTGGGGCAACAACCTCGCTGCGACCGCGGTCCTCGCAGGGTGCCTCGCCTGGCACATCCGGCATCCGCCGCTTGCGGCTAGCCCCGCGGCCGCGCCGGCGTTAAAACCCGGGACCTCGTGAGACCCAACAACCAGGATAGCAATCATGGCCAACGCGCAGCTCCAATCCGTGCTCGACCACATCGACAAGGATTTCGACAACAGCCTGGAGCGCCTGTTCTCGTTGTTGCGGATCAAGTCGATCTCGGCCGATCCCGCCTTCGCCGATGATTGCAAGGCTGCCGCCGAGCATCTCGCCAAGGACATCGCCAGCCTCGGTGTGGCCACCGAGGTGAGGCCGACCGCGGGCCATCCCGCCGTCGTCGGCAGGACCGGCGCGGGCGGACGGCCGCACGTGCTGTTCTACGGCCATTACGACGTGCAGCCGGTCGACCCGCTCGATCTCTGGCACCGTCCGCCGTTCGAGCCCGTCGTCACCGATCATGCCGATGGCCGCAAGATCATCGTCGCGCGCGGCGCCGAGGACGACAAGGGCCAGGTGATGACGTTCGTCGAGGCCTGCCGTGCCTGGAAGAAGGTGACGGGCTCGCTGCCGGTCGACGTCACCTTCCTGATCGAGGGCGAGGAGGAGGTCGGCTCGAAGAACTTCGTGCCCTTCATCGAGGCCAACAAGGACGAGTTCAAGGCCGACTACGTGCTGGTGTGCGACACCGGCATGTGGGATCCGAGCACGCCGGCGATCACGACCTCGCTGCGCGGCCTGCTCTATGAAGAGCTGAAGATCACCGCCGCCAATCGCGATCTGCATTCCGGCGTGTTTGGCGGCACCGCGATGAACCCGATCCGCCTGCTCACGAAAATCCTGGGCGGCCTGTTCGACGACGACAACCGCATCACCATTCCCGGCTTCTATGACAGCGTGAAGGACACGCCGCCCGACATCCTGGCGCAGTGGAAGAAGCTCGATTTCACGCCCGAGAGCTTTCTCAAGCCGGTCGGGCTGTCGCTCCCGGCTGGCGAGAAGGGCAGGCTGCTGGTCGAGCAGGCCTCGACGCGTCCGACCTGCGACGTCAACGGCATCTGGGGCGGCTATATCGGCGAGGGCTCCAAGACCGTGATTCCCTCACATGCCTCGGCGAAGGTGTCGTTCCGTCTGGTCCAGGGCCAGGACCCGCAAAAGATCCGCAAGGCCTTCCGTGATTACGTGACGGCGCGCATTCCCGGCGACTGCAAGGTCGAGTTCGGCGACCATTCCGCCGCGCCCGCGGTCGCGCTCGACTGGACCATGAAGCCGCTTGCCGCCGCCAGCAAGGCGCTGACGGAGGAATGGGGCAAGGAGACCGTGCTGATGGGCTCCGGCGCCTCGATCCCAATCGTCGCCGACTTCAAGCGCAGGCTCGGCCTCGACTCGCTGCTGGTGGGGTTTGGCCTCGACGACGACAACATCCACTCGCCCAACGAGAAATACGACCTGAAGAGCTTCCAGAAAGGGATCCGCTCCTGGGCTCGCATCCTCGCCGCGCTGGCGGAGGTGAAATAGGCACGGTGCCGTAGGGTGGGCAAAGGCGCGAAAGCGCCGTGCCCACCATCTCCCAGTGATTAGGAAGGAAGAAGACGTGGGCACGCTTCCCCTTCGCTCTTCGAGCTACGGCGGACAAGTCGCTTTGCCCACCCTACGAGAGCTTCATTCGCTACGAAGATTCTCTCATCGTCATTGCGAGCGAAGCGAAGCAATCCAGAAATCCCTCCAAGGAAACAGTCTGGATTGCTTCGTCGCAAGGGCTCCTCGCAATGACGATGAGAGAGGTCGCCACACCAAATAAAAACGCCGCCCGGGATTGGGCGGCGTTTCATTCCAAAAAGGCGTAGAGGTTCGTTGGTGTTACTCTACACCAGATCCCAAATATCTCAAGACCTGTAGCCGGGATTGACGCGGTCGAGCTTGCGCAGCAAGGGCGGCCACACGAGGTTGTTCGCGCGCAGCTCGGCGCGGTCGCGGTTCGACAACAGCTCGGTGTTCTTCTCGATCGCGATCTCCTCGACCGGATAGACCGGCGTGCCCAGTGCGCGCGTGCGCACCTGCATCGAGCAGGCGCGTTCGAGGTGGTACATGCGCTCGAAAGCGGAAGCGACCGAGCGGCCGACCGTCAGCGTGCCGTGATTGCGCAGGAGCATGTGGTTGTGGTCGCCGAGATCCTTCTGCAGCCGCGGCCGCTCCTCGTGGTCGAGCGCGATGCCTTCATAGTCGTGATAGGCGAGGTCGTGGGTGACGAGCTGGGCGGTCTGGTTCAGCGGCAGCAGCCCTTCCGCGCTGCTCGACACCGCGGTGCCGTCGAGGGTGTGGAGATGCAGCACGCAGATGGCGTCTTCGCGCACCTCGTGGATTGCCGAATGGATGGTGAAGCCGGCGGGGTTGATGCTGTACTCGCTCTCGGAGAGCTGGTTGCCGTGCAGGTCGACCTTGACGAGGCTGGAGGCCGTGATTTCCTCGAACATCAGCCCGTAGGGATTGATGAGGAAGTGATGGTCGGGGCCGGGCACGCGCGCGGAGATGTGGGTGTCGACCAGATCGTCCCAGCCGTACAGCGCGACCAGGCGATAGCAGGCGGCGAGATTGACCCGTTGCTGCCACTCCGCCTCCGTCATGTTGGAGGGCACTTCCCTCACGCGGGCTTCTGCTGGCGACATGGCTGATCTCTCCGAACGTCGTTGTTGCGGGAAGCGAGCGTAGTCGCGGGTGAGGCTGGCGGCAAGGCGCAAGGAGCGTGGCTGTCGCGCGTAGCCCGCATGGAGCGAAGCGGAATGCGGGGCAGCTCGCACGACGCCACAGGTCCCCGGATTACGCTTCGGTCCATCCCATCTACGGAAACGGAGAATAATCCTACGGCGCCGGGATCGAAAGCAGGCTGGAAATGCCGCGGCCGCGGATGTCGTAGACGCGGGCGAACACCACGTCGTCGCGTTTGATCTCGACCATGACCGGCGCCGTGAGGCCCTTGCAGTAGAACTCGCCGAGCGTCATGGCGAAATCGGCGGCATTGGAATCCCAGCCGATGGTGAAGTCCGGCCCGAGCGCGACCTGGGCCGGGCGCTGCGGTCCGCACACCGCGACCTTCCATTTGCGGTTGCTCGGTGGCACTTCCTGGCGCTCGACGAGCTGCTCGCGCAATCCGTCGGAGGCCTGCTTCAAGGCGAGACCCCAATAGTCCAGCATGAAGCGGTCGTCGGCGCCGCGCACCGTGCCCGCGATGTGGTTGAAGTGCGTGTACTGGTAGGGGTGCAGCCGGATCATCTCGGCGAGCGACAGCGCGAGGCCGAAGCAGAAGGTGGCGAGCACGACCGGCTGCCAGGTGCGGTGGTTGGCGCGCAGGCGCTCCATGGTCCAGGCGAAGGCGACGCCGCCGAGCACCGCCATCGGAGGGATCACGAAGACGAAATGGCGGATGCCGTTGTAGAGCGCCGGGCGCTTCACCATCGCGATCGCGAGCGGCAGCGTCGCAGCCAGCGTCAGCATCAGGAGGATGGTCTTGCGGCGCGCCGGAACCTCGCGCCGCGGCAGCATGGCGAAGGTGCTGACGATGGCACCGCCCATCAGCACCAGCATCACCTCGGGCAGCTGCAGCGCGAACAGCGTCGGCAGATACGACCAGGGCATGTCGGGCACCGACACGATCGCGCCGTCGAACATCTCCTTCCATGGCTTCTCGAAGAAATGCGAGAAGTAGGTCAGCGCCTCGAAGGGATTGCCGGGCTCCATGATCGACCACGGCCAGATCAGGCCCATCACGAGGTAGCCGAGCACGAGGCCGGGCAGCAGCACATAGACGACATGGGCGAAGCGGCGAACCGACTCGCGCAGACCTTCGCTGCGCAATTCCTCCAGCAGCAGCGGCATGAACCCGACCGTGGCGTAGACCAAAGCGAGCCCGCCGAGAACGCGGCAGCCGAGCGAGAGGCCGGCCCCCAGGCCGACGATCAGGATCGTGCGCGGCGACGGCTGCGGATATTCCTCGGCGAGCCGCACGAGGCCGAGCATCAGGATGATCATGGCGACCGCGAAGGGCGCATCCTTCGGGTTCATGAACATGTGGCCGTAGAAGATCGGGCAGAGCGCGAGCAGGAGCAGCGCGGCGAGGCCTGCGAGCGGTCCGCCGATGCGGCGGCCGAGCCGCCACGTCACGGCAAGCCCGATCACGCCGACGATGGCACCGACCAGGCGGCGCGTCTCGAACAGCTCGAGCGGAATGACCTTGTGCAGCAGGGCCGCGACCATGTCGAAGCCGCCGCCATACATGTAGAGATTGGCGAAGGAGAGCGCCGCGGTATCCTTGAAGCCGGAACCGAACATGCGCAGCAGCAGGTCGGCGTATTCGGCGTGGGTGTAGTCGTCCCAGCCGAGCCCGTAATCGCGGAAGGTCAAGCCTGCAATGACGGCGACCGCGGCCAGCACCAGCATGGCGAGATCGTCGCAAGTCCGCTCGACCGAGCGCCGTGAAGGCGTGTCGATCGCCGAAGTCGTGATGGATGTCATGGCTATCGGTGCCCCGGAATCCCCTCTTGGCCCTGCTGGTGCGCGCGGGCCTCAACCCCGGACTCCCTATAGCGCAGTTCCATTACCAAGTAATTGGGCATTATGGCTAAATTCCTGATGCGACGCAGCAATTCCGGTTGGCACCAATTCCGATGACTTGAGAGCAGCTCTAGCAGTAGCGAGCCGCAGCTGAAGGGAATGTGAATAAGTCCCTGATTTCCTTCCCTTTAGGAACACCGCCCAGAATTGGCCGTTGGCGTGGAACAGCGTATGACGGTATCGTGGCGTAGCGGTTCTCGCGTGCAGATGCGCGGCCGGGGGTGAGTTCGATGAATTTGGCATTGCTGATCGTGGGGATTTGCGCCGTCCTGGCGGGTCTCCTCGCGATCATTTTCGGCATGACGATCAGGGAATTCAGTCTCGGTGGGACTCTCATAATCTCCGGCACCATTGGCGTCTGCTCCGGAATGTTACTGGTCGGCCTGCGTCTGGTGCTGCTCGAGCTCAAGGGCCTCGCGCGCCGGCTGGCCGGTGCGGTCGCGCCATCCGAGGTTCGGGTCAGGCCCGTGCTGCCGGGTCTCGCCGCGCCTGGCGCAGTCGCGCCCGAGCCGGTGCCCGCTGCGGCGGTGAGAGCCGAGCCGGCGCCGCCGCCACCGCCCGCAAGTCCGCCGCCGTGGCAGAGCGAAGCTGCTGCGCGCGAGCGTCCGCGGGCCGAGGCACCGCAGCAGGAACCGGAAGCACCGACGCCACCTGCCGCTCCGGAAGCGCCGCGCCGGCGCAACCTGCTGTTCGCCTCGACCTCGCGCAAGGAACGCGAGCGCGCCGAGGCGAAATCCGGTGAGGCTGCGCCGCCGCCTGTGGAGCCCAGTGAGGCCCCGAACCTTCCGCCAGCGAGCTTTGACGTGGCCTGGCCGAAGCCGGACCGTACGCGCCCGCCAGAACCGCCGGCCGCCCCGCGCCGTCCGTCGCCGCCGCCGCGCTCGCCGTCGACCTTCGCGGAGACCGCTCCGGCGCCGGCGCCCGAGCCGCCGCCGCCCGTGGAGTCCGCACCACCCGTGACGGTGCTCAAGTCCGGCATCGTCGATGGCATGGCCTATTCGCTCTATTCCGATGGTTCCATCGAGGCGCAGATGCCGGAGGGCATGATGCGCTTTGCCTCGATCGACGAGCTCCGCGCCCATCTCGACCAGCGCGGTTGAGGCGGCCGGCATTCAAGTAGAGCGGCGCCCTTCACCAGTAATCAGCCGATCGCCCTCAGTCGTCGTGTTTCAGCCGAATGTATTCTTGACAGGGAATACTTCGGTGTCGTCAATCCCGTGACCACGAGCGGGAGAAGGGGGGCGCATGTCGGATGCGGGGGCGAAGAATTTCATCGAGCTGACCGCGAGCATCGTGTCGGCCTATCTCAGCAACAATCCGACGCCGGCGGCCGAGATTCCGAACCTGATCAATCAGGTGCACGGCGCCTTGGTGCGGGTCTCGTCAGGCCGCACCGAAACCGCGCCGCTGGAGCCGGCCAAGCCGGCCGTGTCGCTGAAGAAGTCGATCGCGCCCGATTATCTCGTGTGCCTCGAAGACGGCAAGCGCTTCAAGTCGCTGAAGCGCCATCTGCGCACGCAGTACAACATGACGCCGGAGCAATACCGCGAGAAGTGGGGCTTGCCGGCCGACTATCCCATGGTGGCCCCGAACTATGCGGTGGCGCGCTCGCAGCTCGCCAAGCAGATGGGCCTCGGGCAGCAGCAGCGGAAGCGGAAGTAGTCGGGGGATTGTAGGGTGGGCAAAGCGAAGCGTGCCCACCAGCTCCAGCGCAATCGAAGAAAAATGGTGGGCACGGCGCAAGGACGCCCTTGCCCGCCCTACGACGCTGGAAGCTTGTCACGAAACTTCCGCGAGCGCTTCTCTCGCGTCGGTCTTGATGCGCTCGACCATCGAGCGCAGGCCGTTGGAGCGCTGCGGCGTCAGATGGTCGCGAAAGCCGAACTCGTTGAACACGGCGATCGCGTCGGTATCGAGGATCTCCCGCGGCGTGCGGCCCGAATACAGCGCGAGCACGATCGCGACCAGCCCGCGCACGATGTGGGCGTCGCTGTCGCCGCGATATCTCAGGACCGGCTCGCCATTGCCGCGGTCGACCAACTTCTGCAGCCAGACCTGGCTGACGCAGCCCTGCACCTTGTTCTCGGCCGAGTGTTCCGCCTCCGGCATCGGTTCCAGAGTGCGGCCGAGCTCGATGACGTACCGGTAGCGGTCGTCCCACTCGTCCAGAAGCTCGAAATTGTCCCTGATGTCGTCGATCGTCGTCATATCGGCCCACAGTTCCTGTTAAGGCCAATATAGAGACGCGAAGCCCTGAAATCGATAGGGTTTGGACGCTAATTCGCCGGCCCTGGTCCGCGCCATTCCAGCGCAAGATCATCCTGCGTCAGGGTATCGCGCGGCGCCTCGTTCGCGGCAAGATCGCCTTCGCCGGCCAGCGCGATCGAGCCGGTATGGTCGGGCGCCTTCTTGTTCTCGTTCTTGCTGCCGTCGTTCTTGTCGTTGGTGATCTGCTCTTTCTTGTCGTTGATGATCTGATAGAGCTTCTTCGCGCCGTCCTGGGCGCGCTGGCCGATGATGGTCGCGGCCTGGCCGCCGACCTCGCAGGCCGCCGGCTGGCGCTTGCAGAACTGGGTCATGTCGGAAACGGCCGCGGTCGCGGCCTGCACCGCATCGGCGGCGCCGATCTGCGGCAGCTTGTCCGATTCGGGCGTCTTGTCCCGCGGCAGGAGCACCAGCACCAGCCCGAGCCAGAATGTGATGCGGAGCAGAAAGCGCATCTTATCGACCTGTCCGTTAGAGTCCGCCCGCGGCGATCTCCCGCGGATGTCGGACCTAGCAACCCTCGATAAATCGCAAGTGATTGCCTTGAGCTTAATTCGCGGAAAACAGACGCAAAAAACTTTGCAGAGCCCGGTCTCGTAAATTTTCCATTGATGCCGCGGCCCGTGACCTTCCGGAGAAGGTCTATCCACCATTTCGAAACCATGCGGAGGACCGTGAAACCCTGTGTTCACCATCCGCAGCGAAGACGTCGCCAAATCGTCTAAAAAGCTCCGCGATAACGCGGTGTCCGGCCGCGCGCTGTGCCGCCTTAGCACTCGTTTAAGGTCGCTCTGACACGGTGGCGCAACGACAAGGAGGCGTTCCGGCGCGTCTTCTCAAGACGATTGAGCCGAAGCGCGAGACCCGTGACAGTTTTGAGTATCATCCGCGATTGTCTCGATGCACTGCTGCATCCCTCCGCGCGCTACGATGCGCTGACGCGCGCGCGCCATCGCGCCTTCATGGCACCGCGGCTGCTCGGCAGCCTCGCCGCCTTTGCCGCATTCCCGGTCTATCTCGCCATGCGCGGCGCGCCGAGCGCGATCGAGGTCGCGGCCTTCGCCTGGCTGATCGCGCCGATCATGTTGTCCTGGTTCCTGTCACGCACCGGCCGCTACGAGGGTGCGCATGTGCTGTCGTCGCTGGCGCTCGCCGGCCTGATCATGGCCGTCGCGGTCACGACGGGCGGCATCGAATCCTTCGCCGCGGTCTGGCTGGTCGTAGTTCCGCTCGAAGCTGCGCTGTCGGCTTCGCGCCGCGTCGCGGCTTTCGCCTCGCTGCTCGCGCTGTCCTGCGCCGGAATGCTGATCCTGGTCACCCAGCTCGGCTGGCTGCCCGTGGCGGAGCCGAGCGCGGCCGAGCGCGGCGTGCTGATGGCGTTCGGCGTTGCCTCGGCTACTCTCTATGCCGCGGGCCTCGCCTTCGGCGCGGAATCGCTTGCGCGCACCAGCGTCGCGCTGCTGTCGCGCGAGGAGGAGCGCTATCGCCTGCTCGCGCGCAACATGAGCGACGTCATCTCACGGCATCAGCGCAACGGCGCGGTGCAGTTCATCTCGCCGGCCGCCGAGACCATGCTCGGCATGCAGGTGGCGCAACTGCTCGGCCACGGCCTGTTCGACCGCGTCCATGTCGCCGATCGGCCGGCTTATCTCACCGCGTTGTCGGATGCGGCGCGCGGCGAGGTGCGCAGCGTCGAGTTCCGGTTGCGGCGCGAGCCCGTCTCCGAGCGCGGTCAGGTCGATTTCATCTGGGTCGAGATGCGCTGCCGTCCGCTCGACCAGGACAGGGCGCGTGACGTCACGTGCGAAGCCGAAGTCGTCGCCGTGATGCGCGACGTCACCGACCGCAAGCTTTTCGAGCAGGCACTGGACCAGGCGCGCAGCGCCGCCGAGGCGGCCGATGCCGCCAAGACGCGCTTCCTCGCCACCATGAGCCACGAGCTGCGCACGCCGCTCAACGCCATCATCGGCTTCTCCGAGATGATCGCGCAGGAGCAGAGCCTGATGCTGGGTGCGGCCCAGCGCAAGGAATACGCCCAGCTGATCAACGATTCCGGCCAGCACCTGCTGTCGGTCGTCAACGGCATCCTGGACATGTCGAAGATGGAATCGGGCACTTTCGAGATCGCGTCCGAGCCGTTCGCGCCGCGCGCCTCGCTGCTCCATTGCTGCAATCTGCTGGCGCTGAAGGCGCGGGAGAACGGCATCGACCTGATCACCGACGCGCCGCAGGACCTGCCCGTCATGACCGGCGACCCCAGGGCTTTCAAGCAGATCGTGCTCAACCTCGTCGCCAACGCCATCAAGTTCACCGAGCGCGGCGGTCAGGTCTGCGTCTCTGCCGCGGTGTCCGGCTCGCAGCTGACGCTGCGCATCAGCGACACCGGCGTCGGCATCGCGCCCGACGATCTCAAGCGCATCGGCGCGCCGTTCTTCCAGACCGGCACGACCTATCAGCGCCGTCACGAGGGCACCGGCCTTGGACTTTCGATCGTGAAGAGCCTCGTGGCGTTGCATCTCGGCGAATTGACGGTACAAAGCAGGTTGGGCGAGGGCACGGCGGTCACCGTCAAGCTGCCGCTCGTCTACACGCCGCCGCAAGTCAAGCCGGCCGAGCGCAAGATCGCGACGCTGACGCCGGCGCTGCGCCAGGATATTCAAGACCAAGCTCACGACCAGTCCCAGGAACAATCTCAGGACCAACCCGCTCTGGTGAAGAAAAGTGCCTAAGAAGTCTGCCAAGGACGAAGCCGCTCCGCGCCGCCGTGGCGCCAAGGCCGCGGTCATCGATGTCGAGACCGAGCGCAACCTCGTGATGCGCGTGCTGCTGCACAGCCCCAAGGATACGCTGGCCGGTCTCGTCGCCGTCGCCGCGATCGCCGCGATCGTCGCCAATGCGCTGTTCCTCCAGACCGGCCGGCACCCCGCGCCGATGTTCGGCACGGTGATCAATCTTCCCGCGCCGTCCTCCGTGCCGCTGTCGAACCCGTTGCCGCGTCCGCGCCCCGTCGGCGCCGATACCTCGCCGCTCGAGCCGCGCGCGACCGAGTTCCGCGTCGAGCCCAAGCCTGCTGAGCCCAAGCCTGCTGAGCGTGCCGCCGAGAAGGCGACCGAAAGGCCGGTCGAGGCGACCGCCTCGACGCGCTCCAACGATCCGATGACCAATCTGGTCAAGGCGACGACCTCGACGCCGCCCGCGGCCGTGCGTCCGCCGGCGCCGATCCCGGCGCAAAGCCCGGCCGCGCGGCGCATTGCCGGCGTGCAGCGCGCGCTGTCCGAATATGGCTACGGCAATTTGAAGATCACGGGCAGCATGAGCAGCGAGACCCAGTCCGCGATCCAGAAATTCGAGCGCGAGCACAAGATGCAGGTCACCGGTCAGGTCTCCGACCGCCTGCTGCGCGAGCTCGCCGCTGCGATCGGCCACCCCGTCGAATAAGCGCCAGGCCGGCGCAGAGGCACAATCCCAAGCGCCCCCTCGGTGCCTCCGCGCGGCGGGATGTCGCTACAATTGACTTCAGATTATTTTGTAGTTACAAAATAATCTTGTGAAGATCGTTTGGGACGAGCCAAAGCGCCGAGCCAATCTCGACAAGCACGGGATGGATTTCGCAGATCTCAACGAGACCTTCTTCGACAATGCTTTGGTTTTGGCCACCCATGGCAGTCGCTGGCGCGCGATCGGCATCAACATTCGTGGCGTGATCTCGGTGATCTTCGCGACCCGTGGAGCTGAGGGCGTCAGCATCGTCAGCATGCGTCCTGCCAGCAGGAAGGAAAGGAGGCTCTATGAAGAAAACCGTCGCTAAGAAGGGCTACACCGCACGGGACATGCGTGCTGTGAGCGACAATCCGGAATGGACCAAGGGCGACTTTGCCAGGGCCAAGACTTTCGATGAGGTTTTCCCGGGCATGCGGAAGGGACGCGGTCCCAATAGAGCCCCGACGAAACAACAGGTGACCTTGCGCCTGAGTCCGGCCGTGCTCGATCACTTCAAGGCGGAAGGTCCGGGTTGGCAGAGCAGGATCGACGAAGAGCTGGTCAAGGTGGTGAAGCGCAAGCGCACCTCTGCCGCAGGTTAGCTCATGCGTTTGAAATCCAACATTTGGGTCGCGGCCTATTTGCGCCGCTGCCAGACCGAGGGCGTGTTCGGCGCCGTGCGGCGACGTGGTGCCGAGGAGGCGGGCGCGGTGTTCGTCAAGGTGTCGCTGCTCGACGGCAATGCGATGCTGTATGCGCCGGCGCCGCAGACCGTCTATGACGACGGCCGGCCCATCGATCGCTTCTTCGTGCCGGTCGCGCCGCAGCCGCTGCCGGAGCACACGATCGAGGAGCGGCTGACCAAGGAAATCCGGTTCGATCCGGACGCCTGGATCGTCGAGACCGAGGATCGCGCCGGGCGGCATTTTCTGGAATTGGCGAAGGCTTAGCGCCAACCGTCATTGCGAGCCACCGGGTCCGCGCAAAGCGCGGCCCGATGACAGGCTCCGCGAAGCAATCCAGAATCTTTCCGCGAAAAGAGTCTGGATTGCTTCGTCGCAAGTGCTCCTCGCAATGACGAGTCTGGGCACGTCGGCGCCCAACACTCAGCATCAGCGCTACCGCGAGCCGATCAGTGATCCGACGATCCGCCGGTGCCGATGCGCACCGCTGGGCTGGACCCGGGCTGCACGCCCGGACGCGTCTGGCTCGCGCCTGCGCGGGCGCGCTGCCGTTCGCCGTCATGCA
Source organism: Bradyrhizobium sp. WBAH42 (assembly GCF_024585265.1). Classification (NCBI taxonomy): domain Bacteria; kingdom Pseudomonadati; phylum Pseudomonadota; class Alphaproteobacteria; order Hyphomicrobiales; family Nitrobacteraceae; genus Bradyrhizobium; species Bradyrhizobium sp. WBAH42. Next base: position 3,753,189 of record NZ_CP036533.1, read on the forward strand.
GCGCCGATTGGTACTTCGCGCGGGTGACGGCGAGCGTCGAGCCGCGCCAGGCCGCCAGCATCACCAGCGCCGATCGCTCGGCGAGGCGGTCGTAGAGCCGCGACAACCGGTACACCGTGTTCACGGACGTTCCGATCTCCGGCTTGAAGAACAACAGGATGCGCTGGAACACGGGGCTCGGCATGTCGAGCGCGCGCGCGGCGATCGCAAGCGCCTCGCCGCCGGCATCGTCGACGATCTGGGCTGCGACGCGCGAGGGCAGGATCAGGCTGTCGCCGAGCTCGAAGGTGAAGTTTTCGACATCGCCCGCGATCGCCGCCATCTCCAGGATCTGGATCGCGCGCTTGGCGCGCACGGTCGGAATCCGGGGGGCGGCCTTCAGCGGGGTCTGCGCCAGATTGTGCAGGATCAGCGCGCGCTCGGAGGCGCCGGCGCGAAAGAACATGTCGTGGATCTCGGCCGCCTCTTTCGGCTGCATCGCCATGTTGGCGGCCATGCGCTGCTCGGCCTCGGTCAGCACGCGTGCCGATGCGGGCGTGCGCGGCGGAGCGGGGATCTCCCGGGCCAATGGAACCCTGCGGCCTTCGTGGGTCGCGACCAGGCCGAGCTTCTGCAGGATCGGGACGGGCGTCTGCGGATAGACCGCGAGCCGCGCCTTGACGGCCGCGCGCGTCGCATCGTCGACCTGGTCGATCAGCCGCGTGGCGAGCTCGACGAACTGCCGCTGCTCGTCGTCGCTGTGGGTGCTCGTCTGGACGTAAAGGTCGGTCAGCACGCGCAGCAGCGTCGGACGGACATCGACACCTTCGCGACGGGACAGGGTCATCAGCCCGTCGAATCCGGGAAACAGCGACTTGGTCATGGAGGCGTACGCAACTCGGGAAAGAGACTTGGGGGCGAGCCTAGCGCAGGTTCTTTTAAAGCCTCGTTAAGGAAAACGAGGCGTGAAGCCGGCCCTGCAAATTCAGCAATTGTCGTGCCGCAACGGGACGGCGCGGTCCGTGCGGTTACGGTCGAAGGGGCGCGTTTACACCCCGTTAACCATGAACTGATCTTAATGAAATGCATGTTGCAGGGGCGCGTTCGGTCGCGCGGCAATCGAAGAGAGCTGACATGGGGACCATCATCGAATTTCCGGCCGGTCGCCGGGTGGGCTCGTCGGGGGATGTCGCTCCGCGCGCGGACATGGGAACGGTCGTGATCCTTCCCGTGATCCGTATCGAGCGTGAGGCGGACGAAACCAGTGGCGATCGCGGGCCGGAGCAGGGCACAGCGCCGGGGCGCCGTCGTCGCCGTCGCTGACATCCGGCTTCATGCAATGCCGGGCTCCATCCGCCAGATCCGGCCTGTCCTATCGGCCGTCCTGCTCACGCTGCTGGGCGCCTCGCTCGCGGCGTGCAGCGGCGGCGACTTCGGCCGCACCCGCGAGAGCATGCGCAGCGACGACATGCATCGCTGGCTCGGTGCGGAGGTCACCTCCAGCGTCGGCCTGAAGCCCTCGCAATTCCAGCTCACCGACGAAGAGCGCCAGCTTCGCGATCTCGCCTATCCCATGATCGAGCCGCCGCTGTCGCGCCCGGCATGGAAGAGCGTGTTCGGCGACTACAAGGCGCTGCCCTCGCCGTGGCGGCAGAAGATCGTGTTCGACCGCACCATGTACGGACGCACGCTGATCGACGAGCCGCACCGCTCGCATTCCTCGCGCTATGCGCAGCTGATCGAGGACGTGCGCAACGACATCACCCGCTTCGAGCCGTTCTTCGCCAGCGCGATCCGCGTCATCGATCTCGACAGGAAGCGCGATGCCAGCATGGCGCGCGTCTCCGCGCTCTCGCCGAGGGAGAGGGACGATGCGGTCGCGCGCATGCAGGAGAACTCGCTGATCGTGCAATGGGTGCAGCAGTGCCTGGAGCAGCGCGTCTCGTCCTACCGCTGGGCGCTCGAACGCCTGGTGATCCAGGCCCCCGACGGCATGGCCGCCGATGCCGACCGCCTGATCGGCGAGCTCGCCGCCCAGACCGCCAACCCGCCGGTCGCAGGCCAGCCGCCTTACGGCCGCGCCGTGATTTCGAAGGGCTGAGCGCGGGTCCTCACGCCTGCCAGTTCCGCCGGGACGGTGCTGCCGCACGCGCGCCCGCCGCGGGCCTCGCGGTTCAGCATAATGGGCGAATCGCCCCGATTGGCGCTTGTTCTCCCCGGCCATAGCGATAGGATTGCGCTGTTACACCAAGTCATTTTGCACGAAGGTCTTTTGCGATGAGCAGCAATTCCGGGATGCGGCTTGAGGTCCGTCGAAATTCCACGCTTGCGCGAAAACTGCCAATTCTTGCCATTCTCTTCGGATCAGCCGGCCCGGCCGCCGCGCTGACCCAGGAGGCCGCGCTCGAGAACTGCCGGATGACGGTCGGCAAGCCGATCGTGCAAGCCTGCATGCAGGCCCAAGGCGGCCGCAAGGCCGGTGCCGATATCGAGGGATGCCGCGCCAAGGCCAAGCCGCAGGTCAAGGCCTGCGTGATGGCGGCTCTCAACGCCGCCAATGGCCGGGCCAATGTCGCCGTCGAGCTGCCGAAGGAAGCGGCGCCGAAGCTGGAGCCCGGCACCGCACTGCCGAAAGGCTTCATCGCGCCGCCCCGCACCATCGCCGACATCACGGCGATCCTCGATAGCGAGAAGCCGAACGAGAAGCTGATCGTGGAGCTGAAAGCGGACGCCGATTCCACGCCAAAGGGCAAGGAATCGCGCGAAGATCTCGCGCAGTTCTATTTCGATCGAGCCAATGCGCGTGCGCAGCTTGGTCGGCTTGCTGAATCCATTGCGGATGCCAGCAAGGCCGTCGAGGTCGGCCGCGGCGCCGTCGAGCCTCGGCTGATGGGCCGCATGCAGCAGCTCCTCTCGCTGCAATACGCCGCAGCCGGCGACCCAAAGCGGTCGATGGATGTGATTCAGAAGTTGTTGCGTGAGACCGCCACCCAGCCGGGCGCAAAAGGATACCAATTGAGCGCCAACCGGTCCGTTGTCGGCAACCTCATCCAGATGGGCGATGTCGCCCAGGCGGAAGCCTATCTGCGTCGCACACAGGCCGCAATCCAGGAGGCGCGCACCAGCGGTCTTCCGGGGTGGCGCACCTCCTATGCGCGCTTCGGGCAGAACTGGGAAGGGGAGCTCGAAGCGACAAAGGCGATGATCTTCGAAGCGCGCGGGCAGTTCGCGGAGGCCGAGGCTGCCTATCGCGTGGCCGAGCAGCGCAAGCGGGCCGGCATGAAGGGCGTGATGGAGTCGGACAATCCCCCGGCGGAAACCGTCTTCCTGCAGTCGATCGACAACCTGGTGCTCAGTCAGGCCCGCATGAAGGCGCGTCAAGGCCGGCTTGCCGAAGCCGAGGTCGACGCCCGTCGTGCTCTGCTGGCGCGACTGAAGGACACCGGCAAGTACAATCCGGTGACGCCGCGCTACGTCATGGGCCTCGCCGGCATTCTGGTCGAAGAGGGCCGCTACGAAGAAGCCGAGCAGCTCGGCCGCGTGGCCCTGGAGATCAACAAGACCGTCGGTGTTCCCGACGATTCTCAATCCACCGTGCAATGGCTGTCGCAACTGGCCGGCATCCTGGCGCTCCAGCGCAAGACGCCGGAAGCCAACGCGATGTACGCGGCGATCGACAAGGCGATTGCGAATTGGGAGCCGCAGCGCCGCCAGGTGTTCGAGCTCAATCCGTCGCGCATTCTCTCGCTCTACGCGTCCGGCCAGCTCGAGGCCGGCATCGCTGCAGCCGAGCAATTGGTGAAGAAGCAGGTCGGCCGCGTCGGCGAAAATCATTTCGATGCCGCCTCGGCGCGCGGCACGCTGGCGGTCGGTCTGATGCGGGCGCGGCGCGATGCCGAAGCGATCCGCGAGTTCAAGGCCGCCATCCCGATCATGATGGCGAGCGCGCGGGAAAATGCCGACGACGAGAACACTACTGTGGTCGCCGCACGCAGCCAGCGCCTGCAGAGCATCGTTGAAAGCTATTTCGTGCTGCTTGCACGTACCGAAGCCGCAAGCGGCGGGGTCGGCGAGGAGACCTTCAGTCTCGCGGACGCCATCCGCGGCCGCTCGGTTCAGCAGGCTCTGGCGGCATCGAGCGCGCGGGCGGCCGCCAAGGACCCTGCGCTGGCCGATCTCGTCCGCAAGGAGCAGGACCTCACCAAGCAGGTCAACGCGCAACTTGGAACGCTCAACAACGTGCTGGCGCTTCCGTCCACCGAGCGGGACGAGAAAGGCGTGCAGCAGATCCAGGCCTCGATCGCCGCCTTGCGCACCGAGCGCGACAAGGCGCGCCAGGAGATCAAGCAGAAGTTTCCGGTCTACGCCGATCTCGTCTCTCCCAAGCCGCCCAGCGTCGCCGAAATCCGCGCAACGCTCGCCGACGGGGAGGCGATGTTGTCGTTCTATTTCGGCCAGAGCGGCAGTTTCGTCTGGGCCGTGCCGAAATCGGGCCCGGTGGCGTTCGCCGCGGTCAACGCCAGGATCGGCGATATCGAGACCAAGATACGCAAGCTGCGCGAAGCGCTCGAGCCGCAGGCGGCGATGATCTCGGACATTCCGCCGTTCGATCTCAAGCTCGGCCACGAGCTCTACGAGCTGTTGCTGAAGCCGGTCGAGAGCGGATGGAAGCCGGCCAAGAACCTGATCGTCGTGACCAACGGCGCTCTCGGGCTTCTGCCGCTGTCCCTGTTGCCGACGGCACCGGCAGAGGTGGCCGCGGACGAGGACCCGCTCTTCGTCGGCTATCGCAACGTACCGTGGCTGGCGCGAAGCCATGCCGTGTCGACGGTGCCCTCGGCCGCGGCGCTGCGCACGCTGCGGCAATTGCCGCCGGGCAAGCCCGGTCGCGGCGACCTCGTGGCCTTCGGCGATCCCTATTTCAACCGCGAGCAGCAGGCCGAGGCGGAAGGCGGCGGAGAGAAGATTCAGGTCGCCGACGCCGGCGGCAACATCACGCGCGGCGGTCCGCTGAAGCGGCGCAACAGTCCCAAGCTCGAAGGCGTCGACAGCGCCGAGCTCGGTCTGTTGCCCCGTTTGCCCGACACCGCCGACGAGTTGAAATCGATCGCGCTGGCACTGCAGGCGGACCCCTCGAAGGTGTTGTTCCTCGGCAAGAGCGCGACCGAGAGCGCGGTGAAGACCATGAACCTGTCCGGCTTCAGGATCCTGGCCTTTGCCACCCATGGGCTCGTCCCGGGCGAGCTGAACGGGCTGACGCAGCCGGCACTCGCTCTGTCGTCGCCGACGGTGACGGGCGAGGGCGGTGACGGCCTCCTGACCATGGAGGAGATCCTCGGCCTCAAGCTGGATGCGGACTGGGTCGTCCTGTCGGCCTGCAATACCGGGGCCGGCGCCGGCGCCGGGGCAGAGGCCGCATCCGGGCTGGGGCGCGCCTTCTTCTACGCCGGAACGCGCGCACTGCTGGTGACGAACTGGTCGGTGCATTCGCAGTCGGCGCGGCAATTGGTGACTGACCTGTTCAAGCGGCAGGCCGACGATCCCAAGCTGTCACGCAGCGAGGCGCTGCGCCAGGCGGCAATGGCCCTCGTCGATGGTCCGGGTTATCTCAACAGCGAAGGCAAGACCGAGTTCGCCTATGCGCATCCGCTGTTTTGGGCGCCGTACACGATCATCGGCGATGGCGGCTTGCGGTGACGAGACGGGAAGGGGTGCAGAGGAAATGAAGCGGAATGTCTTGCTCGGAATTGCGGCTGCAGCCTTGCTGGTCTCGGCGCCGTCGCGTGCGACGCAGTTGATCACGGAGGAGGAAGCCAAGCTGCCGCCTCCCAAGGGAGCGGTTGAAGTCCAGCAGCGCGGCATCCTGCGTGGCCCGAAGGTCGAGTTCGTCTCGCCGGGTGACGCGGCGAGCTCGCCGCTGCGGCTGGTGTTGAAATTTCAGTCCTATGGCGGAGCAAAGGTCGACCCGGACTCGGTCAAGGTGATCTTCCTCCGCACGCCTAACGTCGACCTGACTCCCAGGGTGAAGCCCTTCGTGCAGGCTGATGGCATCAACATGCAGGATGCGGAGCTGCCGCCCGGCGAATACACGGTGCGCGTCGATATCAAGGACAGCGATGGCCGGCCAGGCACGGCCGTCTTCACTCTGAAGGTCGCGCCCAAGTGAGCTTTGCCCAAGTGACCTCTCAAGTGACCTGCCCTTACTGCCGGTCCGAAAGTGCCGAGGGTGCGCTGGTTTGTGCCTCGTGCGGGCGCGACATCGCCGTTCCTGCCACGCTGCTTGCCGAGCGCGACGATCTCTTGCGCAAGCGCGAGGATCTGCGCGATGAACTGAAACGGGCCAGAGACGAGATCGAAGCGATCATGAGACGAAGGAAGTCGCGCTAGCGATGGAGTGCCCGTTCTGCGCCGAGACGATCAAGGACGAAGCCATCGCGTGCAAGCATTGTTCGCGGGACTTGCGCGTCGTGCGGCCGACGCTTCTCGAGATCGACGAGATCGTTGCGGAGCTGGACAAGCTCAGGCGCGATCTCGATCGCGTCAACGTCCGTCTCGAGCGCTACAACAATCCGTTGCGCTATTACGGAACGCATGCGGTGCTCTACGTTGCGATTCCGTCCCTGCTGCTGGTGATCGCGCATGTGCTCGTGACCATCGCCTTCAACCTGTCGCCGATCCCGCTTCGGATCGCGTCGATCGCCGTGCCGCTCCTGTTCGGATTCGTCGCCTATCGGCTGCACCGGGTCTACATCCTCGCGGCATTCGTGCTCGCGTTTCTCACCGCGAGTGTCAGCATCCTGGCGATGCTGACGATCACCGGGATCCACGATCATGTCCCGATCCTTCCAACGGTATGGATCGAATGGCGGGAGGTGTTCGAATATGGCGCCAGTATCCTGCTCGCCTTCGTCTCGGGTAACATTCTCAGCGTCGTGATCTTCCAGATATTGCCGCGCGTGCTGACCCAGGGCGGCAAGCCGAACGCGTTCGCCTTCCGCATGGCGCGTCTGCTGGGGCAGCATGTCGGGGAGGAGCAGCTGCGCCGCCGCGCCCGCTTGATCCAGGACCTGATGCAGACCGTCGGGCCACTGGTCGGCGTTGCCGCGACCGCTGTCGGCTCGATCTATGCGGGCTTGAAGGGCTTGCTGGGATAGCTGACCTTCCGACGCGCGCTTGCAGGCCTATCGCGCTTCCACCACTTCGCCGTCTTCCTTCACGAAGCGGCCGAGCGGATTGTCCAGGAGATCGATCACGGCTTCCGACGGCCGGCACAAGCGCGTGCCCTTTGGCGTCACCACGATCGGACGATTGATGAGGATGGGATGGGCGAGCATGAGATCGAGCAGCTCGTCGTCGCTCCATTTGGGATCGTCTAGCCCGAGCTCCTTGTAGGGCGTTCCCTTCTCGCGCAGCAGCGCGCGGACCGGAATGCCCATGGTCGCGATCAGCTCCTTGAGCTCGTCGCGCGAGGGCGGCGTCTTGAGATATTCGACCACGACGGGCTCGGTGCCGCTCTGCCGGATCATCGCCAGCGTGTTGCGCGAGGTGCCGCAGGCGGGGTTGTGATAGATCGTGACGGTCATCGAATTGTCTCCGTGATTGCAACCGAGGCGGACGCGCGTGAGCGTCCGAGCAGCCAGTTCATCAGCAGCATGCCGGCGAACGCTCCGCACAACTCGGCAATGACGAAGCCGGGCAGGTCGGCGGGACGAATGCCTGAGAACGTGTTGGTCAGGGACCTCGCAATGGCCACGGCCGGATTGGCAAACGAGGTGGAGGCCGTGAACCAATAAGCCGCGGTGATGTAGAGGCCCACCAGCCAAGGCACGGCCGTCCGCTGAAACCGGATGCCGGCCAGGATCGTCGCAACCAGCCCGAACGCGGCCACCGCTTCGGCAAACCATTGCGGCCCTCCGGTTCGGACCTTCGTCGAGAGTTCGAGCAGCGGCAGCCCGAACATCAGATGCGCCGCCACCGTTCCCGCGATCCCGCCAGCGATCTGCGCGACAATATAGAACGCAGCCTCGTGTCCCGGCAGCTCGCGCTGGCCGGTGAAGACGAGCGTCACCGCGGGATTGAAGTGTGCGCCGGAGATCGGGCCGAGCACCGTGATCAGGACGACCAGGATGGCGCCGGTCGGCAAGGTGTTGCAGAGCAGCGCCAGCGCGACGTCCTTGGTCAGTGTTTCCGCCATGATGCCGGAGCCGACCACGGTGGCGACGAGAATGCCTGTGCCGAGCGCTTCGGCCGCAAGGCGCCGTGAAAGATCGAAACTGTCCATCAGCCGGCCTTCGGTGCCAAATCGGTTGCACCTTCGGAGCGGCCGATTTCGCGCAGCTTGGTGCCGAGCGAAAGCTTGTCGATGCTCCTCAGCGGGAGGTTCGCGAATGTAGCGATGCGGTTTCTCAGATAACGAAACGCGGTGACGAATGCCGCCTGTTTATCCAGTTCTGAACCCTCTGCTGCGGCGGGATCCTCGATGCCCCAATGCGCCGTCATCGGCTGGCCCGGCCAGATCGGACAGGCCTCGCCCGCTGCGTTGTCGCAGACGGTGAAGACGAAATCCATCACCGGCGCATCCGGAGCGGCAAACTCCAGCCAGCTTTTCGAGCGCATTCCGTCGGCGGGATAGCCCATGTGTTCCAGCGTGCGCAACGCCAGCGGATGGACTGCGCCTTTCGGGGTGCTGCCGGCGGAGAAGGACTGAAAGCGGCCGCCGCCGTCCTTGCGCAGGATCGACTCAGCCAAGATCGATCGTGCCGAATTGCCGGTGCATAGGAACAAGACGTTAAACCTGTGATCAGACACGGCTTCGCTCCTTTCGTTTTGGCGAACAGCACGATTGCAAAGTCTCGACGACGGGGTCGCAAACTTCCGGCCGTCCGCCGCAGCAATCGCGCAGCAGGAAGAGCGCGACGTCGCGAAATTCACCGAAATTGGCGCGGTAGACGATCGAGCGGCTGTGCCGCTCGGAAGACACGAGGCGGGCGCGGCTGAGAACCGACAGATGCGCCGACAGCGTGTTTTGCGGGACCTCCAGCAGACGCGCGAGGTCGCCGGCTGCAAGACCTTCAGGTTCGTGCCTGACCAGCGTCCGGAACGCCTCCAGACGGGTCGGTTGAGACAGCGCGGCGAGCGCCAGGACGGCTTGTTCTTTTTCCATATATCCAGATTTATGGAATTATTGAGGCCGAGTCAATCTGGAAAACCTCCGGCGGCCACGACGTGAGTCGTAATTTCGAATATTCTAGAAATACCGTTTGACACTCGATGTGCAGGCGCGCATCATGGCGTTCATGAAGATCGACGACGCGGCAGCACGCCTGGAAGCCCTCGGAAATCGGACCCGCCTGCAGATTTACCGTGCGCTGGTTCGGGCCGGGCATGCGGGCATGCCGGTCGGCCGCCTGCAGGACAAGCTGAAGATTCCGGCCTCGACGCTGTCGCACCACATCAAGACCCTGGTCTCGGTCGGACTGGTCGGTCAGAGCAGGGAATCGACGACCCTGATCTGTCGCGCCAATTTCGACGCCATGCGGGGGCTGGTCGATTTTCTGGTCTCGGAGTGCTGTGCGGAAGAAGCGGGGTGTAGGGATACCCAGACCGCAGCCTGAATCATTTGGTCAGTTATTCCATAATTCTAGAAGGATGGAGCATACGAAATGGACAAGACGGTAGCGATCATCGGGGCGGGCCCGGTCGGCCTCGCAGCCGCCGCTCATGTGCTCGAACGCGGCATGTCCCCTGTGGTGCTCGAAGCTGGACCGGAGGCCGGGCATGCGGTGCGGCATTGGCAGCACGTCCAGCTCTTCTCGCCGTGGGAATACAATGTCGACAAGGCGGCGGCGCGCCTGCTTGCGCCGACTGGATGGAATTCGCCGGACCCGAGCTCCTATCCGACCGGCGGCGAACTGATCGATCACTATCTCGCGCCGCTGGCAACGCGAACGCCATTGCGCGAGACGATCCGGACCTCGAGCCGTGTCACGGCGATCAGCCGCGCCGGCTTCGACAAGGCGAAGACGAAGGGGCGGGGCCAAGCGCCGTTCGAAATCCGCTACCAGAACGGCAAAGGCGACGAGCTGCTGCGCGCCGATGCCGTCATCGACGTCTCCGGCACGTGGTTCTCGCCCAATCCCGCCGGCAGCAACGGCCTGCCGGCGTTCGGCGAACGCGAATGCGCCGGCCGCATCGTCTATGGCATGCCGGCTGTGAGCGGCGCCGCTCGCGGCAGATATGCGGGCAAGACCGTGGCGGTGCTCGGTGCCGGCCATTCCGCCCTGGGCACGCTGATCGATCTCGCGCAGCTCGCCGAGGAGGCGCCCGGCACCAGGCCCGTTTGGCTGTTGCGCGGCGACGATCCGGCAAAGGCTTTTGGCGGCGGCCGCAACGACAAGCTTGCCGCGCGCGGCGAGCTGGGGGCAACCTTTGCCGCGCTCGTGACCACCGGAAGGATTGCGGTCGAGACCGGCTTCGCTGTCACCGATATTTCGGAGTTCGAAGGCCGCCTCAGGATTTCGGCAGGCGCCGGCCCTGCTGCGCGGAGTGTGGTTGCCGATGAGCTGGTGGTGTCGACTGGCTTCCGGCCCGATCTCTCGTTCCTGTCCGAGCTGCGGCTGCGGCTCGATCCGGCGATCGAGGCGCCCCTCGCGCTCGCCCCGCTCATCGACCCCAACGAGCATAGTTGCGGAACCGTGCGGCCTCACGGCGCGCGCGAGCTGGCACATGATGAGCCGGGCTTCTATCTGGCTGGCATGAAGTCCTACGGCCGCGCGCCGACCTTCCTGATGATGACCGGCTACGAGCAGGTCCGCTCGATCGTTGCGGACATTGCCGGCGACCAGGAGGCTGCGGCACGGGTCGAGCTCGTGCTGCCGGAGACCGGCGTCTGCACACGCGGTGGCGTGGAGTCCACCGGCGCGGCAGGATGCTGCGGTGGTCCGCCCAAGGCCGAACCCTCGGCCTGCTGTGCCGCCGATGAATCCGCCAGGAAGGCGGGCGGTGTGGGGTGCGGTTGCTCATGAGCCGAGGCACTGCGGGCCCGCTCACCGTCGTCGTCGCGCTCGGCACCGCGCAGACCATCGCGTGGGCGTCGAGCTACTATCTTCCTGCGATCCTGGCCGCGCCGATTGCGGGCGATCTCGGTCTTGCGCCGACTTACGTGTTCGCAGCGCTGTCGGGCGCGCTCATCATCTCCGGCCTGCTTGGCCCGAGAGTTGGGCATGCCATCGATACGTTCGGTGGGCGCAGCATGCTTGCCGTCTCGAACCTCGTTTTCGCGGCGGGCTTGCTGCTGCTGTCCGCGGCCTATGGCGTAGCGGCGCTGATTACAGCCTGGATCCTGCTCGGGATCGGCATGGGCATGGGCCTCTATGAAGCCGCGTTCGCGACGCTTGCGCGCATTTACGGCGCCGATGCGCGACGAACGATCACCGGCATCACCCTGATCGCCGGTTTCGCCAGCACGCTCGGCTGGCCGCTCACGACCTGGCTCGCCACGGAGTACGGCTGGCGCGCGGCCTGCCAGCTCTGGGCGGTGATCCACATCGGCCTTGCCTTGCCGCTCAACCTTTCGCTGCCCCGCGCCGCTCCCTTGCATCAGGAGGCCGGACCGAGCACGGGCGCAAGCCGGCAATCCGGCCGGCAGAGCGAAACCTTCGTCATGATACTGCTGGCGTACATGTTTGCGGCCGCAAGTTTTGTCAGCTCCGGAGTCTCGGCCATTCTGCCCACCATGCTGATCGCGTTCGGCGCCACGCCAGCACAGGCGTTGTTGGCAGGAGCATTGGTCGGACCCGCGCAAGTCGGTGCCCGCCTTCTGGAAGCAGGATGGCTTGGCCGGTTTCATCCGCTGCTGTCGGCGAGGCTCGCCATGCTCATGAATCCCATCGGCGTGCTTGCGCTGGTCGCAGGCGGCCCTTGGCTCGCACCGGCCTTCGCGGTGCTGTATGGCGCCGGCAACGGCATCATCACCATTGCCCGTGGTACGCTGCCGTTGGCGCTGTTTGGGCCGGTCGGGTTCGGCAGGCGTGTCGGGATGATTTCGCTGCCTTCCAGGGCAACGGGCGCTTTCGCGCCCCTTGCGCTGGGACTGATGGTGGAGCATCTCGGCAGCAGCGCGCTCTGGATCAGCGCGCTGGCCTCGGTCTCTGCGTTCTTCGCGCTTCTGCTGCTTCGTGGGGATCAGACGGCATGAGTCCCTGTCCGACGGGAGGAGAACATTCGTAGCTTGCGCGGCCGGCCGCTGATTGCGGTGATGTGTATCGGCCAGCTCGGCAATCTGCTGCCGCACGTGACGTTGTCCGCAAATCTCGCCCAGCATCTGATGCCGGCGTGGGGGTTGTCCGCCGCCGAGGGCGGGATGATGGCGAGCGGCTACGCGTTTGGCTACATGCTGGCGGTGCCCGTGCTCACGACGCTGACCGATCGCATCGACGCACGGCTCGTGCTCCTCTGCGGCTCTGTCGTCAGCGCAGTAGCGACCGTCGCGTTTGGCATCTTCGCGCAAGGGTTCTGGTCGGGGACCATCATCTGGTCGCTCGCTGGCCTTGGTTTTGCCGGTGCCTACATGCCAGGGCTCAAGGCACTGACGGACCGGTTGCCCGCCGGCGACAGCTCGCGGGCGGTCACGCTCTACACGTCGAGCTTCTCGGTGGGCGTCGGCTTGTCGTTCCTGATCGCGCAAGTCCTCGCCGACGGCTGGGGATGGCGGACCGCGTTTTACGTGACCGGCATCGGCCCCATCGCGATGGTGGTCGCGTGTCTTTTGATCGAGAGCCGCAGTCCCGCTCCAAGAACAGGACGCCTTTTGAACTTCGCGCCCGTTTTCGCCAACCGCGAGGCGCTCGGCTACATCTTCGGCTACGGCGCGCATTGCTTCGAGCTCTACGGCATTCGCACATGGCTGGTCGGCTTCTGGACCTACGTCGTGGCGCATCAGGGCGCGCCCTCGTGGCTGAGCCCGGTCCTGATGAGCTTCTGTTTTGCAGTGATCTCCATGCCCGCCAGCATCCTCGGCAACGAGGCCGCACTGAAGTTCGGGCGACATCGGGCGATCACCGTGGTGATGATCGCTTCGGCCTGCGTTGCGCTCATCATCGGCCTGAATGCGACGGCGCCGGCATGGGTGCTGGCGCTGCTGCTGGTGATCTATGGCCTGACGGTGCCGGCGGATTCCGGTGCGTTGACGGCCGGCATGTCGGCTGCAGCTGTCTCGGAGCATCGCGGCGCGACTCTGGCCCTGCATTCGACCGTCGGGTTCGGCCTGTCGGCGATCGGAGCGTGGGGAACCGGGGTTGCCCTCGATGCCGCTGGCGGTCCGCAGAGTGCAGAGGGCTGGTTGCTGGCCTTCACCGTGCTCGCGACCGGGATCGCACTCGGCCCGCTCGCGTTGATATGGTCGCGGACGGCTCGGTCCGACGAGCTGGTATCGAGGTCGCAATAGGCGAGCAGGATGCGGGCGATCGGGCTGACAGGGATCCGAGCCTTGCTCACGAATGCTTGACCCGGATCAAAGAATGCTTTCGGCCGCAGACTATGTTACTCAGGCTGCATTGCGGTTCCAAAGGGTATCCAAAAGGTTAAAGCAGACGTCTGATGCGGATCGTTCGGACCATCCTGGCACTCGCCATCGCCATATCCCTGGCGATGCTGCCGGCTGGTGCGTCCGCTTCCAGCCTTACGATGTCGGCGGGTGATATGCAGGCGGCCATGCCGGTCGGCGGCGACGGCGACATGTCGATGGACGATTGTTGTCCCGACATGAAGGGAACGGGCTCCGACAGCAGCTACAAGTGCGGGATGGGCTTCTGCTGTGTCGGCGGTACCGTTGCACTTGCGGACATTCGTCCCCTGGCTTTCGAATTCCTTGCCGTCGCGGCAGCGGAAGCGGCTATTCCCGCCGATCAGGTCGTCGCCTCCCGCGGCGGCAGTCCTCCCTTCCGGCCTCCTCGAATCTGATCTCCGTAAAAGACGCGCGCGGGCACGCCCCGCGCGACGACGGCTGATGTGCGCGTTCCTGCGTCACGGTCGAGATCAATTCATGAGGACAGGACAATGCTTTCCAAATTCAGCACTGCGGCTGTTGCCGCCACCCTTTCGCTTGCCGCCTCGGCCGCGTTGGCGGGCGCCGGCGACTATGCTTTCGAGCCGATCAATCCCGAGATGAAGAAGGGCGACGACGTCACGCTCGCCGTTCGTTTGACCAACAAGCAGACCGGCAAGCCGGTGCCGGACGCCGTCATCTTCAAGACGCGCGTGGACATGGCGCCGGACGGCATGGCCGAGATGGAATCGGCGGTCGCACCGCTGCCGTCCAAGGAGCCGGGCGTCTACGCCTTTAGGACGGACCTGCCGATGGCCGGCCGCTATCAGGTCACGCTCTCGGCGAAGGTGCAGGGTGAGGCCGAGACGGTCACGGGCAAGGTCGTCGTCAAGGCGATCAAGTGAGCTTTCGGGCGCCGCCGGATGGCGCCCGAACTTCTCTTTCCCATTCACATGGACGCGCTCTGAGCGCGCGAATTCAACCATGAAGACGTTGCGTCTCTTGACTGCTCTCGCTCTCGGCGGCGGCCTCGCCCTTGGCGCGTACTGGTCCTCGAACGAGGGGCGCTGGTCGGTCCATGCCGAAGTGACCCCGGCTGCGGCGCCAGCGGACCGGACTCCGCTCTACTATCGCGATCCCAGTGGCGCGCCGCTCTGGTCCGCCGGGCCAAAGAAGGATGACCGCGGGCGGGACTATCTGCCGGTCTACGATGACGACAAGGCCGCCCAGGCAGAGCCGAGACCAGCGCAGGCGGCTTCATCGCGCAAGATTCTCTACTACCGCAATCCCATGGGCTTGCCCGACACCTCGCCGGTGCCGAAGAAGGACCCGATGGGGATGAACTATGTCCCCGTCTACGAAGGCGACGACGTCGATGACGGCTCGGTGAAGCTGTCGCCCGGCAAGATCCAGCGCAGCGGCGTGAAGTCCGAGCCGGTCGCGCGTCGATCGGTCCGGGCCCTGGTCAAGGCGCCCGGTACGATCCAATTGGACGAGCGTCGCGTCTCGGTGATCGCGATGCGCGCCGAGAGCTTCGTGCAGAAGATCGCGGACGTCACCACCGGCACCCGCGTCAAGGCGGGCCAGCTGCTGATGGAGATCTACAGCTCGGCGGTCGCCTCCGCGGCGGCCGAGTACCTCGCGACCATCACCTCCAAGACCGTCGGCGGCGTCGAGATGTACGGCCGCGGCTCGCGGCAACGGCTGGTCAATCTCGACGTCCCCGAGCGGGTGATCGCCGAGATGGAGAAAACGCATGTCGCGCCCGTCACCATCCATTGGTCGGCGCCGCGCGACGGGATCGTGCTCGAGCGCAACGCGATCGAAGGCATGCGCGCCAATCCCGGCGACGTGCTGTTCCGCATTGCCGACACCTCGCTGGTCTGGGCGCTGGTCGACGTCGCCGAGCGGGATCTCGGCAACATCGCGGTCGGGCAGTCCGTTGCGGTGCGCGCGCGCAGCTTCCCCGGCCGCAGCTTCACCGGCAAGATCGCGGTGATCTATCCGCAGGTGAACCGCGAAACCCGGACGGTCCGCGTCCGCATCGAGCTCGCCAATCCCGAGGCGGTGCTGCTGCCGGACATGTATGTCGATGCCGACGTCGATACGGCAGATGGCGCGTCCGTCCTGGCGATCCAGGACAGCGCGGTGCTCGACACCGGCACGCGGCAGGCCGTCCTCGTCGACAAGGGGGACGGGCGCTTCGAGCCGCGGGAGGTGAAGCTCGGGCGCCGCGGCGGCGGCTTGATCGAGGTGCGGGACGGCCTTGCCGAAGGCGAAGCGGTGGTCACGTCCGCCAACTTCCTGATCGATGCCGAAAGCAATTTGAAGGCCGCGCTGAAAGGCTTTGCCGAGGCTGCGCCTCAAGCCTCCGATGCCGGCCATGCGACGGGAGAGCACAAGTGATCGCCCGCATCATCGCCTGGTCGGCGCGCAACCTGCTGCTGGTGTTGTTCGGCACCGGCTTTGCGGCCGCCGCCGGCTTCTACGCGCTGCTTCATCTGCCGCTCGACGCGATCCCCGACCTCTCGGACACCCAGGTCATCGTCTACACTGAATATCCCGGCCAGGCGCCGCAGGTGATCGAGGACCAGGTCACCTATCCCCTGACGACGGCGATGCTGACCGTGCCGAAATCGAAGGTGGTGCGCGGCTTCTCCTTCTTCGGCGTGTCGTTCGTCTACGTGATCTTCGAGGACGGCACCGACATCTATTGGGCGCGCTCGCGCGTGATGGAGTTCCTGAACGGCGCCACGTCGCGGCTTCCTGTCGGCGTCACTCCGACCATCGGGCCCGACGCGACCGGCGTCGGCTGGGTCTATCAGTACGCGGTGATGTCGAAAGAATTGAACCTCGCCGACACGCGCACCATCCAGGACTGGAATCTGAAATTCGCGCTGGCCAAGGCCGAAGGCGTTGCGGAAGTCGCCAGCATCGGCGGCTTCGTCAAGCAGTACAACGTGGTGCTCGACCCCCAGCGCATGCGCGACCGCGGCATCAGCATGCAGAAGATCCGGGAGGCGATCCGCGCCAGCAACGCCGACGTCGGCGGCCGAACGGTCGAGCTGTCGGAGTTCGAATACGTCATCCGCGGCAAGGGCTACATCAAGAGCATCAACGATCTCGGCAACATCGTCCTGAAGACGAGCAACGGCACGCCGGTGCTGCTCCGGGACGTCGCCAATGTCGAGCTCGGACCCGACGAGCGGCGCGGCATTGCCGAGCTGAACGGCGAGGGCGAGGTTGCAAGCGGCATCGTGCTGCAGCGCTTCGGCGTCAACGCGCTCGACGTCATCGAAAACGTCAGGAAGCGCCTCAAGGAGATCGCGAGCAGCCTGCCGAAATCGGTGGAGATCGTCCCGGTCTACGACCGCTCAGGCCTGATCTATGCGGCGATCGACACGCTCAAGCACACCTTGTTCGAGGAGAGCATCGTGGTCGCGCTCGTCTGCATCGTGTTCCTGCTCCATGTCCGCAGCGCGCTGGTCGCGATCCTGATGCTGCCGGTCGGCGTGCTGATGGCGTTCGGCGCCATGAAGCTGCTGGGCCTGGGATCCAACATCATGAGCCTCGGGGGCATCGCGATCGCGATCGGGGCCATGGTGGATGCCGCGATCGTCATGATCGAGAACGCGCACAAGCACCTCGAGCGCGCCGAGCCCGGTCAGTCGCGCGTCCAGATCCTGATCGATGCGGCATCCGAGGTCGGCCCGGCGTTGTTCTTCAGCCTGCTCATCATCACCGTCTCGTTCATGCCGATCTTCACGCTGGAATCGCAGGAGGGGCGGCTGTTCAGCCCGCTGGCGTTCACGAAGACCTTCGCGATGGCCGCCGCGGCCCTGCTGTCCGTCACTCTGGTGCCGGCACTGATGGTGATCTTCGTTCGCGGCAGGATCGTTCCCGAGAGCAGGAACGTCATCAACCGCTTCCTGATCTGGATCTACCGCCCCGTCATCAAGGGCGTGCTGCGCGCCAAGACGCTGGTGATCCTGGCCTCGCTCGTCGTGCTCGCCGTCACGATCTGGCCGGCGCGGCAGCTCGGCACCGAGTTCATGCCGACGCTGAACGAGGGCACGCTGCTCTACATGCCGACCACGCTGCCCGGCATCTCCGTGACCAAGGCGGCCGAGCTGATGCAGACGCAGGACCGCATCATCAAGTCGTTCCCGGAGGTCGAATCGGTTTACGGCAAGGCGGGGCGGGCGGCGACCGCGACCGATCCGGCGCCCACCGAGATGTTCGAGACGGTGGTCAGCCTGAAGCCGAAGGAGCTTTGGCGCCCTGGCGTCACCATCGACAGCCTGATCGCGGAGATGGACAAGGCGCTGCAGTTTCCGGGCGTCTCAAACGCCTGGACCATGCCGATCAAGGCGCGCATCGACATGCTGTCCACCGGCATCCGCACTCCCGTCGGTGTCAAGGTGATGGGCATCGACCTCGTCGAGATCGATCGGCTGGCGAAGCAGGTCGAACGCGTGATCAAGGCGGTCCCGGGCACCGCATCGGCCTACGCCGAGCGCGGCATCGGCGGCTATTATCTCGAGATCGTCCCGGATCGCGAGGCGCTCGCCCGCTACGGCATCCTGATCCAGGACGTTCAGGACACCATCGCGGCCGCGCTCGGCGGTCAGACCGTCACGACGACGGTGGAAGGGCGGCAGCGCTTCACGGTAAACATGCGCTATCCGCGCGACCTGCGCGACAATCCCAAGGCGATCGCCAGCGATATCCTGGTGCCGATGCCCGCAGGCGGCGCGGTGCCGCTCGGCGAGGTCGCGAAGGTCGAGCCGGCGCGGGGCCCGACCTCGATCCGGACCGAGAACGGCCAGCTCGCGACCTACGTCTATGTCGACATCCGCGATCGCGACATCGGCAGCTACGTCGCCGATGCGCAACGCGCCGTGACTGACAGCATCCAGTTCCCGCCCGGATATTACGTGGTCTGGAGCGGCCAGTACGAATATCTGCAGCGCGCCGCGGCGCGCCTGAAGATCGTGGTGCCGGTGACGCTGACGATCATCTTCCTGCTGCTGTACCTGAATTTCAGGGCCATGACCGAAACCCTCATCGTCATGCTGTCGCTGCCCTTCGCGCTGGTCGGCGGCATCTGGATGATGTGGTGGCTCGGCTTCAATTTGTCGGTCGCCGTCGCCGTCGGCTTCATCGCGCTCGCCGGCGTCGCCGCCGAGACCGGCGTCGTGATGCTGATCTACCTCGAGCATGCCCTGGCCGAGATGAAGGCGACGTGCCGCGCCGAGGGCAGGGGCTTCACCCGGCAGGATGTCCACGAGGCCATCATGGTGGGCGCGGTCGAGCGCGTGCGTCCCAAGATGATGACGGTCGTCGCCATCATGGCGGGCCTGCTGCCGATCATGTGGAGCACCGGAACCGGGTCGGAGATCATGCAGCGGATCGCGGTGCCGATGATTGGCGGCATGATATCGTCGACGCTGCTGACGCTGATCGTGATCCCCGCGATCTTCGGATTGGTGAAGGGCGTCCGCTTGCCGCCCAAGCGCGAGGACAAGGCGCCATCGACCGAGACGCCAAAGCCGATCGGCGCCAGATTGCGCGTCGTGGAGCCGGCCGGATGACGCGAGCCATGATGCACGATCAAATGTTGGAGCGCCGGAGCGACAGAAGAGGAAGCCGAAGATGAAGCCGAAGATGAAGCAACGTGCATATTTGATGACCCGCCGGTCGCTTGTCGGGCTGATGGCCGCGGCCGCTCTTGCAAGGCCCGCCGCGGCGGCGCCCGACGCAGCCACACTCACGGTGCACCGTGATCCGAGCTGCGGCTGCTGCGCCGGCTGGGTGCAGCATCTGCGGGATGCAGGATTTACCGTCGAGGTGGAGGAGACCCCCGACCTCGACCCGATCCGGGCGCGTCTCGGCATCCCTTCGAACCTGGTCGCCTGTCATACGGCAGAGGTCGCCGGTTATGTCGTCGAGGGGCACGTGCCGGCTGCGGCCGTGCGGCGCCTTCTCTCCGAGCGTCCCAACGCGAAGGGACTCGCCGTGCCGGGCATGCCGGTCGGATCGCCCGGGATGGAAGGCGGCACGCCGCAGCGTTACGAGGTCGTGCTGTTCGGTGCCGATGGCCAAAAGCCGTTCATGCGCTTCATCGGCGCGCAGGCGATTGATTGACCAAGGCGCGCTACCATACCGGCATGATGCACCGGGCTGTGCGGGGGCTATCCATTGAGAGCTCTTCCCTGCGGCCATCCTTCGAGACGCCCGCTTTCAGCGGGCTCCTCAGGATGAGGGCGGAGTGCGCGGCAGCGGTTTCAACGAACACTGATGCCGATGAGCCTCATCCTGAGGAGGCGCGTAAGCGCCGTCTCGAAGGACGAGGCGTGCGCACCGGCCGTGCTACAAGTCGTATGCGATAGCCTTGGGGGCTGCCTTGGTGCTGTGCGGGGGACACATTAGACGGTGCAGCGCGATGCTAGCCTATGGTTGTGGCGGATAGCGCTCGAACGCCGGCAGTTCGTGCGCATGCTCCATCCAGCGCAGGCGCTCGGCGACCTGGATCTGCATCGTGGCAGGCACGGCCTCGGGATCGTCGTAGGTCGCGCTCTGGATGTCGATAATCCCCGGCATCATGTTGGTATTGACGTAGAACAGTCCGGTTCCGCAGTCGCCGCAAAAGTGCCGCCGCCCGTGTTCCGAGGAGCGGTAAACCTTCGGCTCGCCCTTGGTCACCTTGACGGCGCTGTCCGGGTACATCGTCCAGCCGACGACCGGAGCCCCGGCATGAAGCCGGCAATCGCGGCAGTGACAAAGCGCGTGTACGATTGCCTCGCCCTCGACCTCGTAACGGATTGCGCCGCAGTGACAGCCGCCCGTGATGGTGCTCATGCGTTCCTCCGATCGAAGTCGAGTTTTCAGATCGATAGCTCTCGCGCCTGGTGGCTTCAACAACGCAGTCGATTTGCGATTGCGTCCTACTGTCGCCTGACAGCTGCTGCCAATGCGGCTCCGCCCGCGAGGCTATCCTTGCGCCCGTGTGCTCTCAGGTAGCCGCAGGCGTTGCCTCACCGTCCGCGCGATCGCCGCCGGCGCTTCCTCGGGGATCGCAAAGCACGAGCTCGCGTTGATCTCGCAGAGCACATAGGTGTCCGCGCCGGCCGCATCTGTCGGCCCGTACAGGAAGTCCGCGTCCCAGATCACCGGCAATGACGAGGGCTCATCGATGCCGAGCGTTGCCATCATCTGCGGCGTCCATTCGTCCTCCATCGACCGCCGCAGCGCCTGGAATTGCGGAGCATCAGGCCCGTGCATGATCCGCGGCCCGGGCTGCGCCTCGGGCGTATCAGGTCCCTCCGGCGGCGGCGGGATCAGCGCCTTGATCTTCTGGTGTCCAAAGCCTGCGACTTTGGCGCCGCTCATGTAGCACCGGATCATGCCGTCGGGCAGGCGCGGTTGAAACGCCTGGTCGATGATGCAGCCGCCCCAGCCGAAATAGGGCTCGCACCGGGCGAACAGGGCGTCCATCGGCATGTCCTCCGGCATGCTGCCGCGCTGCGCATGCAGCACGCGAACCATGCCGTCCGTGCCGGGCAGCGCCTCCACCTTCCAGACGCCCTGGCCGCCATTGCCGCGGTTCTGCTTCAGCACGCGTGGGCCGCTGGCACGAAGGTTCGCCGGAAACTGGCCGCGGAAGCCTGCGGCGGTGTCGTAGCGATGCGTGTCGGCGCCCCAGCCCAGATGCCGTGTTCGGTAGAGCACTTCCTTGACGCCCATCTTCAGGATGACGTCCGGATGCGCGCTCACCCATGGTCCTTGCGCTGCGACGTCGCGCAGCAGGGCGTCGAGATCGGCGCGGGTCTTGCCTTGATGGATCGGATCGACCCAGACCAGCACGCCGTCGGCTGCGAGCAATTGTTCGCGGACCGCGCTCGCAAAGCTCTCGTCGTAGATCGCCGGGAAGGCTTCGATGCCCGCGGCGGCGAGCGCTTCGAAGACGCGGACGAAGCGGCTGTTCTGCGCCGTCGCCTCGCGCCGCGCGGCAACGTCGCCGCGCGAGAGGATGGCTATGGTTCGGAGGGGAGGAGAGTGACGTTCGGTGTCCATGCGCAAGCTCCACGTATGTGCGTGCTGCGCAGAGCTTGGACCTGGGTCTCACGGGGAGTCTGCCTCGTCCCCACCCGGAGAATGTATGTGAAACCGCCTCGTCGTTTCAAGATGGGCTGGCGAGTTCCTTTCGCAGGGGCAACTCTTCGTGACGTGGCGCGGCCGTGCGCCGGTTGACAGCCCGGTCTTGCGGGTTTTTAGTCGGCGCGACGGGGATGTGCGATCTCCCCGCGAGGCGACATGCCCAAGCATCGCGTCCTGATCACCAAGGGCGCCGCATGTCATCACACACCGCAGCTCCATTCCGCAATCCGCCCGACTTGCCGGGATCGGCCGCCGCATCGCCATGGCATGCGCCTCGGCGGCGAGTCTGCTGCGTCTGGCGCGGCGGTCGGAGCCCGCCTCACCATCCGACATCACCTGGGGCAGGGACCCAGAGCTCAAGGGAGCTGATCCATGCATAAGACTGTTTCGGCACTGATCGGCGTCGCTGCCTGCTTCATCACGAGCGCTCACGCGCAGGGCATCGACTGGCAAAAGGTCGATGAGACACTGGGGCGAAAGCCGATGGTTGCGGACGATGTCCATCGCTACGGCTTTCCGCGCACCGATCTCACCGTGACTTTGGATGGTGTCACGATCAAGCCGGCGCTGGCGCTTGGCGGCTGGCTCGCGTTCAAGCCCGCGCATGGCGGAACCATGGTCATGGGTGACCTCGTGCTGCTCGAGAGCGAGGTCAGCCCTGTGATGGCGAAGATGATTGCGAGCGGTCTCGAGATCACCGCCGTGCACAACCATCTGCTGCGCGCAAGCCCGGCGACCTTCTACATGCACGTCGCCGGACATGGCGACCCGGTCAAGCTGGCGTCGGCAATCCATGATGCCCTCGCCGAAAGCAAGACGCCCCTGAGCGTCGCCGCGGCAGCGAACTCGCCCTCCATCGATCTCGACACGGCGAAGCTCGATCAGATCATTGGCGTCAAGGGGCAGGCCAATGGCGGCGTCTACCAGTTCAACGTCAAACGGCGAGACCCTGTCTCCGACGATGGCATGCTGCTGACGCCGGTCGGTGCGATGGGCGTCGCGACCGCCATCAATTTCCAGCCGACCGGCGGCGGAAAGGCGGCCATCACGGGCGACTTCGTCCTGACCAGCGACGAGGTGAATCCGGTCATCGTGGCGCTGCGGACACATGGCATCGAGGTGACGGCGCTGCACAGCCACATGCTGAACGAACAGCCGCGACTCTTTTTCATGCACTTCTGGGCCAACGACGACGCGGTCAAGCTTGCCGAAGGCTTGCGTGCGGCGATCGAGAAGACCGCCAGCAGCAAGAGCTGAGCCAAGGCATAGAAAATGCAGCGTGAGGCGTTTCAATGATCGAATGTCAGAGGTTGGGACAGCCGACGATGCGCGCCGCTTTGGCCTTTCGGTCGCGGCCGTCTGCATGGGCCAGTCTCGTCCTGGCGCTTATGCTGGCTTTGCTGATGGGAGGGAACGCCATGGCCGAAACCCTGAATTTCGACAACGCTCCTGCTGGAACGGCGCCGGCAGGCTGGACTCTCACGATGACCGGCAAGGGTGAACCGAAATGGACCGTCGAGGCGGAGCCCACGGCGCCGAGCAAGCCCAACGTCCTCAAGCAATCCGGACGGGCGACTTTTCCCGTCGCCATCAAGAGCGATACCAACATCCGCAACGGCTTCGTTGAAGTGAAGTTCAAGGCGGTGTCCGGGTCCGAGGATCGCGCCGCGGGAATCATCTGGCGTGCCAAGGACGCCGACAATTATTACGTCGTCCGGGCCAACGCGCTGGAGGACAACGTGGTGCTCTACAAGACGATCAAGGGCATACGAAATTCGCTGGAGATTGTCGGACGCAAGGGTGGCTACGGCGTCAACACGCCGGTGCAATCAGGGCAATGGCACGCGCTGCGTTGCGACTTCGCGGGAAATCGCTTCAAGGTGACGTTTGACGGAAAGCCATTATTCGAGGTGGAGGACGCCACCATCACGGACGCCGGCATGATCGGCCTGTGGACCAAGGCAGATAGCGTGACCTTGTTCGATGATCTGACATATGGTGAGACCAAATAGAAGTTGTCCACCTCTGTCGGAGATGACCATGAGCTTTCGCCGTCTGTCGGTGGCGACGATTCTGCTGGCTGCGTTTGTCGGCCCCATGCGGGCGGAAGAGACCCTCGTCACCTACAAGTCGCTGAGTCCGGAGCTGGCGCTCGATCTCGCGCGCGCCGCGTTGGATAGCTGCCGCAGCCGTGGATATCAGGTTGCCGTCGCCGTCGTCGATCGCTTCGGTATCACCCAAGTGGTGCTGCGCGATCGCTTCGCTGGCTCTCACACGCCCTCGACGGCATCCGGCAAGGCGTGGACGGCGGCGTCGTTCAAAACCAGCACGACCGAACTGAACGCGCTCAGCCAGCCCGGCATGATGCAGTCAGGCATTCGTAGTCTTCCCGGAGCCGTCATCATAGGCGGAGGGCTGATCGTCGAAGCCGGCGGTTCTCTGGTCGGAGCGGTCGGCGTTTCCGGCGCTCCGGGCGGTGACGCGGACGAAGCGTGCGCGAAAGCCGGGATCGAGGCCATTCGCGACAAGCTGGAGTTTTGAGGGGCGAAGGATTTCAGATCATCCGCTAAGTATACGTGTCCGTCTGCAACGCGATCGAGGGCGCGTCGCCGGTCGCGGCATTGATTGGCACGTCTCGCAATCCCGCTGGCGCCTTCTGCCGCTGCCAACGCTGTTCCTGAAATCTAGACACCTGCGAGACCAGCGAGCGGCCTGATCGCTCCGCCAACCGCAGACCAAGGAACAGACCATGCAATCATCCCCACTATCCCGTCGATCCGCCATCTTCCTGCTGATGGCAACCCTGAACATCGGACTGATGCCGATGGCGCACGGCGAGGCGCCGGTCCCCGATGCGATCGTCGGGACATGGGAGGCGGACGACGGCACCGTGAAGCTCGACATGTTCAAGGCCGGCGCAGAATTCCAGGCGCGCATGCTCTACGGCAACGAGATCGTGGAGGCTGACAACGTCACCTTCAAGAAGGACGCCAAGAACCCCGATCCCACGCTGCGTTCGCGGTCGCTAAAGAACATCGTGTTCATCACGGGCTTGCACTGGGAAAATGGCGAGTGGAGCGGCGGCTCGATCTATGACGCCTCATCGGGACGCACCTACAACTGCAAGGCCGCCGTCAAGGACGGCAAGATGCATCTGCGAGGCTATCTCGGCCTGCCGGCGATGGGACAGACCCGCACATTCCACCGGGTTCGCGGGTAGGGCTTCCGCCAATATCGAGCCGTTCTACCGAAGCGCGGTCGCCCGGACCGCGCTTTTTTTCTTGCGAATACAGCGGTTTAAGTGATCGCCAGGATTGGCGGGTTGTGCAAGTCTATTGGCGCGCTTGGTCAGTCAATCCGTACCGAGGAAGGCGGCAGGATAAGGATCGGAACGAAGAGAGGTTGACATGTTCGACAGATCGAAAAG
The DNA here is from genome assembly GCF_024585265.1 of Bradyrhizobium sp. WBAH42. NCBI lineage: Bacteria > Pseudomonadati > Pseudomonadota > Alphaproteobacteria > Hyphomicrobiales > Nitrobacteraceae > Bradyrhizobium > Bradyrhizobium sp. WBAH42. The sequence continues at coordinate 3,778,298 of NZ_CP036533.1, forward strand.
AACGGCGCTCGTCACCGGAGCCTCCTCCGGCATGGGCAAGGAAATCGCACGGCGTCTGATCAAGGACGGCTTTCAGGTCTTCGTCGCCGCGCGGCACGTCGACGGGCGCGGCCCCTGCGCATGGACATATCGAGCGAGGCCGACATCCAGGCGGCGGTCGATGCCATCCTGCGCGAGGTGGACGGGGTCGATGTGCTCGTCAACAACGCCGGCTTCGGCCTCTACGGTCCCGTCGAGGAGGTCGGCATCGACGAGGCGCGTTACCAGTTCGAGGTGAACCTGTTCGGCGCCGCCCGCCTGACGCAGCTCCTGCTGCCGAAGATGCGCGAGAAGCGCGCGGGCACGATCGTCAACATCACCTCGATGGGCGGCAAGATCTACACGCTCCTCGGCGCCTGGTACCACGCGACCAAGCATGCGCTGGAAGGCTGGTCCGACTGCCTGCGGCTTGAACTGGCGCCATTCGGCATCAAGGTCGTCGTCGTCGAGCCCGGCCTGATCGAGACGGGATTCGGCGATGTGGTCGCCAATGGCCTGCTCAAACGATCGGGTGAAGGCCCTTACGCCAAACTGACCCAGGCGGTCGCGAAATCGACCCGTGAAGCCTATGGACAGGGACGCGGCACCAATCCGAGCGTCATCGCCGACATCGTGTCCAGGGCTGTGCGGGAGCCGAAGCCGCGCACGCGCTACGTCGCGGGCAAATATGCGCTTCCCATGATCAAGATTCGCGAATGGTTCGGCGATCGCATGTTCGATCGCGTCATCATGAGCCAGATGCGCTAAGGTTCAGTCATGAGCGGAACGGCGGCGGACAGGTGCAAGATTCCCCGGGCCTTTTGGCAGGCCGTTGAACATATCGGCGTGCCGCCGGCCGTGCTGTTGCGGCAGGCGAAGCTGCCGGCAACCTTGCACCTGAACGATCAGGGGCAGGTCACCACGGTGCAATATTTTGCGCTCTGGCGAGCGCTGGAGGAGCTGAAGCCGGAGCCGGGGCTCGGCTTGATGCTGGTGCAGAGCGTCGAGACGGCGGTGCATCCGCCGTCGAGCCTCGCTGCTTTCTATGCAAGGGACTATCGCGATGGACTGAACCGCCTCGCGCGCTTCAAGCGGTTGTGCTCGCCCGAACAGCTGCACGTCGAGGATGGCAAGGACGAGTGCGTCGTCACGACGGAGTGGCCGTACGCAACGGATCCGGAGCCCGCGATTACGACCGACGTGACCTTCGCCTCGCTGGTCGAGCTCGGGCGCCGTGGTACGGGACAGCATCTGACGCCGAAGCGGGTCGAGCTGGTTCGTCCTCGCTCCAAGAGCGACGTCCACCAGAAATACTTCGAATGCCAGATCCGCTATGGCGCGGCGCGGAACCTGCTGGTCCTGAAATCCGCCGACCTCGATCGTCCGTTTCCCGGGCACAACAAGGAGTTGCTCGAAATCCTGACGCCGGCATTGGCGTCAGCCTTGGGCGAATTGAAGGCGCGCAGCTCCGTCAGGGAGCAGGTGAAGGTCGTCCTCAAGCGGAGCCTTGCGAGCGGACGGCCCGAATTGTCCGACGTCGCGCGCGATCTCGGCTTAAGCGAGCGGACTCTTCAGCGCCGCATCACCGAGGAAGGAACGAGCTTCCGCGAACTCCTCGTCGAGGCGCGTCAGGAGCTCGGGCGGCAGCTTCTGTCGGATCCGACGGCTGACATCGACGAGGTCGCGTGCCTTCTGGGTTATCAGGACGCAAGCTCGTTCTATCGCGCTTTCAGGTACTGGGAAGGCGTGACGCCGAGCCGCTGGCGCGAGCTGCACGGCAACAAGATTCACTAATCATCCAAAATCCGAACGCAGCTGACATTGAAGTGACGGCGAGAGCGTCTCCTCAATGAACGCTGGATTGTTGCGATCAAGATGGAGCGATCGATGGGAAGGCAATCAAGCAAAAGTATGAGGCGCATTGCGTTGCGCGCTGGTTTCGTTCTGACGCTTGCAGTAGCGGGCGCGCTGGCGTTCGTCAAATTCGAGTATGGAGGCGGTACGCTCTATCCCGACATCGGCTCTGACAACCCGCAGGGGCTGACCAAGCTTGAGAAGCTGATTCAGCTCGACTACCCGCCTGGCAATGTGGCCGTCGCTCCCAACGGACATGTCTACTTCAACTACCATCCCATCGCTCGAGCCGGGCGATTTTCAGCCGCGACGATGTTCGAATGGGCTGATGGAAAGATCACGCCGTTTCCATCGATGGAGAGTCAACGGGATTTCCAGGGAAGCTTCGGCATGACCATCGACCACCAGAACCGTATCTGGCTGATCGAACCCGCCAGCCTCGATTTCCAGCACACGCGTCTGTGGGCCTTCGACCTGACGACGCGCGAACGCGTCGCATATTTTGAGTTTCCCGGTAAAGAGGCTCAGTTCGCGCAGGATCTGCGAGTGACCGCCGATGGCAAATACATCCTTCTGGCTCACACCGGCATCCTGCGGTTCACCGCCCCGAAGCTTATCGTCTATTCCGTGGAGGACCACAGCTTCCGGACTGCGCTGGCGGAACATCCCTGCACTTTGCCAGAGAATTGGCTGATGCAGACGCCGTTTGGCGTCTACCGCATGGGCTACGGTCTCGTGAATGTCGCCGCCGGGCTCGATGGAATCGAGATCAGCCCCGATCAGAAATGGGTCTATCTCGCCGGCATGACCAATTCCCATCTGTGCCGGGCCCCACTTTCCGCCGTCGTGGACAAGACTCTCGCACCTTCGGACGTTGCTAGGAAGGTGGAAGTTCTAGGGCCTAAGCCCATGAGTGACGGCATCACGGTGGACACGGCGGGCCATGTCATCCTGACCGATGTCGAGCACGGCGGCTTGATGGCATTCGATCCCGAGACCAAAGACATCAAGACATTGGTGCGCTCGCGCGATGTGATATGGGCCGATGGTGTGGCGGCTGGACCGAGCGGCTCTCTGTACTTCACGGACAGCGCGCTGTCGGCCTACATGGGCCAATTTGCCGGACCACCGCCTCGGGACCGATTGCTCGCCCGTCAGCCGTACTTCATCTACCGGCTCAAGCCGTAGGCCGCGGCCGCTCCTGCATCCTCTTTGGCGCTTGCTGCAGCTTCGGTGGCGCCGTCTGTCACTGCCGTGTGTCCACGCCGACGATACGAAAAGCTGGAAAGTCGGCGTTCAACCAATCGAGGATATCGCATGTCTGGCAAAGTCTGGTTCATCACCGGGGCATCCCGCGGCTTTGGCCGCGTCTGGGCGGAGGCCGCCCTCAAGCGTGGCGACAACGTGGCTGCCACCGCCCGCGTTCTGGCTGACGTGGCCGATCTTTCGGAAGTCTACGGCGATGCCGTGCTGCCGATCGCCCTGGACGTGACCGATGCCCATGCGGTGCAGAATGCCGTGACCCGGGCTCACGCGCATTTCGGACGGCTGGACGTCGTGCTCAACAACGCCGGCTACGCGCTGGTCGGGGCGATCGAAGAGGCACACGAGGCCGATGTCCGTGCTGAGTTCGACACCAATTTCTTCGGTACCCTTCGCGTCATCCAGGCCGCGCTCCCCTTGCTGCGACGGCAGGGCAGCGGCCACATCATCGGCGTGTCCAGCGTTGCGGGCATCGTCGCCGGGCCCATCACCGGGTTCTACAACGCCTCGAAATTCGCGATCGAAGCTCTCCATGAAAGCCTGGCCCAGGAGGTCAAGGGTTTCGGGTTGAAAGTCACGCTGCTCGAGCCTGGCGCCTATGCGACGGGGTTCGCTAGCACGGCCTCGCTCAGGATCGCGCCAGTCATCAACGCCTACAGCAACACGCGGGCGGAGGTGTTTGCCGCCGGCGCCAAGCTGGATTTTGGTGAGCCGGAGGCGACGGCCGATGCGATCCTGAAGATCGTCGACGCCGAGAATCCGCCATTGCGGTTCTTTGTCGGAACCGAAGGTCTGCCGCGCGCCCGGGCCGCCTATGCCGATCGCCTCGCGATGTGGGAAGCGTGGGAACCCCTTTCCAGCGCGGCTCAGGGCGAGGCCCGGCAACACAACATCGCATCGTAGTCGCACCAGCCCTTTCCGGACAGGATCGCTCCCTTCGCCAGCGGGAAACAGAGAGGATCGCAATGAACGCGACCGCAGTTGCAGACTTCTTCCAGTTCTTCCGCTCGTACCTGTCCAATCCCTGGCAGGTCTCCGCCATCGCGCCATCGGGCCAGTCACTGGCGCGCCTGATGACGCAGGAGATCACGCCGGGGACTGGGCCGGTGATCGAGCTCGGGCCGGGCACCGGGATCTTCACCAAGGCGTTGCTCCGGCACGGCGTCGCGGAGCGTGACCTGTTGCTGATCGAATACGGTTCGGATTTCGTCCGCCTGTTGCAGGAGCGCTTCCCGAGAGCGCGCGTGCTCTGGATGGATGCGCGCCAGCTAAGTCAGTACGAGCCGTTCATGGCGCCAGCCGCGGCCGTCGTCAGCGGCCTTCCGCTCCTGTCGATGTCGCCGCGCAAGGTGATCGCGATCCTGACGGGCGCCTTCCGCCACATGCAGGAGGGCGGCACGCTCTATCAGTTCACCTACGGACCGCGCTGCCCGGTGCCCCGGCCCATCCTCGACCGTCTCGGGCTGAAGGCGAGCCTGGTCGGGCGAACCGCGCTCAATATTCCGCCGGCATCGGTTTATCGCATCCGTCGGCGACGGCAGTTGCAATCGCAGGCCGGAACGCCTTATGCCTGAGGCCGTCTCACTCATGCCGCCAGATTTTCACTGCCGAAACGACCAGGATCACAGCCAATCCCGGCAGAAGAATCGAATTCGGGACGACGCCAAGAAGCAGACCGCCGATGAATGTGCCGGTTATGGATCCAATCGCCATTGCGAGCATGAACCGCCAATTCGCGCGCAGCACCGAAAAGCTCTGATCGCGACTATAGCGCGCAAATCCCACCAGCATTGTCGGCAGGCTCACCGCGAGTGAGAGGCTGCCTGCCAGCTTCACGTCCGCGCCGAACAACAGGATCAGGGTGGGGATCAGGAATTCCCCTCCGGCAACGCCGAGCAACGATGCCACGATCCCGATCGTAAAGCCCGCTGCGATGCCCGCGACGATCAGGCTCGCGCCGGTCAGCGCCGGAGTGGTCGCGGCCTCGTTGCCGTGTGCGAACAGAAGCATGCCCGCGATCACGAGCAGCAGGACGGCAATGACCCTGTACAGCGTCCCGGACTCGAGACGCGTCGCCCAGGACGCCCCGGCGTAGGCGCCGACAAGGCTGCCCGCCAGCAGGTTCAGGATGATCGGCCAATGGGCATGTATCTCGGCGAACGGAACGGCGCCTGCGCGAAACGGCAGCGCACTCGCCACCACGATCAGGCTCGTCGCCTTGTTGAGAACCACGGCTTCAAGGCCGCGAAACCTGAATAGACTGATGAGCAGCGGCAGCCGAAATTCCGCGCCACCAAGACCAATGAGGCCGCCCAGAGTGCCGATGATTGCGCCCGAGCCGAACGCGGCGGAATTGTTTCGCATGGACACGACAGAAAAATGCGCCAATGCGCAAAATCAAGCTTGCCCGTAATCCGTCGTGGCGGGGAGCTTCACACCTGCTTACGGCAGGGCGTGGGGCTGAGCTAAAGCGTAGTCCAGAATTTTGCGTGTTGCAAACGCGCATTGATTTGGCTTCAGAGAACCACTGTCGAAGCATGGCGCTCCGTGCTCCCCCAAATGAAAACACCCGCGACGGATGGCTCCGCGCGGGTGTGACGAACTCTCGATGATGCCAGTATGCCCCTGTTTTGCCCGACGAGTCAAAGAGCGGCGCACGCACGGCCAGCAGCCTCAACATCACCGATCCGAAGAGCGTAATGATTTCAACACCCCCGCTACTGTGCATGGGGTTGTTTTCGCACTTTTGTTCTAGCTCGCCGAAACGGCCGCGCTCACCGCCGTCCGCGCGGCGCCTCGGCCTTGGCTGGCGGCTCGGTCTGCGGAGCGCAGGTCGCAGCTTGAAGCGAGCCTTGCGCCTGCTGCATCAGGCCGGGCTCGGGGGCGAGCGCCTTCATCAGGATCAGGCCGGTCGTGGTTGGGGAATCGATGATCAGGCGGTCGGCCGCGGTGACCTCTTCGTCCTCCGGCAGCTCGTTGTGCTGCGCCTCCGTCATCAGGTCGAGCTCGATCACCTTGCGGCCCGCGGAGCGGTCGTTGATGGCGTAATAGGCGATCTCGTTGCGGGTGTAGAACGACACCGAGGTGTAGGCCTGGCTCACCGGCACCGTCAGCTTGATCGGCCCGCCCGACAGGTCATAGCGGCAGATTGCCAGCGCGAAGGCCGGATCCATGAACGGCATCGGCGAATTGTTGGGATCGGCGAGAGGAAGCTGGGTGACGGCGTTCACCCTGGTCATCGGCGTCAGCCGCGAATAGGCATCCTGGGTGGCGATCCGCGGCAGCGCCAGCACGCTGACGAGATGGACCACGAGGCCCAGCACCACGCCGGCAACGATGGTGAAGACGAGCCGGATCATGAGCAGCCCACCGTTGTGATGCTCGGCATCGGCGCATCGCGCTGGGTGCGCGTCGCAACGCCGACCGGCGTGTCGTAGAGACGCAGCATCAATGCGTAACGCTCGATGCCGCCGGTCGGCAGCCAGTTGCCGGCGCGCGAGCGCGAGGCGATCCGGATCTCGAACGAGCCGTCGGACGAGCGCACGATCTCCTGGCTGGTGAAGCCGTAGCGCTGCAGCGAGTTGGCGACGAGGTGGCCCTTGCGGTCGTAGAGCGTCAGCGTCCAGAACCGCGCCGGCGGCGTCACGCCGGACACGATCACGTCGCAGCGGCCGTCGAGCGCCTTCTTCTTGTCGTCAGTGGTGGCGGTGAAGGCGACGCCGTCGCCGGTGCCGATCGGCAGCTCGCCGTTGCGGACGATGGTGGCGCGCGAATAGGGGTCGACGTCGGCGGTGCCGGTGCGCGGCCGCGCGGTCCAGGCGCCGATGGTCAGCGCGCCGATCTCGGTGCCGCGCGTCGTGGTCATCCACGTCGCGCCGACGCCGACGACTGTCGCAAGAAGAAGCGCCGTCAATGTGATCAGGATCAGCCGCACGGGTTTCGATCAGTTCTTGCGCGGGGCGGAGGTGTTGGCGTTCTCTTCCGCATAGTTCTGCGGGAAGGCGAGCGCGCTCGTCGACGAGGACGGCTTGCCGTCATTTGCCGTCGACTTGTTCGCAGCCTTGGCCGCATCATCCAGCAGCTTCTCGACGCGCACCAGGATGTCGGCGCCGCGCTTGGTCAGCACCGGCGGCGGACCGGGCTTGGTCTCCAGAACCTTCGGCGCCGCACTGGCGTGCGCGGCCATCGGCTGCGGCGGCAGCTTCTGGCCCATGCCGATGCCGGGGATCTCACGGACCTCGACGCCCTGATGCGCGGCGAGCATGATGTCGTGCCAGGTCTGCGCCGGCAGCGAGCCGCCGGTCATGCGGTTGGTCGGCGAGTAATCGTCGTTGCCGTACCACACTGCGCAGGTGAAATTGCCGGTGTAACCGACGAACCAGGCATCGCGATACGCATTGGTCGTGCCGGTCTTTCCCGCCGTCGGAATGCCGTCCAGCGCGGCGCGCCGCGCGGTGCCTTCGCTCACGACGTGGCTCATCATGCCGGCCATGTCGGCGGCGACGGAGGCGGGGATCGCCTGCCGCGGCTTCGGTCCGTCGCGGTCCCAGCGCCAGACCAGGTCGCCGGCGCCGGTGCGCACTTCGAGCACCGAATGCGGCGTCACCGCCTTGCCGCGGTTGGGGAAGGTCGCGTAGGCCACCGCATGCTCGAGCACGGTGACCTCGTCCGAGCCGATCGGCAGCGAGGGCGTGTCGGGCAGCGGCGCCTTGAGGCCGAAGCGGCGCGCGACCTCGACGATCTTGGCGCGGCCGACCTTGGCCGGGTTCGGCGCCTTCGGCTCGTTCTTCCGGCCAATCTCGATCGACAGCTTCACCGGCACGACGTTGATCGAGCGGGTGATCGCCTGCGTCAGCGTCACCGAGCCGGAATAGGAATGGCCATAGTTCTGCGGGCACCAATTGCCGATGCAGACCGGACCGTCGACCACGACCGAGTTGGGCGTGTAGCCGTTCAGCAGCGCCGTGGTGTAGACGTAAGGCTTGAACGAGGAGCCCGGCTGGCGATAGGCATCGGTGGCGCGGTTGAACTGGCTGGCGCCGTAGTCGCGGCCGCCGACCATGGCGCGGATGCCGCCGTCGAGATCGGCGACGACGGTCGCCGCCTGCGTCGCGTGATAGTCGCGGCCGAACTGGCGCAGCTGGTTCTCGACCGCGTCTTCCGCCGCCTTCTGCACGTTGGTGTCGATGGCGGTGCGGACGACGAAGACGCGCTCGGTGTAGGACTTCGGGAAGGTGTCGACCAGCTTGCGCATCTCGTCGAAGGCGTAGTCGAGATAATAGTTCGGCGAGGCCTCGTCGCGGCGGTCGACTGCGAAGGCCGGGTTGCGGCGGGCGCCGAACACCTGGCCCTCGGTCATGAAGCCGGCATCGACGAGGTTGTCGAGCACGACGTTGGCGCGGGCGCGGGCGGCGGGCAGGTTGATGTGCGGGGCATACTTCGTCGGCGCCTTGAACAGGCCGGCGAGCATCGCCGCTTCCGCCAGCGTCACGTCGCGTGCGGACTTGTTGAAGTAGAAATGCGCCGCGCCGTCGACGCCGAAAGTGCCGCCGCCCATATAGGCGCGGTCGAGATAGAGCTTGAGGATCTCGTTCTTGGTCAGGCGCCATTCCAGCCAGATCGCGAGGAAGGCCTCGTTGACCTTGCGCTCGATGGTGCGCTCGTTGCTCAGGAACAGGTTCTTGGCGAGCTGCTGGGTGATCGAGGAGCCGCCCTGGCGCACGCCGCCGGCTTGCGCGTTGGTGACGAGCGCGCGCGCGGTGCCGGCGATGTCGATGCCGAAATGCTCGTAGAAGCGCCGGTCCTCGGTCGCCAGCGTCGCCTTGATCAGGACGTCCGGAAAGTCTTCCAGCGGAATGGAGTCGTTGTGCTTGATGCCGCGGCTGCCGATCGGATTGCCGTAGCGGTCGAGGAACGTCACCGCGAGGTCGGACTTCTTCAGCCAGTCCTCGTCTGCGGTCTCGCGGAAGGCGGGAATGGCGAGGGTGAGCATCACGACGAGGCCGCCGAGCCCGAGGGTTGCGGCCTCCGACAGCGGCTCGATGAACACCCAGCGCTTCCACCGCCCGACATAGAAGCGGTCCATGAAGGTCGAGTAGCGCTCGTAGAGTTCGCGGATGCCCTTGGCCGAGGAGAACAGCGAGGAGTCGATGCGCGCATCGAGATCCAGGAAGAAATTCCGGACCCTCTGCTTCCAATGCGGTGGTATGATCTGGCGCACCTAGAACCCTTGAGGCTTGCTTCGAAAGCGTTCAAGCACCCGGCCGGGGCGGCCTCGAGACGTCTTGCGGGAATGTTGCGGCAAACCCAAGGCGCCCGGCCAGCATCCGAGGGACTTGCTGTTCCTTCTAGCCGAGCGGGCCCCATAAACCAATGGTCACGCTCGCGATTTTGAACAACAGGCCTAATTGACCCCGGTTCATTACGGGCCTCAAAGGGGCCTCGCTTGCACCCTTGCCGCGGCGCGCCCTAGATGGCGTTGCCGTAGCTCTTTCGAACCGTTGTTGAGGCGCATGACCGCAGCTCCCAAACGACCTTCCGGACAGGAAGGATTCTTCTGGAAAACCAAGACGTTGGAACAGATGTCGGGGGCCGAATGGGAAAGCCTGTGCGACGGCTGCGGCCGCTGCTGCCTGAACAAGCTCGAGGACGAGGACACCGGGCAGATCTACTTCACCCATATTGGCTGCAAGCTGCTCGATGGGATGAGCTGCGCCTGCAAGGACTATCCGAATCGCTCCGACAAGGTTCCGGACTGCGTCCGCCTGACCCCGGCCAATGTCCGCACCCTGAACTGGCTGCCGCCGAGCTGCGGCTACAAGCTCGTCGCCGAAGGGCGCGACCTCTATTGGTGGCATCCGCTGGTTTCGGGTGACCCCAACACCGTGCACGAAGCCGGCGTCTCCGTGCGCGGCCGCGTCGAGGGCAGCGAGGAGGAGGTTCCGGACGAGGAGCTCGAGGACCACATCGTGCACTGGCCGGCGACCTTGCCGAAACGGGCGCGTCTGAAGAAGCGACCTTGAACAGCTGTGCGTAGAGGTCGCACGGAGACACGCTTCACATTCACGGGTTGAGGTGATATTCTGGTTGTAGATTTTGATCTGGATATACTTAGGTTGTTTAAATGATTGAGGTACCCTAGATTTTTGGGGGTCCGATGAATACTGATCCGGTTGATCCGATACCGACGGACGACGAGAACAAGCCACTAGAACCAACCACTGCGCTTTGCCTTTCCGGCGGAGGATATCGCGCGATGGTGTTTCATATCGGCGTCCTGTGGCGGCTGTACGAAACGGGACTGCTGCAGAACATCAAGCGCATATCGAGCGTTTCCGGTGGGTCGATCACTGCTGGCATGTTGGCGCTGGCGTGGCCCGAGCTCAGCTTCAAACCTGGCAGCATCAACAGCGATTTCATTCCGAAATTTGTCGCGCCGTTGCGCACCTTCGCAGGCGTCACGATCGATGCCGAGTCGGTGATCCTGGGGGCGCTGTTGCCAGGCAGCATCGGTGATCGTATCGCCGAGGCGTACGACGATCACCTGTTTCACGGCAAGACACTGCAGGACATGCCTGACGGGCCGCGCTTCGTAATCAATGCAACGAACGTGCAATCAGGCGCGCTCTGGCGTTTCATGAAGCCTTATATGCGCGACTACCGCGTCGGCGAGGTGAAGAATCCCGAAATTCCGCTGGCGCAAGCCGTAGCGGCTTCCTCCGCTTTTCCCCCGGTCCTCTCTCCATTTGAATTGCGTCTCAAGGACAGCGATTTCGTGCCCGGTACGGGACTCGACCTGCAGCGGCCTCCATTTACCACGCGCGTCGTTCTCAGCGATGGCGGTGTCTACGACAATCTCGGCCTTGAGACGGCATGGAAGCGCCACCAGACGGTTCTGGTCAGCGATGCCGGCGGCAAGATAGAGGCTGAGGAGCAACCGGAGACGGATTGGCCGCGGCATTCCTACCGCGTCCTCAATCTGATCGACAATCAGGTGCGTTCGCTGCGCAAGCGGCAGGTCATCGACTCCTTCAAGTCGGGAACGCGCAAGGGCGCCTATTGGGGCATCCGCACCGACATCGCGGACTACGGGCTGGCCGATGCTCTGCCGTGTCCTTTCGAGCGTACGTTGCAACTTGCGGAGGTGCCGACACGTCTGAAACGGCTGGACGCGACGACGCAGGAAAGATTGATCAATTGGGGCTACGCCGTGTGTGATGCGGCCCTGCGCAAGCATGTTGCGGCGGTCAGGCCAGCGCCTGCCTTTCCCTATCCGCAGTCTGGTGTCTGAGGAAGACGACAATGGCGGACGACAAGGGGCGTAAGCGGCGCGCAAAACCGCAAAGCGGCACACCTAAAAGCCGCGGGCCGACTTGGCCGGTCTCGGCCGACGGAAGACCCAAGCAGTTCTCTATTCCGCCCGAAGTGGTCGAACACATCCTCCTGGGTCCCCGCGACGACAGGCGCGTGCTGCAGGACTCGCCGCTGCTCGGCGATGTCTGGGCGGCTTACGCTCTCGATCCGGGCATCGCCCAGGACGTTCTGATTACGCCGCACAAAAATGCGACCGCGGTGAGCGTGGCCCGTACCATCGCAGGCGCGCTGAAACTGCCGGTCGAATCTGCCCCGCCTGGCCGGCCTCCAACAAAGGCCAAGGTCGCCTATTTGCAGGGGCTCGTCGGTGCGCGGCTCTATTTCGACCAGGTGCTCCGCATCCTGGTACCGCGGACACAATGGTGGCGCGAGCCGAAGGTGGCCGAAAGGATCGAAAGCGTAGATGCCGGCGACAATCAGGGGACGATCAAAAAGCTGCTCCAGCAAGGGCCGAGGAGGTCCAACGCGCCGCGCGAACGCACATTGGACAATGCCACGTCGCTCCAAAGGTATATCGCGCTTGCCGGATTGATCTACTGGATTTGCAAGCTGGAACGTCCCGTCGGTTGGGACGAACCGCTTGAGCCACTGACCTTTGAGCAGGCATTGGAACGATACCGGGACTATGCCGACGAGATTCTCTCCGGCATGTTCGCACTTTATGAGGTAGTCAAGCCGGACGAGAACGTTCGGCAGCAGAACGACATCGTCGATGCCAGGAGCGAGCCGGCGGAAGAAAGACCAGCTTGTATTTTCCAGGTATCGCTCAACCGATCGGCCGTTCCCGCGCTCGATCGGTCGGTGCCGGCGGTCAAGGCCGACGCTGCGAGGTCGCTGTTCAACGTCCAGTGCAAGAATATCGTTTGGGCAGTTCTTGATTCCGGTATTCAGAACAATCACGACGCGTTCATGACGTCCGGCGAGAAGCCGGCGTCGCGTGTCAGGAAAATCTTCGACTTCACGAATATTCGCGAGATCGTTAGCAGTGAGACGGGTGACGTCGATGCTCAAACCCGCGAGAAGCTGATCCGAGCGTCCGGGCTCCCTGAAGCCGAGGTGGACGTCAGCCTGGAGAAGATTGCCGAAGACTTCGAGAAGGAGCGCCCCATCAACTGGGCGACCGTCGAAAGGCTGATCACGGTCAAGAGGCCGGATCCAAACGACAAGTCTGAAAAGCTGCCCAGTTCGCACGGGACCCACGTTGCGGGAATCATCGGAGCGGACCAGAAGGACGGCAAATACGCTGGCGGCATGTGCCCGGACATCGGACTCTACGATTTCCGCGTGCTGGGTGCGAGCCTGGAGGAGACCGAGTTCGCCGTCATCGCTGCCATGCAATACATCCGTTACGTCAACGAGCGGCATAACTACATCACGATTCACGGCGCGAATCTCAGCCTCTCAATTCCGCACAACGTGCGCAATTTTGCATGTGGGCGGACGCCGATTTGCAACGAATGCGAACGTTTGGTCGAAAGCGGAGTGGTGGTCGTGGCCGCAGCAGGCAATCGCGGCTTTCAGAAATTCGAAACGAAGGATGGTCCGTTCGAAAATTATGCCGCCTTCAGTATCACCGATCCCGGAAATGCCGACGGCGTCATCACCGTTGGATCGACCCACGGGAATTGGCCGCATACATACGGAGTCAGCTTCTTCTCGAGCCGCGGTCCGACCGGCGATGGCCGCGCGAAGCCGGATCTCGTCGCGCCCGGTGAGCGGATTCTATCGACCGTTCCGAATGATGATTGGGCTCCGGAATCGGGCACCAGCATGGCGGCTCCCATGGTTAGCGGAGCCGCGGCGATGCTGCTCGCCCGATACGAAGAGCTGATCGGGCAACCGCGCCGAGTCAAACGCATCCTGTGCGACAGCGCGACGGATCTTGGCCGCGAGCGCAGCTTTCAGGGGCACGGCATGCTCGACGTGTTGCGGGCACTTCAATCGATCTGAGGAGGAATGCGATGCATTTTAGCCTTGACGTCTTGCGCGCCCGCAAGGGCGATTGCCTGATCCTTCATTTCGGAACAGCTGACGATCCGCACCTGATGCTGATCGATGGAGGACCTGCCAAGGTCTATAAGCCACATCTGGCGCCGAGAATCGCGCAGATTCACCGTTCGCGCGAATTGGAGCCGAATGATCCCTTGCCGATAGACGTTGTGATGGTCAGTCACATCGACGACGATCACATTAGGGGCATTCTCGAACTAACGGCGGATCAGCTGGGGAACAGTCCCGATCTCCGTCTCAAGGTCGCCAGCTTGTGGCACAACAGCTTTGACGATCTGCTCACGACTGCGCCTGAAGAACTGTTGTCCGGGTTTGGGCCGGCGTCATTCGAGGCAGGCACTGCGCGAAGGCCGGATTTTGACTCAATCGAGCCCGACGAAGAATCCGACGAGGAAGAGGTGCATCAGACAGTGGATGTTCTCGCCGGCATATCGCAGGGCCGTCAATTGCGTGATGATCGGGAAGTGTTGCAGCGACGCTCGCCGGCGCGTCGGCAGTGGAAACTGAACCACAAATTCGACGGCGAGCTGATCCTCGCGACCGAGGATACGGACGCGGTCATGTTGGATGGTGGCCTCAAGATGACCGTGGCCGGACCGATGCAGCCGGAATTGCTGGCCCTACAGGAAGCCCATGACAAATGGCTGCGGGAGCAAAAGCAGGGGAAGAAAAGCCCGGAAGCAATGCTGGCGGCATTCATCGACAAGTCGGTGCCCAATCTCTCCAGCATCGTCGTTTTGGCCGAAATGGGCGGCAAGTGCATGCTGCTGACCGGCGACGCGCGTGGTGACAAGGTCTTGGAGGGACTTGAGCTGGCCAGGTTGCTTGCCCCCGGAAAGACGCGCCACGTCAATCTTCTCAAGGTGCCGCATCACGGCAGCTCCAACAATCTGGAGCAGGTCTTTTTCGAGCGCCTGCCCGCCGACCACTACGTCTTCTCGGGTGATGGCGAACACGGCAATCCCGAACGTGAGACGCTGGAAATGCTGCTGGAAGCGCGGGGCGTCGACGCCGAATACACAATCCACCTAACCTATCCGATTGACGAGATGGATATCGAGCGCCAAGCCGACTGGGAAAAGGAGCAGGCCAAGGAGAAGGCGCGCAAGAAGAAGAATCCGGCGACCAAGAAGCCGGTTCGAGAAAATTGGTCGCCGGAAAAGCACAGCCTCGGCGCTCTGTTCCAGGCCAATCCCAAGTTCGGCAAGAAAGTGGTCATCGTTGATCCCGGCAAACCACATCTGATCAACTTGCTGGACCCCATCAGGCTTTAGTGGGCTCGGGGGCGCTCAGGCTCCAAGCAGTACCTCAATACGGCCCCGCTCTGTCGATCCCGGAACCGCGAGGATGCATCGGCGGGATGCACCCATGCGCCGCGGTGCCTGCCTGGGAAGAACTTTCCTCTCTACATTGCCTGCATAGAACGAATCCTTCGCGGCGTTGCGCCGCGTCACGACGTCCGATCGAGATGAACAAGTTCGACCGGCAGAGCAATTCTGCCGACATCCAGGCCTGGCCCGACGATATTGCCGAAGAGCTGTCCCGCCTGCCGAGCGAGGTCATCAGCGTCGACGACGCGCCGTCGATCGCCCCGCCGGTGCCGCTGAGCTCCGACGAGGTCCGCACCATCGTCATCAGCCTGATGCTGACGATGTTCCTGGCAGCCCTCGACCAGACCATCGTGGCGACCGCGCTGCCGACCATCGGACGCCAGTTCCAGGACGTCTCCAATCTCTCCTGGGTGATCACCGCCTATCTGCTCGCCTCGACCGCGGTCGCGCCGGTGTTCGGGACGCTCAGCGACATCTACGGCCGCCGCGTCATGATCATCATCTCGCTCAGCCTGTTCGTCGCGGGCTCGGTGCTGTGCGCGATCGCGCCGAACATGCCGATGCTGATCCTGGCACGCGGGCTTCAGGGCCTCGGCGGCGGCGGCATCATGCCGGTGGTGCAGACCGTGATCTCCGACGTCGTGAGCCCGCGCGAGCGCGGGCAGTACCAGGCCTATTTCTCCAGCGTCTGGATGGTCGGCGGCATCCTCGGCCCGGTCATCGGCGGCGTGTTCGCCGAGCATCTGCACTGGTCGATGATCTTCTGGATCAACCTGCCGCTTGCGGCCGCAGCGCTCGCATTGCTGCTGCCCAAGATGAGCAAGATCCCGGTGTTCCATCGCAAGCGCAAGGTCGACTGGCTCGGCGGCGTCTTGCTGATGGCCGCCGCCGTGGTCTTCATGCTGGTGCTGACCTGGGGCGGCACGCGCTATCCCTGGCTGTCGCCGACGGTGCTGGCGATGGTGGGCAGCGCCGTCGCGCTCGCGGTGAGCTTCGTGTGGCACGCCCGGCGGGCCGACGAGCCGTTCCTGCCGCTGCCCTTGCTGACGGGATCGGTGGCGCCGTTCGCGCTGACCGCCGGCGGCTGCGGGCTCGGTGCGATCACCGGCCTCACCGTGCAGCTGCCGCTTTATTACGAGCAGGTCTACCATTTGAGCGCCAGCGAGGCGGGGCTTGCGCTGATCCCGCTCGCGGCAGTCTCGACCGTTGGCGCCGCCGTCGCCGGCCGCACCATGGCGCGGGCCAAGCACTATAAGCGCGTCGCCATCATCGGCACGTCCTGGGCCGCGCTGTGCGGCCTCGGCCTCACGGTCACCACCTTGCCGCTGTGGGGGCTGCTGCTGCTGATGGCCGCGTTCGCGCTGGGTCTCGGCACGACTTTCCCGGTCTGCGTGGTCTCGCTGCAGAACTCGGTCGCGCGTCCGCAAGTCGGCACCATCACCGGCGCGATGAACTTCTTCCGCTCGCTGATGTCCTCGTTCACGGTGGCGGCCTTCGCCGCGATCCTGCTCATCGCCCTAGGTACCGACATCCCGCTCGCCGGCGAGCACCATGCCGCAGGCAGCGTAGCGATTCCCGCCGACGACATGCGGCATGCGTTCCGCTACGTCTTCGGCGCCGCCACCGCACTGATGACGATAGCCGCGCTATGCCTGATCGCGATGGAGGAGCGCCCCCTGGCCGGCCCCTCGGCCAAGCAACCCGTCGAGATGGCCGAATAAGGCTCAGCGGCCTGCGTCCGGGAAGCTGCTCTTCCGCGGCAGCCGGATCGTGAACTCCGTGAACGCACCAAGCTCCGTTGCGACGTCGATCGTGCCGCCGTGCTGCTTCACGACGATGTCGTGGGTCATCGACAGCCCGAGGCCGGTGCCTTCGCCGGCCGGTTTAGTCGTGAAGAACGGATTGAACATCTTCTCCTTCACGTCGTCGGCAATGCCGGTGCCGTTGTCACGAATGGAGATCTCGATCTGGTCGCCGCGGTCGCGCGTCGCGGCGGTCACCATCGGCTCGTAGCCGGCGGCGCCGTCGGCCTTGCGCCGGGTGACCGCGTGGAAGCCGTTCGAGATCAGGTTCAGGAGCACGCGGGTGATCTCCTGCGGAAACATTTCGGCGTGTCCGGCCGCGGGATCGAGCTCGCGCTTCAGCGTCACGTGGAAATTCGGCTTCTCGGCGCGTGCGCCGTGATAGGCGAGGTTGAGGCTTTCCTCGACCAGCGCGTTGATGTCGCTCAGCCCATGCTCGCCGCCGCCTTCGCGCGAATGCAGCAGCATGTTCTTGACGATGGAATCGGCGCGGCGGCCGTGCTGCACGATCTTGCCGAGGTTGTCCTGCAGAAGCCCCGTCAGCTCGTCGACCTCGCTGCGGACGTTCTCGGGGAGGGGGACCGGCGCGAGCGCCTCGTTCAGCTCCTCGGTCAGCTCGGCAGACAGCGAGGCAAAATTGTTGACGAAGTTGAGCGGGTTCTTGATCTCGTGCGCGATGCCGGCCGTGAGCTGGCCCAGTGATGCCAGCTTCTCGGTCTGGATCAGCCGGTCCTGCGCGGCGCGCAGATCATCGAGCGATTGGGCGAGCTCGCTGGTGCGGGTCGCAACTTCGTTGAACAGTCGGGTATTCTCGACCGCGATCACGGCCTGATCGGCAAAGGTCTTGAGCAGGTTGATCGCCTTGTCCGGGAAATGACCGGGCTCCCGCCGTGTCACGGCGATGGTGCCGATCGCAACGCCGTCGCGCAGCATCGGCACCACCAGGATGCTGCGATAACCGCGCGTTCGCGCCAGCTCCTTCATGGCCTCGGTCAGACCAGGCTCGTTCTGCATGTCGCTGCGGAAGGCAAACTCGCCGCTCGTCGCCACGCGGCTGTGAATGCCCGACGATGACAAGGGTGTCGGAAATGAGCTCAGCAGATCCGCATTGCCGGCATCATTGTCGGTCGTGAAGGCGGCCAGATGCAGCATGCCGTCGATGACGCGGGTGACGGTGGAGGAATGCGCTCCGATCAGCGCCTTGGCGCTGTCGGAAATGGCCTGGAACACCGGCGTGACATCGGACGGTGAAGCCGCGATCACCTTGAGAATGTCGGCAGTCGCAGTCTGACGTTCCAGTGCTTCCCTGGTGGCGTTGAACAGGCTGACATTCTTGATCGCGATCACGGCTTGGTCGGCGAAAGTCTGCAGCAGGCGCACATGATGCTCGGCGAAGTTGCCGGTCGCGCGTCGCGTCGCGATGATGATGCCGATGGCCTCGCCTTCGCTCATCAGGGGCGCAAACAGCATGCTGCGATAGCCGCGGGCGCGCGCGATGTCGCGCGCGGCGGGCTCGAGCTCGGTGTCGGGCAATTGTGCCGCGGCACCATTGGCCACGAGCTGATAGGGCGGGAATTGCGCGAACCGCACCGGAAACGAGGCCTGGAGCACGCGATCGCCGGTCGGATCGGTCGGGGTGAATGCCGCGAGGTGCGCGGCGCCGTCGATATAGCGCAGCACCGCGGTGGAGAAGCCGCCGATCAGCCGGTTGGCATTGGTCGCGATCGCCTCGAACACCGGCTGCACGTCGGACGGGGAGGCCGCCATCACCTTCAGGATGTCGGCCGTCGCGGTCTGGCGTTCGAGCGCCTCTTTGGTCTCGTTGAACAGGCGTGCATTCTCGATCGCGATCACGGCCTGGTCGGCGAAGGTCTGCAGCAGCTGGACCAGGTCGGGCGCGAATGCGCCCGTGACGGCGCGCGTGACGCTGATCATGCCGACCGGCGCGCCCCGGTTCATCAGCGGCATGAACAGCACACTGCGGAAGCCGCGCAGCCGCGCCAGCTCCCGGTTCAGTTCCGGAACGTCGGCAGCCTCGCTGTCGGGAAACTGGATCGTCTCGCCCTCGCGCACGAGGGCAAAAGTCGGGAAGTCCGTGATCTTGCGCGGGAACGACGCCTTCAGCCCTGCGTCCGCCTCCGGGCTGGTCGGCGTGAACGCCACGAGGTGCAGTTCGTCGCCGATGAACTGAAGCACGGTGGCGGAGAAGCCGCCGAGCAGGCGCTTCGCGCTGGAGGCGACCGCCGCAAAGACCGGCCGCGCATCGGACGGCGAGGCCGCGATGGTGCGCAGGATCTCGGCGCTGGCGCTCTGGCGATCCCGCGCAGTCGCAAGCTCAGCGCGCAGCTGCGCATTCTCGGCCGCGGCCAACTGCAATTGGCGTTCGAGTTCCTCGATGTCGTGCGAAAGCGTGGTCATTCCTCATCCAGCTTGATGCAGCGACGTGCGCGGCACCGGGCCGGATTATCACATCTTTCGCGGCCGGAGCCAGCGCTCGCAGCCATGCCCCGCACCGGCCCGCCTCACGTCCCCGGCCGCGACACCTCGGTCTCCTTGGCTGTGATGAACTCCAGCAGCACCGGGACGCCCTCCCTTGTCTTCTGGATGCCGCGCTTGATCGCGGGCACGATGTCCTCCGGCCGCGTCACCCGCTCGCCATGGCCGCCGAAGGCGCGTGCCATCGCGGCGTAGTCGCCGGAGATGTCGGTCGAGCGATATTTTTCGGTCGAGATCGGCATCACCTTCAGCTCGATCGCCATCGAGAAATTGTTGAGCAGGATCGACATGATCGGGATGCGCTCGCGCACCGCGGTCTCGAAATCCATGCCGGTGAAGCCGATCGCAGCATCGCCCCAGACGTTGATGCAGAGCTTGTCGGGCCTTGCCAGCTTGGCGCCCATCGCAAGACCCAGGCCATAGCCGAGCTGCGTCGTCTTGCCCCAGCCGAGATAGGTGAGGGGCTCTACTGCTTTCCAGAACGGCGAGAGCTGGTCGCGCGGACTGCCGGCATCGTGGGTGATGATCGTATTCTCGATATCCACGGTGTGCTGCAAGTCCCACAGCACGCGATAGGGGCTGAGCGGCGCGTCATTGCTGGTCAGCTTCGGCATCCATTTCGCCAACCATTCCTTGTGCGAGGCCGCGATCTCGGCCGCGATCGCCGATGCATCGCGATCCGCAGTGACGGTCTTGCCGATCTCCTCCAGCAGCGCGTCGAGCACGAGGCCGGCATCGCCGACCAGACCGATCTTCGCTTCCACATCCTTGTTGAGATGATTGGGATCGAGCGTCGAATGAATGATGGTCTTGCCCTTCGGCATCGCGATGCCGAAATTGGTCTCGGTGAAGGAGCAGCCGATGCCGAAGATGACGTCGGCCTCGGCCAGAAACTTCGGCACCGCGCGCGGCACTGCGAGGCCGCCGGAGCCGAGCGACAGCGGATGCGTCTCCGGAAACGATGATTTGCCCCCTAAGCTCGTGGTGACGGGGATCGCCAGCCGCTCGGCGAGCCGTTTCAGCTGCGGCCAGGCCTGCGCGTAATGCACGCCCTGGCCGGCATAGATCACCGGCCGTTTTGCATTCACCAGCAGGCCGGCGGCGTCCTTGACGTGAACGGGGTCGGCGCCGTAGCGGGTGCGCAGCACCGGCGTGTAGTTCAGCGGCTCCGGCACCTCCTCGTTCCACATGTCCAAGGGGATCTCGACGATCACGGGTCCGCCGCGGCC
Organism: Bradyrhizobium sp. WBAH42; assembly: GCF_024585265.1. Lineage (NCBI taxonomy): Bacteria > Pseudomonadati > Pseudomonadota > Alphaproteobacteria > Hyphomicrobiales > Nitrobacteraceae > Bradyrhizobium > Bradyrhizobium sp. WBAH42. The sequence goes on from NZ_CP036533.1 coordinate 3,798,674, forward strand.
GTTCTTCAGCTTGGTGAAGGCGCGGCGGAAGATGTTGGCGACTTCGGTCGCGAGGACGATCGGCTCGGACGATTTCGCGAACGGCTTCATCGCCTCGCTGGAATTGAAGTTCGGCTCGATATGCGCCAGCCTGCGCTGATAGCCCATCGGCAGCACCAGCACGGGGACCGATTCGCCGAAGCATTGCGCGACGCCGCCCATCGCATTCTCCGCGCCCGGCCCGTGCTGCATGCAGAAGGCGCCGATGCTGCGCCCCGACGTCACCCGCGAGATCGCGTCCGCCATGTGGATGCCGACGCGCTCCTGCCGCACCATCACGGGCCGGATCTCGGCCTTGGCCGCGTGCTCGATCAGATGGTTGACCGGATAGCCGCAGAGGATCTCGATGCCCTCGCGCCTCATGATTTCCGCAATGGCGGTGCCGAGCTTCATGGCGTCTCTCTCCCTGGCAAGGCCGGTTGATCCGGCTTGTTGCGAAGAGAGGATCAGGAATTTCCGGAAGCGTAAAGCGCGCGCGGCGAGCGTGGCGGTAGGCCAGCTATGCGTCGCGAGCGTGCACCGGCTCCATCCTGTGATGGTCGCCGTAGCCGCGCGCGGTCGGCCGCACGCGCTGCAGCAGATGCGTGGCCGCAAGCAGATCCGGCGTCTCGAAGCCCTCGGTGAACTCGCCATAGATCGGCGTGAGCAACCGGACAGCCTTGGATCTGCGGCCGGTCGCGATCCAGTGTGCCGCGAGATCGGTCGCGATCCGCAACTGGAATGTCATCGCGCCGATTGCGCGCGCTTCGGCCAGTGCTTGCTGCAGCCGCTTTTCGGCGCGCAGCGGCTCGCCCGCCTGGAGAAGGATCGCGGCGTCAACCCGCTGGAGCTCCGCGCGGCACCAGCGCTCGCCCTGGCGTTCCTGATGCTCGATCGCCCGGGTGATGGCCTGGCGCGCTTCGGCAATCTGTCCCTGCTTCAGATAGACGCGGGCGAGGACCGCAAGATAGCTGCCGATCCGCATCAAGAACCGGCACTCGATCAGCTCGTCGATCGCACCTCGAATATCCTCCACCGCGCGTGGATCGCCCCTGAGGTCGCGAAGGCAGGCGGAGAAATAGCGCTCGACCGGAACCCAGCGTGAGATGCGCTCGCGTTCAAGGTTGCGGCGCAGTCGCTCAGTGTAGCCTGCGAGCGCGTCCAGATTGCCGGTTTCGAGCGCGACGGGAAGTGCGGCGAGCCCGAGTGCGTTCGACTGCGACACCCAATGGCCACTGCGATCAGCGGCGTCGACGGCGTCCTTGGCCAGCCTCGCCGCGTAGTCGGCTTGTCCTTGCATCCACGCCACGAAAGGCAGGTTGAAGCGGACGGTGATGAACCGGTAGACTTCGTTCGCATCCTTGCGCGAACGGCTCTCTGCCAGCGAATAAGTCGCCGCGAGGCGATCGAGAACCGGGCGGCTCTTGCTCAACTCGCCGGCAAAAGCGCGGGCCCAGGCGAGTGCCCGATCGGCTTCGGACGTTGCGGTGAGGTCGCGGTCGCGGTCGGCAAGCTCCGTTGCTTCCTCGAGATAAGTCGTGGCGCGCGGCACCTCGCCAATCTGCAACAGGTAGAAGCCGAAGCCGACCAGCGCCCGCTGCTGATATTCGATGTTGCCGGCCCGCCTTGCAAAGAGGATGGCATCGAGCCAGGCAATCTCGTTCTCGTTCGACATTTTGCGGGCGTAGAACAGGCTCCATCCAAGGGCGCAGGCGAGTTTTGTCTTCGACAGATCGTCGCACGGGACGGTCTTGGCCAATGCGAGCGCATCCGCCAATCGCGCCTGCGCTTCCGACAGGATCGACGTTTCCGACCACAAGGTGATCGCCGCAACCGTGAGCCTGATCCCGAGCACGGGATCGCCGTGCTCGCCGAATGCCCATGAAAGAGCGGCGCGCAAATCGGCGATGCGGCCAAGGTAACGCTGTGTCCAATCGGCCGGCTCGCGCCATTTCCACTCCTCCTCGGACTGCTCGAACAGCGTGAGGACACGTTGCGCATGACGGCGCAGCGCCTGGTCGCAGGCAGGATCGGCCCGGCGCCGCTCGCCCGCGTAGCGGCACGTGCTGTCGAGCAGGCGATAGCGAAGGCTCGCGCCATGTGCCTGCGCGCTCAAGAGCGACTTGGCAACGAGACTGCCGAGGCCGGTGACGACGTCGACCGGCGTGAGTCCTGCCGCCTCGGCGACGAAGACCGCGTCCTCAACCTCGAACGCGTCACTGAACACGGAGAGCAGGCCGAACAGTCTGGCTTCGCGCTGCGGCAGCAGCCTGAAGCTCCAGTCGATCGTCGCCATCAGCGTTTCATGGCGCGGCGGCGCGCCATCGGCGGCGGGGGCACGAAAACCCAGATTCTGGTCGAGCAACTCCACCAATTGGCGAGGATTGAACCTGCCGATTTGGGCTGCCGCCAATTCGATGGCCAGCGGGAGGCCGTCGAGCGAGTGGCAGATTGCGGCGACGGCCTCGCAATCATCGTCGACGAATTGGTAGTCCGCCCATTCGGCGGCGCGGCTGACGAACAGCTGCACTGCCGGAAACCTGACGGCTTGATCGGCGGTCAGGGCGTGGCCGGGTTTTGGTGAGACCAGCGAGCCGAGCCGGACCACATGCTCGGTGGCGGTGCCGAGCGGTTCTCGGCTCGTCGCAAGCAGCCTCGACGGCGATGTGTCAGCCATGAATCTGCTGGCGAAGATCATCGTGGCCGGCAGGACGTGCTCGCAATTGTCCAGAATGACCAGCATCTGCCGCGGTCTCAGATAGTCGATGGCCGCAGCCAGGCTGTTGTCCGGATTGCCCCTGATGCCGAGGGCCGTCACCAGAGCGGCGCCGAACAGCGTCGGGTCGGAGATCGTTGCGAGATCGACGAAGCACACGCCGTCGCGGCACTGTGGCGAAAATGCCTGGGCTACGGCCAAGGCAACCGTCGTCTTGCCGATTCCTCCTGCGCCAACCAGAGTCACATGCCTGTTCCCGGTCAACAGACCCGTGATTTCGTCGATTTCCGCTTCACGACCGACGATGCCGCGCAGCATTGGCGGACTGGACGAGGGGAGCGGTTCGGCGAGCGCAAGATCGTCCTCGACCTCGCCGATGCTGATCTGCACCTCCGCGATGAACTTGTATCCGCGGCGTGCCACGGTCGCGATGTAGATGGGCTCGATCTGGGTATCTCCCAGCGAACGCCGCAAGCTCCACATGTTGACCTTGAGATTGCTGTCGTGGAGGAAGGTGCCCGGCCAGGCGGCCGCCATCAGCTCATTCTTGCTGACCAGCTCGCCGCAGCGTTGCACCAGCAGCTGCAAAAGCTCGAATGCGCGTCCACCCAGCTTGACGGGGCGCCCTTTGAGAAGAAGCAACTGGCGGCGGGGAACGAGTCGAAAAGGGCCGAAGCAGTAGTTGAGCTCCCGCCGGTCTGTGCCCCGTTGTCGTATCTCCGTGGCAGCCCGCATTGCTCATTGCCAATCGATCGAACCGATCGACCGTAATTATCATGCACTGCAATAATTTTGAAGAGAGCGGTTCCGAATTCGTACGATTTGCCGCAGGGCAATTGCGGCAAAGCGCTCGCGCGGGACAGTTCGGCTATTTCTTGGGCTTGCCAAGCATGGCCATGCGCATGATTTCGACACCGCCGTCGGCAAGTTCCGGAAGCTTGGCGAACCAATCCTTCACATAAGGCATCGCGTTGTGCGCGTCGAAATCGGCCTGGCTGGCGAACACTTCGTAAAAGATGAAGTGGCCGGGCTTGGCGCGGTCTTCCTGAAGGAAATAGACCAGGTTCTTGGGATCGCTGCGGACCAGGTCGATCAGCGGCAAGGTGGCGGCGCGCAGCATGTCTTCTTTTCCAGGCTTGGCGCGCACCTGCGCCACCACGGAATATGCACCCTCCGGGATCTCCTGATAGTGCACGCGCGGCGTTTCCTGAGCCACGGCCGGAAGCGTCGCCGGCGCCGTAGCGGCGGCGATCAGCAGGGCGGCAAGCGAGTTGCGGACGAGAGTTTGCATGGTGAAGTCCTCGAGATGTGACTGTATCGCCGGGTGACCTGCTAAGGCACTGACCGCCGCCCCGCACGAGAGTCTAGCGCACGATGGTCTGTTGCCGTTTTGCCAAGGCCTCGCTGAAGCGCTTCTTGACGGGACCCAGCGCCTTGACGAACTCGAGCTGCTCGCCCTCCGGTCCCTTGCAATAGATCAGCTCCCAACCGTTCGAGGGTTCGGCGGTCACCCGGTTCGTGTTGGTGCTGCGGGGCGCGGCTTTGCGATCCGCTTCCGTCATGACGCGGACGGTGCGGTTCGCTCTCACCTGCGTCATGCCGCGGCGTGCCGATTCCGCTTCGAGGTCGGCCATGAACTTGTTGAAGTCGACATCGTCGCGAACATAGAAGCAGATATGCATCATGCGCGGGAAAGCAGGGCTCATGTGCTCCACCGGTTCGGCGAAGCTCTTCGCGCTGCCCATGGGCTGATCAGCCTCGCGATATTGCAGCAGCTCCAGCACCATGTTGTCGAACTGGATGAAGCGGACGTCGAGCCGCTGTGCTCCGCTTCGCAAGTCGGGCACGCCGATGGTTCGCGGATTGACCCCGCGTGCGTTCGCCTCGATCTCCTGGTCGGCCAGCAGCGTGTTCTGCACCCCGTCGCCCTGGAAGTCGCCGTGCCGGAACACCTCGGTGCCGCCAAGCACCTCCGTGTAGAACTGGTAGGCCCGTTCCATGTTCTGGACCGTCAGCCCGAAATGCTGGACGCCCTGCAGTCGCGCGCCGAGCGGCGCCTCGTCGCGCTCGGCGTCCTGTGTCGCGGCCCGTGCGTCGATTGCCGTGCCGGCGACGAGGCCCGTGACGACGGCTGCGCCGGCGGTCTGGAGCAGGGCGCGGCGATCCATGTCGGTGGCGTTGTCGGTTTCTGTCATGTCGCTCTCCTTGCTCGTTCGGTGGATTGGTCTGCGTTGTCCTGCCGGCGGGAGCAGTGCTCGGCCGGGGTGAACCTGCCGCGCCCTCGGGCTTTCAATCGGCGGCGGGAAGCGGGGCTGCGGGGCTGACCAGCCCCTCGGCGCGGAGCTCGCGCCAGAAATCCGCCGGGATGGCCTCCTCGAGCGCAGCGCGATCCTCGGCGATGCGGCCCGGGCGGCTCGCACCGGGAATGACGGCCGCGACCACCGGATGGGCGAGCGCGAACTGCAGGCCGGCCGCCTTCATGCTGATGCCATAGCGGTCTGCGATCGCTTTGATCCGCGCCACCTTCTGGAGGATTTCGGGAGGCGCCGGCGCATATTCGAAGTTCGGGCCGCCAACGAGTGCGCCGGAACTGTAGGGTCCGCCGACGACGATCGCGAGCTCGTGCTCCGCGACCACCGGCATCACCCGCTGCAGCGCCCTTGCGTGGTCGAGCAGCGTGTATCGGCCCGCCAGCAGAAAGCCGTCCGGGCGCGGCTCGTCCAGCGCGAGCAGCAGCTCGATCGGCTCGACCCGGTTGACACCGAGTCCCCACGCCTTGATCACGCCCTCGTCGCGCAGCCGGTCGAGCGCTCTAAAGGCGCCCTTGCGGGCGCTTTCGAACACCGAGAGCCACTCGTCACCGTAGAAATCCTGCGCAACGTCGTGCACGAAGGCGACGTCGATGTGGGAGATCGCGAGCCGCTTCAGGCTGTCCTCGATCGAGCGCATCGTTCCGTCCCGGGAATAGTCGTTCACGATCCGGTTCGGGCGTCCGTGTCTGAAGACGCCGCCCTTCTCGCCGAGATCGCGGGCATCGACATCCTCGATCTCGTCCAGGATCAGGCGGCCGACCTTGGTGCTGACGACATAGTCGCTGCGCGGCCGGCCGGCGAGCGCGGCGCCGATGCGGATCTCGGCAAGACCCGCGCCGTAGAACGGCGCGGTGTCGAAATAGCGGATGCCGTCGTCCCAGGCCGCATTTACCGTCGCGAGCGCTTCCTGCTCCGGGATGTCGCGGAACATGTTGCCGAGCGGCGCCGCGCCGAACCCCAGTTTTCCCGGCAGAATATCCTTCAGGGCCATGTTGCAAGTCCTTGTCTGCGGCAGGAAAGTCCGTCGGTGTGCGGCGCAGCCGATCTCAGTCGGTCGCGGACGTGTCCGCGCTTCTGATGAAGGCCGCGACCTCGCGCGGATGCGACAGCATCACCGCGTGGCTGCTTTTGATCTCCGTCACCTTCGCGCCCGAGCGCTTGGCCATGGTGCGCAGCAAGCTCGGAGGGATAATGTGATCCTCCATCGTCACCATGTAATAGGTCGGCTTCGTCTTCCAGGCCACGCGCTCGACCTTGGTCTGCACCGCCTGCAATCCAAACGGCAATTGCGCCGCAGCCATGAAGCGGGTCGTGGCCGGGTCGACACCGGCGGCGAAGGAGCTCGGGAATTTATCGCGCTCGACGAAGAGATAATTGCCCTCAGTGACCAGCGGGCCCTTGTGCTCGCCGGGCGGCACGGGTGCTTCCGACAGCGAGCTGACCGACTCCCCGACATCGGGCGCATATGCCGCGAGATAGACGAGGCTGCGAACCTTCGGATTGTCGCCGGCCTCCGTGATCACCATTCCGCCATAGGAATGGCCGACGAGAATGACGGGATGCCGCGCCCTGGCAATCACGCGTTCGGTCTCCGCGACGTCGTCACGAAGCGAGATCGTCGGCTGCTGCACGACGAGCACCTCATAGCCGGCCTTCGAGAGAATGTCGTAGGTGTCCTTCCAGCCCGATCCGTCGACGAACGCGCCGTGGACGAGGACGATGGATACGGTCCTCTCGGCCGCGACGGCGGCGGAGGCCGTTGCGATCGACATTGCAGCAAGCGCAAAGATAAGCGACTTCATAACAGGCTCCGATCTCGATACGGCGACATTGCCGTTGATGCGCCTTTCACTAGCGCACGCCCGCATTGCGGTATTTCCGATTCCTGCGCGATGACGTACGCATCTTGCTGAGGTGCGCCGAGATCAGCTTTCGAAGCCGAACACGCCCGGCTCCAAGCCTTTGCCTTGCCTGGCTTTTACCTCTTTTAACCGCGCCGCCTCTGGACTTCGCTGGCGCGGCTTGTGAGTAATTCGCGATCGGCGTGGCAGTGACCGGGGCTGCAACTCACCACCGGATGGAATGATCGCTCGCGCGATACGGGGCCGGGATTCGCCGCAACGAAGCGGAGGTCGTGATGGCGCTCGTGACGCATGGAGATGAGAAATACAAGAACAGCGAGAAGCTCGCGGAGGCCAATGATTGGCCGGGGCTGAGCATCGAGCATCGCAAGTTCGAGGCGGGCCGTCAGGCAACGCCCGTTCCCATCTGCACCGAGCTCATCATGCTGCTGTCGGGCGGCGGGATGGTGTGCCGCGCCGGCAACGGCGAAGTCCAGAAAAGCCTGGCACGGCCGGGGATGAGTTATCTCGTGCCCGTAGGGACGCAGGAGAGCCATCTCGAGCTTTCCGACCGCATGGAATGTCTTCATCTCTATCTGCCGCCGGCGTTGCTCGACCACAGCGCACTTGCGGATTTCGACATCGATCCGGCGAAGGTCGAGATCGCCTACGCCCACGGCCTGCCGGACCAGGTGCTCTTCCACATCTGCTCGCCGCTTCGCGATCTGCTCCATCGACCGCGCCAGCCGACCGACGCGCTGTTCGTCGAGGGGATCCAGGTCGCCCTCGCGGCGCATCTTCTGGGCAATTACACGATCGACCGTTGGCGCGCGCCCGACAAGTCGCCGGCGCTCGACCCGCGGCGCCTCCAGCGCGTGCTGGACTATATCGAGGCTTCTCTCGGCAACGATGTCAGGCTCGAGGATCTGGCGGCCCAGGCCTGCCTCAGCCCCTATCATTTTTCCCGGCTGTTTCGCGAAGCGACCGGACTGTCACCGCACCGTTACGTCACCGATCGCCGCGTCCACGCCGCGCGACAGGAGCTCGCCCGTGACCGCCTGTCCCTGGTCGAGATTGCCCTGGAGTTCGGTTTCGGCTCGCAGGCCAATTTCACGCGCGTATTCCGCAAGGCCGCAAATCTCACGCCGGGGCAGTATCGCGAATTGTGCTGCGGCCAGGCCGAGGTGAAGAGCGATCGTTCCGACGCGGCACTCCGCACGGATTGCGCATGATTCCGCAGGATTCGGGAATACGGCTCAACGTGCATCGGGCAGTGCTGTTGCAGCGACCAGGCAGGCGAAGGACACATCGACATGATCGAGCTCACGGTGAACGGGATCAAGCGCCAGGTCGACGTCGTTCCCGAGATGCCCCTGTTGTGGGTGCTGCGTGACGAGCTCGGCATCACCAGTGCAAAATACGGCTGCGGGGTCGCGCAATGCGGTGCCTGCACCGTTCACATCGACGGCAAGGCGGTGCGGTCCTGCCAGTCCCGTATCGGCGAGGTCGCGGGCAAATCGGTCGTCACGCTCGAAGGCCTGCACAACAAGGACCAAAATCCGGTCCTGCAGGCCTGGATCGCACATCAAGTGCCGCAATGCGGCTACTGCCAGACCGGTCAGATCATGCAGGCCATCTCGCTTCTTGCATCGATCCCCAAACCGACGGACGAGCAGATCAATCAGGCGATGTCCGGCAATCTCTGCCGCTGCGGCACCTATCCGCGGATTCGTGCGGCAATCCAGGCGGCTGCGGCCAACAAGATGGCGGAGAAGTGAGATGGGCCAGATGCAGGCCTTTTCGCGTCGGGCTTTCGTTTTCGGCTCTGCTGCCATCGCCGGCGGCATCGCTTTCGGTGCCTATGGTCGGGCCGAAGCGGCCGCGCCGAGCGCCGATGGCAATCCGCTGGCCGCCGGCCTCGGCCCGAATTCGGTGACCTTCAATCCATGGGTCGAGATCAGCCCCGACAAGATCACGCTGATCGCGCAACACGCCGACATCGGCCAGGGTGTCGGCTCGGTGCAGCCGATCATGATCGCCGAAGAGATGGATCTCGACCCCGGCCAGTTCGAAATCCGGTTCGCTGAGCCAAGCCCCGCCTATTTCAACACGGGCTTCGCCGACGAGTTCGCGCCGTTCGTGGCCGCGGACCAAAGCCCTGCTGCGGAGGAAGCGCGCGCGGCCACGCTCGAATGGCTGCGCAAGTCCGGCCTGCAAATGACGGGTGGATCGAGCTCGATTCCGGACACCTATCAAAAGCTGCGCGTCGCCGGTGCGGTCGCGCGCGAGACGCTCAAGGCCGCCGCAGCCAGACGTTCGGGCGTCGCGGTGGCCGACCTTCGCACGCAATCAGGCCATGTGATCCTGCCCAACGGGACCAAGATCGCCTATGTCGCACTCGCGGCGGAGGCATCGAAAATCCCGCCGGTGCTCGATGCGCAGCCGCGCGATCCGTCCGGCTGGCGCATGCTCGGCAAGCCGATGATGCGGCTCGACGTCCGCGCGAAGGTGATGGGCGAGCTGAAGTTCGGCATCGACCTGAAAACGGACGGCATGCTGTACGCGTCCGTCAAGCTGAATCCCAACAAGGGGCAGCCGCTGAAATCGTACGACGCCAGCAAGGCGCAGTCGATGCCGGGGGTCAGGAAGATCCTCGAAATCAAGAACGGCGTCGCGGTGATCGCCACGAACAGCTGGTACGCGATGAGGGCGGTCGACGCCATCGCTTGCGAGTGGGCGCCCTCGGCCTATCCCGCCGAGCAGGCCGATCATTGGAAGGTGCTGGAATCCTCGTTCAAGCCGGAGTTTCTCGGCAAGGAGTGGCGGAAGATCGGCGATATCGACACCGGGCTGAAGACCGGCAGGCTCGTCGAAGCCGAATATCGCGCGCCCTATGTGGCGCATCAGCCGCTCGAGCCGCTCAACGGGATCGGCCTCGTCACCGACAAGGGCATGGAGATCTGGGTCGGCCATCAGAGCCCACGCTTCGTGCAATGGGTCGCGGCGACTGCGATCGGCCTCAAGCCGGAACAGATCACCTTCCACAATCAATGGACCGGCGGAAGCTTTGGCCACCGTCTCGAGTACGAGAACGTCCGCGTTCTCGCCGAGATCGCCAATCAGATGAAGGGCACGCCGATCAAGCTCGTGTTCTCGCGCGAAGAGGATTTCCTCCAGGACATTCCGCGGCAGATCGCGATCGCCCGGCACCGCGGCAGCATCGACAAGGGCAAGATCCTCGCTGCCGACCTGCAGCTGGCCTCGACGGCGCCGCTCAAGGGACTGCTCGAGCGTTCGGGCACGCCCTCGAAAGATCCGGATGGGCAATTGGCCGCCGGCCTGTGGAACGTCTACTACGACATTCCCAATTTCCGGGCCACCAGCTACGAGGCGCAGGGCTTGTCGCCAAGCACCACATGGCGCTCGGTCGGCGCTTCGACATCCGGTTTCTTCACCGAGAGCTTCATCGACGAATTGATCCATGCGGCGGGTCTCGATCCGATGAAGGCGCGCATCGCGATGTGCACCGTGCCGCATTATCGCAAGGTGCTGGAGACCGTCGCGCAGATGTCGGACTGGAAGGGACCGCTCGGGAACGGCCGTGGCCGCGGCGTCGCTTTCGTCGAGTCGTTCGGGACACCGGTCGCCGAGGTCGTCGAGGTGACGGCGACGGACCGCGGCATCAGGATCGACAAGGTCTGGGTCGCGGTCGACGTCGGCAAAGTGATCGATCCCGTGAACTTCGAGAACCAGGTGCAGGGTGGCGTCGTCTGGGGACTCGGCCACGCCATCAATTGCGAGCTCACTTATTCAAAAGGCGCGGCGCAGCAGACCAACTATAACCACCATGAGGCAATGCGGATCTACCAATGCCCGGTCATCGAAGTTCGCGGGCTCGAGAACGACCCTAAGGTGAGGGGCGTCGGAGAGCCGCCGGTGCCACCGGCCGCGCCTGCGCTCGCCAACGCGATCTTCGCGGCGACCGGAAAGCGCATCCGTGAAATGCCCTTCAACAAGTTCATCGATTTCGTGTGAGACGCGCCATGCAGAGATCTCTGATCGCGTTCGTCCTGGCAGCTTCGGCCGTCGCGGCCCTCACCGGGATCGTCGCGGCCAAGGACGAGGCCGCCAAGGACGTGCTGCCGTCCGGCAGCGTCAGTCGCGCCGAGGGACTGGAGGCGTGGAAGCGGATTGAGGCCGTCGTGACACATCCACGGTGTGCCAATTGCCATGTCGACGCCAAGGCCATCCCGATCTGGACGCCGGCCGGCGAAACCAAGCCCCGCCCGCATGGCATGAACATCCACGGCGGCGAGAGCCGCATCGGCACGGAAGCCATTCCGTGCTCGACCTGTCACATGACCTCCACCCAGGCGAACGAGCCGGCGCCGTCGCCGCCGCGCGCCGGCATCGACTGGCAGCTGGCCCCGGTGGCTTTCATCTGGTTCGGCAAGAGTGGTGCCGAGATCTGCGCGCAGTTGAAGGATCCCAAGCGCAATGGCGGTCGCGACGCCGCCGGTCTCGTCGGGCACTTGCGGCACGATGCGTCGCTGAGTGGCTTCATCCCGCGCGGCTGGGCGCCTGGGGCCGGCCGCTCGACGCCGCCGGGCACCTTCGAGGACCATGTCAAGGACATGGCCTTGTGGGGCGCGGCCGGGCAGCCCTGTCCGAACTGATGCGTTCTCCGCGTCGCGGAAGCGCGATCACACACACAGCGTCATCGAAAGGAGAAAACCGTGACCCAGCATGTCCTCTTCATTGTCACCAACGCAGCCGTGATCGGTCCGCATAGTCGCAAGACCGGCTTCTTTTTCGCCGAGGTCGCCCATCCTTTCGAGGTGCTCGACAAGGCTGGGGTCGCAGTGGAGTTCGCGTCCCCGGCCGGGGGGTGGACGCCTTACGATGCGTACGACGAGAAAGATCCCGCTCAGAAGGAGTTTCTCGCGAGCAAAGCCTTTCGCCGCTTGAATCACAGTCGCAAATTGTCCGAGGTGGACGCCGCCGACTACGACGCCATCCTGGTGCCCGGCGGACTTGGGCCCATGGTGGACATCCAGCGCAATGCTGCGGTCCAGAGTGCCATCGTGCGTGCCTGGAGCACTGGCAAGCTCGTCGCCGCTGTCTGTCACGGACCGTGCGCGCTGCTTGGCGTTGACCTTGGCGATGGCGTCCCTTTCGTGCGCGGCAAGAAGCTCACGTCCTTCTCGAAGAAGGAAGAGTACGACTACGCCCGCGATGACGTGCCTTACGAGCTTGAGGACGCGTTGAGGGCAGAGGGTGCCGAGTACTCGTCCGCAGCCAACTGGCAACCTCACGTCGTCGTCGATGGCCGGCTCATCACGGGGCAGAATCCCGCGTCGGCCGGAGCGCTGGGAATAGAGTTGCTGGCCGCCCTCAAGGATAGGAGCAGCGCCGCGAAGATTTGAAGATTCGCAAGTGTGGAATTCGAGAGGGATGGGCCCGCATCTGAAGCCGCGCTTACCCTCTCATGGGGAGCCATCGAATGACGCAATCGCCATCCAAGATCACCGCTATCCTGGTTGCTCGCCCGGGCAAGTCCGCTGAACTCAGCGCATTGCTTGTCGGCATGGCACCGCCTTCCAGGGCTGAGCCCGGCAACCTGCGTTGGGATGTCTGGCGCGACATATCGAACGAAGATCGCTACGTTCTCGACGAGCTGTACCGCGACGTTGCGGCCGTCGAAGCTCACCGAGCCTCGCCGCATTACCAGGCCTACCTGGCCAAAATTCCCGAGCTGGCTGATCGGACGGCCGTGGTCTTGGAAGCGCTCGAGGTTGGAGACAGGTGAACGGCGTCGGCGAACCTTCGAAGTAGCCGCATCCCTATTTGCAGTAGGGCTATCGCTTTTGGGAATTTTTCCCCGCTGCCATCCTTCGAGACGCCCGCTTAGGCGGGCTCCTCAGGACGAGGGCGGAGTGCGCGGCAGCAGGTTCAACGAGCACTCATGCTGATTAGCCTCATCCTGAGGAGGCGCGCAAGCGCCGTCTCGAAGGACGAGGCGTGCGCGCAGACCGCCGCCACAAGGCATATGCGATTGCCCTGCTATTTGCAGTTCTGGCAGATCATCAGCTTTCGCTTCAACGCCTCATCTTCCTGATCGAGGCCATTTGCATCTGGATTGGACCCGGCGTCCCTTGCTGCGCGTGAACGCGCAGGCGGCGCCACGCGGCTCGGGGTGTCAACGTCATCGACGGTGCCGACGCTGAAGCCATCGTAGTCGGCGGCCGGATTCGGCATCGGTTGAGGCCCGCCAATCACGGAAGGCTCTCTGCTGGACGCCGCCGGCGGAGCTCTGTTCGTCGTCACCCGCGCGGGCTTGGCGGCACCCGGGCGTGGCGGCGATGCATCGGGCGGAGCAAGCGAAACCGGCGGCGCGGCCGAAGTCTGGCCTCGCGCGCTGTCGTGCGACCACGCGACGACAAACACGAGGCCGAGAGCCAGGAGCGTCACGTTTCTCATCCGCATCCTCTCGGCAGCGCTGGTTGATCGATTGACGGCACGGCTCGTCGAGCCCGCTCCGCCGAAGAATATCAGCACTCAGAGGGCCGTCAAAGCGCTGTAGCCTGGATGGAGCGAAGCGCAATCCGGGGTGTTGTCGTGAACCAGGAACAGATGCTGTTGGCCCAGATCATGGCCCGCAAGTCCGGCGGGCACGGGCCAGCCGCTGCGCAGGCCGTTGGCCGGCGGTTACTTCATCGCCGTGCTGACTGAGTTGAACTTGTTGTTGAGCAGCGCAGCGCCCGTGCTGTTGACGATGGTCACGATTGCCAGGGCGATCCCCGCGGCGATCAGGCCGTACTCGATTGCGGTTGCGGCATTCTCATCGGCAAGAAAGGACCTAACCAGACGCATTGCCAACTCCTGTTCATCCGATCCGATGGAAGGTCGCGTCGTTATCGGACTTGCAAATCGATCGAATAAGTCTTCGTGCGCGCCAAATGAACCGAGCGAGGGCGATCGCACCCTATCTCCTACGACGGCATTCATTAAATTAAGGTTCCGTGGTTCCGTCCAAATGAAGTCAAATCGGCCGCCCGGCGCGGGCATTGCCCTCCGTGCTGTGGCCCTTAACCGATTGTTGAGCCTGTTCGTCAACGAACAGGCAAGGACATCTCGATCGCGCTCATCCGCGCCGGCCGTCCGCATTCAGCGCCCGCAACATCGCGATGCGCGCGAACATCACCCAGCCGCCGCCGGTCTCGGCCGCATTGATCAAGGTCTCGATCGCGGTCTGCCAATGCGCCTCGTGCTGGGCGTCCTCGGGCAGCTGCATGATGTAGTCGGCCGCCTCTTGAAGCGTGAGCAGCTTGCGCTTGTTGCTTACGCGAACGGGATCGTCGAACGCCGTCGACCAGGGCATGTCAGGCCGGCCGATCGGCGAGGAGAGACATCACGGCGCGATCTGCGGGGTGTGATGCTGTTAGCCGGCCTTCTTTGCCCGCGCGGGGGCTCGTACCGGCTTGTCGGCGGCCTTCTTCGGCGTGGTCGCAGCCTTGGCCGCAGCGTCCTTGCCGCCCTTGCCTGATATCGGCAGCAGCATCTCGCGCTGGCCTTCGACGCGCTTCTTCGGCTTCTTGGCCTTGGCGCTTTCCTTAGCCGTGTCCCTGGCGACCTTCGCCGCGGGAGCAGCCTCCTTCTCGCTCGCGATGCTCTTCTTCAGCGCGTCCATCAGGCTGATGACGTTGCCGCCGGTCTTCGGTGCGGCCTTGGCGGTGATCGGCATGCCGCTGCGCTTCTTGTTGATGAGATCGATCAGAGCGGTCTCGTAATGATCCTCGAACAGCTCGGGCTCGAACGCGCCGGACTTCTTCTCGACGATGTGCTTGGCAAGGTCGAGCATGTCCCGCGTCAGCTTCACGTCCTGGATGTCGTCGAAATATTCCTTCTCGCTGCGGACCTCGTAGGGATAGCGCAACAGCGTGCCCATCAGCCCGTTCTCGAGCGGCTCCAGCGCGATGATGTGCTCGCGGTTGGTCAGCACCACGCGGCCGATCGCGACCTTGTCCATGCTGCGGATGGTCTCACGGATCACGGCAAAGGCGTCGTGGCCGACCTTGCCGTCCGGCACGAGGTAGTAGGGGCGGATCAGATAGCGGTTGTCGATGTCGGCCTTGGGCACGAACTCGTCGATCTCGATCGTGTGGGTGGAGTCGAGCGCGATGTCGTCCAGCTCGTCCTTGGTGACCTCGATATACGTGTCGGTGTCGACCTTGTAGCCCTTGACGATGTCCTCGGAAGTCACCTCGTCGCCGGTCTCGGCGTCGACCTTGAGGTACTTGATACGGTGGCCGGTCTTGCGGTTGATCTGGTTGAACGAGACCTTCTCGGTATCCGAAGTGGCCGGATAGAGCGCGACCGGGCAGGTCACGAGCGACAGACGCAGAAAACCCTTCCAATTGGCGCGGGGGGCCATGGGCTACTCCAGACGCAACAGAGGACAAGCCCTGAGGATACCATCGGCCAGTTGCGAATCATAGCAAGCGCCGACGCGGAATCTTGCAACGGCGTTAATCGTCGCCTGCACCGCGTCGTCTGGCGGGCCCATGGCCCGGAACATCGCCCGAGATGACGCGTTGCCCCGGCAGTTCATCGCCGCGAGGAGGTCGCGGCCATCCGACGCGACAGCCACAGATTGAGGTCACCATGGCAACCACGCGAGAGCAGAACCGGATCGTCGAAACTCCGACCGAGGCGCGCCAGGGCGAGCCTGGGCCTTCGGTGGCGGCGCTGCTCGCCATCTCGACCGGGCTTGCGATCCTGATCCTCGCCGTCGTCTGGTTCGTGTTCTTCCGGACCTGACGGCCGGCAAGGCACGCCGGCACCTTCCGGCTCGCCGCGCGATGCGGCACCTTGCGCCCACCATGCCGCCGGCTCCTCCGGCGGCATGGTGGGCGCAGTCGCATTTACGCGCGGCAGGTCGTATATGACCAAAAAGTAACGTCGGCCGGTTCCCCGCGTTCATATTCGGTTCACGCCGGAATTGCTCATCTCTGGCGGTGTTCAACTCGCCTGTTCTGGCAGCCCATCTTTGGAGAGAAGCGTGCGCCTGCTCGTTGTTGAGGACGACCCCGATCTCAATCGCCAGCTCACCAAGGCGCTGACCGACGCCGGCTATGTCGTCGATCGGGCCTTCGACGGGGAGGAGGGGCACTATCTGGGTGACAACGAGCCGTATGACGCCGTGGTGCTCGATATCGGCCTGCCCAAGAAGGACGGCATCTCGGTGCTGGAGGCCTGGCGCCGCAACGGCCGCACCATGCCGGTCCTGATCCTTACCGCACGCGACCGCTGGAGCGACAAGGTGCAGGGCTTCGATGCCGGCGCCGACGATTACGTGGCAAAACCGTTCCATCTGGAGGAGGTGCTGGCGCGCATCCGCGCCCTGCTGCGCCGCTCCACCGGCCATGCCCAGAGCGAATTGACCTGCGGCCCGGTTACGCTCGACACCCGGACCGGCCGGGTCAGCGTGTCGGGCAATCCCGTCAAGATGACCTCGCACGAATATCGGCTTCTGGCCTACCTGATGCATCATTCCGGGCGGGTGGTCTCGCGCACCGAGCTCGTCGAGCATCTCTACGACCAGGATTTCGACCGCGACTCCAACACCATCGAGGTCTTCGTCGGCCGCATCCGCAAGAAGCTCGACGTCGACATCATCCAGACCGTCCGCGGCCTCGGTTATCTCCTGACCCCGCCGCCGGCGCCGGGCGCTTGAGGCGTTCTCGGGCTTGACGGCAGGCCGAACAGGGCCCTTGGTCCGGTCATGACGTCCGACCACCTGCCATCCTGCGTCGCCCGGGATCATTCCGATGGCCGCTAGCTCGCTTGCGAACCGACTGTTCCTGTCGGCGACCGCCTGGCTCGTGGTGATCCTGGCCATCACAGGAATCGTGCTGTCGTCGGTCTACAAGAACGCCACCGAGCGTGCTTTCGACCGCCGGCTCAATCTCTATCTGCGCACCCTCATCGCCGAGGTCGCGACCCCCGACGAGCCGCCGGACCGCCAGTTTCAGTCGCTCGGCGAGCCGCTGTTCGAGCTGCCGCTGTCCGGCTGGTACTGGCAGATCACACGGACCGACACCGAAAAGCCGGAAGTGCGCTCCTCGCGCTCGCTCTGGGACAAGAAGCTGCCGAAGCTGGAAGAGCAGGGCGCCGAGCTCACCGCCGCCGGCATCCGCCTTGCTTACGTCGACGGGCCGGAAGGGCAGAATCTGCGCATGGTGGAACGGCCGGTCGATCTCGGCGCCGACGGCAAATTTCTGGTCAGCGTCGCCGGGGACGACACCGAGATCTTCGACGAGACGCGCAGCTTCGACTACTACCTCGGCGGCACCTTCACCGCGCTCGGCATCGTGCTGCTGCTGACGACCGTGTTCCAGGTCCGCTTCGGCCTCGCACCGCTCAAGCGCATCTCGGAATCGATCGCCGACATCCGCTCCGGGCGGGCGGAACGGCTCGAGGGTGAATTCCCGGTCGAGATCGCGCCGCTCGCGCGCGAGACCAACGCGCTGATCGACGCCAATCGCGAGATCGTCGAGCGCGCGCGCACCCATGTCGGCAATCTCGCCCACGCAATCAAGACGCCCCTCTCGGTGATCGTCAACGAAGCCAGCGCGCATGCGGCCGATCCATTCGCGGAGAAGGTGATGGAGCAGGCGGATGTGATGCGCGACCAGGTCGCCCATCATCTGGAGCGCGCCCGCATCGCGGCACGGGTCTCGGTGGTTGCGACCGTGACGGAGGTGGCGCCCGCCATCGAGGCGCTGCGGCGGACCATGGAGAAGATCCATCGCGACCGCGGGATCGTGGTCGAAGCCAAGGCCGATCCGTCCGCCAGGTTTCGGGGGGAGCGGCAGGATCTGGAGGAGATGGTCGGCAATCTCGTCGACAACGCCTGCAAATGGGCGGCCTCGCACGTCTTCATCGAGGTCCTCGTCGAGCCGCCCCCCAAGGCCGGCGCCGGCCCGCGTTTGCGGGTCATCGTCGATGACGATGGCCGCGGCCTGTCGGAAGCGGAGCGCGCCCAGGTCGCCCGGCGCGGGCAGCGCCTCGACGAATCCAAGCCGGGGTCGGGGCTGGGACTGTCAATCGTGACCGACCTCGCCGCCCTCTATGGCGGCAGCCTTTCGCTCGGCAGCGCGCCGACTGGGGGCCTGCGCGCCGAGCTGGTTCTTCCCGGCCTATAATCCCTTGTTTCGACGACAGTTTCCGGCATGGCCGACGCTCCTCCAGGGAAAAGCGGGGGCATTCGAGGCGGCTTCCTAAACGGCTTCTTAAGTGGGGACCTCCTATGATCGTGCCGGACCCATCCCATGTCCGCCATTTTACCGTGCATTACCCGGGCGCATGAGCCAGACATCGATCGAGCGGCTGAGGGAATATCTCGCGCAGCTCCCGCCGCAGTCGCAGGCGCTGCTGATGCGGGAGTTCGAGCGTGCGCTGGAGCGCGGCCAGGACACGGCGGTGGCCACCCTCGTGCTCGAGCAGCTGCGCAAGATCGTCCGCAAGAGCGAGGCCGAGGAGGCTTTGCCGCCGCGTACGGACGATCTGTCGCGGCTGTTGTTCCAGGTGTTGGAGCCGTTCCTGGTCGAGGCGGGCACTCCTGTCAGGGCCGGGCAGATTCGCCGCTCCTCGCTGCAGCCGATCTGGCAGTGGCTTGGCCGAGACGGCGCACCGGCCAAGGTGAACGAGTTCGAGGCGGCGCTGGCGCGCATGCCGGCGGACAGTGCAGGGCAGGTCGAGGCCCTGGCGCAGAAGCTTCAGGCCGTGGCGGCGGATGCCATCTTCGAGCTGACGGGGCCGGGCGGCGGCGACAAGTCGCGGGCGCTTGCCCGGGTCGGCCCGCCCAACGTGATCGAGGATCTCTATTCGATCGGTGCGGTGCTCCAGGTCCGGGACGCCATCGCGACGTTGAACGAGAAATTGCCGCGCACCTTGCGGGCCTTCGGGGATCCTCAGATCGCCTCGGTGACGTCGGCGCTCAACATTCCAGCGCTTCAGACGCCGCAGATGCTGCCTTTCGCCTTGTCGATCGTCGTGCAGCGCATGACCGCGCCCTGGCAGATCATCCGCCTTGCGGTCAAGATAGCGGCATCCGACGACGAGATCCGCGTCGCGGCGACGCCCTACGGTATCGCCGTCACGATGGCCTTGCATGATCTGTCCTGCGTTGCCGCGATCCTGCGCATGGACATCAAGCGCGGCCATTTCGACAATGTCGCCGGCAATCTCAAGACGCTGCACGACGGCGTGCGCGGCCTCCGCACCGAGCTCGACCTGCGCAACGATTCCGCCTGGGGCAAGCAATTGACCTCGATCCGGGCCGACATCTCCAATGCGCTGCAATCCGAGATCGACAGCGTGCCCGGCCGCGTCCGCCGCATCCTGCGCCAGCGTCCCGAAAAGGACATTCCGCCGGGCGCGCGGATCGACAGCACCGAAGTCGAGGAGACGGTGGCGCTGATCGATTTCGTCGCGACTTGCCGCAACTATGCGAGCGAGCTTGCGATCAACGAGGTGACGCTGCGCACCTATTCCGATCTCCAGCAATATGTGGAACGCTCGACCGAGCAGTTGGTGCAGTCGCTGCGCGCCGCCGATCACAAGGTCCGCACCTATCGGCAGCAGCAGGTGCAGGCCGCGATCCGCTTCTGCCAGGTGCTGTTCGGCGACGACTATGCCTCGTTGATGAGCCGGGCCGCGGAAAACGCACTCACGGGCGAGCGCAAATCGTCGCGCGCGGGTTGATCAGCGCGCATCTTTTTTTGATCACAATTTGAGGTTGACGACACATGTGGCGCGCCCTACGCTCCCGCCGCAAGTCCGGGGAATTTCTATCTGTGGGCGCATGAAACCCGTTATCAGCTCGATCGAAATTGAGAACCGCGTCATCGTGGCCAAGTATCAAAGGCTGATGGTTGGGGCCAAGGTGGTGCTGGTCGAGAAGGCCAGCGATCGGCAGCTGCCTGAGACCATCACGAGGGTTGCATCGAGGGTTCCGGTCGGAGCGCTGCGCATCAGATTGCCCGATGCGATCAAGCCGGGAACATACTTCCTGAAGGCCTTCGACGGGCACGGCGAGCACGCCGCCCAAAGTGTCGACTTCGAGATCGGCTAAGCCGTTGGATTTTCACCCTTTCGGGACGACGTGCGGGTCGCGCCGAATTGACAATTGTCAATTGCCGCATCCTCCGGCCGTGGTGTAAAGGCACCTACAGGCGCGGTTCGGGCGCCGCCGGAAGCTTGCCAGATGACGCTATGGTTCGTGTTCGCGCTGATGACGGTCGCGGCGATTTTCGCCGTGCTCTGGCCGCTTGGCCGCACCAGCCGCGCGCAAGATCAGGGCAGCGAGGTCGCGGTCTACAAGGACCAGCTGGCTGAGATCGAGCGTGATCTGGCCGCAGGGTTGATCTTGGCGCCCGAAGCCGAGGCTGCGCGCGTCGAGATCAGCCGCAGGCTGCTTGCGGCGGCGGCCAGCGAGCCGGCAACGGCGCCGATGTCGAACCTCAAATGGCGCCGCGCGGCGGCCGTGCTGGCGCTTGCCGGCCTGCCGCTCGTTGCGATCGGCGTCTACATGCCGCTCGGCTCCCCCCGGCTGCAGGACTTCCCCCTCGCGCAGCGGGAGCGAGGGTCCGGCATGGCGCAGTCGCTCGAGAACCTCGTCGTGCAGGTCGAGCAGCATCTGGAAAAGAATCCGACGGACGGTCGCGGCTGGAACGTGCTCGCGCCGGTTCTGGAGCGGCTCGGCCGCTTCGACGACGCGGTGCGCGCCTATCGCAACTCGCTCACCTACAATGGCGAGAGCGCGGAGCGCCGGTCCGATCTCGGCGAAGCGATATCGGCCGCCGCCGGCGGCGTGGTGACCGCGGAGGCCAAGGCCGAATTCGAGCGCGCACGCGGCTTGAACGCCGACGACCCCAAGGCGAATTATTTCCTGGGTCTTGCCGCCGAGCAGGATGGGCGCAAGGAGGATGCGGCCAATATCTGGCGCGCGCTGCTTGCGAAAGCGCCTGCGGACGCACCGTGGCGTGCCCTGGTGCAATCCTCGCTGGCGCGAGTCGGTGGGGGCGGCACGATGCCCGCGCTGTCCGACGAGACGGTTGCTGCCTCCAAGGACATGGCCGAAGTCGATCGCAATGCCATGGTGCGCGGCATGGTCGATCGTCTGGCGACGCGGCTGAAGCAGAACGGCGACGATGTCGAAGGCTGGCTGCGTCTGGTGCGCGCCTATCTGGTGATGGGCGAGCGGGACAAGGCAATGGGGGCGTCAGTCGATGCCCGGCAGGCGGTTGCCAGCAACGCCGAGCGGCTGCGCCAGCTCAACGAAGGCCTGAGGACTCTCGGGATCGGCGGATGACGATTTCGGGACGAGAGATGCGGAGAACGGATACGCCATGACGCGCAAGCAGCGACGTATGACCATCATCGGCGGATCGCTCGCCGTGCTCGCGCTCGCGGCCGCGCTGGTGCTCAACGCGCTGCGCGACTCCATCGTGTTCTTCTCGACCCCGACCATGGTCGCCGAGAAGCATGTCGAGGCCGGCAAGCGGTTTCGCCTTGGCGGCCTGGTGCAGCCCGGCTCGCTCCGGCGCGGCGACAATCTCGCAGTGACGTTCGAGGTCGCCGACGGCAACGCCAAGCTGCCGGTCGCCTACAAGGGCATTCTGCCCGACCTGTTCCGCGAAGGGCAGGGCGTCGTCGCCGAAGGCGCGCTCGACGCCAACGGCGTGTTCAAGGCCGATACCGTGCTTGCCAAGCACGATGAGACCTACATGCCCAAGGACGTCGCCGATGCCCTGAAGAAGCAGGGGCACTGGAAGGACGATTACGGCGCCCAAGGCTCAGGTACCCAAGCCTCTGGTACCCAAGCCTCCGGTGCCAGGCCCGCGGCGACCGCGCAGGGCAATCCGCAGGGAGCGGTGCGGTGATCGCAGAGTCCGGACATTATGCGCTGGTGCTGGCACTCGCTCTGGCCCTGATCCAGTCCATCGTGCCGCTGATCGGCGCGCGCCTTGGCGACGCCGCCCTGATGAACGTGGCGCGCTCGACCGCGCTGGCGCAGCTGCTGTTCGTCGGCGCCTCGTTCACGGCGCTGGTGATGCTGCACGTGTATTCGGATTTCTCGGTCGCCAACGTCTACGAGAATTCCCACTCCATGAAGCCGCTGCTCTACAAGATCACCGGCGTGTGGGGAAACCATGAAGGCTCGATGCTGCTGTGGGTGTCGATCCTCGCGCTGTTCGGCGGATTGGTCGCAGGCTTCGGCAACAATCTGCCGCTGTCGCTGCGTGCGCACGTGCTGGCCGTACAGGCCTGGGTCGCCAGCGCCTTCTATCTGTTCATCCTGATGACGTCGAACCCGTTCCTGCGCATCGCCAGCCCGCCGATCGAGGGACGCGACCTCAATCCGGTGCTTCAGGACATCGGCCTCGCCGTGCATCCGCCGATGCTCTATCTCGGCTATGTCGGCTTCTCGATCTCGTTCTCATTCGCCATTGCGGCGCTGATGGAGGGCCGGATCGATGCGGCCTGGGCGCGCTGGGTGCGGCCCTGGACGCTGGTCGCCTGGATCTTCCTGACCCTCGGCATCGCCATGGGCTCGTACTGGGCCTATTACGAGCTCGGCTGGGGCGGCTGGTGGTTCTGGGATCCGGTCGAGAACGCTTCGCTAATGCCCTGGCTCGCCGGCACCGCGCTCTTGCATTCGGCGCTGGTGATGGAGAAGCGCAACGCGCTGAAGGTCTGGACCATCCTGCTTTCGATCCTGACCTTCTCGCTGTCGCTGCTCGGCACCTTCCTGGTGCGCTCGGGCGTCATCACCTCGGTGCACGCCTTCGCGACCGATCCGACCCGCGGCGTGTTCATCCTGCTGATCCTGTGCCTGTTCATCGGCGGCAGCCTGTCGCTGTTCGCGGGCCGCGCCACCTCGCTGAAGCAGGGCGGCCTGTTCGCGCCAATCTCGCGCGAGGGCGCGCTGGTGCTGAACAATCTCCTGCTCACCGTCGCCTGCGCCGTCGTGCTGTTCGGCACGCTCTATCCGCTGGCGATGGAGATGCTCGCCGATTTCAAGATGTCGGTCGGCGCGCCCTTCTACAATCTCACCTTCGCGCCGCTGTTCGCGCTGCTGTTGCTCGCGGTGCCGTTCGGGCCGATGCTGGCGTGGAAACGCGGCGACCTGCTCGGCGTGATGCAGCGCCTGCTCGCGGCCGGCGTTGCCGGGCTGGTCGTGGTCGCCATCGTCTGGGCCTGGGTGCGGGGCGGCAGCGCGTTGGCGCCGCTCGCGATCGGACTCGGCGTCTTCGTCATTGCCGGCGCCGTCACCGACCTCGTCGAACGGACGGGCCTGGTGCGCCTGCCGTTCGCAACGGTGCTGCACCGGGCGCGCGGCCTGCCGCGCTCGGCCTGGGGCACCGCATTCGCGCATGCCGGCCTCGGCGTCGCGCTGATCGGGATCGTCTGCGAGTCCACCTGGAACAGCGAATTCATCGCGACGATGAAGCCGAACGAGGTTGCCCATGTCGCCGGCTACGACCTGAAGCTCGACGGGCTGTTTCAACGCCAGGGCCCGAACTACCGCGAGATGATCGCCGAGTTCAAGATCAGCCGCGATGGCGAGGCGGTCACAGTGATGACGCCGTCCAAGCGCAGCTTTACCACGCGCGGCTCCTCGACCACCGAGGCGGCCCTGCTGACGCGCGGCGCGAGCCAGCTCTACGTCTCGCTCGGTGAGGCCACCGCTGAAGGCGCCATCGCCGTGCGCATCTATCACAAGCCGCTGGTGCTTTTGATCTGGTGGGGGCCGGTGCTGATGGCGTTCGGCGGCGTGCTCTCACTCTCCGACCGCCGCCTGCGGGTCGGCGCGCCGAAGCCGGCGCGGGCCAAGCAGCGCCTGCAGCCGGCGGAATGATCCGATGCGCTGGATGATGGCCGCGTTCATCGCGCTGCTGCTGGCTTTGCCGGCGGCCCACGCGGTGCAGCCCGACGAGATCATGTCGGATCCGGTGAAGGAATCGCGCGCGCGCGAATTGTCGCGCGAGCTTCGCTGCATGGTTTGCCAGAACCAGTCGATCGACGATTCCGATGCACCGCTGGCCCGCGATCTCAGGCTGCTGGTGCGCGAGCGCATCGCGGCCGGCGACAGCAATTCGCAGGTGCTCGATTTCCTGGTGGCGCGCTACGGCGAGTTCGTGCTGCTCAAGCCGCGCTTCGAGCGGCAGACCCTGCTGCTGTGGCTGCTCGGGCCGGTGCTGCTGCTCGGCGGCGGCCTGGCGCTGTGGCTGCAAATCCGCCGCCGCGCGCGAAGTGGTGCAGATCTACAGGTAGCGCCGCTCTCGCCGGATGAGAAGGCGCGGCTCGCGGCCTTGATGTCCGATGATGCGAAGTCGTCCTGACCTGCGCGGACATCTCAAAGCTCACCAAAATCTCGTTCGCGGCCACTTCAGGGAACCCGACTAAGTTCCTGTGGAACCACGATTTTCGGCCTGTGCCAAACTGCCGCATCCGCATCGGCCGTTCATTACAAAAGTTTAACCCCGCCGCCAGCGCGCGGTAAGGCGGCAATCACCATGTTCAGGTCCGCAAGGTGCTGGCATCCCGCACCAAAAGGAATTCAAGGCCCTGGAGATTTCCGCATGAACGATCGTATCGACCTCTCGAACCTCCCGTCCTACCGGCAGCCGCGCCGGTCGGTGTTTTCCGCGCGCAAGTTCGCGCTGATGGCCTCGGTCGTCGCCGGTCTCGGCGCGGCCGTTTATGGCTTCAGCCCCTCGAGCTCGCCGGCCGACCTGTTCTCGAGCCCGGCGCATGCGCAGGTCAACAACGAGGTCCGCAAGGTCGAGCGTCCGGTCGGATTCGCCGACATCGTCGAGCGCGTGAAGCCTTCGGTTATCTCGGTCAAGGTCAACATGAAGGAGAAGACCGCGAGCAACGATGACGGCGACGATTCCTCCTCGCCGTTCCAGCCGGGCTCGCCGATGGAGCGCTTCTTCCGCCGCTTCGGCGGTCCGGATGGCATCCCCGGCCTGAAGGGCGGTGGGCGTGGCCGCGTCGTGCAGGGTCAGGGCTCCGGCTTCTTCATCTCGGCTGACGGCTATGCCGTGACCAACAACCATGTGGTCGATGGCGCCGACAAGGTCGAGGTCACCACTGACGACGGCAAGACCTACACCGCCAAGGTGATCGGCACCGACCAGCGCACCGACCTTGCGCTGATCAAGGTCGAGGGCAGCACCAACTTCCCGTTCGCCAAGCTTGCAGATAGCAAGCCGCGGATCGGCGACTGGGTGCTCGCGGTCGGCAATCCCTTCGGTCTCGGCGGCACCGTGACCGCGGGTATCGTCTCGGCGAGCGGCCGCGACATCGGCAACGGCCCGTACGACGATTTCATCCAGATCGACGCGCCCGTGAACAAGGGCAATTCCGGCGGTCCGGCCTTCGACACCAACGGCGAGGTGATGGGCGTCAACACCGCGATCTACTCGCCCTCCGGCGGCAGCGTCGGCATCGCGTTCTCGATCCCGGCCAACACGGTCAAGAGCGTGGTCGCGCAGCTCAAGGACAAGGGCTCGGTCAGCCGCGGCTGGATCGGCGTGCAGATCCAGCCCGTCACCTCCGACATCGCCGACAGCCTCGGCATGAAGAAGGCCGAAGGCGCGCTGGTGGCGGAGCCGCAGGCGAACGGTCCGGCGGCGAAGGCCGGCATCGAATCCGGCGACGTGATCACGGCGGTCAACGGCGAATCGGTCAAGGATGCCCGTGAGCTTGCCCGCACCATCGGCGGCATGGCGCCCGGCGCGTCCGTGAAGCTCAACGTGCTGCACAAGGGCCAGGACAAGGTCATCAACCTCACCCTCGGCCAGTTACCGAACACGGTCGAGGCCAAGGCTGACGTCGATCAGGACAGCGGCAAGGGCGCCAGCAAGGGCACCGACGTGCCGAAGCTCGGCATGACGGTTGCGCCCGCCAATTCCGTGGCCGGCGCCGGCAAGGAAGGCGTCGTGGTCACCGAAGTCGATCCCAAGAGCGCCGCGGCCGAACGCGGCTTCAAGGAAGGCGACGTGATCCTCGAGGTCGGCGGCAAGAGCGTGGCGACCGCCGGCGAAGTCCGCGACGCCATCAACGCGGCGCGGACCGACAACAAGAACAGCGTCCTGATGCGCGTGAAGAGCGGCGGCCAATCGCGCTTCGTCGCCGTGCCCATCGCCAAGGGCTGAGCCTTCAGGAGCCTTACGAGATGAAGGGTGTCGCCGGCATCAGTCGCCCCCGCCGACGGCGCCCTTCGGGGAAGCAGCGCAAAGCTGGCTTCCCTCGTCTACCTTCCGGTGGAATTACGCCCCCCTCCGTCGGAAGGCCTAGGGCGGTGAGGTCCCCCCAGCTTCACCGCCCGCCTTTTTCCTGCGTCGAGCCTCTTCCGCTCGGCTTGCATGCGATTGCCGCTCGCGCCATGTTTAGAGAAGGTTGACCTCCTTGACCGCCGCCGAACGCACGATGCGCCTCCTCATCATCGAAGACGACCGCGAATCCGCCGACTACCTCGCCAAGGCGTTTCGCGAAGTCGGACACATCGCCGACCACGCCGCCGACGGCGAGGAAGGCCTCGCCATGGCGGAGAACGGCGAGTACGACGTGCTGGTGGTCGACCGCATGCTGCCCAAGCGCGACGGCCTGTCGCTGATTGGTGCCTTGCGCGACAAGGGCAACACCACGCCGGTGCTGATTCTCTCCGCGCTCGGGCAGGTCGATGACCGCATCAAGGGCCTGCGCGCCGGCGGCGACGATTATCTGCCAAAACCCTATTCCTTCGCCGAGCTGTTGGCGCGCGTCGAAGTGCTGTCGCGCCGCACCGGCGGTCCCGCCGAGGAGACGCTTTATCGCGTCGGCGATCTCGAGCTCGATCGACTCTCCCATCGCGTCGCCCGCGGCAAGGACGAACTGACGCTGCAACCGCGCGAATTCCGCCTGCTCGAATACCTCATGAAGCACGCCGGCCAGGTGGTGACGCGGACCATGCTACTGGAGAACGTCTGGGACTATCATTTCGATCCGCAGACCAACGTGATCGACGTGCACATCTCGCGGCTGCGCTCCAAGATCGACAAGGGCTTCGAGCGCCCGCTGCTGCACACGATCCGCGGCGCCGGATACATGATCCGTGACGGCATTCGGTAAACTCGTCCGCACCACGGCGTTCCGGCTGACGCTGGTCTATCTGCTGCTGTTCGCGATGTTCGCGGCCTCGCTGCTGGCCTATTTCGCCTGGAATACGCGGCGGCTGATCACCGAGGAAATCACGCAGACGGTCAATGCCGAGACCTCGGAGATCAACGAGATCTACGGCCGCGGCGGCATGGTTCGCCTGGTGCGCACGATCGAGTATCGGGCACTGCGGCCGGGCGCCAACCTCTACCTCGTGACCACGCCGACGGGCCAGGCGATTGCCGGCAATGTCGGCTCGCTGGCGCCGGGCGTGATGGCGACGCGCGGCTGGTCGGAGACGGCTTACCGGCGGATCGAGGACAGTGATGACCGCGATCATCGCGCGCTCGTTCGCGTCACCGAATTGGAGAACGGCTTCCGACTGCTGATCGGCCGCGACCTTGCCGAGCGGCGGCGTCTGTTCGGCATCGTCGCCAAGGCGGCGCAGTTTTCCGTCCTGATCGTCGTCGTGCTCGGGCTCGGCGGCGGCATCTTCGTCGCGCGGCGGGTGCTGAGGCGCATCGACGCGATGACCGGCACGGCGCAGCGCATCATGACCGGCGATCTCAGCGAACGCCTGCCGGTGGGGCGCAGCGGCGACGAGATCGATCGCCTCGCCGAGAACCTCAACGCCATGCTGGAGCGGATCGAGGCGCTGATGGCGGGCCTGAAGGAGGTTTCCGACAACATTGCCCACGACCTCAAGACGCCGCTGACGCGGCTGCGCAATCGTGCCGAGGAGGCGCTGGCGAAATCCGGCTGCGAGGCTGATTACCGCGCCGCGCTGGAGCGGACCATCGAGGAATCCGACGGGCTGATCCGGACCTTCAACGCGCTTCTGATGATCGCGCGCGCGGAATCCGGCCAGGCGCGCGGCAACATGGACGACTTCGACGCCGCGGAGGTCGCGGAGGGCATCCACGAGCTCTACGAGCCGCTCGCCGAGGACGACGGCATGACCCTGAAGGTCAAGTGCGAGCCGACACCGGTTCATGCCAATCGCGAGCTGATCAGCCAGGCGCTCGCCAACCTTGTCGAGAACGCGATCAAATACGGCAAGCCCGCGGCACAGGCCGCCGGAACCGTGGTCAGCATGGACGCCAGGCAAATCACGATCGAGGCGAGGCGCGATGGTGACCACGTGCTGCTCAGCGTCACCGATCGCGGTCCGGGGATCCCCGAAGCGGATCGCAAGCACGTCATCGAGCGATTCGTGCGGCTGGAGGCCAGCCGCACGCTGCCGGGCTCGGGCCTCGGCCTCAGTCTCGCCTCGGCGGTTGCGACGTTGCACGGCGGCGAATTGCGCCTGGGCGATGCCCATCCCGGCCTCGTCGCCACGCTCGTGCTGCCGGCGCGTGCGGGTGCCGGCGACAGGGTTGCTCCGCCAATGCCGGATGTGCCACAGAAGGTGGCATGAACCACTCCGCGCCGGGAAACGCGGACAAGCATGGTGAGAGGCTGGCCGCACGCTTCGCGGAGGCTCCCCATATTGCCGTTTCCGCAACCGACGAACGCCGTTTCGAAAGCTGGCTGGCCGAGCTCGAGCCGGCACAATCGGTCCGTCTCGAAACGCACCTCGGCCATCCTTTCGCCCGCGACATCCTCGCCGGGATTGCGGAATTTTCGCCCTATCTGTTCGATCTGGTGCGTGCCGATGCCTTGCGCCTGATCCGGCTGCTCGAATGCGATCCGGATGCGCATCTGGCGGCGTTGATCGCGGAGCCGCGCAGCGCGGTGCTCGCGGCCTCCGATGAGGCCGAGGTGATGCGGCTGCTTCGCCGCATGAAGGCGGAAGCTGCGCTCCTGATCGCGCTGTGCGACATCGGCGGCGTCTGGCCGGTGATGCGGGTGACGGCGGCACTGACCGATGTCGCGGTGTCCTCGGTGCGGGCGGCGCTGCAATATCTGCTGCGGCAGGAAGCCGCACGCGGCAAGCTCTCACCGCCCAATCCCGAAGCACCCGAAGAGGGCTGCGGCCTGATCGTGCTCGCGATGGGCAAGATGGGCGCGGGCGAGCTGAACTATTCCAGCGACATCGATCTCATCGTGTTCTTCGATCCCGATGCGACGACCCTCGCGCCCGACATCGAGCCGCAGCCGTTCTTCGTCCGCGTGACGCAAGGCATGGCGCGCATCCTGCAGCAGCGCACCTATGACGGTTACGTCTTCCGCGTCGATCTGCGGCTGCGGCCCGACCCGTCCTCGACGCAGGTGGCGATCTCGCGGGACGCCGCGCTGAACTATTACGAGCGGGAAGGGCGCACCTGGGAGCGCGCCGCGATGATCAAGGCGCGCGCCTGTGCCGGCGACCCCAAAGCGGGCGAGGCGCTGCTCGCCGAGATCGCGCCGTTCGTCTGGCGCAAGCATCTCGATTTCGCAGCGCTTGCCGACGTGCACGACATGAAGCGGCAGATGCAGACCTATCGCGGCCAGAGCGAGGTCGCGGTGGAGGGCCACAACGTCAAGGTCGGGCGCGGCGGCATCCGCGAGATCGAGTTCTTCGCGCAGACCCAGCAATTGATCGCCGGCGGCCGCCATCCGGACTTGCGGGTGCGGCCGACGCTGAAGGCGCTCGACGTGCTCGCCTCCAGCAACTGGATCACTGCGGCGGCGCGCGACGAGCTGACGATCGCCTACGAATTCCTGCGCCGGGTCGAGCATCGCCTGCAGATGATCGCCGACGAGCAGACCCACACGCTGCCCGAGGACAAGCAGGCGGTCGAGCGCTTCGCATGGTTCTTCGGCTATCAGAATCGCGAGGCCTTTGCGCGCGACCTCTTGCACCAGCTCCAGATCGTCCAGGGCCACTACGAAAAACTGTTCGAGGGCGACGACCCCACCGGCACGGCCAAGCTGCCGGCGCTCGACTACGGTGCGGGCCCCGACGATCCGCGCCTGCTGCAGCACCTGGTGGCGCTCGGCTTCAAGAAGCCGGCCGCCGTCGCGCAGACGGTGCGCGACTGGATCACCGGCGACTATCGCGTCTTCCGCGTTGAGGCGACGCGAAGCGCCTTCGTCGAGTTCGTGCCGGCCCTGATCGACGGCCTTGCCCATGCCGAAGAGCCGGATCGCGCCGTCGTTTCGTTCGATCACTTCCTCGGGGCGCTGCAGCGGGGTGGTCGGCTGATCACGCTGCTCGGCCAGAACCGCGATCTCGTCGCGCTGGTGGCGCTGGTGCTGGGAGCAGCGCCCCGGCTCGGCGACATGCTGGCGCGGCAGCCTCAGCTCATGGACGGCCTGATCGATCCGCGCTTCTTCGGGGCCATGCCCGACAGGCAGGAATTGTCGGGGCGGCTCGCGACAACGGTGCAGGACGCCGGTTCATACGAGGAGTTCCTCGATCGCCTGCGCCTGTTCGGGCAGGAGAGCCTGTTCCTGATCGGCACGCGCATCCTCTCCGGCACCGTTTCGGCGCAGCAGGCGAGCACGGCCTTCGCCGACGTCGCGGAGGGAATCGTCCACACCGTGCACGGCCTCGTCGCCGACCGCTTTGCCGCCCAGCACGGCCGGATCAAGGGCCAGGAGACCGCGATCATCGCGATGGGCCGGCTCGGCAGCCGCGAGATGACGGCCTCGTCCGATCTTGACCTGATCCTGCTCTACGATTTCGACAGCGACAATCCCGACTCCGATGGGACGAAATCGCTGCAGGGTGCGCATTATTTTGCGCGGCTGACCCAGCGCCTGATCAGCGCCTTCACGACACGCACCAATTACGGCGTGCTCTACGAGATCGACATGCGGCTGCGGCCCTCGGGACGCGCGGGCCCGGTGGCCTCGAGCCTCACCTCGTTCGCGGACTACCAGGCCAACGAGGCTTGGACCTGGGAGCACATGGCGCTGACGCGTGCGCGCGTGGTGTCGGCGTCGCCCGAATTCCGGGAACGGATCGAGCGCGTCATCCGCGATGTCCTGACTCGCCGCCGCGACCCCGCCATCACCGCCAACGACGTCGCCGACATGCGGCGCGCGATCGCGCAGGAGAAGGGCGAGGCCGATTGCTGGGATCTCAAGCATGCCGCCGGCGGCATGGTCGATATCGACTTCATCGCGCAATATCTCCAGCTCGTGCATGCGCACGACAAGCCCGAGATTCTCGACGTCAGCACGCTGCAGGTGCTGGAGAATGCCTGCAGGATCGGCGTGCTCGCGCAATCGGAGACGGAGATCCTGCGGGCCGCGGCGCGGCTCTATCACGACCTCACCCAGATCCTGCGGCTCTGCGTCAGCGAGCGCTTCAAGCCGGAAACCGCCGGCACCGACCTGCAGCGCGTCATGGCGCGCGCCGGCGACGCGCCGGATTTCTCCTCGCTCGAGGCGCGGGTGAAGGAGACGCAGAGCGAGGTGCGGCGCGTGTTCAGGGCGCTGCTGGAAGCGTCATAGCCTGCTTCAGCGCCGTAATGGCCTCGCGCACGTTGGGCTCCAGGCCGGCACCGCCGGCATCGAGATGGGCGAAGATCGCGCGCTTCATGCGGGGATCCCAGAACTTCCTGATGTGCTCGGCAATACCAGGCACGTCCTTGTCATGGCCCTGGCTGCCGAAGAACTTGCCGATCTGGTTGGCCATGTAGATCAGGCGGTCAGGCGACATCGGCAACCTCCGTGGCATGGCGCGCGACGATCCGGTCGCCATGCGAAAACACTTCGAACCCGTCCTGGCGGGCGATGGCGATCAGTGTGATGCCGGCGGCCTCCGCCGTGCGCACAGCGAGCGCGGTCGGCGCGGATACGGCGACCATCACCGGCGCGCCGATCGCGGCGGTCTTCTGCACCATTTCCACCGAGACGCGGCTCGTCAGCAGAACCATGCCGCCGCGCGGCTCCGTGCGGCTGCGGGCGAGGGCGCCGGCGAGCTTGTCGAGCGCGTTGTGGCGGCCGACATCCTCGCGCAGCGCGACGATGTTGCCTGTAGGGGACCAGAACGCGGCGGCGTGAACGGCGCGCGTCTGCAGATTGATCGATTGCAGCGGCGCGATGGCCTGCATCGCCGCCATGACCTGCTCGGGCGTGAAGGTCTGCCCGTTCGGGACGATCGCCGCGGGCCGCACCGCTTCGGCGATGGACTCGACGCCGCAGATGCCGCAGCCGGTGGGACCTGCGATGTGGCGGCGGCGCTGGTTGATGCGCGCGGCATATTCCGACGCGAGCCACATGCGCAGCTCGATGCCGTCGTCGAGGCGGACCATTTCGAGCGACTTGATGTCGTCGACCGACTTGACGATGCCTTCGCTCACGCTGAAGCCGATCGCAAAATCCTCCAGGTTCTGCGGCGTCCCCATCATGACGGCGTAGGTGCCGCCATTATAGGTGAGCGCCAGCGGCGTCTCCTCGGGAACGAAACGCGTTCCTTCCGAGGCTGCGCCGTTGCGCCAGATGTCGCGATCGATGGCCTGGACTGCTACGTGCATGCGCCTTACTCCGCGGCTTCGGCCGGTACGATGCGGCGGGATTGGCGCGCCTGTGCATCATAGGCCTTCTGCCAGTCGGACGGGCCGTTCGAGGGCGAGACCTGCACTGCCGTGACCTTGTATTCGGGGCAGTTGGTTGCCCAGTCCGAATAGTCGGTGGTGATGACGTTGGCCTGCGTGTCCGGATGGTGGAAGGTGGTGTAGACGACGCCCGGCGCGACGCGGTCGGTGATTTCCGCGCGCAGCGTGGTCTCGCCGGCGCGGCTCTTCAGCCGCACCCAGTCGCCGTCGCGCACGCCGCGCTGCTCGGCATCATGCGGGTGGATTTCAAGGCGGTCCTCGGCGTGCCAGACCACGTTCTCGGTGCGCCTTGTCTGCGCGCCGACATTGTACTGGCTGAGGATGCGGCCCGTGGTGAGCAACAGCGGATAGCGCGGGCCGGTTCGCTCGTCGGTCGCGACATATTCGGTGACGACGAACTTGCCCTTGCCGCGGACGAAGCCGTCGATATGCATCACCGGCGTGCCCTCGGGCGCCTTGTCGTTGCAGGGCCATTGCACCGAGCCGAGCTCATCGAGCTTGGCATAGGAGACGCCGGCGAAGGTCGGCGTCAGCGCCGCGATCTCGTCCATGATCTCGGAAGGGTGGCTGTAGTTCATCTCGAAGCCCATCGCCTTGGCAAGGCCGATGGTGACCTCCCAATCGGCCAGGCCGTTCTTCGGCGTCATCACCTTGCGGACCCGCTGGATGCGGCGCTCGGCGTTGGTGAAGGTGCCGTCCTTCTCGAGGAAGCTCGAGCCGGGCAGGAAGACGTGAGCGTAGTTCGCGGTCTCGTTCAGGAAGAGGTCGTGGACGATGACGCATTCCATCGCCGACAGCGCCGCGACCACGTGGCTGGTGTTGGGATCGGACTGTAGGATGTCCTCGCCCTGAACGTAGATCCCCATGAAGGTGCCTTCGACCGCGGCATCGAACATGTTGGGGATGCGCAGGCCTGGCTCGGGGTTGAGCTTGACCTTCCACAGCGCCTCGAACTGGTCGCGCACGGCATCGCCCGAGACGTGGCGATAGCCGGGCAACTCGTGCGGGAACGAGCCCATGTCGCAGGAGCCCTGCACGTTGTTCTGGCCGCGCAGCGGGTTCACGCCGACGCCGGGACGGCCGATATTGCCTGTGACCATCGCAAGGTTCGCGATCGCGATCACCGTGGTCGAGCCTTGGCTGTGCTCGGTGACGCCGAGGCCGTAATAGATCGCGCCGTTGCCGCCGGTGGCGTAGATGCGGGCAGCTTCCCGCAGGTCTTTCGGATTGACGCCGGTGAGGATGGCGGTGGCTTCGGGGCTGTTGTTCGGCTGGGCGACGAAGGTGGCCCATTCCTCGAACTCGCTCCAGTCGCAGCGCTCGCGAACGAAGGCTTCGTTGACGAGCCCTTCGGTGACGATGACATGCGCCAACGCGGTCATGACTGCGACGTTGGTGCCGGGCATCAGGGGCAGGTGCAGCGCCTTCACATGCGGCGATTCCACCATCTCGGTGCGGCGCGGATCGATCACGATCAGCTTGGCCCCCTGGCGCAACCGCTTCTTCAGGCGCGAGGCGAACACCGGATGGGCGGAGGCCGGATTGGCGCCGATCACGACGACGACATCGGTGTCCTCGACCGAGTCGAAATCCTGCGTGCCGGCGGAGGTACCGAAGGTGGTGGCCAGGCCATAGCCGGTGGGGGAGTGGCAGACGCGGGCGCAGGTATCGACATTGTTGTTGCCGAAGCCGGCGCGGATCAGCTTCTGCACCAGATAGGTTTCTTCATTGGTGCAGCGGGAGGAGGTGATGCCGCCGATGGCGTCGCGGCCGTACTTCTGCTGGATGCCGCGCATCTTGGCGGCGGCAAACGAGAACGCCTCGTCCCAGGACACTTCGCGCCAGGGATCCTCGATCCGCTCGCGGATCATGGGTTTAAGAATGCGTTCCTTGTGGTTGGTGTAGCCCCAGGCGAAGCGGCCCTTGACGCAGGAATGGCCGCGATTGGCCTTGCCGTCCTTGTAGGGCACCATGCGCACAACTTCCTCGCCGCGCATCTCGGCTTTGAAGGCGCAGCCGACGCCGCAATAGGCGCAGGTGGTAACCACGGAGTGCTCGGGCTGGCCGATCTCGATCACGGACTTTTCCGTCAGCGTCGCGGTCGGGCAGGCCTGCACGCAGGCGCCGCAGGAAACGCATTCGGAGCCCAGAAAACTTTCACTCATGCCGGGCGAGACGCGGCTGTCGAAGCCGCGTCCGGAGATCGTCAGCGCGAAGGTGCCTTGCACCTCCTCGCAGGCGCGGACGCAACGCGAGCAGACGATGCACTTGGAGGGATCGTAGGTGAAGTACGGGTTGGACTCGTCCTTCGGCATCCAGTGGTCGTTGTCGCAACCGTGCGATTTGGCGAAAACGTGGTTCTCGCCCTCATAGCCGTAGCGCACGTCGCGCAGGCCCACGGCGCCGGCCATGTCCTGCAACTCGCAATCGCCATTCGCGCCGCAGGTGAGGCAGTCGAGCGGATGGTCGGAGATGTAGAGCTCCATCACCCCCTTGCGCAGCTGCTTGAGCCGCTCGGTCTGGGTGCGCACGACGAGGCCGGGCATCACGGGCGTGGTGCAGGAGGCCGGCGTGCCGGCGCGGCCCTCGATCTCGACGAGGCAGAGCCGGCAGGAGCCGAACGCGTCGACCATGTCGGTTGCGCACAGCTTCGGGATCTGGTGGCCGGCATCCATCGCCGCGCGCATGATCGACGTGCCCTCGGGCACCGTGACCTCTCTGCCGTCGATGGTCAGCGTCACCATCGTCGTGGATTTGGAGCGCGGCGTGCCGTAGTCGATTTCTTCGATCAGAGACATTGTCGTTCTCCTATTCCGCGGCTTGAAGCATGGTCGGGATGGGCGCGAAATCCTCCCGGAAGTGCTTCAGTGCGCTGAGCACGGGGTAGGGCGTGAAGCCACCGAGTGCACAGAGCGAGCCGAATTTCATGGTGTTGCAGAGGTCCTCGACCAGCGCGATGTTTTCGTTCACGTGCTCGCCGTTGATGATCTTCTGAATGGTCTCGACGCCGCGGGTCGAGCCGATCCGGCACGGCGTGCACTTGCCGCAGGATTCGACGGCGCAGAACTCCATGGCGAAGCGCGCCTGCCTGCGCATGTCGACGCTGTCGTCGAACACGACGATGCCGCCATGGCCGATCAACCCGTCGCGTGCGGCAAAGGCCTCGTAGTCGAACGGCGTGTCGAACAGCGCACGGGGAAAATAAGCGCCGAGCGGACCGCCGACCTGCACCGCGCGGACCGGACGGCCGGTGAAGGTGCCGCCGCCGATGTCGTCGACGAGCTCGCCGAGCGTCACGCCGAATGCCGTCTCGAACAGCCCGCCGTAGCGGATGTTGCCGGCGAGCTGGATCGGCATCGTGCCGCGTGAGCGGCCCATGCCGACATCGGCATAGGCCTTGGCGCCCTCGGCGAGGATGAAGGGGATCGCGGCGAACGACAGCACGTTGTTGATCACGGTCGGCTTGCCGAACAGGCCGTGATGCGCCGGCAGCGGCGGTTTTGCACGCACGATGCCGCGGCGGCCTTCGAGGCTCTCCAGCAGCGAGGTCTCCTCGCCGCAGACATAGGCGCCGGCGCCCACGCGGACTTCGAGATCGAAGGTTTGCTTCGAGCCGCCGATCTTGTCGCCGAGATAGCCGCCGCGCTTCGCAACCAGAATGGCGGCGTTCATCGCTTCCACGGCGTGCGGATATTCGCTGCGAATGTAGATGTAGCCCTTGGTCGCGCCGACAGTGAGGCCGGCGATGGTCATGCCCTCGATCACCAGGAAGGGATCACCTTCCATGATCATGCGGTCGGCGAAAGTGCCGCTGTCGCCTTCGTCGGCGTTGCAGACGATGAACTTGCGGTCGGCCTTGGCCTGCGCGACGGTCTTCCATTTGATGCCGGTCGGAAAGCCCGCGCCGCCGCGACCGCGCAGGCCCGATGCGGTGACTTCGGTGAGGACCGCATCCGAGCCAAGCGACAGAGCCCGCGCGAGGCCCTTGTAGCCGCCATGGGCGCTGTAGTCGTCGAGCGAGCGCGGATCGATCACGCCGCAACGGGCGAAGGTGAGGCGGGTCTGGCGCTTCAGCCAGGGGATCTCGTCGGTGGCCCCTAGCCGCAACAGATGCGGCGTGTTGCGGGCGAGCGCGTCGAGCAGCGAGGGCACGTCGGCCGCGGTGACGGGGCCGAAGGCGATGCGTCCCTGCGGCGTTGCGACCTCGACCAGCGGCTCCAGCCAGTACATTCCGCGCGAGCCGGTCCTGACGATCTCGACGGCAACGCCATGCTTGGCGGCGGCCTGCTCCAGCGCCAGGGCGACCTCGTCGGCACCGACGGCGACGGCGCCGGCGTCACGTGAGACGTAGACACGCATGCTCATCGCTGCGCCTCCGCAACCAGTGCATCGAGGCGCTTCTGGTCGAGCCGGCCGATCAGGCGGCCGTCGAGCATCGCGGACGGCGCGGTCGCGCAGAGGCCAAGGCAGTAGATCGGTTCCAGCGTGACGCGATCGTCGGCCGTGGTGTTGCCGAGCGACACGCCAAGCTTCGCCTCGGCCCGCGCAGCCAGCGCATCGCCGCCGGCAGCCTGGCAGGCCTCGGCGCGGCACAGCTTCAGAACATGACGGCCGGCCGGCTTGTGTCGGAAGTCATGATAGAAGGTGAACACGCCATGCACCTCGGCGCGCGACAGGTTGAGCGCTTGCGCCACCATTGGAATCGCCGCCTCCGGCACATGGCCGAACGCCTCCTGAAGCGCGTGCAGGATGACGAGCGTTGCGCCCTCCTGGCCGGCATGTTCGGCGACGATCTCGGCGCCGCGCGTCTCGTTCCAAGGCTCATAAACCGCTGTCATTCTTCGTTCTCAACCAGAGCGTTTCCTTCGCCGCAAACTAGTTGGAATCATTCGCAGATCAATAAAGCTGTCCCGTGCTGCGATTGCGGATCCCGATCGATTTGCAACCGCAATTGATTGAAACGGATTGGTAATGAAAGTTGGATCGGCTGCCGGTTTTTACGTGTTGATGCAGGCCCGGCGTGCTAACTTGCATGCCACGATGGAATTCGAGGGGACGACCGGTTGATTGACAAGCTTGAGCTATTGCTGGCGTTGGCCAAGGAGCGACATTTCGGACGCGCGGCCGAAGCCTGCGGCGTAACGCAACCGACGATGTCGACCGGGCTCAAACAGCTCGAGGAAATTCTCGGCGTGATGCTGGTCCAGCGCGGCTCGCGCTTTCAGGGATTTACCCCTGAAGGCGAGCGGGCGCTCGACTGGGCGCGGCGGATCGTCGGCGATGCCCGCGCGATGCGCGACGAGATCAACGGGCTGAAGCATCAGCTCTCCGGCGAGATCCGCATCGCGGCGATCCCGACCGTGCTCGGCATGGTCGCCGCGCTGACGACGCCGTTCCGCGCCAAGCATCCCGAGGTGCGCTTCCGCATCCAGTCCACCACCTCGTCCGAGGTGCTGGGGCTGCTCGAAAATCTCGAGGTCGATGCGGGGCTGACCTATATCGAGAACGAGCCGATCGGCAAGGTGCGCACCATCCCGCTCTACAACGAGAGCTATCGCCTGCTCACCGCGCCGGATGCGATGTTCGGCGACCGCGAGACGGTGACCTGGACCGAGGTCGGGCAGGTGCCGCTGTGCCTCTTGACGCCCGACATGCAGAACCGCCGCATCATCGATCGCGCGCTGCGATCGGTCGGTGCGGAGGCGACACCGACGCTGACGTCGAACTCGCTGCTGGTGCTGTTCACGCACGTCAAGACCGGGCGCTGGGCGAGCGTGATGCCGGCGAAGCTCGCCGAGACGCTCGGTCTGTCCGACACCGTGCGGTCGATTCCGATCGTCGATCCCGAGGTCAATTACAGCATCGGCATGGTGGTCCCGCAGCGCGATCCCATGACGCCGCTGATCGCAGCGCTGGTCAACGTCGCGCGGGAAGTCGCGCCGACGCTGCAATTGTAGGGGCTAGGCGGGAGGGCCTGAGCAAGCGCCTCGTCCTTCGAGACGCCCGCTTCGCGGGCTCCTCAGGATGAGGCTCCGTTGTATCGGTGTTCGTTGAAACTGCTGCCACGTATTCCGCCCTCATCCTGAGGGCCCGCCGGAGGCGGGCGTCTCGAAGGATGGCCGCAGGCGAGCTTCCCGCCGTGCGCTACGCCGCAGCCGATATCCCCGACGCGGCCTTGATCGCATCGCGCGGCAGGGTCACGCGCACGACGGTGCCGACGTCGATCTTCGAGCGCAGGCGCATCGAGCCGCCATGGAGCTGCGCCAGCGAGCGGGCGATGGCAAGGCCGAGGCCCGAGCCGTGATAGGTCTTGGTGAGCTGGCTCTCGACCTGCTCGAAGGGACGCCCGAGCCGCGCCAGCGAATGCGGCGCGATGCCGATGCCGGTGTCGGCGATCATCAGCACGATCCTGTCGTCGAGCTGCCGGCTGCGCACCACGACGCGTCCGCCGTCGGGCGTGAACTTCACGGCGTTGGAGAGCAGGTTGACGATGATCTGCTTGGTGGCGCGTCGGTCGGCGACGACCGAGATGGATTTTGCGATGTCGGCATCCAGCTTCAGGTGCTTGTCCTGTGCGCGGCCGGTGACGACCCGCAAGGATTCGGCCAGCGTCTGCGCGAGGTCGAGCTCTTCCATGTCGAGCTTCATGCGGCCGGCCTCGATCTTGGACATGTCGAGGATGTCGTTGATGACCTCGAGCAGATAATGGCCGCTGGTCAGGATGTCCTGGCAGTATTCCTGGTACTTCTCGCTGCCGAGCTCGCCGAACATGCCCGAGCCCATGATCTCGGAGAAGCCGATGATGGCATTGAGCGGCGTGCGCAGCTCGTGGCTCATATTGGCGAGGAATTTCGACTTGGTCTGGTTGGCTTCCTCGGCGCGGGTCTTCTCGCGCTGATATTTCTCGGCGAGGTCGGCGAGTTCGACCGCCTGGCGCTCCAGCGCGGCCTGCGAGCGCTTGAGGTCGATGACGGTGGCGCGCAGGCGCAGATCGTTGTCGACCAGCTTCTGCTCGTGCTCCTTGATGCGGGTGATGTCGGTGCCGACCGAGACGTAGCCGCCATCCTTGGTGCGGCGCTCGCTGATGTGCAGCCAGCTGCCGTCGTCGAGCTGCGCCTCGAAGGTACGTGCGCCCGGGCCTTGGGCCGCAGTCTCGTTGTGGCGGGTGCGCACCTCCGGCATGCGGCCGACCTCGAGCACGGTCTCGTAGGAGGTGCCGGGGATGACGGCGGTGTCCGGCAGCTTGTGCAGGCGCTGGAAGTGCGAGTTGCAGAGCACCAGGCGGTCGCTCGCATCCCACAGCACAAAGGCCTCCGGAATGGTCTCGATCGCGTCGCGCAGGCGAAGATCGGCTTCCACGGTCTTTTCGGCAAGGCTCTTCTGCTCGGTGATGTCGACCGCGATTCCGATCAGGTGCACGCTGGAATCCGTGGCGCCGCGGGTCTTCTCGCAGCGGACGCGGAGCCAGATCCAGTGGCCGTCGACATGCTGCATGCGGAAGGTCTGGTCGATGTGGTCGATCTTCTCGGAGATGAGCTGGTCGGCAATCTCGAACAGGTCGATGTCGTCGGACTTCACCAGCGCGTTGACCTCGCCGAAGGTGAGGAGCTCGTGACGGCCGTCGAGGCCGAGCATCGAGAACATCGACTGCGACCAGAAGATCCGGCCGCGCGAC
Source organism: Bradyrhizobium sp. WBAH42 (assembly GCF_024585265.1). Taxonomy (NCBI): domain Bacteria; kingdom Pseudomonadati; phylum Pseudomonadota; class Alphaproteobacteria; order Hyphomicrobiales; family Nitrobacteraceae; genus Bradyrhizobium; species Bradyrhizobium sp. WBAH42. The sequence goes on from NZ_CP036533.1 coordinate 3,838,939, forward strand.
AGGTCCCAGTCCCACAGCCCGCAGCGGCCGCGGTTGAGCGCGGTGTCGATGCGGCCGCGCACGGCGTCGTTGATGAGATCGCCTTCGCGGGCGCGGGTCGACTGCCAGTGGAAGGCGAAGCCGAGGATCAGGACGACGAAGCCCGTGGTCGCCGACAGCGTCACCGAGAGCGCGGCGTCCGAGCCCCAGATCGGCTCGTTGCGCTCCTGGATCACGGTGACGAAGCCGGGCAATGACTTGATCTGCCGCGAGGTCGCCATCGCCGCGTTGCCGCTCGGCAGCGTCATGTCGGCGATATTGCCGTCACGCGGCGGCGCCGCGATCAGCTGCGCGGTGGTGATCGCATCGAGCAGGCGGTCGTTGCCCGAGGGGTCGCTGTCGGCCGGGATGCGGGCGAGGATGCGGCGGTCGATGCCGGCGGAGGTGACGATGACGTGGCGGCCGGAGGCCGTGGCCCAGGACGGAATGAGATCGGGCAGCAGCGTCGGCAGGCTCTCGATGTTCCTGAGCCGCTCCTGACGAACCGAGGTGAGGCGGTCGATGCGCTCGGCGAGCAGGTCGGCGAGCGCCGAAATGTCGTGGCGGACCACCAGTCGCTTCTGGCGCGTCTGATCGACCACCTGCACGAACGCGCCGAGGCAGATCGTGATCAGGAAGGCGATGATGAGCGTCGGCACGGCGCGGCGCAGCGCCGGCTCCGCGATCAGGAGCCGGTGATAGGCAGGTTTCGCGATCGATTGCGCCAATCCTTTGATCGAATCGGATTGGACGCACGCGCTCGCGGCGTCTGCGCGCGACATGCCTTCGGCCCCCTGAAAACCAGCTTGCAACTGAAGTCCGGAAGCAGCCCCACATCGCTTCCGAATCACACCGATTTGAATCCAGTTTTCGCGGGCTGTCGAGAGTCAACGAATCGTTAACGCGAAATTATTCTTATCCAACGCGCAGTTTGTGCATCGCGCGTCCGCAAACTCACGGACGCGAGGAGTCCGAAACGAGAACGTGTGACTCGCCGCGCATTCTTCGTCACGCACGCGGCGGCTCGGCGTGGCTGATGACGCGCTTCACGCTCGGGAACGCGCGCCGCAGCGCGCGCTCGATCGCGTCGACATGCTCGTGCACCTTGATCACGCTCATCGACGGTGCCGCGCGGCAGTGGAAGTTGACGATCTCGCCGGCGTCGGTGTTGCGGACCCGCACATTGTGGATGTCGTGGATCTCGCCTTCGCCGGCGAACTCGGCCAGCGCGGCGGCGATGGTCTGCACCCTCTCGGGCGCGGCATCGACGCCGAACGGCAGTTCCGGTTCCAAGGGCTCGATGTGAACGTCGACCTCGACGTCCTCGCCGAACTCCTCCTGGATGTTGCGCTCCAGCGTGTTGGCGACGTCGTGGGCGGCCTCGAGTGCCATGTCGGCATCGACCTCGAGGTCGATGCTGACGATCAGCTTGGCGCCCAGATCGTGCACCGTGACGTGGTGGACGGCGAGGGCGGAATTGCGCGCGATCACCATGATGCGGTCGCGCACGGTTTCGTTGTCGCGCGCGACGGGCACTGCGGCGAAGGTGAGGTCGGCATCGCCGAAAGCCTTGGCGACGGCGGCCTGCGCGTTGCGCTTGATGTCCTCGACGCGGTCGATCGGATAGGTTCGCGGCACCTTCGCGATGGTGTCGATGAACGTGGTCGCTCCGACCATGCGCACGCGCAAGCGTTCGACGTCGATCACACCAGGCACGCCGCGGATCGCGGCTGTGGCCTTCTCCTGCGCGCCTTCGGGCGCGCGATCGACCAGCGTCTGCACGGTCGAGCCGGCCATGCGCAGGCCGAGCGCTGCGATCATCACGGCAACCGCTGCGGCAGCCGCGGCGTCGCCCCACCAGAAGCCGAGCCCGGCCAGGATCAGGCCCACGATCACGGCGCAGGAGCCCATCACGTCGGAGGCGAAATGCAGCGCGTCCGCCGCCAGTGCCTGGCTCCGGGTCTCGCGCGCGGCGCGGTGCAGGGCGCGGGCGCGCCAGAGATTGACGACGATGTCGATCACCAGCACCACGAACGGCACGGCCGAGATGGTCGGCGGCGGGGTTCCCTCGCGCAGCCGGCTATAGGCCTCGACCAGGATGCCGCCCGCGAGCACGTAGAGCAGGGCCGTGACCCCGAGCGCGGAGACGCTTTCCAGCTTGCCGTGGCCGTAATGGTGCTCCTCGTCGGCGGGCTTGTCGGAGACCCGCACCACCGCCCAGGTGATGATGGTCGCAACCAGGTCGATCGAGGAATGCAGGGCCTCGGAGATCAGCGCCAGCGAGCCGATCGCGATCCCGACCACGAATTTGGCCGCCGCCATGCCGCCGCTGGCGAAGATCGAGATGGCCGCGACCGAGGTCTTGTTGTGCTGGGAGGTCATGGCGGGGATTTAGCAGCCCATGGCTGAACATCAAGCGCCGATCCACAGCTGTAGTCGCGAGTGAGTTGCAGGAGCGAAGCTATTGCGAATGCTTCTGAATTGAATGGTGGCTCCCTGCCACGAGCGCCCGGTCTGGTAGGGTGGGCGAAGCGCAGCGTGCCCACCTTGCGCAATAATCCGGAAAGAGCGGTGGGCACGGCGCTCTGCGCCTTTGCCCACCCTACGAAACCGAGACTGGATCGACGGTTACGGCACCGTCACCACGATCTTCCCCAGATGCTTGTTCGCCTCCATGTGCGCGAACGCCTGGTCGATGTCGTCGAACGCGAACACCTTGTCGATCGGCAGTTGCAGCTTGCGCGATTCCACCGCGCCCCAGATGTCCTTGCGGACCTCGGCAAAGATCTCGCGGACCTCCTCGATCGTGCGGGTGCGGAAGGTGACGCCGACATAGTCGATGCGGCGGGCCGCGTGCAGGTCGAAATTGAAGTCGGCGTGGGTGCCGCCGAGCCGGCCGACATTGACGATGCGACCCTTCACCTTGGTTGCGGCGAGGTTCTGATTGGCGACCTTGCCCGAGACCTGGTCGACGATGAGGTCGACGCCTTCGCCGTTCGTCGCCTTCAGCACCTCGTCCACCCATTTCGGATCGGAGCTGTCGACGGCGAGGTCGGCGCCATATTCCTTCAGCCGGCCGCGGCGAGTGGCGTCGGTGGACGAGCCGATCACGAGTTTTGCGCCTTTGAGCCTGGCAATCTGCATCGCCATCAGGCCGACGCCGGAGCTCGCACCTTGGATCAGCACGCTCTGTCCTGCCTGCACGCCGCCAACGGTGACGACGGCGTTGTGCATGGTCGCGAGCGCGACGGGGAGGGTGGCGGCCTCCTCGAAATTCATGTTCGAGGGCGCATGGAACAGCCGGCCGTGATCGGCCAGCGTATACTCGGCGAAGGCCGCGCCGCCCGAGCCCATGATGCGGTCACCGACTTTGACACCCTTCGCATCGGGCCCGAGCTCGGCAACCTCGCCGGCCCATTCCATGCCGAGCACGGTGCCGACGCCGCCGGCCGCGCCATGGGCGTGGCCCTTGCGCATGCCGGTGTCGGCGCGGTTGAGGCCACAGGTGCGGACTCGGACGAGCACCTGCGTGCCCTTCGGCTTCGGTTGAGCGACGTCGGAAATCCTCGCGCCTTCAGGGCCGTAGACGTAGGCTTTCATGCAATGCTCTCACGTGTTGCAGTGATTATTCCGCTGCTTCGCGTTGTGGCTGAACGATCATCCCCTCCAGCCGGCTGCGAATGATCGCCTCCGCCTCGCGCACGATGCGGGAGACCAGCTCGGCACAGCTCGGGATGTCCTGGATCAGGCCCTGGACCTGGCCGGCTGACCAGATGCCTTCGTCGGAATTGCCGGTGGCATAGACCATCTTGCCGCGGGCGCCGGCAACCAGCTCGCGGATATCCTCGAACTTGGCGCCTTCCTTCTCCATCGCGACGACCTTGGTCGAGACGGCGTTCTTGGCCACGCGCGAGGTGTTGCGCATGGTGCGGAAGATCAGCTCGGTCTCGCGCTCGTCATTGGCGACGATCTTCTCCTTGATGGACTGGTGGATCGGGCTCTCCCTGGTGGCCATGAAGCGGGTGCCCATGTTGATGCCCTCGGCTCCCAGCGCCAGCGCCGCGACGAGGCCGCGGGCATCTGCGAAGCCGCCCGAGGCGATCATCGGGATCTTGATCTTGTTGGCGGCCGCCGGGATCAGGATCAGGCCGGGCGTGTCGTCCTCGCCGGGATGGCCGGCGCATTCGAAGCCGTCGATCGAGATGGCGTCGACGCCCATCCGCTCGGCCGAGAGGGCGTGACGGACGCTGGTGCATTTGTGCACGACCTTGACGCCGTGCTTCCTGAACTCGTCGACGTGCTCCTGCGGCTTGTTGCCGGCGGTCTCGACCACCGTGATGCCGCTCTCGATGATCGCGGCGCGGTACTCGGCATAGGGCGGCGGCTTGATCGCCGGCAGGATGGTGAGGTTGACGCCGAACGGCTTGTCGGTCAGGTCGCGGCAGCGCGCGATCTCCTTGGTCAGGTCCTCCGGCGTCGGCTGGGTCAGCGCCGTGATGAAGCCGAGCGCGCCGGCATTGGCGACCGCCGCCACCAGCTCGGCCCGTCCGACCCATTGCATGCCGCCCTGAACGATCGGGTGCTGGACGCCGACGAGCCTGGTGAACCGTGTCTGCAACATGATCTGTTTCCCCCTCGCCCGGCGTGGCGCTCTGTTATCCATTGACTGGCGGCGAGGATGCCGCCGGGGGTGGGAAAAGTCTATTGCGCCGCCGGGCGGGGCGACCATGCGGAAGGCGAGGAGATTCCGCAGGGCGGACAATTGGCGTGCGCTGCTGTCTGCACAAGCCTTTGCTCAAGACACCGTCGTCATGCCCCGGCTTGACCGGGGCATCCAGTACGCCGCGGTGTCTCGGCTCTAGCCTCGCGGTCTCTGGAATACTGGATTGCCCGCCTACGCGGGCAATGACACCGAGTATGGGGCGAGGAGCTACTTCGCCGACAACCGCACCATCTGGCGCCCGCCGTTGATTTCCTTGAGGCTGTTGACGAAGTTTTCCGGGCGTTGCCAGCGATGGGGCACCTTCAATCCCATGAACTCCGCGATGTCGCCGATGAAGCCGGTGCAGTTCACGGTCTCGGCGTTCCAGACCGGAGAGCTGGCCTGCAACTCCTTGATGTAGGCGAACACACGCTTGGCGTCGGCTTCGTTCAGGTAGACCCGATAGCTCGCGGTCAGATATTCCGGATCGAGATCGCCGTAGCTGGCACCCGTCTCGGATGGCACAAAGGTGATGTGACCGAGCACGTAGGCGAGCGTGTCGCCGGCCGGCGTCAAGCCCGCAACCTCGACGGCCTTCTCGCTGGTCTTGCCGTACCAGACGAAGGCATGGCCCCAGCTCGCGGCCGTGCGGGCGCGGAAGTCGACATAGTAGGGGCCTCTCTCCGCACGCGCGACGGAGCGCCGCGTCGATTGCGGCTGAGGCCGCGCGGCGGCGTCGGTCGTAGCAAGCGCGTTCGCATCGGCAACGCGCCTGTCGGCTTCGTGAGCCGAGGCCGAGGGCGTCGTGCACGAGAGCATAGCCGCAAGCGCGAAGCCCGCGAGGATGCAGGATCCCGATCGACCAGCTTTGTTCGTCACGTTATTCCCCCTCGACCATCGGCCGCAAATGTCTCGCGCGGACTTCGCCGCGCGTCAGTAGCGCGCCGCGACCGGGCCCGGCGCCTTGCCGATCGGGGCCTTTCCAACCGGGCTCTTGCCAATTGGCATCTTGCCGATCGGTGCTTGCTCGGCCGGGTAGACCGGCACGGGCTGGCGGCGCGGCAGATCCGCGGCGTTCGCGGCCGTCGCAAGAGCAAGCGTGGCACCCAGAGCAAATACAATCTTCTTCACAGCGATACCCCTAGAAGGTTTGGTCCAAACACGGTCATGCCGTGCCCCCAGACACGCCTCCCAAAAGGGCGACCGAATGCGTCCAAGTTGCGGCGCACACGGGACATGTTGGCGGCATTGATCGGGCGCGCGGAGATGTGATGTGTCTGGATGTTTCCGGGGGGCGGGTCGACGCTGCGGCCTACGAAAGCGTCACCCGATCCGGTTCAGGCTGTTCCTGATCGTCGCGAAGATGCCGCCGATGTCCTTGCGAAGTGCATCGAGCGCGTTGAAATTCTCGAAGACGCGGGCGAGGCGGTCTTCGACTTCGCGCTTGCTCTTGGTCAGCATGTCGACGCGGGAGGTCAGCGTCACGCCGGCGCTCGCCTCGATCTCGCCGACGGTTCTTTCCAGGAGATCGCGGGTGGCGCCGACCTCGGCGATCATGGCCTCGATGCCGAACACCGGCGCCTTGAGCGGGATGAGGTCGGCCTGCGACTTCGACAGCTCGGCCTTGAAGGCGTTCAGCGTCGCCAGCGTCTCCTGCAGCGCGCCAAGGCGTTGGCGCGACTGGAGCACGAAATCGTTCAGCGCGTTCTGGCGGTCGGCCAGCGTCTTGCCGTCCACATCTGTCTCGACATCGGCGAGCGCGCGCTCGAGTTGGGCCTGGCGCAGGCTGAGCTCCTCGAAATCGAGCCGGATGCCTTTCAAGACGTTGAAATTGTCGTCGATGCTGGCGAGGCGCTGCTCGATCTCGATCTTGTTCTTCGACAGCGTCTCCACGCGGGTGGAAAGCGGCGCCTCGCCGCCGGTCTCGAGCCCGTCGATGCTCTTGGCGAGGCCGTCATGGCTGAGGCTGAGCTCGCCGATCAGGGCGTTGATGCCGGCCTCCGCCGACCGCAGCGGCGCCAGCTCCGCGTGAGATTTCGCCAGATCCTCCCTGTACCGGTTCAGGGTGGCAAACGTCTCCTGGACCCCGCTCACCCGTGTCAGCAGCCCCGAGACGTCGCGTGCGATGTCCTTGAGCCGGTCGGCGAGGTTGTTCTTGCGGTCGTCCGTCTCAAGGTCGTGCAGGGCGCGTTCGAGCTGGTTCTGGCGGTCGCGGATCTCGGTAAAGACGGGCTCGACCGCACGGCGCTGCTCGGCGACCTTGCCGACCATCTCGCGCAGCTCCTGCTGGCGGCGGCGGATCTCGGCGAGCTGATCGTGCATGTCGGTGGATTCGTTGCGGCCTTGCTGGAGCAGGGCGCGCCGCTCTGTCTCGCCCAGCTTGTCGTGGAGGGCGGAAACCGCTTCCCGGGGATCGCTCTCGACCAAATGCTGGACGGTGGCATCGAGGTGGTTTTGCAGGGCGTGGGCGACCACGACATCCTCGCGGGTCCTCCTGAGGCGGTCGCGGAGCGTCTTCAGGCTGCGGTCCTGCCGCGAGAGCTGCCAGGCGGAGCCGGCGATCAGGGCCAGGGCAAGGACCGGGATGGCGCCCGTGGCGATGCGCTGCGGCACGGACAGGCCCGCGAACCGGGCGGGCAGGTGGGCGATGTCGTAACCGAACGCCTGCTGGGCAAAGACTGCGATGACGGCGAGCAGGGCGACCCAGGCAACCAGGAAAAACAGCCACATCGTGAATTCCTCACGCCGGCACACTCCTGTGTTGCTATTGAAGAGCGGAACCGAGATCAAGAGGCGCGGGCGACGCAGGACCTTTGTGGCCAGACGATCCACAGCCGGCTCGGGCTCGGGCTCGGGGGCGTGCGGGGGCGATGCCGGATTATCCCGAAATTCAGCTTGGTACTGAGAGGGTCCTCTGGCTCGCCTGGGGGGCGCAGCACCAGGATTCCGTCAACGCCGGGCGCTGCGGACCCATGTGATATGGCGCGCACGTCGCTGTGCCGGCGCGCTTGCACCCCAGGCCAGCCGCCAGCGCTAGGACGAACCAACGTGCCCTGGGGCTATTGCTTCCCGAGCAAGTTCGACCGGATCTTGTCGGCGAACCAGACCACGAAGATCGCGGCGAACGAGAGAGCGAAGTACAGCGCCGTCCACATAAGCGCGTTGCCGGCATTCGTCATTGCGTCCTCCCTTGCATCAGCAATCAATTTTTTGCCGGGGAGGATAGCTTTGGTCGCGACGGCCGATTTGCGCTGGATCAATTTTGCTGCGCTGCGGCGGCGAAAGACTACAGCCGAAACTCGTTGGTGAGCTCGCCGATGCCGTCGATGGCGACGGTCACACTGTTCACGGGCTCCTTCATCACGCCGACGCCGACCGAGGTGCCCACCGCGATGAGGTCGCCGGGCGAGAGGGTCATGTCGTGGGAGATCCTGCTCACCAGCTCCTGCGCGGTGAAGATCATGTCCGAGATCGGATAGTTCTGCCGCTCCGCGCCGTTGAGGATGGTGCGCACCGTGAGACTTGCGGGATCGAGACCGGTCGCGATCACGGGCCCGAACGGGCCGTAATCGTCGATGCCCTTGGCGCGGGCCCATTGCGGGAAGGTGGAGTCGCGCGTCAGGATGTCGTTGGCGGTGATGTCGTTGACGCAGGTGTAGCCGAAGATGAAGCCATCGGCCTCATTAGGCGAGACACGCGCGCAGGTCCTGCCGATGACGATGCCGAGCTCGCCCTCATAGGTGGTCTTGCCGTCGTAGTAAGAGGGGCGGCGGATCACGGCGCCGGGTGCGGCGATGCTGGTGGTGGCCTTGAGCAGGTACAGCGGCTCCGGCGGTTCGGGCTGGTTCAGCTTGGCCGCGAGCGCATGGAAATTATTCCAGAGCGCGACGATCTTGCTGGGCACGCACGGCGCAAGCAGCTCGACCTCCGACAGCGCGAGTGTCTTGCCGGTGCTGGTATTGCGGCTGAACATCTCGCCCTCGTGCAGGCTGATGCCTGATGACGTCAGCGTGCCAAAGCCTGTCGTGCCGGCATGGCGGAAGCGCAGCCATTTGGTCACCGACGCCATCACGCCACCGCCAGTGCGCGCGGATCAGCCGGCGTCGAGACGCCGTCATAGAGGCCGGCGATGCGGGCGCGCTGGGTCACCATGGCCAGCACCGAGTCGAGCGCGGGCGTCGGGATGCCGGTGAGCCGGCCCATCTCCTGCACCACGGTCACGAGCGGGTCGATCTCCATCGGGCGGCCGCGCTCAAGATCCTGCAGCATCGAGGTCTTGTGCGCGCCGACCTTGCGGGCGCCCTCGATGCGGCGCTCGACGTCGACGCGGAACTTTACGCCGAAGGTCTCGGCGATGGCTTGCGTCTCCACCATGATCGCGCGCGACAGCGCGCGCGTGGCGGGATCGGTGCAGATCACGTCGAGCGTGGCGTGGGTCAGCGCGCTGATCGGGTTGAAGCAGACATTGCCCCAGAGCTTCAGCCAGATCTCGTCGCGGATGCGGTCGAGCACGGGAGCCTTCAGGCCGGCCGCGACGAAGAGATCGGCGAGCCGCTGCACATCGGAGGTGATCTCGCCCGAGGGCTCGCCGAGCGGAAAGTTGTTGCCGTAGACGTGGCGGATCACGCCGGGCGCCTCGATCTCGGTGGCGGGATAGACAATGCAGCCGATGGCGCGCTCGGCCCCCAGCTCGCGCCACTGCCGTCCGCCGGGGTCGATGCTCTCCAGCGTCGAGTTCTCGTATTGGCCGCCGTGCTTGTAGAAGTACCAGTAGGGGATGCCATTGACGGCGGTGACGATGCGGGTGTGGGGCCCGAGCAGCGGCTGCATCTTCTCGATCACGCCGGTGATCGAATGCGCCTTCAGCGTGATGATGATGAAGTCCTGCACGCCGAGCTCGGTGGGATCGTCGGTGCAGCGCGGATGAACGGTGTGCTTCTCCTCGCCCGCGAGCAGCGTCAGGCCGCGCTCGCGCATGGCGGCAAGGTGCGCGCCGCGCGCGATCAGGCCGACGTCGGCGCCCGCGCGCGCGAGCTGAACTCCGAGATATCCGCCGATCGCGCCGGCGCCGTAGATGCAGATCTTCATGAAATCCTCGCGGGACCAATTTGGTAGTTGGGTGGATCGATCGGGCCATAGGCTCCCTGCACCTCTCCCGCTTGCGGGAGAGGTCGACGTGCTCGAAGAGCGCGGCGGGTGAGGGCTCTATCCTCTTGGGGAGTCTCGCTGGCGGAGACAGCCCTCTCCCCAACCCTCTCCCGCAAGCGGGAGAGGGGCAGCTCTTCCGCGACTGAAAGTAGGGCGAGCTCTTTTAGGCTGCCGCTTGCGGCGCACCGTTGAGCGCCTCATCCATCGCAGCGGCGATGTCGCGCATGCTGATGACGGAGACGAGGCTGTAATCGTCGATGACCGGCAAATGGCGGATGTGATGACGGTTCATCAGATGCCGGACCTGCTCGATCGTGTCCGAGGAGCTGCAGGATACCAGCTGCTGCACCGAGACCAGCTGGGAAACCTTGACGTTGACGGCGCCCGCGCCGTGCTCGGCGACGGCGCGCACCACGTCACGCTCGGTGAACATGCCGACCGCGGTGTTGCCCTCGGAGCGGACCACGTCCTTGACCACCAGCGCGCTGATATTGTTGGCGCGCATCAGCTTGGCCGCGATCCCCACCGTTTCGTTCATACGCACCGTGACAACGCGCGGCGTCTTCTTGCGCAGAATGTCTCCGACCAGCATTGCAACCTCCCTGGGGTGAACGTTGGGAGAAGTGTGGTATACATAATGCCAATCGTCAAGCGCTGGTTTTGGCTGATCCGAAAAATCTTGCGACAGGAATGCTGACGTTTACGTCCAGCAAAAAGAAAGGGGCGCATTGCTGCGCCCCTTAGCAAGCCTTGTAAAATGCGCGGCTTACGCCGTCTCGGTCTTGGCCGTGCCGGTCGCGGCCTCAGTGTGCTCGGCTTCGTTGCCGAGGATGAAGGCGCGGCGCAGCGGCTTGATCACGAACAGCGCCGTCAGCGCCGCCGTTGCGTTCAACGCCACCGCGACCACGAACACGGCCTTCCAGCCATAGGCGGTCGAGATCACGCTCGCGAGCGGGACGAGCAGGGAGGCCGTGCCCTTGGCGGTGTAGAGCATGCCGTTGTTGGTGGTTGCGAACTTCGCACCGAAGGTGTCGCCGCAGGTTGCGGGGAATAGCGAGTAGATCTCGCCGAACACGCCGAAATAGACCGCGGTCGCCAGCACGAAGACGACAGGCACGTGGCCATAGGCCGAAAGCGTCAGCAGCATCAAGGCGGCGGTGCCGAAGGCGATGAACATCGTGGGCTCGCGGCCGATCGTGTCGGAGACCCAGCCGAAGAAGGGGCGCCCGAATCCGTCGAGGATGCGGTCGAGCGAGATCGCGAAGGTCAGCGCCGCCATCTGGAAGCCGGCGAGTGTCACCGGCGTGTCGGCGATCCCAAAGTCGTGCGCGATCGGGGCGATCTGCGCCGCAGTCATCAGTCCGCCGGAAGCCACCATGACGAAGACGAGATACATCACCCAGAAAACAGGGCTGCGCAGCACTTGCGGCGGGGTGAAGTCGATCTTGGTCTGCGGCAGGTTGAGCTGCTTCTTCTTCGGCGGGATGGAGAGGCGCGGCGGCTGGACGAAGAAGGCGAGCGCGAACACGACGAGGCCCTGGCCGATGCCGAAGGTGAGGAAGGCGTGCTGATAGCCGCTCGAGACGATCATGCTCGCGATCGGCACGATCGTGATCGCGGCACCCGCGCCGAAGCCGGCGGCGGTCGCACCCGCCGCGAGGCCGCGGCGGTCGGGAAACCATTTCAGCGCGTTGCCGACGCAGGTGCCGTACACTGCGCCCGCGCCCATGCCGCCGATGATCGCAGCACTGTAGAGCAGGGTGAGGCTGTCGGCGTAGGCGTTGAGGATCCAGGACAGCGCGATCATCACGCCGCCGAACATGATGACGATGCGCGGGCCGTATCTGTCGACGAACCAAGCCTCGACCGGCACCAGCCAGGTCTCGGTGACGACGAAGACGGTGAAGGCGAGCTGAATCGCGGCGCGCCCCCAATGATGGGCGGCGTCGATCGGATCGACGAACAGCGTCCAGCCATATTGCAGATTGGCGATCATCGCCATGCAGACGATGCCCATGCCGAGCTGGAGCCAGCGGAAACCGGTGCGAAGAGGCGCGGCGGTGACGACGCCGTCCGGGCTGGAAATCATCGAGAACCTCCCAACGCGCCCGTTTGGTCGCGCATCAGTTTGCCAAGATGACCTGATGTCGCAAATGTTGTGGCTTATCGTCGCAGGCGCGGGGCGGAGATTGGTATACCATATTCCAGTTTGCAAGCCCTATCTTGGTTCCCTTTCCACAAAATGCGCGGGTCTGCCTGACTCCTACGGGAGCGCGGGATCTTTGCGTCCAAACGAAAACGCCCGGCCGTTGAGGCCGGGCGGTGGTGTTTGGAAGCCGCTGTTTGGGGCGGGTCAGATCGTCGATTTGGCGACCACGACCTTGCGCCAGGGCTTGAGCACGGCGATCGCCAGCAGCGAAGCCAGGATGTTGGCGCCGGCCGCGATGATGAACACGCTGTCCCAGGTGCCCGACGACTGCTGCATGTAGTTGGCGATCGGCACCAACAGCGCGGCGGTGCCCTTCGCGGTGTAGAGCAGGCCGGCATTGGTGGTCGCGAACTTGGCGCCGAACGTGTCGGTGCAGGTCGAGGGGAACAGCGAGTAGATCTCACCCCAGGCGAAGAACACGAAGCCCGAGAGCAGCACGAACCAGACCGGATCGTGACCCCAGAGATAGAGCATCCAGATGCCGAAACCTTCCATGCCGAAGGCGATGAACATCGTGTTCTCGCGGCCGATCATGTCGGAGATCCAGCCGAAGAACGGACGCGTCAGGCCGTTGAGCACGCGGTCGATCGTGGCCGCGAAGGTCACCGCCGTCATCGTCACCGCCATCAGCGTTACCGGCACGCTGTCGACCTTCCAGTCAACCGCGATCGGCTTCAGGTTCGCGGTGACCATCAGTCCACCCGCGCCGACGATCACGAACATGAAGTACATCAACCAGAAGATCGGCTGGCGCAGCACTTCGGTCGGCTGATAGTTGCGCCGGGTCTGGATGATATTGGCATTCGCCACCACGTTCGGCACCTGACCCGCTTTTGGCGCGAGCAGGAAGAAGGCGAGGATGCAGATGATGATGCCTTGCCCAAGGCCGAAATACAGAAAGGTGGTCTGGAATCCGCTGTCCTTGATCATCGCCTGGATCGGCGCGACGGTCAGCGCAGAGCCTGCGCCGAAGCCGGCCGCCGTGATGCCGGCCGCAAGACCGCGCTTGTCCGGAAACCATTTCAGCGCGTTGCCGACGCAGGTGCCGTAGACGCCGCCGGCGCCGATGCCTGCGATGATCATGCCGAGATAGTAGCCGTTGAGCGAGGTCGCCTGCGCGTTGATCGCCCAGCCGATGGCGCAGAGCACGCCGCCGACCAGCACGACGATGCGCGGGCCGTATTTGTCGACGAACCATCCTTCGATCGGCACCAGCCAGGTCTCGAACAGGACGAAGAGCGTGAAGGCCCATTGGATCGAGGCGCGATCCCAGCCGAACTTCTTCTGGATGTCGGGGACGAAGAACGTCCAGCCATATTGATAATTGGCGATCATCACCATCGCCGCCACACCGATCGCCAATTGCGCCCAGCGATAGGCATCGCTTACGCGTGCGGCACTAGGGGCCGCTGCCGACTGCACCATGTCCGTCATCAAAAACCCTCCCGAACGCGCCGATCATTTTTATGCATGCGCTGGCGGGCATCCTGGTATGCAATATGCCAAGATTCAAGCTGGGATGGGAGGGTGCGGCGAAATAACGCGGGCTTGTTCACATGCGCCAGGAGGGCATGATTGTAAAGCCCCGATCGCGCTCGGCGGACGGCGGCGATTGCAGCTTGTCCAAGATAAACCGTTGGTTTTGCGTTGCTTTTTCTTGGTTAGCGATACCGCAGGACGCTATTGAAAGCTTTTGCGCTCGGAGATTTTTCCACGCCTGCATTGGTCGCGTCCGCCGACGCGCAGTCCGTGGCGGGGGCGCAATTCCTGGAATTCTATATTCCAGAATTCTGGAGTGCGGCAATTTGGCGTTCGCGCCGATGCAGTTTACGCAGATCCCGGCCTTACGCCATCGACGTACGGAGCCGGCTGTAGCCTTCCTGGATCGCGGACCAGAACAGGGCGACCAGGCCGAGCGCCATGATGGTGCTGACGAGGCCGTTGGAGAAGAACACCCCGAGCGAACCTTGCGAGCCCAGCAGCGATTGGCGGAATGCTTCCTCCGCCTTGTCGCCGAGCACGATGGCGAGCACCAGCGGCGCGAGCGGATAATTGCACTTCTTCAGGAGATAGCCGAGCACCCCGAACACCAGCATCAGCATCACGTCGAAGGTGCTGTTGTGCACCGAGTAGGCGCCGATCGCGCAGAGCACCAGGATCAGCGGCGCGATGATGCCGAAGGGCACGCGCAGGATCGCGGCGAAGATCGGCACGCAGGTCAGCACGACGATGAGGCCGGCGAGATTGCCGAGATACATCGAGGCGATCAGGCCCCAGACGAATTCCTTCTGCTCGACGAACAACATGGGGCCGGGCTGCAGGCCCCAGATCAACAATCCGCCGAGCAGCACGGCGGCGGTCGGCGAGCCGGGCACGCCGAGCGACAGCATCGGCAGCAGCGCCGAGGTGCCGGCGGCATGTGCGGCCGTCTCCGGCGCGATCACGCCCTCGATCTCGCCCTTGCCGAAATTGTTGCCGCGTCGCGCCAGGCGCTTGGCGATGCCGTAGCTCATGAAGGAGGCGGGCGTGGCGCCGGCGGGCGTCACGCCCATCCAGCAGCCGATCAGGCAGGACCTCAGCGAGGTCATCCAATAGGCGGGCAGCTCGCGCCAGGTCTGGAGTACGACTCGAAGGTTGATGCTGGCATTGCCGCCGCGGAAGGCGAGCCCTTCCTCCATGGTCAGCAGGATCTCGCCGATGCCGAACAGGCCGATCACGGCGATCAGGAAGTCGAAGCCGTTGAGCAGCTCAGTGACGCCGAAGGTCAGCCGCAACTGCCCGGTGATCGAATCGAGGCCGACCGCCGCGAGCGCAAAGCCCATCATCATCGCCGCGATGGTCTTGAACGGCGGCTCCTTGCTGAGGCCGACGAAGGAGCAGAAGGCGAGGAAGTACACCGCGAACTTCTCCGCCGGACCAAACCGCAGCGCAAAGCCTGCAACCAGGGGCGCCACCAGCGTGATCATGATGACGGCAAACAGCGCGCCGACGAAGGACGAGGTGAAGGCAGCCGTCAGGGCTTCGCCGGGCTTGCCCTGCTGGGCCATCGGATAGCCGTCGAAGGTGGTCGCCACCGACCATGGCTCGCCCGGTATGTTGAACAGGATCGAAGTGATGGCGCCGCCGAACAATGCGCCCCAATAGATGCAGGACAGCATGATGATCGCCGATGTCGGCGGCATGCTGAAGGTGAGGGGAAGCAGGATCGCGACGCCGTTGGCGCCCCCTAATCCCGGCAGCACGCCGATGATGACCCCGAGCGTGATGCCGATCACCATCAGCATGATGTTGTAGGGCTGCAGGGCGACCGCGAAGCCGTGAAACAGGTTGGCCAACTCTTCCATGTCAAAACGTCCTGCAGCAGCAATTGAATGAATGCGTAGTCTTACAGACCGAGCCATTCCTCGAGCGGCCCCTTGGGCAGCGGGACCAGGAACCAGCGCTCGAAAACGAGATAGGTCACGACGGGCATGCCGACCGCCACTGCGACGACTGTCAGCCAGCGATAGCCGCCGAGCCAGCGCATGAACCAGGCGATGAACACCATCGAGGCGACGTAGAGGCCGATGAACGGCATTGAGCCGACATAGATCGCGGTCGGCACGACGACGCTCATGACCTGGCGCAGCTGCCCCCATTCCGCGAACAGCCGGCCATCGTCGTCGCGCCGCGCATGCCAGAGGTTGATGGCGCTTGCAACGACGATGGCGCTGCCGACATAGAAGGGGAAGAACCCGGCGCGCGGCCCCTCCGCGCCCCAGTTGATGCCGGCCTTCAGGCTGCCGACGATCACGATCAGGCCGAACACGCCGATCAGCAGCGCCGTGCCGAATTCCAGCGTCTTGTGTGCGGGGCCGGACTCGGATCCGGATCGTTCAGTCATGAGCCCTCCAGGCGGAATCGCAGTGCTGCGCAGTCGAGGAGACGGCCGGAAGCAGCGTCCTCAGCCGTCATCGATGTCGCGGGTCAATTCGCGGATCAATTTCCCGGCGCGAGGAAGCCGGCTTCCTTCATCAGGCCTTCGTGGCGCTTCTCCTCCGCCTCGACCCATTTGGCGTAGTCGGCGCCGGTCAGGAAGGTCGTGTTGAAGGCGCCGCTCTTCATGAACTCCTGCCATTCCGGCGTCGCGCGGACCTTCTTGAACAGCTCGACATAATATTCGATCTGGTCCTTCGTGGCCTTGGGCGACATGAAGATGCCGCGCAGCATGAGATATTCCATAGCCAGGCCCTGCGACTTGCAGGTCGGAATGTCCTTCCAGGCCTTGCCGTCGGCGATCGGTTCGTCATAGGCCATCGGCTGGGCGTCGAAGACGCAAAGCGGACGGAGCTTGCCGCCGCGCCATTGCGCCACCGCCTCGATCGGGTTGTTGACGGTCGAATCGACGTGGTTGCCGACGAGCTGGACCGCGACTTCGCCGCCGCCCTTGTAGGGGATGTAGGTGAACTTGGCGTCGATCGCCTTCTCGATGCCGACCGTGATGATCTGGTCTTCCTGCTTCGAGCCGGTGCCGCCCATCTTGAACGAGCCGCTTGGCGCCTTCTTCGCGGCTTCGACATAGTCCTTGACGCTGTTGTAGGGCTTCTCGGCATTGACCCAGAGCACGAACTCGTCGAGCGCCAGCATCGCGACCGGGGTCAAATCCTTCCAGTTGAACGGGATGCCGGTCGCCAGCGGCGTCGTGAACAGGTTCGAGAGCGTGATGATGATCTTGTGCGGATTGCCCGACGAGGTCTTCACGTCGAGAAAACCTTCGCCACCCGCACCGCCGGCCTTGTTGATGACGACAAGCGGCTGTTTCATCAGATTGTGCTTGGTGACGATGCCCTGGATGGTGCGCGCCATCTGATCGGCACCGCCGCCGGTGCCCGCGGGCACGATGAACTCGACCGGACGGACCGGCTCCCAGGCAGCCCGGCTTGCGGTGCTGCTCGCGCATGACATCGCGATTGCCGCCAAAGCGACATTCAGAACGAATGGCTTCATCTGTTTCTCTCCCTGTCGAACCCTCAACGCAGCCGCTCTTTGTCGGCTTGCGTCAGCCCATCTCGATTCAAATGCCTGGTGTCGCCCATGGTGCCGATTCTCCCATGGCAGTCCCGATAGAAACTCTATGAGCAGGGACAACGCGCGGCATCCGCTCCTTTCGGCTAAGCCTCGGCCAAGGTTGGTGCAAATGTGCCCCTCGGCTGCTCCCGCTGCGCTAGGTTGTCCTCCGCCTTACACCTTTGATTGTTCAATTGGGCCTGCTGGTCGAATGGTATGCGAGATGCCAAGGGGCAAACAATCGGATCGGCGGGCACGTCGGTGGACGAATCGTCGCAGCTGGGTCGCGCGGAGGCAGGCGTAAAACGAAAATGGCCCCGACATGGGGGGCCATTTAATCCAAACAAATGGGTCTCGGGTGGTGTGCGGTCCCGCCGTTGCGCGGGGCCGCCAAGCTGTCTTACAGGCCGAAACGCGGCAGGTCGCCATTGTGGTTCGAGATCTCGGCGCTTGCCAGCAGGAACCGATCGACCGCGGCCATGAACCGGGCGAACAGCGAGGAGGAGGAGGGGGCGAAAGCGACGGAGGCGGTCTTCGACATCGGAATTCCCTTTCTTGAGACGGTCAGCCTTGCTGTCTCATTTCTAGGGCAATCTATGTATACCAGATGCCAGTGTCCATGCCCGTGGTTGCATAGCAGCATGCAGTCTATCGCATTGCAGCATAATAGTGGGTTAAAGGGTCCGGTTCGGACATAAAGTTGCCGATGCGGACACACGGCGGCGCCTTTCTTGAACAAACGGGCACTAAAGCCGGCTGAAAAAGCGGTCCGAGAGGGGCGACCTGGCCCCAGGCGGTCCGGGTTCCGGCCGTGCTGCAATGCAGGACCCTTGGCATGGTCATGCAAAGCCGCTAGTGGTCCGCCCCCTTATCCAATCCTCCCTCAGAGTGGTTCATGTCGAGCGCCTCGCCCGCCGTCTCGATCGGCATCGATTTTGGCACGAGCAACACGGTCGTTGCGCTGGCGGCGGACGACCGCCGGGTCGAGGCCATTCGCTTCGACCATGGCGGGCAGCGCCACAGCGTCTACGTGTCGGCCCTGTGCTTCTGGGAGGATCGGCCGGGCGCCGGCGCCCAGGCCGAGGGCGGGCCGTGGGCGATCGAGCAGTTTCTCGAAGGGCGCCACGTCTATCGCTTCCTGCAATCGTTCAAGACCTTCGCGGCGAGCTCCAGCTTCAATACCACGCAGGTGTTCCGGCAGCGCTACAAGTTCGAGGACATCCTGGCGGCTTTCCTGCGCACGCTGGCGCGCCACGGCGGGGACAAGTTCGGCTTCGAGGCGGCCAACATCACGGTCGGTCGCCCGGTGCGCTTTGCCGGCGGCAATCCCGACGAGACGCTGGCGATGCAGCGCTACCGCGCCGCGTTCGAGCGCTTGGGCGCCGGTCACGCGCGCTATGTCTACGAGCCCGTGGGCGCGGCATTCTCCTTCGCCCGCAGGCTGGAGCGCGATGCCACCGTGCTGGTTGCCGATTTCGGCGGCGGCACCAGCGATTTCTCCGTGATGCGTTTCTCGCGTGCGGGCGGCGTGCTTCGCGCCGAGCCGCTCGGCCACGCCGGCATCGGCGTTGCCGGCGACACCTTCGACTATCGCATCGTCGATCACATCGTCTCGCCGCGGCTCGGCAAGGGCTCCAGCTTCCGCTCCTTCGACAAGGTGCTGCCGGTTCCGACCGGCCATTACACCAACCTCGCGCGCTGGCATCAGCTGGCGATGATGAAGAGCAACGGCGATCTGCGCGAGCTCCGCGAGCTCCAGCGCACCGCGCTGCAGCCGCAGCTGCTCGAGGATTTCATCACCATCGTCGATCTCGACCTCGGCTTTGCGCTGTACCGCGCGGTGTCCGACGCCAAGGTCGCGCTGTCGGCGCAGGACGAGGTCGACTTCCGCTTCAAGGGCGGCGGCGTCGACATCGGCGCGGCCATCACGCGCAAGAAATTCGAAGCCTGGATTGCAGACGACATCGCCCGGCTCGGCGCCACCGTCGACAAGGTGCTGGCCGAGGCCCGCATCGCCGCGCGCGAGGTGGAGAAGGTGTTTCTGACCGGCGGCACCTCGTTCGTTCCCGCGGTCCGAAAATTGTTCGCCGACCGCTTCGGCAACGAGCGGCTGATGTCGGGCGACCAGTTCGAGTCGATCGCCTACGGCTTGGCGCTAATCGGGCACAGTTCGGATCCGGACAGGTGGACCGCGGACGGCGAGCTCAAGCGGAAGGCGGGCGCGTAACGATCATTCGTCATTGCGAGCGAAGCGAAGCAATCCAGACTCGTTCTGCAGAGGGACTCTGGATTGCTTCGCTTCGCTCGCAATGACGACGTTGGTAGAGCGGCGCATCTGACCGAACAGCCGTAGGGTGGGCAAAGGCGCGCTCTTCGCGCGCCGTGCCCACCATCTTTGAGAGGTTTAGAGAGCGTTGGTGGGCACGCTGCGCTTTGCCCACCCTACGATGCTGATGTCGTTGCTACTGGTTGATCTCCGGCTCGACCAGCCGCGCCAGATTCCGCAGCGACTCCTGCCAGCCGAGATAGCAGGCCTCGACGGGAATGACGTCGGGCAGGCCCGACTGCGTGATCTCGACCTCGGTGCCGACCGAGACCTTCTTCAGGCTCACGGTCACCTCGATCAGGCCCGGCAGGTTGGGGTCGTCGAACTTGTCGGTGTAGCGGAGGCGCTCGCCGGGCACGAGCTCGACGAATTCGCCGCCGAACGAATGGCCGTTGCCGGTCGTGAAATTCCGGAACGACATCTTGAACGTGCCCCCGACCTTGGGCTCGAAATGATGCACCGTGCAGGTAAAGCCGTTCGGCGGAAGCCATTTCGCCATCGCGTCGGCTTCCAGGAAGGCGCGATAGACCTTCTGCGGGCTGGTGGCGAGAACGCGGTGCAGGCGGACGGTATTGGGCATGGTTGTTATCCCTAGTGATTGATGGGCCCGAGTTGGCCTCTATGGCCCATTCATGTCACGAGGACGACGGGCAAGCCGCCGATCCGACAGGTGGTTTGGATTTTTTTTGGTGCCCTGTCCGCTAGACGGCTGCGACATCCTGCGGTGTCATCGTGAATGCCAGCCTGTAGCGGCCAGTGATGAAATTCTCGCGAGCGCCGGCTGCCTGAAGCGATGACGCCGAAAACTGGCCGGCGATCACGTCCTCGACCACATCGGCATCGTAACCCGATAGCAGCACGATCCAGTCGGCGGTGCTGTCCTTGCCGCGGATCTGCTGTTCGGTGGTGGGCGCACTCGTCCGGGGTGTGTCGGTGAGGAGGAGGTGGGCACCGGTCAGCCCCGGCTTCTGCGCCAACGCGCCGAGCATGTCCGAAAGGCGCGCCTGCAGCGCCGCCTCCCGTCCGGCCTCCGGCGATAGCCTGATGGTGGCCAGCGAAGTCGCCACACCCCCGCCAAAGCTGGCGACGATCCGGCACTGGCTGCGGATCATGCCGAGATGATGCGGCATCATCTTCGTCGACCATGGCGTCGGCGCGTTGAGCCGGTCGAGATAGCCTTTCGATGTGAGGACGTCGTAATGCTCGAGTTCATAGAGCACGAAAAAGCCTTCGGCGTCGGTCTTGCTGGTCCATCGCGACCCGCGCCGAAAGCCTGGAATGCTCATCCGCTCGGGAAAGTGCTCATGCGAATGCCAGTCGCCGAACTCGGTGCGCTGCTCGGGGTGAACGCTCCACCACATCGCAACGGCGGCCTTGCCGAGCAGTGACATGCTGATCTCCCTCTCGTTGTCCGGCAGATTGCTTCAGGATGCGCTCCCGATCAATCAGCCACAATTCCGCTATCGTTCCCCGCTCAGCTTCTGCGCGAAATCGGGGGACTCTCGTTGCGCTGCACGCTTTGGGTTTTTGCCGCCATCCTCTGCTGTCTCGGCTCGCCTGTGCAGGCTGCGGGGATTCAGCTTCTCCAGTCCGATCCGGCGCTGTCAGGTGCAATCTGGTATCCTTGCACGAGTGAGCCGACGCATGTGGCGCTCGGCAGTTTGTCGGTCGGCGCCGATTTCGACCTGAAGGGCGCGAAGGATTGTCCTGTCACGGGCGCGAAGCTGCCGCTCGTCATCTACTCGCACGGCCGGGGCGGATTTTTCGGTCAGCAGCACGACACGGCGGAGGCGCTGGCCGATGCCGGCTTCATCGTCGCCGCCATCAATCATCCCGGCGATACGGTCGGCGACTCCTCAAGGCGCGATACCCTGTCGGTTTGGGGATCGCGACCGGCGGATATTGTGCGCCTGCTCGATTTTCTGTTGAACGACTGGAAGGACCGGGCGGCGATCGATCCCACCAGGGTCGGCTTCTTCGGCTTCTCGCTCGGAGGGGCGACTGGTCTCGTGCTGATGGGGACCACGCCGGATTTCGCCAGGGTCGCCGGCCTGTGCAGGGAGACGACCGGCGCGTGCGCGCAGCTTCACAATGGCGAGACGCCGCCTGAGCCGATACGGGATGCGCGCATTCGTGCAGCCGTCATCGTTGATCCTGCGCCGGCTACCCTGACGCGGGAGAACCTCGCTCTCGTCAAAGTGCCTTTCCAGTTCTGGCGATCGCAGTTCGGCGGACCCGGCGTCGGCGACGGTTCGGGCAACGCACGCGTCGCTGAAAGCTTGCCGGGTAAGCCTGACATTCACGTCGTGCCGGCCGGCCACTATGCGTTCCTCGCACCGTGCTCGGCCGATCTCGCTGCGGCCGTTCCGCGCATCTGCACCGATGTGCCGGCAGGCTTCGACAGGGCCGGATTTCATCGCGAGTTCAACGCGGCGGTGGTGGGGTACTTTCATCAACAGCTCGCCGGCGGAGATCAGTGAGCATCGGGCATTCGCGAGGAGCGAGGATGAGGCGACTTGGCTCGGTAATCGGCTGACGCGCTGTCGATGGCATTTCGCCGTGCTACCCCCGCTGGCCGGCGGCACTCGGCAGTCAGCCAAACGCGCCTCTCCATCCCGCGCGGCTCACAAGCGACCTCAGAGGCCACCTATGCGCCGAACATGCCGTATGGCGCGGTGAGCGAACTGTAGGTCGGACTCTTGATGATATTGTGCAGGTTCCTGCGGCGAGCCCCCATATTGCCGCCATCGTAGAGCGGGAAGCACATCGCATCATTCATCAATTCCGCCAGCGGGTGCATGTCGGTGTAGCTGTCGACACCGACCAGCCGCATGGCGTCATAGACGACATCGACGCAGGTTTCCGAGCAGAACACCTTCGTCATCACGGCAAGTTCGTGCTCCCTGCCTTTGGACAGGTCGAATTGCTGGCAGGCCTTCCAGGTCAGGTACCGGCAGGCCTCGATCTTCATCTTCATGTCGGCCAGCATGTAGCCCACTGTGGAATATTCGATGATCGGATGCGGCCCGGAGCGGGCATCCTTCCGCGCGAACGCGACCGCATGGTCGAACGCGGCGCGCATGACCCCGACGCAGGCGGCTCCGATCAGCGCCGCAGTCCACGCAAAATTGGTCGAGACGATCTCGATCCCGTCTCCCGGCTTGCCGATGATATTGCCGGCGGGAACGCGGACATTCTCGAACTTCATTCGCGGCGAGATCGTAGCCCGATGCCCGGCCGTATCCAGAATCCCCGTCACCTTGACGCCCGGCGTGCTGCCCGGAACCATGATCACGGCCAGGGAGTCCTGTGCGCCCTTGCTCGGATCGGTCCGGCAGACCACTGCGAAGAGATGGCAATTCTTGCCATCCCAGCCGGTGCCGTTGGTGGTGTAGTGCTTTTCACCGTTGATCACCCACTCGTCGCCTTCGCGGATGGCGAAGGTCTTCACGCCGAAGCGCGGATCCGGGGCATCGAAATTCGCGCCACCCGTCACCTCGGTGAAGGCGAGTGCGCCGAGCAGGGATCCGTCCTGGATGAAATCGGGAAGCAGGCGCTGCTTCTGCTCCTCGGTCCCGAACATGATGACGGGCTTGACGCAAAGGCCGGTTCCGAGCATCGCACTGGGAACGTTGACGTCGACAACGCACAACTCTTCCGCCGCAAGCGCGAAATCGAGCGTCGAAACGTCGGTGCCGCCGACCTCCTTGGGAAACAATCCCTTCACGAAACCGGCGTCGACGCCCATCTTGTGGAACGGCCTGATCGCATAGAAGCGGTCATCCGGCTTGGCGTAGTTGCGAATGGTCGCTCGGACGTCCTTGAGAGCTGTTTGCGCGAAGGCACGCGCGCCGTCACGAAGCGCGATCTGATCTTCGCTGAGCCTGAAGTCGATTGCCATGGCGATCTCTCCCCGCGAGAAATGAATGCGCGCCGAAGCTAACGCCACGGCGGCGTTCGATCTTGGCTGGGAGTGACGAAAGAGTTGACCTGGAGTGCACTTCTCGCGGGATCGCGCGGGACGTCGCCGGAATCTATTCCTGCCGTTGCCTCAGTCGATATGCGCGCGGCGAAGCTCCGAAGCGCTGGCGGAAACTTCGGTTGAAATGGGAGATGTCGTTGAAACCCCAGCGGAATGCGACATCGGAGATCCGCGATTGCGCTGAAATATCGAGATCGCCTGCGCAACGGAGCAGTCGGCGCTCCAGCACGACTTGGCCGAACGATCTGCCCTTTTCCTCGAAGATCCGATGAAGATAACGAACGGAAATCCCGAAATGCGCGGCAACGGACGATGCCGATAGCCCGGCATCGGCCAAATTCGTTTCGACGAACTTCACGATGGCCGCGTAGAGGGCGCGTTGCGCGGATTGGCGCTGCCCAATCCGCGTCGCCTCGGTGGCACCGAGGGACAGTGCAGCCAGGTTGACCACATCGGCCGCGAGCGGCTCGATGGCCTCCGATGGCAGCTCGGCCACGCGCATTGCGATCGATTTCAGGAATCCGATCGTGATCTCGCCCAGTGCCTGATCACCTGACACGCATATACCGGTCGAACAGTCGGGCGTCTGCAGCAACGGCCGCAACATGTGGCGCGGGATACGAAATGAGAATACGTTCCAGTCGTCCATGAAGTCGAGGAAGTAGGGCCGCGTCGAATCCACGATCGCAAACTGGTTCGGGCCGACGATCGTTTCCCGGCCTTCGGTCTCGTAACGGCATCGGCCGCTCAATTGAAGATTGAGGAAATAGACCTCTTGCGGCGACCTGCGGATTTCCGCCTCGTCACGGATGACGTGGTGCGCTTTGGACTGGACCGTCGTCACGTTGATGGTTGACAGCGGATGCGCGGTGACGCGACTGGGAAAGCGGCCTCTGTTATGGTCTCGAGGCCGCTCCGGTCTCAGCGTCACGAAGGCTTCGCAGAGGACCTCGCGCCAATAGACGAACTGTTCGTGGTCGGGCAACTCTTCGGTGTTCCAGACTTTCATCGACCACCTCTCTCGGCGCGATGGTTCATCGACAAGCAAAGCCAGTGCCATTCCAGTGGGGTTGCGGCCGCTTCGTTACTTCTGATCGCCAACGGCTCATCCGAACCATGACGCGGTCGAAGCTGGCGGGTCGCTCAAGTGTAGTCCGAGCGGCCGTTATGCCGGAGCCGGCAGCAGCCCCGGACGCTTCACCAGCGTAAAGGCCGCAGCGGCCAACGGGCAGAGGACCCCGACGAGAAGAAACGCGGGCACGAGGCTAGGCCCGGGCCAATCCCCGCTCAAGAGCAAATCGACGGCAGAACAGCGAGCGCTCCCCGTTCAACGCTACCGCTTCAACTTCCCGGAGAATCGGCGAAGAGTTCGCGCCCCGTTCGCCTCCACTGGATCAACTCCAGTGGGTTTGACTTACGCTGTCGGCCGATGGCAGCGGCCTCACGTCCACGTCAGCGAACTTCAGGAGGCCGCGCGGAAGCAATCGACCCGTCCGGGGAACAGACCACGATCAGCTGGATCAGGCTCCCGATGCTCGGCCGATCTCGCCGCGGCCGTTCCGCGCATCTGCACCGATGTGCCGGCAGGCTTCGACAGGGCGGCCTTTCACCGCGACTTCAATGCGGCCGTGGTGCAGTTCTTTCGCGGGCAGCTCGTCAGCGGAGATCGCTGAGCACCCGGTCCAGGTGTTCCGTCATGTCGGAGCTCTCAGGCCAGGAGAGTTCAGCCATGCCTCGATCTCGATGGCCGTCTCGTCCTGCCGTACCCTTCGTAGCAGCCTTTCGCGATGCTGACCGGGAGGAAGCAAGTGGGCTTCATCTCGCGAGCGTCTGGCGTCGTCTGTCAGACGTTGCTTGAGACTTTCGGTTCGCTTGATGTCGTTTTGACGCCGTCCCATGGCGCTGCTCCATGCTGGAGGAGGCGGGAGCGCTATGCGTTCTCATCACCGGTAGATGCCACGAGCCGGGCGGTGATGACGAAGTCTACCACAGATCGCGAGAGGATCGATCATTTAGACTTGTCATCTGCCTGGAACTCCGGAGGAGATCATCGCCGTGTCGAAGTGACGCGCGCGCTTTGTGACGATCTCGTCTGGCACTTGCGCCAGAGATCAGGAGGCGAATCCTCAAACGCGAAAACGTTCCACCGCAGGCGGGCGCAATTATATACGGCTCGAGCCTTGTAAGTGCTCGCGATGAGGTATACCTTCAACCTATTCGTTCAGCCGCTGTGCTTGTTGAATGCGCCTGCGGGCTCCTTTTCCAGAGACATCGACGAATTGAATCGATCTGCGTGAACGTCACGCGGAATGCGCGCCTATGCGCTTTGGAGAAGAGAATGACGACAGGTACTGTGAAGTGGTTCAACGGCCAGAAGGGCTTTGGATTCATTCAACCCGACGACGGCGGCAATGACGTGTTCGTTCACATCAGCGCGGTCGAGCGGGCTGGTCTTGCGGGTCTCGCCGAGGGCCAGAAGGTCAACTTCGAGACCAAGACCGATAAAATGCGGGGCAAGGTCAGCGCAGAGAATCTCTCGCTGGCTTGAGCTCTGTACGGCCGTTTCACGGATGTACTGAAACGGCTATGTGACCCGCTCGATCGTAAGGGATTGAGCGGGTTCTATCCGTTGCCGAGTAGGCGAAAGACGAGCGCGACGCGATGAGCGCCAGGAAATCGGCCGAACCGTCTCCCGAATCCATCGCGCGATCCGAGCGTCAACGCTTGGCCGCCGAAGAGGGCGCGCGGGCGATCGCCGATGTCGAAAGGCGCGCTGTCGATATCCGCAGCAACATGGCGCGGCTGCGCGAGCTGCGTGAGGCCAAGGAAGCAGCCGAGCAAGCAGCCAAGCAAGCAGCCGATGCCAGTTTTCGCGCATCGGCGCCTGCACCGAAGAAGCGCACGAGGAAATTGCCGAGATAGCCGAATTCGACAGTGCAGACGATGGATCTGAAAGGGGCCGTTCACATGCGAATGAGTGCAAGTCGTGCCTAGGATCAAACCGGACGGCGGCGGCACAATCACCTTCTTTCTTGCGCTCGGCGCGGGCCGACAGCTGTGCCGTCTTGCGACGACCTTCCAGACGCAGAAGCAGGCCTTCAGCTACCTTCAGAAATATCGGACGGAGTTCGAGCGCATCGCGCGGGCGCGGCTGGCTTCCGGGGAGCTCGAGGACGGGGTCATCGTGCTCTCGATGCTCTGAAGCTTACCAAGGTCGGTCTCTCTTCGTCCACAGAGATTGCCTGGCCGTGTCGAAGTAATAACGCGGGCACCGGCAATCCCTTATCTGCGACGATTTCCCTGCTCGGCCTCTCGCGCCAGCCGTTCCGCTTTCAGGCGTTCGCGATTTTCGTGATGGGATTGTTGCGCCTTTGCATAGTCGGTCATCGGCTTCTTGGTCTCGACCGGCTTGAATGCCTTGTTGGCCTCCCGCAGAGCCCGGGACGCGGGATGATCTCTCGTCATGTCGACCTCGATGTCGGCGTAGGGGAACGCGGCTCGAAACACGCCCGAGCCGGCGTGTCCGGCTCGCGAGCCGGTAGCGTTAGACTTGTCGTCGGATGGCCGGCTGCGCTCCGAGCGTGCTCCGGTGCAGGAGACAACGAGGCGCAACCCGGTCGGTTCCAATTAGGCGGCTTCAATTCGGCATTGATGCTTGCTCGGCTCGCACTGACTCGCCTGGCGACCATGGCATAATACCCCTGTTTTGCCCGACGGGTCAGGATTTTTTTCGTCGAATCAGAAATCCCGTTGCGTGCCAATGGGATGGCTACTGTGCATGGGGTTGTTTTCCGAGTTTTGATTTCGAGCCTGCGGCTGCACGCCTTCCCAAGCAAAAAGGGCCGCCCCTTCGGGCGGCCCTTTCGTCTCGTGCAATGTGGGGCCGCTTACTCCGCGGCCTGCTTCTGCGGCGGGTCGAGCGCGCCGGACTTGTGGATCTCGGCGACCTGGTGATCCGAGAAGCCGAGCACCGAGCGCAGGATCTCGTCGGTGTGCTCGCCGAGCAGCGGCGAGCGGGTCACGTCCGCCGGCGAGTCCGACAGCTTGATCGGGTTGCCGACCGAGACGTACTTGCCGCGGGTGGGGTGATCGACCTCGACCACGGTGCCGGTGGCGCGCAGCGACTGGTCTTCGGCGATCTCCTTCATCGACAGGATCGGGCCGCAGGGGATGTCGTCCTTGTTGAGGATCTCCATCGCCTCGAATTTTGTCTTCGTCATCGTCCATTGTTCGATGCGGGCGAAGATCTCGTTGAGGCGCGGCAGGCGGGCGGCCGGCTTGGCGTAATTCGGATCGGTCTTCCAGGTGGGCTCGCCGATCACGTCGCAGATCTTCTCCCAGACCGGGGCCTGGGTGATGAAATAGATGTAGGCGTTGGGATCGGTCTCCCAGCCCTTGCACTTCAGGATGCGGCCGGGCTGGCCGCCGCCGGAATCGTTGCCGGCGCGCGGCACGGCATCGCCGAACGGCACGCCTTCGCCGAACTGGCTGTATTCCTTGAGCGGGCCGTGGGCGAGGCGCTGCTGGTCGCGCAGCTTGACGCGGCAGAGGTTGAGCACGCCGTCCTGCATCGCGGCGGTGACGCGCTGGCCCTTGCCGCTGTGGGTGCGCTGATAGAGCGCCGTGACGATGCCGAGCGCGAGGTGCAGGCCGGTGCCGGAATCGCCGATCTGCGCGCCGGTCACGAGCGGCAGGCCGTCGCGGAAGCCGGTGGTGGAGGCGGCGCCGCCGGTGCACTGGGCGACGTTCTCATAGACCTTGCAGTCTTCGTACGGTCCGGGGCCAAACCCCTTGATCGAGGCGACGATCATCTTCGGGTTGATCGCCTGGATCTTCTCCCAGGGGAAGCCCATGCGGTCGAGCACGCCGGGGCCGAAATTCTCCACCAGCACGTCGCACTTCTTGATCAGCTCGGTGAGGACCTCCTTGCCCTTGGGGTTCTTGGTGTCGAGCGTAATCGAGCGCTTGTTGTGGTTGAGCATGGTGAAATACAGGCTGTCCACGTTCGGGATGTCCTGCAGCTGGCCGCGGGTGATGTCACCCACGCCGGGGCGTTCAACCTTGATCACGTCGGCGCCGAACCAGGCCAGCAACTGCGTGCAGGTCGGTCCGGACTGGACGTGGGTGAAGTCGAGAATGCGAACGCCCTCGAGCGCTTTCGTCATCATATTGCTCCGTACTCTGTCTGCCCCTGCTAACCACAGGGAATAAGGGTTGAAGGGGTGGACTTACTTTTTCTTCTGCAGGACGCTCTGCGGATTGAGGTTGCCGATGCGGCCACTCTCCGAGCCTGCGGCCGGATCGATCACCGCGTTGATGAGCGTCGGCTTGCCGGACTTCATGGCGTCGTTGACGGCACGCTTCAGCTCGTCCGGCGAAGTCGCGTTCACCCCGACGCCGCCGAAGGCTTCCATCATCTTGTCGTAGCGCGCGCCCTTGACGAACACGGTCGTCGCCGGATCGTCGTTGGCGCCGTTGACGTCGGTGCCGCGATAGATGCCGTCATTGTTGAAGATGACGACGCAGATCGGAAGGTTGTAGCGGCAGATGGTCTCGACCTCCATGCCGGAGAAGCCGAACGCCGAATCGCCCTCCACAGCGAGCACGGGATGGCCGGTCTCGAGCGCAGCCGCGATCGACTGGCCCATGCCGATGCCCATCACGCCCCAGGTGCCGACGTCGAGACGCTTGCGGGGCTTGTACATGTCGATGACGCCGCGGGCGAGGTCGAGCGTGTTGGCGCCTTCGTTGACGAGGATCGCCTCGGGATAATCCTTGATGACGTTCTTCAAGACGCCGAGCGCGCCGTGATAGTCCATCGGCGATTTGTTGTTCATGAGCTTCGGCGCCATCTTGGCGACGTTCTCTTCGCGCTTGGTCGAGACGGCCTTGGTCCATTCGGTGGGCGGCGCGGTCCAGCCGGAGCCCATCGCCTGGTTGAAGGCGGAGACCACCGAGCCGATGTCGCCGACGACGGGCGCGACGATCTCGACGTTGGAATCCATCTCCTTCGGCTCGATGTCGACCTGGATAAACTTCTTCGGCGTTTCGCCCCAGCTCTTGCCCTTGCCGTGCGACAGCAGCCAGTTCAGCCGCGCGCCGATCAGCATGACGACGTCGGATTCCTTCAGCACGGTCGAGCGGGCGGCGCCGGCGCATTGCGGATGGGTGTCGGGCAGCAGGCCCTTGGCCATGCTCATGGGCAGGAACGGCACGCCGCTCTTCTCGACGAAGCTCTTGATCTCCTCGTCGGCCTGCGCGTAGGCCGCGCCCTTGCCGAGGATGATGAGCGGACGCTTGGCGCCCTTGAGCACGTCGAGCGCGCGCTTGACCGAAGCGGGCGAGGGGATCTGCGCCGGCGCCGCGTCGATCACCTTGACCAGCGACTTCTGGCCGGCCTCGGCGTTCATCACCTGGCCGAACAGCTTTGCCGGCAGGTCGAGATAGACGCCGCCCGGACGGCCCGAGACCGCCGCGCGGATGGCGCGGGCGAAGCCGATGCCGATGTCCTGGGCGTGCAGCACGCGATAGGCCGCCTTGCACAGCGGCTTGGCGATCGCGAGCTGGTCCATCTCCTCGTAATCGCCCTGCTGGAGGTCGACGATCTCGCGCTCGGAAGAGCCCGAGACCAGGATCATCGGATAGCAATTGGTGGTGGCGTGGGCGAGGGCGGTGAGACCGTTGAGGAAGCCGGGCGCCGACACCGTGAGGCAGACGCCGGGCTTCTTGGTGAGATAGCCGGCGATGCCTGCGGCGTAGCCGGCGTTCTGCTCGTGACGGAAGGAGATCACGCGAATACCGGCGGCCTGCGCCATGCGGCCCAGATCCGTGATCGGGATGCCCGGCACATTATAGATGGTGTTGATGCCGTTCAGCTTGAGCGCGTCGATGACGAGATGGAAGCCATCCGTCAGTTCCTGCTCGGTGCCCGGTGCTTCGGACTTGGTCGCGGTATTCAGCATGGGCCTTGTCTCCCTGGTCTCAAGGTCGTTGGGGCGAATTGTTCGCCCTTCTGGTGAACGTTGCTAAGCGAAGAGTTACGTAAACAGTTCTTGGCCGTGCGCTTCGACGTAAGCGGCAAGGCCGAGGGTGTGATCGCGGGCGCGCTTCTCGGCGAGCTCGGTGTCGCGCGCCTCCAGCGCTTCGATGATGCCGAGATGCTCGGGCAGTGACGTCGCGGTGCGGTCCTTGCGTCCGATGGTCAGCTGGCGATAGCCGCGCACGTGCAAGAGCAGGTCGTTGGTGAGATCGACCAGCACTGGCGATTCCGACAGCGAGATCAGCGCCTGGTGGAACGCGATGTTGGCGCGCGAATATTCCTCGACGTGATCCTCGGGCAGGCGGTCCTTGCCGAAATCCTTGAAATAGTCGCGCAGCGCCGTGATGTCCTTCTTCCGCGCGGTGGTGGTGATGAGCCGCGCCGCCATGCTCTCCAGCGCCGCCCAGGCGCGGATCATGTCGACGATCTCACTCTTGGTCCGGCGCACCACCATGATGCCGCGGCGCGGAACCGTCTTCACGAAACCGTCCTGCTCGAGCATCGCGATGGCTTCGCGGATCGGGGTGCGACTGACGCCGAGACGTTCGGACAGCGCGCGCTCGTCGAGCATCACCGGCTCGGGCGTCGAATAGATATCCATCTTGAGGATGGCTTCCTTCAAGGCGTCATACGCCTTGTTCTTGAAGCTGCTCTCCGGGGCAATACGAACGATTGCGATGTCTGCCTCGGCCATGTTCGGCAACGCCTTGGTTGGTTTCCGTAGTGACACGACGAATCTCCTCCAGTGGGAGTCGTCTTTTACAGGAATATTAACGGGAAAGTTTTTGGCATACCACATGCCAGAATGTCAAGCTGGCTATTTTTTGCGGCGTTCTGGGGCGTGCACCAGCTTGACAAGTTGGCTTCTGGCATACCAAATGCCATCGCCAGCCATTTTTGATCCAAGCCGGCGGAGTAGTCTTGGCTTTATGCCACTCCGTTCCGCCGCATGGAACAGAGCGCGGCGAATGGCAAGCATCACGGGCAGCCGCAAACTCGCGCGCGCTTTGAAAAGAACGAACTCAGGTCAAGGGAGAAGCCACATGTCCAATTCCAAAGATGCCGTCCGCAAGGTGCTTGACCAGGTCAAGGCGGACAACCGCACCAGCCTGACAGCGCCGGAAGGCAAGCTGGTCTGCGACGCCTACGGCATTCCGGTGCCGAAGGAGGGCGTGGCCAAGTCGGCGGGCGAGGCCGGCAAGATGGCTTCGTCCATGGGCTTCCCGGTGGTGATGAAGATCGTCTCGCCGGACATTCTCCACAAGACCGAAGCCGGCGGCGTCATCGTCGGCCTCAAGACGGCTGAAGAGGCCGAGAAGGCCTACGAGACCATTCTCGGCAACGCCAAGAAGTACAAGGCCGATGCCAAGATCGAAGGCGTCCAGGTCCAGCAGATGCTGGCCGGCGGCACCGAGGTCATCGTCGGCTCGATCACCGACGGCTCGTTCGGCAAGCTGGTCGCCTTCGGCCTCGGCGGCGTGCTCGTCGAGGTGCTTAAGGACATCACGTTCCGCCTTGCGCCTGCCACAAAGGAGGATGCGCTCTCGATGCTCGACGGCATCCAGGCGCATGAGATCCTGAAAGGTGTGCGCGGCGGCGAGCCGGTGAACCGCAACGCGCTCGCCGATGTCATCGTCAAGGTCTCGCAGCTCGTCACCGATTTTCCCGAGATTGTCGAGCTCGACCTCAACCCAGTGTTCGCAACCGCGAAGGGGGCCACGGCCGCCGACGTCCGTATTGTCGTCGACTTCGCTTATGTGCCGAAGCCGAAGCCGCGTCCGACCGAAGAGATCGTCGCGGCGATGAACCGCATCATGCAGCCGAAGGCTGTCGCCGTGGTCGGCGCCTCCGCGGAGGACGGCAAGATCGGCAATTCCGTGATGAAGAACCTCATCAACGGCGGCTACAAGGGCGAGATCTATCCGATCCATCCCAAGGCCGCCGAGATCCTCGGCTACAAGGCCTACAAGAGCGTCAAGGACGTGCCAGGCGTGATCGACGTCGCGGTGTTCGCGATCCCGGCGAAATTCGTCGCCGCCGCGCTGACCGAATGCGGCGAGAAGAAGATCCCGGGCGCTGTGCTGATCCCGTCGGGCTTCGCTGAAGCCGGCGCGCCTGAGCTGCAGGCCGAGATCGTCGAGGTCGGCAAGAAATACGACATCCGCCTGATGGGGCCGAACATCTACGGCTTCTATTATACGCCCGCCAATCTCTGCGCGACCTTCTGCACCGCCTATGACGTCAAGGGCCATGCGGCGCTGTCGTCGCAATCGGGCGGCATCGGCATGGCCATCATCGGCTTCTCGCGCTCGGCCAAGATGGGCGTCTCCGCGATCGTCGGCCTCGGCAACAAGTCCGACATCGATGAGGACGATCTGCTCGCCTTCTTCGAGCAGGACCCGAACACCAATCTGATCGCGCAGCATTGCGAAGACCTCAAGGACGGCCGCGCCTTCGCGGAAGCCGCCAAGCGCGTCTCCAAGAAGAAGCCTGTCGTGGTGCTCAAGGCCGGCCGCACCTCGGCTGGCGCGAAGGCGGCATCGTCCCACACCGGCGCGCTCGCCGGCAACGACCGCATCTATGAGGACGTGTTCAAGCAATCCGGTGTGATCCGTGCCCGCTCACTTCGCCAGCTGCTCGAATTCGCCCGCGGCGTGCCGGTGCTGCCGACGCCGAAGGGCGAGAACGTGCTCATCATCACCGGTGCCGGCGGTTCGGGCGTGCTGCTGTCGGACTCCTGCGTCGACAACGGCCTGTCGCTGATGTCGATGCCGCCGGATCTCGATGCGGCCTTCCGCAAGTTCATCCCGCCGTTTGGAGCTGCCGGTAATCCCGTGGATATCACCGGCGGCGAGCCGCCGATCACCTATGTCAACACCGTGAAGCTCGGGCTGTCGGATGAGCGCATCCACGCGCTGATCCTCGGCTATTGGCACACCATCGTCACCCCGCCGATGGTGTTCGCCCGCAACATGGTCGAGGTGAAGAAGGAGATGGAGGCCAAGGGTTTTGTGAAGCCGATGGTCGCCTCTCTCGCCGGCGACGTCGAGGTCGAGGAAGCCGCCGAATATCTCTACCAGAACGGCATCCCGGCCTACGCCTATTCGACCGAGCTGCCGGTCGAGGTCCTCGGCGCCAAGTACAAGTGGGCGCGCGGGGCAGGGCTGCTCTGAGCTTGCGTTCGCCTCTCCCCGCTTGCGGGGAGAGGTCGGAATTTGCGCAGCAAATTCCGGGTGAGGGGGACTCTCAACGAGTCTGTCTCTCACCGTCTTTGTGGAGATAGCCCCTCACCCCCGCCCTCTCCCCGTAAGAACGGGGAGAGGGCGAAGAGGCGGCTCGCGTCTTGTCTGATTGGCAAATGCAGGTCGCGATGAGCAAGAACGTGATCCGGCGCAAATCGTTCGAGCCTAAATCGGCCGCGGAGGCTGATAACGAGGGCCGCGACGGTGGCGTGCAGTCGGTCGACCGCGCGCTGTCGATCATCGAGACGCTGGCCGAGGACGACGAAGGTTATCGTCTCAGCGATCTCGCGATCCGCACCGGCCTGTCGGCGTCCACCGTGCACCGGCTTCTCGCAACGCTCGAAAGTCGCCGTTTCGTGCAGTTCGACCGTGGCGAGTCCAAATGGCACGTCGGCGTGCGCAGCTTCACGGTTGGCGCCAGCTTTGCGCGGCGACGCAATTTCTCCGCACAGGCCATTCCATATTTGCGCAAGCTGCGCGATCTCACCCGCGAGACGGCCAATCTCGCCGTGGTCGACGATGAGTTCATCATCGTGCTGACCCGCATGGAAAGCCGCGAGATCATGCGCTCGCTCACCAAGGTCGGCGGCCGCGTCCCCATGGTGACCTCCGGCGTCGGCAAAGCGGTGCTCGCAACCTATTCAGACGAGGACGTCGGCGCCGTCATCCGCCATCACGGCATGCCCCGCCTGACCGAGAAGTCGATCGTGCGCCCGAGCGACCTGTTCAGGGAGCTCGAGAAAATCCGCAAGCAGGGCTTTGCCGTCGACGATGAGGAGGCGCAGATCGGCCTGCGCTGCGTCGCGGCGGTGGTATACAACGCGTTGGCCGAACCGCTTGCCGCGATCTCCGTATCCGGCATGACCAGTCGGGTCACCGACGAGCGGTTGCCGGAGATCGGACAAATCGTCCGGGAAGTGGCGGCCGAACTGACGGCTGCGCTCGGTGGGGTCATCCCGGCGCCCCGCTGACCAAAAACCCTGAGGCATGTCACTGGACAGCATCGGCCGTTTTGGTTGATATGCGACCAAACGACACAATGCGGCGAACGTCCGCATGAGCCCTGGAGATGCCCCCATGTTCCGATTTCCCGCGCGCCTTGTCGGCGCAGCCGTCGCGTTCACCCTGGCGGCAGCCAATCCGGGCTTTGCCCAGCAGCTCGAGCTCAAGCTGATGGCGCCGGCGGCTCCGGGCGGAGGCTGGGACCAGACCGCGCGCTCGATGCAACAGGCGCTGGTGGCTGCGGGCATCGCCCGCAGCGTGCAGGTCACCAACGTTCCCGGTGCAGGCGGCAGTGTCGGCATCGCGCAGTTCGTCAATGGCGCCAAGGGTGACGGCAACCAGATGATGGTCAACGGCTTCGTCATGGTCGGCGCGCTCGCCATGAACAAGTCGCCGGTGACGCTGGAGCAGGTGACGCCGATCGCGCGCCTCACCGAGGAAATCCAGGTGATCGTGGTTCCCGCGAATTCGCCGATCAAAAATGCGCAGGATCTGGCCGCGGCGGTGAAGGCCGATATCGCCAAGGTCACTTTCGCCGGCGGCTCGGCCGGCGGCGTCGACCATGTGATGGCGGCCTTGTTCGCCGGCGCGGTCGGCGCCGACGCCAAGAAGATCAACTACATCCCGTTCTCCGGCGGCGGCGAGTCGCTCGCGGCGATTCTCGGCGGCAAGGTCACCGCAGGCATTTCGGGCCTCAGCGAATATGAAGGGCAGATCAAGTCCGGCAAGCTGCGTGCGATCGGCGTGACCTCGGAGAAGCGAATCGCAGGCAGCGATCTCCCGACCTTCAAGGAGCAGGGCATCGACCTCGTAATCGCCAATTGGCGTTCGGTGGTCGCGCCTCCCGGCATCACGCCGGAGCAGCGCAAGACTTTGAGCGATGCGGTCGAGAAGATGGTGAAGTCTGACGCCTGGAAGGAGATCCTCAAGCAGAAGGGCTGGGAGGATGCCTATCTCGGCGGCGACGCCTTCGCCGACTTCCTGAAGAAGGAAACGGCCCGCGTCACCGACGTGTTGAAATCGGTCGGCTTGGTCAAGTCATGATCTCAGGCGATCCCGTCCAGCCGCCGCGGCGCGTCGACCGTGCCGGTCTCGTCATCGCGGCATTGCTTGCGGTGCTCGCCGTCGTGCTGGTCTGGGACGCGCGCGGCCTGCAATCTGCGGCGATGTACGGGATGGGACCGGAGGCGATGCCGGTCGTGGTCGCCAGCGGCCTTGGGCTGCTTGCGATCGGCAACTTCATCGACGCGCTGCGCGGCAATCTGCCGGCACGCGAGAGCGCCGATCCCGTGCCTGTGGTTCTGATCCTCGTCGGGCTTGCGCTGCTGATCGCCATCATCGGCATTGGCGGCGGCTTCATCCTGGCGACCTCGGCGCTGTTCGTGACGACCTCGGCGGCCTTCGGACGCCGTGCCATCCTCATTGACGCCATCATCGCCCTCGTGATGTCGACCCTCATTTACCTGGCGTTCGACCGGTTGTTGACGCTGAGCCTGCCTGCCGGCCCACTGGAGCGACTGCTGTGATGGATACCTTTGCCGCGCTGGCTCACGGCATGGCGGTCGCCGTCCAGCCGATGAACCTGCTTTACGCGCTGATCGGCGTGTTCCTCGGCACGGCCGTGGGCGTGCTGCCCGGCATCGGCCCGGCACTGACGGTCGCGCTGCTGCTGCCGGTGACCTACAAGCTCGACCCCGGCGGCTCGCTGATCATGTTCGCCGGCATTTATTACGGCGGCATGTATGGCGGCTCGACCACCGCGATCCTGATCAACACGCCCGGCGAGAGTGCCTCGATGGCCACCGCGCTTGAAGGCAACAAGATGGCCAAGGCGGGCCGCGGCGGGCCGGCGCTCGCGACCTCCGCAATCGGCTCCTTCGTCGCCGGCACCATCGCCACCATTGGCCTGGCTTTCCTCGCACCATGGCTGGTCGATGTCGCCGTACGCTTCGGCCCCGAGGATTACTTCGCGCTGATGTGCGTCGCCTTCGTCACGGTGTCGGCGACCTTCGGCGATTCCCCGATCCGCGGCCTGACCAGCCTGTTCATCGGTCTGACGCTCGGCCTCGTCGGCATCGACAAGCTGACGGGTCAGGCGCGGCTTGCATTCGGCGTCCCCGAACTGCTCGATGGCGTTGAAGTCACAACGCTTGCCGTCGGCCTGTTCGCGGTGGGCGAGGCGCTTTATGTCGCATCGCGCCGCCACCACACCGAAGAGAAGCTGGAGCCGGTGCGCGGCTCGCTGTGGATGACCAAGGAGGACTGGAAGCGGTCCTGGAAGCCATGGCTGCGCGGGACCATGTTCGGCTTCCCGATCGGTGCGCTGCCGGCAGGCGGCGCGGAGATCCCGACCTTCCTGTCCTATTCGACCGAGAAGCGGCTGACGAAGCACCCCGAAGAGTTCGGCAAGGGCGCGATCGAAGGCGTCGCCGGCCCCGAGGCCGCCAACAACGCTTCCGCAGCCGGCACGCTGGTGCCGCTCTTGACGCTGGGCCTGCCGACTTCGGCCACCGCCGCGATGATGCTGGCGGGCTTCCAGCAATATGGCCTCAACCCGGGCCCGCTGCTGTTCGCCGAGCGGCCTGACCTCGTATGGGGCCTGATCGCCAGCCTCTTCATCGCCAACATGATGCTGCTGGTGCTCAACCTGCCGCTGGTCGGCCTGTGGGTGCGGCTGCTCGCGATCCCGCAGCCCTGGCTCTATGCCGGCATCCTCGTGTTCGCGACCATGGGCACCATCGCGGCAAAGCCGTCGGTGGTGGAATTGTCGATGCTCGCCGGTTTCGGCGTGCTCGGCTTCCTGATGCGCCGGTTCGATTTCCCGATCGCGCCCGTCGTCGTCGGCCTGATCCTCGGCCCGATTGCCGAGAGCCAGCTGCGCCGCGCGCTCGCCATCAGCCTCGGCGATCCCATGACGCTGCTGCAGAGCCCGATTTCGGCAACGCTTCTCGGCGTCGCGCTGATCGCGCTGGTGGCGCCCTTTGTGCTGAAGGGGTTGGGACGGTTCAAGGCAAACGAGGACTAGGGCGTGTACTCATAAGTCATGTCGGCTCCTGAGGCTGAGCGGAAATCTCTGATCGGCGAGAGCATTGGTGACACTGAGCCGAAGTCGGATTGCGGCAGCCGCGCATCCATTGCCGGCGGAGTTGCCCAAGCCGTTGGCATCGTTCCTAGGCGGCGCGAACGTAGCCGTAGCGCAGGTTCGACGGTTGCTTCGAAGCTTGCGTGTACTCGTTCTTGAGCGCCGCGAGGCGGTCCTCGGAAAAGGCCGGCATCCTGGTATTCTCAGCCGCCTTCAGCTTGATCTTGTAGAATCTGGTTGCGTTGCCCGCGAAGATCAGCTGCTTGGTAGCGCTGTTGGCATCGCCAAGCGCCGCAAAGCCGTACTTCCTCTGCATGTCCTCGGGGATTTCGAGCCGGCGCAGCGCCTCGATCTGCCACTGTGGTGAGCCGTACCAGACCGAGTCGGTGCCCCACATGACGTGGTCAACACCCATCCCCTTTATCAGCGTGCCGATCAGCGCGGCGCAGAACTTCGGATGCGCGACCGCCGAGTTGGCAAAGGACGTGCCGAGCTCGGCATAGACGTTGGCGACGCCGAACTTCTGCGGGACTTCCGCGAGATCGGTGGCCCACTGGATACGGCCGGTCTGTTCGAAATCCGCCCACGCGTGATCAGGTAGTTCGAGGAACGGCCGCAGCGCCGAGTGATAGATCACGAAGTTCATCTGCGGCCAATCCTTCGCGGCTTTTCCGATGTCCCACGCCGTTGCGTATTCCCAGACGCCGGCGAACGACTTCTCATAATCGGGCGGCAGCAACCCCTTGTGGATACACAGCGTGTTGATGCCGGCCTTCACTGCTTTCTCGTAGAACGGATACATCACCTGCTCGTCGTCGAGCCGCCATGGGAACTTCGAGGGCGCCAGCGGATCGCCAATCGTGTAGGACTTCCAGGAATCCGGTTTGTAGACTTCGATTGCCTTGTCCACCTCGTCCATCCAGCCGGGTTGCTTGGGAGTGATGACGCTGTGCGCCAGCAGGCGGCGCGAACCGGCGAAGTCGTTGATCAGTTCTCGCGCCTTGACGATCTGCTCATTGGACAGCAGCCACCAACTCGGGTCGTCGAAGGGCGCGCCGCTCAGGAGCGCCATGTTGGTGTCGCTGTCGTAGTAGATCTCTTTCACATAGTTTTGGAACTTGTAGCGGGCTAGCGAAGAGACGCCTTCCTCCTTCATCTTCGGATTCCAGTGCTGGCTCGCAAAGTCCGCCAGCCCCAACAGCTCCTTATGATCGAAGTCGTCCCGCACGAAATGAGTCTGGACGTCGAAGATGAATTGGCCTGCAAGGCTCTGCGCGCGGGCCAGCATCAGCTCGGGTTCGCGGGCTTCAGCGGGCGCGACCCGGAAAACATTGCCGTAGATGTCGTTCATGGCGAGGAAAGCTGCTGCCATGCCGCAGCTCGTGTGTAAGAACTGCCTGCGGCTCAAGCCGAGGTGTCTGCCGTTAACATCAGCGAGCTCGTTGATCCGTGCCTCGACTTTCTTTTGCGTATCGCTCTGCGGGGGCGGGAGATACTCGCCATTGGAAACAATCTGGGTCGGGATAGGCGTTGCCGCCGATGCCGCCTCCGCGCCCGCGACGAGACGCTGTTCTCGCTCACTAAGCCAGGTGCTCATTGTTCTCCTCCCCGTTTGTTGGCCGACCGTGGCAGGCGGGCATGAGACGCGTATGGCTACTCCCAATCAGTTGGCAGGACCGACTAGGCGTACCTCTCCGGTTCAGCTACGCATGAAGCCATCACGCGCCCGAAGCCTAGGCGAATCTCTGCATCGCCTTGCTCCTGCGAGAGCGGCCGGCATACCCGAGAAACCACTTGCAGTTGTGGGTATCCCCGCTGATTCAATGCTCAAACTTCTATTCGCGCAACCGATGTGAATCGACAGTCACGCTGTCCCAACGCCGCATCACTCTTTCATCTGATCAATCTTTCATTTGATCGATTTCAGCCGAAGTGAAAGGCTCGTTTTTCAAATGGACTGCGTCGGCTCATGTCCCCGAGCCGAACACCGCAGCCGCGGCTGCCATCTCGACTCTCTGCCGGAGATCCTCATAGGTGGCTGCGTTAACTGCTGCTTTTGGACCCATAGCCGACCTCAACGCGCAGTGTTCGAATAGCGCATCCGAGATGGACCAATTCAGCGCTTGAGTCGCTGCGCCGGCGGGTCATTGACCAGCGCTTTTGACCCGTTACGGACGTTGGCTGGGAGATCCTCACCGCATTGGGCCGCAGCCCGGTCAGAAGGATGCGCATCCGGCGATGCTATTCGAGCATCGTGCCCGCCGGCTTTACCCGGACGCGCCGAAACGGCTAGCATCGCCTCGTTTCATCTACCGGATCGGCAGATCGAAAACGCGAGATGGCGCTGTACCCGTAGAGAAGATCTTCTCGAGTTCGAGCCGCATGGTGTCGTGGCATTCGCACGCCACCGCAGCGAGCCGCGATGAGTCGATCTCGATTTCGCCTCGCCGCTCAGATCTGATCGCTCCGGAAGCGCGCAGATTGCGCATCAGGAGCGTCACCGTCGTTCGTCGCACACCCAACATCTGCGAAAGCGCGTCCTGCGTGAGGGGCAGGACGTCGTGGTTGATGCGGTCGTGAAGTTGAAGCAGCCAGCGTGCCATACGCGCTTGGACCGGATGCAGTGCATTGCAAGCCCCGCCCAATTGAAACTGTATCAGCACCGCCTTGAAGTGAAGCTGGACTACGTGGCGGATCGCGGGACTCCGGCTGAAAGCGGCATGGAATCGCGCCGCGGGGATCCGCGAGGCCGTCCCCGCGGCACGAACGATAGTCGTAACGGCCGCAGGGGACGGTCCCAGCACGGAAAGAGTGCCCACTGCCCCCTCGCGCCCTATTGCGGCGCTGGCGACCGTCTGCCCATTCGCCATGTCGACCATCACCGAAACGGCGCCACTGTGAGGGAAGAGGACGTGCTCGGTATGATCCCCCACCCGCGAGACGACCTCTTCCCGATCGAGGGTTACCATCTGTAGGTCGGGTGCCAAAAGATCGAGATCAGCGATCGGCAGTGCTGACAGAAGCCGGTTGCCAACTTCGCTTACAAGCATCACTGCAGCCCGATGCGAACGGTCCG
This sequence comes from Bradyrhizobium sp. WBAH42, assembly GCF_024585265.1. Taxonomy (NCBI): domain Bacteria; kingdom Pseudomonadati; phylum Pseudomonadota; class Alphaproteobacteria; order Hyphomicrobiales; family Nitrobacteraceae; genus Bradyrhizobium; species Bradyrhizobium sp. WBAH42. Next base: position 3,879,811 of record NZ_CP036533.1, read on the forward strand.
CCCCATCGCATTTCGAGCGACAAACGGCAACAGCCTCAAACTTTGTTTGAATTCGCCTGTGCGTGTCGCCTCGAAATCCAATTCAGATGCGAAAGCTCTTAATCGCAAAAATGAAACTCCAAGCAGGCGAATTCTGCTGGTGCAGGATCATTCAACTAGATCCGGACGCCACGCGCGGACAATTGCAAAATGGGTATGGGTAACATCATAAGGGTTCCAATTTCGGCGCGTGGCAAACGCCACAATCAGTGATGCGTAAATTGGGGCGATTGCGCCGCAAGCTGGTTCCCGTTGAGCCCTCGAGCTCAAGCTTGGCACCGCTTGCAAAGGGGCGACCAAGCCGCCGCATCTGCGACTTGCCTCAGTGGGTAGTTTGGGGCCCGATGCCTCAAGTACGTCGGGGGCCCTTTCGGCCCTCAGCTCTGCGAGAGAACAAGGCCTCAGGTTTGGCGGCTTTGAAATCGATAAGCGCAGCTGGCAGGCGAACGCAATTGGCGCATTGGCGGCGTCTAGGCAAAGTCCGGTTATGGCCCATCGGCGCCGTCAACGTTGTGCACTGTTGAGAGACGAGCCGACATCTGGCGCGCCCAAACTCAGCGTATGATTTATAAGTACACGCCCTAGCGGAAATTAAGAAGGCGGGGCGCGTCTGCCTAATGCGTAAGCACCGGTGACGTATTATTTGAGTTGCTCTCGCCGCCAGCGGCGGCAACCATCGCGGCGCTGTCCATTCCCACGCGAGAGCCCCGATGACCAAGCTCACCCGCTTCTCCGTCGCGCCGCTGCACAGCATGACGCGGCGTCTGGCTGACGTCGCCTCGGCGCGTGTGACGCCGGATCTCGTCATCACGGGCGCGCGCGTGCTCTCGACCTATTCCGAGCGTATCCATCCGGGGCGGGAGGTCTGGATCTCAGGCGGCCGCATCGCGGCGGTGAAGCCGGCCGGTACAGCGAAGAAGGCGTGGGGCGATGTTCCGCTTTATGACGCGGCCGGCGGCATCATCGCGCCGGGCCTCGTCGATCCGCACATTCACATCGAATCCTCGATGGTGACGGCCTGTTCCTACGCCGAGGCCGCGCTGCTCAACGGCACCACGACGATCTTTTGCGACAGCCACGAGATCGGCAACGTCATGGACGTCGCCGGTGTGGAGGCGATGCTGGAAGATGCGCGCGAGGCGCCGCTCTCGATCTTCCTGACCGTGCCGAGCACCGTTCCTGCGACCTCGGCTGAGCTCGAGACGGCGGGCGGCGACCTTACGCCGGACAAGATCGCCGGCCTTTTCGACCGCTGGCCCGAAGCGGTGGCGCTTGGCGAGAAGATGGATTTCGTGCCCGTCACGATGGGTGACGAGCGCAGCCACGCCATCCTCGCCGCCGCCTTGAAGCGGGGGCGTCCCGTGTCCGGCCATGTCTATGGCCGCGAATTCGTCGCGGCTTATGCGGCATCCGGCGTCACCGACACGCATGAGGCGATCGACCGCGACATCGCCGATGACCTGCTCGATGCCGGCGTCTGGGTGTTTTTGCGCGGGGGACCGCCGACCACGCCGTGGCATTCGCTGCCGCAAGCGATCCGAACGATCACCGAACTCGGGGCCTCGCACAAGCGCACCGCCGTGTGCACGGACGACCGTGACGCCGACGATCTCCTGCTATTCGGTCTCGACTGGGTGGTGCGCGAAGCCGTGAAGGCGGGGATGTCGCCGGAGCAGGCCTGGTCGATGGGCTCGCTGCATGGCGCGACCCGCTTCGGCATGGAAGGCGATATCGGCGGGCTCGGCGGCGGCCGCCGCGCCGATCTCGTGCTGGTGGACGATCAGCTCAAGCCACAATGCACCTGGTATGGCGGCGAGCTCGTGGTCGAGCGCGGCAAGATCACGTCGCGTCTCGATCGGGCGCTGTCGCAGCGCTATCAATATCCGAGGGCAGCCTATGCGACCGTCAAGCTGCCGCAGACGATGAAGCTGACGCCGGAATTGCCGGCCAAGGCCTGCACCGTCAACGCCATCAGGACCGCGCTTCCCGGCATCACGCTGATCCACGAGAAGGTCGCGATCGAGCCGGCCAAGGACTGGCCGTCGCTGTTCGCGCGCTATGGCCTCTGCTTCGTCGCGGTGGTCGAGCGCCACGGCAAGTCCGCCGGCAATGTCGCCCACGGCCTTCTCAAGGATTTCGGCCTGAAGCGCGGCGCGGTCGCCTCCAGCGTCGGTCACGACAGCCACAACATCATCGTCGCCGGTACCAACGAGGCCGACATGCAGGTCGCGATTGCAGCGATTAGGGAGCAGCAGGGGGGCGTTTGCGTCGTCGCCGATGGCGAGGTGAGGGCGCTGGTTCCGCTGCCGATCGCAGGACTCCTCTCCGACAAGCGTGTCACCGAAGTGGCGGAAGAGGTGAAGGTGCTGAAGAAACAATGGGCCGAGGCTGGCTGCACCATCCCGTACATGGGCTTCAATTTGATTCCGCTATCGGTCATTCCGGAAATTCGCATCACCGACAAGGGCCTCGTGCTGGTGCCGCAGATGCAGCTGGCGCCACTGTTCGAGTGACCTGCTTTCACGCATCTCTTGATCTAACCGATTGAGACGCCCACGATTTTCTCGCGGCTGCCGCATCGTGGAAAATAAAATCGATCTCGTTGAGATCGGCTTCTGCGCACCTGATGATCTCGTTCGCTGACGCAATTTGAGCGAGGTCCGATATGGCGAAGATGCGAGCTGTCGATGCGGCCGTGCGTATCCTGGAGAGGGAAGGTATCTCGACGGCCTTCGGAGTTCCCGGCGCTGCGATCAATCCGCTTTACTCGGCGCTGAAGAAGCGTGGCTCGATCCGCCACATCCTGGCGCGCCATGTCGAGGGCGCTTCGCACATGGCCGAGGGCTATACGCGCGCCAAGGCCGGCAACATCGGGGTCTGCATCGGTACCTCCGGGCCGGCCGGCACCGACATGATCACCGGACTCTATTCGGCGATCGCCGATTCCATCCCGATCCTCTGCATCACCGGTCAGGCGCCGCGCGCGCGGCTCTACAAGGAGGATTTTCAGGCGGTTGACATCGAGTCGATCGCCAAGCCCGTGACCAAATGGGCAGTGACGGTGCGCGAGCCGGCGCTGGTGCCGCGTGTGTTCAGCCAGGCCTTTCATGTGATGCGCTCAGGGCGCCCGGGGCCGGTGCTGATCGACATGCCGCTCGACGTGCAGCTCGCCGAGATCGAGTTCGACGACGAGACCTACGAGCCGCTGCCGGTCTACAAGCCCGCCGCGACGCGCAAGCAGGTGGAGAAGGCGCTCGAGATGCTCAACACCGCCGAGCGGCCGCTGATCGTGGCAGGCGGCGGCATCATCAACGCCGACGCCTCTGACCTGCTGGTCGAGTTCGCCGAGATCGCCAACGTGCCGGTGGTGCCGACGCTGATGGGATGGGGCGCGATCCCTGACGATCACGTGCTGATGGCCGGCATGGTCGGGCTTCAGACCAGCCACCGCTATGGCAACGCCACCCTGCTGGAATCCGACTTCGTGCTCGGCATCGGCAACCGCTGGGCCAACCGCCACACCGGCTCGGTCGAGACCTACACCAAGGGTCGCAAATTCGTTCACGTGGACATCGAGCCGACGCAGATCGGGCGTGTGTTCAATCCCGATCTCGGCATCGTCTCGGACGCCAAGGCCGCGCTCGAGCTGTTCGTCGCCGTCGCCAGGGAGTGGCGGCGGTCGGGCAGGCTCCGCGAGCGCCAGGCCTGGCCCGCTTCCTGCCGCGACCGCAAGAAGACGATGCTGCGCAAGAGCCATTTCGACAACGTTCCGATCAAGCCGCAGCGCGTCTATGAGGAAATGAACAAGGCATTCGGCCGCGACACCACCTATGTTACGGTGATCGGCCTGTCGCAGATCGCCGGCGCGCAATTCCTCGGCGTCTACAAGCCCCGCAACTGGATCAATGCAGGGCAGGCGGGGCCGCTCGGGTGGACGCTGCCGGCCGCGCTCGGCGTGCGCGCGGCCTGTCCGGAGCGCGAGATCGTCGCGCTGTCGGGCGATTACGACTTTCAGTTCCTGATCGAGGAGCTCGCAGTCGGCGCGCAGTTCAATCTGCCCTACATCCACGTCGTCGTGAACAATTCCTATCTCGGCCTGATCCGCCAGGCCCAGCGCGGCTTCGATATGGACTATCACGTCCAGCTCTCCTTCGAGAACATCAACGCGCCCGAGATCGGCGTCTACGGCGTCGACCATGTCGCGGTCGCCGAAGGTCTCGGCTGCAAGGCCATCCGCGTCACCGACCCGAAGGACACGCAAGCGGCGTTTGCGACCGCCCGCGAATTGATGGCGAAGCACCGCGTGCCAGTCGTGGTCGAGTTCATCCTCGAACGGGTCACCAACATCGCCATGGGCACGGAGATCGACAACATCGTGGAGTTCGAGGAGGTGCTGGACCTTCCGCTCGACGAAGTCGAGACCACACGCGTGCTGCAGCCGGCGGAATAGGGGAAGAAGCACCATGCCGAAGTTTGCCGCCAACCTCACCATGCTCTTCAACGAGATGCCGTTCCTCGACCGCTTCGCAGCGGCGAAGACGGCGGGCTTTGCCGGGGTCGAATATCTCTTCCCCTATGATTTCGACAAGGCGCAGCTGCGCGAGCAGCTCGAGGCCCACGGGCTGACGCAGGTGCTGCACAATCTCCCCGCTGGCAACTGGGCCGGCGGCGAGCGCGGCATTGCGATCCTGCCCGACCGCACCGCCGAATTCCGCGATGGCGTGTTCCGCGCCATTGATTATGCCAAGGCGCTCGATTGCGAGCAGCTCAACTGTCTCGTCGGCATCGCGCCTGTTGATGCCGATCCGCGCGAGCTTCAGGAGACGCTGGTCGGGAATCTGCGTTTTGCGGCTTCGACGCTGGCGCGGGAGAACATCAAGCTGCTGGTCGAGCCCATCAACACGCTCGACATTCCCGGCTTCTTCCTCAACGGCACCGAGCAGGCGGTGCAGCTGATCTCCGAGGTGAGGTCGAACAACCTCTTCATCCAGTACGACATCTACCACATGCAGATCATGGAGGGCGATCTCGCCCGCACCATGCAGGAATACCTGCCTCAGATCGCCCACGTCCAGCTGGCCGACAATCCCGGCCGCCATGAGCCTGGCACCGGCGAGATCAACTATCCCTTCCTGTTCCGCCACCTCGACGCGATCGGCTATCGCGGCTGGATCGGCTGCGAATACAAGCCGCGCACGACGACGCTGGAAGGCCTGTCCTGGCACGCGGCACAGACGTTTGAGACCTGAGGAAACGCAAACATGACCAATATCGGCTTCATCGGACTCGGCACCATGGGGCGGCCGATGGCCGGCCATCTCCTGGCCGCGGGTCATCGCGTTTTCCTGCATGACATTGCGCCGATCGCGCCGGATCTGATGTCCGCGGGCGGCATCGCCTGCACGTCGTCCAGGGAGGTCGCAGAGCAGGCGGACGCGGTCATCATCATGGTGCCGGATACGCCGCATGTGGAGGCCGCGCTGTTCGGCAAGGACGGTGTCGCCAGCGGCATCTCCAAGGGCAAGATCGTCGTCGACATGAGCTCGATCTCGCCGCTGGCGACTAAGGAGTTCGCGAAGAAGATCGAGGCGCTCGGCGCCGACTATCTCGACGCGCCGGTGTCGGGAGGGGAAGTCGGCGCGAAAGCTGCGAGCCTCACCATCATGGTCGGCGGGCCGGAGCGGGCCTTTGGCACCATGAAGCCGATCTTCGACAAGTTGGGCAAGAACGTCACCCATGTCGGCGCCAACGGCGACGGACAGACGACGAAGGTCGCCAACCAGATCATCGTCGCGCTCACCATCGAAGCTGTGAGCGAGGCGCTGTTGTTCGCATCCAAGGCCGGTGCGAATCCCGCGCTGGTGCGCAAGGCGCTGATGGGCGGCTTTGCCTCTTCGCGCATTCTGGAGGTGCATGGCGAGCGCATGGTGAAGCGCAATTTCGATCCGGGCTTCCGCATCGAGCTGCACCAGAAGGATCTCAATCTCGCGCTCGAAGGCGCTCGCTCACTCGGCCTGTCGCTGCCGAGCACGGCCGTGGCGCAGCAATTGTTCTCGTCCTGTACCGCACATGGCGGCAAAGCATGGGATCATTCGGCGATGGTTCGGGCGCTGGAACTGATGGCCGGCCACGAGATCGCAGCTAGCTGAACTGTTACGCCGTAACAGTCTCCAGATGCGGGGTGACTTTCGCCGCAGGGGAACCGGAACAATGATCTGGCCCCGCGGTTGAAGGCGCAGGACAATCACTGGAGACAAAACACCATGAAAACCCGTCTTGCGATTACGTTGGCTGCAGCGTCGCTGCTGGCGTCGAGCGCAGCCTTTGCCCAGTCGACGACCGAACAAGGCGCCAGGGACGGCGCGCGTGCGGGTGGCGACATCGGCGGCCCGATCGGAGCGATGGTCGGCGGCACCGTGGGTGCAGCCGTCGGCGCCGGTCTTGAAATTCCGAATGCGGTCCTGGGCGGAATTCCGCGCAGCGACTCCGTCGTAGTCCACGAGCGCGTCGTGGTCGGCGAGCCCCTGCCACCCACCGTGGTGCTCCGCCCGGTGCCGAATTACACCGAGTATCGCTATGCGGTCGTGAACGATCGCCGCGTGATCGTCGAGCCGCGCACGCGCCGCGTGGTCAAGATCATCGACTGATCGACGCAATCCTCTGTGCTGAGCAGGGCCCTGCGGAGTGTCACTCCGCGGGGCCTTCGCTTGCCACGGCGGAGCTGATGCAAAAGCGCGAGAGCAGCCGGTCGGCCGTGGCGGCGAGCGCAAAGCCGAGGCAGGCGGTGGCGGCGTCGACCAGATAATCCTCCAGCCGCGCATGGCGGCCGGGTGCCCAAAATTGCATCAGCTCGAGCACGCCGATCAGGATGACCGCAGCCGCCGCAATCAGCAGACGCCGGCGTGGATAGGCGAGGCCGAAGGCCAACCCCACCATGATGAAGGCAAGCGCATGTTCGCCGTCCTGACCGAGGGTGGAATGGGGGCGAAGGCCGGGAGGACCGAGAGTGGCGAACGTAACGGCAGCGGCGAGCAGCCAGGCAAAGGTACGAATGAAAAGCGACATCTGGGTCGCTTAGCACGAATTTGGTCGGGTTGTCGCGAGGCTCGTATCAGATCGCCGTGTAGTTAATGACAAAATGTTAAAGCGGATCGCGCACGCCAAGGCCATGCATGAAACGTTCCCGGATCTGCACGGGGTCGCGACGGGTGGTGCCTACGCCGGGCTTGTCGTCGATCCTGACCGCGATCAGGCAGGGCTCGGAGGCCGCCATCGCATCGTCGACCAGTCGCTCGAAATCCTCCTCGTCCGCGGCCCAGGCGCTGCTCGCGAGACCGCAGCCGATGGCGATGGCGACGATGTCGGCGACGCTGGCTGCCGGTGTCGGCTGCGCGCCGGTGATCTGGTAGATGCCGTTGTCCATCACGATCATCGTGAGGTTTTTTGGCTTCAGAGCCGCGATCGTCGAGAGCGCGCCGAGCTGCATCAATAGCGAGCCGTCGCCTTCGAGCGCGAAGACGCGGCGGTCGGGCTGTGCCAGCGCCACGCCGAGCGCGATCGGGAAGGCAAGGCCCATGCTGCCCAGCATGTAGAAATTCTGCGGCCGGTGGCCGGCGGCCCAGAGGTCGAAATTGGTGTTGCCGATGCCGCCAATCACGGCTTCCTCGTGCTCGAGCTTTGCGATCAGCCGCGAGGTCACGTCAAACCGGTTCATCACCTTGGTATTGCCAGTGTTCATCGCCGGCCTCACTTGTCAAAGACCTTGCCGCCCGTCAGCAGCGGGTTGAGGATCAACGCCACCGGCGCCTGCGTGGTGACAGCCTGCTTGATCGAGCGGTCGGTGATGAATTCGAGCTCGTCGAGCCGGGTGATGGTGTGGTGCTCAAGCGCCAGCGAATCCAGCACCGGTCGCATGGTGCGGCAGACCAGCGACTGGCCGTAGTTGAACTCGCCGAGCGTGCCGCGCTCGGAGACGAACATGATCAGCGGAATCTGGTAGGGCACTGCGAGCGAGGCCAGCACGTTGGCGAGCGTGGCAAAGCCGGAGGTCTGCATCAGCACCGCGCCGCGCCGTCCGCCCATCCAGGCGCCGGAGACGATGCCGACGGCCTCTTCCTCGCGGGCGGTCGCGAAGGTGGTGAAGAAGGGATCGGCGTGCAGGTTCTTGATCAGCGGCGTGAGCACGCGGTCAGGCACGTAAGGAATCAGGCTGATCTCGTTCCGCTTCAACGTTTGCAGGACGATGCCGTGCCAGCTTCCGTCGCGGCTCCCCTGCGTCTGCTGTTCCGCAATCGCCATTGCGCTCTCCCTGCGGCCGCACATGCTTCTTGGTTCTGGCCGTCGCGGCAGTCTGCCGAACTTGACGCGAACAGCGGGATTGTCAACATGTCCGCGCCGTCACCATGATCTGCGCCAGCAGGCCTGCCGTGGCCGGCACCGCCATGGCATAAGCGGCGATAACCAGAACACGGGGGGGCACGGGGCGCTGACCTTGCGGCTCTCCCTCGCAAGAGCCGGAAGGGTCCTGATGTCCGTCAACAACAAGCGCGTCGTCTACTCCAATTACTTGGCCAATCCGATCTATATCGACATCCTGAAGGCGCGGCCCGACGTGCGGCTCGATCGCATCGAGAACGCAAGCCCCGAGGACGTCTATGGGCCGCTCCTTGGCGCTGCCCACGTCTACCAGGTCGGTGCCGCCCGCGATGAGCTCGCCCCGCATTTCCATGTCGATGCCGCCTTCCTGAAGCGCACGCCGAACTTGCTGCTGGTCTCCAGCAACGGTGCCGGCTTCGACCCGGTCGACGTCGAGGCCTGCACGGCCGCCGGGGTCGTGGTCGTCAACCAGTCCGGCGGCAATGCCCATTCGGTCGCAGAGCACGCGCTGGCGATGATGCTGACGCTGTCCAAGCGCATCATCCAGTCGGATCGCCGGCTGCGCCGCGAGCGCGACGTCAACCGCAACGATCTCGTCGGCAACGAGGTCGAGCACAAGACCGTCGGCATCATCGGCCTCGGCAATGTCGGCCGGCGCATCGCCGCATTGTGCAAGGGCCTGCTCGGCATGACGGTGCTGGCCTACGATCCCTATTTGTCGGCCGAGGTGATGGCCGAGCGGGGCGGGGAGAAGGTCGAGCTCGACGAGCTCTTGCGCCGCGCCGATTTCGTCTCGATCTCCTGCCCTCTCAATAAAGGCAGCCGCAACATGATCAGCACGCGCGAATTCGCGCTGATGCAGCCGCATGCCTATTTCATCACCACCGCGCGCGGCTTCATCCACGACGAGGATGCACTGCTGCAGGCTCTGCGCGACAAGCGCATCGCCGGGGCCGGCCTCGACGTCTGGTCCAAGGAGCCGCCGCCGCCGGAGCATCCGCTGCTCCAGCTCGACAACGTGCTGGCGAGCCCACACACCGCAGGCGTCACCATCGAGGCGCGCCAGAATATGGGCCGGATCGCCGCCGAGCAGGTGCTGGATGTGCTCGACGGCAAGCGCCCGCCGCGCATCATCAACCCCGAAGCCTGGCCGCGCTATGCGGAACGTTTCAAGCAGGCCTTCGGGGTGACGCCGGGGTAGGGGCGCACCAAGCGCTCTGGATGATGGCCGGGAACTGAGCCCCGGCCTTGATCCGCGTCAAAATCTCCTTTCCCCGTCCGGCCTAAATGGGACTAGAGTGCCGGCGGGCAGGCAGGGAGGTCCCATGTCAACTTATGTCGTCAGGTTCATGAAGGACGTGCTCGGCGAATACGGCCGGCAGTGCGAGGTCTGCCAGGGCACGCTCGAGATCGACGCCGCCGACGAGGACGAGGCCAAGGAACGTGCGAAAGCGAGGTTCTGCAAGGACCAGGCGTTGCACCACTGGTCGCTGCATGCCGACCGCATCCATGTCAAAGCGGCCGACTTCCCGTCGTAGGGCCTAACGCCCGGGTGCCGTGACAGGCGGGGGCGTCGTCGTCCCCGCGCCGAGCGAGCGTTGCACCATGACGGTGTCGGACCAGCGGCCGTGGCGATAGGCAACGCCGCTGAGCAGGCCGGCGCGCGCGAAGCCAAACCGCTCGTGCAGCGCCAGCGAGGGCGCGTTGTCGGCATCGATATAGCCGATCATCTGGCGAAAGCCGGCCGCCGCGCAGGCGTCGATCAATTCTTGCAGCAACAGCCGTCCGACCCCGCGGCCGAGATGGGCGTGGTGGACATAGATCGAGTGCTTGGCGGCGTAGCGATAGGCCGGCCGCTTGCGGAACAGCACGGCATAGGCATAGCCGACGACCTCGCCGCGCCAGGTCGCGACCAGATGCGGCAGGCGGGTCTGCTTCAGGTTCTTGCGCCGGTCGCGCAGATCGTCCGGCTCCGGCGCACCGGTTCCCTCGACATCGCGCGGCACGCCATTGCGGACGTGATGGCGGTAGATCGCCAGCATCGCCTCGACGTCGCTCTCGCGTGAGGTGCGGACCAGGACCGCTTCGTCGCTCGCGCGCGCAGCTGTCTCGTTCATCGGCACCTACTCGGTCACGACATAAGTGTAGAGCCCGATGCGCCCGTTCGCGTCGACCTCCTTGTAGACGCCCTGGATCTCGACGTCGAAGCCCGGGAATGTGTTGAAGCAGGTCTCGAACATCTTGAGATAATCGATCATGGGCTTGGCCCGTTCCGTCAGTCGCTCGCCGGGCACGATGGTGGCAATGCCGGGCGGGTAGACCACGAAGGGCGTGGTCGCGATACGGCCGGCGATCGCCTCGATCGGGAGGTAGTCGACGTCGTTCTTGAACAGATAGCGCGCGGCATCGCGGGGCGACATCGCGATCTCGGGCATATGCTCGGGCATGAACTGCCGGGCCTGGAGCGCGCTGACATCGGCGGCGCGGAAGAAACGGTGCATCTCGCCGCAGAGGTCGCGCAGCCGCGCGCCGGCGTAGCGCGCCTGTCGCCGCTGATAGAATTCGGGGATGACATCGGCCAGCAGCGCATTGTCGTCATGCAGCCTCTTGAACGCGACGAGGCCGGAGATCAGCGTGCCCGCCTTGCTCGCCTCGACGCCGGGCGTCAGCAGGAAAAGCAGGGAGTTGAGGTCGTTCTTTTCTGGGACGATGCGGTTCTCGCGCAGATATTGCGCGACGACCGGCGCGGGAATGCCGTGCTCGGCATAGGCCCCGGTCGTACGATCGAATCCGGGGGTGAGCAGCGTCAGCTTGTTCGGATCGGTCATGGCAAAGCCTTCCGCGAGATCGGGAAAGCCGTGCCAGTTGGTATCCGGAGAGAGCTGCCACAGCGCGGGATTGGTGGCGAGCTCGTCGGTCGAGAGGGTCTCCCAGGCGACGTTATGCGCCGCGCCGGGGCGGCTGACATCGGCAATGGCGACGCGATCTGGAACAAACGGCTCGAAGAACCAGCGGCGATCCGGATTCTGCTCCTTCTCCTCGAACTCCCGGCGCATCGCCCGGATCTTCTTGCGCAGCTCGATGCCGAGCCGGATCGTGTCGTCCCACAGCACTTCGCCGGAGCGGCCCTTCATCATCTGCGCGCCGACGTCGAGCGAGGCGAACAGCGGGTAGAACGGCGAAGTCGAGGCGTGCTGCATGAAGCTCTCGTTGAAACGGCGGTGCTCGACGCGACGCTTCTGGCCGCGGATGTGGCGATCCTTGATGTGGATCTGCGAGGCCTGCGAAAAGCTTGCTAGCTGCTTGTGGGTCGACTGCGTCGCGATGATGCCGGGGGCGTCGGGCGGAAGATTTGCCAGCCCCATGGCGAAGCGGCCGGCATAGAGCGGGTGGAATTTCATGAACCCGGCCCAGGCCTCGTCGAACAGGATGTAGTCGCAGAGATGGCCGATGCGCTTGATGATCATCTCGGCGCTGTGGATCGAGCCGTCATAGGTGCACTGCTCGACCACAGCGACGCGGAACGGCCGCTCCCTGCGCCAGGCGTCGCGATCGTTCACCAGGGGATGGTTGCGGATCGCCTCGCGCAGAGCCTTCTCGTCGAGCCTGTCCCAGCGCATCGGGCCGATCAGCCCCCAGGCGTTGCGGACGGTCGGCACATAGACCGGGATGCCGCCATTGATCATCAGCGCGCCGTGATGGGCGGCCTTGTGGTTGTTGCGGTCGAACAGCACGAGGTCGCCGTCGGTGACGAGGGCGCCCAGCGCGACCTTGTTCGAAGTCGAGGTGCCGTTGAGCACGAAATAGGTCTTTTCCGCGCCGAAGATCGCCGCCGCTTCCTTCTGCGCCTTCAGCGCCGGGCCCTCATGGGTGAGGAGGTCGCCGAGGTCGAGCACGGAATTGTCGAGGTCGTCGCGGAACACGGATTCGCCGAGATGCTCGACGAACACGCGCCCGATCGGGCTGCGATTGTAGAACACGCCGCCATTGTGGCCCGGGCAGGTCCAGAGCTGGTTGCCTTCCTCGGCATAGTCGACCAGCGCGCCGAAGAAGGGCGTCTTCAGCGTCTCGGCATATTGCTTGAGCCGGCTGATCAGGTTCTTGGCGATGAAGGTCGGCGTCTCCTCGGAGAGGAAGACATAGCCGTCGATGAAGTCGAGCACTTCGACCGGCAGGTCCTCGAACCGCTTGCGACGGATCAGGAGAATGATTGGGAAGTCGAGGCCGCGGCGGCGCATCAGGTTGATCAGCGCCGAGGTTTTGCCCTCAAGCCCCTTCTTGCCCCAGTCCACCACCATGCAGCCGATCGCGGCATCGGTCTGCACCGCCATCTCGGCATCCTCCAGCTTGCGGGCGCGGACTACCTCGAAGCCGGAGCGTTGGATTTCCTCGATGATCTGGTTGAAGCGGACGCCTTCGAGATCGTCGGCGTCGAACACAGGTGCGGCGAACAGGAAGTTGAAGCGTTTGAAATAGTCCATGTCGGATCCCGAATGTGCAGGAAGATACAGCTCTCGACACATTCGATGACATTTGGATGACATGCCCGAGTGCTGCGACAGGGTTAGCCTGCCGCCTCACTCCAGCAGCTTGTCCAGCGTAATCGGGAAGCGCCGGATGCGCTTGCCGGTGGCATGATAGACGGCGTTCGCAATCGCGGCCGGCACGCCGACGGTGCCGATTTCGCCGAGCCCCTTGATGCCCAACCGGTTGATGCGGTCGTCGGGCTCGTCGACGAAAATGACGTCAATGTCGTGGACGTCGGCGTTCACGGGGATGTGGTATTCGGCGATGTTCGCGTTCATGATGCGGCCGAAGCGGTGATCCATCACCGTCTCCTCGTGCAGCGCCATTCCAATTCCCCAGACTACCCCGCCCATGATCTGGCTGCGGCCCGTCTTGGTGTTCAGGATGCGTCCAGCCGCGACCGCACTCACGACCCGGGTGACGCGAATGACGCCGAGCTCTTCATCGATCTTGACCTCGACGAACACGGCCGAATGGGTGTTGCGCGCGTGCGACTTGTCCTCGGGGAACTCGTTCAGCTTCTCCTTCTCGATCCGCTCGACCTGGCCATGGCGCATCGCATCAGCAATCGAAACTGAGCGGCTGCGGTCGGCGGCCTTAGCAACCGTGCCGTCGAGGAGAATGATGTCTGGCACATCGACCCCGGCAAGCGGCGAGGCAGGCATCGCCTTGGCGTATCGCGCTAGCTCGCGGCGAATCTCTTCGGCTGCTCCCAGCACGGCGTGCGCGCTCGAGGCGGCCATCCATGAGCCGCCTTCCACCGGTGCCTGCGGCAGGCTCGAGTCCGCGAGCCTGACGCACATGTTCTCGATCGGCAGCCCGAGGGCATCGGCCGCGACCTGCGCCACGATGGTGTAGGTGCCGGTGCCGATATCGGACGCGGCGCAGGAGACCTCGGCATGGCCGTTGGCCGTCAGCACGATGCGGACGGCGACCGGCATCTGCAGCGCTTCCCATACACCTGTCGCCATGCCCCAGCCGACCAGTTCCTTGCCGTCGCGCATGGAGCGCGGTGCCGGATTGCGCCTGCTCCAGCCGAACGCCTCCGCGCCGCGGGCGTAGCATTCGCGCAACTGCTTGCTGGTGTAAGGGAGGTCTTCGGTCTGGTCGCGATCCGAATAGCACTTCAGGCGCAATTCGAGCGGATCGAGCTTCAGCGCGACGGACAATTCGTCCATGGCGCATTCAAGCGCGCACACGCCCGTTGCCGCACCCGGTGCGCGCATGTCGCAGGGCGTCGAGACGTCGAGGTCGACCAGCTTGTGGGAATAGTGGCTGTTGGGGCTCTTGTAGAGCTGCTCGGCCCAGCCGGTGTCATTGCGAGAGAAATCCTCGTAGCGGGAGGTCACGGCAATCGCTTCGTGGCTGACCGCATCGAGGGTGCCGTCCGGCTTTGCGCCGAGCGCAAGGCGCTCGATTGTCATGGGACGATAGCCCAGGCCATACATCTGCTGCCGCGTCAGCACGACGCGAACAGATCGCTTCAGTGCGAGCGCGGCAAGGGTTGCCAGCACGACCTGGTGTTGCGGCCGCAGGCCTGAGCCGAAGGCGCCGCCGACGTACGGCGAGATCACGCGGATGTCGTCGGGCTTCTTGCCGAAAACGCCGCAGAGAAACTTCTGGACGTTCTGGACGCCTTGCGTCTTGTCGTAGACCGTAAGCCCGCCACTGCCGTCCCAGACCGCCGTCGTCGCATAGAGCTCCATCGGATTGTGGTGCTCGCTCGGAATGACGTAGTCCGCCTCGTGGCGCACGGCCGCGCGCGTCAGGGCTGCTGCCGCATCACCACGCGGCTCGTGCGGCTGATCCACTTTGGAAGCCTTGCCGCGTTCGGATTCGAGATCGGTCGCAAACGCCTCCTGCTCATATTCGACGCGAACACGGGTTGCGGCGAACTTGGCGGTCTCCCAGTCCTCCGCGACGACCAGTGCGATCGGCTGTCCGTTGAACTTGATCCTGTCGTCATAGAGCGGACGGAAGGGCGAGCCCTTCTCCGGCGCCACCTCATCCTTCCAGGCTTCGTCCTTGTCGGCGAGGGGCGGCCGATGTGCATGGGTGAGCACGTCGACCACGCCCTTCACCTTCAGAGCCTCGCTGGTGTCAAGACGAGCGATGCGCCCGCGCGCGATGGCGGCCTCGACAACGAAGCCGTGAAGAAGACCTTCTGCTGCGAATTCGCCGGCATATTTGGCGGCCCCGATGACCTTGGCCCGGCCGTCGACGCGCGACGTTGGTGTTCCGACATAGGCGTTCATCGGGACCTCATGCGATCTTCTTGTAAGCTTGTGACTGCGGCGTGGCGCTTGCGGCCTGCATCAGCGCACGCAGGACGGCTCGGCGCGCCAGCTCGATTTTGAATCCATTATGGGAGCGGGCAGTCGCTCCCTGCAGCAGCAGGTCGGCGGCGCGCCCGAAATGATCCGGTGTTGCCGCCTGGCCGCGCAATGCGGCTTCGGCCTCGAGGCTTCGCCAGGGCTTGTGAGCCACGCCGCCCAGCGCAAGGCGCGCTTCGCCGATTGCGTTGCCCTCCAGTTCGAGCGCGGCCGCGACGGAGACCAGAGCAAAGGCGTAGGAGAGCCGGTCGCGGATCTTCAGATAGCTGTAGTTCCGGGCAAAGCCGTGCGGCGGCAGCTCGATGGCGGTAATGATCTCGCCGCTGCCGAGATTGGTATCGAGATGAGGCTTGTCATCGGGAAGCCGATGGAAATCCGTCAGCGCGATGGTGCGCTGCCCCGAGGGGCCTGCGATGTGCACGAGCGCGCCGAGCGCGGCCAGCGCCACGCTCATGTCGGATGGATTGGTCGCGATGCAGGACGTGCTGGTGCCGAGGATGGCGTGGTTGCGGTTGAGGCCGTCGATGGCCGAGCAGCCCGTGCCGGGGCTTCGCTTGTTGCACGGCGTCGTGGTGTCATAGAAGTAGGGGCAGCGCGTTCGTTGCATCAGATTGCCGCCGACCGAGGCCATGTTGCGCAATTGCGCGGAGGCGCCGGCCAGGATGGCGCTGGCAAGCAGGGGATAGCGCTGCTCGATCAACGGATGGTAGGCGAGGTCCGAATTCGGCACCAAGGCGCCGATACGCAGGCCGCCGTCGGCGGTCTCCGCGAAGTCGCGGAGCGGCAAGCGGGAAATGTCGATCAGCCGGGAGGGCTGTTCGACATTCTCCTTCATCAGGTCGATCAGGTTGGTGCCGCCGGCAATCAGCTTCGCGCCGGGATCGGCGGCGAGCAGGCGGATGGCGTCGGCCACATCGCTTGCGCGGGAATATTGGAAGTTGTTCATGACCGGCTCATTGCCTGCTCGATCGCAGCCACGATGTTGGGGTAGGCACCGCAGCGACAGAGGTTTCCGCTCATCAGCTCCCGGATCTCGTCCGCATCGCGCGCACGGCCTTCGGCCAACAGGCCCGCGGCGGAGCAAATCTGTCCCGGCGTGCAATAGCCGCACTGAAAGGCATCGTGGTCGATGAAGGCCTGTTGCAGGGGATGCAGCGCGCCGTCCGCGGCCAAGCCTTCGATCGTCGTGATCTCAGCGCCATCCTTCATGACGGCGAGGGTGAGACAGGAATTGACCCGTCTTCCGTCGACCAGCACGGTACAGGCACCGCATTGGCCGTGATCGCAGCCTTTCTTGCTGCCGGTCAGCTCCAGGCGATCACGCAGCGCATCCAGAAGCGTGGTCCAAGGCACGACTTCGAGCGCGTAGCTTTCGCCATTAACGACGAGGTTGATCGGAATGCGTTCGGGGATCGTAAGGTCGGCCATGGTCGGTTTCCCTGCGGAAAGGCCGAGTCGGGCAAATTGGGCAAGTGACGCGAGAATGCGTTGCCGCCGCTGGCCAATAGCGCCCAACGGATGAGGAGTTGCTTGGTTCCTGACCGGTTCTCCCGATCTGGATCGACGAGATCAGCGCTTCGTCTCGCCGAACACGACGGTCGGCACCGCGCGGTTAACGATCTCGCGCAGCGCGAAGCTCGATTGCACCCGCGCCACGCGTGGCAGGCGGGACAGCTCGGTGCGATGGATGCGCTCGAAATCCTGGATGTCGCGGGCGAGCACGATGAGGATGTAGTCGTCCGTCCCCGACATCAGGAAGCAGCGCACGACAGAGGGACATTTCGTCACCTCTGCCTCGAATGCCTTCAGCGCCTCGTCGCTCTGGCTTTCCAGCGCGATGCGAACCAGCACCGTGGTGGTAAGGCCGAACTGGCCGAGGTCGAGCGCGGCCTGGTAAGCCTGGATGTAGCCGTCATCCTCCAGCGCCTTCTGCCGCCGCGCCAGCGCCGTGCTCGACAAGCCGATCTTGTTGGCAAGCTCGGTGTGGCTGGCTCGCGCATTGGTCGTGAGTTCCGCGAGGATGGCGAGGTCTTTCCGGTCGAGGGCCAAGGTTTCGTTTCCAGCGCCAAAGGACGTTTTCGCGCCTGAAACCGGCGCGGGTGCCGCCAAGGTAGCGGATATTTGCACGAAACCAAACCGACGCTCTCGCTACGATCAACAATGGAATCAAAGCATTGGCGAAGGAGAGCAAGATGCGCGTCGGGGTGCCGAAGGAGATCAAGGTGCAGGAATATCGCGTCGGGCTCACCCCAGGGGCGGTCCGCGAATATGTCGCCGCCGGGCACCAGGTAATGGTCGAGAGCGGCGCCGGCAGCGGCATCGGTGCGTCCGACGAGGTGTACCGGCGGGCTGGGGCGTCCATTGCCGAGACGGCTCGCGAGATCTTTGCAAAGTCCGACATGATCGTGAAGGTGAAGGAGCCGCAGAAGAGCGAATGGGCTCAGCTTCGCGAAGGCCAGATCCTTTTTACCTATCTTCATCTTGCGCCGGATCCCGAGCAGGCCAAGGGCCTGCTTGCTTCCGGCTGCACCGCAATCGCCTATGAAACCGTCACGGACGCGAGTGGTCACCTCCCGCTGCTCGCCCCGATGAGCGAAGTCGCCGGCCGCCTCGCCATCGAGGCCGCCGGCGCCGCCCTCAAGCGCTCGGCCGGCGGCCGCGGTCTGCTGCTGGGCGGCGTGCCCGGCGTGCAGCCGGCTCGCGTCGTCGTCCTCGGCGGCGGCGTGGTCGGAATGCAGGCGGCGCGCATGGCGGCCGGCTTAGGTGCCGAAGTCACCGTGATCGACCGCTCGATTCCGCGCCTGCGCGAACTGGACGATCTCTTCGTCGGACGCGTGCGCACCCGCTTCTCCACCATCGAGGCGGTCGAGGACGAGGTGTTCGCCGCCGACGTCGTCATCGGCGCAGTGCTGGTGCCCGGCGCCAGCGCGCCGAAGCTCGTCACGCGCGCGATGCTGAAATCGATGCGGCCGGGAGCCGTGCTGGTCGACGTCGCGATCGACCAGGGCGGCTGCTTCGAGACCTCGCACCCGACCACGCACGCGGAGCCGACCTACGAGGTCGACGGCGTCGTGCACTATTGCGTCGCCAACATGCCGGGAGCGGTGCCGGTGACCTCGAGCCAGGCCCTGAACAACGCGACGCTGCCGTTCGGCCTGATGCTCGCGAACAAGGGCTTTGCGGCGGTCCTGGAGAATCCGCATCTGCGCAACGGGCTCAACGTGCATCGCGGCCGGGTGACGAACAAGGCGGTGGCGGAGAGTCTGGGGCTGGAGTTTGCGCCAGTAGAGAGCGGGCTGGCGGCTTAGCGAAATGGGCTACCGCCAATGCGGTGCCATCAATCGACTGGAAGATGGCGCTGCCGCCTTGCCCCGGGCCGGGAATCCCGGCGCGGGAAGGGCGTTGTGACTGGAGTGGCGGTATCCAAATCGGCGAGAAGAAGAAAACTATTGCCGCGGTCCTGTCAGGAGGAAGGAGTTTCCCCTTACGAGGGCAAAAACGCCAATCGCTTCCATTGCTGTTTGGAGCCGAAACGACGACATTTGCGCCAGAAATTGGTGGATCGGCAGCCATGGAACGCACTGGATTTGAGCCCTTCGGCGAGCAACTGGTGTCCGCAACGGACACACAGCCGAAGTCGCGTGCGTCGAAGCTCCTGCTGCGGGCCGGCACCACCCTGTTCTGGTCGCTGGTCGCCGGCATCGTGCTGGCCCGTGCCGCCTTCTTCGAGCCGGGCATCTATGACGGCTTCAGCCGCGTCGCCTCGCTGGCCAAGAACCTGATCTTCTGAGGCCGTTTATTCCGGGCTGAGGACAGAACTTCTCTCGGCCCTGATATGTCGAAAACATATTTCCCAATTGGGTCGCGCTGCGTATAAATCTTTCTCCTTCGGGAGAGATTTGTGTCGCAGAATCAAGCATCCAGCCCGGCCGATTCCAAGCCGGCCACCGCCGCGAGCCGTATTGCGGCGCTGATCCCGGGCATTCTCCTCTGTATCGCCGTGGCCGGTGTGTCGGCCCTGCTCGAGCGGGCCGAACTGGGCGTGTTCGAGCATCCCTATGTCGAGGCGCTGGTCATGGCGATCCTGCTCGGCATGGCGGTGCGCAGCTTCTGGAAGCCGGCCCCGCGCTGGCAGGCGGGTATCGCCTTCAGCGCCAAGCAGCTGCTCGAGGTCGCGGTCATGCTGCTCGGGGCCTCCATCAGCTTCGCTGCGATCGCGGCTTCCGGCATTGCGCTGCTCGCCTCCATTGCCGCGGTCGTCGTGGTCGCGCTCTGCGTCTCCTTCGGCCTCAGCCGGCTGCTCGGCCTGTCGACGCGGCTGTCGATCCTGATCGCCTGCGGCAACTCGATCTGCGGCAATTCCGCCATCGCCGCGGTGGCTCCCATCATCGGCGCAAGCAACGACGAGATTGCATCCTCGATCTCCTTCACGGCGATCCTTGGCGTGATGATGGTGCTGGGCCTGCCGCTGCTGATCCCGCTGCTGCAATTGTCCGCAACGCAGTACGGCATCCTCGCCGGGCTCACCGTCTACGCGGTGCCGCAGGTGCTTGCCGCCACGGTGCCGGCAGGCCTCGTCTCGACCCAGATCGGCACGCTGGTGAAGCTGATGCGCGTCCTGATGCTCGGGCCGGTCGTTGTCGGCCTGTCGCTGGTCGCCTCGCGCTGGCAGAGCGATGCCCGGAAGACCAGCGTCGGCTTCTTCCGCCTGGTCCCCTGGTTCATCCTCGGCTTCCTTGCGCTTGCGACCCTGCGCTCGCTGGAGATCGTGCCGGCCACGGTGGTCGGCCCCGTGACGAAGATCACCGGCTTTCTCACGGTGGTCTCGATGGCAGCCCTCGGCCTTGGCGTCGACGTGCGCGTGCTCGCCAATGTCGGCGGCCGGGTGACGGCCGCCGTGACGCTGTCGCTGATGCTGCTGCTGGGGATCAGCATCGCACTGGTGCACTGGTTCAAATGATCATGGCATAGGGTGGGCAGAGGCGCGTAAGCGCCGTGCCCACCAGTTCTATAACAGACGGAGAATGGTGGGCACGCTTTCGCTTTGCCCACCCTACGAGACCGTCAATGCTGCGAGCGGGAAGCTAAATCACGTCCGCCAGCGAATGGCCCTGCAGCTCGATGTTCAGCCCCTGCATGCCCATGTCGTTGATCTCGCCGCCCATCGCCTTCAGGCTCTCTTCGCGAATCAGCGACATCAGCCCGCGGCGGAGCGCCAAAAACTCCGACGACATCATCATCGATTGCTGACGCGGCCGCTCCAGCGGAATCGGGATCTCCGCCTTGATCGAACCGGGCCGCGCGGTCATGCAGTACACGCGGTCGGAGAGGAAGATCGCCTCGTCGATGTCGTGGGTGACGAACAAGACCGAGATCTTCAACCGCTGCCACATGTTGGTAAGGATCTGCTGCATGATGACGCGCGTCTGCGCATCGAGGGCGCCGAACGGCTCATCCAGCAGCAGCACCTTCGGTCCCGTAGCCAGCGCGCGGACGATGCCGACGCGCTGCTTCATGCCGCCGGAGAGCTTTTCCGGATAGTGCTTTTCGAACGCCTCCAGACCCGCGAGCCCCAAGAGCGTGCGCGCCGCCCGCTCGCGCTGCGATCGCGGCATGCCGCGCATCTTCAGCCCGAACTCGACGTTCTCCCGCACCGTCTTCCAGGGAAACAGTGAATATTGCTGGAACACCATGCCGCGCTCGGCGCTAGGGCCGTTCACGCGCTCGCCGTCGACCGTCACGATGCCGGTAGTCGGCTTGAGGAAGCCGGCGACGGCGTTGAGAAGCGTCGATTTTCCACAACCGGAAGGACCGACGATCGAGACGAACTCGCCCGGCTTCACATGGATCTGCGTGTCAGTCACGGCCTGGACCGCTCCCTCGATCGTCTCGTAGGCGAGGGAGAAGTTTTTGACCTCAATGTGGCCCTTCGGCGGACTCGCAACTAATTCGCTCATGTCGATCTCCACGGCATTACCAGCTTCCCTGCACCCCGGATCAGCAGGCTCGATCCGAGCCCGAGTACCCCGATCGCGATCATGCCGAGGGCGATGTCGGCGTACTGGACCAGCGAATAGGCCTCCCACGTGAAATAGCCTATGCCGTATTGGCCCGAGATCATCTCGGCGGCGATCAGCGAGACCCAGGCGACGCCCATGCCGACGGTGAGGCCGGTGAAGATGTGAGGCAGCGATGCCGGAAAATACACCTCGCGGAAGATCGAGCGCTCGCGCGCGCCGAGGCATTGCGCGGCGCGCACCAGCACGGGGTCGACCAGCGTCATGCCGTGCAACGTGTTGACCAGGATCGGGAAGAACGAGCCGAGGAAGGTAATGAAGACGATGCTCTGCTCGTTGGTCGGCCACAGCATGATCGCCATCGGCACCCAGGCGATCGCCGGAATCGGCCGCAGCACCTCCGCGACCGGGAAGATTACCTCATGAACCAGCTTGAAGCGGCCCATGATGAGGCCGAGCGGCACGCCGATGATCGCCGCCAGCGAGAAGCCGATGAAGATGCGCCGGCAGCTGAGCAGGATGTGCATCAGGAATTTGGGATCGTGGATCGCCTTGGTGAAGCTCGCATAAACCGCGAGCGGCGAGGGCACGTTGGTGAAGCGCACGAAGAACACGACGCGATAGGTCGTGAGCAGGTGCCAGACCAGCAGGAACGCGAACAGCGAAATCACGCCGATCGCCGCCGCGCGCAGACCTGACCGATTGAGCCGGTACCAGCGCAAGGCGAGTGTGTCGAAGGACGGCGGCGTCGTAGGCGGGGTGATGGCAGCGGGCGAGGAGGCCGCCTCTGCAAGTGCTGTTGCCGGCATGCTGTCCTCGGGAGGTCTGACGAGGGCGGGACTGCTCACGTCTTGCCTCCGACTGCGGCCTTTAGGGCGTCGTCGAAGCCGAGCACCTTACCGCTGATCTTGGCGGCATAGGCTTCGGCATCCTTCTTCAGCAGGAACGGGGCGAGTTCGCCATTGCCGACCGCAAAGAAGGCCTGATCGGCGAACAGCTTGATTCCGCGCGTGGTGTCGAAGACGTAGGCGACGTTGATCTTCTTGCCCTTGGCCTTGTAGTCGGCATAGGCACCGAGTGTGCAACTCGCGGACGAGAACGGCAAGATACCGGCGTCATCGACCCAGACCTCGCCGGCCTTGCGGGGATCCGCGATCGGCTTCTTGCAGAAACCATCTTCACCTGAAATTTCATAGTTCTTGGTGCTCGCAAGCTGCGCATCATAGTCGAGCTTCATATCGGCATAGGCTTTGCGGATGTAGCTGTCGTCGACCCATTTCTTCGGATCGAACTCCTTCATGCGGCCGAGATTCTGCAGCACTTTGACGTCGGTCGTGGCCGCATCGATCAGCGCCGGCTTGATGGTGGGATCAGTGGTCATGTTGCCGCTGGGGCCGAGGAAGATGTAGACGACTTCCTTGCTGATGCCGGTCCATTCCTGGATCTTTTCCGCGGCGAGCTTGGGATCGTCGCGCAGCCACTGATTGGCAGCGATCAGCGCCTTGAAGTAGGCGACGACGACCTCCGGATATTTTTGGGCGAAGTCGGTGCGAACCACGATGCCGTGGAAGGTCGGCAAGTTCGTCTCGACACCGTCGAAGATCTTTCGCGCGAAGCCGCGGAACGGCAGCAATTCCGCAAAGGGGACGAAATCGGCATGCCCGTCAATCTTCTTCTCCTGCAGATTGGTTGAGCCCACTTCCGGGCTCTGGCTGACGAGCTGGAAGAAGTCAGATGCGTAGCCGCGATCCTGCATAGCCTTCAGCACCATGCCGTGCGCGGCGGAGCCGAAGGGAACGCTGACCAACTTGCCCTTGAGATCGGCGAGGTCGTAATAGGGCGAGTCCTTGTGGACGACGAGGCCGTTGCCCGAGCCGGACAGGCTGTAGGCGGCGATGCCGATCAGGCGGCTCTTGCTCTCGGGGTTACTCTCGAAAGTGAAGCCGTTCACGATCAGCGGATAGTCGCCCATCATGCCGATCTGCAGCTTGTTCGCCATCATCGCGTTGGTGACGGGCGGACCTGAGGTGAAGTTCTGCCACTCCAGCTCGAACTTGATGTTGGCGTATTTGCCGTCCTTCGGCAGGTATTTTTCCAGCAGATGCAACTGGCGGATGACGACCCCCGCGGTCACCGTGTTGGTTGTGGTGTCCTGGGTTCCGATGCCGAGCGTGACGGTTTCCGCGGCGGCCGGCTGCGCGGTGAGAAGCGCCAGCGACGTCACTGACATCGCGATCGAGAGCGTGGGAAGATGGCGGACCATTCTCATCCTCTTTCGGTTGGATGTGCTGTGGTTGCCATGATTGGTTGAGGGCACCGGCAGGGCAAATCCGGAATGACGACAGCGGTCGATTAGTTGCCCGGAAAAGGTGATTGCATACTCCTTGAGCAGTTCTGCACTATAAAGCCGCTTGCCTGTGCATCGGTCTTGGCTGCAAATTCTCCTAATCGGATGCGTGACCTCGCATCTCCTCCAGCACGTCGGTACGGCAGACGACGATCTGCGACCGCTTGGTCAACACGATTCCCTTCTCTTGCATGCGCTTCAGGCTGATCGTGACCCATTGCCTGGTGGCGCCGACCATGTGGGCGATGTCGGCGTGAGTGAAGGCGGCGGCAATGACGGTGCCGTCAGCATCCTCGACGCCGTAAAGCTCAACGAGGTGCAACAACAGATGCGCGAGGCGTTGGGTGATCGAGCGCGTGCCCAGCATCTGCGCGAGCGCCGAATAGCACTTCCCCTTGAACGTGAGGCCCTCGATCAGGCCGATCGCGAGGTTCGGGATCTCCAAGGCAAGCGACCGCAACTCCTTTCCGGGCAAGTGCACGACGCTGCAATTGCTGGAGGCGACGCCGGACCATTGATGCACGGTGCCTTCGAACACTTCGGGGCCGCCCACGAAATTGCCGACGTGCCAATAGGCGAGTGTGATCTCGCGCCCGAGTGGAGAGGTATAGAATACGCGGATGCGGCCGCTCTCGATCAGCCAGATGCCATCATGCTTGCCACCTTGGCTAAACAGCGTCTGGCCGCGGTTGAGCACCTTGCGGCGGCCCTGCTTCAGCACCAACTCCCGCTCGCGCGGTGAGAGCTTGTCCATCAGCGGTGGTGGACCGCCGATCCATTGCTGGTTCTCGGTGAGCAGCAGGGAGGAACTGCCTGCAGGCCGGGCCGCCGGGGGGGCGGTCCCACGAACCACATTTGCCGCCTGCAACATCGTCTGCCTCCGGAACGTTCAAATCGTTCTAAAGAGGAGCAATGTCTGTGCCAGATGGAGCGAGATTGACGCTCTTCGTCATTCCGGGCTCGCCCTTCGGGCGCCCCGGAATGACGACCGTCGATGGGTCACCGCCCCGCCAGACTGAGCAAATACGGCTTCGGATATATCCCCCGGCTGTGCCCGTCCGAAAACGAGATGTTCAGCCCATAGCCGAGATCGCCGATCCCGGTGATCGCAATCCCGGGAAATGCTTCCGGGAAGCGGCCGTCGAAACGGGCGCGGGTGCAGTGGGCGCATTTGCATGAGAGGCGGAGTTTCTCGGCGGGCACGCTGAGCGCGTCGTCCTGCGTGGTGCGGACGAGAAGCGCGGCGAGATCGGCGCTGGCTTCATAGTTGGCAACGGTCGGTGCCACCAAGGTCATGGTCATGACGAACCTCCGACTTCTATCTATGCCGGCACCGGCGCGGCGAATAGCAACTAATTGCCGGCGCCGGCATGACCGCGTGCCTGGTCTTCGATCACCACGCGCGAAATGTGAAACTAATCGACCGGGAATTTCACTTCTGAATTGCCGGGCCCCCCCTCTCTCCATGACCTTGTCGTCATCGACAAGGAGAGACCATGAGTGCATTTCAGAAGGAAACGGTTTTGTCAGTCAGGCATTGGACCGACTCCCTGTTCAGCTTCACCGCGACGCGCGATCCCGGCTTTCGTTTCCAGAACGGCCAGTTCGCGATGATCGGACTGGAGGTCGAGGGCAAGCCGTTGATGCGGGCCTACAGCATGGCCAGCGCCAATCACGAGGAGGCGCTCGAGTTTTTCTCGATCAAGGTGCAGGATGGCCCGTTGACCTCGCGCCTGCAGAAGATCAGGGAGGGCGACATCATCCTGGTCGGCCGCAAAGCGACGGGCACGCTGATCACCGGCAATCTCATTCCGGGAAAGCGCCTGCTGCTGCTCTCGACCGGAACCGGCCTTGCCCCCTTCGCCAGCCTGATCAAGGACCCGGATGTCTATGAGAACTACGAGACCATCGTGCTCGCTCATGGCTGCCGGCAGGTCTCCGAACTCGCTTACGGCGAGCATCTCGTCGAAGGTCTGCGCGATCACGAATTCTTCGGGCCACTGATCCGCGACAAGCTCGTCTACTATCCGACCGTCACCCGCGAGCCGTTCCGCAACCGCGGCCGCATCACCGACCTGATCGCCTCGAACCAGCTGTTCGACGATATCGGTCAGTCCGCCCTCGATATCGGGAGCGACCGCATCATGCTGTGCGGCAGCCCGGCGATGCTGGAGGAACTCCACGCGATGTTCTCCGCGCGCGGCTTCGTCGAGGGCAACCACAGCCAGCCCGGCCATTTCGTGATTGAAAAGGCTTTTGTCGAGCGCTGAGGCCAAATCGCTGTCCGGCGACAACTAATTGCTATCGCTGGACATCCACCTGAACAAATCTGATGCACAGGCGCCGCGGGTCGGCGAACCAGGAGCAAGTGATGTCACTAGATCAGATCGTCGACGGACTTTCGGAGGTTTCCTGCGATGTGCTCGTGATCGGCGGCGGCACGGCCGGCCCGATGGCGGCGCTGAAGGCGAAGCTGAAAAACCCGAAGGCCAACGTCGTTCTGCTCGAAAAGGCCAATGTCAAGCGCTCCGGCGCGATCTCGATGGGGATGGACGGGCTGAACAATGCCGTCATTCCCGGTTACGCCACGCCGGAGCAGTACACCAAGGAAATCACTATTGCTAATGACGGCATCGTCGACCAGAAGGCGGTCTATAAATACGCGCAGAATTGCTACAAGATCATCGAAGAGCTGGACAGCTTCGGCATCCGCTTTCTGAAGAACGAGAACGGTGACTACGCGGTCAAGAAGGTGCACCACATCGGCACCTATGTGCTGCCGATGCCGAACGGCGAAACCGTGAAGAAGGCGCTGTACCGCCAGCTCCGCCGCGCGCGCATCCTCATTTCCAACCGCTACATGGCGACGCGGCTGCTCAAGTCGACCGACGGCCGGATTGCCGGTGCCATCAGCGTCAACACCCGCACTGCCGAGATCCTGGTGATCAAGGCCAAGGCCGTGATCCTCTGCATGGGCGCCGCCGGTCGGCTCGGTCTGCCGACCTCCGGCTACATGTTCGGCACCTATGAGAACGCCGCCAATTCCGGCGACGGCTACGCCATGGCCTATCACGCCGGCGCAGCGCTCGCGAACCTCGAATGCTACCAGATCAATCCGCTGATCAAGGACTATAACGGCCCGGCCTGCGCCTATGTCGCCGGCCCGTTCGGCGCCTTCACGGCGAATAACGAGGGCTCGCGCTTCATCGAATGCGACTACTGGTCCGGTCAGATGATGCTCGAATTCTACAACGAGCTGCTGTCGGGCAAGGGCCCGGTGTTCCTGCAGCTCAAGCATCTTCACCCCGACACCATCTCCGAGATCGAGTCCACGCTGCACAAGGTGGAACGTCCGACGCGCGGCCTGTTCCAGCAGGGACGCGGCGTCGACTACCGCAACGACTCGATCGAGATGCACATCTCCGAGATCGGCTTCTGCTCAGGTCACAGTGCCTCCGGCGTGTTCGTCGACGACAACGCCCGTACCACCGTGCCCGGCCTCTACGCCGCCGGCGACATGGCGAGCGTTCCGCACAACTACATGCTCGGCGCCTTCACCAACGGCGCGGTTGCCGGCACCGATGCGATGGAGTTCGCCGACAGCCACGATTTTGCGGAGTTCGACGCCGCCGATGTCGCGAAGGAGCGCGACCGCGTCCTGGCGCCGACAAAACGCGAGGATGGCATTCCGCCGAACCAGGTCGAGTACAAGACCCGCCGTCTCGTCAACGACTATCTCCAGCCGCCGAAGGTCACGCGCAAATACGAGCTCGGCATGCGCCGCCTCGCCGAGACGCGCCAGGACATGCAGGAGCACATGATTGCGCGCAACGCGCACGAGCTGCTGCGCGCCCTCGAAGTGCAGTCGATCATGGACTGCGCCGACATGGCCGTGCACGCCTCGCTCTATCGCGAGGAAAGCCGCTGGGGCCTCTATCACTGGCGCACGGATTTTCCGGAGAAGGACAACGAGAACTGGTTCTGCCACACGCTGCTGTCCAAGCAGGACGGCAAGATGACCAGCGAGAAGCGCGCCGTGGAGCCTTATGTCGTGCCGATCGCGGACGACGAGAAGGATCTCTACGACAAGCAGCGCATCCGCGCCACCGCCTGACCCGCCGCAACAGAACAACAGGAGACATCACATGCCTCTCGCGTCCTATCAGACATCCGTTCCGGTGGTCGTCGACGACGCCAAATGCATCGCCGACAAGGGCTGCACCGTCTGCGTCGACGTCTGCCCGCTCGACGTCCTGCGCATCAGCGACATGACCAACAAGGCCTACATGGCCTATGACGAATGCTGGTACTGCATGCCTTGCGAGGCCGATTGCCCGACCGGCGCCGTCACCGTCAACATTCCCTATCTGTTGAGGTGATCATGTCGAGCCCGTTCGAATCCTACGACGACCTCGAGGACGCCGACGAGCGGTTGCAAGCCGCCGATCCTGCCGAGCGCCGCGTTGCCATCATCGCGCTCGGCCATTCCGGCGATCCCGCGGCGGTCGGCCACCTCGCCAATATGGTCGCCGATCCCGACGCCGGCGTCCGCCAGCAGGTCGCGATGGCGCTCGGCGAGTTCGACGGGCCGGAGGTGGCGAGCGCGCTGGTGAGGCTGCTGGTCGATCCGGAACGGATCGTCGCGGCGGCTGCTGCCGACAGCATGGCCGAGTTCAAGGATCCCGCCTGCGCCGAGATAATCCTGCCGCTGGTCAAGCACGCCCACGCCTTCGTCCGCATGGGCGCGCTGCGCGCGCTGAAGGAGTTGCGGTCCAAGGACACGCTGAAGCCGGCGCTGGAAGCGCTCCAGGATGCAGATGCCGCCGTGCGCGTGCAGGCGATCGGCGTGATCGGCTTCCTCAAGCTGGAGGAATCCATTCCGGCGCTGACGGCACTGATCAACGATCCCGACGCTCATGTCCGCCGCGCCGCCGTGAGCGCGCTGGCGTTCTCGCAGCTGAAGCCTGCGGCCGAGACGATCACGCGCGCGCTGAAGGATGCCGACTGGATGGTCCGCGAGATGGCGGCGGATACGCTCGGCCTCAACGTCAACGGTTCGCTCGCCGCCGACCAGCTCATTGGCGCGCTGGCCGATGAATTCTGGCAGGTGCGAGTCAAAGTGATCCGCAGCCTCGGCAAGATGAAGATCGAGCGCGCGGTGCGCCCGATCGGCAATTGCGTCAATCACGACCAGGCCAATTTGCGCAAGGAAGCGGCGGCCGCACTCGGCGAGATCGCCCATCCCGACGGCGAGGCGTTCCTGGCCGTCATCGCCGACGACACCGATCCTGACGTCCGCAAGAACGCACGCTGGGCGCTCCAGCAGATCGCGGCCCGCAAGGCCCGCGCAGGCGCGTAAAAAGGCGCGCGCAGGCGCATAAAGGCGCGGGCAGGGGCATGCCAGAGGGGCATCCTGCCGCTCTGGACTTCCCCCGCCAGACGTTTATTGGTCTTCGCCAATGGGACCGGCCGCTGTGAGCGCGACCGGTCCGAAAAACAGCGAGGACGCCGGCCATGACGACACTGTCCGTTAAAGACCTTCTCCCCGAAGATGGAACGAAGGGGACGCTGGTCGGCCGCGTCTGGCTGCCGCAGGCGAACGGCCCGGCCGTGGTCGCCGTGCGCGCCGATGGCGTGTTCGACGTCACCGCCAAATTCCCGACCATCAGCGCGCTCTGCGAAGAAGACAATCCGGCCAAGGCGCTGGCCGCAGTCAAAGGCGAACGCATCGGCGATCTCGACGCCATCGTCGCCAATACGGCCCCCGATACGCGCGATGCAAAAAAGCCGTGGCTGCTCGCACCCGTCGATCTCCAGACGCTGAAAGCCGCCGGCGTCACCTTCGCAATCTCGATGCTGGAACGTGTCATCGAAGAGCGCGCCAAGGGCAATCCGGCTTCGGCCGAAGCGATCCGGAAAGAAGTGACGCGCCTGATCGGCGACGATCTGTCGAAGCTCAAGCCGGGCTCGGACCAGGCGATGCACCTGAAGCAGGTGCTGATCGATCAGAACGCCTGGAGCCAATATCTCGAGGTCGGCATCGGTCCGGATGCCGAGGTCTTCACCAAGGCGCCCACCTTGTCGTCGGTCGGCACCGGCATGGACGCCGGCCTGCATCCGAAATCGACCTGGAACAACCCCGAGCCCGAGCTCGTGCTGTTCGTTTCGAGCCGCGGCAAGATCGTCGGCGGCGCGCTTGGCAACGACGTGAACCTGCGCGACTTCGAAGGCCGCTCGGCGCTGCTGTTGTCGAAGGCCAAGGACAACAACGCGTCCTGTTCGATTGGCCCGCTGCTGCGTCTGTTCGACGACACCTTCACGCTCGACGACGCGCGCAGGCTGGACATCAGCCTGAACGTCACGGGCACGGACGGTTTCGTTCTCGACGGCCATTCCTCGATCAGCAAGATCAGCCGCGATCCGACCGATCTCGTCGCGCAGACCATCGGCAAGGTGCATCAATATCCCGATGGCTTCGTGCTGTTCCTCGGCACCATGTTCGCGCCCGTGAAAGATCGCGATGCGCCGGGGCAGGGATTCACTCACAAGCGCGATGACATCGTCACGATCGCGGCGCCTCAGCTCGGCAAGCTCGTCAACCGCATGCGCACCAGCGACGAGTGCGAGCCCTGGACGTTCGGCATCGGCGCGCTGATGAAGAACCTGGCGCAACGGAAGCTGATTTAGCGCTGCTGCCCTTCGCCTCCCGCAAGCGGGCGAAGGTCGCATCTTCTCCGCGCTGACAGCTGAAGCTCAAACGAGCCCGCTTATTTTTTTCATCTCCTCGTTGCATGAGGGGAATAAAATCGCGCTGAGCGTGTCATAATCAGCTCGCCGCCACCTACGTGCGTTTTCCTCCAAATAGTCAAATAATATGACTAGTCGGAACTCCACTTCCGTGAAATAGTGCCCACCGCTGGCCCGAAGGCCGGCCTGTGGGTGCCATGATACCAATGGGCGCCCCGGATAACATCTTGGGAGACACGCCTGATGACCCCTAAAGCCCTCTTTGCGGCCAGCGCCATGGCCGCCTTGTTGCTCGCGACCCCGGCCAGCGCCGGCGAGCTCACCATCGGCTTCTCGCAGATCGGATCGGAATCCGGCTGGCGCGCGGCCGAGACGTCCGTGTCCAAGCAGGAAGCTGCCAAGCGGAAGGTCAACCTCAAGATCGCCGACGCCCAGCAGAAGCAGGAGAACCAGATCAAGGCGATCCGCTCCTTCATCGCGCAGAATGTCGATGCGATCTTCCTCGCGCCTGTCGTCTCGACGGGATGGGATTCGGTGCTGAAGGAAGCCAAGGAGGCCAAGATCCCGGTCGTGCTGCTCGACCGCGACATCGATCCCTCCGGCAAGGAGCTCTATCTCACCGCCGTCACCTCCGACAGCGTGCATGAAGGAGAGGTCGCCGGCGACTGGCTGGCGAAGACGGTCGGCAACAAGGCCTGCAACATCGTCGAATTGCAGGGCACGGTCGGCGCCAGCGTCGCGGCCAACCGCAAGAAGGGCTTCGACACAGCGATTGCCAAGCACGCGAACCTGAAGGTTGTGCGCAGCCAGACCGGCGACTTCACCCGCGCCAAGGGCAAGGAGGTGATGGAGAGCTTCATCAAGGCCGAAGGCGGCGGCAAGTCGATCTGCGCGGTCTATGCCCACAACGACGACATGATGGTGGGCGCGATCCAGGCGATGAAGGAAGCCGGCCTCAAGCCCGGCAAGGAGATCCTCACCGTCTCGATCGACGCGGTGCCCGACATCTTCAAGGCGATGGCCGCGGGCGAAGCCAACGCCACCGTCGAATTGACGCCGAACATGGCCGGCCCCGCGCTCGATGCCATCGCGGCGTTCAAGGACAAGGGTACGGTGCCACCGAAATGGATCCAGACCGAGTCGAAGCTCTATACCGCCGCCGATGATCCGCAGAAGATCTACGACAGCAAGAAGGGCCTCGGTTACTGAGGTGGGCTCCGCCGGACCGCGTCTTGCGGTCCGGCACCCCCTTTCAAAACCGCTGCGCGAACGAGTAGGCTTGGCGTCCGCGCTGTCCGCGGGCGCCGGTGGGAGTGACGTCGCGATGGAAAACAGCCTTGATCCTGCTCTGCCGCTGCTGGAGGTGCGCGGGATCAGCAAGAGCTTTGGTGCGGTGCGCGCGTTGCAGGAGGTCGACTTCACGCTGCGCGCCGGTGAGATCCATGCGCTGCTCGGCGAGAACGGCGCCGGCAAGTCCACGCTGATCAAGGTCGTCACCGGCGTGTTTCCGCGCGATGTCGGCATCGTCAGGCTCGGCGGTGAGGAGATCGCGCCGCGCTCGGCCAAGGCAGCACTCGCAGCGGGCATCGCGACCGTCTACCAGGAGGTCAACTTGCTGCCGAACCTTTCGGTGGCGCAGAACCTGTTCCTCGACCGCCAGCCGATGCGTTTCGGCATCGTGCGCGAAGGCGAGATGCGGCGCCGCGCCAAGGCTCTGCTCGCGGATTTCGGCCTCGACATCGACGTCGCCGCGCCGCTCGGCAATTATTCGGTGGCGATTCAGCACGTCACCGCGATTGCGCGCGCGGTGGATCTCTCCGCCCGGGTGCTGATCCTGGACGAGCCGACCGCGAGCCTCGACCGGCACGAGGTCGAGATTCTCTTCCGTATCATGCGCCAGCTCGCGGGGCGCGGCATCGGCATCGTCTTCGTCAGCCACTTCCTCGACCAGGTCTACGAGATCTCCGACCGCATCACCGTGCTGCGTAACGGCCGCCTCGTCGGCGAGCGCGAGACCGCCTCGCTGCCGCGGCTGGAATTGATCCGGATGATGCTCGGCCGCGAGCTGGCGGAAACCACCGCGCGGGCGGCAACGCGTGAGCGCCAGGCCGGCGAGGTGTGTGCGAGCTTCGGGAGTTACGGAAAGGCCGGCTATGTCGCGCCGTTCGATCTCGAGCTGCGTCACGGCGAGGTGGTCGGTCTGGCCGGGCTGCTCGGCTCAGGCCGCACCGAGACGGCGCGGCTGGTGTTCGGCGCCGAGCGCGCGGATCGTGGGCAGGCGAGGGTGGCGGGCGCAGCCGTTCGGCTGCAGTCGCCGCGCGACGGCGTTCGTCACGGCTTTGGCTATTGCCCGGAGGAGCGCAAGACCGACGGCATCGTCGCCGAGCTCAGCGTGCGCGAGAACATCGTGCTCGCGCTCCAGGCCAAGCGCGGGCTGCATCGGCCGCTGTCGCGCCGCGAGCAGGACGAGATCGCGCGCCGTTACGTCAAGATGCTCGACATCCGCCCGCCCGATCCGGAGCGCCCGGTCGGCCTGCTCTCCGGCGGCAACCAGCAAAAGGTGCTGCTGGCGCGCTGGCTCGCGACCTCGCCGCGGCTGCTCGTGCTGGACGAGCCGACCCGCGGCATCGATGTCGGCGCGCATGCCGAGATCATCCGCCTGATCCGCGAGCTCTGCGACGACGGGCTTTCGCTGCTCGTCATCTCCTCCGAACTGGATGAGATCGTTACGTATTCCGATCGCGTGGTCGTGCTGCGCGACCGCGCCCATGTAGAGGAGCTCACGGGCGAGGCGATCGACGTCGGCAACATTCTCGCCGCCATTGCCGCCGATAGCGTCGCTGTTGCGCTTGAGGCCCACACATGACAGCGCTGTTGCCGCGCCGCGGCCTTGCCCAGATCCTGGCGCTGATCGTCATCCTCGCGGTCGATCGCGTGGTTTCGCCGCAATTCTTCGACCTGCGCCTGCAGGATGGCCGTCTGTTCGGCAGCCTTATCGACGTGCTCAACCGCGGCACGCCGGTGGCACTGCTCTCCCTCGGCATGGTGTTGGTGATCGCGACGCGCGGCATCGATCTGTCGGTCGGTGCCGTGATGGCGATCTGCGGTGCGATCGCCGCGAGCCTAGCCGACAGTCATAGTCTCCCGATCGTGCTGGCGGCTGCACTTGGGGCGGGCCTCGTCTGCGGGCTCTGGAACGGCTTTCTCGTCGCCGTGCTCGGCATGCAGCCGATCGTGGCGACCTTGATCCTGATGGTCGCGGGGCGCGGCATCGCCCAGCTCATCACCGAAGGACGCATCGTGACGTTCTCCTCGCCGGATCTGGTGTGGCTCGGCAATGGCTCGGTGCTCGGCCTGCCGGTGCCGGTCGTGATTGCGTTGGGCATGCTCATCCTCACCGGCGCGGTCGTGCGTGGCTCCGCGCTAGGTCTCCTGATCGAGGCAACCGGCGGCAACGCGCGGGCGAGCGAGCTCGCCGGCGTCGGCACACGCGCAATGATTTTGGCCGTCTACGTCTGGTGCGGCGTCTGCGCCGCGCTGGCCGGCGTGATCGCGGCGGCCGACATCATGGGTGCAGACGCCAACAATGCCGGCCTCTGGCTCGAGCTCGATGCGATCCTCGCCGTGGTGATCGGCGGCACCTCGCTGTTCGGCGGCCGATTCAGTCTCGTGCTGGCCGTGCTGGGTGCGCTGATCATCCAGACCATGAACACCGGCATCCTGCTGTCGGGCTACCCGCCGGAGTTCAATCTGCTGGTCAAGGCGGTGGTGGTGCTCGCGGTGCTGCTGCTGCAATCGCCGAAATTCTCCGGTCTCGCCGGAATCGCCACGTGGCTGCGGAGGGCCAAAGCATGAAAGGCCTGCCGCCCGTCCTGATCACGGCGATCGTGCTCGTTGCGGCCTTTGCGCTCTGCGCCATGCAATTCCCCAACATCGCCTCCACCCGCGTGGTCGGCAATCTGCTCACCGACAATGCCTTCCTGGGGATCGTCGCGACCGGCATGACGTTCGTGATCATCTCCGGCGGCATCGACCTCTCGGTCGGCTCGGTGATCGGCTTCACCACCGTATTCGTTGCGCTGGCTATCGAGCGCTGGGGCGTCCCGCCGCTGGTCGCTTTCGTCGCCATCCTCGCGCTCTCGGCGGCGTTTGGCGCGGCGATGGGCGCCGTCATCCACGTCTTCGATCTGCCACCTTTCATCGTGACGCTGGCCGGCATGTTCCTGGCGCGCGGCGCGAGCTTCCTGCTGTCGACCGAATCGGTGCCGATCAACGCGCCGATCTATTCGACGGTGTCAGATTTTGCACTGCGGATGCCCGGCGGCGGCCGGCTGACGGCCATCGCGATCATCATGCTCCTGATCGTGATCGGCGGGGCCCTGCTGCTGCATCTCACCCGGTTCGGCGCCAACGTCTATGCGCTCGGCGGCAGCCGGGCCACCGCGAGCCTGATGGGCGTTGCCGTCGGCAAGATGACGATCAAGATCTACATGCTGTCGAGCCTGCTCGCGGGGCTCGCCGGGATCGTCTTCTCTTTCTACACCAGCGCCGGCTATTCGCTCTCCGCCGTCGGCGTCGAGCTCGACAGCATCGCCGCCGTTGTGATCGGCGGCACGCTGCTCACCGGCGGCCAGGGCTCGGTGGTCGGAACATTCCTCGGCGTGCTGATCCAGGGCCTGATCCAGACCTACATCAATTTCGACGGCACGCTGTCGAGCTGGTGGACCAAGATCGCGACCGGCGTGCTTCTGTTCGCCTTCATCGCCCTGCAACAGGGGCTGGTCACGCTTGCGCGCCGGCCGGCGGTGAAACATATGGGAGCGGCGTCATGACCTCGCGGATCGTCGTTATCCCGACGCGGCGGGCCCACTCCAACCATGCGGAGGTGGCGCGTTCGATCGGCGTCGACATCATCGCCGGCCGCTATGCGGAAGGCACGCGCCTGCCTGGTGATGCCGAGATGATCGCGATGTTCGGTGTGTCGCGGCCGGTGCTGCGCGAGAGCGTGAAGACGCTGGTCGCCAAGGGCCTGCTCACCACCAAGGCGCGGGTCGGCACGGTCGTGCGCGAGCGCGGCGCCTGGAACATGTTCGACGCGGACGTGCTGGCCTGGCACCTCGACGCCGGCATCGACAAGCGCTTCCTCAACGACCTCGCCGAGATCCGTCTGGCGGTCGAGCCGCGCGCGGCGATGCTGGCGGCCACGCAGCGGTCCGAGGAGGACATCAGCGAGCTTCGCCGCTGCATGGATCGCATGCGGCGTGAAGCCTCCGACTCGGTCGGCTTTGCCGATGCCGATCTCGCGCTTCACGTTGGTGTGGCGCGCGCCTCCGGCAATCTATTCATGCGCTCGGTCGGGCATGTCATCGAAGCAGCGCTGCGTGCATCGTTCCTGCTCAGCGCCCCGGTCGAAACCGAGGACCGCGAGACGGTGCTGCTGTGGCATCAGAGGATCGTCGATGCCATCGTCGCGGGCGATGCCGACGCCGCATCCGAGGCCATGGTCTATGTCATTCACAATGGCATGCGCCGCCACGACAGTACGGTGATCGAGACCGCCCCGGCCGATCCGCTGCCATCGACCGATACCGGAGAACAAGCGTGACAGACCTTCGCATCGCCATCGTCGGCTTCGGCAAGATCGCGCGGGACCAGCATGTGGCGGCGATCGCCGCCACGCCGGGTGCAATGCTCGCCGCCGTGGCGAGCCGCAATGCCTCGCTACCGGGGGTGCCGCATTTTGCAACCATCGAGGAATTGCTTCAGAAGGGGCCGCCGATCGACGCGGTCTCGCTCTGCACGCCGCCGCAGGTGCGACGGGTCCAGGCCGCGGCGGCGCTCGCCGCCGGCAAGCATGTCATGCTGGAGAAGCCGCCGGGCACCGGGGTTGCCGAGCTTGATCCGTTGATTGCGATGGCGGCGGGTGCGAAGCGGACATTGTTTGCGACCTGGCATTCGCGCTATGCGCCGGCGGTCGAGCCGGCCCGGCAATGGCTCGCCGAGCGGCGCATCAACTCGGTGCACATCAGCTGGAAGGAGGATGTCCGCGTCTGGCATCCCGGGCAGGGCTGGATCTGGGAGCCGGGCGGCCTCGGCGTGTTCGATCCCGGCATCAATGCGCTGTCGATCCTGACCAGGATTCTGCCGAAGCCCGTGTTCGTCACCGCGGCCGAGCTGGCCTTTCCAGCCAACTGCCAGGCGCCGATCGCGGCGAACCTGAACCTGACGGATATCAGCGGCCTGCCCGTGACTGCCGAGTTCGACTTCCGCCAGACCGGGCCGCAGAGCTGGGATATCCTCGTCGAGACCGATCAGGGCCGGCTGACGCTATCAAGCGGTGGCGCGCGCATGGCCGTCGACGGCAAGGTGCTTGCCGAAGGACCTGATCAGGAATATCGCGGACTCTACCGGCGCTTCGTCGAGCTTGCAGCGGCCGGCGCAAGTGACGTCGATCTGACGCCGCTCCGTCTCGTCGCCGACGCCTTCCTGCTCGGCAAGCGCACGATCGTCGAACCGTTTGTGGATTGAGCATGGCCGCATCAACAATCACAAGAGACGTCTTCGGGACGCTGCCCGACGGCCGCAAGGTCGAGCGCGTCGCGCTGCGTGGGGAGGGCGGTTTCGAGGCGCGTATCATCAGCCACGGCGCGGTGCTGCAAGCGCTGATCGCGCCGGATGCCAACGGCGGATACGACGACATCGTGCTTGGCCATGATGTCTTCGCGGGCTATCTCGCCGAACGGAAGTTTCTGGGTGCTACCGTCGGCCGCTATGCCAACCGCATCGCCAAGGGACAATTTTCGTTTCAAGGCGAGACGGTGCAGCTTCCCGTCAATAACGGTCCGAATGCGCTGCACGGCGGGCTCGAGGGTTTTGATCGCAAGCTCTGGGAGATCGCGGACATCGACGAGGGCGACGAGCCCGCGGTGACGCTCACCTATGTCAGCCCGCATGGCGAGGAGAATTATCCGGGCAAGCTCGACGTCCGCGTGACCTATCGCATCACCGGTCCGACCGAGCTGTCGCTGCTGATGGAAGCGCGGACCGATCGGCCGACCATCGTCAATCTGACCAACCACAGCTTCTTCAATCTCGAGGGTGCGACGTCAGGTACGTCCATTCTCGATCACAGCCTGATGGTCGCCGCCGAGCAGTTCCTCGCCATCGAACCCACCGCCATTCCGCTGCCGGAGCCGCCGCGCAGCGTTGCCGGCACGCCGTTCGATTTCCGCAATCCGCGGCCGGTGGGCGAGCGCATCCGCGAGAGCGACCCGCAATTGCGAAACGGCAGGGGCTACGACCACACCTATTGCCTCGGCCGCGACGGCAAGCTTGCGCTCGCGGCGCGGCTGGAGGCGCCGCTCTCCGGGCGTATCATGGAGCTGCTCACCGATCAGCCCGGACTTCAGGTCTATTCCGGCAATTATCTCGACGGGACGATGGCGGGCAAGGGCGGCAAGCTGATCCGGCAATCGGACGCCATGTGCCTGGAGCCGCATATCTGGCCCGACGCTCCGAACCGGCCGGACTTTCCGAGCCCGCGCCTCGATCCGGGCGGGGTCTATCGCCATCACACGGTCTATCGCTTTTCGGTGAGGTCGCCATGATGGAGCAGGTGCCAACGACTGTCCTCTCGGACCATCCTTGCCATCTCGGCGAAGGTCCGACCTATGACGTGACCACTAACACGGCCTGGTGGTTCGACATTCGCGAAGGCAAGCTGTTCGAGGCGCAACTCGGCAGCGGTTCTGTCCGCATCCACGCGCTCGGCCGGATGGCGAGCGCGCTCGGGCGCATCGACGCCGAGCGGCAGCTGATCGTCGCCGAAGACGGCCTCTACATCCGCAAGCTCGCTGATGGTGCGATGACGCTGTTCTGTCCACTCGAAGCGGACAATCCGGCGACGCGCTCGAACGATTGCCGCGTGCATCAATCGGGTACGTTCTGGATCGGCACCATGGGCAAGAAAGCCGAGCCGAAGGCGGGCGCGATCTACGCGTTTCATCGCGGCAAGATCTCGACCCTGTTTCCCGGCATCAGCATTCCCAATTCGATCTGCTTCTCGCCTGACGGCGCCACTGGCTACTTCACCGACACCCCGCGCGCGGTGCTCTATGCCGTGCCGCTGAACCCCGCGACCGGCCTGCCGCGCGGCGAGCCGGAGGTGCTGCTGCGCCACAGCGGCATCGGCGGTCTCGACGGCTCGGTGTGCGACGCCGACGGGCAGATCTGGAATGCGTGCTGGGGCGCGAGCCGGATCGACGTCTATTCGCCGCAGGGCGAGCGCCTGCGGTCACTCAGCGTGCCGGCGAAGCAGGCGAGCTGCCCCGCCTTCGTCGGCCCCGACCTGTCGCGCCTGCTCGTCACGTCGGCCTGGCAGGACATGGACGCGACGGCACGCGCCGCCGATCCGCAAGCCGGCTGCACCTTTCTGCTCGAAGCAAACGCGCGCGGGCGCGCGGAACCCGACGTCAAGCTCGCATAGGAGGCCCAAGCCGTACACCACCGTCGTTCTCGACACTACGAAGAAAGTCTGACACCCAAAGGGAGTGAAACATGCTGAAACTGAAGACGACATTTCTCGCGCTGGCGCTGGCCAGTGCCGCTACGATGGCCACGGGCGTCGCTGCCTTCGCCCAGAAGGCGACGGTCGGCATCGCCATGCCGACGAAATCTTCGGCGCGCTGGATCGACGACGGCAACAACATGGTGAAGGTGCTGAAGGAGCGCGGCTACAACACCGACCTGCAATATGCCGAGGACGATATCCCGAACCAGCTCTCCCAGGTCGAGAACATGGTGACCAAGGGCGCCAAGGCGCTGGTGATCGCCGCGATCGACGGCACCACCTTGTCCGACGTGCTCAAGCAGGCGAAAGCGAAAGGCATCACCGTCATCGCCTATGACCGCCTGATCCGCGGCACGCCCAACGTCGACTATTACGCGACCTTCGACAATTTCCAGGTCGGCGTGCTCCAGGCAGAGTCGATCGTGCAAGGTCTTGGCCTGAAGGACGGCAAGGGTCCCTTCAACA
Organism: Bradyrhizobium sp. WBAH42; assembly: GCF_024585265.1. Taxonomy (NCBI): domain Bacteria; kingdom Pseudomonadati; phylum Pseudomonadota; class Alphaproteobacteria; order Hyphomicrobiales; family Nitrobacteraceae; genus Bradyrhizobium; species Bradyrhizobium sp. WBAH42. Next base: position 3,919,231 of record NZ_CP036533.1, read on the forward strand.
TTGAGCTGTTCGGCGGCTCGCCCGACGACAACAATGCCTACTTCTTCTACAACGGCGCCATGAGCGTGCTGAAGCCGTATATCGACAGCGGCAAGCTCGTCGTCGTATCCGGCCAGATGGGCATGGATAAGGTCGCGACCCTGCGCTGGGACGGCGCCACTGCGCAGGCCCGCATGGACAACCTGCTCAGCGCCTACTACGGCAACAAGAAGGTCAACGCCGTGCTGTCGCCCTATGACGGCCTCTCGATCGGCATCATCTCTTCGCTGAAGGGCGTCGGATACGGCAGTGCCGGCCAGCCGATGCCCATCATCTCGGGCCAGGACGCCGAAGTGCCTTCGATCAAGGCCATGCTACGCGGCGATCAGTATTCGACCATCTTCAAGGACACCCGCGACCTCGCCAAGGTGACCGCTGACATGGTCGACGCCGCGCTCGCCGGCAAGGAGGTCACCGTCAACGACACCAAGACCTACGAGAACGGCGTCAAGACCGTGCCGTCCTACCTGCTCAAGCCGGTGGTGGTCTACAAGGACAATTGGGAGAAGGTGCTGGTCGACAGCGGCTACTACAAGAAGTCGCAGTTCCAGTAAGACTCTCTCTTTCCCCTCTCCCCGCTTGCGGGGAGAGGGTTAGGATGAGGGGGCTCCTTCCATGCGGGCAGTGGTTGATGCACTCCGTCATTGCGAACGCAGCGAAGCAATCCAGTCTGCCAACGCGGAAATAGTCTGGATTGCTTCGGCGCTCGCAATGACGATGTGGATGCAGCGATATCATTCAACCTCTCCCCGCACGCGGAGAGAGGCGAAGTAAAGCAAGGGACACCAAAGCCATGACCGCCATGCTGGAGATGCGCAACGTCAGCAAGAGCTTTGCCGGCGTGCAGGCGCTGCGCGACGTCAACTTCTCGGTTCGCGCCGGGCAGATCCATGCGCTCGTCGGCGAGAATGGCGCCGGCAAGTCGACGCTGATGAAGGTGCTGAGCGGGGTCTATCCGCACGGCAGCTACGAGGGTACCATCGTCTTCGACGGCGAGGAGCGGCGCTTTCGCGACATCAACGATTCCGAGGCGCTGGGCATCATCATCATCCATCAGGAGCTGGCGCTGATCCCGCTGATGTCGATTGCGGAGAACATCTTCCTGTCGCATCCGCCGTCGAAGCTAGGGGTGATCGACCGCGACGAGGTCTACCGGCGCACGCGCGAGCTGCTGGCGCAGGTTGGCCTGAAGGAATCCCCGGATACGCTGATCACCGATCTCGGCGTCGGCAAGCAGCAGCTGGTCGAGATCGCCAAGGCGCTGTCCAAGCGGGTACGGATGCTGATCCTGGACGAGCCGACCGCGAGCCTCAACGAGGCCGACAGCGCCGCGCTGCTCGATCGCCTGATGGCGTTCCGCGAGCAGGGCATCGGCTCGATCCTGATCTCGCACAAGCTGAACGAGGTCGCCAAGGTCGCCGACCACATCACCGTGCTGCGCGACGGCCGCACGGTGGACAGCATCGATTGCCATGACGAGCCGATCCAGGAAGACCGCATCATCCGCAGCATGGTCAATCGCGATATGGCGCACCGCTTCCCGGAGCGCAATGTGAAGATCGGCGAGCCGGTGCTCGACGTCGAGAACTGGTCGGTCTATCACCCCATCCATCCCGAGCGGCAGGTGATCAAGAACGTCAGTTTCGGCGTCAGGCGCGGCGAGGTCGTGGGCATTGCCGGCCTGATGGGGGCAGGGCGTACCGAGTTTGCCATGAGCCTGTTCGGCCGCTCCTGGGGCACCAATGTCAGCGGCATTATCCGGCTCGAAGGCCGTGAGATCGCGCTGCCAAGCGTCGCCGCCGCGATCGACGCCGGTCTTGCCTACGTCACCGAGGACCGCAAGCAGCTCGGCCTGATCCTCGCCGACGACGTCCGCAAGAACATCACGCTGGCGAGCCTCGACCAGGTCGCACCTAGCAGGGTGATCGACGACATCGCCGAGCTCAAGGTCGCTAGCGACTACCGCAACCGGATGCGCATCCGCTGCTCCGACGTCTACCAGGAGACCGGCCAGCTCTCCGGCGGCAACCAGCAGAAGGTCGTACTATCGAAATGGCTGATGACCGACCCCAAGGTCCTGATCCTGGACGAGCCGACAAGAGGTATCGACGTCGGTGCCAAATATGAGATTTACTGTATCATCAATGAGCTTGCGGAAGCCGGCCGCGGCGTCGTGGTGATCTCCTCGGAGATGCCCGAGCTGCTCGGCATCTGCGACCGCATCTGCGTCATGAACGACGGCGCTTTCGTCGGCGAGTTCAAGGGCTCGGAGGCGACACAGGAAAAGATCATGCGCGCCATCATGCGCAACGAACGAAGCATTGGGAACGCCGCGCCCGCGGCCGCGGAGATGGGAGGATCGCAGCCATGACCGACAAGACGGTTTCGCTGCCCGAGGAGCGCCGGCACGGCAGCTTCATCAAGAACAATTTGCGCAATTACGGCATGTTGATGTCGCTGGTTGCGATCATGCTGTTCTTCCAGGTCGTGACCGGCGGCACGCTGCTGCAGCCCCTCAACCTCACCAACCTGGTGCTGCAGAACAGCTACATCGTCATCATGGCGCTGGGCATGCTGCTGGTCATCGTCACCGGCCATATCGACCTCTCGGTCGGTTCGGTCGCGGGCTTCATCGGTGCCGTGGCGGCCTTGCTGATGGTGACCTACAAGGTCGATTACACGCTCGCCTTCCTCGCTTGCCTCGCGCTCGGCGCCGCCATCGGTGCGGCGCAGGGCTATTGGGTGGCCTATTTCAAGATTCCGTCCTTCATCGTGACGTTGGCGGGCATGCTGGTCTTCAAGGGCCTGGCGCTCGCGGTGTTGCAGGGCCAGTCGCTCGGCCCGTTCCCGGCGACTTTCCAGAAACTGTCGTCCGGTTTCATTCCCGAATTGCTGCCCGAGGCCGGCACGCTGCATCCGACATCCATGCTGATCGGCGCCTTGCTCGCGCTCGGGCTGGTCTATGCCAGTGCCAAGGGAAGGTCGCGCGAACAGTCGCATGGCATCGAGGTCGAGCCCTATGCGTTCTTCCTCGGCAAGAGCGTTGTGCTGGCCTGCGCGGTGCTCTACTTCACCTATCTGATCGCGACCTATCGCGGCCTGCCCAACGTGCTGGTGATCATGAGTATCCTGATCGCGCTGTACGGCTTCGTCACCCGCCGCACCGTGATCGGCCGGCAGATCTACGCCGTCGGCGGCAACGCCAAGGCGGCGAGCCTGTCGGGCATCAAGACGGAGCGGCTGACCTTCCTCACCTTCGTCAACATGGGCGTGCTCGCCGCGCTTGCCGGCCTCGTCTTCGCCGCGCGCCTCAACACGGCAACTCCAAAGGCCGGCCTCGGCTTCGAGCTCGACGTCATCGCCGCCTGCTTCATCGGCGGCGCCTCGGCCTATGGCGGCGTCGGGCGGGTCGGCGGTGCCGTGGTCGGCGCCATGATCATGGGCGTGATGAACAACGGCATGTCCATCCTCGGCATCGGCATCGACTATCAGCAGGTCATCAAGGGCCTGGTGCTGCTGGGTGCCGTGTGCATCGACGTGTACAATCAGCGGCGATAGGCGGTCTCGTAGGGTGGGCAAAGGCGCAACGCGCCGTGCCCACCAATCGCGAACGCTTTGGCCATCTCGCTCCACCCCGCTCGCGCCGCGCTCATCCTCAGGATTGCATCACAGGAACCAGCCCGTAGCGCAGCATCGTTTCCTTCATTTTGGCCGGATCAGGCGAGCCGGCCGATAGCAGGCCCGCCATGTCCCTGAAGTATTGCGGGCCGAGTACGCCGGGGCTGAGGATGCACAGGCAGGTCGCCGGTCGGGGGGAACGGTTGATGAAGCCGTGCACAACGCCGCGCTTGATGAACAGACTTTCGCCCGGCGCGACGTCAATGTCCTTTGCTTCGATCCGCCAGGTCGAGATGCCGCTGAGTCCATAGATCGTTTCGTCCCAGCGATCGTGATAATGCGGAATCGGCATGCGCGCGTTCGGCTGCAATGTCATCTCGAACAGATCGAGGCCGCCGGCGGTGTCGTCCTTGCTCTGTAGGAATGTCAGCTGCAGCGCGCCAAGGTTGATGATCTCAGGCATGGCCAACTCATCCAATCGTGGAGCGCAATATTAGCGCACGACGTCAAGAAGCCAAAACCGAGGAATGGAACTGTCTGACACCACGAACAGCAAGTGCTTCCTGCTGTGCAGCATCGTAATGACGCCCTGCATGGCGCTCGGGGCGCGGGCCGCTACTGCGTCGTGAACAGCACCGTCGCGATCGCGACGGAGAGGCTCACGGCCGAGACCGTTGCCACGGTCGACAAGACCCCCATGCGCCTGAGCGCGATGGCAAACGCGATGATGATGGGGGTCGCAGTCATCAGCCCGATTTGTGCATCACTCATGTGATCGTTCGCCAGTCCTGGGAACCCAGCGCCGGTTCGTACCGCGAGCCGGCCGGCCGGACGTTGCGTCGGCGCAAACAAGGGCTCTGGCGATCCCCAGTTTGTCCGCCGACAAATTCGGAACCGAGAAGCCGGGCTAAGTCTGGCCGGTGTCATGGTCCGGAAAGACGATGTCGACGACCGAGTGCGAACAACAGGAAACCGGCTGGGGAATTCTGCAAGATCTCCCCGGCGATCCCATGATCTGGGTGCTGATCTTCAGCGAGCTCGTCGCCTTCGGCCTGTTCCTCGGCGCCTTTTCGGTCGCCCGTGCGATCCACCCGGCTGTGTTCGCGGCCGGGCAGGCCGCGCTCAATTCGAATCTCGCAGGCCTCAACACCGTCGTGCTGGTATCCAGCGGCTGGGCGGCGGCAAGAGCCACGAAGGCTGCGCGCGCCGGAGAACGGCAGGTGGCGCGATCCTGGATTGTCGGCGCCATCGTGCTCGGCGGTCTCTTCATCGCGATCAAGCTTGCCGAATATGCCGAAGAAATTGGAGGCGGGGTCGGGCTCGAAACCAGCCCGTTCTTCACGCTCTACTTCCTGCTGACCGGCTTTCATCTTCTGCATGTCGGCCTCGGCATCGTCATTCTCGCCGTGGTCTGCCGCCGCGCCGAAATATCAGGCATCGAGACGGGAACGGCCTTCTGGCACATGGTCGATCTGGTCTGGATCGTCATGTTTCCCATTCTCTACCTGGTGAGATGACGATGCCGGATCGCATCGACATCACCTGGATCGTGCTGATCGGCATCGCGCTCGCGACCATCCTGCTGCCGCCGCTGATGCCGCGGGCGCTGCTCGGCAATGCGCTGCTGCTCGCCTTCGCAGCGCTCAAGGGGCACCGCATCGCGCTCGATTTCATGGATCTTCGCGTCGTGCCCGGGCTCTGGCGCGGTCTCGTCGTGAGCTGGATCCTGATCGTGCTGCTGCTTGCCTGGCTCGCCTCGGCCGTCGCCGCCCTGATCTGACGCGCTCATTGCGCCCTGACAAAGAACGTGCCGGGCAAAGCGGCAATAAATCACACCATCGCATGTCTTCGGAATCAAACCGGAAAGGATTGGCAATGGCTGAACGCCTGACCAAGTCGGCCGCTCGGAACGTCTTCTACGGCGGCTCGGCCTTCTTCTTTGCGATCTTCATAGGGCTGACGGCGCACAGCCATTACTACATGGCCACGTCCTCCACGGACGCGACGATGCTGACGTCGTCGGTCGCCCGCGGCAAGCACGTCTGGGAAAAGAACTCCTGCATCAACTGCCACACGCTGCTGGGCGAGGGCGCCTATTTCGCCCCTGAGGTTGGCAATGTCTGGGATCGCTGGGGCGGCAACGAGGACCCGGCCGCCGCACGTGAGATGCTGAAGGCCTGGATGCAATCGCAGCCCTCCGGCGCGCCGGGCCGTCGGCAGATGCCGCAGTTCAACCTGACCGACCCGGAACTCGACGATCTCGCCGACTTCCTGCAGTGGACCAGCAAGATCAAGCGCCAGGAATGGCCGCCGAACAAGGCTGGCTGAGCGCCTTCCTCTTTCCAGACAGAGAGAACCCGAGATGAAATACCAAACCCAGAAAGTCGCGATGCTGTATTTCTACGGCGCGCTGACGCTGTTCCTGGCCCAGGTCCTGTTCGGTCTTGTCGCCGGAACCATCTACGTCCTGCCCAACACGCTGTCGGCCCTCCTGCCGTTCAACATCGTCAGGATGATCCACACCAACGCACTGATCGTGTGGTCGTTGATCGGCTTCATGGGCGCGACCTATTACTTGCTGCCTGAGGAAACCGAGACCGAGCTTTACAGCCCGCTGCTCGCCAAGATCCAGTTCTGGATGTTCTTCGGTGCTGCGGGCGTGGCCGTCGTCGGCTATCTCTTCCACTACCACGAGGGCCGCGAATTCCTCGAGCAACCCTTCATCATCAAGGTCGGCATCGTCGTGGTCTGCCTGATGTTCCTGTTCAACGTCACCATGACAGCGCTGAAGGGCCGCAAGACGACGATCACCAACATCCTGCTGTTCGGACTGTGGGGCGTTGCGATCTTCTTCCTGTTCGCCTTCTACAACCCGGCGAACCTCGCGGTCGACAAGATGTATTGGTGGTACGTCGTGCATCTTTGGGTCGAGGGCGTCTGGGAGCTGATCATGGCCTCCGTGCTCGCCTATCTCATGATCAAGCTCAACGGCATCGATCGCGAGGTGGTGGAGAAGTGGCTCTACGTCATCATTGGGCTGGCGCTGTTCTCGGGCATTCTCGGCACTGGTCATCATTTCTACTGGATCGGCGCGCCCGGCTACTGGCAGTGGATCGGCTCGCTGTTCTCCACGCTGGAGGTCGCGCCGTTCTTCACGATGGTGATCTTCACTGTGCAGATGACCTGGAAGGCCGGCCGCAAGCACCCGAACCGCGCTGCGCTGTTGTGGTCGGTCGGCTGCTCGGTGATGGCATTCCTCGGCGCCGGTGTGTGGGGCTTCCTGCACACGTTGTCCTCGGTGAACTATTACACCCACGGCACGCAGGTCACCGCCGCGCACGGCCATCTCGCCTTCTTCGGTGCCTATGTGATGCTGAACCTGTCCGTGATGGCTTATGCGATCCCGCAGCTCAAGGGACGTGCGCCCTACAACCAGTGGCTCTCCATGGCGAGCTTCTGGATCATGTGCACGGCCATGATGGTGATGACCTTCGCGCTGACCTTCGCTGGCGTGGTCCAGGTTCACCTCCAGCGCGTGCTCGGCCAAGGTTACATGGACGTGCAGGACCAGCTCTCGATGTTCTACTGGGTCCGGCTCGGGTCCGGCGTGTTCGTCGCCATCTCCGCACTGATGTTCGTGTGGGCCGTGCTGGCGCCCGGCCGCGCCAGGCAGCCCGTCATCCCCGGCGCGTTGCAGCCGGCCGAATGAGCGTAAAGGCGGCCGCGGTTCGCCGCGGCCGCCATCTCGATGCGAATTGCGGAGAATGATTATGAAAGCTGCCCTTCACGCCGTTACCGCGCCGGCGCTGCCGGCCTATGTCGCAAGCGGCAATGAATGCGCGCTGTTCGAGCACGCCTGGCGGCACCAGCTGCCGGTGCTGCTGAAGGGACCGACCGGCTGCGGCAAGACGCGCTTCGTTGCGCATATGGCGGCGCGGTTGGGATTGCCGCTGCACACCGTCGCCTGCCACGACGATCTCACCGCGGCCGATCTCACCGGCCGCTATCTACTCAGGGGCGGCGATACGGTGTGGAGTGACGGCCCGTTGACGCGGGCGGTGCGCGAGGGCGGCATCTGCTATCTCGACGAGGTCGTGGAGGCGCGCAAGGATGTCACGGTCGTGCTGCATCCCCTGACTGACGATCGCCGCATCCTGCCTCTGGAGCGCATCGGCGAGGAGCTTGCCGCACCGAACAGCTTCATGCTCGTCGTGTCCTACAATCCCGGTTACCAGACGCTGCTGAAGGCGCTCAAGCCGTCGACGCGCCAGCGCTTCGTCGCCATCGAGTTCGGCTTCTTGGCCCCGGAGCAGGAGATCGCGGTGGTCGCGGCCGAGAGCGAATTGTCGTCGGAGCGCGTGCGGCCGCTGGTCGGGCTGGCTGGCCGGCTGCGCGCGCTGAAGGGGCACGACCTGGAGGAGGGCGTCTCGACCCGGCTCGTGGTCTATTGCGCGACCCTGATCGCGGCCGGCATGCCGCTTGCGGATGCCGTGCTCGCGGGCATGATCGAGCCGCTGACCGACGATGCCGACGTCAAGGCGGCGCTTCTCGACGTCGCGCGCGCGATGATCGGCTGAGGTACGACCATGCTCGATTTCCTCGAACTGGAGGAGACGGTCGGCCGCGCCTGGCACCGCATGGTCGGCGGCACCGCCAGCTATCCGGTTCATGCCGAACATGCGGTTTCCCTTGCAGAAGTGAGGAGCCGCCTCGCGGTAATGTTCCGCGCGCTGGGCGGCGAGGCGGGCGTGCAGATCGCGAGCGCCCGTGCGCGCAAGTCCGGGCACCGGCTCGGTTGGCGGCAACGCATCGGTCTCGGTGACGAGCGCATCGAGCAGCCGGGCCGCGACGCCGCGACCATCTTCCTGCCGGACAGCATCGGGATTTTCGCCGACCGCGTACTCAATGCAAGCCTCTATCGTTGGCTCGCGGCATGGTTCGCGGTTGCGCCGGTCGAGGCGATCGCCGAGACCGATCCGCTCCGGCGCGATCTGCTCGTGCTGCGCCGCGCCGCTGAAACCGCGGTCTTCGTGCTGACCCAGTTTCCCGGGCTTGTCGCCGACTACGCGCAGCTTGCCGCCGCGACCGCAGCGGCGCGGCCCCGGCGTCCCCTGCCGCGCATCGAGCAGGAGATCGAGCAGATCATTCTCGCCCTGCTCGGCGCGGAACCTGCACCAGCAGGGAAACTGTGGTCGGCGATGATGGGGAATGGACCGCTGCCGGGCAAGTCTCCGCCGGGCTATCGTCCGATTCTGCCATGCCCAGTCTGGGGCGATTGCTGGACCCGCGAGCTGTCGCCTACGCATGCGGGAGAGGATGAGTGCGCTGGCAGTGCGGAGGCCGCGAGCGAGGACAATCGCAAGCGCTTTGCCGTCCGCGAGCGCGAGGACGGAGCCAATCGCCGCGATCCCTTCGTGCTCAATCGTTTCGAAAAGATCCTGGCGATGGCCGAGATGGTCAATGTCGATCGCCCCTCGGATGACAGCGAGGACGAGGACGCCCAGAAGGCGGCTGACGATCTCGAGGAGATCACGCTCAGCCGCCGCGGCAAGCCGGCGAGCCGGTTCAAGTTCGATCTCGACCTGCCGCCGGAAGCGCTCGATGCATCGCGGCTGACTGCGGATTTGACCTATCCCGAATGGGACTATCGAGGCCGCTCCTATCTGCCCGATCATTGCCGCGTGCTCGCATCTGCCGCGTCTGAAACCGGTGAAAGCTGGACGCCTGACGAGACCATGCGCCGGCACGTGCGCCAGGTGCGCCGCCGCTTCGGGGTCCTGCGGCCGCGCCATGAATTGATGCGGGCCCAGGCCGACGGACATGACCTCGACCTCGACGCGCTGGTGCGCGCGCGATGCGACCTCCGCGCCGGCAGCAGTAGCGGTCTTGATCGTGTCCACGTTGCGATGCGCCCGCAAGGGCACGATCTCGCCGTCACCCTGCTGGTCGACGTCTCACTCTCCACGGACGCCTGGGTTGATGGTTACCGCGTGCTCGACGTCGAGAAGGAGGCGCTGCTCGTGCTTGCCCACGGCCTATCCGCCTGCGGCGATCACCACAGCATCCTGACCTTCACCTCGCGTCGGCGGTCCTGGGTGCGGCTCGAGACGGTCAAGGCGTTCGGCGAGCCGATGAGCGGCGTGGTCGAGCGCCGCATCGGCGCGCTCAAGCCCGGCTACTACACGCGGATCGGCGCGGCGGTCCGCCATGCCGCCGCCGAGCTTGCACGCCAGCCGCAGCGTAAAAAGCTGCTGCTCGTCCTCACCGACGGCAAGCCGAACGACGTCGATCATTATGAGGGGCGCTTTGCGGTCGAAGACACCAGGAGGTCTGTGCAGGAAGCGCGCCGACTCGGGATGGTGGTGTTCGGCGTGACGATCGACGCGGCGGCGCAATCCTATTTTCCGACGCTGTTCGGGCGCAGCGGCTTTGCGATCGTCGGCAACATTAAGCGATTGCCCGCGGCGCTGCCGGCGATCTACCGGCAGGTGGCGCACTGATGCGGGAACGCCACGGCGCCGTGTTCTCGGCTGAACTATTGCTCATAGCGTGGGTATATGATCGAATGGCCGGATGGACAAGGGCCGGCCAAACCCCGATCTGATCATCTTCGACTGCGACGGCGTGCTCGTCGACAGCGAGCTCTTGAGCTGCCGCTGCCTGTCCGAGGCCTTGGCTGAATTCGGTCTTTTGCTCAGCGAGGAGCAGGCGCTCGAACTGTTTCTCGGACGCAGCACCACGGCGATCGAGCAGCACTATCGCGATCTCAGTCAGGTCGTGCCAGATGGCTTCCTGCCGCGATTGAAGTCGCGTGTGCTGGAGACGTTCGCCGCCTCGCTCGAGCCGATCCCCGGGGTGGAGGCGGTGATCTCGGCGCTGACCGTGCCGTTCTGCGTGGCCTCGTCCAGCGACCTCGATCGCGTGTCGCTCGCGCTCGACGTCACCGGTCTTCGGGGATATTTCGGCGACCGGATCTACACTGCGCAGATGGTCAGGCACGGCAAGCCGGCGCCCGATCTCTTTCTTCATGCCGCCGAGAGCATGCGCACACCGCCCACACGCACGCTGGTGATCGAGGACAGCGTCAGCGGCGTGCAGGCGGGCAAGGCCGCCGGCATGACCGTCTGGGGATTTGTCGGCGGCGGCCATTATCGCAGCCGCGATGGCTGCGCTATATTGTCCGCGGCCGGAGCCGATCGGGTCTTCGCGCGCATGAGCGATTTCTGGGAGATGTGAGCCCGCATGGCCGCCGAGAACGACAAGTCGAGACTCGACGACGCCGCGCGCGCCGGCTGGCTCTATTTCATTGCCGGCCATACCCAGGACGAGATCGCAAAGATGCTCCAGGTCTCGCGCGCCTCGGCGCAGCGGCTGGTCTCGCTGTGCCTCGCCGAGCGGCTCATCACCTTCCGGCTCGAACATCCCATCGCGGCCTGCATGGAGCTGGCGGCGCGTTTGAAGCAACGGTTCGACCTCGTCCATTGCGAGGTGGTGCCGGCAGATCCTGCCGCGCCACAGGCCACGGCGGGCATTGCCGAGCGCTGCGCCAATCTGCTCGATTCCACGCTGCGCTCGGAGACGCCTGTCATCGTCGCGCTCGGGACCGGCCGGGCGGTGCGCGCCGCGGTCGAGCGCGTCACGCCGATCGAGCGGCCCAATCACCAGATCGTCTCGCTGGTCGGCAACATTTCCGCCGACGGCTCGGCGAGCTTCTACGACACCGTCGGCCGGCTCGCCGACCGCACCGGCGCGCGGCACTATCCGATGCCGCTGCCGTTCCTGATGTCGTCGGAGGACGAGCGCAACAGGATGGTGCGCATCGAGCCGATCGCGAAGGTGAAAGCGGTCGCAGCTAAAGCGGATTTGCGCCTCGTCGGCATCGGCCAGATGGACCAGAAGGCGCAGGTGCACGTCGACGGCTTCGTCACCCGCGACGAATTGTTCGAGATGATGCGCCTGGGTGCGATCGGCGAGATCACCGGTTGGGCCTATGATGCCAAGGGCCGCCTGCTCAAGGCCGGCACCAACAAGCGCCTCACCAGCATCCCGCCGGAAGTGCCGGCGAAAACCACGACGATCGGCGCAGCGGTCGGGGCGGCCAAAGTGGCGGCGATCGCGGCGGCACTGAACGGCGGCCTGATCAACGGCCTGATCACCGACGAAGCGACGGCAAGGGCGATTCTGGAGCGGTAGGGCGGTTCGCGCGGAGGTGTAGCAAGCCGCGGCGTTCGTTCCCAACAATGCCGTCGCTTCCGCCTCGGTCCTTCCACCCTCCCGCACTGCAGCACTCATAAGTTGCGCAAACACCCGCGCGCGTGCTTGACAACTGACGCGCCCCCGTTGAACATACGCCCAACGCGTGGGCATATGCTCAAAACGAATTGAGGGGAGGTCACCGTGAAACATGTCCTGGGCGCCGTCTGCGGCGCGTCTGTCCTGCTGGCCGTCCCTGCGATGGCCGAAACGACCCTGACCATCGCCACCGTCAACAATGGCGACATGATCCGCATGCAGGGGTTGACGGGCGAGTTCACCAAGAAGAACCCCGACATCACCGTGAAGTGGGTGACGCTGGAGGAGAACGTGCTGCGCCAGCGCGTCACCACCGACATCGCCACCAAGGGCGGCCAGTTCGACGTGCTCACCATCGGCACCTACGAGGTGCCGATCTGGGCCAAGAAGGGCTGGCTGGTGCCGCTCGCCAATCTCGGTGCCGATTACGACGTCGCCGACCTTCTGCCCAAGATCAAGGACGCGGTCTCCGCCGACGGCAAGCTCTACGCCGCGCCATTCTACGGCGAGAGCTCGATGGTGATGTACCGCACCGATCTGTTCGAGAAGGCCGGCCTGAAGATGCCGGAAAAGCCGAGCTGGGACTTCGTGATCGACGCCGCCAAGAAGCTGACGGACAAGAGTGCCGGCACCTACGGCATCTGCCTGCGCGGCAAGGCGGGCTGGGGCGAGAACATGGCGTTCCTCTCGGCGATGGCCAATTCCTACGGCGCGCGCTGGTTCGACGAGAACTGGCAGCCCCAGTTCAATACGCCGGAATGGAAGACGACGCTCACGACCTACGTGAACCTGATGAAGGAAGCCGGCCCTCCCGGCGCGAGCTCCAACGGCTTCAACGAGAATCTGGCGCTGTTCAACGCCGGAAAATGCGCGATGTGGATCGACGCCACGGTCGCGGCGTCCTTCGTCACCAACCCGAAGGATTCCAAGGTTGCCGACAAGGTCGGCTTCGCGCTCGCGCCCAACACCGGCCTCGGCAAGAACGCCAACTGGTTGTGGGCCTGGAATCTCGCAATCCCGGCCGGCTCCAAGAAGACGGAAGCTGCCGAGAAGTTCATCGCCTGGGCGACCAGCAAGGACTACACCAAGCTGGTGGCGTCGAAGGAGGGCTGGGCCAACGTGCCGCCGGGTACGCGCACCTCGCTCTACCAGAACGATGAGTACCTGAAGGTCGCGCCGTTCGCGAAACTGACGCTGGCCTCGATCGACGCCGCCGATCCCAACAAGCCGACGGTGAAGCCCGTTCCTTACGTCGGCGTGCAATACGCCGCGATCCCTGAATTCCAGGGCATCGGCACGCAAGTGGGCCAGCAGTTCTCGGCGGCGCTTGCAGGATCGATGACCGTCGATGCAGCGCTCACGGCTGCGCAGTCTGCTACCGAGCGCGAGATGAAGCGCGCCGGCTACATCAAGTGAACCCGAGCTCTCCCTGAGCTCAAACTTGCGGCCATCCATCCTTGCTGGATGGCCGTCTTCTTCCTCCGAGCGGAGCGCCAAGAAATGGCAACCCGGCAGACGCAGTTTCTTGCGCGGTCGCTCCTGACCCCCGCCGTCGGGCTGCTGTTCATCTGGATGATCGTCCCGCTGGCGCTGACGATCTATTTCTCGACGCTGCACTACAGCCTGCTCGATCCCGGTTCGGAATCGTTCGTCGGCCTCGAAAACTTCCGCTACTTCCTCACCGATCCCGCTTTTCTGGCCTCGCTCCAAAACACGCTGGTGCTGGTCGGCTCGGTGCTGGCGCTGACGATCCTGCTCGGCATTCCGCTGGCGCTGCTGATGGACCAACCCGTGATCGGCCGCAATTTCGTCCGGCTGATGGTGATTGCGCCGTTCTTCGTGATGCCGACGGTGAGCGCGCTGGTCTGGAAGAACCTGTTGATGCATCCGGTGTCCGGGCTGTTCGCCTGGCTCGCCTCGCTGTTCGGCCTGACGCCGATCGATTGGTTCAACGACGTGCCGCTGTTTGCGGTGATCCTGATCGTGACCTGGCAATGGCTGCCGTTCGCGACGCTGATCCTGCTGACGGCGCTGCAATCGCTCGACGAGGAGCAAAAGGAGGCCGCCGAGATGGACGGCGCGAGCGCCATCTCAACCTTCATCTACATCACGCTGCCGCACCTGGCGCGTCCCATCACCGTGGTGATCCTGATCGAGACCATCTTCCTGCTCACGGTGTTCGCCGAGATCTTCGTCACCACGGGCGGCGGGCCCGGCCTGCAGACCACCAACATCGCCTTCCTGATCTATTCGCAGGCGCTGATCCAGTTCGACGTCGGCAGCGCCTCCGCGGGCGGTCTCGTCGCGGTGGTGATCGCCAACGTCGTCGCCTTCTTCCTCGTCCGCATCGTCGGCCGCAATCTGGAGGCTTGAAGCATGGCGCGGATGGCGACGAGACAACGGGTGGTCATCTCGACGATCGGAGCGTGGCTGTTCGGCTTCCTGATCTTCTTTCCGATCCTGTGGATGGGGTTGGCGAGCTTCAAGACCGAGCTCGAGGCCTTCGCGATCCCGCCATCCTTCCTGTTCTTCCACTGGACCACGGAAAACTACGCGACGGTGCAGGAGCGCAGCGATTATCTGCACCACGCGATGAACTCGATCATCATCGCCGGCGGCTCGACGCTCATTGCGCTGTTGATCGCCATTCCCGCGGCCTGGTCGATGGCGTTTTCGCCGACCAAGCGCACCAAGGACGTCCTGCTCTGGATGCTCTCGACCAAGATGATGCCGCCGGTCGGCGTGCTGGTGCCGATCTACCTGATTTACAAGAGCTTCGGCCTGCTCGATTCCCGCATCGGCCTCGTCTTCATCCTGTGTCTCGGCAACTTGCCGATCGTCATCTGGATGCTCTTCACCTATTTCAAGGAGATCCCGCGCGACATTCTCGAAGCCGCGCGCATGGACGGCGCCACGATCGGCCGCGAGCTCGTCTACGTGCTGACGCCGATGGCGATTCCGGGGCTGGCGTCCACGCTGCTGCTCAATCTGATCCTGGCCTGGAACGAGGCGTTCTGGACGCTGAACCTGTCGACTTCGAGCGCTGCGCCGCTGACCACGTTCATCGCATCCTATTCCAGCCCCGAAGGGCTGTTCTGGGCAAAGCTGTCGGCGGCCTCGACGCTGGCGATCGCGCCCATTCTCGTCCTCGGTTGGTTCAGCCAGAAGCAACTCGTGCGCGGGCTCACCTTCGGTGCGGTGAAGTAGAGGGGATCATGGGTCAGATCACACTTCAGGGCGTGCAAAAGTCCTTCGGCCCCGTGCACATCATCAAGGGCGCCGACCTCGACATTGCCGACGGCTCCTTCGTCGTGTTCGTCGGTCCCTCCGGCTGCGGCAAGACCACGCTGCTGAGGCTGATCGCGGGGCTCGAGGACGTCAGCGGCGGCAAGATCCTGATCGACGGCAAGAACGTCGTCGATACGCCGCCCGCCAAGCGCGGGCTGTCGATGGTGTTCCAGTCCTACGCGCTCTATCCGCATATGAGCGTGCGCGGCAATATCGGCTTCGGCCTGAAGATGGCGGGCTTGCGGAAGGACGAGATCAACCGCAAGGTCGAGGCGGCCGCCGCGACCCTGAACCTCACGCCCTACCTCGACCGCAAGCCACGCGAGCTCTCCGGCGGCCAGCGCCAGCGCGTCGCGATCGGCCGCGCCATCGTCCGAGAGCCAAAGGCATTCCTGTTCGATGAGCCGCTCTCCAACCTCGACGCCGCGTTGCGCGTGCAGATGCGCATCGAGGTGACGCGGCTGCAGAAGCAGCTCGGCACCACCGCGATCTACGTCACCCACGACCAGGTCGAGGCCATGACCATGGCCGACAAGATCGTCGTGCTCAACGGCGGCAAGATCGAGCAATATGGCTCGCCGCTGGAGCTCTATGAACGGCCCGCCAATCTCTTCGTCGCCGGCTTCATCGGCTCGCCCAAGATGAACTTCGTCACCGGCGAGCCCGCCTTGCAGAAGGGGGCAGCGACGATCGGCGTCCGGCCGGAGCATCTGAAGATCGAGCGCGACGGCGGCGGAGGCTGGCAGGGCACCATTGCGGTCGCCGAGCATCTCGGCAGTGACACCTTCCTCTACGTCGATGCCGGCGCGCTCGGCATGCTGACGGCGCGCTACGTCGGCGAATTGAGCCTGCATGCCGGCGACCGGGTGTCGCTAATGCCGGACCCAGCGCGCATCCACCGCTTCGACGAGAGCGGGAACGCTCTTCGGGGCTGACAAGAAACGGAAAGACGATCATGTATCTGGAAAAGTTCAGGCTGAGCGGCAAGACCGCGTTCATCACCGGCGGCGGGCAGGGCATTGGCCTCGCCTGCGCGGAGGCGCTGGCGGAGGCCGGCGCGAAGGTCATCATCGGCGACCGCGACGGCAAGGTCGCCGATAGCGCAAAAGCCAGCCTGAAGGCGAAGGGCTATGACACCGAGACCGCAATCATGGACGTCACCGACACCAAACGCGTGGCCGAGGTGGCAAATGATCTCGTCGCCCGCCATGGCAAGGTCGACATCCTCGTCAACAATGCCGGCATCGCGCGCAGCGAGACGCCGGCCGAGACCGTCACCGACGAGCACTGGCTCAACGTCATCGACGTCAATCTCAACGGCACCTTCTGGTGCTGCCGCGAGTTCGGCAAGCACATGCTCAAGGCGAAGAGCGGCGCCATCGTCAATGTCGGCTCGATGAGCGGCTTCATCGTCAATAAGCCGCAGGAGCAGTGCTTCTACAACGCCTCCAAGGCCGCGGTGCACCATCTGACCAAGTCGCTGGCCGCCGAATGGGGCGCGCGCGGCATCCGCGTCAATGCGGTGGCCCCGACCTATATCGAGACGCCGCTCAACGCCTTCGTGAAGAGCAATCCGAAGATGTACGACGCCTGGATCGGTGGAACCCCGATGGCGCGGATGGGGCAGGTCGAGGAGATCGCCTCCGTCGTCCTGTTCCTCTCATCCGAGGCCGCGAGCCTGATGACCGGCAGCATCGTGCTGGTGGATGGCGGCTACACTTGCTGGTAGGCTTACGTCAAAACGGACGGAAAGCGACCGGGAGCGACAATGCCGCGAGCGTATATCGGCGTCGACGTGGGGACCACGAGCACGCGTGCAGGGGTGTTTGACGAGGCCGGCACACTGCTCGCGACGGCCCGGCATCCGATCAGGATCTGGCACGAGGCCGGCGATATCGTCGAGCAGTCGTCAGAGGACATCTGGAAGGCCTGCGTCAAATCGGTGCGGGCGGCGATGGCGGAAGCTGCCGTCGCCCCCGACAGCATTGGCGGCATCGGTTTCGACGCCACCTGTTCCCTCGTGGCGCTCGATCCGCAAGGCGAGCCGCTCACCGTCAGTGCGTCCGGCGAGGCGCAGCGCAACGTCATCGTCTGGATGGATCACCGCGCCACGGCCGAGGCGCGGCTGATCAACGAGACCGAGGACGCCGTGCTGCGCTATGTCGGCGGCTCGATCTCGCCGGAGATGGAGATGCCGAAGCTGCTCTGGCTGAAGCGGCATCTGCGCGCGAGTTTCAATGCCGCCGGTCACTTCTTCGATCTGGCAGACTATCTGACCTGGCGCGCGACCGGGGCGCTGCAGCGCTCGACCTGCACCGTCACCTGCAAATGGAACTATCTCGCCCATGACGGCGGCGGCTGGAGCGCGCCGTTCTTCAAGCGCATTGGCCTGTCGGACTTCGTCACCGAACAATACGCGCGCATCGGCACCGAGATCGTTGCGCCCGGTACGCGCCTCGGCGCCGGGCTCACGCCGGCAGCAGCAGTCGAGCTCGGCCTCGCTCCGGGCATCCCGGTCGGCGCCTCCCTGATCGACGCCCATGCCGGCGGCATCGGCGCGATCGGCGGCCGCGACGGATCGGGGGGCGCGAGCGATGTCAGCGACCGTCTCGCCTACATCATGGGAACGTCG
Source organism: Bradyrhizobium sp. WBAH42 (assembly GCF_024585265.1). Lineage (NCBI taxonomy): Bacteria > Pseudomonadati > Pseudomonadota > Alphaproteobacteria > Hyphomicrobiales > Nitrobacteraceae > Bradyrhizobium > Bradyrhizobium sp. WBAH42. Next base: position 3,937,100 of record NZ_CP036533.1, read on the forward strand.
GCCTGCATCATGGCGACGACGAAGGAGCCGTGCTTCGTGCCGGGCGTGTGGGGCCCCTATTATTCCGGCATGGTGCCGGAGTTCTGGCTCAACGAAGGCGGGCAGTCCGCCGCGGGCGCTGCGATCGATCATCTCCTCAAGTCGCATCCTGGCCATGGCGAGGCGAGCGCGGCGGCGCGCAGTGAGGGCCTCGATCTCATCGATTTCCTCGAGCGCCGCATCATCGCGCGCGCCGGCGATGCCAGCGGCGCCGCGCTGCTGGCGCGCGACGTCCACGTGCTCCCGGAATTCATCGGCAATCGCTCGCCTTATGCCGACCCTGACACGCGCGCGGTGATCGCGGGCCTCGATCTCGACACCGACATCGCCTCGATGGAACGGCTGTTCGTTGCCGGTCTCTGCGGTCTTGCCTATGGTCTCGCCGAGGTGATCGAGGCGTTTGCCGCGCATGGGGTCCGCTCCAGCATCATGATCATGGGCGGCGGCGCCAGCCGCAGCCCGCTAGTTCGCCAAATCATGGCGGATACCACCGGCCTCACGGTTGCGTTGCCGCAAACGAAAGAGCCGGTCCTGCTGGGCGCCGCGATGCTCGGGGCGGTCGCCGGCGGCGCCTATGCCTCGATCGGCGAGACCATGGCAAAAATGTCGGCGCTGGGGCGCAAGAGCGAGCCGACCGCGCCCGACATGGCCGCATTTCACACCCGCAAGCGCGAGGTCTACAAGCTGCTGCGCGAGGTCGATCGCGGCAGCCGCGCGGCGATGAGCAGTGTCGCGAGAGGTTGAAAGACATGCTGATTGCCTGCGGCGATGCGCTGATCGATTTCGTGCCGACGCGAAACGTCGACGGACGCGAGGCCGTGATGCCCGCGGTCGGCGGCTCCTGCCTGAATGTCGCGATCGGCATGGCGCGGCTGGGTGCGCCGACCGGCTTTGTCGGCGGCATCTCGACCGACCTGTTCGGGCGCATGATCGCCGACCATGCCACCGCATCGAACGTCGCGCTCGATCTCGCCACCCGCAGCGACCACCAGACCACGCTCGCCTTTGTCCGTATTGTCGCAGGCGAATCGCACTACGCCTTCTACGACGCCGAGACCGCGACCCGGAGCTGGACGTACCGCCGCGGCACAGTTCCTTTCGACACGATTGAAGCTCTCCATATCGGCTCGACCACGCTGGTCAACGACCTTGGTGCGGCCGAGACCAAGGCGCTGATTGCGGACGCGCGGGCGTCGACCACGATCTCCTTCGATCCGAACTGCCGACCGAACCTCGTCAAGGACAAGCCCGCGTATCTCGCTAGCATGGCCGAGTTCGCCGGAAGCGCCGATCTCATCAAGATGTCGGACGTCGATTTCGCCTATCTGTTCGGCGAGGAGCCTTGTCAGCAGCGCGCGAACACATTGCTGGCGCAGGGCACGAGCCTTGTCGTCATCACCCGCGGCAACAACGGCGCCATCGCCTGGCATGCGCGAGCAGGCCAGATTGAAGTCGCTGCGCCCAAGGTCGAGGTGGCCGACACGATTGGCGCTGGCGACAGCTTTCAGGCGGCGCTGCTGTTCGCCCTGTACAAGCAGGGCCGCATCACCCGGCCGCGATTGAAGGACATCGGCGCGGACGAGCTCCGCCGTGCGCTGTCCTTTGCGGCCAATTGTGCCGGCCTGACCTGCACGCGTCCGGGTGCCGATCCGCCCTGGAGCCACGAGATCCATTGGAGCTGGTAGTCCGCGTCACATCCGCGCGACGGCCTTCTCGGCACATTTCAGGAAGGTTCCGATCAGTGGACTTTGCGAGTCCCGCCGCCAACAGACTGCAACGTCGAGGGAGTCGGCGACGTCACGCAGGGGTCTGAACACGACTCCGCGTGGCGCGCCGAGCTGTGCGCAGGCCGGCAGGATGGCGAGACCTTCACCGGCCAGGACCAGGCTCATCGCCGAATGCACCGTCTCCACCCGGCTGGCGATCGGCATCACCACTTGGTGCCGACGCAACAAGGGGACGACCGCCGAGGAGGCGGGTCCATGGTCCGGATGCGGCAGTGCGATCAGCGGACAGCCCTGCAGCCGGGCCATCGGCACGGAGCTCAAGCGGGCGAGGGGCGAGCGGATCGGCATGGCGAGCTTGAAAGGCTGTGCCCCGATTTTTGCCACCTGGATCTCGGGATGATTGATTGCGGGCATGCACAGCGCGACCGTGACGCTGCGGTCGAGCACGCGGGCCTCGCGCGTCGAGGCGCTGAGTTCGGCGAAGCTGAGGTCGACGCCGGGAACCGCGCGGCGCAATTCGGGGATGAGCCGCGGCAGCATCGCATTCGCCAGCACGAACATGTAGCCCACCGACAACCGGCCGCGCCGTCCCGAAGCAACCGCGCGCGCGGCTTCGGCGCCGTCGGCCGCCAGCGCCAGCGCTTCGCTGGCGCGCGCCAGCAACGCCTGGCCCGCCTCGGTCAGATCCATGCCTCGGGTGCCGCGGCGGAACAGCGGCGCGCCGATCTCGGCCTCGAGCTTGCGGATCTGGACCGAGAGCGGCGGCTGCGCCATCCGGAGCCGCTCGGCGGCCTTGCCGATGCTGCGCGCCTCGGCGACGGCGACGAAATAGCGGAGCCGGCGAAGATCCATTGGCATACCGAGAGCGTATGGGTTGGCCACAAAAATCGTATTGGACGGCGAGTTAACAAAACTGTCATTCTCGCTGTCAATGTCTTCGGGCCAATGGCGGCCCGCTTCGGAGCGTGATGTGACGATGAACGGCGATCCCTGTCTGTTGTCCGCAACCGAGCTGCGCGGTCTCATTGCGGCAAGGCGGATATCGCCGGTCGAGCTCACCCGCGCCGTACTTGCCCGCGCCGAGGCGCGCCAGCCCGAATTGAATTGCTTCATCACTCTGTGCGGTGACGAGGCGATCGCAGCGGCGCGCGACGCCGAGCGCAAGGTGATGGCGGGCGAACCGCTCGGCCTACTGCACGGCCTCCCCGTCACCGTCAAGGACATCGTCAACACCAAGGGCGTCAAGACCACCTTTGGCGCTGTTCCCTACAAGAACAATGTGCCGACCGAGGATGCCGTCGCCGTCGCACGGTTGCGCAGCGCAGGCGCGATCCTGATCGGCAAGACCACGACGCCTGAGTTCGGCAGCAAGTGCCTCACCGATTCACCTTTGTTCGGTCGGACCCGCAATGCGTGGGACGCCTGCCGTTCCTCCGGCGGCTCCAGCGGTGGCGCGGCGGTCGCTGTCGCCAGCGGCATCGCTCCGCTGGCGATTGCTACCGACGGCGGCGGCTCGACGCGCATTCCGGCGGCCTGCAACGGCGTGGTGGGTCTGAAGCAGAGCAACGGCGTGATCCCGCACAGCCAGGCCCTCGACGTCTTCGGCAACCAGACCTATGTCACGCCGACCACCCGTACCGTCGCCGACACCGCGTTGATGATGCAGGCGATGGCGGGCGAAGATCCTATCGATCCCTGGTCGATCGGCGTGCCCGTGCCTGACTTCATCGGCATCGCCGCACCGCGCGGCGATTTGCGCGGGATAAGGATTCTGTACTGCCTGACGCCGCCGGGCCGTCCGGTCTCCGCCGAAGTCGCCGCCAGTTTCAAGGCGAGCCTCGACCGGCTGGCCGGATTAGGGGCCGAGCTCGAGGAATTCTCCGGCGAGGGCTTCGACATCGAGCCGATCTGGCGCGCCATCAACCACACCGTCTGGCGCACGCGCTTTGCCAAGCTTGCGGCCGAGCATGGGGGCGAGCTGAGCGAGGCTTTTCTCAAGCAGCTCGCGCTCGCCAGCGAAGTCAGCGGCGTCGATTATCAGGAGGCGATGTTCGCGCGCACCGCGTTGTTCCGCCGCGTGCAATCGCTGCTTGCGCGCGGTCACCTCCTGGCGATGCCGACCCTGTCGCGCACCGCGTTGCCGATCAAGCAGGACCTGTTCGGCAGCATCGAGATCGATGGCAGGCACTACGACAGCGTCCGGCCGCATTGGTTCCCCTGGACCATGCCGTTCAACATGACCGGCCATCCCGCGATCAGCCTTCCCTCGGGCTTTGCCCGCGACGGGCTGCCGATCGGGCTTCAGCTGGTCGGCCGCTTCCGGGCCGACGCGGAATTGCTGCGCGTGAGCGCACTGTTCGAGGCGTCAAGCGATCTTCTGTCCCGCTGGCCGGCTTGAGGAGATGGGCGTGCAGCAAAGAGCTTGCTTAAGGCGTCCGGACATGTTGATCGTGGCGTTGGTGAGCACTGAAGCCGAGCGCGCATGAGCGTCTTTGTCCTCCGACGTCTGTTGACCCTGCTGGCGACGCTGGTCGGCGCGTCGCTGATCATCTTCCTGGTGCTCGACGCGCTGCCCGGCAACGCGGCGCAAATGCTGATGGGTGCCGACGCTTCGCCGGATGCGGTCCGCGCGCTCACCGTCAAGCTCGGGCTCGACCAGCCGCTGGCCGTTCGCTACGTGCAATGGATCAAGGGCCTCCTCGTCGGCGATCTCGGCAATTCCTACGTCTACGGCACCCCGGTCGCCAGCCTGATCGCGGAGCGGCTGGTGCTGACCATTCCGCTCGCGATCATGGCGATGACGATCACGGTGACGCTGGCGCTCTCCGCCGGCATCTACACCGCCGCCAATCACAACAAGCTCGGCGACGTCGGCGTGATGTCGCTGACGCAAGTTGGCATCGCGCTGCCGAACTTCTGGTTCGCGATTCTCCTGGTGCTGTTGTTCTCGGTGCGGCTGCAATGGCTCTCGGCAGGCGGCTTCGCCGGCTGGGAGGACGGCATCTGGCCGGGGATCAAGTCGCTGCTGCTGCCGGCGATCTCGCTCGCGGTGGTGCAGGCCGCGATCCTCGCGCGCGTCACGCGCTCGGCCGTGCTCGAAGTGCTGCGCGAAGACTTCGTCCGCACCGCGCGCGCAAAGGGCCTCGGCAAGCGCGAGGTGCTGTGGAGCCACGTGCTGCGCAATGCCATGATCCCCGTGATGACCGTGATGGGGCTGCAATTCGCCAATCTGCTCGCCGGCACCATCGTGATCGAGAACGTGTTCTACCTGCCGGGCCTCGGCCGCCTGATCTTCCAGTCGATCGCCAACCGCGACCTGATCGTGGTGCGCAATTGCGTGATGCTGCTCGCCGCGATGGTCGTGATCGTCAACTTCGTGGTCGATGTGCTCTATGCCTTCATCGATCCCCGCATCAAGGTGCACGACCTGTGAGCGCGCCCATCACCATCGACGCGCCCGTCGCAACGCGTCCGCTGCCGGCGCGCACGTTCTGGCGCCGCGCGCTGCGCCACCGCAGCTTCGTCCTCGGTGGCGCGCTCAGCCTTCTGGTGCTGGCTTCGGCATTGGTGTCGCTGGTATGGACGCCGTGGTCGCCCTATGAGATCGATATCGCCGCAAAGCTCCGCCCGCCCTCGGCGGCGCATTGGCTCGGCACCGATTCCTTCGGCCGCGACATCGTCTCGCTGCTGCTTGCCGGCGCCCGATCCACCATCATGGTCGGTGTCATCGCCGTCAGCATCGGTCTCACCTTCGGCGTCACGCTGGGCCTGATCGCCTCGGCCCGGCGCGGCTGGACGGAGGAGATCATCATGCGCTTCTCCGATTTCACCTTCGCCTTTCCGGCTGTGCTGTCCGCGATCATGCTCGCCGCCGTGGTGGGGCCGGGCATGGTGACCTCGATCATCGCGATCGGCATCTTTCAGATCCCGACGTTGACTCGGCTGACGCGCGGCTCGGCCAATGCGATCTGGGCGCGCGAATTCGTGCTTGCGGCACGCGCGGCGGGCAAGGGGCGCTTCCGCATCACCATCGAGCATGTGCTGCCGAATATTCTGTCGATCCTGATCGTGCAGGTCACCATCCAGTTCGCGCTCGCCATTCTCGCCGAGGCCGCTTTGTCCTATCTCGGCCTCGGCACGCAGCCGCCGCAGCCGTCCTGGGGGCGGATGTTGAACGATGCACAGACGCTGCTGTTCCAGTCGCCGATGCTCGCGGTCTATCCGGGTGCTGCGATCGCAATCTCCGTGCTCGGCCTCAACCTGCTCGGCGACGGACTGCGCGACCTGCTCGATCCGCGGCTGGCGCGGGAGCGATGACGATGGCCGAGCGCGCCAACATGCCGCTGATCGAAGTCGACAATCTCGGCGTCCGCCTCAACACCAGCCGTGGGCCGGCGCAGGCCGTGCGCGGTGTCAGCTTTGCGCTGAAGCGCGGCGAGACGCTTGGGCTCGTCGGCGAGTCCGGCTGCGGCAAGTCGGTCACGGCGTTGTCGTTGATGGGGCTGCTGCCGGACAGTGCCGTCGTCACCGGCAGCATCAAGCTGGACGGCGACGAGCTCGTCGGACTTGCGGATGCCGATTACTGTCGCCTGCGCGGCAACCGCATCAGCATGATCTTCCAGGAGCCGATGACTGCGCTCAACCCGATGCACACGATCGGCAACCAGGTCGCCGAGCCGCTGCGGCGTCATAAGAAATATTCGGCGGCGCAGGCGCGCAAAGAGGCGATCGCCTTGCTCGACCGCGTCGGGCTGCCTGACCCCGCACGTCGTGTCGATGCCTATCCGCATCAGTTCTCCGGCGGCCAGCGTCAGCGCATCACCATCGCGATGGCGCTTGCCTGCGAGCCGGACCTGTTGATCGCGGACGAGCCGACCACCGCGCTCGACGTCACCATCCAGGGTCAGATCCTGGATCTCATCGACGACCTCGTCGAGGAGCGCGGCATGTCGATGATCCTGATCTCGCACGATCTCGGCGTCATCGCCGAGAACGTCCAGCGCATGATGGTGATGTATGGCGGCACCGTCGTCGAGAGCGGGCCGACCAACGAAGTCTTCCGTCGCATGGGCCATCCCTACACGCAGGGCCTGTTCCGTGCCCGGCCCAAGCTCGGCGCGCGCAAGGGGACGCGGCTGAAGACGATCTCGGGCACGGTGCCGGAACTCGCCGATCTGCCGTCCGGCTGCACCTTCTCCGATCGCTGTCCGCTCGTGATCGACCAGTGCCGCGGCGCGCTGCCGCCGATGGTGGGTGTCGGACCCGGCCATTTTGCGCGCTGCATCCGAACGGACGTGTCGATGGCCGAACGCGTCGGAGCGCTGACCGCATGAGCACCGCGCCGCTTCTCGACGTCCGGGATCTCGAACAGCGCTACACGCTGCCGCGCGAGAGCCTGTTCCGACCGCCGGGGCAGGTGCGCGCGCTCAACGGTGTCAGCGTGCAGGTCCAGGCCGGCAAGAGCCTCGGCATCGTCGGCGAGTCCGGCTCCGGCAAGTCCACCTTCGCGCGCGTCGTGATGGCGCTGGAGCGGCCCACGTCAGGGCAGGTCGCACTGCTCGGGCGTGATCTCAATCGCCTGCCGGCCGACGAGCTGCGCCGCGCCCGGCGCGATTTCCAGATGGTGTTCCAGGACCCCTATGGCTCGCTCGATCCGCGCCAGACCATCGCGCGGATCGTCGCCGAGCCGCTGACCGTGCTGGAAGGTGCCGTCCGCACCACGTTCCGCGACCGCGTCGCAGCGGTGTTGCGCCAGGTCGGCTTGCGCGATGCGGACATGGAAAAATATCCGCACGAATTCTCCGGCGGCCAGCGCCAGCGCATCGCCATTGCGCGTGCGCTGATCACCCAGCCGAAGCTGATCGTCGCCGACGAGCCCGTCTCCGCACTCGACGTCTCCGTGCAGGCCCAGGTGCTGAACCTGATGCAGGACCTCCAGGAGCAGTTCGGCCTGAGCTACATCCTGATCAGCCACGATCTCGCCGTGGTCGACTATCTCTGCGACGAGGTCGCGGTGATGTATCTCGGCCGCATCGTCGAGCAGGGGCGGCCGGAGGATTTGTTCGAGCGCGGCGCCCATCCCTATACGCGGGCGCTGCTGGATGCGGTGCCGCGGGCGCGTGCCGGGGGTGGCCGGCGCCGGCGCGGGGCCCAGGCGATCGCCTCGCAATCGGCCGCGACGGCCGGATGCCCCTATGCCGCGCGCTGCGCCCTTGCCGACCAGCATTGCCGCGAGGTTCCGCCTGCGTTACGCAAGGTGGGCGAGGGACACCTTGCCGCCTGCCACAAGGCCGAGGCCGTGATGGCGTTGCCGCAGGCGGCCATGGAAGGTTAGTGTCCGGGGCAGGATTGGCGTTAAGCTGGAAACAGGATTGGCCGGGGAGTTTGCGCATGTTCAGGAAACTATCGATCGTCGCCTTTGCCGCTGCGCTCGTCGCGGCGCCTTTGCCGGTGCTGGCGCAGAGCAAGAAGGACAGCGTCGTCATGGCGATGGCGCTGGAGCCGCCGGGGCTCGACCCCACCAACGCCGCCGCGGCCGCGATCGCCGAGGTCACGCTCTACAACATCTACGAGACCCTGACCAAGATCAACGAGGACGGCTCGGTCTCGCCGCTGCTGGCCGAGAGCTGGACCGCTTCGCCCGATCTGAAGACCTATACGTTCAAGCTGCGCAAGGGCGTCAAATTCCACAATGGCGAAGCGTTCGATTCCGCGGCGGTGAAGTTCTCGTTCGAGCGCAACGCGGCGCCGACCAGCACCAACAAGGACAAGAGCCTGTACCAGGCCTTCGAGAAGGTCGAGACGCCCGACGCCGACACCGTCGTGATCACCGTGAAATATTCCGAGCCGAACCTGCCGTTCCTGCTCGGCCAGGCGGGCGGCTCGATCGTCGAGCCGAAGAGCGCGGGTACCAATGTCACGCAGCCGGTCGGCACCGGACCGTATCAGCTTGGCGGCTGGGCCAAGGGCTCTTCGATCACGCTGAACAAATGGGCCGACTACCGCAACGCCTCCGCGATCAAGCTGTCCAAGGTGACGATCCGCTTCATCTCAGATCCGGCGGCGCAGGTGGCGGCGCTGCTGTCGGGCGACGTCGATGCATTCCCGCGCGTCGCCGCGGCGCGCGCCTTGGCACAGTTCAAGGCCGATCCGCGCTTCAACGTCCAGGTCGGCGGCTCCCGGGCCAAGACCATCGTTGCGATCAACCACCGCAAGAAGCCGCTCGACGACGTCCGCGTCCGCCGCGCCATCCTTGCCGCGATCGACCGCAAGGCCATGATCGACGGCGCCGTCGACGGCTTCGGCACGCCGATCGGCAGCTTCTACGTGCCGGGCGCGCTCGGCTATGTCGACACCACCGGCATCAACCCGTACGATCCGGAGAAAGCCAAGAAGCTGCTCGCTGAAGCCGGCGTCACCACGCCGCTCGAATTGTCGCTCAAGCTGCCACCGCCGTCCTATGCGCGGCAGGGCGGGGAGATCGCCGCAGCCCAGCTCGCCAAGGTCGGCATCGTCGCCAAGATCGAGAACGTCGAGTGGGCGCAATGGCTGTCGCAGGTGTTCGCCGGCAATGGCCCGCACAATTTCGATCTGACCATCGTCAGCCATGTCGAGCCGTTCGACCTCGTCAAGATCACCGAGTCGGACTACTACCTCGGTTACAACAACGAGGCCTTCAACGCGCTCTACAAGCAGATCGTCTCGACGCCGGACGAAGCCGCCCGCGCAAAGCTGCTCGGCGACGCCCAGCGCATGCTCGCCACCGACGCGGTCTCCGCCTACCTGTACCAGCCGCAGCTCATCACCATCACAGCCAAGAAGCTGAAGGGCGTCTGGAAGGACGTGCCGCAATTCGAGAACGACTTCTCCACGTGGTATTGGGAGTAGGCGGCGTCCGTTTCCGTGTCCTCTCCACGCGTGGGAGAGGACACAGCTCCAAACCAAAACCTGAAAAACAACCCCATGCACAGTAGCCAGGGTTAGTCATTTCAATGGCTTGCGCGCTTGCGTCGCGCGTGATCGAGGTGATGCGCCGGTCGTTGACCCGTCGGGCAAAACACTGGCATGATGGCATCGTCGCGGTCTCGTGGTCAGGGACGCGCCGCAAGGCGAGACAGCCGTGAAGAAGCCATCCCGCCGCGATGCCGGCATTGCCGCGGCGGCCGTCCGCGCCGAGGCGCCGATCTCCCCAAAGCTTGATCATGCAAGGCTCGATCATGCGTCGATGAGCGATATCGCTCATGCTTTGGCCAATGGGCATGTCACTGCCACGGCGCTGCTCAAAGCCTATCTCGCGCGCATCCAAGCCTACGACCGCGACGGGCCCAGGCTCAACGCGGTACGCACGCTCAATCCCGACGCGCTCGCGATCGCGGCCAGGCTCGACGGCGTCAAGTCGCCCAAGCGGCCGCTGGCCGGCATCCCGATCCTGGTGAAGGACAACATCGCGACCGGCGATAAGCAGCCGACCACGGCGGGCTCGCTGGCGCTGGAAGGCGCGCATGCGCGGGACGATGCGACGCTCGTCAAGCTGCTGCGCGAGGCCGGTGCGGTGATCGTCGGCAAGGCGAACCTGACCGAATTTTCCAACATGATCGCGGTCGACATGCCCGCCGGCTATTCGTCGCTGGGCGGTCAGGTCAAGAACCCCTATGCGCCGGCGCTGGCCGACGATCACGGCATCCCCGTCGTGTCCTCGGGCGGCTCGAGCGCGGGTTCGGCGGTTGCAGTGGCGGCAGGTTTGTGCGCGGCCTCGATCGGCACGGAGACCTCGGGCTCGCTGCTGTTTCCCGCCAGCCAGAACGGCCTCGTCACCGTGAAGCCGACGGTCGGCCTGATCAGCCGCGCCGGCATCGTGCCGATCGCGCATAGCCAGGACACCGCCGGGCCGATGACCCGGACCGTGCGCGACGCGGCGCTGCTGCTGAACGTGCTGGCGGCCAAGGATCCGCTCGACCCGGCGACGCAAAAGCAGCGGCGGCCGGACGATTTCACCGACGGCCTTGCCGCCGACGCCATGAAAGGTGCGCGCATCGGCGTGCCGAGCGACCCTGCCGACCCGCTGAACGATTGCTTTTACGGCAAGCTGCCATCGAAGGCGGCCAAGCTGATGGCTGAGACGATCCAGGTGCTGGAGGATCTCGGAGCCGTCATCGTGCGTGCCAGCATGCCGACGCTTGGCTGGATCGGCGGGCCGGGCACGACGATGGCCGTGCTCAACCGCAATCCGCTGAGCGCCCACAAGGGCACGATCGCAAGGCCGCCGATCGTCTTCCTCTACGAAATGAAGCACGGCCTCAATCTGTATCTGAACGAGTGGGCGACCAACACGGACATCAAGACGATTGCCGACATCGTCGCCTTCAACGAGGCGAATGCGGACAGGGCGCTGCGTTTCGGCCAGGACCACTTTCTCGCCGCGGAGATGACCAGGGGCGATCTCAGCGAGCGCGAGTACAAATCCGCACGCGCCATGGACCTGCTCTCGGCCAAGACGCGCGGCATGGATGCCTATATGAGCCGACACGAGCTCGACGCCGTCCTGTTCCCCGGCGCATACGGAGCCGCAATCGCCGCCAAGGCGGGTTATCCCAGCGTCATGGTGCCGGGCGGGTTCGTTTCGGGGACAGATGACGGCAAGGATACGCCCGACTATCCGTTCGGCGTCACCTTCGCAGGCCGCGCCTGGAGCGAGCACAAGCTGCTGCGCTTGGCCTACGCCTTTGAACAGGCCTCCGCCAAGCGCAAGCCGCCGCCCGGCCTGCCGGCGCTTTAGAGCACTGTGGGTGCGCCGGTTGGTGCCGGTAGCCTACGCCGACAAAACGCTGTCTGTTCTCACCGATACAGCGGACGCGCCGTACTGCCGTGGGGAGGGCGCTTTGTGACCCGGAGCAGGGACCAGCGCCGCCTGTGGCCACTCGCTCAGCACGCAAGCATCTTCTCTAGCTCAGTCATAGAGCGATCAAGAATTGCTGCCCCCGTCGCCGGCCGGGTTCACCAAGACGGAAACTATGGTCTCTTCATACTTCGCCCACTCCATTCCGGAGTTCTCGATGCTGATCTTCGGGATATCGAGCTCTGCGTAGAGACCGTCGGTAAGCCGGCGGTAATCACGATAGAGCTCGATGAGTCCCCCAAGGCCAGCGTAGCCATGCCTAACGGCGTACGGCGACGTCAGCTTCCAATTGACCTGATATGTCACCCATGAGTCCCCCCGCTCAGCGGAAATCGCTCTAATCGCTCGGTCAACGTCGTCTTGGTGAAAGTAGATCAGCAAAGGGTGTAGCGGCTTGATAATGGCTAGCACCTCACGAAGATAGCTGCGGATCAGGGCGATGTCGGCATCAAGCAGAAACAGCGACGTTAAATTCCCATGGAAAAGCTGTCCGTCGACAACCGTGATGCTCGCTGACGTCGCGGCAGAATTGACGTAGGCACTCCAACGCGCAGCGGCTAACTTCGCTATTTGCGTTGCCGGCATGTCCTCCCATGGCACGTCCCAATCAAAGCGGATCGGATGTGGGCTGGTGCCCTCGGTAATGCCGAGGGCGGACACACCGGAAGCCTTCAAGCGATCAGCAATTCGCCGTACGGTCGTCGACTTGCCGGACCCCATGATCCCTTCGACGATCACAATTCTGGACCATATGTTGCAAAAGAGCCGGGTCATGCAAAGCCAATGATGACCTGTCTCATGCGCCACGACCAGCGAAAGTTCTTCTGCTTATGGCCAAAGCGGTCGATCTGCCTGTTGACCAGGTCGCAGAACTGCTGGATTTTGCATCACCATGGACGAACACGACTTACTCGCGCGCTTCGGTGTCGCTCCGGCTGCGGCCGATCTTGCTGAAGTCCGACGTCTCATCCAATCGTCGATTGCCGACACCAATCGCGACAGCAATGAGACGTTGAAGCTCCTGTGCACGCAGCTATTCTCGGCTGGCATCCCAAATGATGCTCTTCTGATCTATAAGGCCAAGATGTCGTCTTTCGACGCAGCGTGCTACATTGACATTCAGCTGGTCTGCGGAGCAGGGCTTGAGGCCACTGAAGCATTCCTGCGCGCAAGTAGCGACCCTGAAGCGAAAGCGCTTCTCGCCATGCTCCAGGACTGCAAGCGCGCCGGCGATTTTGCTGGCTTTACGCCGCAACAGCAGCTTGGCCATTATCGGAGCTACTACGGGCTTCCCTAGGAAGCTCGTAGGATGGGTAGAGCGCCAGCGAAACCCATTACTGCCTCCACCTGTGGGAAAGGCATGATGCGTTTCGCAAGGGCTCAAGCCATCCTACGTGCTGACAAATCCGCTGTCTGTTCTCGCAGATGCAGCGGGCGCGCCGTCCTGCCCTGGGGAAGGCGCTTTGTGACCTGAAGCGGAAGCCAGCCCTAGTCGGCGGGCGGCCCTTCATGCTTTGATTTGCTGTGCTCTGAAACTGGAGGACCACACTCGTGATGTCGGCAGCGTGCACGCGTCTTGGGATCGAACTTCCTATCATTCAAGCCCCAATGGGCGGAGCGGTCGGTCCCGCTCTTGCTGCAGCAGTGAGCAATGCCGGTGGGCTGGGCACCTTGGCTTTATGGGGAGCGGACATAGAAACGTTGCGTCGGCAAATTCGCGAAACTCAAGCCCTTACAAGCAAGCCATTCGCCGTCAATTTAAACCTAGAGTTCGCGCAAGGAGAGCGCCTTGACGCTTGCCTGCAGGAGCGCGTGCCGATTATCTCCTTCTTCTGGCGCGAACCCTCGGCGCTTGTGGCCCGTGCGAAGGCGGGCGGCGCTGTCGTACTTCATACGGTTGGCACCGCCGAAGACGCGCGCCGAGCAGTAGAATGCGGGGTTGACATCGTCGTTGCACAAGGATGGGAGGCAGGTGGCCATGTGCGTGGGAAGGTCGCGACGATGGCACTTGTACCCGCAGTGGTCGATGCTGTTGGCCGTGTCCCAGTCATAGCCGCGGGAGGCATTGCGGATGGTCGTGGACTTGCCGCTGCCTTGGCGCTCGGCGCTTCGGGGGTCTGGATCGGGACCCGTTTCCTCGCGAGCACTGAAGTGGAAATTCATCCCCATTATCGCGAGCGATTATTTCGAGCAACAGAAGACGATACCGTTTATCTCGAAGAGCTATTTGACATCGGATGGCCAAAGGCTCCTCACCGTGTATTGCGCAACAGCACTGTCGCGGCTTGGGAAGCCGCCGGGCGTCCAGTTTCGGGAAAGCGGCCGGGTGAGGGCGAGGTCGTCGCCACCTCGAAATCTCGTGGCCCAATCGTCCGTTATCGATCCTATACACCAGCAGCCGATGCCGAGGGTGACATCGATGCACTGTCGCTCTGGGCCGGGCAGAGCGTTGCGCTCGTCCATAAGACACAGCCAGCAGCGGAGATCGTGCAGGAGATTTTTGACGAAGCTCAGGCTGTCTTAGGTCGGCTAAGCAACGCCCGTTAAGCTTCAGTGAATTGCCATGTCCGCTCCTAGCCCTTAGCCGAACCGGGCTGAGGCATTTGCTATGTCGGCTAAGGGAGCCAGAGCGGACGCGGGCTAGAGCTTGCCCGACCGCCGCTTGTGACCCTGGCTGTGTGAAAAGCCGCGAGTCGGTTACGATTCCTCCGTTTCCTAATGGGGGGATACGGATGGGACGCTTCGTTGAAGGCGCGGACAGATCCCAGCTGACGCTCTTGCCGGAATGTCTGGAGGATTGGGTAGACGAGGGCAATGCGGTCCATGTGATCGACGTGTTTGTCGAGGCGCTCGACCTGCATGGAATGGGATTTGAGCGTGTGATCGCCAAGGAGACGGGCCGGCCTTCCTATCATCCAGCAGTCCTTCTGAAGCTTTACATCTACGGTTATCTCAATCGGGTGCAATCCAGTCGCCGCCTGGAACGTGAGGCGTGCCGCAATATCGAGGTGATGTGGCTGATCGGCCGCCTGGCTCCCGATCATAAGACGATCGCCGATTTCCGGAAGGACAATGGTGCGGCGCTTCGGAAGGTTTGTGCGAAGTTCGTTGCGCTATGCCGGCAAATGGGCCTGTTGCAGACCCCAAGCGTCGCAATCGATGGCAGCAAGTTCAAGGCAGTGAACAACCGCGATCGCAACTTCACGCATGCCAAGATGGCGAGGCGGATGGCGCAAATCGAGGAAAGCGTCGGGCGATATCTGCGTCAACTGGATAGCGCCGATCGGCAGGAGCCATCGGAAGCGATCAGCATCAAGACACCGAGGATCAAGGAAAAGATCGCTCGACTGAAGCAGGAGATGAGCCGCCTGGAAGTGCTTGACGCGCAGATGCGCAAGACGCCGGATCAACAGATATCGCTGACCGATCCGGATGCCCGTTCGATGGCCACCAGCGGACGCGGATCGGGTGTCGTCGGCTACAATGTCCAGGTCGCGGTGGACACCGAACACCATCTGATTGTTACGCATGAGGTCATAAACGTCGGCAATGACCGTGGGCAGCTTGCTCGGATGTCGAAGCAAGCCAAAGAAGTGCTCGAAGTGGACAAACTCGAGGCGGTCGCCGACCGTGGCTACTTCGACGGAGAGGAGATATTGGCCTGCGAAGAGGCTGGCGTTGTAGTCACGCTGCCCAAGCCCATGACGTCGAACGCCAAGGCGGAGGGTCGGTTCGGCAAACAGGACTTCGCCTACCTGCCTGATGAGGACGTCTACCGCTGCCCGTCCGACCAACTGCTGCCCTATCGCTATACCAACATCGAGCATGGAATGACGCTGCGCCGTTACTGGTCGACAGCAGCGTGCCAAGGCTGCGCAATCAAGAGCCAATGTACGCCATCCAAGGAGCGCCGCATCACTCGTTGGGAGCATGAACATGTAGTCGAGGAGGTCCAGAGACGGCTCGATTCCAATCCCAAAGCCATGCGGACGCGGCGCGAGACGGTCGAGCATCCCTTCGGCACGATCAAAGCCCGTATGGGTGCGACCCACTTCCTGATGAAGCGCTTACGGAATGTTGCCGCTGAGATGGCGCTGCATGTTCTCGCTTATAACCTCACGCGGGTGATGAACATCGTCGGCAAACCGCGCCTGATTGCAGCCATCCGCGCCGTCTGAAGGCCGGAAAGTACGTCCAAAAGCGCAATACCGCCTCGCGATGCCCGCTTTGGCCGTCATTGGGCGATCCGACGCGAGAACCTCAGCCGCCTGCAGTGATTGGCGACCACGGCCGCGTGCCGACCATCCGTTTGCACACAACCAAGACCCGAAGCTGACCCAGGCCGGCTCTCCGGCGTGATCCTTATCGCTTTTGCTCACTAGGCTGAGGAAGCGACCTAACCGTTCCCTGGGTAGGAGCGGAACACTTGGACTGAACGTACATTAATCAGCATGAACGACCAATTCAGGAAATTTGGCGTCATGGGTATCGAGCGTATGCACTCGCCTCACTACTGGGAGATGCGAGCGGAGGAGTTTCGGGCGAAGGCGGACAACTGCGAGCATCCTGAGACAAGGAAAAGCTTGCGTAACGTCGCTAAGACCTATGAGGAGCTCGCGCGCCGGGCGGAGCAGGTCCGCACCCTGCGAGACGTAGCAGAGCAGCCAGTTAGGAACTCCGGCAACTAGTGCGGCACTGCTTGTCTCGCCGCGCGTCGGTGGGCAGAGGGGCCGCTCGCCGGATTGGCTATCTTGATGGTGCGACCTTGTAGTTGCCGCTGTTCAAACGTGTGGCAGGGAAGCTTGCGCGATCATGGCCGGATTGAAGGGAAGAACCTGATCATTGACTACTGATCGCCTGTCGCGATTAGACCTACTCTCTGAGCGCCAGGTGCGAGACGCAGGCAAGGCTCGCCGATGCACCTACCTGTTAGACCAGTCCTGACGCTCTTGGATGGCGCGTTCCAACTTGGTGGCGAGCCCCAATAGGTTCGAGGAGAGATCAGCAAACAACTCCTTCTTCGACTGGTCGGCTGCGTGGCGTCTGCTGATAAGCGCGCACTCCTCCGCTTCGGTGAGGAGTTTTTCTAGGTGGGTTTGCATGTCGTGCATGGCTGTAGCCTTGCGGCACTAACGTGCTTGCGCCAGCGTGTCGCGGCACTGACGTCCCTCAATCTTCAATGAGCCGCCGGGTTGGCCGTTCCTAAAGCGAATGTGGGTATTGGCCAATTCGGCTGCTTTTGAGTAGTTCCTGGATAGTTCCGTGTGCGGAACGAAATAAACCGTTTGCCTTGTCTTCTTCCTAGCTCCACTTTGTTCCATCACTGAGTGGTCCGAGACCACTATCGGTGTGTGTGAACGCCAGTTGCGCTCCGCTTAACTTACCAATGGAGCAGCGCCATGATAGAGCGCCGTCGCTTCAAGCAGAGCCATTCTCTCGAAGAACGGCTTCGTCAGGAAGCCAATCGGCTGCGCGACGAGGCGAAGTCTCTGCCGCGCGGCCCCGAGCGCGAGCAACTTCCGCGGAAGGCCCGCCAGGCCGAAACCGGTTCGCATATGAGCGAGTGGTTGACCTCGCCCGGCAAACTCCGTCAGAAGGCGCGTACTGGTTTGGAAAACGCCAAGCGCTTTCGGGACAAGGCCGCCGAAGCTTTACAGATGGCCGATCAAGTCGGCAATGAGTCTAGGCGCGAAACATTACAACATATCGCCAAGAGCTATAGCTCGGTCGCACAAGGTCTAGAAGATATCGCAAGTTCGGATGCCTATTCCAGCGGAATGAGACCTCCAATGTGCTCTGGGTGCGGGACTATCATGAAGTGGTCCCGCTCCCAATTGGTGAAAGATGGTCCGACAATGCGTCACGTCTTTCTTTGCGTCGCATGTGGAAGTAGTATCGAGACTGAAGCCGACATTGAGAGGTCGCGCTGACGGCGGGTCATTCCACCAGCACTTCCGCTGTTGGCCGCTAGCTGACTTCTATCTCAAGAATCGGAATGTCGGCTGTTCGGCCGAAACCCGACCAAGGTCGGGGAGCGCGGCGATACCCGCTTGTGAACAATGCGGACATTCGCTAGCAGGATCTAGAGCCGGTTGTTTGCCCATTCTTGCTCGCCGTCTTGCCACAAAGTGGTAGGCTGCAGGCGCCGATGATGTGGTTCCTAGCGGGGGCTCAATGAGGCGGCGGGAGTTGATCCTGGTGTTGGGAGCCGCGGTGGCCTTGCCGGCGACCGGCCTTGCGCAACAGAAGAAGGTCTTTCGCATCGGCTATCTAAGCGCCCCCACCCGGGAATCAGTCCAGCGTCCGCTCCAGGCGTTCTTGCGGAGGCTGCGCGAACTGGGTTGGGTTGAAGGCGAGAACTTCATCATTGAATATCGATGGGCTGAGGGAAACATCGACTGGTTGCCCGAGCTTGCAAGGGAGCTGGTGGCGCTCAACGTAGACCTGATCGTTGCACCGGCCACCTCAGCGGTCTTGGCGGCAAAAAACGCGACCAGCCGAATTCCGATCGTCATGACTTTCCCGACCGATCCCGTGAAGCTGGGACTCATTTCCAGCCTTAGCGAGCCCGGTGGAAACGTCACCGGGACGACCGCCTCGGTAGGCATGGAAATTATCGGCAAACTTCTGGAAATTCTGAAGCAGGCCGCCCCTCACATCACCGCAGTTGCGGTCCTTGGCAACCCGGCCGACGTGGGTCTTGCATTACAGATGGAGGAGCTTCAGATCGCCGCGCACTCGTTGAACATTCGCCTTCAATTGTTCGAAGCGCGAGGTCCTGAAGAGTTTGATCATGCGTTTGCCGAGATGGCGCGGGCCCGCATGGATGGCCTTGCAATTATGACATCTCCTTTCACGCCCCATCGCGCCAAACTCGCCGAACTTGCGATAGCGGCGCGATTGCCGGTCATAACCTTCCTCCGGGAGTTCACTGAGGCCGGCACCCTGATGAGCTATGGGGTGAACATGTCCGATTTCATCGGGCGTGCTGCGGTCTATGTGGACCGCATTCTCAAAGGCGCACGCCCCGCCGACCTCCCGGTGGAGCAGCCCACAAAGTTCGAACTGATGATCAACCTAAGGACCGCGAAAGCGATCGGCCTCTCCGTGCCGCCGGGGCTGCTTGCCCGCGCTGATGAGGTGATCGAATAGGGTCGCAATTGCTGCAGCGCATGAGTCCGCTGTTGGCCCATCGGCGAAGTGGTGGCACCTCGCCAGGAGGTCCGCTCACCGAGGCATAGCGGACCAGATTTGCTCACGTTTGAGTTCTTCGCACTTTGACCCAACTCGGACATCGGACCGCGGCGAAGCCGGTTTCATCCCTACCAAAACGCTGGCCTCAGTCATATGATGCCGTCGTCTGCGGTTGAGGTAGGTATGAGGCGCCGGGATTTGCTTGGTGCTCTTGCTGGTCTGGTGGCCGTGCGGCCGGTAACGGGCCGCGCGCAGCAATCCCCTCGATTGCCAACCATCGGGTTCTTGGGTCAGAGCACCCCTTCGGTCGAGCGCCAACGGCTTGCTGCATTCTTGAAGCGACTGAGTGAACTCGGATGGATCGAGGGGCGAACCGTCGTGATTGAGTATGCGTGGGGCGAAGGAAACAGTGAACGCTTCGCTAAATTTGCGACGGATTTCGTTCGGCTTAGAGTCGATGTCATTGTAACCTCGGGGACCGCAAACGTTATCGCGGCGATGCAGGCAACCTCGGTTATTCCGATCGTGTTCGCGGTGGCGGGAGACCCAGTTGCAAACAAACTGGTTGCGAGTTTGGCGAAACCCGGCGGCAACGTCACGGGCCTCTCGACGGTAGCAACCGATCTTGCCGGCAAGCGCCTAGAACTTTTGCGCGAGGCCATTCCAAGTCTTCGGCGTTTGGCAGCTATTGGGAACATTGGCAATTCCTTGTCTGCACTGGAGCTTAGTGAGGTGCAAGCGGCGGCGGCGAGGCTTGGTCTTGAGACCGACATCCTCACAATTCGTCAAGCAGAGGACATCCCGTCTGCCTTCGAGGCGCTAAAAGGTGGTGCAGCGGCATTGTATATAGTTGCCGATCCGCTTGTGAATACCCACCGCGATCAGATCCAGACTTTAGCAATGGGAGCGCGACTGCCAACAATCTACAACGCCAGAGAGCACGTCGAAGCGGGTGGCCTCATGTCTTATGGGCCGAATTTTACGGATTTGTATCGCCGCGCTGCCGAATACGTCGACAGGATTTTGCGTGGAGCAAAACCCGCTAATCTTCCGGTGGAGCAGCCGGCCAAGTTCGACTTCGTCGTAAACTTGAGGACCGCCAAGGCCCTCGGCCTAGCTTTGCTGCCGTCGATGCTTGCCCGCGCCGATGAAGTGATCGAATAGAGCTGTTGTTTGCTGCGGTGCATGAGTCCGTTCATGGCCCATCGCTTCCGTTAGGGCGTAGCGACGAGTTGTCCGGAAACCGGGGTAAACCGGAAGCGCCCGACCGCTGGGCAAATCGAATGAGCCAGTTTCTGTGGGTGCCGAAAGCGATCATCCGAGTGCAAAGACGTCCGCACGTTCGATGATCAGATCGCGGAACAGTCGCGCCCGGTGTGACATCCATTGCGGGTCGGGATAGACGACATGCATGGGCAGCGGCGGCACGACGAAGTCGGGCAGCACATGGACGAGACGGCCGGCCGCGATGTGCTCGACGGTACACCAGTTCGGCAGCACGGCGACGCCGATCCCCTCCAATGCAGCCAACGTCATCACGTCCGCATCGTCGCAGGTCATCGCCGGCGCGATATCCACGACGTAACGGCCGGTTTCGGATTCGAACGTCCACTGATTCTTCTGCGACAGGCGCGAGTAGGTGACGCAGGGCATGCGGCGCAGATGATCCGGCAGCGAGGGCACCTGATGACGCGCGAGCAGCGCGGGCGCCGCCACCAGCCGGCGTTTGATGGTGCCCACCCGCCGCGCCACCAACGAACTCGAATTGAGGCTGCCGATCCGTATCGCAAGCTCGGTCCCGGTTTCGATGAGGTCGACAAACTGTTCCGTAAAACTGACGTCCAGCCGGACATCAGGATAGCGACGGGTGTATTCGGCGAAGATCTCGCGGAAGAAGAAGCGGCCGAACGACGTCGGCACCGTCATCCGCAACGTCCCTGACGGATTGCCGATCCGGCTCTGCGTCGGAGCGCCGGCGCTCTCGAGCAGCGCGACGATGTCCTTGGCGTATCTCAACACGCGGTCCGCTTCCGGGGTCGGCCGCACCTTGCGCGTGGTGCGCACGAACAGCCGGCAGCGAAACTCGGCTTCCAGCAGCGCGATCCGCTTGCTGATCGCCGGTTGCCCCAAACCGAGGTCGTCGGCGGCCTGGGTGAAGCTGCCTGCCTCCATCACCCGGATGAAGGTCTGCAGCGCCTCGATCCGGTCCATTCATTCCTCGCCGGAATTTATAATATTCTCACCATTCCATATACGGCATGGCTGGTCCGGTCTAGCCTTGCTCGCGTTCAGGGGAGGAAACGAATGAGCAAATCGATCGGCATTCTCGGGGCCGGCATCGGCGGCCTGCATCTGGCACTCTACCTGCAGAAGCAGGGCATCGCGGCAACCGTGCTGACGGACCGCGCCCCGGAGCAGTATGCGGCGACACGGCTGATGAACACCGTCGCGCATCATAGCGTCACCATCGCGCGCGAGAACGAGCTCGGCGTGAACCACTGGGACGATCCCCAATTGGTCTATCACCACCACGATCATTACTTCAATTTCCCGGACGGCGGGCTCCTGTTCCGCGGTGCATTTCGGCGGCCGAGCCGCGCGGTGGATTATCGGATCTACTTGCCGGCACTGATGAAGGACTTCGAGGATCGTGGCGGTCGGATCGAATATGCCAGCATTCAGGATGACGACATCCCCGCGCTGGTCTCGCGCTTCGACCTTCTCGTCGTCTCCACCGGCAAAGGCGCCCTCGGGCGCATGTTCGCTCACCGGCCCGAACTCTCTCCGTACAGTCGGCCACAGCGCCTGCTTTGCGTCGGCCTGTATGACGGCGTCGATCATGGCAGCCCGGATGGCGACGATCCGCGCGGCGTCACACTGTCCGTCTCGCCCGGCCATGGCGAGATGATCGTCATTCCTACGCTGACCTTCGGCGGCATGAAAACGGCGCTGTTGATGGAAAACATTCCCGGCGGCGACATGGCCGACCTGGTCTCGCTCAGCTACGATGCCAACCCGGCAGCATTCCGCCAGTCCCTTCTGGATAAGCTGGAAAAGCATCATCCGCACACCTACGACCGGATCGACACGCACCGCTTCGGGCTGGCCCAGCCGCTCGACCTGCTGCAAGGCGCGGTGGTGCCAACGGTGCGGCAGTCCTGGGTGGCTTTCGACGGCGACAAGCTTGCGATTGCCTTGGGCGACGTTCACTCCGTCGTCGATCCCTTGATGGGCCAGGGCGCCAACATGGCCTCATATGCGGCCTTCGAGCTCGGCAAGGCGATCGTCGAGGCGGTGGCATTCGATGCGCGCTTCGTCGAGGACGTCGACCGCGCACGCGAGAACCGCGTGCTTGCCGCTGCCCGCTGGACCAACATGATGTTGCAGCCGCCATCGGAAGCCATGGGCCGGCTGATTTTCGCCATGTCGCAGGACCGGGAGCTTTGCGACGAGTTCACCGAGAACTTCAACTATCCGGAGCGCCAGTGGGATCGTCTGGCGAGCGACAAGCGCATCCACGCCTGGATCGACAGAAGCGGCAGGATCGCCGCCTGACGGCGAACCGCCACACGGAAGCAGTCCTGCTCCCGGGCGGTTGGCTGAACCACGTCTGAGAGGAACGCCAATGCACTGCCTGACCGTTCTTTACCCGACGCCCGACGATCCAGCGGCCTTCAGGGGCTACTACGTCGACAAGCACGTCCCCCTCGCAGCGACACTGCCCGGTCTGGTGCGTCATCATTACGCTTTCCCCCACCGACTCGGACCGGGGGAGGCGCCTTTCTGCATCTTCCAGGCGTTCTTCCCCGACGCTGCTGCGATGGAGGCGGCGCTCGGCTCAAGCATCGGCCGGAAGGTCGCAGCCGACGTGCCGAACTATTCGCCCAAGGGGGCGACGCTCTGCCATTTCAAGATCGAAGGCGCGTAATGGGCCATCATGCCGAACCGGCCGGTTTTCGGGCAGCCGCATCGCGGTTCGCGACGGGCATTACGGTCGTCGCAACCGTCGACCAGGATGGCGCGCCGCTCGGCATGACCGCCAACAGCTTCACGACCATTTCAGCGAATCCGCCGACTGTGCTTGTCTCTCTCATGCACGGGCGGACGTGGCAGGCTGTGGCCAGGTCCGGCATCTATTCGGTCAATGTCCTGCATGCGGAAGACGCTGCGCTCTGCGCGCACTTTGCCGGAAGGCCTTTGTTGCGCGACGCTCCGCCGCTCGTCTCGCGCCAAGGATTCTTCGTGCTCCCGCAGGCAATCGCGCAGTTCGCCTGCGAGGTGGTCCAATCGATCGATATCGCTGACCACACGCTCTTCATCGGCGCGGTGCGCTGGTGCCGACACAATGAGGGAGCGCCTCTCGCGTTCTACGCCAGCCGTCTTCGAAGGGGCGTGGGGATGGAAATCTCTTCCGCGGATAGTGTTGCCTATCCCGGTGACGGATGGTGGACCTAGATTTATGTTGTTGCGCCAGGAGCATTTGAGAGCCTTCGCTGCGGCCATCCTTCGAGACGCCCGCTTTGGCGGGCTCCTCAGGATGAGGACGGAGTGCGTGGCTGCAGTTCTAGCAGGCACCGACGCTGATGAGCCTCATCCTGAGGAGGCGCGTAAGCGCCGTCTCGAAGGACGAGGCGTGCGCACCGGTCGCCGCCACGATTCATATGCCGTAGCAGCTATACCTTCCGCCGCCGAACACAACCCAGTGCATTGCAGATGATCCGCGCGACCGCAATCGCTCCCAAATTCTGCACGTCGCGCTCGGGAACGTATTCGACGACATCCAGGCCGACTATTCTGGACTTTGCCGCGACTCCCCGTATGAGATCGACCACGTCGAAATAGGACAGGCCGCCGGGCTGTGGGACGAGCACGCCCGGGATGACCGATGGATCGAGACCGTCGCAATCGATGGTCATCAGGCACTCGCCGTCATCCTCGATCGCGTCGAGCACGCTTGCGATCCCGTGATGCTGGACATGCCTTGCCGTAAAGATCTTCGCGCCCCAGGCCTTTGCATCATCGAATTCGGCACGACCGGAGCCGCCGACGCCGCGCAAGCCGACCTGCACGATGCGCTTCACCCAGGGCAATTCGCTGGCGCGCCGCATCGTGCTGGAGAAGGTATAGCCCGATCCGTTTCGCTGATCCCGCCAATCAAGATGGGCGTCGATCTGCACGATCGTCAGTCCCTTGCTGCCCTGGAATGCCTCGAAGAAAGGGATGGGGACGGAGTCATCACCGCCCAGCAGGATCGGAACGGCGCCAACCGAAAGGACGGCTTGCGCGGCTGCTCTGATCGCATCACGGTTGCTCTGCGGAGTCATTGGGTCGGTCGGCACGTTTCCGCCGTCCAAGACCCTCGTTTTGCTGGAATCGAGCAACTCGGCGTCCTGGTCAAAATCCCAACGGGTGAGATCGCTCTCGTAGTGACGCAGCGCGCGGCGGATGACGTCCGGCGCTTTTGCGGCATGGCTGGTCTGACCCGCAAGGTATGGGGTGGCATCCGACGCGCCGAACAGGATCGCGCCGGCCGCCGGCGGTGCGGTGGTCAAGTCGCAGGCCTCAACACCCAGGAAAGTCGTCATGTCGGGATGCACTACGCGTATCCATGGATCACCCGCGCGTCCGTCAACGTGCATCGCTCGGCCGTGTTCCGGTCGGTATCTCCGATGTCCCCTGGAAGCATCGGTGAGCGGCGTGAATATTGCTGTCACGTAGAGGTCTTGAACGTTTGGAACTCTCATGCGTTAGCGGATGAGGGACATGCACCATCCGGCATGACGATGCGGCCACGGAGTTCGGTTCTTGCTCAGGCTTTACAGGTGGCCGTCCGACGACTGGCACGGCATCGGCGCGGAAATGCCCTCTGAGATCATCTGGGCCGATCTCCTGAACGGCACCGACGAGGAAAAGCAGTTCGTCGAGCGGCTGCTCGGCATCCGCATTCCCTCGGAAGACTCGCTCAGCGAGATCGAGGCGTCGAGCCGCCTGATCTTCGATCGCGGCACGCTCTATCTCAGCTCGCCGGCGGTGCGGGTCACGGAGGCCAACGAGGCCGAGATCACGCCGGTGGGCTTCGTCATCGGTCCGCACGTGCTGGTGACGGTGCGCTTTGCCGAGCTGCCGATCTTCGACGACATCGGCAAGCGCGTCGGCTCCGATGACAGCCTGGAGAACGGCATGTGCGTGTTCGTCAGCCTGCTCGAGGCCATGATCGATCGCGGCGCCGATGTCCTGGAGCATCTCGGCGCCAAGGTCGATCAGCTTTCGCGCGGGGTCTTCAAGGGCGGGCTGGTGCGCACCCAGCGCCCGGTGCGCTCCAGCCGCAGGATGCGCGAGGCCCTGGAGAATGTCGGCGAGCTGGCCGAGCGCCTCGCCAAGGCGCGCGATGTCCTGCTCGGGGTGGGCCGCATCGCCGCGTTTGCCGGCGACGTCGGCAGCGAGTGGATCACGGCGTCGTCGAAGAAGCGCCTCGAGGCCGTGTCCAAGGACGTCGTCTCGCTCAGCGACTACGAGACGCGACTATCGGACAAGATCCAGCTGCTGCTCGACGCCGTGCTCGGCTTCATCAACATCCAGCAGAACGAGCTGTTCAAGATCCTGACGATCGTGTCGGTCGTCGGCGTGCCGCCGACGATCATGGTCGGCATCTGGGGCATGAACTTCAAGCACATGCCCGAGCTGGACTGGAGCTTCGGCTATCCGCTGGCCTGGCTCGCGGTCATCGCCAGCGGCGTGCTGCCGCTGATCTGGTTCAAGCGGCGCGGCTGGTTCGAGTGATGGCAGCGGCGCATCGTTCGAACGATGCGCCGCTGCTTGATCATGCGGCCTTCGCGTCGGCCTTGCTGATCCAGTCGCGGGCCAGCGTCACGTCGGCTTGCGACAATTGATGGCCCGCCGGCAGCACCTTGTGGGTGACGCTCGCACCTGCCTGCGACAGCAGCGCGGTGAGCCGTGCCGAATTGCTCGCCGGCACGATTGGATCAGCCTGGCCCGAGAGCAGCAGTATCGGCTTGCTGCCGAGATCAGCCTTGGGCGGATCGGACAACGGCACCATCGCGCGCAGCAGGATCGCGCCTGCAAGCGCGTCCGGCTGCAGCAGCAACAGCGCCGCCGCGATGTTGGCGCCGTTGGAGAACCCGACCGCGATCGGCGCGGCGATGCCGTAGCGTTGCCGCGCCTCCACGACGAAGTCGCCGAGCTCATGCGCGCGACGGCGTACGTCATCCTCGTCGAACACGCCCTCGGCGAGGCGGCGGAAGAAGCGCGGCATGCCGTGCTCGAGCACGCGGCCGCGCGGCGAGAGCAGGGCCGAGCCGGGCGAGATCATCTGGCCGAGGCCGAGCAGGTCGCTTTCGTCGCCGCCGGTGCCGTGCAACAGCAGCAGCGGGGGAGAGCCCGCGCTGGCCGCGGGCTCGAAACGATGGATGAATGCAGTCTCGGTCATGACACGGTCTCTTCCAGGCTAGGCAGCACGCCCTCGATCTGCTTGCGGTGCTGCTCGAGGAAGCTCGGCAGCTTCAGGTCACGTCCCAGCGTCGCGACCGGCTCGTCGACGGCGAAGCCGGGGATGTCGGTCGCGATCTCGAACAGCACGCCGCCGGGCTCGCGGAAATAGATCGAGCGGAAGTAGTTGCGGTCGCGCTGCTCGGTCGGGTGCAGGCCGTGATTGCTCACGAGCTTTTGCGCCATCTGGCCCTGCTCGGCATCATCGGCCGCGCGGAAGGCGATGTGATGCACCGAGCCGCCGCCCTGGTGCCCGCGCAGGAAGCCCTTGGCTTCGTAGATGTCGACCACGCTGCCTTCGGCATCGCCCGGCGCCTTGAAGCGGATCACCGAGCCCTCGCGCCCGGTCTCCTTGAAGCCGAACACGTCGGCGAGGACGGCCGCCGTCTTGGCCGCGCTGTCGAGCAGCAGGGTCACGCCGTGGAAGCCGCGGATCGCATGCTCGGCCGGCACGTCGCCATTGCTCCAGCCCGGCTCGTTCTCGGCACCGGGGACGCCGACCAGCGCGAGCGCCATGCCATCAGGATCGGTGAACGGCAGCACGGACTCGCCAAAACGCTTCTCCAGCGCCTCGTACGCGATGCCCTTCTCGGTGAAGCGCTGGGTCCAATAGCCGAGCGAGCGCTGCGGCACGCGAAAGGCGGTCTGGTGGGTCTCGCCGACGCCGCGGCGCCCGGCCGAGACGCCGGCCCACGGAAAGAAGGTCAGGATGGTGCCGGGGCGGCCGGTCTCGTCGCCGTAATAGAAGTGGTAGGTGCCGGGATCGTCGAAATTGACCGTCTTCTTGACGAAGCGCAGGCCGAGATCCCGGGTGTAGAAGCCGAAATTGCGGATGGGATCGCCGGCAATCGCGGTGACATGGTGCAGTCCAGACATTGTCGTCCTCCAGATTCGGGGAGCGGTCTTGCTCTGGCCGGAAATATCGTTCCGCTTTGGATTGGAGACAATCCATGCAAATATGACGGCTATGTCTACGATTTGGAAACAATCGGCGGGGCGACCCCTTGGATAAGCTCGGCAGCCTCCGGGCCTTCGTGAAGGTGGTGGAAAGCGGCAGCTTTGCCGAGGCCGGCCGGCAGCTGCGGCTGTCGCGCTCGGCGATCAGCAAGTACATCGCCGACCTCGAGGAGAGCCTCGGCGTCCAGCTCTTGAACCGCACTACAAGGCACGCGAGCCCGACCGAGAACGGCCAGCGCTATTTCGAGCGCGCGGTCGTGATCCTCTCGGAGATCGAGGCGGCGGACCAGGCGGTGACGCAGGCGCAATCGGCGCCGCGCGGGCTGCTCCGCGTCAACGCGCCGATGTCGTTCGGCACGATGCGGCTCGGGCCGGTGCTCGCCGATTTCATGGCGCTTTACCCGGAGCTTCAGCTCCAGATCGTGCTCAGCGACGATCTGCTCGATCCCGTGCAGGACGGCTTTGACGTGACGTTGCGGATCGCGGAGCTGGAATCGTCCAGCCTGATCGCGCGCAAGATCATGCCGGTGGCGCGCATGATCTGCGCCTCGCCGGATTACCTGGCGCGCCACGGCACGCCAAAACATCCGCAGGATCTGCGCGAGCATGCTTCGCTGACCTACGGCTTCCTGCTCACAGGCAATCAGTGGAAGCTCACAGGCAGCGACGGCGACCACTGGATCCAGCCGGCCTGGTCGCTCTGCGTCAACAACGCCGAGGTGCTGCGCGACGTCGCGATCAAGGGCCGGGGCCTGGCACTGCTGCCGGAGTTCATCGCCGCCGATGCGTTGCGGAAGGGCGAGCTGCGGACGGTGCTGGACAGCTATTCCGCACCGCCGCTAGCGCTCTATGCGGTCTATCCACCAACCCGGCACCTGTCAGTGAAGGTGCGGCTGCTCATCGATTTCCTGGTGGAGCGGTTTGGGCGGGAGGAGGACGAAGCCGGCGGGCGCAAAGCGACGACCCGCTAGAGGGAAGAGGTCAGTGGTCTTGCCGCAAAGCGCGAGACAGGTCGAGCTTGGGCCAGATGCCGAAGAGCGCCTTCGAAGCAGGTTTTGATCAGCTCGATCATGTCGCCCGTGCCGACTCAACTGAGAGTCCCGCATAGTTGGCTGGACACTATTATACCGCAGCGGAAACCTGAACTTTCTTCCGCTCGCTCGGACTCATACTTGCGTCCCGGCTTCGCGCCTTAGGACCAGAGAGCTTCAGCCGCTGCCGGGGCGTCGCCGAGGGCTCTCTTCCATGCCGCAGCGAAAAGCGGCGGCACGATGTGTAGCCCGCCGGCACTTCTCGACTTGAGTTCAACAAGCGCAGGAGGAGCCTATGCGGAAGTCTCTCACCTTTCTCCTTTCCGGACTGGCATTGGCGGTCGCGGCGTCACCCGCCTTAGCCGGCGAGCGGGTGCTTGAGTTCAAGCTGATCACGAAGCCGATCGACCTCAAGGTCATCGAGGCCGCAAACGTCGAAGGACAGACGGTTGTGTCTGGTAAGTTCTTTGGGGTTGCCGTCTTCAGCGATGGCCGCATCGGAGTGAAAGAGTTCGTGAATACTTCGGACCTGCTTAAAGGGTCGGGTCCCTTCTTCGGCTATAGCACTTACACGTTCGAGGAGGGCTCGATCACGGCGCGCTACACTGGTTCGGCCAAAGATGGAAAATCAACGGGCGAATACACGATCCTATCGGGCACAGGTGCTTATGCGAACGCCACGGGTACGGGAACAATCGAAAGCGCGCCGAACCCGTTCAAAGGCGTCAACCTGCTAAATATAAAGCTCGTCGTTAAAACGTCGGGCTCATGACACCGCAATGGTCACAGGTTTCCGGCACGAAGGAAGTTGATCCCTCGTGTGGGTGTTGGCCCGGCCGGCGGCACATTGCTGGCCGGGCGACCCGCTCAAGACCGATTGGAGTCGGAAGATTGATCCTGTTGACCAGCTGACTGGAGACAGTCCGCAGCCCGGCCTCAGCGCTGATCTGCTGCGGCGACGGTGTCACGGGCGGGCGCCGTCGCCCCACGGGTCTTGATCGTAGGCCTGCAGGATGCGGACAAAATCAGCCATGCTGGATTGATCTCGGTGTTCGGCTTCGGCCGCAACCTGAGCATTGGATGCAGGCTGGCTCCCTTGCCAAAACCGCGTGAGGAGATTGGCGATGTTTCTCATGGCGTACTCTCAGCAGCCAAATGTGACGGTCGACGCCAGGGTCTCGAAGCAGCATGCTGCCGCTCGATCAGGAGAAAGGCCGGCGGGCGCTACGCCACCGGACTTGTCCTGCAACTGCCGGCTCGCGGGGCCGGTTCCATTGCGTTTCATTCTGCGTTGGTAGATAGCAAGAGCACCTGGTCATTGCCATTGTGCGGGGGTATGACGTGACCATACTGACGTAGGTCAGACGCCATGGCGAATTTGGCTGCTGTCGAGGGATAGCGGGCTTTGGCAAGCCGTCCGCTCTGCAGATTTATGGACTCGCGCTAGCCGAGCAAGCGCTGCTCGGCGGGGCGGAGCAGATCGTCAAGCGCGCTCATCGACGCTTCCCGCAGCGCAGCGAGTTCGCGAGCGGCAGTCGGGCATTCCTGCAGCGGCATCGCGGGCGCGGCTTCCTCGACCTCGCGGCAGCGCTCGAACAGGCGGACGAGGCCGAGCGCGCTTGCCGCGCTGCCGAGCTGATGCGCGGATCGCGCGAGCTGCTTGTGATCGCCGGCCGCCGCGGCCGTGGCGATGTCGTCGATCAGTCGCTCGCCCGTCTGCTGGAGAAGCTGCTGGAGCTTGTCGATTTGCGTCGCGCCCAGCAGCTCCCGCTGGTCGTCGAGGAAAACCCGATCAATCAGTTCGTGGGCCGCGAGTTGCGCGGCTGCCGGCTCGACTGCCTGATCATCCTCGATCGCCTCGCGTAGCGCGTTGATCAGGATCGGCTTGCTCACGACCTTGGCGATGCCAGCGCCCGCGAGCCGATCGCGGGCACTGCGCGAGACGTCGGCGGTCACGGCGACGAGGCGCGGCATCTTGGCAAGACCGAGCTCGCCGATCCGCGAGGCGGCCTCGACGCCGTCCATGTCGGGCATGTGCAGGTCCATCAGGATGACGTCGAAGGCCTGATCGCGGGCGAGCTCGATGGCGGAGGCGCCGTTCCTCGCGATCGTGGCGTGGTGGCCGAGCCGGTGCAGGATGGCTGCGCCGACCTCGCAATTGACGGGGTCATCGTCGACCAGGAGCACGCGGAGCTGCCGCGACGGCGGCGCGAGCGCGCCTTGCGCCACGCTGTCTCCGGCAAGACCGAGCGGCACTTGAAGCGTGAACGTGCTGCCTGCGCCGGGCGCGCTCTCGACCTTGAGCTCGCCGCGCATCAGGCGGCTGAGGCGGCGCGCGATCGCAAGGCCAAGGCCGGTGCCGCCGAACCGCCGCGCGATGCTGTCGTCGGCCTGGACGAAATCCTCGAAGATCCGCTCGTGCAACTCGGGCGCGATGCCGATGCCGGTGTCGCGAACATTGATGCGCAGCAGGAGGTGATCGTCGCGCCGCCCGGCCGCCGCGCTCACGCCGATGCCGCCGCTTGGGGTGAACTTGATCGCGTTGCCGATCAGGTTGAGCAGGATGCGATTGAGCCTGACGGGATCGCCATGCGCGGCGGTGTCGACCGTCGCATCGCAGGCGAGGTCGAAGCGCAGGCCCTTGTCCAGGGCTTGCGGGCGCATCAGGTCGACGGCGGCTTCGATGAGCTGGTCGAGACGGAAGTCGCGCGTCTCCAGAATTTCCGTGCTCGCTTCGAGGCGCGCATATTCCAGCACTGCATCGACCAGCGCGATCAGCGTTTCGCCCGACGCCGCCGCGGTGGCGAGGTGGCGGCGCTGGGCCTCGCTGAGGCTGCCGTCGTCCAACAATTGCAGCACCCCCATGACGCCGTTGAGCGGCGTGCGCAGCTCGTGGCTGACGACGGCCAGGAAGCGCGACTTGGTCTCGTTGGCCGCCACCGCCGCGCTGCGCGCGCGCTCGGCGGCGTCGTGCTCGGCGAGCGCGTGGTCGCGCGCCTTTTCCAGCTCGGAGGTGCGCTCGATCACCTTGCGCTCGAGCGTGGCGTAGGATTCGCGCAAATGCGCCGCCATGCGGTTGAACTGCTCGCCGAGCGCCTCCAGCTCGTCGCCGGTCTTGATCGCGAGCCGCGAGTTGAGGTCGCCGCTGCCGATCCGCTTGGCTCCTTGGGTCAGCAACTGGATCGGCACGGTCATGCGCCGGCTGAGAACCAGCGAGACCAACACCGCACCGGCCAGCAGGATGACGAGGAGGAAGGTCGAGCGGCCGATCGAGGCGTAGATCGGCGCGTAGGCTTCGGTGAGCGGCAGCTCGACGAACACCAGCCAGCCGAGCGAAGGCACCGTCGCATAGGTCGACAGCACCCGTTGGCCGGACAGATCCTCCTTGACGAGGCCGCCCGAAGGCGGCCCGACGCCGTCGAGCGCGGCGCGGACGTCGGCATGGCCGGAGAGATCGCTGCGCTGGAGCGCCCGCCACAAATCGGGATGCGCGATCAAGACGCCCTTGCGGTCGACCACATAGGCCTTGCCGGTGTTGCCGACCCTGATCCCGGCGACCAGGTCCCAGATGAAGCGCAGATTGACCTCGGCGACGATCACATCGGGAGCGCGGCCGGTGCCGCGCGTGGCGAGCGTCATGAACGGTTCGGTGTCGCCGAAGAAGTAGACCGGTCCGTAATAGGCCCGGCTGTCATTGGCGCCGCGGAAGGCGGGCGTCGTGGAGAGATCGATCTTGCTGCCGATCCTGTCGGCGACACGGCGCGACACACGCACCTGCTCGCGGCCCTGCGCGTCGAGCTGGGCGATCTCGGCGATCGCGGGCGAGAGGCGCAGGAGGCGGATGGCGTTCAGCCGCTCGTCCTCGTTGGTCGAGAGCTCCGGCGGCAGGCGCGCAAGCCACCTGATCTGGTTCTCGATCTGGCCGATGAACTGGCCGATCTGAATGGCTGCGGAGGCGGCCTGCTCGCGCTGGGTCGCCGCCAGCAGCTGCTTCTGCTCGCGATAGGAGAACCAGACGTCGAAGCCGGTGTTGATGGCGAGCGCGGCAAAGGCGAGGGCGACGATCGAGTAGAGATATTTCCTGAACAACCGGCCGGGAGGCGTCCGCGAAGGTCCCTGGTCGACCGGCTCGTTCACTCGCGGATCTCGTCGGCGCGCGCGAGCAGCGTGAATGGGATCGTCAAGCCGAGCGTGCGGGCGACCGTGCGGTTGATCAAGAGCTCGTATTTGCGCGGCGATTGCACCGGAAGATCCCCGGCCTTGGTGCCGCGCAGGATGAGATCGACATAATCGGCCGAGCGCACCTCGAGCGTCGGTCCGTAGCTCATCAGCCCGCCGGCATCCATGAAGTAATGGAACGGATAGATCATGGGCACGCGGTATTTGGCGGCTGCCGTGACGACCGCCTGCCGGTTGACCACGAGAAAGCTGTCGACCAGCGCAAGCATCGCCGCCTTGGGCGATTCGGAGAAGCGCCTGATGGCGTCATCGATCTCCGTCGGCGCGTTGACGGGGGCGGGCACCGCGGACACGCCGGACACTGCGGCCTCCTGCTCGATCGAGTCGAGAAAGAAGCGCCCGCCGCGCGGCGTGGTCGCCGGGTTGAACAGGACGCCGACGCGCGCGACGTCGGGCACGGCCTCGCGGATCAGCTGGAGCCATTTGCCGCCCATCTCGGCGGTGCTGTTGGTGAAGCCGGTGACGTTGCCGCCGGGATGCGCCAGGCTTTCGACGAAGCCGTTGCCGACCGGATCGTTGGCGGTCGCAAACACGACCGGGATGGTCTTGGTGGCGGCAAGCACGGCGGCGGTCTCGACCGTCGACCCGGTCAGGATCACGTCCGGCCTGAGGTCGAGCAATTCCTGGACGGCCGTCTTCAGCCTGTCCGGTGCGCCGAAGGTCGAACGAAGCTCGAGGCGGAAGTTGACGCCTTCAACCCAGCCGCGCTGGCGCAAGCCGGCGACGAGGTTGCCCAGGCGAGAGCTCGCGCTGTCGATCATGCCGCGTCTGGTCAGCTCGTCGTCGAGCGGCAATGCGGTGAGCGAGGCGACGATCCGCATGCGATCGGTCGTTGTGCCGAGCGCGATCCAGCCCGCGACCGATGCACTTGCAAGGCGAAGGACATCGCGGCGGGCAACCGCCGGCACAGTGTGGGCAGGAGCGCGCCGCTCGATCATGAAATGCTTCGCAAGATTTTCCCCAGGCGGTTGCATAACGCGAAAGGCTGGTGACCACAATTGATCAAAAAATGCGCTTGTGAATGTTCATTCGCAGCGTTTGGCAGCCCGATACCGTATGCCTTTGCTGCCAAGGAGTCGCTGTTTCGAATCTCGTCTTCTCCGTGACTCTTGTAACGCCTTGCGGCGCTGCAACAATTTCCGTCCGGCTGCGACGACGGTTCGGGGAAGCCGGTTTCGCTGCTGCTGATTTTTGAAGCGTTGTTTCAGGTTTTTCGAAGGTTTTCGATGCGCAGAATCTATCTCATTCCGGCCCTCGTCGGCCTGCTCACCTCCGTTGCAGTCGGGCCGGTCGCGGCCCAGGGCGCCGTGCCGAAGCAGAAGGCGGCGCCGGCGCCCAAGGCCAGTGCTGCCGGGACGCCGGTTGCTGCCGGTGCGACATCTGCGGTTGCAGCCGAGACGCCAGTCGCCGACGACAAGATCAAGGCGATCGATGGCTTCCGCTCGGCCAAGTTCGGCATGAACGAGGCCGACGTGCGCGCGGCGATGACCAAGGATTTCAACGCCAAGCCCGACGCCATCAGGTCACAGGACAACGCGTCCGAACTGACGCACAGCATTCTGCTGTCCGTTCCGGAGCTGCTGCCGAACGGCGGCACCGCCGAGCTCTCCTACGTGCTCGGCTACAAGTCGAAGTCGCTGATCCAGGTCGGCGCGGTCTGGTCGAAGGGGACCGACACCGCGATGACGCCGGAGAAGCTGTTCTCCAACGCCAACATCCTGCGCGCCCATTTCATGGGCGAGGGCTTCAAGCCCGACTCCATCGCGGTCAACATGCCCGTCGCCGGCGGCATCGTGATGTTCCGCGGCAGCGACGCCAAGGATCGCTCGGTGATCCTGC
Source organism: Bradyrhizobium sp. WBAH42 (assembly GCF_024585265.1). Lineage (NCBI taxonomy): Bacteria > Pseudomonadati > Pseudomonadota > Alphaproteobacteria > Hyphomicrobiales > Nitrobacteraceae > Bradyrhizobium > Bradyrhizobium sp. WBAH42. Next base: position 3,971,527 of record NZ_CP036533.1, read on the forward strand.
TGCTCCAGGGCACGTTCGAGACCAAGGAGAGCAACCGCGTGCTGACGCCGACCAGCCTACTGCTGTTCTACGTCGCCGACGCCAAGAGCCCCGACATCTTCAAGCTTCCGCCCGGCCAGTTCTGATGCCGGCCCATCGCGACATTCTCCCACCCGGTCGTGGATCGGCGCCAATGCCGGTGAAGAGGATCTGAAATGCGCGGGCTATCTGCGAGGCGAGACACTGACGAACGGGGCCTGCGCGGACTTGCGCAGTTCCGCTCGATGTCGCTGCTCTGCGCGATGCAGATGGTCTTCCTGCCGGTGTACAGCGTCCGCGTTCAGGCGCAGACCGCGAACGTCATCGTTCCCGACGGACGGACTGGAACCAGCCTTCAGACCTCCGGCAGCGTCACCAATGTCACGACGTCGACGGTCTCGGGCAACAATGCCTTCAACTCGTTCTCGCAGTTCAGCGTCGGGCAGGGCAACACCGTCAATCTGCAACTGCCGACCGGCACGCAGAACCTCGTCAACATCGTTCGCGACGCGCCAGTCTACATCAACGGCACGCTGAATTCCTACATGAACGGCGCGATCGGCGGTAACGTCTACTTCGCCGATCCCAAGGGGTTCGTGGTCGGCCGCAGCGGCGTGGTCAATGTCGGCAGCCTCAACGTCTCGACGCCGACGCGCGAGTTCACCGACAGCCTGATCGGTCCCGGAGGCGCGATCAACGGCACGGCCGTCGGCAATCTCATGGCGGGCTCGTTCCCGGTCTCGCCGGACGGCAACATCCGCATCTACGGCCGGATCAACGCTCAGGACGGCGTGCGCCTGACCGGGCAGAACGTCTATGTTGGCGGCGCCAGCCAGCGCGACATCGCCAATCTCGACCATGCCGCCAAGTTCGCGGCCTCGGTCAACTCAAAGGGCCTGCGCAGCGCCAGCGCCATCACGGTGAGCAACGGCTCGATCCATATCGGTGCCGTCAACAACGCCAGGGTCAACGGCCGGCTGACCGCGCGCAGCAAGACCACGACGCCGAGCAACATCACGGTGCAGGCCGGCAACAACATCGATATCGGCAGGAACGCCAGGCTGAATATCGCGAGCAAGTCCGGCGATGCCGGCGAGATCCGCCTGAAGGCGGCGCAGAACCTGACCGTGGCGGGCGGGGCCAGGTTCAACGCCAGCGCGAAGACGGGCAATGCGGGCCTGGTCGATTTCAGCGCGAACGGCATCATCGATGTCGGCCGCGGCGTTTCCGTCAACCTTACCGCGCCGAACGGCAAGGCCGGCACGCTGCTGTTCGATCCGATCGACCTGGTGGTCGGCGACGCCAGCCAGGGCGACACCGGCGTGACCCTGTCGAACAGCTCGATCGCGAATGCGCTGGCCGGGCTCAGCGCAGGCGCCGACTACCTCATCCAGGCGGACAATTCGATCACGCTTGCCGCGCATGCGGTGATCGACGCCCGTCGGCTCGATGGATCCGGCCATTCGACCGGGAACGCCAACAACGTCATCATCGACGCGCCGAACATCCAGATCATGAATGGCGCGCAGATCCTGGCCCAGTCGGTCAATTTCGGCGGGACCACCTATACCGACGGCAATGTGACGCTGAGAGCAACGGCGAGCGACATCAAGCTGTCCGGCCAGGCCACCGCGGCGACGGCAATCACCGTCGACGGCAAGATCACCGGCGGCATCGTCTCGATCACCGCGACCTCGACCGCCGTATCGAGTTTCCTTGACGGTTCGCCAGTCGGAGCCCTGGCGCTCGTCGGCTCGACGCTTGCCGGTTCGCTGCTGGGCCTCAATGGCGGCTATGTCGCCGCCAGCGCCACCGCGACCATCAACATCAACAGCCATGCCGACATCAACGGCCGTGGCGATGTCACCATTTCAGCGCATGCATCGGAAACCGCCTCGGACCCGGCGATCGCGTCCACCTTGCTCGGCAGCCTCACGCCGGTTGCGGCCGGCGTGGTTGTGGGCAAGATCGACGGGGTCGCCACGACCAACATTGCCTCGGGCGCGACGGTCAATGCCGGCGGCAACCTCGAGATCAAGGCGCTCAACGACGCCACCATTGCCATCTCTGCTCTCGCGGCATCGACGAGCGCGCAGATCGTCCCGACGGTGGCCTATTCCAAGGGATCGGTGACGACGGTCGCGAACGTCGAGAGCGGCGCGCATATCGCAGCCGGCACCGTGAACACGAGCGGCAGCACGCTGAAGGTGCGCGCGATCAACAACAATTCCTTCTCGACCAGCGCAACGTCGGTTGCGGCACCCGGATTAGGGGCGAGCGGCGCCGTCGGCGGTGCGTTCGCCATCAGCGACATCACGACGTCAGTGACCGCGACGCTCGGCGCATCGCTCGGAACCGATACCGCCAACCGGATGAACGGTTCCGTACTGGTCGAGGCGACGTCCGACACGACCAGCAATTCCACGATGGCGTCGTCCATCGCGGGCCTGCCGGCGCTGATCGCGGCGATCGAGAGAGGACTGCGCGCCGTCACCGCACCGACGTCGATCATCCAGGACCACATGTCCTCGCTGGTGCCGCTGAACTTCAATTTCAAGGCCGCAGGTGCGCTCTCGCTGGCCAACAGCACCCAGAGCGCGACCGCTGCGATCGCGCAGAATCCGAGCGGCGGCGCGCCGAGCATCTATGCCAGCGGCAACGTCGCCGTCGCCAGCAACGTCATCGATCGCGGCGTTCGCAGCAATGCGACGGCCAGCGCGATCACCAAGGACGTGGTGTCGGGCGAGAGCACGGCCATCAGCGCGGCAGTCGCCTGGGGCAATTTCACCCACAATTCGAACGCCTATGTCGGCAGCGGTACGCTGATCAACGCGGCGAACATCGCCGTCGATGCCACCACCGAACAGCCCATCACCAACACCTGGCTGAAATGGGACGGGTTAGGTGCGACTCTGAGCCACCTCAACGGCAGTCTCGGCGTCGGCGGCAACATCCTGACCAGCTACGCCAATGCCACGTCGGACGCCGGCGACACGATCGGCATCGCCGGTTCGCTGAACCATTTCGTCGTGAACAACAACACGACGGCGTGGGTCGCGGGTGGTGCGAGCCTCACGGCGACATGCACGAGCGCGACCTGCGGCAGCAGCTGGGCGGCCGGGATGGACAATGGTGACGTCCACACCTACAACGCCAGCATCCAGGTGGCGGCAACCACGACCATGGCGTCGATCGACGCTGCCGGCAATGTCGGCACGCTCGGCTTCCTGACCGGCAACACCTCGGGCGGCTCTTCGGTCGGCGGCGCGCTCAATCTCGTCCAGTTCAACACCAATACCATCGCCGGCGTTTCGGACCGCGCGACGCTCCGGGCGGCGGACGACATCGCCGTCAACGCGATCACGTCTGACAAGTTCGTCGCCGTCGCGCCGTCGTCCGGCAAGGCCGCGGGCGCGCTGGCGCTGAACGGCATTACCTCGCTCGGCTTCCTGAACAACACGACGCATGCGTCGATCTCGAGCCAGGCCACCGTCTATGCTCCGACCGTGGGCATCCTGGCGCAGCAGGATCTGTCGGTGGTGACACTGTCCGGGGCGATGAGCCGGAATGGAGGCGGCGGCTCCGCGGTCGGATTGTCGATGGCTTATCTCGGAGCCAATACCGACACCTCCGCCTATATCGGCGACAACCATTCCGACATTCGCCCAGGCGTGTTCAGCTTCAACGATCCGTTCGCCGGCACGAGCGGCGGGAGCGGCGCGGTCAATGTCGACAATCTCACGATCAGCGCGACCACCTCGGGGCGCATCACCGCGGCTGCCGTCGCGGCATCGATCTCCGAGCCGGCCGCATCCAGCTTCTCCGACAAGGCGGGCGCTGCCGGGGCCGGCGCGACCGGCGGGGCCACCGGCGTCACGACGGCCGCGAGCAAGATCGGCTCGACGTCGGGATCGAGCACCGACGGCTTCAGCATCGATCTCGCCGGAAGCTCCTCGGTGAGCGACGTCTCGCTCGGCACCAGCGCCTATATCAGGAACACGACGGTCAACAAGTACACCACGGCCACCGCTGTCACGACCAATACGATGGTCCAGGCGCTCAACGACACCATTCTCAGCAACGGTTCGGGCTCTGCGGCGCTCAACCTGGCCGGAGCGTCCGCTCAGGGCGCTGCGATCGGCGGCGCCATCGCGGCGGCGATGTCCAACAATACGACGCTCGCCTATATCTACGGCACCACCGTGAACAACCAGAGTTCGGTGACGGTGCAGGCGCTCAACGGCGGCTCGGAGACCGTCGTCGCCATCGGCGTTGCGGGATCGAAATCCAACGCGGCCTCGCTGTCGGCTTCCGTCGGCATCATCACCGACAGTGCCAACGCCTATATCGAGAGCTCGACGATCACGGGGCAGTCCTCCGGCGTCAACCGCGCGCTCGAGGTCGATGCTTACCAGACCACGAACGTCGCGATCGGCGGCGGCTCGCTCTATATATCGGGTGGCCAGGCCGGCGTGGGCATCGGGCTGACCTATGCTTCGATCGGCGATCCCACCGGCGGAAACGCGACCGACGCGCATATCCGCAGCAGCTCGATCTCGAACTACGACACCCTGCTGGTGATGGCCGACAGCGCCAGCGTGATTGCGGCCGGTGCGGCGTCGGGCGGGGCGGGGTCCAACGGGCTTGCGGGCGCGGTCGTGGTCAGCGAGATCACGCCGACCACGACGGCCTATATCAGCAGCGGCGCGACGGTGAACATCAACGTCGGCCGCGTGACGGTGCTGGCGGACAGCGGCGCCGTGTCGGCGTTGGATACGGCGCTCGGCAACCTCGTCAAGAAGTCGAACAACAATCTTCTCGCCTCGGATACCTGCACGGTCGCCGGCGGCACGGGCGGGCAGAATTGCATCGACTTCAGCGCGGCTGCGCTCAACGGCGGCACAGGCAACGGTCCGGGCGCCAGCATCGTCTCCGTCGCTGGCCTGATTCAGGCCGGCAAGAACAATGTCGGCGCCTCGATCGTCTACAATACCATCGCGACCACGCATTCGGCCTATATCGCCAACGTCCTGATGTCGGCGGGCAGCAACGGCAATGTCAGTGTGAGCGCGGTCGATTCCTCGAAGATCCAGGCGGTCACGATCGGCTTTGGTCTTGCGACCGGTCAGTTCGCGGGCGTCGGCGGCACCACGATCAGCAGCATCTCCAACACTGTTTCGGCGGCCATCGGCAACAGCCAGTCGAGCACGACGCAATCGAGCGTCACGGCCAGGAACGTGTCCGTCACCGCGACGGATAACTCCAGCATCACCGGAACCGCCGCGGTCGCGGGCGCCTCGACGCAAGGCAGCGCCGCGGGCCTAGCGCTCGTCAACAGCAGCATCGCCAACACTGTCAGCGCCGGCGTCACCGGCTCCAAGCTGACCGCCTCGGGCAACGTCGCGATCGGTGCGAACTCGAACGCCAGCATCTCGACGGTTGCCGTCGGCGTCGCGATGTCCTCGCAGGTGGGGTTGGCAGGCTCGGTCGCCACCAATCTGATGGGCACCAACGTCACCGCCAGCATCACCGCGGCCGGCACCAACGGCATCAACGGCGCCGACGTCACCGCTACCAACAATGTCGGCGTGATCGCCGGCAACAACGACAAGGCGGCCGTGTTCGCCGGCGCCTTGTCGATCAGCAAGGGTGCGGCTGGCATTGCCGGCTCGCTGGTGACCAACCAGATCACCGGGACCACGGCGGCCTATATCAGCGGGGTGAACACCAAGGTCGATGCGCTCGGAACCAGCTCGACCGACACGCTGGCGGTCAACAACGGCACGCTGGTCCATGCTTTCGATCTCGGCGCCGCCCATGCCCCGACCGACACGACACCTGATCTCTCGGAGAACCAGGACACCGTGCGCGGCCTTGCCGTCGTCGCGAGCTCGCACCAAGCCGTGGTGGCCAACGTCGCCTCGCTTGCCGCGAGCAGCGGCATCGCCATCATGATCAACCCGATCACAAACGTGATGAGCGGGGCGACGAGAGCGTATATCGACAGCGCCGCCATCGACACGCGCCTGACCTCGTCGACATTGGCGCCGCAGATCGTGGTCGCCGCGTCGAGCTTCTCCTACTCCGGCGCGTTCGGCGCCGGCATCGTGCCGCCGACCGGCAATGGCGGTGGCGGCGCCACCGTCATCAGCACGACGATGTCGCGCGGCACCTTCGCCACCATCACCAATGCCACGGTCGGAGGAGTGCAGTCGTCGAGCCCGACCGTCGGTGCGGTCACCGTGAAAGCCAATGCCGAGCAGGATGCGTCCTCGATCGCGGTCGGGTTCAACACCGGCTCGGTCGGGTTGAACGTGTTCCAGGCGACGACGGAAGCCTATGTCGACGGCGGCGCGCTGACGGCGGCATCGCTGACGGTAAACGCCAACAACAACACCGGCATCTTCTCCGCGAACGGCTCGGGCGCCTATGGCAGCCAGGCCGCGATCGGCGCGGCCTTCCTGGTGCAGGTCTCCTCGAACCGGACCGAGGCCTATGTCGGCGACGAATTCGCCTATCATGGCGGCACGACACCGCACACGACCGCGCTCAACCTGAGCGGCGCGCTCGACGTCCAGGCCAAGACCAGGAACCGCTTCGAGGCCTATGCGATCGGCGGCGCGCTCTCGACGGGAACGGCCGCGATCGCTGGCATGGCGAATATCGAGATCGCCAACAACACCACCATCGCCGGCGTCTACGACACCACACTGCAATCGGTGACCGGCGGTGCGGCCGGTGCGGTCACCATCAACGCCAACGAGGACGTGGCGATCAAGGAGATCGCCGGCGCGCTCGCGGTCGGCGCCAGCGGGGCAGGGGTCGGCGTCGGAGCCGCGGCCAACGTCATCGTCTTCAAGAGCCAGACCATCGCGGAAAGCCGCAACAGCAATCTGAATTCGTCCGGCGCGATCAACGTCAATGCGCTCAGCACCAAGGAAGTGCTGTCCTACGCCGTGACGGCCGGCATCGGCGGCAGCGTCGGCATCGGTGCGACCGTCGGCGTCATCATCGTCGGCACCAATACCGCCGATCCCGATACGCAGGGGCAGCAGACCGGTCAGCTCAACCAGAATGGCAACGGCACGATCGCCGCGGTGAACGCGAGGACCAGCACCGCGCAAGGCAGCGATGCGGTCGCGAGCGGAACGGCGGGAAGTCCCAGCAGTGCCAATGTGACGTCGACCTACAACGTCAGCAGCGTGCTCACCGGCGGCAATGACGGCGTCACCGCGCAGATCGCCGGCGGCAATGTCACGGGCACGCAGGTCAATGTCGGTGCCACCAGCGCCAATGCAGCCAAGATGTACCTGCTCGGCGCCGGCTTTGCGAAAAACGTCGGCATCGGTGCCGGCATCGGCTACACCAGCGTCAACAGCAGCGTGCTCGCTAATCTGAGCGCGATCGTGTCCGCGCCGTCCGTGACGGTTGCAGCGGTCGTCAGGGATGCCAACACCGGACCTTATGCCGGCAAGACCATCGACACCGAGGCGATCGCGGGCGGCGCGGCGCTCTACTTCGGCGCCCAGGCGGCGGTGGCGTTCGGCAACGTCGCCAACACCGTGACGGCCCAGCTCGGCGGCCAGGTCACCGGCACGGGCGGCACCGGCGTCGCCGTCATGGCGCAGGACTCCACGACCCAGGTCGTCTTCACGGGCGGCGTCACTGCCGGAGCCGCGGCGGTCGGCGCCTCGGTCGCGACGGCCGGACGGTCGAGCTCGGTCGCCGCGAAGGTCCTGGACAACGCCACGGTCAATGCCTCGACGCTGGCGGTGGGCGCGGCTGGAGCCGGCACGTTGTCGACGACCGCAACGGCGCTCGGCGGCGGCATCCTCGCCGGCGTCGGCGCGGACGCTGAGGCGCACGAAAATTCCAGCGTGACCGCCGAGATCGGCACTGGTTCCTCGATCACCACGTCCGCGACCGGCGTCGGCACCCTGGTGACGGCATCGATCACGCCCAATCTGTCGAGCGAGGCGATCGGCGTCTCGGTGGGCGGCGGTGCGGTCGGCGTCGCGATCGCCCAGTCGACGGTCGGAGCCACCGTAACGGCCGATGTCGGCGACAACACCGTCTTCTCGGGCGGCGCGCTGGGCGTGACCGCGATGGCGCTCGTCCCAATCATCGGTACGCAGACCAACACCGACGGAACCACGACGACGATCTATGGCACGACGACCTACGCCAAGGCGCTCGCCGGTGGCGGCGGCTCGCTGATCGGCGCGCAGGGCAGCTTGGCGAGGGCGTCGGAGAACGCGACGGTCAGCGCCTATGGCGGAGTCGGGATCCGGCTTCCCAATGCCGACGTGGTCATCGCCGCCGAGAACGACAGCGCCCAATATGCGGAAGCGACCGGCCTTTCGACCGGGTTCCTGGCGCTGGGTGCGACCGTCGCGCAGACGTCCTCGAACGCGCACACCTACGCCTATCTCGGCGCGCCCGCGGACATGGATAGCCTGAACCATGCCGACTACACCGGCATCCTTCAGATCACCGCCACGGGCAAGGATACCAACGTCTCCAACGCGACGGTCGGTGCGGGCGGCACCTACGCCGGCGCCGCGGCGGTCGCCACGACCAGCTCGACCGCGGTCACCAATGCGCGGTTCGACGGCGGTACGTCCGACGACACGCTCTATTTCGGCGGCCTCAGCGTCAAGGCCACGCACACCACCAACTATGCGGCCAACGGCGACGCCTACCAGGCGTCCACGGCCGGCGTCTCCGCCGGCAAGGCGCAGAATGACGTCACCTCGACCACCACCGCCGAGATCGGAACGCATCTGATCATCAACACGGATGGCGGCGATATCGTCGTCATCTCCAGCGACATCGTGAACCAGGCCGGCGGCGGCGCGCGTTCGGGCTCCGGCGGCTCGTTCTCGGGTGCGGCTGCGCTGAGCGATTCCCATGTCACCCAGACCGTCACCACCAATATCGGCGCCGGGACGATCCTGAGCCTCAATGGTGACCCGCGCACGTCGACGGGCGTGATCGACATCGAGGCCTACAACACGCTGAACACCAGGGACACCGCGAGCCTCGCCACGGCCAGCTTCTTCGCCGGCGGCGGCGCCGTGTCCAACATGACGGCGAACGCCACGCTCGCCGTCAACATCCATGCCCGGGAGCTGTTCAGCGTCGGCAAGATCTTCATCGGCACGGCTGCGAAGATGGCCGCGTCCAACAACGCCAACGCCAGTCTCTACGGCGCGATCGCGGGCGTCGGTGCCAGCACCAACACCTGGGTCCACGCCGACCAGGACGTCACCGTCGACAGCGGCACGACGATCCAGGCCTGGCGCGACATCAACATCTTCGCCGGCATGTCGGGCGACACCATCACCTTCAGCAGCATCCAGGCCACGGCGACGACGGTCGTCTACAACAACACCGCCATTCCGATCTCGACCCTCTACCGCGGCACGGCCAATGCGGGCGGCGACAGCAGCCTGACGCTGGCTGACGGCTCGCGCGTGCTCGGCGTGCGCGACATCTATCTGGGCGCGACGCAGGGGCAGGTCACCGCGTCCGGCAACGGCAGCAATTACAATCCGTACCTCGACATCTTCAGCGCCAAGAACAGCGACAACCACAGCCACACCAGCGGAACCGGCGACGTCGCGCTCAACGGCCTTGTGGTGGCGGGCATCAACAGCGACGTGCTCATCACGATCGATCTCGGTGCAAGCGCGCCGACCCTGAGCACGACGAGCCCGTACTCGTCGCTGTCATCCACACTCGAATACGTCGCCGACGTCGATCATTTCAGCCCGGTAAAGAGCTGGAACCACCAGACGGTGCAGTACACGATCGTCGGCGGCTTCAATCCCTACCAGAACATCGTCAACCAGCTCGGCACGCTGACCGGCCTGACCGATACGCAAATCCGGACCGCGCTGGCGGCGTCGACGTCCACACATCCCGCCACGATGACGCCGTCCGGGGCTGATCCGACCGGCGACATCCAGCGTCAGATCAACGCTTTGATCCAGCAGGCACCATACACCTCCGATGCTGGCGGCAACGCCTTTGCCTTCGGCGACATGCTGGCGTCAGCAGGCAATGTCTCGATCCTGGCGCAGAAGCTGACCGGAAACAGCCTCGCCGGTCATTCGGCGCCAGCGGTCATCGCGCGAGGCTCGCCCATGATCAAGGTCGAGAACCGCGGCCTCGATTTCATGGACTTTGCGAACCTCACGGTTACCACTGTGACCGGCGGCAACATCACCTACCGCCAGATCGACCATGTCGACCCGGATTCGCACTCCAACGTGACCTTCACCGCCACGCCGAGCGCAACGCCGATCATCGACATCTCGGCGACTTACAACCGGGTCGATCCCAGCACCGGGCTTGGCGTCGACGACAACGGCAACCAGCTGACCCGCAAGCCCGACATCTATTTCGATGGCATCGTCAGCAACGAGAACGGTCTGCTCAAGATCACCAGCCAACTCGGCAGCGTCGTGGCGTCGCAGTCGCTCAATGCCGCGACCATCCAGATGGTGGCGCCAAACGGCTCGTTCATCTTCCTCGGCGGCATCGGCAGCTTCTACAATTCCAACCACGACGTTACCGCGCAATGGGCCGGCGTCCAGTACAAGCCGGCGAGCAACGACACGCTGACGGCCGTGATGGCAGCGGCGACCTTCCTCGGGGCCTATGGCGAATATGCGTACAGCCCGCATATCGGCGCGGGCGGCAATCACCCGTATTTCTACTACTGCTGCGTCGACGGCAACACGGGCGTTCAGCAAACGGCCGCCAACAGCACGGTCTTCACCGCGCGCATGCTGATGACCTATTACGACGGCCTGTCGCTCTATTCAGCGATTTTCCTGCCGACGGGTAACGGCACGCCCAACGGAGGCGGCGGCAGCGTGGGCAGCACCGCCACGCTCGCGGCGATGGAAGGGCCGACGGTCCAACCGATCGTCACCGCGCCGTGGGAGCGCAACACCTATGCCGGCCAGGGCGTCTTCAGCAACACAACCCGCGACGTGACCATTACTAACCCCGACGGTTCGACCTCGACCCGCACCTACACGTATTACTCACCGTTCAATTGTGATGGTTGCGGAACCTATTTCCAGGTCGTCAATATCCAGAATGATGTGATCACGCCGAGGACCGCGAACACCAACGCCATCACGAACTGGGCCTCAACCACGCCCTCGGGATACCAGAATCCCGCGAACGCGCCCTTCATCCTCGGACAGGCGATCATCATCTCGGCGGGTGTCATCAACGTCAACGGCCTGATCCAGAGCGGCACGAGCAGCAATTACTCGATCGACATCGGCAGCGGCGCGTTGTCCGCCATCAACGACCTCAAGGGCAACAGCGCGGCCTTCGCCCAGGCGCAGGCCAACGCGCGGAACGGCAGCTATTACGACATCACGGCCGCCGCCGCGCCGCTGGTGAGCAGCGATATCAAAATCGGAGTGCGGTACAACGCGCTGACCGACCAGATCCTCGTCAATGGCGTGGTGCAGGGCTCGGGCGGCTACGTTTATCTGAACGGCAAGATCATCTCGACCTCGACCGACGGCACGCCTCAGGGCACGATCGCAGTCAAGGGCGGTGCCGGCTCGATCACGGTCAACAATACGACCGGGCTCCAGCTCGTCACCAACACCATCAACACGGGCGTCAGCGCGCCCAGCGTGATCCAGATCGTCGATCAGCTCCAGCAGCAGACGACCTGGTACGTCTACAATCCCTCCGCTGCGGGGAGTCAGCAGGTGTCGACGTACCGGACGGCCGGCGTCAACGCGAGCGCGTACACCGGCTCGATGCTGGCCGGCATGAGCGGCACAGCGGGCATCCAGTACACCGTGAAGCCCAACATGTACTACCAGTGGGTCGACACGGCGACGCTCGATCGTCCGGTGACCAGCACGCAGTTCGACTATGGCTGGCACTACACGCCGAATCCGGCGACCGGAGAGAATTGGACGCGCACCATCAGCCTGGTTGAGAACGTGATGCAGGCCACGGGCGGGGGCGGCAACACCGGCCAATTGCAGACTGCGAACTTCCAGGAAGTGGTCACGGCGACCGGCAGCTATCATAACGCTGGCTACAACACCGGGGCTGGCAAGTGCTGTGGCGCGGACGCTCATTTCGACTGGTTTCAGCAGATCTACGATCACCTGACGTTGACGCTGACCAACACGGTCAAGGCGTCGAACCCGATCAACATCCAGTTCAGCGGCGGCGGTGCGAGCACGGTCAATGTCAGCTCGAACTCCGGCATCGTCATCAACGGGCCGATCAACAATCTTTCGGGGTCGACGACGGTGATCGCCACCGGCGCCAATTCGGCCATCACGTCCGGGGCGAATGCGAACAACCCGATGATCTCGGGCAAGAACGTGACGCTGCGGGCCGATGGCGGCATTGGTTCGATCGGCGCAAACGGTGTTCCCGTCCAGGTGCAGGTCTACGGCGGCAACCTGACCGCCACCTCGATCGATCGCGACATCGCGATCGCGGCGGTCGGCTCGCTCTCGATCAACCAGGTCGCCGTCAATTCGGGCGTCTCCGGCCGCGCGCCGCAGGGCAGCGTCTTCATCTCCGCGACCGGCGACATCAACTCGGCGGCCGCTTACAACGTCGCCACCCCGGTCGTGATCGGCAAGAATGTCGAGATCAACTCCAGTGCCGGCGCGATCGGCGCGACCAGCGCCGTCGTCAACGGCGCGTCCACGCTGACCAACATCAACCCCCTGGTGATCCAGGCGACGGGCACCACGCAGACCGACGGCACCGTCGATGGCGGTGTTCTCGACAGCGCTTCGGCCACCGGCACCTACATCGTCCAGTCCAAGGGCGATCTGCGCCTCGGCACGGTGCAGTCGACCGGCGGCCCGGTCTTCCTCGAAGCCGCCGGCTCCGACGGCAACCAGGCCAGCATCCTCAACGGCCGGGCGGCGGTCGGTCTCACCCCGGCGCAGAGCCAGCATCTGCAGGGCGTCTGGGCCAGCCTTGACCTGCTCAGCGGCAACGCCGCCACCAACGCCGTCAACAGCTACCAGTCCATGGTGACCTCGGCCTACAACGACTACTTCCAGCTCAAGAACATCGCATTCCCGAACGGCAGCACCTACGCTCCGACCTCGGTGGGGCAGACGGTGCTGCGGGCGCAGGTGGCGGCCAAGCTCGGCATCGATCCCGCCAGCGTCACGGCGACGCAGATGAAGACCGAGGCCACGACGCGGTTCCTGCGGGATCAGTTCCTGCTCGGCCAGATCACCACCGACCAGCTCAAGAGCTCGCTGACGACCTTGCTCGGCAGCGCGCCCACGGATCCACTGGGGACGCTGTTCGGCAGCTCGCTGTCGTCGACCCTGTTCACCAAGCTGTTCGAGGGAGTCTCAACGGCCAATCAGCGCCTTCCCAGCAACGCGGCGCTGCAGACCGCGCTCAATGCCTACAATGCGAGCTACAGTTACACGCTCGCGTCGACCGAACGGGTCTACGGCATCATCACCGCCGGCTCGCAGTGGACCCAGAGCCAGCTCGCTTACACCGTGTCGTCGTCGGCCGTCGGTGCCGCGCCGCCGCCGATCGACGACAACGTCATCGCCAATGTCAGCGCCAACCAGATCATGCTCTACGCGCCGCGCGGCTCGGTCGGCAATTCGGCCGCGCCCCAGACCTTCACCTTCACCAGCGTCGATTCCTCGTCGCTGACGCCGGAGCAGAGGGGCTTGCTCGCGACGGCCGGTCCCGGCCAGCTCACCGTCGGCGCGGTCACGAATCCCACGACCCACGTCACGACCTATACGGTCAGCCTGTCGCAGCAGAACCTCGTCGTGGTCGACAACCCGATCGCGATCTCGGCCAAGGCGCTGACCAACATCTATCTCGGCAGCAAGAACAGCCTCGCGCTCGGCGGCGTCACCGCAAACTACGGCCCGATCACGGCCGCGCAGGCCAACGGCATCGAGGTGACCGGCCGCGGCGACGTCAAGCTCGACGCCGTGAACAGCATTTCCGCCAATGCGGGCGGGGCCGTGATCTCGGGCGATATCGCCAACCTGACCCTGATCGCCGAGCGCGGCAATGTCGGCGCGCCCGGGGCCGCCGGAAGCAATCCCGCGGCCAACGCCAACGCGCTCCAGATCGCGTTTGCCGACCCTGGCAACGACCAGCTCGACCAGGTCTCGTCGGCACAGGGCATCTATGTGAGACAGACCACCGGCGATCTCATCCTCGGCAACATCGCTGCCGGCAATGCGATCCAGCTCGCCGCGACCGGCAGCATCTACGCCGAGGCGGGCTTCACGGACCGCTCTGCGATCCACATCCTTGGGACCGACCTCGATCTGCGCGCCGGCGGCAGCATTGGCTTCAATGGGTCAACCTTCCAGCCGCTGCAGATGAACATCTCCGGCGCGGTGACCGGCTCGGCGATCGGCGATCTCAGCATCCTCGCCGTGACCGGCGATCTCGCGGTCGGCACGAGCGGCCCCTATGGGGCGCTGACGGCCGGCGGTGCGCTGACGCTGAACGTAGCGCGCGGTGCACTCATGCTCAACACCAGCATCACCAGCGGCGGCCTGATGCAGCTGCTCGCCAACCGCGGCATGACCTTTGCGGCCGGCACCAGCGCGGCGCCGGTGGTTGCGACCAGCAGCTCTGATGGTGTCACGCTCGTCGCGGCGACGCTGTCGATGGGCGCCTATTCGGCGATCCATGCGGCCGGACTGATCTCGGTGACCACCACGGGTGATGCGACGATCGGCCAGCTGAACTCGTCGCTGTCCTACGCGGCAGCATCGAACGCGCCCTCGATCATCGTCACCGCCGGCGGCGTCGCCTCGCTCGGCGCGATCGTCGACAATGGCGACGGCCGGACCAAGTTCGTCGCCTCCGGCGCGGGCGCCGAGGTGTCGCTGAGCGCATCGAACGGCATCGGCAACGCGACCAGCCGGTTCATTCTCAGTGCCGCGCGGCTGTCGGCGAGCACGAGCGCCGGCGACATCTACGTCATGGTTCTCACCGACACCGAGGCGAGCCTGTTGTCGGCAGTGAAGGGCAGCGTGGACATCATCGGCACCGGTGGCCTGACGCTCGATCAGGTGCTGGCGGGCACGGCAACCGGTGCGAGCGGCAGGTTCAGCGCGGTCGCGAACAACGGCAGCATCGTCATCGGCACCGCCTATAGCAGCGGCTCGCAGACGATCCACGCGACCCAGAATGTGACGTTCAAATCGCTCGCGGCAACCGGCAATAGCGGCGATGCCGGCAACATTAACGTCACTGCCGACAGCGGCTTCATCCTGGCGCAGACGGTGATCTCGGGCGGCTCGACCACGCTGGGCTCGGTTTCGGCCCATGGCTCGGCGACGCTGCTGGCCGGCACGACCATCACCGGCAACACGCTCGCGGCCTCGACCGGCTCGGGGCTGCTGACGGCCAACGGCGGCCCGATCGATTGGAACGCTCTCAGTGTCGGAACGACGCTGGCTGCGACGGCGAGCCAGGGCAGCATCATCTTCCAGACCGCGCAGAGCGGCGGCACGCAGACCATTCATGCCCGCGACAATGTCACCTTCAACGCACTGACGGCGACCGGCATCGCCGGCGACGTCGGCAACATCAACGTCACCGGCGACAACGGCTTCATCCTCGCGCAGACGGTGATCTCGGGCGGCGTGCCGACACAGGGCTCGGTCTCGGCCCACGGCTCGGCGCGGCTGATCGCCGCGGGCACCAACACCGGCCATAACCTCACGGCCTCGACCGGCAATGCAGTCCTCAGCGGCACGGTCGTTCACTGGGACAATCTCAATGTCGGCGGCACGCTCGACGTCACCGCGACGGCCGGAGCGATCACCGTCGGCACCGCTGTCAGCGGCGGCACGCAGACCCTGTACGCCGTGAACGACATCGTCTTCAGCCAGCTCACCACGACCGGCATCCCTGGCGATTTCGGCGACATCGACCTGCGCTCCGATACGGGTGCGATCCGCCGCGGATCGATCTCCGCCAACGGCGACACGCATTTCGTCTCGGCGGGCCCGGTCTCGCTCGACAGGATCAGCGGCAAGACCATCAAGATGACCTCGCCAGGTGACCTGACCATCGGCTGGGTCAGCGTCGTGAAGGAGCTCGACCTCGCGGCGGATACGATCAACGTCAGGGGCGAGCAGATCCGCTCGACGCCGGCAATCCCGCTGGTCATGAACATCACCGGCTATAACGGCGGCGTCGCGAAGTCCGCCGACGTCTCGATCGACCCAGACCACATCATTATCAACCAGTTCAGGGTGGTGGATGCGACCTTCTGGACCGATGCGCCGGCTGTCTCGATCCTGAACGGTTACGTGCCGGGCCAGCTCATGCTCACCACGGCCACCCAGCAGATACTCCTGAACAACCGCACGCCGGCGCCGTCCAATTGGCCGACGCTGCAGCTCTACCAGCCGGGCGGCGTGTTCACGATGAGCCAGGCCGGCAATGCCAATGTCAGCAATGCCTATGTGGTGTTCTATACCGGCGACGTCTCGGCGACGGTGACCAATTACGGGCCGAGTCACGCCTGCTGCAACGTCTTCACCGGCGCCAGCATGGTGCGCAACATCTCGGTCGACGGCGAGGGCAACCAGAACATCGAGACCTGGCTCGCCAAGAAGGACGGGGGCACATTCTACCTGCTCGGCCTCTCCGGCCAGGCGCGGCTCGACGCGCTGCTGACGCCCCGGCCGGTCGAGGCGGTCGGGTCCGGCCTCGCCGTCAACATCGAAGGGCTCAGCGACATGCGCAAGCTGCGCCAAAAGGGACAGCGCGCGGGACGTCCGGGCTGGAAGGATGCGGCGATCGAAACAGCGAAGCCGGCAATCGGTCGCCTGGCGGAGGCATGGTGACGGGCTTGGGCATGCGGATTCTGCGGGCAGCATTGGCGGTCGTGCTGATAGCATCGTGCATCGCCTCCGCGCGTGCCCAGTCGATCAATCCCGGCGCGATCCAGCAGGACATTGACCGGCAGCGCCGGCAGCTCGAGCAGCAGAGCGCGCCGCCCAAGCTCACCGGGCCCGCAGTGATCGGCGGCGAGCGGGAGAAGTCCCAGCTCCTCAAGCCGGGTGGGCCGAAGTTCCGGCTGCGCAAGGTCACGTTCGACGAGTCCAAGTTCATCACGCCGGAGGAGCTCGACGAGATCGCGAAGAAATATGTCGGCAAGGATGTCGACATCGCCGCGCTACTGCAGCTCGTCGCCGACATCAATGCCATCTATGTCGCGCGCGGCATCGTCACGGGCATCGCGACGCTGCCGGAGCAGGACGCCAAGGGCGGCATCGTCCGCGTCAAGCTGACCGAGGGCCGGCTCCAGAAGACGACCGTCGAGGGTAACAAGCAGACCCGCACCGATTACATCCTCGATCGCGTGAAGGAGCCCGAAGGGGAGGTACTCGACGTTCCCAAGCTCAACCGCGACGTGATCTGGTTCAACCGGACCAACGACGTGCAGATCAAGGCGCTGCTGCAGCCCGGCTCGAGCTTCGGCTTGACCGACCTCCAGTTCGCGGTGATCGAGCCGCCGGTCGACACCTGGCAGCTCTTCGTCGACAATCAGGGCGTGGAGAACACCGGGCGCTGGGAAGGCGGCACCTTTTACAAGCGCCACGGCCTGTTCGGTGTCGACGACCGCCTGACCTTCTACGGCGTCCGCTCCGACGGCAATCTCAACGGCAATGTCGCCTACAGCATTCCCTTCAATCCCTGGGGCGGGCGTGTCGGCGTCAGCTACACCGAAGGAAAGATCAAGATCATCCAGGGGCCGTTCGTCGCGCTCGACGTCACCGGACGCTCGAGCCAGGCGTCGGTCAATCTCAGCCAGCCGGTCTGGGTGACCCAGGACTGGCTGGTGCTGCTCAACGCCGCCTTGACCGAGGGCAAGACCGTCAGCCGCTTTGCCACCGTCGCCGTCACCGACGATCATTACGACAAGACCACGGCGGGCGTCTCGGTGACCAAGTCCGGCAACACCTATTCGATCACGGTCTCGCCGGCGGTGAACTACATCGCGTGGCATGACTATGTGCTCGGCAACAACCGCGCGTTTAACACCTATACCGGCTCGCTGATCGCGACCAGCGCCGCGGGGCCCGCGAACTTCAGCGCCAACGTGCTGGCGAGCTGGCAGTACACGCAGGAGAAGCTGCTGCCGGGCGATCAGATTTTTTCGATCGGCGGTCCGACCACCGTGCGTGGCTATCCCTCCAGCGCGGCGTCCGGCGACAGCGGCTATTATTTCAACGCCGAGCTGCACTACAACTGGTCGCAATGGTTGAGGGGTTTCGACACCTACGTCTTCACCGACTGGGGGGCAGTGTATTCGACCTTCCCCGGCGTCACCGAAATGGCCTCGGTCGGCCTCGGCTTCTCCTGGACCTACGCGCCGTTCATGACCTTCGAGGCCAATTACGCGACGCCGCTGAAGATGGCGGTCTCGACCCAGAACCATTACGAGGCCTATGGCCGCGTCATCTTCCGGCCGCTGCTGATGTTCCAGAAGCCGGAAAGCCCCGCGCCGGTGGCGGCGTTGGCCGGCAGGAGCAAGTCGTAGCGGCGGCCTGACGCTCTCTCCCCGTCATTGCGCGACATTTCGGATCTCGTGCCCCGGACGCAGCGCAGCGCCTCTTCGGCGGTGCGCTGCAGAGCCGGGGCCCATGCAGCAGCAAATGACCCGGTCTCCTGGGTCCCGGCTCTGCGGAGCGTCACTGCGTGCCGCACCGCGTCCGGGACACGCAGAATGCTGCTCGATGCTCGCAATGACGGAGGATGGATCGACTGCTGGTCTCTGCCCGGGGCGCGATCCGCTTAGCGCAGCAGCGTAAACTCCTCCGCGCCGCGCCGGTGCTCCCATTTCGCCTGCTCCAGCTCGGGCTGGTCACATTCGGCTTCCGGATAGCCGACACAGAGATAGGCGATGAATTTCCAGGTTTCAGGCACATCGAGGATGGCGTGAATGCGATCCGGATTGAGGATCGAGACCCAGCCGATGCCGATGCTCTCGGCGCGGGCGGCGAGCCACATCGCGGTGATGGCGGCGACCACGGAATATTCGGTCGTCTCCGGCATGGTCGCGCGCCCGAGGCCGTGGCCGATGTCGCTGGCCTTGTCGGCAAACACGGCGAGGTGGCCGGGGGCCTGTTCGAGGCCCGACAGTTTCAGCGTGGCGTAGCGGGCCGCGCGTTCGCCGGAATAGCAATTCAGCGCGTCGGTGTTGCACGCCTTGAAATCGTCGGTGACCGCCCGGCGCCGCGCGGCATCGTCGACGACGACGAAGCGCCAGGGCTGGCTGAGGCCGACCGAAGGCGAGAGGCAGGCGGTCTCGATCAGGCGATCGATCGCCCCCTTCGGCAATGGATCGCTGCGGAAGCGGCGCACGTCGCGGCGCCACACGAACAGCTCGCGCAAGTGCTGGCGGAAGGTATCGTCGAACTCGACCATGAGGTCATCGCCCCATCTGGAAGGACGCGGCCACCAGCAGGATCAGGATCTCGCCCGTCTGCTCGAACGCGCCGAGAATGTCGCCGGTCTGCCCGCCGATCTGGCGGATGGCAAGCCGCGCCAGCATCAGGCCGGCCAGCGACAGCAGGATCAGGCCGACCAGCGCCTTGCCCGGCCCCAACGCCAGGGCAAGCGCGAGCGTTCCAAGCGCGAAGGCGATCGCCACGCTGCGGCCGGGCGGTGCCCCGGCGCCGGCCGATAAACCGTCAGGCCGCGCCGGCGGCACCAGCGACATGAAGGCGGGCACGCCGGCGCGGGCAGCAACGTGCGCCGCGCACAATGCGAGCATGACGGTCCATGGATTTGCGATTGTGGCAAGCGCGCTCCAGCGCAGACCGAACGACAGGATCAGTGCGCAGACACCATAGGTCCCGATCCGGCTGTCGCGCATGATCTCGAGCTTGCGCTCGCGCGTGCGGCCGCCGCCAAGTCCGTCCGCGGTGTCGGCAAGTCCGTCCTCGTGCAGCGCGCCGGTGATGAGGGCGGTCGTGGCCAGCACGAGCAAAGCGGCAAGGCTCGGCGTCAGTCCGAGGCGAATGGCGATCTTGTAAGTGAGGGCGCCGGCGAGGCCGACCAGCAGTCCCGCGACCGGCAGCGCCCAGGTCGCGCGCGCGATCGCGCCGTCACCGGCGGGCTTCGAAGATGCCACCGGGAGGATCGTCACGAACGATGTCGCCATCCTGAGATCGGCAAAGATGTCTTTGAGCAGCTCGGCGCGCGGGATCATTTCAGCTTCATCGGCAGGCCGGCGACGACGAACTCGACCTCGTCGGCGACACCGGCAATGATCTGGTTCATGATCCCGGCGGCATCGCGGAAGCTGCGCGCCAGCGCATTGTCGGGCACGATGCCGAGGCCGACCTCGTTGGTGACGAGGACGACCGGGCTCTTGAGATTGAAGAGGATCGCGGCAAGCGCGTTCACCTCGTGCTCCCAGTTACGCCCGGCATGCATCAGGTTGGAAAGCCAGAGTGTCAGGCAATCCACCAGCCTTGCGCCGCCGCCATCGGTTGCGAGCAGCGCGGGCACGAGATCGAGCGGCACCTCGCGCTCGATCCAATCGATTCCGCGGCGCGCGCGGTGTCTTGCAATGCGTTCCTGCATTTCGCCGTCGAGCGCCTCGGCCGTCGCGATGTAGACGGGCTGGCCGGCAAAGCTGCGCGCGCGCGCTTCCGCCCGGGTGCTCTTGCCCGATCGCGCCCCGCCGGTGATCAGAATGACGGCCATGAAGGTCTCCTGCGATGAGCACTAATCATCAAACGCGGCCAAAGACAAAGCCGAAATCAGGCGGCGAGGGGCTTGCGCTCGGCCGCCGTCTTGCGCAACAGGGGCGGGACAGGAGACCAATGTGGACTTTGCGGGCGCGATGGTGGTGGCGATGGCGGTGGATGCCCTTCTGGGCTGGCCGGCATGGCTGTTCGCGCGGATCGGCCATCCCGTCACCTGGCTCGGCCGGCTGATTGCTGCCATCGACACCGCCTGGAATCGCGCGTCCGATCCGCCGGCATTGCGTCGAGCCGCCGGCGTCGCCGGCGCGCTTGCGGTGATCGCGCTCTCCGCTGCGCTCGGTTGGGCGCTTCAATCGCTGTTGCCTTCGGGCTGGATCCAGATCGTGCTGATTGGCATCCTTGCCTGGCCATTGGTCGCGCTGCGCTCGCTGCATGATCATGTGGCTGCCGTCGCCACGCCCTTGCTGGCCGGCGATGTCGCCGCCGCGCGCGATGCCGTCTCACGCATCGTCGGCCGTGATCCCGCAGCGCTCGATGAAGCCGGCATCGCGCGCGCGGCGATCGAGAGCCTTGCCGAAAACGCCTCCGACGGCATCGTCGCACCGGTGTTCTGGGGCGCGCTATTCGGCTTGCCCGGGATCCTCGGCTACAAGGCCATCAACACGCTGGACTCCATGATCGGCCACCGCAGTGAACGGCATGAAGCCTTCGGCTGGGCGGCGGCGCGCATCGACGATGTCGCCAATTTCATTCCAGCGCGGCTGACCGGATTCCTCTTCGTGCTGCTGGCACCGCAGCGGTCGGAGGCGCTGGCGTGCATGACGCGCGATGCGCGCCGTCATCGCTCGCCGAATGCCGGCTGGCCGGAAGCGGCGATGGCGGGCGGACTCGGCGTGCGGCTCAGCGGTCCCCGCATCTATCACGGCAGTGGGACCGACGAGCCCTGGCTGAACGAAGGTGCGCGCGATCCGCGCGCTGCCGACATCGCGGAGGCGCTGACCGTCTACCGTCGTGCCATGTCGCTGGTCGCAGGCCTGCTTGCGATCCTGGCCTTCGCGTGAAAGAACGGGGCATGCGTGAGCACGGCGGAAATCTGGACCTGGCCCAGCAGCGTTTTGGCGGACGCGCGGAGGATTGGATCGACCTGTCGACGGGCATCAACCGCTTGCCATATCCCGTGGGCGAGGTGAGCGCGCGCGCGTGGAGCGCGCTGCCCTCGCGTGCCGAGATCGAGGCCCTGCATCGGGCCGGCCAGCAGGCCTATCGCACGAGCGCCCCGGTCGTTGCGATGGGCGGTGCACAGGC
The DNA here is from genome assembly GCF_024585265.1 of Bradyrhizobium sp. WBAH42. Taxonomy (NCBI): domain Bacteria; kingdom Pseudomonadati; phylum Pseudomonadota; class Alphaproteobacteria; order Hyphomicrobiales; family Nitrobacteraceae; genus Bradyrhizobium; species Bradyrhizobium sp. WBAH42. The sequence continues at coordinate 3,993,606 of NZ_CP036533.1, forward strand.
CGCCATCCAATTGCTGCCTCAGCTTGCGGTGCCAGGGCGCGCGCGCATCCTCGCACCGACCTACAACGAATATGCCGGGGTGCTGTCGGCCGCGGGCTGGGATGTCCAGGAGGCTGCGGAGCTCGATGCGCTCGCGGGTGCGGACCTCGCCATCGTGGTCAATCCCAACAATCCCGACGGTCGACGTCATGCGCCGAAGGACTTGCTGGCATTGCTCCGGCGCGTCGGCCACCTCGTCATCGACGAGAGCTTTGCCGATGCCGATCCGCAATTGTCGCTTGCGCCCGACGCGGATCGGCCGGGACTATTGGTGCTGCGGTCCTTTGGAAAGTTTTATGGGTTGGCCGGCCTGCGACTCGGCTTCGCAATCGGTGATGCCGCCGATATCGACAGGCTTGCCGCGATGTCGGGCCCATGGCCTGTTTCAGGCGCGGCGATCGAAATCGGCTGCCGAGCCTTGCGCGATAAGGCCTGGGCCGAGGCGACGTCGGCGCGGCTCGCGCGCGACTGTCGTCGTCTCGACGCGATGGCGCATTCGCAAGGCTGGCGGCTGATCGGCGGCACACCGCTGTTCCGCTTGTACGAAACGCCTGACGCGCAGACCGCGCAAGAGAGGCTCGCGCGCGCCCACATCTGGTCCCGTGTCTTCGCGCAACAGCCCACATGGCTGCGCCTCGGGCTTCCCGGCAGGGAAGCCGAATGGACGCGCCTGGCTGAGGCCCTAGCGCGCTAGCGCGAGCAGGCCTTCGACGTCGAGATGGACTTCGATGTGATCGGCCAGCGCCTCGAGCGCGCTTTCGACCCGGTCGTGATAGGGTTCCTCGCCTGCGGGAATGTCGAGCTTGGCGAGGTATGCCTTGCGGAAATCATCCGACGTGAACAGGCCGTGCAGATAGCTGCCCTGCACGCGTCCGTCGCGCGAGATGGCGCCTTCGGGCTCGCCGCCCAGCTTCGCGAAGGGGCGGGCGCGATCCGGGCCGTCGGTGCGGCCGATGTGAATCTCGTAGGCCTGGATCGGCTGATCCGTCGCGGCGTGCACGGCCGCAACGCGCGTGAGGGTTTTTTGCGGGCTCATCACCGTCTCGACATCGAGAAGCCCGAGGCCCGGCGTGTCGCCCGCAGGTCCCTCGATGCCCTCGGGATCGGCGACGCTGCGGCCCAGCATCTGATAGCCACCGCAGAGGCCGAGCACATGGCCGCCCCTGCGGTGGTGCGCGAGGAGATCGATGTCCCAGCGTTGCGCGCGCAGGAAGGCGAGGTCGCCGCGGGTGGATTTGGAACCGGGGACGATAACGAGGCGCACGTCGCCCGGGATTGCTTCGCCTGGGCGCACCATTACGAGATCGACGCCCGGTTCGAGCTTGAGAGGATCGAGATCGTCGAAATTGGCGATCCGCGACAGTGCGAGACAGGCGATCTTGCATTGACCGGGCTTGCGTGCGTCGCGCAGGCCGAGCGCATCCTCGGCCGGCAGCTCGCCGGCACGCGCGAACCAGGGCAGCACGCCAAGACCACGCCATGCGGTCTTTTGCTCGATCAGCCTGTAACCGTCGTCGAACAGCGTGGGGTCGCCGCGGAACTTGTTGATGACGAAGCCGGAGATCATCGCGGCGTCGTCGGGATCGATCACCGTCTTGATGCCCACCAGTTGGGCAATGACCCCGCCGCGATCGATGTCGCCCACCAGCACGACCGGCACATCCGCCTTGCGGGCAAAGCCCATATTGGCGATGTCGGACTTGCGCAAATTCACCTCGGCCGGACTGCCGGCGCCCTCGACCAGCACCAGATCGGCCCGCGCCTTCAAGCGTTCGAAACTCTCGAGCACCGCGCCCATCAGCGACGGCTTCATCGCCGCGTATTCGCGCGCGCGTGCGGTCGCGATGCGCTTGCCATGGACCACGACTTGCGCGCCGACATCGGTCTCGGGCTTGAGCAGCACCGGGTTCATGTCGGTGTGCGGCTCGACACCGGCGGCGAGCGCCTGCAATGCCTGGGCGCGGCCAATCTCGCCGCCATCGACGGTGACGGCGGCGTTGTTCGACATGTTCTGCGGCTTGAACGGCAGCACCCGCAGACCACGGCGCGTGAAGGCGCGCGCGAGGCCGGCGACGATGAGCGACTTGCCCACGTCCGAGCCGGCCCCCTGGATCATCAATGCGCGTGCCATCGTGCCTTCAGAACTCGACGCCGGCCTGCGCCTTGATGCCGGAACGGAACGGATGCTTGACCAGCGTCATCTCGGTGACGAGGTCGGCGATCTCGATCAGCTCGTCCTTGGCGTTGCGCCCGGTGAGCACGACATGCGTCATCGCAGGCTTCTGCGTCGTCAGGAACTCCACCACCTCGGCAATGTCGAGATAGTCGTAGCGGAGCGCGATGTTGATCTCGTCGAGCACGACCATACGCAAGTTCGCGTCAAGGATCAGCTCCTTGGCTTTCTCCCAGCCGGCACGTGCGGCGGCGATGTCGCGGGCACGGTCCTGCGTCTCCCAGGTGAAGCCTTCGCCCATCGCGTGGAACTGGCAGAGATCGCCGAAATGGCCGGTGAGCAGGCGCCGTTCGCCGGTATCCCAGGCGCCCTTGATGAATTGCACCACCGCGCAAGGGAAGCCATGCGCGACGCAGCGAACGATCATGCCGAAGGCCGAGGAGGATTTTCCCTTGCCCGCGCCGGTATGGACGATGATCAGGCCCTTTTCGCCGCTCTTGGTCGCCATGATCTTGTCGCGGGCGGCCTTCTTCTTCGCCATTTTCTGGGCGTGCCTGATGTCGGTATCCTCGGCTGATTGGGTATCCGGTTCAGACGTCATGGGACCCGGTCCTTCGGCTTGACAAGTGGCGGCCACCGGCAAATGGTGGCCCGGCGTTGGTTCCTGTCCTATGACAGGCGAAGAGGGAATGCGATAGGGTCCGAATCGGCAAGATTTGGATCCAAACTGCAGCCGCCCCCGCGACCGTGACCGGAGAGATGCCCGAAGCCACTGATTCCTTTCGGAATCGGGAAGGCGGGGATCGAAGGGCCAAAACCCTGCTCCGCAAGCCGGGAGACCTGCCAGCGCGGACGAGTTTTGGACCGGCGGACGGGGTGTTCCGCGACGGGGAAGCGGGCCTTCAGGAGAATGGTCCGTGCGCCTCATCGCCTCCCGCTGTTATCTGGAAGAGGCGATGACCGTCACACTTCATGTCTGCATCACCTGCCGCGCCGGCCAGACGCTGGGCGAGGGCGAGACGACGCCCGGCAAGCGCCTGCACGGCGCGATCCTCGAGGCCGGCGTGCCGGAGGGCGTCAGCGTGGTTCCCGTCGAATGCCTGTCGGCCTGCAGCCAGGGCTGCTCGGTCGCGCTCAGCGCACCCGGCCGCTGGTCCTATGTCTATGGTCGCCTGTCCGATGCGAACGCGCAGGACGTGGTCGCAGGCGCCGCTGCCTACGCTGCCGCGCCCGATGGCATCGTGCCCTGGCGCAGCCGTCCCGAAATCTTCCGCAAGCAGTCGCTTGCCCGCATTCCCCCCATTGCCGTCGTGCCGGAGGCCGCTGAATGAACTCGCTCGCAAAAGTCCCGGTTACGGTGGTCACCGGTTTCCTCGGCTCCGGCAAGACGACGCTGATCCAGCATCTGCTCAGCAATGCCGGCGGCAAGAAGCTCGCGGTGCTCGTCAACGAGTTCGGCAGCGAGGGCGTCGACGGCGAGATCCTGAAATCCTGCGCCGATGCGAACTGCCCGGAGGAGAACATCGTCGAGCTCGCCAATGGCTGCATCTGCTGCACGGTGGCCGATGATTTCATTCCGACGATGGAGCAATTGCTGGCGCGGCCGGTGCGGCCCGATCACATCCTGATCGAGACCTCGGGACTGGCATTGCCGAAGCCGCTCTTGAAGGCGTTCGACTGGCCGGAGATCCGCTCGCGCATCACGGTCGACGGCGTGATTGCGCTGGCCGACGCCGAGGCTGTCGCGGCCGGCCGCTTCGCGCCGGATCCGGCTGCGGTCGAAGCGCAGCGCGCGGCGGACGAAAATCTCGATCACGAGACGCCGCTGTCGGAGGTGTTCGAGGATCAGATCGCCTGTGCCGACATCGTGCTGCTGACTAAGGCCGACCTTGCGGGCACCGCGGGCATCGAAGCCGCAAAGGCCGCGATCACCGCCGAGATGCCGCGCCGCGTGCCGATGCTGCCGGTCACAGACGGCGCGATCGATGCGCGCGTCATCCTCGGTCTCGGCGCTGCCGCCGAGAACGATCTCGCCGCGCGCCCCTCGCATCATGACGGCGAGGAAGAGCACGAGCATGATGATTTCGCCTCCGTCGTGATCGACCTTCCGGAGGTGGCGGATATCGAGGCGCTGGTCGCATCGGTGCAGAAGCTGGCGCGCGAGCAGAACGTGCTGCGGGCCAAGGGCTACATCGCGGTCGCTGGCAAGCCGATGCGGCTGTTGCTGCAGGCGGTCGGTGAGCGCGTGCGCCACCAGTTCGACAAGCCATGGGGCGCGGGTCTCAGGCAGTCAAAACTCGTCGTGATCGGCGAGCATGGCGATATCGACGAGGCTGCCATCAAGGCAGGACTGGGAGTCTGATGCACGTCGTCTTCCGCGAGAGCCGCGGTCTCGAGGAGACCGCGACGCCAAGAGACATCGGCCAGGACCCGGCCGATCTCGTGGTGCTCTCGTATTCGGATTCCGACCTTGCCGCGTTTGCGGCCGGCTGGCGGCGCGGCCGAGGAAGCCTGCCGTCGTTGCGGCTCGCCAATCTTGCCGAGCTGCGTCATCCGCTGTCGGTCGACACCTATATCGAGCGCACGCTGTCGAAGGCGCGCGGCATATTGGTGCGCCTGATCGGCGGGGAATCCTATTGGGCGTATGGGCTCGCGGCGCTCCAGCAACTCGCGAAAGAGCGCAACATCGTGCTCGCCGTGCTGCCGGCGGACGGCCGCGACGACACGCGGCTGGATGCGTACTCGACCCTGCCGGTCTCGACGCTGCGTCGGCTCAAGGTGCTCTGCGACACTGGCGGCCCAGTCGCAGCGCAAGCCGCGATCGCGCAGCTCGCGCTGGCCTCCGGCCTTTATGCCGGCCCGGTCATCGGAGAGATGACCGTGCCCGAGATGGGATTCTATGATCCCGTACGCGGTGTCATCGCTGCGCCTGCGGGCGGCGAGGGGAAGCCGCGCGCATTCGTGACGTTCTATCGCTCCTATCTCACGGCCGCCGATACCGGGCCGGTTGACGCGTTGATTGCCGCGCTGCGCGAGAAGGGATTTGACGCCTACGGCGTGTTCGTCACCTCGCTGAAGGCGCCAGGCGTTGCAGACTGGCTGCGCGCGCATCTGGCGCAACATCCTGCGGCGGCGATCGTCAATGCGACGGCGTTTTCGGCCCTTGGCGATGACGGCACGACGCCATTCGATGCCGCGTCCTGTCCGGTGTTCCAGGTCGCGCTCTCCACTGCGCGGCGTGAGGACTGGGCGGAATCGCTGCGCGGCCTCTCGCCCGGCGATCTCGCGATGCACGTCGTGCTGCCCGAAGTCGACGGCCGCCTGTTCGCCGGTGTGGTGAGCTTCAAGTCCGCTGGGGAGCGCGATCCCGATCTGCAGTTCTTGCATCTGGCGCACAGGGCCGACGAAGAGCGCGTCAACGCCGTTGCCGCGCGCGTCGCGGCCTGGCGGCGCCTCGCGGAGAAGCCGATCAGTGAGAAGCGGCTGGCGATCGTGCTCTCGAACTATCCGGGCCGTCCGCATCAGATCGCGCACGCCGTTGGTCTCGATGCGCTGGCGTCGGTCGAGGCGTTGATCTCCGATATCGCGGAGGTCGGCTTCGACGTTGCGTCGGTCGATGCGCTCGGCGAGAAACTGTTGAAGCAGAGCTTGAATTGGAGCGTCGCGGATTATCGGGCGGCGCTCTCGTGTCTCCCGCAATCCTTGCAGGACGATCTTGCGCGCGCCTGGGGCGCGCCGGATGACGATCCGAGCTGCCGCGATGGCGTATTCCATTTCGCCGGCATCGCGTGCGGCCGGTCGATCATCGCGGTGCAGCCCGAGCGTGGCGATGCCGCCTCGCGCGATGCCGACTATCACGATCTCGCCCGCACGCCACGCCACGCCTATGTCGCGTTCTATCTCTGGCTCAGGCAGCAAGGCTGCGATGCCGTCGTGCATGTGGGCGCACATGGCACGCTGGAATGGCTGCCGGGTAAATCCGTGGCGCTGTCGCGAGCGTGCTGGCCGGAAGCGCTGATCGGCGATCTCCCCGTCGTCTATCCCTTCATCGTCAACGATCCCGGCGAGGCCGCGCAGGCCAAGCGGCGCATCGGCGCGGTCACGATCGGCCATCTGCCGCCGCCACTTGAGACATCCGCGGTGCCGGAAGCTTTGCGCCGGCTCGAACGGCTGCTCGACGAATATTCGACCGCTGACGGTCTCGATCCCGCCCGTCGTCAGCGCCTGATCGCGGCGATCCGCGACGAGGCCCGTGCGGCCGGCCTCGAAGAGGATCTCGGCCTGGATGCATCGGCCGCGCCGGCCGAAGCGATTCCGCGGATCGATCGCTTCGTTTGCGACCTCAAGGAGAGCCAGTTCGGCGACGGCCTGCACGTGTTCGGCCGCGGCGCCTGCGGCGAAGCGGAGCGGGATGCGTTGCGTGCCGCGCTCGCCGGACAGCGCGTTGCACCGGGACCATCGGGCTCGCCCTATCGGGGTCGACAGGACGTGCTGCCGACGGGGCGCAATCTCTTCGCCGTCGACCCGCGGGCGGTGCCGACGCCGTCGGCGCATGCGCAAGGCATCAAGCTTGCTGAAGAGCTGCTGCGTCGTCACTTGCAGGATCACGGCGACTGGCCGAAAGGGCTCGTGGTCGACCTCTGGGGCTCGGCGACGATGCGTACCGCCGGTGAGGAGTTTGCGATGGCGCTGCATCTGGCCGGCCTTGCGCCGCGCTGGGATCATGCGTCCGGCCGCGTCACCGGCTACGACATCATCGCGCCGGCCGAGCTCTGCCGTCCGCGCATCGACGTCACGCTGCGCGTATCCGGCCTGTTCCGCGATGTCTTCGCGGGTCTGGCGCAATTGTTCGAAGCCGCCTCCGAAGCGCTTGCGTCGCGAGAAGAGGAGGGTGAGGAGAATCCGTATCGCCACCGCGCGTCCCGCGTGTTCGCGCCGCGGCCCGGACAATACGGCGTCGGGCTCTCGGCTATCCCGGATGCGTTCACGCCGGAGACGCGCGAGGCCGCCGGCGAAGCCTGGCTGTCGGCGTCGTCCTGGGCGTTCTCTGCCGATGGCGCGATGCAGCCGGATCGCGCAGGTATCGAACAGCGTCTCGCGTCCGCCGACGCTTTTGTCCATGTCCAGGACTTGCCCGAAACCGATCTGCTGCTCGCCGCCGATTATGCCGCGCATGAGGCAGGTGTTGCTGCGGCGGCCGCGCATCTCGGCGCCGTCGCGCCGTCGCTCTATCACCTCGATGCGACACGGCCCGGCGAGCCGCATGCGCGCACGCTGACGGAGGAGATCTCACGGGTCGTCAGGGCACGCGCGGCCAATCCGGCCTGGATCGCCGGCATGATGCGTCATGGCTTTCGCGGCGCCGCAGAGATCACCGCGACGCTGGAGCACATGGCCGCCTTCGCGCATCTCGCCGGCGCCGTGCCGCCGCACCTGTTCGACCTCTACTACGACGCGACACTCGGCAACGACGACGTCCGCGCCTTCATGGCGCACGAAAATCCGGCGGCGCTCGCAGCAATGGAAACCTGCTTCGCGCGTCTGCACGAAGCCTCGCTCTGGCGAACCCGCCGCAATTCGATTGCAGCGGCGCTAAAGGAGGCGTCATGAGCGCTTCCGCAGTCAAGGGCTGGTGTCCCGGCGCGCTGCGCCCGATGCAATCGGGCGACGGGCTCGTGGTGCGCGTCCGTCCGTTTGGGGGACGCCTTGAGGCGCCGCAAATCTCCGGGCTTGCGGAACTCGCCGAGCGCTTCGGCAATGGTCTGGTCGACGTCACGAGCCGGGCCAATCTACAGATCAGGGGCGTCAAGGAGGATGGCCATCGGCCGTTGCTCGACGGTCTTGCGCGACTGGCACTGCTCGACCCCGATGCTGATATCGAAGCCAGGCGCAACATCCTGGTGACGCCGTTCTGGAGCAACGGCGACGAAACGCAGTCGCTTGCGGCGGAGCTCGAGGAGGCGCTTGTCGATTCCGGCCTTGCGCTTCCCACCAAGTTCGGCTTCGCCATCGATGACGGACGGTCGCGCGTTCTCGCCGCCGATTCCGCCGACATCCGCATCGAGCGCGACCGCTCGGGCGGTCTCCTCGTGCGGGCCGACGGCGCCAAGCTCGGCCGCTCCGTCGATCGCGGCCAGGCTGTGAGCGCGGCGCTGGCGCTCGCAAGCTGGTTCATCATCTCCGGCGGTGCGAAGGACGGGCGCGGGCGCATGGCAGCCCACGTCGCATCCGGTGCCGTGTTGCCTCAATCGTTGCGCGGCGAGACCGAGCCGGCCCCCGTGATGGCCGCGGTGCGGCCCGGGCCCTATCCGCAAGGCGCGATGGTCGGTGTCGCGTTCGGGCAGATGCTGCACGCGACACTTCATCAATTCTCTGCCTGCGGCCATGCGCTGCGCATGACCCCCTGGCGGATGGTGCTCAGCGAGGGCAAGCGCGAGATGCCGAGCGGGGCGGGGCTCATCACCGAGCCCTATGACCCGGCGCTGCGCGTCATCGCCTGCAGCGGCGCGCCGCGCTGCCGCGAAGCCCATGCCGATACGCGCGCGCTGGCAGCAGCGCTGGCGCCGCGCATCGCCGCCGATGCGCGGCTGCACCTCTCCGGCTGCGGCAAGGGCTGCGCCCATTCCGGCGCGGCTGCGGTCACGCTGATTGCGACGCGTGCCGGGTTCGATCTCGTCCGAGACGGCTCGACCCGCGATGCGCCGGTCTTGCGCGGGCTGAGCGGCGCCGACATCGTCAGGGATCCCTCCATCCTGGTCGGAGGGAATTGATGCCGCACACTTACGAGACCGACGGCGTGGCGATCTACCGGCAATCTTTTGCGACCATCCGGGCCGAGGCCGATCTTGCGCGCTTTACGCCCGACGAGGAGCCGGTGGTGGTGCGGATGATCCATGCCGCCGGCATGGTCGGCCTGGAAGCGCATATCCGCTTCACGCTTGATATGGCGAAAGCCGCGCGCGCGGCCTTGCAGAAGGGCGCGCCGATCCTGTGCGACGCGCGCATGGTCTCCGAAGGCATTACGCGCGCAAGACTTCCCGCCGCTAATGCCGTGATCTGCACGCTCGGCGATCCGGCCGTGCCCGCGCTGGCGCAGTCCATGCGCAACACGCGCTCGGCCGCGGCGCTGGAGCTTTGGCGGCCGCATCTCGATGGCGCGATCGTCGCGATCGGCAATGCACCGACCGCGCTGTTTCATCTGCTCAACATGCTGGAGGATCGCGACTGTCCGCGGCCTGCGGTAATCATCGGCTGTCCCGTCGGCTTCGTCGGCGCGGCCGAGTCCAAGGCCGCGCTGATGGCCGATCCACCCGTGCCGGCGCTGACGGTCGAGGGCCGCCTCGGCGGCTCCGCCATCACGGTTGCTGCCGTGAACGCGCTGGCGAGCCGGAGCGAATAGAGATGGGACGCATCATCTGCTGCGGTCTCGGCCCCGGTGATCCTGATTTGATGAGCGTGCGTGCCGATCGCACGGTGCGCGGCGCCAGCCACGTCGCCTATTTCCGCAAGAAGGGCAGGCCGGGACAGGCGCGCCGCATCGTCGAGGGCATGCTGGCAGGCGGCGTCACCGAATATCCCATGGAATATCCTGTGACGACGGAGATCGCTTTCGACAGCCCCGAATACGTGCAGCTGCTCGCAGGCTTCTACGACGAATGGGCGGAGCGCCTTGCGCGGCTGTCGCGCGCGGTCGACGTCGTCGTGCTCTGCGAGGGCGATCCCTATTTCTATGGATCGTTCATGCATCTGCACACGCGCCTGCAGGGCCGCGTCGAGATCGAGGTGATCGCCGGCATTCCCGGCATGGTCGGTTGCTGGAACGGGGTCGGCCAGCCGATCGCGCTCGGTGACGACGTCACGACGGTGCTGATGGGGACGCTACCCCAAGACGAGCTCGAACGGCGCATGCGCGATTCCGATGCGCTGGTCATCATGAAGACCGGGCGCAATCTCGCAAAGGTGCGCCGTGCGCTCGCAGCCGCCGGGCGGCTGGACGATGCCTGGCTGGTCGAGCGCGGCACTATGCCGGGCGAGCGGGTGGTGCGGCTCGCCGAGATCGATGCGGCCGATTGTCCCTATTTCGCGATCGTGCTCGTGCACGGCAAGGGCCGGCATCTGGACGCCGCCGAATGACAGGCACGCTCACCATCGCGGGCCTCGGGCCGGGCAGCGACGCGTTGGTGACGCCCGAGGTCACGGCCGCGCTCGCGACGGCGACCGATATTCTGGGTTATGCGCCCTATGTTTCGCGCGTGCCGCCGCGGCCTGGGCTCACCCTGCATCCCTCCGACAATCGCGAAGAGCTGCAACGTGCGAGCGAAGCCCTGCGGCTTGCCGCCGAAGGCTGGCAGGTCGTGGTCGTCTCCTCCGGCGATCCCGGCGTGTTCGCGATGGCCTCGGCCGTGTTCGAGGCGCTCGAACGGGCGCCGCAATGGCGTGATCTGCCGATCCGCGTGCTGCCGGGCGTCACCGCGATGCTGGCGGCGGCGGCACGCGCCGGCGCGCCGCTCGGCCATGATTTCTGCGCGATCAACCTTTCCGACAACCTCAAGCCCTGGGCGGTGATCGAGAAACGCCTGCGCCTTGCGGCGGAAGCCGATTTTGCCATCGCGATGTACAATCCGCGCTCGGCAAGCCGGCCGGAAGGATTCGGCCGGGCGCTGGCAGTGCTTCGCGAGGCGGGCTGCGGCGAGCGTCTCGTGATCTTCGCGCGCGCGATCAGTGCGGCTGACGAGAAGATCGTGACCGTTACGCTGAAAGAGGCGCGGCCCGAGATGGCCGACATGCGCACGCTGGTGATCGTCGGCAATTCGCAGACACGCCGTGTCGGCCGCTGGGTCTATGCGCCGAGGCGGGCAGAATGACCGAGCCATTGCATCACGTCACTGACGCGCTCGGCCCGTCGGCGCTCGGGCAGCTCTGGTCGCGAGATCATGATTACGGGAAGGCCGAGCCCGCGGGCCGCATCGATCTTGGCGCGCGCGCCGTCGCCGCCGGAATTGCGGGCGACGATCCAGCCGATGCCGCGTGTGCGCAGCATGTTCAGCTCGCCGTCGAAGGTGAACGGGCCGCGCGACACGATCACATCGGCCGCGAAGGGCAGGGGCGCGTCGGGCGGATCGACGAAGCGCAGCGTGTAGGCGTGCTGCGGCTTCGTCGCGAATGGCGCAATGTGCTGGCGGCCGATGGCGAGGAACACGTTTGCAGCGGCGTCCGGCAGCGCGGCGGCGGCAGCGTTGACATCCGCCACCTCGATCCAGTTGTCGGCGGGTGCCTTGATCCAGGGCGCGCGCTCCAGCGCAAGCAACGGCGTGCCGGTCTCCGCGCACGCCTCGACGGCGTTGCGACTCATTTCTGCGGCGAAGGGATGCGTCGCATCGATCACATGGGTGATGCCTTCGCGGCGGATGTAGTCGGCCAGCCCGCTCACGCCACCAAAACCGCCGATGCGGGTCGGCAGCGGCTGATCGGCCGGCGCGCGCGTGCGGCCGCCATAGGAATAGACAGCGTCGACGCCGGCGCGCGCGATCTCCGCGGCGAGCAGGCTCGCATCGGCCGTTCCGCCCAGAACGAGGGCGCGAATCATGAGTGAACCCTGGCTGACCATCATCGGTATCGGCGAAGATGGCCTTGCCGGGCTGTCGGAGGCAAGCCGAAAGGCGCTTGGCAAGGCCGAAACCGTGTTCGGCGGCGAGCGCCATCTCGCGCTTGCCGAGGTCGGCAGCCGCGGCCGTGCGTGGCCGGTGCCGTTCGATGCGAATGTCGTGCTGAGCTGCCGAGGCCGACCGACGGTGGTGCTCGCCTCCGGCGATCCGTTCTGGCATGGCGCGGGTGCCAGTCTTGCCGAGAAGCTTGGGGCCAACGAATGGATCGCGCACCCCGCGCCGTCGACCTTCTCGCTCGCCGCCGCGCGCTTGGGCTGGCGGCTGGAGGCAACGACGTGCATCGGCCTCCATGCGGCGCCGTTCGAGCGCCTGGTGCCGCATCTGGTGCGAGATGCGCATATCATCTGCCTGATGCGCGACGCAGCGGCGGTCGGCGATCTCGCGAAATGGCTGACCGAGCGCGGATGGGGCGCGTCACTGATGTGGACGCTCGAGGCGCTTGGCGGGCCACGGGAATACACTGACCAGCATCGTGTCGACCTCTTTGCCGAGGAGGTCGCCGCTGATCTGGTCGCGGTGGCGGTGTGGGCGAGGGGCGCACAGGGCATTCCCCGCAGCTCGGGCCTGCGAGACGATCTGTTCGTCCACGACGGCCAGATCACCAAGCGGCCGGTGCGCGCGCTTGCGCTTTCGGCACTGGCACCTCGGTCCGGCGAACGGCTGTGGGATCTCGGCGCTGGCTCAGGCTCGATCTCAGTGGAATGGACGCTGTGCGGCGGGACGGCGATTGCAGTCGAAGCGCGCGAGGATCGCGCCGCGAACATCCGCAAGAATGCAGCCGCCTTCGGTCTGGCGCATCGCATCACAGTCGTAACGGGCAGGGCACCGGAAGCACTTGTCGGGTTGGAAGCGCCGGATGCCGTCTTCATTGGCGGTGGTCTCGACGAAGTGTTATTTGATGCGATCTGGACGCGGCTCTCGCCCGGAGCGCGGCTCGTGGCGCATGCGGTGACGCTGGAGACGGAAGCGCTGCTCGGCGAACTCCATCAGCGCCATGGTGGCGAGCTGACGCGGGTGGAGATTTCTCAAGTCGCCCCGCTCGGCCGCTATCGGTCGTGGGAGCCAGCACGTCCCGTGGTGCAGTGGAGTGCGATGCGATGAAGGTCGCCGGGCTCGGCTTCAAGCGCGATGTGACTTTGGCTTCGCTGCGCGAAGCGCTGCTGGCTGCCGGCGGTGCGGAAGGACTTGCGGCGGTGGCAACCGTCAGCGACAAGGCCGATACCGACGCACTGAAGCAGCTCGCACGTGAGTGCGGCGTGCCGATCCGGGCCGTTCCGGCCGCGACACTGGCCGGCATCGACACGTTCACGCAATCGAAGCTCGTCGCGGAGAAGTTCGGCACCGGATCGGTCGCCGAGGCCGCGGCGCTCGCGGTCGCCGGTCCCGGCGCGCGGTTGATTGCAACTCGGGTTGTCTCGCAGGATCGCACCGCGAGCGCCGCGATCGCCGAAGGAGACGGCGCATGACCGTGCATTTCATCGGCGCCGGCCCGGGCGCGCCCGATTTGCTGACCTTGCGCGGCCGCGACCTGATCGCGGCCTGTCCGGTCTGCCTCTATGCCGGCTCGCTGGTGCCGGAGGGCGTGCTGGCGCATTGCCCGCCGGGAGCGCGGATCGTCAACACTGCCCCAATGTCGCTCGACGAGATCATCGCCGAGATCGCAGCCGCGCATGCGGCAGGCCAGGACGTCGCGCGGCTGCATTCCGGCGATCTCTCGATCTGGTCGGCGATGGGCGAGCAGCTCCGCCGTTTGCGCGCGCTTGGGATTCCCTACACAGTGACACCCGGCGTTCCCTCATTCTCGGCTGCCGCAGCGGCACTGGAAACCGAGCTGACGCTGCCCGGTCTTGCTCAGACGGTCGTGCTGACGCGCACGCCGGGCCGAGCCAGCGCGATGCCCGAAGGCGAGAAGCTCGCCGCGTTCGCCGCGACCGGCGCGGTGCTCGCGATCCACCTGTCGATCCATCTGCTCGACCAGGTCGTCGTCGAGCTGACGCCGCATTACGGCGCGGATTGCCCGGTCGCGATCGTCTGGCGCGCGAGCTGGCCGGAGCAGCGCATCGTGCGCGCGACGCTGGCAACGCTCGATGCGGCCGTGGGTGGCGAGATGGAGCGCACGGCGTTGATCCTGGTCGGCAAGACGCTTGGCGCGGCCGATTTCGACGAGAGCCGTCTCTACGCCGCCGATTACGACCGTCGCTACCGGCCCGTCGGTGCCGAGCCGCGCTTTCCGGAGGCGTCGTGATGCCTGCGAGCCTCGTCATCTCCGCGCCGGCCTCCGGCGTCGGCAAGACCACGCTGACGCTGGCACTCGCCCGCGCCTGGCGCCATCGCGGCCTGAACGTGCAGTGCTTCAAGAGCGGGCCCGATTACATCGATCCCGCCTTCCACACCGCGGCCACGGGACGCGCCTCGGTCAACGTCGACAGCTGGGCGATGGATCGCGGCACTATCGCGCATCTCGTCAGCCGTGGTGCCGAAGCCGATGTCGTGCTCGCCGAGGGATCGATGGGCCTGTTCGACGGTGTCGCTGCGCGCGGTGTCTCCGGCACCGGAGCGACCGCTGACATTGCGGAGATGCTGGGCTGGCCGGTGGTTCTTGTGATCGATCCCTCCGGCCAGGCGCAGACCGCGGCAGCGATCGCCACAGGCCTTCGCGATTACCGCGCCGGCGTGCGCCTCGCGGGCGTCGTGCTCAACCGCGTCGCCAGCCCGCGCCACGAGGATCTGGTGCGGCGCGCGCTGAACGAGGCCGGCATCACCGTGTTCGGCGCGCTGCCGCGCCATGCCGAGATCAGCCTGCCGAAGCGGCATCTCGGCCTCGTGCAGGCCGAGGAGCAGGCCGAGATCGGCAAGCTGATCGACGAGGCCGCGCGCTTCGTTGCCGAGCACGTCGATCTCGATGCGGTGTTGCAATCGGCAGGCAAATGGTCGCCGCAAGCTGCGGCGAACGACATGAACGTAACGCCGCCCGGGCAGCGCATCGCGCTGGCCCGCGATGCGGCATTCTCCTTCGTCTATCCGCATATGCTGGAAGCTTGGCGCGCGGCGGGCGCGGAGATCGTGCCGTTCTCGCCGCTGGCCGACGAAGCGCCCGATGCGAGCGCCGACGTGTGCTGGCTGCCGGGCGGCTATCCCGAGCTGCATGCCGGAACGATCGCGGCCAATGCGCGCTTTCGCAGCTCCTTGCGCGCTTTCGCCGAGACACGGCCCGTGCATGGCGAATGCGGAGGCTATATGGTGCTGGGCGCAGGCCTCACCGACGCTGACGGTATCAGCCATGAGATGGCGGGACTGCTCGGCCTGGAGACCAGCTTTGCCAAGCGCCGCATGCATCTCGGCTATCGTCTTGCCGAACTCGCCGCGCCGATGCCGGGGCATCGGCCGGGCGCGCGCTTGCGCGGCCACGAATTCCACTATTCGACCATCCTCGCCCAACCCGATACGCCACTGGCCGTCGTGCACGACGCCACCGGCGCGGTCATCGCCGAGACCGGCTCGCGCCGTGGCCATGCCACGGGCACGTTCTTCCATCTGATCGCGGAGGATCGGTGAGCGGTTTTGTCTCTTTCGTCTCCGCCGGCCCCGGCGACCCCGAGCTCCTCACGGTGAAGGGCGCCGCGCGGCTGCGCGAGGCCGATGTCGTGCTCTATGACGACCTTGCCTCCGGCGCGATCCTCGATCTCGCCCGGCCCGGTGCCAATCTCGTCGCGGTGGGGAAGCGGGCCGGGCGTCCTTCGACCAAGCAGCACCACGTCAACCGTCTCCTGGTCGACTACGCCGCAACCGGCGCGCGCGTGGTGCGCCTCAAGTCCGGCGATGCCGGCATTTTCGGTCGGCTCGAGGAGGAGCTGGAAACACTGCGCGAAGCCGGCATCGGCTACGAGATCGTTCCCGGCGTCACATCCGCCTGTGTCGCCGCCGCCGAGGCCGGCATTCCCTTGACCCGGCGGCATACCTCCCGCCGGGTGCAGTTCATCACCGGTGCTGATGTCACCGGCGAGTTGCCGCCCAATTTGAATTGGGCCGCGCTGGCCGATCCCGAGGCCACGACCGTGGTCTATATGGGCCGGCGCACCTTTCCGGCGCTTGCCGCAAAATTGATCGCGCACGGTCTCGCCCCCAGCACCCCGGCGCTGTTCGCCGAATCTCTCGGGCGTCCCGACGAACGGCTGGTCCGTACCACGATTGCCGAGCTTGCCGAGCAGCTTGGCCGCGGCGGCGCCGCTTCCACCGCCGCCGTGATCCTGTTCGGCGCGCTGGCGGGAGAATATCCGGCATGACGGCTCCGGCAGCGGTTCGCCCCTTGACGCCCGCAATGCGAAAGGGGCACACAAGAGCGGCATGGTGCTCGACGCGGCGCAAAGCGCCGGAGCATAATCGGGAATGGGAATGGGCGGACCCAGTTGCGGCGCCCAAAACCCCAGCCGCCCCCGCGACTGTAAGCGGTGAGGGGCTCCGAACCGCCACTGGACCGCAAGGTCCGGGAAGGCCGGAGAACCCAGTGAACCGCGAGCCAGGAGACCGGCCGTGCACGTATTGAGGCCAAGGCCGTCGGGTGTGACGGCAGGAAGGAATTGAGCCATGCATATCGAACCCGGCGTCGTGACGGGCGCCAAGCTCGTGTTGAGTTACGCAACCGGCATCGCCGCAGGCGGCGTTGCCTTGAAGCTCGCGGTCGAGACCGTGCGCGAGCAGGGCATCGGCTCGCTTGCGTTGCGCACCCTCGCGACCACCGCGGCCGTCTTCACCTTCTTCGAGATCCTGCCGCATTTCCCGGTCGGCGTCTCCGAGGTGCACTTCATTCTCGGCTCGACACTGTTCCTGCTATTCGGCGCGGCTCCCGCGGCGTTCGGCCTTGCGCTCGGCCTGCTGCTCCAGGGCGTTTTCTTCGAGCCGGCCGACCTGCCGCAATATGGCATGAATGTCACGACGCTGCTGGTGCCGCTGTTCGCGATCCAGGCAATCGCTGCCCGGATCATTTCGCGCAACACCGCCTATGTCGATCTCAAATATCGTCAGGCGCTGGCGCTCTCGACGACCTACCAGGCCGGCGTGATCGCCTGGGTGGCGTTCTGGGCGCTCTATGGCTCCGGCTTTGCCATGAGCAACCTCGCCAGCATCGCGACCTTCGCGGCGTCCTATGCACTGGTCATCGTGATCGAGCCGCTCGCCGATCTCGCCGTGCTGGCGCTGGCGAAGTCTCTGCGTGGTGTCACCGCGCCTGGCCTCGTCACGCCTCGCCTGCACAACGCGGCTTAAGAGACAAGGGGCGGCCGTCATGGTCGCCCCGTACGCCCGATGCTCACGCTCTCTCTGATAGGCATCGGTTGCGGCGATCCCGAGCAGCTCACGCGCGCCGCGACCCGCGCCATCAACGCGGCCGATCTCGTCCTGATCCCGCGCAAGGGGAGCGCGAAGTCTGATCTCGCCGATCTCAGGCGGACGATCTGCACTGACGTGCTCACCAACAAGGCGACGCGCATCGCCGAATTCGATCTTCCCGTGCGCGACGCGACCGAGGCCGACTATCGCAAGGGCGTCGACGATTGGCACGATGCCGTTGCCGCCACGTGGTCGCGGACCATTGCAAGCCATCTCGGCGGTGACGGCAAGGTCGCGCTGCTGATCTGGGGCGACCCGTCGCTCTACGATTCCTCGCTGCGCATTGCGCGGCGATTGAATCCATCGCCGACAATCGAGGTCGTGCCGGGCATCACCTCGATCCAGGCACTGTGCGCGGCGCATGCGCTGCCGCTCAACGACATCGGCGAGCCGTTCCTGGTCACGACGGGGCGGCGCTTGCGCGAAGGCGGCTGGCCGGCGGGTGTCGATACAGTCGTGGTGATGCTCGACGGCGGCACGGCGTTCCAGTCGCTCGATCCGGCTGGGCTTCACATCTGGTGGGGTGCCTATCTCGGCATGCCCGATCAGATCCTCATGTCCGGTGCGCTCACCGACGTGGGTTCGCGCATTGCCGCCGCGAGGCAGGACGCACGTGAGCGGCACGGCTGGATCATGGACAGCTACATTCTCAAACGCAGGCGTTGAGCGAGGCAGCATGCTTCCCGAATGGGTCACCCAGAACTGCCCCGAAATCTCCGCGGTCCATCGCGAGGCGGCCATTGCGCGGCAGGCGCAATTGACGAAGCCGACCGGCGCGCTCGGCCGGCTGGAGCAGCTCGCGATCGAGCTCGCAGGCCTGCAGGCCACCGAGCAGCCGCGCGCCGCGCTGGTGCCGATCATCATCTTCGCGGGCGACCACGGCATCGTCGCACAGGGCGTGTCGGCCTATCCGCAAGCCGTCACCATCGCGATGATGGCGAATTTTGCCTCTGGAGGCGCCGCGATCTCGGTGCTGGCGCGCGAGCTGGGTTCGAGCCTCGAGGTGGTCGACGCCGGCACGCTGTCCGAGGTGCAGATGGCCGGAATCGTCACCGACAAGCCGCGCAGCGGCACGCGCGATTTCAGCGTCGAGGCCGCGCTCACCCCGGCGGAATTGGTCTTCGCCTTTGAGGCCGGCCAGCGCGCGGTGGCGCGCGCCGAGGCCGGCCGGCCTGATCTCTTGATCTTTGGCGAGATGGGGATCGGCAACACCACGACGTCAGCTGCGATTGCTGCGAGCCTGCTCGGTGTGAGCGCCGAAGAGATCGCCGGCAGCGGCACCGGCGTCGATGCGGCCGGCCGCGTACACAAGGCGCGGGTGATCGATGCGGCGATCGTACGCCATCGCGTCGCCGGAGCCTCGGTCGAGACAATCCTGTGCGCGGTCGGCGGCCTCGAAATCGCGGCGATCTCGGGCGCGATCATTGCGGCCGCGCAACGCCGCATTCCCGTGTTGATCGACGGCTTCATCGTCTCGGTGGCGGCGCTGGCGGCGGCGCGCCTCAATCCCTCCTGCCAGCCGTTCCTGTTGCCCTCGCATCAATCGGCGGAGCAGGGACATCGGCTGGTGTTGCGCGCGCTGAACGTGCAGCCGCTGATCAGCCTCGATCTCAGGCTCGGCGAGGGATCGGGCGCCGCCATTGCGCTGCCGCTGGTGCGCTCGGCCTGCGCACTTCACAACGGCATGGCGACCTTTGCGCAGGCCAATGTGCCGGACCGGTCTAGCTGATCCGCTGATTGACCGAGACGACGCGCCAGCCGCTGGCGAGCCGGTCGATCCGGGTCAGCGACAACGGATCGATCACGAAGCGCAACGCCGCTTCCGGTGCGAGATCGAGCGCGATGCAGAGCGCGGCGCGAATGGTGCCGGAATGGACGACCAGCGCCGCGGAGCCTGCGCCGATCCGCGACAGGCCGAGGCGGACGCGGGCGACCTGATCCGCAAAGCTTTCGCCCTTCGGCGGCCGTCCGCGCGCCGGATCGCGCCAGAACTGCGCGTAGATCTCGCCGCCGGTCGCGGCGAGTTCGTCATGCCGATGGCCGATCCAATCGCCGAAATCCTGCTCGCGGAATTCGCTGACCAGCTCCGGTTCCAGCCCCAGCGCGCGCGCCGTCTCGACCGTGCGCCGCGATGGGCTGGCATAGCTTGCGACATCCGCGGGCAAGCGCTGCTTGAGAGCCGCCAACGCCGCGCAATCGCCGAGATCGGCCGGCGCATCGGCTGCATGGATCGTCCCGGCTACGCCCGCGACAACCGCGTGCCGTATCAACCAGAGGAAGGTCTCGCCTTCCATGCTCATCTCCAAGGAAGCTTGTGCGGTCGCCACGACGCCGCAACTGGGACATTGACTCTGTCTTGGTGGTAATCCTAGATGCTCGCGACGGTTTTCCCGAGAGGGAATGAAAAGGGAATGCGGTGCGGGGAAAATTGTCCCCAATGCCGCGGCTGCCCCCGCAACTGTGAGCGGTGAATCCTTCGTCACGAGCCACTGGGTCCTCGGTCCCGGGAAGGCGACGAAGAGGTCACGACCCGCGAGCCAGGAGACCTGCCGTCAGCCGTGGTCACACGCGAAGATGTCGGTCGGGGAGTACAGACATTCGGCTTCATCGGACGGCTGCAAGGCCAAAAGGTGAGACCTCGTTCGCTGTGACGTGCCACTGACGTCATACCGAGGTTTGTACCGTGTCTTCCATCCGTATCGCACGACCGCGCCGCGTCCTGCTGGTTTCCGCCGCGTTCACGTCCTTCGCCGTTCTCGATCCGCCTGCCGCTCTGGCGCAGCAGGTCCGAGAGCCGCTGCCACCCGTCGAGGTCTCGCCCGCCCAGGCGCGCAAGCCGGCCAGACCGGCAGCAGGAGAGGCGGCGAGCGCGCGCCGCGCGGCAGCGCGCAGGCCGGCGGCGGTATCGGCAGCGCCAAAACCCGTGATGCCGGATTCGACGGCGCAAACGCCGCTCAACACCAATGCCGTTGCCGAAAGCGCCTCGCGGCTCGGCCTGACGGTGCGGCAGACGCCCGCGACCGTCGAGGTGATCTCGGCCGAAACCATGCGCGAGCAGGGCTATCGCACCGTGTCCGAGGTGGCGCAGGGCGCCGTCGGCGTCACCTCCGGCGACAACCCGGCCGAACCTTCCGCCTTCTCGATGCGCGGCTTCACCAACAGCCAGATCAACACGCTTTACAACGGCATCAAGATCGGTCCGCAGAACATGACCTCGCGGATCGTCGACACCGCCAATCTGGAGGCCGTGGAATTCCTCAAAGGACCGGCCTCGCTGATCTCGGGCGAGGGTGCCGCGGGAGGCGCCATCAACTTCGTCACCAAGCAGCCGCACACGGGAGCGATCCGCAACGAGGCAAATTTCTCCTGGGATTCGCTGAATTTGTTCCGGGCGCATTACGGCTCGGGCGGCAGCACCAATGTGCAAGGGCTGGACTATCGCTTCGACATCAGCCGTTCCACGCTCAACGGCTTTGCCGACGACACCAACGTCAAGACGTTCGGCACGTCCGGCCAGCTCAATTACCAGGTCTCCGACAGCCTCAAGATCTGGGGTGCGGTCGAGTATCGCGAAGACCGCTCGAAGGCCTATTGGGGCGCGCCGCTAGTGCCGGTCGCCTTCAGCGGTTCGCATGCGACGACGGGGATCGTCTCCGGCAATTACGTCTCGAATTACAACGGTACCAATCTCGGTGCCGTCACAATCGACGACCGCACCTTCAACACCAATTACAACGTTCTCGATAACCGCAACGTGGCGCAGGAAGTGTGGCTGCGCGGCGGCTTCGAGCTGAAGCTCGCGCCTGACCTCACGCTGAAAAGTCAGGCCTATGGCTATGGCGCCGAACGGACCTGGTTCAACAACGAGATCGAGGCATTCAACTCCACCACGAACCTGGTCGATCGCGAGCGCTTCTATGTCGCCCATAGCCAGCGGCTGGTCGGCAACATCACCGACCTGATCTGGGACACCAACATCGCAGGATTCGACAACCGGTTGGTCACGACGCTCTCGTCGAGCTATCTCGATTTCGTCAGGCCCGGCGCGGCAAACTTTCCCGGAGATTCCGTTTCGCTGGTCGATCCCAACCGCGGCTTCTACGGCCTGCTCACGACACAGCAGCAGACCGCGCGCATCGACAACGAGGCGTTGTCGTTCGAGGACCGGTTGAAGCTGACGCGCAGCTTCGCGTTGATCGGGGGCCTGCGTGTCGAGCACATCGGACTCGACCGTAACTCGACCGACAAGGCCGGGCTGGAGAAGGCAGGCTTTCCGTACACCAAAGACTGGGCGCCGGTGACGGGCCGCATTGGCTACACCTGGGAGGCCGTGCCCGGCCTGACCTTCTTCAGCCAGTACGCCACCGGGGCCGACGTCGCAGCCAACAACATCTTCCTGCTGTTGCCGACCCAGCCACTGGACCTGACGACGTCGCGAACCTACGAGACCGGCGTCAAGCATCTGTTCTGGGACAATAGGGCGGAGTGGTCGTTCTCGGCCTACGACATCCTGCGCAAGAACGTCTATGCGGCGGCCGGCGGGCAGGCGCTCAATATCGCCGGGCGGCAGGAGTCCAAGGGCGTCGAGCTTGCCGCCTCGGTGCGGCCGATCGAGCCGCTTCGGTTGTGGGGCAACATCGCCTATGTCGATGCGCGCTATGCCGACTACAATTTCGTCGGTGGCTCGTTCTCCGGCAATACGCCGCCGAACGTACCGCGTATCGTGGCCAATGCCGGCGCATCGTACCGGTTCTTCACGCCCTGGCCTGTGGAGCTCGGCATGACCGGCCGTCATGTCGGCGACCGCTACAACACCGACGCGAACGTCGTGACGATGAAGGCCTACACCGTGGCCGACGTCTACGCCTTCGTCGATATCCCCAAGGCCGTGTTCAATGCGGTCGACCAGGCCCGCCTGACTTTCCGCGTCCGCAACATCACCGACAAGCGCTATGCGATCTGGGGCGATCCGTTCTATCCCGACCAGATCCTCCTGGGCGCGCCGCGCACCTACGAGGTCTCGGCCGCGTTCAAATGGTGAGGCCTTGAGCGCATGATGGGCGCGATCGTCCTCTCGCATCGCTGGCTCGGGATCGCGTTCTGCCTGCTGTTCGCGATGTGGTTCGCGAGCGGGATCGTGATGCACTTCGTCCCGTTTCCGTCGCTGACGGAAGCGGAGCGATTTGCCGGGCTCGCGCCGCTGGACCGTGGCGGGACAACGATCTCGGTCGCGGACGCCGTTGCTGCGAGCGGAATCACCGACGGGACGCGTGTTCGGCTGATCCAGCGCAGTGATGGACCGGTCTACGTCGTCTCGGGCCCCGCAGGTTCGCGAGCGGTCCGCGCCTCCGATAGAGGAGACGCATCGGTGACGTCCGCCGATGTCGCGCTCACCATCGTGCAGGGCTATTCCCGTCAGCGCGGGCTCGACGCGCCACGCGCCGCGATCGTCGCGCGGTCGGACCACGATCAATGGAGCGTGCCGAACGGTTTTGATCGCCATCGCCCCTTGTTTCGCGCCGCTCTCGGCGATGCCCCTGGAACGGAGGTCTACGTTTCGTCGCTGACCGGGGAGGTCGTCCTGGATACGACGCGCAGTGAGCGCGCGTGGAACTGGGCCGGCAGCGTGCTGCACTGGATCTATCCGACGGTTCTGCGCAGCAGCTGGGCGGTGTGGGATCGCGTGGTCTGGACGCTGTCGCTGCTGGCCCTGATTGCGGCATTGCTTGGCGCGGTGCTCGGAATCGTGCGGATCAGGTTTCGCAAGGGCCAAATCTCCTCGCCTTACCGTGGCTGGCATGCGCTGCATCACCTGATCGGCCTCGCGGCGACGCTGTTCGTACTGAGCTGGATCTTCAGCGGCTGGCTCTCGATGGATCACGGCCGCCTGTTCTCGCGCGGGCAATTGACGCCGGCAGAGGCGGGCGTGGTCGATGCCGCCCCGGATTGGCGAGACGCTTCACCGCTCGATCTGCCGCCAATATCGCCGTCGGCGCGCGAGGTCGAATGGTTCGCCTTCGGCGGCAGGGTCTATCGGCGCGATCGGCTCGCCCTTGGCCATCAGACGTTGATCAGGGCCGGGGACGCGCCGCGAGATGGGCAGGCGGCATACCTGGATACGCAGGAGATCGGGGATCTGACGGCGCGCCTTGGCGCCGGCTGTGCCGCACCGTTCCTGCTCGCCGGCTACGACGACTATCCGGCGCAGTCCGCTATTCCGGGAGCTCCGGTCTACCGCACGACCTGCGGCGATCTCTGGTTCGATGTCGATGCTGCCGATGGCAAGGTGCTGCAAAGACTGGACCCGTCGCGGCGCGTCTATCGCTGGCTCTACAGTGCGCTGCACACGCTTGATTTCCCGATTCTGCTGGCTCACGCGCGGCTGCGTGACGCTCTCATTGTCAGCCTCTGTACGCTCGGACTGATGTTCTCCATCACCGGCGTCGTCATCGGATGGCGACGCTTGCGGGCGTCGCTGGCATCCTGAGGCCGGTGACGTCCTCGCTTACTGACCGTACAATAAAGAGAGGCTGAGCCGACCTGCGTGCATAGCTCCTGGTCAGCCCTCTCTCCTGCACCGCAGATTGATCGCCTGCAAATTAGACAAACGGACTTGCGCGATTCCGATTGCAGTGCAACGGGCGCTCCCATTTGTGTCGAAGAATCCAAGGGTGCGCTGCACATTTCTGGCTTCGTATGCTTCTGCTCTCTGGGCGAGCAGCGCTGCACCAAAACGTGCAGCCGATGGTGCGCCGCGCAATGCCGGCGGCTCGCTGGCTCGGTGGTTTGCGACAACTCCGACCCTATCCCGCGGCCATCGCTCTGTCGCACGCTCGCCCGTGATGGCATGACAGGGAATGACGATGAGCGTGCTCGCTTTGGCATTGGATGCGGCAATGGCCGGGAAGGACCTGGCGTCCGGTCCGGACGTCACGCGTAGCTGACTGTGCAGATGAGCTACTCCGACGATCACTGGGAGGTCGGCACCGATATCGGTGGCACCTTCACCGACATCATCGCCATCCGGCGCGATTCCGCGGAAGCGCGGATTGCAAAGGTGCCGTCGCGCCCCGACGCACCGGTTCAGGCGATGCTGGAGGCGATCGAGGCGGTGGGTCTGCGCAAGAGCGAGGTCAGGCGCTTCGTCCACGGCACCACGCGCGTGACCAACGCGATCGTCGAGAATCGGCTGCCGAAGGTGGCGCTGGTCGCGACCGAAGGCTTCGCCGACGTGCTCGAGATCGCCCGCTATCGCCGGCGCGACCTCTACCGGCTCGACATTCCGCCGAAATCGCCGCCTTTGGTGCCGCCTGAAAGATGCTTCGGGCTCGCCGAGCGCCTCGATCATGAGGGGCGAGTGTTGAAGGCGCTCGAGGAAGCCGAGATCGAGCGCCTGGTGGCGTGGCTGAAAGGGACCGGCGTTCAGAGCGTCGCGGTCGCACTCCTTCACGCCTATGCCAATCCGGTGCATGAAAAGATGCTGGGCGAGCGGCTCAAGGGCCTCGTCGCCCATGTCTCGCTCTCGCACGAGGTCAATCCCGAGGCACGCGAATATGAGCGGACCTCGGCGACCGTGTTCAACGCGGCCGCGATGCCGATCGCGGTGGAATATCTCAGCGAGCTGGAGCAGCGGCTGCCGATCGGGGCCGGCCTGCAGGTGTTTCACTCCGCCGGCGCCATGGTCCCGATTTCGGCGGTGAAGCGGCGTCCGCTGGTGATGGCGATGTCGGGGCCGGCGGCGGGCGTCTCGGCGTCGGTCAGCATCGCGCGCCAGCTCGGCTGCTCGCGCATGTTGACCTTCGACATGGGCGGCACCACGACGGACGTGTGCCTGATCGTCGACGGCCAGGCCGAAATGACCGACGGCCGCATGCTCGGTGACAAGCCGCTGCGCCAGCCGATGCTGGCGGTGCACTCGATCGGTGCGGGCGGCGGATCGATCGTGCGCAACGGTCCCGGCGGGCTGACGGTCGGGCCCGAGAGCGCCGGCTCCGAGCCGGGCCCGGCCTGCTATGGCCGTGGCGGCACGGAGCCCACCATCACCGATGCCAATGCCGTGCTCGGCTATCTCAATCCCGAGACCAAGCTTGGCGATCGCATCGGCATAGACATCGAGAGCGCCAAGCGTGTCATCGCGCCAATTGCGCACGCACTCGGACTGAGCCTGACCGAAACGGCGCTCGGCATCATCAAGGTCGCGAACGCGACCATGGCCCGCGCGCTCCGCCGCGTCACGGTCGAGCGCGGCATCGACGGGCGCGACTGCACGCTGCTGGCCTTCGGCGGCGGCGGTCCGATGCATGCCGCGGGCCTTGCCGATCTCTACGGCATTGCAGAGGTCGTCGTGCCCAGTGCCTCGAGTGCGTTCTCGGCCCTGGGCTGCCTCACCGCCGATTTCAGCTTCCTGCAGCAGCAGACCCTTCGCGCTGCCCTCGACGGCATCGATCTCGCCCGCGTCTCGGAGCGGATCGACACCCTGATTGCCGATGCCTCGGCGCCGCTTTTCGCCAACAATGTTGCAAAAGCGGAGATCCAGGTCGAGCTGGTGGCCTTGATGCGCTATGCGGCGCAGAATGACGCCATTCCGGTATCGTTCACGCTGCCGCTCGACGTTGTCAGGCTGAAGCAGGACTTTCTGACGCGGCATCACGAGCTGTTCGGCTATGCGACCGGTGAGCCCTGCGTCATCGAATCCGTGCGGGTGCAGGCCCGGCGCCCGTCGACAACCGTTGTCAGCCGGCCGGCGACAGCGGCGAGGGCGGTGTCTACGGGCACGCGCACCTGCTCGTTCGACGGCTTCCATGACATCGCAACCGCGATCGTCGACCGCGCCTCGCTCACCGAGACCATCAATGGTCCCGCCATCATCGAAGACGCCTGGTCGACCGTGGTGGTGCCGCCGGGCTGGCAGGCGAGGCCCGATCCATCAGGCAATCTGTTCCTGAGGCGGAGGGCGGCATGAAGCTCGATCCCTTCGTCGTCGAGGTCATCAGGCACGGGCTCTCGGCCGCGGCCGAGGAGATGAGCCTCGTCATGACGCGCTCGGCGCGCTCGCCGCTGTTGCGCGAAGCCGGCGACCTGTCGTCGGCGATCACCGACGGCTACGGCGGCCTGGTCGGACAGGGCCGCGACATTCCGATCCATCTCGGCGCGATGGCCTACACCATCCCCGAACTCCTGAAGGTGATGCCGCGCGATGGCCTGAACGACGGCGACGTCGTCATCTACAATATCGGCGCGCTCGGCGGCAATCATCTCAATGACGTCAAGGTCGTGCGGCCCGTCTTCTTCGACGGCGAGATCGTGGCTTTCGCGGTCAGCCTCGCCCATTGGCCTGATATCGGCGGCACCTGGCCCGGCAGTTATTTCGCCAAGGCGGTCGACACGTTCCAGGAGGCGATGCGGATTCCGCCGGTGCTGATCGCGACTGCTGCCGGCCTCAACACGCCGATCGTGCAGCTGCTCAAAGCCAACGTTCGCGATGCCGAATCCTGCGAGGGCGACTTGCTCGCCCAGATCGCGGCGACCAAGGCCGGCGAGAAGCGCATCGTCGAGCTCTGCCGCGAGCATGGCAAGGCGGTCTTCATGGCGGCGCAGTCGCGCCTGCACGATCTCTCCGAAATCGAGATGCGGGAAGCGCTGCGCGATCTGCCGGATGGCGTCTACGAGGGCGAGGATTATCTCGACGACGGCAGCGCGAACAACGCACCGGCGCGCATCCATGTGAAGATCACCATTCGCGGGGATGAAGCGACCTTCGATCTCTCCGGAAGCTGCGACCGGGTCTCCAATTTCTGCAACACGACGCCGTTCATGGCGCGCTCGGCGGTGGCCTATGCCGCGCGCATCATGAGCGGACGCGACATGCAGCAGAACGCCGGCGCGCTGCGGCCGCTGACCATCATCACGCGCCCGGGCTCGATCCTCGAGCCCGGCTGGACCGCCTCGGTTGCCGCCGGCAATCACGAGACCTCCATGCGCATCGTCGATGCGATTTTCCGCGCCATGCAGGACACCATTCCCGAGCGCCTGTCGGCGGGCGGGGCGACCACCGCCGGCGTGCTATTCTTCGCCGAGCCGCGGCCGAACGGGTCGTGGAAGATGCTGTACGAGGTCCATGGCGGCGGCGAAGGCGCGCGGCACGATCGAGCCGGTACCTCGGCCACCCGGGTGCATCTGTCCAACACCTCGAACACGCCGGTCGAGGTGATCGAGGCGAATTACGCGATCCGGCTGGAGCAGCAGGCCATCCGCCGGAATTCCGGCGGCGCGGGCGCGCATCGCGGTGGGGACGGCTCCGTCCGCACCTACCGCATCCTGGCGCCATCGATGCACCTGACCACCTGCATCGAACGCATGGTGATGGCGCCTTGGGGCATGCAGGGCGGCTATCCCGGCAAGGCCTGCCGCATCTCGCTGGTCCGGCAGGGCCGAAACGTCACGATCGACGGCAAGTCGAACCTCGTATTGCAGCAAGGCGATCTCGTCACGATCGAGATGTGCGGTGGCGGCGGCTACGGCGCCGCGACAGCGAAGTGAGGCAGTGGCCATGAGCAGGTTGTTGCGAACCGGGCTGAACGCGGGCGAGGCCGCACCGATGGCCGTGGTCGGCGGCGAGGGCGTCTACTTTCACCTTGCGGACGGCCGCAAGCTGATCGACGGCAGCAACACCGGCGGCGGTCTCGGCCACCGCCATCCCGCAATGGTGGAGGCGATCCGCCGCGCGGCGGATACGCCTGTCGTCAATGAAGGCTGGACCTGGATCGGTCGCGAGCAGGCTGCCGACGATCTGATGGCGACCGCCTTCAAGGGCGAAGAGGATTGGGTCGGCGCGGTGCGCTTCTGCATCAGCGGCAGCGAGGCCAACGACATGGCGCTGTCGCTGTGCCAGGCGCTGACGCAGCGCTCCGCGCTGGCAACGCGCGAGCGCGCCTATCACGGCATCACCGGCCTGTCGCGCAGCATGACGGTGCAGCCGCAATGGCACGGCGGCCTAGCGGTGCACGCCGGCGGCTCAAAATTGCCGGCACCGATGGCACCGGTGCGGATTCTCCCGGCGCCGAATGGCGCGATCTATGGCGCGCCGGCCAACAACGCGCCGCCCAGCGAATATCTGGCAGACGCGCCGCGCCTCTTGTCGGACACCGCGGCGACGATCATCGACTACACCCAGGGCGGCATCTATTACGACGGCGCCTATCAGGACGAGGTCGCGCGCTGCGCGCGAGAGGCCGGTTCGTACTGGATCGCGGACGAGGTCGTCACTGGCGCAGGCCGCGCGGGCCGCTGGTTCGCATTCCAGGGCGCGCAGAGCCGCCCCGACATCGTGACGCTCGGCAAATCACTGGGCGGCGGGGCGGCGGCGGTCGCCGCGGTGGTGGTGTCCAAGGACATCGTCGAGCGGCTCAAGGGCACCAGCTGGCAGAATTACGGCACGTTGCGCGGCCATCCGATCAGCATGGCTGCGGTGAGCGCCTATCTGAAGGTCGTCAGCGACGACAAGATTTTGGAGCACGTCGCGGGCCTCGAAAGGCTGTTTGCGCGGCGCCTGCTGGCGATCGCGCAAAGGCATCCGAGCGTGCAGCGCGTGGCGGGGCAGGGGCTGCACTGGACGGTCGAGCTGCATGGCCCGGATTGGCGCACCTGGCATGCCGACACCACGGAGGTGCCGATCGCCTCGCGCGTCGCGGAGCGGGCGCTGGAGGCCGGCGCGGTGATCGGCACCAGCGGCGAGCAGACCTCGCTGTTCCTGGCACCGCCTCTGATCATCTCCGAGCGCGAGGCTAACCAGCTTCTGGACGCGCTCGACCACGGTCTCGATGTCGCTGACAAGGAGCACGGGTGAGCCACACAACGTCCCTGAGGTCACCGGCCTGGCCGGCGGACGAGCCCTGGCATCTCGCGATGCCGGAGGGGACGCTCTACGACGCGCTGGTGCGTGCTGCACGTGAACGTCCATCGCATCCGGCGACGGTGTTCTACGGCGCGAGCCTGAGCTACGCCGAGCTGCGCGACCGGGTCGATGCCATGGCCGGCTTCCTGCAAAGCGTTTGCGGCATCAAGCGCGGCGACCGCGTCATGATCGCGCTGCAGAACTCGCCACAATATGTCGTCGCCTATTACGCGGTGATGCGGGCGGACGCCGTGATCGTACCGGTCAATCCCATGAACAAGACCGCAGAGATCGCGTACCTCGCCGCGGACAGCGGCGCCAGAGTTGCGATCATCGGCAGCGAGCTGAGCGATGTGGTTGCGCCAGTGGTCGACGAGGCCATCACGCATGCAATCGTCGCGCAATATCGCGACGAGGTTCCAGCCGCCACGCCCTACACGCTGCCGCGCTGCGTGACCGACGCGCCGTCGGAAGTGCCGTCGTCGCCGGGCTGGCATTCGTGGTCGCCCGCGATCGCGCAAGGCCTGCAGCCGGGTGCGATGGAGGCGGGGCCGGACGATCTCATGATCCTGCCCTACACGTCCGGGACGACGGGCAAGCCCAAGGCGTGCATGCATACAAATCGCAGCGCGCTGTTCACCGCCGTGTTGCAGGCGCGCTGGTATGGGCTCGATGGCGGTGACGTCATGACCGGCTTCATGCCGCTGTTCCATGTCGCGGGCATGCAGGGCTCGATGAATGCCGCCATCGTCGCCGGCGCCACGCTGCTGCTGATGGCGCGTTGGGACAAGGATCTGCTCCCCGACCTGTTCGAGACCTATGGCGTCACGTTCTGGAACGCCGCGCCGACCATGATCGTGGATGTGCTCGCCAGCGCCAGTTTCCGCGAAAAATGCTTTGCCAAGCTCAAGGTGCTGACTGGCGGCGGCGCGGCGATGCCGACCGCGGTCGCCGAACGGCTCAAGGGGCGGTTCGGCCTCGATTTCGTCGAAGGTTACGGCATGACCGAGACGATGTCACCGACGCACCTCAATCCGATGGCCGCGCCGAAGCGGCAATGCCTCGGCATCGCCGTGCACGAGACCGACGCCAGGGTGATCGATCCCGAAAGCCTGATCGAGCTCGACGACCACGTGGTCGGCGAGATCATCGTGCATGGGCCGCAGGTGCTGCAGGGTTACTGGAACAGGCCGCAGGCGCATACTGAGGCCTTCATCGAACGCGACGGCAAGCGGTTCCTGCGCACCGGCGATCTCGGCTACCGCGATGCCGACGGTTATTTCTTCGCCGTCGACCGCCTGAAGCGGATGATCAATGTCAGCGGTTTCAAGGTGTGGCCGGCCGAGGTCGAGGCGGCGATGTACCAGAACCGCGCCATCCGGGAATGCTGCATCATTTCAGCGCCGGACGGCTATCGCGGTGAGACCGTAAAGGCGCTGGTGGTGCTCGATGACGCCGCGCGCGCGACGACTTCGGCCGATGATATCGTCGGCTGGGCACGCGGCGCGATGGCAAGCTACAAGGCGCCGCGCGCCGTCGTTTTCGTCGAGTCCCTGCCGCGCACCGCCAGCAACAAAATCAACTGGCGGCTGTTGCAGGATGCCGAATGGGGGCGGACGGCATGAAAGCTGCTTGGCTGGAATATCGGCACGGAGCCGCGTTATGCTCGGCGCGGCGGAAGATCCCACGAGCCGACCCTTCCCCCCAGACATCACCAGGAATTCGCTGATGCGTATCGTCAATGTCGCCGCCGCCCAGATGGGCCCGATCCAGAAAGCCGACAGCCGCGAGGCCGTGGTCAAGCGCATGATCGCGCTGATGGACGAGGCCAAGAGCAAGGGCGCCGACCTGATCGTCTATCCCGAGCTGGCGCTGACGACGTTTTTCCCGCGCTGGTACGTCGAGGACCGCTCCGAGTTCGACATCTGGTTCGAGCGTGAGATGCCGAACGCGGCAACCAGGCCGCTGTTCGAGCGCGCGGCGCAGCACGGGATGGCGATGAATTTCGGCTATGCCGAGCTGACGCCGGACGGTCATCATTTCAACACCGCTGTTCTCACCGACAAGTCCGGCAAGATCATCGGAAAATATCGCAAGGTCCATTTGCCGGGCCATGTGGACTACGACACCAAGCGCTCGCACCAGCATCTGGAGAAGCGCTATTTCGAGCCGGGCGATCTCGGCTTCAACGTCTGGCGCGAGCTGGGTGGCATCATCGGCATGGCGATCTGCAACGACCGCCGCTGGCCCGAAACCTACCGCGTCATGGGCCTGCAGGGCGTCGAGATGGTGCTGATCGGCTACAACACGCCGTCCGTGAATGCGGAGAAGAGCGAGGAGGGCGTCGAGAAGCGCCTGTTCCACAATCGCCTCTCGGTGCAGGCCGGCGCCTATCAGAACGCGACCTGGGTGGTCGCGGTCGCCAAGGCCGGCAATGAGGACGGTCACCCGCTGTTCGGCGGCAGCCTGATCGTCGATCCCAATGGCGAGATCGTGGCCGAGGCGAAGACAGACGACGACGAGGTTCTGGTTCACGCCTGCGACCTCGACGCCACCACCTTCGGCAAGACCACGATCTTCGATTTCGCCCGGCATCGCCGCATCGAGCATTACGGCCTGATCACCAGCCAGACCGGCGCGGTGCCGCCGCCGGAGAACTGACGCCGATGGCTGACAAGGGCATCTCCTTGCGTGAGCTCGATCCGCGCGATCGCTACAAGCTGCTTTGCGGCGTGGTGGTGCCGCGGCCGATCGCGCTGGTGACCACGCTGGACGAGAACGGGGCGGTGAATGCCGCGCCGTTCAGCTTCTTCAACGTGTTCTCCGAAAGCCCGGCCTTGATCGTGCTCGGGCTCCAGCACAAGCCGGACCACTCGCCGAAGGACACCACTCGCAACATCCATCGCGACGGCGAATTCGTGGTGCATATGGTGGACGAGGCGCTGTCGGTCGCGATGAACGACTGCGCGGTCGATTTCCCCTCAGGCGACAGCGAGGTCGCCGCGACGGGCCTGGCGACGCTTCCCTCCGTGGACGTGAAGGTGCCGCGCCTCGCTGCGGCGCCGTTCGCGCTGGAATGCCGGCGCCATGTCGTGCTGACCTTCTCGCCCGATCGCGAGCTCCTGGTCGGCGAGGTCGTGCGGGTTCACGCCCGCGAGGGCCTCGTCGACACCGCCAACATGTATGTCGATCTCGACGCCTATCGGCCGATCGGCCGCATGTTCGGCAACCTCTACACCACCCAGCGGGACACGTTTGCCCTGGTCCGCGAGAGCCATGCGCAATGGCTCGCGCGCCAGGAAACCAAAGAGCTGAAGGACGCCTAGTGAGCCGAGAACCGCACCGTACCCAGCGCCATGGTGACGGCCGCCTGTGTCGGATCGATCACGGGAATGCGCAGCTCGTCTTCCAGCGCACGGCGGTGGCGGGCCATGCCGGCGCAGCCCATCACGATGGCGCGGGCACCGTCCTCGTCGCGCAGCGCGCGGCCGACCTCGATCATCTTGGCGAGCGTGCCTTCACCGGAAGCGGTTTCGGCGACGCTCATGTTGAGTGGCCGCTCGCCGGAAAAGCGGTCGGTCAGGCCCATCTGCCTGAGATAGCGCATGTGCCGCGGAATCGACCGCTGCGCGATGGCGATGACGCCGAAAGTCTCCGCGCGGGAAAGCGCCGTCAGCACGCCACACTCGGCAATGCCGAACACCGGCCGGTCGGTGCCTTCACGGCAGACCTGGAGCCCGGGATCGCTGTAGCAGGCGATGACGAAGGCGGCCGAGCTGTTGTCGCTTTCGACCAGCTTCCGCAAAGGTATCGCAACGCTATCGGCGTCCGCCTGGCTTTCGATGCCGAACGGACCCTCGGCCAGCGTCTGGCAGACCACTTCGGGTCCGCCTTCGAAATCGAGCGGCTTCAACGCATCCTCCAGCCCCTGCGTGACCTTGTGGTTGGAGTTCGGGTTGATGACGAGAATGCGCGGCCGGGACATGATGATCTTCCTGCGAAATTTAGCGAACGTGCCTTGAGCCTATCACGGAGTGCCTCATGACTGAACCCGCTTACGACCTGATCATCCGCGGCGGCCGCGTCGCCACAACGACCGACGTCTTCGAGGCCGACGTCGCCATCTCCGGCGAGACCATCGCGGCGATCGGCCGCGGGCTTCCGCCCGCAAAGCGCGAAATCGACGCCCGCGGCAAGCTGGTGCTGCCCGGCGGCGTCGACAGCCACGCCCATATCGAGCAGCTCTCGGCCGCCGGCATCATGAACGCCGATACGTTCGAGAGCGCCACCGTCTCCGCCGCCTTCGGCGGCACCACCACGGTGATCCCGTTCGCGGCTCAGCATGTCGGCATGAAGCTGCCACAGGTCGTCGAGGATTATCACGCTTTGGCGAAGAAAGGTGCGGTGATCGACTACGCCTTTCACATGATCATTGCGGACGCGACCAAGGAGACGGTCGAGGAGCACATTCCCGCGCTGGTGAAGCAGGGCCATGCCTCGATCAAGATCTTCATGACCTACGACCGCCTCAAGGTCGACGACGAGCCGCTGCTCGACATCCTGCTCGCCGCGCGCCAGTCCGGCGCGATGCTGTGCGCGCATGCCGAAAACCACGGCATCATCGCCTGGATGGTGAAGCGGCTGCTGTCGCGCGGCTACACGATGCCGAAATACCACGCCGTCAGCCACGCCCGCGTCTCTGAGGCGGAAGCCTTCACCCGGCTGATCGGCATGGCGGCGCTGATCGACCAGCCGATCATGATCTTCCATGTCTCGACAGCCGAGGGTGCCAAGGTGATCCGCGACTCGCGCGGGCAGGGGCTCAAGGTCTTCGCCGAGACCTGCCCGCAATATCTGTTCCTGACCGCTGCGGATCTCGACAAGCCGGGTGCTGAGGGCGCGAAGTGGATGTGTAGCCCGCCGCCGCGCACGCATGCCGACCAGGAGGCGCTGTGGCAGGCGCTCTCGCTCGGTGATCTCCAGACCATCTCGTCGGACCACGCGCCGTATCGCTATGACGAGACCGGCAAGTTGCGCGCCGGTCCCAATCCCAACTTCAAGCAGGTCGCCAACGGCCTGCCGGGCCTGGAGCTGCGGCTGCCGCTGTTGTTCGACGCGATGGTGTCGAAGGGACGGCTCGGCCTGGAAAAATTCGTCGAGCTGACCGCGACGGCGCCGGCAAAGATCTACAATCTGCATCCGCGCAAGGGCTCGATCGCCGTCGGCGCCGATGCCGATATCGCGATCTGGGATCCCAACCGCGAGGTCACCATCGCCGACGAGATGATGCACGATCTCGCCGGCTACACGCCGTTCGCGGGCCGCCAGCTGAAGGGCTGGCCGGTCTCGGTGCTCTCGCGCGGCCGCGTGATCATCGAGGGCGACAAGTGTCTTGCGAGCACCGGCAGCGGAAAATTCCTGGCGCGCAGCGGCGGCGAGGCGGCCAGGCCGACCGGCCGGCTCGTTGCCGACATGGATCCGGAGCGGAATTTTGGAGCCAAGCTGCTGTGATGGTGGATCGCGCGCGATGAGGACCGTTATCTTCGGCGGCACCGGCTTTCTCGGCCTCAATCTCGCAGAGGTGCTGCTCGCACGCGGGCACGAGGTGACGCTGTATGATCGTGCACCGCTGCCGCCATCCGCGCAGCGATCTCTTGCCGATTACGGCGCACGGCTCGAAGCGGTGCAGGGCGATATCACCGACGCCGACACCATCGATGGCCTTATCGCAAAGGGTTGCGATGCGATCGTGCTCGGCGCGGCAGTCACCGCCGGCGAAGATCTCGAGCGGGTATCGCCCGCACGCGTTCTCGAGGTCAACGTCATGGCGCAGATTCCGATCCTGCAAGCCGCGATCCGCCATGGCGTTCGCCGCGTCGTGAATCTGTCGTCGGCATCGGCCTACGGCGCCGCGGGTGCGCGGGTCGACATTCTGGACGAGGAAACGCCCTGCGATCCCGTCTCGTTCTACGCCATCAGCAAGTTCACCTCGGAGCGATCGGTGGCACGGCACGCCGAGCTTTTTGGCGGTGATTTCCTCAGTGTGCGGTTGACTGCGGTCTTCGGGCCGTGGGAGCGCCCCGGTTCAGTGCGCGATACGCCGAGCCTCCAATATCAGATATTGGCCGCATTCGCTCGCGGCGAGCCGGCCATCATGCCGGAGCCGGGTCTGCGAGACTGGACTTACGCGCCGGACGCTGCCGAAGCTGTCGCGATTCTGGTTGAAGCCGAGCGTCCTCGTCACCGGCTGTACAAC
Source organism: Bradyrhizobium sp. WBAH42 (assembly GCF_024585265.1). Classification (NCBI taxonomy): domain Bacteria; kingdom Pseudomonadati; phylum Pseudomonadota; class Alphaproteobacteria; order Hyphomicrobiales; family Nitrobacteraceae; genus Bradyrhizobium; species Bradyrhizobium sp. WBAH42. The sequence goes on from NZ_CP036533.1 coordinate 4,029,017, forward strand.
ATTTCGAACGGCGGGGCGTGGCCCGCCTTGCAATGGGGCGAGGCGTTCGCAGCGTTGCATCCCGGCCTGGAGTGCCGGCTCGCGGCGCCGGGAGAGAAGACGGCCATCAAGCTGCACGGGCCCTGTCGCGCGCCGCTGTCGGTGACGCGAATGGCCGACGAATTCGGTTGGCGCGCGCGGTTCGGCTGCGCCGAGTCCGCCTCCGCGATGAGCGCCTGGCTGAAGCAGCACAAGGAGTGGATCTGAGATGCGGCTGAATGGGCGCACCGCCATCATCACCGGCGCGGGCTCGGGTATCGGCCGCGCCAGCGCAAAATTGTTCGCGGAGGAGGGCGCGGGCCTTGCTCTGGTCGATCGTGATGCCGCGGGCCTTGCGGAAACTCTGAGCCTGGTCGGCGAAGCAACCACGCATGTCGGCGACGTCGGCGATGCCGCTTTCGCCGAGACGGTCGTCGATAACGTCGTGGCCCGATTTGGCCGGCTCGATATCCTCATGACGGCGGCCGGCTTCTCCTGCGGCGGCACCGTGCTGACGACGAGCCTGGACGACTGGGATGCGGTGTTTCGTGCCAATGTCGGCGGCACCTGGCTATGGGCGCGGGCCGCAGTGCCTCACATGCAGCGGCAGAAGTCCGGCTCGATCATCACGCTGGCATCGCAGCTCGCGATCGCCGGCGGCAAGGGCAACAGCGCCTATATCGCCGCCAAAGGCGCGATCATCAGCCTGACGCGGACCATGGCGGTGGACTTCGCCACTGACGGTATCCGGGTCAACGCGATTGCGCCCGGCGCGATCGACACGCCAATGCTTCGGCGCAGCTTTGCCCGTCACGCCAATTCCGAGGAAGTGCGCGAGGCCTCGCGCAATCGCCACGCGATGAAGCGGTTTGGCACCGCGGAAGAGATCGCGCAGACCGCGCTGCATCTGGCCAGCGATGCCTCGTCCTTCACGACCGGCACCGTGATGGTGGTCGACGGAGGCTGGCTCGCGGCATGAGTGAGGCGCTCACCCAGCTCGAAGCCGATATTCGCGCCGATCTCTCCAGGATCGCGCATCCCGGCGCTGCCTGGCTCGATCCCAAAACGGGACCCGATGGCAAGCCGGCGCTGGATGTCCTCATCATCGGCGCCGGCCAGTCCGGCATCGCCATCGGCTTCGGCCTGCTGCGCTCGCGCGTCAGCAACATCCTGCTGATCGACAAGGCCTTGGAGGGGAAGGAGGGCCCGTGGCTCACCTACGCCCGGATGCCGACATTGCGCAGCCCGAAGGACTATACCGGGCCCGATCTCGATATCCCCAGCCTGACGTACCAATCGTGGCACGAGGCCCGCTTCGGCAAGGCGAGCTGGCAGGAGCTCGGCCTGATCGCGCGGGAGCATTGGGCAGAGTACCTGCTCTGGCTGCGGCGCACGGTCGGCCTGCCGGTGCGCAATGCTTGTGAGCTGCTGGAGATCGCGCCGGCGGCTGGCGGCCTGCTTGCTGCGCGCGTGAAACGGGCAGGAGGGGACGAAACGCTCTATGCCCGCAAGATCGTGCTCGCGACGGGGCAGGAGGGCATGGGCGATTGGATGATCCCGGAGCAGCTAGCGCATCTGCCGGCGAGCTCCGTTGCAACCGTTGCCGACGACATCGATTTCGAAAGCCTGCGCGGCAAGCGCGTCGCCGTCATCGGTGCCGGCGCCTCCGCTTTCGATAATGCGGCGACGGCTCTGGAAGCCGGGGCCGCCGAGGTACACCTGCTGTGCCGCCGTGCGCAGATCCAGGTCATCCAGCCCTATCGTTGGCTGACCTTTCGCGGCTTCCTGCGCCATCTCAGCGATCTCGACGATGCCTGGCGCTGGCGCTTCATGCGCAAGATCCTCGAAATGCGCGAGGGATTTCCGCAACCGACCTATGACCGCTGCGCGCGTCACGCCAATTTCACCTTGCACGAGGGCGCGCCGGTCGAAGCCGCGCGCAAGACCGGCAAAGGCGTTGAACTCCAGACGCCACGCGGAGCCATCACGGCCGATTTCGTCATCTGCGGTACCGGCATCGACATGGACTTTGCCGGTCGCGGCGAGCTCGCCAATTTCGCCGGCAACATCGCCATCTGGACCGACCGCTACCAGCCGCCGGAAGACGAACGCAACGAACGGCTCGGCCGCTTTCCCTATCTTGCCGACGACTATTCCTTCACCGAGCGCGTGCCGGGAACGACGCCGTGGATCTCCGACGTCCATCTCTTCGCCATCGCCTCCACCATGAGCTTCGGTCCGTCGGGATCGTCGATCAACGCGATGACGACCGCCGTTCCAAAGCTGATCCACGGGCTGACGCGCGGCCTGTTCCGCGCCGATGTCGAACGGCACTGGGCTTCGCTCAGCGCCTATGACGTGCCGCAGGCCGTGGTTGCGCGGCCGGCGCGAAAAATGGGGGAATCGCTGTGATCATCCATGCGCCGCCGCGACGATGCGTCCTCAAAAACGCCCGATGAGACTGGCGCGCAACTTGCTTCTTTTTGAACCTGCCTTGCTGGCGTTCTCGTTCGAAATTCAGGGAAAAACCAATGCGTTTTGTGTCTTTCAGGTTGGCGTCGTCGGTCCTCGCCACCACCGCGCTGTTGCTCATCGCCGCCGCGCCTTCGCAGGCGCAAACCCGGGCCGAGACGTTGCGCTACGTCACCGGCGCCTCCGTCAACACGCTCGATCCCAACATTCCCGGCTCGACCCGCGAGTCCTTCGCATTGAGCATGAGCACCTATGACCGGCTGGTCGCGTTCGGCCGCAAGCAGCTCAACGGCAAATGGGTGTTCGATCTCGATACGATCACCGGCGAGCTCGCCGAATCCTACGACGTCAGTCCCGACGGCCTGAAGATCACCTTCCGCCTGCGCAAGGATGCAAAATTCCAGGACGGCTCGCCCGTGACCGCCGAGGACGTGAAGTGGTCGCTCGACCGCTGCGTCACCGCGCCGATCCTCGGCAAGGCGCAGCTGTTGACGGGCTCGCTGACGTCGGCCGATCAGTTCAAGGTGATCGATCCCCTCACCATCGAGGTGACGCTGCCAAAACCGGACAAGCTTGCGCTGCCTAATCTTGCCACCGTCTATCCGATGATCATCAACTCGAAAGTGGCAAAAGAGCACGCGACGGCTGACGATCCCTGGGCCACGGCCTGGCTGAAGGAGCACACTGCCGGTAGCGGCGCCTATGCGGTCGAGAGTTTCAAGCCCGGCGAGCAGGTGATTCTCAAGCGCGACGAGAGCTGGAATCGCGGCTCGGCCAACAAGCCCGCGTTCTTCAAGCGCATCATCGTGCAGTCGGTGCCGGAGCCGGCGACCCGCGCCAACCTCGTCGAACGCGGCGATGCCGATCTCGTGCTCGACCTGCAGGCGAGCGACGTGCAGTCGCTGGAGGCCAAGGGCAAGCTCAAGGTGATCTCGACGCCGCAATACAACGCGGTCACCTTCGTCTCGATGAACAACCAGATCCCGCCCTTCGACAACGTCAATGTTCGCCGCGCCATCGCTTCCGCGCTGCCCTATGACGACATGTTCAAGGCCGCTCTGTTCGGCCGGGGGGCGCCCCTGTTTGGCGCGACCTGGGCGGACGGCAAGCCGGCGAACGGCATTTATCCGTTCCAGCAGCCGCTGAAGCTCGATCTCGACAAGGCCAGGGAGTACCTCAAAGCCGCTGGTCTTCCCGAGGGCTTCTCGACCACCTTCAGCTTCAACGTCGGCCAGGCTTCGACCGCCGAGCCGATGGCCGCCCTCGTCAAGGAGTCGCTTGGCAAGATCGGTATCAAGGTCGACATCCAGAAGCTGCCGGACGCGCAGATGTCGACGCAGATCAACGAGAAGAAGCTGCCGTTCTTCACCGAAGGGATCGTCGCCTGGCTGCCGTCGACCGACTATTTCTACCGCAACTTCTACACCGGCAGTCAGCGCTGGAATTACAGCTCGATCAACAACCCCGACCTTGCGGCGATCGCGCAGGAGGCGCGCTTTGAGCCGGATAAGGCCAAGTACGAGGAAGCCGGCCGCAAGCTCAACGCGATGCATTTCGACCTGATGCCGCAGGTCATGCTGTGGCAACCCAATCAGGACGCGGTGATGGCGCCGTCGATCGAAGGCTACACTTACGAGTTCCATCGCCAGGTGGATTATCGCGATGTCAGCCGCAAGTGACATCAGCGGCCAGCAGGGACACTGAATGGTGACGTCCGGTCTTGGTGCAACGATGGTGCGGGCGGGCAGGCGGCTCTTGTCGTCGCTGCCGGCGCTGTTCGGTGTGCTGGTCTTCACCTTCCTGTTGATGCGCGTCCTGCCCGGCGACCCCGCGGTGTTCTTCGCCTCGGGGCCCAATGCCGGTAAGGAGGAGATCGAGCAGATCCGCAAGCAGATGGGGCTCGACAAATCCGTGCCGGAGCAGCTCGTGTTCTATCTCTCCGACATCGGCCACGGCAATCTCGGCCGCTCGATGATGACCGGCCAGCCGGTGCTGAAGGACCTCCGCGAGCGGCTGCCGGCCTCCCTGGAGCTCACCTTCACCGCACTCCTGATCGCGCTGATCGCGGCGGTGCCGCTCGGCGTCATCGCGGCGCTGCGGCCGGGATCGATCATCGATCACGGCGTGCGGCTGTTCTGCGCGCTCGGTGTCTGCGTGCCGACCTTCGTCTCGGGCCTGCTGTTGATCTACGTCTTCTATTATCTGCTCGGGCTGGCGCCTGATCCGACCGGGCGGATCGACGTCTTCACCTCGCTGCCGCCGCAACGCACCGGCTTCCTCTCGATCGATTTCCTGCTCGCCGGTGACGTTGAGGGCTGGTGGGCGGCCTGCAGGCAATTGATCCTGCCGGCGGTGAGCATGGCGCTGTTCGTGATCGCGCCGCTGGCGCGGATCACGCGGGCCTCGATGCTGGTCTCGCTCGGCAGCGATTTCGTGCGCACCGCGCGCTCGGTCGGATTGTCCTGGCGCAAGGTCGTCGTCACCTATGCGCTCCGCAACGCGATCCTGCCCGTCATCACCATCGCCGGCATCGTGTTCTCGACGATGCTGGGCGCCAATGTGCTGGTGGAGAAAGTGTTCTCCTGGCCGGGCGTGGCCTCCTATGCGCTCGACGCGTTGCTGTCGTCCGACTATGCGCCGGTGCAGGGCTTCGTGCTGCTGATGGCCAGCCTGTTCGTGCTGGTCAATCTCGTCGTGGACATCTGCTACGGCATCGCCGATCCCAGGGTGTCGATCGAATGACTAGCGCCACACTTCGCCATTCGGTCTGGATTTTGCGCGGCAATCCGCTGACGGCGGTGGCCGCGGCCGGGGTGACGCTGTTCGTCCTGGTCGCGATCTTTGGTCCCTGGATCGTGCCTTATGATCCCGTGGTCTCTAATGTCTCGGAAGCCCTGCAGCCGCCGAGCGCCACGCATCTCGCCGGCACTGACCAGCTCGGCCGCGACGTGTTCAGCCGTCTCATCATCGCTGCACGGCTCGACCTTGCCATCGCAGTCTCCGCGGTCGGCATCTCGTTCGTGATCGGGGCCGTCGTCGGCGCGTTCTGCGGCTATGCCGGCGGACGGCTCGATCGCGCCGTCGGCCGCTTCGTCGACGTGATGATGGCGTTTCCGCTGTTCGTGCTGGCGATGGCGATGGTCGCCGCTCTCGGCAACCGGATCGAGAACATCGTGATCGCGACCGCGATCATCAATCTTCCCTTCTACATCCGCTTCGCGCGCGCCGAGGTCAACGTCCGGCGCAATGTCGGCTGGGTTGAGGCCGCGCGCGCCTGCGGCGAGAGCCATTTCTCGGTGGTGCTGCGCTTCCTGCTGCCGAACATCCTGCCGGCGATGGCGGTGCAGATCTCGCTCAATCTGGGCTGGGCCATTCTCAATGCCGCCGGCTTGTCCTTCATCGGCCTCGGCGTCAAGCCGCCGACGCCGGAATGGGGCATCATGGTCGCAGAGGGAGCGCGCTTCATCTCGACCGGACGCTGGTGGCTGGTGGCCTTTCCGGGCCTTGCGCTGATGCTGGCGGTGCTGTGCTTCAATCTCCTCGGCGACGGGATGCGGGACATTCTCGATCCCCGGATGCGCACATGAGCGAGGACCTGCTCAGGATCGACGACCTCCACGTCTCGTTCTCGACGCGGCGGGGCATTGTGGAGGCCGTGCGCGGCGTGACGCTCACCGTCAAGGCCGGCGAGATGCTCGGCCTCGTCGGCGAGAGCGGCTCGGGCAAGTCGGTCACCGGCTTTGCGACGACGCGGCTGCTGGATGCCGCCGGCCGCGTCACCGGCGGCAAGATCCTGTTTCGCGGGCAGGACGTCACCAAGCTCCGCGGCGATGATCTGCGACAGTTGCAGGGCGCCGCGATGTCGATGATCTTCCAGAACCCGCGGGCGGCGCTCAATCCGATCCGTGCGATCGGCCTGCAGATCGCGGACGCGATCCTCACCCACAAGCGTATCTCGAAAGAGGCCGCGCGCTCCGAGGCGCTGGAGTTGCTGCGCGCGGTCCAGATCCGCGATCCCGAGGCGCGGATGACCGCTTATCCGCACGAGCTTTCCGGCGGCATGTGCCAGCGCGTCATGATCGCGATCGCGATCTCCTGCAATCCTGCGCTGTTGATCGCGGACGAGCCGACCACCGGCCTCGACGTCACCACGCAGAAGGTGGTCATGGATCTCCTGGCAGACATTGCCGCCGCGCGTGGCATGGCGACGATCCTGATCACGCATGACCTCGGCCTCGCGGCGCGCTATTGCCGCCGCATCGCCGTGATGGAGCGCGGCCGTATCGTCGAGGAGGCGAGCCCCAGCACGCTCTTCGGCGCGCCGCAGCACGCCTATACGAGGCGCCTGGTTGCGGCATCGCCGACGGCGACGTCACGGATCGAAGATCTCGTGACGGAGGAGGAGCGCGAGCGTTATACGGCCGTTCTCGGCAAGCCACGGCCTGCGCTGGCGCACGGCACGCCGCCGCTCTTGGAAGTACGGAAGCTCGCCAAGCGCTTCGATCAGGGCTCTGCCGCGGTGGCCGACTTCTCGATGACGATGGCCGGCGGCGAGAGCGTCGGTCTCGTCGGCGAATCCGGCTCCGGCAAGAGCACGACCTCGCGGATGATCTGCCGCCTGATCGATCCGAGCGAAGGCGACATCGTGTTCGGCGGGCAGTCGATCGGGCACGTGGCGGCGCGCGATTTCCACCGCTCGCCCCTGCGCAAAGACATCCAGATGGTCTTTCAGGACCCGAACGAGAGCCTCAACCCACGCTTCACGGCGTTCGATTGCATTGCCCATCCCTTGATGCGTCTGGACGGCATGCGCGCCGGCGAGGGGCTGCGCAAACGGGTGGAAGAATGCGGCGAGCGGGTGGGCTTGCCGCTCGATCTATTGCCGCGGTTTCCGCATCAGCTCTCGGGCGGCCAGAAAGCCCGCGTCGGCATTGCCCGCGCCATCGCCTGCCGGCCGCGGCTTCTGGTGCTGGACGAGCCGACCGCCGCGCTCGACGTCTCGGTGCAGGCGGTTGTGCTGCAGCTGCTCGATCGCCTCAGGCGTGAAAACGACATTGCACTGCTGTTCGTCAGCCACGATCTCAACGTCGTGCGCATGCTGTGTGACCGCACCATCGTGCTGCGCAACGGCGGCATCGTGGAGCAGGGCGAGAGCCGGGCCCTGTTCGATAATCCGAAGACCGACTACACGCGCAAGCTGGTCGAGGCGATTCCGCATTTCGAAGCCGGGCCGGCCCTGGCGGCCGCTCTTTGAGGCCGGGATCAGCCCAAATGGCGGTGAGATCCCACTGGCGATGGCGCATTTAGTGGCATACCATTTGCTTGCAAATGGGCTCGGTTTCACTTGCCCTTTGCCAATGAACAGCTGGCATCACGGCATTACTGGGAGGACTTCATGGATCGCAGGACGGTATTGAAGGGGTTGGCGGGCGCGGGCGGTCTGGCATTGACAGGCGGCCTGTCGGCCCCGGCGATCGCTCAGGGCGCCGCGGCCCGCACCCTGCGTTTCGTGCCGCAGGCCAATCTCGCCAATTTCGACCCGATCTGGGGCACGCAATATGTCGTGCGCAATGCCGCCGCGATGGTCTGGGACACGCTCTACGGCATCGATTCCTCGCTGAAGCCGCAACGCCAGATGGTCGAGTCCGAGGAGGTGACCGACGACGGCACGACCTGGACGTTCAAGCTGCGCTCCGGGCTCAAGTTCCACGATGGCGAGCCGGTGCTCAGCAAGGACGTCGTGGCAAGCTTGACGCGCTGGTCGGCGCGCGACCCGATGGGTCTGATGATCAAGGCGCTGCAGCAGGAGCTGACCGCGGTCGACGATCGCACATTCAAATGGGTGCTCAAGCAGCCCTTCCCGAAGATGCTCTACGCGCTGGCCAAGAACAACTCGCCTTGCGGCTTCATCATGCCCGAGCGCATCGCGCAGACCGATCCGTTCAAGCAGATCACCGACTATGTCGGCTCCGGGCCGATGAAGTTCGTCAAGGGCGAATGGGTGCCGGGCGCGAAGGCGGTGTTCGAGAAATTTGCGGACTACGTGCCGCGGCAGGAGAAGGCGTCCTGGCTCGCGGGCGGCAAGCAGATGCAGCTTGATCGCATCGAATGGATCGTGATGCCGGATCCGGCCACGGCCGCCGCTGCCTTGCAGAACGGCGAGGTCGATTGGTGGGAAAACCCGATTGCCGACCTCGTGCCTGTTCTGAAGAAGAACAAGAACATCAGCGTCGACATCGGCGATCCGCTGGGCAATATCGGCTCGTTCCGGATGAATCATCTGTTCGCGCCGTTCAACGACGTGCGGGCGCGGCGTGCCGTGCTGATGGCGCTCAGCCAGGAAGACTATATGCGCGCGATCGTCGGCGACGACACCGCTCTCTGGAAGCCGCTGCCCGGCTTCTTCACGCCGGAGACGCCGCTCTACAGCGAAGTCGGTGGCGAGATCCTGAAGGGCAAGCGCGATTTCGATGCGGCCAAGAAGCTGCTCGCCGAGAGCGGCTATTCCGGCCAGCCGGTGACCTGCATCGTGGCGCAGGATCAGCCGATCACCAAGGCAATGGGTGACGTCACCGCGGACCTGCTCAAGAAGCTCGGCATGAATGTCGATTTCGTCGCCACCGATTGGGGCACGGTCGGCTCCCGTCGCGCGCAGAAGACGCCGCCGGGACAGGGCGGCTGGAACATGTTCCACACCTGGCATGCCGGCGCGGACTGCATCAATCCGGCTCCCTACACCGCCATCCGCGCCAACGGCGACAAGGCCTGGTTCGGCTGGCCGAACAGCCCCGGCACCGAGAAGGAGGTCGCGTCCTGGTTCGAGGCCAAGAGCCTCGACGAGGAGAAGGCTGCCATCGGTCGCCTCAACAAGGCGGCGCTCGACGACGTGGTCTACGCGCCCACGGGCTTCTTCCTGAGCTACACCGCCTGGCGCAAGAACGTCTCCGGCGTCACCAAGGGGCCGCTGCCGTTCTTCTGGGGCGTGTCGAAATCTGCATGATCGTGCGCTGAAGCAAGATGCTCTCCTACATCCTCCGTCGCATCGTCGCGACCTTGCCGGTCATGGCAATCGTCGCGCTGTTCGTGTTCAGCCTGCTTTACATCGCGCCCGGCGATCCGGCCGTGGTGATCGCCGGCGATCAGGCAAGCCCGGAGGATGTGGAGCGCATCCGCCAGAGCCTCGGGCTGGACCGGCCCTTCCTGGTCCAGTTCGGAAGCTGGGTCTGGCGCATCCTGCACGGCGATCTCGGCACCTCGATCTTCACCAACCTGCCGGTCTCGGCGATGATCGGGCAGCGTCTCGGCCCGACGCTGTCGCTGATGATCGTCACGCTGCTGCTGACGGTCGTGGTGGCGGTGCCGCTCGGGGTGGTGGCGGCATGGAAGGCCGGCAGCCTGATCGATCGCGTCATCATGGGCTTTGCCGTGTTCGGATTCTCGCTGCCCGTCTTCGTGGTCGGCTACATGCTCGCCTACATCTTCGCGCTGGAGCTGGAATGGCTGCCGGTGCAGGGCTACACGCCGCTCAGCTCCGGCTTCTGGCCGTGGCTCGAGAACCTGATCCTGCCGGCGGTCGCGCTCGGCTGCGTCTATATCGCGCTGGTCGCCCGCATCACGCGGGCGGCCATGCTCGAAGTGCTGCAGCAGGACTATATCCGCACCGCCAAGGCCAAGGGCCTCGGGCAGGGCGGCATCCTGTTCATCCACGCCCTGAAGAACGCGGCGGTGCCGATCGTCACCGTGATCGGGATCGGCATCGCGCTCCTGATCGGCGGCGCGGTCGTCACCGAGAGCGTGTTCGCGATCCCCGGCCTCGGCCGCCTCACCATCGATGCCATCCTGCGCCGCGACTATCCGGTGATCCAGGGCATCGTGCTGCTGTTCAGCTTCGTCTACGTCCTCGTCAATCTGATGATCGACGTCGTCTACACGCTCGTTGACCCGAGGATCCGCTATTGACCGACACCACCGTCAATCCGCAATCGCTTCCGGCCGGCCTCGTCCTTGCGCCGCAACTGCCCGAGATCCTGCGGCCGGTCAGGATACGGCGCGGCTTCGTCGGCCTGCTGCGCGGCCATCCGACGGTCGCGATCGGCGGCGCATTGCTGCTGACCCTGGTGCTGATCGCGGTCTTTGCGCCTTACCTCGGCACGGTCGACCCGACCGCGCTTGCGCCCGCCAAGCGCACCCGCGCGCCGTCGGCCGATTTCTGGTTCGGCACCGACGTGCTCGGCCGCGACATCTATTCGCGCGTGCTGTTCGGCGCACGCGTCTCGCTCACGGTCGGCCTGTCGGTCGCGATCTTCGCGTCGGCGATCGGCCTTGCCATCGGCATGGTCTCCGGCTTCATCCGCTGGGCCGATGGCATCCTGATGCGGTTCATGGACGGGCTGATGTCGATCCCGCCGATCCTGCTGGCGATCGCGCTGATGGCGCTGACGCGCGGCAGCGTCGGCAACGTCATCCTGGCAATCACCGTGGCCGAGATCCCGCGCGTCTCGCGCCTCGTCCGCAGCGTCGTGCTGTCCTTGCGCGAACAGCCCTATGTGGACGCGGCGGTGGCCTGCGGCACCCGCACACCGATGATCATCCTGCGCCATATCCTGCCCAACACCGTTGCGCCGATGCTGGTGCAGGCGACCTATATCTGCGCCAGCGCCATGATCACGGAGGCGATCCTGTCCTTCATCGGCGCCGGCACGCCGCCGACCATCCCGTCCTGGGGCAACATCATGGCCGAGGGCCGTGCGCTCTGGCAGGTGAAGCCCTACATCGTGTTCTTCCCGGCGGCGTTCCTGTCCGTCACCGTGCTCGCCGTGAATCTGCTCGGCGACGGCCTTCGCGATGCGCTCGATCCGCGCATGGCCAAGAGCCTGTGATGTTGCCTCTGATGGATCGAGGCTGATCGCGATGGCTTTGCTCGAAGTCGAGAACCTCCAGACCCATTTCCGCACGCCCGGCGGCATCAACCGCGCGGTCGACGGGGTGTCCTTCCATGTCAACGAGGGCGAGACGCTCGCCATCGTCGGCGAGTCCGGCTGCGGCAAGTCGGTGACGTCGATGTCCCTGATGCGGCTGATCCCGGAGCCGCCGGGCCGGATCGCAGGCAGCATCCGCTTCGCGGGCAGGGATCTCCTGAAGCTGTCCGACCGCGAGATGCGCGCGATCCGCGGCAACGACATCTCGATGATCTTTCAGGAACCGATGACGAGCCTGAACCCGGTGCTCACCGTCGGCCGCCAGATCCGCGAGACCTTGATGATCCATCAGGGCCTCGACAAGCAGGCGGCGGAGGCGCACGCGGTCGAGATGCTGACCCTGGTCGGCATTCCCGAGCCGAAACGGCGCGTCGGCGAATATCCGCACCAGCTGTCCGGCGGCATGCGCCAGCGCGTGATGATCGCGGTGGCGCTGGCCTGCAATCCGAAGCTTCTGATTGCGGACGAGCCGACCACCGCGCTCGACGTGACGATTCAGGCGCAGATCCTCAAGCTGATGCTGGATCTGAAGCGTCGGGTCGGTGCCGCCATCATCCTGATCACGCACGATCTCGGCGTCGTCGCCGAGATCGCCGAGCGCGTCATGGTGATGTATGCCGGCCGCAAGGTCGAGGAGGCGCCGGTGGCGGAGCTGTTCCGTTCCCCGCGCCATCCTTATACGCAAGGCCTGCTTGGCGCGGTACCGAAGCTCGGCTCCTCGCTCGCGGGCACCGCGACCCGCCTCGCCGAGATTCCCGGGCAGGTGCCTGACCTCCGCAAGCCGATCACCGGCTGCGTCTTCGCCGGCCGCTGCGCGCTCGCGACCGACCTCTGCCGGCAATATGCGCCGGGACTGGAAGAGAAGGGCCCGCGCCACGTCGCCGCCTGTCACTACGCTGCCAAGGGAGCTGTTGCGGCATGAGTCCTCCGCTGCTCCAGGTCAACGACCTCAAGAAGCATTTTCCGATCAACAAGGGCCTCTTCGGGCGGCAAACCGAATTCGTCTATGCGGTCGACGGCGTGTCGTTCGAGATCGCGCGCGGCGAGACCTTGTCGCTGGTCGGCGAGTCCGGCTGCGGCAAATCGACGGTCGGCCGCGCCATCCTGCGGCTGTTCGAGATCACCTCGGGGCAGGTCATCCTCGACGGCCAGAGGATCGACGACGCCGCACCGAGCACGATGCGCCAGATGCGCCGCCGCGTGCAGGTCGTGTTCCAGGATCCGTTCTCGAGCCTCAATCCGCGCATGCGCGTGCGCGACATTCTCGCCGAGCCGATCCGCAATTTCGGCCTCGCGAAGTCCGCGGAGGACCTCGAGGTCCGCGTCACGTCGCTGATGGACACGGTGCGCCTGCCGCGCGAGGCGCTGAACCGCAGGCCGCACGAATTCTCCGGCGGCCAGCGTCAGCGCATCGGTATTGCGCGGGCGCTCGCGGCCGAGCCCGAGCTGATCGTGTGCGACGAGGCGGTCTCCGCGCTCGACGTTTCAGTCAAGGCGCAGATCGTCAATCTGCTGCAGGATCTGCAGCGCGAGTTCGGCCTCGCGCTGCTGTTCATCAGCCACGATCTCGCCATCGTCGAGCACATGACCCACCGCGTGGCGGTGATGTATCTCGGCAAAATCGTCGAGGTGGCACCTCGGCGCGAGATCTTTGCCGCGCCGAGGCACCCCTATACCAAGGCGCTGCTCTCGGCCGTGCCGCTGCCGGAGCCCGGAGCCCAGCGCAATCCCATCATCCTCAAGGGCGACGTGCCGAGCCCGATCAACCCGCCGAAGGGGTGTCGCTTTCATACCCGGTGTCCCTTCGTCTTCGATCGTTGCCGGACCGAGGAGCCGGTACTTCGCGCCACAGGACCGGAGCAGTGGGTGGCCTGTCACCTCGACGAACCGCCGTAGGGGCTCATCCCTGCCGGCGCAGGAAGCCCGTGATCGTGACCTTTTCCCAGATGCCGGCCGCGGCAAAGGGATCTGCACGGTTGAAGGCTTCGACCTCGGCGCGGCCAGGAGCCTCGATCAGGAACAGGCTGCCGATCATGGTCTGGCCATCGTCGGAGACCAGCGGTCCCGACATCACAATCTTGACGCCCAAGCGCGAGGTGTCGCTGAGGAAGGCCTTGTGGGCATCGTAGTTGGCGAGCCGGGTCGGCAACGCGTCGGCGCGATCGACGGCGTGAATGGCGAACAGCATCGTGTCTCCGTTTCTTGCGTCAGTTCTTGGGACGGCCGCGGGCTGCGGCCGTCCGGGCTTGGGGTGGTCTACTTCGCGCTGAGCTTGCCGGCGTCCTCGAAGGTCGGACAGGTCCGCTGCTCCAGCGGCACGTCGAACGGCCCAAAATTGTCCTTGGTGATCACGGTCGGCTTCAGCACGATCTCGCTGATCACGGGCTGGTTCCGTAGCGACCGGATCGCCATCATGGTGCCGAGGCAGCCTTGCGCAAATCCGTTGTAGTCACCGCTCGCCAGCAGCTTGCCGGACTTGATCGCGTCGATCGCCTCCTTGGTGCCGTTGATGCCGATCACCTGCGCTTTGCGGTTGGCGCCGTCGAGCGCTTCGATCGCGCCGACTGCCATGGCGTCGTTGGCGGCGAGCACGCCGTCGATCTGCGAATTCGACTGCATCAAATTCTCCATGACCTGGAGCGCCTGGAGCCGCTGATAGTTGCCGGGCTGCGAGGCCAAAAGCTTGGCGCCGGGAGCCTCCTTCAACGCGTCGTTGAAGCCGCGCACGCGGTCGACATTGGTCAGCGAGCCCTTGACGCCCTCGATGATGACGATGTTGCCCTTGCCGCCGAGCGTCTTGAGCAGGAAGCGCGCGGTCTCCAGTCCAAGGCTGTAATCGTCGGCGCCGACGAAGGACAGGAACTTGCCGCCGGCAGAGCGATCGGTGATGTTGACGACCGGGATCTTTGCTTCGTTGATCTTCTCGACCCCCGGCACCATCGCCTTGTAGTCGACCGGCGTGAACACGATCGCGCTCGGCTTCTTCACGACGACGTCCTCGATCTGGCTGAGCTGCTCGGGAATCGAGTCCGGCTTGGTCGGAATGTACTGCAGCGTCTTCGCGTTCAGCGTCTTCGCCATGTTGTCGGCGCCGACCCGCACCGTCTGGAAGAACGGATTGGTCTGGTTCTTGGTGAAGACGGCGATGGTCTCGCCGTCGGCACGTGCCCCAGTCGTGAACGCGGCCGCCATCAGCAGCGGCAGTGCCAGATAGCCCAGTCCTTGTTTCATGTTGCCTCCATCCCTCATTTTGCTTGTTGGATTGCTAGAACTCATTGCGCGCGGCGGCGGGTCTTCATGTCGAGCCAGACGGCGAGAATGACGATGATGCCGGTGACGAGCGGCTGCCAATTGGCGCTGACCGACAGCAGGTTCATGCCATTCAGCACCAGGGTCAGGATCAGCGCGCCGATGAACGTGCCGAAGACGGTGCCGACGCCGCCGAACAGCGAGGTGCCGCCGATCAGCACGGCCGCGATCGCCGGCAGCGTCAGGCTCTCGCCGATGTCGGCCTCGGCCGAATTGAGCCGCGACAGGAAGATGATCGAGGCAAGTCCCGCCATGGTGCCCGATACCGCGTAGACCAGCAGCAGGCGCCGCGCGACCGGAATGCCGGAGAGCCTCGCCGCGACCGGATTGGCGCCGATCGCATAGATCTCCTGACCCCAGATCGTGCGCTGAGCGAAGAACGTCCCGATCCCGAGGAACACCAGCAGCAGGTAGACCGGGATCGGCAGGCCGAACAGATAGCCACTGCCGATCTGGCGGAAGCCAGTCGGGAAGCCGTGCAGGGTCTCGCCCGCCATGTACCAATAGGTGAGGCCATTCAGCACCCAGAGCATGCCATAGGTGGCGATGAAGGATGGGATGCGCAGCGCCGTGACCATGATGCCGTTGAGCAGGCCAACGATGCCGCCGCAGGCAAGGCCGGTGAGGATGCCGAGCGCCGGCGAGCCGGTCTTGTGGATCACGGTCCCCGCGATACAGGCCGACAGCGCGACATTGGCGCCGACGGAGAGGTCGAGGCCCGCGGTCAGCACCACCAGCGTCAGCCCGGAGGCGATGAAGAAGGTCAGGCTCGCCTGCCTCAGCACGTTGAGGATGTTGCCGAGGCTGAGGAAGGAATCGCTGAGCACGGCGAGCACCGCGCAGATCAGGAAAGCCGCGAGCAGGCGATAGAACAGCTGGACCGCGTCCTGCGACAGGAAGGAGCGGGGCGGCGCGATAGCGGCCTTGGTGATATCGGTCATGTGCGGCTCCTGAGGCCGTCGAGGAACAGGGCAACGATGACGAGCACGCCGACGCTGGCGACCTGCACCGAGGACGGCAGCGAGATCAGGTTCAGCCCGTTGCGCAACACGCCGACGGAGAGGACCCCGAGCAGGGTACCAAGCAGCCAGCCATTGCCGCGCTCGAACGAGGTGCCGCCGACAGCGACGGCCGCGATGGCATCGAACTCCAGCCCGAGACCGGCGGTGGGGTGGCCGGAGTTCATGCGTGCGGTCATCAAGAGGCCGGCAATGCCGGCCATGGCGCCGCCGATCGCGTAGACCGCGATCAGCAGCTTGTTGGGCGAGAGCCCGGCATAGCGCAGTGCCTCGCGGTTGCCGCCGAGCGCGAAGATGTAGGTGCCGAAGCGGGTGTGATAGAGCAGGCCGTGAAAGGCAGCGTAGGTCACCAGCGCCATCACGATCGGCACGGGAATGCCGAGCAGCGTCGCCGAATAGATGTCGCGCACGCTGTGGGGAATGCCGACCACGCTCTGGCCGTCGCTGACGATCAGCGACAGGCCTTGCGCCATGCCGAGCGTGCCGAGCGTCGCGACAAAGGGCGGAATGCCGAGGATAGCGACCAGCCACCCGTTGGCAACGCCAAAGGCCGCGCCGACCAGAAGGCCGGCGCCAAGGCCCAGCAGCATCGATTTGGTCGCCAGCGACACGATCGCGACGCAGAGCGAGGTCAGCGTCAGCACCGCGCCCATCGACAGGTCCAGCCCCTCCGTCATGATGATCAGCGTCATCGGCAGCGCGAGCATGGTCAGGATGGTCGACTGCACCAGCACGTTGGAGAGGTTGGCGACCGACAGGAAGCCGGGCGCGATCGCGCTGAACAGCGCGATCAGCAGCACCAGCACGATGGCAACGCCTGGGATGCGTTGCAGCGGATTGGGTTGGGCGACGACCGCGGCTTCACGCATGATGCATCCCCAGTCGCACGATATTCTCCTCGGTCAATTCGTTGCGTGTCAGGTGCCCGGCGATGCGCCCCTCGCGCATCACATAGGCGCGGTCGCAGACATGGCAGATCTCGACCTGCTCGGACGAGATCATCAACGCCGCCGCGCCTTCCGCGACGAGGCGGTCGATCAGCGCGAAGATTTCCGACTTGGCGCCGATGTCGATGCCGCGCGTCGGCTCATCGAAGATGAAGAGTTTCGAGCCGGCGGCGAGCCATTTTCCGATCACGACCTTCTGCTGGTTGCCGCCCGAGAGCAGGCCGACGGTCTGGCGTGCGCTCGGTGTCGCGACGCGGAGCTGCCGGATCAGGCCGTCGGCGGTACGCTGGGCCGAGCGTTGGTCGAACAGCCCGCTCGGGAACAGCTTCCTCAGCGCCGACACCACCAGATTGTCGCTGACGGATCGCAGCAGCGCGAGGCCTTCGCTCTTGCGGCTCTCCGGGATCAGCGCGATGCCGCGGCGGGCGGCGAGATCCGGCTCGCCGGAAATGCTCTTGCCGTCGAAGATGATCTCGCCCGATGTCACGGGATCGGCGCCGAAGATCGCGCGGGCGACCTCGCTGCGGCCGGAGCCGACCAGCCCGCATAGGCCGACGATCTCGCCGCGGCGTACCTCGATGTTGATGTCGGAGATGCCGGTCGGCGCAGTCAGGCCCTTGACCTCGAGCAGCACCTCGCCGGGTTTATCGGCAAAATGGCGCGGGTAGGTCATGTCGACGTTGCGGCCGACCATCATGCGCACGAGCTGGTCCGGCGTGACGTCGGCGGGCCGGACACCATCGATGCGGCGGCCGTCGCGCAGCACGGTGATGCGATCGCCGAGCGCGAACACTTCGGCCATGCGGTGGGAGATGTAGACGATCGACACGCCGTCCGCCTTCAGCCGCGCGATCAGTGCGAACAAGAGCTCGGTCTCGCGGTCGGACAGCGCTGCGGTCGGCTCGTCCATGACCAGGATGCGGGCGTTCTGGCTGATCGCCTTGGCGATCTCGACCATCTGCTGCTGCGCGACGCCGAGCTTGTCGACGATGGTGGAGGGATCGATGTCGAAGCCGATGGTGTCGAGCACGCGCCTTGCGTCGGCCAATAACCTGCGGCGGTCGATGGTGCCGGGAATGCGGCCCTTCGGCTCGCGTCCCAAGAAGATGTTCTGGGCGATGTCGAGATGGGGGACGAGCGAGAATTCTTGGAAGATCACGGCAATGCCGAGCTTTTGCGCATCGGCGGTCGAGGAGATCGCGACCCGTTTGCCGTTGTAATAGAACTCGCCGGCGTCGGCGCGATAGGCGCCGCACAGCACCTTCATCAGGCTCGATTTGCCGGCGCCGTTCTCGCCCAGCAGCATGTGGACCTCGCCGGGGTAGACGGCAAAGGACACGTCGTCCAGCGCCTTGACGCCGGGAAATTCCTTGCTGATGCCGCGCAGCTCCAGCAGCGGCGTGGGTGAGGTGACCTCGATCGGGAGCGCGTCGCTCATGCTTTGGCTCCGCCAGCAAAGATCTTTCCGGGGTTCATCAATCCGGCGGGATCGAGCGCCGTCTTGATCGATCGCATCACGTCCACGGCCTCGCCGAGCTCATCGGAGAGATAATCGATCTTGCCGAGCCCGATGCCGTGCTCGCCGGTGCAGGTGCCGTCCATGGCAATGGCGCGCGCGACCATGCGGGCCTGCAGCGCCTTGGCGCCTTCGGCCTCCTCCGGCTTTGTCGGGTCGATCAGGATCAGCATGTGGAAATTGCCGTCACCGACATGGCCGACGATCGGTGCGGTGAAACCGTGCGCGTCCGCATCGCGCCGCGTCTCGGTCAGGCATTCCGCCAGCCGTGAGATCGGCACGCAGACGTCGGTGATCACCGCGCGTGCGCCGGGCCGCAGGCCGAGGCCGGCATAGAGCGTGTTGTCGCGGGCGTGCCAGAGCCGGCTGCGGTCTTCCTGTGCCTTGGCCCAGGCAAAGCCATGGCCGCCGTGGTCGGCCGCGATCGCCTGCGCGGCCTCGGCCTGTTCGGCGACCGATGTCTCCGAGCCATGGAATTCGAAGAACAGGGTGGGCGCCTCGCGATATCCGAGCTTGGCGTAGGCGTTGATGCCGCGCATCATGACGTCGTCGAGCAGCTCGATGCGCGCCACGGGGATCGCGGACTGGATCACGGAGATCGCGGTGTCGACGGCGTCGTGCAGGGTGTCGAAGCTGCAGACTGCCGCCGAGATCGCCTGCGGCACCGGATGGACCTTCAGCGTGATCTCCGTGATGATTCCGAGCGTGCCTTCCGCGCCGACGAACATGCGAGTCAAATCATACCCGGCCGCCGATTTGCGCGCGCGCTTGGCGGTGCGAATGATGCGCCCGTCGGCCAGCACGACCTCGAGCGCCATGACGTTGTCCTTCATGGTGCCATAGCGCACCGCCATCGTGCCCGAGGCGCGCGTCGAGGTCATGCCGCCGATCGAAGCGTCGGCGCCCGGATCGATCGGGAAGAACAGGCCGGTGTTGCGCAGCTCCGCATTGAGCTGCTTGCGTGTGATGCCGGGCTGCACCACGACGTCCATGTCGCTGTCGTGCAGGCTGAGCACCTTGTTCATGCGCGCGAAGTCGAAGCAGACGCCGCCGGCGACCGCGGCCGCATTGCCTTCGAGCGAGGTCCCCGCGCCGAACGGAACAATCGGCATGCCCGCGCTCGCGCAGAGCTTGACGATTTCGGCGACCTCCTGCGTGGTCTCGGGGAAGACCACGATGTCGGGCGGCAGGTTCTGATAATGCGACTCGCTCTGCCCGTGCTGATCGAGCACGCCGCGCGCGACGCTCACGCGCGGGCCGATCATGCCGGTGAGGCGATCGGCCAATGTGCCCGTGCTGACCCGCGGTCCCATCCTCAGCTCCCGTCCCTGTTTTACGGACTCTTGTTGGTCCGTCGTTGAGCTTAAGCGGCTCTTGCGTTGCTTGCGACCTGCTTCAGGCCGAAATCATAGTTGAGATGAAAATAGTCGCGCTCCACCATGCGACCATCCGGCGCACGGCCCGCGGGATGCCGGACGAATTCGCGGATCAGGCTGTCCTTGACGCCGAACACCACGTCGCTGTCGAGATATTGGTCGCCGGCAACGAAGACGTGCGTCACCAGTTGCTCGAAACCGGGCGCTGAGATCATGAAGTGCACGTGCGCCGGGCGCCAGGGATGGCGTCCCTGCACCTCCAGCATCTCGCCGACCGGTCCGTCATGCGGAATGGGGTAGGCGGCCGGCTTGATCGACCAAAAATGGAAGCGGCCGTTGGCGTCGGTGTGGAAGCGGGCGCGCATCGCGAGATCGCCGATCTTGTCGAGCTGCTGGACGTCGTAGTAGCCGTCGTCGTCGGAATGCCAGACGTCCACGATGGCGCCGGCCAGCGGCTGTCCGTCCACGGTCGAGACCGAGCCGGTGACCAGCATCGGATCGCCTTCCATCGACCCGGAGATGTCAGCGCCGCTGTCCTTCTCCGGCGCGGCCTGGACGAAAAACGGGCCGAGCACCGTGGTCTCGGTCGCGCCTTCCGGCACCGGATGGTTGATAGCGTCGACCAGCATGGAGACACCGAGCGTGTCCGACAGCAGGATGAATTCCTGACGCTTGTCGTTGCACATGTGCCCGGTGCGGGTCAGGAAGTCGATGCCGTATTCCCATTCCTTCTGGGTCGGCCGCACCTCGCGGACGAACGCGTGAAGGTGACGCACCAGCGCCTCGCTGACCTGCTTGATGCGTGGATCGGTCGCGCCCGCGATCCGCTCCAGCACCGCGTCCGTGATCGTGTTCTCGTTGAAGTTACGCATGTCGGTCTCCGTTGATCACAGCTTCGGCTCGCCGAGGCCGGACAGCCGCTCGAGATGCTTGACGGTCGCAATGAAGTCGGTGTCGCCGTCGCCTTGGGCGACCAGCGAGCCATAGGTCTCGCGCACTTGCGCGGCGAGCTGCAGCGGCACGCCGACGGCGTGGCCGGCGCCCAGGATCAGATCGAGATCCTTGGCCATCTGCTTGCAGGAGAAGGTGGACTCGAAGTCGCGGGTCCGCAGCGGCGCGGTCTTGTACTTGACCATGGGGGAGGCCACCGCGCTGTCGTCGAGCACCTTCAGGATGTCCTGCCAGGCGATGCCGCCCTTGCGCGCCAGCGCCAGGCTCTCCGCCATCATCGCCGCCGACACGGCGATCATCAGATTGACCGAGAGTTTTGCGTAGCGCGCTTCTTCGGCGGGGCCGAGATAGGTCTGGGCGCGGGTGAAGGCGGCGAACAGCGGCGTTGCGCGCTCGAACGCGTCCGTCGATCCCGACACGAAACAGGTCAGCGCGCCGGTGTGAACGATGCTTGCATTGCCGGACACCGGCGAGCGCAGATAGGCAATGCCGCGCGCCTGCGCGGCGGCCGCAACCTCAGCCGAGGCTTCGACGCTCACGGTGCTGGTTTCGATCAAGACGGCACCGGGGGCCATCGCGGCGATCAGGCCGGCGGGGCCGAGCAAGGCGCCGCGCAAAGCGGCGTCGTCGGGCAGGGAGGTGATCACGGCGGCCTTGCCGCTCACGGCCTCGGCCGGCGAGGCGGCGATCGCAATGCCCTGCGCGCGTGCCTCGTCGATGCGCGCCGGGCTCTGGTCGAACGCGGTGACGGTGTAGCCGGCTTTGGCGACGAGCACCGACATCGGCAGGCCCATCTTGCCGATCCCGATGAAAGCAACTGTTTTCAGAGCGTCAGTCATTGTTCTTGTCCATTGGCGCCTTCAGGCGGCGCGTCCCTGTCGTTCGATGTCTTGCACCAGCCGCCGGCCGGATTGCGCCAGCAGCTCCTTCTTCGTCTCGAGTCCCTCGACCAGCAGCCGGCCGCTCCGCTTCTTCCAGGCGCCGCCGATCATGACGGCCTCGATGTTGGCGAGGCTCGTCTGCATCACGACGGTTGCGACGGGATCGTGCACCGGATGGAGATTGAGATCGGAGGCGTTGATGATCACGAGGTCGGCGAGCTTGCCCGGCGTCAGCGAACCGATCTGGTGCTCGAGCCCGAGCATGCGGGCGCCTTCCGTCGTGATCCAGCGCAGCGCTTCGCGCAGCGGAATCGTGGTCGTCGCCGGGATCGTGTCACTGGTCTTGCGCGACTCCGCATTGTCGAGCGCCCGCTGCATCGACAGCGCAACGCGCGCGGCGGAGAGCAGATCGCCCGCCAGCACGGATTCCAGATCAATGCCGATGGTCGGCCGCACGCCGCGCTTCAGAAGGCGTCCGGTGATCGGAAAGCCATGGCCCTGGATCATCTCGTTCTCGGGTGTGACCGAGAAGGACACACCGAGATCGACGAGACGATCGAGCAGATCATCCGGCAGATCATTGCCATGGACGATATTGACGCCGGGGCCGACGAGGCCGGCCTCGAGCAGCTTCTCCCAGCCGCCAGGCGTCTTGGCCGGACCGCCGCCCTGATGCATCGAGGCGGTCAAGTTCAGCTCCCGCGCCAGGTGGAAATCGTGCATGGCGACGTCGAGCGTCGAATAGTGGGGACCGAGAATGGCGAGCCCGAGCGTGACGAGGCCGTCGCGGTCGGCGAGGGGGCCCGCCAGCAGCCGCTCGACCTCGCGGCGCGGATGCGGCACTTCCGAGAAATGCGGCTCGCCCGGTTTCGGCTCCGGTTTGGGCGAGCCGTGGAAGAACGCGGCGCGGATGCCGCTTTCGATCAGGCCGCGCACGGCGGCGTCGGTATGATCGGGCGTCGGGTTGTTGTGGCACCAGTCGACCAGCGTGGTGATGCCGTGATTGATCTGGTTCAGCGCGCCGACGAGGGTCGCGATGTAGATGTCGTCGGGCCGGAACACGGTCGCGAGGCCCGCATGCATGCGGCGGAAATATTCCAGCAACGTCCAGTTCGCGGCAAAGCCGCGCAAGCCCGTCTGCCAGGTGTGCATATGCGCGTTGATCAGGCCTGGAATGACGATGCGGCCCACGCCGTCGACGACCTCGGTGTCGGCTCCAACGTCGATCGACGGGCGCACATCGGCAATCCGGTTGCCCTCGACCAGCACATCGCCGGTCAGGAGATCGCCGATCGCGTCATCCATGCTGATGACAATGGCCGATCTGATCAGCGTGCGCCGCATTGCCTTACGCCGCCGCTTTGACGGCGCTTGGCGGCTCGCCGGCGAAGGCGCGCGCAATCAAGTCGCGAATGGCGCCACGCTCGAGCGGGCGCGGGTTCCAATAGGCGTTGGTGACGGCGAGATCGGCGGCCTTGTCGATTCCGCTCTCGGGCATGCCGACATCGCGTAGCGCCAGCTTCGCACCAAGCCCCTTGGCGAGATCGTAAAGTCCCTGCGATGCATCGGCCGCACCGATCGCCCGCGAGATGCGCGCCATCGCATCGGGCACGGCCGGGGCGTTGTAGGCCAGCGCGTGCGGGAGCACGATGGTATGCGTTTCGGCGTGCGGCAGGTCGAACGTGCCGCCGAGCGTGTGGCAGAGCTTGTGATGCAGCGCCATGCCGACGGTGCCGAGGCAGACACCGCACAGCCAGGCGCCATAAAGGGCTTCGGTGCGGGCCTCGCGATCGTCGCTTTTGGCGGCAATGGCGGGCAGGGCACGCGCCAGCGCGCGGATGCCTTCTTCGGCCATCAGCGACGTCACGGGATTGGCATCGCGCGCGTAGAGTGCCTCCACCGCATGCGCGATGGCGTTGATGCCGGATGTTGCGGCGAGACCCGCCGGCAGCGTCAGCGTCAAGTCGACGTCGTAGATCACGGTCTCCGGCAGCACGGCCGCATCGCGCACCGTGGTCTTCAGCCCGTTCTCGGTCTGGCCGACGATCGGCGTCATCTCCGAGCCGGCATAGGTGGTGGGGATGCAGAGCTGGTTCACACCGGTGCGCAAGGCCAGCGCCTTGCCTAGTCCGGTGGTCGAGCCGCCTCCGAGCGAGACGACGCAATCGGCCTCGCATGCCTTCATCGCCGCGAGCGCGCGTTCCGTGACCTCGACCGGCGTGTGCATGGTGGCGCCGGGAAAGATGCCGGCATAGAGCGGACCGAGCGCGGCCCCCAAGCTCTTGCCCTGCGCCTCCTGCTGCGGCGTCGTCAGCACCAGCGCACGCTCGCCGCCGAGCCGCTCGACCTCGGCCTTGGCGTTAGCCAACGTTCCGCTGCCGAACACGACGCGGCAAGGCAGGTTTTCGAAGGTGAACGAACCGATCATGCGCCGGTCTCTTTGATGGGATAATCGACCTGGAAGCGCCCGATCCGCAAGTCGCCCAACGCCTCGCGCACCCGCAGATGTTCCGGGTGGTTGGCGTAGGCGGCCAGCGCCGCCTGGTCCGTGAATTCGGAGAACAGCACGACGTCGCAGGCGTAATCGACCGCGCTGACGTCCATGCCGACTTCGATATGGGTGAGGCCGTCGATCCGGCCCTTGAGGCCCTCGAACAGGGTCTTGACCTTGAGCCGGGCGGCGGAGCGCTCCTCGGGGCTCTCCCCGCGCAGCCGCCACATCACGATGTGCCTGATCGGGCCCGACATTTCCTGATTTCCTCGCCTGCAATGGTGCTTTGTTGGCGCCATTTTGCCTTGCAGAAAACGGAAATAAAGGTCAAAATTTGTAAGTCTCTTTTCCTGTTTTCGCAAAAATGGACCGGCTCCTCCAACTCGAGGTCTTCTCCAAAACCGCTGAGCTCGGCAGCCTTTCCAAGGCCGCCGAAATCCTGCGGATGTCGAACGCGGCCGCGAGCCGCCATCTCAGTGCGCTGGAGGAGCGGCTGGCGGTCCGGCTGATCGAGCGCAACACGCGCCGGCAATGGCTGACCGAAGCCGGGCAGGAGCTCTTGCAGCGTTGCAGCACGCTCCTGAACGAGCTCGCCGAAGCCGAGGACGCCGTCTCCGACCGCGCGTTGTCGCCGAAGGGCATGCTGCGCGTGACGTCTTCGCTGTCCTTCGCGATGATCTATCTCGCGCCGATGCTGCCCGCCTTCCGCGCGCTCTATCCCAATCTCAGCGTGCAGATCATCAGCGCAAACCGCTACCCCGACTTCATCGAAGCCGGCATCGACGTCGCGATCCGGACCCGGGAGCACGAGCCGGATTCCAACATCATCGTCCGCCGCATCGGCCAGATGCACCGCGTGCTTGCGGCGGCTCCGTCCTATCTGGAGAAGCACGGCCGGCCCGAGCATCCCGCCGATCTCGCCCGTCACAACATGCTGATCTACAACCTCGCCAATGATCCCTACTCGCTGCGGCTGAGCCAGGGCAGCACGACGCAGACGATCCGGATCGCGCCGACGCTCGACAGCAATGACGGCCAGATCATCTGCGGTGCAGCGCGTGCGGGGCTCGGCATCCTGATCCAGCCGCTCTATATCGTGCAGGGCGATATCGCGGCCGGCCGGCTGGTGCCTGTCCTCAGGGATTGGCAGCTGCCGTTGCTCACCATGAACATCGCCTATCAGAATCGCGTCAGGCTGCCCGCCAAGATCAGGGTGTTCTCCGATTTCCTCGTCAGCTACATCCGGGACCATTCGGAGCCGGGGATCTGGATCGACGCGGCGAAGTGAGCGGGAAGCATCCATGTATCTCGGCATCGATCTCGGCACGTCGGCGGTCAAGACGGTTCTCGTCGACGATGCCCAGCGCGTGATCGCAAGCGAGAGCCGGCCGCTCGCGACCGTCTCGCCGCAATCGGGCTATTCCGAGCAGGATCCGGCGCAGTGGATCGATGCGACCTTTGCCACGCTGGATGCCCTCAAGGCGTCGCACGCCGATGCGTTGGCGGCGGTCCAAGGCATCGGACTGTCCGGCCAGATGCATGGCGCCACGCTGCTGGATGCGAGCTTGAGGCCGCTGCGGCCCTGCATCCTCTGGAACGACGGACGATCGGCCAACGAGTGCCGTGTCCTGGAGCAACGCTGGCCCGCCTTGCGCGCGGTGACGGGCAACAAGGCGATGCCGGGCTTCACCGCGCCAAAACTGCTCTGGATCGCCGCGCACGAGCCCGAGATCTTTGCGGCGACGAAGCTCGTTCTGCTGCCAAAGGCCTATCTGCGCCTTGTGCTGTCGGGCGAGGCCGTCGAGGATGTCTCGGATGCTTCGGGATCGCTGTGGCTCGACGCGGCGCGCCGCGATTGGTCGGACGCAGCACTGGAAGCGACCGGCTTGTCACGCGCGCACATGCCGCGCCTGGTCGAGGGATGCGCGCCCGCAACCACGCTGCGCAGCGAGTTCGCGCGGCGCTGGGGCATGGTCAGGCAGCCGGTGATCGCGGGCGGGGCCGGCGACAATCCGGCGGGCGCCGTCGGTATCGGCGCAGTCCGGCCGGGAGCCGCATTCGTGTCGCTGGGAACCTCGGGGGCCCTCATGGCCCCGACCGACAGGATCGCCGCCAATCCCGATCGCGTCGTGCACACGTTCTGCCACGCCATTCCCGGCATGTGGATTCAGGCCGGCGCGATCCTCTCGGCCGCCTCCTGCCTCGCCTGGCTCGCGCGCCTGTTCGGCGCCACCGAGGCGGAACTGCTGGCGCCGCTTGGAGCGCGACCGCGGGCACCGTCGCCCGTGAGCTTCCTGCCTTATCTCGCCGGCGAGCGGACGCCGCACGACGATCCCGTCGTGCGCGGCATGCTGGATGGCCTCAGTCATGGCACCGATCGCGCGGCGATCGTGCAGGCGGTGCTCGAAGGCGTTGCCTTCGCGCTTGCCGATTGCCGCGATGCGCTCGCCGGTGCCGGTATTGAGATTGCGGAAGCAGATGTGATCGGCGGTGGTTCGCGCTCGGCCTTCTGGCTCTCGGTGCTGGCGAATGTGCTCAATGTTCCAGTGCATCGCTTTGCCGGAGGTGAGACCGGTGCCGCGTTCGGTGCGGCGAGATTGGGGCGGCTTGCTGTCACGGGTGAGGCAATCGGTGACGTATGCGTGCGGCCGCAGCGCATCGAAACATTCGAGCCCGACGCTGCACTGGTCGATGCCTACGCCGAACGGCTTCCCGCCTGGCGCGTACTGTATCGGCCGCGCCACTAGCTGGCCCAATCTGGTTTGCATACTTCGGTATACTCGCCTTCGGTATTGCCCTGCGTCACCGCTTTTGTTTAATGACCAAACCGCGTTGCCGAGAAACGAGACGCGGGTGGGAAACGCATTGTGCGCCGGGAGGCACGATGAACGATCC
Source organism: Bradyrhizobium sp. WBAH42 (assembly GCF_024585265.1). Taxonomy (NCBI): domain Bacteria; kingdom Pseudomonadati; phylum Pseudomonadota; class Alphaproteobacteria; order Hyphomicrobiales; family Nitrobacteraceae; genus Bradyrhizobium; species Bradyrhizobium sp. WBAH42. The sequence continues at coordinate 4,055,870 of NZ_CP036533.1, forward strand.
GATCCTCGAGATGCGCGGGGTCTCAAAGACCTTCTTCGGCATCAAGGCGCTGCGGGCCGTCGATCTCACCGTCTATCCCGGCGAAATTCACGCCCTGATGGGTGAGAACGGCGCCGGCAAGTCGACGCTGATGAAGATCCTGTCCGGCGCCTACCGGCCCGATCCGGGCGGCGAGATTCGCATCGAGGGCAGGGCGGTGCGGATCGAAGGCCCGCTCGGCGGCCGCGCGGCGGGCATCTCCATCATCTACCAGGAGCTGTCGCTCGCTCCCAATCTCAGCGTTGCCGAGAACATCTATCTGGGCCGGGAGATGTCGCGCTCGGGCTTGCTGGCGCGCGGCGCCATGCGCGAGGGCGTCGGCCCGATCCTGAAACGACTGGGCGCCGACTTCCTGCCCTCGACGCTGGTGGCGCATCTGTCCATGGGCCAGCGGCAGCTGGTCGAGATCGCGCGTGCGCTGCATGTCAGATCAAAGATTCTCATCATGGACGAGCCGACCACCTCCTTGTCGGCCGCCGAAAGCGAGCGGCTGTTCGCGCTGATCCGCCAGCTTCGCGCCGAGGGGCTTGCCATCATCTACATCTCGCATCGGATGGACGAGGTCTACGCGCTCGGCGATCGGGTCACCGTGCTGCGCGACGGCCGCTTGGTCGGCTCGCTCGACAAGCCCGAAATTCGCGCCGACACCATCGTGCGACTGATGGTCGGTCGCGACGTCTCCTCGTTCTACAAGAAGGACCATGATCCGGAGGCGGGGCGGGGGCATTCCGTGCTCGCGGCGATCGACATGGCCGATGGCCAGCGCGTCAAGGGCTGCTCGCTCGCCGTGCATGCGGGTGAGGTGGTCGGCCTCGCCGGCCTGATCGGCGCCGGCCGCACCGAGCTTGCCCATCTCATCATCGGTGCGTCGCCGAAAACCTCGGGCCGGCTCGAGCTGGAGGGGCGTCCGGTCGATATCCGCACGCCGGGCGAGGCGCTCGAGGCCGGTATCGCCTATCTCACGGAAGACAGGAAGGCGCTCGGCCTGTTTCTCGACATGTCGTGTCTGGACAACATCAACCTCGCCGTGCTCGGCCGCGATGCGAAGCTCGGCTGGTTTCTTGATCGCGACAAGGCACGCGAGCGCGCCGACCGCGCCTTTGCGGGCCTCAGCATTCGCGCCACCAATGCCGGCGTTCCCGCCGGCGGCCTGTCAGGCGGCAACCAGCAGAAGGTGCTGCTGTCGCGGCTACTCGCCATCGCACCGAAGGTCCTGATTCTCGACGAGCCGACGCGCGGCGTCGATGTCGGTGCCAAGTCTGAAATCTATTCGATCATCGATAATCTCGCCAAGGCCGGCACCGCGATCCTCGTCATCTCATCCGATCTGCCCGAGATCATCGGCATCTGCGACCGCGTCGTCGTGATGCGTGCGGGGCACATCGCCGGCGAGGTCACCCGCGGCCCGAATTCGCCGCTGGCGCAGGAAGACATCATGGGGCTAGCCACGGGGATGGAGCATCTCGATGCCTGACAATGGTGGTGTGGGGGCGAAGCCGGCATCGACCACGACCAACGGAGCTGCCGCAGAAACAAGGCGCCAGCGGATGCGGATGCTGATCAGTGCGCTGGGCATGTTGCCGGTGCTGCTGATCCTCTGCATCGGCTTCAACGTGCTCTCCGAAGGCCGCTTCTTCACCGGACAAAATCTCGGCATCGTATTGCAGCAGGCCGCTGTGAACACCGTGCTCGCCGCCGGCATGACCTTTGTCATCCTCACCGGCGGCATCGACCTATCGGTCGGCTCGATCCTGGCGGCCTCCGCAATGGCGGGATTGACGCTCTCCAAGCTGCCGGAGCTCGGGATGCTGTGGCTGCCGGCCGCGCTGCTCACCGGCCTCGGCTTCGGAATCGTCAACGGCGCGCTGATTGCGCTGCTTCGCCTGCCGCCTTTCATCGTCACGCTCGGCTCGCTCACCGCGGTGCGCGGCCTGGCGCGGCTGCTCGGGGCCGACACCACCGTGTTCAATCCCTCCATTCCCTATGCCTTCATCGGCAACGGCTCGCTGACGCTCATTCCCGGCGTCGCGTCGATCCCCTGGCTCTCGGTGATCGCCTTGCTCGTCATTCTCGTCTCCTGGCTGGTGCTGCGCCGGACCGTGCTCGGAGTGCATATCTATGCAGTGGGCGGAAACGAGAGCGCGGCGCGGCTGGCCGGCATCAAGGTCTGGGCCGTCCTGATCTTCGTCTACGGCATCTCCGGACTTTTCGCCGGGCTCGGCGGTGGCATGCAGGCGGCGCGCCTCTATGCGGCCAACGGCCTCCAGCTCGGCCAGTCCTATGAGCTCGATGCGATCACCGCCGTGATCCTCGGCGGCACCTCGTTCGTCGGCGGCATCGGCTCGATCTGGGGCACGCTGGTCGGCGCACTGATCATCGCCGTGCTGTCCAACGGCCTCATCCTCATCGGCGTCTCCGACATCTGGCAATATGTGATCAAGGGCCTGGTGATCATCGGCGCCGTGGCGCTGGACCGCTACCGGCTGCAAGGCTCCGCGAGAACGTGAGAGGCCGGGCGCGCAACGATGTGCGCATGGCGTGATACGAAATTCCGTTGCGGCAACTGGTCTGCCGCGCCGGGGACGAAGACAGACCAGGGAGGAAGTCCATGTTGAAGACGATCATGCTCGCCGGTGCCGCCACGGCACTTGCCCTGACCACCGCACCATCCTTCGCCAAGGAGCTCAAGTCGATCGGCGTCTCGCTGGGATCGATGGGCAACCCGTTCTTCGTCGCGCTGTCGAAGGGCGCCGAGTTCGAGGCCAAGAAGACCAATCCCAACGTGAAGATCACGGCGGTCGGCTTCGAATACGACCTCGGCAAGCAGGTCACCCAGATCGACAATTTCATCGCCGCCGGCGTCGACCTGATCCTGCTCAATCCCGGCGATCCCAAGGCGATCGGGCCGGCCATCAAGAAGGCGCAAGCCGCGGGCATCGTCGTCGTCGCGGTCGACACCGCGGCTGAGGGTGCCGATGCCACCGTGACCACGAACAACGTGCAGGCCGGCGAGATCTCCTGCCAGTACATCGTCGACAAATTGGGCGGCAAGGGTGACGTCATCATCGAGAACGGGCCACAGGTCTCCGCCGTCATCGACCGTGTCGTCGGCTGCAAGAATGTCTTCTCGAAAAATCCCGGCATCAAGGTGTTGTCCAGCGACCAGGACGGCAAGGGCTCGCGCGAGGGCGGTCTCACCGTCGCGCAGGGCTATCTGACCCGCTTCCCCAAGATCGACGCCATCTTCGCCATCAACGATCCGCAGGCGATCGGCACCGACCTTGCGGCGCGCCAGCAGAACCGCAGCGGCATGATCATCACGGCGGTCGACGGCGCGCCCGATATCGAGGCCGCGCTGAAAGATCCGCAGTCGCCGCAGATCCAGGCTTCTGCTTCGCAGGACCCGTTCTTCATGGCGCGGCGCGCGGTGCAGGTCGGCGTCGGCATTCTCAACGGCCAGAAGCCGGCCTCGACCGTCGAGCTGCTGCCGTCAAAGCTCGTGACCAGGGACAACGTCGCCGAGTACAAGGGCTGGACCTCGGATCGCTCCCAGTAAGGCATCGTCCGCTGCTGGAGACGTTCGAAGCATGAGAGATGACGGGCGGCGGTTCGATCGCGCCGCCCGCCGCCGATACCCTGCGTGCTCACCGGTAGTACGCAGCGATGCCTGTGCTAGCTTTCCACGATCTCGATCGGTCGATTCGGAAAGCAGATCCGGTGAAATCCAGGACGTCAGGCACGGCGTGGCGGCATGCCAATATCGGCCGCCTGCTCAATAACGCGGTGCGGCGCTTCGAAGGCCGTGTGCTCGAATTGATGAGCGAGCGGGGCCACGACGAGACGCGCATCGCCCATGTCAGCCTCACGCGCAATCTCGACGTTGAGGGGACGCGGCTCACCGAGCTCGCCCGCCGCGCCTCCATGAGCAAGCAGGCGATGGGCGAGCTGGTCGATCAATGTGCCGCGCTCGGCCTCGTCGATCGCATCGCCGATCCGACCGACCGGCGCGCGCGCATCGTCATGTTCACGCCCACGGGGCGCAAATGGCTCGATGCGTTCCGCGATGCCGTCGACGTCGCCGAGTGGGAGATGCGCGCCGAGCTCGGCAAGGCCACGATGGACGCGATCCTGAAGGGCCTCGCGGCGTATGGCACGGAGTTCGATACGCTCGACGATCCCGATTAGTCAGGCAACTTGACGAAATAGTCAGGTGACCTTACCATGCTGGATGATGCTGGTAGGGAGAAGCGTCTTGGAGACTCGTCTGACGGCCGCGGTGCTCATCGTGGGCGGAGGCCCTTGTGGGCTGATGCTGGCGAACGAGCTCGGCCGCCGCGGCGTATCCGCGATCCTGGTCGATGAAAAGCCGGGCACGGCCTTCAATCCGCAAGCCAATGCGACGCAGGCGCGCTCGATGGAGCACTATCGACGGCTAGGCTTTGCCGACGAGATCAGACGCGAAGGTCTGCCCGCGGACTACCCGACCGATGTTGCCTATTTCACGCGCTATACCGGCTACGAGCTGGCGCGGTTCGCGCTGCCGCCGGCGTCGCGGGCGGGCGAGCTGATCAAGGGCCTGTCGGGCTCCTGGAGCGCGGCGGAGCTGCCGCATCGGGTCTCGCAGAAATATGTCGAGGCGGTGCTGCGCCGCCACGCCGAACGGCTCCCCGGCATCAAGCTCAACTACGGTCACCGGCTGATCGGCTACACCGAAAGCGATGACGGTATCGTCGGCGAGGTCGAATGTCTCGACGATGGCAGCCGCTTCCGGATCGGCGCCGACTTCCTGGTCGGGGCGGACGGGCCGCGCTCCATGGTTCGCCAATCGCTCGGGATCGTCTATGGCGGCGAGACCGGGACGCAGCGCGATTTCATGGGCGGCCGCATGCTGGCGGTCTATCTCCGCTCGCCCGACTTCTACGCACGCGTCCCCCACGCGAAAGCGTGGATGTACAATTGCTTCAACGGCGACCGCCGCGCCTTCATGGCCTCGGTGAACGGCCGTGATGAATTTGCGTTCCACACGCAGCTGCGGCGGGGCGAGGACGAAAGTGCGATCACGATCAACGAGGCCAAAGCCGCGTTCCAGCGCGCCTGCGGTGCGCCGATCGATTGCGAAGTTCTGTCCTTTCTGACCTGGACCGCCGGTCACGCACTGGTCGCGAACGGGATGCAGCGGGGCAGAATCTTCCTCGGCGGCGACGCGGCGCATCTGTTCACGCCGACCGGCGGGCTCGGCTACAACACCGCGATCGAGGATGCGGTCAATCTCGGCTGGAAGCTCGCAAGCGTCGTCAAGGGCGTGAGCCCGGCGGCACTGCTCGGCAGCTACGAGGTCGAGCGGCGTCCGGTAGCGCTCCGCAACACCGATTATGCGCGGCGCTTCGCCGATTCGCTCGGCCTCTTCGCGCCGGCGCCGGAGATCGAGGATGCGACGGACGCCGGCCACGAAGCGCGGCGGATCGCGGGCGCCTATCTCGATCAGCACGCCCGCGCCGAGTTCAACATCCCCGGCGTCACCTTTGGCGGGCGCTACGACGGCTCGCCGATCATCGTCCCCGATGGCAGCGAGCCGCCGCCGGATGCCGCCAACGTCTACATTCCCACCGCCTGTCCCGGCGGCCGCGCACCGCATGCGTGGCTGGAGGACGGCATGTCGCTGTACGACCTGTTCGGTTTCGAATGGACGTTGCTTCAGTTTGGGGACGTGATGTCGGCCCATGCGTCATTCGCTGAGACCGTCCGCGGGATCGGGGCCGATGTAAGGCTGGTCACGCTGCCCAGATCGTTTCGCGATCTCTACGAGGCGGATCTCGCCCTGATACGTCCCGACCAGATCGTGGCTTGGCGCGGCAACGCATCGCAGGCCGGGACGATCGCACGCGTGCTCGGCCGCGCACTCGCGCGCGGTGCACGCGAAGACGCCGGGCTAGCAAGCGGCAGCTAGCGCGCGGTGGAGGGATTGGTTCGCGCAGGTGACACGGCCGACGGAATTGCGCTCGCGAAGAGACTGGTCTTGGGTTGGACGCGCGATCCGTCGATCAGCTCGAGGCGGCCGCAGCGGTTCAGGGTATGCAGCTTCCTGCCGGGCCATGCCGGTCCGGGCTTCAGAGCATGGCGGACGATCTGCTTGAATGCCGTCGGCGACAGTTCGACCACTTCCGCCAGGGCAAGCGCTGCGCCGTATCCGTCGGTACAGTCCTGGACCGGTCGCCACAGCTTGTTATCGAGTGTGACGAAGTTTCCTGCCGGCCGCGTGCTTGCACGGTCGATCAGGACGGGATTGCTGGCGTGGGGCAACCAGGGCCCCAAGAGTCGATCGGCGTGGTAGATCGCCAGCGAATCCGAATAGCCAGCCGTTCCGTCGCGCCAGGCGCCAAACAGATAATACAGGCCGTTGTGGCGCGTGATCGTGACGTCGGCCAGCTCGAGGCCGGAAAGGAGCGTTGCGTATCGCTCCCATTTGTCCGGAAACCGAACACATTTGTAGAGGGCGACGTCCCCGCGGGTCGAGCTCTCCGGGATCATCCAGAGCTCGCCATCGTCCTCGATCACGAACGGATAGGAGAGGTGACAGGGCTCCTCGAGCACCGGCATCACCTCGCCGACTGGCCCCGCGTCGGCGAACTCGATCGCCGAGATGATGCCTTTTCCGACGCGGTGATCGAGATCCTCGAAGAAGACGAAGGTCCGGCCCTGCCAGGTGACGGGAAAGGGATCGGCATAGAAGTGGTTTCCAGGATCTCTCAGAACGTTCCAGCCTGGACCCGACAGGTCTCCGGTCTGCCAGACGCCTGCGCCGTCGTTGAAGCGCCATCCGATATGCCAATGCGGGGCATAGCAGCAGAGCCGATAGATCTCCTTGGCGATCGATACGGCAAGGCCGCGCGCGACGTAGCCAACCGCGCCGCGTCGCGAGCCAATTCCAGCGGGGTGCGGCAGCTGCGGCACGATGCGCGGCCTTCCCGACAGGATCGCCGCCAGCATGGTCAGAGTCCGCGCCATGATCGTTTCGAGCCCACCGCTGAGGCCTGCGGCAATCTCTCCGGACGGATGGCCGCGGTCGAGGACTGAGCCGTCGATCTCGTTGACGATCTCGATCACCGGCAGGTCGCCGGCGAGGATGGCGGCGATCGCGGCATTTTCACCGGCGACGCCGTTGAACAGCGGCCGGAGATACAGCCGGGCAGGGCTGGCCGGATCGCGTGGGGCACTCGTGAAATCGACGATCACGTCGGCCGTGCCGACGCTGGCGCGTGCTGGTTCGGAGCCGATCGTCAGCCTGTCGGCCCTGCTGTGCTTGCCCTTGTGCAACACCAGGCGCTCGAGCTCGAACAGGGCATCGAGACCCGCCGGCCGTGACTCCGCCGATGCCGTCCATGCAACTTGCACCGGCACGTCCCGGCCGTCGACCGACAGCGTCCTGCGGTCCATCCAGCGTCGCGCGTACTCACGTTCACAGCGAAACTCGATGATCATGTCGAGCCAATCTGTTCCAGCGAATCAGGTCAAACGACCTGGTCGAGAATTCGGACGTATTCCTCGACCATGGCATCTACCGAATAGCGCAGCCGCAGGCCTTTGGCGTTTTGTCGCAGGTCGTCGCGCAATTGCGTGTCGGTCAGCAGCCTCGAGACGGACGCGGAGAGCTGCGCATGATCGGAGGCATCGACGAAGAGTGCAGTTGGTCTGCCTTCGTAGAACAGCACTTCGCGCAGGACGGGAAGATCGGTCACGACGGAGGGAACACCGGCGTTGGCGGCCTCGACGGCAGCCAGACCGAAGGTCTCGGCCTGGGTCGGAAAGACGAACACATCGAGACAGGCGAGGAAGTCCGCCATCCGGCCGGGAGGAATCTCCCCGAGCAAATGCAGACGGTCCGAGACGTTCAAGTCGTTCGCCAGTTGCCTCAGCCGGGCCTCGTCGGCTCCCTGGCCGGCGAGCGCAAGATGCCAGGACGGTTGATCCGGCAGCAGACGTATCGCCAGATCGAGCCGCTTGTGCGGATGCAGCCGTGCGGCGCAGCCAAGCAGGACGCGATCCGGCGGCAGATTGAATCGCTGCCGCGCCGCTTCCTTCGACAGGGTGAGGGCCTTGTCGTCGAAGCCGTGCGGCACATGCACCATGCGCGACCGGTAGGCCGCGGGGTAGCGCGAATATTCGCGCTCCATGTCCCGCGAATTGAGCGTGATGCAATCGAAGAAGCCGAGGCTGCCCATGGCGATGTCGGCGGTGCGGACCGGCCGGCTCATCGCCAGCGCGGATGAAACCTGATTGGCGACGACCGGTGCACGGCTGACGAGGCGCGTGACGCCGGCGCCGATGACGTTGCCGAAATGCTGGAACGTCAGGACGGCGTCGGGCCTGGTGGATCTGATGTGGCGGCCGAGCGTCCACAGCATCCGCAGCAGCGCCAGCGGATTGCCCGGCCGGCTTGGCGCGCAGTAGAGCGTATCGGGCGGCTCGTCGAAGGAGTCCGATTTGCGGAAGAAGAACAGGTTGGTGACCCGGTAACCGCGCGCGGTCAGGCCGGCGCCGAGCAGCCGGGAGATCTCCTGTGCACCGGCGTTCTCGGCCTGGGTTTGTGCGAGAAGCACGTGAAGTTTTCGCCCATCGCCGTCCGGCCGCGCAGGTGCCGTCGCGCTCGTCTCGCCCAAGTCCTTGTTCGGCTGATAGTGGAGCACGGATCCCGACCCGCTAAAGAAAGGAAATCTTCACCTTCTTAACTCCGTACCTATCATGCGGGCGTCTCGCGGACACCGACTTGCAACAAACGGAGTTAATGCGAGGCTATGGCGACGACGTCGTTCGCGCAGCATTTCCGCTGGTTCCCGGCTGGCGCACAGCGGGCGCGTTAACCAATCGGTCCTGCGGATGACCCGAGCGGCACGTGACACCTAATCACGTGATTCCGCGCTGCGAACTGCGTAGTTGCCGCGCCTCGATGCAGGGAAGCGCAACAGCACGAGAACGGAAGGATCGACCCCGCTTCGCCGGCGACAGAGGACGTTCAGCGCAATCGTCGCGAGCGCGAGCGACACGGTCGTCGAAATCGCCGCGCCAAGCACGCCGAGGAAGGGAATGAGGACGAGAAATCCGACGAGCCGCAGCGCGACGCTGGCGGCGACAACCGGCACATAGATTCGTTCATGGCCGGTCAGCTGCAGGATCGCAGCCGACGGGCCGCCCGCTGCCTGGATGGCGGTTCCGATTGCGAGCACGATCAGGACCGAATGCTGCTCGGCGAAATGAGGTCCGAACAGGTTGAGGAGATAGGGGCCGCCGATCCAGATCGTGGCGAGACCGGCGACGACGCTGAGCGCAGTCACTTCCGCCATCAAGCGCGAGGTCCGCTCGAACTCCCTGTGGTTCTTGCTGAAATACAGCGACGGGAGCCGGCGCGCCCCGAACGTGTAAAGTGCCGCGGAAACCATGGCGAAAATGTTGGCGAGGCGCGAGGCGGCAAAGTAGATTCCTGCGGTCGTTGGATCCAGCATCCAGTAGACCAGAATGACGTCGAGATATTGGTTGGCGACTTCGAGGATCGATGCGATCCAGAAGTGCAGGGCACTCGATCGCCAGCGTGACGTCTCGGAGCGCGCCGGCGTACTGCGCAGATCCGGCAGCACGCGGGCGACGGATACGATCTGCGCAACAAGGCCGGCCGACATGGCGACCGTCATCGCCGCGAACATCTCGGCCGGATCGAGTTGGCGATGGGCGAGCAGCATGACGAGCAGGAACAAGACGACGATGGCCCGCCAGAGGAACTCGCGGTTTCCTTCACCCATGAGAATGCTGACCAGCGAGCGCGCGATCTGGCTGCCGAGCATCAATCCGGCATTGACCGCCGTGTAGGCCGACACCGCGAGGATCAGCACCCACCAGTCGCCTCTCATGCTCGCGGCGATCGCGATGCCGCCGATCACGATCAGCATTGCGAGCGAGGTGATCTTCAAGCTCGATTGGAGGACGCCTTTGGTAAGGTCCGGCCTTTCGCCGACCTGATATTCGTTCAGGAATCGCACCAGCAAGGATTCCTGGCCGACCAGTCCCACGACGGCCGCGATCTGCGCCACCGAAAGCCAGGTCGCAAAGATGCCGAAGCCGTCAGGCGACATCGTCCGCGCCGCCAGCGAGAACAATGCGAACGCGAGCACGCCGCTGCCAACCTTGAGCAGGATGGTCCCGACGACACCGCGCGTGACGTCGCGCCGCATGAACTGGAGGATGGATGCGATCATGGAAGGGTTAAGGGGCTGCGCTCCCCTGACGGGACATGTTCCGATACCGGCGGCAACCTAGCATGTCGAGAAATCGCGAGTGTTAATGGACGAGCTGCGGGATTTCGGCGGTCGCGGCGATATCGCGGTGATGCCATTGCTTCGTTCTGGAACATCGCCGTCTCCATTGTCCTGGTTCTGCAAGTTCAGGCCCGCGCGAGTGCCGGCATTTGTAGCGCATCGACGACCGAGAAGACGAGATCTGGCGCTCGCGTGCGGAATGGATTTGACGCAGCAAGACGCGTGCCGCGGCGAGGCAGCGAACTCGGCGCGTCCGGTCGTTAACCTCAATCTCAGGAAATGTTCGCACTCGGCCCTGCGATGCGACATCAGGCGAGAGAATTGCACTGCAGACGTCGTTAATCGTGGGAGCCGGAGCCATGACGAGACCCGTGACCGAGCCAGTCGATGGAGGCGAGAGCGCGGCCATCGATTCGGACGTCGCCATCGTCGGCGGCGGCCTTGCGGGATCGCTTGCGGCGGCCGTGCTGGCGCGGGCAGGGCATCGCGTCGCGCTCGTCGACAAGCGGGCGGTCTATCCGGACGAGTTCCGGGTCGAGAAGATCGGCGGCCATCAGCTGGAATTGCTCCGCAAGCTCGGCTTCCTCGACGCACTCGGAGATGTCGCGTGCCGATATGATCAAGTGCTCAACATCCGCGAGGGCAAGGTGGTCGATGTCAGCGTCGGCCAGGCCTACGGATTTCCCTATGCCGATCTCGTCGCCATGGCGCGTCGCCAGATTCCCGATCCCGCCAGTCTGATCGTCGACGAGGTCACGGCGATCGGTCCTAGCGACGACGTCCAGCATGTCGAGCTGGCCTCCGGACGGCGCATGAGGGCGCGCCTCGTCGTTCTGGCCACGGGCATGGCGGGAGTCCTGGGCTACAAGCTCGGCATCAGGCGGCGCGTGCTGGCCGAGCGCCATTCGGTGTCGTTCGGCTTCACGATCGCTCGCAAGGATGGCACCCCGTTCGATTTCGAGGCGCTGACCTGTTACGGCGAACGCACGGCGGATGGCATCGACTATCTCAGCCTGTTTCCCGTCCGCGCCGGAATGCGAGCCAATCTCTTCATGTTCCGCGATCCGACCGATCCGATCATGCGCGAGTTGCGCCGCGAGCCGGAAGCGACAGTCTTGCGTCTGCTGCCGGGGTTGCGGAGCTACCTCGGCGATTTCCGTGTGACCGATCGGGTCCAGAACTGGGTGATGGACCTGACCGTCGTCGAGGGGCATCTCCAGCCCGGAATCGTGCTCATCGGCGATGCGTTCCAGACCAATTGTCCCGCGGCCGGAACGGGTGTCGCCCGCCTGCTGGTGGACGTCGATCGTCTTTGCACCGAATATGTGCCGCAATGGCTCATGACCGCAGGCATGGGCCTGGACAAGATCTCGCAATTCTATGCCGATCGCGACAAGATCGCGGCGGATCAGCAGTCGCTGAAGATGGCACGCTTCCGCCAGGCGCTGACCTCGCGCAACGATATCGGCTGGGACGTGCGGCGACGGTTGCACTTCCTCCGGCGCAGTCTTGCACACCGCGTCGATCAGATGCACCCGGGCTGGCTTGGGCGTGTCCGCGGCGCGTTGCGCGCCTGAGCTCTAGGGCCCCCGTCCGTCAGCGCGTCGGCCTCGGAGTGTGGGCAGGCTGAACCTTCAGATCCGAGAGCCGCTTGGCCGCCAGCTTGAGCCAGGGCGCCTGCTTCAGCCCGAAGAGCGCGATGGCGCCTACGGCGCTGCCAGCCTGCGTGACCTCCCACACCGGCGAAGGCTGTGCGCCGAACGATTTCTTGTATGGCTCGTCGCCGATGGTGAAGTCGAGCATCTGATCTCCGCGCTCGATACAATCCCGCGCCACCTGTTCGAACATCAGCGCGCCGATGGACTGGCTCTTGTAACCGGCAATGTCGAAGGCGCTCATGATGACGAGGAAGCTGCCGCGGTGGCACAATCCGAGCACGGCGGCGATCACTTCGCCGTCCATCTTCATGGCATAGAGGCGGACGAAGGAGCCGAGGCCGCGAAGGGCGACGTCGGAATAGAAGCCGTAATATTCGGGACGCTGCAGCAGGTCTCCGTCGCCTTGTGCGTGAAAGCGCGGGCCGCGAAACTTCCTCATCACGTCCATCGCCTCGAGCACGGCGGCGCTGTCGCCGCAGCATGCGAAGCTCAGCGCCCCCTTCTTCTGCAGCTGACGAGACTTCTTTGCGAGCTCCTTCTGGTAGGAGCGATCCATCGCGCTGGCCCGCCATTGCTCGTACGGCGCGACCAGAACCGTGGCGTAGGCATTGGTGTTCATCGAGACGCGGCGGGACGTGGCAAGGAGGTCTTCGATCGGAAGCCGTCCGTCGGGCAGCTTGGCCATTCGGAGCAGATCGAAGGGGCGGACAAGGCGGCGAATCTGCGCGCATGCAGCCGCATCCTGGAGCAATCGTGAGAACACGTCCGGGCTGCAAACCGGTGCCAGATAGTCGGAAACGCGGAGGTCGGCGAACTCGACGGTTCGTATCGGACCGCGTCGGATCCGAAGCAGGGGCAGCACCATGGCAAGGGCGCCGGTGTCGCGGTGGCGCACCACGACGACCAGAGCTGTTGCGCCCGCTTCCGGCGCGAGCCTGGCGTAGAGGCTCTGCAACCAGACCGGATGCTGGAACGCAGTGGCAGCCGAGCGATCGAATAGCTCGGCGTAGTCCGGAGACAGAAAGTCGAACGACGGCTCGATGGCGATGTCGAAGGTGTTGCTGAGCTTATTCATGAGCAATCAAGAAAACCGGGTCATTCGCGAGCGTTGCTCGAACCGTAGCTGCGCTTATAGCAAGGGCGTTACAGGTCAGACACCGGTATCGTGCGATTTGCGCCAATGCGTTCAACCATGCTGGTATGGTTACCAATTCTTAAATGCCGGAGGTGGATATGGCGCGCGGGGAGCGCCTCGCGCGGCGCCATCGTCCCCGCAGCAGAGGGCAGCGATCTCTGATCCTCAGCTGCAGGAAAGCAAGGTTCGCAAGGACGGGCTCGCGCGCCCCGCTCCCATCCTCGCGTCGATCGGGCTCAAGCGCCAGTGAGGCTGCTCAGAGGCGCACCCCGGTGGTCGCAAACGCCTGCGCGGCGGGCTCCTGCATGCGATTGAGGACCACCATCCCGGCAAGCGCGATCACGACGGCCGCGACGCAGCCAAGCAAAAAAGCCTTCATCCTCAGCCTCCCTCGATTGGACCAGGCCATCTATACGACAGGGCTTGCGGCGAGCAAGCCGGTCGCGGCGATCGCCGTTCGAGCGGAGGATTCCGCGAGCTCGCTGTTGCGCTGCACGATTCGGAACGGATGCAGGTCTTGCAAGTTCTCTGCAAGCCTGGTGAGCGCATCGGAGGCCTTGCGTGAAGTTACCGAGAACGATCCTGTGCTTCGCAGCACTTTGTTTTGTCGAGGGTGCGCTGGCCCAGCCCGCCCAAACCAACTCGCCGGCGACGCAAACGCCTCCCGAAGACAAGGGCCAGCTCCAGCCGCAAGGTTGGACAGGCCCGATCAATACCGGTTCGGGTGGTGCGCCGCCCGAAAGTCCCCAGGGCCAGAGCCCGCCTGGAATGCAGGCTGCGCCGGAGGGCTCGTCCAAGACCACGACGGCACCGGCCAAGTAGCCCGTTTCAGGATATTCATTTCCGGTGCCTCTTCTGGCAATCTCGAAAGGGTGAATGTCAGCAGGCGGCCAGGAATGAACAGATCATCTCTGTGCACGAAGGTGGCCGCAGTGCTGTGGGCCCTCTTTGCCGCATCGTCGGTGCAGGCCGACATGGTCGGACACGGCGGCCCGATACGGGCTCTCGCCCTTTCGCCCGATGGCGGCAGCCTTCTGTCCGGCAGCTTCGACACGGCGGTGATCCGCTGGTCGCTCAAGACGGATAGCGCCGAGCAAGTGCTGCGGTTTCATGCCGATGGCGTCAATGCCGTCGCGTTTCTCAAAGACGGCCGCATGATCACGGCCGGTGCCGATGCGCGCATTGCGGTATGGACGGCGGGGCGGCCGGAGCCGGACCGGGTGCTGGAGGGACATGTCGCACCCCTCGCGGCGCTCGCGGTATCGCCCGATGGGACGCTTGTCGCATCGGCGTCATGGGACCGGACGGTGCGGCTCTGGTCGCTGTCGGACGGCACATCCCGCGTGCTCGAAGGGCATACGCAGAACGTCAACGGCGTCGCTTTCCTGCCCGACGGCAGGCCCGTCAGCGTCGGCTACGATCTTGCACTGCGCATCTGGCGTTTGCCGGATGGCCAGCCTGACATCGTGACGTTGCCGGCGCCGCTGAACGCGGTGGCTGTCGCGTCGGATGGTGAAATCGTCACAGGCGCCGTCGATGGCAAGCTGCGCATGCTGACTGCGGACGGCAAGGTCAGCGGCGAGGTCGTGGCCGGTCCGACACCGGTGGTGGCCTTGGCCATGTCGACGGACGGCGCGCTGATCGCTGCGGCCGGCATCGGCGGCACAGTGGCGATCATCGATCGCAAGTCGCGCAAGCTGCTGCGCACGCTGGTTGGGCCCGGGCTGCCGGTGTGGGCGGTCGCCTTCCTTCCCGATCGCGAGACACTGATGACGGGTGGTGCGGACGGCAGGATCAGGCGCTGGAATGCGCGCACCGGCGATCCCATCGGTTCAAGTCTGATCGGCACACCGGCCGATCCGCTCGCCGCCTACGCCGGAGATCATGGCGCCGATGTGTTTCGGGCGTGTGTTGCCTGCCACACGCTCTCGGACAAGGAGGTCCAGCGTGCGGGTCCCACGCTTGCGGGACTCTACGGCCGCAAGATTGCTTCGCTGCCGGGATATCGCTTCTCCGATGCGCTGAAGACGATGGACATCGTCTGGACGCCGGAAACCGTCGCGAAATTGTTCGAAATCGGGCCGAATGCCTACACCCCCGGCACGAAGATGCCGGAGCAGCGCATCGGCTCGGCCGAGGACCGACGCGCGCTGACCGAGTTTCTGGGCCGCGCGACCTCGCGCTAACATCCGCTCAGATCGAGTCCCAATTGTCCATCGGGAAATCCCTCATTTCCGGATGCGCCTTGAGGATCTGAATGACGTCGATCGTGGGGTGTTCCCTGAGCGCTTCCGCCACGCAATGGTTGACGTATTTGCGGCGCGACAGCCACGCGATCTTCTTGCCCTTGGCTTCGGCCTTGCATGCGACGATCGCCTGCTTCACGGCCACTTTCTGCGCCTTGGTCAGCGGAGGCGCGGCAGCTTCGGCCGCTCCGCCGGCGATGGCGATGAAGATCATGGACGTCGACAGAGCTGTGATCAAACGAGACATGGTGATGCTTCCTGGTTTCCGACCCTGCGAAGATGTCTGTTCGTCTTGTTTAGTCCTTGCCGTTGCGTTCGCGGAGATAATCATCCGTCGTTCGCGGCGGCGTTCGTTCCGGAACGCCCTTGAACGGATCGAATTGCTGTTCGCTCATGACCACGACGCGGCAATCTGCGCACATCCTGAGCGCCTCGATCCGCTTGTCGCCGGCCGGGTACATCCAGTGCCGGCCTTCGAGCTTGGCCGCGATGCGGTCGATCGTGCTCTTGACGCCGAAGGGCGTGCCGCAGCGGACACAGAGCGCGGGCTCCTCTTCCTTGATGACAGCGGCGGGCGCGCGCGCCGCGCGGAAATCGATCTGCGGCTTGAGGCTGATGACCTTTTCCGGACAGGTGCTCTGGCACAGGCCGCACTGCACGCAGGCGTCCTCGATGAATTTCAGCACCGGCCGCTCGGGATCGTCGCGCAGTGCGCCGGTCGGGCAGGCCGAGACGCAGGAGAGGCACAGCGTGCAGCCATCGGTGTCGACGGCAATTGCGCCAACCGGCGCACCTTGCGGCAGCGCGATGACGTCGACCGGCTGCGGCGCCAGCCGATGCAGCTCGCTCAGGGCGAACCGCAAGAGATCGCGCCGCTTGCCGACGGTCTTGAAGGTTGCCGGCGTCGCGACCGCAGTGAGCGCGCCGATATCGGTCAAATGCTGGCCGAGCGCGTCGGGATCGTCGGTTTCGACGGTCGCGATGCGAACGCCCGCAAATCCAAGGCCGCCGAGGATCGCATCCGCCATCGCGATCGTCTGCGTCAATCCGGTCACGTCGTGGCGCGGCTTGCCACGGAGCAGGAAGCGCACGGCGGAGACGCCATAGGCGAAGGCGCCGACGATCGCCTCCAGCCCGACCTGCGTGAGCTCGTTGACGGCAAAGGGAAGCACGTTTGCCGGCAGGCCGTCGCCATGCCGCGCGAGTGCGTCGATCAGCGGCGTGCCGTGTGGGCTGTCATGAAAGAGCAGCACCGCATCCGCGCCACCGGCCTCGCGATAGGCGAGCAGCATCGCGCGAAGTCTCTGGAGCTGCGTATCGGCGGGCGGCAGCGCGTAGGAGACCGCGCTGGTTGGGCAGGCCGCCGCGCATTGGCCGCAGCCCGCGCAGATGTTCGGATCGATGGCGACATGATCGCCGACCGGCGTGATCGCCCCGGTCGGGCAAAGATCGAGACAGCGATGGCAGCCCGTGCGCTTCGAGCGCGAATGGGCGCAAAGCGCAGGCACAACCTCGACATATCTGGGCTTGTCGAAGCTGCCGACGAGATCGCGCGCGGTCAGCACGGCGCGCAGCACCGCGGCGGGATCTTTCGCGTCGCCGCGGAGATAGCCGTCGCGCAGGTCGTGGGCGGGAAACAGTGGCGGACCGCCGGAAAGATCGAGCACGATATCGCAGCGCGAGGTGACGCCGCTTCGCGGCGGTTCGAATACGAAGCGATCGCGCGAGGAGGGGCGGGGACGCGCATAGTCGTCGATTGCAAGCTCGAACGCGCCGAAATGTCCCTTCGCGGAGCGGATCGTGCCCTTCACGATCGGGAACACCGTTGCCGCCGGCGGAACTGTGTCATCGAGCTGCTTCAGCATCACCGTGACGTCGAGGTGATCGGCAAGCAGGCGGCCGGCCTCGATCGCGGCCTCATCGCGCCCGTAGATCAGGATGACGCCCTCGCTCGACAAGGTGACGAGCGGATAGTCCGGGGCGGGGATGGCGGCGGATGCGAGCAGGGCCGCCATTTTTGGCCCGGCGCGCGCGCCGCCGCGCGACCAGCCGGCGGTTTCGCGGATATTGACGAAGCTGATCGCGTCAGGCCGCTCGCCGGCCTCCTCCGAAAACTGCGCTGCCTGCTGCGTGCAGGCGACCGTCAACACGCCTTCTGTCGCGGCCATCTTGCGGAATGATTCGAGCTCCGCTCCGCAGAGGTGGCGAAAGCTCTTGACCTCACAATTCGGGCATCCGCGCCGGATCGCAGCCACGTCGAGGGGCATCGTGTCTTCGCACGAACAGATCAGGACGGTCTTCGACGGCTGCTCCAGGTTAAACCCTCCGCCCATTCGGACGCCGACGACGGACTCGCGCCGGCCCTTCGCCTCGTATAGACATTATCCATCGGGAAGAAAAGGAAAGCGGAGGACGGCCTGCCGTCGATCCCACTGAGCCATGTTTCCGCGGCGGAACCGATCCACCTGCCGCCGCCTTTCACATTGGTGCGGTTGCGCGAGAGCGGCGACGCTTTTGCCCATGCATGCCGCATCGCAACGGAGAGGGGCGCCGGAACGCTCGTCTATGTCGGCCGCTTTGACCTCGCCGAGTTCGCCGTGGTGCTCGAGCCGGCCGAGCCGTTGCGCGGCGCGCGGCGCGCGTTCTACGCCGGCATGGTCGCGCTCACGGATGCGCTTCGCGCCTACGCGCCGCCGAGCAAGCCGATCACGATCGGCTGGCCGGATGCGGTCAGGATCGACGGGGGGCTGGTCGGCGGCGGACGGTTGGGCTGGCTTTCCGGAGCTGACGAGGACGCGCCGCCGCCCTGGCTGGTGTTCGGCGCCATGATACGAACGGTTGCCATGAACGATGATGATCCAGGCGTCCACCCGCTGGCCTCGGCGCTCGACCAGGAAGGCTTTGGCGAGGCGGGCGCAGCGCAGATCACCGAGAGCTTCGCCCGGCACCTGATGCTGGCGCTGGACGGCTGGCGGGTCGACGGCTTTGACAGTGTCGCGCGCGACTATCTCACGCGGATGCCGCGTGAAAGGCAGACTATGCAGCGCATCGATGATCGCGGCGACCTCCTGACGCGCCGCATCGGGACGGAGAGGATCGAACGGAGCGACCTCGTCCGGGCGCTCGCGGCCCCGTCCTGGCTCGATCCGGCCCTCGGAGGACCGCGCCTGTGAAGCTCCTGCGTACCATCGCGCTCGATCCCTCCGACACCTTCGTGTTCGACGTGGCGGCAGAGCCGGGCGAATGGGCCGTCTCCGGCGCTTTCCGCTTCTGGGATTGCGATGGCGCGAAGCTCGAGGGCAAGGCACGCGCGGCGTTTCGCGGCGGTTTCCTCGGGGTGCAATCCTGGGGCTGGTCGACGTTGGCGCAGATCGTTCCGGCGACGGCAGACGATTACCACGGCCTGGTCGATCTCCTGGCGAGGCAACTCGTCGATCGTTTCGGCGCGCCGGACATGGCGGCGGCGAAAACGGCCGCGGAAGAGGAGGTCGCTTTCGCGCAGTCGCTCTGCAGCCATCCCATCAGCTCGCTTATTGCAGTGCACCGCACGTCAAGCGACGGTGAGGTCCGCGAGTCGTTCCGCCGGCTGCAGCTCCGGGAGGGGCAGGGGCATAGCAAGGCGTTCTCGTTCATGGAGATGGAGGACGACGTCCAGCCGGACGGCGATCTCAAGCTTGCGGATCTGGGCCGGGAGCCGACCGACAGATGAATGATTTCTGGATCGCCTGTGGTCATCACCTGCTCGATCGCGACGAGGGCGGCGGGCTGCGTGTCACGGACGAATTTCTCAAAGCCTATTTTGCCCGTCCCGAGCTGATGCCGCCGGACGAGGCGTGCCCGGTCGAACGCCGGCTGCATCGCGAATTGCTCGCCGACCCGCGCCAGGCGGTCAGCGCCGCCGAGATCGCCGCGATCCTCGATGCGGATGCCCGGGAGAATTGGCAGTTCGTGCTGGCGTTCCGCGATCTTCTGCTGCGGCATCCGACGCTCGAAGCCGCCTATCTTGCCTGGGTGCGCTCAGGGGCGAACGATCTGCCGCCGCTGTTCGTCAACCAGCTCGTCCACGTCATCCTGCGCAACGCGCTCGATGGCTGCGACGACCCGTTCGTGCTGCGCGCGGCCGAATTGTTCTTCCGGACCCAGCGCGTCCTGCCGCATGAGCACGCTTTGTTGCTGGGCGACGAGGAGGTCGTCGGCGGCCGGAGCCCGACCCCGGTGCTCTCGCTGATGTCGATGCTGGGCGCCACCACCGATGCGGTGGTGGAGGTGCTGGGCGAGGAGAATTCGGAGGAATACTGGCACCGTAGCGATCAGTTCGACATGGCTCTCGACCTGACCGCGGACGGCCGCGGACCTGTAGCGCTGGCGCAGGCGATGACGCGCTGGGTCGCCCATCTGCTCGGCATCGATGTCGTGATCGAGCCGCTACGGGCGCTGCACGAGGCAAAGCTGGCGTGGTATGTCGGGCTCGATGCCGATGCCACGAGGCTCGGCGACCGTCTGTGGCACGGCGAAGAGCTCGGCGAGCGCGAGGCCGATCGTGTGCTCGCGCTGTTCCGGCTGACGTTTGCGGATTCCGGCCGTGCCCTCGACGAGGTCGGGGATGAACCGGTCTACCTGATCCTGTCGATGACGGCGGATCAGAAGCTCCGGATGAAGCCACAGAATCTGCTGACCGGGCTGCCGGTGAAGCGCCGGGAGATGGCGACATGAGCCCTGCGGCATTGCCGTCCCTCTCGATTGCCGTCGGCGTCGTGGTCGAGCGGCGCAAGGCCGACTCGCCTTGGGTCGATTTCATCTGGCGCGGAATTGCCGTCCTGCCGGACGAGCCGTCGACGCAACCCTGGACCGTGCTTCGCGAGCAGGACGGCACGACCCTGTTCTATGCCGGAAGCGCGACGATCGATCTCTATCCGTCGGAAACGGCGCGCTATCGCGACAATCTCGCCTCCGGCCGTCCGAGCATTTGGATCGTGCTGTCACCCTCGGAGGGCGCCTGGCCCTATGCCGTCACCGCAGTGACCGCCGATCCCGCCGAGGGCGAAGGCTATACCGAAGCCGCCGACAATCTCGTCGAGGCCGTGCCGATGCCGGAGGTGCTGCGCGAAGCGATTGAAAGCTTCGTGGCCGAGCACCATGTCGAGCGGGAATTCGTCAAGCGCAAGCGGCGCCGCGCCGACCCGGAGGCGCTGGCGCGGCGCGAACATGAAGGCGGACAGGAATGAGTGAGGAGGACTTCCTTGCGCGCTGGTCCCGCCGCAAACAGCAATCGCGAGCGGAGCCGGCGAAGCCTGCCGCGGCGCAGCCCGCGTCGCCAGCGGAAACCAAAGAGGACGAGACGGAACTCGATCTGTCGAGTCTGCCGTCGATCGACGAAATCAATGCTGCCACCGACATCACGGCCTTCCTCGCCAAGGGGATTCCTCGCGACTTGAGCCGTGCGGCTCTTCGCCGCGCTTGGGCGACCGATCCCGCGATTCGCGACTTCGTCGGGCTTGCGGAGAATGCATGGGACTTCAACGACCCAACGGCGATGCCGGGCTTTGGCCCGCTGGATTGCTCCTCGGAGGAGCTGGCAGCACTGGTCGATCGCGTTGTCGGCGGCGTCCGGGAGGCGGCCCAGTCTCTCGCCGAGGGATCGATCGAAACGGGAAATTCTCCGGCGGAATCGCATCAGGCCGATGCGGGACTTCCTGCCAATGTCGTTGAGCCGCCGGATGAGACGGAGCAGCAGGCAATCGCTGCTGCAGTGCAACCGCCAGTGGGTGAAACATCTGCGATTTCTGCGGAACCCGTCAGGTCCCGCACGCATGGCGGTGCACTGCCGCGCTGAACCACGACCAAAGGCTATAGGTACAGGCTATGGCGGGCGATTGACCGTTGCTGGAACCGAGATTACGCTGCCTACTGCTTTGTAACAAAAGCGATAATCAAGCAGACGGGACTTGGATGGGAGGTCCACGTGCGTGATGACGGACTTGATCGCGCGATCGATGCTGCGGGCGGCATCGCTCAGCTTGCACGCAAAATAGGCATCAGTCAGCCGTCCGTGTCGAATTGGACCCGTGTGCCCGCACAACGGGTGGTTGCGGTCGAGATGGCGACCGGCGTTTCCCGAAACGATCTGCGGCCCGATCTTTACGGCGAGCAAGCCGGCTCCGCCGAGTTCGTCGATCCCATCGACGCGGCGCGCGCGCGCGAATACGCGCTGCTGGCGGTGCTGCTGTCTGCGCCTCCGTCGAAGCGTCTGCTCGATCAACTCGCCGCGTTGAGCGGTGACGCGACGCCGCTCGGGCGCGCGCATGCGGCGCTCGCCGACGTCGCCTCGAGCACCGTCCCGGCCAAAGTCGAGCGGGAATATTTCGACCTGTTCGTCGGGCTCGGCCGTGGTGAATTGCTGCCCTATGCCTCCTATTATCTCACGGGCTTTCTCAACGAACGGCCCTTGTCGCGCTTGCGCGGCGACCTGTTGACGCTCGGCATCGAGCGTATCGCCAACAATTCCGAACCCGAAGATCACGCCGCCATCCTGTGCGAGATCATGTCGGGTCTTGCCGATGGCCGCTTCGATGCCGCGCCCGAGGCGCAGCGTGCCTTCTTCGAAAAGCATGTTTCGCCCTGGATGGGGCGGCTGTTCGCCGACATGGAGAACGCGGGAGATGCCCGTTTCTATCGCGCAGTCGGTGCGCTCGGCCGCACCTTCATCGAAATCGAGACGGAAGCATTCACATTCGCCAGCTGACCGAGGCGCTTCGGTCCGGGAGAGATGCGATGAGTGACGAGACGAAAGCAAAGGTCGGACGCCGCGATTTCCTTCGCAAGGTCGGCTTGGGCACGGCCGGTGTCGGCGCGACGCTTGCGACGCCCTTGGTCGGGTCTGCCCAGGCCGACAGCGAAACCAACGATGACAAGCGCAAGGCGCGCTACAAGGAATCCGATCACGTCAAGACGTTCTACCGCGTCAACCGTTATCCGGCTTGAGAGGGGAGGCTGCCCGTGCTTATCAAGCGAACACACCAGCGTTCCGATCGCCGAGGTTCCGTGGCCGAATCCCTTGCGGGCCAAGGCGGGGGAGTTGATCGCCGCACATTCCTGCGCAAGTCGGGCCTCGCCGGCGGCGCGCTCGCCGCGCTCGGGGCCATGCCGGTCGGCAACGTGCGCAAGGCGGAGGCGGCCGCAGCCGGCCCGCTCGCGGCCGGCGCCACCGTCAAGAAGAGCATCTGTACCCATTGCGCCGTGGGCTGCACGGTGACGGCGGAAGTGCTCAACGGCGTCTGGATCGGGCAGGAGCCGAGCTGGGATTCGCCGATCAACCGCGGCTCGCATTGCGCCAAGGGCGCGTCAGTGCGCGAGCTCGTGCACAGCGATCGCCGCCTGCGCTATCCGATGAAGCTGGTGAACGGGCAGTGGACGCGCGTGTCGTGGGACACGGCGGTGAACGAGATCGGCGACAAGCTGCTGCAGGTTCGCGAGAAGTCGGGCAGCGATTCCGTCTATTGGCTGGGCTCGGCCAAGATGACCAACGAAGGGGCCTACCTGTTCCGCAAGTTCGGCGCGTTCTGGGGCACCAACAACACCGATCACCAGGCGCGGATTTGCCACTCCACCACCGTCACCGGCGTCGCCAATACCTGGGGCTATGGCGCGATGACGAACAGCATCAACGACATGCGCAACTCCAAGACGATGCTGTTCATCGGCAGCAACGCGGCGGAAGCGCATCCCGTCAGCATGCAGCACCTGCTCGAATCCAAGGAGATCAACAAGGCGAATTTCATCGTCTTCGATCCGCGTCTGACCCGCACCGCGGCACATGCCACCGAATATGTCCGGATCCGTCCCGGCACCGACATTCCCGTGCTCTACGGCATGATGTGGCACATCCTGAAGAACGGCTGGGAGGACAAGGAATTCATTGCCCAGCGCGTCTACGGTTTCGACGACCTGCGCAAGGAGGTCGAGAAATGGAATCCGCAGGAGGTCGAGCGCGTCACCGGCGTGCCCGCCGCGCAGCTCGAGCGCGTCGCCAAGACGTTCGCGACGGTCAAGCCCGCGACCATCATCTGGTGCATGGGCCAGACCCAGCACACGGTCGGCACCGCCAACGTGAGGGCGAGCTGCATCGCGCTGCTGATGACGGGCAACGTCGGCAAGGCCGGGGCCGGCGCCAACATTCTGCGCGGCCATGACAACGTGCAGGGCGCGACCGACGTCGGCCTCGATATCGTGACGTTGCCGTTCTACTACGGCCTCGCGGAGGGCGCCTGGAAGCACTGGTCCCGGGTCTGGGAGGTCGATTACGACTATCTCGTCTCCCGCTTCGACGAGAAGAAGCAGATGGAAACGCCAGGCATCCCGCTCACGCGGTGGTTCGATGCCGCGCTGTTGCCCAAGGCCGACATCGCGCAGAAGGACAACGTCAAGGCCGTGTTCGTGCAAGGCCACGCCAGCAACAGCATCACGCGCATTCCCGAATCGCTGAAGGGCCTGAAGGCGCTGGAACTGCTGGTGATCGCGGATCCGCACCCGACCACCTGGGCGGCCCTGGCGGTCGAGGCCGGGCGCAAGGACGGCGTCTATATCCTGCCCGTGGCCACGCAGTTCGAATGCACTGGATCGCGCGTCGCCTCCAACCGCTCGATGCAATGGGGCGAGCAGATCGTCAAGCCGATCTTCGAATCCA
Organism: Bradyrhizobium sp. WBAH42; assembly: GCF_024585265.1. NCBI lineage: Bacteria > Pseudomonadati > Pseudomonadota > Alphaproteobacteria > Hyphomicrobiales > Nitrobacteraceae > Bradyrhizobium > Bradyrhizobium sp. WBAH42. The sequence continues at coordinate 4,079,935 of NZ_CP036533.1, forward strand.
AGGACGACCTCGAGATCATCTATTTGATGGCGAAGAAGTTCGGCTTCGCCGACAAGATGTTCAAGAACATCAAGGTCGAGAACAATCTCCCGGTCGCCGAGGACGTGCTGCGCGAGATCAACCGTGGAAGCTGGTCGACCGGTTATTGCGGCCAGTCGCCGGAGCGCATCAAGGCGCATATGAAGAACCAGCACAAGTTCGACCTGGTGACGATGCGCGCGCCCAAGGACGATCCGGAAGTCGGCGGCGATTATTACGGTCTGCCTTGGCCGTGTTGGGGCTCGCCCGAGGTGAAGCATCCCGGCTCGCCGCTGCTCTACAACAACGATCTGCACGTCATGGACGGCGGCGGCGCATTCCGCCCGCGCTTCGGCATCGAACGCGAGGAGAAGCTGCCGGACGGCACGACGCGCAAGGTGAGCCTGCTCGCCGACAAGTCCTTCTCCAAGGGCTCGGAGATCGAGGACGGCTATCCCGAGTTCACGCTGGCAAGCCTGAAGAAGCTCGGTTGGGACAAGGATCTCACCGAGGCTGAAATGGCGACGATCCAGCGGGTCAACGCGGCCAATCCGGATGCGGTGTCCTGGGCGCTCGACCTCTCCGGCGGCATCCAGCGCGTCGCGCTGAAGCATGGCTGCGTGCCGTTCGGCAACGGCAAGGCGCGCATGAATGCGTTCGGTCTGCCGGATCCGATCCCGGTGCATCGCGAGCCGATCTACACGCCGCGCGTCGACCTCGTCGAGAAATATCCGACCTTGCCCGACGCCAAGCAGTTCCGCCTGCCCAACATCGGCTTCTCGGTGCAGAAGGCGGCGGTGGAGAAGGGGATCGCCAAGCAGTTCCCGCTGATCCTGTCCTCCGGGCGTCTCGTCGAATACGAAGGCGGCGGCGAGGAAACCCGCACCAATCCGTGGCTCGCCGAATTGCAGCAGGACATGTTCATCGAGATCAGCCCGGCCGATGCCGCCGATCGCGGCATCAAGGACGGCGGCTGGGTCTGGGTGAGCGGCGCCGAGAACAATTCCCGTGCCCGGATGAAGGCGCTGGTGACCGAACGCGTCGGCAAGGGCGTCGCCTGGATGCCGTTCCATTTCGGCGGCTGGCTCGGCGGCAACGACCTGCGCAAGAACTATCCCGCCGGCACCGATCCGATCGTGCTGGGCGAGAGCGCCAACACGATCACGAGCTACGGCTACGATCCTGCAACGGGCATGCAGGAGCCGAAGGTCACGCTTTGTCAGATCGTCGCAGCCTGAGAGGAGCACGCACATGGCTCGGATGAAATTTCTCTGCGACGCTGATCGCTGCATCGAGTGCAACGCCTGCGTCACCGCCTGCAAGAACGAGCACGAGGTGCCCTGGGGCATCAACCGGCGGCGCGTCGTCACCATCAACGACGGCAAGCCGGGCGAGCGCTCGATCTCGATGGCCTGCATGCACTGCACGGACGCGCCCTGCGCGGCCGTGTGTCCGGTGAACTGCTTCTACACCACGGCCGATGCGGTGGTGCTGCACTCCAAGGACCTCTGCATCGGTTGCGGCTATTGCTTCTACGCCTGTCCGTTCGGCGCGCCGCAATATCCGAAGGTCGGAAACTTCGGCTCGCGCGGCAAGATGGACAAATGCACCTATTGCGCCGGCGGCCCGGAGGCCGACGGCAGCAAGGAGGAATACGAGAAATACGGTGCGAACCGGCTGGCCGAAGGCAAGCTGCCGCTGTGTGCCGAGATGTGCTCGACCAAGTCCTTGCTTGCCGGCGACGGCGAGATCATCGCGCAGATTTACAAGGAGCGCGTCATGAAGCGCGGCTACGGCTCGGGTGCGTGGGGCTGGAAGACCGCATATCGCGAGACAATCGAGTCCTGACGTGGGCAGCTGACGGGCGCGCAAGACCGGGGAGGACGTGATGGCGTCGTTTGGAAGGTTCGTTCGTCTGGCGCTGGGCGCCTGGGCGCTGCTTCTGTTGGTGAGCATGGCGCCCGCGAGCGCTCAGCAGGTCAACCCGACAGCGAGCTCGGTCAAGGAGCAGCAGCTCCTGCAGGAGCTCAACCGGATCCAGGGCCGCGTCAGTATTCCCGATCAGCGCTCCGGCGTGCTCGAGCAGCCGCAGGGACGGGAATGGCGGGAATTCCGCAATGTGACGCTGCGCTGGATCGGCGGCATCGCCATCCTCGGCGCGATCGCGGCCGTCGTGATCTTCTATCTCACCGTCGGGATGGTGCGTCTCGAAGCCGGACGGTCCGGCCGCACCATCGTGCGCTTCAACGCCTTCGAGCGGTTCGTGCACTGGCTGACGGCGACCTGCTTCATCGTGCTGGCCATTTCCGGGCTGAACATCACGTTCGGCCGGCCGCTCTTGCTGCCGCTGATCGGTTTCGAAGCGTTCTCGGAATGGTCGCAATGGGCCAAGTACGCGCACAATTATCTGAGCTTCCCGTTCACTCTCGGCGTCGTCCTGATCTTCCTGATGTGGATCGGCGGCAATATCCCGAACAAGGTGGATATCGAATGGGCCAAGCGCGGCGGCGGGCTGATCGGACATGACCATCCGCCGGCTTACCGCTTTAACGGCGGCCAGAAGATGATCTACTGGATCGTCGTGATCGGCGGCGCACTGGTCGCAGCGTCGGGCTACGCGCTGATGTTCCCGTTCTACGGCACGGGGATCGAGGGCATGCAAATGGCCCAGATCGTTCACTCCATCGTGGCGGTCCTGTTCGTCGCGGCGATGATCGGGCACATCTATATCGGCACGATCGGCATGGAAGGCGCGTTCGAGGCCATGGGCTCGGGCGAAGTCGACGTCAACTGGGCGCGCGAGCACCATAGCCTCTGGCTCGACGAGCAGAAGGCGCGAACGGGACCGAACGACGGGCAGCCGCAACCCGCGACCGCAGCGGCCGAATAGGGGGTTCTTGCGCGGCCGCGCCGGACTACCGCGCCGGCTCTTTCGCAAACAAGACGGAGCGATCCTGCAGCTCCTGCTCGGGAAGCTGGTCGGCCTTTCCTGTCTGCATGTCTTGAATGGACGCCATGCCATGCTGACCGAAATGAGGCACGGCCTGCGGCCTGAACACGCTGTTGGCCGCACCGGCGAGAAGCATGGCTGCAATAAGCGAGAGCATGAGGAGTTTCATGCGCGTCTCCGTCTGCCATCTCCACCCGGCACGATGAATACATCCGGATCGTCGCATCCGATGTGAGCCGCTTCACAGCGATCGGTTCCACTTGCGTGGAGACGGAGCCTGCTCTGGAAGCCGAATTCTTCCATCAGGCCAGCCATTTGGCTCCCATTCCGTCGGTTCGTCAGGCGTCAGCGCGAAACTGGTTCCAGGTCTTGCTCTTGTCAGTATGAGAAATCTTGATAAACGTCATACTGTAAAGGCGGGCGAATGGAACGAGTAGCGATGCGGACTTTGCGGGCGGTCGAGCCCGGAACGGTGGCGCTGCTCGGCGGGCTCGTCGCCGCCAATCTCGCCGCATGGGCCTGGGCCTTCACGCTGTTCGGCGAGCGGCCGACGGTGATGGCGACCGCCTTGCTGGCCTGGGTGTTCGGCCTGCGCCACGCCGTCGATGCCGACCACATTGCCGCGATCGACAACGTCGTGCGCAAGCTGATGCATGGGAGTGAGACGCCGCGCAGGGTCGGCCTCTATTTCGCGCTCGGCCATTCCACCGTGGTCGTGGTGGCGACCATGCTGCTGGCACTGGGCGTCGTGAGCCTTGGCGGCGACAGCCTGCTCAAGGAGGTCGGCGGCCTCATCGGCACCTCGGTCTCGGCGCTGTTCCTGCTCGCGGTCGCCGCGATCAATCTCGTCATTTTCGCCGGCCTGTGGCGGACGTTTCGCGCGGCGCGGGAGCAGGGCGTTCACGACGCTGCGCAGCTCGATGCGCTGCTTGCCGGCCGCGGCGTGCTGGCGCGGCTGCTCGGCCCGATGTTCCGCCTGGTGACGAAGCCGTGGCACATGTACCCGCTCGGCTTCCTGTTCGGCCTCGGCTTCGACACCGCGACCGAGATCAGCCTGCTCAGCATTTCCGCCAGCGAAGCCGCGCGCGGTGCCTCGCTCGCCGACGTGCTGGTTTTCCCCGCGCTGTTCGCTGCAGGCATGGCGCTGGTCGACACGGCCGATTCGGCACTGATGGTGAGCGCCTATCGCTGGGCCTTCGTCGATCCCCTGCGCAAGCTCTGGTACAATCTCACGATCACCGGCGCCTCCGTCGCAGTCGCGCTGTTCATCGGTGGCATCGAGGCGCTCGGCCTGATCAGCGATCGGCTCGGCCTCTCCGGCGGCGCATGGACGCTGGTCGAGGACCTCAACGAGTCGCTTGCCAATGTCGGCTTTGTCGTGATCGCGCTGTTCGCGGCCGCATGGCTCGTCTCGGTCGTGCTCTATCGCCGCATGTTCGCGAACGGCCGTCGCCGCGCCGGCATCAAGGTCCTGGAATGCACTGATGCGACCGAGGCGGCCTGAGCCCGGTCGTTGCAGCGTCGCTTTGACGGCACTCTCGGCCTTGGCGCTGCTCGCGGATGACGGCCGCGCCCTCGCGCAGAGCAATGGCGCCGCGCGCGAACTGCCGCCGGTCGAGGTCAGTGGCAGCGCCGCGCCCGGGCGCAAGATGCCGGCCGCATCGCGCCGTACCGCCAGACCGTCCGGGGCCGGGCGCCACATCTTCGTTTCTCCCGCAACGACGCAGGCGGCGGATCCGCGCAGTGCTGGCTCGGGTGCAAAGGCCGCAGCCGGCATGGCGAGCGAGATCACCGTCTCCGGTGAAGAGATCAACGCGCGCCCTTTCGCACGGCCGGGCGAGGCGCTCGAAGCCGTGCCGGGCCTGATCGTGACGCAGCATTCCGGCGAAGGCAAAGCCAACCAATATTTCCTGCGCGGTTACAATCTCGACCATGGCACCGATCTGGCGATCATCGTCGATGGCGTCCCCGTCAACATGCGCACCCATGCGCATGGCCAGGGCTATGCCGATCTCAACTGGCTGATCCCGGAAACCATCGCCGCAATGGACGTGCGCAAGGGACCTTACTTCGCCGACGAAGGCGACTTCGCCTCGGTCGGAAGCGTTCGTATCGGCCTTATCGACCGCACCCAGCGGCTGGCGCAGGCGAGCGCCGGCAGCTTCGGTTACCGCCGTCTGCTCGGCATGGATTCAACGAAGGTCGGCGACGGTTCGCTGCTGGTGGCCGGCGAGATCGGTACCTATAACGGCCCGTGGGACAATCCGGACAAGGTACGAAAGCTCAACGGCCTCGTGCGCTACAGCCAGGGCACCGCGACCGACGGCATGTCCGTCACGGGCATGGCCTACGACAACACATGGAATTCGACCGACCAGGTGCCGCAGCGCGCCATCACCAGCGGCCTGCTCGGCCGGTACGGTTCGGAAGATCCGAGCGACGGTGGCCATGCCAACCGCTTTGCGCTGTCCGGGCGCATCGCGCAGACCGATGACGCGGGAGCGTGGAAGGCCAACGCCTATGTGGTGAAGAGCCAGCTCGACCTCTTCAACAACTTCACTTACGTCCTCGACGATCCCGTGCTCGGCGACCAGTTCCACCAGCACGACAACCGCCTGATGGCGGGCGCCAACGTCTCCCGTACGCTGAACGGCTCTTTTGCCGGCCTGCCGATGCAGACCACCTTCGGTCTGCAATCGCGTTATGACGCGATCGACCTCGCGCTCACCAACACGTTCCATCGCGGCTTCATTGGCAATATCCGCAGCGACAAGGTCGGCGAGGGCAGCGTCGGGGTCTATGCCGAAAACACGGTGCGCTGGACCGACTGGCTCCGGACGACAATGGGCTGGCGCGGCGATTATTACGCCGCCGACGTCGTCTCGCAGTTCAATTCCAGCAATTCCGGTCGCGCCGATGCCGCGCTCGGCAGCCCGAAATTCAGGATGGTGCTTGGTCCGTTCAATCATACGGATTTCTTCCTTGGCGCCGGCTACGGCATGCACTCGAACGATGCCCGCGGCGCGACCACGACGGAGGATCCCACCGATCCCGCGACAAGGCTCACGCCGTCGCCGCTCCTGGTGCGCACCAGAGGCGCGGAGGTCGGTGTTCGCAGCCGGATCGTTCCCTACCTCGACAGCTCTCTCAGCCTCTTCATCCTGGACCAGGATTCCGAGATCCTGTTCTCCGGCGATGCCGGCGATACCTCGGCAACCCGCGCCAGCCGCCGCTACGGCTTCGAGTGGACCAACCGTTACCGGCCGCGGTCCTGGATCGATATCGATGCGGATCTCGCAATGACGCATGCGCGCTTCCGCGGCCATGACGGCGAGCAGGCCGCGGTCTATGCCTCGCTCGCCGGCTATCCCGAGGCGCAGATCGGCAATGCGCCCGGCAACTCCATTCCCAACGCCCCGGCAATGGTGGCATCGGCCGGAATTACGCTTGGCGAGAACACGGGCTGGTTCGGCAGTGCGCGCTGGCGCTACATCGGCTCCAGCCCGCTGACGGAGGACAATGCGTTCCGCTCGCGGCCGACCAGCATCGTCAACGCGCGGCTCGGCTACCGCACCGGGAACGATTGGCGCATCCAGTTCGACGTGCTCAACCTCTTCAACAGCAAGGCGAACCAGATCACCTATGCCTATGGCTCGCTCTTGAAGACCGACACGCTCTACAATCTCTGCGCCGCCAATGCCGCACCGGCCGCGGTCTGCCGGAACGGCGTCATGGACTATGTGCTGCACCCGGTCGAGCCGATGACGTTTCGGGTCACTTTGGCCGGGACGTTTTAGGCCTATTGCGCGAGCGCAACTGGGCGCCCCGTCAATGATGAGCCTTTACCCTTGCTCGGACATCGTCAGCCGGCCGCGTGCGGGTTGGCGCGTCCTGCGCGCGGCAATGGCCGGCACGAGCGTGGGCGCTTCCCCGGCGAGGCGGAGCGCAAAATAGGCAATGGTCGCTTGAAGGCCGTCCTTCAGTGCCACCTTCGGACGCCATCCCAGGATCTTCTCGGCGGCATCGATCACGGGCTTGCGCCGCCTGGGATCGTCCTTCGGCAGGGGCTCGAAGCGCAGCGGGGAGGCCGAATCGGTGCATGCCAGCACTTCACGGGCGATCGCCTCGATCGTGACCTCGTGCGGATTACCGAGATTGCACGGACCGCTGACCGAGGCGGGGCTCTCCATCAGGAGCTGTAGCCCCCGCACCAGATCGTCGACGAAGCAGAAGCTGCGGGTTTGCGTGCCCTGGCCGTAGATCGTGATCGGCTCTCCGCGCAGCGCCTGCACGATGAAGTTGGAGACGACGCGGCCGTCATTCTCGAGCATGCGCGGCCCGTAGGTGTTGAAGATGCGCGCGACCTTGATCTCCGTCCCGTGCATACGCCGGTAGTCGAACATCAGCGTCTCCGCAGCGCGCTTGCCCTCGTCGTAGCAGGCCCGCGGCCCGATCGGGTTGACGTTGCCGAGATAGGATTCCGGCTGCGGATGCACTTCCGGGTCGCCGTAGACCTCGCTGGTTGAGGCCTGAAGGATCCGGGAGCCCTTCTGCCGCGCCAGTTCGAGCAGGTTGATCGAGCCGAGCACACAGGTCTTCATCGTCGCGACCGGATCGACTTGATAATGGCGGGGCGAGGCCGGGCAGGCGAGGCTGTAGATCCGGTCGATCTCGCCCTCGATCTCGATGCGATCGCGCACGTCATGCTCGATGAAGCGGAAATTCGGGTGGTTGAGCAGGGGCCGGATGTTGTCGGTGGTTCCCGTGAACAGATTGTCCAGGCAGATCACCATGCTGCCGCGTTGCAGGAGCACGTCGCAGAGATGCGATCCGATGAAGCCGGCGCCGCCGGCGACCAGGACCGTCGGCGAGCGGCGGGACGCGTGGATGCGGGTCTGGAGCGTCATGATGTGGCCTTTCAGAGTTGGGCGACCTGCATGGTGCGAACGGCGGGGAGTGGCGCCGCCTTGCGGCGGCGCCGCGCGGCTGCCTCGGCGTAATAGGTCTCCAGCTGCCGCGCGCGATGATCGGGGGTGTGATCGGCCAGAACCCGCCGCCGCGCATTGTGCGCGATCGTGCGCCGTTGCTCGTCCGGCATGTCGCGCAGGATCTCGACGACCTCGCGCGGGCTGGTTGCCAGCAGGATTTCTTTCGACGGCGCGAAGATCGTCTCGATCCCCGGCCAATGGTCCGAGATGACGGGCGTGCCGCAGGCGGCGGCTTCGAACAGCCGGACGCTCGGGGAGAAGCCCAGCGCCTTCATGTCGGCGCGGGTGGCGTTCAGCGTGAAACGCTGCGCCGCGTAGAACTCCGGATGCTGCTTCGGCGAGAGGTGCTCGATCCGGGCGACGTTGGCGGGCCAGGCGATATCGTCCGGATATTGCGCGCCGGCGACGACGAATTGATCCGACGGCAGCGTGCGCGCCGGTGCAAGCAGCAGCTCGTCGAGAACGGGCTGCCGGTCCTCGCTGTAGGTCCCGAGATAGCCGAGCGCCCATTTCGGCTGCGCCTGCTTCGGTGCGTAGGTCTCCGCATCCGCGCTGCAATAAAGCACGCGCGCGAGCGGACTGCCGTAGCTCTGCTCGATCAGGCCGGGCACCGGTCCGCCGGTGAAGGACAGATAGAGATCGAACCGCGGGATCATTGCCGCCGAGAGATAGTCGAGACCTTGCTCCAGCCGCGCCAGAGTGACCGGCGTGTCGATGTCGTAGAACGCCGTGACACCCCTCGCGTGGGTCGTGGTCCACTCGGCGAGTGCGATGCCGTCGGGAACGTAAGAGCCGATGATCACCAGATCGGCATCGCGGATCAGCTTGCCGAACCGGCGCGGAACATCCTTCGAAGTTTGGTACAACTCGACAGTCCAGCCAGCGGGCTTGGTCAGGTCACGGTGATCCCGATACCAGGGCACGTCCCGCTCCAGGAACGTGACGCGGTGACCTCGTCGCGCCAGCGCTTCGATCAGGGCGCGGTAGGTCGTGGCATGACCGTTGCCCCAGGACGAAGTGACCGAAAGACCGATGACGACGATGGAGAGGTTCATTCTGCTGCCTCGATTCGGGAGCTGTGGGCGACGAAGAGATCGTTGAACTGGCGGGCGCGCTGCCGGTAGGTGTGCTGGCTGAGAATGCGTGCGCGTGCGCGCCGGGCGATCGACCGGGCCCGCTCGGGATCGAGCGCGGCGAGGTGCTCGGCCACCTCGGCCCCGTCAGCGGCGACCAGAACTTCGCGGTCCGGTTCGAGGAAATGATCGATACCGGCCCATTGGTCGGTGATCAGGCAGGCGCCGGCGCCGATCGCTTCGAACACCCGCGTTGGCGGCGAGAATCCGTAGCGCGCCATGCTGTCGCGATTGACGTTGAGCGTGGCGAGCGCCGAGCCGAAGAACGCGTTGTGGTCGGCGGTGCCGACATGGCCGACCTTACGCAGATTGGCGGAGGCATCCTTGTCGTCCCAGCCGGAACCGCCGAGCACGAAGGACTTTTCGGGCAGGCGGCGTGCAACGTCGAGGAAGAAATGCTCGACGCGCGTCTCGCGGTCGGGCAGGCGGTTCGCCAGCAGGCTGAGATCGCAGGCGAAGCGCGGATTGGGCGGCGACGGAAAATGCGTGGCCGGATCGAGCGCGTTGTAGATCGGCACGCAATCCCGCGCGCCCACCGATCGATACGCGGATACGACGGGCTCGCCGCCGCCATAGGTCAGGACCATATCGTAGCACGGAATGGCGCGGCGCAGATGATGCTGCGGATCCATTTCCATCGCCTCGAGCGTGGCGGGAGCATCGACGTCCCAATAGATCCGCATCAGCCGCGACGGCAGCGCGGCGACGGCGTTCTCCAGCTCCCGATCAAAGACGCCGACGCCGCTGGCCTTGACCAGCATGTCGGCCGATTGTGCGGCGGTGTCGAGCGAGCGGCGCCAGCCGTCCGAAGTCGCGGGATAGACGACCACTTTGGCCCATTCCGGCGCGTCGATGTCGCGATGCGATTGGCGGTCGAAGGCGTCGGGTTCGTAGAAGGTGACCTCGTGGCCGAGCGCCGCGATCTCCTTGAGCATGCCGCGGTAATAGGTGGCGGCGCCATTCCAATAGGACGAGACGAGGCTGGATCCGAAGAAGCAGATCTTCATGCGACGGCTCCGATGTCGTGCTGAGGCCGTGCCGAACGGCTGGAATCCCTGAGGTCGGTGACGATGTCGATGAGCTGCTCGGCGCGGTGGCGGCAGGTATGACGATCCCTGATGACCTTCAGCCCGGTCTCCACCATCGCGGCAGAGAATTCCGGATCGTCGATGACGGCACGAAGCGCCTGCTTCATCTGCGCGCCATCGGCAGCGCTGAGATACGCACCCTCGGGGAAGAGGCCTTCCGCATCCGACCAGGGTGCTGAAATCAGGGGAATGCCGCAGGCCAGCGCCTCGAACACGCGGATGGTCGGGATGCCCGGAAGCAGGGCGACGTACGGCCCGCGCGGCACATGGATGGTCGCGCGCGCGCCCGCGAAGGCGACGGGGGCCCAGTGCGCCGGCAGCCAGCCGCCATAGCGGATGCCTGCGCTCCTGATGGTGTGGAGTGCGTCATCCGAGTAGCGGACGCCATGGACGCTGGCGCGGAGCTTCAGCTCCGCCACGGGCTTGACCAGGAACTCGTTCAGCTCGGCGCTGCGCTCGCCGTCGCCCCAGTTGCCGATCCAGACCAGATCGTCGGTCCGCTCGACCTGCGGCAGCGGATGATACAGCGCGACATCGGCGGCCTCGTGCCAGGTGAAGACCCGGTCGGCCCAGCCGAGCTTCAGATAGATCTGCCGAAGCACCTCGCCGAAAGCGAGCACGCCATCGAATCCGTCGAGATCGAATTGCGCAAGCTCCTCGGGTGCGCTGACCGCGCGGTGATGGGTGTCGTGAAACAGCAGGGTGAAGGGCGCGCCTTGCGCCCGCCCGCGCCCGATCTGCGCGATGAGGTCGGGCGAATTCCACTCGTGCACGATGACGAGATCGGCGCCGTCAAGCGCCCGCGCGAGATCGAGGCTGGTATCGTAGCGGCGGATGTCGATGCCGGAAAAGAGCGCCGGAATATCGTCCATGGCATGACTGCCGCCTTCGCGGATGGCGTTCAGCCGGCTCCAGCCGTCGATGGGTTCGAACACGACGACCTCGTGTCCGAGCGCATGGAGCTCGCGCGCATAGCCACGGAGGAAATGCGCGTTTCCGTTGTTCCAGCAGGAGGTGAAGGCATGGTAGAACAGGACGCATTTCATGCGCGCACCTCGATCTGGCTGGCCGCCGCGCTCGTCCGGCTGGATGCGATCAGGTCCTGGTAGAGCCCGAGATAAGCGCTCGTCATGCGCGTCAAGGAATAGGTCAGGGATTGCTCGTAGGCAGCGCGCTGCAGCTTTGCTCGACCCCTATCGTCAGCGCAAAGCTCTGCCAGTGTCCGATGCAGCGCGACGCTGTCGGCGGGATCGACGAACAAGGCGGCGCCGCGCCACAACTCCCGGAACGTCGGGATGTCGGACAGGACCAGCGCGCAGCCCGCGGCGGCGGCTTCCAGCACCGAAAGGCCGAACGGTTCATAGAGTGCGGGGCTGACGAAGATCGCTGCATGCTGCAAGCGCGTCTCCAGCGCCCCGTGCGGTAGCTCTCCGAGCCAGGTGACGTCAGCTGGCAGACGTGCGTCGCTAGGACCGGCCACCTCGACCGGCCAATCCAGCCCGGGCGCGGCGGTGGCGAGCGCTTCGATGTTCTTGGCACGATCCCACAGCCGTCCCGCCGCGAAAATCACGCCCTGCTTTCGTCCAGAAGGGGCGCGTGGCGCAATTCCGTTCCAGATCACCGTGCCGCGCGATCGCGGCTGATAGATCGCCGTCATGTCGTCGTGGAAGGCCCGGCTCGGACAGACCCAGGCCTGCGTGATGTCGAGCGCCGCGGCGACCCGTTCGCTGTAGCGGCGCCATCTGGGTTCGCCGAGCCAGGCCGTATCGTGGCAGGCGAGCGCCCAGGAGTTCACGCAGGAATGCGCCACCAGCACGGTCGGGGCGTGCCAGGCAAAGGTCGCCTCGCGAAAGCTGTTCAGATGCACGACATCAGGCACCAATCTGGCTTCGAGGTTCGCAAGCACGCGCCTTGCGTCGGAGACGTTCCGCCCCTCCGGGTCCTGCCATTCGAGTGCGAGGTCCGTCTCGATCAGGTGCACGCTGGTCTCGCGCAGCATCTGACGCTGATCGACACGCGCCCGCGGGCCCAGCGTCACGAGCGTGACGTCGGCCCCGGACGCAGCGAGACTGGCGGCGAGGGCGCAGGAATAGGTCCAGACGCCGCCGACCGTGTCGGTCGTCATCATGACCCTGATGTCGGCGCCACGGCTCATGAGGCCACCTGGAGTTCGAGGCTGTCGAGCGGGACCGGGCGATCGTTCTGCACGTCGCTGAACTGGTCGAACATCGCGAGATAGTGCTGGTGCGCGCGCTCCCAGGCGACATCGTCAGGCTCGCCCCAGAGCTTCCGGTAGTCGGGCGAGCCGGGATAGGGATAGAGCGGCACCGGATCGTTGGCCCAGACGCCGGCATCCTGCATCGTGCGGCGCCAGCGCTGCACCACGGGATCGTCGTCCTCGGGCACCTCGATCAGATTGGCCTGCACGAAGGGGACGTGGCGGCGGGCTTCGACCAGCCGGTCGGCGAGCTGATCCGTCGTCATCTTGCAGTTCTTGGCGAGGGCCGCGCGCCCTTCCACGGTGAGGCTCTCGATGCCGGCTTCGATCGAGACGCAGCCGGCGCGCCCGAGTAGGGCGAGAGTGTCGGGCTTCCACAAATCGATCCGCGTCTGCACGCCGAACTTCAGCCCGCGCGTCGTCAGGCCCTCCATGAGCTCGCGATTGGGAAGAAAGATCTCGTCGATGAAGTAGACGTACTCGATGCCGTGACGGCGCAGACGATCGATCTCGTCGAGAATGATCGCGGGCGGCCGCTTCCGATAGGCGTTGCGGAAATTCTCCTTGGCGCAGAACGTGCAATTGTAGGGGCAGCCGCGCGAGGCCTCCACCTCGGCGCCCGGCGCAATCGGCTCGGCCTCGAAGCGGTGATGATGGTGATGGTGACGCCGGATCATCTCGCCCGGCCATTCGAGCACGGGCTGATCGTTGAACGCGACCGCCTGTGGGCCGTGATTGACCCGGAGCGAAGCACCGTCGGCGAAGCACAGGCCGGGAAAGTCCCGTTCGCCATTGGCGAGCCGCAGCAGCGACGACTCGCACTCGCCCATCACCACGATGTCGACGCCGAGCTTCTTCAGGGCAGTCTTCGGCGTGGTCGAACCATGCGGGCCGACCGCGATCAGGGTCGGCGCGAGGTCCCGCGCCGCGATGGCGAGCTGCTGCGGCACACGCAGCTCGGGCGGCGCGCAGCGCCAGAACAGATAGGTCGGTGCGGTGGTGAAGACGATCTGGTCGGGACCAAAGGCGCGCAGCTCGGCCTCGATCTCAGGGAGGGAGAGATCGAACATATGCGCATCGAGCAGCAGCGTGTTGTGGCCCGCCGCCTTCAGATAATGCTCGGAGATGCCGAGCTCGAGTGGCAGGTGAGGCGAGCGGCAGCCGAAATAGATGCTGCCCGAAAAATCCCAGTTCGGATTGATGAGGGCGACCCGCGTCATGCCAATGCCTCGCTCCTGTCCTGTGATCCGAAGCGGCTGTCGAGCCAGGTGTGGAGCGAGCGCAGGCCGTCGGCGAGCGGCATTTGCGGCGTCCAGCCGAGCGCGGTGGCGAGCGCCCGCGTGTCGGTCACGTACCAGGGCTGATCGCCCGGTCGCCAGTCCGCAAAGCGATAGCTGACCTTGCGGCCCGTCAGCTCGGTGAGGCGGTCGATCAACTCCAGCAGGCTGACCGCATTCGCCGGACCGCCGCCGAGATTGAAGACGCGCCCGCGGGCCAGCGCGATGTGGTCGAGCGCCGCGAGCCAGGCGCTCACCGCGTCCGACACGTGCAGCGCGTCGCGGACCTGCTTGCCGTCGCCGTAGATCGTCAGCGGATTGCCGCTGATGGCGCTGAGCAGGAAGTGCGCGATCCAGCCCTGATCCTCGGTGCCGAATTGCCGCGGCCCGTAGATGCAGCTCATGCGCATCACCACGGTCTGCAGCCCGAACACCCGGGCATAGTCGTGCACGTATTGATCGGCGGTCCCCTTGGAGCAGCCATAGGGGCTGTAGAAATCCAGCGGCGCGTTCTCCGAAATGCCCCCCGCGAGCAGATCATTGACCGGCGTGTAGCGTCGGTCGGTGAGCGCGATCTCGCTGTCCTCGATCAGGCGCCCATAGACCTTGTTGGTCGAGGCAAAGATCACCGGGGCCGGAGCGTTGTGCAGGCGAACGGCTTCCAGCACGTTCAGCGTGCCGCGCGCATTGATCTCGAAGTCGGCCGAGGGATCGCTGACGCTGTCGGTCACCGCGACCTGGGCTGCGAGGTGCAGCACGGCCCGCGCCTCGCGCACGGCGTCGATCACCGGAATGGGGTCGCGGATATCGGCCACAGTGATCGCGACGCGGTCGCCATGCCGGGATTTCAGCCATTGCGCGTTCTCGCGCACGCCGGCGCGGGCGAGATTGTCCAGCACCAGCACGCGATCGCCCCGCTCGGCGAGACGGTCGGCGAGATTGCAGCCGATGAAGCCGCAGCCGCCGGTGACTAGGACGGGCCTGTTGTCTTGCTCACTCATCACGCGACCAACCCTCGTTGCAGCAGCTCACGGGTCGCCCGTTCTGCCTGATCGTCGGCGATCTGGTCGGCGAGGTAGCCGGCGAGCTCTTCAAGGCCGTCCTTGAACGCGACATGCGGCTCGAAACCGAGCAGGTCGCGTGATTTGCCGATATCGGCGAAGCAGTGCCGGATGTCGCCGACACGGTATTTTCGCGTGATCTCGGGATCGATCTCGCGCCGTCCCATCACCTGCGCCAGATCCTCGGCCACCGACAGAATGGTGCGGCTCTGACCCGAACCGACGTTGAAGACGTCCTGGGCGTGGTCGGATTCGAGCGCCATGCGGCAGGCGCGGGCGACGTCGTGCACGTGGACGAAATCGCGCCGCTGCAGGCCGTCTTCGAAGACGAGCGGCGGCCGGCCGTTGAGCAGCCGCGCGGCGAAGATGGCCAGCACGCCGGTATACGGATTCGACAGGGCTTGCCGCGGACCGAACACGTTGAAGAAGCGCATGCCGACGGTCGGAATGCCGTAGGCCTTGCCTGTGATCAGGCACATGCGCTCCTGCGCATATTTGTTCAGGGCGTAGATCGAGCTCAGCGACGGCTGCTTGGTCTCAGGGGTGGGCACGGGATCGAGCGCATGGCCTGCATGATCCTGCAATTCCCACTCGCCCTTGCGAAGCTGCTCGATCGGTCGTTCGTCGCCGGCGACGACGCTTCCAACGGCATCACGATACAGGCCTTCGCCGTAGATGCTCATCGAGGATGCCACCACCAGCCGTGCGACCGGTCGCCTGGCGAGCGCCTGCAGCAGCACGGCGGTGCCGAGCTCGTTCGTCCTGACATAGGTCTCGATGTCGTACATGCTCTGGCCGACGCCGACGGCGGAGGCGAGATGCAGGACCATGTCGGCGCCGCGCAAGGCCTGTTCGACCGCGGCGGCATCGGTGACGTCGCCGACCACGAGCTCGGCGTCGTCGGCGAGATAGGCGGGCCGCTGACGGTTGCCGCCATGGACCTGCGGAGAGAGATTGTCGAGAAGGCGGACCTCGTACCCGGCCGCAAGCAGCACGTCCGCCGTATGCGAACCGATGAATCCCGCGCCCCCAGTGATCAGTACTCGCGTCATTCACCGCTCCGTGCCGCATGGGACCGATCCGTTCGGACCGGCCGATGATGAGAGTTGAAGCGCGCTTTGCTCGGTCGGGCGACCTGCGCGCCAGTCACGTCTGGGAATTAGAAGCGGTGCTAGGAATGTTCGTTCCTGCGAAACCTACAAACGAAAAGTTCTCTAACCTGGATCAATAACCCAGGTGAATCCCGGCTAGAAATGCGCGCCATGAAGCGACGCCGGCAGGTCGAGATGTCTTGCAACGGTCGCGCCGATGTCGGCAAAGCCGGCGCGCCGGCCGATCGGAGACGTCGATTGTGCGGCCCACGTCAGGATCGGGACCTGCTCACGCGTGTGATCGGTGCCATTCCAGGTCGGATCGCAGCCATGATCGGCGGTGATGATCAGGAGATCGTCGCTTCGCAGCCGGCTCAGCAGCTCGGGTAGGCGGGCGTCGAAGGCTTCAAGCGCCGCAGCGTAGCCCGCGACGTCGCGACGGTGGCCGTAGAGTGTGTCGAAATCGATGAAGTTCGCGAACAGCAGCCCGCCTTCTGCAAGGCCTGCCAGCCCATCGAGCGTGGCATCGAAAAGCGCCGCATTGCCGTCGCCGCGCAGGTTTCGCCCGGTGCCGCGATGAGCGAAGATGTCGTCGATCTTGCCGATCGTCACGATGTCGCGGCCGGCAGTTTCTGCAAGGTCGAGGATGGTTCGCTCGGGCGGCGGGACCGAGAAATCGCGCCGGTGCGAGCTGCGCTTGAAATTGTCCGCGCTCGTTCCGACGAACGGACGCGCGATGACGCGGCCGATGTTGAGGGGATCGACCAGCCGCCTCGCGACCGCGCAGACGTCGTAGAGCCGCTCGAGCCCGAACGTCTCCTCGTGCGCCGCGATCTGGAACACGCTGTCGGCCGAGGTGTAGCAGATCGGCTCGCCGCCGCGCATGTGGCGCTCGCCGAATTCGGCGATGATGTCGGTGCCGGAAGCGTGGCAATTGCCGAGGATGCCGGGGAGTCCGCCTTGTTCGCAAAGCTTCGTAACGAGATCGCGCGGAAAGCAGGGTTGGATCTTAGGAAAATAGCCCCAATCGAACGCGACAGGCACGCCGGCGATCTCCCAATGGCCTGATGGCGTGTCCTTGCCCCTCGAGATCTCGCTGGCGCAGCCATAGCGCGCATGTTGTGTCCGGCCGTCGAGCCCGGGCGGGATCCGGCCCGTGGAGAGGCGGCAGGCCTCGCCGAGGCCCAGCGCCACGAGATTGGGCAGGCGCAGCGGGCCCTCCCGTTGCGGACCATTGGCACGGCCGGCCATGCACGCATCCGCGATGTGGCCGACGGTGTCGGCACCCTCGTCGCCGTAATTGACAGCGTCGGGCGCCGCGCCGATTCCGACGGAATCCATCACCAGGATCAGGGCACGCATGTCGGCTCCCTGATCGGTGGAGAGGCGCCAATGGAGGCGGCGAGACCGGTCTTGGTGCAATAGCGCTCGATCATCTGCGCGCAGAAGTCGGCGAACTCGTTGACGTCGAGCGGCGGGCTGGTGTGATGCGGTTCGAGACCGCGGTGTTCCGGCGTGAAGCAGAACGTCACGGTGACCTCGAACTCGGCCAGCGCATCCATCTGGCGGTCGAACCAGTCCAGCGCGTTGGGACGGAAGCTGTCGGCCCATGACAGCCCGGTCCGCAAGTGCCTCACGCCGAAGCGGCGCATCCAGCGCACGGCGTCATCGAGGCGATGGTCCTCGAAATGAAACCACTGGCACAGGCCCATGTCGGCGGCATATTGCCCGAACAGCTCCGCTGCGGCTTTCGGCGTTCCATCCTCGCGCAGCAGGCCCATGTGGAAATGCCGGTAGTAGGAGGACCCTTCGGCTTCCTTGTGCCGGGTGGTCGCCTCCCAGGCCGAAGGCAGGTCATAGAGGCTGTACCAATGGATGCGCGGCGCGCGGCCGATCAGGAGATCGGCGGTGCGCGACAGGCCCCACGCCTGCACCTCCTCGGCGCCGAACGAGGAGACACCGACCTCGGTCACCCAGACCGGGAGCGAGGTGACGGCCCTGATCTCCTCGATCTTGGCCGGCCATTCTCCGATCTGCCATAAATTCCAGTCGAGCGGAAAGCCTTGCACGGCGACGGCGTCGACGTGATCGAGCACGCCGCGCGCCTGCATGTTGTGCATGAAGGATGGGTCGATCGGCGAGATGCCGCCGAGCACGCGCGGCAAGGTCGGATGCGCGCTGCGGATGGCCTTTCCGGCCGCGAGCGCCAGGTTTGCGAACATCGCCCAGTCCGGGTCGATCAGGATGTCCCAATGCGACTTGTTGTTGGGCTCGTTCCAGATCTTGGCAGCCTCGATCATGGACCCGCCTCCCGTGACGGATAGACCGGCCCGTCAGCCTGCGGCCGCGCCGTGCGCTTGCACAGATAGACCTCCTCCTCGGGATGGGCCGCGATGGCAAAGCCGGCGCTGCGCAGCATGGCCTCGACGCAGGCGCGATTGGGCACCCACCAATTGGTGGGGTCGTCGGCATATTTGTGCTCGATGAAGTGCAGCTTCGGGTAGCCGGAGGAACCGAACTGGTCGGTGGTCCAGAAGTCGTAGTTCTTCTCGATCGCATCGACGTGGCTGTCGCCGCGCTGCATCGATTGGAACAGCAGGAGATCGCCGGCGACGTGCTCATGGATCAGGTCCAGCGCCAGCAGCGGGTGTCGCAGATGATAGAGCACGCCCATGAAGATCACGAGGTCGAATTGTTCACGGAGCTGCCCGACATCATAGGCCGACATCTTGCGAAATTCGATCCTGAGCCCGTTGACCTCGGCCGCGAAGCGGGCCTGGGCCAGATATTCCTCGTCGGTGTCGAGGCCGAGCACGCGCTCGGCGCCGCGCCGTTTCATCTCCATGGCGTAGAAGCCGGCATTGCAGCCGATATCGAGCACGGTCTTGCCTTCGAGCCGGTCCGGGATGATGCCGGAGAAGCGCTGCCACTTCACATTGGGATAGTCGCCGAGAAAGTGCGACGGCGCGGTCGGCACGCCCTGGAGGTCGAGATTGTGAAACCATGGCCCCAGCGCATCGACACGCTGGCGGATTTCCTCACGGGAGAGGGCGCCTATGGTCATGCAATCGCTCCGTTGTTGACTATGACAGGTCGGGCCCCGTCCGATGAGGCGTGGGCCCGCGACTTGGAGCGGCCCTCGGCGCTCTCGGCAAGCAGGGCCATCGCCGTGCGATAGCCGTCGATGGTGCCGACATCGACGTAGGACTCGCCGGCCTTGACGCCGATGCCGTTGCCGCCGCCCGCAAGATAGGCGTTGACCAGCGTCCCGAAATATTCGTCGCGGCGCTCGCGTGCGTGCCACAGCGACTGCAGCTGGCGGAAGCCGTGTGCCGACATCTTGAAAGCACCCCAGATCCAGCGCGAGCTTGCATTCGGCTGCTTGACCTGGATCTCCGTCACCTGCTCGCCGTCCAGCACGACCGCATCGAAGAATTCGGGATGCTCGACCGGGAACAGCAGGAACGAGAGGTCTGCGTCGGGCAGGGACTGCAGGGCCGCCTTGGGAAACCAGACCGTGTCGGGCAGGCCGACCATGACATCCTCGTGCTGCCCGACGACGGTGCTTGCCCTGAACACGGCGTCGCACAGGCCGGAGGCTTCGGGCTGCACCACATAGGCGAGCTCGGCGCTGCCGTAATGGTCGCCGAAATATTCCAGGATGTCGGACTTGCCGGGCGAGATCACGAAGCAGATCTTGTCGGCGCCGCCGAGGATGAGGCGCTCCAGCAGATATTCGGAGACCGCGCAGGGGCGGTCCGTACCGTCGTCGCGCCGGCTGCCGACCGGCAGCAATTCCTTCGAGAAGGCAAGCGGCTGAATACGGCTGCCGCGGCCCGCGGCCGGAACGATGCCCCACATGATCAGGCCTCCTCGATTTGTTGCCGGCTGATGCGGCTCGACGTTGTCTGCTCGAGCATCGCGATCAGTTCACGCGCGCGCTTGTCGGATGTGTGCTGGTCCATGGTGCGGTCATAGGCGCGCCGGGCCATCCGCCTGAGCTCGGCATCCGGCGTCGCCAGCGCGGCGAGCGCGTCGTGCTCGTCGCGTGCGATCAGGATCTCCTCTCCGGGCGCGAAGAAGTCCGCTATTCCGGGCCAGTGGTCGCTCAGCAGCGGGGCGCCGCAGGCCGCGGCCTCGAACAGCCGGCCGGATGGGCACCAGCCCATTTCCGCCATGGCCCGGCGGGTGACGTTGAGCGTCAGCCGCGACGAGGCAAAGAACGGTGCGTGTTCGGACGGCGGCAGGTGCCGCACGAAGTAGATGTTCGGCGACCACGGGAAATCGTCCGGATATTGCGCGCCGCCGATCAGGAAGCGGAGGTCCTGGCGCGCCCGCGCGGGCGCGACGAAAAGCGCCTCGAGCGTGCGCTGGCGATCTTCGGAGTAGGTGCCGAGATAGGACAAATCGGCGCGATAATGCGGCTGCTGCATGACCGGATGGTGGATATCCGTGTCGACATGCCCATAAAGCGCCCGCGTCTCCCCCGCTCCGAGCCTATTGCGGAATTCATCCTCAACGTGAGGTCCGCCGGTAAAGCTGAGCACCAGCTCAAAATCCCGCAGGCCGCGTGGGCCGATATAGGGCACAGACTCGCCGGCGTCGAGCTTTGCCAGCGTGACCGGCGTATCGAGGTCGTAGAACACGGGAACAGCACGACCTTCGGAGAGGATCAGCTCGGTCGCGGCAATCGCATCGGGACAATAGGAAGTCACGATCGCAACGTCGGCATCACGGATTTCGGCGCTTGCCGCCTGCCGCACATCGTCCCAGTTCGCGAACAGCCGGAGCGCGCCGCCCGGCAGTTCATGGAGATCCCGGGCACCGGCATAATAGGGAACGTCGCGCTCGAAGAAGACGATACTGTGCCCCGACCGCGCGAGATGCTTGCAGAGGCCGCGCCACAAGGTGGCGTGACCGTTGCCCCAGGACGAGGAGATTGTCAGGCCGAAGATGACGATCTTCACGCCGCCACCCGCTGGTTGATCCCGGTGATCTTCATGCCGCGGCTGTCGGCGCGGAGCGTGCTGATGCTGGCAGGATCGATCTCGATCGAAAGAAACTGGTCGAGCGGCGTGCGCGAATAGTGCAGGAGTGCGGCGCGGATCGGCTCGGCGTGGCTGACGAGGACGACGGCGTCCAGATTGCGATCGCCACGCAGCTGCTCCAGATGAGCGACCACGCGGTTCTGAAGCGACCGCATGGTCTCGCCGCCGGGCGGGCGGCTCGTGCCGCGTCGCCCGTTCCAGCGCGACCATCGACGATCCGGCGCCAGGTCGTCGAACGATCGTCCGGTCCATTCGCCATAATCGAGCTCGTCGAGGGCGGGGACGATCTCCACCGGCAGCCTGAAATGCGCGGCGAGGATGCAGGCCGATTGCACGCAGCGCCGTTGCGGGCTGGACTGAATGAGCGATGGCCGCGGCGCGATGGTGCCGGCACAGCGTGCCATCTCCTCACAGCCGAGATCGCTGAGCTCGACGCCTTTCATCCGGCCGCACAGGATGCGGCCGAGCAGGGCATGATGACCGTGCCGGACGAGATGGATGATCCCAGCCATCACGCAAGCGCCTTGTCGTCGATGAAGGCGCGTGTCCGCCGTCCGGCCTCTTCGTCGGTGAACTGCTGCGGCGGCGATTTCATGAAATAGCTGGAAGGGCCGGTCAGCGCTCCGGCCTGGCCGCGGTCCATGGCGAGCTTGGCACAACGCACCGCGTCGATCACGACGCCGGCCGAGTTCGGGGAGTCCCAGACCTCGAGCTTGACCTCGGCGCTCAAGGGAACGCCGCCGAACGTCGTTCCCTCCAGGCGGATGAAGGCGAGCTTGCGGTCGGTGAGCCATGGCACGTGGTCGCTCGGTCCGACATGGATGTTGTCGGGGTCCATGGGGACGTCGAACTGGCTGGTTACGGCCTGGGTCTTGGAGATCTTCTTCGAGGCCAGCCGCTCCCGCTCGAGCATGTTCTTGAAATCGGTGTTGCCGCCGACATTGAGCTGGTAGGTGCGGTCGAGCCGCACGCCGCGGTCACGGAACAGATTGGCGAGCACGCGATGCAGGATGGTGGCACCGACCTGGCTCTTGATGTCGTCGCCGACGATCGGCAGGCCGGCCTCCTCGAAGCGCCGCCGCCATTCCGGATTCGAGGCGATGAAGACCGGAATGCAATTGACGTAGCCGCAGCCGGCCTCGATGGCGCGCGCCGCATACCACTCGCTGGCGCGCTGCGAGCCGACCGGAAGATAGGATACCAGAACGTCGGTGCGGGACATCGCCAGCACTTCGGACACGTCGGCCTCCGGCACGTCCGCAACCGGAACGTCGCCTGTAAGATATTGGCCGATGCCGTCCAGGACCGGACCGCGCTGCACGATCACGCCTGTCGGCGCGACGTCGGAGAAGCGGTGCGTGTTGTTGGGCGCCGCGAAGATCGCATCGGCGACGTCGCGGCCGACCTTGTTGGCATTGACGTCGAAGGCCGACGCGATCTGGATGTCGCTGATATGGTAACCGCCGAGGTCCGCATTCATCAGTCCCGGGACCGGCTCGTTCGACTTGGCGTTCCGGTAGTAGGTGAGGCCCTGGACGAAGGAGCTCGCGCAATTGCCGACGCCGACGAGTCCGACGCGCACGCGGCGCCTGTCTTGAAGACGAGAATGCATGGAATGAAGCCCTCCGGAAACACGCGGCGTCGGTGCAAGAGTCGGTGCAAGAGTCGGTGTAAGTACGTCGGCGAACGTGCGGAAGGTATGTTCGTTCCTGGAAAGGCGGTGCGAGCGGCAGGGCTTGGGCGATTCATCGCGACAAAATGCGACGTGCTTAACATGGGATAGATTCCCGAACCGCCAACCGGGAACGAACAGCTTTCATGATGAAGATGAAGAAGATGATGCTCGCCTCGCACGACCGCTTCGAATCTGCCGCGAAGAACCAATCATTCCGGCCCGCGTTTGTCGGCCAATGGTTCGGTGCGGTACGGGCTCATCGCCCGGTTCGTCAAAGAGAGGTGACATGACGTCGACGGCGCCCGGTTGCTGGGCGGAGGCGATCAGGGCGGGCGATTTCGCGCGCGCCTGGATGATCAACGATCGTGATCTGCTGGAGATCGCACATCCGCCGAAGCACACCGGTCCGCGCCATCTCCAGCGCATCTGGCGCGGCGAGGACCTCAAGGACAAGCACGTGCTGGTGCGCTGCTATCACGGGCTCGGCGACACCATCCAGTTCCTGCGCTTCATGAGCCCGCTTCGTGCGATTGCGCGCAGCGTGACCCTGTGGTGTCAACCCGAGCTGCTGCCGCTGCTCGAGGGCGCGGCCGGCGTCGATCGTGCGATCCCGCTGCATGATGGTGCGCCCGAGATCGCTTTCGAGGTCGACATCGAGATCATGGAGGTGCCGCACGCCATCCGAGCGCGCCGCGATCAGGTCGAGATGCGCGGGCCTTACCTGGCGCTGCCTCCACTTGCCGTTCCGCCGCCCCGAAGAGGACAAGGTCTGGCCGTCGGCCTGGTCTGGAAGGTCGGTGAGTGGGACAAGCGGCGGGAGGTGCCGGCCGCCTTGTTGCGCAATCTCGCAGGGTTCGGCGTCACGCTCCATTCGCTCCAGCGCGGCGCCAGCACCGAAGAGCTTGCGGCGGTCGGGGCGCGGGACGTCAGCACGCCCGACATCACAGCTCTCGGCCATCGCCTGCGGCAGCTCGATCTCGTCGTATGTGTCGATACCATGGTCGCACACCTTGCGGGCGCGCTTGGATGCGAGGCCTGGGTCTTGCTTCATGCCGATTGCGACTGGCGCTGGCCTCCATCCGGCGCGCGCTCGTTCTGGTATCCGAGCCTGCGCCTGTTTCACCAAAGACGGCCGGGCGATTGGGGCCATGTCGTCGCCGAAGTCCGCGACGCGCTGCGGGCGCGCCTCGAAGCAGGTCGAGCCACTGCGGCGACGTGATTTCCAGACCATTATTTCCAAGACATTGCTGAGGAACGAGCGTCGCCCACGCGCTTTGGAGCAACGTCCTCGCGAGGGAAAGACGCTCATGCAAAGTTCCGACGCCGCCGTGTCGACCGCCAGCCTGTCGCGGGTGACGGACGATATCTGGATCCTGGACGACAAGCCAATCAGCGCCGCCGGCCTGCAACTGCCCGTGCGGATGACCGTCATCCGCTTGTCGAATGGCGACCTCGTGCTGCATTCGCCGGTGCGTTATTCGCCCGCTCTGCGCCAGGAGCTGGAGCGGCTGGGCTCGATCAGGTACCTGCTGGCGCCGAATATCGCGCATTGGATGTTTCTGCCTGAATGGCAAAGGCAGCTGCCGCAGGCCGCGATCTTTGCCGCGCGCGGCCTTGCGGCGCGCGGGCAGGTGCGGGCGGCCGGCATCCGTATCGATCGCGAAATTGGAGACACGACGCCGGAGGAGTGGGCCGCCGACCTCCAAACATCGTCGGTGAATGCTCCGATGTTCTCCGAGGTCGAGCTGTTCGACCGGCGGAGCGGAACACTGGTTCTGACCGATCTCGTGCAGAACCTCGCTCCCCGCCACCTCAGCGCGCCGAATGCGGCGGCGGCGAACCTGCTCGGCATTGCCAAGCCGGACGGCAAGGCCCCGGTCTATCTGCGGCTGCTGCTGCGGCTCGGTGGCCGTTCGGCGCAGGCTGCGGCCCAGCGGCTCGTCAAGCTGGCTCCGGAGCGGGTGATCTTTGCGCATGGCGACTGGTTCGAAACCCAGGGAACGGCGCGCCTGCGGCGATCCCTGCGCTGGCTGCTTCCGGCGGAGGTCTCGGGACGCGTGCAGGGGCAGACGGCCGGCACGCGCGTCGTCATCACCGGCGCCTCCAGTGGAATCGGGCGTGCTGCGGCGCTGGCCTTTGCCCGCGAGGGCGCAAGCGTGGTCCTCGCGGCGCGCCGCGGCGAGGTCTTGATGCGCCTTGCTGCGGAATGTGAGGCGCTCGGAGGCCGTGCTCTGGCCGTGCCGACCGACGTCACTGACGCGCAGGCGATGCAGCGTCTAGCCGGCGCGGCGGACGAGGCCTTCGGCGGCATCGACGTCTGGATCAACAACGCCGGCACCGGCGTGTTCGGGGCCTATCAGGAGGCGGATATCGCGCTCCATCGCCGGACCATCGAGGTCAATCTGCTCGGCACCATGCATGGCGCGTTCGCGGTGCTTCCGATCTTCCTCCGCCAGAACCGTGGCGTCCTGATCAACAACATCTCGCTCGGCGGCTGGGCGCCGACGCCGTTTGCCGCAGCCTACACCGCCAGCAAGTTCGGCCTGCGCGGCTTCACCGCAAGCTTGCGTCAGGAGCTCCGGGCTCATCCCGACATTCATGTCTGCGGCGTCTTCCCATCCATCGTCGATACGCCGGGCTTCGTCCACGGCGCCAACGCCTCCGGACGACGGCTCGATCCTGGTCCGCTGCTCTATCAATCCGAGGACGTGGCCGAGACTTTCCTGCGCCTCGCCCACGCGCCTCGTGACGAGGTGGCGGTGGGGTGGCCGGCGCGCGCCGGACAATTGGCCTATGCGATGGCCCCTGAGATCACCGAGAATATCCTGGGAGCTGCATTCCGCTGGCTGCTGTCGCGCGCGCGTCCCGCCGCAAGGAACGAAGGCACCTTGCTCGAAGCGGGTCCGCAGGGCACGTCCGTCGACGGCGGCTGGCTGCTGCGGAGGCAAGTTCCGCCCGCCGCTGTGCTCAGCAAGGGGCTCGTGCTGCTCGGGATCGCTGCCGGCCTGGCGATCGCGGCATCGAGGGCTGGCCGTCCGTACCGCCCCCGCGCGCGGACGCGGCGGCGCCGCGCGTGAGGCCGCCGCTCGTCTGTTGCCGTCGCTCCGGCAAGGCATAGGCCCTGACGCAATCGCCGAGCCTGGTGCCGAACGAGCCGTGGCCTCCGTCCACCGTCACGACGTATTGTCTGCTGGACCGCAGATGGCTCCCACGCCGGAACGAAGCTTCGAGACCGGGCGTTCCTGCGGGAAAAGCTGAGGGCCAGACGTGCCGCGCTATCATTTTGATTTGGTGGATTCTAAAACCGTGGCAGACGAAGGAGGTGCCGAGTTGCCGGATGACATGCAGGCCCTGGACGTCGCCGAAGAAATTGCGCGGCGTCTGCTCGCGCAGCGTCCCGAGCTCAAGGGCCGTCACTTCGCGATCCTCGTCACGAACGAGGATGGTGAGGAAATCGGCCGGGTGCCGTTGGACGTAATGCACTGAAGCGATGATCTGACATGACGTTCAGGATTGGGGTGATCGCCGACACGCATGGCCTGCTGAGGCCCGAGGCGGAGCGCTGTCTCGCCAGCGTCTCGCACATCATCCACGCCGGCGACATCGGCGCCCAGGCTGTGATGGACGGGCTTGGCCGCATCGCGCCCGTCACCGCGATCAGAGGAAATGTGGACCGGGGCGCGTGGGCCGAACGCTTTCCTGAAACGCAAACGCTGCGCCTCGGCGGTCGCGCCTTCTACGTTCTGCACGACCTCAACGAGCTGGCGATCGATCCTGCCGAGCGCGGCATCGACGTCGTGGTCTCAGGGCATTCCCACCGCGTGCGGATCGAGACCAGGGAAGGCGTGCTTTATCTGAATCCGGGCAGTGCAGGGAAGCGACGCTTCAAGCTGCCGATTACGCTGGCAACGCTCGACCTCGAGCCGGGCGGGCCGCTGCGGCCCGTCATTCATGATCTCGACAGGATCTGACTGCCGCAGACTGCCAGCGGCCGCTGCCTAGTGCGTCTTCGATTTCTGCCAACGCTCAAGGTCCACCGGCGGCCGTTTCGGATCGATCTGGTCCTTCTCGGGATTGCCTTGCCACGGCTTGTTCGTTTGCCGGTGCGTCGGCATGTCCGTCTGCTGGCGCGGATCGTCAAGCGGTGTCTCTCGCGGGTCGTTTTCAGTCGACTTTGGCATATGTTTCCCTGTCGAGCTCGCACGATGGCGTTGTGCCACCGCCCTTTAAATAACCCAGGTGGCAGCAGGGTGTTCCCTGCGTGGATGAGGCGCCACTTCGCAGAACAGGAACCATGGCTGCGGCGCTCGCTTATCGAACGCGAATTGGAGGCGCTCGATGGGAAAGAAGCAATTTGCCGCTCTGCCGTTTCGTCTGGACAAGTCCGAGCTGCGGGTGATGCTGATCACGACCAGGCGCAAGCGCCGGTGGAGCGTCCCAAAGGGATCGCCGATGCACAACAAGGAGCCGCACCTGACGGCAGCGCTCGAGGCCTATGAGGAGGCGGGCCTGGTCGGTGTCGTGGCAACGCGCGCCTTGGGCAGCTTCAAGCATCGCAAGCGAATAGGCGATCGCAAGCGGACCATGAACGTTGCCGTCTTTCCGATGAAGGTGCACGGGCGCGAGCGCTGGTGGCCCGAGAAGGGAGAGCGGGAAGCCATCTGGGTCTCGCCCAAGACGGCGGCCCGCCTGGTGCACAAGGCGCAGCTCCGGCGCCTGATCGCCCGCTTCGCAGCGCAGACGGTGCGCGAGGCATCCTCGCCGACGAGCCGGTGAGGGTAGTCAGCCTTAGGAACGCCTCACGCGTCATTCAAAGCTTGATGGACCAACAAACGACAGGGCTCATATCCGAGGAGCATCGCCCCGCCCGACGGCATGGCTGCCGATGACGGTCTCAGGCAGCTGCTGCGCGACATTCGCGAGCGGCTGGGCGGCAAGACAGCGGGCAGCTCGGGTCCCGACACCGACAGACATCACTAAAAGCGTGATGAGATCAGGTTCGATTGCGACAAGGTAAGTGCGCTCCCTCTCCCGCAAGCGGGAGAGGTTGCACCGAGCCCGTGGCAAATGATTCAACCTAAAGCCATTCCGCTTTAGGGCCGCCGCACGCTGCAGATCTCGTTCGGGACTGGCGTGAGGCTTGCGGCATATTGCATGTCCAGAAAGCCGGCGCACCAGCGCTGCGCCATGGCTGTCTCAGACAGATCGAAGGATTTTTCCGGCCCAGCTTCCTCGCGGCCCGGGCGGTAGCTCAGGAGATGGACCTCGTCGTCGTAGTGGAGGTCCTGGAGCTCGGCGCGGAGCTGACGGGCTTCGAGAGCGTAGCCGAGGCGCTGGAAGGTCTGATTGCCGAAGGTCAGGTCACTCTTGCGCTCCGACGCGGCCTCGAGCCCGTCAGGGACCTTGCCGTCGCGCGGAAACAGATCGACCACATAGAGGCGGAGCGGGCCTGCAGTTTCGAGGATCGGGTCGAACGGCGCGTTCAGCGAGAACCCGCCGTCGACGAGCCAGCGGCCGGCGATCTGCACCGGAGCGAATTCAGGGAGAAACCCGCAGCTGGCCAGGATATGGTCCATTTCGATCCGCTCCGACGCGGTGTCGAACAACACGGCATCGCCGCTCTCGACGTCGGTGGCGCAGATCGTGACGCGCGGATCGCCGCCGTTCAGACGTCCGAAATCGATCAAGCGCTGCAGGCGTTCGCGGGTCGGGCCGAGATCGTAGAGGCCGCCGTAGTGAGAAGCCGGAATCGGGAGGCGGGGATGGAAGAATCCCGAATGGCCCAGCACGCGCGTACTGATCGAGCTCAGCCACGCGAACGTATGGCGGCTCGCGTTCGGCACGTCGGTTGGACTGCTTGGCGCATGCCAATAGCTGCGTAAATTCCGCAGCCGGTCGTCGCGCGCGCTCCCCGCGATCAACGCAGCCGTGATGGCTCCTGCCGACGAACCGGTCACCCAGTCGATCGGCAGCCGAAGCGAAGTGAGTGCTTCAAACACACCGCCATGATAGGCGCCGAGGCCGAGACCGCCCGAGAACGCGACGGCGGAGAGAGGGCGCTCGGCTGCGCTCGCGCCGCCCGGTCCAGCTGCACGGTCGGTCAAGACGAGCGCCAGTTGCCGGTCGGTTGGTCGGGCCGATCACCGGTAACTCCTGTAACGGCGCGCGCAGGCGTAGCGAGGATTGATCGCGAGAGCGGCGGCGAGCAATCGACATTCATCTCAAGTCTCCAATTCCGACATTGAACGCGGCTCTTGATGCGGTGTTCCAAAGGCTCAAGCGATGGATTTTCCGCTGTAAGGGGCATTGCTGGCGGACGTCCCGGCCATTCTTGGCTCGCTGGCTCATCGTTTTCGGCGAAGTCGATCGCTGATCGCGAGCGAACGGCACGCGGCTACTCGGGCAGGGGCGTGTCGGCGATGTCCATCAGCGCGCCGAGGCCTTGGCGGAGGCGCCGCGTCGCGATGCTGTCGTTCGCAAGGCCAAACACCACCAGCGAGCGCGCGGTCACCGCGTAAGCATGCCCGAACTCGAACTCGGCCATCGGCGCGTCGGGATGATTGGTGTCGATCAGGCCGAGCCAGCTGCGTCCGTCGGTGACTTCCGGCAGGGTGAAATTCACGACGTCATGGTGCGCGTTGTAGACCAGCAGCATGGTCGCATCCGAGCCGCGGCGCTTGATGCCGGTCTCCTGCGCGCGGCCGTCGAGCAGCATGCCGAAGCATTTGGCATTGCCGTCCTGCCATTGCTCCGTCGTCATCTCCTCGCCCGATGGCGACAGCCAGGTCACGTCCTTGACGTCGAGCTCCTCGTTGTGCGAGCCGACCAGGAAGCGGCTGCGGTAGAGGATCGGAAACGCCTTGCGGGTGGCGATCAGCTTGCGCACGAACTCGCGCAGGCTGCGGCCGTTCGCGGTGATGCCCATCCAGTTGAGCCAGGTGGTCTCGTTGTCCTGGGCGTACGCGTTGTTGTTGCCGTTCTGGGTGTGCCCGAACTCGTCGCCCGCGAACAGCATCGGCGTGCCGTGGGACAGCAGCATCGTTGCCAGCAGATTCCGCTTCTGGCGCTCGCGCAAGGCGATGATCTCCGGGTCGGTGGTCGGCCCTTCGACGCCACAATTCCAGGAATGGTTGTTGCTGTGACCGTCGCGATTGTCCTCGCCATTCGCCTCGTTGTGCTTGTCGTTGTACGAGACGAGGTCGTTGAGGTTGAAGCCGTCATGGGCGGTGACGAAGTTGACGCTGGCCCAAGGCCGGCGTCCGCGCTTGTTGAAGAGGTCGCCGGAGCCGGAGACGCGCTTGGCAAAGTCGGCCAGCGTGCCCGGATCGCCCTTCCAGAAGGCGCGCGCGGTATCCCTGAACTTGTCGTTCCACTCGGCCCAGCCCGGCGGAAACTGACCGACCTGGTAGCCACCGGGCCCGACGTCCCAGGGCTCCGCGATCAGCTTGACGCTGGAGAGCACGGGATCCTGGCGGCAGGCGTCGAGGAAGCCGCCGCCTTCATCGAAGCCATAGGGTTCGCGCGCCAGAATGGTGGCGAGATCGAAACGGAAGCCGTCGACCCGCATCTCGGTCGCCCAGTAACGCAAGGAATCGGCGACGAGTTGCAGCACACGCTGATGCGAGAGATTGACGGTGTTTCCGGTGCCGGTGTCGTTGATGTAGTAGCGCTTCTTGTCCGGCAGCAGGCGGTAATAGCTGGCATTGTCGATGCCCTTGAACGACAGGGTCGGGCCGAGCTCGTTGCCTTCCGCGGTGTGATTGTAGACGACGTCGAGAATGATCTCGATGCCATGGGCATGAAACTGGTTGACCGTGGCCTTGAACTCGTTCGCAGACGTCGCCTTCAGGTAGCGCGGATCAGGAGCGAAGAAGGCGATGGAATTGTAGCCCCAGTAATTGCGCAGGCCTTTCTCGACCAGATAGCTGTCGTCGACGAAGGCATGGATCGGCAGCAGCTCGGCGCTGGTGATGCCGAGCGAGCGCAAGTAAGCCGGGATTTCCGAATGTGCGAGCCCCGAGAACGTGCCGCGGTCGGCTTCCGGCACCAGCGGATGCAGCTGGGTGAAGCCCTTGACGTGCATCTCGTAGAAGATCGTGCGTTCCCACGGCACTTCCGGCTTGCGCGCCATGCCCCAGGTAAAGGCGGGATCGATGACGCGGCATTTCTGCATCAAGGGCGCGCTGTCGCGTTCGTCGTAGGAGAGGTCCTTGTCGGCGTGATCCAGCCGGTAGCCGAACAGTTCCGGTCCCCAGCGGAGCTGGCCGACCAGCTGCCTGGCGTAGGGATCGAGCACGAGCTTGTTGGGATTGAAGCGGTGGCCGGCGTCGGGCTCGTAAGGGCCGTGGACGCGATAGCCGTAGACGGTGCCGGGGCGGGCGGAGGGCAGATAGCCGTGCCAGACCTCGTCGGTATATTCGGGAAGCTCGACGCGCTCGAGCTCGGTTTCGCCGGCATCGTCGAACAGGCAGAGCTCGACCTTGGTGGCATGGGCTGAGAACAGCGCGAAATTGACGCCGAGGCCATCCCAGGTGGCGCCGAGCGGGAAGGGTCTGCCTTCGGTGATCCGGGTGCGGCGGAGGCGCGAGGCCGTCCGCGTCAGGGCCTCGTCTGAATGTGCTGGCTGGTCCATCTCTGCCCCCGAATTTCTGCCCCCGAATTGCCCGTCAGGATATCGCCGCAGTCGCGGCAATGGGCTCCACGTTGGCCGGCTTGGACAGCGCGTTGGCTCTCTGCAGAGCCGCCTCCTTGCTGATGGCCGGAATGGAATTGCCGACGCGCCCTACGATCGCGATCAGCTCGGCGTCCGACAGTCCGAGCCGTTTCTTGACGAGGCGTACCTGGGTGCGGTCGGTCAGGTCGAGCTTGTTACGGATCGGTTGCGGCTTCGGGCGGCGCATGGCGACAGCTCCTGTTGGAACGGTAACCGTCGCGCTGCTGATTCCGTTCCCGTCGCGTTGCAAATGTCCGGCGTCGGCGCCGTGGAGGAACGAACGCGTGCGGCTCCGCTTTGTCGCCACGACGCGCGCAAGCGATCTTGGAGCGCGCCGAGGGGGCATGCGGCGAAAGGCGACGGGCTTGAATCAAAGACTGGGAAAGGCCGAGCAAAGTCGGCGCCATGGTCCTCAGATCGTCGATCAAGGGGTCTCGTTCAACTTGTGGGCGCCGACGGCGCGATCCGTCGAGCTGCTCGAAATCGGCCAGCCGCCACGGAAGATGCCGCGCGATGCGGACGGCTGGTGTCAGCTGCTCAGCCGGACCGCGCGCGCCGGCACGCGCTATCAGTTCAGGATCGACGAAGATCTCCTCGTCCCTGATCCCGCCTCGTGCTTCCAGCCGGACGACGTCGGCGCGCCGAGCGAGGTGATCGATACGGCCGCGTTGAGGGACTCGGTGCTCTATCCGGGCCGTCCCTGGGCGGAAGCCGTGATCTACGAGCTGCATGTCGGCACGTTCAGCGAGGAGGGGAGCTATGCCGGCGTCGAGAAGAAGTTGCCCTATCTTCGCGATCTCGGCGTCACCGCCATCGAACTGATGCCGCTCAACGACGTCCCCGGACGGCACAATTGGGGCTATGACGGCGTGCTCCTGAACGCGCCGAATGCCCGCTACGGCCGGCCGGAGGATCTCAAGCGGCTGCTGTGGGCCGCGCATGCGCTCGACATCATGGTCTATCTCGACGTCGTCTATAACCATTTCGGGCCGCAGCTGAACTATCTGCATCTCTATGCGGAGAATTTCTTCAATCCGCGCCACACCACTGGATGGGGCCCCGCCGTCAACCTCGAAGGAGCCGACGGTGCGTTCGTGCGCGGATTTCTGATCGAGAATGCCCTGATGTGGCTGCGCGACTATGGGTTCGACGGACTGCGGTTCGATGCCGTTCATGCGCTGAAGGACGATTCGAAGCGTCATTTCCTGGTCGAGCTCGCCGAGACCCTGCGCAGTCAGCTGGCGGGCCGGCGCGTTCATCTGATGCTGGAGAACGAGGCCAATCAGGCGCACCTGCTCGCGCGGTCACAGGGACGCGCGACGTACTACGACGCGCAATGGGGTGACGATTTCCACAACGCGCTCCACGTCCTGCTCACCGGCGAGGACGAAGGCTATTAC
Organism: Bradyrhizobium sp. WBAH42; assembly: GCF_024585265.1. NCBI lineage: Bacteria > Pseudomonadati > Pseudomonadota > Alphaproteobacteria > Hyphomicrobiales > Nitrobacteraceae > Bradyrhizobium > Bradyrhizobium sp. WBAH42. Next base: position 4,112,595 of record NZ_CP036533.1, read on the forward strand.
CGGGCTTTTGCAGACACGCCGCTCCAACATCTCGCGCGATCCCTGGCCGAAGGCTTTGCCTATCAGGGCGAGGTCTTTCCCCTGCACCAGGCGCCGCGCGGCGAGCCGAGCGCGCACCTGCCGCCCGAAGCGACCATCTTCTTCGCCCAGAACCACGACCAGGTTGGCAACCGCGCCTTCGGCGAACGGCTGTCCCGGTTGGTCGGTCCGGACAGACTGGAACTGGCCCTCGCACTGGTTCTGCTCAGTCCGCATATTCCGTTGCTGTTCATGGGCGAGGAAGCGGCAGCCGAAACGCCCTTCCTGTTCTTCGCCGACTGGACGGGCGAAGCTGCCGAATTGACACGGGAGGGCCGCCGCAAGGAGTTTTCGCACTTCAAAGCGTTCGCGGCGCCCGAAATGCGCGCCGGGATCCCGGACCCGTGCGACGAAAGAACCTTCCTCGCCTCCAAGCTGGACTGGACCGGCATCGACCAGTCGCCTGCCGGCACAAGGTTCCGGGCGCTGACGGCGCAGCTATTGACGATGCGGCGCGAGAAGATCGTGCCGCTGATCAAACGCGGGTTCGTTTCGGCGCAGCGACAGCTGCTGGGCACCGATCCCCGCATGGGCGGCGTGGATGTACGCTGGCAGACCGAGCAGGGCGACGTGCTGCAGATCGTCGCCAATTTCGCCGACCACGAACTCCAGATGCCCTCGCTGGTCGACGGCGAGAGCCTGTGGCGATTGCGACCTCATGTCGCCGGAGGGCTTGGGCCCGGCGACATGATGGTGAGGCTTGGACGGAAGCGCTGACGAGAGACGAGGTCAGTGGGCTATCCGCCGGCCCGGCTCGCGACGGCCGGTGTGGGCGAGGTCGCGAACTTGCCGAGCCCGAGGTAGACGAGGCCGGCCACACCGATCCCGAACAGCCAGCTGAGATCGGCCCCGCCGAGCAGATTGATCGAGATCGGTCCCTGCAGCGCGCCGACGAGGCCGTCCTGCACCAGCCATCCGGCAACGAGGCCGGCGAAGAACGCGATCATGCCGGCCCAGTTGATATCGCCATAGGCGCTGGTCTCCGGCGAGCGATAGAGCTCGGCCACCTCGATCTTGCCCTTGCGCTTGATGAAGAAGTCGGCGAGCACCACGCCGGCCCACGGGCTCATCCACAACAGCAGGCTGATCATCCAATTGTCGAACGCCTTCGCAAAGGACGGCGCGAAGATGAAGTAGAGGGTGCCCAGATAGCCGGCGATGCCGACGATGACGGTAAGCCAGAAGCGCGAGAGTTTCAGCCCCGCGCTCAGCGCCGCCAAGGTCGCCGAATAGACGTTGAGGATGTTGGTGGCGATCGGGCCGTGCAGCACCATCAAGAGCACGAGGATGCTGACCGGACCGCCGAACACCGCGCTCACCATCTTGGCGGGATCGGTGTCCAGCGTCGTCGAGGCGATGGTCGCGCCGAGGATGCCGAGCCAGACCGTCGGCACGAACATGCCGACATAGCTGTACCAGAACACGGCTTTCGACGGCGTCGAGCGCGGCACGAAGCGCGAATAGTCGGAGGCCCAGGTCACCCAGGAAATTCCCCAGCCGACGCCGATCGCGGTCATCAGCAGCGTCAGCATCGCAAGATGCGCGCCGGGTGGCAGCGAGGTGGTCAGGCCCCAGTTGACGACGCCGGGCCGCGTCCACGCCAGCACGCTCATCAGCGCCATGATGGCGATGGTCGGCGGCACCGTGTATTTCTCGAAGGTGCGGATCGCGTAGAAGCCGTAGACGCCGATCAGCACCTGCACCGCCATCACCAGCGTGATGACGATCATCTCGACCAGCCAGGTGTCGGGCACGCCGAACTGGCCGAGGATGCCCATCGAGACCTTGACCGGGAAGTAGGTGTTGACGCCGATCCAGCCCAGCGTCATCAGGAACATCAGGATGCTCGGCAGGTAGGCGCCGCGGACGCCGAAGGCGGACCGGCTCAGCACCATCTGGTTGACGCCGGTCTTGTGCCCCATCACCGTGAAGGTGGCGAAGATCGCGCAGCCCACGATGTTGCCGACCACGATGACCGCGATCGTCTCCATCAGGCCGAGCTTGAGGATGATGCCGAGCGCACCGAGCGCCCAGTTCACCGGCGCGATGTTGGCGCCGGCCCAGATCCACATCTGCTGCGGCCCGGTCGAGTCCCGGTCCGCGTCGGGAATTGGCTCGATGCTGTGAATATCAGCGCGAAGTTCGGAATCCGTCATGACATCCCCCAATACGAAGCACGCTTCGCATCATCGCAGCATAAATCGTGCCATGGGTTGCGGGGCGGCCGGGCAGGGCACGTTCGGATGCCGGACATAGCGAGGCTCGCCTCGGATGCGACTGCGTTTTCAAGCGCGGGCGATGCTGACGCGCCGACGTGCTGCGTCACACCTGACCTGACGCCTGATGGTCGCGATCGATGCACGGCCGGGCAGCGGTACGATGATAAATTGAGCAGCCCAACTCAAAAGCGCAGCACGCGCCTCTAGTCGAATAGGGCAGCGGCGCTGTCGCGACTGGGGTTGCCGGCCACGATGCGCTGCATCATCTCGATGAAGAGGGCCTGTTCCCGCTGGCTCAAATCGCCGAGCGTTGCGCGATGCGCCCGCCGTGCCGCGCCCTCGATTCTGATTAGCAGCGCGGCGCCGGCGGGCGTCAGGCGGCACAATCGCGCGCGCCGATCGTCCTTGTTCACCGCGCGCTCGACCAGGTTCCGCGCGGCGAGCCGCTTCAATGCGCCTGTCGTCGTGGTGCGATCGAGCGCGATATCGGCCGCCAAAGTGGTCTGATCGGCGGTTTCGCGCACCGCCAGCGCCGAGAGCAGGCTGTATTGCAGCGGCGTGACCTCGAATTCGCCGCAGGCTTCCTGAAACAGCGCAACGTGAATCTGGTGCAAGCGCCGGATCAGATAGCCGGGCCGTTCCGACAATGGCCAGGGGCGGTGTTTGCCCCCGCTGCGACTTTTCCTAGCTTGCCGCAATGCACGCTCTCCCAACCCCAGACCTTTCGCGCTTAGCTCGATTCGAACGCGCTCGCCACAACAGGATCATGGCACGAAGCTTGCTTTTATCCAAATGCGAAGCATGCTTCGTAATTCGAGAGCGGGGCAACCGCCTGCGCGAGAGCCAAGGAGAGCGCCATGTCCGTCACTGCCAGCTTCGATCTTCTGCTGCGAGGTGGCCGCGTGATCTGTCCGGCTTCCGGCGTCGATGGCCTCAAGGACGTCGCCATCCGCAATGGCAAGATCGCGGCGGTCGCATCCGACATTCTGCCGACCAGCGCGAAGGAGATCGTCGATGTCAGCGACAAGCTCGTGCTGCCTGGGCTGATCGACACCCACGCCCACGTCTATCAATATGTCTCCGGCCGCTTCGGCATGAACCCCGACATGGTCGGCGTGCAGTCCGGCGTGACGACGCTCGTCGATCAGGGCGGTCCGTCCTGCATGACGCTGCCGGGCTTCCGCCATTTCATCGCGGAAGCCTCTGCCTCGCGCGTCTATGCGTTTATCTCCGCCTATCTCGTCGGCGGCCTCGAGGGACATTTCTATCCGCAGCTCTACAGCCCCGACGGCGTCGACATCGATGCCACCGTCAAGGCGGCGACCGCCAATCTCGATCTCGTGCGCGGCATCAAGGCCCATGCCGAGATCGGCGGCTTCGCGCGCTGGGGCATTCGCGTCATCGAGATGGCAGCCGAGATCGGCAAGCGCGCCGACCTGCCGGTCTATGTGCATTTCGGCCAGCTCTGGGGCCTGCCCGAGAGCGGCGCCAATGGCGAGGACGCCGACACCATCCTCACCCGCGTGATCCCGCTCTTGCGCGAAGGCGACATCCTCGCTCATCCCTTCACGCGCCATCCCGGCGGCTTCGTCAACCGCGAGGGCGAGGTGCACCCGGTGATCCAGGCCGCGCTCGACCGCGGCCTCAAGGTCGATGTCGGCCATGGCAGCCACTTCTCCTATCGGCTTGCGAAGAAGGCGATCGCCGCCGGCATCATTCCGACCACGCTCGGCGCCGACATCCACGGCTACAACACCCATGTGCCCGCGCCGGCGGGAACGCCGGACCAGCACGAGGACGACGAGAACCATCCCTTCGCCGGCCAGGCCAAGTTCAGCCTGGTCCAGGCGATGAGCTCGATGATGGCGCTCGGCCTGTCGTTGGAGCAGGTCGTGCCGATGGTCACCGCCAATCCCGCAAAGATGCTCGGCCGCAGCGGGGAGATCGGCGCGCTCAAGGTCGGCATGGACGCCGACGTCTCCGTGCTCACCGAGAAGAATGGCCGCTTCGTCCTCAAGGACAACGAGAAGAACGAGGTGATTGCCGAGCGCCTGCTGCAGCCGGCCTTCTGCCTGCGCGCCGGCACGCGCTTCGACGCGGTCGCGCCGATCCTGCCGCAAGCCGTCGCGGCATAAGGCCGGGCGGTGAAGGAGGGCGCGGGGGTGCGCAACGAGCGGGAATTTCCGTCTAGCAGATCCGGGCAGGGCGTTGGCGCGCGGCTGCCGCGCAAGGAAGACGACCGCCTGATGCGCGGCCGCGGCCAGTATGTCGGCGACGTCAGGCTCGCCGGCCTTCAGGACGTCGCCTTCGTGCGCAGCCCGCTGGCGCATGCGCGCATCCGCGGCATCCATGTGCCCGAACGTTATCGCGGAAGTGTGTTCACGGCAGCCGATCTCGTCGGCATCAAGCCGATCCGCGCGGTGTCGGGACTTCCGGGCTTCAAGACCTCCGAGCAGCCGGTGCTGGCGACCGGCAAGGTGCGCCAGGTCGGCGAGCTCGTCGCGATGTGCCTCGCGCCGACGCGCGCCGAGGCCGAGGACATCGCGGCCTCCGTGACGCTCGATCTGGAGGAGCTGCCGGCAATCTATGACATGCTGAAGGCGCGCGAGCCCGGCTCGGCGCTGGTGCACGAGCATTGGGGCGACAACGTCTTCCTGGAGACCAATTACGAGGTCGACATCTCCGCCGCGCTCGACGCGCCGATCAAGGTGACGCGCGAGATCTCGACCGCGCGGCAATGCATGTCGCCGCTGGAAGGCCGCGGCGTGGTCGCGACCTTCGACAAGAGGCTCGACCAGCTCACGCTGCACTCGGCGGCACAGATGCCGCACATTACGCGCAGCGGCCTTGCCGAATGCCTCGGCATGGAGGAGGGTCGGATCCGCGTGATCTCGCCCGATGTGGGCGGCGGTTTCGGTCACAAGGGCATTCTGCTGCCCGAAGAGGTTTGCCTGTCCTGGCTGACCATGCGCTGCGGCCATCCCGTGCGCTGGCTTGAAGATCGCCGCGAGCACCTCGTCGCCAGCTCCAATTGCCGCGAGCATCATTACAAGATCACGGTCTATGCTGACAGCGACGGCACGCTGCGCGGTATCGATTGCGAGGCGACCGTGGATTCCGGCGCCTATTCGTCCTATCCGTTCTCGGCCTGTCTCGAAGCCGCGCAGGTCGCGAGCATTTTGCCCGGTCCCTACAAGATGCCGGCTTATCGCTGCCGCACCTTCTCGGTCGCCACCAACAAATGCCCGATTTTGCCGTATCGCGGCGTCGCGCGCACCGGCGTCTGCTTTGCGCTGGAATTGATGCTGGACCTCGTAGCGGCGGAAGCCGGTCTCGAGCCCGGCGAGGTGCGGCTGCGCAATCTTGTGCGCCCCGAGCAGATGCCGTTCGACAATATCACCAGGAAGCATTTCGACAGCGGCGATTATCCGGAAGCGATGCGCCGCGCGCTCGCGGCCATCGAGATCGACGCCATCCGCGCCAGGCAAAAGCAGGGCGAGGCCGACGGCCGCCGCATCGGCGTCGGCGTCTCCATCTATTGCGAGCAGGCCGCGCACGGCACCTCGGTCTATTCCGGCTGGGGCATCCCGATGGTGCCGGGCCACGAGCAGGCCTCGGCCCGGATGACGCCGGACGGCGGCCTCGAACTGCGCGTCGGCGTGCACTCGCACGGGCAGGGCATGGAGACCACGCTCGCCCAGGTCGCGCATGAAATCCTCGGCGTGGATGTGGCGAAGATCCGCATCATCCTCGGCGACACCGCCATGACGCCCTATTCGACCGGCACCTGGGGCTCGCGCTCGATGGTGATGGCGGGTGGTGCGGTCGCGACCGCCTGCCGCGAGCTCGGCGAACGTGCCCGCCGCATCGGCGCGAAACTCCTGCAGCACGATCCGGCCTCCGTTGTGTTGCAGAATGGCGAGGTGCGCGGCGTCAACGGCAGCGTCAGCCTGAAGGCGATCGCCCACACCTGGTACCGCCGCCCACAGGACCTGCCGGCCGACGTCGATCCGGGCGGGCTGGAGGTGACGCAAGGCTACAAGCCCGTGCGCGACAGCGGCACCTTCAGCTATGCCGCGCATGCCGCCGTCGTCGCGGTTGATCCCGATCTCGGCGAGGTCGAGATCCTCGACTACGTGATCGTCGAGGACGGCGGCGTGCTGGTCAATCCGCTTGTGGTCGACGGCCAGATCTTTGGCGGCCTCGCGCAAGGCATCGGCACCGCGCTTTACGAGGAGATGCCGTTCGACGCCTCCGGTCAGCCGCTGGCAACGACGCTCGCAGATTACCTGCTGCCCGGCCCGACCGAGGTCCCGGCCGCGCGCCTCGACCACATGGAGACGCCGTCGCCCTATACGCAGTTCGGGGTGAAAGGCATCGGCGAGGGCGGCGCTATCGCGCCGCCGGCCGCGATCGCCAATGCCGTCAACGACGCGCTGCGCCCGCTCGGCGTCGAGCTGATGCAGTCGCCAATCACGCCGCATCGCATCGTCGCGGCCGTGCTGGCCGCGCGCGCGGCTGAGAGGAGCGCGGCATGAAACCGGCGCCCTTCGCTTACGAACGCCCGCGTGATCTCGATGCCGCGCTGTCGATGCTCGCCGCAAGCAATGGATCGACAAAAATCATCGCCGGCGGACAGTCGCTCGGTCCCATGCTCAATCTGCGGCTGGTGCAGCCGGAGCTGATCGTCGACATCTCCGGTCTTGCCGAGCTCAAGCGCGCGGAGGTCTCCGGCGATGAGCTCGTGCTCGGCGCGCTCGTCACCCATGCCGATATCGAGGACGGGCGCACCGCCGACGTGACGCGCGGCGCGATGCGCGGCGTCGCGGCCAATATTGCCTACCGTGCCGTGCGCAACCGCGGCACCATCGGCGGCTCGCTCAGCCATGCCGATCCCGCCGCGGACTGGATTTCGGCGCTGGCGGCCCTGGGCGCACGCGTGACGCTGCGCAGTCTTGCCGGTGCGCGATCGATGGCGGTCGAAGCGTTTGTGGTCGGTGCGCTGGAGTCCGCGCTGCACGCCGGCGAGATCGTCGAGGCGGTCCATGTGCCGGCGCGCACGGCTTCGTCCCATTGGGGTTATGCCAAAAGCTGCCGCAAGACCGGCGAGTTCGCCCATGCGATCGGCGCGGTGCTGGTCGATCCCGCCGGCGCGACCGCTCGTGTCGTGATCGGTGCGATCGACACGGCGCCGATCGTCATGACCGATGTGGCCGCGCTGTTCGGCGGACGGATTGCCGCCGACTACAAGCAACGTTTCGATGCAAGGGTTGCCGACGCGGCTCTGGCCAGGGCCGGCATCGACGATGCCGTGCAGCGCCACATCCATGTCAGCGTGCTCAAGCGCGCGGTCCAGGAGGCCGCGGCATGACCACGATCGCGCTTCAGGTCAATCGCCGCGCGGTGGAGCTGCCCGCCGAGCCGCGCACCAGCCTTGCCGATTTCGTTCGCGACAAGCTCGATCTCACCGGCACGCATCTCGGCTGCGAGCACGGCGTCTGCGGCGCCTGCACCGTGCTGCTCGACGGCGCGCCGGCGCGCTCCTGCATCACCTATGCGGCAGCTTGCGAGGGCGCCGACGTCACCACCATCGAAGGCCTCGACGAGGACGAGATCACCACCGAGTTGCGCGCCGCCTTCACCCGCGAGCACGCGTTGCAATGCGGCTATTGCACGCCCGGCATGCTGGTCTCGGCGCGCGACCTGGTGCTGCGTCTGCCCGATGCCGACGAGCGCCGCATCCGCGTCGGCCTCAGCGGCAATCTCTGTCGCTGCACCGGCTATGTCGGCATCGTGCGCGCGGTGCAGTCCGTGATCGAGGCAAGGCGCGCGCGCAACGTCGCGCCGGTGGCGGATGGCGGCCGGACAGTCCTTGGTCCTGCGGGATCGGACCGAGCTGCATCCGGCCGAAGCGATCCGCGGCCGGCGCAGCAGGCGTTGGCTCCAGCATCGGAGAGTGCCGCGCCCGGCAGCATCCCCGACTTCATCCCGGCGACCGTTCTCGATCAGCGTTTCACGCTGCCGCATCCGCCGGCCAAGGTGTTCGCGCTGTTCGACGACATCGCAGGCATCGCCGCCTGCCTTCCCGGCGTATCGCTGAAATCGCCGCCAAGGCCGGAGCGCGTGGAAGGCTTGATCCGCGTCAGGCTCGGGCCGATCGCAGCAAGCTTCGAGGGCGCCGCTCGCGTCGAGCGCGATCCCGCAACGCTGTCTGGCCGCATCGTCGGCATCGGCACCGACCAGCGCAGCCATTCGGCAACGCAAGGTGAGATCCGCTATCGCCTGCTTGCGCGCGAAGACGGCGCGGCGACGGCCGTCGAGCTGTCGATCGGCTACACGCTCACGGGAATGCTGGCGCAGGTCGGCCGCCCAGGCTTGGTGCGCGATCTCGCCCGCCGTCTGGTCGCGGACTTCGCCGCCAATCTCGACCGCCACATGTCCGGCATGCCTTCCGGGCAGGCGGCCGCGGCAGAGCTTAGTGGCTGGTCGATTGTCTCGGATGTTTTGCGAGCCCGGCTCGCACGCATGTTTGGCCGCGCCTTCAACCGAAAAGGTGGCGCGGAATGATCGGCGCGCCGGCGCCGCGGACTGAGCCTGGACTGCCATAACAATCAACAGCGTGGGATTTGGAGAGACAGCATGACACGAACACTCGGACTGGTTCCGGCTATCGCGCTGGCGACGGCCTTGTTCGGCGGCGCCGCGGGGGCGCAGACCATCAAGATCGGCGTCAACGAGCCGCTCACCGGCGCTTTCGCCGCGTCCGGCACTTACGTCGTCAACGGTGCCAGGATCGCCGCCGACGAGATCAACGCCAAGGGCGGCATCCTCGGCAAGAAGATCGAGCTCGTCATCGAGGACAACAAGAGCAACCCGACGGAGGCCGCCGCCGTTGCCGAAAAACTCATCACCAGCGACAAGGTGCCGGTGCTGATGGGCGCCTGGGGCTCCAGCCTGACGCTCGCGGTGATGCCGAAGCTGATGGAATACGAGACGCCGATGGTGGTGGAGACCTCGTCTTCCGGCAAGATCACGACGACGGGCAATTCCTTTATCTTCCGCATCTCGCCGCCCTCGGCGGTCGAGGCCGCTGCCTTCAAGGGCATCGTCGACAAGCTCGCGCTCAAGAAGGTCGACTTCCTCGTCATCAACAACGACTGGGGCCGCGGCACCGCCGAGGACTTCAGCAAGATGATGAAGGACAAGGGCATCACCATTGGCCTGGTCGAAACCATGGATCAGGGCGCGCAGGACATGAGCGCGCAGCTCTCCAAGATCAAGAGCTCGGATTCCGAGACGGTGATCGTCACCACCGCCGTCGACCAGCTGACCCTGATCTTCAAGCAGGCCGCCGCGCTCGGCCTGAAGAAGCGTATCATCACCACCGGCGGCTCGCAGAACCCGGACCAGATCATCGCGCAAGCCGGCGCTGCCGCCAACGGCACCATGCATCTGACGACGTTCCTGCCCTGGTTCCCGGACAAGACGCCGAACCCGGAAGCCACCAACTATTTCATCGCGGAATGGAAGAAGCGCGGCTTCGAGTTCGCCGGCTGCACCGAGAGTTTTCGCGGCTATGACGGCATCCGCACCGTGGCTGCCGCGATCGAGAAGGCCGGCAAGGCCGAGCCCGCCGCGATCAAGGCGGCGCTCTGGAACATCAACATCAAGGGGCTGAACGGCGACATCGTGTTCCGCAAGTCGGGCCCCGAGGGCAAGGAAAGCGGTCAGAGCCAGCCGAACGTCTATCTCATCGAGATCAACGACGGCAAGGTCGAGATGAAAACGCTTTAGAGCGGATGAGATCAGGTTCGACGCAGCGATCAAGGAGGTGCGCCCCCTCTCCCGCTTGCGGGAGAGGGTTGGGGAGAGGGTGTCTCCGCAATGGGACTTTCCCCTAGGGGAGAAAGCCCTCACCCGCGCCTTCGGCGCGACCTCTCCCGCAAGCGGGAGAGGTGAAGGAGCCGCCGCAGTCATCGATCCAACCTAAAGCCATTCAGCTTTAGCATCGATCAATCCCGGGCGAGGGCGGCACGTTGCGGCCTTCGCCGGCATCCAGAAATTCAGGGACCAGCCTTGAGCGAATTCCTCCAGCATCTGATCAACATGCTCGTGCTCGGCGGCACCTATGCGCTGCTGGGCATCGGGCTGACCTTGATCTTCGGCATCATGAACGTCGTGAACTTCACGCATGGCGTGCTCTACACGTTCGGCGCCTACATCATGTTCATCGTGGTGCAGCAGCTGGGGCTCAACTTCTTTCTGGCGCTGCCCGTGGCGGTGCTGGCCGGATGGCTGCTGGGTGCGGCGATCGAATTGACCTTGCTGCGTCCGCTGCGCGGCTCGGACATCGACACCACCATGCTGGTGATGATCGGCGCCTGGATCGCGATGCAGTCGGGCACGCTGTGGATCTGGGGCGGGGTCGCCAAATCGGTGACGACACCATTCCCGGAGGCGCCGCTGGTGCTCGGGCCGGTCTCCGTCTCCTGGCTGCGCCTGTTCGTGCTCGCCGCCGCGGCCATGTTGATCCTGGTGACGTATCTGCTCATCAACAAGACCAGCCTCGGCCGCGCGATGCGGGCGACGTTCCAGGATCACGACACGGCCTCGCTCATGGGCGTCAACGTCGACATGATCTACACCTCGACCTTCGCGATCGGCTCCAGCCTTGCCGCCGCCGCGGGCGCGCTGCTCGGGCCGGTCTACGTGATCTTCCCGCAGATGGGCGACCTCGCCGCAGTGAAGGCCTTCGCCATCGTCATCCTCGGCGGCCTCGGCAACATCACCGGCGCGGTGATCGGGGGCTTCATCCTGGCGCTCGCCGAAGAGCTCGGCGCCGGCTACGTCTCGTCAGGCTACCGCGACGCCATGGGCTTTCTCATCATCATCGCGGTGCTGATCTTCCGGCCGACCGGCCTGTTCGCGCGCGCGGAGCGCGTCGGATGAGGGCGATCATCACTATCCTCGCCGTTGCCGCGCTCGCCTCCGTGCCGCTCTGGCTGCGCGATCCCTATCTGCTCAACGCGCTGATCACCACCGGCATCTTCGTCATTGGCGCGATGAGCCTCAATCTGCTGCTCGGCTTCACCGGCCAGCTCAGCCTCGGCCACATCGCCTTCTTCGGGATCGGCGCCTATGTCAGCGCGCTGACCTCGCTCGGCTTCGACATCGGCCTGCCCGGAGGCTTTCGGCTGGTTCACACGCCCTGGCCACCGATCATAGGCTTCGTGCTGGCGATCCTGATTGCGGGATTGTGCGGCTATTTCGTCGGCCTTTTGTCGTTCCGCGTTCGCGGCGCCTATTTCGTCATCGTGACGATCTCATTTGCCGAGGTGGTCCGGCTGGTCGCGCTGAACTGGGTCGAGCTGACGCAGGGCCCGTTGGCGCTGACCAACATCCCCTCCATCGCGCTGCCGTTGCCCGGCTTTGGCGAGTTGACGCTGCGCACGAAATTCCACAGCTACTATCTCGTCCTGGTTGTCGCGCTCATCGCCTATCTGCTGATCGCGCGCCTCGTTCATTCCCATTTCGGCCGCTCGATGCGTGGCTTGATGGAGAACGAAACGCTCGCCGTCTCCGTCGGCATTGACGTGACCAGGACGCTGACGATTGCGGCGGTGATCTCGGCCGCGATCGCCGGTGCGGCCGGCAGCCTCTATGCGCACTACATCCGGATCATCGATCCCGAAGTGTTTGCCTTCATCAACACCGTCACCATGGTGATCATGGTGATCAGCGGTGGCAAGGGCTCGCTGGCGGGGCCCGTCGTGGGCGGCCTGATCTTCGGGCTTCTGCCGGTCGCGCTTCGTCCGGTCATGGCGCCGGAGGCGCAATGGATCGCCTATGGCGGCGTGCTGATCGCGATCCTGTTCGTGCTGCCGCGCGGCATCGTGCCGTCGCTGGCGCAGCGGTTGACCCGACAACGGAGCGGGACGGCGGCGCTGGCACCGGTCGCGCTCAGTGAAACCAGCGCCAAGGAGTCGGCCTGATGACGGCGCGCAGCATCGCCATGACCATCGATCAAGTCGCGGTGCGCTTCGGCGGACTGGTCGCGATCTCCGACATGAGCTTTGACGTCGGCGAGGGCGAGATCGTCAGCCTGATCGGGCCGAACGGCGCCGGCAAGACCACCGCCTTCAACGTCATGACCGGATTCCTGACGCCGAGCGCGGGCCGCGTCACCTATCGCAACACTGCGCTCGCCGGATTGAAGCCGCATGAGATCGCCGATCTAGGCCTGATCCGCACCTTCCAGCGCACCAGCGTATTCCCGAACGACACCGTCTACGACAACCTCCTGATCGGCCTGCACCGGCAGGGTCGGGTTCGGCTGCTCGACGCCATCCTCGGCCTGCCAGGCGCGCGCGCCTCGGAGCGCCGCTTACGGCAGCGGGCGAGCGAGCTGCTCGAATGGGTCGGGCTCGAACGCCGCGTCCACGATGCCGCTGGCTCGCTGTCCTACGGCGAGCAGCGTCTCGTTGGCGTCGCGCTGGCGCTTGCAGCCGAGCCGTCGATGCTGCTGCTCGACGAGCCCGTCTCCGGCATGAACGCCTCGGAGACGCACCGCTTCGTCGAATTGATCCGCAGCATTCGCGACCGCGGCATCACCATCCTGCTGGTCGAGCACGACATGCCGATGGTGATGACGGTCTCGGATCGCATCGTGGTGCTCAACTATGGCCGCATCATCGCCGAAGGGACACCGGAGGTGATCCGCAACGATCCCGCGGTCATCGAAGCCTATCTCGGACATGGAGCGGGGCGTGCTTGAGATCCGCGACATGGTCTGCACCTACGGCGGCGTCACCGCGCTGCGCGGCATCTCGCTCGACGTGAAGGCCGGCCAGCTGGTCGCCCTGATCGGCGCCAACGGCGCCGGCAAGAGCACGACGCTGCGCGCGATTTCCGGCCTGGTGCCGCCGCGCTCGGGCCAGATGAAATTCGAGGGCATCGACATCACCGGCGCGAGGCCGCCGCGCGTGCTGGCGAGCGGCATCGCGCATTGCCCGGAAGGGCGGCGCGTGTTTCCGCATATGAGCGTCGAGGAAAATCTCGACATGGGGGCTTACCTCCGGCGTGGTTCGGGCGAGATCGCGGCCGACCGCGACCGCATCTACACGGAATTTCCGCGGCTCGCCGAGCGGCGCCGGCAGGCGGCGGGCACGCTGTCGGGTGGCGAGCAGCAGATGCTCGCGATCGGGCGCGCGCTGATGTCGCGGCCGCGGCTGATCATGTTCGACGAGCCCTCGCTCGGGCTCGCGCCCAACATCGTCGAGCGCACCTTTGCGATCATCCGCGGCATTCGCGATGCCGGCACCACGGTGCTGCTGGTGGAGCAGAACGCGTTCGCCGCGCTCGAGATGTGCGATCACGCCTATCTGCTCGAGAACGGCCGCATCGTGCTGTCGGGCGCCGGCACCGAGCTGATCGCGAACGAGCATGTGCGCAAGGCCTATCTCGGTGGCTGACGACGCCGGGTGGATTGCCGTCTGCGATCTCGACCGGCTGAAGGCGGAGACGATCGTCCGCGTCCCCGGATGCGACCTGCTCGTGATCTGGAACGAGGGCGATGTCGTCGCCTGCAAACGTGCATGTCCGCACGAACAGGCTGATCTGGCCTTGGGGCAGGTGAGCACGGGGCGGCTGTATTGCCCGCGTCACGCGGCATCGTTCGATTTGCGCGATGGCGCGATCACCGCGGGATGGCCGAGTCCGCCGTTGCGGCTTTATCCGGCGCGGATCATGGGCGAGAAAATCTGGATTGAGCTGCAGGAGCGGCAGCCGGGGCGATGATGACATCATGCCCCTGTTTTGCCCGACGAGTCAAAGCGGTCACGACGGTGTCGATGGGCCTTCGAAAAATGTCCCTTTGCAAACAACGGCATCGCTACTGTGCATGGGGTTGTTTTCGCGAGTCTTAGTCCAGCAGCCGCCGCGCGGCCTCCACCAGGACTCCGTCCGGCCGGCGCAGCGCCTCGAGAATGGTGAAATGGTCGGCGCCTTCGACCGAGATGAGCTTGCCCGGCGCTCTCTCCGCCACGCGCTTGTCGAAGAGATTGATTGAATCGCAGACCAGCGCCGGCAGCTCGCTGCTGCCATAGGCGATGTCGAGGCGCTTCCGGGTGACGGGCAGGCGCAGCGGCGACAGCGTGGCGATCTCCTCGTCGGTCAGCTTCAGCGCATCGTTCAACCCGGTATCGCGGATCGGCGCGAGATCGTAGACGCCCGAGAGCGCGAGCCCCGCATGGACCCGCGGATGGTCCAGCGCCATCGCAGCAAGATGGGCGCCGGCGGACCAACCCGACAGCACGACCGGTCCGGCAACGCCGTAGGACGCGCCGTGCGCCGCGAGCCAGTCGAGTGCGCGCGGGATCTCGGCGACGATGTCGGTGAGGGACACCTCGGGCGCCAGCGAATAGCCGGGGATCGCAACCGACCAGCCATGCGCGGCGACGCCTTCGACCAGCATGGCGAACAGCTCGCGCGAATTGCGCTGCCAGTAGCCGCCATGCAGGAACACCAGGCAGGGCGCATCAGGCTTGGCGGCCGGGTAGATGTCGATCTTGTTGTTGGCCCGCTCGCCATAGGGCAGGTCGAGATGGGACTTCAGCGTGCTCCGCATCCGTGCCGAAGCCTCATTGCGCTCGGCGATCAGGGCCGGGCTGTTCCTGACCGCCGCGTTGTTGTCATAGGCCGCGCTGCGCTCCGCCCGGGACAGCTCGGACCAGTGGTCGCGAGGGTCGAGCGGCCGAATTGTCGAATGAGCGTTCTCAACCATGGGAGTCTCCGTTTGCGTCAGGCACTACGCTCGCAAGATCGCTTCGATCTCTTGCGCGGCTGCGAGCAGCGAGCGGTCTTGTCCGCGCGCCGCGATGATCTGAAGGCCGAAGGGAAGCCCGCGCTGATCCGTTCCGCACGGAATCGAGATCGCCGGGAGGCGGGCATGATTGACGAAGGGCGTGAACACCGCGTGGGCCCGCGGGCTTGCGGCTTTTCCACCGATCATATCAGGGCCGAGCTGCGTCAGCGGCCAGGCGACGCACGGGACGGTCGGCGTCAGCAGCAGGTCGATCTCAGTGAAGAACGCCGCGAAGGCGTTGGCGATCGCGGTGCTCGCGAGCAGCGCTGCGGCAACGTCGGCACCCGACCAGGAGAGACCTCGCTCGATCTGCTTGGCGATGTCAGGATCGAAGACAGCCGGATCCTTGCGGAAGGTGTCGCCATGGAGCGCCGCGAGGCCGGCATGCTGCAGCGGCATGATGGCGTCCTCCGCGGCGCCTGCCGGCCAGACGGGATCGCGTCGTGTGATGCGCAGACCTGCGGCGGAAAGCCGGTCGACGGCGGCGGCGAGGCCATTCGCGACGACGTCGTCGATCGCGGCGTCGAGACCAAGGCGCGGCGAGAATGCGATGCGCTGACCGCCGATGTCTTTGGCCTGCTGCGCCACGACGGCAGAATCCGGATCGCGCGGATCGGTGCCGACCATGGCTTCAAAGGCCAGCGCGATGTCGGTCGCATCGGATGCGATCGGCGCGATGACGGAGACGCCGAAGAACGGCTCGGCGAAACCTGGCCCATAGGGGATCGCGCCATAGGACGGCTTGAAGCCGGCGACCCCGACATGGGCCGGCGGCCTGCGGCTGGAGCCGCCCGCATCGGTGCCGATCGCGAGCGGCACCAGGCCGGCCGCAACGGCCGCGGCCGGGCCGCCCGACGAGCCGCCCGGCGTCAGCGCGGGATCGAGCGGATGTCGCGTCGGCCCGTATAGCTGTGAGGTGGTGACGCCCTTGCAGGCGAACTCGGATGTCGCGCCGATGCCGACGACGACGGCACCAGCCTTGCGCAGCCGCTCGACCGCGATGGCATCGCGCGGCGCGATGAAGTCGGCGAACAGGCGCGAACCCTGCGTCACGCGCCAGCCGCCGACCCAGATGTTGTCCTTGACGATCATGGGCACGCCGGCGAGCGGCATGATCTCGCCCATACGCAGGCGATCATCGACCGCCGCAGCATCGGCCAGCGTGCGTGCAGGATCGATCGTGACGACCGCGTTCAAGGCCTTGGCCGCCTCGATCCGCGCCAGCGCGTCCTTTGCGGTCTCGACGGCGCTCGTCCGTCCGGCCGCAACATCAGCCGCGATCTCGCGGGCGCTATGTGCTGGCTTTGTCATGGCCTCCCCAGATCAGCGCCACTGTGCCACAGAGGGCGAGGCACGCCAGGGCGAAGAACGCCATGCCGAGGCTGGCCACGCCATCCAGGATCGACACCAGCGCCGGCGCCGCAAGGAGGCCCACATAGGATGCGGTCAGCACCGCGCCGGTGGTCTCGCCGATCCGCTCCTGCGGCGCGAGGCGGGCGATCTCGGCGACGAAGACGCCGTTCCAGCCCGACGCCGTCAGGCCGAACAATGCGGCAACGATGAATTGCCCGTTGCGGCCGAGCGATGCGCCACCGAGGCCCAGCAGCGCGGCGCAGAAGGCCATGCCGAGGCCGATGACGACGAGAACGGCGCGCGAGGCATCGAGGCGCATGGCGACATAGCCCCAGCCGAGCCGGCCGACGAGGCCGCCGGCCTGCGCGCAGGCGAGCGCCATGCCGGCCGCGATATGGCTGAGGCCGAGCTCGCGCGTGCCGAGCGTGACGAAGACCGTGTTGAGCGAGACCTGCATCGCGCTGAACGGCATCGAGGCCAGCGCCAGCATCGCGATCCGCCGGTCCGCAATCACCAGCGCCAGCCGCGCGCGGAGATCGAGCTTCGGCGGCGGGGCGACCTTGCCAGCATAGGTCGGCCGCAACCATTCGAACAGCAAGATCGCCAGCAGCGCCACGGCAGCTACGGCCGCATAGCACCATGCCGGTCCGAACGCGATGGCGATTGCGGGCAGGGCCAGCGAGCCACAGACCGCGCCGATCTGGTTGCCGGTCTGGCGCACCGAGAACACGAAGGCGCGCCGCTCGGCGGTCACGAGCCGCGCCAGCAGCGCCGCGCTCGCCGGCGTCTCGGGCCCCATGGCAAGGCCGATGCAGAGGCCTGCCGCCAGCAGGGCGGCGCTCGTTCCGAGCGAAGCCAGTGCCATGCCGACGGCGATGGCCGCCGCGCACAGGCTCGCGATCCGCAGCGAGCCAACCCGCGCGATGAAGCCGCCGCCCCAGAACGAGGCGGGGATGCCGACCGCGAACACCGCGCAGGAGAACATCGAGAGCTGCCAGACCTCGATCTGGGCGCGCGGGGCGACCACGCCGGGCGCGA
Source organism: Bradyrhizobium sp. WBAH42 (assembly GCF_024585265.1). Taxonomy (NCBI): domain Bacteria; kingdom Pseudomonadati; phylum Pseudomonadota; class Alphaproteobacteria; order Hyphomicrobiales; family Nitrobacteraceae; genus Bradyrhizobium; species Bradyrhizobium sp. WBAH42. The sequence continues at coordinate 4,130,145 of NZ_CP036533.1, forward strand.
ACAAGGCCAGCGCCACGAGGGCCTGAAGCCCGGTCATCGCCCCCAAAGCAGGCAACAGAGCCGGCAGCAGCGCGGGCGCTGGCCGAGCGGCCGTGTTTCCGTCTACCATGGCGGCGTGCTCATGGGAGGAACATTGTGGCAGGCGGTATTTCCATTCACGCGGTCGATGTGGCGAGCGGACGGCCCGCGCAGGGCCTGCGCGTCGAGATCTGGCGGATCGATCCGGAGTCCCAGCGCATCGCCGACGGGCGGCTCGGCGCAAACGGCGTGCTCGATCATGCCGTCGCGCAAGGCACAGGCGTCACGGCTGGCGAGTACGAGGTGCTGTTTCATCTCGGCGAGTTCTTTGGCGAGCACGACGGCTTCCTCACCGTGACGCCGTTCCGCTTTCGCATCAAGAACGTTGACGAGCATTTTCATCTGCCGCTGAAATTCACGCGCTGGGGCTATTCGCTGTTCCGCGGCGCCTGATCAGTTGGTGAGCCGACGCGACAGGCCGGTGACGCGCTCCATGAGTGCGACCAGCGCGACGGTGGCGATGATCAGCACGCCCGACAGCGCGGCGATGGTGACATCCAGCTTGCCTTCGAGATCCTGCCACATCCGGATCGGCAGCATGTCGGTCGCGGCATCGCGCAGGAACAGCGACACCGGCACGTTGTCGAAGGACGACATGAAGGCGATGAAGGCGCCGGCGATGATGCCCGGCCGGATCAGCGGCAGCACGATCCTGCGAAAGGTGTAGAGGCGGCTCGCGCCGAGCACGGCCGAGCTTTCGAGCAGGGTCGGCTCGAGCTGGGCGAGCGCCGCGACCGTGTTGCGCACGACATAGGGCACGCAGACCACGGTGTGGCCGATCACCAGCGTCAGCGGCGACACCGGCAGTCCGACCAGCGAGAACAGCATCAGCGCGGCGAGGCCGAAGGCGAGGGCGGGGAGCACCAGCGGCGACATGAACAGCGAATCGAGCAGCCGTGCCGACAGCGTCTGTGACCGTGAGATCGCAAGCGCCGCAGCGACGCCGAGAGCGACGGACAGGCCGGTCGCCCACAGCGCCACGATCAGGCTGTTCTTGGCGGCGAAATGCAGCTGCCAGGCATTCCACAGCTCGACGTACCAGCGCAGCGAATAGCCGGGCGGCGGGAAGCGCAGCGAGAAGCCGCTGGTGAAGGAGACGATCAGAACCACGAGCGACGGCGCGATGATGATGAGAAGCGCGATCACCGCGATCACAGTCATGACGAGCTCGAAGCTGATCGCCTCGAGCGTGCGCTTGCGGCCGCTCATCATGCGCCTCCATAGCCGCGCGACATGCGGCCGAGCGTGGTGAACACCGAGACGACCGCGAGCACGGCGACCAGGAAGATGATCGAGATCGCGGCCGCGAACGGCCAGTTCTGCAACGTCGAGGCCTGCTGGTAGAGATACATCGGCATGAACAGCATCTGCCCGCCGCCGATCAGCGACTGGGTGATGAAGGCGGTGATCGCGGCGGCATAGGTCAGCGTGCAGCCGGCGATGACGCCCGGCAGCGATAGCGGCAGCACGATCCGGAAGAAGGTGCGCCAGCTTCCGGCGCCGAGCGAGCAGGAGGCATCGTCGAGATTGGGATCGATGCGGCCGAGCGCGGTGATCAGCGGCAGCGTCATCAAGGGCATCTGCACCTGCGCCAGCGCGATCACCACGCCGAACTGGGTGTAGAGCAGTTTCAGCGGGGTATCGATCAGGCCGAGCGATTGCAGCGTCGCATTGATGATGCCCTGCCGCCCCAGGATGACGATCCAGGCGAAGGTGCGGACCACGACGCTGGTCAGAAGCGGCAGCAGCACGATCAGGATGATGATGGTCTGAAGCTTTGGCCCGACCCGCTGATACAGCCAGGCGATGGGAAAGCCGAGCACGAGGCAGACGGCAGTCACCTCCGCGCCCAGCAGCAGCGTCGAGCCGAGCACGCCAAGGCTGAAGGGGTCGGTGAGGAAGTGCAGGTATTGGCCGAGCCCCCAATGGAGCCCGGCCGTGTCGTTGTGCAGCGAGAGCCAGAACAGTTGCAGCAGCGGCGCGACGAAGAAGACCAGGAAGAACAGCGCCAGCGGCGCTGCCAATCCCATTCCGTAGGACGTCACGTCCCGTGATGCCGGCGCTGCGCCCATAGCTCAGATCTTGATCTCGCGGTTGAAGCGTTCGATCCAGGCCGAGCGCTGCTCGTTGATCTTCTTCCAGTCCTGGAACACGAACTTCTTCTTCAGCTCGGCCGTGTCCTTGGCCAGCACACGCGCGATCTCTCCGCCCATCGTCACCTTGGAATTGGTCGGCACGATCAGATAGGGCGGGTTCATCAGCGTGGTCTGCACCTCTGGCGTCAGCGCCGCCTCGATCAGCTTGAAGGCGAGCTCGCGGTTCGGCGAATTCTTGACGATGTGGATCGTGGTCTTGAAGGCGATCGCGCCTTCCTTCGGCGCCACGAACTCGACCGGCACGCCGCGCGCCTTCAGGATCTGGATGGCGTTGAAATTGCCGGGCGAGATGTCGATCTGGCCCTGCTGGAACAAGGTGGCGAGCGCGCCGGGATTGGCGGCGACCGCGGCGAGGCTGGGCTTGAGCTCCTCCAGCGCCTTGAAGCCGGGATCGACATTGGCCTCCGAGCCGCCGCGCATCTTGGCGATCTCGACCAGCCAGCCGGTGCCGAGCGTCGAGTTGAGGTTGGTGATGCCGACGCGGCCCTTGAACTCCGGCTTCCAGAGATCGGCCCAGGAGGTTGGCGGCGTCTTGACCGCTTCCGGATTGTAGGTGAGGCCGACGACCTGGAAGAACGGTGCAGGGCCCATCGGCTCCTGCGCCTCGGCGATCAGATCTTTGTAGTACGCGCTCTTCTCGACCGGATAGGGCTCGACCAGATCCTGGCCGACGGCGACGAGGGCGGGGCCGGGATCGTGCAGCATGACGTCGATCGGCGGATTTGCTTTCGCCGCGTTGACCTTGGCGATCTGGTCGACCGAGAGCATGGGATCGAGCACCATCGCGGCATCCGCATTGGCTTTGCGGAACGCGGGCACCAGCACGGCCTTGTGCGCTTCCTCCCAGCTTCCGGTGAAGGTCGCAAACACCAGCGGCCGCGCCTGGGCGAAGCTCAGGCCGGGAAACGCCTTCATGGCCCCGAGTGTGAGCGCCGTGGTCAGCAGGCTTCTGCGGTTCATGATCATGTCAAACTCCCCTCTGGACTGGATCTAAAGCGTTCTGGACTGGATCTAAAGCGTTGCGGGAAAGGCATTGGCGAGCGATGGGGCAAGCGGTGCGAGGCGCACCGCCGCGCCGTTCTCCAAAGCTCGCGTCTCGCCGATGCGTGCCTGAGAAACCTTGACGCCGGACCCGTCGGCCGTGGTGACCTCGTGCACGACGGTGGCGCCGAGCGGCAGCGACATGCCGACGACGCCGGCAAAGCCGGTCTCGTCGCCGACGAATTGCAGATGCTCGGGGCGGATGCAGACGGTGACGCGGCCGCCTTCGCTGAGTGCACCGCCCGCGGGCCGTGCGATGATCTCCGCGCCGGCATCGAGACGCACCTTGGCAGCAGTGCGGTCCGCCGAGACCACGACACCGGGCATGCGGTTAGTGGAGCCGACGAAGGTGTTGACGAATAGCGTCTGCGGACGGTCATAGACGTCCGATGGCGAGCCGAACTGCTCGAGCTTGCCATGGCTCAGCACGGCGACACGATCGGCCATCGACAGCGCTTCCTCCTGGTCGTGGGTCACGATCAGCGTGGTGATGCCGGAGACGCGCTGCAGCCGCTTGACCTCGATCTGCATGTCCAGCCGCAAATTCTTGTCGAGCGCGGCGAAGGGTTCGTCGAGCAGCAGGATCGACGGCTTGATCGCGAGCGCGCGGGCGAGCGCCACGCGCTGCTGCTGGCCACCGGAGAGCTGCCGCGGCAGCCGCTCGGCCATCGCGGGCAATTGCACCAGCTCCAGCAGGCGCTGTGCCTCGCGCTGGCGTGTCGCCTTGTCGATGCCGCGGGCGGCGAGGCCATAGGCGACGTTCTCGCTGATCGACAGGTGCGGGAACAGCGCGTAGTTCTGGAACACGATGCCGACGGCGCGCTTGTTCGGCGGCAGCGCATCGACGATGTCGTCGCCGATGATAATCCTCCCTTGCGTCTGCGCGATGAAGCCCGCGATGATGCGCAGGAGCGTTGTCTTGCCGCAGCCGGAGGGGCCCAGCAGGGCGATGATCTCGCCGCCCTTGATGTCGAGATTGATGTTCTCGACCGCAAGCGCGCCACTCGGATACCGGTGGGTGACCGCATCGACGACGAGCGATCGGCCGCTTGGCGCATCAGCCATGGTGTTGCCTCCCGTTGCTCCCAAGGAGAAAGCAAGTCTTGTGCCCGCACCTGTCGCTTTTCGGCGAGCGCTTTGGCATGGTGGTCCGATGACATCGGACGGATCGATTTGCGACCTCACGGCCACCGAGCTTGCCCGCACCATTGCGAGGGGCGAAGTATCCTCGCGTGAGGCCGTCGAAGCGCATCTGGCGCGGATTGCGAGCCTCGATCCGCAATTGGCGGCATTCGTGACGGTGGATGCGGACGGCGCCCGCCGCGCTGCGCGGATGTGCGATGCGGCCTCCGCGCCGGTCGGCCCGCTGCACGGCGTGCCCATAGGCATCAAGGACCTCACCGACACTGCGGGACTTGCGACGACTTACGGATCGGTGCTGTTCCGCGATCACGTCCCGGCCGAGGATGATCTCGTTGTGGCGCGGCTGCGGCGCGCCGGCGCGATCATTCTGGGCAAGACCAACACGCCGGAGTTCGGCTTCGGCGCGGTCTGCACCAACAGATTGCGCGGACCGACACGCAATCCGTTCGATCCCGCGCTGACCTCCGGCGGATCGTCCGGCGGCTCTGCCGTCGCGGTCGCATCCGGCATGGTGCCGCTGGCGCATGGCACCGATTTCGGCGGCTCGGTGCGCACGCCCGCCAGTTTCTGCGGCGTCGCCTCGATCCGGCCGACGCCCGGCCGCATCCCGTCGCCGCGCCGGCCGCTCGGCTGGGACATGCTGGCGACCCACGGCTTCCTCGCCCGTGGTGTCGATGATCTCGAACTCGCGTTGTCGGTCTGCGCTGGAGGCGATGCGGATGATCCGCTCTCGCTCGGCAGCGCCGGTGATGATCCACCCATCGCTGGCCGTCCCCGGATTGCCGTCACGCCCGATTTCGGTGTCGCGCCCGTTGCACACGAGGTTCGTGTGCGCTTCGCTGCGGCTTGCGAGTCGCTCGCGCGTGTTGCCGATGTCGTGCCGTCCTCGCCCGATTGCAGCGGCGCCATCGAAGCCTTCCGCACCTTGCGAGCCGCGCACATCGCGAACAGCTATGGCGACTTGCTGAGGACGCGGCGTTCTGAGCTCACGCCGACGGTGATCTGGAACATCGAGGCCGGCGCAAACCTCTCCGCGCAGGACTACCTCACCGCCGAGCGGCGTCGCACCGCGATCTATCGCAGCTTTCGCGAGCTGTTCACTGTTACCGATTTCCTGGTCGCGCCGGCTGCGTCGGTCTTTCCCTGGCCGAATGAGATCAGCGACATCACTGCCATCGATGGGGCCGCGCTCGAGACGCCGATCGATTATCTCGCCGTCACCTTCATCGTGTCGCTGGTCGGTTTTCCGGTCCTGACCTTGCCGGTGCCGCGCGGGGAGAATGAGCTGCCCTTCGGCATCCAGATCATCGCGCCGCCGGGATGCGAATCCCGCTTGTTTGCCTTCGGCCGCATGCTCGAAAACGAACTGGGTTTTTCGCATCGCCGGCCGCCTCTCTGATCAGCTGTCGCGATGTTCGAGCCGGGCGGCGAGCGCATCGGCAAGGCCCATGGTCGGCTTGGCGGCGGGCCGGCGGAACGTGCCGGCGCTCGCCTTGCGCAGACGCAGCGCATGCAGCGCCTCGGCTTGCTTCACTGACGCTATGACCTGATCGACCACGGGGACGGGGATCCGGTCGGCAACGCGCTCGGCAAGGCCCGAGAGCGGGGCGCCGGCGAAGATCAGCACATCGGCCTCGTCCTCGACGATGGCGCGCCGGGCGAGCTCGACCAGCACGTCCTCTTTCTCGGTGCCGACCTCGGAGATCGCCTGAAACGGCGTATCCAGCATGCGGATGCCGGCGCAGCGCTCCCACAGGCCGTGGGCGCGGACGCATTCCTCGTACCAGGGCCCTAGCGCCTGAGCGAAGGTGACGATGGCAAAGCGGCGTCCAGCCATGCACGCGGTCAGCATCGCCGCCTCCGCCATGCCGACCACGGGAATGTCGAAGCTCTCGCGCGCGGCGAACAGGCCGGGATCTCCGAACGCCGCGATGATCGCGGCGTCGACCTTCCTGTGCTGCTCGGCCAGCATTTCCAGCGCGATGGCGCCGCCGATCTGCGCCTCGGTGCGGGTCGCGATATAGGGCACGCCGCGGGTCGCGGTGCAGGGGATCAGCTCGGTGCCTTCTGAGGCCGCGCGCTGCCCGACCTCCAGCATCAGCTGCGTGACCTCGGTGCTGGTGTTGGGGTTGAGCAGCAGCAGCTTCATGGTTCAGGCCGCCGTCCGCTTGGCCTGAGAGGCGGCGAGGACTTCCAGCAGCGCCGTGCCGGTGCGCGCGACATGCGCGCCGAGCAAGCGGCCGGCCGCTTCGCCGTCGCGCGCTTCGAGGGCGGCGAGGATGTCGGCGTGCTCGTCGACCGAATTGCTCCAGCGCCTGTCGGCGCCGAGCGCGAGATAGCGCGCGCGCTCGGCGCGGGAGATCAGCGTCTCGTGCGCCTCGCGCAGCGGCGTGTTGCGCGCCATGCGGACGATGGTGTTGTGGATCTCGCCGTTGAGTGCGAAATAATCGTCGAGCTTGCCGTTGCGGTGATGACCTTCCATCCGGGTCTGCAGCGTGCGCAGGCGGGCGAGATCGCGCTCGGTGGCGCGCTCCGCGGCAAGCTCGGCGGCGAGCCGCTCGATGCCGGCGAGGGCCTCGAACAATTCCGAGATGCCGTCGACCGCGATATCGGCAATGCGCGGGCTGCGGTTGGGACGCAGCTCGATCAACCCTTCCGCCGCCAGCACCTTCATCGCCTCGCGCAAGGGGGTGCGCGATACGCCGAGCTCCTTCGACAGTTTCGTCTCCTGGGTCTGCGAGCCCGGCGGCAGCTCGCCGCGAATGATCATCGTCCGCATCCGCGCGGCGGCGCGCTCATGCAGTCCCATTCGCTTGAGCTTGGGCGACTTTCGCCCCGGGTTCGGTTCGGATTTCTGCTGCACGAGAGATTTCCTGCTTGCAACTCATCCTAGCCATCCCGAGCCGAAGGCGATGCCCAAATAGGCGACGTATGTGGCTTAAAACAAATGCATATCGAACAAATTGCATGCAGTATGCAAATTGCCGGTTGCGCGCACCACGGGGGATGCCGATGATCGTTTCGAGGGAGCGTTCATGCGTTCCACGGCAACGGAGCGATCGTGACCGATGTAGTCTTGCGCAAACGCCTTGGCATGATCACGCCGTCCTCCAACTCGGTGCTCGAGCCCGTCACCAGCGCCATGCTGGCCGGTGTCTCCGGCATCACCGCACATTTCTCGCGCTTCCGCGTCACCGAGATCGCGCTCGATGCCGCCGCGCTGAGCCAGTTCGATGCCTCGGTGATGTTGCCGGCGGCCGATCTGCTGGCGGATGCCAAGGTCGACGCGATCGCCTGGAATGGCACGTCCGCAAGCTGGCTCGGCATCGGGCGCGACCGTAGCCTGTGCGAGGCGATCATGGCGCGCACGAATGTTCTGGCAACGACATCGACGCTGGCCTGCATCGATGCGGCGCGCGCGCTCGGCGCGAGGCGCATCGGCCTGGTCTCGCCCTATACCGACGACGTGCAGCGGCGCATTGCCGACGTCTGGGCCGAGGAGGGGATCACCCCGCATGCCGAGCGGCATCTCGGCTTGCGCGACAACTTTTCCTTTGGCGAGGTCGCGCCGGCGACGATCGCAGGCATGATCCGGGCGGTGGCGGCGGAGGGGTCTGACGCCATCGTCATTCTCTGCACCAATCTCGATGGTGCGGCGCTTGCGGCCACGCTGGAGCGGGAGCTGGACATCGCCGTGCTCGATTCGGTCGCGGTGACGCTGTGGCGGACCCTCGGCCTCGCGGGCGGAGATGTGACGGCCCTTGCGCAATGGGGGCGGATCTTCCACACAATGCAAAAGATCAAGTGACGGAGACATCAGTGACGCAGCTCGACCTCACCATCCGCGGCGGCACCATCGTGACGGCCAGCGACGAGTGTCGCGCCGATATCGGCATTCGCGACGGCCGCATCGTCAGCATCGCCGATCGTATCGAGGGCGCGGCCCGCGAGATCGATGCGACGGGTCTATTGGCGCTGCCGGGCGGCATCGACAGCCACGTGCATATCTCGCAGCCTTCAGGCCCCGACGTGGTGATGGCCGACGACTTCGCCTCGGCGACGCGCGCGGCGGCGGCCGGCGGCAACACCATGGTGCTGCCCTTCGCGCTGCAGGAGAAGGGCACCTCGCTGCGCACCTGTGTCGAGAACTATCGCAAGCTCGCTGAAGGTGAGTGCTACATCGATACCGCCTTCCATCTCATCATCTCCGACCCGACTGCCGTGGTGCTCGGGCAGGAGCTGCCGGCCCTGGTCAAGGACGGCTACACCTCGTTCAAGGTGTTCATGACCTATGACGACCTCGTGCTCAGCGACAAGCAGCTGCTCGAGGTCTTCGACGTTGCGCGCCGCGAGGAGGCGCTGGTCATGGTCCATTGCGAGGGCTACGACGCCATCCGCTTCCTCACCAGCAAGCTGGAGCGCGAAGGTCATCTCGCGCCGTACTATCACGGCACCTCGCGGCCGCAGGCGGTCGAGCGCGAGGCGACGCACCGTGCCATCAGTCATGCCGAGGTGATCGGCGTTCCCATCATGATCGTGCACGTCTCCGGACGCGAGGCGATGGAGCAGGTGCGCTGGGCCCAGCAGCGCGGCCTGCCCGTTCACGCCGAGACCTGCCCGCAATACATCACGTTGACGGCCGATGACATGAAGGGCCTCAACATGGATATCACGGGCGCGAAATATGTCTGCTCGCCGCCGCCGCGCGATGTCGAGAGCCAGAAGGCGATCTGGGAAGGCATCGCGTCGGGTGTGTTCCAGACCTTCTCGTCCGATCACTGCCCGTTTCGCTACGACGATCCCAAGGGCAAGCTGACGCCGAACGCCCGCACCTCGTTCCGCTGGGTGCCGAACGGCATTCCCGGCGTCGAGACGCGGCTGCCGATCCTGTTCTCTGAAGGCGTCTCGAAGGGCCGCATCACCCTGCAGAAGTTTATCGAGCTGACGGCGACCAACCACGCTCGCATCTACGGCCTCTATCCGCGCAAGGGCTCGATCGGCGTCGGTTTCGATGCCGACATCGTTCTCTGGGATCCCAAGTTGAAGAAGCCGATCCGGCAGGCCGATCTGCATCACGGCGCGGACTACACGCCGTGGGAAGGTTTTGAGGTCACGGGATGGCCGGTGACGACGATCGCCAGGGGAGAGGTCGTCTGCAGCCAGGGCCGCATCGTCGGCAGCAAAGGCGCAGGCCAGGTGCTGAGCCGGGGCAAATCGAGCCTGATCTGATCCGGCGCGACACGCCGCCATCGCGCTTCAAAGCGCGATGAGATTGGGATTGATTTGCTGCGACGACGGTAGTGGGCCCCCTCTCCCGCTTGCGGGAGAGGGGTGGGGAGAGGGTGCTTCCGCAATGGGACAATCCCCAAGAGGAGAAAGCCCTCACCCGGCGCTTCGCGCCGACCTCTCCCGCAAGCGGGAGAGGTGACCGACCGCGGCAATCGATTCAACCTAAATCGATCGCGCTTCAGAAGGTCGCGGCGATTGCAGCGAGGCGTTGATGGGCCCTTTCACGGGCGGCATCGATCGGCTGCTGCGGTCCGGTGGTTGGACCGATCAACACGAAACGGACATTGCTGATCCCGATGAAACGCAGGATTTCCCGCAAGTAGGGCGTTGCCATATCGATGCGACCGCGGTTCATGCCGGTGGCAAAATCGCTGCCGCTGGCGATGATCACCAGCGTCGGCCGGTCCTGCAGCAGCGGAAGATATCCCTGCGATGGATCGAATCGAAAGGTGAGGCCGGGCTGGACGATGATGTCGAACCATTGCTTGAGCTTGTAGGGAAGGCTGAAGTTCCACATCGGGGTCGAGATCAGCACGCGATCGGCGAGTGAGAAGCGCAGCGCCATTCGCTCGGCCTCGGCAAAGCTCTCGCGTTGCGCGTCGGTGAAGCCTTGAGCCTTCATGCGCGCATATTTGGCTTCGACGATAGGGCCCGTGAATTCCGGCATCCGCTCACGCCAAATGTCCACGACGTCAACGTCCCAATCCGGCCGAGTCTGGCGGAAGCCATCGAGAAAGACGCGCGCGCCGGCCGTCGAGACGGACTCGGCGCGCGGCGAGCAGGACAGGTGCAGGAGCTTTGCCACAGCTCATCCCAGCGCTCTGATGACGGTGTCGGCCCTGGTCACGATCGCGACGTTCTGCATGGCGAAATTGATTGAGGCGTTGTGCCAGTCGGCATTCATGGTCGAGCAGCAATCCTCGGGGACGATCATGAAATAGCCCTTGTCGGCGCCGGTCCGCGCGGTGTGCTCGATCGACATGTTGGTCCAGGCGCCGGTGTTGATGATCATGTCGCGGCCGGTCGCTTTCAGGATCGTCTCGAGGCGCGTGCCTTCCCATGCGCTCATCCGCATCTTCTCGACGACGAAATCGCCGGGCCGTGGCTCGAGGCCTGAAACCGGAGCCGCGCCCCAGCTTCCGCGCACCATCGCCTTGCTGTCGACGAGGCCTTCGAACAGCGGCGCGTTCAGCGTGACGCCGGGTGCGCCGGGCTCGACCACGAACCAGACATGGATGATGGCGACGCCGCGGGCGCGTGCGGCTTCCGCGAGGCGCCGCACATTCTCCACGACGTGCTGCTGCTTGGCGTGACCGGGCGCGCCGGACTCGGCGAAAGCCCCGCCGTCCATGATGACGTCGTTCTGGAGATCCTGGATGATCATGGCGCAGCGTTGCGGATCGAGCCGCATCTCGCCCTCGGTCAGAATAGGCGCGGCTGGCGATGAGCTCGGGCTTGTTCCGCCACCAGCGCGCCGGCCGCTCATATAGGGCTCATGCCGCGGGCCGACCTTGGTCGGAATCGCATACACCGAATGCGTCGAGGTGAGGTAAAGCGTGCGGAAATCCGGCCCGCCCCAGGCGAGGTTGGCGACGAGTTCGGGCAGGCGGACCTTGCCGAGCAGTTCGCCGCGCGGCGAAAAGACCCAGACGCCGCCGGGCGCGGTAACCCAGACATTGCCGTGCTGATCGGACTTCATGCCGTCGGGCAGACCGGGCTCGAGCTCGGACTTGATGCCGCTCGCAAACACGCGCGCATTCGACAGCGAGCCGTCGCTGTTGACGTCGAACGCGCGGATCAGAGCCTGCACCGTGTCGTTGACGTAGAGCAGCTTCTCGTCCGGCGAGAAGCACAGCCCGTTCGGCTGGTCGAACAAACTGCGCTCGACCACGAGCTTCGGCTCGCCGCCCGGCACGACGCGGTAGACGCCCTGGAAGCCGAGCTGGCGCGGCCGCTCGACACCATAGACCGGCATGCGGCCATACCAGGGATCGGAGAAATAGATCGCGCCGGATGAATGCACGCAGACGTCGTTCGGGCTGTTGAGCTCCTGGCCGCCGAAATGCGAGGCCAGCACCTCGCGCCGTCCGTCCGGGCGTTCGCGAACCAGCGACGAGGTCGCGTGCTCGCAGACGATCAGATTGAGCTCGGCATCATAGGTCATGCCGTTGCATTTGTTCGACGGGCGTTTGACCTCGACGACGCCGCGCCGCGCATCCCATCGCCTGCGCACGTCGCCCGGCATGTCCGAGAACAGCAGATAATGATCGACCGGGTGCCAGATCGGCCCTTCCGTGAAGTCGAAGCCGGTGCCGATCTGGGCGACCGGCGCATAGGGATCGATCAGGGTCTCGAACTCGCTTCGCAGGGTGACATGCGTCATCGGTCGATCCTCGACATTTCAAGCCGGGAACCAGTTGCGCTGGGGCAGCGATTGAACAATGGGGCCGGGGACCTGATCATGCAGCCGCCCCACGACATTGCCGCCGTCGATCTTGGCGGGCCGGTCGTGGACCGGGAGCAGGTAGCGCGAATTGCTGAGCAGCTTCTTGATCGCCGCCTTCTCCGCGCGCTTGGTGGTGCCGTGGTTGCCGGTGGTGCGCGGCTCCCAATCGTGGATTTCATGGAAGGGCGTGACGATCTGGTCGTTGAAATCGTAGATCACGTCGCCGCAGATGGTCGCGATGCCGTCGGCGGTGTGGACGATGATGTTCATCGAGCCCTCGGTGTGCGCGTTGGCGGCGTCGCAATAGACGCCGGGCATCAGCTCGATCGGTCCGGTGATTTCGAGATCCAGGAAGCGCAGCGCGCTCTTGGTGTGCAGGCGGTCGATCAGGTGCTTGATGTCGGGCGCCGGATATTGCGGATGCATCAGGCCCGAGACGGAATATTCGAGCTCCTTGCGGTTGAGCACGACGGTCGTGTTCATCGGGAACAGATCGTCCTTGCCGGCATGGTCGATGTGCAGATGGGTGTGACAGACGAAGCGGACGTCGCCCATGCGGACGCCGTGGCGGGCGAGCTGGTTCTCGATCATGTTCTCATGATACTGGAGTCCCCGCATACCCAGCGTCTCCATGATCTGGTTGGAGCGATAGCCGGTGTCGACCACGACCGGATAGGGGCCGCCGAGGATCAGGAAGCCGAGGGTGAGGACGCGGCGGGTGCGGCCGCAGTCGCGGCCGAGCACCAGGAAGCTCGATTCCAGCTCGATATCGCCGTAGTCCAGGATCTTGATCTCCAGCGCCATTCGTTTCCCTCCTGTCTCGTTTCTTGTCTGTCAAAGCCGATAGACGCGCGTTGCCGTCGTCCTGAAGATCGCATCCTGTTGCTCCGCACTGAACGGGGCGGCGGCGGCGCGAAAGGCTCCGACGAGCTCGCGATAACTGGTCCACAATTTCTCGATCGGAAAATTGGAGCCGAACAGGCAGCGCTCGGCGCCGAAGATCGCGACGGTATCGGTGAGCACGGCGGCGATATGCGCGGGATCGTTGCGGTGGATGAAGGTGCCGAGCCCGGACAGTTTCGAGACCACGTTCGGACAAGTCGCGATCCGGGCCATCCCGGCGCGCCAGGCGGCCCGTCCAGCCGGCGAGAGATCCTCGAGCATGCCGGCATGCTGGAGGATGAAGGTCACGCCGGGACAGGATTCGGCGAGCTGCGCAGCATCCGGCATCTGCGGCGTGAAGACCTGGAGGTCAAAACTCCAGCCGTAATCGGCCAGACGCGCGACGTTACGACGGATCACGGGATCGGCGCAGAGATCCGGACGCGGCGCGAAGCGATAGAGCGGGTTCTCATGCCAATGCAGCTGCATACGTACCCCGCGCAGCAGTGGGTAGCGCTTGAGGCGGTCAAGCTGCGGGCGGACGTCGTCCGCCGCGAAATTGGCGTAGGCGACGATGGCGTGCGGCCAGCCGTGTTCGTCGGAGGTGCGCTGCACCCAGGCTGCCTCCTCCTCGAAATGCTCGGGCGCCCAGTTGGTCTGCACATAGACCGAACGGGTGACGCCGCTGCCCTCGAGATCGTCGAGATATTCCTGGATCGGATAATCGCGCCGGATCGGCTCGTACGGTCCGAAGATTCGAGGCTGCATCGGGCCGATCAGCCAGGGTAGGTCGGCCTGCCGCCAGATGTGATGATGGCCGTCGACAATACCGTTCACGCAGCTCTCCTTCCCAGTGCCAGGACGTGGGCGACGATGGATGCGCTCGATCCGCCGTCCACGAGATCGTCGACGAAGCGTTCGATCGCGACCAGCGCTTCGGTCTGCGGACGGAAGCCGGGACCTGTCGCGAGCGGCGTCAGCCAGCTCAGCCGCCAGGCCCGCCGCGATAATTTCGCGACGGCGTCGCGAAGGGCGTCCGGCTCGCCGCGCTCGAGCCCGTCGGACACGATGATTACGGCGGCGCCGCGGGCGTAGCCGCCGAACCGCGGGACCGCCAGGAAGGCTTGCAGCGCGTCGCCGATCCGGGTGCCGCCGTCCCAGTCGCTGACCAGATGGGCCGCGGCGCTCAGCGCCTGCTCGCGGCGTTTCAGCCGCAGCACGCGGGTGACACGGGTCAGCCGCGTGCCGAAGGTGAAGACCTCGACGTTAGGCGCAGCCTGCACCAGCGCATGCGCAAGCTTCATGTTCTCCTCGGTCCGGCTCTTCATCGAGCCGGAGACGTCGATCAGCAGCAAGACTTTGCGCGGCCGTTGCCGCCGCCTCATGTGGCCGAGGCGCAGGATCTCGCCGTCGCTGCGGACGCTGTCGCGCAAGGTGCGGCGGAGGTCGGCAAAGGGGCCGCGGCGCGCCCGCATGCGGCGGTGCCCGCGCCGCCGCGGCAGGCGCCGCGGGGCCTCGCGAGCCAGGCGCCGGAGGGCATCGGTCGTGGAGAGCTGCGCGAAGCGGCGCTCGACCAGCGCCTCGGCGCGCGTCGCGGTCAGACCGGACTCGTTGGCGTCGTCGGCGAGCAGGGGCTCTTCGTCGCCGCGACCTTCCTCCTGCAGGCGGACGGTCTCGTCGTCCTCGCCGTCTTCGGCGCGCTCGATCGCTTCGCTGCCGCGGAAATGCAGGTCGAACAGCCGGTCGAAGGTGGCGCGGCGCTCGGGCGGCGGGGCGAGGGTGGCGAGCGCAGACTGCCTGATGTCCTCGAGCTTGCGTGGT